>NZ_CP107796.1:2892313-5784627 GCF_036345995.1 Streptomyces sp. NBC_00557
TCATAGGGCTCCACGGTCCTACCCCGGCCCGCCCACGTCAAGGACGATCACCCGTCCGGAGGGAACGGCCTTCCGCGGGCAACGGGATCGAACAATGAGTGTAATTTACACTAATTAGCGGAGCTAACTTGTTGGAGAGAGCGGAGAGAACATGGAACTCCTGCGGCAGCCGAAGGCCGTCTGGGCCACGGCCGGCGCCTCCGTCGTCGCCTTCATGGGCATCGGCCTGGTCGACCCGATCCTGCCGTCCATCGCGCAGGGCCTGCACGCCACCCCCAGCCAGGTGTCCCTGCTCTTCACCTCCTACTTCCTGATCACCGCGGTCGCGATGCTGCTGACCGGCTTCGTCTCCAGCCGCATCGGGGGCCGCAGGACGCTGCTGCTCGGCCTCGCCTTCGTGGTCGTCTTCGCGGGGCTGGCCGGCACCTCGGGCAGCGTCGGCCAGCTGGTCGGCTTCCGGGCGGGCTGGGGACTCGGCAACGCGCTGTTCGTCTCCACCGCGCTCGCGGTGATCGTCGGCGCGGCGGCCGGGGGCAGCGCGGCGGCGATCCTGCTCTACGAGTCCGCGCTCGGCCTCGGCATGGCCTGCGGCCCGCTGCTCGGCGCCGTCCTCGGCAACCTGAGCTGGCGCTACCCCTTCTTCGGCACGGCCACGCTGATGGCGATCGGCTTCCTGTGCATCACGGCGTTCCTGAAGGAGCAGCCCAAGCCGGCCCGCAGGACCTCGGTGCTGGACCCGGTCAGGGCGCTCGGCCACGGCGGTCTGGCCTCGGCAGCGGTCTCGGCCTTCTTCTACAACTACACGTTCTTCACGGTGCTGGCCTTCACGCCGTTCGTGCTGGACATGACCCCGTACCGCTCCGGCGCGGTGTTCTTCGCCTGGGGTGTGCTGCTGGCGGTCTTCTCCGTGATCGTGGCGCCGCGCATGCAGGAGCGGTTCGGCTCGCTGAAGGTGCTCGGCGGCTCGCTGGTGCTGCTCGCCGCGGACGTCCTGGTCCTCGGGTACGGCGGCCACACCGCCGCGATCGTCTGCACGGTGCTGTCCGGCGCCTTCATCGGCGTGAACAACACCGTCTGCACCGAGCTGGCCCTCGGCGTGTCGGACGCCCCGCGCCCGGTGGCCAGCGCGGGGTACAACTTCGTGCGCTGGTTCGCGGCCGCCGCCGCTCCCTACCTCGCGCCGAAGCTTCAGGAGTGGAGCGACATCCACGTGCCGTTCCTGGTGGCGGCCCTCACCGCGCTGCTGGGCGCGCTCGTGGTGGCCGTACGGCGCCGGGCCCTCGCCCACGAGGCGGCCGCGCACGCGACGGCGCACGCCACCGAGGACTCGGTCACCGTCTTCGCCAACTGACCGGGCCGGCGCTCGCGTTGGTGAGATCGGTCACTGCGGGATCAGTCGAGCGGGACGGACCGGCGGGCCGGGTCGCGCAGGTCCGTCCCGTTGCCCAGCCAGCGTTCCTGGAGGGCCTGGGCGCCGTGCACCCGCTTCCAGGCGGCCTCGTTCGGGGTCATCGGCAGCAGCGGCAGGAACCGCACGGGCTCCAGCGGCTCCTGCAGCTCCAGATCCTCCACCAGGCCGCCGGGCTCGCCCACCAGGACCGAGGTGAAGGGGGCGCCGGGCCACAGCGGCTCACCCACGTCCAGGGAGGCGCCCGGGGTCACGATCACCCCCTCGACCTGCGGGGACGCGGCCAGCACGGCCAGCGGGCGCAGCACCTTGTCCGTGTCGGCGCGGCCCGCGCGGACGGAGAGCACCAGCTCGGCGCGGGGGCCCCTGACCGGGTCGGCGAGCATCGCGGCGGGGTCGGTCATGGGGTGCGCGGACATGCCGAGGGTGGCGTACCTGAGGACGTCCCCCTCCTGGAACCGGAGCACCTCGATGCGGTCCGTGCCGAGGAAGGTGACGGCGGCGCGGGCGTCCGGCTCGCCCAGCGCGGTGGTCAGCCGTGCCTCGACCAGAGGAAGAACATCAACCATGCGGTGAGCATAGAACTCGTCAGTAGCGGGCAAAGCGGCGCCTTGACACTTCGGGCGGCTGCTACGCTGAGCCGGTGGTTCGGGACAGCATGCCGAGCATGCCGTCAAGTCCCGGCACCTGAGACTCCCTTACGAGGGACCGGCCGGAGGAGGTGGGGCTGTCATGGATCGAAGTCGACCGTGCAGTACCACTCGCTCTTCCGCCCGCTGATGTAGTCACTGGCTGGTTTCTGGCTGGCTGCTGCTGCCTTCCCGTGCGTGTCGCCCTTCGGAAGAGCGCTTCGTATCGCTTTGCCCGGTCCGACTGATCGTGTGATCCGTCGGATCGCCACAGTTCTGCATCAGTAGCGAAGTCGCCACCGCGACGGTGCGGTGCTCCCCGCTTTGTGGACGTGCCAAACATCCGCAGTCAGGACGTCCCCATTCCGGGTAGTTCCAGCCGTCGCCCGCGGTCTTTCGCTGCCTGTCGCGAAGGAGCCTGCCCATGTCGATGATCCGTGATCTGCGTGCCGTGGTCCGTCCGTCCCGCGTCTCGCTGCGCAAGGAGACCGGCCCGTCGTCGTACGACACCACCCGCGACCCGGCCACGTCCTCGGCCGTCGTGGACTGCGCCGTCTACCGCGACGGCCGCCGGGTGACGAGCGCGGGGCCGCTCAGCCCGCAGGAGGCGATGCGGCTGGTGCGGCGCGACGGCGGCTTCGCGTGGATCGGCCTGCACGAGCCGACCGAGGCCGAATTCGCCGGTATCGCGACCGAGTTCGGGCTGCACCCGCTGGCGGTGGAGGACGCGGTGCAGGCGCACCAGCGGCCCAAGCTGGAGCGCTACGACGACTCGCTCTTCACCGTCTTCAAGACCATCCACTACGTCGAGCACGACCGGCTGACCGCCAACAGCGAGGTCGTCGAGACCGGCGAGGTCATGTGCTTCACCGGCCGGGACTTCTTCATCACCGTCCGGCACGGCGGCAAGGGCTCGCTGCGGGCGCTGCGGCACCGGCTGCAGGACGACCCGGAGCTGCTCGCCAAGGGCCCCTCGGCCGTGCTGCACGCCATCGCCGACCATGTCGTGGACGGCTACATCGCGGTCGCCGACGCCGTGCAGGACGACATCGACGAGGTGGAGACCGAGGTCTTCTCGCCGGGCCGCAAGGGCGGGGTGTCCCGCGGTGTGGACTCGGCGCGGATCTACCAGCTCAAGCGCGAGGTGCTGGAGTTCAAGCGCGCGGTGGCGCCGCTGCTGCGGCCCATGCAGCTGCTGAGCGAGCGGCCGATGCGGCTGATCGACCCGGACATCCAGAAGTACTTCCGGGACGTCGCCGACCACCTCGCCCGGGTCCAGGAGCAGGTGCTGGGCTTCGACGAGCTCCTCAACTCCATCCTCCAGGCGAACCTGGCGCAGGCGTCCGTCGCGCAGAACGAGGACATGCGCAAGATCACCGCCTGGGCCGCGATCATCGCCGTGCCGACGATGGTGACCGGTGTGTACGGCATGAACTTCGACTACATGCCGGAGCTGCACTGGAAGTACGGCTACCCCCTGGTCCTGAGCGTCACCGTCGCCATGTGCGTGGGCATCCACCGGGTGCTCAAGCGCAACGGCTGGCTGTGACCGGGAGCTGGATAGGCTGGGCGCATGACACGTGAGCTGCTCGACCGGGCCCTCGTCGAGGAGGCCTCGAAGAAGTCCGGCCTCGTCTGGGTCAAGGGCGCGGGCGCCGCTGCCGCGCGTGCGCTGTGGCACGTGTGGCACGACGGCGCGGTGTGCCTGGTCGGCGACGGGCCCGGCGAGCAGCCGCTCGAGGGGCTGGTCGACGGGGGGTCCGCCGAGGTCACCGTGCGCAGCAAGGACAAGGGCGGCCGGCTGGTGACGTTCCCCGTGACCGTCTCCGAGCTGCGCTCCGGCTCCGAGGAGTGGGAGGCGGCCGTCGCCGAGCTGAAGGGCAAGCGCCTGAACGCCCCCGACGGCGAGGCGATGCCGGCGCGCTGGGCCCGCGAGTGCCGGGTGCTGCGCCTGACTCCGGCGGGGCCCGTGGCGCCGTTGCCCGACGGCAGCCTGGCCGAGCAGCCGGTCGCGACACCGGCGACCACGCGGAAGCCGGTGCCCGCGGGTCTGCCGAGACTGCTGATGAAGCGCCGAAAGCGTCGCTGACGCCGGGGCCGGGAGGTCCGGCACGTCCTCCACCGCCTTGAGGACCTTCTCCACTGCCCTGGGAAGCGGGGAGACCCCCGGCCGCGCCGCGGAGGCTGATCACCCTGGCGGCGCGGAAGGAGTGCGGGTGGCGAGCGACGCCGGCCGCTTCGGTCCGCCGCGACGGTCGCTCGGCCCGCCCTGGGCCGGTTTCGCCCGCCGCAAGCGGTGCTGGGCCCGCCTCCAGTCGGTTTCGGTCCGCCGCACACGGCGCTCGGCCCGCACGGACCCGGCCGGCGGCAGAACCGGGCCCGGCCGGCCGGAAGCCCGGCGGCACCGTCAGGACGCCGGGAGCTGCCGGCCGTAGTCCACGGTCTCGCCCTTCGCGGGCTCGGTCACGGCGAAGTCCTTGCCCCAGTCGGAGAAGGTGAGGGTCCCCGCACCGCCGGCGCGGACCAGGCGGAGGGGGTACGGCCTGCCCTCCAGGGAGACGTCGAGGCTGCCGCCGGAGCCCTTGTCGCCGGTGATGCGGATGGTGCGGGTACCCGCGTCGTCGTGGTGCCCGTCCGTCGCCAGTGAACCGTGCAGTGTGAGCAGTCCGTCGAGGAGGACGTCCTTGTCCGTGAAGCCGCTGAACTTCTTGTACGCGGGGTCGCCCTGCGGCACCTTGACGTACTTGCCGTCCAGCTTGGCCGCCGCGCCGTCGCCGCCGTCCTTGCCATCGGCCTCGTTCCAGAAGTCCGCGTCGGCCTTCAGATACAGCTGCCTGCCCACCCGCAGCAGCTTGAAGGTCGCCCCCTTCGACGTCACCGACCCGGTGCCGCCGTCGTCCTTGAGCCGCATGTCCAGCGTGTACGTACGGCCGCTGGTGACGACCGTGCCGGACAGCCGTACCGCGGACGCCGCCGACGCCGCGGCCCGCGTCTTCGCCTGGATGCTGTCGGGGGGCAGCTTGCCCACGCCGTTCGTCCCCGCGTCCGGATCCTCGCCGCCGCACCCGGTGAGCACCGCCGCGCCCGCGACGGCGCCGGCGCAGATCGCGGCCACCAGCGCGGCCCGGCGGGTACGGCCCTGGGGAGTCGCAGTCACAGGTGAGGTCGCCTTTCTGACGGTTCCTGAGCGGTGGACCGCAGCGTACCGGTGCCTCGGCCGCCCGGCGGAGCGAGTCCGTCCGGACCCTCCACCAGGGCGTATCCGACCGGTACGGGCTAGCCTGAAGCGCACCCGAGCGGGCAAATCCGAGCAATTCAGCGATCAATCCACAAAGAGAGCGGAACACCCGAACACTGGGCGATTCCTGAGCCACGTCAGCAGAGGAAGCACAGCCATGGCAGCCGGCGCCCCCCGGATCTTCGTCTCGCACCTCGCCGGGGTCCCCGTCTTCGACCCGAACGGCGACCAGGTGGGCCGTGTGCGCGACCTGGTCGTGATGCTGCGCGTGGGCCGCAGGCCCCCACGGCTGCTCGGCCTGGTCGTCGAACTGGCCACCCGGCGCCGCATCTTCCTGCCCATGACCCGGGTCACCGGCATCGAGTCCGGGCAGGTCATCACCACCGGCGTGATGAACGTCCGGCGCTTCGAGCAGCGGCCCACCGAGCGGCTGGTCTTCGGCGAGCTGCTGGACCGGCGGGTGACGCTCGCGGAGACCGGCGAGGAGGTCACCGTCCTCGACCTGTCCGTGCAGCAGCTGCCCGCCCGCCGCGACTGGGAGGTCGACCGCGTCTTCGTCCGCAAGGGAAGAAAGGGCGGGGCCTTCCGGCGGGCCAAGGGCGAGACGCTGACCGTCGAGTGGTCGGCGGTCACCGGCTTCTCCCTGGAGGAGCACGGCCAGGGCGCCGAGAGCCTGCTCGCCACCTTCGAGCAGCTGCGCCCCGCCGACCTCGCCAACGTGCTGCACCACCTCTCCCCCAAGCGGCGCGCCGAGGTGGCCGCCGCGCTGGACGACGACCGCCTGGCCGACGTGCTCGAGGAACTGCCGGAGGACGACCAGATCGAGATCCTCGGCAAGCTGAAGGAGGAGCGCGCGGCGGACGTCCTGGAGGCCATGGACCCCGACGACGCCGCCGACCTGCTCGGCGAGCTGCCCGAGGAGGACAAGGAACGGCTGCTGAGCCTGATGCAGCCGTCCGACGCGGCCGACATGCGCCGCCTGATGTCGTACGAGGAGCACACGGCCGGCGGTCTGATGACCACCGAGCCGATCGTGCTGCGCCCGGACGCCACCGTCGCCGACGCCCTCGCCCGGGTCCGCAACCCCGACCTGTCCCCGGCGCTCGCCGCCCAGGTCTACGTCTGCCGGCCGCCGGACGAGACGCCGACCGGCAAGTACCTGGGCACCGTCCACTTCCAGCGGCTGCTGCGCGAGCCGCCGTACAACCTGGTCAGCTCGATCGTCGACACCGATCTGCAGCCGCTGGCCCCGGACGCGGCGCTGCGCCTGATCGCCGGGTTCTTCGCCACGTACGACATGGTCGCCGCGCCCGTGGTGGACGAGTCCGGGGCGCTGCTCGGCGCGGTCACCGTGGACGACGTGCTGGACCACATGCTCCCCGTGGACTGGCGGGAGACGGAGTTCCATCTGAACGACGAGAACAACGAGGGGGTGGGCAGCCATGGCTCCCGAGCGTGACACCGCGACCCGTGAACGCCACCCCGTGGGGGCCACGGCCGCCACGCGGCCCCGCGCGCCCCGGCTGGACCAGCCGCGCCCGCCGCGGCGCCGGGTGCTGCCCGAGTGGGACCCGGAGGCCTTCGGGCGGCTGTCGGAGCGCATCGCCCGCTTCCTGGGCACGGGGCGCTTCATCGTCTGGATGACGGTCGTCATCTTCGTGTGGCTGACGTGGAACATCACCGCGCCCAGCCATCTGCGGTTCGACCCGTACCCGTTCATCTTCCTGACGCTGGTGCTGTCCCTGCAGGCCTCCTACGCCGCGCCGCTGATCCTGCTCGCGCAGAACCGGCAGGACGACCGGGACCGGGTCAACCTGGAACAGGACCGCAAGCAGAACGAGCGGTCCATCGCCGACACCGAGTACCTGACCCGGGAGATCGCCGCGCTGCGCCTGGGCCTCGGCGAGGTCGCGACCCGCGACTGGATCCGCTCCGAGCTGCAGGACCTCGTCAAGGAGCTGGACGAGCGGCGACGGCACGACGGGCATCCCGGCCATGTCGTATTCCCGGCAGAACGGTCGGAACGGTCGCCGGGACGTGACACAGACGACCGCTGAGGGGCATCCCGGACGCCCCTCGGCGCGCCGTACCATCGTTCTCATGGCTACGGAAGACGCGGTGCGCGAGGCACTGGCGACGGTGAACGACCCCGAGATCAACCGCCCCATCACCGAACTGGGGATGGTCAAGTCGGTGGAGATCGGAGAGGACGGCGCGGTCGCGGTCACCGTGTACCTGACGGTCTCCGGCTGCCCCATGCGCGAGACCATCACCGAGCGCGTCACCCAGGCCGTCTCCCGGGTCGAGGGCGTCACCCGCGTCGACGTCACCCTCGACGTGATGAGCGACGAGCAGCGCAGGGAGCTGGCCGCGGCCCTGCGCGGCGGCCAGGCCGAGCGCGAGGTCCCCTTCGCCAAGCCCGGCAACCTCACCCGCGTCTACGCGGTCGCCTCCGGCAAGGGCGGCGTCGGCAAGTCCTCGGTGACGGTCAACCTGGCGGCGGCCATGGCCGCCGACGGCCTGAAGGTCGGTGTCGTGGACGCCGACATCTACGGCCACTCGGTGCCGCGCATGCTGGGCGCCGACGGCCGCCCCACCCAGGTCGAGAACATGATCATGCCGCCGTCCGCGAACGGCGTGAAGGTCATCTCCATCGGCATGTTCACCCCGGGCAACGCCCCGGTCGTCTGGCGCGGCCCGATGCTGCACCGCGCGCTCCAGCAGTTCCTCGCGGACGTCTACTGGGGCGACCTCGACGTCCTCCTCCTGGACCTGCCGCCCGGCACCGGCGACATCGCGATCTCCGTCGCCCAGCTGATCCCGAACGCCGAGATCCTGGTCGTGACGACCCCTCAGCAGGCGGCGGCCGAGGTCGCCGAGCGGGCCGGCTCCATCGCCGTGCAGACCCACCAGAAGATCGTCGGCGTGGTCGAGAACATGTCCGGCCTGCCCTGCCCGCACTGCGGCGAGATGGTCGACGTCTTCGGCACGGGCGGCGGCCAGCTGGTCGCCGACGGCCTGACCCGTACGACCGGTACGACGGTCCCGGTCCTCGGCAGCATCCCGATCGACGTCCGCCTCCGCGAGGGCGGCGACGAGGGCAAGCCGGTCGTCCTGACCGACCCTGACTCCCCGGCGGGCAGCGCCCTGAAGGCGATCGCCGGGAAGCTGGGGGGCCGCCAGCGGGGTCTGTCGGGGCTGTCGCTGGGGATCACGCCGAAGAACAAGTTCTAGCAGGCAACTGCCGAAGGGGCGGCCGCCCACGGGCTACCGGCCGCCCCTTCGCCGTGTTCAGGCTCGGTGGTCCCGGTCCTGCCCGTGCCCGGGGCAGAGGTCGAGCCTGGTGCACAGCATGATCTCCGCATACGAGGCCTCGCCGGGCTCCGCACCCGCCTCGCGGCCGGCGTGCGGCACGAACCGCCACTGCGATGCCTTGGCGTGCCGTGTCGCGTCCGCCTTCTCCACATGGGCGTGCAGCGTGCGCGCCCGGGGGTCGTTCGTCTCCACCAGCACCTCGTCCGCGGCGAGCGGAAAGTGGTCGTGCAGCAGGCACAGGCCGAAACGGTTCAGATTGCCGTGCTTTTCCAGTACCGCCACGAGGTCCTTGACGAACTCCGCGTCCTGGGGCCCGAGTCCTTCGGCTTCCTCGAAGGAGGGCAGCGGATTTCTCGCCGGAGCCACTCTGGATTCGGTCATGGTTCCTCCGTCAATCGGCTGACGGTCACCGGCTTCCATTGTCGGTCCCCGGACAAAGACCCGCAAATGCCAACGGCACGTCCGATGGGGTATGCCTGAGGCCTCCCGCAGTGTGTCTGTGCATGACAGGCAGAGCACCCTGCCTAGATTCGCCGCGGGACACGGAGAGGGGTCGCTGCGATGGCGATGATTCGGTGGTGGTGGCGGCTGCTGTCGCTCATCGTGCTGGTGGTGTGCGGATGCGGGTGCGGCACCGCCCAGGCGCAGCAGCGGAGCACCGGTGCCGGTTGCCCGTCGGACGGCCTGCGCGACAGCACCGTCCACGCCACGATCCGCCTGGACGAGCACAAGCGCACCTATCCCCTCGTCACCTCGGACATGACGGTGAGCGTTCCGCGGAAGTGGCGGCTCGCACGGCATCTGACGTTCAGTGAGAGATCCCCTCAGTACCGCCAGGCCATGCGATGTCTGCTGCGTGGCGACAGGCCTCCCGGCGACCAGAACGAATGGCACCCCTACGACCCCGTGGTGACCGCCAAGGGTGATCACGTCACGGTGCGGTACGTCGCGTACACCTGGATCTCCCAGGAGATGCACAGCGTCCATGTGGGCCCTTGGGAGATCATGCCCCAAGGGAAGACATGGACGATCTACCTGAGGCCGCCGACGTTCCAGACGATCCGCTGGAGCGAGATCGACGCCGATCTGGGCGGCCTTCGTTTCAACGACCTTTCGGAACAGGCCTGGTCGTCCAGCGAGGACGACCTGGTGTGGAAGAACCAGGTCCCCGGGAAGGTCGCGGTCGCGGTTGATCTGCCCTGGCAACGCACCCTGGCCGAGGAGCTCGGCCGGTCCGCCCTGAGCACGGCAGGCGTGGCCTCCTGGTGGGTGGGCGCCTCGATCGTGATCGTCCTGGCCGCGCTGCGCACCAGACGCGCGGACGCGGTCGCCGGGCGCGGAACGGTGCCGGAGGCACCGGGCGCGCAGCAGGTGAGGGCGCGCGTCGCCGCCGGCACGGGCGACTTGAGCCCTGTCCAGACGATGCTGCAGTGGGCCGTTCTCAGCGCGGCCATCGCCCTGACGCTCCTGCTGCTGGCCTCACAGAGCCACCTCTCACCTCGGTCGCACGCCCTTCTCTTCATCCCCGCCGGCGTGGCCTTGATCCTCGTCGCACGTCCCTGGAGCCGCGGCGTGTCACCGCCCGCCCGCGGTGCGGTGCCTGACGCGCCGACCCGCTCCGAGATCCAGCGCCGTCAGGCGCGTGCGGTCATCGGGACCGTGTGTGCGGTCGCGGCCGCCGGCCTGTTCGTGGTCCTGGTGCACGACGCGTTCGGACTTCCAGAGGGCCTGAAACCGAAGACGGCAACGGCCGTCGGCCGGACCGGACTCGTCGTCCTGGGCCTGGCGACCGTGTGGCTGTGGATGGCCGCGATGGCCGCCTGGGCCTGGCGCTTCGCCCTCGAAGGAGGTTTCGTGCGCGGGCGCTGGGCCGCGCAGTGGGACCGGGCACCGGGCCGGTGCGTCGCAGCGGTCGGCGCCCTGCTGGCGGTCTTGGCCGGGGTCTTGCTCGGATACGCGTTGTGGGTGGGCAAGCGGACCTGGGTGCGCGTCCACTGGCTCGCCGAGCCCCGTGACCCCACCCCGTACCACCGCTACATCGACGGCCTGCTGGAGGGCTTCTTCTTCACCGACCTCGTCTGGCTCGTCGCCTACAGCTGGGTGCTGACGGGCGTCGCGCTGCTGGCCCTGCTGCACTTTCGCAACAGACCCGCCCGGGCGGACGGCGGCACCCGAGCCGAGCCCTTCGCACTCGGACCGAGCAATCCGGATCTGCTGCTGATCACCTCGATGTTCGCCTTCTTCGTCGGGCTGCGAGCCGCCAGATTCGCCGGCGCCAACGCGTTCTACGGCATCTGGCTGCTGCTGAACATCCTTTCCCTGTACGCCGTCCTCGCCGTGGGGCGCCGGTGGTCCGTCCTGAGCATGCTGGGCGACTGCTTCCGCGTGCAGCGGCTGGGCACCGAGGAGCACCGATGCGAACTGCTGGAAAAAGCCCACGCATACCGTGGTGTGAACCACCGGATGTACCTGCTGGACCAGGGCAGGGCCGACGATGTCACCTGCCAGGAACTGGAAGCCGAACTGCACGGGCTGCGTGAGTGGCTGGTCGAGGGGTGCGAAGGGATCGAGCCGCCCGAGAGGATTTCCGTACTGGACGTCGCCCTGGCGTGGGGGCCAGAGGGGCACTGGTGGCACAACGCGCTCCGCGCCGCGCGTCTTGCCTTCTGGTTCGGAATTCCGGCCACCGGCCTTCTCCTGTATTTCGAGGCGAGGGATCCCTTCGCCTCGACGCAGATTCTGTACGGCCTCACCGGTATCCCGGATGTCGTCGCGGAGTTGTTCCTCTATCAGTTGGCGTGGGCCGGCGCCGGCTTCACCTTCGGGGCGCTGTGGCGTCTGCTGCCGGGTCGCCGGAGCCAGGTGCGTGCGTGGATCCTGACAGCCGCCTACAGCGTGCCGGTGCTGCTGGCCACTCTGCTCAGAAGAATCACCGACACGGATCCCGGCCAGCTCACCCTGTACAGCGTGCTCCTGCTCAGCGTTCTGACGCTCACCAGCCTCTGGATGGACATGGCGACCTTCCGGGCGGAGCGGCAGTACTGGCCCAGCCCTCTCGCCCTGCTGGTGTCGATCTACCAGCTGCGCGGCCTGTCGGGCCAGATCGCCTGGCTCCTCGTCCAGCTCGGGGCAGCCATCACGATCTGGTACCACCTGACACGCTGAGCGGCCCTGCCGGACAGGACCCGGAACGGCCGTCCCCGGGTCCCGTGCCCCTACGCGTAAGCGGCGATGTCCTTGATCACCGAGAATCCGAGCCCGTAAGCGCTCATTCCCCGCCCGTACGCCCCCAGGTGCACGCCCGCCTCGGTGGAGCCGGCGAGCACCCAGCCGAACTCGGACTCCCGGTAATAGAAAGAGGACGCCACCCCGTCCACCGGGAGGGAGAGGCGGCTCCACTCCGGCCCCTCAAGATCGTCGGCCAGCGCCCACGCCGTCTCCGTCTGCTGCTCCAGCCAGTCGTCCCGGAGGCTGTGGTCCATCTGCCCCGGCCAGGTGAACGACAGCAGCCCCACCCCGGCCAGCCACGCCGCCGAGGACACCGACGTGGCCTCCAGCAGCCCCGTGCCGTCGGCGCTCCTGCGGGACGGCTGCGCGGCGACGGTGACGACCACCGCGAACTTCTCCCGCGGCTCGCCGGCGGCGACGGCCTCGCACCGGACGGAGGGCTCGTCGCCGTGCCCGATCGAGCCGTGCTCGACGGCGCCGTCGGCCGTCGTGCCGACCTGCATCAGCCAGCGCGGTCCGGTGAACGCCTCGTCGAGGCCGTACCACGGGAAGGGAGCCTGCAGATAACCGTCGACCGTGCGCCGGGCGGAGGGGGACTGCTGCGCGCCCTCCGCGACCGGCGCCTGTGCGCCCACCCGACTCGTCGTCTCCATCTGCCCGGACGCCTCCTCGCTCTCGTCGGACCAGCGGTGGCCCGCCCCCCTTCGGGCGTACTCGTCCGGTCCGCACAACAACTCGGCAGCATATCCACACCGGTGACAGGCGCAGGGCAGGCGCTGGATGCGTGGGTCGCGCGAACGGCCTGTTCAGGCCGTGTGCGACGGGTGCCTGTTATGAAACGCGTCACGTGCGCGGCGTACGCCCGCGCGCGCGTGTCGGCGGCCGGCGCGCGAGGGCCCGCTAGGTGGCGTCCGCGTCGAACGGCGGGCGGTCGTCCTGCCCCGGCTCCCCGGACTTCTTGGCCATGTCGACGCGCGCTGCCGGCACGACGGACGACGACGACGACGAGGAGGACGCGGGCGACGCCGGTACATCGGTGTCGTAGCTCTTCACCGCGTCCGTGACCTCGGCCATCTCCTTCTTCAGGTCGAAGCCGTTGCGGATCTCCTTCAGCCCCAGCTCGTCGCTGTCCAGATGCTTGCGGATGAACGTCTTGGGGTTGAGGTCCTCGAACTCGAAGTCCTTGAACTCCGGGCCCAGTTCCTTGCGGATGTCCTGCTTGGCGCTCTCCGAGAACTCGCGGATCTTCCGGATCGTGCGCATCACGTCCTGGATGACCTTCGGGAGCTTGTCCGGACCGAACACGAGCACAGCGATGACGATGATCGTCAGCAGCTCCATTGGCCCTATGTCATTGAACACCTGACGCTCCTTGCGATGTCCTCGGTCGCTCAACGGTACCCGGCGTTCCCGTCCGACCGGTACCGTCCCGCAATGAGACGTGCGTCAGTTCTGCGCCGCCGCGCCCAGTCGGAGCCGGATCTCCCGGTCCGTGCCGTCGCGCCGGACCGTCAGCCGTAGCCGGTCGCCGGGCCGGTGGGCGCGGATCTTCACGATCAGCTCCTCGGCCGTGTGCACGCGCTGCCCGTCGACCGCGGTGATGACGTCGCCCGCCGCGAGCCCGGCCCGGTCACCGGGGCCGCCCGTGCGCACGGCGGGGCCGCCGCCCGCGCTGTGGCTGTCGATACGTGCGCCGTCGCCGGTGTACGCCATGTCGAGTGTGACCCCGATCACCGGGTGGGTGGCGTGGCCGTCCTCGATCAGCTCCTCGGCGACGCGCCTGGCCTGGTTGACGGGGATGGCGAAGCCGAGCCCTATGGAGCCCGCCTGGCCGCTCTGCGGGTCGGTGCCGCCGTCGGCGGAACGGATGGCCGAGTTGATGCCGATCACCCGCGCCCGGGAGTCGAGGAGCGGGCCGCCGGAGTTCCCCGGGTTGATGGGGGCGTCGGTCTGCAGCGCGTCGACGTACGACACGTCGCTGCCGTCGCCTTTCTCCCCGCCGGCCGTGATGGGCCGTTCCTTGGCGCTGATGATGCCGGAGGTGACGGTGTTGGCGAGGTCGTAGGGGGAGCCGATGGCGACGACGGGGTCGCCGACCCGGACGTCGTCGGAGTTGCCCAGGGGCAGCGGGGCGAGTCCGCGCACACCGTGCACCTGGACGACGGCGAGGTCGTAACCGCTGTCGCGGCCGACGATCTTCGCCTTGACGGTGTCCCCGCTGCTGAACGTCACCGAGACGGCGCCGCTCGTCGATCCGGCGGGCGCGACGACGTGGTTGTTGGTGAGGATGTGGCCCTGGGTGTCGAGCACGAAGCCGGTGCCGGTGTCCGCCTGGTCGGTACCGCTGACGTGCAGGGTGACGACGCTGGGCAGCGCACGCGCGGCTATCCCGGCCACGCTGTCCGGCGCCCGCCCCGCCGGCACGCGCCCCGGCTGCGGCAGCCGCACCTCGCCTTCCGACCGCGCCCGCTCGACCCAGGCCCCGGCGACCCCGCCGATCCCTCCGGACACCACGGCGATCACCAGACTCCACGCCACGAGCAACCGCCTCCCCCGCCGCCTCCGCCGCTGCTCCGTCAGCACCCCGGCCCCGGTTTGCTGAAGAGGCCCCTGCAAGCGCCGGTCATGAGACAACGCGGCAACCCAGGGGTCGTAACGCCCTTCCGATGCCGCTGGGGGGTGCGGGGCGGGCTGGGGGTGGAGGGGGGTGGAAGTGGGGGTGGAAGTGGCGGTGATCAGGGCGTCGAGGGTGGGGGTGGCAGCGCCGGCGGGTGCGGTGCCGGGGGCCGGTGCGCTGGAGGGCTGTGCGCCGGGGGCGGGGGTGCCGTGGGGCGGGGCGCCAGGGGCCGGAACGCCGGTGGCTGCGGTACCGGGGGCCGGTGCGCCGGGGGCGGGAGTTCCATGGGGCGGGGCACCGGGGGACGGGATGGGGAGGGTGGGAGCTCCCGGTGCCGTGGCGGGGGTCGCGGGTGCGGTGCCCGAGGGGGACGTGGGGGCGGGCATGGGCGTGCTCCGGGCAGCCGGGTGCTGTACGGGCGGTGCGGGCGCCCAGGGGCCCGGCTCGCCGTACGGCGGGGTGCTGTAGGGGTCGGGGTCGTGCAACGGCTTGGGGCGTCCGGTGGGGGCCGCCCAGGCGCCGTCCCCCGGCTGGGACGACACGGCATCCGTGGCGACTCCGTCCGCCCCTGACCTGTCCGTCGCTTCCGATGTACTGGCCGTGGCTTCCGACACCGGCTTGGGCAGTTCGAAGTCCCCACCGGCGGCTCCGGCCGCCCCGACGTCTCCGCCGACCCACTCCGCCCCGGGCCGCTCCACCCCGGAGCCTGCCGATCCGGCCTGCGCCAGCCCGGCGTCTCCCAAGCCGCCCCGAGCCACCCTGGCGTCCACCCCGGCGTCTCCCGAGCCGGCCCGACCCACCCCGGCGTCTCCCGCGGCCCAGTCCGTCCCGGAAGGCCCAGGCCCGGCGTCCACCCCGGCGCCTGCCGACCCGGCCCCCTCGGTCTCCGTCCTGTGGGGCCCAGACGTTGCCGTCTCGGCGTTCTGCGCCGGTGCCTGGTCCGCTTCAGCAGTCCGTGCGGGGTGCGCAGCGGCCGACGGACGCGTCAACTCTCCTTCAGCCGATGCGAGCCCCGCCGGCCCGGAGGCCGCCGATGACGAGCCCTCCCGGTCCGGCTCGCCCTTCGCCGGATCGCCCGTGGCCCCGCTCTCCGCCGGCTGATCAGCCGCTCCCGTGCCGGCCGTCCGCTCCTCCTGGTCTGCGGGCTTCACCGGGTCCGTGGAGGCCGGCGGCGTGTTCGAGGTGTGGTCCGAAGGGGCGTGGCTGGCCTCGGTCATGGTCTCCCCACGGCTGGACGCGGCCTCCGCAGGAGCGGCGCGCGCGGAACGTCGACTGCGTTCCCGGGGGCGTCGCCGCGGGAACGCACAGGATTCAACCAGCTTCGCGGGCCGTGGCGTAGTGGCCGGTCAGGGGGTGTGACCCGGCGTGGGGGCGGTGGTTGCGGGCGGTGTGGGGGCGGTGGTGTCGGGAGCGGGGGCGGGCGGCAGGCCGGAGCCGATCGCGCCGGGGACCGTGGACCAGGCGGTGAGCGGGTAGACCACGGTGTTGTCGAGCGGACGTATCAGCGGGGAGACGGCGGCCGCACCGGCCATCATCGGCGCGTTCAGGGCGCGCAGGCCGTCGGTGACGGCCCTGCCGCCGTCGGGGGTGGGCAGGCCGGGGACCAGCGGCGCGGACATCGAGGTGGGCGCAGCGTCCGCCGACGAGCCGCGCTGGGCGCCGCCCTGGGCGAGCAGCGGTCCCAGCGCCCGGCGGCGCTGCTGGGTTTCGGGCGCGGTCGTGCCCGAGCCCGCGCCGGTGCCCGCCGAGCGGGCCGGGACCACATTGCTGCCGGTGCCCGAGCCGCCCCGGGCGTCCACGCCGGTGTCGCCGGGGATGGCCGTGGTCACACCGCCGAGGGCCACCGCGGCCAGGGACACCGCGCCGGCGGCGGCGACCGCGAACCGCAGACCGCGCGAGGCGGAGCGGCCGTCGTCCGGGCGGCCGACGGGGTGGATGCGGAAGCCGCGCTCCTCGGCGGCGGGCAGCGCGGGGAGTCGGCCGGCGCCGTGCGGGCGCGCGGGGACGTAGCCGAACGCGAAGCGCTCGCCGCGCCTCACGCCGAAGACCCCGAGGGCGCCGGGGGCTCCCCCGGTGCTCGCGCCGTCACCGGAGCCGCCGAGGAGTCCCCCCGGCGGCGACATGCCGTCGCCGTCCGGGTCGCCTCCTTCGGGCAGGCACTGCAGACGGGCCAGCAGGCTCGCCGAGGGAGGCGGCGGTGCCGCCTCCGCGAACACGTTCTTCAGCCGGCGCTGGGCGTCCGCCTCCGCCTTGCACCGGGCGCAGGTGGCCAGGTGCGCGAGGACACGCTCACGCGTCTCATGACCGAGCTCTCCGTCCACCAGGGCGGAGAGCCGGTCTCCCAGGTGCTGCTCTGCGAGGTGCGCCTCCGCAGGTTTGGGCCGGGAACCACTCACGCCGTCGCGCCCCCTCCCCCCAGAGCGGGGACACGGGCCAGGAAGGAGCGCCGCTCGGCCGCGCGGGCCTCCGGGGAACGGTGCGCCAGGGCCTTGCGGAGCTGGGAACGGCCACGGTGGATACGGGAGCGGACGGTGCCGAGCTTCACGCCGAGGGTCGCGGCGATCTCCTCGTACGACAGCCCCTCGATGTCGCAGAGCACCACGGCGGCGCGGAACTCGGGGGCCAGGGTGTCCAGGGCCTGCTGCACGTCGGCGTCGAAGTGGGCGTCGCTGAAGACCTGGTGCGGGGTGGGCTCGCGGCTGGCCAGGCGCTCGGCCGCGTCCTCGCCGAGGGCGTCGAAGCGGATGCGCTGCTTGCGCCGGACCATGTCCAGGAAGAGGTTCGTGGTGATGCGGTGCAGCCAGCCCTCGAAGGTGCCCGGCGAGTACGTCGACAGGGAGCGGAAGACGCGGACGAAGACTTCCTGGGTGAGGTCCTCGGCGTCGTGCTGGTTGCCCGTCAGGCGGTAGGCCAGCCGGTACACCCGGCCGCTGTGCGTGCTGACGATCTCCTCCCACGTGGGCGGAGTCCACGCCTGCCCGTCCGCGTCGGTGGAGAAGGTCGCGGTCTGGGCCTCGCCTGCGGCGAAACCGGCGTGGTGGTCGGCAGCGGTGTCGGTCACGGATCTCGGCCTGCCCGCCGACCCGAGGAAGCGCCGCAGCACTCCACCCCGGTCTCCGGGCGCAGCCGCACCTCCCCTGTCGGCTCTGGTGGTGTCCAGTGGAGCCCCTACCATAGCCACCTCGCCCGTTAGCTCCGGATAAGCGGTTTTACGAGAATTTGATACGCGCTGATGCGGCTGCGTCAACAGTTGCTCGGTGTCCTGATCCGCCTCGTGCACCCCGGCTTACCCCCCTCGCGTCCCGGGTCGCCCCCACACCCTTCTAAACGCCCGGTCCCATCTGCGGGTTCCCGACGCCAACGGATACAGTCACGCCCAGGCAACCACGGGACAGGAGAGGGTCATTACCGGCAACCGGCAGACGAGCTGGGCGTTCGCCGACGCCTTTGTCGCCGAGGACGACGCGCTGCGCTGGGCCCGCGACCGGGCCCGCGAGGCCGGGCTGCGCTCGGTGTCGCCCGGCACGGGCGCCGCGCTGCGACTGCTCGCCGCCTCCGTGGACGCGAAGGCGGTCGCGGAGATCGGCACGGGCTGCGGGGTGTCCGGGATCCATCTGCTGCACGGCATGCGCCCGGACGGCGTGCTCACCACGGTCGACACGGAGCCGGACCACCAGCAGTTCGCCCGGCAGGCCTTCCGCGCCTGCGGTTTCGCCAGCAACCGGGCCCGCTTCATCCCGGGCCGCGCCCTGGACGTGCTGCCCCGGCTCGCGGACGCCGGCTACGACCTCGTCTTCTGCGACGGCGACCGGCTGGAGTACCTGGACTACCTAGCTGAATCGTTGCGTCTGCTCCGGCCGGGCGGCCTCGTGGTCTTCGAGGGGGTCTTCGCGGGCGGCCGCACGGTGGACTCGGGACCGCAGCCGACGGAGGTGCTGCGGCTGCGGGAACTGCTGCGCGCGGTGCGCGAGAGCCAGGAGCTGGTGCCGTCGCTGCTGCCGGTGGGCGACGGGCTGCTGTGCGCCGTCAAGCGGTGAGCGGGCGGCGGCGGAGGAGCGGAAGCACGGCTGCCCCGGCACCGCTCACGATGCCGGGGCAGCCGGAAGGACAGGATCGCTGGGACGTCAGACGACGACCTTCTTGAGGGCGTCGCCGAGCGCCTCGGCCTCGTCAGGGGTCAGCTCGACGACGAGTCGACCGCCGCCTTCGAGCGGAACGCGCATGACGATGCCCCGCCCCTCCTTGGTCACCTCGAGCGGGCCATCGCCCGTCCGCGGCTTCATGGCCGCCATGCTCGTTCCCCTTCCTGAAACCAGCTCATCGTCTGCCGGGAACCCTCCGAGGGCACCCGCGGTTCCGAAACGGACACGCGACACCGGCATCGAACACATTGCTTCCCAGCCATTATCCCGCATCGCAGGACCCGATGACCAACATCAGTCGGCATCGCTTGGGCAACGCGCGCGAGCAAAACCACCCAATTCGGGGATGTGGCTGCGATACTGCGCCCCCGCACCCGAAATCCGCCCGCCGGCTCCGCTCCGGTTTTCTTTGACGCAGGTCACACGCAGCGTCCGGCGCACGGGCGGCGATCTCCGCCATGCTGTCCTTCGTACACGGACGTACCGCGCGGTACGTCACCGGCGAACCGGAGGGGATGTCCCATGGCCGACACCGTGCTCTACGAGGTGAGCGACGGGCTCGCGACGATCACGCTGAACCGCCCCGAGGCGATGAACGCGCTGAACATCCAGGCCAAGGCCGCCCTCCGGGAGGCGGCGGAATCCGCGGCCGCCGACACGGCCGTACGGGCGATCCTGCTGACCGCGGCCGGGGACCGGGCGTTCTGCGTCGGCCAGGACCTCAAGGAGCACATCGGGCTGCTCGCGGCGGACCGGGAGACCGGGTCCGGGCAGACGATGCGCACGGTCAAGGAGCACTACAACCCGATCGTCCGCGCCCTCGCCGGGGCGCCCAAGCCGGTGGTCGCCGCGGTGAACGGGGTGGCGGCCGGGGCCGGCTTCGGCTTCGCGCTCGCCGCGGACTACCGGGTGGTCGCCGACACGGCCTCCTTCAACACCTCCTTCGCCGGCGTCGCCCTGACCGCCGACTCCGGGATCTCCTGGACGCTGCCCCGGGTGATCGGCCCGAGCCGCGCCGCGGACCTGCTGCTCTTCCCGCGCAGCATCAGCGCCCAGGACGCGCTGGAGCTGGGCATCGCCAACCGGGTGGTGCCCGCGGCCGAGGTGCTCGCCGAGGCGGAGAAGACGGCGCGGGCGCTGGCCGAGGGCCCGACGGTGGCGTACGCGGCGATCAAGGAGGCGGTGGCCTACGGCCTCACGCACTCCCTCGCCGAGACCCTGGAGAAGGAGGACGAGCTGCAGACCCGGGCCGGGCAGTCCGAGGACCACGCCATCGCGGTGCAGGCCTTCGTGAACAAGGAGAAGCCGAAGTACCTCGGCCGGTGACACGCAGGGCTAGGGGGTGAGCAGGGCCTCCGCGCCCGCCGGGCGGTAACCGGCCGCCTGGAAGGCGCGTACGCTGCGGGCGTTTCCCGGGGACTGCTGGGACCAGACCCACTCACCCGCCGGGATCAGGTGCCGGGCGGCCGTGGCCAGGGCCCGGCCCAGCCCCCGGTGCCGTACGTCCTCGTCGACCTCCACCGCCGTCTCCCAGCGCCCGGCGACGCCCCGGCCGAGGACGACCACTCCCCCGTCGGCCGCCCAGACGCGGACGTCGTCCCGGTGCTCGCGGGCCCTGCGCACCCGCGGATGGTCCGGGTCGCCGAGCTCGCGCAGCTCCAGCGGGGGTTCGCCGGGCAGGGAGCCGGCCACGGTGAGCAGGTCGACGCAGTCCATGGTGCGGCCCGTGCGGGCCAGGAACGAGGCGAGGAAGCGGGGGTTCATCGCCGCGGCCAGCACGTCGCAGTCGAGGGACGCGAGGGAGGCGCGCACCCAGTCCGGGTCCTCGTCGGTGAACACCACGGAGTGCGCGGTGAACGCGATGACTCCGGCGTCCCGGTGGCTCGGCTGCGGTACGACGGTGACACCGCCGTCCGGGGCCGGGAAGCTGCCGCGGGCCGCGGCGTCCAGGATGCCGGCCAGGGTCCGGGGCCCGGACAGGGACGCGGACCGGGGGTCAGGCACGGGCGCCTCTGGCCACGCAGGCCTCCAGATGGTCGTCGACCAGGCCGCACGCCTGCATGAGGGCGTACGCGGTGGTCGGGCCGACGAATCTGAGGCCGCGTTTCTTCAGCGCCTTGGACAGGGCGGTGGACTCCGGGGTGACGGCGGGGACGTCGGAGAGGGTCTTCGGGGCCGGGCGGGCGGCCGGGTCCGGGGCGTGGGACCAGATCAGCGCGTCCAGCTCGCCCTCGGCCCAGCCGGCGAGCACACGCGCGTTGGCGAGCGTGGCGTCGATCTTGGCGCGGTTGCGGATGATGCCCTCGTCGGCGAGGAGCCGCTCCCGGTCCTCGTCCGTGAAGGCGGCGACCTTCTCGATGCGGAAGCCGGCGAACGCGGCGCGGAAGCCCTCGCGGCGGCGCAGGATCGTGATCCAGGACAGGCCCGACTGGAAGGCCTCCAGGCTGATCCGCTCGAAGAGGGCGTCGTCGCCGTGGACCGGGCGGCCCCACTCCTCGTCGTGGTACGCCACATAGTCCGCGGTGGACAGGGCCCACGGGCAGCGCAGGGCGCCATCGGGTCCGGCGAGGGCGGCGCCGTCGCTCATCGCCGGCCCTCCGGGTGGTCGCGGTCGTCCGGGCGGGCGTGGGCCGCCGCGGCTCTGGCGCCGGCCAGCGCCGACTCCAGGTCGGCGATGCGGGCGTCCCGCTCGGCGAGTTCGGCGGCGAGCCGGCCGAGGGCGTCGTCGACGTCCGCCATGCGGTAGCCGCGCGGGGCGACCGGGAAACGCAGGCTCTCCACGTCCGCGCGGTCCACCGGGCGGTCCGGGGGCAGCGAGTCCCGCAGCCGCTCGGGCGCCGCCTCGGGCAGCGGGCCGCTGCCGCCGCCGCCCACCACGGCGAGGGTCACCGCGGCGACCACGACGGCCAGTGCGACGACCAGGAACAAGAACATCACCATCGCCAGGGTCCCCACGGTCCGTGCCGGTCGTTGTTCCGGACGCTGAATCTGTCAGGCTCCGATCGTGCCATGCGAGTCTGACAGTTAGGGTCACAGGCGGCCGTACAGCGGGACGTACTAGGAGAGGTCACAGCGGATGCTCAGGCTGGGCAGGCGGGAATTCGGGCCCCACGAGCCGGTGATCATGGCGATCGTGAACCGGACTCCGGACTCCTTCTACGACCAGGGGGCCACGTTCCGGGACGAGCCGGCCCTCGCGCGCGTGGAGCAGGCCGTGGCCGAGGGCGCCGCGATCGTCGACATCGGCGGGGTGAAGGCCGGGCCCGGCGAGGAGGTCACCGCCGAGGAGGAGGCGCGGCGCACGGTCGGCTTCGTGGCGGAGGTGCGGCGCCGCTTCCCGGACGTGGTCATCAGCGTGGACACCTGGCGGGCCGAGGTCGGCGAGGCGGTGTGCGAGGCGGGCGCCGATCTGCTGAACGACGCGTGGGGCGGCGTCGACCCCGGGCTCGCGGAGGTGGCCGCGCGGTACCGGGTCGGGCTGGTGTGCACGCACGCGGGGGGCGTGCAGCCGCGTACGCGCCCGCACCGGGTGACGTACGACGACGTGATGGCCGACATCCTCGACGTCACCCTGGGTCTGGCCGAGCGGGCGGTGGCGCTCGGGGTGCCGCGGGAGTCGGTGCTGATCGACCCCGGGCACGACTTCGGGAAGAACACCCGGCACAGTCTGGAGGCGACGCGCCGGCTGGACGAGATGGCCGCCACGGGGTGGCCGGTGCTGGTGTCGCTGTCCAACAAGGACTTCGTCGGCGAGACGCTGGACCGGCCGGTGAAGGAACGGCTGATCGGCACGCTGGCGACCACGGCGGTGTCGGCGTGGCTCGGGGCGCAGGTGTACCGGGTGCACGAGGTGGCCGAGACCCGGCAGGTGCTGGACATGGTGGCGTCGATCGCCGGGCACCGGCCCCCCGCGGTCGCTCGGCGTGGTCTCGCCTAGGCGCCAGGGAGCGAGCCCCCCGGCGCCCCGCGCCCCGCGCTAGCGGCCCGCCTCCTTCGACACCAGGGCCACCGCTTCCGCCACGTCGTCCGTCAGATGGAAGAGCAGCAGGTCCTTCTCCGCCGCCTTGCCCTGGGCCACCAGCGTGTTCTTCAGCCAGTCCACCAGGCCGCCCCAGTACTCGCTGCCGAAGAGGACGATCGGGAAGCGGGTGACCTTCTGGGTCTGGACCAGGGTCAGGGCCTCGAAGAGCTCGTCGAGGGTGCCGAGGCCGCCGGGCAGGACCACGAAACCCTGCGCGTACTTCACGAACATCATCTTGCGGACGAAGAAGTACCGGAAGTTCAGGCCGATGTCGACGTACGGGTTCAGGCCCTGCTCGAAGGGCAGCTCGATGCCCAGGCCCACCGAGACGCCGCCCGCCTCGCACGCGCCCTTGTTGGCCGCCTCCATGGCCCCGGGGCCGCCGCCGGTGATCACGGCCCAGCCCGCCTCCACCAGGCCCCGGCCGAGCCGCACCCCCGCGTCGTACTCCGCCGAGTCCACCGGCGTACGCGCCGAGCCGAACACGCTGATGGCGGGCGGGAGTTCGGCCAGGGTGCCGAAGCCCTCGATGAACTCCGACTGGATGCGCAGCACCCGCCAGGGGTCGGTGTGGACCCAGTCCGTGGGGGCGCGCTCGTCCAGCAGGCGCTGGTCGGTCGTGCTGGGGGTCACCTGTCCACGCCGTCGGAGGACCGGTCCGAGCCGCTGCTCGTCCGGCGGAATCTTCTTCCCCTCGGGGTTGCCGGTAGGCATGTGCGCTCCCTCCGTTGCGGGTGGTTCCACCTCAGCGTAGATCCACGCCGGTTACGCAGGGGGGACCTGCGCATGTCCGGCACACGATGCGCCGTGCGGCGCCTTCACGCGGTGAGCCAGTTCCGCAGGCGCTCCTCGCCCGCGAGGATCTTCGCCGTCTCCACCCGCTCGTCCCGCTTGTGGGCCAGATGGGGGTTGCCGGGGCCGTAGTTGACCGCCGGGACGCCGAGCGCGGAGAAGCGGGAGACGTCCGTCCAGCCGTACTTGGGCCGCGGGGTGCCGCCCACCGCCTCGATGAAGGCCGCGGCGGCCGGGTGGGACAGGCCGGGCAGGGCGCCGCCGCTGTGGTCGTCGACCACGAACTCCGCCACGCCGCAGTCCGCGAACACCTCGCGGACGTGCGCGACGGCCTCCTCCTCGGTGCGGTCGGGGGCGTAGCGGAAGTTGACGGTCACCACGCACTCGTCGGGGATGACGTTGCCCGCCACGCCGCCGGAGACGCCGACCGCGTTCAGGCCCTCGCGGTACTCCAGGCCGTCGATCACCGGGTGGCGCGGCTCGTACGCGGCCAGGCGGGCCAGGACGGGAGCGGCGGCGTGGATGGCGTTGGAGCCCATCCAGCCGCGCGCGGAGTGGGCGCGCTCGCCCTTCGTCTTCAGCAGCACCCGCAGCGTGCCCTGGCAGCCGCCCTCCACCTCGCCGTCGGAGGGCTCCAGCAGGACCGCGAAGTCGCCCTGGAGCCACTCGGGGTGGGCCAGGGCCACGTGCCTGAGGCCGTTCAGGTCGGCGGCGACCTCCTCGTTGTCGTAGAAGATGAAGGTGATGTCCCGGTTGGGGGCGGGGACCGTCGCCGCGATGCGCAGCTGCACCGCGACGCCCGACTTCATGTCGCAGGTGCCGCAGCCCCACAGCACGCCGTCGTCGTCCAGGCGCGAGGGCACGTTGTCCGCGATCGGGACGGTGTCGATGTGGCCGGCCAGGATCACCCGCTCGGCGCGGCCCAGGTCCGTGCGGGCGACCACGTTGTTGCCGTAGCGGTCGACCGTCAGGTGGGGCAGGGCGCGCAGCGCGTGCTCGATCGCGTCCGCGAGCGGCTTCTCGGTGCCGCTCTCGGAAGGGAAGTCCACCAGTTGGGCGGTGAGCGCGGCGGCGTCGAGCGTGAGGTCAAGCGAGGTGTCGGCCATGGCCTCGACCCTAGCGCGCCGGTCGCGGTGGCCGGTGGCAAGCGCTGTCCGACAACCCGCGGTGAGGGTCCGTCGGAGCTCCAGTACCTTGATACGCGTGTCAGAGCCGTCCCCCACCCGTCCCGAACGCCGCGGCCGCCTCCTGCGTTACGCCGCGGCCCTGTTGGTCCTGTGCGGAGTCGCCGCGTACCTCGTGGTGCAGTACGTCACCGGAGGCGGCGGAGCGCGCGGCTGCAAGGTGGTCTCGGCCGACGGTGACGAGAAGTCGTACGAGTTCACGCCGGAGCAGGCGGAGAACGCGGCGACGATCGCGGCCGTCGGCACCGGGCGCAACATGCCCGAGCGGGCCGTGACGATCGCGCTGGCCACCGCGCTGCAGGAGTCGGGGCTGCGCAACATAGCGCACGGCGACCGCGACTCGCTCGGCCTGTTCCAGCAGCGGCCCTCGCAGGGCTGGGGCACCCAGCGGCAGATCATGGACCCCACGTACGCGGCGGGCATCTTCTACGCGCACCTGGCCAAGGTGCCCCACTACACCGACCTGCCGCTGACCAGGGCCGCCCAGGAGGTGCAGCGCAGCGGCTACCCGGAGGCGTACGCCAAGCACGAGCCGGACGCCGCGCTGCTCGCGGCGGCGCTGACCGGGCGTGCGGCGGCCACGCTGACCTGCGACGGGCGCCCGGCCGCCACGGCCTCGGCGACGGGCCCGGACGCGGTACGGGCCGCGCTGGTACGGGACTTCGGGCGGGACGCGCTGCAGGAGACCGGGGCGCAGGTGGGCGGCACGCCGGTGCCGTCGCCGTCTCCGTCGCCGAGCGTGACCGCGACGGCCCAGGGCCGGACCGTGACCGTGCCGGTGCCGCAGGGCGCCGAGGCGGACGCGACCGGGCGCGGCCGGCGCCAGCGGGGCTGGCAGCTGGCGCAGTGGGCGGTGGCCAACTCCTCGGCGCTGCACATCCGGCGGGTGTCGTACGAGGGCCGGGAGTGGACCGCGGAGAGCGGCGGGGGTTCGTGGAAGCCGGTGGCCGCCGAGGGGGCCGGCGGTGCGGCGCGGTCCGCGGACGTCGTCCGGATCGTGACCGGACAGTAGTGCGGACGCTCACCCCTGAGGGTTCTGCGGCGCCGCTGTCGACCGCCGTACGGGTGGCATGGCGGGCGGCGCCAAGAACCCCTTGGAATCAAGGGCCGTAAGGATTCTGCGGAATTCCCCGCGAACGTTCTTTGCCCGCTTTTATCCACACCCGATAATGCGATGCGTTATCCATTCTTTACCCGGGGCGTCCGCAACCTTCGCGGGCTTCGAGCGGTAGTCACGGCGTCCGAGCCCGGTCCCGGGCCCGGACACAGACACCGTTCACTCCCGTCGAATGGAGCATCATGTCCCTCCCTCTGACCCGCCGGATCGCCCGTGCCGCGCTGCTCGTCGCAGCGGGAGCGGCAGCCGGGGTCGGTGCGGCCGGCTCCGCCGGTGCGGCCACGAACCTGCCGGCGGCGGTCCCGAACCTCGGTGGCCTGAACGCCCTGGACACCGCGCACGCGGGCAGCACCGTCGACGGTGCCGCGCAGCACGTCACCTCTCTCGCGGGCCACACGGGCGGCAAGGCGGTCGAGCAGACGGTGCCGGCCGCGGCCAAGAGCGCCGGCGGCGCCGTGAAGAAGGCGGCGCCGGTGGCGCAGAAGGCCGCGGGCGACACCGCCGGGGCGGCGGGGGACGTCGTCGGGGGCGCCACGGGCCACGTGACCAAGGGCGGCCTGCCGAAGCTGCCGGTCAAGGGGCTGCCGCTGGGCGGCTGACGGTCCGCTGCCGCTGAGCACGACGGCGACGGGGTCCAGGGTGTTCCCCTGGACCCCGTCGCCTTCGGTTTTCCGCATCGCCCCGCCGCGCAGCCACGGCGGTGGCAGGCGCGGCGATGGCAGGCGCGGCGGTTGTTATGCCGCCAGGCGGGACACCGCCGCCTGGATGCGTTCGTCCGTCGCCGTCAGGGCCACGCGGACGAAGTTCTCGCCCGCCGTGCCGTAGAAGTCGCCCGGGGCCACGAGGATGCCGAGGTCGGCCAGGTGGGCGACCGTCTGCCAGCAGGACTCGTCGCGGGTGGCCCACAGGTAGAGGCTGGCCTCGCTGTGCTCGATCCGGAAGCCGTGGCCGAGCAGGGCGGCGCGCAGGGCCTCGCGGCGGGCGGCGTAGCGCTCGCGCTGCTCGTGGACGTGGGCGTCGTCGCCGAGCGCCGCCACCACGGCCGCCTGCGTCGGTGCGCTGGTCATCATGCCGCCGTGCTTGCGGATCTCCAGCAGCGGCCCCAGCACGGCCGGGTCGCCGGCGATGAAGGCGGCGCGGTAGCCCGCCAGGTTGGAGCGCTTGGACAGGGAGTGGACGGCGACGATGCCGTCGTAGGAGCCGCCGTTGACGTCCGGGTGCAGGACGGAGACCGGGTCGGCCTCCCAGCCCAGTTCCAGGTAGCACTCGTCGGAGAACAGCAGGACGCCGTGGGCGCGGGCCCAGGCGACGATGTCCGTCAGCTCCTGCTGGGGGATGACCCTGCCCGTCGGGTTGGACGGGGAGTTCAGCCACAGCAGCTTCAGGCCCGTGGGGTCGAGGTCGCGCGGGTCGTCGTACACCTCGTAGCCGGCGCGGGCGAGGCGGGCGCCGACCTCGTAGGTGGGGTAGGCGAGGCGCGGGTAGGCCACCTTGTCGCCGGGGCCGAGGCCCAGCTGGGTGGGCAGCCAGGCGACCAGTTCCTTGGAGCCGACGACCGGCAGGACATGGCGGTGGGTGAGGTCACGGGCGCCCAGGCGGCGCTCCAGCCAGCCGGTGATCGCGTCGCGCAGTGCGGGGGTGCCCCAGACGGTCGGGTAGCCCGGGGAGTCGGCCGCGTCGATCAGGGCCTTCTGGATCAGTTCGGGCACCGGGTCGACCGGGGTGCCCACGGAGAGGTCGACGATCCCGTCGGGGTGCGCGGCGGCCGTCTTCTTGTACGGCTCCAGCTTGTCCCAGGGGAAGGTGGGGAGCCGGTCGGAGACTGCGGACACGGGAATCAGGCTCACTTTCGTACGGTGCGGCAAACGCCTCGGTCCCGTGCGGCGCTGATCGGGGTGATCGGGCCGTACGGGACCGAGGCGGCGCGTCGCTGCGTGGCGGGCGGCCGCTTGGCGCTCAGACGGTCACTCGCCCTGCGGCGGCAGCGCGGCGACGAAGGGGTGGTCGCGCTCGATCAGCCCCAGCTTGCTGGCACCGCCGGGCGAGCCGAGCTCGTCGAAGAACTCGACGTTCGCCTTGTAGTAGTCCTTCCACTCCTCCGGGACGTCGTCCTCGTAGAAGATCGCCTCGACCGGGCAGACCGGCTCACAGGCACCACAGTCGACGCATTCGTCCGGGTGGATGTACAAGGACCGCTGGCCCTCGTAGATGCAGTCGACCGGGCACTCCTCGATGCACGCCTTGTCCTTGACGTCGACACAAGGCTGCGCGATGACGTAGGTCACGCTGTCGTTCCTCCTCGATAGGGCGCTGGCGGGCCTCCTCAGGCTCCGCCGCCTGGCGCGCGGGAGCGCGGCGTCGTCGATGCCCGCCCCTAGTATCTCCGTTCCGGAGCATGATCCGAACAGGAGGGGTGAACTGACCAGTGGAAATCTCGGCGACAGGACGCCTTGAAGTCCGAATCACCCCTGCTGACGTGGGGAAACGTGTCTCGGTACGGCGCTTGAGCGAACCTGGTGCGGCACAAGAGAAGTTCACCGACACGGTCGGAGTTCTCACATCATGGGATGAAGGCGTGCTCATGATCACACGGCGCGACGGGCGGAGTGTCCGGATCGCCGAGTCCGCCCTGGTCGCGGGCAAGGTGGTGCCGGCGGCTCCCGCGCGCCGCCGCGGGCCCGCCGCGTCGTACGAGGAGCTGGCGCGGGTCGCCTCGCGCGGCTGGCAGCCGCTTCGGACGCAGCAGCTGGGCGAGTGGGTGCTGCGGGCGGCCGGCGGGTTCACGCGGCGCGCCAACAGCGTGCTGCCGCTGGGCGACCCGGGCCTCCCCCTCGACGAGGCCCTCGCGGCCGTACGACGCTGGTACGGCGAGCGCGGCCTGCCCGCCTACGTCCAGACGGCCACCGGCGCCGAAGGCACGCAGGAACTGCTGTGCGCGGAGCTGGAGCGGCGCGGCTGGGTGCGGGAGGTGACCGCCGAGCTGTGGACCGGTGGGCTCGCGCCGGTCGCGGACCGGGCCGAGGGCGCCGGTGTGGTGCTGTCCCGGGAGGCGGACGAGGCGTGGCTCGCCCGGTACCGGCGCAAGGGGGTCGGCGAGGTGGCCCTCAGGGTGCTCGGCGCGGGTCCGTCGGTGTGGTTCGCGACGGTGCCGGGCGCCGGGGGCGAGCCGCCGGCGGCGATCGGGCGGTGTGTCGTGGACGGGCGCTGGGCCGGTTTCGCGGCGGTCGAGGTGGACCCCGGCCGGCGCCGCGAGGGCCTCGCCACGGAGGTGATGGCCGCGCTGGCCCGCCGGGCCCTGGACGAGGGCGCCTCGGCGGCCTGGCTCCAGGTGGAGACGGACAACGAGGGCGCCCGCGCCCTGTACGCCGCACTCGGCTTCACCCCGCACCACGCGTACCACTACTACCGGGCCCCGGCCGAGCCCGACGGGCCCGCCCCGGCGGACGCGCAGACCGAGGACCGGGAGCCGGCCGAGCCCTCGGACGACGTCCGGTGAAAGCCGGCGGGACGGCGGGGAGCGGGATGGCCCGTCCGGGTGCCGGGCCCTGCGCCGGCATGGATCCGGCGGACCGGACGGCGAGGACCGGCCGGCGTCCTCGACGGCGTCTCGGCGCCGCGCACCCCGGGACGCCGGGCGACGGCACGGCGGTCACGGCCCGCAGGGCCGGGCCGGGGCACCGGACGCACACGGGGGCACGGCATTCGCGGACCACCGCGGGCCAAGGATCTTCACCCGGTTCGACGTGTCCGCAGGCCCGGCAGCCACAGGCCCGCCTTGCGGTGCGCGACGAGCAGCGGCCGACCGCTCGTGCCGCCGAGGACAACGCGCCGGCCGGCGGACCCCGCGCCGTCGCACCGCCCGGCCACCACCGGTATCCGGCGTGCGAGGCCGACGAGAACCCGGGCCGGGCAGCACGGCCGGCCGGGCACCGGGACCCGCCGGCCGGCCACGCCGGGCACGCCGGCCGAGGCGCGGGCGCGTCCGCCGGCCCCGGCGCACCGGCCGTCTCCACCGAACGCAAGGGCCGGGCGTGCGGGGCGATGCGACCGGATACTCGCCCGGGCCGCACGAGCCGCCGCACCCCGCGCCCCCGGCCCCCGCGCCCCCGGCCCCCGGCCACCGGCCACCGGCCACCGGCCACCGGCGTACGGTCCGCCCGGTCTGCCGGGCCGGAACGGTCGTAGAAACCGTCTCGAAAGGGCATGAGCCTGGCATGCGTCCCCCGTATCTGCCGCCGCCGTATCCGCCTCCGCCGGAGCGGGCGGCCGAGTTGTGCCGGAGGTTCGCCGAGGAGGCCCGGTCCGAGCGGCCGGACCTGGCGGCGCTGTGCCTGCTGATCGGCGCCGGAGCGGACCGCTCGCTGGACGAGGCCGGTATCGACGCCGCGCAGCTGGAGCTGGACCGGCTCGCGGGCGAGCTGCCGTACCGGCCGGGAGGACCGGGCGCCTGGGCGGAGGCCGTACAGCGGCTGCTCGGCGCGCGCCACGACTTCCACGGCACGCCCGGCGACTACCAGCGCCTGGAGTCCTCCCTGCTGCACCAGGTGCTGCGCCGGCGGCGCGGGCTGCCGATCCTGCTGTCGGTGGTGTGGCTGGAGGTCGCGCGGCGGGCGGGCGCCCCGGTGTACGGGGTCGCGCTGCCGGGGCACTTCGTGGTGGGCTTCGGGCCGCCGGAGGAGCAGGTGCTGGCCGATCCGTTCGACGGGGGCCGGGTGCTGACCGGGAGCGACGCGGAGATGCTGGTGGTGGGGGCCACCGGGGCGCCGCTGGACGCCTCGATGCTGCGGCCCGCGGCGCCGCTGGAGATCGTCCAGCGGATCCTGAACAACATCCGGGCGTGGGCCGCCGCCCGCCCCGAGCGCTCGGACGTCGCCCTGTGGGCCGTGGAACTGGCGCTGCTGGTGCCCGCCCACCCGGCCCGGCTGCGCTACGAACGGGGTCAGCTCCTGGTACAGCGCGGGGAGTTCGCCTCGGGCGCGGAAGAGCTGGAGTACTACGCCGACCTGATCGAGGTGGTGGACGAGTCGTCCGCGCAGAAGATACGGCAGCAGGCGCACACCGCACGGGCGATGCTCAACTGAGCCGTCACAGCCAGCCCTTCTCCCGTGCCGTGCGCACCGCCTCCGCCCGGTTGCGCACCGCCAGCTTCTGGATGGCCGTGGAGAGGTAGTTGCGGACCGTGCCCTGGGACAGATGCAGGGTCTCGGCCAGCTCCGCGTTGGTGGAGCCGTCGGCGGCCGCGCGGAGCACCTCGCGTTCGCGCTCGGTGAGCGGATTGGCGCCCTCGGCGAGCGCGGCGGCGGCGAGCGTCGGGTCGATGACCCGCTCGCCGGCCAGCACCTTGCGGATCGCCTCGGCGAGCTGCGCGGCCGGGGCGTCCTTGACCAGGAAGGCGTCGGCGCCCGCCTCCATGGCGCTGCGCAGATAGCCGGGGCGGCCGAAGGTGGTGAGGACGACCAGCTTGACCCGCGGGAACTCGCGGTGCACCCGGGCGGCCGCCTCGATGCCGGTGCAGCCGGGCATCTCGATGTCGAGCAGCGCCACGTCCACGCCGTGCTCCCCGACGGCCGCGAGCACCTGGTCACCGCGCGCGACCTGGGCGACGACCTCGATGTCGTCCTCCAGGCCGAGCAGCGCGGCCAGGGCCTCGCGGACCATCGACTGGTCCTCGGCCAGCAGGACCTTGATCGTGCTCGTCATGCCCCGGATCCTACGTCCCCGCAGGGGCCGCCGGGACTCGGGCGACGAGCCGGAAACCGCGCTTGATCCGGCCCGCCTCCAGGGTGCCGCCGGCCTTCTCCAGCCGCTCCATCAGCCCGGTCAGACCGTTGCCCGGGATGCCGCCGGCGCCGCCGGATCCGTCGTCCTCGACGCAGAGTTCGAGCATCGCGCCGTCCAGGGTCTGCCGCCGGGTCAGCCGGACGAGGCACTTCTCGGCGCCGCTGTGCCGGACCACGTTGGTGACCGCCTCGCGCAGCGCCCAGGCGAGCGCCGACTCGGACTCCTCGGGGACGCCGGTGAGGTCGGGCTCGGCGGGGACCTCGGCGACGACGCCGGCGGCGGTCAGGGCGACCTGGGCGCCGGCGAGTTCGGCGGCCAGCCGGGGACGCCGGTAGCCGGTGACGGCCTCCCGCACGTCGACCAGCGCCTGCCGGCTGACCTGCTCGATGTCGGCGACCTGCCGGGCCGCCTTGTCGGGATGGCCGGGCAGCATCCGGCCGGCCAGCTCGCTCTTCAGCGTGATCAGGGACAGCGAGTGGCCGAGCAGGTCGTGCAGGTCCCGGGCGAGCCGCAGCCGCTCCTCGTTCGCGGCGAGGTGGGCGACGGTGGCCCGCGCCTTCTGCAGCTCGACGGTCGTACGGATGAGCTGGCCGACGCCGACCATCGCGAACCCGATCAGCGGCACGAGGAGCAGGCTCTCGTCCGGCTTCACGCCCCAGCGCACTCCGACCAGGTACATGATCACGGTCGCCGCCGGGATCGCCCAGAACGCGGCCCGGACCGGCAGGGTGGCCCCGCAGGCGACCGACAGGTAGATGAACAGGCCGAGCCACGCCTCCCCGAGGCCGTACGTCAGCAGGGGGGCGAGGACGGCAAGTACCGCGAGCAGGGAGAGGACGACACGGGGGGTGAAGCGCCGGCCGATGTTCCGGAAGACCAGCGTGAGGTAGGCGGTGACGAAGGCGGCGAGGCCGAGCGCGCCGGCGACCGTGGCGCCCGTGGTGTGCCGGCCGGAGGCCAGGTCCCTGACCGGGGAGCTGAGGAAGACCAGCCAGACCCCGATCCACAGGGTCTTGACCACCACCTCGCGCCGGTTGCGCGGACCCTGGCCGATCCGCACCTGGTGCTCCGGCCGCCGCTCGGGGGCCTGCTGGGCTTCCGTCATCGTGCTCACGCCTTCAGCGTGTCCTTCCGGTACAGCCAGGCCGCGCCGCCCGCGAAGAGGACGAAGTAGACGGCGAGGACGGCGACGTCCGTGGCGTGCGGGGCCTGGCTCTGCTCGATCGACCGCCCCAGTGCAGCGTACGCGTGCGTGGGCAGCCATTTCGCGATGTCCTGCAGCGTCTTGGGGAAGGTGGTGGAGGGCATCCACAGGCCGCCGAGGATCGACAGGCCGAAGTAGACGATCATGGTGATCGGGCGGACCGCGTCCCCGGAGGCGAGGTAGCCGATGGCGACGCCGAGCGCGGCGAAGACGAGGCTGCCGGCCCAGATGACCCCGGTGAGGGCGGCCCACTGCCAGGTGTCCAGGTGGACGTGCTTGATCACGGCGGCGGCCAGGAACACCACGACGATCGACGGCAGGCTCACCACGGCGGCGCCGGCCGTCTTGGCGAGGACGTAGCCGCGCCCCGGCAGCGAGGTCAGCCGCAGCTGCCGTACCCAGCCGCTCTCGCGCTCCTTGGCGATGCGCTCGCTGTTGCCCATCAGGACGGCGGTCAGCGCGCCGAAGGAGGCCATGGAGACCATCAGGTAGGTGGCGACGGTCAGGCCGGTGCCGTCGACCTTCGAGGTGGAGCCGGAGCTGCTGGAGAAGATCAGGAAGAGGATCGAGGGGTAGAGCACCGAGAAGAACAGGAACTTCTTGTTCCGGAAAGCGCGGGCCAGTTCCAGCTTGATCAGGGCGTTCACGACTGCTTGGCCTCCTCGGCCTCCGTGATGGCGACGAAGGCCTGCTCCAGACCGAGCCCGGCGACTTCGAGGTTGCGGGGGTAGACGCCGAGGCCGTACAGGGCGTGCACGGTGGCGTCGGCGTCGGACGACTGGATGCGGACGGTCTGGCCCGACACGTCGATCGACGTCAGGAAGGGCAGGGCGCGCAGGGCGGCCTCGTCGATCTCGCCCTCCACGTCGAAGGAGACCCGCCGGGCGCCCGCCTTGGCCTTGATCTCGGCGGCGGTGCCGTCGGCGAGGAGCCGCCCGCGGTGCAGCACCAGGACCCGGTCCGCGATCGCGTCGGCCTCTTCGAGGTAGTGGGTGGCGAACAGGACGGTACGGCCCTGGTCGGCCTGCTCGCGCATGGTGGCCCAGAAGGCCTGGCGGGCGGCGACGTCCATGCCGGTGGTCGGCTCGTCCAGGATGATCAGGTCGCTGTCGCCGGCGGTGGCGAGCGCGAACCGGACGCGCTGGGACTGGCCGCCGGAGAGCTTGTTGACCTTGCGGTCGGCGATCTGCGCGATGCCCGCCCGGGCCATCACGTCGGCCGCCTTGTACGGCTTCGGGTGCAGCGCGCAGGACAGCTTCACCAGCTCCTCGACGGTGACCTCGTCCATCAGCCCGCCGCTCTGCAGCATGGCGCCGACCCGCCCGGCGACGATCGCGTCACGGGGTGCGCCGCCGAACAGGCTCACCGTGCCGCTGTCGGGGTGCTTCAGACCGAGGAGCAGGTCGAGGGTGGTGGACTTGCCGGCCCCGTTCGGGCCGAGCAGGGCGACGGTCTCGCCCGGGTACAGCCGGAGCGAGAGCCCGTCGACGGCCCGGACGCTCCCGTACGTCTTGGTCACCTGGTCGAAGCCGACCACCGGGGTGGTGGTGGCCGGTGCCGCAGTTGTCGTCATGGCGTCCATGGTCGCGGCGGGGGCCGGGCGCGGGGCAGTGTCGGGGGTCCTGAGTGCCGGATGACAGATGTCATACGGACCGGGTGACCGGGCCGGGTGAGGGTACGGCGAAGGGGGCGCCCGGTGTCGCGGGGCGACCCCTTCTTCCGCCTGTCCCCGTCAGCTCGGGTTGGTCTGGATGACCGCGACCCGGTTGGTCTTGCTCATCAGGGCCTGGCGCAGGGCGACGTAGACGTCCTGCGGGGTGACCGCCGTCTTCTTGTTGTTGCCGCGGGTGATGAGCACGCCGTCGAAGGCCCCGCCGTAGAGCTGCTTCAGGGCGTTCAGGTCGGGCTTGTCGACCAGCTTGCCGTCCGCGGTGGGCACCACCCTGAGGAACTTCCAGAGCGATTTCTCCGGGCTCATCAGCACCACGTGCCCGGCGCCCGCCGACACGGTCACCTTGGCCGACATCGCCGGCTCCGCGAACTCCTTCATCTCGCGGTCGACCTCGGCGTTCGACACCGTCGGCCGCCTGGTGGTGGTGGGGACGGTGACCGGGGTCGCGGTGTTCGTCTCGACCAGGGTGCGGTAGGCCTGCTCGATCGCCTGGGCCGACCGGCTCGCGTCGATGGCCTTGCCCGGCTTGCCGTAGACGGCGACCGCCCGGCCGGGCTTGAAGTCGATGCCGCCCTCGACGACCGAGCCCGAGCCGCCGCCCGCCTGCTGCAGCGCGGCCTGGAGCTTCTCCTCGTCCACCGGCATCGACGGCTCGATCACCCGCTTCTGCCCGAAGAGCGAGCCGATGACGTGCACCGGGTTGTAGTCGCTGGTCGCGGCCTTGCTCACGGTGTCCTGGAAGTCGAACTGGAGCCCGGCGTTCTCGGGGGTGATGCTGACCGTCCTGCCGCCGACGTCGAGCTTGAGGGGCTTGTTGACCCGGCCGCCGAAGGTGTCGTCGAGCTTCTTGACGGCGTCGTCACGGGTGCCGCCGCCGATGTCCAGGCCGAGGACCGTGGTGCCCTTGGGCACGTCGGTGCGGTTCATCAGCAGTCCGGCGCAGTAGGCGCCGCCCGCGACGACGACCACGCCGACGCCCAGCAGCACCAGCTTGCTGCGGCCCTTCTTCTTCGGCTTGGCCTGCGCCTTGGGGGCGCCGGCGGACTGGGACGCGGCCGGCGTGGCCGGGCCGGCGGACGAGGGGCCGCCGTACTGGGCGGCGCCGGGGACGACCGGGATGCCGCTGGTGACGGTGTGCCCGGAGATGTTGTCGGCCGGACGGTAGCCGGGCGTGCCCGGTTCGGGGGCCGGCTTCTGCGGGGTGAGGATCGCGGTGTCGTCGCTGAGCCCGCCGCCCGGGCCGAGCCCGCCGGGGCCGGCGCTGTGCGCACCGGGGCCGCCGGGGTGTGCCGGGCCTTCGAGGTCGGCGAGGTCGGCGAGGGCGCTGCGCGGCGGCTTGGGGCCCTGGCCGCCGGGCGCGTCGTAACCGCCGCCGAGCGGGCCGCCGTCGAACGCTTCGCCGCCCGAGGGGGCGAGGAGGCCGTCGCCCGTGACCGGGCCGCTGGTGGGGCCGGCCGGGCCCTGCGGGCCGCCGGTGCCGCCGTGGCCGTGCGGTCCGTTGAAGCCGCTGGGACCGCCGGGGCCGCCGGCTCCGCCGGCCGGGCCGCTGCCCGCCGCGGCGCCGCGGCCGTCGTGGTCGTTCGAGCCGGTGCCCGGGAAACCGTTCCGGCCCGCACCGGCGCCGCCGTCGTAGCCGTCGGAGCCGCTCGCGCCGGAACCGGCCAAGCCGTCCCGGTCGGCGTTCTCCGCGAAGTACGGCAGGTCGTCGCGGCGCGGCTCGCCGCCTGAGCCGCCTGAGCCGCCGGAGCGGGAGCCGTTGCCGAGCGAGCCCGCGTTCAGGACCTCGGTCACGTCGAAGGAGCCGGTGCCGCCGCCGTGTCCCGGGGCGATGGGGCCGCCGGTGGCGCCGGGCAGGCCCTTGCCGTTCGTGGCGCCGGAGCGGGCGCCCGGCACGCTCATGGAGCCGACCACGCCGCCGGGGCGACCGCCACCGGGCCGGCTGCCACCGGAGCGTGCGCCGGTGGTACCGGCCGTACCCGGTGCGTCCGGTCCACTCGGACGGGTGCCCGACGCACTTCCGGCCGAACCGGAACCACCGGACATTCCGGCCCCGTTCGTGCCGTCGCCGCCCGGACCGCCCTTGGCGGCGGGCGACTTGCGTGGCGCGAACCAGTCGCTGGTCTTCTCCTCCGCCTGGCCCCCGGATTCGGCCGGGGCCTCGGCGGCGGGAGCCGCCGTGCGGTCGGCCGCCGGCCGGGTGTCGGCGGCGGGCGCCTCGCCCCCGGCGGCGGCGCTCTCCGCGACGGGCTTGCGCACCACGACCGGCGGAATGGGCCGGGACCCTGGGATGTTGATCCGGATCCGGGTCGTCAGCGTGGTCTCGGTCTTCTTCTCCGCCGGACGCGTGCCCGGACGGCCCGCGTCCGTACCGTCGCCGGAAGCCATGGGGGTCCCGTACGGCGGCGTGCCGGAGGGGTACGCGGCTCCGCCGCGCCCGTTGGGCCCGGTGGACGGAGTGTCAGTTTCACGACTCAAGGCAGGTTCTCCCAGTTGGCTTCGCCGCCCGTTCGACCTCAACTAGCTCGGGCGGCTCGGCGGCGCGCACCACCATACTGGCCACTTCTGCCGCTTATCCCATGACCGCCGAGGAAACCCACACCGGACTCGCACGCGCGTCCTACGGCGAAGTGGTACGTCACTTGCCAAGTCGGGCGGCGCCGCTCCGGGGTTGCCGCCCGGCGCCGACGGTGGCGCAGATCACAGCGAGCGCCATGCCGCCGAGCAGGAAGAGATAGGAGCCGAGTCCCGCGCCGAACAGGAAGTCGCCTTCCGGGCGCGCGGTGGTGAGCAGGATGACGGTGACGATCCAGCCCACCACCGGTGCGACCGCCCCGCCCCGCCCGCCGGTGGCGTACGCGCCGCCGAGGAACAGCCCGGCCGCGCCCGCGAGGGCCAGCAGCAGCCCGCCGGGGAACCAGGCGGCCTGCACGAGGGCACCGGCGAGGCCCACGACGGCGCCGAGCACGAGGAGGCCCAGGTAGGCGGCGATCCGGCCGGCCGAGGGCCGGCCGAGCGGCTGGGCGAGCAGCGAGCCGGGTCCGTTCGCGCTCATTCCGCCGCCTCCTCGACGCCGGCGAACAGGTCGGTCTCGCCGGGCTCGGCCGTGCCGCGCACCAGTTCGTAGTACTCGGTGGTGAACAGCGGCTGGGCCAGCTCGTTGGAGAGCGCGAAGTACGGCTCGGCCACCTCGATCTGGGTGGCGTGGGCGCGCATCGCGGCGGCCTTCGCGGCGGCGAAGGCGGTGCCGTCGACGGCGGTGGTGACCCGCGCGTCGTCGACCACGCCGGGCACGTCGGCGACGCTGCCGCTCTTGTCGAACGGCAGGGCGGGCAGCTCGTCCTGGAGGCGGGCGAAGGCGGCGTCGGCGACGGAGCGCGGAACGCGGTTCCAGTACACCTTGGCGATGCGGTGGCCGCGCTCGGCCGCGAGGTCGACGGCGCGCATGGCGACGCGGTGGGCCTGGATGTGGTCCGGGTGGCCGTAGCCGCCGTTGTCGTCGTACGTCACCAGGACCTGGGGCCGCACCTCGAGGATCACGTCCACCAGATGCCCGGCGGCCTCGTCCACGTCGGCCTGCCAGAAGCACCCGGGGTCGTCGTTGTCGGCGATGCCCATCATCCCGGAGTCGCCGTACCGCCCCGCCCCGCCGAGCAGCCGGGCGTCCGTCACGCCGAGCGCGCGTACGGCCGCGGCCAGCTCTCCGCGCCGGTGCGCGCCCAGCGCGGGGCCGGCCAGATGCCGCAGCTCCGGCGGGATGACCTCGCCCCGCTCCCCGAGGGTGCAGGTGACCAGCGTCACATGGGCGCCCTCGGCCGCGTACCGGGCCATGGTCGCGCCGTTGTTGATCGACTCGTCGTCCGGGTGCGCGTGCACGAGCAGCAGCCGCCGGGCAGGCAGTTCCGTCATGGGGCCACCCTACGATCCCGGCGGCCGGCGCGTCGGGAGCCGTCCGGCGACGGCTTGGGGGGAAGCCGATGGTTAACGGCAGGACGGGATGTCAGAACTTGATGCTGCTGATCATGCTGGCGACGTTGGTCGTCAGCTGGCTGATGGTCGGCGCGACGGTCGAGGAGGCGAGGTAGAAGCCGAGCAGGATGCAGACGACGGCGTGGCCGCCCTTCAGTCCCGACTTCTTGATGAGCAGGAAGACGATGATCGCCAGCAGCACCACCGCCGAAATCGAGAGTGCCACGGCGGCTCACCTCCAAAGATCGCCAGATCCAGATCAGTTGATCAAATCCATGCAGACGCCAGCAGGTTGATACCCACACAGCGGTAGTGATCATAACTATCCGTACTCGCGCATCGCGCGGCGCACGGCCGCACAAGGGGGCGCATGGCCAATATGGTCGGGGTATGACGACCGAGTCCGACTCCTTCCCCCGTCGATACGCCCGGACCCAGCGGTTCACCCTCGGCGCGCCGCGCGCGTTCACGGTGGCACCCGACGGCGCGCGTGTCGCGTTCCTGCGTTCCGGCTCCGGCACCGACCGGGCCAACTCCCTGTGGGTCATGGATCTTCCGGGCGGCGAGGAGCGCCTCGCGGCGGATCCCGGCGCCCTCCTCGGCGGCGCCGGCGAAGAGCTCTCCCCGGAAGAGCGGGCGCGCCGGGAGCGCAGCCGCGAGGGAGGCGCCGGCATCGTCGGATATGCCACCGACACGGCCGTGGAACTGGCGTCTTTCGCCTTGTCAGGGCGGCTGTTCACGGCCGAGCTGCGGGCCGGCACGACGCGCGAACTCCGGGTCCCCGGACCGGTGATCGACCCGCGCCCCTCCCCCGACGGCCGGCACATCGCGTACGTCGCGCAGGGCGCGCTGCGGGTGGTGGGGGCCGAGGGAGAGGGCGACCGAGCGCTCGCCGAGCCGGAGCCCGCGGACGGTCCGGGCCGGGTCGCCTACGGGCTCGCGGAGTTCATCGCGGCCGAGGAGATGGGGCGTTCACGGGGCTTCTGGTGGGCGCCGGACGGGCAGCGGCTGCTCGTGGCGCGGGTGGACGACACGCCGGTGCGGCGGTGGTGGATCGCCGACCCGGCCCACCCGGAGCGTGAGCCACGCGACATCGCCTACCCGGCGGCGGGCACCGCGAACGCGGACGTACGGCTGTTCGTGCTGGGCCTCGACGGGGAGCGCACGGAGGTGGCGTGGGATCGCTCGCGCTACCCGTATCTGGCACGAGTGCACTGGTCAGCGGCGGGTGCGCCGCTGCTGCTGGTGCAGGCGCGGGACCAGCGCAGCCAGCTGTTCCTGGCGGTGGACCCGGAGACCGGGGCGACGCGCATGGTGCACGCGGACGAAGATCCAACTTGGCTTGAACTGTTCGCCGGAGTGCCCTGCTGGAGCCCCGAGGGGCAGCTCGTCCGGATCGCGGACGAGGGCGGCGCGCGGGTGCTGACGGTCGGTGAACGGCCTCTGACCAGCGGTCAGTTGCACATCCGGGCGGTGCTGGACGTGGGCGCCGACGACGTGCTGGTTTCCGCCTCGGCGGGCGCGGAGGCGGAGGCGTCCGAGGTCGGCGAGGTCCACGTGTACCGCGTCAACGAACTCGGCGTGGAGCGCGTGTCGCAGGAGCCCGGCGTGCACACGGCCGTGCGCGCCGGGAACGTGACCGTGCTGGTGTCCGCGACGCTCGACACCCCGGGCTCCCGTGTCCAGGTGCTGCGTGACGGAAAACCGGCGGCGACTGTCCGGTCGTACGCCGAAGATCCTGGTTTGTCCCCCCGCGTGACACTCACCCTGGGGGGCGCACGCCAAATCCCGTGCGCCGTGCTTATGCCACGGGACTACCACGGTGACACTCCCCTGCCCGTCCTCATGGACCCCTACGGCGGCCCGCACGGCCAGCGGGTGGTCGCCGCGCACAACCCCCACCTGACCTCCCAGTGGTTCGCCGACCAGGGTTTCGCGGTGATCGTGGCCGACGGCCGCGGCACTCCGGGGCGCTCGCCGGCCTGGGAGAAGTCGATCCGGGACGAGGTGGCGGCCACCGTCCTGCAGGACCAGGTCGACGCGCTGCACGCGCTCGCCGACCGGTTCCCGCTGGACCTGGAGCGGGTGGCGATCCGCGGCTGGTCCTTCGGCGGCTATCTGGCGGCGCTGGCGGTGCTGCGCCGCCCCGACGTCTTCCACGCGGCGGTCGTCGGCGCCCCGGTCACCGACCTGCGCCTGTACGACACCCACTACCAGGAGCGCTACCTCGGCGACCCGGGCGAGCAGCCGGAGGTCTACCGCCGCAACTCGGTGATCGACGACGCGGGCCTGGTCGACCCGGCCGAGCCGCACCGCCCGATGATGATCATCCACGGGCTGGCGGACGACAACGTGGTCGTCGCCCACTCGCTGCGGCTGTCCTCCGCCCTGCTCGCCGCGGGCCGCCCGCACGAGGTGCTGCCGCTGTCCGGGGTGACGCACATGACCCCGCAGGAGACCGTCGCCGAGAACCTGCTCAAACTGCAGCTGGACTTCCTCCGGCGCTCGCTGCCGCAACCGGGCAACCGACCGTGAACCGCGTTAACGCGCGGGCAACTTCACGGAATCGGCACCGATATACGGACGCGGGAGACTGATCAGCGTACGGCCGTGCGGGTGCCGTGAACGGGCCGGGGTGCACCATGTCACCCCGGCCCGTTGCCGTGGGTGCCCTCCGCCGGAACCACCCGTCTCTCCTCCGCGAAGTGACAGGCGGAGGCGTGGGCCGCCGGGCCGGAGGTGCCCCGGAACGCGGCCGGCACCGCGAGCGCCGGCACCTCCCGGGCGCAGCGCTCCTGCGCCTTCCAGCAGCGGGTGCGGAAGCGGCAGCCGGAGGGGATGTTCGTCGGCGACGGCACGTCTCCGCTCAGGATGATCCGCTCGCGGCGCTCCCGCGCCTCGGGGTCCGGGACCGGGACCGCCGAGAGCAGCGCCTGGGTATAGGGGTGCGTGGGGTGGTCGTAGATCTCGGCGTCCCGGCCGGTCTCCACGATCCGGCCCAGGTACATGACGGCGACCCGGTCGGAGATGTGCCGGACGACGGACAGGTCGTGCGCGATGAAGACGTAGGAGAGGTCGAACTCCGACTGCAGCCGGGCCAGCAGGTTGACGACCTGGGCCTGCACCGACACGTCGAGCGCGGACACCGGCTCGTCGGCGACGATCACCTCCGGGCGCAGCGCCAGCCCCCGGGCGATGCCGATGCGCTGGCGCTGGCCGCCGGAGAACTGGTGCGGGTAGCGGTTGACGTACTCCGGGTTGAGGCCGACCACGTCCAGCAGCTCCTGGACCCGGCGGCGGCGGTCGCCCTTGGGCGCGACCTCGGGGTGGATGTCGAACGGCTCCCCGATGATGTCGCCGACCGTCATCCGGGGGTTGAGGGAGGTGTACGGGTCCTGGAAGACCATCTGGATGTTGCGGCGGACGGCTTTCAGCGCGCGGCCGGACAGGCGGGTGATGTCCTCCCCCTTGAACCGGATGGTGCCCGCCGTCGGCCGCTCCAGGCTGCACAGCATCCTGGCGACCGTCGACTTGCCGCAGCCCGACTCGCCCACGATGCCGAGGGTTTCGCCCTTACCGAGGGTGAAGTCGACGCCGTCGACGGCCTTCACCGCGCCGATCTGCTTCCGGAACAGCACCCCCCGGGTCAGCGGGTAGTACTTGACGAGCCCGGACACGTCGAGGACCGGCTCAGTCGCCGAGGTCGTCGCGGCCATCGAGGCACTCCCTCCAGAAGTGGCAGGCGCTGCCGCGGACCTCGGAGACCTGGTACAGCGGGGGTTCGTCGGTGCGGCAGACGTCCCTCGCCAGCGGGCAGCGCGGGTGGAAGGAGCAGCCCGGCGGGATGTCCATCAGGTTCGGCGGCAGGCCCCGGATGGCGTACAGCTGACGACCCTTCTGGTCCAGGCGCGGGATGGAGTCCAGCAGACCGCGGGTGTAGGGGTGGGCCGGCGCCTTGTAGAGGTCGCGGACGGGCGCGGACTCCACGATCTTCCCGGCGTACATCACCGCGATCCGGTCGGCGACGTCCGCCACGACACCCAGGTCGTGGGTGATGAGGATGAGCCCCATGCGGTACTCGCGCTGCAACTCCGCGAGCAGGTCCATGACCTGGGCCTGCACGGTGACGTCCAGGGCCGTCGTCGGCTCGTCGGCGATGATCAGCGCCGGCTCCAGGGCCAGCGCCATGGCGATCATGATGCGCTGGCGCATGCCGCCGGAGAACTGGTGGGGGTAGTCCCGCACCCGCTGGGCGGCGGCCGGGATGCGCACCCGCTCCATCAGCTCCACGGCCCTGGCCCGCGCGTCCCTCCGGGACATCCCGCGGTGCACGACGAACATCTCGCCCAGCTGGTCGCCCACCGACAGAACGGGGTTGAGGGCCGACAGGGCGTCCTGGAAGATCATCGCCATCCCGGCCCCCCGGATCCTGCGCCGCTCCTCCTCCTTCATCCCCAGCAGATCCCGCCCCCGGAAGAGGATCCGCCCGCCGGTGATCCGCCCCGGCGGCATGTCGAGGATCCCCATCACGGCCTGCGCGGTGACGGACTTCCCCGACCCCGACTCCCCGAGCACGGCCAGGGTCTCCCCCGCGTCCACCTCGTAACTCACCCCGTTGACGGCCCGCGCGACCCCGTCCCGGGTCCGGAACTCCACGTGCAGGTCCCGCACTTCGAGCAGCACCCCGCGCTCGTCCGGAGCCTCCGTCACCACGTGCCTCACCTCAGCTTCGGGTCGAGGGCGTCGCGGACCGCGTCGCCGAGCATGATGAAGGCCAGGACCGTGACGGCCAGGGCGCCCGAGGGCCACAGGAGGGCGTGCGGGGCGTTGCGGACGTACGGGGAGGCGGCGGAGATGTCGATGCCCCAGGAGACGCTGGGCGGTTTGAGGCCCACGCCGAGATAGGACAGCGTCGCCTCCAGGGCGATGTACGTGCCCAGCGCGATGGTCGCCACCACGATCACCGGCGCCACGGCGTTCGGCGCGATGTGGCGCAGCAGGATGCGGGAGTCGGAGGCGCCGAGGGCACGGGCGGCCTGGACGTAGTCGTTCTGCTTGGCGGTGATGACCGCGCCGCGCGCGATCCGGCCGATCTGCGGCCAGCCGAGCAGCACCATGAACCCGATGACCGGCCAGACCGTGTTGCTGGTGACCACCGAGAGCAGGACCAGGCCGCCGAGGACGACCGGGATGGCGAAGAAGATGTCGGTGATCCGGGACAGGACCGAGTCCCAGACGCCGCCGAAGTAGCCGGCCAGGGCGCCCAGCACCGAGCCCAGGACGGCCACCCCGAGCGTCGCCAGCACGCCCACCGTGACGGAGGTGCGGGCGCCGTACACCGTGCGCGTGTAGACGTTGCAGCCCTGGCCGTCGTACCCGAAGGGCGCGCCCGGGCCCGCGCCGTCCTGCGCCCGGGCGAGGTCGCACTTCAGGGGGCTGCCGGAGGCGATCGCCGAGGGCCACAGGGAGATGAGGGCGAGGAAGCAGATCACCACGGCGGACACCACGAAGACCGGGTTGCGGCGCAGGTCCCGCCAGGCGTCGGACCACAGGGACCGGGGCCGGCCCGCGGGTCCGGTGCCCGCCGGGCCGCCCGGCGCCCGCTCCAGCGTGGTGGCCTCGCTCGCACCGAGGTCCATCGCACCCCCCATGCCGGTCCCGGCGATCGCGCCCTCGGGCTCGTGCGGCTGCTCAGGCATAGCGGATCCTCGGGTCGAGTACGGCGTACAGGAGGTCGACGAGGAGGTTGGCGACGAGGAAGACCAGCACGAGGACGGTCACGAACCCGACGACCGTCTGGGTGTTCTGGCGCAGGATGCCCTGGTAGAGCTGGAAGCCGACGCCGTGGATGTTGAAGATCCGCTCGGTGACGATCGCACCGCCCATCAGCGCGCCGACGTCCGCGCCGATGAAGGTGACCACGGGGATCAGCGAGTTGCGCAGCAGGTGCCGGACGACGACCCGGCGCCGGGGCAGGCCCTTGGCGATCGCGGTGCGGACGTAGTCGGCCCGCTTGTTCTCGGCGATGGAGGTGCGGGTCAGCCGGGTGACGTAGGCGAGGGAGACGGAGGCGAGGACGAGGCCGGGCACGATCAGCTCGTCGTAGCTTCCGTAGCGGACGGACGGGCTGATCCACTGCCACTTGATCCCCAGCAGCAGCTGCAGCAGCAGGCCGGTGACGAAGGTGGGCACGGAGATCACCACCAGGGTGGCCAGCAGCACCCCGGTGTCGACGGGCCGGCCGCGCCGCATGCCGGTCAGCACGCCGAGCGACACGCCGATGAGGATCTCGAAGAGGATGGCGACGATCGTCAGCCGGACGGTGACGGGGAAGGCCGTGCCCATCAGCTCGGTGACCTTCTGGCCGTTGAAGGCGGTGCCGAAGTCTCCGGTGAAGAGGTTGCCCATGTAGGTCGCGTACTGCTGCCACAGCGGCTTGTCCAAGCCGAACTCCCGCTTGAGCTGGGCGGCGGTCGCCGGGTCGCAGGCCCGCTCGCCGCACAGGCCGGCCACGGGGTCGCCCATCACGTTGACCATGAGGAAGATGAGCAGGGTGGCCCCGATGAACACCGGGATCATCTGCAGCAGCCGCCGCGCGACATAGCGTCCCATGACCGCTCAGCCGACCTTGATCTCGTTGTAGACCGGCACGCTGAACGGGTCGAGGGCGACGTGGGAGAGCCGGGAGGTGTAGCCGGCGCTGCCGTTCTGGTACCAGAGCGGGATGGCCGCCATGTTGTCGCGGACGACCTCCTCGGCCTGCTGGAAGAGGCGGACGGCCGCGGCCTGGCCGGTCTCGGCGTTGGCCCGGTCGACGAGCCGGTCGAACTGCTTGTCCGACCACTTTCCGTCGTTGGAGGAGGCGCCCGTGTAGTACAGCGGCTGCAGGAAGTTCTGGATCAACGGGTAGTCCATCTGCCAGCCGGCCCGGAAGGGGCCGGTCATCTTGTGCTGCCCGATCTGGTTGCGGAAGTCGGCGAAGGTGCCGACCGGGTTGCCGACGCAGGCCTTGTCGTCGCCGAGGGCGTTGTTGATGGAGTTGCACACCGCGTCCACCCACTGCTTGTGGGAGCCGGTGTCCGCGTTGTAGGTGATCTTCAGTCGGCCGCCCGGGATCCCGCCGCCCTCCTGGATGAGCTTTCTGGCCTGGACCGGGTCGTAGTCGCAGGCGTGGCCGCACAGTCCGGGCTTGTAGCCGCCGGCCGTGCCGAGGACCGGGGAGGTCCAGTCGGTGGCCGGGGTGCGGGTGCCCCGGAAGATGGTCTCGGTGATCTGCCGGCGGTTGATCGCCATGGACAGGCCGGTGCGGACCTTGCGCGCGCCGCTGGTGTTCCACCGGGGGTCGTAGTAGGGAAAGGCGAGGGTCTGCAGGATGCCGGCCGGCGTGTTGATGTAGCGGCCGTTCAGGTCGGTCCGGACGTTCTTGAGCTGGGTGGCGGGCACGTCGTCCACCAGGTCGAGGTTGCCGGCCAGCACGTCGGTGTAGGCGGTGTTGCTGTCGGTGTAGACCAGCAGGGTCACCCCGAGGTTCCGCGCCCTGTCGGGGCCGGGGTAGCCGTCCCACCTCCTGAGGTTCATCGCCGAGCCCCTGGCGTAGGACTCGATCCGGTACGGCCCGTTGCCGACCGGCTTCTTCAGCCAGGCGGCGTGGTCGGTGAAGAAGGCGCGGGGCAGCGGGGCGAAGGCGGCGTAGCCGAGGGTGTCGGGGAAGCTGGAGAACTTCTGGTTGAGCCGGACGGTGAAGGTCAGCGGGCCGGTGACCTTCAGCCCGGACAGGGTGTCCGCGCTCTGGGCGCCGGTGTCGGGGTGGACCTTGTCGTAGCCGTCGATGTAGGCGAAGAAGTAGGCGTTCTTCTGGTTGTTCCTCAGGCTCGCGCCGTAGTTCCAGGCGTCCACGAAGGAGCGGGCGGTCACCTTCTCGCCGTTGGAGAAGGTCCAGCCGTCCTTCACCCGGATCGTGAAGTTCCGCGAGTCCGTGGTGTCGATGGACCGCGCGAGCCAGTTCTGGGCCTTGCCGGTCCTCGGGTCGTACTTCTTCAGCCCCCGGAAGATCATGTCGAGGACCTTGCCGCCCTGCACCTCGTTGGTGTTCGCGGGCTCCAGCGGGTTCTGCGGGTCGCCCCAGGAGGAGGTCAGCACCCCGGCGCCGCCGAAGCCCGCGCTGTCCCCGCATCCGGTGGCGAGCAGCCCGGCGGCGAGCAGCCCGGCGGCGAGGGCGCAGGCGGTCCATCGGGCGCGGGCGACTCCGCCCATGGCTGCCTCCTCCGCGATCACTGCTGATACCGGTCACTATCTGTCTATACGTCACATTCCGCATGCGGACCGGCGAGGTGAGGGGCCGTTGGAGGGATGCGTTCGTCCGGGCACGGACGGTCACGGGAGGACACGCGGACGATCTTGACCAAGCGTGCAACAGATCTTCGGACAACGATGCCGAAACGTTGGATTCAGACGGGGTGATGTACGCATGTCGACACCCTGGCGTCCGCATAACGAACTTGTTGACCGATTAGCCCGGAAAGCCGGATGTGAAGCACGAATCGATCACGGCACGCTACCCGCGTAGCTACGGAGCGACCAAGCTCGAGTAAAAAACGTAAAGACGCAACCAAGGCGGACCAGAATTTATTGACCCTGCATGAATTGCGTTGAAAAAGTCCGGCGTAGCCCGTAGGGGAGCGCCCTGCGGAGCCTTGACCCACAAGGCACGGAGCATCATGACCACCCCCGCATCCCCTTCCCCGGCCGCCCCGCTCGAGGTGACCAAAGAAGACAGCGCCCCATCGGCCACGCCCGGCACCCCGAAGGGCACCGAGAGCCGCTCTCCGGGACGGCTGGCCTGGACCCGCTTCAAGCGGGACCGGACGGGCGTCATATCCGCCTTCGTGGTGATCTTCTTCTTCGTCATAGGCATCGCGGCGCCGCTGATCGCCAAGGTGTACGGGAAGGATCCGTACACGACGTACGGCCAGAACGACCCGAGCCTGCTCAACGACTTCGGATTCCCGGTCAAGCCCAACGGCGGCATCGACGGCGACTTCTGGTTCGGCATCGACCCCCAGCTCGGCCGGGACGTCTTCACCTTCCTGCTGTACGCCATCCGCAACTCGCTGCTGATCGCGACGGCGACCACCGTGCTCGTGGCCTTCTTCGGCGTGCTCATCGGCATCACCGCCGGATACCTGGGCGGCAAGACCGACTACATCGTCGGCCGGATCATCGACATCCTGCTGGCCTTCCCGCAGACGCTGTTCTTCATCGGCTTCTTCCCGGTGATGCTCACGATCCTGGTCGCACCGGACGAGGCCACCCCGACCTGGCTCACCGTCGTCTCCCTGATCACCGTCATGACGGCGTTCGGCTGGGCGCCGATCGCGCGACTGCTGCGCGGTGAGGTACTCGCCCTGCGCGAGCGGGAGTTCGTGGAGGCGGCGAAGGTCACCGGCGCCTCGCCGGCGCGGATCATCTTCAAGGAACTGCTGCCCAACCTGTGGACGCCGATCCTCATCCAGGCGACCCTGGCGCTTCCCATGTACGTGACGGTCGAGGCCGGTCTCGCCTTCCTCGGCGTCGGCCTGTCGGACCCGACCCCCGACTGGGGCGTGATGGTCCAGAACGCGTCCAAGACCTACCAGGACGACATCACGTACCTGCTCTTCCCGGGCCTGACGATGGTGATCTTCGTGATCGCCTTCAACCTCCTCGGCGACTCGGTGCGCGACGCGCTGGACCCCAAGGCCGGGCGCTGAATCTCCCCCTCCCTCTTCCGGCCCGGGCGACGGGGCCCGCCGGAGCAGTTCGTATCCGTCCTCGACCAAAGCAGGAAAAAATGTCCCTTTCCCGCAGAAACTTCGTCATCGCCACGTCGGTCGCGGCCGGCGGCTCCATGGTCCTCTCCGCGTGCAGCAGTGGCGGAGGTGGCGGGAACAGCGGCACCGGCTCCCACGCAGGCGCGACCAAGTACACCGGTCACGTCACCGTCGGCACCAAGGAGGACTCGACCGGCCCCGCTCCCGAGATCCCGGGCGCGAAGAAGGGCGGCAACATCATCGGCCTGGGCCCGGACGACTTCTCCCACCTGGACCCCCAGCGGATCTACTTCGCGTGGAACTCCACCATCGCGAACCTCTACGTCCGCGCCCTGACCGGCTACAAGATCGCCTCCGACGGCTCCATGAAGCTGGTCGGCGACCTCGCCACCGACGCCGGCACCATGTCGGACGACGGCAAGACCTGGACCTTCACCCTGAAGGACGGTCTGAAGTGGGAGGACGGCAGCGAGCTGACCGTCGAGGACGTCCGCCACGGCATCGAGCGCGGCTTCGCCGGCTTCACCACCGAGGGCGCGATGTACGTCCAGAGCGCGCTCGTCGGCACCAGCGACTTCCGGTCGAAGTACAAGGGTCCGTTCAGCGGCAAGCACCTGGACTCGATCGTCACCGACAAGGCGAAGAAGACCATCACGCTGAAGCTGAAGGAGGCCCGCCCGGACCTCAACTTCACACTGGCGATGCACTCCTACGGCGCCGTGCCGGTGAGCCACGACACCAAGGAGAAGTACGACAAGGACCCGGTCTCCGCCGGTCCGTACAAGATCGCCCAGCACTCGGTCGACAAGTCCCTGAAGCTGGTGCGCAACCCGCACTGGGACCCGGCGACGGACGCGATCCGCAACGCCTACCCGGACAGCTTCACCTTCCAGTTCGGCTACGAGGCGCTGCCGGCCACCGACCGTCTGATCGCCGAGAGCGGCGACGACCAGTACGCGGTCATGGCGTACAGCGGTGTCCCCGCCGAGCGCCTGCAGAAGGTCCTCAACGACCCGCAGCTCAAGCAGCGCACCATCAACGGCCTGCTGAGCGGTCTGTACTACTACGCCATCAACTGCAAGCGCATCACCGACCCGAAGGTGCGCCAGGCGCTCAACTACGCCTGGCCGCTGGAGCAGATCCGCCGCATCTACGGCGGCCAGGCCGCCGGTGACTACGCGACCTCCATCATCAGCCCGGACATCCTCGGCTACGAGCACCAGGACGTCTACGGCAAGCTGAAGAAGCCGCAGGGCGACCCGGAGAAGGCCAAGGCGCTGCTGAAGGAGGCCGGCAAGCTCGGCCAGAAGATCGTCTACACCTACCCCAAGGGCGGCAACGACGCCTACGAGAAGACCAAGGTCGTCATCGTCAACGCCCTGAAGGCGGCGGGCTTCGACCCGGTCGTCAAGCCGGTGGACTCCACCAGCTACTACGACCAGGTCCAGCAGATCAACAACCAGTTCGACGTGATGTGGTTCGGCTGGTCCCCGGACTGGCCGACCGGTTACACGGTCATGCAGCCGCTGTTCGACGGCGGCACGATCGGCAACGGCTCCAACAACGTCTCGCAGCTGAACGTCGGCTGGGTCAACGACGCGATCAAGAAGAACGCCGTGATCGCGGACCCGGCGAAGGCCGGCAAGGCGTGGGAGGCGCTGGACAAGAAGATCATGACCGAGCTGGCGCCGATCATCCCCGAAACCTTCCAGCGCCGGTTCTACCTGCACGGCTCGAAGGTCGGCGGCGCGCTGTTCGACCCGCTGTTCTCCGCGTTCGTCATGTACAAGCTGTACGTGAAGGCCTGACGCCCCAGCCAGTCCAGGGGCGGGGCGCCGCACACCGGCGCCCCGCCCGTCCCCCTCCGCCCCCACCACGGCGTCGCCCAGGGAATCCCATCGCCATGTTCCGCTTTCTTGTCCGCCGGACACTCGGCGCAGCGGTGATCCTGCTGATCATCAGTGCCATCACCTTCTTCCTCTTCTACGTCGCTCCGCGTGACCCCGCCCGGGTCGCCTGCGGCAAGGTCTGCACGCCACAGACTCTGGCGCTGGTCAAGCACAACCTGGGGATCGACGATCCGCTGCCGGTGCAGTACTGGCACTGGCTCGAGGGCGTCTTCGTGGGCCGCGACTACGCCTCGTACGGGCACTGCAACGCGCCCTGCCTCGGCTACTCGTTCATCAACCGCCAGCCGGTCACGGGCATCATCATGGACCGCTTCCCGACCACCCTCTCGCTGGCCCTGGGCAGCACGGTCGTCTTCTTCGTCTTCGGTGTGGGCACCGGCATGATCGCCGCCGTGAAGCAGGGCAAGGCGCTGGACAAGATCGCCTCCTCGGCCTCGCTGATCGGCTCCTCGCTGCAGATCTACATCGTCGGCATCGTCGCGATGTTCTACCTGTCCGACGAGTGGCACATCTTCGCCCGCCCGAACGACAACTCCGGCTTCACCGACGACCCGGTGTCCTGGTTCACCGGGTTCCTGCTGCCGTGGTTCGTGCTGGCGATCATCTTCACCGCCAACTACACCCGGATGACCCGCTCCCAGCTGGTCGAGACGCTGAGCGAGGACTACGTCCGCACCGCGCGGGCCAAGGGCCTGTCCCAGCGCACGGTGTTCTTCCGCTTCGCCTGGCGCGGCGCGATGGGCCCGATCGTGACGATCCTCGGCCTGGACCTCGGCTCGCTGCTCGGCGGCGCGGTCATCACCGAGCAGACCTTCGGCCTGCACGGCATCGGCGCCGTCTCGGTGAAGGCCGTGAAGGACATGGACCTGCCGATGCTGCTCGGTGTCACCCTGGTGGCGGCCGGCGCGATCGTCGTGTTCAACATCGTCGTCGACGCCGTGTACGCCCTCATCGACCCCCGCGTCCGCCTCGCCTAAGGAGAGACAAGATGAGCACCCCCTTCCTCTCCGTCCGCGACCTGCGCGTGCACTTCTCCACCGAGGACGGCGTCGTCAAGGCCGTCGACGGGCTCTCCTTCGACCTGGAGAAGGGCAAGACCCTCGGCATCGTCGGCGAGTCGGGCTCCGGCAAGTCGGTGACCAACCTCGCGATCCTGGGCCTGCACAACCGTGAGCGCACCGCCCTCGAGGGCGAGATCCTGCTCGACGGGCAGGAGCTTCTCAGCGCCTCCGAGCGCACCCTGGAGAAGCTGCGCGGCAACAAGATGTCCATGATCTTCCAGGACGCGCTGGCCTCGCTCTCGCCGTACCACAAGGTCGGCGTCCAGATCGCCGAGACGTACCGCAAGCACACCGGCTGCTCCAAGAAGGAGGCCCGGGACCGTGCCATCGAGATGCTGCGCCGGGTCGGCATCCCCCAGCCCGAGACCCGCGTGGACGACTACCCGCACCAGTTCTCCGGCGGTATGCGCCAGCGCGCGATGATCGCCATGGCGCTGGTCTGCGACCCCGAGCTGCTGATCGCCGACGAGCCGACCACGGCCCTCGACGTGACGGTCCAGGCCCAGATCATGGACCTGCTCAAGGACCTCCAGCAGGAGTTCGGCACGGCCATCATCTTCATCACGCACGACCTCGGCGTCATCGCGGACATCGCGGACGACGTGCTGGTGATGTACGGCGGCCGGTGTGTGGAGCGCGGCACCAAGGAGGAGGTGCTCCGCACCCCGGACCACCCCTACAGCGTGGGCCTGCTCAACTCGATGCCGAGCCTGGACGGTCCGGTGGACGTGCCGCTGACGCCGATCCCCGGTTCCCCGCCCTCGCTGCTCAACCCGCCCTCCGGCTGCCGCTTCCACCCGCGCTGCGCGTTCGCCGAGAAGGTCGCCGGCGGTCTGTGCTCGACCGAGCGCCCGCTGCTGAAGGTGCTCGACGGCCGGGGCTCCGCCTGCCACCTGACGGCGGACCAGAAGCGGGAACTCTTCGCCGACTTCGCCGCGACCCGGCACAACTGACGGACGGGACTTCACGATCATGAGCAACACGAACCCCCTCCTGGACGTCTCCGGGCTGACCAAGCACTTCCCGATCAAGGGCGGCTTCCCGATCCGCCGTACGGTCGGCGCGGTGCAGGCCGTCGACGGGCTGGACTTCCAGGTGTCCGAGGGCGAGAGCCTGGGCCTGGTCGGCGAGTCCGGCTGCGGCAAGTCGACCACCGGCCGGCTGATCACGCGCCTGCTGGAGCCGACCGGCGGCAGGATCACCTACCGCGGGCAGGACATCACGCACGCGGGCCGCAAGGATCTGGCGCCGATCCGCTCCGAGATCCAGATGATCTTCCAGGACCCCTACGCCTCGCTGAACCCGCGGCAGACGGTCGGCAAGATCATCTCCGGTCCGATGGAGATCAACGGCATCAACCCGCCCGGCGGCCGCGAGAACCGCGTCCGCGAGCTGCTGGAGATCGTCGGCCTGAACCCCGAGCACTTCAACCGCTTCCCGCACGAGTTCTCCGGCGGCCAGCGCCAGCGCATCGGTGTCGCCCGGGCGCTGGCGCTGGAGCCGAAGCTGATCGTGGCGGACGAGCCGGTCTCCGCACTGGACGTCTCCATCCAGGCGCAGGTGGTCAACCTGCTGCAGAAGGTACAGCGGGAACTGGGCATCGCGTTCGTCTTCATCGCCCACGACCTCGCGATCGTCCGGCACTTCTCGCAGCGCGTCGCGGTCATGTACCTCGGCAAGATCGTGGAGATCGCCGACCGCGACGACCTGTACGGCAACCCGCGCCACCCGTACACCCGGGCCCTGCTGTCCGCCGTACCCGAGGCGACGGTGGACGCCGAGCCGCGCGAGCGCATCCGCCTCGTCGGCGACGTGCCGTCCCCGATCAACCCGCCCTCCGGCTGCCGGTTCCGCACCCGCTGCTGGAAGGCGACGGAGAAGTGCGCGTCGGAGGCGCCCCCGCTGGTGCAGGTGGAGGGCAACAAGCCCGGCCACCTGACGGCGTGCCACTACCCTGAGACGCAGGAGACGGTCCCGGCTCCCCGGCTCTCCGGGGAGACCCTCTCCAAGGACCCCGAGGCAGCGGCCTGACACACCCCTTTTTTCCGTCAGCCGCCCCTCGCGGAACGGACTTTCACCGGCCCATTGACCCGAGCCCTGAACGTCCGCTTCCAGGGGACGAAGGCCCATGCCTCCCCAAGGTGTGGGCCTTCGGCCTGTCCGGGCAATTCGCTGCCGCCGCATAAGAGTTGAGAGTCCCTCAAGAACTGGGCCGGAAACTGACGCGTCGTTCAACACTCTGTGTCAGACTGCCGCGGTGGTAGATCACGTGTTCACCGATCTGACGCTTGCCGCGCTCTACGACCGCCTCAATCCCTGGGGGCCGGGTGACGACTTCTACCTCGGTCTGGTGCGCGAGGCCCGCTCGGTGCTGGACATCGGCTGCGGCACCGGGCGGTTGCTGCGGCGGGCGCGGGCCGAGGGGCACCGGGGCCGGCTGATGGGGCTCGATCCGGCCCCCGCCATGCTCGTACAGGCGCGGCGCGCCGAGCCGGACGTCGAGTGGGTGCTCGGGGACATGCGGACCCGTTTATGGGACGGCGAGTTCGACCTGGTCGTCATGACCGGGCACGCCTTCCAGGAGCTGGTCGGCGACGAGGAGATCCGCAGCTGTCTGCGCGGGGCGCGGGCGGCCCTCGAGGACGGCGGGCGGTTCGTGTTCGAGACCCGGAACCCGGACGCCCGGGCCTGGGAGCGGTGGGTGCCGGAGCGGGTGTACGAGATCACCGCCGGGGACGGGTCGCCGGTGCGGGTGTGGCACGAGGTCCAGGACGGCGGGCTCAGCGGGGGCCGGGTGCGGTTCACGGAGACGTACGACTGCGACGGCTGGCCGGCACCGCGGGTGTGCCGCAGCGTCCTGCGGTTCCTCGACCGGGAGTCCCTGGCGGACCGTCTCGCCGACGCGGGGCTGACGGTCACCGAGCAGTACGGCGACTGGGAGCGGGGTCCCGTCACCCCCGCCAGCCCCGAGATCATCACCGTGGCCCGGCCCGCCTAGGTCCTGTCGTCAAACTCCCGCCGTCCGCCCGGAGGGCGGGCCTCGCGCCCGCTGCGGAGCAGCTGATGCATGCTGTAGGTGCGTGCTCCAGGGGCCCCCGGCCGAAGGCTGGGGGAGGGAGTTTGACGACAGGGCCCAGCCCGCAGTCCCCGCCCGGCGGCCCGCCCGGCGCCGCCGCCTAGTCCGCGTTCTCCTCCAGCGCCGCGAGCGCCGGGTCCAGGACGATGTCCTCCTCCCGGGCCTCGGTCGTCGGGTCCTCCGGGAAGTGGCACGCCGTCAGGTGGCCCTCGTGGTTGCCGGAGATCCGGACCAGCGGCGGTTCCTCCGTCGCGCACTTGTCCTGTGCCTTCCAGCAGCGGGTGCGGAACCGGCAGCCGGACGGCGGGGAGATGGGGGACGGGACGTCGCCGGCCAGGCGGATCCGCTCGCGGCCACCCGTGTCCTCCTCCGACAGGTTCACCTCGGGGACCGCGGACAGCAGGGCGTGGGTGTACGGGTGGCGCGGCCGGGTGTAGATGGAGTCGCGGTCGCCCACCTCGATGATCTTGCCGAGGTACATCACCGCCACGCGCTGCGAGAAGTGCCGGACGACGGCCAGGTCGTGGGCGATGAACACGAATGCGATGCCCAGTTCCCGCTGCACCTTCTGCAGCAGGTTGACCACCTGCGCCTGGATCGAGACGTCCAGCGCGGAGACCGGCTCGTCCGCCACGATCAGCTTCGGCTCCAGCGCCAGCGCGCGGGCGACACCGATGCGCTGGCGCTGGCCGCCGGAGAACTCGTGCGGGAAGCGGTTGAAGTGCTCGGGGTTCAGGCCGACGATCTCCAGCAGCTCGCGGACGCGGTTCTCGCGGCCGCCGGGCGGGTTGATGCCGTTGATCTCCATCGGGCCCGAGATGATCTTGCCGACCGTCTGCCGCGGGTTCAGCGACGAGTACGGATCCTGGAAGATCATCTGGATCTCGGAGCGGATCGGGGCGAGTTCCTTGCGCGTGGCGTAGCTGATGTCCTGCCCGCGGTAGGTGATGCTGCCGCTCGTCGGCTCCAGCAGGCGCGTGATCAGCCGGCCGGTGGTCGACTTGCCGCAGCCGGACTCGCCGACCAGGCCGAAGCTCTCCGCGGCGTGCACGGTGATGTCGACGCCGTCCACGGCCTGCACGGCGCCGATCGTGCGCCGGATCGGGAAGCCGCCCTTGACCGGGAAGTGCTTCTTCAGCCCCGATACCTGCAACAGCGGCTCGCCGCCCGTGCCTCCGCTCTGCTCGCGCGGGGCCGTGAGGACGTTCTCCCCTGTCATCTCCTCTGCCATGACCGTGTCCTCCTAGCCCAGCCGGGGCTTGATCTCTTCGATGAAGATGGTCCGCTTCTGCTCCTCCGTGAGATGGCACGCGGAGGCCCGGTCCGGCGCCAGCAGCGGGCGCTCGCGCACACAGCGGCCCTGGCCCTCGACCCGCTCGGGATAGCTGCAGCGGGGGTGGAAGCGGCAGCCGGAGGGCGGGGTCAGCAGCGACGGCGGGGTGCCGGGGATCGGGGAGAGCGGGGCGCCGAGGTCGGAGTCCAGACGCGGCATCGAGTTCAGCAGGCCCCAGGTGTAGGGGTGGCGCGGGGACCTGAGCACCTCGTCGACCGTGCCGCGCTCCACCGCGCCGCCCGCGTACATCACCATGATGTCGTCGGCCATGTCGGCGATCACCCCCAGGTCGTGGGTGATGAAGATGATGCCGGACCCGAACTCCTGCTGCAGGTCCTTGAGCAGATCGAGGATCTGCGCCTGGACCGTCACGTCGAGGGCGGTGGTGGGCTCGTCGGCGATCAGCAGGTCGGGGTCGCAGACCAGCGCCATGGCGATCATCGCGCGCTGGCGCATGCCGCCGGAGAACTGGTGCGGGTAGTCCTTCGCCCGCTCCCTGGGGTTGGGGATGCCGACCTTGCCGAGCATCTCCACCGCCCGCTCCCAGGCCGCCTTCTTCGAGGCGCCGGTGTGCTTCATGAACGGCTCGGCGATCTGCCGGCCCACCGTGTAGTACGGGGAGAGCGCGGTGAGCGGGTCCTGGAAGATCATGGCGACCTTGTTGCCGCGCAGCTTCTCCAGTTCGGACTCGCGCGCGGTGGTCAGCTCCTGGCCGTCCAGGAGGATTTCCCCCTCGACCGTGGTGAACATGGGGTTGTGCAGGCCGAGGATGGTCAGGTTGGTCACCGACTTGCCCGAGCCGGACTCCCCCACGATGCCGAGCGTCCTGCCGCGCTCCAGGTCGAAGGAGAGCCCGTCCACGGCCCGTACGACGCCGTCCTCGGTCTTGAAGCTGACGTGCAGGTCCCGCACCGAGAGCAGGGGGGCTGCATCTGCCGGGACCGGAGCACCGGCTTCCTTGGTCAGAGTGGTCACGACAGTGCTCCTAGGACAGCCGCACGCGCGGGTCGATGAAGGCGTACGCGGCGTCGACGATGATGTTGAACAGCAGGATCATGCTGGCGGAGAAGAGCATCACACCGAGCAGCAGCGGCAGGTCGCTGAAGAAGACGGACTGGACGGCGAGGTTGCCGAGGCCGGGCAGGGAGAAGGTGTACTCGGTGATGATGGCGCCGCCGAACAGCGAGCCGAGGTCGATGCCGAAGATGGTGACGATCGGAATCAGCGAACCGCGCCAGGCGTAGCGGAAGAAGACGTAAGCGCGGGACATGCCCTTGGCGCGGGCGGTGCGGACGTGTTCCTCCTGGAGCTGTTCGATCATCGAGGAGCGCGCCATACGGGTGTACTGCGCGGCGAAGATCGTGGAGAGGACCACCCAGGGGATGATCAGGCCGGTGAACCAGCTGGCGGGGCCGTGGGTGAACTCGTTGTAGGCGGGCTTGTCGAACCAGTGGGTCTGGTAGACGAGGATCGCCAGGGCCAGCGGGCCGAGGAAGTAGATCTGCAGCGAGCTGACCACCATGGCGCCCGCGGTGGCCGTCTTGTCGATCAGCGTGCCGCGCCGCCAGGCCGCGAGCAGCCCGGTGCCGAGACCGACGATCAGGAAGCACACGGCCGCGCCCAGGGTGAGCGAGACGGTGGTGGGCAGCCGGTCCATCAGGGTGCCCCAGACCTGCTCGTTGGTGTGGTACGAGTACCCGAAGCAGGGGGCGGGGCAGGGGCCCTGGGCGAACTGGCTGCTGCCCATGACGAGGTTGTGCAGGAAGATCCAGTACTGCTCGGTGATGGGCTTGTCCAGGCCGAGCACATGGTGGATGTTCGCGATGGCGTCCGGGTTGCAGGTCTTGCCGCACATCATCAGCGCGGGATCCCGGGGCACCCCGAAGAACAGCACGAACGTGACGATGCTCAGCAGGAACAGAATGACGATGGCACCGATGATCCGGCGGACGAGGAAGCGCAGCATGTCGGGGCAGCTCTCAGACGTCGGCGGCCTGGGCGGTACCCGGCGCGCCCCCGCGGTGGGGGCGCGCCGGGTACCGGCGGGGGACGGTTACTTGATGTAGAGGCGACGCGGGTCGATGCCGCCGATCACGTCGTCGTAGACGAGGCCGCCGACCTTGGAGCCGGCGATCTGGACCTGCTTGTAGTACGCGGTGGGGACGACGTTGACGACGTCCTTGACGATGTACTCGTCCAGCTTCTCCCACTCGGCCGCGGCCTTGACCGGGTCGGTGATCGTGTTGATCCGGTCGATCTCGCTGTTGATCTTCGGGTCGTTGACCTGCGAGTAGTTCTGCGCGCCGTCGGCGATCACGCGGCCGTCGTACAGCGGCGGGATCACGGTCGAGGCGGACGGCCAGTCGGCGCCCCACGCGGTGTGGAAGATGTCGTAGTTGTTGTTCAGCTTGGAGACCTGGTCGTAGTAGGTCTCAGCCGGGATCTCCTGGCGCTGGACGTTGAAGCCGGCCTTCTTCAGGCCCGCCGCCATGGCCGTGGAGTACTGCTGGCCCTCGGGGGTGTTGATGTAGCCGAAGGTCAGCTTCATGTTGAGCTTGCCGGCCTTCTTCAGCAGCTCCTTCGCCTTCGCCGGGTCACCGCCGGGGTTCTTCTTCTTGCCCCACGGGTCGAAGGAGGCGTTGTAGCCGGAGACGGTCGGGGAGAGCAGGCCGCCCGCGACCTCCATGGCGTCGTTGCCGCCGTAGGCGCGCACGAACGGGGTGATGGGCAGCGCGTAGGCGATGGCCTCGCGGACCGTCTTGTCCTTCATGGCCGGGTGGCTCATGTTGATGTTCATCTGGCCGACGTACGGCTGGTAGCCGGAGACCGTGCGCGACTTCATCTTCGGGTCGCGCAGCACCTGGGAGAGGTTGCCCGCGTCGACCTGGTTGTTGAAGCTGACGCCGGTCTGGTCGGGGCCGCTGTCGGCGAGCAGGGACTTGGTGGAGGTCTCGAACTGCTGGTTGAACGTGATGTTGAACTGGTCCACGTACTGGTGCCGGATCGGGTCCGTCTTCGGGTCCCAGTTCGGGTTCTTGACCAGCACCATCGACTTGCCGGACTTGAACGACTGGATCTTGTACGGGCCGGTCACCACCGGGTTCTTGTCGTACCGCTCCTTGGTGTCGCCCTTCTGGGAGACGACCGCGTAGCCGGCCATGGCCAGCGCGTAGGGCAGGTCGGCGTGCGGCTTCTTGAAGTGGAAGACGATGGTCTTGTCGTCCGGGGTCGACAGGACGGAGTCGGGCAGGTGCTTGCCCTTGTACGGGCCGCCCGGCAGCAGCTTGCGGTAGGTGGCGCCGGGCGTGTCGGCGAGCCACTGCTGCACGTAGGTGGGGCCCTGGTTGATGAACGGCGCGAAGAGCCGCTCGATGCTCCAGCGGATGTCCTTGGACGTGATCGGGCTGCCGTCCTGGAACTTGATGCCGTCCTTCAGCGTGTACTTCCAGGTCTTGCCGCCGTCGGAGGTGGTGCCGGAGTCGGTGGCGAGGTCGCCGACCACCTCGTGCTGGTGACCGTCGTTGCCGATGGTCTTGTAGCCGGTCAGGCCTCTGTGCAGAAGCTGCGCGACGGACATCTCGTCGGAGACGTAGATCTGGCCCGGGTCGAGGTGCGCGTACGAGTCCCGCTGCAGCACCTCCATGGTGCCGCCGGACTTGGCACCGGGCACGGCGGCCGCGGGGCCGGTGGAGTCCGCGGCGCCGCCGAACTTGATCGACGCCTGCTGCCGCTTGGCGTCCTGCTGGTCCTTCTTGTCGTTGGTGCCGGTGTCGCTGCCGCCCTTGCTGCAACCGGTGAGCACGAGGGCTCCGGCGGCGAGCACGGAGAGCGTGCTGTAGACGTGGCGTCCGCCCCTACTCATCACGAAATTTCCCACCCATCCTTGAAACTGACGTTCCGTGTGGTTGACGTACTGCGGTCAGCGCGCGGTCTTGGGGTCGAAGGCGTCCCTGACCGAGTCCCCGAGCAGGTTGAACGCGACGACGAAGATGATCATCGATACGCCGGGGAAGAACATGTAGGTGATGTCGTTCTGCATCACCAGTTCGGTGGACGCCTTGGAGAACATCTGCCCCCAGTCCGGCGTCGGTTCGACGATGCCGACACCCAGGTAGGACAGACCGGCCTCGGCCGTCACGAAGTTGGGCAGCATGTACGTCGCCTGCACCAGCAGCGGGGTGACGATGTTCGGCAGGATCTCCTTGCGGATGATCCGCCACGGCGAGGCTCCGCTGACCTTGGCCGCCTCGATGAACTCCCGTTCCCGCAGGGCGAGTGCGGTGCCGCGGAGGATACGGGCGAGACCCATCCAGCCCAGGAACCACTGGACGAGGATCAGGGCCACCACGCGGACATAGGTGGGTGTCTCGTCGCGGGGACTGACGAACAGCGACACCACGACCGGCATGCTGGCGATGAAGAACAGCTGCGCCGGGAAGGCGAGCAGGAAGTCGATGACACGGCCGATGAAGTAGTCGGCCTTGCCGCCGAGATAGCCGGCCGCGACACCGAGCAGGATGCCGGTCACCACGACCGCGATGGTGACGGCGACCGAGATCATCAGCGAGGTGCGGATGCCGTAGATCAGCTTGGTGAAGACGTCGTAGCCGTTGCCGGGTTCGAGGCCGAACCAGAAGTCGCTGCTGATACCGCCGTTGGGCTGGACCGGAACGCCTGCGCTGTCGAAGAGTTCCGGGCGTTCGTCCGCGTACACCGTGTAGGGGTTCTTCCCGTACAGCTTGGCGATCAGCGGGGCGAGCAGTGCGATCAGAAAGAAGAAGCCCACGACGTAGGCCGAGATCACGCCCGTGCGGTCGCGTTTGAAGCGCAGCCACATCAGCTGGCCGGGAGACCGGCCCTCGAGCTTGACGGCTTCGCTCTTCGCCTCCGGCCCTGGTTCGCCGTCGACGACGACCGAAGTCCCGCCGCCCTCAATGTCGATAGGACTTGTCACGGTTCGTCCGTTTCACAGGTATGAGTGTGAGTGGTGCCCGGGTATGCCGAGTACGCGCGAAACCGCAGGGGGACGCGCGTAGTTCTACAGCCGATTCACACCGCTGGAATGGACGGACCGACCCACCTGGTGTGTGTGACGGCGCGCATGGGGGTTCCTCCTCATGACTTCACGTGTTCACCGAACGGAGAGGGTTTCCGTCTTCCCTCCGACACCCCTGACGGAGGGTCAGACACCCCCTGGTGCTCGTGAGTCGTGCGCTGTCCCCACAGCGCGAGACCCATTGACCCGAGCGCTACGCGGCTAACTATCTGCCATGGGTCCACCACCGACCACTGCCCGTAGATCTCAATTCAGTCACAGCTCACTGCTAGACCTTCCAAAATCTGGACAAACTGTTCGAGCGAAGAAGGCGCGAAACGGACTTGTTACATGGGTATCGGTCAGCGATCTCCGCATGCCGGACATACGCACCACAAAATCGGGTTGCAAAAAGCCCGGACGCCCCCATGCTGGGGGCGCCCGGGCTCGGTTGCCGGCTGATCAGCTGTGCTTGGCGCGGCTCGCGGCGCGGGCCCGCTCCCGCTGGTCGAGCACGACCTTGCGGATGCGAACGGCCTCCGGGGTCACCTCGACGCACTCGTCGTCACGGCAGAACTCCAGCGACTGCTCCAGGGAGAGCTTGCGCGGCGGCACGATCGACTCGGTCACATCGGCCGTGGAGGACCGCATGTTGGTGAGCTTCTTCTCCTTGGTGATGTTGACGTCCATGTCGTCGGAGCGCGAGTTCTCGCCGACGATCATGCCCTCGTACACCTCGGTGCCCGGCTCCACGAAGAGCACGCCGCGCTCCTGAAGGTTCGTCATCGCGAACGCCGTGACGGCGCCGGCGCGGTCGGCGACCAGCGAGCCGTTGTTACGGGTCTGCAGCGGGCCGAACCAGGGCTCGTGCCCCTCGTGGATGGAGTGCGCGATGCCGGTGCCGCGGGTCTGCGTCAGGAACTCGGTGCGGAAGCCGATCAGACCGCGCGAGGGCACCACGAACTCCATGCGCACCCAGCCGGAGCCGTGGTTGGACATGTTGTCCATGCGGCCCTTGCGGACGCCCATGAGCTGCGTGACCGCGCCCATGTGCTCCTCGGGCACGTCGATCGTCATGCGCTCGACCGGCTCGTAGACCTTGCCGTCGACCTCCTTGGTGACGACCTGCGGCTTGCCGACCGTCAGTTCGTAGCCCTCCCGGCGCATGGTCTCGACGAGGATGGCGAGCGCCAGCTCACCGCGGCCCTGCACCTCCCAGGCGTCCGGGCGCTCGGTGTCCAGGACGCGGAGCGAGACGTTGCCGATCAGCTCGCGGTCCAGGCGGTCCTTGACCTGACGGGCGGTGACCTTGCGGTCCTTGACGGCCGCCTTGTTGTCGGCGCCCTTGCCGGTGGCGCCCCGGCCGACCAGCGGCGAGGTGTTCGTGCCGATCACCATGGAGATCGCCGGCTCGTCCACCGTGATCAGCGGCAGCGGAATCGGGTTCTCCGGGTCGGCCAGGGTCTCGCCGATCATGATGTCCGGGATGCCGGCGACGGCGCAGATGTCACCGGGGCCGGCCTTCTCCGCCGGCTTGCGGGTGAGCGCCTCGGTCATCATCAGCTCGGAGATCCGCACGTTCTGCACGGAGCCGTCGCGCTTGATCCAGGCCACCGTCTGGCCCTTGCGCAGCTCGCCCTGCTCGACGCGGAGCAGCGCGATACGGCCGAGGAAGTTGTCGGCGTCGAGGTTGGTGACGTGGGCCTGGAGCGGCGCGTCCTCCTCGTACGTCGGCGCGGGGATGTGCTCCAGGATCGTGGAGAAGAACGGCTCCAGGCTGTCGGAGTCGGCGGGGACCGTGCCGTTGTCCGGCTTGGTCAGCGAGGCGACGCCGTCGCGGCCGCAGGCGTAGACGATCGGGAACTCGATCTGGTCCTCGTCCGCGTCCAGGTCCAGGAAGAGGTCGTAGGTCTCGTTGACGACCTCGTCGATCCGGGCGTCCGGGCGGTCCGTCTTGTTGATGCACAGGATGACGGGCAGCCGGGCCTGCAGCGCCTTGCGCAGCACGAAGCGGGTCTGCGGCAGCGGGCCCTCGGAGGCGTCCACCAGCAGCACGACGCCGTCGACCATCGACAGACCGCGCTCGACCTCGCCGCCGAAGTCGGCGTGGCCGGGGGTGTCGATGATGTTGATGGTGACCGGGTCCCCGCCGTCCTTCGGGTGGTACTTGACCGCCGTGTTCTTGGCGAGGATCGTGATGCCCTTCTCACGCTCCAGGTCGTTCGAGTCCATGACCCGGTCGTCGACCTGGTCGAGCTGGTGGGCGGCGAACGCGCCGGCCTGCTTCAGCATGCCGTCGACGATGGTGGTCTTGCCGTGGTCGACGTGGGCGACGATGGCGACGTTGCGGATGTCGTGACGTGTCATGGACACAGCCATAGTGCGGCGAACTCCCGGGGTTGAGGAAAGCCTGCGCGTACGTGTGCGTTACGCGGGCCCTGCCGGGCTTGACACGCCACGGCCTCACCCCATGGTACGTGGCCCCGGGACGGTCGGCTCCGCCGGGCCGTGTGACCACGGCCCCGCCAAGGTCATCCCGTGGGGCCGGCCGTGGCCCCCGCGCCCTGCTTCACGCCCTTCTTCAGATAGCCCATGTCCTCGTAGACCGGGGTCTGGAATCCGAAGGCCCCGGCGTTGACCAGGTTCTTCCGCACCGCCACCAGCTGCGGCCGCTGGTAGAGGGGGATGGAGCCGGCCGCCGCCCAGATCCGGGAGTCCGCCTTGCGGATCAGCGACACTTCCTCGTCCTCGTCCAGCGTCGTGGCGGCCTCGTCGAAGAGCTGGTCGACCTGGTCGGTGCCGACCCGGGTGTAGTTCTGCTCGACGTTCACCGAGCCGTCGGCCGCCGGCGCCGGCTTGGCGTACACCGGCCGGTCGTCCGTCGCGGGGAACGCCGAGGACGGCCAGGAGTACAGGGCGAGGTCGTAGTCGCCGGAGGCGACGTGGTCCTTGAAGAAGCTCGCGTCCGGCACCTTGGTGATCGTCGTGCGGATGCCGATCCGCTCCAGCATGGCGGAGATCCGCGCCGCGACCGCTTTCAGCGTCTCGGAGCCGGGGCCCGTGGGGAGCACGAAGCGCAGCAGCAGCGGCTTGCCGTCCTTGGCGAGCGGCTGCACCACGGCGGCGGGCGCGGCCGTGCCCTGCGGGGCGTACGCGCCCTGAGCGCCGCCGTGCCGGCCCTCCTGCGCCAGATGCCGGTCGCCCTCGTCCCCGCGCCCGCGGTTCTTGCCGTCCCCCTCCTCGGTGTCGCCGCTGTTCTTGTCGCGCTCGGGACCGGCGGCGTTCTGGCCCTTCTTCTTCTGCTGCTCCTGTGCCGTGTCCGGCTGCTTGACGGGGCCGCCCGGCACCCAGCCGGCGTCGGTGAGCAGCGCCTGAGCCTCCTTGGTGTCCTGGCCGCCGAGCGCGCCGCTGTTGTCGGCGTAGGCGGGCTGCCCGGACAGGGCGAGGTGGCTGCCGACCGGGACGGCGGGCAGCCCGAGCGGGCCGAGCACCAGCCTGGCCAGCTCCTTGCGGTCCAGGGCGCGGGCGACGGCCCTGCGGACGCGTTCGTCGGCGAGGGGGCCCTGGGAGCCGTTGAGGGCGAGCTGGGTGTAGGCGGGCTCCAGCGACCTGCGGACGACGACGTCGTGCAGCGCCTGCTGCTCGTCCAGGTACCGGACGATGTCCTTGCGCAGCTTCTTCCCGCCGGCCTCGGCCTCCTCGGCGCCGAGGCCGTGCGCCAGCGCCCAGGAGCGCAGCTTCTTCACGGAGGTCTTGCCGGAGCCCTGCACCGGGTTCGGGGCGCCGTGGGCGGCGAGGCCGATCCGCTTCGCGTCGCCGGGTTCGACGTCGGCGATGTCGACGCTGCCGTCGGCGAGCGCGGCGACCCGCTGGTCGCGGGGTACGGCGTGCAGCACGATGTGGGCCAGCTTGGCGCGCTTGCCCCACCAGCGCGGGTTGCGGGTGAGGACGACGTCCTTCCTGGCGGTGTCGACCTTCTCCACCGTGAAGGGCCCGGCGGTGATCTGCAGCTTGCGGCGGGCGCCGTCGTTGAAGGCGCCCGGGCTGCCCATGACCTGCTTCGGGTACAGCGGGGAGAACAGCGACTTCCAGTCGGCGTAGGGCCGCGAGAAGGTGACCCGGACCTGCCGGTCGTCGGCGCCGCGTTCGATCTTCTCGATGCGGTCGTAGCCGGCGTTGCGGGCCGTCCAGTAGGCGCTGTTCTTCCCGGACAGGGCGCGCCACTGGGCGGCGAAGTCGGCGGCGCCGATCGCCCGGCCGTCGCTCCAGACGGCCTGCTGGTTCAGCTTGTACAGCACGACCTGGCGCGGCTCGGTCTCGATGACCTTGGCCGACTCCAGGTAGGCGGGGTTGGGCACCGGCCGGCCGCTCGGGTCCAGCCGGAACATCGAGGGCAGGACGGCCTGGGCGACCCGGGTGGTGCCGGCGTCCGCGTCCGCCTGGAAGGTGTTCAGCGTCGCGGGAACGGCGTCGAGGGCCCACTTCAGAGTGCCGCCATCGACGACCAGGCCGCGGGCGGCCGGAGCGATGTCCTGCCCGGCCAGGGGCTTGCTGACCTTCTCGTCGGAGCCGCACCCGGCGAGGAACGGCACCGCGAGCGCGCCCGCGGTCAGGAAGGCGACCGATCGCCTGACGGCGCGCGGTCCGACTCCGTCGTGGGACATCTCTGCTACCTCCGGGAAGCCGCGGGCTTTATGCTCACATTTGTCGGAATATGGAGCTGATCACCTTTGGCGGTATATGGAGCTGATCAGATCTATGCGGCCCACTGAAGAGGAAAGGATCCGGCCGGCGCGGGAGACACGGCGACGACGGGCGGCAGCCTCACCCGTGTGGCGTAACGCCACCGGTGATGCATCCGCACGCCTCCGCCAATCGCTGCACACGCCTTCACATGGGCAGGTGTGACGCGCAACACTCCAAGGCGCATGAACGTCGCCGCTCAGGGCCCGCCGGACCCGCGGAAGTGAGGGCAAGCCATGTCCGTGCACGACGACATCACCTCGGTCCAGCGCTCTCTCGACGACCTGTACCGGTCGCTGGGGCGCCTGGAGCACCAGCTCGGCAGCGGCGGCCTGGAGATGCGCCGGGTCCGGCTGGACGCCGACCATCTGCGGGAGAGCGTGGCACTGCTGCGCGAGGCGGCCGCCGCGCCGGACGCACCCCGCCGCCCCGACCTCGTCACCATCTCCGACGCGCCCTACGACCTGAGCCTGTGGACGGACACGGACGACGAGGGTCTGGGCGCCCGCGACCGCCACGCCCCCTGATCCCGAAGACCGGAGCCCGCCTTGGCCACTGGTACGGAACCCCAACAGAACAGCGGCGGCGTACGGACCGGTGCGCGCGCCGCGATCACCGCCCCGCACCTGCGGACCGACCGCTGGTGGCTGGCGCCCGCCGTCACCGCGGCCGGTCTGCTGGCCTTCGTCGTCTACTCGACCTGGCGGGCCTTCGCGAACGCCCACTACTACTCGGCGCCGTACGTCTCGCCGTTCTACTCGCCGTGTCTGGCGCAGAACTGCAAGAACATGCCCGCGGGCCCGAACGCCGATCTCTTCGGCGCCTGGTGGGCGATCTCCCCGGCGATCATCATCCTGATCTTCCCGCTGGGCTTCCGCCTCACCTGCTACTACTACCGCAAGGCGTACTACCGCAGCTTCTGGGCGTCCCCGCCGGCCTGCGCGGTGGCCGAGCCGCACAGGAAGTACACCGGTGAGACGCGCTTCCCGCTGATCCTGCAGAACGTCCACCGGTACTTCTTCTACGCGGCGATCCTGGTCGCGGGCGTGCTGACGTACGACACCGTGCTGTCCTTCCGCGACACGCACGAGCACTGGGGCCACATGGGCCTCGGTACCCTGGTCTTCCTGGTCAACATCGCGCTGATCTGGGCCTACACCATCTCCTGTCACTCCTGCCGGCACATCGTCGGCGGCAAGCTCAAGCACTTCTCCGCACACCCCGTGCGCTACCGGGCGTGGCAGTTCGTGGGCAGGCTCAACGCCCGCCACATGCAGCTGGCCTGGGCGTCGCTGCTGAGCGTGGCGCTCGCCGACTTCTACGTCTATCTCGTCGCGTCCGGGGTCTTCGCCGACCCGCGCTTCTTCTAGGAACAGGTGAACCGTCTGATGTCCGTGGTGGACCGGCAGGAGTGGGACGTCGTCGTGGTCGGTGCCGGCGGCGCCGGGCTGCGGGCCGCGATCGAGGCGCGCGAGCGGGGCGCCCGTACGGCGGTGATCTGCAAGTCCCTGTTCGGCAAGGCGCACACCGTGATGGCCGAGGGCGGCATCGCCGCGGCCATGGCCAACGCCAACGAGCACGACAACTGGCAGGTGCACTTCCGCGACACCATGCGCGGCGGCAAGTTCCTCAACCAGTGGCGGATGGCCGAGCTGCACGCCAAGGAGGCCCCGGACCGGGTGTGGGAGCTGGAGACCTGGGGCGCGCTGTTCGACCGCACGAAGGACGGCCGTATCTCGCAGCGCAACTTCGGCGGCCACGAGTACCCGCGCCTCGCCCATGTCGGCGACCGCACGGGCCTGGAGCTGATCCGCACCCTCCAGCAGAAGATCGTCGCCCTGCAGCAGGAGGACTTCAAGGAGACCGGCGACTACGAGTCCCGGCTGAAGGTCTTCCAGGAGTGCACGGTCACCCGGATCCTGAAGGACGGGAACCGCGTCTCGGGCGTCTTCGCCTACGAGCGCGAGACCGGCCGCTTCTTCGTCCTGGAGGCTCCGGCCGTGGTCGTCGCCACCGGCGGCATCGGCAAGTCCTTCAAGGTGACGTCGAACTCCTGGGAGTACACGGGAGACGGGCACGCCCTCGCCCTGCTCGCCGGCGCGACGCTGCTGAACATGGAGTTCGTGCAGTTCCATCCGACCGGCATGGTCTGGCCGCCGTCGGTGAAGGGCATCCTCGTCACCGAGTCGGTGCGCGGCGACGGCGGTGTCCTCAGGAACTCCGAGGGCAAGCGGTTCATGTTCGACTACATCCCCGACGTCTTCAAGGAGAAGTACGCCGAGTCGGAGGAGGAGGCCGACCGGTGGTACGACGACCCGGACCACAACCGGCGCCCGCCGGAGCTGCTCCCCCGCGACGAGGTGGCGCGCGCCATCAACGCCGAGGTGAAGGCGGGCCGGGGCTCGCCGCACGGCGGGGTCTTCCTGGACGTGTCCACCCGGATGCCGGCCGAGGTGATCCGGCGCCGGCTGCCGTCGATGTACCACCAGTTCAAGGAGCTGGCGGACGTCGACATCACCGCGGAGCCGATGGAGGTCGGGCCGACCTGTCACTACGTGATGGGCGGCATCGCGGTCGACTCCGACACCGCGGCGGCACGCGGGGTGCCCGGGCTGTTCGCGGCCGGTGAGGTGGCCGGCGGGATGCACGGCTCCAACCGGCTCGGCGGCAACTCGCTCTCCGACCTGCTGGTCTTCGGGCGCCGCGCGGGCTGGCACGCGGCCGAGTACGCGCAGGGGCTGGCGTACCAGCGCCCGCCGGTGGAGGAGGCCCAGGTCAACACGGCGGCCGCGGAGGCGCTGCGCCCCTTCTCCGCCGAGACCGAGGGCGAGGCGGGGCCGCCGGAGAACCCGTACACCCTGCACCAGGAACTCCAGCAGACCATGAACGACCTGGTCGGCATCATCCGCCGCGAGGGCGAGATGGAGCAGGCCCTGCACAGGCTCGCCGAGCTGCGGGCGCGGGCCCGCCGGGCCGGGGTGGAGGGGCACCGCCAGTTCAACCCCGGCTGGCACCTGGCGCTGGACCTGAGGAACATGCTGCTGGTCAGCGAGTGCGTGGCCCGCGCCGCCCTGGAGCGCACCGAGTCGCGCGGCGGCCACACCCGCGAGGACCACCCCACGATGGACCGCAAGTGGCGCAACGTGAACCTGCTGTGCACCCTCGCCGACCCGACCGGCGGACTCGCGGCGACCGATCCCGCGCGCGGCCAGATCCGCCTCACCCGTGAGACCACCGACCCCATCCGCCCGGACCTGCTCGCCCTCTTCGAGAAGGAGGAGCTGGTCAAGTACCTCGCCGAAGAGGAGCTGTACGAGTGACCAGCTACGAGGCCCGCTTCAAGGTGTGGCGGGGCGACGCCGAGGGCGGCGGCCTGGAGGACTTCACCGTCGAGGTCAACGACGGCGAGGTGGTCCTGGACATCATCCACCGCCTCCAGGCCACCCAGGCGCCGGACCTGGCCGTGCGCTGGAACTGCAAGGCCGGCAAGTGCGGTTCGTGCTCGGCGGAGATCAACGGCCGGCCCCGCCTGATGTGCATGACCCGCATGTCGGTCTTCGACCGGTCCGAGACCATCACGGTCACCCCGCTGCGCGCCTTCCCGGTGGTCCGCGACCTGGTGACCGACGTCGGCTTCAACTACCAGAAGGCCAGGGAGGTCCCGTCGTTCGTGCCGCCGCCCGGCCTCGGTCCCGGCGAGTACCGGATGATGCAGGAGGACGTGGACCGCTCGCAGGAGTTCCGCAAGTGCATCGAGTGCTACCTGTGCCAGAACACCTGCCATGTCGTCCGCGACCACGAGGAGAACAAGACGGCGTTCGCGGGCCCGCGTTACCTGATGCGCATCGCCGAACTCGACATGCACCCGCTGGACGCGGCCGCCGAGACCGGCCTGGACCGCAAGCGCACCGCCCAGGACGAGCACGGACTCGGCTACTGCAACATCACCAAGTGCTGCACCGAGGTCTGCCCCGAGGGCATCAGGATCACCGACAACGCCCTGATCCCGCTGAAGGAGCGCGCGGTCGACCGCAAGTACGACCCGCTGGTGTGGCTGGGCTCGAAGATCAGGAGGCGGTCTTCGTAGGAGCGGGGCGTCCGGGGCGCTGGGCGAGGAGCTGGACCGCCATTCCCCCCATCCACAGGCACCAGCCGAGGGCCGGCAGGAGCGCCAGCCCCGCGTCGGCGAGGGGCCCGAGGAACATGAACAGGCCCAGCCCGGCCGCGTTCACCAGCGCCCCGTACCCCCACAGCCGTTGCCGCAGCACCCGGCGACGGGCCACCGGCGGCACCCACACCCCGGCGACGGCCAGGACGCCGAGCACCGCCATGAACGCCACCGCGAGCACGGCCGCCGCCACCAAGAACATGTGCATGTCGTTCATGCTACGGCGGTCTCCGCGGACCCAGTCCTCCTCGTACGCCCGCCAGTCCGCCTCCGTGGCGGCGAAGTCGACGTAGAGGGCGACGCCGAACCGGGCCCGGCCGGCGTCGGTGCGGGACAGGCCGAGCCGTACGCCGCGTACGGCGGCCGGGACGGTCTCGGCGCCGGCCCGGTGACCGATGCGGTTCTCGTGGTAGAAGGGCAGGCCCATCAGGAGGTCGGTGGACTCCGGGGTGACCTCCAGGGCCAGCGAGGTCTGCTGGGCGACATAGCCGCCGTACAGGCTCGGCAGCGGCTGCATGGTGTCGTACGACATCACCGCGATCTGGTCGACCCGGCGCGCGACCTGGCCGAAATACCGCTGCGACCACCACTTGGGGTGTCCGGTGACGGCACCCCAGACGGAGTGGAACGCCGGCAGCGGATCGATCTGGTGGGCGGCGACGGAGAGCACGGCGTGGCGGGCGCGGGTGACGCGGCGCAGGGCGTCCAGGAGGGCGAGGTAGTTCCGGTCGCCGGAGTGCAGGGGCTCCAGGTCGAAGTGGGCGCCCTGGAAACCGGCGGCGAGGATCCGCCGGGTGGACTCGACGACGGCGGCGCGGGTCGCCGGGCGCTCCAGGTGCATGGCGTACGGCTTCTCGGGGGCCACCTCGTCGCCGAGCCAGGCCTGGACGCGGATGCGCGGCGCCTTGCGGTGCACGGTCGCGATGAGCCAACGCGCCCTCGGGTAGGCCGACTCGGGAAGGGTGCCGTCGTGTTCCAGGGGGCCCGCGTGGACGTACAGGTCGCGGATGCCGGTGTGCCGCAGGCGGCGGACGAGGGCGGTGACGTCGGCGTCGGTCTTGCGGCCGTCGATCCAGGCGTGACCGAGCCAGACGGCGTCGCGGCCGCGGGAGCGGGTGCCCCCTTCGGGGGTGCCGCTGTACTCGACGCGCAGGGCGGTCTCCGCGGCGAGCGTGGGAAGGAGCAGGAGGAGGACGAGGGCGACGGCCGTGCGCCGCAGTGCGCGGAGCCAGGCGCGCTTCCGCCGCACACCGCTCGCGGTGTCCGTTTCCGGCTCACTGCTCATCCCGTCCCCCGCCCGTATCCACCCCGCTCGCGGAGCCGCCTGCCTGCCCATACGCTCCGAAATGTGACGTCCTCCCTGATCCGGGGCCGGCCCCGGCACGCCAAGGCGCACATACGGGTGCGGGTGGCGCACGCCGTGCTGGGGGTCGTGGCCGGGGTCGGGTGGCTGGTGTTGCCGGTGATGACGGCCGGTGCCGGAGATCCGGTTCCCGCGGCGCCCGCCGGGATCGCCGCGGACGCCGCCGCGCAGCGGGACGGCGGGACGTCCACCGCCGACTACGCGCTGCCCCTGATCGCGGCGGTCGCCGCCGTGTCCCTGGCCGGATACGGGTATCTGCGCCGCACCCGCCGCGCCCGCACCCGGACGACCCCCGGCGCCGTCTCCCCCGCCCCGCCCGCGCCCTCCCCCGCCGACTCCGAGCGGCAGGCCCGCGCCGCGCTGGTCCTGGCCGACGACTGCGTCCGCACCAGCCGGGAGGAACTCTCCTTCGTCCGGGCGCGGTTCGCGGAGCCGGACACCGAGCCCCTCGTGCGCGCCCTGCGGGCCGCCGAGACCGAGCTGGCGGCGGCGTGCGCGATCTGGCGGCGCTACGAGCAGGGGTTGCCCGAGGACGCCGCGGCCCGGCGGCAGGCGCTGGTCGGCGTGGTCGGCCGGTGCGCGGAGGCGGGACGCCTGCTGGACGCGGCGGTCCCCGCGCTGGACGGGCTGCGGGAGCTTCAGGGACCGGGGCTGGCCGGGGCGCTGGTGACGGCCGAGGGACGGTTCCGGGAGCTGGCCGGGCGGACGGTGACCGCCGGGGACGCCCTCGGCGGGCTGCGCGACCGCTGCACGCCGTCAGCCGCCGAGCCCGTCACCGGATACCTGGAACAGGCCAAGGACCGGTTGATGTTCGCCACCACGCGGCTGGGCGAGGCCCGCCACGCGGCCGACACGGGCGAGGACCGGCGGGCCGCCGGGCAGCTGCGGGCCGCCGAGGGCGCCGTGGCACAGGCCGACGTCCTGGTGACGGGCGTGGAACGGCACGCGGCACGGCTGCGGGAGGCGGCGGCGCTGGTACCGGCCGCGCTGACCGGTGCGGAGGCGGAGATCGCGGTGGCCCGGAAAGGAGCCGTGCAGGGGCCCCTGACCAGCGGTGAGCTGCACGCCCGGCTGGCCCACGCGGACGCCGTCCTGGCGTCCGTGCGCCGGGAGCTGACGGCGGGCCCGTACGACCCGCTGGACGCCCTGCGCCGGATCGCGCGGGCGGTGGAACGGCTGGGCACGGGCCGCACCGGCGCCCCGGCGGCCGCCGCGCTCCTGGTGGCGCGCGGCAGCGTCACCGGTGCGGAGGACTTCGTCACCGTGCACCGGGGCGTGGTCGGCCCGGAAGCCCGGGTCCGCCTGGCGGAGGCGGAGCGGGAACTCGGCGCGGGCCGCGCCGACCGGGCGGACTCGCTGGCCCGCGAGGCCCGCGACCTGGCCGAGCGCGACGTACGGGCGCACGGCAACCCCCGCACGAGCGCCGACGGCGACTCGCCCGGCCTGGCCGCCGCGATCGTGGGCGGGATCCTGCTGGCCGAGGACCCGGACGGCGGACCGCCGGCGAGCTTCGGCGGGCCGGAGACCAGGGGCCGCCACCGTCTGCGGCCACCCGCGTAGCGGGGCCGGTCAGAACAGGCTGAGCAGGGCCTCCGCCGGGTCGGTGAGTCCTGCCTCGGCGCCGGGCAGCGGCAGCTCGAACCACACCGTCTTGCCGCGCGGGGTCCGCCGGGATCCCCATGCCGCGCTGAGCAGCCCCACCAGCTGCAGCCCCCGGCCCCCTTCGTCGGTGTCCCGGGCACGCCGCCGGCGAGGCTGCACCAGCCCGCTGTCCCACACCTCGCACACCAGCGTCCGGTCCAGCAGCAGCCGGAGCCGTATCTCCCCCTCGCCGTACCGCAGCGCGTTGGTCACCAGCTCGCTGACCAGCAGCTCCGTGGTGTCGACCAGCGGCTCCAGATCCCAGCTCAGCAGCTGCCCGCGGGCGTACTCGCGCGCCCGGCCCACGCTCCGCGGCTCGCGCGGCAGCGTCCAGTCCCCGACGGACTCGGCGGGCAGCCCCTGCACCCGGGCCATCAGCAGCGCGATGTCGTCCTCGCCGTGGTGGGTGTCGAGGGTGCTCAGGACGTGGTCGCAGACGTCCTCCAGCGGGCGGGACGGGTCCGTGAGCGCGCCGACGAACGCCTGCAGGCCCTCGTCCAGCGGATGGTCGCGGGACTCGACCAGGCCGTCGGTGTAGAGGGCCAGCAGCGCGCCCTCCGGCAGCTCGACCTCGACCTCCTCGAAGGGCTCGCCGCCCACCCCGAGCGGCATGCCGGGCGGCACGTCCAGCATCAGCGCCGGTTCCCCGGGCTCGACCAGCACCGGCGGCAGATGGCCGGCGTTGGCGAACGTACAGCGCCTGGTCACCGAGTCGTAGACGGCGTACACGCAGGTCGCGAGGTAGACCTCGGAGAGGTCGGCGTCCCTGGGCTGCCGGGCCGTACGCGTCGCCTGCTGCACCCCGCCGGGCGTGCCCAGCCCCCGCGCGATCTCGTCCAGCGCGGAGAGCACCTCGGCGGGTTCGAGGTCCAGCAGCGCCAGCGTCCGTACGGCGGTGCGCAGTTCGCCCATCGCGACGGCGGCGCGCAGGCCGCGCCCCATCACGTCGCCCACGACCAACGCCGTGCGGTGGCCGGGCAGTTCGATGACGTCGAACCAGTCGCCGCCCACCTCCGTGGCCGCGTTGCCCGGCAGATAGCGGCAGGCGATGTCCAGTCCGGAGGCCTCGGGGTCGCCCGGCGGCAGCAGGGAGCGCTGCAGGATCAGCGCGCGTTCGTGCTCCCGGCGGTACAGGCGCGCGTTGTCGATGCAGACCGCGGCGCGCGCGGCCAGTTCCACCGCCAGGTCCCGGTCCCGGTCGCCGAACGGCTCGCTGCCCTTGGTGCGGGCGAACTGGGCGAGCCCGACGACGGTGTCGTGGGCGACCATCGGCACGGCCAGCGTGGACTGCACCAGCCCGCCCTCCTCGGGCGGCACAGCCCGCGGCCGGGCGGTGCGCAGGGCGTCCGCGCAGGGCGAGTTGAAGGGGAAGTGGTGGACCGCGCCGACCGCCACGGATTCCCCGGAGCCGCTGAACGGCGCGTCCGACACGGCGCTGGCGAAGGCGACCCGGCGCAGTTCGGCGCTGCCGTCGGCGAGGCCGGGCGGGGTCTCGTCGCCGGTGAGCAGGCCCTGGTAGAGGTCGACGGTGGCGAGGTCGCAGAAGCCGGGGACGACGACGTCGAGGAGTTCCCGGGCCGTGGTCTCCAGGTCGAGGGAGTTCCCTATGCGGGCGCCGGCCTCGTTGAGCAGGGCGAGGTTGCGGCGGGCGTTGGCGGCCTCGCGGGCGGCTGCCCGGCGGGCGGTGATGTCGGTGCCGAGCCAGGCGATGCCGATGGGCCGGCCGCTGCCGCTGTGCACCCGGTAGAGGTTGACGGACCAGTGCCGGCGTTCCTCGGAGCCGGGGACGTACCCCGTGACGTGCATGTCGGTGATGGACTGGCCGGTCTCCAGCACCCGGCGCAGGGTGGCGGCGACCCGCTCGGCCTCGCCGCGCGGCAGATAGTCGTGAACTCCCTTGCCCCGGTGGTCGTCCGGGGTTCCGCCGAAGATGGAGGCGAACCGCTCGTTGGCCCGGCGGACCCTCAGATCGGTGTCGATCAGCAGGAATCCGAACGGCGACTGGCCGAAAATGGCCTGCGAGGCGGCGAGATCCGTCTCTATGCGGCGCAGGGTGCGGACGTCCACGACGATGCACACGGCGGCCTTCTCGCCCTCGGCGGTCCGGGTGGGCATGACGTAGACCTCCGCCAGGCCCTCCTCGCCGCGTGTGCCGTCCGCCTTGTCCGGCATCCGGAAGGGCACGACTCCGGTCCACTCCCGCCCGTCCAGGATTTCGGCCATCTTGCGCTGGCCGCGCTCGCGCAGGTCGGGGTCGATGAAGGCCTCTATCGGATCCATGCCGACGGCGCGCGCGGCCGGGATGCCGAAGAGCTGCTCGGCGCGCAGGCTCCACTGGTCGACCAGCCCGCCGGGGCCGATGGAGAAGGACGCGACCCTGATGTAGTCGTACATCGAACCGGGCGGACTGCTCTGCCACATGGCGTCGCCGGGCACGGCCGCCTCGGCGGCCAGGTGCGTCGCGCCGTCCGACGGGTCCTCGGACTCCGTGGCCTTCGCTGGTATCTCGCTCACGCGAACCGTCCCCTCCAGCTCACCGCGCCCGGCACCGGACACCGAAAGGCGGCTGCCCGCAGTATCCAGCACTACGGCGCCGCACGACACGGTGTTCACGATCACAGCTCGGTCCAGATGCTTTTCGGACCGCTCCGTGACAACACTTCCACTCTTCTAACCAAGGAAGAGGCCGTCGAATCTAACCAAGGAAGAGGCCGTCGAACCACGCACCCCGGACCCGGCCGCGCGCGCGGAGCGCACGCCGGTCCACCCGCCGCCTGCCGTACCCCCCTGTGCTCCCCGGGTGCTTCCGGCTCACCCCGGCACCGCCAGTTCGAACCAGACGGTCTTTCCGCTCGCGCCGGGCCGGGTGCCCCAGCGGAGCGAGGATCCGGCGACCAGTTGCAGCCCGCGCCCGCTCTCGTCCCCGTCGCGGGCGATCCGCTCGCGCGGCGGGTCGGGCAGCGGGTCGGAGACCTCCACCAGCAGCGCGTCGCCGCTCTGCGCGGGCCGTACGAGGCGGACGCCGATGGGACCGGTGGCATGCCGCAGCGAGTTGGTGACCAGCTCGCTGACCAGCAACGCGGCGAGGTCGGCGAGGCAGTCGAGGTCCCAGCCGTGCAACTGGCCGCGGACCGCGGCCCGGGCGGTGCGCACGGCGCCCGGTTCCGCGGGAAACGTCCACTCGGCGCAGTCGCCATCGGTGTCGATCACGCCGATCACTTCCCAGGCCAGCGAGCCCCCACCCATGTCCGGTTTCGTGGGGTTAATGGGCACATACCCGATATCCCGGGGGCAGTACCGTACAGGCGGGCGCACAGTGGCACGAACGGCGTAGGGAGTGCTCCGAGGGGGCACCGGTGCTCAAGGGCTCGACGGGGTGTCGGTCTTCACCCGGCGTCCCATCGGCCGGCCACCGCCTCGACGGCCGGGACGTCCTGGTCGAGCCAGTCGACCTCCCAGAGCCGGTCCGGGGTCAGCCAGCGCAGTTCGTCATGATCCTGGAGGGGCTTCGGTGCGGGTGAGCCGGGGCGCAGGCGGGCGGTCCACACCCGCAGGACGTACGGCGCGCGCAGCGGCCACTCGCCGGGCACGCGCTCGACCGGTTCGGCGTCGACGCCGAGTTCCTCGCGCAGTTCGCGCACGAGGGCGCGCTCGGGCCGCTCGCCCGGTTCGACCTTGCCGCCAGGCAGTTCCCAGCGTCCGGCCAGATCGGCGGGGGCGCTGCGGCGCGCGGCGAGCAGCCGGCCGCCGTCGAGCAGGGCGGCTCCCACCACCACGATCCGGTCCGTCGTCGGCGTGCCGGGTGTCTCGGAGGTCATGGGGCGGAGCCTACGGGAGGGCGCGCGGGGTCAGTTGCGGGTGCCGTCCCCGTTCTGGCCGATGCGCTCGACCCAGTAGATCTGCTTGTGCCCACGGTCGTCGAGGCTGTCGGCGATCTTCTGGGCCTCGGCGCGGGTCGCGTACCGGCCGACGCGGTAGCGATTGCCGTTGTCGTCCTGCCGTATCACGATCCAGGGCAGGGAGACCGTCCCCTCACTCATGGTCCCCACCACCCGAGTCGCTCCCTCTCGCACCGCCCCACCCGCTTCCTCGAGCCCCGCCTAAGGAAACCGCAATACGCATATGCCCGAGCGTACGCCCAACCTTTACGCAGCGAACACGCCTTTTCACAAAGAGGTATGCAACCAGCCAGAACGCAGGGGGCGCACAGAACTGAACGCGCCGTCGTGAGCGCCGCGGCGGCGATGCGCGGGCGCATCCGTGTGACCCGTGGTCACCTGGGAAAACGGCCGAATCGCAGCGGCCGTTGCCGCCCGGCCGGGGGCTCCGGGTCCGCTCCGCTCACCCGTGCGGCGTACAAGGGTGTGCGCTACCTCACTCAGGGGGCGCGCAGGCGACGCGCCGGGCGGGGCCGGCGCTCACCTGACCGGCAGGTGGTAGGCCACCCGGTACCGGTCCGCGGGGATCACCACGTCCGCCGTCTCCACCGGGCGGCCCGAGGCGTAGTACGTGCGGTGGACGACCAGGACGACATGGCCGGGCACGCCGCCGAGGAGGTGCAGTTCCTCGGCGAGGCCGGGGCGGGCGCCGACCTCCTCTGTGACGTTGTCGACGATGACGTCGATGGCGCGCATGCGCTCGACCACGCCCATGCCGCCCAGCGGACCCTCCTCGGGGAGCATCACCGGGGTGCGGCCGGTGACGGCGAGCGGCTCCCAGGAGGTGGAGAGCATCATCGGCTCCCCTGCCTCCCGGAACAGGTACTTGGTGCGCATGACCCGGTCGCCCGCCTTGATGCCGAGCCGCTCGGCGATGACGGCGCCGGCCTCGGTCTGCTCGCTGCTGGACTCCCAGGTGCCCCGCACCGAGGCGTCGGCCTGCTCCTGCCGGAAGGGCGTGGCGCCGCCGGACGGGCGGTATCCGGAGCGGGAGACCCGGCGGGGCACCGGCCGCTCGCGGACGTACGTCCCGGAGCCGGAGCGGCCCTCGACCAGGCCCTCGGCCATCAGCACCTTGCGGGCCTCCAGCGCGACCGTGTCCGAGACGCCGTACTCCTCGCGGATGCGGGCCTGTGAGGGCAGGCGGGTGTGGGGCGGCAGCGAACCGTCGACGATCTTCTTGCGGAGATCACCCGCGACGCGCAGGTACGCCGGCTGCTCACCGAAAGTCACTGGACGCTCCCATCAGGTTGTACAGACAGCAACAGACTGGCAACCGTGGGTTGTGCCGTGCAAGTAAAGGCCAGAGAATCACTCGATGTGATGACACGGGGCCGGAGGCCTGCCGGCAGAGCCGTGGACCTGCCCCCGTATCCATGGATGCGCTCCGGCGGGTGCGCTCACACCTGGGCGCTCGTGTCGGCGCCGTCGTCACCCCGCGGCGGGACCGTGGCCAGGCCCAGGGCCTTGCGCACGGCGACCCCGCGGCCCGGCTCGATCAGGCGGAGGGCCGTGTCGTACCGGTCGCGGAAGACGTCCGCGTCCTCGGCCCGCGCCGCCTTCGCCCACTGGGCCCGCGCCGTGTCGAGACCGGCGGCCAGGTCGGCGACCTGCCGCCGGGCACGGGCCGGCCAGTCGTGCGCCCGCAGCATCCGGGCCTGTTCGCCGAGGGCCGCCGAGACCCGGCCCGCCCACCGCTTGTGGCCGGGCAGGTCGTCGCCCGCGTCCTCGGTGCTGGGGGCGGTCTCCAGCGCGGCGTTGAGGACGTGCGCCGCCTTCAGGTAGGCCACCTGGTCGGCGTCGAGGACCGTCTCGTCGTTGCGCAGCGAGCCGGTCAGCCGGCCGCCCTCCTCGGTGCTGCCGAACGCGCAGGTGACCTCGCGGTCCCCGGCGGCCCAGCTCTTCCCGGTCGGGGTCAGGTAGTACACGTCGACGTCGCCGGGCACCGCCCAGCTGTCCATCGCGTAGCCGTCCCGCAGGCTCCAGCAGCGCTCGTCGGCCATGCCGGCGACCTTCTCCTCGCCGGGGTAACCGCTGCCGGTGAGCCGGAAGGACGCGAACACCTCGCCGTCGTGCGCGCGGGCGCAGGGCACCGTGCCGACGCCGTCGGTCTCGCCGCTGAGCGCACCTCCGGGCGCGTTGAAGCACTCGCCCTTGACCAGCGAGATGCTCGAGCGGTCGCGTGCGCCCTCCTTGAACCCCTGCCAGAACTCCGACGCGCCGCCGCTGGCGAAGAACAGCACCCACAGCAGCAGTCCGATCCCGGACAGCACCGCGCCGCCGACGGCAAGCCCGGTGCCGCGCTCGCCGCGCCGGCGGATCTGCCGCAGCGCAACCAGCCCGAGCGCCAGCCCCACCCCCGGCAGGCAGCACAGCACGCCGAGCACCAGGGAGGCGATCGCGAGCCCGTTGACGGGCGCCGGCCGGTTGAAGGGGGTGTAGCCCTGCGCCCACGGCTGGTACGGCGGCACCCCCCACGGCCCGCCCGGCCGCCCGCCCTGCGGCGGTCCGCCCGGTCCTTCGCCGTACGGCGGCGGGGCGAACGGCCCCTGCGGGTACGGCCGGGGTGGCTGATACGGCCCTTGTGGCCGGTGGGAGCCGGAAGGCGGCGGTATGGACACCGGTAGCGTGCTCCTGAAGAGGGGGCGGCGGCACGGACCGGTTGAACGGCCGGTGGCCGGGCTGTCGTACGACTGGGCGCATGGTAAGCGGGGCACGAACGGGGGCGGAATGAGGGTGGACACCCTGACCGGGGACCGGGTGGGCGAGACGGTCGTCCGGGCGGTGAACGGGCTCACGAGGCGATGGGCGACGGCCGCGCCGGGCGGCACCGTCTTCTCGGCGGCCGGAGTCTGGCCCCTGCTGGCCTTCCTGGCCGACGGGGCGGCGGACCCGGCGCGGGCGGAGCTGGCCGAGGCCGTGGGGGTGCCCGCCGGTCAGGCGGCCGGTGCCGCACGGCAGTTGCTGGCGGCCCTCGCGTCGGTGCCCGGTCTGGACGCGGCGCTCGGACTGTGGACGCACCAGGGGCTCGACCTGCGCGAGGAGTGGCGGGCCGGGCTGCCGGCCGGGACGCACGGCGTGTTCGGCGACGACCCCGTCACCGCGCAGCAGCGGCTAAACGTCTGGGCGGCCGAGCGGACCGGCGGGCTGGTCGAGCGCATGCCGGTGACGCCGACCCGGGACACGCGGATGGTGCTGGCCGGCGCCCTCGCGCTGCGCACCACGTGGCGGCAGCCGTTCACCGAGCTGCCGTTCAGGCCGGACAGCGGTCCCTGGCAGGGCCGTGCGCTGCACGGGCTGCACCGGCGCGGCCCGCGCCCCGACCGGGTGGGCGTGGCGGGGACGCCGGACGGATTCGTCACGGCCCTGACGGTGCCCGGCGACAACGGCGTCGACGTCCATCTGGTGCTCGGAGAGGAACGCATGACGCCCGGTCAGGTGCTCGCGGCCGGCGCGGGGATCGTGGAGCGCGCGCTGCCGGTCACCGGGGGCGGCTCGCTGCCGTACGGGCACGTGGGGCCGGGCCTGTACGTCGAACGGGAACCGGCGGTCGCGCCGCAGCCGCTGACGCTGGACGTGCGGACGGTGGCGTTCGAGGTGCGCGCCGACCACGATCTGCTGGCCCTGGCAGGGCTGTTCGGCCTGTCGGCGGCCATGGACGCCGGCCGCGGCCACTTCCCCGGCATCACCGGCCGGCCGCTCGCCGTGGACCAGGCCCGCCAGTCGGCGGTGGCGCAGTTCGGCGCGCTGGGTTTCCGGGCGGCGGCGGTGACGGCGGCCGCGGAGGTGTACGGCAGCGCCCCGCCGCAGTACCGCTGCGAGACCACCGTCGTGCGCGCCGTCTTCGACCGCCCCTTCGGCTTCCTCGCCGTGGACCGCGAGTCGCGGCTGGTGCTGGTGGCGGGCTGGGTGACGGATCCGGCGCCGGAGCCCGTCACGAGCTTCCCGGGCGCTGTTCCTCCAGGACTCTGACGCAGCGGGCCAGCAGCCCGGCCAGGGCGTCGCGCTCGGCGTCGGTGAACTCCGCGGCGAGGGCCCGTTCGACCCGTACGGCGGCCGTGTCGGCCTCGGCCAGGACGGCGCGTCCCTCGTCCGTGAGCCGTGTCTCCAGGACGTTCCTGTGCCACTCGTGCGGGCGGCGGGTGATCAGATCGCGGTCCTGGAGGTTCTTCAGGACCGTGTTCATGGTGGGTGGGGTGACTCCGCACAACCGGGCCAGGGCCGCCGCGGAGATGCCCGGGTTGTCGGAGAGGTGGAGCAGCGCGGCGTACTGGGCGACGGTCAGGCCCGCGGGCTTGAGGACCGCTGTCTTGGTGGCGTTGAGGGCCTGCTCGGCCCGCTTGAGGTGGGAGCCGAGGCGCTCGGAAGCGGGCATGGAGGTCACCGGGCCAGGTTAATGCCTTGGCGAACGCCGGCAGCCTGGCGAACGGGGTCCCATGATTAGATCACTGCCGTTGATTAATCCACTGGTGATGATTAGAACTCTAATATAGCTTGGCGTTCGTCCCTGAGTGAGCAGCCGAATCGAGAGGCACCTGTCGTGTCCCGTTCGATCCACCGCCGTACCTTCCTGACCGGCGCCGCGGCCACCGCCGTGGCCCTCGCCGCACCCGCGGCGGCCGCGGCCACCGCCCGGCCCCGCATCTCGACCGCCTTCACCCTCCCCGACGACCGGGCCTATCCCGAGGGCATCGCCCTCGACCCGCGCACGGGCGACGCGTTCGTCGGCTCCTTCACCACCGGCGCCATCTACCGGGCCGCCGCCGGCAGCCGGGCCGCCGAGGTCTTCCTGCCCGCCGGTGCGGACGGCCGTACGACGGCCAACGGGCTGAAGGCCGACCGGGCGGGCCGCCTGTGGGTCATCGACCACACCGCCGGAATCGACGTCTACGACCTGCGCGACCGCTGCCTGCTGGCCCGCTTCGAGGTGCCGGAGCGCGACCAGCCCTTCCTCAACGACCTCGTGATCACCGCGGACGGCACGGCGTACGCCACCGACAGCGTGCGGCCGGTGATCTACCGGATCACCCCGGCCGAGGTGGCCCGCGGCGGCCGCGCACCGCTGGCCCCCCGCTTCGACCTGAGCGGCGCGGTACCGCCGCACACGCCGGCCGCGTACACCCTCAACGGGATCGTCGCCGACCCGACCGGACGCCTGCTGTTCGTCGTCGACATGACCGGCGGAGGCCTGTACCGGGTCGACGTGACCGATGGGTCGGTACGTCAAGTGGCCCTGCGCGGGGGCGACTTGGTGAACGGCGACGGCCTGGAGCTGGCGCACCGCACCTTGTGGGCGGCCCACAACAGGAGCAACACCCTGACCCGCTGGCGCCTGAGTCCCGACGGCGCCGAGGCCCGCCTCACCCGCACCCTGACCGACCCCGCCCTCCAGATCCCCACGACCCTGGCCCACACCCCCCACGGCCTCCTCGTCGTCCGTTCCCAGTTCGACAAGGGCGGCCCGATGGGCCCGGGGACACCGGCTGCGCCGTTCACGGTGGCACGGGTGACGGGGATGTGAGGGGGCCGCGGGGCCGGTCGGCCCGGCCGGACGGCGGGGCCGCAGGGCAGGTCAGCGGGGTGCGGGGCCGTCGGCCGACTCGGCGTTGGCGTCCTCAGCCGGGCCAGGTGCCGGTCAGGCTGCGGGTCGCGGTGGCGCCCGCGCGGTCGACGGCGGCCTTGACGCCGGCGAAGATCGCCCCCTGCAGGGTGGCGGCGAGCAGCACCTCGCGCCAGGTGCGGTCCTCGTCGGTGGCGTCAGGGGCGTCCTCGTCGTGGCCGAGCGCCTTCCACGCCTGCTTGAACACCGCCCCGGCGAGCATGCCGCTGACGGCTCCCAGGGCGAGGCCGACCGGCTTGTAGGCGATCTTCGAGACCTTCACCGGCCTCATCCCTTCCGGCGGCGGCACGCCAGCCAGACGACGGCGGCCACGGCGAGAGCCGCCGGCAGCCAGGCGCGGTTGTCCCGTGCCGTGCGCGCCGCCACGGCGGCCCTGCGCCGTACCGGTTCCGGCGCCTTCTCCTCCCACACCTGCCCGGCCCGGGCCGCCGTGGCCCGGGCCTGCCCCGCGGCCTCGGCCGCCTTGTCCTTGACCGGGTCGGGCACCTTGTCCTGCACCTTGTCCTGCACCTGGTGCGCGACGTCGGCGGCCTTGGCCCTGAGTTCGCCGGCCTTGACGGCGGCCTGCTGTTTGACCTCGGCGGCCTTCTCCTGGGCGCGGGCCTTGACGTCGGTCCTGGCGCTCAGCGCGTGGACCGTCCGCCCGAGTTCCTCGCGGGTCTGCTCGACCTGCTCGCGCAGTTCCTCGGGGCTGGAAGCGGTCTGCTCGTCGTGCGGGGGCTGGGTCATCGGTGCGCACTCTCCTTGATCTCGGCCAGGTCGGACTTCACGTTCTCGATCGTCTTCTCGGGCGTCGGCGGGGCCGCCTGGCTGACCTGCTTCTTCCCTGACAGGGCCATCACGGCGGCGATCACGCCGAGCACGGCGGTCACGATCAGCGCGGCGGCCCACACGGGCAGCGGCACCGCGAGCGCCGCGATCGCCGTGGCCACCAGGGCCTGCAAGGTCAGGAAGCCGGCGACTCCGGCGCCTCCGAAGAGGCCGCCGCCCTTGCCGTACCGCTTGCCCTTCTCCTTCATCTCCGCCTGCGCCAGCCTCAGCTCGCCGCGCACCAGCTCCGTCAGCTGCTGCGACGCCCGCTGCACCAGCTCGCTCACCGGCTCCGTCCCGGCGCGGTCCGCGTCCCGGCCGGTTCCGGCAGGGGGTGGCTGAACTCGCGACACGACGATCACCTCCCGTCTTCCCGATGGATCCCGGCCGGGCGGCGTCGGGCCGCTCCGGCCGCATGCGTGGACGCGGGTACCCCGAACGCGCCGGTCCAGGACAGCCGTTTCACAGGGCCGCCGACGCCCGGCGCTCTTTCGCGGACCGGTCAGCCCTCCCCCAGCCGCCGCCGGTCCTGCTCGTCCCATTTCCGGGTGTCACGGGGCTGGGTGTACGGCTCCTCGTACGGTGACAGCCCCCCGGCGATCGCCCGTTGCCGCACGGTCTCCGCGTCGAACTCCAGCCCCAGCAGAATCGCCAGGTTGGCGATCCACAGCCACACGAGGAAGACGATGACGCCGGCCATGGTGCCGTAGGTCTTGTTGTAGGAGCCGAAGTTGGCGACGTAGAAGGCGAAGGCGCCGGAGGCGATCATCCAGATCACCAGGGCCAGGAAACTGCCCGGCGTGATCCACCGGAAGCCCTTGACCTTGGCGTTCGGGCTCGCCCAGTACAGCAGCGCGATCATGAGGACGACCAGGGCCACCAGCACCGGCCACTTGGCGATCGACCACACCGTCAGCGCGGTGCTCCCGATGCCGAGGGCGGAGCCGGCCTGACGGGCCAGGCCACCGCTGAAGACCACGATCAGCGCGCTGATCACGGCGAGGACCAGCAGTACGACGGTCAGCCCGACCCGTACCGGGAGGACCTTCCACACCGGCCGGCCCTCGGGCATGTCGTAGACGGCGTTCGCGGCCCGGATGAACGCCGCGACATAGCCGGACGCCGACCACACCGCCAGCACCAGGCCCACGACCGCCAGCACCGAGCCGATGCCCGCGCTGCCCTGGAGCTGCTTCACGGCGCCGGTGAGGACGTCCCTGGCCGATCCCGGCGCGAGCTTCTGGACGTTGCTGAGCACTTTGTCCGTGGTCGACCTGCCGGTGAGACCGAGGATCGAGACGAGGACCAGCAGCGCCGGGAACAGCGACAGGATCCCGTAGTACGTCAGCGCCGCCGCACGGTCCGTGAGCTCGTCGTCCTTGAACTCCTTCAGACTCCCTCTGAGCACCGCGCCCCACGACCGCATCGGCAGCTCCGTCGGCGCGTCCGGCGCGGCCCCCTCCACCTCGGGCCCCGGCCCCGCTTCTTCGGGCCCCGGCGCCTCGTCGCTGCCACGATGATCCTTACGCCCTGGAAGATGCAACCTCACCATGCCCGCCGAGTACCCACCGCGCCCTGAGCGCAACGGTCCGCATCGCCCTGCGGGCGCCGCCGCGGACCATGGGGCAGTGGACCGGCGCCCCCGGAGCCGAGCGCCGTACCGCTTCGGAGATCATGTACGAGTTGCCGGACAGGCGCCGGGCCGGAAGCTCAGGTGGCGGAACCGGACCGGCCCAGCTGGTTCGCCAAGGCGTGCATGCCGCTCTCTGCGGCAATGCGCCGTAGGTCCTCGACGCCCACCGCGCTCAGGGCGAGCCGGCGGGAAATCCGCTCGACCCGCGCGGCCACGGCGTCGGAATCGGGTGTGCTGCGAACGGACAGCACGGCGTCCATGGTGTCCAGCAGAGCCGCTCGGCGCACCCGTTCGTCCTCGCACCAAACGTGGAAGAAGGAGTCGCCGAGCACCACATACGAGCCCAGTTTGGACAGTGGCATCGGGCCGCCCGGTTCGAAGCACCCGGCAGGAAGGGTGACGCGCCAGTCTCCGCTCCGCCGTTTGACGGGACACCACTGTGCCAGTCCGCGTCGGCTGAGCCAGCCGGACGCCCTGTCACGGAACTCCTGGTCGCGGCCCGCATCGGCCTCTTCCTCCTCCAGCGCGGCAACGACGTCCGGAGTGTCCTCGCACACGGCGGTCAGCTCCCCGTCCGCCTCGCCGGCGGCCTGGGCGAAGACGAAGTGCCGCGGTGTCCCGTCGGCGTCGGCCGCGCGGACGACGTACGTCGGCATGTACATCAGTTCCTCGGCCTCGATCTGCGGGTTCTCGATGCGCTGCGGCAGGTTGTAGAGCTCACGCTCGGGACCGGCCGCCAGCTCCCTGAGCGCTTCCCGCCGGAAGCCCCGCGGGATGGGAAGCAGGTAGGGGCACGTACCGTCGCGACGATGTGTCTCTTTCTGTGCCTGTGCGGGGGAAAGGTAGGTGACCTTGCGCTCGTCGTAGTAGAGGCTGGTCAGCGGACGGCTGGCAAGGCCGTCGAAGTACAGATTGCGGTGATCCTCACTGGTCGCCGTGTACCGAAGGTCGTCCCTCACGGACCGCAGGCCGAGTTCCGTCAGCTGGATCCGTCCGTCGTCGCAGTGCCTGATGTGCCCTATGGCGTCGAGGAACCGCAGGGCCTGCTCAACCAGCTGGGGCTCCAGGGCGAGGAAGGCGGCGAGGTCCTCCGTGCGGTCGAGTCCGGCCGTCGCGACGGCCTTCTCAAGAAATCGGTCGATCAGCTCGTAGGGTTCGCCCTCGGTGACCTCGGACCGAATCTCCACACACCAGACGGGCCACAGAACACGGTGGATCCGCGTCGGCACGGCACGCAGCACATCGGCGACGTACTCCAGCGCCCGTGTCTCGGGATAGGGCATGAACCGGTTCTGCGGGCTCACATCCGTCCTCTCGCCTCACCGAGTGCGGTCACACGGTCGCGGATCTCCTGGTACGGCCGGATCTCGCCCCGTTGCCGAAGATGCGTCTCCAGGGAGCGGACCAGCTGACGGAAGCCCGTGTCGCGTGCTGCGGTCAGCGTCGACAGGTCGCCTACCAGGACCAGTTGTTGCTTGGCACGGGTGAAGGCCACGTTCGCCCGGCGAAGCTCCTTCAGGAACCCGACACGGCCGTCGCGATTGCTGCGGGTGAATCCATAGAGGATCACGTCGCGCTCACCGCCCTGGAAGGAATCGACGGTACCCACGTTGAGGCCGACGCGGTCCGGGTCGACGATCCGGGTGAGCCGCGCCGTGATCTCGGCCCGTTGCGCCTGGTAGGGGACAATGACGGCCCACTCTGTGCCCCGGCCGTCGTAGAGGGCGGCAAGTTCGCTGAGCAGCTCGCACTCGACCTCGTTGATGTAGCCGCGCTGACCGAACCGCTCCGAGCAGCGTCCCTGCCGCTCCTTCCTACGGCCGATGGGCAGGCCCGAGGTGTCGACGAAGGCCATCGGTGTCCGGAACAGCGGGTCGCGGTGGTCCCTGCGCACCTCCGTGCGCAGCTTGCCGTCGTAGAAGACCCCCGAGACGAAGTCGGCGATCACCGACGGCATACGCCGCTGACGGGTCAACAGCACACGGTGATCGTCCGGCATGCCCGGCATCAGGATCTCCAGCACGCTCCGGGACAGCAACGCCTTAACCGCCGGGTCTCCAAGGTCCCTTCCCCACGCCTCCACCTCCGAGTCGAGGAAAGGGGGGAGCTGCTGGTGATCGCCCACCAGGACGGCCCGCCGGGCCCGGACCAGGGGTACGAGAGCATCGGTCACGCCGATCTGCCCGGCCTCGTCCACGACGGCCAGGGAGAAGTCGATGCCGGACAGCTCGGCCCGCGACGCCACGCCGATGCAGGTGGCGGCGACGACATGCGCATAGCGAATCAGCTCGGGATACAGCTGGTCGACCGCCCCGGAGACCTCCTCGTGCCAGTCCCTCAGGAGTTGCCCGCGGGCGGCGAGCAGCGGCAGGTGCTCATCGAGCCAGGTCCGCAGGGCGCCCAGTTCCGCGGGGGTGGGGCGGCGTGGGACAGCCGGTGGCACCTCGGCGGCAGGCACGGCGCCGACGGCGGCACGAGCGGCGGTGACGGCTCGGTCGAGAGTGTCGGCGGCGAGCCGCTCGGCCTGTTCCATGACCACTCGGGCCGCCCGTACCGAGGGAAGGTCTCTCGTCATGACATCGAGGTCGCGCTCAGCCGCAGCCAGCTCCTCTGCCACGCCCTGTACGAGCTGCTCCTGTTCCAGGACCCTGCTGCGGGCCGTGGCGAGACGCCGGCCCAGCACATGCTCAAGCATCCGGAACGGGAAGCCCGTCAGCCGGCGGGCGCCATACCGTGCGGCGCGTGACCGGGCCCCGGCGAGACGGTCGACGCGCCGTCGAAGGCGTGCCGCCGTTTGTTCGTGGCGCCGGTGCTCGGCGCCCAGCGCCTCGACGCGCAGCTGTGCCGGGCCACCTGCGTCGCGACGTGCCGCTGCGTGGGCGTCCCGTGCCCGCGCTGCCTCCTGCAGCGACACGTCCAGGTCCTCCAGACGGCTGCCCAGCTCGCGGGCCCAGTGCTCGGCGTTGCCGATGTCCGCGTACTCGTCCAGCCTGAGACCGACGCTCCGGAGGATCTCCTCGCGCAGGTCGGCGGCCTGGCGTTCCAGCAGGAAGGGTCTGCCTTCCTCGGTGACCCTTCCTTCGTTGCCCACCCGCACCGTCACGAGACCGGAGGGGAGGCGGGAGAGCGCGTTGTCCACCGCGCGGTGGGTGTGCGAGGTCACCAGGACAGGACCGTCACGCCGGCCCGAGCCGGCCGCCGCACCCACGATCTCGGCGATCGTACGTGTCTTGCCCGTGCCTGGTGGCCCCTGCACCAGCAGCAGGTCCTCGACGGCCAGCGCCTTGCGGAACGCGTCGAGCTGGTCCGGGTCGAGTTCCCCCGCGGGAGTGGCGGGAGCCGGTCTGAGCCTGCCCACCCGGTGGTCGACCAGCGCATCCAGGAGCCGGGGCGAGCGCGCGTGGCCGTCGCGGAGCAGGGCGACCGCCTCGCGCTGCCGGTCGAAGACGGCTGTGCCGGGCGTCACGACCAGTTCCCCTTGCGGGTCGAGCCTCCTGAAGTCCACCGGCCGGTCGAAGCGGATCGTGGCCGTGTCACCGGCCGCCGGGCAGCGGGTCACCTGCCCGCGGAGCTCGGGCCGCCCCCGTAGTTGCACAAACGCCCCCTCTTCCGGCCTGGCCTCTCCGGCGAGCCGGAACTCGTACACGGCCCGGGTGCCCTGCCGTTGCCCGCCGGTGGCGGCGACGGAGCGATAGGGATACGGCGGCGTGGACGAGACGCTCTCGGACGAGATGGTCCGGGTGGCGTCGATCACGCGGTCGACGATGTCCAGGAAGTCCGCGTGGTGTTCAGGAATGGGCGTGGCTCCCCGTTCGATGGCGACACTTTCGACGGCCCGCTCCCATTCCTTCAGCAGCCGCTGCCAGTGCGCATCGGAGTTCTGCGGTATCTGCCGGTAGTCGCGGCACAGTTGCCAGCGCGTGGGATGCACCAGCAGGCAGCTCTCGGCCAGCCGGGAGAAGTCTCGCATTCGCAGTGGATCGATCCGCGCGATGCTGTAGGCGTCTGCGCGGTTGGTGAGGTAGAGCTGGGCTACGTAACCACTGCCGTGGAGGAGCAGGCTCCGGTCGCCACCGGCCCGCCGGGGCTCCACGATCCTCACGGGTATGCCGTCGGCACGGGCATTGAGGTCCGCGACGAGCTTCTCGGCGTCGCGCGGCAGACGGGGGTGGTCAAGGGCCTTCTGACGTGTGTGAAGGTCCAGTGATCTGCCGGGCACAAGGGTGAGCGGGCCGGGCAGTTCGACAGTGCGGTAGGACATTCGCGCTCCTCAGGGCCGGGAGTAGGCGTCACGCGCACGGAGGAGTTCTTTCCGCAGCCGGTAGGGGTCTGGCCGGTCGGTGGGTGCGTCGGCCAGAGCGGCCAGCACCGCTCGCTCGAGGAGCTCGGGCAGGTCCGGGGTGTAGGCCCGCAGCGGCAGAGGGGTGCCGGAGGCAGGCGGTCGACCGGTGATCAGGTGATAGGCCACGGCACCGAGCTGGTAGACGTCGGTCCGTGTCCCGGCCGCTGCCGGAAGGCTGGAGCGCTGCCGCTGCTCAGGCGCCTGATACAGCCGTGGACCTTCACCGGGAACCGGATCGTGCGCGGCGAGCCCGAGGTCGCGCAGTACCCACCGGCCCGGACCGTTCTCGACGATCGCGGAGGGGCTGAGGCACCGGTGGGAGAGGCGCTCGCGGTGCAGTTCACCGAGCGCGAGGCACATCCCGGCAAGGCCGGTGAGCAGGTCGAAGAGTCTCGGGTCCCCGAACGCCATCGCTCGGTCAAGGGTCGGGGACGGAATTCCCGACCGGGGTGCCACAGGCCAGGAGAGGACGAGCGTCGTGGTGTCGCCCTCCGCGACGACCAGCCCGGCCTGAGGCAGGCCTGGGCGCGCACGCAACCGGCCGAGAATCCGGTTCTCGCGGACGAGAGCCTCACCGCCCGCCCGCCCCGGCCGGATCCCGGCACGTGCCTCGGTCTGGCGTAACCAGACGTAGCGGGCCTCCTGCTTCGGCTCGGGTGACAGTTGGCGGGCGACTGCCTGACGCCATACCAGCGTGCCGTCCGCCGAACGGATCTCCGTCAGCAGGTCCGCGTGCAGCAGGTAGCGCCGGTCACCACACTTGATCTCCGCGCCCCCGTGCCATCCCGCGGTGGTGCGTGTCGATGCCGAGGGGGCGGGGGAGGAAACGAGGAGGACCTTCCCCGGGGCGGCTGCGACCGACCTGTCCTGACGGCTCGTGGGCGCCGGCAGCCGGCGGAGAACCGCGACGGCCAGCGCGGCCGCGTTGCGAGCGGCGATCCGCTGCCATCCCTCGCCGTCCGTGGCCGACTTGGTGCCGTCCGCCCGGTCGCTGATGCCGCGTACGATCATCGTCCGGAGACCCGTGTTGAGCTGGGTTGCACGGGCGATCCCCCCGCTCTCCATCTCGATGGCCACAGCGTCCTCATAGTGGCGCCGCAGAAAGTCCCGGACCGCGGACTCGTCGTCGTTGACGAGGATCTCGCCCGCGGCAATGGGCTTGAAATGGACCGCAGGGCCGTCAGTGCCCTCCTCGGCCGACGACGCCAGCCACGAGCGTCCCCTGCCGACGGCCCGGGCCAACTGCTCCAGCGTGTGGTCCGGCCGCCACGCCTCGGGCCTGCCCAGGAATTCCCCCTTCTCCTCCTTGCCGCCGTGGTACGAGTAGATCTTGGTCGCGAAGACGACGTCTCCCAGCCGGACGCTCGGCTTCAGCCTCCCGGCCACCCCGACGAGGACAAGGGCGTGCGGGCGGAACAGAGCAATGGCCCGTTCAGCGAAGACCGCCGCTCCCTGGTTGCCCTCACCGATCTCGGCCAGAGCCACCCGCCAGGACGTGCCGTTGAGCCAACCGACCTCGAAGAGCAGGCCATTTTCCAAACGCGGTTGCAACGCGACCACGTGCTCACGGACGGCCTCGTACTCCACCCCGATGGCCGTCAGGACGACGATCGTCCCCTCGGGAGCATCTGTCTCCCCCATAAGTCCCCCGTTGCCAGCAGTGCCTGCTGTTTCGGCATCGCATCGTAGGAGAAGTTCCACGCCGGGCGATGGCCGTTGCCTCAAGGACCGTCGTGGTCTCATTCATGTGGTCCGTAACTCTGCGTAGAGCGCGATCTGAACGGCCAGAACGATGATCCCTGCCACCTCGGCAAGGGACACCGTCAGGAGGGCGACCTCTACGGGGCCCATCGCCCAGAAGACCACGACAGCTGCCATGGAGGTCCCACAGAAGGTGAGCAGGTCCACGGCGAACTGCAGCCACTTGCGCGATGTCCTGCGGCGGTCACTGCGGTGCACCGTTTCCCATCCGAAGATCGGTTCGGACTCCTGGCTGTCCGTCAGTGCCGTAAGTCGCGGCGTGAGCTCCTCGCGTATGTATCGGCCAATGGCGGAGATTTTCTGGTCGTTCACCAGGTATGTCCAGCCCAGCAACAGTGACACCGGCGGAAGCAGGAGCAGCAGCTGAAGGTGCGGTCCTCCCCCTATGACAGCCGCGACGACGGCGGCCATCGAACCAAGACTGGCGTACAGCAGATTGTCACGGAACCCGATGCGCGCTCGTTGCTCCTCCTTGAGAACCTGGTACTCGCCGAGGAGCAACTCGCCGACCGTGATGTGCCCCCTGATTGCCACAGTTCTCCCCCCGCCGGTACTCGACCGCCCAACCCGCCCGAACATCGCGGAAGCCCGAGAGACCGGCCGACGTCCCCGGACTGCGCGCCCTGGAAATCATGGCGGAGGCGACCGCGTCGATGCGGCGTTTCAGCCGCAGGGCCTTCCAGCTCTCTCCAACCCCCTGCCACGGGCGCCTCCGTGCCTGCACTATCGCCTGACACAGACACGGTGTAACAGGTCCGGGGGAAGCATGAGCGTTCATGGCGGAGGAAACGGAGCGGACGAATGGCTCGAGCGGGATCTGTTCACGCTCCGCGAGCGCTACGAAGAGAACTTGGAAGCCGAACGCCGACGGCACGAGGAGGAGCTGGAAACCCAACGGGAGCTGCACGCCCGGGAGCTGGATGACCTGCGACAACGGCACCACGAAGAGCTGGACACTGCTCGCCAGGAGCTGACAGACACTCTCCTCGCCCTGCAGAACCAGGACCAACAGCAGATCGACGAACTTCGAGACAGCTACGAGTCCCGGATCGACGAACTTCGGGACAGCTACGAGTCCCGGATCGCCGCACTCGAAGAGGAACTCCAAGACGCACGAGACCAGTACGCCCAGGACCGGGCCGACTGGCACGGACAGGAGCAAGACTACGAACAGCAGGTCAGAGACGCCTACCAGGAGGGTTGGCAAGACGGCCGGCAGGAACTCGAACAGGAACTCGAGGAGGCGGCACATGCGCGAGACGTACAGGCCGCACGGGATGCGCGCGCCCTGTCCTGCCTACGTGTAGTGATCTTCCTTGCCGTTGTTCTCATTGCGTTCAGCATCCTGCGCTCCTTGGGCAGTTGACGCCGAGTGGCGACACCGCCCGTGAACCCGCTGCTGTGCAGGCGCAGGGACACCCGCTCGGGAGAGAGCCATTCCAGCACGATCCCAGCTCGGGAGTGGGCGTCCCGGCACAAGGGGGCTCAGACGCCCCTTGGCACCCTACGCGGCGCAATCCAGCACGGACGGCGCAATGGTCAGGAGCGATAGCGCGCTGCGCGGATCATGATCTCCCGGTCAGTGACCAGGTAGACAAGACGGTGCTCGTCGTCGATCCGCCGCGACCACGCTCCGGGCAGGTGGTACTTGAGCGGCTCGGGCAGCCCCGGTCTTCGAAGACGAGCCTCACGTAGCACCCTCGTGTGCCGCATCGGGCGAGTCGGGGTCGATCAGCTCCCGCTCGGACACGTTGATGTTGGCCAGGGCATTCTCGTACGCCTTGAGCAGTCGCCGTGCGTTCGCAGGTGAGCGCAGCAGGTACGAGCCCTCTCGCAGCGCTGCGTAATCCTCGGCTGAGACGAGCACGGCATTGCCGTGTTTGGAGACGATCTCGATGGCCTCGTGATCGTCGTTGACCTTCTCGATCAGCGGAAAGAGCGCCTTGCGGGCTTCCAGCACCGGCACACAACGAGGGGTCGACCCCGAACGGGTCGACCCCATCTGACCTGCAGTTTTGCCAGGCCGTCGGCGTGGTGCCAGCTCATCCGCTCACACGTTGAACCGGAACTCCACCACATCCCCGTCCTGCATCACATAGTCCTTGCCCTCCATGCGGGCCTTGCCCTTGGCGCGGGCCTCGGCGACCGAGCCGGCGGCGACGAGGTCGTCGAAGGAGATGACCTCCGCCTTGATGAAGCCCTTCTGGAAGTCGGTGTGGATGACGCCGGCCGCCTCGGGGGCCGTGGCGCCCTTCTTGATGGTCCAGGCGCGGGACTCCTTGGGGCCGGCCGTGAGGTAGGTCTGCAGGCCGAGGGTGTCGAAGCCGACGCGGGCGAGGGTGGCGAGGCCGGGCTCGTCCTGGCCCACGGACTGGAGGAGTTCCAGGGCCTCCTCCTCGTCCAGTTCGGCGAGGTCGGCCTCCAGCTTGGCGTTGAGGAAGATCGCCTCGGCGGGGGCGACCAGGGCGCGCTGCTCGTTCTTGAAGTCCTCGTCGACCAGTTCGTCCTCGTCGACGTTGAAGACGTAGAGGAACGGCTTGGTGGTCAGCAGGTGCAGGTCGTGGAGGAGCTCGGCGCGCTCGCTGCCCTGGACGATGCCGTGGGCGAAGAGCGTGTCGCCCTTCTCCAGGATCTCCTTGGCCTCCTCGACCGCCTTGACCTTCGGGGCCACGTCCTTCTTGATGCGCGACTCCTTCTGGAGACGCGGGAGGACCTTCTCGATGGTCTGCAGGTCCGCGAGGATCAGCTCGGTGTTGATCGTCTCGATGTCGTCCTTCGGCGAGACCTTGCCGTCGACGTGCACGACGTTCTCGTCCTTGAAGGCGCGGATCACCTGGCAGATCGCGTCGGACTCGCGGATGTTCGCGAGGAACTTGTTGCCCAGGCCCTCGCCCTCGGAGGCGCCGCGCACGATGCCGGCGATGTCGACGAAGTCGACCGTGGCCGGGAGGATGCGCTCGGAGGAGAAGATCGACGCCAGCTTGGCCAGGCGGGCGTCGGGGACGCCGACCACGCCGACGTTCGGCTCGATCGTGGCGAACGGGTAGTTGGCCGCCAGCACGTCGTTCTTGGTCAGGGCGTTGAACAGGGTCGACTTGCCGACATTGGGCAGGCCGACGATTCCGATCGTGAGCGACACGTTGCGACTTCCCGTGGGTGAGTGGGCCAGGAGGGGCGCCAGGGGCCTTCAGACCGACACTGGCCGATCCACCAGTTTACGGCGTCCGCGCCGGGCGGCTCACGGGAGCTTCGAACGCCTGGCCAACCTCTACCCCCTCGGCGTGTCTGATGGCCTATTCGGCACATAAACAGACCTAAGTTGGTCGAGTGGAGCAACACAGAACGCGACCCCCGAACGACGGACCGCGACGCGGAACGCCGCAGCAGCGCGCTCCGCTGCCGCCGCAGGCCCGGCACGGGCCGGGCGGCGAGGGCGGGGCGGCGGGGCAGGGACGGCAGCCGCGGGTGCCGGGGCCCGTGCCGCCCGGGCCGCGGCCGCCGAACCCCCGGCTCACCGGGCTCGGCAGCGGACTGTTCTGCATCCTCGGGATGCTCCTGCTCGGCTTTCTGGACGCGCTGCTGTTCCATGGCGCCCTGACCGTGTACGGCGTGCTGTTCGTGCCGGTGAGCGTCCTGACCGCGCTGTGGGTGCGGGACGCGGAGGTGCTGACCGCGCCGGTGGTCCTGCCCATTGCGTTCGCCGTGGGGCTGGTCCCCGTGTCCGCGGGCGGCGGGGGGCTGCTCGGCCGGCTGATGGGGCTGTTCACCGGGCTCGCCACGCAGGCCGGCTGGCTGTACGGCGGGACGCTGGCCGCGTCCGTGATCGTGCTCGTCCGGCGGGTGCGGTGGGTACGGCGGCGGCGCCGTACCTGAAACCCGCGGTGCCGGGGCCCGGCGCCCGCTACGCCTGCTGGGCCGCTCTCATCGCCGCGCCGACGATTCCCGCGTTGTTCAGCAGCTGGGCGGGGACGATCTCGGCTCTGACGCCCTCGATGAGGTGCAGGAACCTGTCGGACTTGCGGCTGACCCCGCCGCCGATGATGAACAGCTCCGGCGAGAACAGCATCTCCACATGGGCCAGGTACTTCTGGACGCGGCGGGACCACTGCTCCCAGCTCAGCCCGTGGTCGTCCTTGGCCTTGCTGGAGGCCTTCTTCTCCGCCTCGTGGCCCTTCAGCTCCAGATGGCCCAGCTCCGTGTTCGGGACGAGGACGCCGTCCACGAAGACGGCGCTGCCGATGCCGGTGCCGAAGGTGAGCAGGATGACCGTGCCCTTGCGGTCCCGGCCGGCGCCGAACTGCATCTCGGCGACGCCGGCCGCGTCCGCGTCGTTGACGACCGTCACCGGCAGCCCGCCCAGCCTGGCGCCGAACAGGGCGCGCGCGTCCGTGTCGATCCAGCTCTTGTCGACGTTCGCCGCCGTACGGACCGTGGCGCCGCCGGTGACCACTCCGGGGAAGGTCACGCCGACCGGGCCGGTCCAGCCGAAGTGGTCGACGACCTGCTTGACTCCGTCGGCGACGCCGTCGGGCGTCGCCGGGTGCGGGGTGAGCACCTTGCAGCGCTCCTGGGCCAGGTCGCCCTTCTCCAGGTCCACAGGAGCGCCCTTGATGCCGGACCCGCCGATGTCCACGCCGAAGATCTGCATGGCACCACGTTACGACGGACCACTGACAGTCACGCCCCGGTCGCACCGCTTCCGCCGCGCTCGGCGACCAGGGCGGCGGCCTCCTCGCGCAGGTCCCGGCGGAGCTCCTTGGGCAGGGAGAAGGTGATGGACTCCTCGGCGGCCTTGACGATCTCCACGTCGCCGTAGCCGCGCTCGGCCAGCCACTGGAGCACCTGCTCGACGAGGACCTCGGGGACGGAGGCGCCGGAGGTGACGCCGACCGTGTTCACGCCCTCCAGCCAGGCCTCGTCGATCTCGTCGGCGAAGTCCACCAGGTACGCCTCGCGGGCGCCGGCCAGCTTGGCGACCTCGACCAGGCGCTTGGAGTTGGAGGAGTTGCGCGAGCCGACGACGATGACCAGGTCGGCCTCGGCACCCATCTGCTTCACGGCGAGCTGGCGGTTCTGGGTGGCGTAGCAGATGTCGTCGCTGGGCGGGGAGACCAGGCCCGGGAACTTGGTCTTCAGGGCGTCGACGGTCTCCATGGTCTCGTCCACGGACAGGGTGGTCTGGGACAGCCAGACGACCTTCGACGGGTCGCGGACCTCGACCTTGTCGACGTCCCCGGGACCGTCGACGAGCTGGATGTGGTCGGGGGCCTCGCCGGAGGTGCCGATGACCTCCTCGTGGCCCTCGTGGCCGATCAGGAGGATGTCGTAGTCCTCCTTGGCGTAGCGGACGGCTTCCTTGTGGACCTTGGTGACCAGCGGGCAGGTGGCGTCGATGGTGGCGAGCCGGCCGCGCTCGGCCTCCTCGTGCACGACCGGGGCGACGCCGTGCGCCGAGAACATGACGATGTTGCCGGGCGGCACCTCCTCCGTCCGCTCGACGAAGATGGCGCCCTTCTTCTCCAGGGTCTGCACGACGTACTTGTTGTGGACGATCTCGTGCCGGACGTAGATCGGGGCCCCGTACTGTTCGAGGGCCTTCTCGACGGCGATCACGGCGCGGTCCACACCGGCGCAGTAGCCACGGGGGGCGGCGAGCAGGACACGGCGGCCAGGCGAAGCGGTCATGCGTCCCATCGTAAGGGTGCGTTCGGCGGCGCCGGGCTACCCGGCCACGCGCGGGCCCGGCGGCGCACCCCCTTGTCAGTACGCCCCGTTACTCTCGAGCCCATGGCTGCAAAGACCACCCCCGAAGCCCCGCTCCCCGTCGGTGAGGTCTCCCGGCTGATCGGGGGGTGGATCGACCGGCTCGGGGCGGTCTGGGTCGAGGGGCAGATCACGCAGTTGTCGCGGCGGCCCGGCGCCGGGGTGGTGTTCCTGACGCTGCGGGACCCGTCGTACGACATCTCCGTGAGCGTGACCTGCTACCGGCAGGTGTTCGACGCGGTCGCCGACGTGGTGGGAGAGGGCGCCCGTGTCGTCGTCCTGGCGAAGCCGGAGTGGTATGCCCCCAGGGGCCAGCTCTCGCTGCGCGCCGCCGAGATCAGGCCGGTCGGCGTCGGTGAGCTGCTGGCCCGGCTGGAGCAGCTGAAGAAGGCGCTCGCGGCGGAGGGGCTGTTCGCGCCGGAGCGGAAGAAGCCGCTGCCGTTCCTGCCGCAGCTGATCGGGCTGGTCTGCGGTCGCGCCTCCGCCGCGGAGCGGGACGTGCTGGAGAACGCCCGGCACCGCTGGCCCGCCGTCCGCTTCGAGGTGCGCAACGTCCCGGTGCAGGGGGTGCACGCCGTGCCGCAGGTCGTGCAGGCGGTGAAGGAGCTGGACGAGATCGAGGACGTCGATGTGATCATCGTCGCCCGGGGCGGCGGCAGCGTGGAGGACCTGCTGCCGTTCTCCGACGAGCAGCTCGTGCGGGCGGTGGCCGCGTGCCGTACGCCGGTCGTCTCCGCGATCGGGCACGAGCCGGACAACCCGCTGCTGGACCATGTGGCCGACCTGCGCGCCTCCACCCCGACCGATGCGGCCAAGAAGGTCGTGCCGGACGTGGGCGAGGAGTTCGAGCGGGTGCGGATGCTGCGGGACAGGGCCCGGCGCTGCGTGAACGCGTTCGTCGAGCGGGAGGAGCGGGGGCTGGCGCACGCGCTGGCCCGCCCGTCGATGGAGGATCCGCACCGGATGATCGACGAGCGCGCCGACGATGTGGCGGCCCTGGTGGAGCGGAGCCGGCGGACCCTCGGCCATCTTCTGGACCGGGCGGACTCGGAGTTGACGCACACGCACGCGCGCGTGGTGGCGCTCTCCCCCGCCGCGACGCTCCAGCGGGGCTACGCGGTGCTGCAGAAGGCCGACGGGCACGTGGTGCGCGGCCCGGACGAGGTGACGGACGGCGAGGCCCTGCGTGCGCGGGTCGCCGAGGGTGAATTCACGGTGAAGGTGGGCGAATGACGAGCAAGGTGGACGAGGCTCTCTCGTACGAGCAGGCGCGGGACGAGCTGATCGAGGTCGTACGGCGCCTGGAGGCGGGTGGTACGACGCTGGAGGAGTCCCTGGCCCTGTGGGAGCGCGGCGAGGAACTGGCCAGGGTGTGCCGGCGCTGGCTGGAGGGGGCACGGGCACGGCTGGACGCGGCGCTGGCCGAGGAGGAGGGGGACGGGGAGGAGGACGCGGAGTAGGGGCCGGCATCCGGCTGTGAAGCGAACCACTGCCGGCCGCATTTTGTTGAAGGTTGAACTTAGCTGTCGTAGTGTCGTCCTCGTCAGTCCATCCGGACCGCGGTCCGGTACGTCGGATCACGACGCCACCTAGGAAGTTCACGCATGTCTCTCGTTCTTGACCCCGCCGCCCAGGACCTGCTGTTCCGTGAGGCCCGTACCGCGAACACCTTCACCGGCGAGCCGGTGACCGACGAGCAGGTGCAGGCGATCTACGACCTGGTCAAGTACGGCCCCACCGCCTTCAACCAGAGCCCGCTGCGCATCACCCTGGTCCGCTCCCCCGAGGCCCGTGAGCGCCTGGTGAAGCTCATGGCCGAGGGCAACCAGCCGAAGACGGCCACCGCCCCGCTGGTCGCGATCCTCTCCGCGGACAACGAGTTCCACGAGGAGCTGCCGGCCCTCTTCCCGCACTTCCCGCAGGCCAAGGACGTCTTCTTCAGCGAGCGTCCGGCCCGCGAGGGCGCCGCCGCGCTGAACGCCGCCCTGCAGGCCGCCTACTTCATCGTCGGCGTCCGCGCCGCGGGCCTCGCCGCCGGCCCGATGACCGGCTTCGACCACGAGGGCGTCCGCAAGGAGTTCCTGGACGACGACCACACCCCGCTGATGGTGGTCAACATCGGCAAGCCCGGCCCGGACGCCTGGTTCCCGCGCTCGCCGCGCCTGGCGTACGAGGACGTCGTCACCACCGTCTGAGCGGATCCGCGGCACGAAGAGGCCCCCGGCATCGCCGGGGGCCTCTCGCGCGTGTGCCGCGTGGCTCACTGCATCTTCAGCGCCGCCGCCATCTTCGTCAGCTCCGTGAAGGACGCCGTGCCGGCCACCACCGTGGTGGAGCCGGGCGTGCCGTTCAGCACGAGGGCGTCGTAGCGGCCGCCGGTGTAGCGGGTCCAGGTACGGCCGCCGACCGTCTCGGTCTGCTTGGTCGCCGACGCGCCCTGGCTGGCCTCGTCGATGAAGTCGGCCGGCTTCTGCGTGGACTGCTCGATCTGCACGTACTGGCTGTCCGGGGTCTGGAAGCCGAGGTGCCAGCGGTCGCCGTTCTCGCCCTGGAAGCGTACGGAGGTCGCTTTCCAGGTACTCGGCAGGCCCTCGGGTGCCGCCACGGGGTAGCTCGCCGCACGGCGGGCCGTGAGCAGCTCGACCCGGTAGTCGACCCGCTTGAGGTCGGGAGCGTGATCGTCGTGCGGGATGGTGAGGAAGTAGACGACCGCCGCCGCGATGCCGATCAGGGCCAGGGAGAGGATCATGTCCCGGGCCGTCTTCTGCTTGCCGTTCGAACCTGCCACGCCCCCTATGGTCGCAGGTGCCCCAAGCGCTCATCCGTGGGGCCCCCTGCTCATTTTGTCTGCCTAACGATAGAGTCGGGGACCAACACCCTCATCCGGCCGTCGTCGTATCAGAAAGGTGCGCTCCGATGACCGAAAATCATCACTTGCCGTCCGAGCTGGACGTTCCCTCCGAGGCTCCCGACCGCAACCTCGCCCTCGAGCTCGTCCGAGTGACCGAAGCCGCCGCCATGGCGGCCGGCCGCTGGGTGGGGCGCGGTGACAAGAACGGCGCCGACGGCGCCGCGGTGCGCGCCATGCGAACCCTCGTCTCCACCGTGTCGATGAACGGCGTCGTCGTCATCGGCGAGGGCGAGAAGGACGAGGCCCCGATGCTCTTCAACGGGGAGCACGTGGGCGACGGCACCGGTCCCGAGGTCGACATCGCCGTCGACCCGATCGACGGCACCACCCTGACGGCCAAGGGCATGCCGAACGCGATCGCCGTGCTCGCCGCCGCCGAGCGGGGCGCCATGTTCGACCCGTCCGCGGTGTTCTACATGGACAAGCTGGTCACCGGCCCCGAGGCCGCCGACTTCGTCGACATCGACGCGCCCGTGGCCGTCAACATCAAGCGGATCGCCAAGGCGAAGAAGGCCACGCCGGAGGACGTCACCGTCGTCATCCTCGACCGGCCGCGGCACGAGAGACTGATCAGGGAGGTCCGGGAGGCCGGCGCGCGCATCAAGCTGATCTCCGACGGCGATGTGGCGGGCTCCATCTACGCGCTGCGTGAGGGCACCGGGGTCGACCTGCTCCTCGGCATCGGCGGCACGCCCGAGGGCATCATCTCGGCCTGCGCCGTGAAGTGCCTGGGCGGGACGATCCAGGGCAAGCTGTGGCCCAAGGACGACGAGGAGCGGCAGCGCGCGATCGACGCCGGGCACGATCTGGACCGGGTGCTGACCACGGACGACCTGGTCTCGGGGGAGAACGTGTTCTTCGTCGCCACCGGGATCACCGACGGCGAGCTGCTGCGCGGTGTGCAGTACCGGTCGGAGACCGCGCTGACCGAGTCGATCGTGATGCGGTCGAAGTCGGGGACGGTGCGCAGGATCTACTCCGAGCACCGGCTGAGCAAGCTGCGGGCCTACAGCGCGATCGACTTCGACCGGGCCAAGTAGCCCACGACGGCCTGCGGTTCAGCACGGCGGCCGGCGGTTCGGAGGCGATGGGGCGCCCCCTGTGCGGAGGGGGCGCCCCGTCGTCCGCTTGCTAACCCGCTATGCGGTTGGCCGCCGTAGCCCGTGCCGCCTTCTTCAGCTCCATCTCCCGGCGGCGGCGCCGGGCCAGGACCACGCGCCGCTCCGCCGCGGTGAGGCCGCCCCAGACGCCGTACGGCTCGGGCTGGAGGAGGGCGTGCTCGCGGCACTCCACCATCACCGGGCAGCGGGCGCAGACGCGCTTGGCCGCCTCTTCGCGGGAGAGCCGGGCGGCGGTCGGCTCCTTGGACGGGGCGAAGAACAGGCCCGCCTCGTCGCGCCGGCACACGGCCTCGGTGTGCCAGGGAGCGTCTTGGTCCCGGTCTCGCGCTGGCACCCGCTGGGCCGGAACGGCGGCTACCTGCAGGGACGAATGCGGCGGTTGCAGCACGGTCTACTCCTGACGACGGCTTCGCGAGCGAGAGACGATGCAGCAAGCCCTACCCGCTGTGCGCGCGCCTATGCACAGCGTTGGCACTCGGGGGCGCACGGCGGCGCGTTCACGCCCCACCGGGGCGGCGCCGCAGGAGCGGAGCCTTCCGTTCACCTGTGGATTCGCGAGCGTCAATACCCCAGGTGTTTGCGCAGCTTCCTGTCGACCTTGTCCTGGACCCGCTCCAGCTTCCGCTCGACCTTGTCCTGCACCCGGTCAAGGATGTCCGCCACGCGCTTGCCCCGCCTGGGGCGCGCCTCGACGTTGCCGAGCACGGCCCAGCCGTCGACGTAGACCACCGGGGCCTGGGAGTCCACCGAGTCCAGGGTGTCCACCTCGAAGTTGCCGAGGACGCCGCCTCCGGTGCCGCGCAGCGACACGTTCTCCGGGACGCGGATCTGGACGTCACCGAAGACGGAGACGGCCTTGATCACGACCTGCTGGTACTCGAAGATCGCCTCGCTCAGGTCGATCTCGACGCTGCCGAAGACCGAGTAGGCGTGGATCCTGCGGCCGGCGCGCCAGCGGCCCCGGCGCACGGCGCTGCTGAACACGGCGACCACGTTGGCGTCCGCCTCGTGCGGTATCGCACCCGGGGTCGGGCGGGGCGGCACGGGCGTGTAGGCGGGCGCGGGACGCTGGTGGGCGGCGGGCAGGTCCCGGATGAAGACGTCCAGCTCGCCCACCGTCTTGGCGGCGAGGACGCCCTCGACGCGCTCCGCGTGCTCGTCGGCCGTCAGCCGCCCCTCGGCCAGGGCCTCGCGGAGAATCCCGGCGATGCGGTCACGGTCGGCGTCCGAGGCACGCAGCTCGGAGACAGGTGCTTCGGTCTGCTTCTGAAGGTCCACGGCGACAGCGTACCGAAACGCGATAGATCGCGACTAGGGGCTGTGGAAAACCCGGCGTGTCCGACTGAGCCTTACCTCACAGGTTCCGTGTCGGCGGCAGGTTCTAGGCTGGTGAGGCCCGCCAGCGTCGGCGGGCGGCCGTCCGTCAGAGTGAGGAATGGGCTGAGATGCCTGAGTTCGCGTACACCGATCTGCTCCCCCAGGGAGAGGACACCACCCCGTACCGGCTGGTGACGTCCGAGGGCGTCTCCACCGTCGAGGGCCCGGACGGGCGGACGTTCCTCAAGGTGGAGCCGGAGGCGCTGCGCAAGCTGGCCGAGGAGGCCATCCACGACATCCAGCACTACCTGCGCCCGGCCCACCTCGCGCAGCTGCGCCGCATCATCGACGACCCCGAGGCCAGCGCCAACGACAAGTTCGTCGCCCTCGACCTGCTGAAGAACGCGAACATCGCGGCGGCCGGTGTGCTGCCCATGTGCCAGGACACCGGCACGGCGATCGTCATGGGCAAGCGCGGCCAGAACGTCCTCACCGAAGGTGAGGACGAGAAGCACCTCTCCCACGGCATCTACGACGCCTACACCAAGCTGAACCTGCGCTACTCGCAGATGGCTCCGCTCACCATGTGGGAGGAGAAGAACACCGGCTCCAACCTCCCCGCCCAGATCGAGCTGTACGCCACCGACGGCGGCGCCTACAAGTTCCTGTTCATGGCCAAGGGCGGCGGCAGCGCCAACAAGAGCTTCCTGTACCAGGAGACGAAGGCGGTCCTGAACGAGGCCTCCATGATGAAGTTCCTGGAGGAGAAGATCCGCTCGCTCGGTACGGCCGCCTGCCCGCCGTACCACCTGGCGATCGTCGTCGGCGGCACGTCCGCCGAGTACGCCCTCAAGACCGCCAAGTACGCCTCCGCGCACTACCTGGACAACATGCCGACCGAGGGCTCGCCGCTCGGCCACGGCTTCCGGGACAAGGAGCTGGAGGAGAAGGTCTTCGAGCTGACCCAGAAGATCGGCATCGGCGCGCAGTTCGGCGGCAAGTACTTCTGCCACGACGTGCGCGTGGTCCGCCTGCCCCGGCACGGCGCGTCCTGCCCGGTCGCCATCGCCGTCTCCTGCTCGGCCGACCGCCAGGCGCTCGCGAAGATCACCCCCGAGGGCGTCTTCCTGGAGCAGCTGGAGACCGACCCGGCGCGCTTCCTGCCGGACACGACGGACGAGCACCTCGACGAGTCCGGCGACGTCGTCGAGATCGACCTGAACCAGCCGATGGAGACGATCCTCGCGGAGCTGACCAAGTACCCGGTCAAGACCCGCCTGTCCCTGACCGGCCCGCTGGTCGTGGCCCGCGACATCGCCCACGCGAAGATCAAGGAGCGGCTGGACGCGGGCGAGGAGATGCCGCAGTACCTGAAGGACCACCCGGTGTACTACGCCGGCCCGGCCAAGACCCCCGAGGGCTACGCCTCCGGCTCCTTCGGTCCCACGACGGCCGGCCGCATGGACTCCTACGTGGAGCAGTTCCAGGCGGCGGGCGGCTCCAAGGTGATGCTGGCGAAGGGCAACCGCAGCAAGCAGGTCACCGACGCGTGCGCCAAGCACGGCGGCTTCTACCTCGGCTCCATCGGCGGCCCGGCCGCGCGCCTCGCCCAGGACTGCATCAAGAAGGTCGAGGTCCTGGAGTACGAGGAGCTGGGCATGGAGGCCGTCTGGAAGATCGAGGTCGAGGACTTCCCGGCGTTCATCGTCGTGGACGACAAGGGCAACGACTTCTTCCAGGATCCGGCCCCTCAGCCGACGTTCACGTCGATTCCGGTGCGGGGGCCGGGGCTGGCGTAACGACCCAGGTCACGAACCACGACCAGGCCGACCGGTCGAAGACGACGGCCGGACCGTGCGGGGCCTTGGAGTCCCGCACGGGGAGGCCGTGGGGGTGGTGGTCGAGCACCTCGAGGCAGCTGCCCGAGTTGCCGCCGCTGTAGGAGGACTTGCGCCACCCCTTCAGCGTGGACGCGTCGGGAACTATGTGCTGCTCAGTCATCGTCGCCGTATTCCTTCGCGATCGACCGCATCAGGGCCAGTGACTCCTTCTGCGGCAGGGCTTCTCCCAACACGAGAGCGTAGGCGGCCTGGATGCGCTGAACCAGGGCCGGTTCGTCGTGCAGCGTGCCGGAGAAGGCCCCTTCCTCGTAGGCCACCGGAGGCTGGTCCTCGAACCACATCAGGGTCACCATGCTGTTGAGAAGCGGGTGTCCCCCGTGCGCGAGCGGCACGATGTGCAGCCGGATCCGCTCGGCCTGCGTCAGCCGTACCAGGTGTGCGATCTGACCCGCCATCACCTCCGGTCCGCCGATCGGGCGTCGCAGCACCACCTCGTCGAGCATCGCCCAGACCATCGGGGTGCGCGGATCCTCGAGCACCCGCGCCCGTTCCAGCCGTGCGGCCACGTCCTTCGCGCGCTCCTCCTTGACCAGCGGCGGGTACGACGCGTCCCGCAGTACCGCGTCCGCGTACGCCTCCGTCTGTAGGATCCCGGGCACGAACGACAAGGCGAACTCCCGGATCACCGACGCCTGTTGCTCTAGCTCCCGCGCCGCCTCGAAGTAGGGCGCCACCGGCCTCCGCTCCTCCCCCGGCCGGAAACTGGTCAACGCGCCCCCGGTGTTCAGGACCTGGTCCAGCCTCCGCGCGTCCTCTCTGGACGGCACCCTCCTCCCCGCCTCGATGTGCGCGATGTGCGTCCGCGACATGATCGCCGCCTCCGCCAGCTGCTGTTGCGTCAGTCCGGACGCCTCCCGCTGCTGCCGGAGCCAGTCGCCGTACGCCGTCCCCACAGACACCCCCTTGCAACCGGTCACTCACTCAGCGTAACGAGCGGGAACATTGGAGCGTGCCCGATCGCTGTAAGTGGTATGAGCGACTACCGCATCGAGCACGACTCCATGGGAGAAGTCCGCGTCCCCGCCGCCGCCAAGTGGCGTGCCCAGACCCAGCGCGCCGTGGAGAACTTCCCCGTCTCGGGCCAGCGTCTCGAACGGGCCCACATCGAAGCGCTGGCCCGGATCAAGGGCGCCGCCGCGAAGGTGAACGCGCAGCTCGGTGTGGTCGACAAGGAGGTGGCCGAGGCGATCCAGGAGGCCGCGGCCGAGGTCGCCGAGGGGCGGTGGGACGAGCACTTCCCCGTCGACGTGTTCCAGACCGGGTCGGGGACGTCCTCCAACATGAACGCCAACGAGGTGATCGCCACCCTGGCGAGCGAGCGGCTGGGCCGCGACGTGCATCCGAACGACCACGTCAACGCCTCGCAGTCGTCCAACGACGTCTTCCCCTCCTCGATCCACATCGCCGCCACCGCCGCCGTCACCCACGACCTGATCCCCGCCCTGGAGCACCTCGCCGCCTCCCTCTCCCGCAAGTCGGAGGAGTTCGCCGACGTCGTGAAGTCCGGGCGGACCCACCTGATGGACGCCACTCCCGTGACGCTGGGCCAGGAGTTCGGCGGGTACGCCGCCCAGGTCCGCCACGGCGTCGAGCGGCTGAAGGCGTCCCTGCCCCGCCTCGCCGAACTCCCCCTCGGCGGTACCGCGGTCGGCACCGGCATCAACACCCCGCCCGGTTTCTCCGCGGCCGTCATCGAGGAGGTCGCCCGCGTCACGGGGCTGCCGCTCACCGAGGCCCGGGACCACTTCGAGGCGCAGGGCGCCCGGGACGGGATCGTGGAGACCAGCGGGCAGCTCAGGACCATCGCCGTCGGGCTGACGAAGATCGCGAACGATCTGCGGTGGATGGCGTCGGGACCGCGGACCGGGCTCGCCGAGATCCGCCTCCCCGACCTGCAGCCCGGGTCGTCCATCATGCCGGGCAAGGTGAACCCGGTGATCCCGGAGGCCGTGCTGATGGTGGCCGCGCAGGTCGTGGGCAACGACGCCACCATCGCCACCGCCGGCGCGTCCGGGAACTTCGAGCTGAACGTGATGCTTCCGGTCATCGCCAAGAACGTGCTGGAGTCGATCCGGCTGCTGGCCAACGTCTCGCGGCTGCTGGCCGACCGGACCGTGGACGGCATCACCGCCGACCGGGAGCGGACCCGCGAGTACGCCGAGTCGTCGCCGTCCGTGGTCACCCCGCTGAACAAGTACATCGGCTACGAGGAGGCCGCGAAGGTCGCCAAGAAGTCGCTCGCGGAACGCAAGACGATCCGGCAGGTCGTGCTGGAGAGCGGGTACGTCGAGCGGGGCGACCTGACGGTGGAGCAGCTCGACGAGGCGCTGGATGTCCTGCGGATGACACACCCGTGACCAGCAGGGAACCTTTCCGGCCACCGGCACGCGAGGGTGACGCGTACCGCAGCGTCGGATGCCTGCGGCACCTAATATCTGTTCATGGCGGACGACGGAGCGATGACACACATGGACGGAGCCGGCACGACGAAGCCGGGACCTGCGGCGGCCTGGGCTCCGGGCACCCAGATCCTGTGGCGCTACCGGCAGAACGCCGGCGAGCACATCCACATCGCCCGGCCCGTGACCGTCGTGCGCGACGACGCCGACCTGCTCGCCGTGTGGATGGCCCCCGGCACCGAGTGCGTGAAGCCGGTCCTCGCCGACGGCACGCCGGTGCATCTGGAGCCGCTGCGGTCGCGCTACACCAAGCCGCGCTCGGTGCAGCGGGACCGCTGGTTCGGCACCGGGGTGCTGAAGCTGGCGCAGCCCGGCCGGCCCTGGTCGGTGTGGCTGTTCTGGGAGCCGGGCTGGCGGTTCAAGAACTGGTACGTCAATCTGGAGCGGCCGCTGGCCCGTTGGGCGGGCGGCGTGGACTCCGAGGACTATTTCCTGGACATCTCGGTGCATCCGGACCGGACCTGGCACTGGCGCGACGAGGACGAGTTCGCGCAGGCGCAGCGGGACGGGCTGATGGACGCGGCCACCGCCGAGCGGGTCCGGGCGGCCGGGCGGGACGCGGTCGAGGTGATCGAGTCCTGGGGGGCGCCGTTCTCGGACGGCTGGCAGCACTGGCGCCCGGATCCGTCCTGGGCGGTACCTTCTCTCCGAAACGTAGGATCGTCGTCCGCAACTATGTTAGACAAGGTCGGCGCGCAGCGCCGTCGTTGAGGGGCGGTGGCCGGGAGACGGGTGGGCGCACAAGAGCAACTTCCGGGGCATGGGCCGGGCTTGACCGATCGTCACCGAGGGGCGGCAGGACGTGAGCGAGGGGTACGACGGCGTGACCACCGCGACCGGTGGCGGCACAGGAACCACCTCTGAGCACGCGGTAATTCCGTTCCTGGGGCACGTATTGCGGGTATCGGGACTTCTGCGGGAGCAACTGCGCGCCCGGCGCGCAGTGCCGTACGGATGGATGCGACACGCGTGACGGAGCAGCCCACCTCCTTCGAGCGCGCCCAGGGCGCCGACCCCGCGGAGGGCCGCGGGGCGCTGCTGCGTACCCCGACACCGGCAGCCGCCCCGGCCTTACCGGTGCAGACCCGGGCGGAGGGAGCGCCCTCCGGTCCGGGTACGGCCACCGGCTGTGGCCACGGAAAGGACGGCAAGGGGAAGGAGCCCCCAGTCAACGGCCCCGAGCACTCCCAGCCCGCCACCACCGAGACCGACGCCCACCGGCCGCGGCCCGCGCCGGAGGTCATCCCGCCGCAGCCCGGCGCCGAGCAGGAGCGGGGGCCGGGCGGCGGAGACCGCCGTACCGGGCGCGGTCTGCCGCCGGGCCGGCCGCTGCCGATGCGGCGCGACGGGGACCGGCTGAGATTCGTGGGCGCGGCGACCCGGCGGATCGCGCGCGGCCTCGATCTGGACGAGATCGTGATGGGCCTGTGCCGGGCGACCGTGCCGACGTTCTCGGACGCGATCCTGGTGTATCTGCGCGACCCGCTGCCGGTCGGCGACGAGCGGCCCACCGGTCCGGTGGTGCTGCGGCTGCGCCGTACCGACCGGATCCCGGAGGAGCGGGACACCGACGGGGTGCTGCTGCCGCCCGCGTTCGACCCGGAGCCGGAGCCGAGCCCGCTGTCCGAGCTGTCCGCGCTGACGACCGAGCTGTGCGAGGTGCGCCCCGGCGGCGCGCTGAACGAGGTGCTGCGCGGGGTGCGGCCGGTGTTCGCCGACGCGCCCGCGGCCCGTGCCGCGCTGCCCGAGCTGCTGGGTGACGGAGGCGAGGCGGTCGTGCCGTCCGGGCAGCACGCGATCCTCGCGCCGCTGCGCGGGCGGCGCCGGGTGATCGGCGCGGCACTGTTCCTGCGCCGCCCGGAGCGGCTCGCGTTCGAGGCGGACGATCTGCTGGTGGCGGCGCAGCTGGCCACGCACAGCGCCCTCGGCATCGACAAGGCGGTGCTGTACGGCCGGGAGGCGTACATCGCCGACGAGCTGCAGCGCACCATGCTGCCCGAGACCCTGCCCCGGCCGACGGGCGTGCGGCTGGCCTCGCGCTATCTGCCGGCCGCGGAGACCGCGCGGGTGGGCGGCGACTGGTACGACGCGATCCCGCTGCCCGGCAGCCGGGTCGCGCTGGTCGTCGGTGACGTGATGGGCCACTCCATGACCTCGGCGGCGATCATGGGCCAGCTGCGGACGACCGCGCAGACGCTGGCCGGGCTGGATCTGCCGCCGCAGGAGGTGCTGCACCACCTGGACGAGCAGGCGCAGCGGCTCGGCACCGACCGCATGGCGACGTGCCTGTACGCCGTCTACGACCCGGTGACGCACCGGATCACCATCGCCAACGCCGGCCATCCGCCGCCGGTGCTGCTGCACCTGGGCGGGCGGGCCGAGGTGCTGCGGGTGCCGCCGGGCGCGCCGATCGGCGTCGGCGGGGTGGACTTCGAGGCGGTGGAGCTGGACGCGCCCGCCGGGGCGACCCTGCTGCTGTACACGGACGGGCTGGTGGAGTCCCGGCTGCGGGACGTGTGGACCGGCATAGAGCAGTTGCGGGAGAAGCTCGCCGCGACCGCGCAGCTGACCGGGCCGGACCATCCGCCGCCGCTGGAAGCCCTGTGCGACGAGGTGCTGGACATGCTCGGGCCGGGCGACCGGGACGACGACATCGCGCTGCTCGCGGCGCGTTTCGACGGGATCGCGCCGAGCGATGTCGCGTACTGGCAGCTGGACCCGGAGGAGACGGCTCCCGGCCAGGCCCGCCGGCTGGCCCGGCGCGCGCTGGCCCGCTGGGACCTGGAGGACCTGACGGATTCGGTGGAGCTGCTGGTCAGCGAGGTCGTGACGAACGCCGTACGGTACGCGTCGCGGCCGGTGACGCTGCGGCTGCTGCGCACCGATGTGCTGCGCTGCGAGGTCGGCGACGACGTGCCGCAGCTGCCGCGGCTGCGGCAGGCGCGGGCGACGGACGAGGGCGGGCGCGGCCTGTACCTGGTGAACAGGCTGGCCCGGCGCTGGGGCGCGACCCGGCTGAGCACCGGCAAGGTGGTGTGGTTCGAGTTGAACCGGGGCTGAGGGCCGCCACGGCGGAAGCTGACCCTGAGCGGCGAAAACCAGCCACTTTTTGCCGAAGTCACCGCCAGGCCGCTTCACTTGCTGGTCACAGTAGCTCCACAGTGTGGCCGCTGACTTGAGTGGCCCTCGCTCCGGCTGCCGGTGTCTCGCGCCACAGGGTTCCAGACATGCATCGTTCAAGCCCCTTGCCTGGCGTGTCCATGCCTTGGATAGGGTGACCTCGCGACCGGTGACCCGGACTTGACCACTCCGAGCCTCCTGAGCGCGTGAACATCCAGGGGGACTTCCGCACACCGCACTCCGTGTCGCCCCCAGCCGTATGCACTGGCACGTGGGGGATCGAGTTGTGTCTCAGAAGCGGTGGTTCGTCGGTCCTGGACGCCCTCCCTCGCCTCCCCAAGGCGTCCCGCCCATCCCCTGACCACTTCCCCTGGAGCGGGCAGGCCCACCCACACCTGGTCGTCCAGGCGGGGAACCCATTCAACGAGAAACGGGGAAGTCTCTCTTGAGACGCAGAAGACGAACGCTCATTTCCGCGGCCGCCACGCTGACTTCGGCCGCCCTCACTGGCGGGCTGCTGCAAGCCCTGCCCGCCGCCGCCGTCCCCAAGCCGAACTCCAGTGCAAGCACAGGCGAGTCGGCACGACGCGGAGGTGTCAGCGACCCCGACCACACCCTTGGCAAGGGATGGCGGACCTCCGCGGACCGTGCCGTTACGGCAGCGGCCGACAGCGACGGCTTGCACATCCTGGTCGCCGACAGCACGAAGGCGTACCAGTGGAAGACCGCGGCGGTCCTCTCGGAGCCGGGCATGCCCGCGGACACCTGGATCGGCAACCAGTGCGTCATGGATCACGACCATGTCGCTGCCGTGTACGCGCCGCGCACGTTCACGAACAAGCCGGACCTGATGCAGGGCGGCGCCTTCGCGGCGGTCGTGAACCTCAGCACCGGCCAGGTGACGAAGCTGTCGTTCACCGCATCGCTGGCGTACTTCGACCCGTCGTGTGATCCGGGCACGCACACCGCGGCGTTCACCGCGTTCCGCGACATGAACGACGCGGCCAGGACCATGACCCGGGTCATGACGGTGAACACCGCCGGCAAGACCATCAGCAAAGCCGCGGCGAAGGGGGAGATCACCAGCGCCGTCCCGGTCAAGAATGGCGTGGTCGCCGCCCTGGGCCGCCGACTGGTCCGTCTCGACCGCTCCGGCAAGGTCAGCAATCTGCTCACCACGAGCGGGGTGGCCTTCGACCTCCACCCGGTCAGAGGCGGAAAAGTCGCCTTCGTCGAACGCGACGGCGCCACGAGGGCGCGTGCCAGGGTGTGGGGCGGAAACGGCGACGCGGCTGCCACGATCGCCAGCGGCAGGCTCGGCGACCTCGACCTGAAGCGCGGCGGGGCCGCGCAGGTGTTCCTCACCGGCCATCCCGTCAGCACCTCCGACACCGCGGGTAGCGGGATCACCCGCGTCAACGCCCCGGCTGACACGGACATCTCCAGTCAGGGACGGCTGGCCGTCGACCCCGTCCTCACTCCCGGTGTCCGAGCGGGAATCGAGCGGGTCAAGAACGCCGGCAAGGGTTTCGGCAAGACCGAACCCGCCGCGCAGTCCACCCCGGCACAGGCGCCCGGCGCCCTTGTGCCGGACACGCCGGTGACGGTCACCTCCACCGCCACCACCACCGGTGAGAAGATCAGCCAGAAGGTCGCCGCCGTCACCAACTCCGCCGGCGGCGACGGCTTGTCGCCCGCCCTCACCTCCGGCGGCAGCCCCCGCACGGCCGCGGGCAAGCACACGCGGCTCAAAAAACGGATCGGGGGCGCGAACGTGTCGCACGACCCCACCGACCCCGACCGCTGGTGCGCCATCTCCCGCAACGACGTCAAGGCGCAGGCTCTTCAGCCCACCCCCAACCAGGTCGAGTGGGCCGTCGACATGGCCGTACGCGGCAAACTGCACGCCGGCTCCATCCGGCAGGGCGGGTACCGCAACCAGACCGGCATGAGCAGTATCGACCCGCAGGGCCTGTTCCCCGCGCCCACCCTGACCGGACCGAAGGACGCGCGGATCCCGGCCAACGTGATGCTCGGCATCATGGCCCAGGAGTCCAACCTGTGGCAGGCCGAATCCGGTGCCATTCCCGGCCAGATGGGCAGTCCGCTGGCGGCGGTCGACGGCTACTACGGACACAAGATCGACCCGGGGAACCCTGAGTCGTACTGGAGCATCAACTGGGACAAGTCCGACTGCGGCTACGGCGTCGGACAGGTCACCGACGGCATGCGCCTGGCCGGACACGAGAAGCCGCACGAGACCAGCCTGAAGCAGGCTGTGCAGATGGCCGTCGCCGTCGACTACGCGACCAACATCGCCGCTTCCTTGAAGATCCTCGCCGACAAGTGGAACGAGGTCCACAAGGCCGGCCAGACGATCACCGTCAACAACGACGACCCGGCCTACGTCGAGAACTGGTTCACCGCGGTGTGGAACTACAACCTCGGCTTCAACCCGCCCTCCGACGCCTCGAAGAACGACGGGCACTGGGGGCTCGGCTGGTACAACAACCCGGCCAACCCGCTCTACAAGAACAGCTGGAACCACCCGTTCATGGACACGGACGTGGACGGCCCCGAGGCCAACCATGACGCCGCGCACCCGCAGGACTGGCCGTACGAGGAGAAGGTGATGGGCTGGGCCGCCTGGTCCATCGACACCGGCTACTCCTACGCCACCAACGGCCGCCAGGACTGGAAGGGCGACCCCGGATTCTCCTCGGCGGGCTTCCGGCCGGCCTGGTGGAACACCACGCCCGCACGCAGCCAGGTCTCGCCGCCGCTGGTCACCTTCTGCAACACCGACAACAACTGTGACCCGACCAAGCCGCCGAACTGCGGCACGGAAAACTGTTACAAGCAGTTCTGGTTCAACAAGCCCAATGTGGCGTGGAAGAAGAACTGTGCCACCGAGTGCGGGCACGAACTGATCAAGTACCAGACGGAGATCCCGGAGCCGGGGCGTGGCTACCGCCTCAAGAACGGTGCGGCCGTCTGCTCCGGTGAACCGACCGGCTCGCATGTCGTCGCCACCGTCCCGAACACCACCGAGACATGGAGCGACTGCGGCCAGGCCACCTCGTCCGGCGCCTTCCAGTTCACGTTCAACCCCGACACGCTGGGGACCCACTACGAGGCGAGAGCCGACCTGCACCAGATCGGCGGCGGCTACGGCGGTCACTACTGGTACACGCACACCCGTGACGAGGACCATCTCGGCGGCCCCGACGGCCTGATGGACATCGACGCCAAGTGGACGCTCGGTGAGAAGATGGACCTGGCCCAGGTCTGGGCCTACATCCCCGACACCGGCGCCCAGACCAAGCGGGCGCACTACGTCGTCAACGGGGCGTCCGGTGGTCCCTACGACCGCTACGTCGACCAGAACGGCAACAACGGCAAGTGGGTGTCCCTGGGCGCCTACAAGTTCACCTCCACCCCGAGCGTGACCCTGTCGAACTTCACGCCCGACGGCACCGGCGACGACGACATCGCCTTCGGCGCCATGGCCTTCCAGCCCGTCAAGGGCACGTTCGTCCGGCGCACCCTGACCGCGGCCGCGGTCTTCGACCCGAACCAGGAGCTCAACCAGAACTGGCCGGTGGCCAACGAGATCGACACCCCCCTGCGCTCCATGAAGTCGCTGTACGAGTGGGCGCTGGGCCGCGCCGACGAAGGCCACCTGTGGGACAACGACGACCCGTCGGTGCGCACACAGGGCCTCATCTCCTGGCCTCGGTGCACGGGCGGGGTGTCCGAGGACTGCACCGGCCAGAAGACCTGGGACGCGGCCAAGGTCTGGGCCGACGACATCAAGGCCGGCGGTTACACACCGAATGCCGACGGCTCGGCACCGGCCATGTCGATCCCTGTCTGGATGGGCATGGCCAATCAGCGGCCCAACCCGTCGCTGCCCGCGAGCCAGGCGTACCAGGGGAACAACAGCTACAAGATCAAGAGCGATGTCGTCGTGACCTTCGTCACCGACGGCAACGGGAAGATCATTCCGGGCAGCGAGGGCTCGAACTACAGGGTTCGTGTCGGCAACGCCCACCTCCCCACCTTCGTGACCAGCATCATGAAGGGCATCGAGGCCGACTACGGCATCCCGAAGCCGGACATCGACTACACCACCCAGGACGCGCTCGAATACGGCAACGTCATGACGTCCCACCCGTACACAGACGGTGACACACCGGGGCAGGCCTACTTCCCGCACTTCCGGGGTGCGCGCCTGAACGCGGACCACACGTGCGTTGACTTCCGGGCGATCGGCGGCGGCGTACACGGCTACCGGGCCATGATCGGCCACAAGTACATCAACGACAACGTCAAGGCATGGGTCGACAAGATCAACTCCAGCCCCGACACCAACTACGGCGTGCGCCAGTTCGCCGGAGACATCTACTCGATGTTCTTCAAGAACACCGGCGACTGGAATAAGAACATGTGGGGATCGCTGATCGGCAACGCTCCGCCGATCTGGCAGGACATCGCGGCCGCGTTCTGCGCCGACGGCAGCGTCAAGCCGGCCCACCAACAGGACGATCGTGATGCCACGCCCTCAAACGGCATCGTCTACCAGAGCTACATGCCCGATCTGTACCTGTACATCGACGACAAGATGACAGACAATCTGGGACACCCCTCGAGCACCAGAATCAGGGGAGGGGACTGGAGAAACTTCTCAAACGTCCCCGTGCCGCTCGAAAAGGGAAACGCCTACGGTACCTGCGGCGCCTCGGACCGTGGCAGCGGCGGTAATCCCTGGGGCGTCCAGCCGCCGGTTCCCCTTTACGGAGACGGCCCTGGAAACCGTCCGACAAGCGTCGTCCACTGCGACGACCCGGGCACGAATTTCACTGATAATCTGACACCCTGACCATGGGTGATCCAATTCCCCGGGGCCGCTCCCGACTCGGTTCGGCCCCGGGGTCTCAACAGGGAGAGACAGCGTGGGATCAGGCCTCAGCTTCATATTCATCCCGCTGTTCCTCTACGTGTCACTGGTCGTGATCTTGTGCGTGAAGATCGCCGACAACACGTCCTGGAAAATGGGGTGGCTGTTCGCGGCGGCTCTCATCTTCTTTCCCGCAGGCCTCCTCACCGTGGTCGGCATGTACGAATCCGGCGCCTGGTAGGGCCGGAGAAACAGGTGAAACTCCTCATCATCACGCTGTCCGTCGTGTTCCTGGGCGCAGCTTATGCATGGCCAGTAATTCCGCTGCTCGTCTACCCGTTGAACCGACGGCGTGGCTTCTGGGCCGCCCTCTACTGCTGCGCCGCGGCAGTCTTCTTCGGAACGGCATTCCGGTACACCGACCGGTTCATGGTGAGCGACTTCTTCGAAGCGGCGGTGTACACCTCCGCCGTTCGGGCGATCGCGGAAGCGACAGGCGTACTCGACAAGCCTCGCCACACCTGGCGGTCGCGCCGCCGTGAGCGTGAGAGCGCCAGGTGAGAGAAAGGCGCGGGTGCGCGGCGCGACCGTCGGGAATACACCGCCTCTGCACCCGGAAGAAGCTCATCGGCGCATTCTTCGGATGCGTCCTGCTGTGCAGCGAAGACACCGGAGATAAATCCCGTTGACCGTTTCTCCGGTCACGCTGTAGAAAATGATCACACACTGATCTGGTTTTTTTCTGGAGGTAATTGCATGGCTATCAAAGCGAAGTTCGGCATGCTCGCGGCCGGCCTGGGTATCGCTCTGGGGCTCGGGGCGGTTCCCGCGCACGCCGCGGGCAGCACCTACTACGGAACGTGCAACACCAAGGGTGCCAGCGGTTCCATAGCAACCAGCGGGTGGCAACGCGGCGTCGGCCAGAAGTCGGTGCCGTCCATCACGCTCAAGGTCTATGACGAGCTCCCGGACGGCGACCATGCGAGCATCCGCGCGGTGGCGTACTACGCCGACGGCTCCAAGGGGTACTACCCCTGGCACTCGGACTACGACGGCTACGGCACCTACAAGGAGTTCGACACGTCCATCGCCGCGGGCAGCAAGGGGATCTGGGACCTCGGCATCGAGGTCGCCCGATACGACGGCTCCAAACAGCTGAACTACTGCTCGGCCATCGTCTCCTGACGTCTGCTCCGCCGTCACCCGTACGCCGTCCGCGGCTCCTGCCCCGAGCACCGGCTCGGGGCACAGCGGATCGACGGCATCGTCGAGAACGTGAGGGGCGCCCGGGAATGTCCCGGGCGCCCCTCACGTGTGCGTTCCGACTGCCTACTGGCCGAAGTTCCGGCCGCCGCCCGGGTCGATCGGGTCCTGGGTGATCTCGCCCGTCGGCGTCTGCGTCGGCGTCTGCGTGGGGGTCTGCGTCGGCGTCTGCGTGGGGGTCCGGGTCGGCGTCTGCGTCGGCGTCTTCGACGGTGGCGCGGAACTGGTCGGCGGCTTGCTGGTCGGCGTGTGCGACGGCGTCTGGGACGGGGTCTGGCTGTGGGTCGGGGTCTGTGTCGGCTGGACGGCCGCGCCCTGGGTGGTGTCCAGGTCGAACTTCGACTTGCTCGTGACGCTGAAGGTGTACGCCGCCCAGATCTGCGCCGGGTAGCCACCGCCGTTGACGCGGCCGGGGCCGCCGGTGGGACTGAGCAGGCCGCCCGCGCCCGTCAGGGAGACGTGTGCCTTGCTCTTCGCGTCCTCGCCGAAGAGGCCGACGGAGGTGACCAGGTCGGGCGTGTAGCCGGTGAACCAGGCGGACTTGTCCTCGTCGGAGGTTCCGGTCTTGCCGGCCACCTGCTGGCCGTCGCGCAGCGGGTTGTCGGCCACGTGCTCCCTGGCCGTACCGTCGTCGACCACGCCGGTCAGCACGGAGGTCACGGTGTCGGCGGCGGTCCGGCTGATCACCTGACCGCCGACCGGGTCGGGGACCCGGACCGAACGGGTGCTCTGCTCGGCCGACTTGAGGATGCTCGGCGTCACCTTGTCGCCGTGGTTGGCGAGGGTGGCGTAGATCCCGGCCATCTCCAGCGGGCTGGCGCCCATGGAGCCGAGGGTCTGGGCGGGCACCGGGTCCATGCCCGTGGTGTCCATGCCGAGCTGATGGGCCGTGCTCATGACCTTCTTCATGCCCACGTCCACGCCCATCTGCGCGAAGACGGAGTTCACGGAGTTGTTCATGGCCTGCTGGACGGTGATGGGGCCGTAGTCGTGATCGTCCTCGTTCGGCGGGCCGAAGCCGACCTTGCTGCCGTGGTCCACGACCTGACGGCCGCTGGTGCCGTCGTAGACCGTGTTGGCGGTGATGGGCCGGCCGTCCTGCGTGGTGGCGTTGTTCTCGAGGGCGGCGGCGAGGATGACCGGCTTGAACGTCGAGGCGGGCTGGTAGTCCCGGCGGGTGGCGTTGTCGGTCCAGTGCTTGAAGAGGCCCTCGCCCCCGTACAGGGCGAGGATCTTGCCGGTCTTGGGGTCCACCGACACCGCACCGGCCTGCACGTTGGCGTCGGCCTTGCGCTTCTTCGGGTGCAGGTTGCCGGTCAGCTGGGATTTGACGGCCTGCTCCAGCTCGGCCTGCTTCTTCTTGTCGATGTTCAGCGTGATGGTCCAGCCGCGGTCGACCACCTCGGCCTCCGCCTGGGAGCGGGTGATGTTCTCCTGCTGCATCAGCTGCTGTTCGAGCTGCTGGTTGGCGAGATCGACCAGGTAGCCCTTCTGCCCGTCGAGGCCCGGTGCCGCCTTGGGCTCCTTCGGGTACGGGAACGTCATGGCCTGCCGCTTGGCCGGGTCCAGCCAGTGCTGCTTGACCATGTTGTCCAGGACGTAGTTCCAGCGGGCCTGCACCAGCTTCTTGCCGGTGTCGGTCGCGACGGCCCAGTCGTACTGGCTCGGCGCCTGGAGGAGGGCGGCGAGGTAGGCGCCCTGCGCGACCGAGAGCCTGTCGGCGTCGACGCGGTAGTAGGCCTGCGCGGCGGCCTGGATGCCGTAGGCGCCCCGGCCGTAGTAGCTGGTGTTGATGTAGCCCGCGAGGATCTGGTCCTTGCTCATCTTCTGGTCGACCTTCAAGGAGATGACCATCTCCTGCAGCTTGCGGCTGACGGTCTGGTTCTGGTTGAGGTAGTAGTTCTTGACGTACTGCTGAGTGATCGTGGAGCCGCCCTGGGCGCCACGGCCCATCGCCGTGTTGTACAGACCGCGGGCCAGGCCTTTGAGGTCGATGCCGGAGTCCGTGTAGAAGGTCTTGTTCTCGGCGGCGACGAAGGTGTGCTGGACGTCCTTGGGCACCCTCGACAGGTCCACGCTCTCGCGGTTGGTCTTGCCGACGCGGGCCATGATCGAGCCGTCGCTGTACTTGTAGATGTTGCTCTGCTGCTTGGCGGCGGCGTTGCCCTGGGGGACGTCGACGATCATGTACAGGGCGATGAAGCCGCCGATGCCGAGCAGGCACAGGCCGAAGAACGTGCCGAGGATCTTCTTCCAGGGGAAGAGGCGGCGTATGCGGCCCTTGGGCGGCTTGGCGGCCTTGCCGGCGGCCCTGCGGCCCGGGGCGGGCCCGGCGCTGCCGCCGGGCGCGGGCGTGGCGCCGCCCGCGGGGGCGGAACGGCGGCGCCTGGGCGCCGCGCGGCGGCCACCGCGCTGTCGCGCTCGTCTCTCTTCCGCTCGTCCCATGAGTCCCTTCGCTCCGCTTCCGTCTCGGGGTCAGCTCCGAAAGCTAACATCCGCCTATATGACAAAGGACGTCCGATCCGTTCTTTTACGGACGTGAGAATCAGCACCTGCTCCAAGGGAACCGACGGATCTGGAGGCCGGGAGGTTGCCCCGGCGACGGCAACAACCCGGAAAAGCCCGCCGCCTTCCCGCCTGTTCCACAACCGTGACAATCGGCCGCCACCTGCGCGGCGGTACACCGGGCCATGATCTCCACACTCCGCGTATACATCCGGCGTATACACCGTGTGTAGAGTGCGCTGCATGTCCATCGGTCACACCCTTCTGGGACTCCTGGAGTCCGGCCCGCGCCACGGCTACGACCTGAAGCGGGCGTTCGACGAGAAGTTCGGTCACGACCGGCCGCTGCACTACGGCCAGGTCTACTCGACGATGTCGCGGCTGCTGAAGCACGGCCTCGTCGAAGTCGACGGCATCGAGGCCGGCGGCGGTCCCGAGCGCAAGCGGTACGCCATCACCGACGCCGGCATCACCGACGTCGAGCGCTGGCTCGCGACCCCGGAGAAGCCCGAGGAATACCTCCAGTCGACCCTGTACACCAAGGTCGTCCTCGCGCTGCTGACCCACCGCGACGCCGCCACCATCCTCGACGCCCAGCGCGCCGAGCACCTGCGCAGCATGCGGATCCTGACCGACCGCAAGCGCAAGGGCGACCTCGCGGACCAGCTGATCTGCGACCACGCCCTGTTCCACCTGGAGGCCGACCTGCGCTGGCTGGAGCTGACGGCGGCCCGCCTGGACAAGCTCCGCGCGGAGGTGGCCCGGTGACCGCTCCCGCCGGCTCCCTGCTCGCCGCCGAGGACCTGCACAAGGCCTACGGCCCCACCGTCGCCCTCGACGGCGCCGAGTTCTCCATCCACCCCGGCGAGGTCGTCGCCGTGATGGGCCCCTCCGGCTCCGGCAAGTCGACGCTGCTGCACTGCCTCGCCGGCATCGTGCCGCCCGACTCCGGGTCCATCACCTACGACGGCCGTGAGCTGACCGGGATGAGCGACGCCCAGCGCAGTGCGCTCAGGCGCTCCGAGTTCGGGTTCGTCTTCCAGTTCGGCCAGCTGGTGCCGGAGCTGACCTGCGCCGAGAACGTGGCCCTGCCGCTGCGGCTGAACGGCACGTCCCGCAGGGCGGCCGAGAAGGCGGCGCTGGGCTGGATGGAACGCCTGGAGGTCGACGACCTGAAGGACAAACGGCCCGGCGAGGTCTCCGGCGGCCAGGGGCAGCGCGTCGCGGTGGCGCGGGCGCTGGTCACCGGGCCCCGCGTGATCTTCGCCGACGAGCCGACCGGCGCGCTCGACTCCCTCAACGGCGAGCGCGTGATGGAGCTGCTGACCGACGCGGCCCGCTCCACCAACGCGGCCGTCGTGCTGGTCACGCACGAGGCCCGGGTGGCCGCGTACTCGGACCGCGAGATCGTCGTACGCGACGGCAGGTCCCGGGACATGGAGCGCGCGATATGAACGCGCGGCAGTGGTCCCGCGATCTGCGCATGGGCGTCCGGTTCGCCTTCACCGGCGGGCGCGAGGGGTGGATCCGGGTGCTGCTGACGGCGGTCGGCGTCGGCCTCGGCGTGGCGCTGCTGCTGCTGACGACCGCGATCCCGAACGCGCTCGCGGTCCGCGACCAGCGCAACCAGGACCGCCGGGACTACACCTACGGCGCCTACCAGCCCAAGGGCGCGAACACCCTGGTGATCTCCGACGCCGACGGCACCTTCCGCGGCAGCGACGTGCGCGGCCGGCTGGTGGAGCCCGAGGGTCCGCGCGCCCCGCTCCCGCCGGGCCTCACCAAGTACCCCGCGCCGGGCGAGATGGTCGTCTCCCCCGCACTGAAGCGCCTGCTCGGCTCCGCGGACGGCAAGCTGCTGCGCGAGCGGCTGCCGTACCGGATCGTCGGGACCATCGCCGAACGCGGACTCGTCGGCTCCCAGGAACTCGCCTACTACGCCGGCGCCAAGGACCTCGCCCCGCGCATCAACGGCTGGCGGACGGCCCGCATCACCCACTTCGGGCCGCAGCCGGCGGCCCAGCGGGACGGATTCGACCCGGTGCTGATCCTGCTGGTGCTGGTCGTCTTCGTGGTGCTGCTGACGCCGGTCGCCGTGTTCATCGCCGCGGCCGTGCGGTTCGGCGGCGAGCGGCGCGACCGCAGGCTGGCCGCGCTGCGGCTGGTGGGTTCCGACAGCGGGATGACCCGGCGGATCGCGGCCGGCGAGGCGCTCGCCGGGTCCCTGGTCGGGCTGGTCTTCGGCACCGGCTTCTTCCTGCTCGGCCGGCAGTTCGCGGGCTCGGTCGAGATCATGGACATCAGCGTGTTCCCCGACTACCTCGACCCCTCGCCCGCACTGGCCGCGCTGGTCGCCCTCGCCGTTCCGGCGGCGGCGGTGCTGGTGACGCTGTTCGCGCTGCGCGGGGTGGTGATCGAGCCGCTGGGCGTGGTCCGTACGGCCCGGCCCGCCCGCCGCCGGCTGTCGTGGCGGCTGCTGCTGCCGCTGGGCGGCATCGCCTGCCTCGCGCCGATGATCGGACAGGGCCGCGACAACGGCGCCTTCAACGAGTACCTGGTGATCGGCGGCGTCCTGCTGCTGCTCGTCGGCGTCACCGCGCTGCTGCCGTGGGTGGTCGAGGCCGTCGTGGCCCGGCTCGGACGCGGCGGGGTGTCCTGGCAACTGGCCGTACGGCGGCTGCAGTTGAACAGCGGCTCGGCGGCGCGCATGGTGAACGGCATCGCGGTCGCGGTGGCCGGTGCGATCGCGCTGCAGATGCTGTTCGCGGGCATCCAGGGCGACTACACCAAGCAGACCCACCAGGACCCCAGTCAGTGGCAGATGCAGGTCAACCTCTCGCGGGGCATCCCCTTCGCGCCGGCCACACAGGCCTTCGGCTCGACGAAGGGCGTCCGCCAGGCCGTCGCGCTCGGCAGCACCGAACTGGGCGACGGGCGCTGGAGCCCCGACAAGGGCCCGGCCAACAGCGTCGACCTCACCGTCGGCAGCTGCGCCGCGCTGCGCACGGTGGCCGATCTGCCGTCCTGCCGCGACGGGGACGCCTTCGTGGCGAAGGGCGGGGAACGGGACTCCGCCGTGGACGCGCTCGTCCGGCCGGGCCGCAGCCTGCACCTCAACACGAGCGACCCTGTGGGGCGCGGGCCCGACATCCGGTGGACCGTGCCGCACGGGCTGAAGCAGGCCCGCGCGATCAAGGGGCCGAACGGCATCGCGGACAGCGAGGTGCTGATGACCCCGGCCGCGCTGTCCGGCCGCATGGCCGGCGTACTGACCGGGTCGGTGTACCTCAGGCTCGACGAGACGGTGCCGGACGTGCACGAGTACGTCCGCAACACCGCGGCCCGCATCGACCCGTTGGCGGACGCGATGGTGTGGGCGTCCACCGAGCGGTCGCAGAAGTTCACCTCGATCCGCACCGGCACGTCCGTCGGCGCCGTCTGCGTGCTGACGCTGATCGGGCTGAGCCTGCTCGTCTCCCAGCTGGAGCAACTGCGCGAGCGGCGCAAGCTGTTGTCCTCGCTGGTCGCCTTCGGCACCCGGCGGCGCACCCTGAGCCTGTCGGTGCTGTGGCAGACGTCGATCCCGATCGCCCTCGGCCTGCTGCTCGCCGCCGCCGTGGGGCTCACGCTGGGCACGGTGCTGCTGAAGATGGCGGGCGCGTCGGTCGGCGTGGACTGGCCGAGCCTGCTGGCGATGACGGGGGCCGGGGCCGCGGTGGTCCTCGCGGTGACCCTGCTCAGCCTGCCGCCGCTGGTACGGATGATGCGGCCGGAGGGGCTGCGTACGGAATAGCCGCGCCGCTTCGGGGAGGGAGGTGCGGGAGGACACGCGGCTGCGGGCCGGTGGGGGCTGGTCGCGCCCGCGCGGCGGAGCCGCACATCGGACACAGCCCCGCGCCCCTCAAGGCGCTTCCAGCACCCGGACCGGCAGCGCGCCCAGCGCCCCGCGCAGCGCGGCAGCCAGCTCCTCGTACTCCGCGGAGCGTGCCGCGCCCGCGCGCATGGCGAAGGCGACGCGCCGGCTCGGGGCCGGCTCGGCGAAGTACCCGGTGAGCAACTGGCTGCTGCGCGTCGTCTCCAGCTTCAGGGCCGTACGCGGCAGCAGCGTGCAGCCGAGGCCGCCCGCGACCAGCTGGACCAGCGTGGACAGCCCGGCGGCCGTGGTGGTGACCGGCGCGCCCTCCCGTCGCCCGCCACCACCCCCAACCGAGGGGCTTCGCCCCGCCCCCTTGAATCCCAGGCCCGCTTCCCGGCAGATGTCCAGGGCCTGGTCGCGCAGGCAGTGGCCCTCGTCCAGGAGGAGCAGGTTCAGCTCCTTCAGTGCCTCGCGGGGGATGCCCTCGCGGCCGCCGAGCCGGTGGCCGAGCGGGGTGACCAGCACGAAGTCCTCGTCGAACAGGGGGAGTTCGACGACTCCGGGCACGCCGAGCGGCACCGCGAGCAGCAGCAGGTCGAGACGGCCGGAGTTCAGGCCGTCGACCAGGCTGGCGGTCTGCTCCTCGTGCACCTGCAGGTCGAGGTGCGGATAGCGTTCGTGGACCAGCCGCAGCACGGTCGGCAGCAGGTACGGCGCGACCGTGGGGATCACCCCGAGGCGCAGGACGCCCGTGAACGGCGCCCGGACCGCCTCGGCCTCCTCCAGCAGTGCCCCGACCGCGTCCAGCACCGCCTTCGCCCGCACGGCGAGCCGCTCGCCGGCGGGCGAGAGCAGCACCTTGCGCGTCGTACGCTCGAGGAGGGTCACCCCGAGGGTCTCCTCCAGCGCCGAGACCGCTCCGGACAGGGCGGGCTGGCTCATCCCGATGGCGGCCGCCGCGTCCCGGAAGTGCAGATGCTCGGCCACGGCGGCGAAGGCACGCAGTTGCGCGAGGCTCGGCTGCCTCCGCTTTCCATTACTCACGGTCACTGATAGCTACCTCCGATCAACTCGACCGATTGTAGCTATTTCACGAATCAATGCACCCTGTGCCACCATCGGCGACGTCCAACCCATGGGATGGACCCTCACGAGGGGTCCTTCCTCGCTGCAAGGAGAGCGTGTGCTCACTGTCGGTGACAAGTTCCCCGAGTTCGAACTGACCGCCTGCGTCTCGCTGGAGAAGGGCAAGGAGTTCGAGCAGATCCACCACAAGTCCTACGAGGGCAAGTGGCTGGTCGTGTTCGCGTGGCCGAAGGACTTCACCTTCGTCTGCCCGACCGAGATCGCCGCGTTCGGGAAGCTGAACGACGAGTTCGCCGACCGCGACGCCCAGATCCTCGGTTTCTCCGGCGACTCCGAGTTCGTCCACCACGCCTGGCGCAAGGACCACCCGGACCTGACCGACCTGCCGTTCCCGATGATGGCGGACCCCAAGCACGAGCTGATGCGCGACCTGGGCATCGAGGGCGAGGACGGCTTCGCGCAGCGCGCCGTCTTCATCGTCGACCCGAACCGCGAGATCCAGTTCACCATGGTCACCGCCGGTTCCGTGGGCCGTAACCCCAAGGAGGTCCTGCGGGTCCTGGACGCCCTGCAGACCGACGAGCTGTGCCCCTGCAACTGGAACAAGGGCGACGAGACCCTGGACCCGGTCGCGCTGCTGGCTGGTGAGTGACCCATGTCGCTCGACTCGCTGAAGTCCCGCCTCCCGGACTACGCCAAGGACCTGAAGCTCAACCTGGGCTCGGTCATCGGCAACTCCGACCTGCCCGCGCAGGCGCTGTGGGGCACGGTGCTGGCGACCGCCATCGCCTCACGGTCCCCGATCGTGCTGCGTGAGCTGGAGCCGGAGGCGAAGGCGAACCTGACGCCGGAGGCGTACCAGGCCGCCAAGGCGGCCGCCGCCGTCATGGCGATGAACAACGTCTTCTACCGGACGCGCCACCTGCTGTCGGACCACGAGTACGGCAACCTGCGGGCGGGTCTGCGGATGAACGTCATCGGCAACCCCGGTGTCGAGAAGGCCGACTTCGAGCTGTGGTCGTTCGCGGTCTCCGCGATCAACGGCTGCGGGATGTGCCTGGACTCGCACGAGCAGGTGCTACGCAAGGCCGGCGTCGAGCGCGAGGTCGTCCAGGAGGCCTTCAAGATCGCCTCGGTGATCCAGGCGGTCGGCGTCACCCTCGACGCGGAGGCGGTGCTGGCCGAGTCGGCCGGGTAACCCCGCCCCGGCGCATCACGGCCCCTGCCCAACCCCGGGCAGGGGCCGCTCCTTTGCGCACGTGACATGTACCACTGACTCGCGCGGGCCCGCGGACCGCGAGTGAACAAGAGGCCGCGGGATTGCCCGGTTTCTCCCTTCGGGCGAGGAAGGTCCACACGCGTAGTGTCATACCGGAATTCGTCTCTCCATATCGTCGTCGCACAGGTGATCGACAGCTGGGGAGACGATCTGGTTGGCTCGCGCTGACCACACTCTCCGCCACCGAAGCGCGTTTCGGCGGCGGTTGCACCCATGCATTGCAGGGGGACTCCATGTCAGTACGCAGCCATGTCCCGGCGCGGGCCGTGCTCGCCGCAGCCGCAGCCGGCCTGGGCATCCTCGGCGTGACCGCTCCGCAGGTCGCCGCCGCCGACCGGCCGGTGCCCAGCATCTCGGCCAAGGCCGACCAGTACACGAGGGCGATCGCAGCGGCCAAGCCCACCGCCGCCGCGGCAGGCGCGACGGTCTGCGGTACGGGCTACGCCCTCTACAAGGCGGACCAGCTGCCCGACGCCACGCGTTTCGCGACTCTCTTCGTGTACGTGAAGGGAAGCAACCCCGCGAGCAACGACGCCCCCACGTGCGCCATCCTCGACAACAACGCCTCCGGCGCCAAGTGGATGAAGATCAAGCTCTGCTCGAACTACATCGCGGAGGGCTGCGCGAGCGACTCGGGCGTCTACTCCCAGTACGCGGGCCCCGTCTACCGCAATCACGGCGGCTGCGGCACGGTCACCTCGTTGATGAGCTCGACCACCTCCAGCTCGGCCCCCCTGCTCGTCAACAACGTCCAGGACAGCACGAACTGCAACTAGCAGGTGCCGCGCGAACCGTGAACCGGGACTCCACGCATCGCGGCGTGGAGTCCCGCCTTGTTGCGCCTTGAAAGGGCGTGGAAATCGTTCTGCGACTCCACACCCCGGCCGGTTCCAAGGTCGTCGCCTCCGTCCCGGACGGAACGCCGTCCTGGAGTGCATGCGGGACGGTCAAGTCGGCGGGGGGTTTCCGGTTCTCGTTCAACCCCGGCACGGAAGGCCGGTCGTCCTCATGGGCTACCCGCGCCTGGTGGAGAAGGACCACAGCTGCTTCCCCGGCGCCTACGAGACCGTCGAGAACGACTGGGTGCGCGCCGACGCTCGTGCTGGCGCCGATCCCCCTCTCGGCGGCGCACGCGACGGCCGGCTGGTGGGCCGTCGCCCTCGCGGGCGGAGCCTGGTCGTACGCGTTGGCGCTCGCCGCGTGGAGCCGCTACCGGATCCCGGCGCTCGCGGCCTCAGCCGGACTGCTGCTCGCCTCCATGGTCGCCCTCTACGGCTGACGGCTCGCTCTGGCTCGCGGCCACCTCCTCGGAGTACACGCGCAGATACCCCACCACCGTGTTCGTCACCGCCACCAGCGGTACGGCGACCACCGCGCCGCCGATGCCGGCCACCATGCCGCCGGCCGCGACCGTGAGGACGACCGCCAGCGGGTGGACGCGGACGGCGCGGCCCAGGATGAACGGCTGCAGCACATGGCCCTCGATCTGCTGGACCGCGAGGACGACGACCAGGGTCATGACGGCCGTGAAGACGCCCTGGGTCACCAGCGCCACCATCACCGCGAGCGCGCCGGAGGCGACCGCGCCGACGAGCGGGATGAAGGAGAACAGGAAGATGAACACGGCCAGCGGGACGGCCATCGGCACATCGAGGAAGTAGATGCCGATGCCGATGAAGATGGCGTCGATCAGGGCGACCAGGACCGTGCCGCGGACGTAGGCGGTCAGCGTGCTCCAGGCGCGCGGGCCGGCGCCGGCCACGCCCGGGCGGGCCGCGGCGGGCACCAGTTTCAGGAACCACTCCCAGATGCGCCTGCCGTCGTAGAGCAGGAACAACGTCGAGAAGAACACCAGCAGGATGCTGGTGAGGGCCTCGATGATGACCTGAACGCCCTCCAGGCCCGCGGAGGTGATCTGGTCGGTGTTGGCGCCGATCGCCTCGCGCAGGTTCTTCGCGATCTGGTTGATCTGCTTGTCGGTGACGTGGAAGGGGCTCTTCAGCAGCCAGTCGCGCAGGTCGTCGATGCCGGACTGGATCTGGTTGGAGAGCGTGTCGATGTTCTCCATGACCTGCCAGGTCACGAACCAGCCCATCAGCCCTATGACCACGAACCCGCTGATCGCGGTGAGCGCGGTGGCCGGGCCGCGCGGCACCCCGCGGCGGGTGAGCCGGGCGACCGTCGGCTGCAGCAGCGCGGTGACGAGCAGGGCGATGACGAAGGCGAACACCACCAGCTGAACCGCGCTGATGATCCGCATCAGGACCCAGAGGGTGCCGGCGAGGACCAGCAGCCGCCACCCGGCCTCGGCCGCGACCCGCACCCCCCAGGGCACGGCCTCGGCGGGGTCGGGGCGGGGCCCGGCCGGCGGCGCGGGCCGGCGGACGGGCGGTACGACGGCCTCGGCGGCGTCCGGGGCGGCGGACCGCGGCGCGGGCTGCGGGGCGTCCGAGGGGTCCGGGGCCGGTGCGTGCTCTCGCTCCACCTCCGCGCGCCGCTCGTTCAGGCGCTCGCTGATCCTGGTGAGACCGGCTCCCAGCTTGCCGAGCCACCCTGGCACTCGCGACATGATCCGTCCTCTTCCCCCGCGTCCCCGCGTGCTCGCCACCACTCCTCCCCCTGGAGGCATCCGGTACGACCGTACAGCGCGAAAGCCCCTCCCCTGAGGACGGGGAGGGGCTGCGCGAGGTTGAGAGGGCGGCCTAGTACCAGTGGTTGGCCTGCCAGAACGACCAGGCGCCACAGGGGCTGTGGTACCGCTCGTTCATGTAGTTGAGGCCCCATTTGATCTGGGTTGCCGGGTTGGTCCGCCAGTCGGCGCCCGCGGAGGCGTACTTACCGGCGGGCAGGGCCTGGAAGAGGCCGTAGGCACCGGAGGAGGCGTTCGTCGCCTGGTAGTTCCAGCTGGACTCGTGGTCCACGATGTTGCTGAAGCACTGGAACTGGTCCGCCGCCACCATCTGGCGCGCGATCGCCTGGATCTGCGCGACGGTGTAGCTGCTCTGGACCGGGAAGCTGGAGGAGGCGCGGGCGCTGTCGCGGCTGGCCGCCGCCTTCGCAGCGGCGCGCTCCTTGGCCTCCTTGGCCGCCTTCTCGGCCGCCGCCTTCTTGGCGATGGCGGTCTCGGCGGCGGCCTTGCGGGCCGCTTCCTCGGCGTCCTTCTTGGCGTTGGTGTCCGCGGCGATGGCCTGGGCGTCGGCCTGCTGCGTCAGCGACGCGGACTGCACCTGGGCCTGCTGGCCCGCGGGTATGTCCGCGAGGAGCGTGGTGTCGGCGGCCGTCGGCTCGGCGTCGTTGTTCTGCGCGACGCTGCCCGAGGCAACTCCGACGACGCTTCCGACGGCGGTGACCGCGGTGGCCGAGGCCACTGCGAATCCCCGGACCGAAATCCGGCTCACACGGTTTCCTTCCAGCATCGCCCGCTTCGGTGACCCTGGCGGACGCAATCGTGCCCCTGACACTGGCCTCCCAACTGCGGGGTCACGGGAGGCACGGGCCCGGTGGGCAACTCCCCCTGCGGGGAGCGGCCGCGTGGTGCGCGGGCGGCATACGACGAACTCTATGAAGTTGATGCTTCTGTGGTGCTGTACCGCTGGGGGTACAGATGTGTCGTATGCGGGGCCTGACAGGACTGAGACTCTGCCGTAACCGGACGCCGGGAGGCAATTCCGTGTTGCGTGTGAAAGCTCACATCCCGTTTGGCCCAGGGGATTTCCGAAAAGCTCCACATACCGAGGCGCCGCCCGGCTAGGCTCTGGGGCTTTGCCGGACGGCGCCAATTGCCGTGCGAGGAGGGTCAGATGTGGCCGTCCTCCAGCATTTCGGTCACAAGCGCCGCGATCTGGGACCTCTCGGACCGGGTCAGCGTGACGTGCGCGAAGAGCGGGTGTCCCTTCAGCTTCTCCACCACGGCGACGACGCCGTCGTAGCGGCCGACGCGCAGATTGTCCCGCTGCGCCACGTCATGGGTGAGAACGACCCGTGAATTGGCGCCGATCCGGGACAGAACGGTCAGCAGGACGTTCCGTTCCAGCGACTGCGCCTCGTCCACGATCACGAAGGCGTCGTGCAGCGAGCGGCCCCGGATGTGGGTGAGCGGGAGGACCTCCAGCATCCCGCGCGCGGTGACCTCCTCGATGACCTCGCGGCTGGTGACCGCGGACAGCGTGTCGAAGACGGCCTGCGCCCACGGACTCATCTTCTCCGCCTCGCTGCCCGGCAGATAGCCCAACTCCTGCCCGCCGACCGCGTACAGCGGCCGGAACACCATCACCTTCTGGTGCTGGCGGCGCTCCAGGACCGCCTCCAGGCCGGCGCACAGCGCCAGCGCCGACTTGCCGGTGCCGGCCCGGCCGCCCATCGAGACGATCCCGACGTCCGGGTCGAGCAGCAGGTCGAGCGCGATGCGCTGCTCGGCGCTGCGGCCCTTGATGCCGAACGCCTCCCGGTCGCCGCGCACCAGGCGGACGTTGCCCTCCGCCGTGATGCGACCGAGTGCCTTGCCGCGCTCGGAGTGGATGGTCAGGCCGGTGTGGACGGGCAGTTCGGCGGCCTCGGGGACGTACAGGTGCCCTTCCTCGAAGAGGATGTCCACCTGCTCGCCGGAGAGCGTCAGTTCGGACATTCCGGTCCAGCCGGAGTTCTCCGTGATGGCGAGTTCGGCGCGGTACTCCTCGGCGAGGAGTCCGACGGAGGACGCCTTGATCCGCAGGGGCAGGTCCTTCGAGACGACCGTGACGTCGTACCCCTCGGCCTGCAGGTTGCGGGCGACCGCGAGGATGCGCGAGTCGTTGTCCCCCAGGCGGTAGCCGGTGGGCAGCACGCTGGGGTCCGAGTGGTTGAGCTCGACACGGACGGTCCCGCCCAGTTCCCCGATCGGGATGGGGGCATCGAGGCGACCGTTCTTCACCCGGTAGTCGTCCAGCAGGCGCAGGGCCTGGCGGGCGAAGTAGCCGAGCTCGGGATGGTGCCGCTTGGCCTCCAGTTCCGTGACCACCACGATGGGGAGCACGACCTCGTGCTCGTCGAAGCGGGTCAGGGCGTTCGGGTCGGCCAGCAGGACGCTGGTGTCGAGAACGTAGGTGCGCCGGTCTGGCTTGTGGCGCTTTGTGCTGGTCACCACGGAAGGACGTACCCCCTCGGATGAGGTCGGGGAGCGACGAGAAAGAGCTGGACCGGTCGACGGCCGCCCTGCGCGGGCCGCGAACCGGCCCCCTGCCTCTTCGTCCGTGCCGTGACCGCACGATCGGGCTGGTGCAAAGGGCCTCCCGGGCGGACGGCCCCGTGCCGCCCGCTGAGATCCGACACCCGTGGTTCGGGTGTCGACCTGACTGGCTTATGCCCTCGAACATGCACCGCCATGCAAAAGCGGCCACCGGCGTGCCGGTGAACTCCTGGTTACGTCCGCGAGTATCCGGGTATGCGAAAGCCCCGCCGGAGCGGTAGCCGGCGGGGCACGGGGTGCGGTTCAGCCGCCGTACCGGCGGTGACGTGCGGCGTAGTCGCGCAGGGCGCGCAGGAAGTCGACCTTGCGGAACGCGGGCCAGAAGACCTCGCAGAAGTAGTACTCGGAGTGCGCGGTCTGCCACAGCATGAAACCGGACAGCCGCTGCTCGCCGCTGGTGCGGATGACCAGGTCGGGGTCGGGCTGGTCGCCGGTGTAGAGATGACGGCCGATCATGTCGATGTCGACGGACTCGGCCAGGTCCTCCATGGTGACGCCCTTGTCGTGGGCGTCGAGCAGCATGGACCGCACGGCGTCGGCGATCTCCTGCCGCCCGCCGTACCCGATCGCGACATTGACGAGTATGCCGTCGATGTGGGCGGTGGCCTCCTCGGCCTCCTTCAGGGTGCGCTGCATCCCGGCCGGCAGCAGGTCCATGGTGCCGACGTGGTGCACGCGCCAGCGGCCGTCGGCGGCGAGCGTGCGCACGACGTCCTCGATGATGCCGAGCAGCGGGACGAGCTCCTCCTGCGGCCGGTCGAAGTTGTCCGTGGACAGCAGCCACAGGGTGACGACCTCGACGTCGGTCTCGGTGCACCAGCCGAGGAACTCCTCGATCTTGTCCGCTCCGGCACGGTGGCCGTGGACGGTGGTGGAACCGGACGCCTTCGCCCAGCGGCGGTTGCCGTCCATGATGACGCCGATGTGCTTGGGCACCTGAGTGTGGTCCAGGTGGCCCTCCACCCGGCGTGCGTAGAGCCTGACGAGCAGGCTGCGCAGGTTGTCGCGCAGGTTCACGGGGCCCTCCGGGGGTTTGGCGGCGGGATGGGGGGTGCGGTGGGTGCCGGAGCCGTTGAGCCTACCCCCGCCGCGGGCTCGGCTCTGGCTCGGGGTTTGGGCCTGGGGGTCGGGGACTTGACCCCTTCGACTGGGACGCCGGACCGGGGCCCGGAGGTTCCCGCCGGTTTCCCGCCGCGGCGGTGCCGCCGGGCGGGCCTGGCGGGCGGTGCCGCCGGGCGGGCCTGGCGGGCGGGCCTGCCGCCGGGCGGGCCTGGCGGGCGGTGCCGCCGAACGGGCCTGCCAGACGGCCTGCCGGACGGCGCCGCCGAAGGGGCCCCGCCGAACGGGCCCCGCCGATGGCCGGGACGAACCGGCCCCACCGATGGCTGGGACGAAAAACGGGCCGGTCCGTGGGGGGGAGACGGACCGGCCCGAGGGGGGGTTTCCACCATAACCCTTCGTGAGGGATGGTGGGTGCATCGACGGCAGACAACTACGCTCCGCAGTCACCCGGCAACGCCCCGATGGGCGCGGAAGGCAGGATTCAGGGGCGTCTCATGGCCGATTCACAGCGGATTCTCAGGCAGAACCAGCCAGATTCGGCCCGATTCAGAGGAATCCGAAAGTTTTGCGCCGTCTTGCGGACGTGTCGGCGCGTCGCCCCGGTGTCCCCCGGATGGGCTAACCGGTCAGCGAACGGTGACTTGACGGTTCCACCGCAGGGGCAGTGCAAGATCGTTCGGCTTCACGGCACCGCGCAGCCCCCTCCACTGCGCGGTACCGGCCGCGCGGGTTTGCCGACGCGAATTACCTTGGTCTGAACTTATGTGACGACTGAGGCCGCTGTGAACCTCAGCGGATAACGATGTGGACACCGTCGGCACGGCGGGCGCCCCTGCGGGCGGCCCTACGGGGGTCCGTCAGGGGGCGGCTTACGGAGGCGTGAGCGGGTCGGCCTGCGGAGCTGTGAGCGACGGGGCCTGCCGAGCCGTCAGCGGGGAGGCTTGCGGATGTCGAAGAGGTGCCGGGTGCTGTGCGCCACGAACGGGCCTTCCTTCTCGATCCGCTCGTGCAGCGCGCGCAGGCGGGGCTCGTACGCCTCCACCGTGAAGCCCGGGACCATCCACACCACCTTGCACAGGAAGTGGACGACGGCGGCGATGTCGTGGAACTCCATCCGCAGCCGCTCCGCGCGCAGCCCGGCCACCTCCAGGCCGGCCGCCTCGGCCCCGGCCCGCTCGCGCTCGGGATCCCGGCCCGAGCGTACGTCCTCGGGCAGCGGCCCGAGGAAGAACTCCACCAGTTCGACGACGCTGGCGGGCCCGACATGCTGGGCGAAGTACGTGCCGCCCGGTCGCAGCACCCGGGCGATCTCGTCCCAGTACGGCCGCACCGGGTGCCGGCTGAGCACCAGGCCGAACGTCTCGTCGGCGAACGGCAGCGGCGCGTCGTCCGGGGCGGCGACCACCACGACCCCGCGCGGCCGCAGCAGCGCGGTCGCCTTGGCCACGTTCGGCGGCCAGCCCTCCGTGGCGGCGGCCAGCACCGGCCGGGCCGGGGCCGCGGTGGCCAGGACGAAGTCGAGCACCTCGCCGCCGCCGGTCTGGATGTCCAGCATGGCCTCGGCGCCGGCTACCCGCTCCCCCGCCGAGACGGCGTACCCCCACGAGGGCCGCTCCTCGCTGGCCCGCCCCTCGAACCAGGAGAAGTCCCACCCCTCGGTCGGCACGGCCGCGCCCTCGGCCACGAGTTCGTCGAACGAACGGTTTTCCGCCATGCCCGCCATGGTCCCAGGGCGCCGTCCGCACGGCCTGCTATTTTCCGCCCGCATGACGACACCAACGCCGACGTACCTCGCCGGAGAGAAGCAGACCCTGCACACGAGCCTGGACCGGCACCGCGACGCCGTGCTCTGGAAACTGGACGGCCTCGACGACGAGCAGCTGCGCCGGCCGATGACCCCGAGCGGCACCAGCCTGCTCGGGCTGGTGAAGCACCTGGCCTCCGTCGAGTACGGCTGGTTCGTGGAGACCTTCGGCGGCGAACCCGAGCCGCTGTGGTTCGACCCGCACGACGACATGCTGGTCACCCCCGAGGACACGACCGACCGGATCGTCGCCCTCTACGGCCGCGCCCGCGCCGCCGCCGACACCGTCATCACCCGGCTGCCCCTGGACGCCCAGGGCAGCCCGTCCTGGCGCGACATCACGGTCAGCCTCCGCTGGACCCTGGTCCACATGATCGAGGAAACCGCCCGGCACGCCGGCCACATGGACATCCTGCGCGAACTGACCGACGGGGCGACCGGCGACCACCCGCCTGTCATGAGCTCGGGCTGACCACGATCGAGGTCATGCGGTGCCCTTCGGCCCGCCGAGCACCAGCAGGATGTGCTCGTCGGTACCGTGCCGTACGGTGCCGGCGTGCTCGAAGCCGTGCCTCTCCAGCAGGCGGACCGAGGCCGTGTTCGTGTGGAAGGGGTCGGCGTACAGCGGGCGTACGCGTTCCAGCCGGAGGAACATGCCGAGCGCACGGGTGCCGACGCCGCGCCCCCAGTACGGCCGCCCGAGCCAGTAGCCCACGTACCGGCGCCCGTCGTCCGCCGTCCAGGACACGACGTGCCCCGCCGCCTCGCCGTCCACGGTGACGGTCCGCACGAGGCAGTCGGGATCGCCGAGGACGCGTGTGCGCCAGTGCGTGAGGAAGGCGTCCCGCGGCCGGGGGGTGAATCTCGACCGCCGGACGGCTTCCGGGTCGTGCTCGTAGGCGAGGAAGACGTACAGGTCGTCGTCCGTGACGCCACGGAGGCCCACGTCACCGTGCTCGTCACGCTCGCCGGCGACGGGATGGGTCTCGGGATCGGCCATGGCGTCGGTCATGGGGTCGGTCATGAGAGGGAGTGTGACAGCCGCCACTGACAACGCCCCGCCCCTCTCAGCTCAGCAGGGGGCGTACCTCTTCGGCCGCGAACCGCACGAACCCCTCAGGGTCGGGCTCGTCACCCGTCGGCTGCAGCACGACCGTGTCGGCGCCGGCCCCGGCAAGCCGTCGTACGGCCGCGGCCACGGCGTCCGCGTCACCGGCCACACCGACATCCGTGGCCGGCTCCAGCCCCTCGGCGGCGAGTTCGGTCCGCAGCCTGGCCTCGGCGTCATCGCCCGTGGCGGCGAGCAGATAGACGACGACCTGGTGACGCTCGCCGCGCCCCGCCTCCTTCTGCCCCTCCTCGATGAGCCGCCGGGCCCGCCGCACGTCGTCCGGGGAGCTGGCTGCCGTGAGGACCGTGCCGTCCGCCTTGGCGCCGGAGAGCCGGAGCGTACGCGGCCCGGTGGCACCGGCGAGGACGGACACCGGCCGCTCCGGCGCCCAGTCCAGCCCGACGTCGTCCAGGGACACATACCGCCCCCGCACGGTGAGCCGTTCGCCGGCCAACAGGGCGCGCAGGGCGTCGAGATGCTCGCCCAGGAGCGCCAGCGGCGAGGCGGGACGGGCGCCGACCTGCCCCATCCAGTCCTGCACCCCGTGCCCGACCACGACGGTCGCACGCCCCGGGAACATGCGGTGCAGGGATGCGGCCTCCATCGCGGTGAGCGCCACGTTCCTGAGCGGCACCGGCAACAGCCCGACCCCGACCCGCACCCGCTCGGTCCAGGCCAGCGCCGCGGCAGCGGTCGAGATCCCGCCCTCCCGGAAGCAGTCCTCCCACAACCACAGTTCCTCGAGCCCCGCTTCGTCCGCCACACGAGCCACCGCCTTCAGCCGCTCGGGCGGAAGCTGGGGGCGAAAGACGACACCGAGTCCAGTCATGGGTTCTTCGTAGTCGGCGAGGACAGGCAGGACAACTCCTTATACGGCCTTCCACGGCCCGTTCCGGCCTGTTGCAGCCCTTGACGGTCCTTTGCGGCCGCCGGTGACCGGCGTTCCCCGCGCCCCCACGGGTACAGTCACCGGGGAGGTGGCCTGCGTATGGCGCGGTGGCGGGACGGGCGGGGCCGGCTGGTCGTGCACGGCAGCGGGGGCGGGGCCGCGGTCTCCGTCCCCCTGGAGATCGCGACCTCCTACCGGGCCCGCACGAAAGGGCTGTTGGGCCGCGACTCGATCGAGGGCGCCCTGCTCCTGTCCCCCGCCAACGCGGTACACACCTTCCGCATGCGCATCCCCATCGACGTCGCCTACCTCGACCGCACCCTCACCGTCATCGCCGTCCACACGATGAAACCGAACCGCCTGGGCCTGCCCCGCCTGCGGTCCCGGCATGTACTGGAGGCGGAGGCGGGGGTTATGGCGGGGTGGGGGCTGGGGGAGGGCGTTCGCGTCACTGTGGTGACTGATTGAGGCCTCCGCCGAGGGCACCGGCCCGCGCCAGGTCCACCCCACGCCGAGAACAGCGTTCTGGAGGGGCTCCGTCATCTCCCGCTTCTCGAAACAGAGAGGTGTGCGTTGTTGTTCGGCGAACCGGCGCCACGGTGGAAGAACTTTGCCATCGGCCCGTATGCTCCGCCGACTAATCAGTGCAGTGCAAATTCTTTGTTTGGCGAGGAACGAAGTCGTTGACGAAGCGGAGAAGTTTCTTGTAGCCCGAGGGAGTATCCTCGACGCGGTCGCCCCAGAAGTCCACCACAACGGACACGTATGCAGTCCTCGTCTTACACGTTGCCTCGACCACGGCGCGGTCACTTCCGATCGACGCGTGCCCTGGGAACGCCACTTTGCGCTGAGCACCGTACTTGTACGGCGACGCCACCTTGTTCCAGTCGGTCGGGTCGGGCGCTCGATCCCATCGGTTCACAGAGACAGACAGGACGCCACGCCCGTCTACGCTCAGGTCACACTGCGCTCCGGGATGCGATTGGAAGGGCGTGTATTTCTGCGTCAGGTCGTCTCCGTTCGGAACCAGTGGCGCGAGGACCGATTTATCAACGGTAACGTGGCAGAAATCGCCCGGAATACTGGGTTGCGCTTTACTGCAGCCCGTCAGAGCGAATGCAAAAACTCCACAAAAAGCCACATGCACACTGCGCCACGCTTTCACCATCAGTGAATACCCGCCATCCCACGGAACTGGGCGCCGCCATCATTGGCCCAGCCTTCGATTTGCTTGTAGACACCGTCGTCGGATGAATACCCCGGGTGGCTGGACGCCCAGCCGGAGTTAACCGAGTACCACTGATCGGCGATGGAGTTGAGCTGGTTCCGCCGCAGGTAGTAGGTCTGCTGGCTGTCACTCGTCAGCTTGTCGGCCTGATGTTTTTGCTCATCCATGATCCAGGCACTGGTGAGCACGTCCGCTCCACGCTGAGCCGCGTCTCCGTAAACCGGGATGAAGTTCAGCGCCCCACCCAAAGCGTGGTAGCTCCACGCCTTGTCCCATGTGTAGTCGTGTTGAGCGTCCTTGAGTGCGGCATAGCGGGCATCCTCCATGAATCCGACGGCGTATCCGGCCGAGCTGAGGGTGTCCTCCGGCCGTCGCGAGCGGTCGTGGATGTCATCCATGATGGCGTAGTTCATCCCCTCATGAAGCAGACCATAGGAGTGCTGGCTCCGGGAGATCTGCTTGGTCATTTCCATGACCTGTTTCTGATCCAACGTGGGGCCGACATCAGGATGGCGCCTGCCGCTCGGGTCGCTCATTGCCACATAGGTCTCGTGACCGTGATTGGCCAAAATTTTCGCCATGTCGTCGCGCAAGGACGCCGGCATGTCGTCTCCCTGCTTGGACAGGATGTCCAGCGCGTGCACGAACACCCTGTTGTTGACGTCCGTGTGCGGTGTCGGTGCCTCCGGGCGGGAGCCGTGCGGATCGATACCTGTGGCCGCCGCAGTCAGGGCATCACCCAGTCCCCGGCGATCGTCCGCGTCCTGCACATCGGCTGAGTCGATTTCGCGGTTTCCCTGCCAGTCAGTGGTGTTGACGACCTTCCAGTCTCGGTCTTTGAGGAGGTAGTGGAGACGGTCGTCAGATCCGCCCGCGTGCGGGTCGAGATAAGCGGCGGCTGCCTCCGGGTCGTGGCTCATGATGCCCAGGGCACCGTCCACGGGGTCGTCGGCGAACCAGCCGTCGCCAGTCTTGCTGCTGAAACTGCCGTAGAGGTCCCAGATATTCGGATGGTCTTTCTCTGCGGCGATCGCGCCGTCGGTGACGTCGGAGAGGAACTGCGGGGAGTAGCCGTGTCCCTGCTGCATCAGCGTCACCAGGCTCTGGTAGCCGCGCACCTGCTGGCCGTGCCCCTTGGTGACCATCTCCATCTTTTCGCCGGCGACCTTGAGGGCGTACTTGTCGGTGCCGTGTTCCCTCAGGTCGTTGCCGAGCTTGATGTAGAACTGGGCGTCGTCGGTCGTCAGCCAGTTGTCGAAGGCCTCGTTGTACCCCTTCGACCCGAAGGGCAGGCGTTTGCCGCTGGTGTCCCGGAAGTCCGGGACCTGGGTGGCGGTTGCCAGCGAGTCGGCCATGCCTCCGTTGATCTGCAGATAGGCGTTCTTGTCCTTGGTGTCGTCGAAGTACGCCAGGTCGTTGATCTTGTTGGTGAGTTTGAGGGTCTTGTCCGCACCGAGGGAGCTGAGGAGGGTCTGGCTGAAGACCCTGTCATGGGAGTTGTCGCGCATCAGGCGCTGCCACTCCTTCAGGTCGTCGCCTTCCAGCTTGCCGCCGTTCAGGATCCGGTCGGCATACTGCTTGGCCTCACGGGCCTCGTACACCTCGATGTCACCAACAGCGGAGCCGTTGAAGGTGTGGATCATCCCGTTGACGGGGTCCAGCGCGCGCTGGATCCAGCTCTTGATGCCGGCTGCCTCGTGGAGCGCGAGCTTGAGCCCTGATCGGCGTCATCCACCTTCTGTACGGCGTCCTTGATCTTCTTCGTCCAGGCCGCTTCGGCGTCCTTCGCCTGGGACACGTACTTGGGGTAGTCCTCGTCGTGCCGCATCGGGGTGAGTTTGCTGAAGTCATAGACCGCCTCGCCCTGGCTGTTGACGGTCATGTGGTCCGCCTTCACCTGCTCGACGACGTCTTTCACGTGGCCGATCAGTGCGGACAGCTGCTGATGGGCATCCCGAAGGATCGAGGCGATGGCGCGGGCTTCTGTCTGGGCGTCCATGAACTGCCGGCGAGTGGCCGCCAACTGTGCGGCCATGGCCGTGGCAGTGAGACCTGCCGTGTCCTCGGTCGCGGCCGACTCCACCTTCGCGGCATAGAGGGTCTCCAGCTCCCCGAAGCCGCCGGCCATATCCTCCCAGTCGGTTGCCGCCGTCAACAGAGTGCCGAGTCTGGCCGTCACTACGTCCTGATAGCTGAGCATGCCCATCCTTCCCCCAGCCCCCGTTTCCCCGATGTCCTAGACCTTGCGCCCTGGGACGTGCGGCCCCGCATCGATCTGCGCCGTCCGACTACCGACGTCGTAATCGACGTACTGGAGATACTGATGGCTACCCTCCAGCGCCGCCTGGTCCTGGGCCAAGCGCGCCTTCAGGTTCTTGACCTGCAACTGCCACTCCGCATGGGCGTCCTTGAGCCCGGCACCGGTCTCCCAGCCGCTGAGCTCCCGCACAGCCGCGGAGGTGGACTCGTCGGCGTGGCTGCCGGCCTTGTCCGTGTCCTGCGGTATCTCACCCTGCAAGGCCTTGACTGCAGCGCCCTTCCCCGCCTTGTTCGTCTTCAGGTCAGGCGCGCTCGAAGCGCCGGTGCCCGCCGTGCTGTCCAGCCGCATCGCGTTCTGCCGACGGGCCAGCGCGTCGGCCTTCAACTGCTCCCACTCGTCCCACCCCATCTCAGAACCTTCCCCCGTAGTTGCTGTCTCCGTACCACGGGGTCTGCCCCGGCGCCGGCGGCACGGTTCCGTGTGCCGGGGCAGGCGTCGCTGCACGTCGGCGCCTGCGTACCGCCCCGGCGGCGACGGCCCCACCGGCAACCACGACAACTCCGGTGCCGCCCAGGATCCATGGCAGTGCGGAGCCGCCGCTCTTGGATGCGGATGCTGCCGGCGCCGGGCTGCTGTCGCCCTTGGTGGATGTCGTGGCCGACCCATCGGGTGTCTTGGATGCCGCTTGCTTGAAGTCAGGCAGCGGGTAGACGTCGGCCGGACCGGGGTCACCGGGCTGGGTCAGCGCGATGCGGGGGCGGACGGCGCCGTAGCCGAGGAAGTCGGTGCGCGCCTTGCCGCTTGTCGGCTTGCTCGCCGTGTTGAGCATGACGCGCAGGACCTGGTTGTTGGTCCAGTTGGGGTGCTTGGACCAGATGAGGGCGGCGGAGGCGGAGGCGAGGGCGGTGGCGTCGCTGGTGCCGTGTGAATTGCAGAGTTCCGTACCGCCGAGGCAGGCTGCGATGATGTCCTGGCCCGGCGCGACCAGATCGACCTGAGGTCCGTGCTCGGACTCCTTCGTCGCCTTGACGTTTTTGTCGATCGCTCCGACGCCCACCGCACCAGGAGTAGCCGCCGGATAGTTCACCTCGTTGAGCCCATCGCCATAGTTGCCCACACCAGCGAAGATCAGCTTTCCCTTGGACAGTGCATAGGCGACGGCGTCCGTCAGTTCCTTGGAGTTCGCGGTGCTTCCCTGGGAGATGCTGATGATCTGAGCATCTGAATCGGCCGCGAACCGGATGGCCTTGGCCATGTAGGCGGGGAAATCGTCCGGGTTACCGTCGGCGCGGCTTTGCTCGATGAAGTCCGGGATGCGGATCGGCATGATCTTCGCCCCTGGGGCCAGGCCATAGGATCCGGTGGCGGGGCCACGGGCGCCAGTCCCCGCAATCAGGACGGCCATGGTGGTGCCGTGGCCGTCGTAGTCAGTGCGTTCGTTCCCGGGATACCTGGAATAGTTCTTGCCGGGCACGATCTGGCCCCGCAGGTCAGGGATGTCAGCCTGGACCCCGGTGTCGATCACCGCGACCGTGATGCCCTTGCCTGTGCTGGTCTTCCACATCTCATCGGCATGCATGGCATCGAGGTACCACTGCCGCTCGCGGACGGTGTCCGCGAGCGCAGGAGTAACAGCAATGCTCGCCAGCAAGGCCCCCGCGGCTGCGGACACGGCCCGGCTGTGCCATCTGGCCCGTCCGCTGCGGCTGCGTGTGGTCATCCTTCTCGTCCTAGGTCTCCATCGGGCCCTTTGGGCAGGGGCGGTGGGAGCGGTCGGTTCATCTTCTCCTCTGCCTGGTGCTCCCTGTCTTCAGCCTGGACGGTCTCGCTGCTGCCGACGCGCCTGGCGCGAGCGGAGCGGTCGTCACGCTTCCCGGCGGAGGTGGAAGCACCGCGCGGTCGTCCACCACCGCGCGGCAGCGGCTCCTCGGCTGCTTCGCTTACGGACCGTACGTCCCGGGAGGTGGTCCCTGCCCGCCCACGCTCGCGAGATGGTCTGGGCTTCCCACCGAGGATGCCGTTGGACGTGGCAGGCATGCGCCCCCTCGGTGCGCCCTCGCGGTTCACCGCGGAGTTCCCGCCGCGGGATGACGTCGTCCTTGCAGTAGCGCTTCCAGGCACGGCGCCACGGCCCCTTGGGGGCTGCTGCTGGTTCGGAGCGCTGCCCACGACGTTGCCTCGCGGAATCGCACCAGCGGGCCGTCCCGTCGACGGTGAGACCGGGCGGCCGCCTGTGATGCCGTTGGTGCCTCGGGCGGGGGCAGGGCTGAGCGGCCCGCTCTCGGGGGCGGGCTCGCTCCCCCTCACTCCCGGGCCGAACGGCCCGCTTCTCGGAGTGCCCGGGCTCCCAGGGGTGCCAGGGCCCGAGGGCGTGGGCACTGAGCCCCGGCCCGTGTACACGGGGCGCTCGCCGCCTCCCCGAACACCCGGTGGCAGCGTTGTGCCAGCACCGAACGAGGGTGGGAGTACGCCTGTCGGCGACGGTGTCCTCACGTCCGGGCCGCCCGGCCCAGTTGTCGGCACTGAGTGGGCGGAGGGCAGTGTCGGGGCAGGCGGAAGAGTTCCTGTGCTGTCGATCACCGTGTTCGGCACGTCAATGCGCGTGTTCGGCGGCACGTGATGGGGGACATCGACGTGGTCGTTCAGGCGATGCGCCGTGGACGACTCAGGCACCGGGCCGATCCCGCCGGAACGGTAGCTTACGGGGCTCTCGTAGCTGTGCGGCTTCGCTCCGCTAACCGTCGCTGGTCCTGGGCTTTGGCGTGTGGTCGGGGCGGAGACGTGCGTCGTATCGGCGAACTTGGTCGGTACGAACTGTTTGGGCAGCTCCGGAAACTTCGGCGCCTCCAGCGAGTTGATCTGCTCCGTCGACGCCGTGTACGACTGGGCAAGCTTCATCATCAGCCCGCCGGCCTCTGCACGGGCGTTGGCGTACTGGGTCCTGGCCTTCGTCACCGCGGAGTCCGACGGGCCGCCGTCGTGATTGCCGACGTCCGTCGCCTTGGCCGCATGCGCGTCAAGCACCGAGCGCGCGCCGGCGCTCTGGTTCCGCAGCTTCTCAAGCTGCGGCTTGACCTCGTGCAAGGTGTCCGCCGCGTGGCCCAGCCATTTGCCCGCGTTCTCGCTGTAATCGCCCAGACTCAGTGTGGTCTTCGCTGTTTGGTGGCACCAGGACCGGAACGCCTCGCCACCCGCTCCTTCCCACTGGACCGCCATGCTGTGGGTCAGCAGGTCACCGCCGATCTCCTTGATCGTCTTGGCGGCCTCCGTCAGCAGCTCACCGAGTCCGCTGACCGTCGGTCCGTCGGCCGGCTCGACCATGGCCCACAACTGCTCGGGGTCTTGGACCAGGAACCGCTCCTGCTTGATCGTCTCCCACATGCGGCCGGCGAAGTCAGACATGGAGCCACACCGCCTTCCCTGCCGGGACCATTCCGTCGCACTGCCGCATCGCCACGGACCTCACAGGCCACCCGCCTGCGAGTCCTGCGCTGCGCCGTGCGCGCCGTTGCCTGCTCCGTGCGTCCCGCCGGCATGTCCCGCCGATCCGGGCCGGGCCTGTTCAGCAGCGAGCTTGTCGGCCTCGACACGGATGCGGTGCAGGCGGTCCCGTACGTCGGAGTCGAGATTGTGGTAGTTGGCCTTCGACGCGTCGACCGTGACCATCAGCCCCTCGATCTGCAGCGCCAGCATCTTGGACAGGTTCTCCAACTGCGCATGCACCTGGGTGTAGGCGCCGTGAAGTGCGTGGGCTTCGTCGAAGTCGCCCAGCCGTCCCGTCGGCATCGTGCCGTCCGCGATCCGGTGCGGCGCGGCCTTGGACTTCTCCAACCGGGCCAGGAGGTCGTTCACCCGGTTCCTGAAGGCCGTCAACGTCTCGACCTCGACGCGCAGTTGCTGGGCCATGACGGCACCGACACCTGCGATCGGCCCGATACCGGACGCCGCCATCGCCGTAGCGGCCGCTTGCACCGCAGCGGCAGTCGCCTGCGGATCCCCCGTTCCCCCGGTCACTCCGCTCCCCCTATGCAGTCAGCACTTCGACACTTGCCGACAGTGCCGGTGATCTCTCCGTCCGTAACAGAAGCAACTCCAGCACGATAGCCGTGACCTTGAGGCCGCACGTAATCAGGGCAGTCCTGCGGAGTGCAGTTGGCCGGAATGTAGTGCCAAGTTCAGGTCCCTACCGGACCCATTGACGTCACCGCGACAGAGATCGCTGCGCAGAGCCGGTCCCGCGAGACCTCCCCTGAGTGCGCGGAAGGAGGGGGTTGAGTACGCCTACTCATGCCGGCGTCGGTGAGCGGGCAGCACGATGCCGTTCATGACAGCGAAGCACATCCGCATCGCATGGCGTCCGGTGATCACCGGTGCGGCGGCAGTGGGGCTGACCATGCTCGGGATCGTGGGATTCCTGCGGCTGTGGGACGGCAAGCCGTATCCGGTGGCGGACCCGGCGACCACGGCCACTCGGCTGGACGGTCACACCCAGGCCATGTACGACGCACTCGACCTGCCAACGGCCGAACTCGGCACCGCCGGAGGGTTCGAAGCCGACGGGTACGGCTGCCAGTACAGGGGGTTGAAGCATCTGTCGGAACAACTGGCCGATTCTCCGGGGAGCCCTCCCGGCGTGGTCAAGGTCCGCGCCGGATGGTCGCTCAAGGGAGTCTCACGTGCCGAGGCCGTTTCGGCGATGCATCGCGCGCGCCGGGAACTGACACGGCGCGGCTGGGAGGTCGCCGACTACGAGAACTCACGCTTCCGGCTGTGGCTCAGCATGAAGCCCACGGACAGCGGCGACAGGGTCACCGTCGAGGCGTACCCTGCCGGGCGCCTCGACGTCGAGGCACACACCGAGGACTGCGTCCGGTACCCCTCGGGCACTCCCCTGGACGGCCCGGACGAGCCCACCCTGCCGGACCCGGTGGCGCCGGTGCAGCTCCACAAGTGAGAGGCCGCCGGCGTGGGTTGTGCTGCGGATGCTGTCGGGCAAGTGGCATCAGCGGCTCGGGCGCGTGGCGCGACTCGGAGGGGGGTCAACAGGCTGCGGCGCTGCGCGAGAGAGACACCCGTCCGATGGGGCACACCCTCCTTCCACACGGTCAGCGATTCAGGTCCATGACGCCGACTCCGAGCCTGGCATAGGCTTCCGGCGCGACGGTGGCCACCAGCGCCCCGTCCGGGAGCATGAGATTAGGTCGCGCCACGTGCACGGCCGCCGCGACGCCGGAAGCCACACCGCCTCCAAGCAGCTCCGCGACGGTCGCTGCCATCGCGAAGTCGTCGTCGACGACGTGAATCACGTCCAGCAGCACGCCCACGTGGGCAACGATGCCTGGGCGCTCACGCTCCGCCTCGACGGGGCACAGGATCGGCGCCCACAGACGGACGTCGTCGCTGGATGCAGCGGCGTGGATGAGCCCGGACACCTGTTTGTTGCCGCCCATCACCAGCAGTGTGGGACTGTCGAGGACATAGTGTTCGATCCGGTTCAACGGGACGACTCCGCCTCCGCGAGTGCGGCCCGGTGAGCAGCGGTGGCTTCCCGCATTTTGCGCCGCATCTCGGCGGATTCCTCATCCGTCACGTCATGCCCGAACCGCTCGGCGAGCAGGGCGCGGGTGCGATCGGCCCGTGCCTTGATCTGCTCAGGAGTCAGTGTCTGAGTTGCTATTTCCCGCATGAGGGCACGCAGACTGGTGCCCCGTGCCTCCGCCACGGCGGCGAGCTGGTCACGGACTTCGGCGGGGACACGGATCATGACATCGGCCATGCCGCCGGTATACGTCACGTATACGCCGAACGCCGCGCTGATTGGCCATCCGGCATCAGGGTCGCCCAGGTCTTGTCCAGGACGGCCTGTACGGCGTTGGCGCGCGCCGCCCGGACAGACGTCGACATAGGCAGCGGAGCCGAGTCCAGGCCGCCTGGGCCTGCCTCGCCTGCGGTCGCGCCCATGCGCTGGAGGGGCGGGACGGGGGTCATAGCAGGGTGGGGCAGGTGGGCGTCGAGATGGATTGAGCATCGTGCAGGCGCCCCGCGTCAGTACTCCTTGCCGAGGTCTGTGCCTTTGGGGGCACGGAAGCAGGCGGAGACGACGGTGACCTCGATCCTGGGGTTTGATTCGTGAGAGTGAGTTGGAGTGGACACCACAAGCACCGCGTTCATCGAGTAAGGCTCGTTCCTTGAGTCGGCTGTGAGTTCAAGGACCTTGGCCTTGCTGCTATTCGGGCCGTAATCCACAATTTTCCAGCCGCGCTGGGGAAGATGCTTACGCAAGCGCTCGAATCCCTGCTTCAGTTTACCTTCGGACACCTGGTAGATCGACCACGGGTGGCGCATACGGTAGAAGTGATCGGGATCATTGTCGCAAAGGGAAACACCGGCGCCCCCTTCTGTTACTTTCCCTTCCTTGATTCCGATCATGTCGAGGATCAGGCTGGAGAGATGATTGGTCTGCGCCCTGGCCTTTTCCACGGCCAGAATCGTCGGCTTAGGACCGTTTTCGGCACCGGCCCCATCATTGTTGTTCACGTTTTTGGAGCATCCCGTCAGGAGGAGGGGCACGGCAATGGCCGTTGCGGCGAAAGAGCGTCGACGCCGTCGGGCCAGCTTCCTACTCGGGTTCACTTTTCTTCCTTAACTAGGTCGTACTGACCTACGACTACCCGCGCCTGATTCTTCAAGGACATCGACCCCTCATCCCAGTAACCGCTGTGCCCGCTCGTATCCACATCCATCCGGTGTCCCCCAAACGCCTCGTCGGACGGAATCGTGGTGATGTAACCGGCGTTGTAGGGAACCCCGTGGTAGTGCTGCACGCCCCACTTCTCCCCGCCCAGGAACTGGCGGCCGATGTAGGGCACCGGGTCGTCGCGGGCTGCCTCGGACCAGAGGTGGTCGCTGCCTACGCCCAGATCGCTCGCGTCGCCCACCAGCATGCCCGGGCTGCCGGCGACCACGATGTCGTGGGCGGCGATGTGGTGTTCCTTGGTGGCCGCACCGACGACGGTGGTGCCGTAGCTGTGGGCGATGACCGTCGTATGGCTCGACGACGTGCAGACGTGCGAGCCGCTGCGGGCGGTCTGCAGTCCCTCCAGGAAGGTGTTGAGTTTGGGCGCCGAGTCGTGGGCGTAGCTCGGTGAAGGGGAATCGGTGAGGATGTTCTGCGGGGCGTCGTAGCCGATCCAGGTGATGGTGGATGTCGTCTTGTCGGGGGCCTGCGCGTGGGCCTCCTGCCAGGTGTCCGTCATCCGCTTGATGTCACCGCCGGCATTCGCCAGCCGCGCGCCTGTCCCCGGCACGTACACGGCCGTGTTGTCCGCCGTGTCCGGGTTGCCGTTGGCGATGACCGCGTGTCCGAGGCCCTTGGTGTCGAAGCTCAGGAGGTACGCCTGCGGTAGGCCGGGCTTGCCGTTCGGGCCGGGTACGCCGCTCGCGTCCAGCCGGGCCTGGATGTCGTTCATGCCCTTGAGCATGTCCCGCACCCGCGCGCCGCCGGCTCTCTGCCACTGCTGCCAGGCCGGGTTGACGACGGCGGCGGGAGTGTCGCCGCCCTGGACGTACTGCGGTGGCTCGGGGCCGAGTCGCTCGTACTCCTGCGTGAGCTGTGCCCGGGTTTCAGCCAGCACGATGCGGTTGGAGGTGTCGCGCACCTCGGACGGCAGGCCGTCGAGCGCGCCGACAGTGGCGGGAAAGAGGGTCGCGTACTCGTCGCGCTGCTCGTCGGTGAGGCTGTCCCACCACTTCCTGTTCTCGGCGGGAGACTTTCCGCGGGGGATCTTCCTCTCGTCGAGGTGACCGGCGACGGTCTTCCGCACGGTCCGCATGTCCTCGGCCGCGTCGATCAGCATGTCGTCGGTGACGTCCAGCCCGGCCGGGGCTTTGAGCTTGCGGAGCACGGACGCATAGCGCGCGTCGATCTCGCTCGCCTCTCGCACCGCGCCGGCGATGCGTTCGGCGACGTCCTCGGCCATGGCCTTGTTCGGATTGCCGCCGCCTTCGCCGTCGCCCGGCAGACAGGGGACGGACGCGCCCGCTCGCGCCGTACCACCGCCCGCGCCCGGCGCCAACGGCATGAGAGGTTCTGCCGACGACTTTCCTGGAGGGTGCGTCCCGGGAGGGACCGGTGCCAGGGTGCCGTCTTTCGAGACAGGTGGCGGGTATGTCACCGAACCGTCGCCGTTCACCGTGAACTTGAGCGCCTCGGCGTCTTCCAGGGCCTGCTTCAGCTTGCGCTGAGGTCCTTCCAGGTCAGCGGCGAGGGACTCCAGCGTCGTCCGGATCAGCCCGCACTCGCTGTGGATGTACTGGTAGTTACGGCTGAGGCGGTCCAGTTCGCCGGCTGCCCGGGTGGCCGTCTCCCCCTTCTGGGTGGAACGGACCGGAATCGTCATCTCCCGGTCGGTGCGGAGCCGGGCGGCGTCCGCGCGGTGACTCACCTTGCCCCAGCCGCCGGCGGCGTCGCGGTACTGGGACAGCTTCAGGTCACGAAGGTGCTGCCATGTGGACACCGGCCTCACCGGGCCCAGTTCGGGGTGCTGCCGACGGGAACACCGCCCACGCGGCCCGCGACGTGATGGTCCACCTCGCCGAAGTGCTTCCCGGTCGCGGCCAGGGTTTCGCGCAGCCGACCGCACTCGTCCCGGACGGCGGTGAGCCGAGCCTCCCAGGTGGCGCGCACCTCGTTCAGCGCGGCCGGACACTCGAAGCCCACGGCTCCGGCCGCCGTGCCGATGCCGGTCTCCCTGAGGTCGGACAGACCGTTGCCGGTGTCGGAGTGCAGTCCGTCCGCCACGCGCGCCGCGCTGGTCCAGGGTGTCTTGCTGATCCGCAGGTCGGCATCCCGGCTGCCGCCCGCGCCGTTCACGCTCGCCGGTTGCGGGCGGGTGGGCGCGGTCTTGCCGGTGCGGGGCGGCACACCCACGGCCCTGTCCCAGTCAAATCCCACGCGCCGGCCCTTCCCCCATCATGCGCGGTACCTCCCCGCGTCTCTCCTGCGCTGTCGAGTCGGAGTTCAGTGCGCTGCCGCACTGCTGCGCCGACCGAGGAGGACATTAGCTACTTTCTGTGATCGACCGTTCCGTATCAGTCATCACCCCTGTCTGGGTGTTCGCCGCCAGATCGCGCAGTCGCCAGTCGGCTGAGGGGCGCATGGTCGGAGCAGGAACGATTCCTGCATGGCGGCTGCCGCGCGGCATCAATTGGCCAAAAAGCGACTAGATCTGGCGCGCATCCCGCCGAACAGCCAACGGCGGCCGAGAACGGGACCGTCCTGCCGGAACCGTCCTTCCGGAACATGCCACCTCGAACTGCGGCGGCTCTGGGAGTCGCTGAGCCCCCGAGGCCCGAGACCTGAGGCGAACTGTGGCTCCGGCACAAGGACGATCTGGCGACTTCCTCCGCGGCCACGTCACGCAGCGCGGTGGTGTCGTGCATCATCCTGTGCGCGTCCAGATCGAGAGTCGTCCAGCGCGGCGGAGGTAGTCGTCCATGTTCCGTGGGGCATCCGTGTACGGTGCAGCACTACGGCCTCTGCGTCGGGGCACCGGGTCGGGGTCGCTTCCGGCCCCCGTCGATCCCGGACGAGACGGCACGCGTACGGACATCGGTCGCAACGGGGACGCCCGGTGAGGTACGCGCGCACGGGCAGGTCCGTGCTCCTGGGTGTTCTGTGCGCCGCGCTGCTGTGCGCTCTGGCGAGTTGTTCGTCTCCTGACCCGGACTCCTCGGTGCGTGGGTCGGGACGTGGGAAGCGGATTCCGTACTGGGTGCCGGGGAAGACGCCTACGCAGGTTGCCCGGTCTATGAACGTGACGATTCCGGCGCGGGCCGCCGACCTCAGAGCCGCTTACCAGAGAGGGTTCCAGGACGACAACGTGTTGCTCGCCTTCACGCTGCCCAAGTCCGACACCCGCGCCTTCATCCGGAGCTGGATCTCGAGAGCCCCCTGTTGCACCGGGATGCCCCCGTCACCTCGGGAAAGGGGCACACCCCGACCACCCCGTTCGCCCATCTCGGTCTGAAGGAGCCGGAGACACTGGCCGACGTCACGGAAGGGCCGGTATGCACGGTGTGCGACGGGGAGTTGGACTGGCTGATCATCGCCGTGCATCCGATCGACGCCCAGCGGGACCAGGTGTACCTCAGCGGCGCCGTCTAGCAGGCGCGCTCACCCGGGTCATCCCTGCGTGCGCGGGAACGACACCTCCACGCGGCGGTTCTTCCGGCGACCCTCCTCCGTGGAGTTGTCGGCGATGGGGTACTGCTCGCCGTAACCGCGGACCTCGAAGGTGATGTCCGGGGCGTTCAGGTCCTGGTCGAGGACCGCCTGTACGGCGTTGGCGCGCTGCCTGGACAGGACGTCGCCGTGGGCGGCGGAGCCGAGGTTGTCGGTGAAGCCGAAGACGCGGACCTGCGTCGCGTTCTGCTTCTTGATCTCCTCGGCGATCGTGGCGATGCGGGACCTGGCCTCGTCGCCGAGCTTGGCGCTGTCCTTGCTGAAGAGGACTTCCGCCTGGAGTGCGAAGGTCACGTCGGCGTTGGTGTCCTCCCGGCGTTCGTCGCCGCTCTGGTCCTCCACGACCGACTTGATGTCCAGCACCTTCGGCGCGGCCAGCGTGGCGCCCTCGGGGAGCTTCAGGTCGGGGTCCTTGGGATCGATCTTCACCGGGGCCGCGGCGGAGGGCGCCGTGTCCGGGGGCTGGCTGGGGTCGGTGTCGTCGGCCCGGGCGGGGGTGACGGTGAGGAGGAGGGCGGCGGCGGTGAGGGTGAGAGCGAGGCGGGGCGTGGTCACTTCGGCCTCACCCGGAGATCTTGATGGTGGCGGAGGTGAAGGTGGGGAGTTGGAACTCCACCTCGGACGTGTTCGCCGGAGGGGCCGGGAACTGCATGAAGACGGCCAAGGTGTCGCCGGCCTTGAGTGTCGAGAAGCCCGTGGTCGTCAGCGGACGGCCCTCGGTGTCCCGCAGCACGTAGTAGCGCTTCTTGCCCTGCGGGTCGACCAGCGTGGCCCCGCCCAGGGATCTGCCGTTCTTGATGATCTCGGTTTCGTTGCCGCTCAGGGCGGAGGGGATGACGACGGTCTGGGCCCCGTCGTTCTTCAGTGTGCCGTTGACGGTGACGAATCCGCCGGAGTCGCGCTGAGCGGAGGCGATCTGGAGGAGCAGCCCGGCCGACCCCTTCAACTCGGCCAGCGGTTGCTCCGACTGCCCCTCCTGAGTACTCGGACCGGAGCCGCCCGTCCTCGAGGTGGACGCCGAATGGTCCGGCTTCTTGTCGTCCCCGCCGCCTCCACCGCAACCGGCCACGCCGACGGCCAGACCAGCCGCAACGGCCAATGCGACCATCCCCTTGCGGGCCCTCGCAGTGAACCGCATGCTCATCGCTCCGCTTCCTTCGTCATTGGTCGTTCGCTCGTCAGTCGGCCAGGTGGACGTCGAAGAGGTCTTCGGGCTTCGGCAGCCCCGTCGTGTCATCCGGCTCGAGGTGCCAGACCTTGTCCCTGCAGGTGAGTTGGAGCGGGGCGTCGCCGCCGCCACCCGCGTCGGGAGGGTTGCAGAGAGGCTCGATCTCGGCCGTGGCGGAGGCCTTCGACCTGTAGTTCTCCGAGCCCGGTACGACGGACCGCCCGACGGACTTGTTGGTCCGCACGTCGACACGCCACTTCAGCAGCCCCGGCGCAAAGCAGTCACTCAGCGCGGCATCGTTCTGCGCGGCGAGTCGGCCCGCACGCCCACAGGGGTCGTCGAACGTCACGCGGCCCTCGAAGATGTCCTGCCACTTGGTGGGGTCGGCGAGCACCTTCACCCACTGGGCCGTGAGTTGGTCGCGCTCGTTCTGCGCCGCCGCGAGCGCCGCCGCGTCGGCCGCCGTCTGTGCGCCGCTCCGGTTCACTGACGCCTGGCCGACCGCAAGGTAGGCCAACGCGAGAAAGAGCAGGCCCGCCACCACCGTGATGTAGATGGGGAAGGCCTGCCCTGCGTCGCGGTGTGGAGGATTCAGCCGCCGGTGACCTCGGCGATCTTGTTCGTGATCGCGTCGTAGATCGACTGTCCGATGCTCGTGCCCGTGATCGCCAACACGATCGCCACCACCACCGCGATGATGCCGAGGTACTCCACCGCGGTCTGCCCCTTGTCGCTGCGGGCGACGCGGGCCTGCAGATACGCGACGGTGGTGTTGAACCAGTTGCTCATGGTGGTCCCCTCCGGGTTCGCCTCCGATCCGGACAACGTAGGCCGGAACACGGCGCCCTCCCGAGGGCCCCAGGACCCAACCCCGGACCCATTCCCCCAACCACGCGCTCCCCCACGCGCCCACCTCACGCCACCCCCAGCCACTTCGCGGCCGCCTGGGAGCGGCTGGTGCTCTGGAGTTTGGCGAAGATGCGGTTGATGTGGTTCTTGACCGTCTTCTCGGAGATGAAGCAGGCGGCGGCGATCTGCTGGTTGGTCATGCCGGACGCGATGAGGTCCATGATCTCCGCCTCCCTCGTGCTCAGCCGGAAACGTGAACGGAACGACTTTCCCACGGATGATTGCATTTGCGAAAGGGGGTGAGGGGTGGTTTCCCCCAAAAAATCGGCTACTTGACGCTCGGGCTGTGCACTCGCACTCCCCCGCAACTCCGTCAGCAACGCCTTCGCCGCGCCCGGCGTCACATGCGGCCGCCCCTCCCGGACGTCCCGTACCGCGCGCACCAGTTGCTCGGTCGTGAACTCGCCGTGCACCAGGTATCCCCCTGCCCCCAGCCGCAGTGCCTCCCGTACGGTCTCCGTCTCGTGGCTGTACGTGAGCATCATGACCGGCGCCAGCCGTACCAGGTGCGGCAATGCGGAGATTCCGTCGACGCCGGGCATGCGGACGTCGAGGAGGACGACGTCCGGGCGGTGCCGCAGGGCCGCCTCGTACGCCTCGCGGCCGTCCGTCGCCTCCGCCACCACCGTGGTGTCCTCGCGGCCCGAGAGCAGGGCCGTCAGGCCCGCCCGGACCACCGGGTTGTCGTCGGCCACCAGCAGCCGCAGCGGCGGTGCGGCCGGCGCCGGTGACGCCGGCCAGGGGTGGGTGTGCTGCATGATCCGGCCTCCTCTCAGGCTTCCCGGGGTGCGGGGTCGGGGCGGTTCAGGGCCGACAGCGGGAGTTCCACGCGGACTTCCGTGCCCCGTGCGTGGCCGCCGCGGCCGATGCGGATGCGGGCCCCGATCTGGGCGGCCCGCTCGACCATGCCGAGCAGGCCGAAGTGGCCGGCGTCGCGGAGGTGTTCGAGGGTGGTGTCCGGCGGGAGGCCCCGGCCGTCGTCGTGGATCGTGAGGCGCAGGAGGTCTCCGTGGAGCGCCGCTCGTACCTCGACCCGGGTCGCGGACGCGTGCCGGTGGGCGTTCTCCAGCGCCTCCGCGGTGATGGAGAGCAGGGGGCGGGCCAGGGACGGTGGCACCGCGGGGAGGGGGGCGTCCGGACCGGTGGGCCAGTGGTGGGTCGCACGGAGGCCGGTGCGGGCCGTGAAGCGGGCCAGCTCCTGGGCGAGTTGCTGCCACAGGGGCTGCGTCTCCGGGTGATCGGCCGGTTCGCGGCGCAGGTCCGCCAGGAGGTCCCGGGACTCCGCGGCGGCCCGGCGTGCCGAGCGGGCGACCAGTTCCGCCTGGCGGCGGATGCGGTCGGGGTCGGGGGCGGCGGAGGAGGCCGTGGCCGCCAGGCCGTCCGCGGCGAGGGCCACGCCGTACAGGGTCTTGGCCACGGAGTCGTGCATCTCGCGGGCCAGCCGGGCGCGTTCCGCGCTCACCGCCTCCGCCGCAGCGAGCCGGGCCTGAACCGTTGTCAGGGCGTGGGTCGCGGCGCCGAAGCGGAGCATCAGGCCCCGCAGGGTGGAGCCCATGGCGCCGGAGATCACGCACAGGCCGGGCAGCAGGAGCGCCTCGGCGACCGGGGCGTGCCGGTCGGCCTTCAGGGTGGCGTGGACCAGCAGCAGGATCAGGGACTGGAGGGAGGCGAAGCAGGCCGCGCCGCGCCAGCTGTAGAGGAGGCCGGCGAGGAGCGGGGTGCAGACGCTGACGTAGGCGAGGGTGGTGTCCGGGCCGGCGGAGATCAGGAGGAAGGACGCGAAGAGGGTGTCGGCCGCAAGCAGGCTGGGGTGGCGGAGCAGGAGGGGGCCGAAGCGTTCCCAGTCGCGGAAGAGGACGTAGGACACCATGGAGGTGACGACCACGGCCGCGCCGACCAGGCGAACGCCGAGGCCCGGGGCCGCGTGGAGCAGTGCTGCGGGGGCGGCCAGGGCGATCATGGCCAGGCGGAAGCCGAAGACCTGGCGGCACATGGCCTGCAGGGCGCGGATCTGGAGCTTCTCCGAGGGTTCCGCCGCGCGCGAGCCGCCCGCCGCGCAGGCGGCCTGGAGCCCTCCCACCGGTACGGCGGTGCCGGGGTCCGCTGCGCCGGTCGTCCCCCGGCGGCGTACGGCCCGGGCGACGGCCGCGCGCAGGCGGCCCGCGGCACCGGAGAGCCCTCCTGTGCCGCGTCGCGTCAGGCCCGCCACCGTCACGTCCGCCTCACTTCCCCGTGAGCGAGCCGAAGTCCACGCCGGAGCCGAGGATCAGGCCGGCGCCCAGCAGCAGCATCGTGGCCGGGACCATGAAGGTGGTGATCATCAGCGTGGCCTTGGGCACCGCGCGGGCGGCCTTGCGGCGGGCGTTCTGGGCGTCGGTGCGGCGCATGTCCTTCGCCAGGGAGACGAGGGTGTCGACGATCGGCGCGCCCAGTTCCTCCCCCTGCTGCAGCGCGGTCACGAACATCGCCACCTGCTCGGAGTCGTTCCTCCTGCGCAGCTCCGCGAAGGCCTGGCGGCGGCTCATGCCGAGGTCCATCTGGCGCAGGGTGATGCGCAGTTCGTCCGCCCAGGGTCCCTCGTAGCGGGAGGCCACGCGGTCCAGGGCCTGGCGGAAGCCGAGGCCGGCGCTCACCACCACCGCGAGCACGTCGAGGAAGTCCGGCAGGGTGCGCTCGATGACGTCCTTGCGGACCCGGATCGCCGACCAGATGCCGACCTCCGTCCAGAAGGCGCCGAACAGGAGCAGCAGCAGAGCTACGAACCACTGGCCCCGCAGCAGGAACACCAGGCAGCCGACCGCGCCCAGTGCGCCGTACACCGCGCGGCGGGCCGCGTAGCGGTCGATGGTCAGGCCGCCGGGGTTGCCCGCGAGGTCGATCCTGCGGCGGTACTTGGCGACCAGGCGGGGGCCCATCAGGCGCAGCACGGCGGGGGCGTAGCGCATGCCCATGCGGTCGACGACCGAGCCGACCGCGCCGGTGCGGGTGGCGCCGACCTCCAGGGCCACGGCGAGGTCGCCGGGGAGCTTGGCGTCCGCGCGGTACATGCGGACGCCGGCGAAGGCGCCCCAGACGCCGAGGCCCATCAGCAGGGCGAGCAGGAATCCGGTCACCGGGCCGCCTCCCTCACACGTCGATCCGGCTCAGGCGCCGGATGAGGACGAATCCGACGGCGTACATCGCGAACGCGACGAGCACGCAGGCCTGGCCGACCGGCGAGCCGGTCATACGGGCGAGCGCGCCGTCCTTCACGCCGTTCATCAGGAACAGCGCGCCGACGCCGAGGACGGGGACGGCGTACGACGTCATGGTCACCTGGCTGAGCTGGGTGCGGATCTCGCGCCGGGTCTCCTTGCGTTCCTCCAGGGTTTCGGTGAGGTTGCGCAGGGCGGAGACGACCTGGCCGCCGGCGCGGTTGGACAGCACCAGGGTGGTGACCAGGACGACCAGTTCGCGGGAGGGGAGGCGGTCGGCCAGCTCGCCCAGGGCGTCGTCCAGGGACTGTCCGAGGGCCAGCTGGTCGGCGACCTTGGCCAGTTCCTCGCCCGCGGGGGCCTCCAGTTCCTCGGCCGCCATGCCGATCGCGGTGCGCAGGGCGAGGCCCGCCTGGGTGGCGTTGGCCAGGATGCGGGCGAGTTCGGGGAGTTGGCCGATGAAGCGTTCGATGCGCTTCTGGCGCTGCCAGTTGAGGAACTGCACCGCGGCCCAGATGCCCAGGAGGCCGGCGAGCGGGCCGAAGAAGGGGGCCAGGGTGGCCTGGCCGATCAGCCAGAGCGCGGCGACGGCCGTGAGCATGGTGGCGAAGAACTCACCCGGGGTGACGTCCAGTCCGGTCGCGGCGAGGCGCAGTTCGAGCCGGCGGCCGAGGCGGGTGCGGCGCAGCCGCCGGTCCAGGTCGCGGAAGCGGCGTCTGCGGCCGGTGGCCGGGGCGGGGCCGGTGTGGGTGAGCCGGTCCACGAGGGCGGCGCGCCGGGCCCGGCCCGAGGCGTAGGCGTGCACTCCGGCCACCGCCAGGACGCAGGTCAGCAGCGTCACACCGGTGGTGAGCTGGACGAGGGTGTGGAGTTCCATGGGGCCTACCTGGCTTCTCGGGTGGCGAGTTCGTCCGCGCTGCGGGCGACTCCGAAGGCCTGCGGGACGGGCTGGCTCGCCATGTAGAGGCGGTCGGCGGTGCGGCGGGGCAGCGGGAAGTACCGGAAGCTGCCGTACACGCGGCCGTCGGGGGTCATGGGCTGGGCGTCGAAGCGGGCCACGGTCGCGATCCGGTACGGCTCCCCGCCGTGGCTGTCGAGCAGGGCGATCTCCGTGATGCGGCGGGCGCCGTCGGCGAACCGGGTGAGCTGGACGATGACGTCGACGGCGCTGTTGATCTGGTCGTGCAGGGCCACGAAGGGCACCTCCACGTCGGACATGGAGGCGAGGGTCTGCAGCCGGGTGAGGGCGTCCTCGGCGCTGTTGGCGTGGACGGTGGCCAGCGAGCCGTCGTGGCCGGTGGACATGGCCTGGAGCATGTCGAGGGACTCGCCGCCGCGGACCTCGCCGACGACGATCCGGTCGGGCCGCATGCGCAGCGAGTTGCGGACCAGGTCGCGGATGGTGACCTGGCCCTTGCCCTCGACGTTCGGGGGCCGCGACTCCAGGCGGACCACGTGGGCCTGCTGGAGCTGGAGTTCGGCGGAGTCCTCGATGGTGATGATGCGCTCGTGGGACGGGATCAGCCCGGACAGCGCGTTCAGCAGGGTGGTCTTCCCGGTGCCCGTCGCGCCCGAGACGATGATGTTGAACTTGGCCTGCACCAGTCCCGCCAGCAGGTACACCATGTGCTCGTCGAGCGAGCCGAAGGAGACCAGTTCCTGGAGGGTGAAGGAGCGCGGGAAGCGGCGGATGGTGAGGATGGGGCCGGTCAGCGACAGCGGCGGGATGATGACGTTGACGCGCTCGCCGGAGGGCAGCCGGGCGTCCACCATGGGGTTGGACTCGTCCACCCGGCGGTTGACGGTGGACACGATCCGCTCGATGGTCTGCATCAGCTGGTCGGCGGAGACGAACCGCAGCGGCAGCTGCTCGACGCGGCCGCCGCGTTCCACGAAGATCGCGTCGGGGCCGTTGACCATGATCTCGGTGATCGAGGCGTCTTCGAGGAGGGGCTCGAGGATGCCGAGGCCGAGTGCCTCGTCCACCACGCGGCGGATCAGCTGCGCGCGCTCCACGGTGGACAGCACCGGGCCCTCGCGGCTGATGATGTGGCCCAGCACCCGCTCCAGCCGCGCCCTGCGCTCGGCGGCGGCGAGCGCGCTCATCTCGGCGAGGTCGATCTCCTGAAGCAGCTTGGCCCGGTAGGAGGCGACCAGGTGCCCGTCCTCGCCCCGGCTGCCGTGCTCCTCGGGGGTGGTGATGCGTGCGCGCAGGCTCATGTCGGCACCTCCTCGGTCAGTGGTCGAGCGGCATGGTCGCGGTCTTGGTGGCGTCGCCGAAGTCCCAGACGACCCTGGGGATGCGGACCCGTGCGGTGACGGTGACGGTGTCGCCTCCGGCGCCGGACGAGCAGGTCACGGTGAGCGCTCCGCTGACCGCCTCGGCGCAGGCCTGCTGGGCGTCCTGCCGCAGGGAGGCGGCCCGCGCCCCGGCCCGGGCCGCCGTACCGGCCTGTTCGGCGGCGTAGGCGACGGCCCCGATCTGGATGCCGGCGAGGCCGACGATCAGCAGCACCGGGATGAACCCCAGGTATTCGATGGCGACCTGGCCCCGGTCGCGGGCACGGCGGTACGGCATCTCAGTGCTTCGCCTCCTCGACGGCGCCGGCGTGGCCGGTGACGGTGGCCGGGAAGTCGATCAGCCCGGGGAAGAGCACGGGGACGTGCAGCCTGACGTCGGCCGTGACATAGCCGCTGCCGCCGCAGGACACCGCCGCACTCCCCCGCCACGCCGCCGACAGGTGCTTGAGGCCGGCCGCCGAGCAGGCCGCCGGCCGCGCGCCCGGCGGCACCGCGGTCCCCGCCCGCACGGCCTCGTCCGCGGCGTTCCCGGCGAGCGTGAAGGTGTACCCCACGAGCACGGCCTGCCACAGCAGCACCAGCGTCAGGATGATCAGCGGCGTCATCCCCAGGAACTCGATGCTGACCTGTCCGCGGTCTCCGTCCGGCCTCGTCATGGCGCGCTCACTCCTTCCGCCGCCGGAATCCGCCCGGGCCGCGCCCGCTGCCCCGGTGCGCCCCCTCGGCCGCCTTCACCAGTCCCAGCTCTCCGGCGAGCGCCCACAGGGCCTGCTTGACCGTGCTCCTGCTGTCCAGTTCGTGGACCCGCCCGGCGTCCACGACGGCTTGAAGTTCCTTGAAATTGGCCGGAATCGCGGTGCGTGCCAGCGCGGTCCCGGTGATGCGCTGCACCAGCGGCGGCTGGATCTCCGTGCCGCGGGTGTGCCGGTTGACGACGACCGTCGTCTCCTCGGCCTTGCGGATCTGCAGCCGGTCCCACATCCGCACGGTCCGCTTGGCGGCGCGTACGGCGATCACGTCCGGCGTGGTGACCAGCAGCGCGGTGTCGGCCATCTCCACCACCGCGGCCCCGGCGCCGCTGAGCTGGGCGCCGCAGTCCACGACGACCACCTCGTAGCGGGAGCGCAGGGCGCTGACGATCTGGCGGGCGGCGCGGTCGGTGACCTCCTCGCCGCGTTCGCCCTCGGCGGGGGCGAGGAGCACGGCGAGTCCGGTGTCGTGGCGGAAGACGGCGTCGGCGAGGACGCGGGGCGAGATGTCGGTGATGGCGGCCAGGTCGGCCACGGACCGCCGGAACTGGATGTCCAGGTAGGAGGCGACGTCCCCGGTCTGGAGGTCGAGGTCGGCCAGGGCCGTCGGCCGGCCGGAGGCCTGGGCGGCCAGGGCCAGCTGGACGGCCGCCAGGGTCGCGCCGACGCCGCCCTTGGCGCCGCTGACCGTGACGACCGTGCCGCCCGCCCCTGCGAACAGCTCGGCGCCGTGCCCGAGGTGGCGCCGTACCCCCGTCGACCACTGGGCGACGGCCTGGACGCGGCTGGCGAGTTCCTCGTACGACAGCGGGAGCGCGACCAGGCCGCGGGCGCCGGAGTCCATGGCGGCGGAGAACAGGCCGGGGCTCGTGTCGGTGGTCACGAGGATGACGCCGACGGCCGGGAAGCGCAGGGCGACCTCGCGGATCAGCTCCAGGGCCGGGACCGGGCCGATGCGCTCGTGGACGACGACCACCTCGGGGAGTTCGTCGACGGACTCGGCGGCGAGCCGGGCGAGGGTGTCGACGAGCTGGGTGGAGTCGGTGACCGGTGGCTGGGGTTCGGCGTCGGGGAGCTGGCTGAGCAGGGTGGTCAGGGAGCGGACGGCGTCCGGGTCCGTGCCGGCCGGGAGGATCCTGGTGGGCATGCGGGCCGCCTCTCACTTGTCCGTCGCGAGTTCGTAGGTGCGGTCCTTGTCGGGGACGCTGGTCTCGCTGCCGGGCGCCACCAGGGCGAGCCGGACGCGCTGGGCGAAGGACTCGGCGTAGGTGATGCGCTGGGCGTCGAGGGTGGACAGCGCGAAGGTGATGGGGACGGCCTCGCTGGGCTGCTGCTGGTTCTTGTTCTGGTCGGGGTCGAGGGCGGTGATCTGGCCGACGTCGAGGACCCGGGCGTCGGTGACGATGATCTTCGACTGGTCCGGGTCGCCCTCCTTCTTCCCGGCGAAGGTGGCGTAAACGTTGACGTGCGAGCCCGGTGTGATCTTCCCGGCGACTCCGGTGGCCGCGTCGATCATGATGGCGACCTCCTGCTGTCCGGGCTGCAGGGCGGGCTGGTCGACGATCATGTCGGTCTGCAGCAGGGAGCCCTTGCGCAGGGTGGTCACCGCGATCTTGCCCTGGATCTGGCGCAGGTCGGTGACGGCGTTGCCGGACAGCCAGCGCCTGGGCATCCTGATCTTCTCGAACTGGCCCGCGTCCAGGGCGGTGTACGGCTTCACGTCGGACTTCACCCGGTAGGCGCCGACCTCGGGCCCGACCTTGGAGTCGACGTCGTGGACGACGGACAGCACGCCGGCGAACGCGCCGAGAGCGCACAGGACCGACAGGATCAGCAGTATCACGCCGCGGCGCTGACGGGAGTTCATGAACCGTGCAACCTCATTGGGGAATCGGTCGAGCGGGCTGGGAACGTACGGGGCGGGTCAGGCGGGCGTGCGCTGTTCCAGGGCGCGGGGCGGGGCGGGTTCGTACCCGGGCGGGGTGGCGGAGCAGAAGACGCAGCGGTCGCCGATGACGTCCAGGCCGCACCAGTGGCAGGCGGTCTGCCGTACCGACGTGACGAGCTGGTAGAGCACCGACAGGTCGGCGAGGTGGCTGCAGAACTCGGTCATGCGGCCGGTGCCCCACCACACCGGGGACTCGGCGGGCAGCGGGACCTCGCGCAGCCCGTGCACGCTCCACTGCCCGGCGAGCCCGGCGACCCAGTCGCCGTGCCCCTGCTGCCCCTTGGCGACGAGCATCCAGGTGTGGAACTCCGGTCCCTTGAGGGTGGCGCCGGGGGCGATGCGCACGAGTTGCGGTTCCGGGTGGGCGAGCACGGCGAACTGGCTGCCGGGCATCCAGGACTTGGCGTGCGCCTTCAGGCCGACCGGCACCCGGTCCAGCTTGGCGACGGAGCCGAGGACGGCTCCGGCGTGCAGGTAGTGGGTGAGGAGCCGGCCGGCGGAGGCGAGCACGCCGGGGCTGAGGTCGCAGGAGGCGAGCTGGCGCAGCTGCCGGGCGAGCACGGCGACGGCGAGCGGCGGCAGTGCGGGCCGGAAGACGGCGATGCGGTCGCTCTCCAGCAGTGAGCGCAGGGTGTGCAGCCGGCGTACGACGGGCTCGGGGGTGGCGGCCGAGCAGAGGACGATCAGGTAGCCGTACTGCTCGGTGAGGGTGTGGAGTTCGAGGAGGGCGTGCTCCAGCGGGCGCTGGTCGAGGCCGTCCAGCACGACGGCCGGCACGGTCCGTTCGTCCTGCGCCGGCAGTGCCATGTCGGCACTGGTGACGGCAATGGCAGTGGGCACGCGCAGCTCCCCGTTCTTCCCATCCGCCGGCCCACCGGAAGGTCACTCCTGTGCGCCGGGACGACTTCACTGCGTGACTACGTGAGCACTGTAACCACGGCCGTATGACCGGAGAACAGCGTTTGTGAAGCTCGCGTGGAACTCTCTGGTCACAACTCCCGCCAAATCCGGACAGCTTGAGCGGCGATACGGAAACGGTTTTGGTCTGGACCTCTTGACACCCGGATTGGTCTGGACCAACTTGGAGCCCGACGGTGGCCACCGCATCTCCCCCTCACCTCCCAAGGCACGCTCGCCCCCACCCCACTTCCCCCACCGGAGGCCCCAGTGGACCTTGCACCAGGCATACCCAGACCCCGCGCACGGCGAATCACCCTCTGGTCCGCCGCCACGGCCCTGGCCCTGTCCGTCGCCGGGCTCGCCGCGGCCCCGGCCTCCGCGGCGGACGTCAACAACGTGAGGAACGCGGGCTTCGAGTCGGGCCTCACCGGCTGGACGTGCACGGCCGGCAGCGGGACGACCGTCTCCTCCCCGGTGCACTCCGGTTCCTCCGCGCTCAAGGCGACCCCGGCCGGCCAGGACAACGCCCAGTGCACCCAGACGGTCGCGGTCAAGCCCAACTCGACGTACACGCTGAGCGCGTGGGTGCAGGGCGGCTACTCGTACCTGGGCGTGACGGGCACGGGCACCACCGACGTGTCGACCTGGACGCCGGACACGACGTCCTGGAAGCAGCTGTCGACGACGTTCACCACCGGCGCGTCCACCTCGTCCGTCACGGTCTACACGCACGGCTGGTACGGCCAGGCCGCCTACTACGCCGACGACGTCTCGGTCTACGGCCCCGACGGCGGCGGAGGCGGCGACCCGGCCCCGACCGTCCCCGCCGCGCCGGCCGGCCTGTCCGTCTCCGGTACGACGTCCTCGTCGGTGTCGCTGTCCTGGACCGGGGTGTCGGGGGCGACGGGCTACAACGTCTACCGCGACGGCGCCAAGGTGACCGCGGTGACGGGAACGTCCGCCACGGTGACGGGCCTGTCGGCGTCGACGTCGTACTCCTTCCAGGTGACCGCGACGAACGCGGCAGGCGAGTCGGCGAAGTCGGCGGCGGTGACGGGCACGACGGCCTCCGGCGGCAGCAGCGGCGGTGGCGGCGCCCTGCCCAAGCACGCCGTGACCGGCTACTGGCAGAACTTCAACAACGGCGCGAAGGTGCAGAAGCTGTCCGACGTGCCCTCCGCGTACGACATCATCGCCGTGGCCTTCGCCGACGCCACCTCGACGCCGGGCGCCGTGACCTTCAGCCTGGACTCCTCCGGCCTGGGCGGCTACACCGTCGACCAGTTCAAGGCGGACATCAGGGCCAAGCAGGCGGCCGGCAAGAAGGTCGTCATCTCCATCGGCGGCCAGAACGGCACGGTGTCCGTCAACGACTCGGCCTCCGCGGCGAACTTCGCGAACTCGGTGTACTCGCTGATGCAGACGTACGGCTTCGACGGCGTCGACATCGACCTGGAGAACGGCCTCAACGCCACCTACATGACACAGGCCCTGCGCACCCTGTCGTCGAAGGCGGGCTCGTCCCTGATCATCACGATGGCCCCGCAGACGATCGACATGCAGTCGACGTCGAACTCCTACTTCCAGACGGCCCTGAACATCAAGGACATCCTCACGGTCGTCAACATGCAGTACTACAACAGCGGTTCGATGCTCGGCTGCGACGGCAAGGTCTACAGCCAGGGCTCGGTCGACTTCCTCACCGCTCTCGCCTGCATCCAGCTCCAGGGCGGCCTCGCCGCCTCGCAGGTGGGCCTCGGCCTGCCCGCGTCGACGAGCGCGGCGGGCAGCGGCTACGTCTCGCCGACCGTGGTGGACAACGCCCTGGACTGCCTGACGGCGGGCACCAACTGCGGCTCGTTCAAGCCGTCCAGGACCTACCCCGACCTGCGCGGCGCGATGACCTGGTCGACGAACTGGGACGCGTCGGCGGGCAACGCGTGGTCGAACGCGGTCGGCGCCCATGTGCACGCGCTGCCGTGAGGTGAGGCACCGCGGATGACGACGCCCGGGCCCGGAGGGGGCCCGGGCGTCGCCGCCGTGTCAGGCGGAGTCGTCACCGGAGGCGTCGCCGCCGGCCGCCTTGTCCTCGGCGGGCTCGTCCTTGGCGGGCTCGTCCTCGAAGTACGCGTCCAGCACCGCGTCCAGCTGGTCGTCCCACTCCTTGAAACGGGACCGCGACGCCGCCTCGATCTCGATCGGGTACCAGCGCCGGTCCGGGGTGTGGACGGTGATCGTGAAACGCTTGCCGAAGCGCGGGGACTCGGTCTCGACCGCGGCGATCTCGTCCCAGCGGAACTCGCAGGCCTCCTCGTCCAGGCGCAGGCGTACGCCCTTGCGGTCGGCCACGATCTTCGCGCGGCGGTCGGAGGCCTCGAAGACCGGACCGCCGTGAGGGCCGTCGTCGGGGCCGTCGCCGTCCGCGGCCTCGTCGGCGTCCGTGGCCTGTGCGCTGTCCGCGGACTCCCCGGACAGCGCGGAACCCTCGGGCGCCGCCGCGTCCTGAGGCCGGGCCGGCGTCCCGTCCCCGCCCGGCACCGCGTCCGCCGGTTCCTCCGGCTCGCCCTGCGCCGGAACCGTGATCCCGGGGATGAACGCCGGATCGAAACCGGCGCCCGTCACGGGCTCGGCCTTCAACGGCTGTGCTTCGGACGGCTTGCTGCTCGCTCCTATGCGCTGCTCCACGGCGGCAGTATGGACGACTTCCCTGTGCCGGAACCAGTCAGCCCGCCCGTCCCCGGAATCACTCACGTCCCGTTCACACGAACGTGCTCACCACCGCCGCCACCGCGAACCCCGCCACCGACAGCACCGATTCCAGGACCGTCCACGTGCGCAGCGTGTCGCGTTCGCTGATGCCGAAGTACTTGGCGACCATCCAGAAGCCGCCGTCGTTGACGTGCGAGGCGAAGACGGAGCCGGCCGAGATGGCCATGATGACGAGGGCCGCGAAGGCCGGGGAGTGGTGGTCCCCGGTCAGCAGCGGCGCCACGATGCCCGCCGTCGTCACGATCGCCACCGTCGCCGAGCCCTGGGCCACCCGCAGGACGAGCGAGATCAGGTACGACAGCACGATCACCGGCAGGCCGACGCCGTGGAAGGTGTCCGACAGGGCCTGGGCGACCCCGCTGGCCTTCAGTACGGCGCCGAAGACCCCGCCCGCGCCCACGACCAGCAGGATGTTGCCGATCGGCTTCAGCGACGACGTGCACACCGCCTCGAGGGACGTGCGGGACCAGCCGCGGCGGATGCCGAGGAGGTAGGAGGCCAGCAGCAGGGCGAGGGTGAGGGCCACGAAGGGGTTGCCGAAGAACTCCAGCACGGAGCGGGCGGGAGACGGGTCCAGGGCGATCGAGGAGAAGGTCGCGGCGAGGATCAGGATCAGGGGCGTGCCGATGATGGCGAGGACCGTGGCCAGCGGCACCGGGTGCTCCTGCGGCTGCACGCCCTGCGCGCGCTGCTCCTCGGCCACCGCCCGCTTCGCCTCCTCCGCCGCCTCGGCCATGTCCTGCGGTACGGCGACGAAGACGCGCCTGCCGACCCAGGCGGCGTACCCCCAGGCGGCCAGCACCGCGGGGACGCCGCAGACGACGCCCATGAGGATGACCCAGCCGAGCTGGACGTGCAGCAGGCCGGCGGCCGCGACCGGGCCGGGGTGCGGGGGCAGGAAGGCGTGGGTCATGGAGAGGCCGGCCAGCAGGGGGAGGCAGTACAGGAGGATCGACCTGCCGGTGGGGGTCCCCCCGGGACGGGGCTCGTCGGGGTCCTGGGGGAGCTTGGCCGCCGCGTAGACGAGCGGCGCCAGGACGAAGATGCCCACGTCGAAGAAGACCGGGATGCCGAAGATCAGGCCGGTCAGGCCCATGGCGAGCGGCGCCCGGCGTTCACCGAAGAGGGCCAGCAGACGCTGGGCCAGGACCTGTGCGCCGCCGCTGACTTCGACGATCGCGCCGAGCATGGTGCCGAGGCCGATGATGATCGAGACGTGCCCGAGGATGCCGCCCATGCCGGACTCGATGGTGGAGACGGCGTCGGAGCGCTGGACGGTGCCGAAGAGTTCGGTGACCGAGAGGCCGGCGAGCAGGCCGACGGCTATGGAGACCGTGAGCAGGGCGACGAAGGGCTGCAGCCGTACCTTCATGATCAGGAAGAGCAGGAGCGCGACACCGAGGGCGGCGATGGTGAGGAGTCCGGGGGTGCCGTCGACGAGAAGGAGCAGGCCGCCGGTGTGGGGTGGGGCGGCGGGCGTGGCGGCGGCCACGGGGGCGAGCAAGGACATAGGGGGCCTCTTCGTAAGTCCATGGTGCTTTCGGGCAGGGGGGATCGCGGCACGGCACCCGAGGGGGCACCGTGCCGTGCAGGCCGTGCGGAAGTTGGGGGAGCGTCAGCCGAGTACGGCGAGCGCGTCGATCTCGATGAGGAGGCCGGCCGGCAGACCGACGTAGACCGTGGTCCGGGCGGCGGGCGGCTGGGTGAGGCCCTGCTCCTCGAAGTAGGCGTTGTAGATCTCGTTCATCTCGGCGAAGTGGTCCACGTCGGTGAGGTAGACGCGGATCATCATCACGTCGTCCCAGGTCGCGCCGCCCTCCTCCAGGATCGCCCTGACGTTGGCGAGGGTCTGGAGGGTCTGCTCGCGCAGGGTGGGGCCGGCCGGCGTGGGGGGCCTGCCCTCCTCGGCGGGCAGGAAGCCGACCTGGCCGGCGACCTGGAGGATGTTCCCCTTGCACACCCCGTGGGAGAACTTCGCGGGCGGGGTGGTGTGGGTCTTCGGGGTGAGCGCGATCTTGTCGGTCATGCGGTGGGGTCCTTCGTGGGGTCCGTCACGGGCGTTCTTCCGGAGTACTCGCCGCTGATCGCGTCCGCGGTACGGCGGACCTGCGGGAGCAGGGTGAGGAGTTCCTCGGCGGTGACGACCACGTTCGGCGCGGACACCGACATCGCGGCGACCACCCGGCCGTCGGCGCCGCGGATGGGGGCGGCGACGCAGTTGATGGACTCCTCGTGGCCGCCGAGGTCGGCGGCCCAGCCCTGTTCGCGCACCTTCTCCAGCTCCCGCAGGAACGCGGCGGCGTCGGGGGTGGAACGGGGCGTGTACGCGGGGTATTCGAGCCTCTCCGCGAGGGCACGGCGCTCGGGTTCGGGCAGGTCGGCGAGGAGCAGCTTGGCGACCGCGGCGACCGTGATGGCGACGGGCTTGCCGATCCGCGAGTACATGCGGACCGGGTAGCGGCTGTCCACCTTGTCGATGTACAGGACCTCGCCCTCCTCGTACACCGCGAGGTGCACGGTGTGCCCGCAGGCCTCGCCCAGCCGTACGAGGTGGGGGTGGGCGATCTCGCGGATGTCGAGGTTCTCCATCGCCTCCTGCGCGAGGGCGAAGAGGCGGGCGCCGAGGCGGTAGCGCTGGTCGGACTGGCGGTAGACCAGGCCGTGTTCGTGCAGGGTGCGCAGGAGGCGCAGGGCGGTGGACTTGTGCACGCCGAGGCGGTCGGCGACCTGGCCGAGGTCGGCGGGGCCCTCGGCCAGGAGCGGCAGGATGCTCAGGGCGCGGTCGACGGTCTGGCTCATGGGGTGTTCGCCTCCTCCGTGGCCCGCGCGGCCTGCGTCCAGCCGGGGGCGAGTCGAAGTCTCTCCCACGCGGTGTCGTCCAGGGCGGTCAGGCGGTCGGCGTGGTCCCGGGCGGGGGGCGCGGCCAGGTCGCCGGGGGCGGTGAGCGCCGCGGCGGCGAAGAGGTGGCCGAGGCGCAGGCGGTCCCGCACGGGAAGTCCGCGCAGGGTGCCGGAGAGGAACCCGGCGGCGAAGGCGTCGCCGGCGCCGACGTGGGCGACGACGTCCACCTTCGGGGCCCGCACGATCGTCGCGGTGCCGCCGGCGTCCGCCATGCCGTCGGTGTCCCTGTCGAACGCCGCCGCCCCGCCCGCGCCGTACTTGACCACGACGGTCGCCGGTTCGGGCAGCGCCTCCACGACGGCCGCACCGCCGTGCAGCCCCCAGGCGGCCCGCGCCTCGTCGTCCCCGACGAAGACGACGTCCGCGCGGCGCGCCAGTTCCAGCAGGACGCGCGGCCCGTCGGCGCCGGGCCACAGCGCGGGCCGGTAGTTGACGTCGAAGGAGACCAGCGGGCGGGACGGCCCTGGTGCCGTCAGTTCGTACACCAGCCGCAGGCAGTCGCCGGACAGCGCCGCCGTGATCCCCGACAGGTGCAGCACCCGGCACGCCCGTACGGCCGCCAGGTCCACGGTGTCCGGGGACATCGCCGAGGCCGCCGAGCCCGCGCGGTAGTACGCCACCTCGTGCGCGCCCGTGCCGCGGTCGCCGGCCGTGCGGAAGTAGACGCCGGTCGGACGGTGGGGGTCCCGGGTCACGGAGGCGACGTCGACGCCGTACCCGGCGATCCGCTCGACCACGTGCGTGCCGAACCCGTCCGCGCCCACGCGGCTCACCCAGCGGGCCGTGTGCCCGGCCGCGGCCAGCGCGCAGGCCACGTTGGACTCGGCGCCGCCGACCGCACGTTCGAAGGAGGGCACGTCCGCGAGGCGGCCCGGCCGGCCGGGCAGGAAGGCGACCATGGACTCGCCGAGCGCGACCACGTCCACGACGTCCGGGGCCGCGCTGTTCCCGGCGCCAGCAGTGTCGTTGATGATGGCTCCTGTCCGCATGTCCGGGCGAGGCATCCGTTGACCCGGTCCCGGCGAGATGCTAGACACCAGGCGACACGATGTGCAATGACCGTTGCAGAGCATGCAACGGCAGGAGAGGGGCTCCATGAGCAGCAGCGAAGCGCTCGCCCGGCTGGCCGGGGAACGCGTCGACCACCGCTTCAAGGGCCTCCCGCCGGACGCCGAGGGTCTGACCGTCGGCGAGCTGGCCGCCCAGCGCCGCAACCTCTTCACGGACGGCTTCCCGACCCCCGTCCTGACGCTCTCCGCCGAGCGCCTCGCGCACAACCTGGCGCTCATGGAGACCTACATCGCCCGGCACGGCCTCGCCTTCGCCCCGCACGGCAAGACCTCCATGGCCCCGCAGCTCTTCCACCGCCAGATCGAACACGGCGCGTGGGGCATCACCCTGGCGGTGCCCCACCAGGTGCGGGTCGCCCGGGCGTTCGGCATCCGGCGGGTGTTCCTCGCCAACGAACTCGTGGACGCCGCCGCGCTCCGCTGGATCGCCGCCGAGCTGGCCGCCGACCCCGGCTTCCGGCTGGTCGCCTACGTCGACTCCGTGCGCGGCGTCGAGCTGATGGACTCCGCGCTCCGCGGCGCCGCACGGCCCGTGGACGTCGTCGTGGAGCTGGGCGCCGGCGAGGGCGCGCGGACCGGTGTGCGCACGGAGGCGGAGGCGCTGGCCGTCGCCGGCGCGGTGGCCGGGACGCGGACGCTGCGGCTCGTCGGCGTCGCGGGGTACGAGGGCGAGGTCCCGAAGGCCGATCCGGAACGGGTGCGGTCGTACCTGCGGCGGCTGGTCGCGCTCGCCGTCGCCGTCGACGGGGCCGGGCACCTGAAGGACGCGGAGGAGATCGTGGTGAGCGCGGGCGGCAGCGCCTGGTTCGACGCGGTGGCCGAGGTGTTCGCGGAGATCCCCGCCCTGTCCCGCCCGGTGCTGAAGCTGCTGCGCTCGGGGGCGTACGTCTCGCACGACGACGGGCACTACCGCAGGATCACCCCCTTCAACCGCGTTCCGGAGGAGGGGGCGCTGGAGCCCGCGTTCCGGCTGTGGGCGCAGGTGGTCTCCCGGCCCACCCCCGAGCAGGCCTTCGCCAACGCGGGCAAGCGCGACGCGGCCCACGACCTGGACCTGCCGACCGCCCAGGCGGTACGCCGGGGGGACGTGGAGCGCCCGGCGGACGGCATCACCGTGAGCGGCCTGTCCGACCAGCACGCCTGGCTGCGCACGGATCCCGGCGCGGACCTCGAGGTCGGCGACTGGGTCGGCCTGGGCCTGTCGCACCCGTGCACGTCGTTCGACAAGTGGCAGCTGATCCCCGTGACCGAGGCGGACGGCACGGTCGTCGACTACATCCGCACCTTCTTCTAGAGCCCGCGAGGTACCGGCCGTGGAACAACTCGTCATCCGGGACGCCGACGTCGTCGACGGCAGCGGCGAACCGTCGTACCGGGCCGATGTGGTGGTCGACGGCGGCCGGATCGTCTCCATCGTCAAGGAGGCCGCCGCGGCCGGCTGCCAGCGCCCGCGCGCCATGCGGGAGCTGGACGCGGAGGGCCTGGTCCTCTCCCCCGGCTTCATCGACATGCACGCCCACTCCGACCTCGCCCTGCTGCGCGACCCCGACCACAGCGCGAAGGCCGCGCAGGGCGTCACGCTCGAGGTCGTCGGCCAGGACGGGCTGTCGTACGCGCCGGTGGACGACCGCACGCTGGAAGAGGTCCGCCGGGCGGTCACCGGCTGGAACGGGTACGGCGACGACGTCGGGATCGACTGGCGGTCGGTCGGCGAGTACCTGGACCGGCTCGACCGGGGCATCGCCGTCAACGCGGCCTATCTCGTCCCCCAGGGCACGGTCCGCGCGCTCGTCGTCGGCTGGGAGGACCGCCCGGCCACCGCCGAGGAGCTGGACCGGATGCGGCGGCTGGTCGCGGAGGGGCTGGAACAGGGCGCGGTCGGGCTGTCCGCGGGGCTGACGTACCCGCCGGGCATGTACGCCCCGGACGCCGAACTGACCGAGCTGTGCCGGGTGGTGGCGGCGTACGGCGGCTACTACTGCCCGCACCACCGCTCCTACGGCGCCGGCGCCCTTCAGGCGTACGCCGAGACGATCGCCGTCGCCCGGGAGGCCGGCTGCCCGCTGCACCTGACCCACGCGACGCTGAACTTCGGCGTGAACGAGGGCCGGGCGCCCGAGCTGCTGGCCCTGCTGGACGAGGCCCTCGACGCGGGCGCGGACATCACCCTCGACACCTACCCGTACACCCCCGGCTGCACCACCCTGGCCGCGCTGCTGCCGAGCTGGGCGAGCGAGGGCGGCCCCGAGGAGGTCCTGGCCCGGCTCGCCGACCCGGCGACGGCCGCGCGGATCCGGCACGAGCTTGAGGTCGCCGGCTCGGACGGCTGCCATGGCGTGCCGGTGCAGTGGGAGACGATCGAGATCTCCGGCGTCACCGACCCGGCACTCGGCGAGCATGTGGGCCGTACCGTACGGGAGTCGGCGGACCTGCGCGGCGAGGACCCGTGGGACACGGCCCGCCGCCTGCTGGTCGAGGACCGGCTCGGTACGACGATCCTCCAGCACGTCGGCCACGAGGAGAACGTCCGCGCGATCATGCGGCACCGCGCCCACACGGGCGGCTCCGACGGCATCCTCCGGGGCGCCAAGCCGCACCCGCGCGCCTACGGCACCTTCCCCCGCTATCTCGGCCACTACGTGAGGGAGTTGGGGATCCTGTCCCTGGAGGAGTGCGTCGCCCACCTCACCTCCCGGCCCGCGGCCCGGCTGCGGCTGCCGGACCGGGGGCTGGTGCGCGAGGGGTACCGGGCGGACCTGGTGCTGTTCGACCCGGAGACGGTGGCGCCCGGCGCGACCTTCGCCGAGCCGCGCCGACTGCCCACCGGGATCCCGTACGTCCTGGTCGACGGCCGGTTCGCCATCGAGGACGGCAAGCGGACGGACGTGCTCGCGGGCCGGTCCGTCCGCCGCACGGGCGTCCGCTAGCTAGGGCTTGGGCAGGACGCAGCCCGAGGCGCTGAGGTTCAGCTTGTTGCCCGTGGTGAAGCAGGCCGGGATCTGGTAGGTCTCCTCGGCGTAGTTGATGCCCTGACGGACGGTGACGTTGCCGCTCTCGTCCACCTCGCACGGGTTGTTCTCGGTGCAGCGCTCGCCGTCCTCGTTGCCGGTGTTGTTGACGGCGACGACCTTGCCGGTGCTGGTGTCGATGACCGGCGAGCCCGAGGTGCCGCCGATCGTGTTGCAGGAGGAGGTGTAGCGGACCGAGTCCTTCCAGGTCCACCCGCCCTCCTTCAGCCGGTACACGAACCCGTCGACGCTGCAGCTGTACGTCCGCTTCCAGTAACCGGAGACGACCTTGATGGCGGTACCGGCGGTGGGGTGGGTGTCGTTCACGGTGAGCGGGCTGATCCCGTACGCGCTCTTGATCTGCGCGTAGGTCGTGGTCAGCCGGTAGATGGTGACGTCCGTGTCCGTCATGGTCGAGTAGACGACCTGGTTGGCGCGCAGGGTGGCGACCCTGCTGCCGGAGGCGTTGAGCAGGCCGAAGCCACGGCTGGACGACTGGCCGGTGATGACCTCGCCGGGGTCGGGGAAGCCGGTCTCCAGGCAGTGGCCGTTGGTGAGCACGAGCGCCGGGTCGGTGTCGGCGGAGCTGGGGAAGCGGATGACCGAGCCGGAGCAGTTGCTGAGCGCGACGGTGCCGGCGTAGGAGACGGTCACCGCGGCCGGCTTGGCCACGTGCGGCGCGGCGACCGCGGGGGCGGCGCCCAGCCCGGCCAGGGCCAGTGAGGACAGCGCGGCAAGGAGAGGCTTGTTCATGTGGGGGTCCCCTCTTACGACGTGGGCGACCGGAGATCTTCCGGCCGCCCGCTCGTCGTTTGTCATGCGCATTGTCAGCGCGGGAGGGGGGTGGGGACAAGGACGTGGGGCGGGGCGTAGGGGTTTCCCTCTGTGGGGCAACTGGTGGGCGTGGAGGGAGCTTTGAGGGCGGGGCGAGGAGGGCGGGGGAAAGGAAGGGAGGCGAAGGGATCGGCCTGAACGGGTCACCACCCCGCTCGTCGTCACTGACCGTGCTTGCCACCGCGGCCGTGACCCCGGCCGGGGAAAGCGGTCAAGGAGGCCGTCGGGGTGGGCGCGGGCGCGCTGGACGTCGCCGGAGCCGGGGCGGAGGTCGTGGCGGTCGGGCCGCCGGCCGTCGGCGACTGGGCCCCGCGGGCGGACGAAGACGTGGATGACGGGGACGACGTGGCCGACGCGGACGACGAAGACGACCGGCCCACGGACACGCCGACCGCCGAGGTCGGGGCGGCGGCGGCCGGGGAACCGGCGTCCGTGCTGCCGCTCGGGGTACGGGAGTCGCCGACGGTCACGCGTCCGCCGCGGGCCGGGCCGGAGCCGTCCGGCGCGGGGGAATCCGAGCCGCCCGCCATGACGGCGATCACCGTGACCGCGCCGGCCACGCCCAGCGCCCCGGCCACGGCCGCCACCCGGCGCCGGCCGCCCGTGCCCCGCTCGGCACGCCGCCGCGCGGCCCGCCCCTCGCCCGGCGGAACCGGCTCGGTCAGCCGGGGCAGCTCGCTGGTCTTCTCGTAGGCGCTGCTCCAGCCGTGGGCGGCGGCGGGGTCGGCGTACTCGTCGTACGTCGGAGCGGCGGGGGCCTGAGGGAGGTACACGTTCGGCGCACCGGAGACCGCCGAAGCGTGCCCCGCGCCGGGCAGGACCTGGGTGGGCTCGGCGTCGTACCCGCTCGCCGGCGCCGGGACCGACGGCTCGCCGGTGTGACCGTCCGACGGAACCGGGACCTGGGCGGTGTGAACCGAGGCCGGCGAACCGTGCCCCGCGCCCGGCAGGACCTGGGTGGGCCCGGCGTCGTACCCGCTCGACGGAACCGGGACCGGCGAGCCGTGCCCCGCCGCCCCCGGCATCACCCGCGTCGACTCGGCGTCGTACGCATTCGGCGGAACCGGCGCCGGTGTGTTCGCGGTGTACCCGTTCGGCGGAGTGCGGGGCGCGTCGCCCGGTGCGTGTCCGCCGTCCATGCCCGTCTCCTCGTGCATCCCCGCCCCACTCCGCCTCGCTGTGCACACGCCGCCACCAGGCCCGCCCCCCGGGCGACCCCGCCGTACGGCCGAGGCCGGCGCGACGGAGCGGCACCGCATTTTAGGGACGCAAGTGGCTCCTGAGACAGCCGTCGGCGATATCCGGGCAATTCGCCGTGTCTCACGTGTCGGAAAACACGAGCCATGAGCCGTTACCGGGCCGTAAGCTCGCGGCATGCAGGTGATCCAGTCGACCAAGCTCGCCAACGTCTGTTACGAGATCCGGGGCCCGGTTCTCGAGGAGGCCATGCGGCTTGAGGCGGCGGGTCACCGCATCCTCAAGCTCAACACCGGCAACCCGGCCGCCTTCGGCTTCGAGTGCCCCCCGGAGATCCTGGAGGACATCCTCCGGAACGTGTCGTCCGCGCACGGTTACGGCGACGCCAAGGGCCTGCTGGCCGCCCGCCGCGCGGTCGTCATGCACAACCAGACCCTCGGCATCGAGACGGACGTCGAGCACGTCTTCATCGGCAACGGCGTCTCCGAGCTGATCGTGATGGCGATGCAGGGCCTGCTGGACGACGGCGACGAGGTCCTCGTACCGGCCCCGGACTACCCGCTGTGGACGGCCGCCGTGTCCCTCTCCGGCGGTACGGCCGTGCACTACCGCTGCGACGAGCAGTCGGACTGGATGCCGGACCTGGCCGACGTGGAGCGCAAGGTCACCGACCGCACCAAGGCCATCGTCATCATCAACCCGAACAACCCCACGGGCGCGGTGTACGACGAGGCGGTGCTCAAGGGCCTCACCGACATCGCCCGCCGGCACAACCTGCTGGTCTGCTCGGACGAGATCTACGACAAGATCCTCTACGACGGCGCCACGCACACTCCGACCGCGAAGATCGCCCCCGATCTGCTCACCCTCACCTTCAACGGCATGTCGAAGGCGTACCGGGTGGCCGGGTACCGGGTCGGCTGGATGTCGATCTCCGGCCCGCGCGCGCACGCCGACTCCTACATCGAGGGCCTGACGATCCTGGCGAACATGCGCCTGTGCGCCAACATGCCGGGGCAGCACGGGGTGGTCGCCGCGCTCAGCGGACGCCAGTCGATCAAGGACCTGGTGCTGCCGGGCGGACGGCTGAAGGAGCAGCTGGACACCGCGTACGAGCTGCTGACGCAGATCCCGGGCGTGAGCTGCGTCCGCCCCAAGGGCGCGCTGTACCTCTTCCCGCGCCTCGACCCGCAGGTCTTCAAGATCAAGGACGACCGGCAGATGGTCCTGGACCTGCTGCGCCGGGAGAAGATCATGGTCGTCCAGGGAACGGGCTTCAACTGGCCCGAACCGGACCACTTCCGGGTGGTGACCCTGCCGACGGTCGGCGACCTGCGCGACGCGATCACCAGGATCGGCAACTTCCTGGACGGCTACAGCCAGCCGTAGCGGACCGGGCGCCGGAGACCCGTTTCGGTGATCCGACTCGGCTCGGGCAGGATCCGAGCCGGCGCGGCTTGCTCCCGGCGCACAGGAGGCCGGATGGCCGGCGCCGCAGCGGACTGCGCCCGCCGTTCGCGCGAGCAGGAGCTGGACACCCGCTCGTCGGTCACCTCGCGGCCCTGTCCGCCAACGCCGGCCCACGCCACGGCACCGCTCGAGCCCCGGCCGGCGCCCCGAGCGAGCGGACCCACGCCACCGCCGGTCGCGCCCTCGTCGTGGTCCACTGAGCCCTTCCCGGCATCCCCGGTCCCCGTACAAGAGCAGCGAGGCGCGGACCGGGCGCCGTTCTTCGTGCGTGCGACGCGTACATTCGGGTGGACTGCTCACCCCAAGCAGCCGTAAAACGGCGGCCGCACCACCACTGCCTCGTAACGTCGGCGGAAATGACGGGGTTTGGACTTCGACACCCCATCGTCTCTCACAATTCCACGAGATGTGACAAGATGAAACGTAGGAAATTGTTGGTGGGGCTCCTTCCTCTGGCCGCGGTGGCCACCGGCGTAACATCCTGGGCCATTGCGTCGTACTCGGCAGCGCCCCCGGATTCCAAGGCCCCTTCATCAGCGAGCCGGAACCTGCAGGATGCCGATCTCCTGTTGCAGGCCGGGATTGCGCAGCAGGAGCATCACGACGCCGATGGGGCCGACCGTACCTACCGACGTGTTCTGGAGCTGGACCCGCAGAACAAGTACGCCTGGTACAACCTGGGGGTCATGGCGCAGACGGCCGGCAGGGCGGCCGATGCCCGTGCCGACTACGACCAGGCTCTGAAGACCGACCCGGCGTTCGCGTCGGCTCTCTTCAACGAGGCGCTTTTGTTGGAGTCGAGCGATCCCGACCGGGCCGGTGAACTCCTGAAGCGTGTCATTGCCGGTAACCGCAAGGCGGGTGCGGCACATCTGCACCTCGGACGAATCCGGGCGCGGCAGAAGCGCCCCAAGGACGCCGCGGCCGAGTTCCGTCGTGCGATCGCGGAAGATCCCTCACTGCGTTCTCAAGTGCCGGCGGAATTCCGGTGACTCCCGACTCCACACCCCTCTCACCGACATCGAGCCAAGCAGGGAGCAACAGATGACGTCGACCGAGACACCGAGGTTCTCCGTCTTCACCCCCAGCCACCGGCCCCGTTTCCTCGATGAGTGCCTGGCAACCCTGCAGGCGCAGACCTGTTCGGACTGGGAGTGGATCGTCCTGCTCAACAACGGCGCCCGATGGCGGCCGGAGCGGCCCGACGACCGCGTACACGTCGAGATCGCGGACGGCGTGGAGGGCGTGGGGGCTGCGAAGCGCAGGGCCTGTGAACTGGCGCGCGGCGAGATCCTCGTGGAACTCGACCACGACGACCTGTTGGCGAAGTCGTGCCTGGCGGAGCTCGGCAAGGCGTTCGACGAGAATCCCGACGCTGTCTTCGTCTACAGCAACACCGCGCAGATCACCGAGGACGGGGGACGGGACGACAGCCGTTTCGACGAGACGTTCGGCTGGCAGTACGAGGAGGTGAACGTCGACGGCCGCAAGCTGCTGCAGGTGGTCTCCCTCGCGCCGACGCCGCACAACGTCGCCTACATCTGGTACGCGCCCAACCACGTGCGGGCGTTCCGCAAGGAGATGTACGAGAAGGCCGGCGGGTACGACGCCGAGCGCACGGTTCTGGACGACCAGGACCTGATGTGCCGCCTCTTCCACCTCGGCGACTTCCACCACATCAACCGCTGCCTCTACCTCCAGCGGGTCCACCCCGGGAACACCCAGAGCGACCCGGATATCAACGCGCACATCCAGCGCGAGACGATCGCCCTGTACGACAAGTACATCGAGGCCAACGCCCTCGCCTGGACCTACCGGCGCGGACTGATCCCGCTGGACCTCGGCGCGGCCCAGCGGAAGCCACCGGGCTACGTCGGCGTGGACCAGCGCCCCGGACACGGTGTCGACATCGTTGCGGCCCTGCCCGGGAGGCTGGACCTGCCCGACGACTCCGTAGGCCTGATTCGGGCGGTGGACTTCCTCGAGTACGTGCCTGCGAAGGTGCCGCTGATCAACGAGCTGTACCGGCTGCTGGCGCCCGGCGGCATGCTCCTCACCATGACGCCCAGCTCCGACGGCCGCGGGGCCCACCAGGACCCGACACACGTCGCCTACTACAACGAGAACTCGTTCTGGTACTACACGGACGACCAGTACCGCGCCCTCGTGCCGGACCTGGAGGCCCGGTTCCAGTCGTCGCGGCTGGTCACCTACTTCCCGAGCGAGTGGCACGCCCAGAACAACATCTCGTACGTGGTCGCCAACCTCATCGCGATGAAGGACGGCGCCGCGCGGTGCGGCGGAAAGCTGCTCGTCTAGGCCGTCCGAAACAGTGGGCGCCCGGTGGACCGTGAGGTTCCACCGGGCGCCTTCGACGTCTGCGGGCCGGACTCACACCGCTTCAGACGCCGACGCGTTGCCTGGCAGCGACGAGTTGCCCCGAGCGCAGGTGGCGTCGTGAGAACTCCAGGTTCTGGAGCACGCGGTCACGATGTTCGGCGGGCAACTTGTTCCCCGCCAGCAGGCGTTCGCAGCAGTCCTCCGCTTCCTCGTACTCCCCCACCCAGTAGGCGGACACCCCGAGTTCGTCGAGTGCGCGCCAGTCGTACCAGTCGGACTCGACGAACAACTGGTCGTTCTCCGGATAGGGAAGGCGTGCCGCCTGCCGTGCGAACAGGTGGGCGAGCGGCCACCGCTGCCCGTTGAGGCGGCACCAGCGCGCCAGTTCACCGAGTGCCTCGGCGCGGGTGGGACGGCTCTCGTGCGCACCGAGGTAGCGGTCCATCACCTCGGCCGGCGGCCGCTCCAGCTTCTCGGCCAGCTGTGCGCCGTAGAGGCGGGACCAGAAGACCTCCTCGGCCCAGCCGCCCATACCCGCCCGGCGATCGTATGCCTCGATCGCCTTCTTGAACTCACCGGCGCTGCGCCAACTCTGGGCCAGGTAGAACACATAGCGACTGTTGTCCGGCTCCTTGACCAGGCCCTGCTGGAGAGCCTCGGCATCTTCCAGGTACTTCTCCCGCGGGCTCTTCGCCCTGCTGCGTCCCCCGCCGCCCACGACGACGATGGTGGCACCCTCCAGGTTCCCGAGGCTGTACTGCGCACCACACTCGAGATACTCGTGCACAACACCGACGTACCGCCACGGCAGCCGGGTCGAGACCAGGGCCCGGCGCCGGTACGTGTAGCGCCCGCTTCTGACGTTGAGCCGGTAGGCGTCGAGCGTCAGCTCGGGCATGCGAGAGCCGGGAGCCACCTCCATGACGTCGTCGGCGTCCATGAAGAGCAGGTAGTCCGCATCGGCACGAGCGAGTTCGATCGCCTCGGTACGGCTGCCGTCGAAACCCTTCCAGGACCGTTCGTACAGTTCGCCGGGCACGTCGCGGTAGACGTCGCGGACGATGTCCTGCGTGCCGTCCGTCGAGCCGGTGTCCACGATGACCCAGGTGTCGATCAGGGGCCGTACGGATTCGAGACAACGCCGGATCACCGGGGCCTCGTCCTTGACGATCATGTTGAGACAGACCGTTGACTTCACGGCCCCATCCAATCCAGCCGATGAGACCCATGCAAAGAGGCCGGGCCGCGAGCCATTTTGAGGACTCGTGCATTCGAGTGGTCTGAACGCTGCCGGCGCCTGCCTACGGCAGCACGGTCGGTGGCGCCTCGTAACGTCGGTGCCGACGACCTGAGACAGGCCAACTCCATCCGTCCGCCATCTTCCACGAAAAGTGACCAAGTGAAACGTACGAAATTGTGGGCAGGGCTTGCCGCGACGGCGACGGTTGCCACCGGGGTGACCGTCTGGGCGATCCATTCCCCGTCGGCCGAGCCGTCTGAATCCAAGGCCGCTTCAGGGACCCGGAACGCGATGTCCGTGGACGCGCTGCTGAGGTCGGGCCTTCAGCGCCAGATCAAGCAGGATTCCACTGGGGCCGCCCAGGACTTCCGGCGCGTTCTGGAACTGGATCCCAGCAACAAACGCGCCTGGTACGGTCTCGGGCTCATCGATCAGCAGTCCGGGAGGACGACGGATGCCCGGGCAGAGTTCGACAAGGCGCTCGAATCCGATCCCCACTTCATGTCCGCCCTCTACAGCGAGGCGTTCATGCTGAGAACGAGTGATCCCGACCGGGCCATCGAACTCCTCAAGCGCGCCGCCGCCATCGATCCCAAGGCAGCGAACATCCATCTGCAACTGGGTCAGCTCCTTGCGGTGAATCACCGCAAGAGCGAGGCCGAGGCCGCGTTCCGTCGGGCGGTCGCCGCCGATCGCAAGTCGCTCTCGCAGGTGCCGGAAGAGTTCCGGGACGCCGTGAGCCGATGAGTGACCGGCGCCCGGCAGGCGCCCGGCGGACCAGAGGTTCCGCCGGGCGCCTGCCATGGGCGCCGGGTAATGGTGCCGCCGCGGTGGACTCGGGCGCCTTCGCCCCGACCGAGGGACACCGAAGGCCGGGCGAACGGCCGGCCTGCCGCCGTGCCGTGGCAGATGCCGGCCGGCGCCCGTCCGGTCAGCGCGGCGCGGCCGAGGGCGGCCGGCTGCCGGCGAGCGCCCGGGACCAGGTCGGCTGACCGTGCTGGTCGGCCACCACGTCCAAGGTCTCGCGCGAGCGGCACGTTCGAGCACGGTGGTCACGAAGTCCGGACCGTGCGCGCCGTAGTGCCAGGCGGTGTGCACGAGGTAGCCGGTGCGCGGGAGTAGTTCGACGACCGCCCGCTCCCTCGCCCGTGGGGCCCCGTATGCGTTGACGGTACCCGTCGACGCGTCTCACGGGACGCGACGCTGGAGGGTGTCGAACGGACGTCCGTGCCGTTCGTGGCTGTGGCCGCCGCCTCGATTCCCTCGGCGCCGTCGACGTCCGTCCAGGCGGCACAGTCGACGACCGCCCGGCGCACGCTGACTGCGGCGCCGACGGCTGTCGGGTCGGCGATGTCGAGCCTGTCCCTGCCCAGTGCCGTCACCCCGGGGTCGGGATCGGCCGGTTATGCCGGCACGTCCTGGCCGAGCAGCCCGCGCGCACCGGTCACCGGCCGGCTCGTGGTCATCGCGGCTCGGCCTTCTCCTTGCCGCCGTGCAGGACCAGGTCGATGCCCCGGCAGTGGTCGGAGACGTGCACCCAGTCGCGGATGTTGCGGCCGTTTCCGTAGAGGGGGACCCGGCTTCCCGTCGATGAGGTTGGTGATGAACAGCGGGTACGGCCCGTAGTTGTTGGAGCACCGGGTGATCACGACATCCAGTCCGTGAGTGCGGTGGTAGGCGAGCGCGAGCAGGTCGGAGCCGGCTTTCGAGGCGGGGTACGGGGAGTTGGGCGCCAGAGGCCACCCCTCGGTCCATGAGCCCTCGCTGATCGAGCCGTACACCTCGTCGGTGGAGGCGTGGACGAAGCGGCCGACACCGTGCCGGCGGGCCGCGTCCAAGAGCACCTGAGTGCCCATCACATTGGTGCGGACGAACGGGCCTGCCCCGTCGATCGACCGGTCCACGTGCGACTCGGCTGCGAAATGGACCACCGCGTCCTGGCCTGCCGTCACCTGGTCGACCACGTCCGGGTCACAGATGTCGCCCCGGATGAAGGTGTGGCCGGGGTGTTCCGCCACCGGTGCCAGGTTGGCCACGACCCCCGAATAGGTAAGTTTGTCGAGGACGGTGATACGCGCTGTCGGATCCGAATCCAGTTTCTGGCGGACAAATTCCGAACCGATGAATCCAGCACCGCCGGTCACAAGGATGCGCATGGATGTCCGAGTCTTTCGTGCTGCCCGGCGTCCGGCATCGGAGCCCCGGACGCCGGGCCGCGGGCGCGGGCACAAAGCGGACGGTGCCCGCGAGGCCGAAGCCTCGGGGCACCGTCACTGGTTCCCATGGGGAGCGGTCGACCCGCACGGTACCGCCGCTCGCCGTGGGATCAATGGGCGTTGCAGACCACGAACGCGGTGATGGTGGCGGTGCCAGGAGGCGCGGCCACGGTAGCCGGGGTGCCGGCCTGCCATCCGCTGGGAATGGTTCCGTTAGGACCGACAGGGAGGGGCCTGTTGATCGAGATGTTGGCGCCAGTGGCTTCGTATCCGCCGCCGGTGGCCACATCGCCGGTGTCACAGAAGACTTCCACGTGGTGGACGTTCTCGTCGACAGTGGCGCTCTTGTAGTACGTGTGCACGCCGCTTGCGCCCTGAGCACCCTGCGCGCCCTGAGCACCCTGCGCGCCCTGAGCGCCCTGGGCGCCCTGAGCACCCTGCGCGCCCTGAGCACCCTGCGGGCCCTGGACGCCCGCGCCCTGAGCACCCTGCGCGCCCTGCGCGCCCTGCGGACCCTGCGGACCCTGCGGACCCTGGAAGCCCCGGGGACCACGCGGGCCACGCGGACCCTGCGGACCCTGCGGACCCCGCTTGCCGGGCTTGCCGTCATGGCCGTCACGGCCGCCCCAGCCGCCGGCCGTTTCTTCGTGCGTACTGCTGGTCGCCTGGGACACAGAACCCGACCGGTGGATCGCGTCCGCGATGGCCACCGAGCTCTGCCCAACGTTGAGCGCCACCGCGAGAACGCCTGCGGACACCAGCGTGGTGGACCTCAGGCGTGAACTTCGGATCGTTCTACGGTTCAAGAGAACCTTCCTCAGTAACTGGGAGGGAGTCAGACCGCAAGCGGGCGCACCAGTGCGCTTTTCGCATGCGCGTCGCGTCGCCTCTGGCTACGGACAAATCCATTCTTAGTACTCGCGGCAACTGAATGGTCAGCGTCACACCGCGACTTGCGCCGAGATCACCCGTGCGGCCTCAATGAACCTGCTTCCACCGTGTCTTCCTCGCGGATTCCTTTGACGAGCCCGCTGCGATACGCGATGCAGTCCTCGAAGGACGGCAGGAGGCCCAGGCGCCCCGCTTCCTCCAGCGTTGGCGCGGCGGCGTCCTTGCCGGAAAGGCGCGGGGCCAGTTCCTCGGGCCAGGCGATGGCCAAATCGGGGTCGAGCGGGTTGATCCCGTATTCCCGGTGCGGCGCGTATCCCTCTGAACAGAGGTAGATGACGGTTGAATTATCCTCCAGAGCCATGAAGCCATGGCCCAGGCCTTCCGAGATATAGACGCAGCGGTGCGTCGTGTCGTCGAGCCTGACCGCTTCCCATTTTCCGAAGCTCGGAGAACCGGTGCGGATGTCGACCACCACGTCGAGGACGGCGCCGCTGACACAGGTGACGAACTTGGCCTGGCCCGGTGGGACCGATGCGTAGTGGATGCCGCGGAGAGTGCCGAGAACGGACCGCGAGCAGTTGGCCTGCGCGAGTCGGAACCCCTGGCCGGTGGAATCAAGAAACCGTTCCCCCTTGAACCACTCATGGAATCTGCCCCTGGTGTCCGTGAACACCTCGGGCGTGTCCACCCAGGCCCCTTCGATGCCAAGTGGCTGCATGTGAATGCTCCTTTCAGCTCGCAACCGGCTCAGGGTCGGCCGAGCGGTTCCCGGTAGTGCGATCCGCTGCTTCTCTGGGGCAGGACGACATGCCGGTAGTCCTCCAGCAGCCCCAGCAGATAGTGGCCGTACCCGCTCTTGAGCAGAGGCTGGGCCAGTTCCCGGAGCCGGTCGTCATCGATCAGGCCGGCACGCCACACCGCTTCCTCCACGCACCCCACCTTGAGGCCCTGGCGCTCCTCGATCACCCGGACGAACTCCGACGCCTGCATCATGGAAGCGAAGGTCCCGGTGTCCAGCCATGCGGTGCCCCGGTCCAGCCGGGTGACCTGCAGCGTCCCGGCTTCCAGATAGACACGGTTGACGTCGGAGATCTCCAACTCGCCCCGGGCGCTGGGTCGCAGACCACGGGCGATCTCCACGACGTGATGGTCGTAGAAGTAAAGGCCGGGCACGGCGTAGCGGGACTTCGGCCGGGCCGGTTTCTCTTCGATGGACAGCGCCCGGCCCGCCTCGTCGAACTCCACCACGCCGTAGGCCGAGGGGTTGGCGACCTGGTAGGCGAACACCCTCCCGCCCTTGAATTCGTCGTCGTGGCGGGCAAGCCGGGTACCCAGGCCACTCCCGTAGAAGATGTTGTCGCCCAGGATGAGGGCCACCGATTCGTCGCCGATGAAGTCGGCTCCCAGAAGGAAGGCCTGGGCAATACCCTCCGGACGCTCCTGTGCCATGTACTCCAGCCGCAGGCCGAATTGACGACCGTCGCCGAGCAAGCGGCGGAACTGGTACTGGTCTTCGGGCGTGGTGAGGACAAGGATCTCACGCACACCGGCCATCACCAGTGTGCAAAGCGGGTAATAGATCATCGGTTTGTCGAAAACCGGCAGCAGTTGCTTCGATACCGAGCGGGTCAGTGGCCACAGTCGCGAGCCGGTACCCCCGGCCAGGAGAATTCCGCGCATGGCAGCACCATAGGTGGATTGCCTATCGGCGCCACCTCTACACGCGATGGACGGCGTAGACGTCGAAAAGCGACGACCGACGGTCGGCCATTCGGTGGATTCTTGGCACACGGGAGTTCGGTCGAGTCCAAATGCCGCACAGGGCTGGCATCTTGATGGCCGCCAGTCTCAGTTTCCCGAGGGGTCCCGATGCAAACACCACTCGCCAACGGCGCGACGGTTCCGGCGCAACAACAGGCTTACGAGAAAACGGGGGTGGCCGGACCACCGCGCAAAGGCCGCTTCGACGGCACATGGTGGGTCTGGGCCTTGGCGGGAGCGCTGTTCGTGATGTACGCGGCGGTGTCGCTGCGGCTCCACCAGCAGATGCTCACGAGCAGCTACGACCTGGGGATCTTCCAACAGGTCGTGCGCTCGTACGCGGAAGGACATCTGCCGGTCTCCGAGGTGAAGGGCCAGGACTTTCCCGTCCTGGGGGATCACTTCTCCCCGATCCTGGCGCTCGTGGCACCCTTCTACCTGGTCTGGCGACACGCCGAGACACTCCTCGCCGTCCAGGCCGCACTTCTCGCCGTGAGCGTCGTCCCGCTGACTCTCTGGGCGCGACGGGCCCTGGGTTCCGTGGCCGGCGCGGTGATCGGTGCCTGCTACGGGCTCTCCTGGGGAATTGCGAGTGCGGTCGGCTACGACTTCCACGAAGTGGCGTTCGCCGCTCCGCTCCTGGCGCTCTCGCTGACCGCCCTCGGGAACGGCCGGCTGACCGCCGCGGCATGCTGGGCCCTGCCCCTGCTGCTGGTGAAGGAGGACCTCGGGCTCACGGTTCTCGTCATCGGCCTCGTCATCGCCCGGCGAGGCAACCGCAGGCTCGGAACGCTCACAGCCGTGGCCGGCGTTGCCGGGACCGCGCTGGCCCTGTTCGTGATCCTGCCGGCCTTCAACCCCGGCGGGTCCTTCGCCTATTGGTCCCTGCTGCAGGGTTCCGACGCGGGCGGCCAGGGGGTGGCCGAGGGCAGTTCGGGCGGTCTGCCGCATGTGCTCTACCAGGGCACCATCGGCCTGTTCACCCCCCTGCCCAAGGTGACGACGTTCGTCCTCATGCTGGCTCCCACCCTGTTCCTGGCGCTGCGATCGCCCCTGCTGTGGATCGCCCTGCCCACGCTGGTGTGGCGCTTCGCGTCGAACAACGGCCTGCACTGGGGGACCAGCTTCCACTACTCGCTCGTCCTGATGCCGATCGTCTTCGCAGCCTTCGTCGACGCCCTGGTGCGACGCGGGACGAGCGGGCGCGGCCTGCGCCGCTACCTCGCGGCCTCCGCCGCGATCACCCTCATGATCCTTCCGAGCTTCCCCCTCTTCGAGATCGCCCAGCCCGAGACCTGGCGCACCGACTCTCGCGTCACCGTCGCCCGTCGCCTGATCGCCATGATCCCCGACGGCGTCACGGTCCAGGCCTCCGACCATCTGGTACCCCAGCTCGCCGACCGCACGAGCGTCGGTCTCTACGGCGCCCCTGGCAGCCGTCCCGATCCCCAGTGGGTCATGGTGGACACCGAGGTGCCGCCCGAACAGCGAGCGTGGCCGGGCCAGCCGCTCAGCGTCGAGGAGGAGCAGCAGCACCTGGCAGCCGACCTCGCCCACGGATACGAGCTGGTGTCCCTGCAGGACGGCTACATGCTGCTGCACCGCCGGACGGCGCCGAGGGGCTCGGGCCGGCCGTAGCGGAAAGGGTCCCGGAGATTCCTTTCCCTGGCCCGACTCAACTTTAGACGAAATCCAAGCTAGGATGGCTTCCTGTCAGAGCACAGGAGGCCATCCCGCATGTACGAACCGATCCGCACCAAGTCGGTCCACAGCACGAGGGCCGGCTCCGCCTCCGAATTCCCCCACCGGTCGCGCGAGGAGGAGCTGGACATCCAGCTCGCCGGGCACCTCGCCGCGCTGCTCACCGTGACCGACGAGCTGCGCGGGCTGACGCCGTCGCACGAGCTGGACACCGCTGCCGAGCGGCTCGCCGAACAGGTGGGCCGGCTCCGCGGCGGGCACGGCCCGCTGCGGGCGGCGCCGTCCGCCGCCGGTGACCCCGTGGCGCTGCACCAGCGCGCGCACGCCCTCGCCGGCCGTGCGCTCGTGGTCGCCGCCTCGCGTGCGGACACGGCGGCGGCGATCCTCGCGGCCGAGCGGATGGACGCGCACGCCGGCGCACTGGCCGAGCCGGAGCACGACGCATCGGCGGGGGCGAAGGAGCTGAGCGCCACCGCCTGACCCCGCAGGGGCCCAGATCGGCCCCGGTCCGCGTGCACCCACAGCGGCGCGCGGACCGGGCGCCACAGTCCTCCTGACCCCTTCTTCCCTCCTCAGATGAAGATGAAGAAAAGGATCAGGATCACCGCCGCCAGGACCAGCCACCACACCCATGTGTGCCGGTGACCGGTCCTCGGCCGGCTCTCGGGGCCGCCGCCGCGCGGGCGGTCCTCCGCCAGCTGCGGATTCTCCGGACGATCCTGCGAGTAGAAGTCATCGCCGCCTGCCATCCCCCATCCCTCCTTCCCTGGTCAGAGCCGGGTACCCGAGGAGCCGGAAGCCGAAGCACGGCACGAGGGCCCCGCACTTTCCCTCGTGCGGGGCCCTCGGTGTTGTCACCACGGCCGGTCGTGACGATCGCTGGTCAGGGCATCCGGACCGGCCGTGGAGTCTTTTCGACGGGCTTTTCAGCCCAGGCGCTCCACCAGCGCGTGGTACTGGTCCCACAGCTCCTTCGGGGTGTGGTCGCCGAAGGTGTTGAGGTGCTCGGGGATCAGGGCGGCCTCCTCGCGCCAGACCTCCTTGTCGACGGTGAGCAGGAAGTCCAGGTCGGAGTCGGACAGTTCGAGGCCGTCGGTGTCCAGCGCACCCTTGGCCGGCAGCACGCCGATCGGGGTCTCGACGCCCTCGGCCTTGCCCTCCAGGCGCTCCACGATCCACTTCAGCACGCGGGAGTTCTCGCCGAAGCCGGGCCAGACGAACGTGCCCTCGTCGTTCTTGCGGAACCAGTTGACGTAGTAGATCTTCGGCAGCTTGGACTGGTCCTTGTCCTTGGCCACGTCGACCCAGTGGGCCATGTAGTCGCCCATGTTGTAGCCGCAGAACGGCAGCATGGCGAACGGGTCGCGGCGCAGCTCGCCGACCTTGCCCTCGGCGGCGGCGGTCTTCTCGGAGGCCACGTTGGCGCCGAGGAAGACGCCGTGGTTCCAGTCGAAGGACTCGGTCACGAGCGGTACGGCGCTGGCGCGGCGGCCGCCGAAGAGGATCGCGGAGATCGGCACGCCCTTGGGGTCCTCCCACTCGGGCGCGATGATCGGGCACTGCGAGGCCGGCACGGTGAAGCGGGCGTTGGGGTGGGCGGCCGGGGTCCCGGAGGCGGGCGTCCAGTCGTTGCCCTTCCAGTCCGTGAGGTGGGCCGGGGGCTCCTCGGTCATGCCCTCCCACCACACGTCGCCGTCGTCGGTGAGCGCGACGTTGGTGAAGACCGCGTTGCCCCAGAGGGTCTTCATCGCGTTGGCGTTGGTGTGCTCGCCGGTGCCGGGCGCGACGCCGAAGAAGCCGGCCTCGGGGTTGATCGCGTACAGGCGGCCGTCCTCGCCGAAGCGCATCCAGGCGATGTCGTCGCCGATGGTCTCCACGGTCCAGCCGGAGATCGTGGGCTCCAGCATGGCGAGGTTGGTCTTGCCGCAGGCGCTCGGGAAGGCGGCGGCGACGTACTTGGACTCGCCCTGCGGCGGGGTGAGCTTGAGGATCAGCATGTGCTCGGCGAGCCAGCCCTCGTCACGCGCCATGACCGAGGCGATACGCAGCGCGTAGCACTTCTTGCCGAGCAGGGCGTTGCCGCCGTAGCCGGAGCCGTACGACCAGATCTCGCGGTCCTCGGGGAAGTGCGAGATGTACTTGGTGGAGTTGCACGGCCACGGAACGTCCTCCTGGCCCTCCTCCAGCGGGGCGCCGAGGGAGTGGACGGCCTTGACGAAGAAGCCGCTGTCGCCGAGTTCGTCGAGGACGGCCTGACCCATGCGCGTCATGGTGCGCATGGAGACGGCGACGTACGCGGAGTCGGTGATCTCCACGCCGATCGCGGAGAGCGGGGAGCCGAGCGGGCCCATGCAGAACGGGACGACGTACATGGTGCGGCCCCGCATGGAGCCGCGGAACAGGCCTTTCTCGCCGGTGAAGATCTCCCGCATCTCGGCGGGGGCCTTCCAGTTGTTGGTCGGTCCGGCGTCCTCCTCCTTCTCGGAGCAGATGAAGGTCCGGTCCTCGACGCGTGCGACGTCGGTCGGGTCGGAGGCCGCGTAGTAGGAGTTGGGGCGCTTGATCGGGTCGAGCTTCTTGAAGGTGCCCTTGGCGACGAGCTCTTCGCAGAGTCGGTCGTACTCCGCTTCCGACCCGTCGCACCAGACGACCCTGTCCGGCTGCGTCAGTTCGGCGATCTCGTCGACCCAGGAGATCAGTTCCTGGTGGTTGGTGGGAACGGTGGAAGCCGAGTTGTCGCGCGCCACGGTTGCTCCTAAGTGAGGGATTTATGCCCTTGTGAGGGATTTTGTCCTTTGCCCCGTGGGGGCTGCGACCCGGACGCTTCACGGGGGTGCTCATCCGGTGCCGACCGCACTCATTTGATCATCCGCCCACAGTGCCCATATGTCCAGGGGAGGTCACAGGTGAGCGAAGTGAGGAAGACCACGGTTTCCAGGGCTGTTTGCGTTCCCTTTACGTCCAGGTTTGTGTCACCTGAAGGTCTTTTTGCGTTCGATCGACCTTCGATCGGCCAAGTCCCGCTCTCACACCCGACTTACGGTGGCGTAGGTACCATGCCCCGCATGACTGCGTCCGCCCCCGACGCGCCCACGGAGACGCCGGCCGACGGCCGCGGCCCCACGGCGCTCTCTCTGCCGCACCCGGTCAAGCCCAGGCTGCGCGGCTGGCTGCATCTCGCCATGTTCCCGGCCGTGCTCATCGCGGGCCTCGTGCTCACCGCGCTCGCCGACTCCCCCAGAGGCCGCATAGCCTGCGGGATCTACGTCCTCACAGCCTGCCTGCTGTTCGGCGTCAGCGCGCTGTACCACCGGGGCAACTGGAGCCCCCGGATGGACGGCGTCCTGCGCCGCCTCGATCACGCCAACATCTTCCTGATCATCGCCGGCACCTACACCCCGCTGACCCTGCTGCTCCTGCCGGGCGCCAAGGGCCAGTGGCTGCTGTGGGGCATCTGGGCCGCGGCGGCCGCCGGCATCGTCTTCCGCGTCTTCTGGGTCGGCGCCCCTCGCTGGCTGTACACGCCCTGCTACATCGCGATGGGCTGGGCGGCCGTCTTCTTCCTGCCCGACTTCCTGCGCACCGGCGGCATCGCCGTCCTGGTCCTGGTGGTCACCGGCGGCCTGCTCTACAGCGCGGGCGGCGTCGTCTACGGCATCAAGCGCCCGAACCCGTCACCGCGCTGGTTCGGCTTCCACGAGGTCTTCCACTCCTTCACCCTGGCCGCGTTCGTGGTGCACTACGTGGGGATCTCGCTGGTGGCGTACCAGCACACATAGACAGTTACCTGCACTTTTCTCCTCGGGCCGCGGCGTCGACGCCGCGGCCTTTCACATGCGGCCGAAGAGGGTTCCGCTACGACGGCGAGCCCCCGACACCGGCATTGACAGTAGCCAGTTTTTCAGAGTCACTAGCATTTCACGGCAACTGTCACTCACCCGCAGGGATGCTGCCGCGCGCCACGGCATGGGCGTCGTGCTGCTCGTCTGCGGCGTCGCCGCCCTGCTCGCGGGCCGGCGGGCCCGGCGTGGTCGCGGTGCCGGAGGATGCCCGACAATGACCACCATGACGGCAGCACGCTCCCCCCTCTCCCCCGCCGGCCGGCCCCAGCTCGGCCTGCGGGAACGCAAGAAGATCAAGACACGGGAGGCGATCCGCGCCGCGACGTACGGCCTGATCCGGGAGCAGGGCTACGACGCCACGACCATCGAGCAGATCGCCGAGCGGGCCGAGGTGTCGCCGTCGACCGTCTTCCGCTACTTCCCGACCAAGGAGGACATCGTCCTCTCGGACGAGTACGACCCGCTGATGGGCGAGGAACTGCGCGCCCGCCCCGCCGACGAGCCGCTGATCGACTCGCTGCGGCACGTCATGCACCTCGCCCTCGACGCGAGCCTCGCGGAGGAGCCCGAGGTGGTCCGGCTGCGGACGCACCTCGGCGCCCAGGTCCCCGCCGTCCGCTCCCGGATGTTCGAGAGCATGTCGCGGACCGGGACCCTGCTGCGCGAGGTCCTCGGCGAGCGCACCGGCCTGGACCCGCAGAGCCTCGAGGTGCGCGTCTACGCCATGTCCCTCATCGGCGGCCTGATGGAGGCCTCCATGTACTGGGCGGAGAACGACTTCCAGGGCGACCTCCGCGACCATGTGAACCGGGCCCTGGACGTCCTGGAGCACGGCCTGCCGGGGAAGACCGCGGGGGAAAACCGCTGAGGCCGGGCCGGTCCGGCGTGCGATGCTGACGGGATGAACGGCCCCGAGATCCGCGTCGAAGTCGCGCCCGCGCTGCACCTGTTCGTGCCGGCCGCCCGCCGTGCCGGCGCCACACCCCTGGCCACGGACGGCGTCTCGACCCTCGGCCATGTCGTCGAGTCCCTCGGCGTCCCGCTGACCGAGGTCGGCGCGCTGGTGGTGGACGGCCGCGAGGTGCCGGTGTCCCACCTCCCGCGGGCCGGCGAGACGGTGAGCGTACGGCCCGTCCGGCGCCCGCAGCGGGTCCCCGGCGCCCCGCTGCGCTTCCTCCTCGACGTCCACCTCGGCACGCTCGCCCGCCGGCTGCGCCTGCTCGGCGTGGACACGGCGTACGAATCGACCGACATCGGCGACGCGGCGCTGGCCGCCCGCTCGGCGGCGGAGCAGCGGGTGATGCTCAGCCGCGACCGGGGCCTGCTGCGCCGCCGCGAGCTCTTCGCCGGCGCCTTCGTCTACAGCACCCGGCCCGACGACCAACTGCACGACGTCCTCGACCGCTTCGCCCCCGACCTGCACCCGTGGACCCGCTGCACCGCCTGCAACGGCCTGCTGAGGGAGGCCACGAAGGACGAGGTCGCCGACCAGCTCGAGCACGGCACCCAGCGCACCTACGACGTCTTCGCCCAGTGCACCGAGTGCGGCCGCGCCTATTGGAAGGGCGCGCATCACGAACAGCTGGAGGCGGTCGTGGAGCGGGCGTTGAGCATGCGCGCCGAGGGCGACTGAGCACGGTGCACCGGGCCGCTCGGCCCGCCCTCGGCGCGCTGCTCCTCAGCGGCGCCCGGCGTCTCCCTTCCCGCAGGCCACCCCGTCCCGGTCGCGGTCCAGGCCCCGCGGGTCGCCGGAGCCGTTCACCTTCAGGCGGCCGTAGTCGTTCTTCCGGAGCCAGGCGCAGCGGGCCGCCGTCGTCTTCCTCACCTCCGGCGGGAACACCGTCGGGACGCACACGTTGGCCGAGCCGTAGTGCCGGTCGCAGCCGGAGAGGGCCGGGCTGACCTGCTGTGCGGTGCGCTTCCTGCCCGGCCCGGAGACCTTGCCGGACAGCGCGTCGGCGAAGGCGTGGACGTGCGGGGAGGCGGCGGTCAGGGCCGACGGGCCGGTGAGGTGGACCCACCGGGCGACCGAGGGCACCCCGTTGGCATCGACCGCGAAGAGCATGTACCAGCCGGGCGGGGCGATGTTCGGGTTGTTGGTGACGTTCAGGTCCACGTTGCTGCCGTCCACGCTGAGCGGCAGGTCCACGAACCGCTGGTTCGGGTCGGAGGAGTGGGTGACCGCCGCCGGACGGATCAGCTCCGCCTTGGCGATGGGGCGGTCGACGGTGATCCGCTGGGTGTCGCCGTACTTCCACTCCTGGTCGATCACGGAGGTGATCGTCGGGCGGGTGCCCTTGTAGAGGTACGGCGGGGTGTAGATCGACACGTTGTGGTTCCAGCTGCCGTTGCCGGGGTTGTCGCCCGTCGCCATCACGCGGCCGTCGGGCAGCAGGAACGCCGAGGAGTGGTAGCCGCGGGACTCGGGGTCGGCGGCCACCGGGTCGAAGGTGTCGGCGCCCGGGTCGTACAGCGAGGACTCGTACACGGGGTTGGCCCGGTTGTGCAGGGCGCCGCCGGTCTCCAGCACCTTGCCGTCGGGCAGCAGGACCGCGGAGACGTACATCTTGCCCTGGTTGCCGGTCTCCGGCTGGGGCCCGTTGCCGAGGTCGACCGTGCCCTGCGGGAGCGGCGGCCCGGCGGCGTACGACGGGTTGGGCTGCTTGAGGTCGATCAGGTCGGTCAGGCGGTTCGCGTCCGGGTTGGAGTCGATGTTGCCGCCGCCGATGGTGAGGACCCGCTGGTCCTGCGCGGGAGGCAGCAGCACGCTCGCCGACTGGTCGCGCTCGTCCTTGTGCTGCAGTCCGGGGATCTGGGTGATCGTGTTGGCGCCGTAGTCGTAGACCGCCGAGCCGGTGCCGGGGATGTTGTTGCCGAAGACGTGGCTGCCCGTGTAGAAGAGGCGGCCGTCCTGCATGAGGATCATCGCCGGGTACAGGCCCCAGTACGACCAGGTCTGGTTGACCTGCCACAGCGGCAGCCACTGCTGCTGCGCGTCGCTGAACCGCTCGGCCGTCACCGAGCCGGTGGAGTCCTCCCGGAGCCCGCCGAAGGTGATGACGTCACCGTTGCCCAGCTCGGTCGCCGACGGGTACCAGTGGCCGTCGTTCAGGTCGTTGGTCTTGGTGTACGTCTCGGTCTTCGGGTCGAAAATGTACGAGTCCTTGAACCCCTCGTAGCCGTGCCCGCCGACGACCGGGTACGCCTTGTTGCCGCTCAGGACCAGCACCCGGCCGTCCTGGAGCTGGACGTGGCCGGCGCAGAACATGTCCTTCGGCGTCGGGATGACCTTGTAGGTGCCGTTCGCCGGGTCGTACACGGCGCTCGTGAAGGTGCCCGCGCCGAAGTTCTCCTCGCTGTTGCCGGAGCCGGCGATCAGCAGCACCTTGCCGTTGTTCAGGACGACGGAGTGCATGGAGCGGACCGGGTTCCGGGTGGGCAGGACCGACCAGCTGCCGTTGGCGCACTGGTCGGCGGTACCGGTGCACCGGGCCGGCGGGAGCGGGTCGGGGACCTGGTCCATGGTGTAGTCGTCGGTGGTCGCCGATCCGGTGCCGTAGACGGAGACGCCCCAGGTGATGCGGTCGGTGCCGGCGGGGACCTCGGGCGTGCGGACGGTGGCCCGCGTCCAGGCCGACGCCATGTCCAGGGTCTTCAGGTCGGTCCAGTACTGCCAGCCGGCGGTGGTGTCGTGCCGGAACAGGGTGATGTTGGCGTCGGGGGTGGTGGTCTTGTACCAGAGCCCCAGGTCGTACTGCTTGCCGGCGCTCACTCCCGGCGCGCAGTCCGCCGACTCCGTGATCATCGCCTTGCGGTCGCCGTCGACGCGGCGGGTCAGCGTGACCTTCATGGCCGCGGCCCCGGAGTGCGCGTCCGAGGTGCTCTGGAAGGTGAAGTCGTTGTCACCCCAGCCCGACTTCTCCCAGCAGTACGGCATGCCGTCGCTGCCGGCGGTCTCGAAGCCGGGGTTCTTGATCAGGTTGGCCGCCTCGGCGGGCTGGGGCGCGGTCAGCAGCAGCCCGGCGGTCAGGGCGCCCACCCCGGCCAGCGCGGTCCGTCTGCGGTGCTTGTCTCTCACACGGCTCTCCTTGCTCGGCTCCCCCGGCGGCGGGGGAGGTAGACCAGCGCCTCGGTGCCCGCGAAGCGCAGGACGAACGTCAGGACCAGGGCGAGCGCGGTGGCGGGGAGGGCGCCCATGCCGAACCGGCCGACGAGGAGGGCGATCAGCGGGATGCGCAGCACCAGGTCGGCGTTGGCGAGCAGCGCGAACCGGCCGAGCCGGTCCCACCAGCGGCGGTGCGCGCGCCGGTCGCGGAACAGCAACTGCTCGATGAGCAGGAAGTTCCAGGCGACCCCGAGCTGGTTGGCGAGGATCTCGGCGGGCAGGTAGTGGAGGCCGGCGGCGGTGAGCGCCCGCAGTCCGAGGAGGTTCGGCACGAATCCGCTGGCGCCGATCAGCCCGAAGCCGACCATGCGGGCGGCCGGGGACGCGGTCCGCAGGCCCGTCAGGTGGCGCAGGAAGCGCAGGCCCTCCCGCGCGGTGGACTTGGACTCGCCCGCGAACCGCTCCTCGAAGACGAACGGCACCTCGGCGACCCGGCGCGGGCGGCCGCGGACGGCCAGCTCCAGCAGGATCTTGTAGCCGAGGGGCTTGAGGACCTCCGCGGTGACGGCCCTGCGCCGGATCGCGAAGAAGCCGCTCATCGGGTCGCTGATGCCGCGCAGCGTGCGCGGGAAGAGGGCCTTGGCGAGCCAGGTCGCGCCGCGGGAGACGGCCACCCGGTAGCCGCCGGCGAGCCCGGCCCGGCTGCCGCCCTCGATGTACCGGGAGGCGACGACGAGTCCGGCGTTCGTCCGCTCGCCGGTGGCCACCAACTCCGGTACGAGGGACGGCGGATGCTGGCAGTCGCCGTCCATGACGACGATCCACTCCGCGGTCGCCGCCCTCAGCCCCTCGACGACCGCCCCGCCGAGCCCGCCGACGGGCTCCTCGCGGTGCAGCACGGCCACCGGGAACGGGCAGTCCCGGGCGGCGGCGCGGATCACCTCGGGGGTGTCGTCGGTGGAGTCGTCCACGAACAGGACCTCGCAGGGCAGCCGCGCGGGCACCGACTCGGTGATCCGGTGCAGCAGCTGCCGGATGTTCGCGGACTCGTTGAAGGTCGGTACGACGATGGTGACGGCGCCGGGTTCGGGGACCTCCACGGCGTCGAGGCCCTGTGCCGGGACGGTGTGCTCGCTCATCGCGCGCCTCCCGCGGCCTGGATGCGCCGGATCTCGATGCGGTCGGGTCCGGCGCCGAAGGTGGCGACCGGCGCGGAGTGCCGGATGGCCGCCCGGACGGTGGGCAGGTCCTTGGCGTCGCGGCGGACGGTCGGTGAGGCGACGACGTAGTCGACGTCCTTCCAGCCGTGCGGCAGGGTCTTGGTGACGGCCGGGTCGAGGTCGGCCTTGTAGAACCAGATGGCGCCGGGTCCGGGCCGGTACCCGGCGTGCACCAGGTCCAGCCAGAGGGCGTCGTCGACGAGGACACGGGTGTCCTCGGGGTCGGCCACCTTCGTGCCGAGCCAGTGGGCGGCCTGCCGGTAGGGCTTGTTGGCGTCGGCGGTGACGGCGGTGCGGTCGCCGTCGTACCAGTGCGGTACGACGTAGGCGCCGGCGGCGAGGACGAGCACGGCGGCGAGCGCGTACCGGCCGCCGGTGAGGTACCGCTTCTCGGTCTCCGTGCGCCGCCTGGTCATGACCGCGTGCGCGACGGAGGCGGCAGCGGCGGCCAGGACCAGGGCGAGGAAGGGCAGGGCGCCGATGACGTACATGGCGGGCAGGTAGCCGTTCGGGCGCAGGGCGACCGCGGTGAGGAGCGCGACGGTCAGCGCGGGTCCGGCGAGGGCGCGGGCGGTGACCGACCAGCGCCGGGCGAGCAGCAGGAGCAGGGCCGCGGCGAGGCCGCCGAGGGGCAGGACGCGGTCGTAGTACAGCCACGCGTGCAGGACGCCGTAGGAGCCGGAGCCCGGGTGCAGGATGAACCCGGAGCCGGGCCGGGACATCTGGTAGGTGATGCCGTCCCACAGGGAGACGTGTCCGGGGCCGGGCAGCAACTCGCCCTTGAGCAGGGCGAACAGCGGGTAGGCGAGGCCGATCAGGGCGCACGCGGTGACGGCTCCGGTGAGCGCGAACTTGCGGGTGTCGCGGTGGCTGTGCCGCCACATGGTGACGAACAGGGCGGGCAGGGCGACGAGCATCGTCTCCTTGGTGAGCACGCCCGTCGCGGCGGCGACACCGGCGCCGAAGTGGTGCCAGAGGTGGCGGCTGGGCGAGGCGGCGAGGCAGAACGCCAGCAGCAGCCACATCACGGCGATGTTGTCGAGGAAGATCTCCCGGCTGAGCACGACCGCGAGCGGGGACAGCCCGAAGAGGGTCATGCCGAGTCCGGCGGCCCAGCGGGGCAGCGCGAGGCGGCGGCCGAGGACGTAGACGAGGACCGCGCTGACTCCGCTGATCAGGAGCATCGTGATCCGCATGGTGCCGACGGTCATGAACCCGGGGCTGACCGCCGCGGGCAGCCGGCCGAGCAGGGCTATCTGGATCCAGCCGAGCGGCGGGTGGTCGTACCAGTAGGTGTAGTGGGCGAGGCCCCGGCCCTGCTGGACGGCCCAGGCCTGGGCGAGGTAGGTGCCCTCGTCGTCGCTGAGGGTCGGGTAGGCGGCGATGTTCCAGCCCTGGACGACCAGGATCACCGTGAGCAGGGCGCCGCAGAGCAGCAGGTCGGCGCGGGAGGAGCGCAGTCGCATCGGCGGCTGTGTGCGGCCGGCCGTGGGCGTTTCGGGCGCAGGCCGGCGCTGCGCGGGGACCTTCGCTCCGGTCACCGCGGGAAGTGTGGAGGTCACGCGGGAACGTCCTCTCGGATGGGCTCGGCCGCGGTGAGATGCGCGCCGACATGCGTGGTCAACTCCCAGTCGTTGCGGCCGCGTTGCTCGCGCCATACGGCGCGGATCGCGGCGCCGGCCAGGAGGACCTGGTAGAAGGGGCCGCCCACGATGAGCTTCACGTAGTGGACGAGGCGGACCTTCAGGCCGTACTGCTTGCCGAAGTCGTGCAGTCCGACCACCTCGAAGACGAAGGTGACGGCGGCGGTGACCAGCGGCAGGAAGGTGAGGAAGGCAACCCCGACCGGCACGTCGAGGAAGAGCGCGACGGCCGCGTTGAGCGGGATGATCACACCGGAGAAGGCCTGCATGAACGGGGTCATCAAGGTGTACCGGGCGAGCAGCCGCTGCCCTAATCCCGGCAGTTGCCGCCAGTCCTTCTTCCGGTACACCTGCAGGAAGCCCTGGTTCCAGCGGGTGCGCTGCTTGAGCAGCGACATCAGGGTGCCGGGGGTCTCCTCGCGGGTGACCATGTCGGAGTCGTAGGCGACGACGACCTTCTTGCCGGCGCTGGAGAGCCGGACGCCCAGGTCGCAGTCCTCGGCGAGGCAGTCCGGGTCCCAGCCGCCCGCTTCCCTGAGGACGCCGGTCCGCACGAAGACGGTGTTGCCGCCGAGCGGGATGAACCCTTTCTGCGCGTGCAGGTGCAGCCGGGAGCGGAACCAGAAGAAGTACTCCAGGCAGTTGCGCAGGCTGTACCAGCTGGAGTGGAAGTTGATGAGCTGCACGCCGCCCTGGACCACGTCCGCGCCGGTCGTGCGGAAGGCGTGGTCGACGTGGGCGAGCAGCTCGGGGTGGACCTGGTCCTCGGCGTCGAAGACCCCGACGACGTCGCCGCGGCAGTGCGGCAGCGCCGTGTTCATGGCCTTGGGCTTGTTCTTCTTCTCGTGGGTGTCGACGACGACGCGCACGCGCGCGTCCCGTGCGGCGGCCCGCTCGGCCACCTGCGTGGTCTCGGGGTCGTCGTGCCCGACGATCACGACGATCTCGAAGTCGGCGTGCGTGGATTCCAGCAGCCGCTGGATGGTGTGGTCCAGCACCGCCTGCTCGTGCCGGGCCGGCAGCAGCAGGGAGAACGACAGGTGTTCCCCGCCGTCCGGCCTGCCGAACCTGGTGGAGGCCAGCACCTCGGGCGTGCGCCAGGCGTGCATCTGCCACCACAGAGTGAACGCCGCCATCCAGAACAGGGCCAGTGAGACGGCCGCGATGAAGACAGACGTGAGCAAAAAGATCCCCCCAGATCCCCGATTTCCCCCTGTGCGGGCGACGGTGAGTGATCACCCGTCGACTCGTTGTGGAGACACTAGGGGGGATCTGTGAAGCGCGGGAGCTGCTCCGATAAATAGCGTGTTTCGGAACGGTGCCGCCGGTAGCGGGACGTATCCGAACACCGGCCCAGTTCCGAACAGTTCGGACGTCCCGCCGGCCGGCTGTCCGCGCTGCTCAGTGCGCGTTCAGCGCCGCGCGCAGCCGTTCCGGGTCGGTGGTCGGCGCGTCACAGGTGAAGTTACGGCAGACGTACGCCGCCGGTTCACCGGACACGAGCGGCCGGTCGGCGAGCAGCGGGAACTCGTCACTCTCCGCGGCGCCGGCGGCGACGACGGCGCCGGGGGCGGTACCGAGCAGTGCCGTACGGTGCAGGGCCGCCGTCCGCTCGTCGGCGAGGCCGGGTCCGACGACGGCGATCTCCCTGGGGCCGTCCAGGAGGGCTTCGGCGACGGCGAGGCCCCAGCCGATGAACCGGGGCACGCGCGGTCCGAGCGTCCGCACCACGCCGAGCGCCCGTTCGGCGGCGGTCCGGTGCGCCTCGGAACCGGTGTGCGCGGCATAGCCCAGCAGGGCGCCTGCCGCCGCCGTCCAGCCGGACGGGGTGGCGTTGTCGGTGGGGTCCTGCGGGCGGCGGATGAGCCGCTCGGCGTCGGCGGCCGTGTCGTAGAGGGCGCCGGTGTCCGGGTCGGCGAATCGGGTGAGGACGTGGTCGAGGAGCAGCCCGGCGAAGTCCAGCCAGACGCCCTCCCCGGTCACGGAGGCGAGGGCGAGGAAGCCCTCCGCGACGTCCGCGTAGTCCTCCAGCACCCCGGCGTTGGGGCCGACCCGGCCGTCCTTGCTGGTGCGGGCGAGCCGGCCGTGCTCGTCCAGGTGCACGCGCACGAGCAGGTCGGCGGCGGCGACGGCGGCCTCGATCAGGTCGGGCCGGTCGAAGTAGGCGCCGGTCTCGGCGAGCGCGGCGACCGCGAGGCCGTTCCAGGCGGCGACGACCTTGTCGTCCCGGCCGGGCGCGGGGCGGCGGGCGCGCTCGGCGAGCAGCCGGTCGCGGATGGAGTCGATCCGCCCGGCGTCGAACACGCCCTCGCTCTGCGGGAGCTGGAGGACGGACTGGCCGTGCTCGAAGGTGCCCTCGTCGGTCACGCCGAAGTACTGGGCGGCGAGGTCGCCGTCGGCCTCGCCGAGGACGGCGCGCAGCCGCTCGGGCGTCCACACGTAGTAGGCGCCCTCGACGTGCCGGCCCGTGCCGTCGTCGCTGTCGGCGTCGAGCGCGGAGGCGAACCCGCCCTCGGGGGTGCGCAGTTCGCGCACGAGGAAGTCGGCGGTCTCCAGGGCGACGCGCCGGGCGAGGCCGGAGCCGGTGGCCCGCCACAGGTGGGCGTACACGCGGCAGAGCAGGGCGTTGTCGTACAGCATCTTCTCGAAGTGCGGCACGACCCAGTCCCGGTCCACGGAGTAGCGGGAGAAGCCGCCGCCGAGCTGGTCGTAGATGCCGCCGCGGGCCATGCGCTCGCAGGTGTCCTGGGCCATCTGCAGCGCGCCCTCGGATCCGGTGCGGGCGTGGTGCCGCAGCAGGAACTCCAGCACCATGGAGGGCGGGAACTTGGGCGCCCCGCCGAAGCCGCCGCGCTGCGGGTCGTACTCGCGGGTCAGGCCGAGCAGCGCCTGGGCGAGGTCCGGCTCGCCGGGCGCGCGGTCGCCGTGCCGGACGATCTCCCGCTGGGCGAGGTCGCGCACGATCTTCCCGGCGACCTCGGCGACCTCGTCGCGGCGGGTGCTCCAGGCCTGCCGGACGCCCTCCAGGACCTGCCGGAACGAGGGCATGCCGTGGCGGGGCGCGGGCGGGAAGTAGGTGCCGAAGTAGAACGGCTCGGCGTCCGGGGTGAGGAAGACGGTCATGGGCCAGCCGCCGTGCCCGGTGGCGGCCTGTACGGCCTCCATGTAGACGGCGTCGACATCGGGGCGTTCCTCGCGGTCGACCTTGACGCTGACGAAGTGCTCGTTGAGGTAGTCGGCGGTGGCCCGGTCCTCGAAGGACTCGTGGGCCATGACGTGGCACCAGTGACAGCTCGAGTAGCCGACGCTCAGCAGGACGGGCCGGTCCGTCCTGCGCGCCTCCTCGAAGGCCTCGGCCGACCAGGGCCACCAGTCCACCGGGTTGTCCGCGTGCTGGAGGAGATAGGGGGACGTCTCACGGGCCAGTCGATTCGGCATGCCTCCATCCTCCCGCATGCCGGCCCCGCCGCGTGCCTCGGTCACCGGGGCGCCGGAAAGGGTGCGGGGGCGGGCCCGTGCGCTCGCTGAACGGCACCGCGCACCTGCGGTGGGCCGGCGCCCGGCGCGCATCCGGCCCGGGTACGACTGGGCGTCCCCCGGGCGGGTGGCCGGCCGTACCCGGGCCGGATGGCGGCACGCTGGTGACCCGGAGTCAGTAGTCGATGCGGTCGGCCTTGGCCAGCCACGCGTCGAACGGGGCCGTCCGGTGCGGCAGGTCCAGCTGCTCGACCCGGGTCGGCCACATCGACTGGGGCTTCTTCTCGAACAGGTCGTAGAACTTGCGGTCGTCGAAACCGGCGGCCGCGGCGTCGTGCCGGTCGGCGCAGTAGACGATCCGGTCGACCCGCGCCCACAGCGCGGAGGAGAGACACATCGGACACGGCTCGCACGAGGTGATCAGAGTGCAGCCCTCCAGCGAGAAGGCGTCCAGCTTTCTGCAGGCGGCGCGCATCGCGCTCACCTCGGCGTGCGCCGTCGGGTCCAGGGTCGCGGTGACCTGGTTGTTCCCGAGGGCGACGATCTCGCCGTCCTTGACGACCAGGGCGCCGAACGGACCGCCGCCGTTCGCCACGCTGGTGGTGGCCAGCCGGATCGCCTCGTCCATCCAGACACGCTCGAGGTCCTGGATGCTCTCTTCTTGGGTCTGCGCTGTCACGATCACTTCTTTCGGAGAGGGTGGGATGTCCCGAGGGCTCTTCCCGTGCGGGGCCTCACGCCCGGGGTGACTGGCTTACCCCGCGGCTGCCGCTTCGAGACCGGCTCGGCCGGCGCGTCCGCGGGGGTGTTCACGGTCCGAGGCCGCAGATGTGCGCTCCGGTGCGGCCGGAACGCGGGCCGGCTGCAGCCCCGTCGCGTCGCGGACGGCGTTCACGATCGCCGGAGCGACGGAGACGGTGGGCGGCTGGACGACGGGGCGCGGATGCGGCCGTCCTCTGCCTCGGTCTCCTCCATGAGGGCGAGGCCGATCCCCTGTGCGGAACCGCCGTGGATCCGCCCGGCGACGGCGTCCGAGGTGATCGCCCTGCGCACGTCCCGTGCTGCTGATGCCGGTCGTCACGCCGGTTCCGCCCGCGACCGGCGTCGCGCCCGGACGCCGAGCCTCAGCGTCCAGCGCGTCCGCCCAGGTGGCGGGTCGGAGGAAGTCCACGGCACCATCCCTTGCTTCGTTCAGCCCGTGTGAGGAGTACACCGCCACCGGAGCGGAGTCAGCCAGGGGTGGAAGCCATGAGACATCGGCTGGGCCGGGACCGGGTCTTTGTAGACACCTACAAGAGGGGGTTGTTGGGGGATGTGACCGCTGGGTGAGCCGGGGTGTGAGGGCCGGGGGTGTGACGGCGCGAGGGAGCGGGCCCGAGGGCGCGAGGGGCGGGGTGACGGCGCGAGGCGGCAGAGGCGAGGCCAACGGGGTGGCGGCGCCGGGTCCGGGGGCGGGCGCCGGGCCCCGGTTCGCCGGACGGCGCAGGATCGTTCGGGGGACGGCTCACGGACGCCTCAGGCTCCCGCGGGTGCACCCTTCCGCTCGTCCAGCGGCTCGGGGGCGACGCCGCTCTCCGGCCCGGAGCCGTCGGTGCCGCCCGGCTCGGAGCCGTCGGTGCCGCCCGGCTCCGGGACGGCGTAGAAGCGCATGAGGACGGGGCGTGCGCCTTCGGGGGCCTCCTCGCGCGGGTGGCCGTAGCGCTCCAGCAGTGCCTGGTACTCGCGCATGAACTCGAGGAGTTCTGCCTTGGTCAGCCAGGTGCCGTGGCGCTGGACCTGGGCCCAGCCCTCGGGGCCGCGGTACTCCTCATGGGCGCGGCGGTACAGAGCGGTGTCGAAATCGATCTTCAGCCGGGCGAGTCGGGCGGCCGCCTGGTACTCCTCGGGGGCCATCGTGGCCGGGTCGGGCGTCGTGTGCCGGAAGGGCAGCGCCCGCCACCAGCGCTCGCGCCCGCCGGACTTCTCCGGGATCTCCTCGATGAGCCGCTGCTCGGCGAGCTTGCGCAGGTGGTAGCTGGTGGTGCCCGAACTCTCGCCGAGTTCGCGGGCGAGGACGGTGGAGTTCGCCTGGCCGTGCCGGCCGAGGTAGTCGAGGATCCGGCGGCGCAGGGGGTTGCCGAGGGATTTGTAGAGGGCGGTGCGCTCCAGGCTGGTCATCTCGGGCAGGCCGTCGGTCATGCCGCCACGGTAACCCTGAGAACCCCGAGAAGCCCCCGAGATCTGCCGAATTTTCTTTGCAGAGATTTCTCTGCAGTCTATGGTGGAGGCAGTCGGAGAGACGTGAGGGGGGAGCCATGCGGAAGAGGTGGCCCTTGGTCCTGCTGGGCGCGGCGGCGGTTCTGCTGGTGCCGTGGACGGTGGTCCTGGCCGTGACCCTGCCGGGCAGCACCGAGGTGGACCACTGGCAGGTCGCCTGGGTCGGCCTCGACGTCCTCATGACGGCGGGGTGCGCGGCCACGGCCCTGCTCGGCCTGCGCGGCGACGCGAGAGCCCGCCTGACGGCCTCGGCGACGGCGTCGGTGGCGGTGCTGGACGCCTGGTTCGACATAACGACGGCGGGCACGGGCGCCCCATTGGCCGAGGCGCTGCTGTGCGCGCCGGCGGAGGGCGCGCTGGCGGGGGCGTGCGTGTGGCTGGCGATGGGCCGGTGGGCGGGGCGACCGGCGCTGAGCGACAGAGGCGGGGGCCCGGACAACGGCTGACCTGGGACGACCGCCGGCCCAGGCCCCCCGGCAGAGAGCGCAGTCGGCGCCGGCCCGCGCCGACGAGGCGACGGGGGGGACGGGGGGGGAAGGGGGGGGAAGGGGGGAAGGGGGGAACGGGGGGAACGGGGGGACGAGGCACTGGAGCTGTTCGCCTGCCACTCCCTGCGGGACGAGAAGCCGGCCGAGTACGTCCCGGCGCACGCCCGCTGCCGGAGCGCGGGTCAGCCCGGAGGACGGCCGGCAGGCGTGGCGCCCGCGCATGACGCCGGACCGCCACGCCGGGAGGTCACGGGGGTGGCGGTACCGGCGGCGCGCCGGGTTCTGGTCAGCCCCGCCGGGCCGCGGAGTCGGCCGTGCCGGACTTCTCGTCCTGCTCGGCCCCGGGCTCCGGGGGCTCCTTGAAGTCGACCCTGTTCATGTGCTTGCTCATCGACTTCATCAGGCCCCACACGGCCAGGGCCATCACCGCGAAGACGATGAAGCCGAGGACACCGGGGGTGACCTTGTTCTGGTCGAGGTCGGCGAGGGGGACGAGGTGCGTCACTGCCAGGCTCACGCTTGCGCTCATGTCAGGCATTGTCCCGGATGCCCGCGAAGAGGTCGTCCTCGGGGAGGGAAGTGTCGACGAGCGACTTCGCCAGCTCGTACTCCTCCGTCGGCCAGACCTCCTTCTGCAGCTCCATCGGGACGCGGAACCAGCCGCCGTCGGGGTCGATCTGCGTGGCGTGCGCGATCAGCGCCTTGTCGCGGATCTCGAAGAAGTCCGCGCAGGGGATGTGCGTGGTCAGCGTGCGCTCGGTGCGCTCCATCTCGCTCCAGCGCTTGAGCCACTCCCCGTACGGCGACTCCAGGCCGCGCTCCAGCATCGCGTTGTGCAGGGCCTCGGTGCGGGGGCGGTTGAAGCCCTGGTTGTAGTACAGCTTCAGCGGCTGGTAGGCGGGTCCGTACTCGGCCTCCGGGTACTTCTCGGTGTCCGCCGCGCCCTCGAACGCCACCATGGAGATCTTGTGGGTCATGATGTGGTCGGGGTGCGGGTAGCCGCCGTTCTCGTCATAGGTGGTGATCACCTGCGGGCGGAAGGCGCGGATCTTGCGCACCAGCTCGCCGGCCGCCTTGTCGACGTCCTCCAGGGCGAAGCAGCCCTCGGGCAGCGGCGGCAGCGGGTCGCCCTCCGGCAGGCCGGAGTCGACGAAGCCCAGCCACTCCTGCTTGACCCCGAGGATCTCCCGGGCCTCGTCCATCTCCTTCTTGCGCACCTCGTGGATGTGCTCCTCGATGTACGCGTCGCCCTGCAGCTTGGGGTTGAGGATGGATCCGCGCTCTCCGCCGGTGCACGTCACCACCAGCACGTCCACCCCCTCGGACACGTACTTCGCCATGGTGGCCGCGCCCTTGCTCGACTCGTCGTCGGGGTGCGCGTGAACGGCCATCAGTCGCAGCTGGTCAGTCAAGACTCAATCCTCGGTCATGTCGGCGCCCCGTGGTCCCGGCGCGATCGGCGGCTTCTATAGTGACGGAATCGGGGGGCGAATAATTCCGGGACCGGTCCCTGCGGAGAGGACGATCATGAGTACGGCGAGCACGCGACTGCCCGAGGGCCGCTACGGCCGTTCCTCGGACGAGCGTGCCGACCACAAGCTCAGGATCGCCGGCGCGGTGTTCGCCGCCGCCCTGCTCGCACTGGTCGCCTACTTCGCCTACCACTACGTCGTGGAGAGCAGGATCAGCGCCCAGGTGATCGCCTTCGACGCCACGGACGACGCGGTGAAGGTGCATCTGGAGGTCCACAAGGACTCCGGCGCCGCGGGCTACTGCACCCTGCGCTCCCAGGCGGCGGACGGTTCCGAGGTGGGCCGGGCCGACTTCCGCTTCACCGGGCCCGCCACCCGCATCGACAAGGTCGTCACGCTGCGTACGACGGCGAAGGGCACCACGGCCGAGCTGCTCGGCTGCCATACCGGCTGACCCGGGACCGGACACTCCCCGCTTCACCCGGAATACGTAGACGCTGACCTGCGTTGATGCGAGTGTGATGGCTTATGTCCTCCCCCTTCCGGCCTTGAATTGTTAGGCTCGTGGTTTCGCCCACCCGAGAGGGAACATTCTTCTGGGTAGGGCGATGCTTTGTATTCCCAGTACCGACGAGGAGCACCCTGTGACCCAGACCAGCGAGAACGTCACCTGGCTGACCCAGGAGGCGTACAACAAGCTCAAGGACGAGCTTGAGTACCTTACTGGTCCTGCGCGCACGGAGATCGCCGCCAAGATCGCGGCCGCGCGCGAGGAGGGCGACCTGCGCGAGAACGGCGGGTACCACGCGGCCAAGGAGGAGCAGGGCAAGCAGGAGCTGCGCGTGCGCCAGCTGACCCAGCTTCTCGAGAACGCCAAGGTGGGCGAGCCGCCAGCCGCGGACGGTGCCGTCGCGCCGGGCATGGTCGTCACGATCGCCTTCGACGGTGACGAGGACGACACGCTGACGTTCCTGCTCGCCTCCCGTGAGTACGCGAGCGCCGACATCGAGACGTACTCGCCGCAGTCCCCGCTGGGCGCCGGCGTCATCGGCCACAAGGTCGGCGAGGACGCGGAGTACGAACTGCCGAACGGCAAGAAGGCCTCGGTGAGGATCCTGAAGGCCGAGCCGTACTCGGGCTGACCCCCACCCGTTGTGACCTCGGGCCCCCGGTGTCCGCCGGCCTGTGCCGGACACCGGGGGCTTCGCCGTGTCCGGGGCCGTCGGCGAGGCGCCCCCGCCCGGGCCGGGGCCTTTACTCCATGACCGTGTAACCGGCGTCCCGCAGGGCCTGGCCGACCTCGGCGCAGTGCACCGGGCCCTTGGTCTCCAGGTGCAGCTCCACCTCCGCCTCCGTGAGCCCGAGCCGCGGATCGGTTCGTACGTGGCTCACGTCGAGGACGTTGGCGTCCACCGCCGACAGCACCCCGAGGAGCGTGGCGAGCGCGCCCGGTCGGTCCGTCAGCCGCAGCCGGACCGCCAGGTAGCGGCCCTGCGCGGCCATGCCGTGCCGCAGCACCCGCTGCATCAGCACCGGGTCGACGTTCCCGCCGGAGAGCACGGCGACGACCGGGCCCTCGAAGGCGCCCGGCGCGGCCAGCAGCGCCGCGACCGGGCTCGCCCCGGCGGGCTCCACGACCAGCTTGGCCCGCTCCAGGCACAGCAGCAGCGCCGCCGACAGCTGGTCCTCGCTGACCGTGCGCACCTCGTCGACCAGGTCCCGGACGAGCCCGAACGGCACCACGCCGGGCCGCCCCACCTTGATGCCGTCGGCCATCGTCGCCGGGTTCCGCACCGACACCGGGTGCCCGGCGGCCAGCGAGGGCGGGTAGGCCGCCGCGCCCTCCGCCTGGACGCCCACGACGGTGACGTCCGGCCGGATCGCCTTCACCGCCACCGCGATCCCGGCCGCGAGCCCGCCGCCGCCGATCCCGACGACGATCGTGCGCACCTCCGGGCACTGCTCCAGGATCTCCAGGCCGACCGTGCCCTGACCGGCGATGATGTCCGGGTGGTCGAAGGGGTGGATGAACACCGCGCCGGTCTCGGCCGCGTACTCCTCGGCGGCCGCCAGCGTCTCGTCGACCACCTGGCCGTGCAGGCGCACCTCGGCGCCGTAGTCGCGCGTGGCGCTGATCTTGGGCAGTGGGGCGCCCTTCGGCATGAACACGGTGGAGTGCACGCCGAGCAGCGAGGAGGCCAGCGCCACGCCCTGCGCGTGGTTCCCGGCGCTCGCCGCCACCACCCCGGCCGCCCGCTGCTCCGGCAGCAGCCCGGCGATGCGCACATAGGCGCCGCGCAGCTTGAACGAGCCGGTCCGCTGAAGGTTCTCGCACTTCAGCTGCACCGGCGCGCCGACCAGCTGGGACAGGTGCCGGCTGCCCTCCATGGCGGTGGTGCGGGCCACGCCCGAGAGCATCTTCTGCGCCCCTCGCACGTCGTCGAGGGTGACGGAACGCAAGGAGTCAGCCGTGCGGTAGCTCATGACTCCAGCATCGCAGTCCGCGCTCGCGGACGGCTGGTGTGACCAAGCTCCGAGACCGGCTTTGTGCAGCGCCGGTACGGCCCGCCGCCGAGCCGCGTACCCTGTCCCCCAACCAGCAGCCCTTCATGAAGCGAGCCTCCGGCCATGCCCACAACACCTGAAATGTCGATGGACATGACGACCGTCGGTGACACCGGTCTTCTCGACACCCTCCAGCACGAGGTGGCGGTGTTCGCCCGCCGTGCCGAACAGACGCGGCTCGGCGGGGTCGGGCAGGTGCGGAACTCCATGGACCGCGCGGCGTATCTGCTGCTCAACCGCCTCGACCGGGAAGGCCCGATGGGCGTCAAGGCGCTCGCGGCGAGCATGGGCATCGACTCCTCCACGGTCACCCGGCAGGTGGCTCCGCTGGTCGACACCGGGCTCGTCAAGCGGACCTCGCACCCCGAGGACGGGCGCGCGGTGGTCCTTCAGCTCTCCCCGCGCGGGGCGGCCCGCCTGGAGGAGGTGCGCTCCTCGCGGCGCCAGCTGATGGCCGAACTGACGCAGGACTGGGCGCCGGAGGAACGCGAGCACTTCTGCACGCTCCTGACCCGCTTCAACCGCGCGCTGTCCGCGCGGATGTCGGTGCAGGGCACCCCGTCGGCGGAACAGCCCCCGGCGTCCTGAGCTACGGCGGCCGCCTCGGGCGCCGCGGCGCCGCTCGTGCGGACGGTACGGGTCCCGAGTCTTGACCCCGGGCCGCCGCTGGCCTCATATGAGACCGGGTCCTGTGTCGTACGCGGTTCACCCTTTCCCGTACCGGACGGGGTCCCTCGAGGGGGAGGCGCGGTGCGTGATCGGCAGGTGTCCCGAGCTACCCGCCGGGCCCGGGAGTTCGAGGCGTTCGTCGCGGGCGCGGCCGGACGTCTGCTGCATGCCGCCACGCTGATGACCGCGGAGGCCCCCGACGCCAACCCGCGCGCCCGGCGCCTGCTGACGCTCGCGCTCGCCCACACCTACGCCCGCTGGGACCGGCTGCACGGCGAGGATCCGTACGACTGCGCCCGCCAGTACCTCGCCACCCGCTTCGCGCGCACGGCCTGGCACCGGTACGGCGCGTTCGGCCGCGCCCGCCCGGACCCGCGCAGCCCGCTCGCCGCGCTCACCCCGCAGGAACGGCTGATCCTGGTGCTGCGCCTGTACGAAGGCGTCGCCGAGGAACAGGCGGCGGCCCTGCTCGGCCTGCCCGCGGAGCGCGTGCACACCATCTGCGACCGCGCGACGGCCGGCCTCCTCCACCCGCCGAGCCCGCCCAGGCCGCGCACGGCGGGCCGGGAGGTGGCGCCGTCATGAGGGGGCGGCACGCCGAGCGCACAAGGAGGCCACGGTGAACCGGCCGCAACGGGAGGCCGCCGCGCGGCAGATCATGGAAAACGCCCCGGCGCCGATGCCGCCGGACCTGTACGCGGAGGCCGTGCGCCGCGGCGAGCGCCTGCTGCGGCGCAGGCAGTTCGTCCGCCGGGTGCTGTGGCTGCTGGCCTGCGCCGCGGCCGTCGCGTTCAGCGTGTGGGCCGCCCGGGTGCACCCGTGGACGACACCGCCCTCCCAGACGACTCCGCCGATCACCGGGTGGTGAGCACAAGGCTGCCGGTGGCCGACGGGTCGACGGGGGGGGACGGACGCGCGGGGCGGTCAGGCCAGGGCCTGCTGGAGGTCGGCGAGCAGGTCGTCGACGTTCTCGATGCCCACGGACAGGCGCACCAGGTCGCCGGGGACCTCCAGGGCGGAGCCGGCCGCGGAGGCGTGGGTCATCCGGCCGGGGTGCTCGATCAGGGACTCGACGCCGCCGAGCGACTCGCCGAGGGTGAACACCTGGGCGCGGTTGCAGACCTCGACCGCGGCCTGCTCGCCGCCCTCGACGCGGAAGGAGACCATGCCGCCGAACGCCTTCATCTGCTTCGCGGCGACCTCGTGGCCGGGGTGCTCGGGCAGGCCCGGGTAGAGGACGCTGGTCACGCGCGGGTGCCGGGTGAGCATCTCGGCGATCCTCTCGGCGTTCTCGCTGTGCCGGTCCATGCGCACCGCGAGGGTCTTGGTGCCGCGCAGCACCAGCCAGGAGTCGAAGGGGCCGGCGACGGCGCCCATCGCGTTCTGGTGGTAGGCCAGTTCCTCGCCGAGGCCCTGGTCGGAGACGATCAGCGCGCCGCCGACCACGTCCGAGTGGCCGCCCATGTACTTGGTCAGGGAGTGGACGACGACGTCCGCGCCGAGCGACAGCGGCTGCTGCAGGTAGGGCGTGGCGAAGGTGTTGTCGACGACGAGCCTGGCGCCCGCGTCGTGGGCGACGGACGCGACGGCCGCGATGTCGGTGATGGCGAGCAGCGGGTTGGAGGGGGTCTCCACCCAGACGGCCTTGGTCTTCGGGGTGATCGCGGCCCGTACCGCGGCCGGGTCGCTGGTGTCGGCGACCGACCACTCCACGCCCCAGCGGGAGACGACCTTGGCGAAGAGGCGGAAGGTGCCGCCGTAGGCGTCGTTGGGGATGACGACGTGGTCGCCGGGGCTGAGCAGCGTGCGCAGCAGGCAGTCCTCGGCCGCCAGTCCGGACGCGAACGCGAGGCCGCGGCGGCCGCCCTCCAGCGCGGCGAGGTTCTCCTCGAGGGCGGTGCGGGTGGGGTTGGCGCTGCGGCTGTACTCGTAGCCGCCGCGCAGCCCGCCGACGCCGTCCTGCTTGTAGGTCGAGACCTGGTAGATCGGCGGGACGACCGCGCCGGTGAGGGGATCCGCGGTGTTGCCCGCGTGGATCGCGAGGGTCTCGAAGTGCTGACTGATGTGCCTGTCGCTCATGTGCACCGAGCGTAGTGCGCCTGGCCGGATGCTGACGCCCGCCGGGCGGATGCGGGGCCGAAGGAAGGGTTGTCATGATCGGGACCGGAGTTGTCCACAGGCCCGCGGCGAGGTTGGCCAAGTGCCGGCGGCGTCTGGTTCGCTTGGGGCATGGCGATTCTCTGGCTGCTGATGGCGCTGCTCATGCTGAGCTTCGTGCTGCTCTCGGTCGTGCGGCGCAGGCGCGGGGTGATCCAGCAGGTTCCCCCGGGACACCCGGACGCCGCCGATCCGGCGGCGTACGGCTTCGTGCGCCAGGAGGAGCTGGACGTGCGCGTGCCCGGCCCGGACCCCGACCTGCTGGACGTCCTGGAGCTGGTGCAGCGCACGCAGGACTATCGTGCGGCCTCCCAGCTGCTGGCCGGCACGGAGACGGCGGGCGAGCTGCGCTGGCAGCGGGTGCAGGCCTTCGCGGGCGCGGCCGCGCTGGAGCTGCAGCAGCGGCCCGGCGGGGTGCACGAGACGCCGGGCGGCCAGTGGCTGCGGGTGTGGCGGGCCGAGCAGCCCAAGGACCCGGGCTGCACCGCCGTCTACGCGGAGTTCCTGGTGCAGCAGGCCTGGCGGACGTCGACGCCGGGCACGGACGAGTTCCGGATCATCATGGAGGAGGCCCGGGACGTCTGCGCGCAGGCCGCGCTGGCGGCCCCCGGCGACCCGGTGCCGTACATCGTCGAGCTGTCCATCGCCCGTGGACTGGCCTATACCCAGGCCGAGTTCGACCAGCTGTGGCTGAAGATCCTGGACCGCGCCCCGCAGCACATGGGCGCGCATCTGGCCGCCCTGCACTACTGCTGCGAGAAGTGGCACGGCTCGCGCGAGCAGGCGTACGCCTTCGCGGAGGCCGCCGCGGCCCGCGCCCCGGAGGGCTCGCTGCTCGCCGCGCTGCCGCTGTTCGCCGTCTTCGAGCACCTCCCCGAGGTGAACCTGGTGGCGGGCTTCTACCAGAGCGAGGTCGTCACCAAGGCGATGCACGGCGCCCTGCACGCGGTGCACTCGGCCCGCCCCGACGACCCGATGCTCGCGCACGTCCGCCATCTGCTGATCTTCTTCCTGGTCCGCGCCGAGCGCTGGCACGAGGCCATGCACCAGCTCATACACGTCGACGGGCACGTCGGCGCGCTGCCCTGGGCGCTGTCCGCCGACCCGGCCGCCGAGTTCGCCCTCTACCGCGCCCTGGCGGTGGCCGGTTACGAGGCGAACGGAGGCACCCCGGCCGGCCTCCCGGGCTGATCCCGGCCCAGCCCGGCGCGGTGACGGTCCGGGACGCGGTGACCCCGGTGACGGCCCACGGCGCGGTGGCCCGGTGGAGGTCCGGGGCGCGGTGACCCCGGTGACGGCCCACGGCGCGGTGGCCCGGTGGAGGTCCGGGGCGCGGTGACCCCGGTGACGGCCCACGGCGCGGTGGTCCGGTGGGGGCCCAGGGCGCGGTGGCCCGGTGGGGGTCCGGGGCGCGGTGGTCCCGGTGGCGGGCGGCGGTGCCGGGTAATTCCGGCGACGGCGGCGGCCCCTGTCCCGTACATTCGCCGTTCGCGGCGACGGAGCCGGACGGTGAGGGGGAGGAAACCGGATGAGCACGTTCCTGATCGGTGGCGGCTGGGACACGGCGGAGGTGTACGAGCCGTTCGTCCGCGCGGCCGGAGGGGACCGGCGGATCGGGTGCCTGATCGTCGACGAGGGGGACGGGGCCGCGCAGTTCGAGCGGTATGCCGGAGCGCTGCGGAAGGCGGGGGCGGACACGCCGGTGCCGCTGCTCGTGCCGCTCGGCGGCCGGTTCGAGCCGGAGGCCGCGCTGGAGGGCATCGACGGGCTGCTGGTGTGCGGCGGGCTGACGCCCGCGTACCAGGAGGCGCTCGCCGGCTGCCTGCGGCGGCTGCCGGAGCTGCTCGGCGAGCGCGGGATGCCGTACGCCGGGTTCTCCGCCGGCGCGGCCGTGGCCGCGCGGCACGCCGTGGTCGGCGGCTGGCTGGTGGACGGGGTGCCGGTGTGCCCGGAGGAGACCGGGGAGGACCTGGCGGAGGTCGAGACCCGGGCGGGACTCGGGCTGGTGCCGTTCGCGGTGGACGTCCACGCCGCCCAGTGGGGGACGCTCCCCCGGCTGATCGCGGTGGTCGCGCGGGGCGCGGCGCCGTACGGGGTCGCCGTGGACGAGAACACCCTGCTGGAGGTGGCGGACGGCCGGGCCCGGGTGACGGGGACGGGCCGCGCCCACGTCGTACGGCCGGGCGGCGGCGGAGCCGTCCTCGTGCGCTCCCACCGCGCCGGGGAGTCGTTCCCCGTCGAGTAGGACCCGGCGTCCGGCAGCGCCGCTCGGCTGAGCCGCGCCGCTCGGCTGCGCCGTGCCGCACCCCGGCCCGCCGCCTCACCGGTCCTGGATCAGATCGTCGCCGTGTCGATCACGAAGCGGTAGCGGACGTCGCTGGCGAGCACCCGCTCGTACGCCTCGTTGATCTGGCCGGCGCTGATCAGCTCGATCTCGGCGCCCAGGTTGTGCTCGGCGCAGAAGTCGAGCATCTCCTGGGTCTCGGCGATGCCGCCGATCATCGAGCCGGCGAGGGTCTTGCGGCCGCCGATCACCGAGAACAGGTTGAGGGAGATGGGCTCCTCGGGGGCGCCCACGTTCACCAGCGCGCCGTCCACCTTCAGCAGCGACAGCAGTGCGCCGAAGTCCATCGGCGCCGAGACGGTGGAGAGGATCAGGTCGAAGGTGCCGGCCAGCTCCTCGAAGGTCTTCGGGTCGCTGGTGGCGTGGTAGTGGTCGGCGCCCAGCTTCAGGCCGTCGTCCTTCTTGCGCAGGGACTGCGACAGGACGGTGACCTCGGCGCCCATCGCGTGCGCGATCTTGACGGCCATGTGGCCGAGGCCGCCGAGGCCGACGACGGCGACCTTCTTGCCGGGGCCGGCGTTCCAGTGCCTGAGCGGCGAGTAGGTGGTGATGCCGGCGCACAGCAGCGGGGCCGCCACGTCCAGGGACAGGCCGTCCGGGATGCGCACGACGTAGTTCTCGTCGACGACGATCTTCTCGGAGTAGCCGCCGTAGGTGGGCTTGCCGTCCCTGCCGACGGCGTTGTACGTGCCGACCATGCCCTTGACGCAGAACTGCTCCAGGCCGTTGCGGCAGTTCTCGCACTCGCGGCAGGAGTCGACCATGCAGCCGACGCCGACGCGGTCGCCGACGGCGAACTTCGTCACACCGGGGCCGACCTCGGAGACGACGCCCGCGATCTCGTGGCCCGGGACCATCGGGAAGATCGCCTCGCCCCAGCCCTCGCGGGCCTGGTGGATGTCGGAGTGGCAGATGCCGGCGAACTTGATGTCGATCAGGACGTCGAACTCGCCGACCGCGCGTCGCTCGATGGTCGTCCGCTCCAGCGGAGCCTTCGCGGCGGGGGCGGCGTACGCAGCAACAGTGGTCATGCCGGGTTCTCCTAGCAGGTGGTCCGTGCCCAGCCGCCTTCCGGCCGGGTACGCGGTCCAGCCTGCCCCGGTCCGCGAGGCTCACCCAGACCACGCTGTTGCGTACGACCGCCGTGCCTACCACTGGCGGGGTCAGGCTCACGCGCGTACCACCAGGAATACTGGACGTATGGAACGAAGGGACTCGGCGCAGGAAGCCATGGCCACCGCAGGGCACGCACTGGACCGGCGGGCCGAGCTGAGCGAGTTCCTGCGCAGCCGGCGGGCCCGGCTGAAGCCGGAGGACGTGGGCCTGCCGGAGTTCGGGCGGCGCCGGCGGGTGCCGGGGCTGCGGCGCGAGGAGCTGGCGCAGCTGGCCGGCGTGTCGGTGGCGTACTACACGCGCCTGGAGCAGGGCAACGGGCGGAACGTCTCGGCGGAGGTGCTGGACGCGATCGCGCGGGCGCTGAGGCTGTCGGACGCCGAGCACGCGCATCTGACGCATCTGGCCAAGCCGAAGTCGCACAAGAAGAAGCCCGCGGCACGGCAGCAGCAGGTCCGCGTCGCGCTGCGGCAGCTGCTGGACACCATGGACGGCGTGCCGGCGTACGTCGTGGGGCGCCGGGCGGAGATCCTCGCCTGGAACCGCATGGCGGCGGCGCTCTTCGGCGACTGGGCGGAGCTGCCGCCGGCGGAGCGGAACTGGGCGCGGCTGACGTTTCTGCGGCCGGACTACCGGGAGCTGTTCGTCGAGTGGGAGCAGAAGGCGATCGACATCGTCTGCGCCCTGCGCATGGACGCGGGCTGCCACCCGGACGACCCGAAGCTGTCGGCGCTGGTGGGTGAGCTCTCGGTCAAGAGCGAGGAGTTCCGCCGGCTGTGGGCGACGCACGACGTCAAGGAGAAGAACCACGGCCTCAAGCGTCTGCACCATCCGCTGGTGGGCGACCTCTCGCTGCACTTCGAGTCGTTCCGGCTGACGGACGACTCGGAGCAGTCCCTGGTCACGTATCACGCCGAGCCGGGTTCGCCGTCCGCCGACTCCCTGCGGCTGCTGGCCAGCTGGGGCACGGACGCGGCCCGCGCGGTGCCTTCGTCCTGACAGCCGTGAGGGGCACCCGGAGCCCGTGCTCCGGGTGCCCCTCACCTCACGCGGCGGGCGCTGCGGCTCACTTGCCGAAGTACGCGTCGTAGATCGTGATCTTCGACGTGTTGCCCTTCTTGTCGGTGATCTCGGAGCGGAAGGAGACGGACTTGCCCTTCGCCGGGTTCTTCACCGTGATCTTCCCGCCGCGGACGTCGACCTTCTTGAAGGTCTTGCCGTCGTAGGAGACGTACACGGTCAGGGACTTGAGGTTGCCGCCGGCTGCGGCGCCCTCGACGGTGACCGGGAAGGTGACCGTCCGCCCGGCCGGGACCGTGCTGTCCAGGCCGGTCGCGGCGCCGTAGTGCAGCGCGGAGGCGGGGAGCTGGACGGCGCCGGAGACCTTCTTGGAGCGGAAGGTCCAGGCGGCGTCGATCCGCGAGGACGCCCGGGCGACCTTCGCCGAGCGGGTGACCGAGGTGGTCAGCCGGTACGCGGCGTCCCCGGCCGGGACCTTGAACGTCGCGTCGCCGAGCAGCGGGTCCTCGTTGGAGCCGACCTTGGTGCCGTCGCGGTACAGGGTCGTGCGCACCGAGGTGAACTCCGAGTACCCGGGGTGCCTGACGGAGTCGGCGAACAGCGGCAGCGAGCCGTAGATGTCGTTGCCGTCGCGGAACAGGCCGAGGTCCTTGCCGACGTGCGGGCCGAAGACGGCGGTGTTCACGGTCCTGGTGTAGCTGTGACCGGCCTTGAAGGAGGACTCCCCGACCGAGTATCCGGCGTCGGCGATGGGGAATCCGTCCTGGTCCCTGCCGCCGTACTGGGTGAAGTCCAGGTTCCACAGGACCCCGCCGGCCGTGGACAGGTGCAGGGTGCGGGTGCCGGGCAGCTTCTGCGCGATGTCGATGGAGGAGGCGCCCACGCTGTCGGGGAGCCAGCCGACGGCGCTGATCGAGCCGGTCTTGCCGCCTGCGGAGGCACCGAGGCGGGCCTTGACGGTGGCCAGTTCACTCGCCTTGTAGTGCTTGGTGTAGCCAGTGGCGAGCTGCCGGACCGGGCCGCCGGAGGTGACGTCGTACTCCTCGCTCGCGCCCTTGGTCCAGTGGGCGTCCCACTGCTGCAACAGCCGGCCGGCGGGCAGCTTCGGACCGATGTGGGCGGTGCGGAAGTTCTTGTACGAGTCGAGGAACCAGCTGTAGGTGTAGGTGGCGTCGCCGCTGGTGATCTGGTAGCCGGGGCAGGCGAACTGCGATGTCGCGCCCGTGGCCGGGACGGTGATGTCGACCGGCCGGGCCTTGCGCGCGTCGATCGTGATGGTCTGCTTCTTGGTGACGGTCAGCGACGGCTGGGCGATCCAGTCGACGCCCTTGACGCCGTCCTTGTCCACGGAGACGGCCGAGTTGAGGATGTAGGTGCCCTTGGGCAGGCGCGCCTTCACCGTGCCGGACGGGTCGTACGGGCTCACGTCCGTGCCGCTCCCGAGGCCGGAGAGGCCGGCGAGGTCGGCGGTGTAGTACTTCGCGGGCTTGCCACCCCGGTTGACGACCTTCAGCGTGACGTCGTACGACTCCACCTCGCGCTGCACCGCGGCGCCCGTGCGGACCGTCTGGCCGGCGCCGGTCGCGGTCACGTACGCGGAGTAGGCGCCGTCGAGGGTGCCGCCCAGCTTGGTGTTGGCGGTGAGGGCGACGGAGGCCTTGCCGTGCGCCGGCACGGTCAGCCGGGTCGCGCCGAGCGTGAAGAAGCCGGCCGGCGCCGCGTGGCCCTTGGGGTCGAGGCCGGTGCTGCTCAGGGTGAGCGTGACGTCCTTGTCGCCGAGGTTGCGGTAGGTCACCTTCCTGGTGACCGGCTTGTCGTCGGTGTGCGGCCACTGCTGCACGCCGAAGCTCACCGACACCGGGTCGGCGATGACGGTCTGCTGGTAGGCCTTGTCCACCGCGATACGGCCCGCGCCCTGCTGGTACGGCGTGTAGTTGCCGCCCTTGGCGGAGCCGGTCAGCGCGCCCTTCAGCTCGGCGTAGCCCCAGTCGGGGTGCTCCTGCTTCAGGATCGCGGCGGCGCCGGCGACGTGCGGGGTGGCCATCGAGGTGCCGGAGATGGTCAGGTAGCCCTCGGGCTTCTCGCCGACCTCCTGGTCGATGACGCTGCCCTTGGCCGCGGCGGCGGTGATGTCCACGCCGGGGGCGGTGACGTCGGGCTTGATCGCGCCGTCGCCGATCCGCGGGCCGGTGGAGGAGAAGTCGGCGAGCCTGTCCTTCTTGTCGACGGCGCCGACGGTGAGTGCGGCGTCCGCGCTGCCCGGTGAACCGATCGACTGGGGGCCGTCGTTGCCCGCGGCGATCGCGAACAGGATGCCCTTGGTGGCGGAGAGCTTGTTGACCTCGGCCTCGAGCGGGTCGATGCCGGGGCTGTCGTAGCCGCCGAGGCTGAGGTTGACGACGGAGGCGCCCTGCGAGGCCGCCCACTCCATGCCGGCGAGGATGCCGGAGTCGTCGCCGGAGCCGGTGTCGTCCAGCACCTTGCCGTTGAGGATCCTGGCGTCCGGGGCCACACCCTTGTACTTGCCGCCCGACTTGGCGCCGGTGCCCGCCACGATGGAGGCGACGTGGGTGCCGTGCCCGTAGTGGTCGGTGGCGTCGGCGGCGGAGGTGAAGTTCTTGGAGGCGATCACCTGGTCCTTGAGGTCCGGGTGGCTGGTGTCCACGCCGGTGTCCAGGACGGCGACCTTCACGCCCTTGCCGGTGTAGCCGGCCTTCCATGCGACCGGCGCGCCGATCTGCGGCACGGACTTGTCGAGGGAGGCCTTGCGGACGCCGTCGAGCCAGACGTGCGCGATGCCGGAGGCGGCCCGGCCGCCGTCGGTGACGGCGTGCCAGAGCGCGGCGGTGTCCCTGACCGGTGTCTGCACGGCGTCGGCGTCGAGGGCGCTCAGGCTGCGCCGCAGATGACTCGCGTTCCGGACGCCGGCCTTGGCGGAGGCGGCGGAGCCGCGGTAGCCGACGATGACCTTCAGGCCGTCCTTCTGGGCCCGGCGGGTGGCGGCCTTGTTCAGTTCGGTGACGTCGAACAGGCGCTGGTCCAGCGTGCCGGAGGCGACCAGGTGGGCCGCGTCGACCGGGACGACCAGCGTGTGGCCCTCGGTCCGGCGGACCTGGAAGGGTATGTGCTCGCGGCCCTTGGCCCGCTGCAGGCCGACGATCCGGCCCTTGGCGTCGAGGGCGACGCGGTCTCCGGTGATCAGGGTGACATGGGTCTTCGCGATGAGCGCGGAGGCGGCGGTGCGCTCCGCGGGCTTCGCCGACGCCGGGCTGGTCATACCCGCTGCGAGAGCGACGGCTGCGGCCGTGGCCACGGTGGCCGCGGCAGCCCTTTTCACTTGTCTGCGCAAGTTCTCCCCCTGGAGATGAGGTACCGGGTGAATTCCCCGTTCACCCGGCCGGGGGGTGGACTCGTACGCATATACGACAACCCCCCGGGATCACGCAGTATGCCGGGGGGTGATCAGACGGCTCAACAGATGAGAGGACGGTAAGAAAGAGTGACGGGAAACTGTTACGCCGCCTGCGGGCCACCGTTACACAACCGCGAAGTGGGCGGACCGCGGGCGGTGTTGAGGCGTCAGGCGCCGGCGTTCTCCCTCACCGTCATCCTGCCCTTGCGGATGGTGGCCAGGCGCGGGGCCTTCCGCGCGATCGCGGAGTCGTGGGTGACCATGACGAAGGTCAACCCGTGCGCCTTCCACAGGCGTTCGAGCACGTCCATGATCTCGTCCCGCATGCCCTCGTCGAGGTTGCCGGTCGGTTCGTCGGCGAGCAGCACCTTGGGCTTCTTGACGACGGCCCGGGCGATGGCGACGCGCTGCTGCTGGCCTCCGGACATCTCGCCGGGGAGATGGTGCAGGCGTTCGCCGAGCCCGACGGAGTGCAGGGCCTCCGCGGCGAGTTCGCGGCGTTCCCCGGCCTTGATGCCGAGGGGGACGAGGGCCGTCTCCACGTTCTCCTGGGCGGTGAGCGTGGGGATGAGGTTGAAGGACTGGAAGACGAAGCCGATGTTCTCGCTGCGGACCCTGGTCAGCCGGGCCTCGCTGAGCCCGGCCAGGTCGGTGCCGTCCAGCACGACCTCGCCGGAGGTGGGCCGGTCGAGGCCGCCGAGCATCTGCAGGAGGGTGGACTTTCCGCCGCCGGTGGGACCCTGGATGACGAGCCGGTCCCCGTCGCCGATGGCCAGGTCCACGCCGTCGAGGGCGTGGACGGTGTCCTTGCCCCTGGTGTAGCGCTTGGTGACGTTTCTGAGTTCGTACATGGTGGCTCCTGGGTGGGTGGGGTTCGGGGGGCGCGCCGACGCCGGCTACTCGACGCGGCGCAGTGCGTCCGCCGGGCGCAGGCGTGAGGCGCGCCAGCCGCCGAACGCGCCCGCGATGAGGCCGCCGGCCACCGCGAGTCCCACTGCCAGGACGATCGTCGTCACGCTGACCGGAGCCGTGAGAGCGACCTGAAGGGTCTTCGCCGCCGCGCGGCCGGGGCCCCCGAAGTCCCCGCCTGCGCCGGGACCGCCGCCGAAGCCCCCTCCCGTGGAGCCCAGTTGGGCCTGGAGCGTCGGGCTGACCGCCGTCACCGCGTACGCGCCCGCGAGGCCGAGGGCGATGCCGAGGACGCCGCCGACCAGGCCGTTGACCATGGCCTCGCCGACCACCTGCCGGGTCACCCGGCCCGACTTCCAGCCCAGCGCCTTCAGCGTGCCGAACTCGCGGACGCGGCGGGAGACCGCGGAGGAGGTGAGCAGCCCGGCGACGAGGAACGCGGCGACCAGCACCGCGATGGAGAGCCACTTGCCGACCTTGGTGGCGAGGGAGGAGGCGGTGGACAGGGAGCCGGAGACCGTCTTGGCGAGGTCGGCGGAGGTGGTGACCGTCGTACCGGCGACGTTCTTCTGGATGGCGCTCTTGACGCTGTCGATCTGCTGCGAGTCGGTCGCCTTGACGTAGATCGTGGTGATCTTGTTCTTCTCGTCGGCGAGGGTCTGCGCCTGCTTCAGCGGGATGTACAGGTTGGCCGCCGAGTCGCCGCTGTTCGCGGTGGCGATGCCGATCACCGTGAACCTGGTGCCCTTGATGGTGACGGTGGAGCCGACCTTGTACTTCTTCTCCTTGGCGTACGCCGAGTCGGCCACGGCCACCTCGGCGTTCGTCTCGGTGGTCCTGAAGGTACGGCCGCTGGTGATCTTCGAGGAGGTCAGCGGGCCGATCCCGGTATGGGTGACGTCGGTGCCGAACACCGTGAACTGGTTGAGGCCGAAGTCGGCGCCGCCGCCCTTGACCTCGCCCTGCGGCGCGCCGGTGGCGCCGCCCCGCTGGAACCCTCCGGCGCCGCCGCTCTGCTGGAACTGGCCGCGGGTGAACTGGCCGCTGACCCGGAACACGTTGAGGCTGAGCCCGCCGACGGCCGATGACACGCCCTTCTGCCCGGCGACCTCGGCGACCGTGGAGGAGGCGAGGGTGGTGAAGCCCTGCACCCGCACCCGGTCGCTGCTCTGGGTGGACTTGTCGTCGTTGTCGCGCGCCCCGAACTGGAAGCGGGGCTGCTGGGACCCGGCGGCGGCCGGCGTGGCCGCCTTGGTGACCGTCATGTCCGTACCCAGGCCGTACAGCGACTGCAGGACCTTGTCCTGGGCCTTCCCCATACCGCTGGACACGGAGTTGACCACGATGACCAGCGCGATGCCCAGCGCGAGGCCGGAGGCGACGACGAGGGCCGCCTTTCTGCGGCGGCGCAGTTCGCGCCTCAGGTAGGTGAAGAACATGGCCTGCAAGCTAGGGACGGACCCTGACGACACGCTAAGGCCGGAATAAGAGATGCATGAGAAGGCTCACGGGCGCGCCGGCGAAGGCTCGGCGGTCCCCGGAAACACCGGTGCCGCCCTCGCGGGGGCGGCACCGGCGAAGCTGTGGACGGGCTGTCAGACGGCCGAACCGGCCTTCCACTGGGCCCAGCTCATGTTCCAGCCGTTGAGGCCGTTGTCCGGGGCGACCGTCTTGTCGCCGGTGTTCTGGACGACCACCACGTCACCGATCAGGGAGTGGCTGTAGAACCAGGCGGCCGGGGTGTTCGGGTCGCCGGCGCCCTTGACGTCCCGCAGGCCGACGCAGCCGTGGCTGGTGTTGACGTTGCCGAAGACGGAGGGCGCACCCCAGTAGTTGCCGTGGATGAAGGTGCCGGAGGTGGTCAGGCGCATGGCGTGCGGCACGTCCTTGATGTCGTACTCGCCCTTGCCGTCGGAGTCCTTGAAGCCGACCGTCGCGCCGTTCATCCGGGTCTGGGTGAACTTCTCGGAGATCACCATCTGGCCCTCGTACGTGGTGTGGTCGGGGGCGCCCGCGGAGATCGGGATGGTCTTGACGACCTTGCCGTCCTGCGTGACCTTCATCTGCTTGGTCTTCGCGTCGACGTAGGAGACCTGGTTGCGGCCGATGTGGAAGGTGACCGTCTTCTGCTGGACGCCGTGGATGCCGGGCGCGCCCTCGACGCCGTCGAGCGCCAGCTTGAGGGTGACGGTGGAGCCTTCCTTCCAGTACTGCTCCGGGCGGCAGTCCATGCGGTTGGCGTTGAACCAGTGGCAGGCGACCTCCTGGCCGCTGCTGGAGGTGACCGTGACGCCCTTCTGGACGGCGGCCTTGTTGGTGATCGCCTTGTCGAAGTTGATCGAGACGGGCATGCCCACGCCGACCGTGGCGCCGTCGTCCGGTGTGAAGGTGCCTATGAAGCTGTGGGCCGGGGCGACCGTGGTGAAGGTGGCGTTCTCGTGGGCTGTGCGGCCCTGCGAGTCCTTCGCCTCCGCGGCGACCTTGTAGGTGGTCGAGCGCTCCAGCTGCACGCTGGGCTTCCAGCTCTTCTTGTCGGCGGAGAGCTGCCCGGCGACGGCCTTGCCGTCCTGCGTGGTGAGGGTGACGCCGGTGAGGGTGCCCTTGCTGACCGTGACGATGCCGGAGTTGTTGATCGACGCGTTGTCGGAGCCGTCCTTCGGCGAGACCGTGATCTGCGCCTCGGAGGACTTCTTCGCCGCCGCCGCGTCGGCCTCGGCCTGCGAGCCCTTCCCGTTGTCGGACGCCTTGGCGTCGCCGCCGCCGGAACAGCCGGTGAGGGCCAGAACACCGCCGAGCAGAGCGGACGCGGCCATCAGGCCCCTGCGCCGCTTACTGTCCGTCATCACACGCTTCTCCATCGTTGCCGATTCGCCGAAAACCCCGAGTTTCCCCGTGAGAACGTTCAACGCTACGTCCGTACCGCCCCGTTCCCCCTCCCCTGGATCTGTGGGGCACACCACGTCCAGGGGCGTGCGGGTGGTGCGGGAGCCGGTCCGTGCGTCCTCTGAGACGACGAAACCCCGGACGGCGGTTGCCGTCCGGGGTCTTGGGTGCCCCCGGGACGCTCAGCCGATGCCGTCCTCTTCCTCGCCGTCCTCCTCATCATCCTCGTCCAGTTCCCACTCGGGCGAGTCCGGGTCGTAGTCGACCCGCTCGCTCGACCAGGACGCCTGCTGCAGATCCACCCCGGGCACCTCGCTGACCAGGTCGAACGGGTCGACGAGATAGGCCAGGGCCTCCGCGGTGTCTTCCGTCACAGCTCCCTCGGCCTGCGTCCGCTCGGCCGGCGGCAGCGCCGGATCGGCGGCGATCCGGCGCAGCGCGGCCTTGCTCAGCTGGTCCTCGTCCTGCACCTCGAGCACCAGCTCCACCCGAAGCCGTACAAACCGTGATGTCTCTTCAGCGTTCATGGCGGGAGCGTACGGCCGAAACCCCCCGTGACTTTCCTGTGACCCGCGTCTTTCACTAACATCGCTGCCCACGGCCAATTCGCCAGCGTCACAAGGGGATCGATATTCCGTGTCATCCGCTCGCCGTCCGCTGCTGACCGCCACCGCCGCGGGCACCCTGCTGTGCGCCCTGTGGTTCGTCCCGTCCGCGAACGCGTCACAGGACACCTCGGCGAGAGCGAACGCGGAAACCTCCGCCACGCATCTGACGCAGCAGGCCAGGGCCGTGACGGCGGCAGCCGACGAGGACGGTCCCGAACTCGCCGACACCGGAAGCCCCGACACCACGCCGTACCTCGTCGGCGGCACCCTCTTCCTCGGTCTGGGCGCCGGTTTCGTGGTCTATTCGGTGCGCCGCGAACGCATGGGCTTCTGATTTCCCTTGACGCTCCTTTGACGGTCACGGCCGCGAAAGCGCTCGGCGCCGCCGAGTTGAAGAAGCTGGTCACCACCGACGGCGAGGTCCCCGGATACACGGTGGGGCCGGTGCCGCGTGCCGGCCGCCGGCCCGCGTGACGAGCGGCCTTCCGCCGGCCGACGCGGCGGCCCGGACCGATCGTCCGGCGACACAGGACGAGAAGAAGACCCCGGCGGCCCGGCCGACCTCCCTGGAGGACCTCGACGAGGGCGCGTTCGAGGAGGCGATGCACACGTCGCCGGAGGGCGTCGAGGCCCGGCGGGCCAGGCTGAAGTGACACGGCAGCAGGCAGGGGCCCCGCGCACGGCGGGGCCCCTGCCGTCGTGCCGGGACGTCACTGCAGCGGGCCGGTGACCGCCTCCACCGCGGCGACGAGGTGCCCGCCGCGCACGAACGCGTCGGCGGCGGCGAGGTCGGGCGCCAGGAACCGGTCCGGGCCCGGACCCTGCACTCCGGCGGCGCGCACGGCCTCGATGACGGCCCGGGAGGCGGGCGCCGGGGTGAGGCCCTCGCGCAGCTCGATGGCGCGGGTGGCCGCGTACAGCTCGATGGCGATGATCCGGGTCAGGTTGTCCACGGCCGTGCGCAGCTTGCGCGCGGCCGACCAGCCCATGGACACGTGGTCCTCCTGCATGGCGGAGGACGGGATGGAGTCCGCCGACGCCGGTACGGCCAGCCGCTTCATCTCGCTGACCAGCGCGGCCTGCGTGTACTGGGCGATCATCAGCCCGGAGTCGACACCGGCGTCGTCGGCGAGGAACGGCGGCAGGCCGTGGCTGCGGTTCTTGTCCAGCAGCCGGTCGGTGCGGCGCTCGGCGATGGAGCCGAGGTCCGCGGCGGCGACGGCGAGGAAGTCGAGCACATAGGCCACGGGCGCGCCGTGGAAGTTGCCGTTGGACTCCACCCGCCCGTCGGGCAGGACGACCGGGTTGTCGACGGCGGAGGCCAGTTCGCGCTCGGCGACCAGCCGGGCGTGGGCCATCGTGTCGCGGCCGGCGCCGGCGACCTGCGGGGCGCAGCGCACGGAGTAGGCGTCCTGGACCCGCGGGGCGTCGTCCTGGTGATGCCCGGTCAGACCCGAACCCTTCAGCACGGCCAGCATGTTGGCGGCCGAGGCGCCCTGTCCCGGATGCGGCCGGATCGCGTGCAGCTCGGGCGCGAGCACCTTGTCGGTGCCGAGCAGCGCCTCCAGGCTGAGGGCGGCGGTGACGTCGGCGGACTTGTAGAGGGTGTCGAGGTCGGCGAGGGCCATGATCAGCATGCCGAGCATGCCGTCGGTGCCGTTGAGGAGGGCCAGGCCCTCCTTCTCGCGCAGCTCGACCGGCTGGATCCCGTGCTCGGCGAGCAGCTCACCGGCGGGCCGTACGACACCGTCGGGGCCCTCGGCGTCGCCCTCCCCCATGAGGGTCAGGGCGCAGTGGGACAGCGGGGCCAGGTCGCCGGAGCAGCCGAGGGAGCCGTACTCGTGCACGACCGGGGTGATCCCGGCGTTCAGCACGTCGGCCATGGTCTGCGCGACCTCGGGCCGGACGCCGGTGTGCCCGGAGCAGACGGTCTTCAGGCGCAGGAACATCAGGGCCCGTACGACTTCCCGCTCCACCCGCGGCCCCATGCCGGCGGCGTGCGAGCGGACGATGTTGCGCTGCAGCTGGGCGCGCAGTTCCTGGCTGATGTGCCGGGTCGCCAGGGCGCCGAAGCCGGTGGAGACGCCGTAGACCGGGTCCGGCTTGGCCGCCAGCGCGTCCACGATCTCGCGGGCCGCCGCGAGGGCCGCCACCGCCTCCGCCGACAGCTCGACACGGGCACCGCCGCGCGCCACGGCGAGCACGTCGGACGCCGTGACACCCGACGTCCCCACCACCACAGTGTGCATATCCATATTCAGGAGCGTACGCATTGAATGCGACGATGTCACTAGTGGGGAGCGGGGTTGACCCTTACCTCGGGATGTGGCCTTCGCCTCACGGCCGCCGCCCGCGGAACCGGCGCCGCTCGGCGGCCGCCGGGTGCGGCGGCTCGTCGGCCAGCCGCAGGACCGGATCCCCCGGGCCCTCCCGGCCCGCGACCACCGGCCGGTCCGCGCGCAGCGCCTTGGCCCGGTACTGGGCGGCGTCGGCGAGCCGGAACAGCCGCCGGGCGTCCTGCACCTCCCCGATCGGGTCGTCGGTGGAGGCGACCCCGCACGCCACCCCCTCGCCCAGCTCCAACTCCCCCGCCCTGCGGCACAGTTCATCGGCCGCCTTGACCACGTCGTCGGCGGGCGGCCCGACGGCCAGGAGACAGAACTCGTCCCCGCCGAGCCGCGCGACCAGCGCTCCCGGCACCATCGCCCCGCACAGCGACAGCACCGAGCCGAAGCGCTCCAGCAACCGGTCGCCGACGGCGTGCCCGAACGTGTCGTTGACCCGCTTGAGCCCGTTGAGATCGCACACCACCAGGCTGACGACCACGCCCTCCCTGCGGTGCCGCTCCACGGCCTCCCCCAGACGCACGTCCACGGCACGGCGGTTGGCGAGTCCGGTGAGCGCGTCGGTGTACGCCAGCCGGCGGGCCTCCTCCAGCCGCTCGGTCTGTGCGAGCCCGGCGGCGACGACGGCGGCCAGCACGGTGGCGAAGTCGGCGTCACCGCGGTCGAAGACGGGAGCGTCGACGGCACGGGCGACGTACAACTCCCCCCAGGCCCGGCCGTGCAGCACGACCGGCGCGACCACACAGCATCCCCGGCCCCGGCGGCGCAGGGCGGCGACCCGCTGATGGAAGTACCCCGGGGTGCCGGCGGCGGTCCCCTCGGCCGTCTCCACCCACGCGTTCGGCCCGCGCCCTCCGGCCCACCGCTCGTGCAGGAACTCGGTGATCTCCGGGAACTGGTGCACCGGATAGGCCTCGGACTCGGGGAACTCCTCCTCGTCCGGGCGCCGGTCCCCCACGTTCGCGAGGACCCGCAGCCGGCCCAGCTCCCGCTCCCACACCGACAGCGCGGCGAAGCTGCCGTCCAGCGCACGGCACGCGCCCCGCGCGGCGGCCTGCCACGAGTCCCGCGGGGTGCGCGCCGCCGCCATCCCCTGAGCCAGCGCCACGACTGCGGCCAGCCGCTTGTCCTCAGCCATTACTCCAGGTTAGGGAGGATCCGGGGTATTCGGGACATTGATGGGGCGATCAGATGGATGACGGCACGGCCACCGGGCCGGGGCCGGTCACTCCCCCGGCCACTGCGGCTTGCGCTTCTCGTTGAACGCCGCCACGCCTTCCGCCCGGTCCCCGGAGAAGGCCACGGTCCGCCAGGCCGCGTCCTCGACCTCCAGGCCGGCCCGGAGATCCAGCCCGTGCCCCAGCCGCAGCGCCCGCTTGGCGGCGCGCAGGCCGACCGGGGAGTTGCCGGCGATGCGGGCAGCCAGCTCCAGCGCCTCCTCGCGGTCCCGGCCCTCCTCCACCAGCCGGTCCACGAGCCCGAGTTCGGCAGCCTCCGCCGCCTCCACCCGCCGGGCGGAGAAGATCAGCTCGGCCGCGCGCGCCGCCCCGACCCGGCGCGGCAGCAGCTGCGTGCCGCCGCCGCCGGGGATCACACCCACGGACACCTCCGGCAGCCCCACCACCGCCGTGCGGTCGGCCACGATCAGGTCGCAGGACAGGGCCAGCTCGAACCCCCCGCCCAGCGCGAAGCCGTGCACCGCCGCGATCGACGGCATCGGCAGCTCCAGCACCCCGGTGTACGCCGCGCGCGTCACCGGCCGCTGCCGCCGCAGGTCCGCGTCGCTGAAGGAGTTCCGCTCCTTCAGGTCCGCCCCGACGCAGAACGCCCGCTCATGGGACGAGGTCAGCACCACCACGCGCGCGTCCCGGTCGGCGGCCAGCGCCGCGCACGCACCCGTCAGGGAGCGGGCCATCTCCGTCGAGACCGCGTTCATGGCCTTGGGCCGGTCCATCACCAGCTCCGCGACATACCCATGCCGCCGCACCAGCACGAACTCCCCGAACCGCTCCTCGCTCATGACACCCTCCGGCTCACGTGTTAACGCGGGTTAACGCACTTCCGGCCCGATCATCGCAGTCGTACCCGACCCCGGGAAAGTCCAGGGGGCTACACCCGTTCGAGTGACATCCCGGCCGTCTCGGCCCACATCGCCCACAGCACCGCATAGCGTGCGTCCGCCACTGCGGGGAGGGGAAACCATGACACCGATACCGGACGAGGCGACCGGCGAGCCCGCCCCACGCCGCGGACGCCACCGCAAGCCACGCCCCCGCAAGATCGTCCTCGCCGCCGGCGGTCTCGCCCTCGCGGCCGGGGTGCTCAGCCTGGTGCGGGTCGCACCGGAGTCGGGCGTCGGCGCCCCCGGCACGGCGGAGGCGGAACCCCGCGCCGGCGCCACGGACCACGCGGCGAACACCACCGCCACGCTCTCCGCCGCCCCCACCGCACGCCCGTCCGCGACCTCCGTCATGGGCGGCAGCGGCCCCACGCCACTCGCCACCGGATCGCCGGCCACCACCCCCCGACCGACCGCGCCCACCACAGCCCCCGGGGCCGGCACGGCACCGACCAGCGCGCCCACGAGCCGAACCCCACCGCCCGGGACGACACCGCGGCCCACGGCATCCGCCCCACGCCCGGCCCCCGCACCCACCACGCACCCGGCGCCGACCACCCCCGCACCGAGCCCGAGCACACCGGCCCAGGGCCCCGGCGGCCTGTGCGTCCCGGTCCTGGGCCTGTGCGTGAACGTACTCGGGGGCAGGACCTAGGCCTGCGCGTCGCGACGGGTGAGCAGCCAGGGCTCGACCACGCCCAGCCCACGCACCGGCCGCTGCCACATCGGCTGGAGCGCGAACCGGTACGTCGGCGGCTCCTCGCCCTCCTTCTCGGCGGCCGCCGCGGCCTCGGCCGCCTCCGCCTCCGAGGCGGGCGCCTCGCCGGTGCGGATCAGCTCCTCGGCGAAGGCGCTGTCCACCAGCACGGCGTCCCGGGGCGCTATGGAGGTCAGCCGGGAGGCCAGGTTCACCGTCGTGCCGAACACATCACCCATCCGGGTGGTGACCGTGCCGAAGGCCATGCCGACCCGCAGTTCCGGCATCGTCTCGTCGTTCGCCAGCGTCTCGACGAGCCGCAGCGCGATGTCCGCGGCGGTACCCGCGTCATCGGCGGCGTACAGCACCTCGTCACCGAGGGTCTTGATGAGCCGCCCGCCACGCGCCGCGACCAGGTCGGCGGCCGTGGTCTCGAAGGCCTCGACCAGCTCGCCGAGCTCTTCCTCCTCCATCCGCCGCGTCAACCGGGTGAACCCCACGAGATCGGCGAAGCCGACGGCGAGCCGGCGGTCCACCATCTCGTCGTCGTCGGCCGACTGCACGACCCGCCCGGCCGAGGCGGCGAGCTGCCGCCGCCACACATAGACGAGAAACTCCTCCAGCTCGGGCAGGAGCAGCTCCACGATCGGATACGTCACCTCGGTGCGGGTCATCCCGGGCTCAGGCGGCTCGGTCAGCCCCTCCAGGAAGGAATCCATCTGCCACTCGGCCAACCGGGCGGTGGTCTGCCCCGTGGACCGCGCGACCTGCACCGCCATGGCCTCGCTGAGCAGCCCCGCCTCGACCAGACCGGCGAGCCGGCGCAGGGCGAGCACATCGGCCTCGGTCAGCGCCTTGGCCTGCCCGATGTCCGCGAACCCCATCGCCCGCCAGAACCGCGAGGCCAGCTCCATGGACACACCAGCGCTGCGGGCCGCCTGAAACGGCGTGTAGCGGCGCTCGGCGCCCAGAATGAGCTGCTCGAGGCGCAGGGCCAGCGGGTCCTCGCCGGAGTCGGCGGCGTCCGCGCCCTCGCCGGAGCCCGTGTCGTCGACGGTCACGCCTGCTGCCCTTCCGATCTGCCGCGGTCACGTTCCGACCGGCCTCAACTCTACGGCAGGTGTGCGCCAGCTCACTCCGTCGGGTTCAGCCGGTGGTCCAGGTCCGGGCCGTTGCGCCTGACCGATCCCCGCGCCCTCGGGGCGCGGCAGCCGCCCACGGCGGGAAGGGGACGTGTCGGGGGGTGTCCGCCCGCAGCGGCGGGCGTCAAGCACCGCCCGCCCACCGACCCCGGCAGGCGCCCGACCGAGGACGGCACCCCCCGGCGCGGCCCCGACCCCGAAACGACAGGAGGCGCCACCCGCACCCCCCACCGAAGCCGCACAGGCGCCGCGGGCATCCCTGCCCACACGGCCGCGCCCGACCGCCGCGGCCCCGGCCATACCCCTACGCAGGCCGCAGATGCACGATGTCTCCCGCCCCCACCGGCTCCCGCACCCCGGCCTCCGTCGCGATGACCAGCCGCCCGTCCCCGTCGACCGCCACCGCCTCCCCCACGACCGACCGCTCCCCCGGCAGCTCGGCCCGCACGGTCCGCCCCAACGTCGCGCACCCCGCCGCGTACGTCTCCTGGAGCCCGCTGACCGACGGATCCCCCCCGGCCGACCGCCACCGCCCGTACCAGTCCTCCAGCGACCGCAGCACCGCCCGCAGCAGCGGATCCCGGTCCGTCCCCACCGCCCCGGCCAGCGCCAGCGACCCGGCCTGCGGCACCGGCAGCTCGTCGGCCCGCAGCGTGACGTTGATGCCGACGCCCATGACCACACCGCCCTCCCCGGCCCGCTCGGCGAGGATGCCCCCGGCCTTGCGCTCCTGCCCGCCCACGGTCACCAGCAGGTCGTTGGGCCACTTCAGGGCCGTGTCCACACCCGCGGCCCGCGACAGCCCGGTCGCCACGGCGACCCCGGTGAGCAGCGGCAGCCACCCCCACCGCGCCACCGGTACCTCGGCCGGCCGCAGGAGCACGGAGAAGAACAGACCCGAACGCGGCGGCGCCGTCCACCGCCGGTCCAGCCGCCCCTTCCCCGCCGTCTGCTCCTCGGCCACCAGCACGGCCCCCTCACCGGCCTTCCCGGCGGCGGCCCGGGCGACGAGGTCGGAGTTGGTGGAGCCGGTGCGCTGCACCACGTCCACCTCGGTGTACAGGCCGCCCTCCCGGACCAGCGCACGCCGCAGCGCGGCGGCGTTCAGAGGCGGACGCTCCAGGTCGGACCAACGGCTGTCATCGGATGCATTCTGCGGCGTCATGCAAGTCACCCTAGGTGTGGGAAACGCCGCACTGCCGACCCACCGCCCCAGCACTACTCTACGGATGAGTAACCGTCCCCCCTTTTGAGCAGGCAGGGAGCCGCGATCCCGATGTCCGAGCCGGAAGAGATCGACATCCACACCACCGCGGGCAAGCTCGCGGACCTCCAGCGCCGTATCCAGGAAGCGACGCACGCCGGCTCGGAACGCGCCGTCGAAAAACAGCACGCCAAGGGCAAGCTGACGGCCCGTGAGCGGATCGAACTCCTCCTCGACGAGGGTTCCTTCGTCGAGCTGGACGAGTTCGCCCGGCACCGCTCCACCAACTTCGGCCTGGAGAAGAACCGCCCGTACGGCGACGGCGTGGTCACCGGGTACGGCACGGTGGACGGCCGCCCGGTCGCCGTGTTCTCGCAGGACTTCACCGTCTTCGGCGGCGCCCTCGGCGAGGTCTACGGCCAGAAGATCGTCAAGGTGATGGACTTCGCGCTGAAGACCGGCTGCCCGGTCATCGGCATCAACGACTCCGGCGGCGCCCGCATCCAGGAGGGCGTGGCGTCCCTCGGCGCCTACGGCGAGATCTTCCGCCGCAACACGCACGCCTCCGGCGTGATCCCGCAGATCAGCCTGGTCGTCGGCCCGTGCGCGGGCGGCGCGGTCTACTCCCCCGCCATCACCGACTTCACCGTCATGGTCGACCAGACCAGCCACATGTTCATCACCGGGCCCGACGTCATCAAGACCGTCACCGGCGAGGACGTCGGCTTCGAGGAGCTGGGCGGCGCCCGTACCCACAACACCGCCTCCGGCGTGGCCCACCACATGGCCGGCGACGAGAAGGACGCCATCGAGTACGTCAAGCAGCTGCTGTCGTACCTGCCGTCCAACAACCTCTCCGAGCCCCCGGTCTTCCCGGAGGAGGCGGACCTCGCCGTCACCGACGAGGACCGCGAGCTGGACACCGTCGTCCCGGACAGCGCGAACCAGCCGTACGACATGCACACGGTGATCGAACACGTCCTGGACGACGGCGAGTTCTTCGAGACGCAGGCCCTGTTCGCGCCGAACATCCTCACCGGGTTCGGCCGGGTCGAGGGCCACCCGGTCGGCGTGGTCGCCAACCAGCCGATGCAGTTCGCCGGCTGCCTGGACATCGACGCCTCCGAGAAGGCGGCCCGGTTCGTACGCACGTGCGACGCCTTCAACGTCCCGGTGCTGACCTTCGTCGACGTCCCCGGCTTCCTGCCGGGCGTCGACCAGGAGCACACCGGCATCATCCGCCGCGGCGCCAAGCTGATCTACGCCTACGCGGAGGCCACCGTCCCGCTCATCACGGTCATCACCCGCAAGGCCTTCGGCGGCGCGTACGACGTCATGGGCTCCAAGCACCTGGGCGCCGACCTCAACCTGGCCTGGCCCACCGCCCAGATCGCGGTGATGGGCGCCCAGGGCGCGGTCAACATCCTGCACCGCCGCACCATCGCCGAGGCGGAGGACGTCGAGGGCACCCGGGCCCGGCTGATCCAGGAGTACGAGGACACCCTCCTCAACCCCTACGTCGCGGCCGAGCGTGGCTACGTCGACGCGGTGATCATGCCGTCCGACACCCGCTCCCACATCGTGCGCGGCCTGCGTCAGCTGCGCACCAAGCGGGAATCCCTGCCTCCGAAGAAGCACGGCAACATCCCCCTGTAAGGAGCCGCTGTGACGATCAAAGTCGTACGGGGCAACCCGACCCCGGAGGAGCTGGCCGCCGCCCTGGCGGTGGTCCGCGCCCGCGCCGCGGCGGCAGCGGCCCAGCCGCCCGGCGCGACCGGCCCGCGGGACGCCTGGTCGGACCCGTCGCGGATCGCGGCGGCCCGCCTGCCCCAGCCGGGGCCGGCGTCCTGGACCCGCACGTACTGGCCGAGCTGAGGCGCGCCGCCCGGCCGAGCCAGGCGTGCGGCGAGCCGGCCGGGCGCCATTTGAGTACCCGTACTCAGGCGCCCGCCCGGCGCCACGCCGCACGCTGGACGAATGCTGTGGTCGGACCCGGAGAACGAGCCGCCGGAAGAACTGCGCGAGACGGAGCACATGCTCCGGCGGCTCGGCTTCCTGATGGCCCTGGCGATGGTCCTGGCGATGCTCGTGATCGGCCTGCGCTGACGGCACGGCAGGCGAGGTGAGCCGACCGGCGCTACGCCGCTAACCTGGCCGCATGACCGCTACGCGCCGCAGGCGACTCGTGCTCGCATCGCAGTCCCCCGCCCGGCTGGGCCTCCTCAGGCAGGCCGGCCTCGACCCCGAGGTGATCGTCAGCGGGGTCGACGAGGATGCCGTCACCGCCCCCACTCCGGCGGAGCTGGCGCTCGCCCTGGCCGAGGCGAAGGCCTCGGTCGTGGCGGCCAAGCCCGAGGTGCAGGGCGCCCTGGTGATCGGCTGCGACTCGGTGCTGGAGCTGGACGGACAGGCCCTCGGCAAGCCCGCCGACGCCGAGGAGGCGACCGCCCGCTGGAAGGGGATGCGCGGGCGTGCCGGGACCCTCCAGACGGGTCACTGCATCTGGGACACGCGGGCCAAGCGGTACGTGTCCGCGACCGCCTCCACCGTGGTCCGCTTCGGCGAGCCCAGCGACGAGGAGATCGCCGCGTACGTGGCCTCCGGCGAGCCCCTCTACGTCGCCGGCGCCTTCACCCTGGACGGCCGTTCCGGGCCGTTCATCGAGGGCATCGAGGGCGACCACGGCAACGTGATCGGCATCAGCCTGCCCCTGGTGCGCAGGCTGCTGGCGGAACTGGGCGTCGGCATCACGGAGTTGTGGTCAGCGGCCGAGTGACCTGGGCGGGCACGGAGTCCTGCGGCTCGTCGTCCCCGCCGTCCCCGTCCTGCGGCTCGTCCGCACGGGGCGCGGGTACGGCCGCCGGGGCCGGGGCCGGCTCGGTCTCGGCCTCCGGGTCGCCGCCCGGGTCCGCCGCTCCGCCCGGCGCGGTCTGCTGCGGCCCGGCGTCGCGGTCGTACGTCATCAGCAGCAGGACGACGAGGCCGAGCACCACCACCATGAACAGGAACGCCGTCCAGCCGACCAGGCCCCAGGCGAAGGCGCCCAGCAGGCCGTGCACGACCGCCACGCTGATCAGCAGCACGCGGCCGAAGCCCGCGGGGGCGCGGTCGCGTATCGCCACCAGGGCGGCCACCAGCGCGCACAGCGCGAAGTAGAGGCCGAAGACGATCCCGCCGGCCTTCGAGGACGTCGCCATCACGTGCGAGTCCAGGCCGGCCAGGGACATCTCCTGGCGGTCGACGACCATGCCGAGGAACCAGTTCAGCGCCGCGATGAAGACCGCCTCCCCCAGAAGGACGATCGCCACGACCCATGCCACCGGTCTGCGCACCACCGGTCCCCACCCACTCTCGAGCCAGATACGTGTTACCCCAGGTATGTTCAGGCCATCGCGAACGCTACTAACGGGTAAACCCGGGGACAAGGGTTCGCGCGCCAGCAAAGAATCATTGGGCCATTCGTAGGGACTCGACAAAGAAACAGAGTGGGCCGCAGCACGCTCTCACAGAGACCTTGACCACATGACGGGGCTAGGGTTTCCCGGAGGACCCCTGCGTACGACCGGTGCGACAAGGGTTTTCGCGGGTCGAGCGAGCCTCGCATCACGCTCCGTGTGGGCAAGCTCACCATTGGGGACGGGTCGAAGTGCCGTGTCGGCAGTCCCTAAACTCGGCTTGTTTCAAGGAGGGAGCCTCAATCGTGCGCAAGGTGCTCATCGCCAACCGTGGCGAAATCGCTGTCCGCGTGGCCCGGGCCTGCCGGGACGCCGGGATCGCGAGCGTGGCCGTCTACGCCGACCCGGACCGGGACGCTCTGCATGTCCGCGCCGCGGATGAGGCGTTCGCCCTGGGCGGTGACACCCCGGCCACCAGTTACCTGGTCATCGACAAGATCCTGAACGCGGCGCGCGAGTCCGGCGCGGACGCCGTCCACCCGGGGTACGGCTTCCTGTCGGAGAACGCCGACTTCGCCCAGGCGGTGCTCGACGCCGGCCTGATCTGGATCGGCCCGCCGCCGCAGGCCATCCGCGACCTCGGTGACAAGGTCGCCGCCCGGCACATCGCGCAGCGCGCCGGCGCCCCGCTGGTGGCCGGCACCCCGGACCCCGTCTCCGGCGCCGAGGAGGTCGTGGCCTTCGCCCGGGAGCACGGCCTGCCGATCGCCATCAAGGCCGCCTTCGGCGGCGGCGGCCGCGGCCTGAAGGTCGCCCGCACCCTGGAGGAGGTCCCGGAGCTGTACGAGTCCGCGGTCCGCGAGGCGGTCGCCGCCTTCGGCCGGGGCGAGTGCTTCGTCGAGCGCTACCTGGACCGTCCGCGACACGTGGAGACCCAGTGCCTGGCCGACAAGCACGGCAACGTGGTCGTCGTCTCCACCCGTGACTGCTCGCTGCAGCGCCGCCACCAGAAGCTGGTCGAGGAGGCCCCGGCGCCGTTCCTGTCCCAGGAGCAGGTCGCCGAGCTGTACCGCGCCTCCAAGGCCATCTTGAAGGAGGCCCGCTACGAGGGCGCGGGCACCTGCGAGTTCCTGGTCGGCCAGGACGGCACGATCTCCTTCCTGGAGGTCAACACCCGCCTGCAGGTGGAGCACCCGGTGACCGAGGAGGTCTCCGGCATCGACCTGGTCCGCGAGATGTTCCGCATCGCCGACGGCGAGGAGCTCGGCTACGACGACCCGCCGCTGCGCGGCCACTCCTTCGAGTTCCGCATCAACGGCGAGGACCCGGGCCGCAACTTCCTCCCGGCGCCCGGCACGGTGACGCGGTTCGACGCGCCCTCGGGCCCCGGCGTCCGCCTGGACGCGGGTGTGGAGGCCGGCAGTGTGATCGGCCCGGCCTGGGACTCCCTCCTGGCCAAGCTGATCGTGACCGGCCGCACCCGCGAGGAGGCCCTTCAGCGGGCCGCGCGCGCCCTGGACGAGTTCCAGGTCGAGGGCATGGCCACCGCGATCCCCTTCCACCGCGCGGTGGTCAAGGACCCGGCGTTCGCCCCCGAACTGACCGGCTCGCAGGCTCCGTTCACGGTCCACACCCGCTGGATCGAGACCGAGTTCGTCAACGAGATCAAGCCCTTCACCGCCCCGGCCGACGCCGAGGCGGAGGAGGACACCAGCCGCGAGACCGTCGTCGTCGAGGTCGGCGGCAAGCGCCTGGAGGTCTCCCTGCCGGCCTCCCTGGGCATGTCCCTGGCCCGCACCGGCCTCGCCGCCGGCGCCAAGCCCAAGCGCCGCGCGGCCAAGAAGTCCGGCCCGGTCGCCTCCGGCGACACCCTCGCCTCCCCCATGCAGGGCACGATCGTCAAGGTCGCGGTCGAGGAGGGCCAGGAGGTCAAGGAAGGCGACCTGATCGTCGTCCTGGAAGCCATGAAGATGGAACAGCCGCTGAACGCGCACAAGGCCGGCACCATCAAGGGCCTGAACGCCGAGATCGGCGCCTCCGTCACCTCCGGCGCCGCGATCTGCGAGATCAAGGACTGACGCCACGCTTCACCGTGACGCCCGGTGGACCGGCCTCGGTCGGTCTGCCGGGCGTCCGGCTTTCAGCGCAGCGGGCGTGCTGGATCAGGCACTCGGCACCTAGTAGGCCCTGTCGTCACACTCCCTCCCCCAGCCTTCGGCCGGGGGGACCCCCAGAGCACGCACCTACGGCATGCACCAGCTGCTCCGCAGCGGGCGCGAGGCCCGCCCTCCGGGCGGACGGCGGGAGTCTGACGACAGGACCTAGCGCCGCCGCAGATCGGCAACCCGGCCCCGCTCGGCCCCGGTGGGCTCCCCGAACCCCGCGCCCGAGCGAAGCGTGACCCCCCTCCTCGGCCCCGGCAGCGGAGCTCGTCGCGCCGGGGCCTGCTCACCCCCCGCAGAGTTCCCCGTCCCGGCCACGGCGATCTGCACCCCTTGGTCGGCGAGCGCCTGCAGTTCGGTGGCGGCGCGGTCGTCGTGGCCGGGCGGCTCGTCGGTGACCAGGCGGGTGATGAGGTCGGTCGGCACGGTCTGGAACATCGTGTCGGTGCCGAGCTTGGTGTGGTCGGCGAGGACCACGACCTCCGCGGCGGCCTGGACGAGGGCCCGGTCGACGGACGCCGAGAGCATGTTGGACGTGGAGAGCCCGCGCTCGGCGGTCAGCCCGCTCCCGGACAGGAAGGCCTTCGACACCCGCAGCCCCTGCAGGGACTGCTCGGCGCCGGAGCCGACCAGGGCGTAGTTGGAGCCGCGCAGGGTGCCGCCGGTCATCACGACCTCCACCCGGTTGGCATGGGCCAACGCCTGGGCGACGAGGAGGGAGTTGGTGACGACCGTGAGGCCGGGCACCCGCGCGAGCCGGCGGGCCAGCTCCTGCGTGGTGGTACCCGCGCCGACCACGATGGCCTCGCCCTCTTCGACGAGGCCCGCCGCGAGGTCGGCGATGGCCGTCTTCTCGGCGGTCGCGAGATGCGACTTCTGCGGAAAGCCCGACTCCCGCGTGAACCCACCGGGCAGTACCGCACCGCCGTGCCGGCGGTCGAGGAGTCCTTCTGCCTCCAGTGCCCGCACGTCCCGCCGTACGGTCACTTCGGAGGTCTGGACGACGCGGGCGAGTTCACGGAGCGACACGGCACCGTTCGCTCGCACCATTTCGAGGATCAGTTGGCGACGTTCAGCAGCGAACACGAAACTGACAGTAACCCCAGCGACCGTCTGGTTTCAGCAGTTTGCGCCGAATAACAGAAGTTGTTCGCATGGCAGGTCGGGAAGTGGTATAGGACCTATCCTCCCCGACTATGCCGAACGCACACGCGGCGACTCCCCGTGACCGGCGGGATGCCGGATCCGGCCGTCAGGCCTCCGCGCCGGTCTTGCGGGTGTGCAGCTGCCGGGCCACCTCCGCGATCGACCCCGAAAGGGAGGGGTACACCGTGAACGCGTTCGCGATCTGTTCGACCGTCAGATTGTTGTCGACGGCGATCGAGATGGGGTGGATCAGTTCCGAGGCGCGCGGCGCGACGACCACGCCGCCGACGACGATGCCCGTGCCCGGCCGGCAGAAGATCTTCACGAAGCCGTCCCGGATGCCCTGCATCTTCGCGCGCGGGTTGCGCAGCAGAGGCAGCTTGACGACCCTCGCGTCGATCTTGCCCGCGTCCACGTCGGCCTGCGTGTAGCCGACCGTCGCGATCTCGGGGTCGGTGAAGACGTTGGAGGAGACCGTCTTGAGGTTCAGCGGGGCCACCGCGTCGCCGAGGAAGTGGTACATGGCGATGCGTCCCTGCATGGCGGCGACGGACGCGAGCGCGAAGACTCCGGTCACGTCACCGGCCGCGTACACGCCGGGAGCGGTCGTACGGGACACCTTGTCGGTCCAGATGTGCCCGGAGTCGCGCACCTTGACCCCGGCCTCCTCCAGGCCGAGCCCCGCGCTGTTCGGGATGGCGCCGACGGCCATCAGGCAGTGCGTGCCGCCGATGACCCGGCCGTCGGCCAGCGTCACCTCCACCCGGTCGCCGACCCGCTTGGCGGAGGCGGCGCGGGAGCGGGCCATGACGTTCATGCCGCGGCGCCGGAAGACGTCCTCCAGCACGGCGGCGGCGTCCGGGTCCTCACCGGGCAGCACGCGGTCCCGGGACGACACGAGCGTGACCTTGGAGCCGAGGGCCTGATAGGCGCCGGCGAACTCGGCGCCGGTGACGCCGGACCCGACCACGATCAGCTCTTCCGGCAGCTCGGTGAGGTCGTAGACCTGCGTCCAGTTCAGGATGCGCTCGCCGTCGGGCTTGGCGTCGGGCAGCTCGCGCGGGTGACCACCGGTGGCGATGAGGACGGCGTCGGCGGTGAGGGTCTCCTCGGTGCCGTCGGCGGCGGTGACGACGACCTTCCGGGACCCGTCGAGGGCCTGCATGCCCTCCAGCCGGCCGCGCCCGCGCATGACCCGGGCGCCGGCGCGGGTGACGGAGGCGGTGATGTCGTGCGACTGGGCGAGCGCGAGCCGCTTCACCCGCCGGTTGACCTTCCCGAGGTCCACACCGACCACCCGGGCCGCCTGCTCCAGCGGCGGGGTGTCGTCGGCGACGATGATCCCCAGCTCCTCGTACGAGGAGTCGAAGGTCGTCATGACCTCGGCCGTAGCGATAAGGGTCTTCGACGGCACGCAGTCGGTCAGCACCGACGCTCCGCCCAGACCGTCGCAGTCGACGACGGTCACCTCCGCACCGAGCTGGGCGGCCACCAGGGCCGCTTCGTATCCGCCGGGTCCGCCACCGATGATCACGATCCGAGTCACGTACTCCATTGTCCCGCACCCTTCAAGGTGCTACTGCCCGGGGGCGCACACGAGTGTCGTACGGGGCGCGAGTGACGGGGACTTTCCCTGCCGTACCCTCTCTCCATGTCGCTCTATGCCGCGTACGCCGGCAATCTCGACGCGCGCCTGATGTCCCAGCGCGCCCCGCACTCGCCGCTGCGCGCCACGGGCTGGCTGAACGGCTGGCGGCTGACGTTCGGCGGCGAGCAGCTGGGCTGGGAGGGCGCGCTGGCGACGATCGTCGAGGACCCGCTCGCGCAGGTCTTCGTCGGCCTGTACGACATCGCACCCCTGGACGAGGAGTCCCTCGACCGGTGGGAGGGCGTGGGCCTCGACCTCTACCGGCGGGTGCGCGTGCGCGTGCACACCCTCGACGGCGAGGAGACGGCCTGGACCTACGTCCTCAACGCCTACGAGGGCGGCCTGCCGTCGGCCCGCTACCTCGGCGAGATCGCCGACGCGGCGGAATCGGCCGGGGCGCCGCACGACTACGTGATGGAGCTGCGCAAGCGGCCCTGCTGAGCGCGCGGGGCGGTTCGTCGGAACCAACAAGGAAACGGATGCAATCCCGTGACGTCTGTCATCTACGCGCGTAGGCGAAGAGCGGCTACCCTCGTGCACGTGAACGCATCTCTTCTTCCGGACGACATCCAGGGCGACCCCTACGCCGCCGCCGACGCCGCCGCCGCGCGCCTGCGCGCCCTCACCGGCGCCGAGACCCACGACGTCGCCCTCGTGATGGGCTCCGGCTGGGCGCCGGCCGTCGACGCCCTGGGCGCCCCCGACGCCGAGTTCCAGGTCACCGAGCTGCCCGGCTTCCCGCCGCCGGCCGTGGAGGGGCACGGCGGCAAGGTCCGCTCGTACTCCTTCGGTGACAAGCGCGCACTGGTCTTCCTGGGCCGCACGCACTACTACGAGGGCCGCGGCGTGGCCGCCGTCGCCCACGGCGTGCGCACCGCCGTGGCCGCCGGCTGCAAGACCGTGGTCCTCACCAACGGCTGCGGCGGCCTGCGCGAGGGCATGCGCCCCGGCCAGCCGGTGCTGATCAGCGACCACATCAACCTGACGGCCACCTCCCCGATCGTCGGTGCGAACTTCGTCGACCTGACCGATCTGTACTCCCCGCGCCTGCGCGCCCTGTGCAAGGAGATCGACCCCACCCTGGAGGAGGGCGTCTACGCGCAGTTCCCCGGCCCGCACTACGAGACCCCGGCCGAGATCCGCATGGCCCGTGTCATCGGCGCGGACCTGGTCGGCATGTCGACGGTCCTCGAGGCCATCGCCGCGCGCGAGGCGGGCGCCGAGGTCCTCGGCATCTCCCTGGTCACCAACCTGGCCGCGGGCATGACCGGCGAGCCCCTGAACCACGAGGAGGTCCTCCAGGCGGGCCGCGACTCGGCGGCGCGGATGGGCGAGCTGCTGGGCCAGGTGCTGGGGAAGCTGTAGGAAGCGGCTGCCACCGGACCGCGCGAGCGGGCCGCCGGTGACGCGCAGACGGGGGTATGGGGGCGGAGCCCCCGGCGACGACTAGGAGAGGTTGATCCCAAGGTGCACGACGATCTCATGGCCAAGGCCGGCGCATGGCTCGCCGAGGACCCGGACCCGGAGACCCGGGACGAACTGGCCAAGCTGATCGAGGCCGGTGACGTCGCGGAACTGTCGGACCGCTTCGGCGGCACCCTCCAGTTCGGCACCGCAGGCCTCCGCGGCGAGCTGGGCGCCGGCCCGATGCGCATGAACCGCAGCGTCGTCATCAGGGCGGCCGCAGGCCTCGCCGCCTACCTGAAGAAGAACGGCCGGACCGGCGGACTCGTCGTCATCGGTTACGACGCCCGCCACAAGTCCGCCGACTTCGCCCGCGACACCGCCGCCGTGATGACCGGCGCCGGCCTGCGCGCCGCCGTACTCCCCCGCCCGCTGCCCACCCCGGTCCTGGCCTTCGCGATCAGGCACCTCGGCGCGGTCGCGGGCGTCGAGGTCACCGCCAGCCACAACCCGCCCCGGGACAACGGCTACAAGGTCTACCTCGGCGACGGCTCCCAGATCGTGCCGCCCGCCGACGCGGAGATCGCCGCCGAGATCGACGCGATCGCGAGCCTGCACGACGTGCCCCGGCCCGAGGCCGGCTGGGAGACCCTGGACGATGCGGTGCTGGACGCGTACCTGGCCCGTACGGACGCGGTCCTGGCCCCCGGGTCCCCCCGCACCGCGCGCACGGTCTACACGGCGCTGCACGGCGTCGGCAAGGACGTCCTGCTCGCCGCCTTCGCCCGCGCCGGCTTCCCCGAGCCGGTCCTGGTCGCCGAACAGGCCGAGCCGGACCCGGACTTCCCGACGGTCGCCTTCCCGAACCCGGAGGAGCCGGGCGCGATGGACCTGGCGTTCGCCCAGGCCCGTCGGACCGGCCCCGACCTGGTCATCGCCAACGACCCCGACGCCGACCGGTGCGCCGTGGCCGTCAGGGACGGCGAGGACTGGCGGATGCTGCGCGGTGACGAGGTCGGCGCACTGCTCGGCGCCCACCTGGTGCGGCGCGGTGCGACCGGGGTGTTCGCCGAGTCGATCGTCTCCTCCTCGCTGCTGGGCCGTGTCGCCGAGAAGGCGGGCCTGCCGTACGAGGAGACCCTGACCGGCTTCAAGTGGATCGCCCGCGTGGACGGCCTGCGCTACGGCTACGAGGAGGCCCTGGGCTACTGCGTGGACCCCGAGGGCGTGCGCGACAAGGACGGCATCACCGCCGCCCTGCTCGTCACCGAGCTGGCGTCGCAGCTGAAGGAGGAGGGCCGTACCCTTCTCGACCTGCTGGACGACCTCGCCGTGGAGCACGGGCTGCACGCCACCGACCAGCTCTCGGTCCGCGTCCAGGACCTCTCGCTCATCGCCGGTGCGATGCGCCGCCTGCGCGAGCAGCCGCCGGCCCGGCTGGCGGGTCTGGCCGTCGTCCGCGCGGAGGACCTCTCGCAGGGCACGGACCGGCTCCCGCCGACGGACGGGCTGCGGTACGCCCTCGAGGGCGCCCGGGTGATCGTCCGCCCGAGCGGCACCGAGCCGAAGCTGAAGTGCTACCTGGAGGTCGTGGTCCCGGTCCCGGACCACGCCGCCCTCCCGGCCGCCCGCGCCCACGCCACGGAACTCCTCGACGCGCTCAAGCGTGACCTGTCGGCGGCGGCCGGCATCTGAGACGCGGGGACGCGGGCAGGGCTGGGGGCGCTCCTTCGGGAGCGCCCCTTTTCCCGTACGCCGGGGAGTCCCGTACACCGCGGAGCAGCCTTTCCCGTACGCCGGGGAGCAACCGCCGGGGCCGCCCGCTTCGGGGCGGTGTCGCGCTTCCGCGAACCGGGCGGCCCGGGCCGCTGCGGAGGAAGCCCCGGCCCGGCCGGCCCTTATCCCAGGGCGAGGAGGATGGCCAGCAGTACCGCGCCCGCCGCCGCGGGGCCGATCACCTCGTAGGCCCAGCGCACGGTGACCTCGCCCTGGGCCGGTTCCGCGTCGCCCCGGCGCTCCAGGAGTTCGCGGAGTTCGTCCATGACCTGGTCGCCCTCGGCGCGGGTAGGACCGGACGGTGCCGTGGCCGCGCCGCTGAAGGAACCCATGCCGCCGATTCCGCCCGCGCCCCGCATGCCGCCGAAGCCGCGCCGCGCCGGGTCCGCGCCCCGCGCCGCCTCCGCCGCCGCCCGGGCCTTGCGCATCTCCGCCTTCTTGCGGGCCCGCAGCGACACCGGGATGGACCACAGCTGGTACTTGGCGCCGGACTTCGCCAGGACCTCGTTGGAGAATCCGGAGCGCAGCGAGGCGACCTCGCCCCAGGGCAGGCTGATCACCCGGAACGGGTTGCGCACCCGGAGCCGGTCCTCGCCCGCGAAGACCGCCGGGCGGAGCGTGAAGGCGATCACCAGCGGCACGATCAGGATCAGCGCGGCCAGCGCCAGCCACGGCGTACGGCCGTGTCCCTGGAACAGCGCGTCGAAGCCGAGCCAGCCGATGACGAGCAGCAGCAGTACGCCGCCGATCAGCGCCAGGGGCGAGCGGTAGACCCGGTCCTTGGTTCCGGACGCCGGCGGCTGTGACGCGGGTGACTGGTGGTCGGGGGTGGTCATGGGCCAAGTCTGCACGACACCGGCGGCCGCGCCGCCACCTGCCCCGCAACCGGCGCTCATCCGTGATCTCCGCACTCCGGCGGAGGCGAGTGGCCCGTTCCGCTTCCGGTGACCCGGACGTGAGATGCGCCCGGATCCGCCGTCGGGGGCTATACATCCGCTACGCGCGTAGATATGCTCGTCTGGTGACCATGCCCACTACCGCACCCACAGCTCACGCCCTCTCGGACGTCACCGCGTCCGACAGCACGCTGCGCCGCTTCCTGCACGGGCTGCCCGGCGTCGACGCGGTCGGCCTGGAGGCGCGCGCCGCGTCTCTCGGCACCCGTTCCATCAAGACCACCGCGAAGGCGTACGCCATCGACCTCGCCATCTCGATGGTCGACCTGACGACGCTGGAAGGCGCGGACACCCCGGGCAAGGTCCGGGCGCTCGGCGCCAAGGCGGTCCGCCCCGACCCCACGGACCGCACGACGCCGGCCACGGCGGCCGTCTGCGTCTATCCCGACATGGTGGCCGTCGCCAAGGAGGCCGTCGCCGGCTCCGGCGTGAAGGTCGCCTCGGTCGCCACCGCCTTCCCGGCCGGCCGCGCCGCCCTCGAAGTGAAGCTGGCCGACGTGCGCGACGCCGTCGCCGCCGGCGCCGACGAGGTCGACATGGTCATCGACCGCGGCGCGTTCCTCGCCGGCAGGTACCTGAAGGTGTACGACGAGATCGTCGCCGTGAAGGAGGCCTGCGGTCAGTCCACCCGGCTGAAGGTCATCTTCGAGACCGGCGAGCTGTCGACGTACGACAACATCCGCCGCGCCTCCTGGCTCGGCATGCTGGCGGGCGCCGACTTCATCAAGACCTCCACCGGCAAGGTCGCGGTCAACGCCACCCCCGCCAACACGCTGCTGATGCTGGAGGCGGTGCGCGACTTCCGCGCCCAGACCGGGGTGCAGGTGGGCGTGAAGCCCGCCGGCGGCATCCGGACCAGCAAGGACGCGATCAAGTTCCTGGTCCTGGTGAACGAGACCGTGGGCGAGGACTGGCTGGACAGCCACTGGTTCCGCTTCGGCGCCTCCTCGCTGCTGAACGACCTGCTGATGCAGCGCCAGAAGCTGGCCACCGGCCGCTACTCCGGCCCCGACTACGTGACGGTGGACTGATCATCATGGCTTCCGTGTTCGAGTACGCACCGGCGCCCGAGTCCCGCTCGGTCGTCGACATCGCCCCTTCCTACGGCCTGTTCATCGACGGCGAGTTCACCGAGGCGGCCGACGGCAAGGTGTTCAAGACCGTCAGCCCGTCGACGGAAGAGGTCCTCTCCGAGGTCGCCCAGGCCGGCGCCGAGGACGTCGACCGCGCCGTCCGGGCCGCCCGCAAGGCCTTCGAGAAGTGGTCGGCGCTGCCCGGCTCCGAGCGCGCCAAGTACCTGTTCCGCATCGCCCGGATCATCCAGGAGCGCAGCCGCGAGCTGGCCGTCCTGGAGACGCTGGACAACGGCAAGCCGATCAGGGAGACGCGCGACGCCGACCTCCCGCTGGTCGCCGCGCACTTCTTCTACTACGCCGGCTGGGCCGACAAGCTCGACCACGCGGGCTTCGGCGCGGATCCGCGGCCGCTGGGCGTCGCGGGCCAGGTCATCCCGTGGAACTTCCCGCTGCTGATGCTGGCCTGGAAGATCGCCCCGGCGCTCGCCACCGGCAACACGGTCGTGCTGAAGCCCGCGGAGACCACCCCGCTGTCCGCCCTGTTCTTCGCGGACATCTGCCGCCAGGCCGGACTGCCCAGGGGCGTCGTCAACATCCTTCCCGGCTACGGCGACACGGGCGCCGCGCTCGTCGCGCACCCGGACGTGAACAAGGTGGCCTTCACCGGCTCCACCGCCGTGGGCAAGGAGATCGCGCGGACCGTCGCGGGCACCCGCAAGAAGCTCACCCTGGAACTGGGCGGCAAGGGCGCCAACATCGTCTTCGACGACGCCCCGATCGACCAGGCCGTCGAGGGCATCGTCACCGGCATCTTCTTCAACCAGGGCCAGGTCTGCTGCGCGGGCAGCCGCCTGCTGGTGCAGGAGTCGATCCAGGACGAGCTGCTGGACGCGCTGAAGCGCCGGCTGTCGACCCTGCGCCTCGGCGACCCGCTGGACAAGAACACCGACATCGGCGCGATCAACTCCGCCGAGCAGCTGGCCCGGATCACCGCACTCGCCGAGCAGGGCGAGGCGGAGGGCGCCGAGCGCTGGTCCCCGGCCTGTGAACTGCCCGCCTCCGGCTACTGGTTCGCCCCGACGCTCTTCACGAACGTCACCCAGGCGCACACCATCGCCCGTGACGAGATCTTCGGCCCGGTGCTGTCGGTCCTCACCTTCCGCACCCCGGACGAGGCGGTCGCCAAGGCGAACAACACGCAGTACGGCCTGTCGGCGGGCATCTGGACCGAGAAGGGCTCCCGGATCCTGGCCGTCGCGAACAAGCTGCGCGCCGGTGTCGTCTGGTCCAACACGTTCAACAAGTTCGACCCGACCTCGCCGTTCGGCGGTTACAAGGAGTCGGGCTTCGGCCGCGAGGGCGGCCGCCACGGCCTGGAGGCGTACCTCGATGTCTGATCACGCATCAATCAGCGGCTCCGCCGCGCGGCGCCTGAGCGTCTTCAAGACCTACAAGCTGTACGTCGGCGGGAAGTTCCCGCGTTCCGAGAGCGGCCGGGTGTACGAGGTGACGGACCCCAAGGGCAACTGGCTGGCCAACGCACCGCAGTCGAGCCGCAAGGACGCGCGTGACGCGGTCGTGGCGGCGCGCAAGGCGTTCGGCGGCTGGTCCGGGGCGACGGCGTACAACCGCGGCCAGGTCCTGTACCGCGTCGCGGAGATGCTGGAGGGCCGCAGGGACCAGTTCGTCCGCGAAGTGGCCGACGCCGAAGGGCTGTCGAAGTCGAAGGCCGCCGGGGTCGTGGACGCGACCGTCGACCGCTGGGTCTGGTACGCGGGCTGGACCGACAAGATCGCCCAGGTGACCGGCGGCGCCAACCCGGTCGCGGGCCCCTTCTTCAACCTGTCCTCCCCCGAGCCGACGGGTGTGGTCGCCGTACTGGCCCCGCAGGAGTCGTCGCTCCTCGGGCTGGTTTCCGTCGTCGCTCCGGTGATCGCCACGGGCAACACCGCCGTCGTGGTGGCCAGCGAGAAGGCGCCGCTGCCGGCCCTGTCCCTGGCCGAGGTGCTGGCCACCTCCGACGTGCCGGGCGGCGTGGTCAACGTCCTGTCCGGCCGTACCGCGGAGATCGCGGCCCCGCTGGCCGCGCACCAGGACGTCAACGCGATCGATCTCGCGGGTGCGGACGAGGAACTGGCCAAGGAGCTGGAGATCGCCGCGGCCGACAACCTCAAGCGCGTTCTGCGTCCACAGGCTGTGGATTACTTCGAGACGCCGGGCATCGAACGGATGACGGCGTTCCTGGAGACGAAGACGGTGTGGCACCCGACGGGGTCGCTGGGAGCCGGCGGTTCTTCGTACTGACGGGGTCCGGGCGGGGAACTGCGGCGCTTCGCCGGCCACGGGTCGCCCGTGGCCGAGGCGCAGTTCCCCGCGCCCCCTTTTCGCACCCTTCCGGGGCGCCTCAGTGCCCCAGTGCGCCCAGCGTCTGCCCCACCAGCGGCACCGCACCCAGCGACTGCGCCTCCGCCACCGGGGCCGTCAGCATCCGGGAGCCCACCGGCTTGAAGTCGGCCACCTGGGTGCCCATCCCGTTGTTCAGGGGGTCGACGCCCGTGCCCGCCAGCGGGTTGGGCTTGAGGCCTGCCACCGGGCCCGTGACATGGCGGACGGCGCCGGTGGCGGCGGCCAGGCCGGCCTGGGGGTCGGTCTTCCCGAGGGAGGTCGGGCGCCACGGCACGTCCAGGACCGGGGCGGTGTCCGCGTGGGCCGTCGCCGCGCCCGCGCCCAGGGCCGCTCCGGCGGTCGCCAGGGCGATCAGGGCACGCTGTGCGACGGGATGCTGGGAAGAGGTGTGTCGGGCCATCGCCGGGTGCCGCCTTCTGGTGCTGAGGGTAATGCTGTCGGCACGTAGGGTAGTTGAGGCGGGAGTCACGCTCAAAAGCCGACCCGCGGGGTCGGCAGGCCGTTCCCCATACGACAAACTGGTGTTCCGTGAGCCTTCATCCCCCGTCTCCCGCCCGTGTCGTGCTGCTGTGCGGCCCCTCGGGCTCGGGCAAGTCCCTCGTCGCCGCCCGTTCCGGACTTCCCGTCCTGCGTCTGGACGACTTCTACAAGGAGGCCGGCGACCCGACTCTGCCCCTGGTGGAGGGGAGTTCGGACATCGACTGGGACCACCCGGAGTCGTGGGACGCGGACGTCGCGGTCGAGGCCATCACGCGGCTGTGCGCGACCGGTTCGACGCCGGTGCCGGTGTACGACATCGCGCTGAGCGCCCGTACCGGCGAGAAGACGCTGCACATCGGCCGTACCCCGGTGTTCATCGCGGAGGGCATCTTCGCCGCGGAGATCGTCGAGCGCTGCCGGGAGCGGGGCGTGCTGGCGGACGCGCTGTGCCTGACCCGCGGGCCGGTCGTCACCTTCCGCCGGCGGTTCCTGCGGGATCTGAAGGAGGGCCGCAAGTCGGTGCCGTTCCTGCTGCGCCGGGGCTGGCGGCTGATGCGCGCGGAGCGGTCCATCGTCGCCCGTCAGGTGTCGCTGGGCGCCCATCCGTGCGACCGCGACGAGGCACTGGGGCGGCTCGCGGCAGCGGTGGGGCGGCAGGTGCGCCGGCAGACGGTGGCGTGAAACGGGAGCGGACACAGAAACGGGACTGGACGGTCCCCCCGACCCTCCAGTCCCGCTCCTCGCTCCCCCGAGCCCCCCGTTTCCCCCGTTTCCCCCCTCGGGTCACCCCCCGGTGACCCCTGGCCTTCAGGCGACCAGTTCGCCGAAGGCGTTCTCCTCGTCACGGCCGAAGCTGAGGACCTCGTCCTCGCGCAGCCGGCGGAGCGACCGCCAGATGCTGGACTTCACCGTGCCGACGCTGATGCCGAGGATGTCCGCGATCTCCGGGTCCGTACGGCCCTCGTAGTAGCGCAGGACCAGCATGGTGCGCTGGAGCTCGGGCAGCCGGGCCAGCGCCTGCCACAGGACCGCGCGCAGCTCGGTGCCGCGCATCGCGTCCGTGTCGGAGGCCGTCTCCGGCAGTTCCTCGGTCGGGTACTCGTTCAGCTTGCGGCGGCGCCACGCGCTGATGTGCAGGTTCGTCATGGTGCGGCGGAGATAGCCCCCGACCGCCGCCTTGTCGCTGATCCGCTCCCACGCCTTGTACGTCGAGAACAGCGCGCTCTGCAGCAGGTCCTCGGCCTCGAAGCGGTCCCCGGTCAGGTGGTACGCGGTGGCGTACAGGGAGGCGCGGCGCTCCTGGACGTAGGCGGTGAACTCCGCCTCCGTCAGGGAACGGCGCTGCTCCCCCGAGTCCTCCCTGTACGCGCTTCCCCCGTGTGCTTCCCCCGTGTGCGCGTCAACCACCGTCATGAACCCGGCGGGCTGACGCCCGGTGCCGCGAGCGCACCCCCGCCCTCCCCCGCGCTCGAACACGCTCGCGCGGGAGGGACCCCCCTCGGCACCGGACTTCTCGGATCCCCGGTGCACATCGTGCAGACGCGTGACCACTGCGCTGGTGCTGATGCTGTGCAGCGTGTTCATCTCGCGCTCCCCGTCGGTGTACTTCCGGTGATTCGGTCCTGCCGGGCCGGCTGCGGTTCCCCCGTCCGGCCCGTGCCCAAAAGACTGCCGGGGCGACTTCATCGCCGTGTCCGCCGACTGTCACAGACCTGTCACAGGGGTCCGGCCCGGCCGCGTCACAGGAGGGGCACAGAGGGTGGTGGCAGGCAGGACCCGGTGCCCGCGGGTCGTACGACGGGCCGTCCATGGGCCAGAATGAGCCCGTGCCTTCCCTGTTGCTGATCGAGGACGACGACGCCATCCGCACGGCCCTGGAGCTCTCCCTGACGCGCCAGGGACACCGGGTGGCGACCGCTGCCAGCGGAGAGGACGGTCTGAAGCTGCTGCGCGAGCAGCGGCCCGACCTGATCGTGCTGGACGTGATGCTGCCCGGCATCGACGGTTTCGAGGTGTGCCGGCGTATCCGGCGCACCGACCAGCTGCCGATCATCCTGCTGACCGCGCGCAGTGACGACATCGACGTGGTGGTCGGGCTGGAGTCCGGCGCCGACGACTACGTGGTCAAGCCGGTGCAGGGCCGGGTGCTGGACGCCCGGATCCGGGCCGTGCTGCGGCGCGGGGAGCGCGAGTCCAGCGACTCGGCGACGTTCGGCAACCTCGTCATCGACCGGTCGGCGATGACCGTGACGAAGAACGGCGAGGACCTGCAGCTGACCCCGACCGAGCTCAGGCTGCTGCTGGAGCTGAGCCGGCGGCCCGGTCAGGCGCTGTCGAGGCAGCAGCTGCTGCGGCTGGTGTGGGAGCACGACTACCTCGGCGACTCGCGCCTGGTGGACGCCTGTGTGCAGCGGCTGCGCGCCAAGGTCGAGGACGTGCCGTCGTCCCCGACCCTGATCCGTACCGTCCGTGGTGTCGGCTACCGCCTGGACGCGCCTCAGTGACCGACACGCAAGGGGGGCTGCGCGGCTGGTCCGCGCGGCGCAGGGGAAGTCTGTCGCGGCTGAGGTTCACCAGTCTGCGGCTGCGGCTGGTCGTCGTCTTCGCGCTGGTGGCCCTCACGGCCGCCGTGTCGGCGTCCGGCATCGCCTACTGGCTGAACCGGGAGGCGGTGCTCACCCGCGCCCAGGACGCGGTGCTGCACGACTTCCGGCAGGAGATGCAGAACCGCGCGGGCGCCCTGCCCGCGCACCCCACGCAGGACCAACTCCAGCGTGCGGCGGGCCAGATGGCGGCCGGCGGCCAGCACTTCAGCGTGCTCCTGGTCGGCCAGGACGCCGACGGCAGACCGGTGTACGGCAACTCGGGCGGGATCAACGGCTTCTCGCTGGAGGACGTGCCCAGGTCGCTGCGTGCCGCCGTGAACAAGCGGCAGAAGGTCACCGACAGCAACAAGGAGCCGTACCACCTGTACTGGCAGCGGGTGGTGCAGCACGGCACGCCGTATCTGGTGGCCGGCACGCGCGTGATCGGCGGCGGTCCGACCGGCTACATGGCCAAGTCGCTGGAGCCGGAGGCGAAGGACCTCAACTCGCTGGCCTGGTCGCTGGGCATCGCCACCGGTCTCGCGCTGATCGGCGCCGCGCTGCTCGCACAGGCCGCCGCCACGACCGTGCTGAAGCCGGTGCACCGGCTGGGGGTGGCCGCGCGACGGCTCGGCGAGGGCAGGCTGGACACGCGGCTGCGGGTGTCGGGGACCGACGAACTGGCCGATCTGTCCCGGACGTTCAACAACGCGGCCGAGGCGCTGGAGAAGCGGGTGGCGGAGATGGCCGCCCGGGACGAGGCCTCGCGCCGGTTCGTCGCCGACATGAGCCATGAGCTGCGGACTCCGCTGACCGCCATCACCGCGGTGACGGAGGTGCTGGAGGAGGAGCTGGACTCCGAGTCCGGCGGCATCGACCCGATGATCGAGCCCGCGGTGCGGCTGGTGGTCAGCGAGACGCGGCGGCTGAACGACCTGGTCGAGAACCTGATGGAGGTCACCCGCTTCGACGCGGGCACCGCCCGGCTCGTCCTGGACGACGTCGACATCGCCGACCAGATCACCGCCTGCATCGACGCCCGCGCCTGGCTGGACGCGGTCGAGCTGGACGCCGAGCGCGGCATCCACGCCCGGCTCGACCCGCGCCGCCTGGACGTCATCCTCGCCAACCTGATCGGCAACGCGCTCAAGCACGGCGGATCGCCGGTGCGGGTGTCGGTCCGGGTGGCCGACGAGGACCTGGTGATCCAGGTCCGCGACCACGGGCCCGGCATCCCCGAGGACGTCCTGCCGCACGTCTTCGACCGCTTCTACAAGGCGAGCGCCTCCCGGCCGCGCTCCGAGGGCAGCGGGCTGGGCCTGTCCATCGCCATGGAGAACGCCCGCATCCACGGCGGCCGGCTCACCGCCGCCAACTCGCCCGACGGCGGAGCGGTGTTCACCCTGCGGCTGCCACGGGACGCCTCCCGGCTGACGGAAGAGGCCGGCGAGACGGCGAGGAACGACACGTCCGACAGCGACCGCGGTCCCGGAAAGGAGGGGTCATGACCGTACGACGCCCGGCCGCACGACGCCTGCTGGCGCTGCCCCTCCTGGGCCTGCTGCTCACCGGCTGCGGCATCCGCGCCACCCAGGTGCCGACCGACTTCGGGGCGGCGCCGTCCCGGGTGCCGTGCACGCTGGCCGGGCCCGACCTGGCCACCCAGTCCGCGCAGGGCGTGCCCGTGCAGGTCTTCCTGCTGTGCGGGGCGTCGCTGGTGGCCGTCGACCGGACGGTCCGCGTCCCGGTGGGCACCCCGGACGCGCGCCGCCGGGTGATCGTGGCCCAGGGCCTGCTGGACCAGCTCGCCGCGTCCCCGTCCGCGGCCGAGCGCTCGGCGGGCTACACGACGTACGTGCCGGGCGGCGTGACGGTGCGCGGCCCCGGCCGCGGGGAGCCGGAGGACGCCCTGCACCTGAGCACGGCCCCGTCCCGGCTCACCTCCTACGCCCTGGCCCAGCTGGTGTGCACCCTGTCCGACTCGGCCGCCACGGAAGGCGACGGCTCGGTCGTCCTGGGCGGCCCCGGTACCGGCGCGCTGCGCCGCTACGCCTGCACGGACGACGTCCGCGACCGTCCGGGCAACGCGGTGCCGCCGTCCAGCGAGGTCGAGGGCGGGTAGCGGCTCCGGGCAGGCCGCGCACCCGGACCGCGCCTGCGCGGAACCGACTGTGGCCGCTGGTGCGTCTAGGGTTTCGTGCAGCGTCAAGGCTCCATCGGCGGCAGCGCCGCGATCCGTGTCCGGGTGACGGGGGGTGTCCTCCTCGTCGCCCACCTCGCCCTCGTCGCCTGGCTGATGCTGCGGCCGCTGGACGTCCCCTGGGTGGCGCCCGCCAACGTGCACCCCCTCGCCGGTATCCGGGCCGACCTGGCCCTGGGCTGGCCGCGGGCCCTCAGACCTCTCGGCGAGGGCCTGGCCCTGCTCGCCCCGCTGGGCGTGCTGCTGCCGATGGCCCACGGCAGGCTCGACGCCTCCCCGCTCGGTTCCCTGGTCCGTACGACCGCGGCAGGCGCCCTGGTCTCCACCGGCATCGCCCTGCTGCAGACCGGTGTGCCCGGCAGGGTGGTGGACGTCGACTCGCTGCTGCTGAACACCGTGGGCGTGGCGCTGGCCCACCTGGCCGTCGTACCGGCGGTCCGCGCCCGGCTGCGCCGCCGCGAGATGCGGCCGGGCGGCCCGGCGGAGCCGTCCGTCACCGTGCCGGAGGAGCTGCCTCAGGGGCGTACCCCGACGATTCCCAGGGTCGGGATCGCCCCCTAGAGCGACGCTTCGCCCGCTTCGTCTCCCTATCGTGGACATCAGTCGGAAGACAGTCGAGGGGCGCCGCCGGGGCGCCCCGGCCCCGGCTCCCGAGCGAGCCGACGACCACGGAGGAGTCGCCATGTCCGCCCTTGCCCGCCCCACCCACGGCCGCATGATCGGCGGCGTCTGCGCCGCGCTGGCACGGCGCTTCGGCACCTCCGCGACGACGATGCGGGTGATCTTCCTGCTGTCCTGCCTGCTGCCGGGCCCGCAGTTCCTGGTCTACATAGCGCTGTGGATCCTGCTGCCGTCCGAGGACAAGGCGCGCACCGCCTGGTGAGGACACGCGCGCGAACCCCGCTGGGGCGCCCCGGACTGCTGCGGGGCGCCCCAGCGGCGCGTCGTACGGCCGTACGGCCTCGGCCGGCGGTGTCAGCCGAGCGGGAGCCCGTTCAGCGGCACGCCGTGCGTGGGCAGACCGGTGTGGTGCAGCGGCAGTCCGCCGAGCAGCCGGGCGACCGGCGCGGTCGGGCCCTTGGCGAGCACGTTCTTGACGGCCGGCTGCGCGGCGGCCAGCCCGGACCCCACGGCACCCTGCCCCTGGGTGAGGGCCTCGGTGGCGCCCGGCACCGCCCTGGAGACGTTCTCGGCCGGCAGCGTCCGGGCGACGCCGCCCAGGGCCTGCGTGGCCTGGCCGGCGTCCGGGACGGCCGGGGCCGCGTTGGCCGCGCCCGCGCCGACGGCGGCGAAGGCGGCGCCGAGAGCGGCGACACCGAGGGTCTTGGCAGCAGACTGCTTCATGGTGAATGCGTCCTTGAACTTGAATGCGGAGACGGAGATCACAAACGATCCGAGCGGTCCACGACCGTAAACATGCCGACCCGCCCCCCGCAAACACCGAAATGCGGACGCCTTGTGAAAGCGCGTCCGCATTCCGTGCTCGGATCCCAGGCGTCACTAGCCTTTCGGGCCGACAGAACCGCTGGTCGAGGCCGTCTGCTGGAACAGCCATTCGGATTTCAGTTCCGCATATCCGGGCTTGATGACGTCATTGATCATCGCGAGTCGTTCATCGAAAGGAATGAACGCTGATTTCATCGCATTGACGGAGAACCACTGCATGTCGTCGAGTGTGTAACCGAACGCCTCGACGAGGTGCTCGAATTCCTGGCTCATGGTCGTGTGCGACATCAGCCGGTTGTCGGTGTTCACCGTGGCCCGGAAGTGCAGCCGGCGCAGCAGCCCGATGGGGTGCTCGGCGTAGGAGGGCGCCGCGCCCGTCTGCAGGTTGGAGCTGGGGCACAGCTCCAGCGGGATCCGCTTGTCGCGGACGTACGACGCCAGCCGCCCGAGCGAGACGGAACCGTCCTCGTGGACCTCGATGTCGTCGATGATCCGCACCCCGTGCCCCAGCCGGTCGGCGCCGCACCACTGCAGCGCCTGCCAGATGGACGGCAGCCCGAAGGCCTCGCCGGCGTGGATGGTGAAGTGGTTGTTCTCCCGCTTGAGGTACTCGAAGGCGTCCAGGTGCCGGGTGGGCGGATGGCCCGCCTCCGCGCCGGCGATGTCGAAGCCGACGACGCCCGAGTCCCGGTAGCGGTTGGCGAGTTCGGCGATCTCCAGGGAGCGGGCCGCGTGCCGCATGGCGGTCAGCAGGGCGCCCACGCGGATCCGGTGCCCGTTCTCCCTGGCCAGCCGCTCGCCCTGCCGGAACCCCTCGTTGACGGCCTCGACGACCTCTTCGAGGCCGAGCCCCTCCTCGAGGTGCTGCTCGGGGGCGTAGCGCACCTCGGCGTAGACGACCCCGTCCTCGGCGAGGTCCTCGGCGCACTCGCGGGCGACCCGGACGAGCGCGTCCCGGGTCTGCATCACGCCGACGGTGTGCCGGAAGGTCTCCAGATACCGTTCCAGCGAGCCGGAGTCGGCGGCCTCCCGGAACCAGATGCCCAGCTTGTCGGGGTCGGTCTCCGGCAGGCCGGAGTAGCCGGTCTCCTGGGCGAGTTCGACGACGGTTCCCGGGCGGAGCCCGCCGTCGAGGTGATCGTGCAGCAGAACCTTGGGCGCCCGGCGGATCTGGTCCGGCGTCGGCACGTGCGCCGGGACGGTCGCCGGCTGGGTCCCGGTCGGTGCGGTCTGGCTCGTCATCTCCGCACTGTAACGCCTACGCGCGTAGAGGACGCGGTGAACGCGGCAGCTCTTTCACAGCGCTTTCCGGCGCTTTCCCGTCGATACGCAACGGTGACCGCGAGTACGGGTTTCGTACACCGCCTCTTCTGACACTGTTCTGTCATGGGACAGCAAGCGACGCCGGTCCGAACGGCCGGGCTGGGGAAGGCGGTCGGACCGGTGCCGACGGCGGTGAGCGGAGCGGTGCTGCTGCTCCCCGGCGGCGAGGAGGTCTCCGCCCGCAGGCCGTCCCCCGTGCGGACGGCGCTCGCCCTGCGCTCCCTGGGCCGCAGGCTCGCCCGCGCGGGCCGGACGGAGGGGCTGGCCGTCCATCCCGTCCAGTACCGGTACCGGGGCTGGAACGGCAGCGAGGCGCATCCGGCGGCGGACGCCGAGTGGGCGGCCGACGAGGTCGTACGGCGCTACGGCGATGTCCCGGTGTGCCTGGTCGGGGTGGACATGGGCGGCCGGGCGGCGCTGCGGGCCGGCGGGCACGAGGCCGTCAACTCGGTGGTGGCGATCGCCCCCTGGCTGCCGGAGGAGGACGTGGCCGCGCCCGCCGAGCCGGTGCGGCAGCTCGCGGGGCGGCGGGTGCTGATCGTGCACGGCACGAACGACCAGCGGACCGATCCCGAGCTGTCGTTCCGGTTCGCCGCGCGGGCGAAGAAGGCGAACCGGGAGGTGTGCCGGTTCGAAGTGCACTCCGACGGACACGGGTTGTACGGGCACCGGGACGAGGTCGCCTGCCTGGCCGTCGATTTCGTGATGGGGGCGCTGTTCGGGCACTCCGTGTCCCGGCCCGTCGAGGACGCGCTGGCGGCTCCGCCGCCGATCGGTCTGCGGATGCCGCTCGCCGCGGGGTTCGGGAAGTCGCTGAAGCGGTAGGGCCCGAAGCGGCCCGCCTCATGCCGGCAGCAGGTTGCCCCTCCTCGACAGCAGGAACTTCTTGAAGGCCGCCACCGGCGGGGTGTCCGGGCGGTCGGCGAGCCAGGCGACGCCGATCTCGCGGACCGCCCTGGGGGCCGTGACGGTGAGTTCCACGACCCCCGGCCGCGGAACCGTCGGCGGGGGCAGGAGGGCGACTCCCAGGCCCGCCGCGACCAGACCCCTCAGGGTTTCCGCCTCCTCTCCCTCGAAGGCGACCCTGGGGCGGAAGCCGGCCTCGCGGCACAGGGAGTCGAAGATGCGGCGCAGGCCGTAGCCGGGTTCCAGGGTGACGAAGGTCTCCTCGGCCGCCTCCGCGAGGCGGACGCGGCGCCGGGCGGCCAGGCGGTGGTCGGCGGGCACGACCAGGCGGAGTTTCTGCTCGTCCAGGCGGCGGGCGACCAGGTCCGGGGCGTCCGGCACCGGGGAGGTCAGGCAGAGGTCCAGCTCCCCCGCCCGCAGCCGCTCCAGCATCGCCTCGCCGTAGTTCTGGACCAGGCTGAAGCGGACGCGCGGGTGGTCCTCGCGGAAGGCGTGCAGCAGGCCGGGGACGGTCTCGGCGCCCATGGTGTGCAGGAAGCCGAAGGCGACCTTGCCGCTGGCCGGGTCGGCGTCGGCGCGCACCTCCTCGGCGGCCCGCTCGATCTCGGCGAGGGCGCGTTCGACGGAGGTGAGGAAGGTGCGGCCGGCCGGGGTCAGGGAGACCGTGCGGCCGTGCCGGGCGAACAGGTCGACGCCCAGGTCCTGCTCCAGGCGGGCCATCGCGCGGGAGAGGGTGGACTGGGGGACGTTCATCTCCAGGGCGGCCCGGGTGACGTGCTCGGTGCGGGCCACTCCGGCGAAGTACGCGAGGCGCGGCGCCAGCACCCGCGCCATCCCGGACATGTCTTCTGTGTCACTGTTCGGTGACAGGCGAGTCTGTGAGCTTCGCTGATGCGCCATGGGAACGATTATGGCGAATCCATGCATTGGACGGATGAGACCGGCCGTACCTACGGTCGAGTCATGACTCCCGCCAGTACCGGGGCGTCCACCAGCGTGGACGCCGTCACGTCCGTCACCGCCGCCGACCCCGCCGCCGACTCCCGTATGACTCCGGGCGGGCCCGGCTACCGCCGGATGAGCCTCGCCCTCTTCCTCGCCGGAGTCGCGACCTTCGCCCTGCTGTACTCCACGCAGGCCCTGCTCCCGCTGATCTCCGGGGAGTTCGGGGTCGCGGCGAGCGAGGCGAGCTGGACCGTGGCGGCCGCCACCGGCGGGCTCGCCCTGTTCGTGCTGCCGATGAGCGCCCTGTCGGAGCGCTTCGGCCGCCGTACGGTGATGACGGCCTCGCTGGCCGTCGCGGTGGGCGTCGGGCTGCTGGTGCCGTTCGCGCCGTCGCTCGGCGTGCTGGTGGTGCTGCGGGCGGTGCAGGGCGCGGCGCTGGCCGGGCTGCCGGCCTCGGCGCAGGCCTATCTGGCCGAGGAGGTGCGGCCGAAGGCGCTGGTGACGGCGATCGGCCTGTTCGTCGCAGGCAACAGCGTCGGCGGCATGAGCGGCCGGGTGATCACCGGCTGGGTGGCCCAGGAGTGGGGCTGGCGGGCCGCGGTCGGCGTGATCGGCGTGGTCGCAGTGGCCTGCGCGGTCGCCTTCCGGCTGCTGCTGCCGGCGCCGCGGCACTTCACGGCGGGCTCGCTGCGGCCCCGCGTGCTGCTCGGCACGGTCCGCGATCACCTCGCCGACCCGCTGCTGCGGCGGCTGTACGCGATCGGCGCGCTGTTCATGACGGTGTTCGGCGGTGTGTACACGGTGATCGGCTACCGGCTGACGGGCGAGCCGTTCGGTCTGCCGCAGGGCGTCATCGGCTCGATCTTCCTGGTCTACCTGGTGGGCACGGTGTCGGCGTCCACGGCGGGCCGGCTGGTGGGCCGGCTCGGCCGCCGGGGCGCGCTGTACCTGGCGGGCGGTACGACGGCGGCGGGCCTGCTGCTGTCCCTGGCCCCGTCGCTGCCGCTGGTCCTGCTGGGCCTGGTGCTGATCACGGCGGGCTTCTTCGCGGGCCACGCGGTGGCGTCGTCGGCGGTCAGCAAGACGGCCACCCGGGGCCGCGCGCAGGCCTCGGCGCTGTACCAGTCGATGTACTACGTCGGCTCCAGCGCCGGCAGCACGGTCGGCGCGACGGCGTTCCGGGCGGCGGGCTGGGCCGGCACGGTCGGGGTCGGCCTGCTGGCGGTCGTGGGGGTCGTGACGATCACGGTGCTCGGCTCGGTGGCGGCCCGGCGCACGGTCGCCGCGCACGCGCACTGAGCCGCGCCCCCGCTCTCACCTGCACGTTTCCCGACTCGGGGGGCCATTGTCAGTGCCCTGCGGTAGCTTCCAAGTGCTGGGGCGCGAAGAGGCGCCGCAGGGACGGCCGCAGGGGTGGGTGGACGATGGGAAACGGCACGGCGGCGGCGGACCTCGACGTCGCACTGGAGAAGCACCGGACCGAGCTGACCGGTTACTGCTACCGGATGCTCGGCTCCTCCTTCGAGGCCGAGGACGCGGTGCAGGACACCCTGGTGCGGGCCTGGCGGAGCTACGACACGTTCGAGGGCCGCTCCAGCCTCCGCTCGTGGCTGTACCGGATCGCGACGAACGTGTGCCTGGACATGCTGACGGCGGGCAACAAGCGGGCGCGGCCGATGGACCTGACCGAGTCGACCCCGCTGGCCCAGGCGGCGCTGGCCCCCCGCCCGGACAACACCTGGCTGGAGCCGGTACCGGACGCGCGGGTGCTGCCGACGGTCGACGACCCGGCGGAGGCGGCCGTGGCGAAGGAGTCGATCCGGCTGGCGTTCATGGCGGCGCTGCAGCAACTGCCGCCCAAGCAGCGGGCGGTGCTGATCCTGCGCGAGGTGCTGGCGTGGAAGGCGAGCGAGGTCGCCGAGCTGCTGGGCACCTCGGTGGCCTCGGTCAACAGCGCGCTGCAGCGGGCGCGGGCCACCCTCGCCGAGCGCGATGCGGGCCCCCAGGGCGCGGTGTCCGACCCGCTCGACGAGGAGCAGCAGAAACTCCTCGAGCGCTATGTCCAGGCCTTCGAGGGGTACGACATGACGGCGCTGACCGCGCTGCTGCACGAGGACGCCGTCATGACGATGCCGCCGTTCGACCTGTGGCTGCGCGGCCCGGCCGACATCACCGGGTTCATGACCACCCTGGGCGCCTCCTGCGCCGGCTCGCGGCTGCTGCCGGTGCAGGTCAACGGCCTGCCGGGGTTCGCGCACTACAAGCCGGACCCGGAGCGGGGCGGCTTCAGCCCGTGGGCCGTACAGGTGCTGGAGCTGTCAGACGGCCGGATCACCGGTTTCCACTGCTTCCTCGACACCAAGCGCTGGTTCCCGCTGTTCGGGCTGCCGCTCCATCTGGAAGCGGAGTCCGACGAGGTCGAGAAGGGCGGCTAGGGCGGGGCCGGGGTCCCGCAGCCGGATCCGCCCGCCGGCCCGGCGGGCGGCCAGCTCCAGCCGGGCCAGCAGGTCCACGACGGCCAGTCCCGGCGGCCCGAGCCCGCCCACGTCGCACACGACGACCCGGCTCCGGCCGCGCGCGAGCAGCAGCCGCACCCGCTCGCACAGCCCCGCCACCTCCTCCCGGGTGACGGGGCCGGCCAGCACGAGCACGGCGGGTTCCTCGGCGTTCACGTGCGGTAGACCGGCGGGCCGGGCGGAACTCATCGGCGCCGCCGGGGCCTTCGGGGCGCGTGCCCGGTCAGGCGATGCGTTCCAGGACCACCGGCGACGGGGTGAAGCCGGTGCCCGGGGCCGCGATGTCGTAGGACCCCTGCACGGCCTCGAGGGCGTACGCGAAGCGCTCCGGGGTGTCGGTGTGCAGCGTCAGCAGGGGCTGGCCCTCGGTCACCGAGTCGCCCGGCTTGGCGTGCATCTCGACGCCCGCCGCGGCCTGCACCGGGTCCTCCTTGCGGGCGCGGCCGGCGCCCAGGCGCCAGGCGGCGATGCCGATGTCGTAGGCGTCCAGGCGGGTCAGCACGCCCGAGGCCGGGGCCTTGATCACGTGCTGCTCCTTCGACGTGGGCAGCGGCGCGTCCGGGTCGCCGCCCTGCGCGGCGATCATCCGGCGCCAGACGTCCATCGCCGAGCCGTCGGCCAGCGCCTTCGCCGGGTCGGCGTCCTTCAGCCCGGCCGCGTCCAGCATTTCGCGGGCCAGGGCGAGCGTCAGCTCCACGACGTCCGCCGGGCCGCCGCCCGCCAGGACCTCCACCGACTCGCGGACCTCCAGGGCGTTGCCCGCCGTCAGGCCGAGCGGGGTGGACATGTCGGTGAGGAGGGCGACGGTCTTCACGCCGTGGTCGGTGCCGAGGCCGACCATGGTGGTGGCCAGTTCACGGGCGTCGTCCAGCGTCTTCATGAAGGCGCCGCTGCCCACCTTCACGTCCAGCACCAGCGAACCGGTGCCCTCGGCGATCTTCTTCGACATGATCGAGGAGGCGATGAGCGGGATCGCCTCGACGGTGCCCGTCACGTCCCGCAGCGCGTACAGCTTCTTGTCCGCCGGGGCCAGGCCGTCGCCCGCCGCGCAGATCACCGCGCCGGTGTCCTCCAGCACGGACAGCATCTCCTCGTTGGAGAGCAGCGCCCGCCAGCCGGGGATCGACTCCAGCTTGTCCAGGGTGCCGCCGGTGTGGCCGAGGCCCCGGCCCGACAGCTGCGGGACGGCGGCGCCGCACGCGGCCACGAGCGGCGCCAGGGGCAGCGTGATCTTGTCGCCGACGCCGCCGGTGGAGTGCTTGTCGGCGGTCGGGCGGGACAGCGAGGAGAAGTCCATGCGCTCGCCGGAGGCGATCATGGCCGCGGTCCAGCGGGCGATCTCGCGGCGGTTCATGCCGTTGAGCAGGATCGCCATGGCGAGCGCGGACATCTGCTCGTCGGCGACCTCGCCGCGGGTGTACGCGTCGATGACCCAGTCGATCTGCTCGTCGGTCAGCTCGCCGCGGTCCCGCTTGGTGCGGATGACGGAGATGGCGTCCATGGCCATGGCGGGTGTGGTTCCTTCCGGGAGGTGCGAAGTGTGCGGCCCCCCTGCGAGCGGGGCAGGGGGGCCGTACGGGAGTTACGAGGAGAGGTGCCCGGGCCCGAAGGCCTGGGGAAGCATCTCCGACAGCGGCAGGACGCCCTGGGGGGTGTCCAGCAGGAGGTCCGGGCCGCCGAACTCGTACAGCAGCTGGCGGCAGCGGCCGCACGGCACGAGCAGGCCGCCGGTGCCGTCCACGCAGGTGAAGTGCGTGAGCCGGCCGCCGCCGGTGCGCTGCAGGTCGGAGACCAGGCCGCACTCGGCGCACAGGCCGATGCCGTAGGAGGCGTTCTCCACGTTGCAGCCGGTGACGGTGCGGCCGTCGTCGACCCGGGCCGCCACGCCGACCGGGAAGCCGGAGTAGGGGGCGTACGCGTGGGCCATCGCCTCGCGCGCCACCGCCCGCAGCGCCTCCCAGTCGAAGTCGGCCGTGTCCCGGGTCATTTGCCCTGGCCCTTCCGGTAGCGCATGCCGTCCGCCTTCGGCATCCGCAGGCGCTGCGCCGACAGGGACAGCACCAGCAGGGTGACGACGTACGGGGTGGCGCCCACGAAGTCGCTCGGGACCTCGTCGGTGACCAGGTACCAGACCAGCACCAGCGCGGCGACCAGGAGGCTGATCCCGCCCTGCCACAGGGTCCTGCGGTACAGCTTCCAGCCTGCCAGGGCGACCAGCAGGATGACCAGCAGGAGCAGCAGCGCGTGCACGGTCGTGCCGCCGTTGCGCAGCTGCAGGGCGTCGGAGTAGCCGAACAGGCCCGCGCCCATCGCGAGGCCGCCCGGACGCCAGTTGCCGAAGATCATCGCCGCGAGGCCGATGTAGCCGCGGCCGCCGGTCTGGCCCTCGAGGTAGGTGTGCGAGGTGACCAGCGCCAGGAAGGCGCCGCCGAGCCCGGCGAGGCCGCCGGAGACGGCGACGGCGACGTACTTGTAGGTGTAGACGTTGACGCCGAGCGACTCGGCGGCGACCGGGTTCTCGCCGCAGGACCGCAGCCGCAGACCGAACGGGGTGCGCCACAGCAGCCACCAGCTGCCGACGAACAGCACCGCGGCCAGGATCGTGATCACGGACAGGTTGGTGATCAGACCGCCGATGATGCCGGCGAGGTCGGAGACCAGGAACCAGTGGTGCTTCTCGACCGAGGCGAGGCCGTCGGACAGACCGGGCACGGTGACCTGCGGCAGCGAGTCCACGGGCGGGGACTGCTTGGGGTTGCCGCCGGCGTTCGCCGCCGCGCCGTCGGTGAAGAAGAGCTTGGCGAGGTACTGGGTGGCGCCGAGCGCGAGCAGGTTGATCGCGACACCGGACACGATGTGGTCGACGCCGAAGGTGACGGTGGCGACGGCGTGCACCAGGCCGCCGAGGACACCGAAGCCGATGCCGCACAGCAGGCCGAGCCAGGGGCTGGACTGCCAGCCGACCCAGCCGGCACCGAAGGTGCCGAGGATCATCATGCCCTCGAGGCCGATGTTGACCACGCCGGACCGCTCGGACCACAGGCCGGCGAGGCCGGCGAGGCCGATCGGCACGGCGAGGCCGAGCGCGGCGCCGACCTGGCCGGCGGAGTCGAGCTGGTTCGAGCCGGTGATCAGGCGGACGGCGGCCAGGAGCAGCAGCGCCCCCGCGACGAGGAGGAGGAGCTGGCCGAAGGAGCGGCCCGAGCGCTGCGGCGCGCCCGCCGCCTTGGGCGCCGCGGGCGGCGGCGCGTCGGTCATCGTGGCAGTCATCACGCCACCTCCTGCTTCTTCGTCGGGGCGGCGGCCTGGGCCGCGAGTTCGGCGCCGACCTTCTGCTGCTGGCGCTTGAGGCCGTAGCGCCGTACGACCTCGTAGGCGATCACGACGCACAGGACGATCACGCCCTGGATGACGCCGAGGATCTCCTTGTCGTAGCCCTGGAACTCCAGGTGGTTGGTGGTGCGCTCCAGAAAGCCCCAGAGCAGAGCGCCGAGCGCGATGCCGATCGGGTGGTTGCGGCCGAGCAGCGCGATGGCGATGCCGGTGAAGCCGATGCCCGTCGGGAAGTCGTTGCTGTACTGGTAGCTCTCGTTGAGCAGGGTCGGCATGCCGATCAGACCGGCCACCGCGCCCGAGATGACCATGCTGGTGGCGACCATCTTCTTCACCGACACACCGCTCGCGGCGGCCGCGCTCTCGGACTGGCCGACGGTGCGCAGGTCGAAGCCGAACCGGGTGCGGCCGAGGACGAACCAGTACGCGATGCCGACGGCGGCGGCGAGGAAGATGAAGCCGTCGAGGTCGCCCGCCGGGCCGGTGTGGATGAGGAAGAAGTGCGAGGCCGACGGGAGCGGCTTGGTGGCGACGACCGTGCCGCCCTGGTAGAGCTTGGCCAGCTTCCCGGGCTGGAGCAGGTAACCGATGATCGCGGTGGCGATCGCGTTCAGCATGATGGTCGAGATGACCTCGCTGACGCCCCGGGTGACCTTCAGGACACCGGCGATGGCGGCCCACACGGCGCCGGTCGCCATGGCGCCCAGCAGGATCAGCAGGATGGAGAGCCAGCCGGGCAGGGTCAGCGCGCCGCCGAGGACGGCGGCGAAGAACGCGGCAAGCCGGTACTGGCCGTCGACGCCGATGTTGAACAGGTTCATCCGGAAGCCGATGGCCACGGAGATACCCGCCAGGTAGTACGTCGTCGCCTTGTTCAGGATGTAGACCTGGCTGTCGCTCGCGAAGCCGTAGGTCACCATGTCGTTGAAGGCGGGGCCCGGGTTCTTGCCCGTCGCGAGGATCACCAGGGCGGTGACGACGATACCGGCGACGACCGCCAGCAGCGGTGCGGCGATCCCGAGGAGCAGCCGCTCCTTGTCGATCCGTGAGGTCAGCTTGTTCATCGCTCGTCGTCCTCTGTGTGCTCCAGGTGGCCGGTGGCCGCACCCGTCATGGCGGAGCCCAGCTCTTCGGGGGTGATGGTGGCGGGGTCGGCGTCGGCGACCAGGCGGCCGCGGTACATCACCCGCAGGGTGTCGGAGAGCCCGATCAGCTCGTCCAGGTCCGCGGAGATCAGCAGCACGGCCAGGCCCTCGCGGCGGGCCTCGCGGATGTGGTCCCAGATGGCCGCCTGGGCGCCGACGTCCACGCCCCGGGTGGGGTGGGCGGCGATGAGCAGCTTGGGGGCGTGGCTCATCTCGCGGCCGACGATCAGCTTCTGCTGGTTGCCGCCGGACAGCGAGGCCGCGGTCACGTCGATGCCGGGGGTGCGGACGTCGTACGCCCGCACGATCCGCTCGGTGTCGGCGCGGGCCGCCTTGATGTCGAGGAGCCGGCCGCGCGCGTTGGGCTTCTCGGTGACGTGGCCGAGGATGCGGTTCTCCCACAGCGGGGCTTCCAGCAGCAGGCCGTGGCGGTGGCGGTCCTCGGGGATGTAGCCGATGCCGGCCTCGCGGCGGTCGCGGGTGGCGGCGTGGGAGATGTCGGCGCCGTCGAGCGTGACGACGCCGGCGTCCGGCTGGCGCATGCCCATGATCGCCTCGACCAGCTCGGACTGGCCGTTGCCCTCCACGCCGGCGATGCCCAGGACCTCGCCCCGGTGGATGGTGAAGGAGATCTGGTCCAGGATGATGCGCTCGATGCCCTCGAGGTCGGTCTGTGCGAGGTGCAGCCCCTCGACCTTGAGCACGGGGACGTCCGTGACGGTGGACTCCTCGGTCTCCGGGGTGGGCAGTTCGCTGCCGACCATCAGCTCGGCGAGCTGCTTGGGGGTGGTGCCCTGGGGCGAGACCGTGCCCACCGTCGTACCGCGCCGTATGACGGTGATCTCGTCGGCGACCGACAGCACCTCGCCCAGCTTGTGGGAGATGAAGATGACGGTGAGGCCCTCGGACTTCAGCTCGCGCAGGTTGTCGAAGAGCGCGTCCACCTCCTGCGGCACGAGCACGGCGGTGGGCTCGTCGAGGATGAGGGTCTTGGCGCCGCGGTAGAGGACCTTGAGGATCTCCACGCGCTGGCGGTCGGCGACGCCCAGCTCCTCCACCAGCACGTCCGGGCGGACGTTCAGGCCGTACGCGTCGGAGATCTCCTTGATCTTCGCGCGGGCCCTGTTCCCGATGCCGTACAGCTTCTCCGCGCCGAGGACGACGTTCTCCAGCACGGTGAGGTTGTCGGCGAGCATGAAGTGCTGGTGCACCATGCCGATACCGCGGGCGATGGCGTCGCCGGGGTTGTGGAAGACGACCTGTTCGCCGTTCACGGTGATGGTGCCCTCGTCCGGCTGCTGCATGCCGTAGAGGATCTTCATGAGGGTGGACTTGCCGGCGCCGTTCTCGCCGCACAGGGCGTGGACGGTGCCCGTGCGGACCGTGATGTCGATGTCGCGGTTGGCGACGACGCCGGGGAAGCGCTTGGTGATGCCGCGCAGTTCGACGGCAGCGGGAGGGCTGGACGCGTTGATGGCGCACTCTCCTCGGGGAAAGGGGCTGCGGGGGGAGGTGGCGGGCGTCGGCGACGCTAGCGCGGCAACTCCACGCTACACGCGTAGAGTTGACACATTGTTATGGCTCGGCGGGGGGCTGGAGGAAGCCGCCCCCGCGCCGAGCCTCAGGTCCGGCGGTGCGTCCGGACCGCCTGGTCGGCGGTCGGCCGCACCGGTCGGGTCACGGGGTCGTCTTGACCTTGATCTGGCCGTCGACGATCTTCTTCTTCGCGGCGTCCAGCTTGGGCTGGATGTCGCTGATGAAGCCGCCGCTGGTGGACAGCGAGACGCCGTTCTTGGCGAGCGAGTAGGTGTTGAGGCCGACCAGCGGCTTGCCGTCGTGGACGGACTTGATGAAGTCGTACACGCCGACGTCGACGTTCTTGACCATGGAGGTCAGGATCGAGCTCTTGTACTGGGCCAGACCCGGGATGTTGTACTGGTCGGAGTCCACACCGATGGCCCACGCGCCCTTGGCGCCGTGCACGGCCTCGATCGCACCGTTGCCGGAGGAGCCGGCGGCCGAGTAGATCACGTCGGCGCCGTTGTCCAGCATGCCCTGCGCGGCCTCCTTGCCCTTGTCGGGGCTGGAGAAGCCGGAGGTGTCCGAGCCGTGGCTCAGGTACTGGACCTGGACCTTGACCTTCGGGTTGGTGTCGTGGACGCCCTGGACGTAGCCCGCCTCGAACTTCTTGATCAGCGGGACGTCGACACCGCCGATGAAGCCGACGTGGTCCTTCTTGGTCTTCAGCGCGGCGGCGACACCGGCGAGGTAGGAGCCCTGCTCCTCGGTGAACGTGATGCTGTCGACGTTCTTGGCGTTCACGACCGAGTCGACGATGCCGAAGCTGGTCTTCGGGTACTTCGCGGCGATCTTGGTCACGGCCGGAGCGTAGGAGAAGCCGACGGCGACGATCGGGTTGTAGCCCGCGTCCGCCAGGTCCGACAGCCGCTGCTCGCGGTCGGCCTCGGTGTCGGAGGTCTTGGCGGTCAGCTCCTTGATCGAGCCGCCGAACTCGCTCTTGGCCTTGTCGGCGCCGCGCGCGGCGGAGTCGTTGAACGAGCGGTCACCACGGCCGCCGACGTCGTAGGCGAGGCCGATCTTGATGCCCTTGCCGCCGCCCGAGGAGGCGGAGGAGGAGGCGTTGTTGTCGGAGGACGTGCTGCCACACGCGGTGGCAGTCAGTGCGAGGGCTGCGGTGGCGGCACACGCAGCGGAGATCTTGGCTACCCGGCGCACGGGAAGGCTCCTTCACCTGACCTGAGCGCCGTGTCGGCGCTTGATGTGAGCACCATGCCAGTGCTCGAGCCGGAACGCCCCGGCGGCGTCGGCTTCGCGGCATCGTAACGCGCGTAGATGTCGCAAAAAACCCCCTCTCGAAGCCGTTATCGATTCGAGGCAAACAGCGCCTGAACTCGCGCTCTCGACCCGTCGCGCGCGGTGTTGCGGAGCGTGCACGAATGGCTTACGACCGTGTTGCGCACGCCGCCGAAACGCCCCCGGGCCCCGCCGGGGGCGCACTCCGGGGGCGCTGCGCGGAGGGCGGGCCTCAGCCCTGCGCGCCGTTGGGCTCCAGGAAGGCCGCCGCCGTGAACATCTCCACGCCGACCTTGATCGCGTGCTCGTCGGCGTCGAAGTCGCCCTGGTGGAGATCGCGTACGATCCGGTCGCCCGGCCGCCGCACCCCGAGGCGGGCCATGGCGCCGGGAACCTGCTCCAGGTACCAGGAGAAGTCCTCGCCGCCCAGGCTCTGCTCGGTGCTCTCGACGGAGTCCCGGCCGCGGCGGGCGGCCATGGCCCGGCGCAGCAGGTCGGTGGACTCGCGGTCGTTCACGACCGGCGGCACCCCGCGCACATAGGTGATCTCGGACTTGGCGCGGTGCAGGGTGGCGACCTCGTCGATGGCCGCGTGCACGATGTCGGGGGCCTGCCGCCAGGCCTCCAGGTCCAGGCAGCGGATGGTCCCGGACAGCTCGGCGTGCTGCGGGATCACGTTCGGCGCGTGGCCCGACTCGATCCGGCCCCAGGTGAGGACCAGCCCGGCGCGGGTGTCGACGCGGCGGGCGATCAGCGCGGGCACGTCGACGGCGACGCGGGCGGCGGCGGTGACGAGGTCGGTGGTCAGATGCGGCCGGGCGGTGTGCCCGCCGGGTCCGTCCAGGGCGATCTCCAGCCGGTCGCACGCGCTGGTGATCGCTCCGTGCCGCAGCCCGATCTTCCCGGCGTCCAGCCGCGGGTCGCAGTGCACGGCGAGGATCCGCTCCACCCCCTTGAGGGCCCCGTCCTCGATGGCGTCCAGCGCGCCGCCGGGCAGCACCTCCTCGGCGGGCTGGAAGATCAGCCGCACCGGCCGGGGCAGCAGGCCCTTGGCGTGCAGGTCGGCGAGGACGAGCCCGGTGCCGAGCACGACGGTCGTATGCACGTCATGGCCGCAGGCGTGCGCCCGGTCGGGGACGGTCGACCGGTACGGGCAGTCGTCCTTGGTGTCGGGGATGGGCAGGGCGTCGATGTCCGCGCGCAGCGCCAGCAGCGGGAGGGAGGACCGCGCGCCCTCCCCCGGGCCGATGTCGCACACGAGTCCCGTGCCCTTGGCGAGCACCCGGGGCCGGAGTCCGGCCGCCTCCAGCCGCTCCTTGATCGCGGCGGTCGTACGGAACTCCTGATTGCCCAGCTCGGGGTGCATGTGCAGGTCGCGACGGAAGGCGACGAGCTCGGCGTGCAGGGCTTCGCTCAGCACGCCGGGGAGCACATCCCCCGCGAGGCCGGCCTCGGACTCTAGGGACATCAATTGCTTCACCCTCTGAAGGGTAGGACGCCCGGCTGATCAAGTACCCCTCGATCAACAAAAGTTCAGCCCGTTAGGGGAATAAAATCTGACCGGCGGACGCATGGCGGCGGACACTGATGGGTAGAACCCTTCTTTCCTCCTTCCACGGATACCACGCCTCGCTGCAGTCACGCTCGCCATGTCCACGAACCGGACTACAGCGCGGCCTCCCTCCCGCTAGGGTCCGCAGTCGTGACCGACGCGACCGAGAACCTGCCCGCCGACGCGACCGAACCCTTCCTCCGCACGACCCGCGCCTCCTACGACGCGATCGCCAAGGACTACGCCGCGCAGTTCCCGGCCGGCGACTGGCACCCCCTGGACCGGACGGTGATCACCGCGTTCGCCGAGCTGGTCACCCGGCACGGCACGGCCCCCGTGGCCGACCTGGGCAGCGGCCCCGGCCATGTCACCGCGCTCCTCGACGAGCTGGGCGTCCCCGCCTTCGGCGTCGACCTCTCCCCGGCCATGGTGGCGCTCGCCCGTGAGAGCTACCCGCGGCTGCGTTTCCACATCGGCTCCATGACGTCCCTGGACCTGCCGGACGCCACCCTGGGCGGCATCCTCGCCCTGTACTCGACGATCCACGTGCCCGACGACCGCCTGCCCGCGGCGTTCGCCGAATTCCACCGCACCCTGCAGTCCGGCGGGCACGCCCTCCTCGCCTTCCAGACGACCGACGCGCCCGGCAGTCTGCACCTGCCGGAGCGCTTCGGCCACGAGATCGACCTCGACTACTACTGGCGCACCCCGGAGCAGATCACCGCGTTCCTGACGGAGGCGGGCCTGGAACTGGTGGCGACGATCCGCCGCGAGCCGGCCGGCGAGGAGACCCGGGCCCGCGCCTTCGTCCTGGCCCGCAAGAGCTGAGCCCGCGCTGCCGGCGGTGGCGCCGGCTGCGCGGGTTCGGCCCTCGCCGTCGGCGGCGCGGGTACTGCGGGCTCAGCCTCTGACCCCGCTGGGGCCTGGTCAGGCCGGGCTCACCGCCGCCAGGCGGTGTACGTCGCGGGCCGTGCCCGTCACGCCCGACAGGAAGCCCTGCGCTCGCGGGGACGCGTTCTCCGTGAGCCAGGTCGGGTCGATGTCGCACACCGCGACCCGCACCCCGGTGCCCGCCAGCGCGAGCGGCAGGGTGTGGACGACCGTGGAGGGGAAGCTGAGGACCGTACGGCCTATGGGGCCCCGGCGGGCGATCAGTTCCAGGGGGAGATCGGGGCGGACGATCTCCAGGCCGGTCTCGGCGGCCAGCCGGTGGAGTTTCTCCGCGCTCTCCCTGCGGTGCGCGAAGTAGCGTGTCGCGCCGTGGGTCTTGGACAGGTGGCGGACCGCCTCCAGGTAGGCCTCGCCGTCCACGACTCCCGTCTCCACCAGGGACGTGCCCACCATGTCCGCGCCTTTGGAGATGCGCGGCGGCCCGAAGCGGGCCCGGGTCCAGGAGAAGTCGTTCGCGGTGACCGTCACCCCGTCCGGGGCCTCGGTCACCGGCATGGAGGAGAAGATCTCCACCCTGCGGCGCGCGCTCGGTGTGAGCCGGCGGCGGGCCGAGGAGGACACCGGGGCGAAGAGCAGGTCCCTCGCGCCGGGGCGGCCGCCCTTGCGGTGCCAGCGCACCAGGCGTTCGCCGCGGGCGAGCTGGGCGACGAACTCCATCGTCGCGGTGCCGTCGTCGACCACGACCAGGTCCTGGGCCCGGGTGATCGTCAGCAGCAGCTGCACGTACCGGGAGAACGGGTCTCCCATGACGATCCGGCCGGCCCTGCGCAGCGGGCCCGCGAGGCCGCCGATCGTCGAGAACGGCGCGGCCGTGCCGCCGCGCGCGTCCTCCCAGCGCACCCGGTACCCCTCGTCCCGGGCCAGGTCCGCCATACGGCGCAGCTGGCCCCGGGTCATGGGGTCGGTCGGAGACAGGACGACCACCGTGAGGTCCGCGCCGGCCGGTGCCCGGTCGCCGGCCGCCGTCCGCCGCAGCTGCGCCGGCACGGAAGGCAGCGGGCCGGAGCCCGGCAGCGGGTCCTGCTCGGCGCCGCGCAGTCCGTGCAGGTGCGCCCACTCCAGCACGTTCAGCAGCTGGACCGGGCTCTCCACGAAGGCGAGCGTGCGGGGAGGGTGGCCGGCGTGACCGGCGCGGGGGCTCATCGGCGTACGACCGTCCCGTCGTAAGGGGATCAGAACACTCAGACCGTGACCGGCTCGCCCGCCGCCGCCGCGATCTCCGCCTCGGCGACGACACCGGCGACACGGCGCAGCTTCTTCATCGGGGCCAGCTCGGAGTCGTAGACCTTCTTGACGCCGTCGCCCAGGGAGGCCTCGATGACGCGGATGTCGCGGACCAGGCGCTCCAGGCCCTGCGGCTCCACCGAGGCGGCCTGGTCGGAGCCCCACATGGCGCGGTCGAGGGTGATGTGGCGCTCGACGAACACGGCGCCCAGGGCGACCGCGGCCAGCGTGGTCTGCAGGCCGGTCTCGTGGCCGGAGTAGCCGATCGGGACGTTCGGGTACTCCTTCTCCAGCGTGTTGATCACGCGGAGGTTCAGCTCCTCGGCCTTCGCCGGGTAGGTCGAGGTGGCGTGGCACATGAGGATGTTGTCGGAGCCGAGGACCTCGACCGCGTGGCGGATCTGCTTCGGGGTCGACATGCCGGTGGAGAGGATGACGGTGCGGCCGGTGGCGCGCAGGGCGCGCAGCAGCTCGTCGTCGGTCAGGGACGCGGACGCGACCTTGTGGGCGGGCAGGTCGAACTTCTCGAGGAAGGCGACGGCCTCGGTGTCCCACGGGGAGGCGAACCAGTCGATCCCCTTCTCCTTGCAGTACTCGTCGATCTGGCGGTACTCGTCCTCGCCGAACTCCACGCGGTGGCGGTAGTCGATGTAGGTCATCCGGCCCCAGGGGGTGTCGCGCTCGATGTCCCACTGGTCGCGCGGGGTGCAGATCTCCGGGGTGCGCTTCTGGAACTTGACCGCGTCGCAGCCGGCCGCGGCGGCCACGTCGATCAGCTTGAACGCGTTCTCCAGCTCACCGTTGTGGTTGATGCCGATCTCGCCGCAGATGTAGACGGGCTTGCCCGGGCCGACCTCGCGGGAACCGAACGTACGCAGACGGGAGTTGGTGCTCATCAGGGAGATGTCCTTACTTGGGGAGGGAATCGAGAGAGGGGCCGAGGATCCAGCTGGCGATCTCTCGGATCGCGCCGTCACCGCCGGGAACGGTGGTGACCGCGCGTGCGGCGCCGCGTACGACGTCGTGGGCGCTCGCGACCGCCACGGGCCAGCCGACGAGGGCGAAGCACGGCAGGTCGTTGACGTCGTTGCCGACGTAGAGCACGCGCTCCGGCGCGATGCCCTGCTCCTCGCACCACTGCTTCAGCGCGAGGTCCTTGCGGTCGATGCCGTGCAGCACCGGGAGCTGGAGCTTCCGGGCGCGGGCGGCCACCACAGGGTTCTGTTCCGTGGACAGGACCAGCATCTTCAGGCCGCTCCGGCGGAGGGCCGCGATGCCGAGTCCGTCGCCGCGGTGCACGGAGACGAACTCCCGTCCTTCGGAGTCGATCAGCACCCGGTCGTCGGTCTGGGTGCCGTCGAAGTCGAGGACTACGGCGTCGATGTCGTCGTAGGTGGGCAGCGAACCGGGGCGGTCCGCGTCGAAGAGGGGGGCCAGCGCGCGGGCGCGGGCGAGGTCGTGCGGGTCGTCGATCTCCAGCACGCGCGCGGGGTCGGTGCGCACGAGTTCCGTACGGCCGAAGAAGCGGTGCTGGTGCTCGCGGAAGCCGGCCGCGTCCATCGCGTACGCGGCGCCGGTCTCCAGGAAGTCCTGGGGGCGGTCCTGGCGGCGCGGGCGGTAGGACTTGTCGTGGTTGACCCCCACCCCGCCCTCGGACTCGGCGTCGGCCTCGCGCCAGATGAAGCCGTGGAAGGGCGCCACGGTGACGGCCGTGTCGGCGCCGTTCTCGACGACCGCGCCGGCCACCCCGTCGATGTCCTCGCGGACGATGAAGGGGCTGGTGCACTGCACGAGCAGGACCACGTCGACGGGCGCGCCGTGCAGGGCTTCGTGGGCGTCCATGGCGTGCAGGACCGCGGCCTCGGAGGTCGCCGTGTCCCCGGCGATGGCGGCGGGCCGCAGCACGACCTCGGCGCCGGCCTCCCGGGCGGCGGCGGCGATGGCCTGGTCGTCGGTGGAGACGACGACGTCGGTCACCAGCCGGGTGGCCCGGCACTCGCGGACCGCGCGGGCCACCAGCGGGACGCCGCCGACGGGCGCGAGGTTCTTCGCGGGCACGCCCTTGGAGCCGCCGCGGGCGGGGATCACCGCGAGCACGCGGCGCACCGTCGCGCCTCGGCCCGCTTCCGGGTTGGACATGGGGTCTCCTTGGATGGTCCCTTGGAAGCCTTGGAGGGTGGTCACAGCTCTCCCATCCGCCGGATCACCGGGGCGACCCGCTGCACGCCGTGGCGGTAGGCGCCGCGCGCGGCGCGGCGCACGATCTGGCGGACCGGTCCGGGCTCCTTGTCGGCGGCGGGCGCGCCGGGCAGCGGGACGCCGTCGGGGCCGAGGTGGTGCCGGGCGAGGATGCCGGGCAGATAGCCGGGCGCGGTCTCGGGGGTGTAGTAGGGGGTGAGGGGGGGCAGGCCGCCGGGGCGGTCGAGCAGCTTGGCGATGCGTTCGCGGGCGGCGTCGAAGGCCCTCTCGTACGAGCCGTCGGCGGCGACCCCCTGCCGGGCCACCCACTCCTCGTCCGGCGCCGGCCGGTGCCCGGCGTCGAGCTGGTCCCAGGAGGCGAGGCAGCCGGAGCCGGTGAAGTGGTGGTTGCCGAGCACCTCGCGCACGCCCAGGTCGGTCAGGATCACCGTGGGGATGCGGCGATGCAGGGCCTCCAGGGCGGCCGTGGAGCTGACCGTGACCAGCAGGTCGGTGCGGTCCAGCACCTCGCCCATGTGGCCGTACACCAGGCGGAAGTTGGCGGGCAGGTCCTTGCCCTGCGCCAGCTTCTGGTACGGCAGTTCCTCGATGTGGGTGGTGTGTTCGCCCGGCTTGGAGCGCAGCTTCAGCAGCACCTCGCGCTCGGGGTGCCTGCGGGCGTGCTCGATCAGCCGGTTCAGCAGGTACGTGCGGTCCTTGCGGCTGTCCGGGACGGACGGCTGGGCCGCGAAGACCACGGTGTACGGCTCGTGTTCGCCGGTGTACGGCGCCCCGCCGAGGAAGGGCAGGGCGACCTCGGTGACCGCGGAGGCGTCGGCGCCCACGCCCTCGTACACGGCCCGGAACCGGTCCGCGTCGTGGCGGGAGTTGGCGAGGACGAGGTCCGCGCCGTGCCGCAGCAGCAGTCCGTCGGCGAGCTTCTCGTAGACGACACCGACGTATCCGGTGACGACGACGGGGCGCTTGCCGGCGCCCGCCCAGGCGGCGCGCAGTCCGTGCAGCATCGCCTGGACGCCGCCGCCGACGAGCGCGAGGACGAGGATGTCGTACGGGTCCTCGCCGGAGTCGCCCATCGCGCGCAGGAACTCGACGCCGGTGACCTCACGCAGGGAGTCCGCCCGGACGCCGACCTCCTTCAGCTGACGGGCGGTCGGGGTGGCGCGTCCCCGCAGGAGGTAGCCGTCGAGCCGGATCCCGGCGTCCGTGGGGGCGAGGCGCTGCGCGGTGAGCGCGCCCCACTTCCACCGGGTGTCGGAATCGGCGAGGACGGCGACCCGCAGGGACTTCGTAGCACTTGCTGGCACGCCGAAGACGCTAGGAAGCCATTCCGAGGTTCCGCCCAACCCGAATGCAACAAACGGTTAACAGCACATCGCCGAATGGCGAATCGGGCCGCGGGAAGGCCGGAAAAGCGTCCGGTTCACAGCTTCGCCACGTGCCGTTCACTCCGCATCAAGCGGACGGTCAAGACGAATGACGGGCTTCGTCCTAACGTTCAAGCCGTGGTCAAGCTCTCCGTCATCGTGCCGTTCTACAACGTGCAGCAATACGCGCCCGACACGCTCAGGAGCCTGAAGGCGAACGCGCGTGAGGACTTCGAATTCATTCTCGTCGACGACTGTTCCCGCGACGGGACGCCAGAGATTCTCGCGCGCGCGGAGCGCGAGCTGCCCGGGGCGGTCCTCGTCCGGCACGAGCAGAACGGGGGGCTCGCGACCGCCCGCAACACCGGCATCGACCGGGCGCGCGGCGAGTACCTGACCTTCCTGGACGGCGACGACTGGCTCGCCCCGGGCTACTTCGCGCGGCTGGTGACGGCCATCGAGGACCTGGGCTGCGATTTCGTCCGCACCGACCATGTGCAGTGCACCGCGCGGTCGCGCACGGTGAACCGGGTGCCGGTCGGCCGGCGGAACGTGGTGATGGACCCGCGCGAGGCGATCCTGCCCACCGACCGGTCGACGTCCGTGGACTACGCGTTCGCGTGGGCCGGGGTCTACCACCGCCGGCTGGTGGACAAGGGGCTGCTGCACTTCACCGACGGACTGCGCACGGCCGAGGACCGGCCGTGGATCTGGAAGCTGCACCGGGAGGCGGAATCCTTCGCCGCGGTGAGCCTGCTCGGCGTGTTCTACCGGCGCGGGGTGGCCTCCTCGCTCACCCAGATCGGCGACGTACGGCAACTCGACTTCATTCGCGCGTTCGATCAGGTCATCGCGGAAACCGCCCAGGACCGGGACGCCGAACAGCTGTTGCCGAAGGCCGTCCGCACCTATTGCGCCATCATTTCCCATCATCTGGGATCCATCGAAAGGTTCGAGCCCGCGGTGGCGAAGAAACTGAAATCCATGAGTGCCGCGGCCCTGCGGCGCATGCCGCAGGACGTACTGGACGAGGCGCTGGACTCCATGGACCTCCAGCGCGCCACCAAGCTGCGCCGGCTGCGCCGCCGTCCCGCTCCCGCGGGGGCCGCCGCGTGACCACCCAGATCTTCCAGGCGTCGACGCTGTACGGCACGGCCACGCTCGCCGCCGCCCTGGACTCCGGCTGCTTCCGCCCGGCCGACCGGCGGATCCTGCTGGTCTGCAACAACGCGGCCACCCCCGAGACCACGCCCGCGCTGGACGAGGCGCCCGGCTTCGAGCGGCTGCGCGACCGGTTCGACGAGGTGATCTCGTACAACGAGACCATCTTCCCGTTCCACCCCGGCGGCTGGACGCCCCGCGGGGACGATCTGCCGCTGTGGGAACGCTTCCTGCGCCACGAGTGGCGGCTCGCCGACGACGACGTGGAGCTGGCCGTCGAGTCGATCCAGGTGAACCCCGCGCTGGGCCTCGCGCAGATCTTCACCGGCGCCCCGGTGACCGTCTACGCCGACGGCCTGATGAGCTACGGCCCCACCCGCAACAAGATCGACCCGCTGGTCGGCACCCGCGTGGACCGGGTGCTGCACCTGGACCTGGTCCCGGGTCTGAAGCCGCTGCTGCTCACCGAGTTCGGCGTGCCCGGCGAGCTGGTGCCGACCGCCGCCTTCACCAAGGTCCTCGCCGAACTGGCGCCGGTGGGCGATGAGCTGCCCGGGATCGAGGAGCCCGCGCTGCTGCTCGGGCAGTACCTGTCGGCGCTGGAGATCCTCACCGCCGAGCAGGAGGAGAAGCTCCATGTGCGGATGCTGAAGGGAGCCGCCGCGCTCGGCCACACCAAGGTGGTGTTCAAGCCGCACCCGTCCGCCCCGGCCCGCTTCACCCGGCTGCTGGAGCAGGAGGCGGAGCGGCTGAAGGTGGAGCTGACCGTGCTCGACACCCCGGTCCTCGCCGAGGTGCTGTACCAGCGCATGCGTCCGGCGCTGGTCGTGGGCTGCTTCTCCACCGCCCTGCTCACGGCGCAGGCGCTGTACGGCCTGCCGGTCGCCCGCGTCGGCACGGAGCTGCTGCTGGAGCAGCTGACGCCGTACGAGAACAGCAACCGGATCCCGGTGACCATCGTGGACGCGCTGCTGCCCGACCTCGGCGACCGTGCCGCGGTCACCGAGCAGCGCGCCGGGACGGACGTGGCGGCGCTCGGCGCGCTGATCGGCGCGGTGGGCTTCGCGATGCAGCCGAAGATCCACCCGAGGCTGCGCGGGCACGCCGAGACCTGGCTCGCCGCGAACCTGAACCAGCACACCATGCGCTACTTCAAGCGCCGGCGGCTGTCCTCGCTGGCGCTGCCCGGCGGGGTGCCCGCGCAGCTGGCGTTCATCCCGCGCAACGCGACGGTGCGCCGGATGGCGAAGAAGGCGCGCAGTCTGCGCAACTCGGTGCGCCGCTGACCCTCTCAGGTGAACGGCCGCTGACAGGTTGACGAACAGTCGGCCGGACGGCTCGGTCGATGGTGTGAGGCGCCGGGTTCCGGCAAGGCGCCTTGCACCATGGCTGTTTCATCCCCCGCTCTCGCCGCCGTTCCCGCACCCCCCACCCGCGGAACGGCCCCCGCACATGGACCGCGCGGCCGGCTGCTCGCGCTGGACGGCCTGCGGCTCGTCGCCGCCCTGATGGTCTGCCTCTACCACTACACCGGGCGCGGCGGCACGGTCTCCGCGTCCTGGCACGCGAGTCCGGCCCGCCTCTTCCCCGTGCTGTCCCGGGCGGCCGTCTACGGCAACCTCGGTGTGCAGTTCTTCTTCGTCATCAGCGGTTTCGTGATCTGCATGAGCAGCTGGGGCCGCACCCTCGGCGACTTCTTCCGCTCCCGGGTCGCCCGCCTCTACCCCGCCTACTGGGTGGCCCTGCTGCTGGTCACGGCGGCGTCGATCGCCCTGCCGGTGGTGGTCCGCCCGGTCCGCCTGGACGAGTTCCTCGTCAACCTGACGATGCTGCAGCAGCCGATGGGCGCGACCCGGGTCCTCGGCGTGTGCTGGACGCTGTGGGTGGAGGTCCGCTTCTACGTGCTGTTCGCGCTGCTCGTCGTCCTGCGCGGGGTGACCTACCGCCGGGTCGTGCTGTTCGCCGCCGTCTGGACGACGGCGGCCGTCCTGTGCCGCTCCTCGGGCGACGCACTGCTGAACCAGGTGGTCATGCCCGAGTACGCCCCCTTCTTCGTCGGCGGTCTCGCGCTGTATCTGATCCACCGCTTCGGCGGCGACCTGCTCGCCTGGGGCGTCGTCGCGATGTCCTGGCTGCTCGCGCAGAGCGCGGCCACCCAGGGGCTGTGGGGACCGCATCCGCACCGAGACCCGTACGTCGTCGTCCTGGTCGTCACCGCCGCCTTCGCCGCCGTCGCCGCGGTGGCGGTGGGCTGGACCCGGTGGGCCTCCTGGCCCTGGCTGGTGACGGCGGGCGCGCTGACGTACCCGTTCCACCTGGTCCACGAGCACCTCGGCTGGTTCGTCATCCGGGTGCTGCACCGGGGGCTCGGCCTGCCGGCGTGGCCGACGCTGGCGGTGACCGTGGCCGGGATGCTGCTGTCGGCCTGGCTGATCCACCGGTTCGTGGAGCGGCCGCTCGGTCCCCGGCTGAAGCGGGCGCTGAAGGACCGGAAGTTGGGCAGCCGTTCACCTCGTCCTGGGTTTTGAACCGGGCCCTCGGGCAGGCACGGTAGAGCCCTCGCCACCGCCACCCCACAGGCTTTCCGCAGGGATCCCACAGACGCCGTACCGAGGGAGCGCCACCCCGCATGGCCACCATCCAGGAAACGACCCGCCCGCCCCGCCGCCTCGACGACGTGCCCGGCTGGTTCCCGGTGCTCGACCAGGTGCTCTTCGGCTGGTTCCTGAACCGGCAGGAAGACTCCGGGATGCGGGGTGATCTGCTGGAAGTCGGGGTCTACATGGGCAAGAGCGCCATCTTCCTCGGCAGCCACCAGCAGCCCGGCGAGCGGTACACCGTGTGCGACCTGTTCGAGGGCGACGCCCCCGACGACGCCAACCAGGCCGAGGCGGCCAAGTCCTACGCCACGCTGACCCGGCGGGTGTTCGAGGAGAACTACCTCTCCTTCCACGACGAACTCCCCCGCGTGCTGCAGGGTCCCAGCTCGCTGGTGCCCGCCGAGGTCGAGCCGGGCTCCTGCCGGTTCGTGCACATCGACGCCTCCCACCTGTACGAGCACGTGCACGGCGACATCGGGGCCGCCCGCGATCTGCTGCTCCCCGACGGGATCGTCGTCCTGGACGACTTCCGCTCCGAGCACACCCCCGGGGTCTCCATAGCCGCCTGGGAGGCCGTGCTCAACCGCGGCCTGCGCCCGGTCTGCCTGAGCACCCAGAAGCTGTACGGCACCTGGGGCGACCCGGAGCCCGTGCAGGAGGAGCTGCTGGCGATGGTGCGGGAGCGGTCCGACTGCCATCTGAGCGTCCAGGAGGCCGCCGGGCACCGGATCATCCGGCTGAAGTCGAAGGGCATGCGGGCGCCGGAGTTCCCGCCGTCCAAGCACGCGCAGGCGGTCGCCGAGCCGGAGCCCGAACCGGTGGCGCCGCCGCTGCCCCCGCTGCAGACCCCGGCGCCCGCCGCGCCGCCGGCCCGCCCGGCGGCGCGCCGCGGCCGGAGCCGGGTGCGCCGGGTCGCTGCGGACCTGCTGCCGCCGGTGGTCACCCGGGCGATCCGCAGGGCGCGCTCCGCCCGGCGCTGAGGGGCGGCTGAGCCGATCCCGCGCCGAGGAGCGGCTCAGCCCGCGCCGTAGCGCGCCCCGATTCCGGCGATCACGAGCGCGAGTCCTTCCTCGAACTGCTCGTCGTAGCCGTCGAAGAGCAGCCGTCCGGCCTCGGCGGCGAGCGGGAAGGCGGCCATCCGCCGGGCGCGGTCCTCGATGTCGTACCCCTCCCGGCGCTCGTCCGGGAGGGGCCGCACGCCCTGCTCCTCGGTGACGAAACCGATCGTGTACGCGTACGTCGTGCGGCCGGCGTGGACCGCCTGGGCGAGGGTGAGGCCGGCGTCCGTCAGCAGCCGCAGGTTCGCTTCCTGCGCGGGGGCGTGCTCGGTGCCGGTGAAGCGTGAGCCGCTGAACACCTTGGCGCCGTCCCGGTAGCCGAGCAGCGCGGCCCGCAGTCCGCGGTTGGTCTTCCGCAGCCGCTCCTGCCAGGTGTCGGCGGGGTCGAGTGCGGCACCGGCGGCCATCCGCCGGTACATCTCGGTCGCCATCTCGTCCAGCAGCGCCTGCTTGTCCTTGAAGTGCCAGTACAGGGCGGGCGCCTTGACGTCCAGCTCCTTGGCGATGGCGCGCAGGGTCAGCCCCTCCAGACCGACCTCGTTCAGCAGCCGCAGCGCGGTGCCGGCGACGCGCCGGCGGTCCAGGGGTGCGCGTTTCTCGGGACTCACCTTGACAGCTTAACAGCGTTAAGGAATCCTCGTCGGCGTCGGCACTTAACGGCGTTAAGGAGAAATGCGATGGATGTTCTGATCGTGGGTGCGGGTCCGACGGGTCTGGCCCTCGGCGTCGACCTGGCGCGGCGCGGGGTGGAGGCCCTGGTGGTGGAGCGGTCGGCGGGTCTGTTCCCCGGCTCGCGCGGAAAGGGGCTGCAGCCGCGCACCCTGGAGGTCTTCGACGACCTGGGCGTCGTCGACGCGATCCGGGCCGCGGGCGGCCCCTACCCGCCGCGGACGATCTGGAAGGACGGCGAACGGGCCGGCGAGCAGCCGGTGTTCGACCGCATCGAGGCGGACGAGGGCACGCCGTACACCGAGCCGCTGATGGTCCCGCAGTGGCGCACGCAGGAGATCCTGTACGCGCGGCTGCTGGAGCTGGGCGGGAAGGTCGCCTTCGGCCGCGAGGCGACCGGTCTGGAGCAGGACGCCGAGGGCGTGACGGTGCGGTTCGCCGACGGCACGACCGCCCGCGCGGCGTACGTCGTCGCAGCGGACGGCGGACGCTCGGCGGTCCGGCAGGCGGTGGGCGTGGGCATGGCCGGGCAGACGGTGGACCCGGCGCCGTTCCTGGTGGCGGACGTGCGGCTGAGCGGCCTGGACCGGGACCACTGGCACACGTTCCCGGGAGCGGACGGCACCGGCGTCGCCCTGTGCCCGCTGGCCGGCACGGACGAGTTCCAGCTGCAGGCACGCCTGCCGGAGGGCACGGAACCCGACCTCACCCTGGACGGCGTCCGCAAGCTCCTCGCCGCGTACACGCACCTGCTGCCCGAGGACGTCACCGACCTGCGCTGGTCCTCCGACTTCCGCCCGCGCGCCGCCCTCGCGGACCGCTTCCGGGCCGGCCGGGTCCTCCTCGCGGGCGACGCGGCCCACGTCCACTCCCCGGCCGGCGGCCAGGGCCTGAACACCAGCGTCCAGGACGCCTACAACCTGGGCTGGAAGCTGGGCGCCGTGCTGCGCGGCGGGGCGCCCGAGGCGCTGCTGGACACCTACGAGGAGGAGCGGCGGGCCAACGCGGCGGCCATGCTGGAGCTGTCCACGGGCGTGCACCGCGGGGAGGTCCGGCGCGGCAGGGCGACGGTCCAACTGGGCCTGGACTACCGGGAGTCGTCGCTGAGCGTGGAGACACGGACCCGCCCCGCCGGTGTCCGGGCGGGCGACCGGGCGCCGGACGGCACCGTGGACGGCGTACGCCTCTTCGACGCGTTCCGGGGGCCGCACTGGACGCTGCTGGGCGCGCAGGCCTCCGGCGCCGGTGTACGGGCGCTGCCCGCCGCTCCCGAGTCGTACGGCCCGGGGGTGTTCCTGGTGCGGCCCGACGGCTATGTGGGCTGGGCGGGCGACACGGCGGAGGGGGCCCGGGCCTACCTGGCCGGGATCGGCGTCTGAGCCCTCCCTAGGCGCTGGCCAGCGTCAGCTTCACCGCGAAGCCGAGGAACAGCGCGCCCGCCACCGAAGTGGCCGTCGCCGACAGCCGCTTGCGGCGCCGGAACGCGGCGGCGAGGCGCGTGCCGCCGAATATCAGCGCGCTCAGGTAGAGGAAGCTGGCCAGCTGGGCGAAGACACCGAGGACGACGAAGGACAGGGCGGGGCAGGCGTAGTCCGGGTCGACGAACTGCACGAAGAAGGCGACGAAGAACAGGATCGCCTTGGGGTTGAACAGGCTGACGACGAGGGCCCGCCGGAAGGGCCGTTCGTACCCGGCGGTGGACGAGGCGTCCTCGTCGACCGCCTTCTCCCTCCGGGTCCGCCACATCTGCCAGGCGGCCCGCATCATGCCGATCGCCAGCCAGGTCAGATACCCGGCGCCGGCGTACTTCACGATCCCGAACAGCAGCGCGTTCGTCTTCAGCAGGGAGGCGACTCCGGCGGCGGACAGCGTCATCAGCACGGTGTCCCCGCACCACACGCCCGCGGCAGCGGTGTAACCGGCCCGCACACCGCGCCGGGCGGCCACGGACAGCACGTAGAGGGAGTTGGGGCCGGGCAGCAGGACGATCAGGACGAGTCCTGCCAGATAGGTGGGGAGATCGATCACACCGAACATGGAAAGGAGTGTCGCACGGGGGTACGACACTCCGGTCCGGCGCGGCGGTCAGTCGTCGCCGTCGAGGAGGGTGTCGACGGGGAGGTCGAGAGAGACGCCGACGGACTCGGGGACGGGGACGGACTGGCCTCGCTTGTAGCGGAGGGGGTCGGGGTACTTGCCGTCGACCGGGTTTACGTAGAGGAGGACCTCGTCGTGCTTGCGGTCGGCTACGAGGTAGACAGGAATGCCGGTCTCCGCGTAGATCTCGACCTTGTTCGCCGTGTCCTCCGTCCAATTGGAGGAGGTCACCTCCAACACCATGCGGAAGACGTGCGGTGAGTAACAGTTCTTCCCGACCAACGCGTCTGCGTAGTCGGCCTCCACAACGGACAGGTCCGGGATCGCATAGTCAGCGCGTCCTGTCGGCAGCCACAGGCCGATACCGGGACGGACCCTAAGGCCCGCCTCCTTCGCCCCTGCCCGCTGGATCTCATAACCGACCTCGAAGATGGTCCCCTGATGCGGGCCATCCGGCGGCGGCGTCACGATGATGCTCCCTCGAAGGATCTCGACGCGGTGTCCGGGCAGCCAGCTGGAGACACGGTCGGCGGCTTCTTCGATCGTCATCTCGCGCTCTATCACAGCCACGGCAACCTCCTTTCAGGAGCACTCTCCACGAGCGTAACCGGACGCGGGCGCCTTCCGCCCATGATCACCCATACGAAGTAACCGCCCAGCTCAGAACACCTCCGACGGCTCATAAGCCCCCCACACCGCGCGGAGCGCCCCGCACACCTCCCCCACCGTCGCACGCCCCCGCAGCGCCTCCTTCATCGGGTACAGGACGTTGTCCTCGCCCTCCGCCGCCTTCCGCAACGCGTCCAGCGCCGCGTCCACCGCCCGCTGGTCCCGCTCGGCCCGGAGCTTCTCCAGCCGCTCCGCCTGCCTCGCCTCGATGGCCGGGTCGACGCGCAGGGGCTCGTAGGGCTCCTCCTCGTCCAGCTGGAAGCGGTTGACCCCGACGACCACCCGCTCGCCGGAGTCGGTCTCCTGGGCGATGCGGTACGCGTTCTTCTCGATCTCGGACTTCTGGAAGCCCCGCTCGATCGCCGCCACCGCGCCGCCCAGGTCCTCCACCCGCCGCATCAGGTCGACGGCCGCCTCCTCGACGTCGTCCGTCATCCGCTCCACCGCGTACGACCCGGCGAAGGGGTCGACCGTCGCCGTCACGTCCGTCTCGTGGGCCAGCACCTGCTGGGTGCGCAGGGCGAGGCGCGCGCTCTTGTCCGTGGGCAGGGCGATCGCCTCGTCGAAGGAGTTGGTGTGCAGGGACTGGGTGCCGCCCAGCACCGCGGCCAGGGCCTGTACGGCGACCCGGACCAGGTTCACCTCCGGCTGCTGGGCCGTCAGCTGGACCCCGGCGGTCTGGGTGTGGAAGCGCAGCATCAGCGACTTCGGGTTCCGCGCGCCGAACTCCTCCCGCATCACCCGGGCCCAGATCCTGCGCGCGGCACGGAACTTGGCGACCTCCTCCAGCAGCGTCGTACGGGCCACGAAGAAGAAGGACAGGCGCGGGGCGAAGTCGTCCACGTCCATGCCCGCCGCCACCGCCGTACGCACGTACTCGATGCCGTCGGCGAGCGTGAACGCGACCTCCTGGACGGGCGAGGCGCCCGCCTCGGCCATGTGGTAGCCGGAGATGGAGATCGTGTTCCACTTCGGGATCTCGGCGGTGCAGTACTTGAAGATGTCCGCCGTCAGCCGCAGGGAGGGCTTCGGCGGGAAGATGTAGGTGCCCCGCGCGATGTACTCCTTCAGCACGTCGTTCTGGATCGTGCCGGTCAGCTGGTCGGCGCGGGCCCCCTGCTCCTCCGCCACCAGCTGGTACAGGAGCAGCAGCAGGGCGGCCGGGGCGTTGATCGTCATCGAGGTCGAGACCTGGTCGAGCGGGATGCCGTCGAACAGCACCCGCATGTCGTCGATCGAGTCGATCGCGACGCCCACCTTGCCGACCTCGCCGTGCGCGAGGGGCGCGTCGGAGTCGTGGCCCATCTGGGTGGGCAGGTCGAAGGCGACCGACAGGCCCGTGGTGCCGTGGGCGATCAGCTGCCGGTAGCGGGCGTTCGACTCGGCCGCCGTGCCGAAGCCGGCGTACTGGCGCATGGTCCACGGGCGGCCCGTGTACATGGTCGGGTAGACCCCTCGGGTGAAGGGGTATGTGCCCGGTTCGCCCAGTTTCCCGGCCGGGTCCCAGCCGTGCAGAGCCTGCGGCCCGTAGACCGGCTCGATGGGCAGTCCCGACTCCGACTCACGCGTCATGGAGGCCTCCGCGGTACGTCCTGTCACCCCTCACCATGCCCCGTCGTTCGGCGGCGGTCACGCTGGGAAGCATCCGGGCATGAGGAAATCGGGAAGGCCCGCCGCCGTGCTCGCCGCGACCGCCGCCCTCGCCGCGCTCTGCGGCTGCACCGTGCAGCCCGCGGGCGCCGACGGGAAACCCCCGGCGCCCGTGCGCGCCCCGACGCCGGCCCGCGGCTCGACCGGGGCCCCGGCGAGCCGGCCGGCGGATCCCACCCGGACGGCCCAGCGGCCGCCCGCCGCGCCCGCCTGGGTGCTGTGGGCGCGCGGGGACAGTGGCCCGGGCGTGCGGGAGCTGCAGGCCCGGCTGCGCCAGCTGGACTGGCTGTTCGACGGCCCGACGGGGTCGTACGACGATCTGACCGAGCAGGCGGTCCGCGGCTTCCAGGGCAAGCGCGGACTGCCGCGGACCGGGCGCACCGACACCGTCACCTGGCAGCGGCTGGTCGCCATGACGCACCCGCCGGGGACCTGGGAGCTGTACCTGATGGGCGGTCAGCCCGCGGGCGCGCCCGATCCGCGCTGCATGACCGGGCGCGTCCTGTGCATCGACAAGACGACGCGGACGCTGCGCTGGATGGTCGACGGGCGGACGCTGTCGACGACGGCGGTCCGGTTCGGGGCGCAGTACACGCCGACCCGGGAGGGTGTGTTCCACGTCTACTGGAAGGCGCGCGACTGGGTGTCCACGCTCTACCACTCGCCGATGCCGTACGCGATGTTCTTCAGCGGCGGCCAAGCCGTCCACTACTCCTACGACTTCGCGGCGCGCGGTTACGCGGGGGCCTCGCACGGATGCGTGAACGTGCGGGACGAGACGGTGATCGCCGAGCTGTTCGCTCAGGTGCGGGTGGGCGACAAGGTCGTCGTCCACTGGTGACGCGCCCACGGGCGACGGGGGATTGCGGGGCGCGGGCGGGACCGGGGGAACGTGTCCCGCCCGCGCCAGGTGCACGAGCCGCGGGTACGGGGGGAACCCCGGCTCAGTGCGACGGCCGATGACCAGTCGGCTCACTCAGTACTGCGTACCGGGCTCCAAAAACGTCACACCCCGCGCGGAGAATTTTTCGGGGACGGGGAACGCGCAGGTCAGAGCGCTGTGTAGGTCGGGCTGGGGGTCGGGCCGAGGGTGGTGGTGCGGGCGGGCGCGACCGCGTGGTGGCCCTTGCCGTTGCCCTGACCGCCGCCCTGGCCCTTGCCGCCGCCCTGGCCCTTGCCGTGGCCGTCGCCGCCGTGGCCGGGGTTGCCCTCGTCGTCGCCGCCCTGGCCGTTCTCGCCGCCCTTGCCCTTGTCCTTGCCGTTTCCGTTTCCGCCGCCGCCGTTCGCGGCGCCCTTGTCGCCGCCCGTCGCGTCCTCGCCGGAACCGGCGGTGGCCAGCACGGCCTTGCAGTATCCGCTCACCCGGGAGCTGCCGCCGGCCAGGTTCTCCAGGGCGCGGCGGCGGGCGGAGTCGAGTTCCTTGCCGGCCCTGAGGTCGCGGCAGGCGGCGGTCGCGTCCTTCCACCGGTTGCCGGAGGTGCCGGTGGGGGCGCCGGAGCCCGAGGGGCTGTTCGTACCGGTGCGGTCGTCGGGTCCCGCGGCCTCGCCGGAGCCGCCGCGGCCGGCGCCCGCGCTGCCGCTCGGCGCGCCGGGCCCCGGGGACGTGCCCGGGGTGCCCTGCGGCGAGGCCGGGGACAGCGGGGCGCCGGAGGTGCCGTCGGCGGAGACGGACGCGGCGGGTCCGGGGCGCTCGGGCGCGAACGGCGTGGGCAGGATCCCGGTGCCGGCGGCCATGGCGACCCCGCCGACCGTGCCCACGGCCACCACGGCGGCGAGCGCCAGGCGCACGGGCCGGGCCCAGCGGGGGCGGCGGGCCGGGATTCCGGTACGGGCCGGGCCGCCGATGCGGACGAGGCCCGCGTCGCGGCCGTGGACGCGCGAGCCGGAGGCACGGGCGGCGGTCCGCTCGGCGTCGGCGGCCTCGCGGGCCTTGCGGAACGCGGCCAGGGCGGCCTGCTCACCGGGGAGTTCACCGGGCGCGGGGGCCGCCTCCGCGGACAGCGCGCCGAGCGCAGCGGAGAGACGTTCGGCCTGGTCACGGGCGGAGGCGTCGACGGCTTCCAGCGACTCACCGCGCAGCAGGCGTTCCGCCGTCTCACGGTCCAGCCACTTGTACTGCTCGTCGGCCATCACATGTCCTTCTGCGTCCGCGCACGCGTATCCGTCACAGTTGCGGACGACACCGCGCCGCGGCGCGGTTCTCGCTGGGATGGGAGCGCGCCGAGCACGCCCGCCGATTCCGGATCGTCGCCGAGCAGCTCGGCCAGCCGCTTCAGACCGCGGTGCGCCGCGGTGCGTACGGCGCCGGCGCGTTTGCCGAGGGTCTCGGCGGCGCTCTTGGCGTCGAGGCCGACCACCACGCGCAGGACGACCGCCTCGGCCTGGTCCTGCGGGAGCCGCGCGATGAGGGAGAGGGTCCTGTCGGTGGTCAGGGCCTCGATGGCCTCGCCGGCCGTGTCGGACTCGGCGGGCCGGCCGGTCAGTTCCGTCTCGTCGCCGCCTATGGCCGGGCGGCGGCCGCGCATGCGTATGTGGTCCAGGGCGCGGTTGCGGGCGATCCGCGCGGCCCAGCCGCGGAACCGGTCCGCGTCTCCGCTGAACCGGTCGAGGTCGCGGGCGATCTGCAGCCAGGCCTCCGAGGCCACGTCCTCGGCGTCGGCATCACCGACCAGTGTGCGTACGTATCCGAGCAGCCGTGGATGCACCGCGCGGTACACAGTACGGAACGCGGTCTCGTCCCCGTCCTGTGCCGATCGCACCGCGGCGGTCAGCTCCGCGTCGTCCCCCAGCACCTGACTCCCTTTACGCCTGTTTCCCGGTCGGCGCGAAAGGCACGTTACGGCGTGAAACCGCTCTTCGTCCATGTCCGTAGAAGATGCAACTAACTCGTGACCGGGTACGGATGTGCGCAGGGTGAGGACCGGCGGTGGCCGGGTGTGACAGAAAAGCCACGCACGGCGCTGTAGAAGGTACGGGCCGTGCGCGGCCCGACCGCGCGACGGCCGGGGCCTCTCCTGTGGGGGGTGGCGGCCCCGGCCGTTGCCTTTCCCGGGCTGCGGCCGCTTTCGGCGCCCGGGGTTCGGTCAGCGGCCGTTCGTCGCCTTCGCCTTCGGGGCTCCCGCGGTCGGGGTCGGCTTGGACGTCCCGTTGCTCGTCCCCGAGTTGGCGTTCGACTTGCCCGATTTGCCGATTTTTCCCTGGTTTTGACCGTTTCCGGTTGTGGCGTGCGCCACCGCGGCCGCGCAGTAGGCGGCGACGTTGTTCTCGCCGCCCGCCTCGGCGACGAGCCGCCGCCAGGCCGTCGAGTCCAGCGCGCCGCCCCGCCGCCCGGCCCGCTCGTAGGTACGGCAGTGGGCGACCGTGTCCCGGGCGGTGGCCGGATGGTGCGGGCGCGGGGAGGGCGTGCCGGATCCCCCGCCGCCGGTTCCGGTGGACGCGCCGGGGGCGGCCGGCGGGAGTGAGACGCTCGTCGACGGGCGGGCCGGGCGCGGGGTGTCCGGGTGGCCGCGGTGGCCGGATGCGGCGGAGCCGATCGCGGCGACGGCGACGCCGCCCAGCGTGAGGCTCGCCAGCGTCACCGAGAGCGCGGCCTTCCACGACAGCCGCGCACGCCCCGGCGCCGCGGGCCGCCAGTCGTCCCGGCGCCGGGTGCGGGCGCGGGGCGCCGTCGTCTCGCGGGCGGCGCGGAAGGCGGCCACGGCCCGGCGCTCGGCCTCCGCGTCGACACCGCCGCCGCGCAGGGCCGCACCGAGCCGTGCCTCGAATGCCGGGTCCCCGTGCGTGTGGTCGGGGGCGGAGCGGGCGCCGCCGGGGTGCGCACGCCGGCGTCCCGAGGTTCCGTCGCCGCTGTGCCGTTCACCCATGCTCGTCCCTGTTCTCGTCCGCCGTACCATCGCCGGGACACGGTCTCCTCCCGGCCCTCGTGAAAGGCCCGGCTCCAAGGGCGGCCCCGGCCCGCGCCGGGGCCCCGGGACCGGCGGCTCGCCCGGACCTCGCACAGCCGCCCCACCGGGGATCGTTCGCGCTCCCCGACCCCGTACGGGCCCGGGGGATCATCGCCGCCCCCTATGGATACGGCTCCCACGCGCTGCCGTTCATGCCGGCTCCCCCGGCGTCCGGGGGCCGTCGTCCGTGGCGGACCTGCCGTGCTCCTGCGCCGGGTCCGGGATGCCCAGGTGGCGGGCGAGACGTTTCAGTCCGCGGTGGGCGGCCGTGCGGACGGCGCCGGGGCGTTTGCCGAGGACGCGTGCGGCGGCGGGGCCGTCGAGGCCGACGACCACCCGGAGCAGGACGGCCTCGGCCTGGTCGCGCGGCAGGCTGCGCACCAGCTCCAGCGCCCGTTCGGTGGACAGCGTCTCCAGGGCCTGGTCGTGGGTGCTCAGCGGGCCGGGAACGTTCAGCGCGTCCTGCTCCAGGGGCGCGGCCTGCGGCCGTATCCGCAGGCGGCGCAGGTGGTCCAGGGCCCGGTGCCGGGCGATGGTCGCGGTCCAGCCGCGGAAGCCGGCGCCGTCCCCCTTGAAGCGTCCGAGGTCGCGGGCAATCTCCAGCCAGGCGTCGGAGGCCACGTCCTCGGCGTCGTCGCCGACCAGGCCGCGCAGATAGCCGAGCAGGCCGGGCTGCACCAGCCGGTAGGCCACCGCGAAGGCGGACTCGTCGCCGGCCTGGGCCCGCGCGACGGCCGCGCCCAGCTCCCCGTCGTACGCCTGCCGGCGGCGGGGTTCCCCTCCGTGGCCCAAGAACCGTCCTCGTCCGTACCCAGCCCAGGACCCGTGCCCGCGCGCGCACCGAGTCCACGTCGTGCGACACGGCCGCACGTGCTCCATGTCCCACGATGATCAGCGCCGGGACGCACAGATGTGTCACAGGCGGCGGTCCGCTCCGCCCGGCGGTGCGCACCGGACCAGGGCGCCTGGAAGCGGGCAATCCGCCTTCCTCGTACGCCGGTTGGCGGCCGGCTGAACCGGTCCGGTGATGTTCGGACAGGGCTGTGCGCTGTGTAAGTGGCGCCTGTGACTGGTGGTGCCATCGTGTTCATTGTCTAGGGGTGGGATAAGTGAGTCCTCGCAGGACCCGTGCGTACAAACCGCTGAGTCTGAGGAGACGGGCGTGGCTGACGGCCGGAGCGGTCGTGCTGAGCGGTGCCGGCATCGTCACGTATGCGATGGCGGACCCGGCGGCGCAGTCCGGCGGCAAGGGGCAGAGCCGCAAGGCGGCCGTCCACACGCTGAAGCTCGAGAGCCGCGGCGCGGGCCGTGAGGGACTCGGCCAGAAGGACACGGACCGGTTCAGCGCGTTGCTGCTGACCTGGGACGACGCCCACGCCAAGGCCAAGGGCACGCCCGAGGTGCGCACCCGCGACCGGGCGAGCGGCACGTGGTCCGGCTGGCAGAAGCTGCCCGAGGACCCGTACCAGGCGGACGGCGCGGAGGCCGCGCGCGCCGGCGCCGCGCGGGGTGGCACGGCCTCGCTGTGGACCGGTGACTCCGACGGCGTCCAGGTGCGTCTGGTCAACGCCGACGGCAGCGAGGCGGGCGGCCAGCCGAAGGGCATGGACGTCAGGCTCCTCGACCCCGGCACCGACCCGGCGGGCGGCCCGCAGCCGGCCGCGTTCGCGGCGGACGTCACCCCGACGGCGACCGACTCGGCCTCCGCCCCGGCGACGGACACTCCGGCGCAGACACCGACGCAGACACCGGCGGACACGCCGACGCCGGCCGGCTCCACCTCGGCGTCCACCACCCCGTCCCCGACGGACTCCGCGTCGGCGACCGTCTCCCCCACACCGACCAGCACGGTCCCCGCGCCGCGGCCGTCCACGGTCGCCAAGCCGCCGATCATCACGCAGGCCGAGTGGGGCGCGTCCACGGACTACGACGGCACGCCGAGCTACGGCACGGAGATCAAGGCCGCCGTCATCCACCACACCGGCGTGGACAGCGACAACGCCCTCTCCTGCGCCGACTCCCGCGCCCGGATGCGCACCATCCAGCAGGAGCACTTCTCCCGCGGCTACTACGACATCGGCTACAACTTCGTCGTCGACCGCTGCGGGCAGATCTTCGAGGGCCGCAGCGGCGGGATGGACCTGCCGGTCGTCGGCGCGCACGACATCGGCTTCAACACGAACACGGTCGGCATCTCCTACATCGGCAACTACATGACCGCCCAGCCCTCGCGGGCCGCGCTGGACTCGATCGCGCGGATCGTGGCGTGGAAGTTCGGGATGTACGGCATCGACCCGACCGGCAAGGTGACGCTGACCTCGGGCAGCCCCAAGGGCCAGGACGGCAACCTGATCCCGCAGGGGCAGCAGATCACGCTGCCGCGGGTCTTCGGCCACCGGGACACCAACTCCACGCTGTGCCCCGGCGACAGCCTCTACAAGAAGCTGTCCCTGATCGCGACGCTCGCGAAGACGCCCGGCGTCTCGCACGCCCTGCCGACCTCGGACGTCGACCGCGACGGCCTGCCCGACCTGGTCGCCGGCACCCCGAAGGCCAACTCGGTGACGGTCGTGCCGGGCGGCGTGAACGGCCCGGTCACGGCCAGGAAGATCACCCTCACCCAGAACAGCCCGGGCGTGCCCGGCTCCAGCGAGAGCGGTGACGGCTTCGGCGCCGCGACCGCCTGGGGCGACGTCAACGGCGACGGCTACGCCGACCTCGCGATCGGCTCCCCCGGCGAGGACGACACCAGCGGCCACGCCGACCGGGGCTCGGTCACCGTCATGTACGGCCCGGCCCTCGACACCGGTTTCTCGTACACCACCTCCGGCAGCGTCACGGCGACCGGAGCCAAGCTGGGCTCGACGGTCGCGGTCGGCGACTTCAACGGCGACGGCAAGGCGGACGTGTTCAGCGCCGGCACGGGCAAGGGGGGCAGCTGGAACGTCCGGCTGACCGGCGGCGCCACCACCTCCGGCACCCTCACCACGGCCACCGGCTCCGTGGCCTACCTCGACGCCGCCACCGGTGACTTCAACCGGGACGGATACACCGATGTCGCCCTCAACTACCGTGACGCGGGCGGGGTTTCGCGGGTGGTCCGGTTCGCTGGCTCGGCGAGCGGACCGGCCAAGCAGGGCGTGCTCAGCGTCAAGGGCGGCCGCTCGATCGCCGCGGCCGACTTCACCCTCGACGGCTACGACGACATCGTCATCGGCCAGCCGTACACCTCGGAGTCCGGCGCCTACAAGGGCGGCCAGGTGACCATGCTGCTCGGCGCCTCCACCGGCTTCACCACCACCGGCATGAAGACGATCGACCAGGACACCAGCGGGGTGCCCGGCGCCGCCGAGGACGGCGACGCCATGGGCTGGTCGGTCTCCGCCGGCGACTACAACGGCGACGGCTACCCCGACGTGCTGGCCGGCGTGCCGAACGAGGACATCACCCGCGACGGCGTGAACCGCGCCAACGCCGGCCAGGTGCTCCTCCTCAAGGGCAGCGCGACCGGGATCACCGGCACCGGCGCGACCGGGATCTCGCAGGACACCTCGGGCGTCCCCGGCTCCACCGAGAGCGGCGACCAGCTCGGTACGGCGGTGTCGCTGACCGACGTGTCCGGGTACGGCCGGGCCGACCTGACGTTCGGCGCGGGCGGTGAGGACGGCGGCGACGGCATCCTCATGTACCTGCCGAGCAACAGCTCCGGCCTCGGCTACGCGCAGACCGCGGTCCTCGGCAGGACGACCCTCGGCACGCCCACCGCCGCGGCCCTCGGCTCGAGCCTGACGCCGTGACGCTCCCGGCCGGGACCCGCCGCGCCGGCGGGTCCCGGCCGCTTCGGCGGGAGCCGGTCGCTTCGGCGGGAGCCGGTCGCTTCGGCGGGGGCCGGTCGGTCAGGTGTCCCGGCCGGTCAGCGGGAGCCGGTCGCGTCACGGCAGAGCAGGCGCAGCGAGCCGTGGCCCTCGTAGGCGCGGCGGGCCTCGTCCAGGGGGTCCCACAGGCGGCCGTCGGGGGTGCGCACCCAGTGGTCGCCGCCGCTCGACCACCACTCGGCGCCGCTCTGGCGGACGATCACCTCGCCCGCGTAGGCGCCGAAGCCGCGCAGCACGCTCTCGACGGCGGCGTACGGCGGTCCCTCGCGGCGTATCTCCTCGATCATCCGGTCGAGCCGCCACAGGCTCTGCGCCGAGTAGTCGAGCCGGATCCGGGCGCCCTCCCGCATCGTCGCCACCACGTCCGCGGCCCACCGCACGGGCTTCGCCGCGGCGTGCGGCCTGGTCTCCTGCTGTGCTGTCACGTACTGGGCTGTCACATAGGGAAAAGCGAGGCGGCCCGCTCAGGCGTCACCGGGATCCCGGGTGTTTCGCCGAACGTGCGGAAGGGCCCCACATCCACCGCATGACAGTCACAGGACTCGCGCACGGCAGGGGGTTTGACCGGCGCGGGCCCGCCGGGGCGCTCAGCCCCCGGTACCCGACTCGTTCCGCTCGCGGCGGGACACCACCGCCCGCAGCACCCGCCGCCCCTCGGTCGACAGGTCCAGCGCGCGGCGCAGGCCCTGCGCCCCGTGCGCGGCCAGCAGTTCCAGCACCGCCGTCTGGCGCCGCAGCTCCGCCGCGACCAGGGGAGGAAGGTCCGCCGTGTCGCCGGCGCGCCCGGCGTCGATGCCGTCCGTAGCGGCGCCCTCCGCCGCGGGGTCGAGCAGCCGGTGGATGCGCAGGGAGGCGACCGAGCAGGCGTCGGCCCACTGCCGTACCGCGTCGGCGGTGCGCTCGGCCGGGGCCGCGTCCAGCATGCGGCGGGCGAGCAGCGCGGCCTCGTTGTCCGGCTCCCCGGCGGGGACCGCGGCGCGCGCCTTCTCGAGGCCCGGCGCCCAGTCGGCGCCGTCGGCGAGGCTCGCCCACAGGGGCCGCAGCACCTCGTCGTCGGCGCCGAGCAGCGGCAGGCACCGATCCAAACAAGCCAGCCCGCCGGCGGCCAGTCCACGTTCGTCGGCCTGTGCGATCAGTTCCACCAGGCTCATGAAATGTCTCCCTCGCCGGGGCGCCGACCGTTACGGAGCCCGCACTTCCCTTTACTGCGTGAGACGGCGCGGGAGTGTCACAGTAGCTTTTCAGCCAAGCCGGTTCGCGAGGTTCCGGAAGCCGGCCCAGGACAGCGGGGGCGTGCCCGGGTACCAGAGCTTCTGCACGGTGGCCCGCAGCGGCATCCGGATGCCGGCCGCGACCTGGGCCTCCGTCCGGGCGTCGGGGACGTCGCACCACACCGCGAACGAACCGCCGAGGATCTGCCCGTCGTACCGTGCCGGGACGGCCGTCGTGCCGCGCAGCACCCGCGGGTTCCACTGCTGGTAGATCCGCTGCCCGGTCGGATAGACGAAGGTCTGCGGCTGGCCGAGGACGTAGTAGAGGAACTCGTCGTTGTAGTTGAGCACCTTGCGGCCCGCGCTCAGGTACTCCTCCGGCTGCCGGGCGCCGATCTCCTTGCCGGTCCAGTACGCGACCTGCAGGTCCTTGGCCGCCTGCACGGACGTACCGCGGTAGAAGCCGTCGTTCCAGGCCCGCATGGTCCTGCCGTGGGCGCGGACGGTGTTCGCGCGGTCGTTGAGCCAGCCGGTGGTGAGGTCGGCGACGGTGCCGCCGGTGCCGTACTTCTGCCGGGCGGCGGCCGCGAGCTGCGGGTAGGAGGCCTGCGGGTCCTTCACCGTGAGCGCCTGGTACTCGTCGCCGCCCAGGTGCCACTGGTTGCCGGTGAACAGGCCCGCGTACTCGTTCAGCAGGTCGTCGACGAGCTTGGCGGAGGCGGGCTTGGAGATGTCGATCGCGCCCTTGGTGACGACCCCGCCGGCGTTGCGCAGCCGCAGGTCGGGGTGGGCGGCGAGGACGGCGCCCAGGTGCCCCGGCGAGTCCAGCTCGGGCACGACGGTGATGTGCCGGCTGTTCGCCAGGGCCACGATCCTCCTGACCTGCGCCTTGGTCAGGTGGTCCGGGGAGACGATCTCGGGGTGGGTGCTGGACTCGATCCGGAACGCCTGGTCGTCGGAGAAGTGCAGCCCCAGCTCGTTGAACTTCAGGTCCCCCAGCTCGCGGATCCGGTCCTCGATCCAGGTCTCGGAGAACGGCTTGCGGGCGATGTCCAGCATGAACCCGCGCACGGGCTTGGCCGGCTCGTCGCGCACGACGCCCTCCGGGGCCGTGCCGCCGCCGTGGACCTCCTGCTTCAGGGTGCGGGTGCCGTAGAAGACGCCGGCCTCGCCGGGCCCGCTGATGTCGACCCGCCCGTCGCGGACGGTCATGGTGTACGACTCCTGGTTCCCGCCGCCGCCGAGCGCGAGCCGCACGTCGCCCGCCCGCACGTCGTCCTTCTCGCCGGCGTAGGTGAGCCCCAGCTCGCCGGCGATCAGCCGGCCCTCGTCGGCCAGCTCGCCGTCGCTGACGACCACCCGGTCCGCCTTCCGCGGCGTCCAGCCGGGTCCGCGGGCCGCCGTGTGGGAGCGCACGGCGGGGATCGTCCGCGGCGCCCGGGACAGCGGATAGGTCCGGGCGGTGCCGGCCGGGGGCGTGGCCGCCGTGCCGGGGGAGGTGCCGGCCACCCGGCCGGACGACGTCCGCGGCGGCGCCGCGCCTCCGTCCGGCCCGCCGCCGCCCGAGGAGGCCCATACGCCGATCCCCGTGCCGAGCGCGACGGTCCCGACGACCGCGGCGGCCACCACCGCCCGCTTCCGCGTCACCTGGTGCGCCGGAGCACGGCGCCTGTGCTGGGTCATCCCGCCAACGTACGACCGGTCCGCCCGTCAACCGTCATCCGCAGACTCCGAAACTCTTCCGTCCGGGTGAATTTCCGGTACCTCAGCGACACACAGTGACCACTCTCGATAACCTGACGACACACATTTCACAGCATCCCCTGCCACGCCACACAGTGACGCGAGGACCCACGCTGGCCGCCCACCGCCTTCCCTCGATCCCCAAGCCCCTCGACGCCTTCAACGCGGCTCCCGCCGACGAGGCCCGCGCGCTCCTGCTGCACTGCCTGCGCAGCCTGCGCTGGGCGCACCGCGTCGCGGACCACCGCCCCTACCCGGACCTGGGCTCCCTGCTCGCCGCGGCGGACGAGGCGGCGTACGACCTGCCGCCGGCGGAGCTGGCGCAGGCCCTGGCGGGCGAGACCCTTCCCGAGCTGCCGGCGGACGCCTACTCGGCCGCCCACATGGCGCTGAGCGCGGCCCACGCGGCCTACGAGGCCCGGTTCGGGCACGCGTTCGTCATCTATCTGGGCGATGCCCCGCCGGGCGAGTGCCTGGACCGGATCCTGGAGGCCATCCGGTCACGATTGGCGAACGATCCCGACGAGGAGCGGGTCATAGCGGCCGACGAGCTGCGCCGCGTGGCGGGGGCGAGGCTGTCGGCCTCCCTCGGCGGCGCGGTCCCGCACCGCCGCTCCCCCATCCGGTGCCAATTTGATCACACCAGGTAGGCCCCCCGTAAAGCACGGCGCGGGGCCTCGCTACGATGCTGGGGGCCGGTGGACCGTACCCGGCCGGGCCCGACCGACACCGAAGCCGGCGCGGCCCTAGTCCCCGCTCCCGGAGGGTTCTTCCGTGCCGGCTGGAACGCTGTACCGCGGCCGGGAAGGAATGTGGTCCTGGGTGGCTCACCGAGTCACCGGCGTCCTCATTTTCTTCTTCCTGTTCGTTCACGTGCTGGACACCGCTCTCGTGCGTGTGTCCCCCGAGGCCTACGACAAGGTCGTGGCCACGTACAAGACGCCGATCGTCGCGCTGCTGGAGTACGGCCTCGTCGCCGCCATCCTCTTCCACGCGCTCAACGGCCTGCGCGTCATCGCCGTCGACTTCTGGTCGAAGGGCCCGCGCTACCAGAAGCAGATGTTCTGGGCCGTGATGGGCGTCTGGATCGTGCTGATGCTCGGAGCGATCTACCCGGTCCTCGGCCACGCCGCCCGTGTCCTGTTTGGGAGCTGACGCCGATGTCCACGACTGAAACCCCCGCTTCCGGAGTCGGCCCCGTCGAGGGGACCGCCGGCTACTCCGTCGACAACCCGGCCCCGCTGATCGAGGCGCCGCGCAAGCGCACCAAGAAGTCCCCGAAGTCGACCCGGGGCAACTTCGAGCTGGCGGCGTGGCTGTTCATGCGCCTGTCCGGCATCGTGCTGGTGATCCTGGTCATCGGCCACCTGCTGATCCAGCTCGTGCTGGACGGCGGCGTCTCCAAGATCGGCTTCGCCTTCGTGGCGGGCCGCTGGGCGTCCCCCTGGTGGCAGGTCTGGGACCTGCTGATGCTGTGGCTCGCGATGCTGCACGGCGCCAACGGCCTGCGCACCGTCATCAACGACTACGCCGAGCGGCCGGCGTCCCGCATGTGGCTGAAGGCCCTGCTGTACACCGCCACGGTGTGGACCATCCTGCTGGGCACGCTGGTGATCTTCACCTTCGACCCGAACATCCGCTAGGCACGGGGCTGCGAGAATCATGAAGATCCACAAGTACGACACCGTCATCGTCGGCGCCGGCGGCGCGGGCATGCGCGCCGCCATCGAGGCCACGAAGCGCAGCCGCACCGCCGTGCTGACCAAGCTCTACCCCACCCGCTCCCACACGGGCGCCGCGCAGGGCGGTATGGCCGCCGCGCTCGCCAACGTGGAGGAGGACAACTGGGAGTGGCACACCTTCGACACGGTCAAGGGCGGTGACTACCTGGTCGACCAGGACGCCGCCGAGATCCTGGCGAAGGAGGCCATCGACGCCGTCCTCGACCTGGAGAAGATGGGCCTGCCGTTCAACCGGACCCCGAACGGCACCATCGACCAGCGCCGCTTCGGCGGTCACTCCCGCAACCACGGCGAGGCCCCGGTCCGCCGGTCCTGCTACGCCGCGGACCGCACCGGCCACATGATCCTCCAGACGCTGTACCAGAACTGCGTCAAGGAGGGCGTGGAGTTCTTCAACGAGTTCTACGTCCTGGACCAGCTGATCACCGAGGTCGACGGGGTCAAGCGCTCCGCCGGTGTCGTCGCCTACGAGCTGGCGACCGGCGAGATCCACATCTTCCAGGCGAAGGCCGTCATCTACGCCTCCGGCGGCTGCGGCAAGTTCTTCAAGGTGACCTCCAACGCGCACACCCTCACCGGTGACGGCCAGGCCGCCGTCTACCGCCGGGGTCTGCCGCTCGAGGACATGGAGTTCTTCCAGTTCCACCCGACCGGCATCTGGCGCATGGGCATCCTGCTCACCGAGGGCGCCCGCGGCGAGGGCGGCATCCTGCGCAACAAGGACGGCGAGCGCTTCATGGAGAAGTACGCTCCCGTCATGAAGGACCTGGCGTCCCGCGACGTCGTGTCCCGCTCCATCTACACGGAGATCCGCGAGGGCCGCGGCTGCGGTCCCGAGGGCGACCACGTCTACCTGGACCTGACGCACCTGCCGCCGGAGCAGCTGGACGCCAAGCTCCCGGACATCACCGAGTTCGCGCGGACCTACCTCGGCATCGAGCCGTACACGGACCCGATCCCGATCCAGCCGACCGCGCACTACGCGATGGGCGGCATCCCGACGAACGTCATGGGCGAGGTCCTGGCGGACAACACCACCGTCGTCCCGGGTCTGTACGCGGCCGGCGAGGTCGCCTGCGTCTCGGTGCACGGCGCCAACCGTCTGGGCACCAACTCGCTGCTGGACATCAACGTCTTCGGCCGCCGCGCCGGCATCGCCGCCGCCGAGTACTCGGCGAAGGCGGACTACGCCGACCTGCCCGAGGCGCCGGAGTCCTTCGTCGTCGAGCAGATCGAGCGGCTGCGCACCTCCACCGGCAACGAGCGCGTGGCGAACCTGCGCCGTGAGCTGCAGGAGACCATGGACGCCAACGTCATGGTGTTCCGCACCGAGCAGACGATCAAGACGGCCGTGGAGAAGATCGCCGAGCTCAAGGAGCGCTACAAGAACGTGGCGATCCAGGACAAGGGCAAGCGGTTCAACACGGACCTGCTGGAGGCCATCGAGCTGGGCAACCTGCTGGACCTGGCCGAGGTCATGGCGGTGTCGGCCCTGGCCCGCAAGGAGTCCCGCGGCGGTCACTACCGCGAGGACTACCCGAACCGCGACGACGTCAACTTCATGCGCCACACCATGGCGTACCGCGAGGTCGGCGCCGACGGCTCGGAAACCGTCCGTCTCGACTACAAGCCGGTCGTCCAGACCCGCTACCAGCCGATGGAGCGTAAGTACTGATGGCTACCCCTGTTCTGGACAAGGAAGAGGCGGCCGGCAAGCCCGAGCCCGGTTTCGCCGACTCCCCCTACATCACGGTCACCTTCCGGGTCCGCCGGTTCAACCCGGAGGTCTCGGCGGAGGCGTCCTGGGAAGACTTCCAGCTGGAGATCGACCCGAAGGAGCGTGTCCTCGACGGCCTGCACAAGATCAAGTGGGACATCGACGGCACCCTCACCTTCCGCCGTTCCTGCGCCCACGGCATCTGCGGCTCGGACGCGATGCGGATCAACGGCAAGAACCGCCTCGCCTGCAAGACGCTGATCAAGGACATCAACCCCGAGAAGCCGATCACGATCGAGCCCATCAAGGGCCTGACGGTCCTGAAGGACCTGGTCGTGGACATGGAGCCGTTCTTCCAGGCGTACCGGGACGTGATGCCGTTCCTGGTCACCAGGGACACCAACGAGCCGACGCGCGAGCGGCTGCAGTCCCCCGAGGACCGCGAGCGCTTCGACGACACCACCAAGTGCATCCTGTGCGCCGCGTGCACGTCGTCCTGCCCGGTGTTCTGGAACGACGGCCAGTACTTCGGCCCGGCCGCGATCGTGAACGCGCACCGCTTCATCTTCGACAGCCGTGACGAGGCGGGCGAGCAGCGCCTGGAGATCCTCAACGACCGTGACGGCGTGTGGCGTTGCCGTACGACCTTCAACTGCACGGACGCCTGCCCGCGCGGCATCGAGGTCACCAAGGCGATCCAGGAAGTCAAGCGCGCGCTCATCACGCGCCGTTACTGAGCATCCCGGCCGTTCCCGAGGGCCCCGCTTCCGATCCTCCGGAAGCGGGGCCCTCGGGCGTTTTTGCCCGGTTTTCCATGCCGCCCGGCTCTAATCTGACGACATGTCAGACGAAGCGTCCTACGAGCTGCTCGGCTTCGACAACGTCCTGCTCCCCGTCGGGGACCTCGGGAAGGCCGTCGAGTTCTACGAGCGGGCCGGGTTCCGGGTGGGGTTCCGGTTCGACGAGGGCGGGATCGCGCTGCTGAAGGTCGGTGCGGAGACGCCGGGGATCCTGCTGCGCCTGGAGGAGGAGCTGGGACAGCGCACACCGCCCTGGCCGGCGCCGCGCATCTGGCTGGAGGTGCCGGACGCGCGGGCGGCGGCACGTGAACTGACGGCCGCCGGGATCGAGCCGCTGGACGGGGTGTTCCCGGTGGCCACCGGCTGGACCGTGGAGATCGCCGACCCGTGGGGCAACGTCCTCGGCCTCACGGACTACACCAGGCGCCCGGAGCTGGGCCGCCAGGGCTGAGGGCGGAAGGCCCGCGGGCCACTCGTTAGGCTCGGCACCGTGCCCGCGAAGAACGACGGCCCGAAGGCGGCCGGCTCCCCCAGCAGCAAGTCCGAGCAGACCCGCGCGCTGATCCTCGAGACCGCGATGCGGTTGTTCCAGGAGCGCGGGTACGACAAGACCACCATGCGGGCCATCGCCCAGGAGGCCGGGGTCTCCGTCGGCAACGCCTACTACTACTTCGAGGGCAAGGAACACCTCATCCAGGGCTTCTACGACCGGATCGCCGCCGAGCACCGGGCGGCGGTCCGCGAGGTCCTGGACCGGGAGACCGATCTCGAGGCGCGGCTCGCGGGCGTGCTGACCGTCTGGCTCGACATCGCCCGGCCGTACCACGAGTTCGCCGTGCAGTTCTTCAAGAACGCCGCCGACCCCGACAGCCCGCTCAGCCCCTTCTCGCCGGAGAGCGAGCACGCCCGCGAGCAGGCGATCGCCGTCCACCGGGAGGTGCTGGCCGGGTCCAGGGCGAAGGTCCCGGCCGAACTGAAGGACGTGCTCCCGGAGTTGATGTGGCTGGCGCAGATGGGGCTGGTGCTGTACTGGATCTTCGACCGGACGCCGGGCCGCGAGCGCAGCTACCGGCTGGCCCGGCGCGGGGCCCGGCTGACCGCCCGCGGGGTGGCGCTCGCCCGGTTCCGGGTGCTGCGCCCCCTGGTCCTGGAGATCCACGAGCTGTTCACGGACTTCCTGCCCGGCATGACCAGGGTGCTGCCGGATCCCGGGCGCAGGGGTCGGGAGGGCGAATGATCGCTTTCGGGTGAACGCGCCGGAACGGGACACCTCGGGTTCCGGCTGCCTACGATGATGCTCTCGACACCGGCCCACGGGAGGCACCTGATGTCCGCAGCAGCCGTCGAGCGGCCCCATGGCGAGCGTCCGCTGATCGCAGAGGCCAACCGGCTCATGGAGCGCAACCCGGGCTACCGCGTCGAGATCATCGGAGGCCAGATCCTCGTGTCCCCGCCCCCTGACGGACCACATGGCGATGCCCTGACCGACCTTATGGCGCCTTTCATGGCTGCCGGTCTCCATGGGGCGGAATCGAGGCTCATCCAGGGAATCGGCCTCTGGCTGCCGACGGGGGCCGAGGACTACGCGATCCCCGACCTCTCCCTGGTCGACGCCGATTACCGGGACCACTACGTCGAGAACAACTGCTACGACCCCGTCTGCTTCCGCCTGGTTCTGGAGGTCACGTCCAGCAATTACCGCGCCGACCTTCGCACCAAGGTCGGTGCCTATGCCGAGGCCAAGGTCCCGGTCTACGTCATCGTGGACCGCAAGCATCAGCGCGTGCACGTTCTCACGGACCCCGCCGGGGACACATACGAGAACCACCGTCCCCACGCCCCCGGCGAGACCGTCACCCTGCCCGACTCCCTCGGCGCCAAGGTCAGTCTCGACGTCGAGCACATCCTCAGGGCCGGGCAGAAGAAGGCCGGCTGATCAGATCCAGGTCAGGCGCCACAGGCGGAAGACGCCGGTGCCGTCGTCCAGGTACTGGCCGCCGCCCACGTCCTCGGTGCTGACCACGTACTCCTTGCGCTGCCACAGCGGGATCAGCGGGACGTCCTGGGCGACGTCCGCCTGGATGTCCCGGAAGTCGTTCGCGGCCCGGCTGCGGTCGGCGTACTGCCGGCTGCCCAGGATGAGATGGTCGACCAGCTTGTTGCTGTACCCGGTGCTCATCGTGGAGCCGGTGCCGACGAGAGAGGCGCCGAAGGTGTCGGGGTCGGGGTAGTCGGCCACCCAGCCGACCGCCCACGCGTCCATCTTCCCGGCGGCCCAGCGCTTCTGGAAGTCGGTCCACTCGTAGCCCTGGACGTCCACCTTGAACAGGCCGCCCGTCTCCAGCTGCCGCTTCAGCGCCGCGGCCTCCTCCTTGCCGGCGCCCCGGCCGATGCCGTAGCCGAAGGTGAAGCGCACCGGCAGGCCTACCCCGGCCTGGGTGAGCAGCTCGCGCGCCTTCTTCACGCTCTGCGTCGGATAGTCGTCGAAGAAGGAGGTGGTGTGGCCGGTGATGCCGGTCGGGATGAGCGAGTACAGCGGGTCGACCGTGCCCTTGTAGACCGTGCTGGCCAGCTCCTCGCGGTTGATCAGCCAGGCCATGGCGCGGCGCACCCGTACGTCGTGCAGCGGCGAGTTCGCGCGGGTGTTGAGGTAGAGGTTGCGGGTCTCGGCGCTGTCGGACTCGCTGACGCGGTTGTCGGGGTCGCTGGGGTTGAGCTGGGAGAGCATGTCCGGCGGCAGCGTCCGGGTGGCGACGTCGACCCGCCCGGCCTTCCACGCGGCGTCGAGCTTGGCGGAGTCGGCGTAGTAGCGCAGCTCGACCGGGCGGCCGGTGCCGGTGAGATAGCCCTTGTAGCGGGCGTTCGGCTTCAGGACGGCCTTCTGGTCCTTGGCGTACGACGCCAGCGTGTACGGGCCGGTGCCGTCGACCGTGGTGCTCTTGCGCAGGGCGTCGGCCGGGTAGGCCTCCTTGTCGACGATCGACCCGGCGCCCGTGGCCACCTTCGAGGGGAAGGTGGCGTCCGCGGAGGACAGATGGAAGGTGACGGTCGTCGCGTTGTCGGCGGTCACCGAGGCGAGGTCGGAGAACAGCGACGCCGGGCCGACATCGGAGTTGATCTTCTTGACCCGGTCGAAGGAGTACTTCACGTCCTCGGCCGTCATCGCGCGCCCGCTCGGGAAGGTGACCCCGGAGCGCAGCGTGCACTGGTACGTCCTCAGTCCGCTGCCCTCGAAGGCGCAGCTCTTCGCCGCGTCCGGGACCGGCTCCACGCCGCCCGGCTCGAAGGTCAGCAGCGACTGGAAGACGTTGCTGAACAGGGCCCAGGAACCGGCGTCGTAGGCGCCTGCCGGGTCGAGGTCCGTGACGGCGTCCGTCGTACCGACCGTGATGGTCTTGTTCTTGTCGCTCTGCGACGGCAGCAGTTGCCAGCCGCCGATTCCCACGACCGCGAGCACGAGCAGTGTCACGAGAACGCGCATGCGAACAGATCGCATGGTGGTGCCCTCCCCAGGCCCCTCACAGGCCCTACCCCTGGCCAGCACGAAAGCGCCACTCCCCTAGTGGCGCGGCTCACCTAATCACACCTGTTTCAGCCAGCGGAAGGGCTTTCTGGCCTGATGTGCAAGAACTTACCGAGGCGTTGTTTCCCCCGGGTTTCACAGCGTCTTCACAGGACTGGGGTCGCGTCCTCGCCGGCTCGCGTGCCTGCCGGCCGGCCTCTCCGGGTCGGGCTATGACGTCCGGCGCAGTGCGCGCAGACCGCGCAACCCGATGACCCCGATGACCGTCCCCCATACGAAGGAGACGACCGCCAGCAGCAGATGGACCCAGAAGTACGCGGTCGGGTGACCGTCGTGGAAGGCGAGCCCGCTGCTGTCCTTGACCAGGTTCTTGACGAAAGTGACCCAGATGACCCAGGACCACACCCCGAAGGCGAGCAGGAACCAGGAGACCGGGCGGCTGAGCTTCATGGGAACAGTATCGCCGGTCGCCGGTCGGCTGCGTCTCGGGGATGAGGTGCGTCATGGGACTGCACAGCCCGCAAGGGATACGTTTCCGATCGTGCCCGCCCCGAACAAGACCGGACGGCGATCCTTGCTGATCACCTCGGCCACCCTCCTGTCCCTGTCCGCCACCGCGCCCGTCGCCCTCGCCGCCCCCACCCCGACGGCCACGCCCCCGGCGCACATGTCGACCGTGGGCGGTGCCCGGCTGGGGCAGCCCGGCACCCAGGTCGAACTGGCGCCGGGCGTCCCGGTGCTGCCCAAGGACATCACCGCCCGTTCCTGGATCGTCACCGACGCCGAGTCCGGCCAGGTGCTCGCCTCGCACAACGCGCACTGGGAGCTGCCGCCGGCGAGCACGCTGAAGATGCTGTTCGCCGACACCCTGCTGCCCCGCTTCCCCAAGAACGAGACGCACAAGGTGGCGCCGTCCGACCTCGCGGGCATGGGCGACGGCTCCAGCGTGGTCGGGATAAAGGAGGGCCACACCTACACCGTCCACGATCTGTGGCTCGGGGTCTTCCTGCGCTCGGGCAACGACGCGGTGCACGTGCTGTCGGCGATGAACGGCAATGTGCGGCAGACCGTCGAGGACATGCAGGCCCACGCCGAGGAGCTGCAGGCCAAGGACACGCACGTGGTCTCGCCGGACGGCTACGACGAGCCGGGCCAGGTGTCCTCGGCGTACGACCTGACGCTGTTCGCCCGGTCCGGGCTGCAGAAGAAGGACTTCCGGGACTACTGCTCGACCGTGCGCGCCAGCTTCGGCGGCCGGGAGATCCGGAACACCAACCGGCTGCTGAGCGGCGACACCGACGTGCCCGTCTACCAGGGCATCGCCGGCGTGAAGAACGGCAACACCACCAACGCGGGCGCCACCTTCACCGGCGTCGCCGAGCGGGGCGGCAAGGTGCTGCTCGTCACGGTGATGCACCCCGAGAGGCCCGAGCACAACGAGGTCTACAAGGAGGCGGCCAAGCTGCTCGACTGGGGCTTCCGGGCGGACGGCAAGGTCACTCCGGTGGGCGAGCTGGTGCCGCCGAAGAGCGCCCTGCCGAGCCCGGCTCCCAGCGCCTCCGACGGGAAGTCCGAAGGCAGGGACGGCCCCGGCGCCAGGCCGGTGGCGGGCTCCACCGCGCGGCCCGGCTCCCGGGGCGTCGGCACCGCCGCGGCCATCGCGGGCGGGGCGCTGGTGCTGCTGGCCGGCGCGGTGTTCCTGATCAACCGCCGGTGGCCGCTGCCTGACCTGATGCGCCGCCGCCCGCGTCCGTGACGCCGCCGCCCGCCGGTTGCGCGTCCGCGTTGTCCGTGGCCGTCCAGGCGGCGCAGAACAGGACCAGCTTCGCCGTGAAGTTGAGCCACAGCAGCAGCGCCACGGGGACGCCGAACGCGCCGTACACGCTCTTCGCGGCGACTCCCTGAATGTAGCCGCTGAGCAGCAGTTTCAGCAGTTCGAAGCCGACCGCGCCGAGGAGGGCGGCCACCAGCAGGCGGCGGCGCGGCGGCTCGACCCCGGGCAGCAGGGTCAGGACGTAGAGCAGCACGAGGAAGTCGGCGAGGACGGCGACGGCGAACGCGGCGACCTGCAACAGGACGCTGCCCCAGCCGTACGCGGCCAGGCCGAGCCGGCGGGAGACCACGCCGACGGCGGCCGAGGCGAACATGGACGCGGCGAGCGTGACCAGCAGCGCCCCGCCGAGGCCGAGCAGGATGCCCGCGTCCTTGGCCTTGGCCACCACCGGGTTCTGCTGCTGGTCGGGCAGCTCCCACACCGCGCGCAGGCAGTCCCGCATCTGGGCGACCCAGTTGACGCCGGTGAACAGCAGCACGGCGCCCGCGATGACGCCGACGGTGCCGGCGTTGTCGACGAGCGAGGTGATGTCCAGCCGGCTGGACAGGACGCCGGGGAACTGCTGGGCGATCTTGTGCTCGACCGTCTTCTGCCGGTCGGGACCGAGCGTGGCGGCGCTGACCGCGGCGGCCAGGGTCAGCAGCGGGAACAGGGAGATGAAGCTGACGAACGTCATGGCGGCGGCCAGCCGCGTCCACTTCACCCGGTCGAGCCGCTCGTAGCAGTGCCAGGCGTGCGTCTCCGTCAGCCGGGCGACGAGCGGCCCGATGCCGGGGAGTCTCTTCAGCCAGTCCACGATCCGTCATTGCCCCCGCGACACGCTCGTATGACATCCCACTAATCACCCGTTGTGTGGAGCGGGCGAATGTTAAGTAACACATCACCTGTATCCGGGCGATACGGTCACCGACATGCCGGAGACACCGCCGCACCAAGGAGCTGACGTGAAGGATGCCCACGGTCTCCCCCGGTCCCTGCTCGTCCTCGGCGGCACGTCCGAGATCGCGCTGGCCACCGCCCGCCGGCTGATCGCCCGCTCCACCCGCACGGTGTGGCTGGCGGGCCGCCCGTCACCGGCCCTGGAGGAGGCCGCCGAGAGCCTGCGGGCGCTCGGCGCCGACACCCGCACCGTCGCCTTCGACGCCCTCGACCCCGCGTCCCACGAGACGGTCCTCGGCAAGGTGTTCGCCGACGGCGACGTCGACCTGGTGCTGCTCGCCTTCGGCGTCCTCGGCGACCAGGCCCACGACGAGCGGGACCCGCTGCGCGCCGTCCACGTCGCCCAGACCAACTACACCGGGGCCGTGTCGGCCGGCCTGGTCGCCGGTCGCGCGCTGCAGACCCAGGGACACGGCTCCTTCGTGGTCCTGTCCTCCGTCGCCGGCGAGCGGGCCCGACGCGCCGACTTCATCTACGGCTCCAGCAAGGCCGGCCTCGACGCCTTCGCCCAGGGCCTCGGCGACGCCCTGCACGGCACGGGCGTGCACGTGATGGTCGTACGGCCCGGGCACGTCCGGGGCGGGGGGCCGCTGTCCACGACCCCGGAGGCGGTCGCCACGGCCATCGAACTCGGCCTGCGCAGGCGGTCGGAGACGGTGTGGGTGCCGGGGGTGCTGCGGGTGGTGATGGCGGCGCTGCGGCACACACCGCGCGCGCTGTTCCGGCGGCTGCCCCTGTGACAGGGCGCGGCGCGGACCCGGTCTACGGGACGGCGCTGCGCAACGGCCCCGACTGGGAAGGCACCGTGGTCCCCCCGAACGTGTACTCCCGCAGCTTGCGCCACACCCCGTCCGCGCCCTGCTCGTACAGCGCGAACCCGGTGCAGGGCCACTGCGCGTCGAACCCGGCCAGCTCCTCGAAGGCGCGGTCCATGGCCGCCTCGTCGATGCCGTGCGCGACGGTGACATGGGGGTGGTACGGGAACTGCAGCTCGCGCGCCACGGGCCCCGAGGCGTCCCGCACCCGCTGCTGCAGCAGGGTGCACTCCTCGGCGCCCTGGACGACGCGGACGTAGACCACCGGGGACAGCGGCCGGAAGGTGCCCGTGCCGGACAGCCGCATCGGGAACGGCCGGCCGGCCGCGGCGACCCCGCTGAGGTGCGCCTCGACGGCGGGCAGGTCGGCCTCGTCGACCTCGGTCGGCGGCAGCAGCGTGACGTGGGTGGGGATGCCGTGAGCCGCGGCGTCGCCGAAGCCCGCGCGCCGCTCCTGGAGCAGGCTGCCGTGAGGCTCCGGGACCGCGATCGACACGCCGATCGTTACGGTCCCCACGTCGTCTCCTGTCGTCGCGTCTGTCGTCTTGTACGGGCCGTCCCGTTCGTCACGTTCGGGCCGTGGGCTATCGACTGTACGGCCATGGAAGTCCTGTGGGCAGGCGCAGCGGAAGTGATGTGCAGCGCTCCGCCCACCCGGACATGCGTACGGTCGTGCGCCCCGGCGCCGGATCGTGCGGCTCAGTGCTTCGCCGGCAGGAAACCCACCCGCTCGTAGGCCTGCGCGAGCGTCTCCGCGGCGACCGCACGGGCCTTCTCCGCACCCTTGGCCAGGATCGAGTCGAGCGTCTCGGAGTCGTCCAGGTACTGCTGGGTGCGCTCGCGGAACGGGGTCACGAACTCGACCATGATCTCGGCGAGATCGGTCTTGAGGGCGCCGTACATCTTGCCCTCGTACTGCCGCTCCAGCTCGGCGATCGACGTGCCGGTGAGGGTGGAGTAGACGGTGAGCAGGTTCGACACGCCGGGCTTGTTCTCCACGTCGTAGCGGATCACGGTGTCGGTGTCGGTGACGGCGCTCTTCACCTTCTTGGCGGTGGTCTTCGGCTCGTCGAGCAGGTTGATCAGGCCCTTCGGCGTGGACGCCGACTTGCTCATCTTGATCGACGGGTCCTGCAGGTCGTAGATCTTCGCCGTCTCCTTGAGGATGTACGGCGACGGGATCACGAAGGTCTCGCCGAAGCGGCCGTTGAAGCGCTCGGCCAGGTCGCGGGTCAGCTCGACGTGCTGGCGCTGGTCCTCGCCGACCGGCACCTCGTTGGCCTGGTACAGCAGGATGTCGGCGACCTGGAGGATCGGGTACGTGAACAGGCCGACGGAGGCGCGCTCGGCGCCCTGCCGGGCCGCCTTGTCCTTGAACTGGGTCATCCGGCTGGCCTCGCCGAAGCCGGTGAGGCAGTTCATGATCCAGGCGAGCTGGGCGTGCTCCGGCACGTGGCTCTGCACGAAGAGGGTGCAGCGCTCCGGGTCCAGGCCGGCGGCCAGCAACTGGGCGGCGGCGAGCCGGGTGTTGGCCCGCAGCTCCGCGGGGTCCTGGGGAACCGTGATCGCGTGCAGGTCGACGACCATGTAGAACGCGTCGTGGGTCTCCTGCAGGGCCACCCACTGGCGGACGGCGCCGAGGTAGTTGCCGAGGTGGAACGAGCCGGCGGTGGGCTGGATGCCGGAGAGCACGCGCAAAGGACGCAGCGTGGCGGAGCCACTCCCTTGAGGGTGGTGGTGGGCGACGGGTGGGCGATCAGAGGCCATGTCCCCTATTCTCGCAGAGCGCGGGGCTCGAACAGGAACGGCTCGGGAACAGCGGCGATCCGATGTGTCACCGGGGGTGTAACAGGGGGCGCCGGATGGCGGATCGGTGCGGCCGGCCGGTGGTTGTGGGCAGGCTGCCGGGGGGCACGCCGGTGTGCCCGGCGAACGACGGGGGGACGGGATGCGGGGGTGGCGGGCGCGGGCCGGGGCGGCTGCGGTGCTCCTCGCGGTGACTCTGAGCGTGACGGCGGCGGTCGGGGCGGCAGCGGCGGCCGGCCGGGACCAGCCCGACGTGGCGGTGGTCGTGGCGGCCGGCGGGCGTACCGAGGCCGAGCATGCCGGTCAGGCCGGCTTCGACCGGCTGCGCGAGCTGCTGGAGCCGGAGCGCGACGACACCGAGCCGGTGCCCGAGGAGTGGACGCGGGGCCGGTATCCGCGGGTGCGGTTCACCGTGCTGTGGGGGCTGACCGGGGTCGGAGGATGGCCGCAGACGCACCGGGCGCCGGGCGGGGACGTGGCGATGCTGCGTCAGGACCAGCTGTTCCTGGCCGGGGACGGCACCCCCTGGGTCCGCACCGATCCCGCGCCGGACGTGACGGACGACGACATCCGCCGGCACCGGGCGCCGCGGCGGGTCTACGACCGGCTGGCGGGCGACCGCCTCCTCGGTCCCGGCGAGGCGCCGGCCGCCGCGGGCGACGGCGCGGGCGGTGTGCGGGACAGGGCGGTGTGGGCGGCGGCGGGGCTCGCCGCCGGGGTCGCCGCGACGCTGCTGCTCCGCCGCGCGGCGGCCCGGCGCAGTGCCGGACCGCCGCCTGAGCCGCGTCAGGAGCTGATCGACCTCTGATCCGCGGGGCGATCCGCCGAGGCGTCAGCCGGGGTGTCAGCCGAGGTCGATCTCCGGGTAGAGCGGGAAGCCGGCCACGAGGTCGGTGGCGCGGCGGGAGATCTCGTCGGAGATCTTCGCGTCGAGGACGTGCGCGGCCTTGGACGGGGCGCCGGACTTGGTGGTGCCGGGCTCGGCGGCCGTCAGGACCCGGTCGATCAGGCCGGCGACCTCGTCCATCTCGGCGGTGCCGAGACCCCTGGTGGTCAGCGCCGGGGTGCCGATGCGGATGCCCGAGGTGTACCAGGCGCCGTTGGGGTCGGCCGGGATGGCGTTGCGGTTGGTGACGATGCCGGAGTCCAGCAGGGCGGCCTCGGCCTGACGGCCGGTGAGGCCGTAGGAGGTGGCGACGTCGATCAGGTTGAGGTGGTTGTCGGTGCCGCCGGTCACCAGGGTGGCGCCGCGCCGCATCAGGCCCTCGGCGAGCGCGCGGGAGTTGTCGACGATGCGCTGGGCGTAGTCCTGGAACGCGGGCTGCCGGGCCTCGGCCAGGGCGACCGCCTTCGCGGCCATGACGTGCGGCAGCGGGCCGCCGAGGACCATCGGGCAGCCGCGGTCCACCTGGTCCTTGAGGGAGTCGTCGCACAGCACCATGCCGCCGCGCGGGCCGCGCAGCGACTTGTGCGTGGTGGTGGTGACGATCTGGGCGTGCGGGACCGGGTCGAAGTCGCCGGTGAGCACCTTGCCCGCGACCAGGCCGGCGAAGTGCGCCATGTCGACCATGAGCGTGGCGCCGACCTCGTCGGCGATCTCCCGCATGATCCGGAAGTTCACCAGACGGGGGTACGCCGAATAGCCCGCCACGATGATCAGCGGCTTGAACTCGCGGGCCTGGGCGCGCAGGGCGTCGTAGTCGATGAGACCGGTGGCCGGGTCGGTGCCGTAGGAGCGCTGGTCGAACATCTTGCCGGAGATGTTCGGGCGGAAGCCGTGGGTGAGGTGGCCGCCGGCGTCCAGGGACATGCCGAGCATGCGCTGGTTGCCGAAGGCCTGGCGCAGCTCGGCCCAGTCGGCCTCGGACAGGTCGTTGACCTGGCGGGCGCCGGTCTTCTCCAAGAACGGGGCCTCGACGCGGTCGGCGAGGACGGCCCAGAAGGCGACCAGGTTGGCGTCGATGCCGGAGTGCGGCTGGACGTAGGCGTGGCGGGCGCCGAACAGTTCGCGGGCGTGTTCGGCGGCCAGGGCCTCGACCGTGTCGACGTTGCGGCAGCCGGCGTAGAAGCGGCGGCCGACCGTGCCCTCGGCGTACTTGTCGCTGAACCAGTTGCCCATGGCCAGCAGGGTGGCCGGGGAGGCGTAGTTCTCGGAGGCGATCAGCTTGAGCATCGCGCGCTGGTCGGCGACCTCCTGGCCGATGGCGTCGGCGACGCGCGGCTCGACGGCGCGGACGACGTCGAGGGCGGCACGGAAGGCGGTGGACTCGGTGGACAGGGGCTCTGGCATGAGGACCTCCGGACGGCGTGCGTACAGCGTTCACGTTCGGCCCAGGCGCACGGCACTGTTTCCCGCCGGACCGCTCCCCGATGGTCCGTCCCATCCTGGGACCTTGCCGTCAGACTCCCGCCTGCCCCGCCCTTCGGGCGGACGACGGGAGTCTGACGGCAAGGTCCAGCGCGCCAGTCACGGCCCGCTGATCAGCCTACCGGGCGGGGCGCGCGGCCAGGTTCCGCGGTCCACCATGCGAGCGACGGTAGGAAGGAGGTTCCACTCATCATGGGAGGCCGCCGTGACCGCTGCGGAAGACCTGATCGCCGCCGCCGACGCGCACAGCGCGCACACCTACCGTCCCCTGCCGGTCGTCGTCGCCACCGCCGAGGGCGCCTGGATGACGGACGTGACGGGCCGCCGCTATCTCGATCTGCTGGCCGGCTACTCGGCGCTGAACTTCGGGCACCGCCACCCGCGGCTGGTGGAGGCGGCCCGGGCCCAGCTGGACAGGGTGACGCTGACCTCCCGCGCCTTCCACCACGACCGGTTCGCCGCGTTCTGCGCACAGCTGGCCGAGCTGTGCGGCATGGAGATGGTGCTGCCGATGAACACCGGCGCCGAGGCGGTGGAGACCGCGGTGAAGACGGCCCGGAAGTGGGGCTACCGGGTGAAGGGGGTGCCCGCGGAGATGGCGAAGATCGTCGTCGCGGGCGGCAACTTCCACGGGCGTACGACGACGATCATCAGCTTCTCCACCGATCCGGAGGCCCGCGCGGACTTCGGGCCCTACACGCCGGGGTTCGAGATCGTGCCGTACGGCGATCTGACGGCGATGCGGGCGGCGATGACGGAGAACACGGTCGCGGTGCTGCTGGAGCCGGTGCAGGGCGAGAACGGGGTGATCGTGCCGCCGCCCGGCTACCTCCCCGCCGTCCGGGAGCTGACCCGCGAGCGGAACGTGCTCTTCGTCGCCGACGAGATCCAGTCGGGCCTCGGCCGGACCGGGCGGACCTTCGCCTGTGAGCACGAAGGCGTGACGCCCGACGTGTACGTGCTCGGCAAGGCGCTGGGCGGCGGGATCGTGCCGGTGTCGGCGGTGGTGTCGAGCGCTCGGGTGCTCGGGGTGTTCCGGCCGGACGAGCACGGCTCGACGTTCGGCGGGAACCCGCTGGCCTGCGCGGTGGCGCTGGAGGTGATCGCGATGCTGCGCACCGGGGAGATCCAGGCGCGGGCGGCCGAGCTGGGCGAGCGGATGCACCGGGCGCTCGCGGCGCTGCCGGGGACGGGCACGGTGACGGCGGTGCGCGGGCGCGGGCTGTGGGCGGGCGTGGACATCGCGCCGGGGGTGGGTACGGCACGGCAGGTGGCGGAGCGGCTGATGGACCGCGGGGTGCTGGCGAAGGACACCCACCGCACCACCGTGCGGCTCGCCCCGCCGCTGGTCGTCTCCGAGGCGGACCTGGACTGGGGTCTCGACCAGCTGCGGGCGGTGCTGACCGGCTGAGCCGCCGGCTCGTGAGAACGGTAAGAGCACGGATCGCCGGGACCGGCCGGACCCGCGCTCACCTACAGTCACTTCGTGCTCTTCGGAATGGTGTGCGCCCTCGGCGCGGCGGTCTGCTTCGGCACCGCGACGGTGTTGCAGGCGGTGGCCGCGCGGCAGGCCGGTGGCGGCGGGGGCGGCGAGGCGGCCCTGCTGCTGCGGGCGCTGCGGCAGTGGCGGTACCTCGCCGGGCTGGCGCTGGACGGGCTGGGCTTCCTGTTCCAGATCGCGGCGCTGCGGTCCCTGCCGATCTACGCGGTCGGCGCGGCCCTCGCGTCGAGCCTGGCGGTGACGGCGGTGGCGGCGGCCCGCCTGCTGCGGGTACGGCTGAGCGGCACGGAGTGGGGCGCGGTGGCCGTGGTGTGCGCCGGGCTCGCGATGCTGGGGCTGGCGTCCGGGCCGGAGGGCGGTGAGGGCGGCTCGGACCCGCTGCGGTACGCGATGCTCGCCGTGGCGGCCGGGATGCTGCTGCTGGCCCTCGCGGGCGGGCGGCTGTCGGGGCGGGCGCGGTCGCTGCTGCTCGGGCTCGGCGCCGGTCTCGGGTTCGGGGTGGTGGAGGTGTCGGTCCGGCTGATCGGCAGCCTGGCGCCGGGGGACCTGGTGACCAACCCGGCTGCCTACGCGCTGCTCGTCGGGGGCGGCGCCGCGTTCGTGCTGCTGACGTCGGCCCTGCAGCGGGGCTCGGTGACCACGGCGACCGCCGGGATGGTGATCGGGGAGACGATCGGGCCCGCCGCGGTGGGCGTGGTGTGGCTCGGCGACCGCACCCGGGAGGGGCTGGCCTGGCTGGCGGTCCTGGGCTTCGCGGTGGCCGTCGCGGGGGCGCTGGCGCTCGCGCGCTTCGGCGAGGCGCCGGTGGCGGCCGAGGAGGGCTGAGGCCGCGCCCTTTTCTTCCCCCTGCGGCTACGGCAGCACCCGGCACAGCGCGTCCAGGGCGCCCGCCCACGCGCTGTCCGGTGGGGTGCCGTACCCCACGACGAGCGCGTCCAGCGGCTCGGCGACGGCCTCGGGGTGGCGGTGGAAGGACAGGCCGTGCAGGGCCAGGCCCTGCCAGGTCGCGGCCTGGACCACCGACTGCTCCATGCCCGCGGGCAGGCGCAGCACCGCGTGCAGGCCGGCGGCGATGCCGGTGACCGTGACCTCGGGGGCGCGGGCGGAGACGGCGGCGGCGAGGGCGTCGCGGCGGCGCCGGTAGCGCAGCCGGGACGAGCGGACGTGGCGGTCGTACGCGCCGGAGGTGATGAACTCGGCGAGCGTGAGCTGTTCGAGGACGCCCACGGTGTCGGCGGCGCCCTTGGCCGCGGCCGTCTCCTCGGCGAGGGACGGCGGGACGACCATCCAGCCCAGACGGAGTCCGGGGGCCAGGGACTTGCTCGTGGTGCCGAAGTAGAGCACCCGGTCGGGGTCGAGGCCCTGCACGGCGCCGACGGGCTGGCGGTCGTAGCGGAACTCGCCGTCGTAGTCGTCCTCCAGGATCAGGCCGCCGGTGCGCCGCGCCCAGTCGATCACGGCGGCCCGCCGCTCGGGCTGCAGGGGCGTGCCCATCGGGAACTGGTGGGCGGGGGTCAGCAGCACCGCCCCGGCGTCGCCCGGCTGCCGGGGATCGGTGCCCAGTTCGTCGTACGGCAGCGCGGGCGTGGCGAGCCCGGCCCCCTGGAGCACGCTCCAGTACGCGTCGAGGCCGTACGACTCGACCGCCACCGTGCGCACGCCGCGCGAGCGCAGCAGTGTGCCGGTGATCCGCAGGGCGTGCGCGAAACCGGAGGTGATGAGCACGCGGTCCGGGTCGGTGCGCACGCCGCGCACCCGCGCGAGGTAGCCGGCGAGGGCGGCGCGCAGTTCGGGGCGGCCGCGGGGGTCGCCGTAGCCGAGGACGTCGTACGGGGCGCCGGCGAGGGCGCGGCGGGCGGCCCTGAGCCACTCGGTGCGCGGGAACGCGGCGAGGTCGGGGGCGCCGGGGATCAGGCTGTACCGGGGGCGGGCCGGCGCCGGGCGGCGGGCGGCCGGACCGCTGCCGTCCGCGCCCCGGGCGGTCGCGGGGGACGGCGCTGCCGCGGCGGCCCGCTCCGCCACCCGGGTGCCGGAGCCCTGCCGGGCGGTGAGCCAGCCCTCCGCGACCAGGTCCGCGTAGGCCTCGGCGACGGTGTTGCGGGCGATGCCGAGGTCGGCGGCGAGGGTGCGGGAGGAGGGCAGCCGGGTGCCGGGGGCCAGCCGGCCGGTGCGTACGGCCTCCCGGAGCGCGTCGGTCAGGCCGCGGCGCAGCCCGCCGGAGCCGGCCGGTTCCAGATGCAGGTCGACGCCCAGAGTGGCCCAGGATTCCGCCATGGAAATGGACCATACTCCTGGGCTGCCTCGCTCCTAGGGTCGAGGCATGACCACTGCACCGGAGAACACCGAGTACGCCGCCGAGCAGGCCCCGCGCCTGGCCTGGACCAAGCACGCCCCCGAGGTCTACAAGGCGATGGTCCGCCTGGACGCCGCGGCGAAGCAGGGGCTGGACCCCAAGCTGTACGAACTGGTCAAGATCCGCGCCTCGCAGCTCAACCACTGCGCCTTCTGCCTCGACATGCACACCAAGGACGCGCTCGCGGCCGGGGAGAGCGTGGAGCGGATCGTGCAGCTCAGCGCGTGGGAGGAGTCGCGGCACTTCTACACCGAGAAGGAGCTGGCGGCGATCGAGCTGACCGAGGCGGTCACCGTGCTGACCGACGGCTTCGTCCCGGACGAGGTGTACGAGACGGCCGCCAAGCACTTCGAGGAGGCCGAGCTGGCCCAGCTGATCGCCGCGATCGCGGTGATCAACGCCTGGAACCGGTTCGGCGTGGCCACCCGGATGGCCCCGGGCCACTACCAGCCCGGGCAGCACGGGTGAGCCGGACCCGGCCGGCTCACCGCCGCGTCCCGCGAGGGGGCCGGCCGTGAGCAAGGCGGACACGTTCCGCGCACTGCACCGCAACCGCCCCCAGGGCGCCCCGCTGATCCTGCCGGGCCCCTGGGACGCGGCCAGTGCGCGCGTCTTCGCCGGGGCCGGCTTCCCGGCGCTGGCCATTCCCAGCGACGGGGTGGCCGCGGCGCTGGGGTGGCAGGACGGGGACACGCCCGCCGACGAGATGTTCGCCGCGGTCGCCCGGATCACGCGGGCGGTCGAGGTGCCGGTGTCGGCGGACGTCGAGGACGGCTACGGGCTCGCGCCGAAGGAGCTGGTGGAGCGGCTGCTGGAGGCGGGGGCCGTCGGCTGCAACCTCGAGGACTCCGCCGGGGGTGTCCTGAAGGACCCGCGCGAGCACGCCGAGTACCTCGCCGAGGTCCGCTCGGCCGCCGCCGACCGGCTGTTCGTCAACGCCCGCGTCGACACGTTCGCGCTCGGCGACAAGGATCCCGGACGGGCCATCGAGCGGGCCGCGTTGTACGTGGCGGCGGGCGCGGACTGCGTCTATCCGATCCTCGCCCCCACCGGCGTGCTGCCCCTGCTGCGGGCCGGGATCCAGGGCCCGCTGAACATGCTGGCCCGCCTGGACGGCGACGGCCCCTCGCCCGCCGGGCTCGGCGAACTCGGGGCCACTCGCGTCACCTTCGGCCCGGGACTCCAGCGGCGCGCCGCCGCGGCGCTCCGGGACATCGCCGACGCCCTCAGGGAATAAGGGCGTTCAGGGCAGCCACTTCCTCCACACGGAGGGGTGGCTGTCCACCCACTTCTTCGCGGCGTCCTGGGGGGACAGCTTCTGGTCGGCGATCATCAGGGAGACCTCGTTCTGGTCCTCGGTGGTCCACCGGAACTTCTTCAGGAAGGCCGCCGCCTTGCCGCCCGACCGGGCGAAGCCGGCGTTGAGGTACTTCTGCAGCGGGGTGTGCGGGTAGGCGCAGGCGACCTTCGCCGCGTCCGCGTCGCAGCCCTCCTTGTACGGCGGCAGCTTCACCTCCGTCATCGGGACCTTCTCGAACAGCCACTGGGGTGCGTACCAGTAGGTCAGGAAGGGCTTCTTCTCCTTGGCGAACTGCTTGATCTGGGTGATCTGGGCGGCCTCGGAGCCGGCGAAGACGACCTGGTAGTCCAGCTTGAGGTTCTTCACCAGCGCCTTGTCGTTGGTGACGTACGACGGGGAGCCGTCCATCAGCTGGCCCTTGCCGCCGCTCTCCGCGGTGCGGAAGAGGGAGGCGTACTTGTCGAGGTTCTTCCAGTCCGTGATGTCCGGGTGCTGTCTGGCGAGGTAGGCGGGGACGAACCAGCCGATGTGTCCGGTCACCCCGAGGCCGCCGGCCCGCCGGATCGTCTTCTTGTCCTCGACGTACCGCTTCTCCTGGTCCGGGTGGCCCCAGTCCTCCAGGATGGCGTCGACCCGGCCCTGGCTGAGCGCGTCCCAGGCGGGCACCTCGTCGACCTGGACGGTGTCCACGTGGTAGCCGAGCTCGTGCTGGAGGAGGTACTGGGCGACGGCCACGTTGGCCTGCGCGCCCACCCAGGACTGCACGGAGAGGGTCACGGACTTCGTGCCGCCCGCGTTCGCGAACGGCGACGCCTGCTTGGTCATGTCGGCGGCGCCGCAGCCGGTCGCGGTCAGCAGCACCAGCGAGCCCAGCACGGCGGTGGTCGTACGGCGTCGCATGTCAGGCTCCCTTCTTCGCGCGTCGCCCGGTCGGCTGGGTCACCCGGTCCAGCATCAGGCCCAGGCAGACGATCGCGGCGCCGGCCACCAGACCGGTCGCCAGGTCGCCCTGGGCCAGGCCGAGGACGACGTTGTAGCCGAGGGCGCCGCCGCCCACGAGGCCGCCGATGATGACGACGGCGAGGACCAGGACCACGCCCTGGTTGACGGCGAGCAGCAGGGACCGCCGGGCGAGCGGGAGCTGGATCTGCCACAGCTGCTGCCGGCCGGTCGCGCCGAGCGAGCGCGCCGACTCCAGCGCGGCCGGGTCGACCTGGCGCAGGCCCTGCGCCGTGATCCGGACGACGGCCGGCAGGGCGTAGACGACGGCCGCGGCGACGGCGGGGGCGCGGCCCACGCCGAACAGGGCGACGACCGGGATCAGGTACACGAACTGCGGCATGGTCTGGAAGACGTCCAGGACCGGGCGCAGGGCGCGTTCGACGCGGTCGCTGCGGGCGGCGGCGATGCCGGTCGCGAAGCCGAGGACCAGCGTCACGACGACGGCCGCCAGCACCTGGGAGAGCGTGTCGAGGGCGGGCTGCCAGACGCCGAGCACGCCGATCGCGGCCATGGCGAGGACGGCGGTCAGCGCGGTGCGCCAGGTGCCGATCGTCCAGGCCAGGGCGGCGACGATCAGCAGCACCGACCACCAGGGCAGCCACTCGAGGCCGCCGCGCACCGGGTCGAGGACCCAGGTGGTGAAGTGGCCGGCCCAGTCGGCCGTGCCGCCGACGACCGGGACGCCGGAGTAGAGGTGGTTGGTCATCCAGTCGACGGCGCGGTCGACCGGTGCGGCGATGTCCAGCGTCCAGCCGGACGGCCAGTCCAGGCGGCCGAGGAGCCGGGCGGCCAGGGCGGCGGCCGCGGTCACGGCGAGGGCGTAGACCCAGCCGATGGTCTTGGGGCGGGCGGCGGAGTCGTCCGCCGTTCCGGCCGCCGCCGTCACGCGGTCCAGGACGATCGCCAGCAGCACGATGGGGATGCCGGCGGCGAGGGCCTGGCCGACGTCGACCGAGGCGAGCGCCTGGTAGACGCGGTCGCCGAGGCCGCCGGCGCCGATGACCGAGGCGATGACGGCCATGGACAGCGCCATCATGATCGTCTGGTTGAGGCCGAGGAGGAGTTCGGCCCGGGCCAGCGGGATGCGGGCGGTCAGCAGCCGCTGGCGGCGGGTCGCGCCGAGCGACTCCACCGCCTCCAGGACCTCGGGGTCGGCCCCGCGCAGGCCGAGGGCGGTGAGGCGGGCCATCGGCGGGGCGGCGTACACGACGGTGGCGAGGACGGCCGCGGGGACGCCGATGCCGAAGACCAGGACGACGGGGAGGAGGTAGGCGAACGCGGGGAGCACCTGCATGGTGTCCAGGACCGGGCGCAGGGCGCGGTCCATGCGGTCGGACAGGCCGGCGGCGAGGCCGAGGAGCGCGCCGACGGCCACGGAGGCGAGGACCGCGACGACCATCAGGGCGAGGGTCTGCATGGTCGGGACCCACATGCCGAGGGCGCCGCAGGCCAGGAAGGCGACCGCCGTGCCGGCGGCGAGGCGGGGGCCGGCGACCCGCCAGGCGACGAGGGCGCCGAGGACCGTGACGCCGGGCCAGCCCGCGGCGAGGAGGGTGAGGTAGACGGCGCGTACGGCGAGGACGACGGCGTTGCTGATGTAGCCGAAGAAGTACAGGAACAGCGGGTGGCTGTCCCGGTGGTCGATGACCCAGTCGCTGGCGCTCGTGAGGGGCTTGGTGACGCTGACCGTCAGGTCGTGGGGCCAGGCGGCGCCGGGCCAGTGGCCGGCGGCCCAGGGCGCCAGGACCGCGGCGAAGAGGGCGAGCAGGAGGAGCTTGCCCGCGGTACGGCTCTTCAGGACGCGGGGTGTGCCGGTACGGGAGGCCGGGACGGTGAGCGATGCCATCAGACGGCCTCCGGGCTGGTGCGGGGGGAGGGCAGGGTGGCCACGCCGGAGACCACTCGCAGCAGCTGCTCGTGGTCGACCACGCCCAGGCACCGGCCCTCGTCCATCACCCGTGCGGGCGCGCCGGCGCGGGCCACCGCCTCGATCGCCTCGGCGACCGTCGCCTCGGGGCGGACCGCGGGGCCGTTCTCCGGGTCCTCGGCGGCGGCCGGGCGCATGGCCGTACGGCAGGTCATGACCTGTTCGCGCGGTACGTCGCGGACGAACGCGCGGACGTAGTCGTCGGCCGGGGAGCCGACGATCTCCTCCGGGGTGCCGAGCTGGACGACCCTGCCGTCGCGCATCAGGGCGATGCGGTCGCCGAGTTTGAGGGCCTCGGAGAGGTCGTGGGTGATGAAGACCATCGTGCGGCCCTCCTCGCGGTGCAGGCGGGCCACCTCGTCCTGCATGTCGCGCCGGATGAGCGGGTCGAGGGCGCTGAACGGCTCGTCGAACAGCAGCACTTCGGGGTCGACGGCCAGGGCGCGGGCCAGGCCCACCCGCTGGCGCTGGCCACCGGAGAGCTGGCCGGGGCGGCGGTGCTCCATGCCCTCGAGGCCGACCTTGGCGACGACCTCGGCGGCCCGCGCGCGCCGCTCGGCCTTGCCGACGCCCTGGATCTGCAGGCCGTAGGCCACGTTGTCGAGGACCGTGCGGTGCGGGAGCAGGCCGAAGTGCTGGAAGACCATGGCGGCGCGGTGCCGGCGCAGTGCGCGCAGCCGGGCCCGGTCCATCGCGCGGACGTCCTCGCCGTCGATGGAGATGGTGCCCGCCGTCGGTTCGATGAGGCGGGTGAGGCAGCGCACCAGGGTGGACTTGCCGGAGCCGGACAGGCCCATGACGACGAAGACCTCGCCCTTGCGCACGTCGAAGGAGACGTCCCGGACGGCCGCCGTGCAGCCGGTGCGGGTGCGCAGCTCGGCTGGTTCCAGCGCGGCCAGTTCGGGGTCGGCGGGTATCCGGTCCGGCTTGGGGCCGAAGACCTTCCACAGCCCGTGGACGGAGAACACCGGGGCGTCGGTGGTGGGCGGTTTGCGGGTGGGCACGGTGAGGGTCATCGGACGTCACCTCCGATCAGGTCGACGGCCTTCTCCCCGACCATGAGCACCCCGATCATCGGGTTCACGGCGGTCATGGTCGGGAAGACGGACGCGTCGGCGATACGAATTCCTTCGAGGCCGCGGATCTTCAACTCGGGGTCGACCACGGCGAGTTCGTCGTCGGCGGCGCCCATTCTGCAGGTGCCGGCGGGGTGGTAGACGGTGTGCGCGACCTTGCGGGCGTACTCGCTCAGTTCGGCGTCGCCCTGGATCTCGGGGCCGGGGCACACCTCGCGCTTGAGCCAGCCCGCGAGCGGCTCGGTCCTGGCGATCTCGCGGGCGATGCGGATGCCGTCGACCAGGGTCCGGCCGTCGTAGTCGTCCTCGTCGGTGAAGTACCGGAAGTCGAGGGCGGGTTTGACGGACGGGTCGGCGCTGGTCAGGTACAGGCGGCCGCGGCTCTTCGGCTTGGGGATGTTCGGGGTCATGGAGACGCCGTGGCGCGGGCGCTCGTAGCCGAGGCGCTCGGGGTTGTCGGTGAAGGGCACCTGGTAGAAGTGGAACATCAGGTCGGGTCCGGCGTGTCCGGGGTCGCGGCGCACGAACAGGCCCGCGTCGGAGTCCATCGCGGAGTTCTCCGGGATCGGCCCGTGGGTCTCCCAGACGATGACCGACTCGGGGTGGTCCAGCAGGTTCTCGCCGACGCCCGGCAGGTCGTGCACCACCGGGATGCCGAGGGCCTCGAGGTCGGCGCGGGGGCCGATGCCCGAGTGCAGCAGCAGGCGCGGCGAGTCGATGGCGCCCGCGCACAGCACGACCTCGCCGCGGGCGCGGACCAGCAGCTCCTCGCCGTCCTTGGTGCGCACGTGGACGCCCTCGGCCCGGCCGTCGGTGATCTCCAGCTGGTACGCCCAGGTCTCCAGCAGGATCGTCAGGTTGGGGCGCTCGTCCATCACCGGGTGCAGGTACGCCACCGAGGCCGAGGACCGCTTGTTGTCCTCGGGGTGGTAGGCGAGGTCGAAGAAGCCGACGCCCTCGGTGAACGGCTTGCGGTTGAAGCCCTCGATGCGGGGTACCCCGAGCGCGGCCTGGGCGGCGTCGACGAAGTCGCGGGCGATGGCGTTCCGGTCCTTCTCGTCGACGGAGACGATGTTGTTCTTCAGGCGGGCGTAGTAGGCCTCCATGGGGACGGCGCCCCAGCCCTTGGCGCCGGCCTCCTCCCACTCGTCCCAGTCGGACGGCAGCGGTTTGAAGGAGATGAGGGTGTTGTGGGAGGAGCAGCCGCCGAGGACGCGGGCGCGGCTGTGCCGGATGTGGGAGTTGCCGCGCGGCTGCTCCACCGTCGGGTAGTCGTAGTCGAGTTCGCCGCCGAGCAGGCCCATCCAGCGGCGCAGGGTGAGGACGTCGTCGCGGCCGACGTCGCTCGGGCCGCCCTCGATGACGGCGACGGTGACGTCGGGGTTCTCGGTGAGGCGGGAGGCGATGACGGAGCCCGCGGTGCCGCCGCCGATGACGACGTAGTCGTAGACGTGGGGGGTGTGGGACATGGGGGTACTACTCCAGGGGGTGTTTCCGGGGAAGCCGGGGGCAGGGGGCTCAGCCGGCGAACCAGCGCACCGGCTTGGGCGCGAGGTTCTGGTAGACGTGCTTGGTCTCGCGGTACTCGGCGAGCCCGGCGGGTCCCAGCTCGCGGCCGGTGCCGCTCCTGCCGAAGCCGCCCCATTCCGCCTGCGGCAGGTAGGGGTGGAAGTCGTTGATCCAGACGGTGCCGTGGCGCAGGCGGGCCGCGACGCGCCGGGCCCGGCCGGGGTCGGACGTCCACACGGCGCCGGCGAGGCCGTACTCGGTGTCGTTGGCGAGGAGGACGGCCTCGTCCTCGGTGCGGAAGGTCTCCACGGTGAGGACCGGGCCGAAGACCTCCTCCCGGACGACCTTCATCTCGCGGTGGCAGGCGTCGAGGACGGTCGGCTCGTAGAAGTAGCCGGTCCCGGGGCGCTGAGGTGACGGTTCCGGGCGCTTGCCGCCGCAGCGCAGTACGGCGCCCTCGGCGAGCGCGGAGGCGACGTACGCCTCGACCTTGGCGCGCTGCTGCTCGGAGACGAGCGGGCCGCACTCGACGCCGTCCTCGGTGCCGCGGCCGAGCCTGATCCGGCGGGCGCGGCGGGCGAGTTCGGCGACGAAGCGGTCCCGGACCGGTTCCTCGACGATGAGCCGGGAGCCGGCCGAGCAGACCTGGCCGCTGTGGATGAAGGCGGCGTTGAGGGCCTGGTCGACGGCGGTGTCGAAACCCTCCTCGGTGGCGCAGGCGTCGGCGAAGACGACGTTGGGGTTCTTGCCGCCGAGTTCGAGGGCGACCTTCTTCACGGTGGGGGCGGCGGCCTGGGCCACCTTGGTGCCGCTGACCAGGCCGCCGGTGAAGGAGACCAGGTCGACGCCGGGGTGCTCGGCGAGGCGGGCGCCGACGGTGTGGCCGGGGCCGGTGACGATGTTGGCGACGCCGGCGGGCAGGCCGGCCTCTTCCAGCAGCTCGATCAGCGCGACCGTGGTCAGCGGGGTGATCTCGCTGGGCTTGATCACGAAGGTGTTGCCTGCGGCGAGGGCAGGGGCGATCTTCCAGCTGGCCTGGAGAAGCGGGTAGTTCCACGGGGTGATCAGCGCGCAGACGCCGACCGGCTCGTGCACGACGACGCTGTGGATGTCGGGCGAGCCCGCGTCCACGACCCGGCCGGGCGCCTCGGCGGCGACCAGGTCGGCGAAGTAGCGGAAGGCGTCGGCGACGCAGTCGATGTCGATCCGGCCCTCCTCGACGGTCTTGCCCGCGTCCCGGCTCTCCAGCAGGCCGAGTTCCTCGCGGTCGCGGACGAGGAGGCCGGCGACGCGGCGCAGCAGGGCGGCGCGTTCGGCGACCGGGGTGCGGGGCCAGGGGCCGTGGTCGAAGGCCTGGCGGGCGGCGGCGACCGCGCGCTCGGCGTCCTTCTCGTCGCCCTCGGCGACCACGGCGAACGGCCGGGCGTCCGCGGGGTCGAGGATCTCGCGGGTCGCGCCGGAGATCGCCGGCAGCCACTCGCCTCCCGCGTGGATGGTCGCCTGGGGGTGTCGTTCGGTTCTGTCCGCCATTGCTCGGTGTTGCCTTCCGTTCCTGATCGATGCCCCTGGGTGACAGGCGTGTCACGCTCGGGGACCGTCGCCGCCTGCCCAGGACCGGCGCGCCGCATGCGCAATCGACGACCAAAAGTGCGCGGCATCACATCAGCGCATGCCCCGATCATCGACGGACCGAACATTTAATTTCCACCCTCCCTGAATATTTACAGAATGCAATTACCCCCCTTCCGGGTTACCCCGATTCCCCCGAATGCCCCAAAGCCCTCCTCCGCCGATCATCGTTAAGCGACCGTGATGCGATTGGACTGGCACGCGAGCAACGATGATCGGACAACCCCTCTGTACCCGGGCGGCGAAGCGGATCCCGCATCCTGCTCCGACCTGCTCGACGATTTCCTGAAGAGAATCAATACGATGGAAAAGGAATATCGGCGGACCATGACAGATCTGTACACGGCATCCTGAGCCGGCCGCGGAAGGATTTACCGATGGACAGAATGCAGCAGGCCGCCGGTCTCTACGACCACGCCTGGAGCACCGTTCCGGATCCGGGCATCGCGCAGAACGACTGGGACCCGGTCGAGGAACTGGCCCAGATGCTGTCCGCGCCGACCACCGTGAACCCCGTCCCCACCCCGCTGGACATTCCCGCTCCGCGCAGGAGCAGCCGCCACCGGCTGCGCCAGTCCCATCTGCCCGACGGCAGCCGGCCTTTCACCCACGTCACGCTGCTGATCGGGACGGTCACGCTGTGCGCGGCGGGCATGCTGGCCTGGTCCGTCTGCTACTCCTACGGGCAGCTGCGCGGAATCGCCTCGTCGGTGCTGCCCACACGCCTGGCGGAGTGCTGGCCGCTGATGGTGTACGGGCCGTGGTTCGTGGCGGCGCTCTCGGTCGTGCGGGCCACCGCCCAGCGCCGGAGCGCGCGGCGGTCCTGGTGCATCGTGCTGGCCGCGTCCGCGATGGCCGTGGTGTTGTGCGTCAGCCACTCGTCCCATGCGCTGCTCTCGTTAGTGATCTTCGGGATCCCGCCGGTCACCGCGCTGGTGTGCTTCTGGGAGCTCGTCGGCCAGATCTCCACCAGGAGCCGGCCGCGGCATGCCACCCGCCCTGATCCGGGGCTGCCGCCCAAGGACGGAAACCGCTGACGGACGCCACGCGCCGTCCCCGCCTAGGTGTGCTGACCGGGGACGCCGCGTGACGTCTCGGTCATCAGCTCCCGTACGCACTGCCGCAGCCAGGCGTGGGCGGGGTCGGCGTCGTGCCGGGGGTGCCAGGCGAAGCCCACCTCGGCGAGCGGCAGTCGGAGCGGGATGTCGAAGACGACCAGGCCGAGGGCGTCGGCCATGGAGCGGCCGTAGGAGGTGATCAGCCCGATCAGGTCGGTCTCGCGCAGCACGAACAGCGAGGCCGGGAAGCTGCCGACGGTGCCCACCACCCGGCGGGCGAGGCCGAGTTCGGCCAGGGCGTCGTCGATCGGCCCGCGCTGCCTGCCGCGCCGGGAGACGACGAGGTGCCCCGCCGCACCGGCGAACCGCTCGGGCGTCAGCTCCCCCTCCAGCAGCGGGTGTCCGGGCCGTACGACGCCCAGCATGCGCTCTTCGTACACCGTCTCCACATGCACCTCGGGCGAGGTCGTGTCGATCACCCCGACCTCCAGATCGGCGGTGCCCTGGCGCAGGTACGGCGCGTCCACATGGCTCTCGGTGAGAAAGCGCAGCCGGATCCCGGGCGCCTCGCGGGCGGCGCGGGCGAAGAGGGCGGCGCCGTGGGTGGCGGCCATCGCGTCGTGACCAAGGATCGTGAAGGTGCGGGTCACCGTGCGCAGATCGGCGTCCCGGCCCGGCGCGAACAGGGCCCGCGCCCGCTCCACCACCGCGCTCACCTCGGCCCGCACGGCCAGAGCGTGCGGGGTCGGCACCATCCGCCGGCCGGCGCGCACCAGGATCGGATCGCCGAGCGCCCTGCGGATGCGGCCGAGGGTCCGGCTCATCGCGGGCTCCGACAGATGCAGCCGCTGGGCGGCGCCCTGCACGCTCTGCTCCTCCAGCAGCACGTCCAGCGCGACCAGCAGATTCAGGTCCAGCCCGGTGGAATGCGTCATGTGCAGGTATCCCTTGCGAAGGTTGCACTGGAGTGCAGGTCGGTGGCGAGCCTACGGTGAGAGCGCGCCCGGGCGCATCGGCCCGAAGGCGCACCTTCCCACCCACCGTCCAGCTCCCGGAGGAGCCGTGCCCCCGCACGCCCTGAAACGCCCCACCCTGCTCGCGCTGTGCGCCTGCGTCCTGGTCGCGCAGAGCATGGTCGCCGCCATCAACCTCCTGATACCGCAGCTGAGTTCGTCGGCGCTGCACCCCTCGCACACCGAGATCCTGTGGACCGTCGACGCCTACGTCATCGTCTTCGCGGGCCTGCTCGTCCCGGCCGGCGCGCTCGGCGACCGGTACGGTCGCAAGGGCGCCCTGCTCGCCGGCCTCGCCCTGTTCGCGGCGGGCGCCGCCACCAGCGCGCTCGCCTCCGCCCCGCCCGTGCTGATCGCCGGCCGGGGCCTGTCCGGCGCCGGAGCCGCCCTGATCACCCCGGCCACCCTCTCCCTCCTCATGCGGCTGTCCGCGCCCGAGCACCGGGCCCGCGCGATGGGCGCCTGGACGCTGTCGATCGGTCTGGGCGGCGCGGCCGGCAACCTGGGCGGCGGCCTGGCCGGGCAGTTCCTCACCTGGCGCGCCCTGTTCGCGGTGATGATCCCGCTGGCCGCCGCCCTCGCCGTGGCCGTCGCCCTCACCGTCCCCCGCACCGAACGCACCACCGGAAACCCCGACCCGCTCGGCACGCTGCTGCTCACCGCGGGCCTGGTCGCGGTCCTGTTCGGCATCATCGAGGGCCCGACGTACGGCTGGAGCTCCGCGCGCATCCTCGGCGCCTTCGCCGCGGGCGCCCTGCTGATCGCCGGTTTCACCGGGCACGCCCTGCGTGCGCCCTCGCCGCTGTTCGACCCGCGCGTCTTCGGCTCCCCGCGCCTGAGGGCGGCCTCCCTCGGCACGGCCACCTGCTTCTTCGGCCTGTTCTCCCTGTTCTTCGTCAACTCGCAGTATCTGCAGGAGATCAAGGGATTCGGGGTGGCGGTCACCGGGGTGGCGATCCTGCCGCTGGTGTTCGGGATGGCCGCCGCGCAGAAGCTGGCCACCCGCTGGGCCGGCCGCCCCCGCGCGGTCATCGGCGCCGGTCTCGCCCTGATCGGCCTCGGCCTGCTGGGCGCGTCCACCGCCGACGCGGGCACGCCCTACCCGGTGTTCGTCTGCTGGCTGCTGGTCATCTCGGCCGGCGCCGGACTGTCCATCCCGGCCCTGACGGTCGGCGTGGTCACCTCGCTTCCGCCCCACCAGGCCGGCCTCGGCTCCGGTCTCGGCACGACGGCGAGGGAGACGGGCGCGGCCCTGGGCGTCGCCGTCACGGGAACGGTCCTGTCGGCCCACACCGACCTGCCGCACGGCATGGGGCCTGCGCTGCGAACGGTGGGGGTGGTGGTGCTGGCGGCCACGGCGCTGGTGGTGGCCGGGTACGGCAGGCGCCCCGAAGGGGCGCGGGGCACTGCGCGAGTGAGCCGCCAGGGGGCCGGACACGGCAACGCCCGGCACCCCCGACAGCGGGATGCCGAGCGTTTGCCCGACCTGCGGAACTCCTAGATGAGGCCCAGGGAGCGCACCGCCTCGCGCTCCTCCTCCAGCTCCTTCACCGACGCGTCGATGCGGGCACGGGAGAACTCGTTGATGTCCAGGCCCTGGACGATCTCGTACTTGCCGTCCTTGCAGGTGACCGGGAAGGAGGAGATCAGGCCCTCCGGAACGCCGTAGGAGCCGTCGGACGGGATGCCCATGGAGGTCCAGTCGCCCTCGGCGGTGCCGTTGACCCAGGTGTGCACGTGGTCGATCGCGGCGTTCGCGGCGGAGGCGGCCGACGACGCGCCGCGGGCCTCGATGATGGCCGCGCCGCGCTTGGCGACGGTCGGGATGAAGTCCTCGGCGAGCCACTTCTCGTCGTTCACGACCTCGGCGGCGTTCTTGCCGGCGACCGTGGCGTGGAAGATGTCCGGGTACTGGGTGGCGGAGTGGTTGCCCCAGATGGTCAGCCGCTTGATGTCGGCGACCGACGAACCCGTCTTCTTCGCGAGCTGCGTGATCGCGCGGTTGTGGTCCAGGCGGGTCATCGCGGTGAAGCGCTCGGCGGGTACGTCCGGCGCGGCGGCCTGCGCGATGAGCGCGTTGGTGTTGGCCGGGTTGCCGACGACGAGGACCTTGATGTCGTCCGCGGCGTGGTCGTTGATGGCCTTGCCCTGCGGCTTGAAGATGCCGCCGTTGGCCTCGAGGAGGTCACCGCGCTCCATGCCCTTGGTGCGGGGGCGGGCGCCGACCAGGAGGGCCACGTTGGCGCCGTCGAAGGCGACGTTCGGGTCGTCGGTGATGTCGATGCCCTGGAGCAGCGGGAAAGCGCAGTCGTCGAGCTCCATGGCCGTGCCCTCGGCGGCCTTCAGGGCCGGGGTGATCTCCAGCAGGCGCAGCTTGACCGGCACGTCCGCGCCGAGCAGCTGGCCGGAGGCGATGCGGAAGAGCAGGGCGTAACCGATCTGGCCGGCCGCGCCGGTGACGGTGACGTTCACGGGAGTGCGGGTCATGGCGTTCTCCGTATGACAGCTGGCGGTGGGGCGTCCCTGCCCCGGGCGGATGATCGATCTCTTGGCGTCAAGAGATCGATCCAGCGGTCAGGCTATCGCGCATCCGGCATGCGAGACGTCCGGGGCCGTGTGGATCACCCCACAAGTCGGACACGTGCCGATACCAACAGGCGACCGCCCGTCCGGGAGAGGGGGAGAGGACGGAGGCGGCCGCCAGGTGGGGGGTACCGGTTGACCGGACTCCCGTGGGGGGTTATGGGCCGCGTGCCCAGAATCCGGCCCGCCATGCGCGTCCCGCGCGAAATTCACCCCCACGGTTTCCGGAGCTCTCCACACGCCGCTCCGGGCCCCTCGATCCCGGCCGACGCGCCCCGCTCCCCGCTTCCTGCCCCCCGTTCTCCGCTCCCCGTTCTCGGCTCCCCGCTCTCCGTTCTCCCCTCCCCGCCGGCGCCCCGTTCTCCGCTCCCCGTCGGCGCTACTTCGTGCAGCCCGTGCGGCCGGACGCCAGCGTGGCGCAGGCCTTCGCCTCCGCCGCGTTCCGCACGGCGACCATGGGGGTGTACGCGATGGTGTCGCCGGCCCCGGAGGTCTGTCCGCTCTGCCGTGCCTTCCCGGCGACGACCTGCACCCGGTCACCCGCGGCGGCTCCGGTGATCCGGCCCCAGGCGGTGCCGCAGGCCTTGCTGTAGCGGACCTCCAGGGTGGTGGTGCCGAGCACGGCGGTCTTGGCGGTGGTCACCAGTTCGCCGCTGCACCCCATGGCCTCGGCGTCCTTTCCGTCGCAGGCGGAGCCGGTGCACCGGACGCCGGGCGGCGGGCTCGTGTGCGCGGCGGCGGTCGGGGCCGTCGACCTGGCGGCGGTCCGGTGCTTCGTGCCGCCGCGGTCGGTGAGGAAGAAGACGGCGCCGATGACGACGGCGACACCGACCAGCCCCGCGAGGAACATGATCACCCGCTGCCGTACGGCGTTCCCCGGGGCCGGGGTGCCCCCGGCGGCGCGGGGCGCCTCGGGCCCGCCGTCGTACGGCGTCGAGACGGTCGGGGTCTGGCCCGGTCCGCCGGACGGCACGCCGGGCCGCACACCGTTCACGGCGCCTGCGCCGGCCTCCGCACCCCCGGCCGCGTCGGCGCCCGGTAGGCCGCTCGCCCTGGACGGCCCCCGATACCCGGCCAGCCCCCACGAGTTGCCCCCGGAGCCGGACGCCTCGCCGGCCCCGCGTCCCGCACCGTCGGCCGACCCGCGCCGGGAGCCTTCACCCGCCTTCCGCCCCGGTCCGGAGCCGTCGCCCCGCACCGAGCCATCGCTCGCCCCGCGCCCACCCGGGCCCACCCGGTCCCGCGGCCCGGCGTCCCGGGCGTCGGCGTCCGGGGCCGTCGGCTGGGTGGGGATGGTCGGGGAGATGCCGGACGGGCCGGCGACGCCCGGGACCGAGCCGGCGCCGTCGGCCTTGCGGCCGGAGGGGCCGCCGGTCGCCTCCGCCGCGCCGAACTCCCCCAGCGCGGCCCGCGCCTGGGCGATGCGGATCGCCTCCATCGTGCGGTCGTACCGCATCTCGGCCCGGCTCCAAGCGCGTTCGGCCAGCTCCCACATCGTCGTCAGATGCACGGGACTGGCGCCGGTGACCTCGGCGAGCGCGACGACCGCTCCCTTGGGCGCCAGGAGCCGGCCGCCCAGGTAGCGCTCCCAGGACGTCTTGCTGTAGCCCGTGCGATCGGCGAGTGCGGCGACGCTGAGCCCGCTGCGGTCCACGAGCCGCCGCATCTGGCTGGTGAACTCCCTGATCTGCGGGTCCAGTTCCTCGGGCAGGACTTTCCAACGAGGCATCGCTTCCCCCTGCTCTCCCCCGGCTTTCCCCGTCCTGGCTACCCACAAGGATGCACCGCCTAAGGAACCCAGTTCCCGCGGTGGGGGCGCGCGGGTGCACGGACGGAGCGCGCGGACTCCGTAGCGGAACGGTCACTTCCGTGCCACAGCGCCAGGACAGGCGTTGAACAGGCGGTTCCTGGGCGGAAGGCTGTTCCCCCGGCGGCGGTTCGCCCTTCCTCGGGGGAGAGGGCGAACCGCCGCGTCAGCTGCCCGGGGTGGTCAGCACCAGTACCTGGGGCGGGCGGCCGTACCGTCGGCGGCAGCGGGAGTACGGGGTGCACCGGTGGCCCGCGTCCCTGGGGGAGGCGCGGGCCACCGGCGGCGTGCCGTTGCGCTATTTGCTGTTGCTGAGCGTGACGTGCAGGAGGTCCTTCAGGAACGGGATCTGCAGCCACGGGTTCGGCTGGGCCATCATCGCGAGCAGGACGATCGCGAGGCCGAGGATGCCGTAGGTGGCGATGTCCGTGAACCGGGAGCGGACCGCGAGCATGCCGACGCTCGGCAGCGTCCAGCGCATCACGGCTCCGGCCAGCAGGGCGGCGCCCGCCAGCAGGGTGCCGGCGCGGAACAGGTCGAGGGCGGTCAGCAGCAGGCCGGCCGCCACCCCGATGAGCACGACCAGCAGGGGCCACTGCCGCGCCGGGGCCGGGGCGTCACCGGAGGCGGCCCGGCCGCCGCCCTCCGGCCGCGCCGTGTCCCTGGTGATCCGCGGGAAGCGGCGGCTGGTCCGCTCCGGCCGCTCCCCGGCGCCGTGCGTACCGCGGGTGAACGCCCCCGCCCGGGCGCCCTCAGCCGGCACTGCGCTCCGCCGCCTCGACCACGTTGACCAGCAGCTGCGCCCGGGTCATCGGGCCCACGCCGCCGGGGTTCGGGGAGATCCAGCCGGCCACCTCGGTGACGTCCGGGTGGACGTCACCGACGATCTTGCCCTCGGCGTTGCGGGAGACGCCGACGTCCAGGACGGCGGCGCCCGGCTTGACGTCCTCGGCGCGGATCAGGTGCGGGGAGCCGGCCGCCGCGATGATGATGTCGGCGCGCCTGAGGTGGGCGGACAGGTCGCGGGTGCCGGTGTGGCACTGCGTCACGGTGGCGTTCTCGCTGCGCCGGGTGAGCAGCAGCGGCATCGGACGGCCGATGGTCACGCCGCGGCCGACCACGACGACCTCGGCGCCCTTGATCTCCACGCCGTGGGCGCGCAGCAGGGAGAGGATGCCGTTCGGGGTGCAGGGCAGCGGCGCGGGCTCGTTCAGCACGAGCCGGCCGAGGTTCATCGGGTGCAGGCCGTCGGCGTCCTTGGCCGGGTCCATCAGCTCCAGGATGCGGTTCTCGTCGATGCCCTTGGGCAGCGGCAGCTGGACGATGTAGCCGGTGCAGGCCGGGTCCTCGTTCAGCTCCCGGACGACCGCCTCGATCTCCTCCTGGGTGGCGGTGGCGGGCAGCTCGCGCTGGATGGAGGCGATGCCGACCTGCGCGCAGTCGCGGTGCTTGCCGGCGACGTACTTCTGGCTGCCGGGGTCGTCCCCGACCAGGATCGTGCCGAGGCCGGGCGTGACGCCCTTCTCCTTCAGCGCCGCCACGCGGGCGGTCAGATCGGACTTGATCGCGGCTGCGGTGGCCTTGCCATCGAGAATCTGGGCGGTCATACCCCCATCCTCGCGGATGACCGCCTCCCGGTTCCAATCCGGGTGGCCGGACGCCCTCCCGGCGCCCGCCGTGTGATCAAGGATGTTGCACTTGCACAACAGCTCACGCCGCCAACTGGACAAGATTCGGCCTTTACCGTGACGATGAGCGACGCAGTACCGCGGTCTGGTTGGGGGGCAAACCGCTCAGATCCTGATGTTCCTCCGTTCCTTCCGCGTCGTCCCCGCAGAGCAACGGAGGAAACACGCCATGAGTTTCGGCTCACCCAACCCCTACGGCCAGCCCCAGGAACCCCAGCAGCCGTACGGCTACCCGCAGCAGGGCCAGCCCGGTTACGGCACCCCGCAGCCCCCCGGCGTCCCGCCGCAGCAGGGCTACGGCTACCCGCAGGCGCCGCAGGCCGGCTACCCCGGCTTCCCCCAGCAGGCCGGATACCCCGGTTACCCCGGTTACGGCACGCAGCCGACGTACGCGAACTGGGGGCAGCGCTTCCTCAGCAGGCTGATCGACACCATCCTGTTCGCCGTGCCGTACGGCGTGATCATCCTCGGCGCCAAGGCCACGCCGATCCTGTCGATCGTCGGCTTCCTCGGCCTGGTCGCCCTCTTCGTCTACCAGGTGGTGCAGGAGGGCAAGACCGGCCAGACCATCGGCAAGAAGGCGATCGGCACCCGCACGCTCAAGGAGGACACCGGTCAGCCGCTCGGCGGCGGCATGGCGTTCGTGCGGCAGCTGGCCCACTTCCTGGACAGCCTGCCCTGCTACCTCGGCTACCTGTGGCCGGCGTGGGACGCCAAGCGGCAGACGTTCGCCGACAAGGTGTGCGGCTCGATCGTCGTCAAGGACCAGTGAGCGCACGCGCGACGGCACAGTTCGCGCCATTCCACCACCGAGGGCCGTGTCTCACCCGTCCAGGGGAGGCACGGCCCCGGTGTGTCCCCCTAACCTGACTGCGGTGGCCGTTCGGGCCCAGGGGGCCGTCAGGCACGGGGAGAGGCGCCTTGTACAGCATCATCGTCGTACCTCCGCCGACCACGGAGGACCGACAGGACCGCACCGCCCAGATCCGGCTCGCCCCCGGTGAACGCCTCAGCTTCGGGCGGGCGCCGGAGAACGGTCTGACGATCCCGCACGACGGGGTCTCCCGCCGGGCCGGCGAACTCTGCGCGCAGGGCGCGTTCTGGATACTGAGCAACCTCTCCGCCCGGCAGACGTACGTCGTGGAGAACCCCGAGGGCGCCGGCGAGCACATCAAGGTCGGGCCCGGCCGGCTGGACGCGCCCGTCCCGTTCGAGTTCTCCCGGATCGTGCTGCCCGCCGCCGGGGACCTGCTGACCGTCGAGGTGTGGGCGCCGCGCCACGACTACCTGCGCGAGGGCGCCGGACCGGACGGCGACACCACCGCGCCCGCCTTCTCCGTCGACCGCACCAAGCGCTACTTCGCCGTCCTGGCCGCCCTGTGCGAGCCCCGGCTGCGCGGCGACCCGCACGCCCCGCTGCCCACCGTCGACCAGGTCGTCGACCGGCTGCGCCCCGCCTGGCCGGCCGCCTCGCGCGCCTCGGTGCAGTGGAACATCGACTACCTCGCCGTGAAGCTGCGGCTCAAGCCCGGCCCGGAGACCGCGGAGACCGGTCCGCGCCTCAACGGCAAGAAGGAGTCCCTGGTCTCCCTGGCCCTCCGCTTCGACCTCGTACGGGAGGACGACCTGGTCGTGCTGTCCGGGTCCGTGAGCCGGGCGGCCCGGTGACCGAGCCGTACGCCGTTCCGGTGCCCCGGGGCTACCGGGTCGGCGTCTGGGATGTGCGCGAACCGATCGCGACCGGCGCCTTCGGCAGCGTGTACGCGGGCCGGCGCACCGAGGACTCCGGGGAGCTGCCGGCGACCGCGGCGCTGAAGTTCCTGCCCACCGGCACCGGCACCCCGCGCCAGCTGGCCCATCTGCGCGACCTCATCGAGCGCGAGGTCCGCCTGCACCGCAGGCTGAGCCGGCCGCGGCTGATCCGGATGTACGAGTCCCTCGTCGTCGACGACCCGGGCCGCCCCGAACTCGACGGCGCCACCGTGCTGGTGCTGGAGCGGGCCGAGAGCTCCCTGGCGGCGCTGCTCGCCGCCGCGCCCCGCCCCGGGGCCGGGCCCGCCCTGCTCGCCCAGATCTGCGAGGGGCTGGCCCAGCTGCACCGGGCGGGCTGGGTGCACGGGGACCTGAAACCGGCCAACGTGCTGCTGATGGCGGACGGTTCGGCCCGGCTCGCCGACTTCAACATGGCCGCCGAACTGGAGGGCACCCACGCCTACACCCCCGCCTTCTCCACGCCCGACTACACCCCGCCCGAGCTGCTCTGGTCGGAGATCGGCGAACGCGGCCGCCGCATCCGCCCGTCCGCCGACGTCTGGGCCTTCGGCGTGCTCGCCCATCTCGTCCTCACCGGCTCCTTCCCGCTGTCCGGCGCCACCCCTACCGCCCGCCGGGACGCGGCCGCCGCCTACGCGCGCGGCACGGACGCATTACGCCTCTCCCCCGAACTCCCGGACGTCTGGCGGGAGATCGTGCGGGACTGCCTGGCCCGCACGCACGCGGCGCGCCTCGGCACCGAGGAGCTGCTGCGCCGGGTGGAGGCGGCCGCCGGCACCGGCCGCCCGCCCCGCCTGCCCCGGCTGCTCCGGCGGCGCCGACGCCGGCGGACGCTCGTCGCGGGCGCGGCCCTGACGATCGCCGCCGTGACGGCCCTCGGCTACGGCATCGGCGCGTGGCCCGACGCCGGCGGCACGGACGACAAGGCCCTGGCCTCGTACGGCGCCTCCGAACTGCGCACGGACAAGGGCGTACCGGCCGCCTACCGCAAGCTCATCGTCGACGCCGCACACGACTGTTCCCAGCCCGAGGTCACTCCCGCGCTCATCGCCGCGATGCTGAAGGCCGAGAGCGACTTCGACCCGGACCTCTCCGATCCCGGGAACCAGGAGTACGGCATCGCCCGCTGGACCCCGTCCGTGCTGCGCTGGTGGATCCAGGACAACGGCGTACCCGCGTCCGCGACCCCCACGCCACCGCTGTCGCCCTCCGTCTCCATCCCGGCCATGGGCCGCTACCTGTGCTTCATGGACGCCCGGCTGAAACCCGGCCTGCCCGGCGACAAGCGGGTCCTGATCGCCGCCGCCTACCGGACGTCGTACTCGAAGGTGAACGCCACCGGCGGCGTTCCCCCGAAGTACCGCGCCTACTGCGCCCGTGTCGCCCACTACCTGAAGGAGTACACGCCGCCGGGAAGGACGTGACCCTGAGACTTCCGAGGTACCGGCGCACCGGTACGGCTGGGACGGTGGGACCACTCCGCAGGGAACGCCGGCAATGCCGGGCAGGCGACGGCGTCCCGGCGGGGCGACCGACACCTTCGTTCACATGGGGGAACACGTGAACATCGTCAAGCCCGCCGCGCTGCTCGTCGCGGCCACCGCCCTGCTCGCCGGCTCCACGGTCGCGGCGACCGCCGCCGGACCGGACGGCACCCGGGTCACCGGCGTCCAGCAGGTGGCCGACCAGGTCCTCGCGGGCCACCCGAAGCCGCTCTCGGTCTCCGCCGGCCGGGTCCGCTACGACGGCCTCACCCTGACCAAGGCCCCGAAGCTCGCCGCCAGGAAGGACCTGGACTGCGCCTACGGCCACCTCTGCATGATCGTCCGGGGCACCAAGTTCGACTTCTACAAGTGCCAGACCTGGACCCTCTCCAACTGGACCGGCGACGGCCCCTACACCAACAACCAGACGCCGGGCACGGTCGCCCGCTTCTACAACCGGGACGGCAGCGTGCGCTGGACCTCGACGGCCTACGACGCGGGCACCGCGACGTGGGACCCGATCTGGTCGCTGCGCCCCTGCTGACCCCGCACGGTCCGACGGCCTCCGGCTCCCTCGGGGGAGGGCCGGAGGCCGTCGCCTCGCCGTGCGGGCGGTGATCAGTGGAAGAAGTGGCGGGTGCCCGTGAAGTACATGGTCACGCCGGCCTTCCGAGCGGCCTCGACGACCTGCTCGTCACGGATCGAACCGCCCGGCTGGACGATCGCCCGGACACCGGCGGCGATGAGGATCTCCGGGCCGTCCGGGAAGGGGAAGAAGGCGTCGGAGGCCGCGTACGAGCCCCGGGCGCGCTCCTCGCCCGCCCGCTCGACGGCCAGCCTGCAGGAGTCGACGCGGTTGACCTGGCCCATGCCGACGCCGACCGAGGCGCCGTCCTTGGCGAGCAGGATGGCGTTGGACTTGACGGCCCGGCACGCCTTCCAGGCGAAGGCCAGCTCCTTCAGCTCGTCCTCGCTCAGCGCCTCGCCGCTGGCCAGCGTCCAGTTGGCCGGGTCGTCGCCGTCGGCCTGGAGGCGGTCGGTGACCTGCAGCAGCACACCGCCGTCGACCTGCTTGGCCTCGACCCGGTTGCAGGGCGCGCCCGGCGCCTTCAGAACGCGGATGTTCTTCTTCTTGGTGAGGGCCTCCAGGGCCCCCTCCTCGTAGTCCGGGGCGACGATGACCTCGGTGAAGATCTCCGCGACCTGCTCGGCCATCTCCCTGCTGACCGGCCGGTTGACGGCGATGACACCGCCGTACGCGGAGACCGGGTCGCAGGCGTGCGCCTTGCGGTGCGCCTCGGCGACGTCCGAACCGACCGCGATGCCGCAGGGGTTGGCGTGCTTGATGATCGCGACGCAGGGCTCGTCGTGGTCGTACGCGGCACGGCGCGCGGCGTCCGTGTCCGTGTAGTTGTTGTACGACATCTCCTTGCCGTGCAGCTGCTCGGCCTCGGCGAGGCCGCCCGTGCCGTCGACGTACAGCGCGGCGCCCTGGTGCGGGTTCTCGCCGTAACGCAGGGTGTTCTTGCGCTCGTAGGTGGCGCCGAGGAAGTCGGGGAAGCCCGACTCGTCGACCGGCGCGTAGGAGGAGGCGAACCAGGAGGCCACGGCCACGTCGTAGGCGGCGGTGTGCCGGAAGGCCTCGGCGGCCAGGCGCTTGCGGGCGGCGAGGTCGAACCCGCCGTCCTTCACGGCCGCGAGCACGTCGGCGTACCGCTCGGGGCTGGTGACCACGGCCACGGAGGGGTGGTTCTTGGCCGCGGCGCGGACCATCGACGGACCGCCGATGTCGATCTGCTCCACGCACTCGTCGTCGCTCGCCCCGGAGGCGACGGTCTCGCGGAAGGGGTAGAGGTTGACGACGACGAGGTCGAACGGCTCCACGCCCAGCTCGGCGAGCTGCTCGCGGTGGCTGTCCAGGCGCAGGTCGGCGAGGATGCCGGCGTGCACCCTCGGGTGCAGGGTCTTCACCCGGCCGTCCAGGCACTCGGGGAAGCCGGTCAGCTCCTCGACCTTGGTGACGGGGACGCCGGCGGCGGCGATCCGGCCGGCCGTGGACCCGGTGGAGACCAGCTCCACGCCGGCCTCGTGCAGGCCGCGCGCGAGGTCTTCCAGCCCGGTCTTGTCGTAGACGCTGACGAGCGCCCGGCGAATCGGCCGCTTGTTGCTCTCGGCGGTGGCGGTCACTGGATAACTACCTTTCGTCCCTCAATGCGATAGCCGTTGCGGGCGAGCCGCCCCACGACCTCGACGAGCAGCCTTCGCTCGACTTCCTTGATGCGCTCGTGCAGCGCGCTCTCGTCGTCCTCGTCCCGGACCTCGACCACGCCCTGGGCGATGATCGGGCCGGTGTCGACGCCGTCGTCGACGAAGTGGACGGTGCAGCCGGTGACCTTGGCGCCGTACGCGAGCGCGTCGCGGACGCCGTGGGCTCCGGGAAAACTGGGGAGCAGGGCGGGATGGGTGTTCACGAACCGCCCGCCGAAGCGCGCGAGGAACTCCTTGCCCACGATCTTCATGAACCCGGCGGAGACGACGAGGTCGGGTTCGTACCCGGCCACGGCCTCGGCGAGGGCGGCGTCCCACGCCTCCCTGCTGCCGTAGTCCTTGACCTTGCGGACGAAGGTCGGCAGCCCGGCCCGCTCGGCGCGGGCGAGCCCCTCGATGCCCTCTCGGTCGGCCCCTACGGCGACGATCCGGGCGCCGTACTGCTCGGCTCCGGTGCGCTCGATCTCGTCCAGGAGCGCCTGCAGGTTGGTGCCGGATCCGGAGACCAGCACGACGAGGCGCTTGACCGCTGGGCCAGCGGGGGTGGCGGCCACTGTGGGGCCCTTTCTCGGGTGGCGACGGTACCGGCCGGCGCTTGGCTCCTCGCTTTGTGCATTCATACGAATGCTTCGCGCCCCTCGATACAGGGAAGTCTACGAAGCGGCCGACCGTCAGCAACGATACCGGCACACGGGAAGACCCCCACGGGACGGGGGCGTGGCCGGAAGGTAGCGTTCGCAGGGAATCACGGAGGGCGGCCTCGGGAACGCGGTGGCGGTACGACACGTTGTCGGGGTGGAGCCCAATGAGGACTGCCGTGTTCACTGCCGTATTCGCCTAGGGGAAGACGCTCTTTTCATGCCCGATCGCAGCCTGCGACTCCGCACGTTCCCGCCGACTCCGTCCCAGGGAGGCGAGCGCGGCTTCGCGCTGCTGCGGGAGCGCCCGGCGCCGCCGACGGAGACGGGAGCGGGGGCGCAGGGAGGTGCCGGGCAGGGGCAGGGTGGACCTGACGGTTCCGGCGGGGCCGGCGGTTCCGGCGGGTATGGCAGTCCTGGTGGGCCTGGAGAACACGGTGGGCCTGGCGGACAGGGCGGCGCCGGTGGGCGTCCGGGTTCCGGCGGAGCCGGCGGGCCCGGTGGGTCTCAGGACGACAATCCCTTCGCGCCGCCGCCCGAGGGCACGCCGGACCAGCCGTGGCGGCCCCGCCACCCCGAGGGGTCGCAGGGCTCCGGCCAGGGGCAGGGCGGCTCCCCGTGGGGCAGCCAGTGGAGCGACCGCCAGCCCGGCCGCTCCCCCGGCGGCTTCGGTGAACGGCCGGGTGGCTTCGGCGAGCGGCCCGGCGGCGGTCCGCAGGGCGGCCCCGGCGGACCGGCCGGATCCGGTATGCGCTGGGACCCGACCGACCCCGCACAGCGCCGCGCGCGCTACGCCCTGCTATCCGGCATGTGGGCCGTCTTCTTCGCCCTGTTCAGCTGGCCGTACGTAGCCCTGCTGCTGGGCGCGCTGGCCGTGTACTGGGGCGCCAGCGCCCTGCGCGCCAAGCCGCGCCGGCCCGACCCGGACACCCCGGCGCCCGCGCCGGCGGCGGCTCCGGCCCGTCCCCAGGTGACGGCGGCGGTCGGCGGGCTGGTCACCGCGGGTCTGGCCCTGGTCCTGGTGGCGTCGACCTTCACGGTCCAGTTCGTCTACCGCGACTACTACACCTGCGTGAACGACGCCCTCACCCACGAGGCGAAACAGTCCTGCGACCGGCTGCTGCCGCAGGAGCTGCGCGGGGTGCTGGGGACCGGGAACAGCTGAGGCCCACCGGGCGCCGGGCCGCGCGCCGGCGCCGTGAGATGCGGCAGGGATGCGGGCGGTCAGCCGGTCAACCGGCCGTGTCAGGGGGTTCCGGGGCGCCCGGCGAGGGCTCGGTGAGGCCGGGGCCTGGCCAGGGGGCCGGCGGCTCGGGTGTGGCCGCGGCCTTCCGCAGGGCCGCCCAGCGGGAGGCGCGGGCCAGGTCGTCGTGCCAGTCCGAGGGGAACGCGTCGTCGGCCGGGAGGGCGTCGTACGACTCGTCGTCCTCGGTCATGGTCTGCGGTCGGGCGGTGGAGCTGCTGCCCGTGTCCGCGTCCTTGCCGCCGCCCGGCCGCGTGCGTTTGCCCTGCGTGCCGTTGCCCTGCGTGCCGTTGTCCGCGTGCGTGCCCCTGGGCTCGCCGCTCCCGTCGGCCGCCCGGCCCGCCTCCTCGGCCTCGCCCGGGTCCGCCGGCCCGGTGTCGCGCCCGGGCCTGGCACCGCTCTGCGGCTCGGCCTCGTTCTCCGCCGTCACCGCGTCGTTCGCCCTCGCCGGGTCCTTGGCCCTCACGGCGTCCTCGGTCTTCAGCGCATCCTTGGTCTTCGCCGGGTCCTTGGTCGTCGCCGGGTCACCGGCCTTCCCGTGAGCCTTCGGGTTACCGGCGCTCGCCGCCGCCCCCGTCCGCGCCCCCTGCGAGGGGATGTCCCCGCCCGGTTTCCGCAGCCTCCACACGCGCCACAACCGTACGGTCAGCGCCACCGGCATCCCGGACACGGCCGTCCAGGCCCCCACCGCTCCCCCGGCCTGCCACCACACCGGCCCGAAGCGGGCCAGCGCCGAGACGCCCAGGGGGCCGCCTGCCATGCAGGCGAGCAGGGCGAACGCCGTAGCGCAGAGCGTGGCCGTGAGCAGCATGACCCCGGCGGTGCGGGAGGCGGACCAGCGGGCCGACGCCGTCGCGCCCGGCGCCGGCCGCTTCACCGCGCCCCGCGCCACGAACCACCCCGCCGTCACACCTGCCGCCACCGGCACCAGTGCCGCCGCCCAGTTCGGCGGTGTCCCGGCGCCGGCGTCCGGCACCGCCGCCAGCAGCGGGAACGGCGGCAGCAGCGGCGCCGGATGGGAGGCGAACGGGTCCACCGGGTGACCCGCGCCGAGGAAGAAGCCGGTGCCGAGCCCGTAGGACGCCGCCCAGACCGCCGCGTTGGGGATCAGCGCGACGCCGAGCAGAAGGACGGCGAACCGTCCCGTCCACCCCTCCGTCAGCTGGAGGAAGGACGCCCGCGCCGCGCCGCCGTGCCACACCAGCGACACCGCGAGCAGCAGCGCCCCGCCGCCGAGGAGCACCGCCACGGCGGCGCCGCCGGCCCGTACGGCCGTACCGAGCCGGGCCCGTTCGTCCCCGCCGAACACCAGCCGCCGCACCGACCCCGGCAGTACCGCCAGCGCGCCGAGCACCGGCTCGCGCGGACAGCCGTACGCCGCCCACACCCCGGCCGCCGCCGCGCCGGTCGCGACCAGCGGCAGACAGGCTGTCACCCAGAGCCACTGGGGCCGCAGTTCGCCGCCCGAGCAGTACAGCGCGATCGCGCAGCCGACGCCGAGGTAGCCGAGGACGACGCCCGTGCACGCCGTCTGCGCCGGCACGGGCGGCGGGCCGTCGGGGTCCTCGGGCGCGTCCACCGCGACCCGGGCCGCCCGGTACACCAGCCACACGGGCAGCAGCATGAGCAGCAGCGGGGTCACCCCGACCGGCATGGGTGTGCCGGAAAGCGTGTCGGTGCGCAGGAGTTCGACGCCGTGGGCCAGCAGCCACAGCGCGGCGGCGATGTGCAGCGCGCCGCTGGGCCCGCTGTCGGGATACGGCGAGCTGACCCACAGCACCATCACCAGCACGGCGAACGAGCCGAACCCGAGCCCGGCCGCGACGGCACCGCCCAGCAGGCTCGCGGCCAGCCCGGGCTCGCGGTCCCGCATCCGGGTCAGCAGAGGTGACAGCGACGGTTGGCGAGCGGTCTTCAGGATCACGCACGCCATGCTCCCAATGACACCCGATATCCCGTGGTAACAGGTGAGCCTCCGAAGTGTCGCTCAATATAGTTTTATGTTCTATTTCGCTCGGCAGGGTGAACGACGACACCGCGGCCGGGCCCGGCCGCTGACGCGGACTCAGTCCGGACCGGTGGGTGCTGAACCGACGGGAGCCGAGGCGACGGAAACTGGGCCGGCCGGAGGCGGGGCGACGGAAGCTGGGCCGGCCGGAGGCGAGGCGGCCGGAGGCGGGGCGGTGGCACGGTGCGGCCCCGGGTGGAACGGCGGCAGGCCCGTCCCCACCGCGGGGAACGGGCCTGCCGGGCGTCGGTTCAGAGGCCGGACGCTGTCAGGAAGCTCAGCCGCCCAGGATCTCGCGGGCCAGCTTCGCCGTCTCGGTCGGGGTCTTGCCGACCTTGACGCCCGCGGCCTCCAGGGCCTCCTTCTTGGCCTGTGCGGTGCCGGAGGAGCCGGAGACGATGGCGCCGGCGTGACCCATGGTCTTGCCCTCGGGCGCGGTGAAGCCCGCGACGTAGCCGACGACCGGCTTGGTCACGTTCTCCTTGATGAACGCGGCCGCACGCTCCTCGGCGTCACCGCCGATCTCACCGATCATCACGATCAGCTCGGTCTCGGGGTCGTCCTGGAACGCGGCGAGGGCGTCGATGTGCGTGGTGCCGATGATCGGGTCGCCACCGATGCCGACGGCCGTGGAGAAGCCGATGTCCCGCAGCTCGTACATCATCTGGTACGTCAGCGTGCCCGACTTCGAGACCAGGCCGATGCGGCCCGGCTTGGTGATGTCGCCCGGGATGATGCCGACGTTCGACTGGCCCGGGGTGATGATGCCGGGGCAGTTCGGGCCGATGATGCGGGTCTTGTTGCCCTTCTTGCCGGCGTACGCCCAGAAGGACGCCGTGTCGTGCACGGCGATGCCCTCGGTGATGACGACGGCCAGCGGGATCTCGGCGTCGATGGCCTCGACGACCGCGTCCTTGGTGAACTTCTCCGGCACGAAGATGACGGAGACGTTGGCGCCGGTCTTCTCGATGGCCTCCTTGACGGTGCCGAAGACGGGTACCTCGGTGCCGTCGAAGTCCACGGTCTGACCCGCCTTGCGCGGGTTCACGCCGCCCACGACGTTCGTGCCGTCACCGAGCATGAGCTTGGTGTGCTTCATGCCGGTGGCGCCGGTCATGCCCTGGACGATGACCTTGCTGTCCTTGTTGAGCCAGATAGCCATGGTGGTGTTGAGTCCTCGTCCTCGTGCTTACTTGGCGGCGGCCAGCTCGGCGGCCTTGTCGGCCGCGCCGTCCATGGTGTCGACGCGCTGCACCAGCGGGTGGTTGGCGTCCGTGAGGATCTTCCGGCCCAGCTCGGCGTTGTTGCCGTCGAGGCGGACGACGAGCGGCTTCTCGACCTTCTCGCCGCGGTCCTCCAGCAGCTTCAGGGCCTGCACGATGCCGTTGGCGACCTCGTCGCAGGCGGTGATGCCACCGAAGACGTTCACGAAGACGGACTTGACGTCCGGGTCGCCCAGGATGATCTCCAGGCCGTTCGCCATCACCTGGGCGGAGGCGCCGCCGCCGATGTCCAGGAAGTTGGCGGGCTTGACGCCACCGTGCTTCTCACCGGCGTACGCGACGACGTCCAGGGTGCTCATGACGAGACCGGCGCCGTTGCCGATGATGCCGACCTCGCCGTCGAGCTTGACGTAGTTGAGGTTCTTCTCCTTGGCGGCGGCCTCGAGCGGGTTGGCCGCGGCCTTGTCGTGGAGCGCCTCGAACTCGGGGTGACGGAACTCGGCGTTGTCGTCGAGCGACACCTTGCCGTCGAGGGCGATGACGTCGCCGGAGGCGACCTTGGCCAGCGGGTTGACCTCGACGAGCAGGGCGTCTTCCTTGATGAAGACGTCCCACAGCTTCACGAGGACGTCCGCGACCTTGTCCGCGACCTCGGCCGGGAACTTGGCGGCGGCCACGATCTCCTGCGCCTTGGCCTTGTCCACACCGTCGATGGCGTCGATCGCGATCTTCGCGACGGCCTCGGGGCGGGTGGCCGCGACCTCCTCGATCTCCATGCCGCCCTCGACGGAGGCGATGGAGAGGAAGGTGCGGTTGGCGCGGTCGAGGAGGAAGGAGACGTAGTACTCCTCGAGGATCTCGGGGGCCGTCTCCGCGATCATGACCTTGTGGACCGTGTGGCCCTTGATGTCCATGCCGAGGATGTCGGTCGCGCGGGCGACGGCCTCGTCCGGGCTGGCGGCCAGCTTCACGCCACCGGCCTTACCGCGGCCACCGACCTTCACCTGCGCCTTGACGACGGACTTGCCGCCCAGACGCTCGGTGATCTCGCGCGCCGCCTCAGGCGTGTCGATGACTTCACCGGCCAGCACCGGTACATCGTGCTTGGCGAAGAGGTCCCTCGCCTGGTACTCGAACAGGTCCACGCGCTTCCGTCCCTATCAGTGATCTCGCGGTTCGTTGGATGCGTGGGCGTGCCGCGAAGGGCAACGTGACGTCCGCTTGTCACAAGGGAGGCGCACACGGTGTCCGAGCGCGCGGCATGTCCGTCTCGCAGGTTATCGCCGCTTGCGGGGGCTCCCTAAATCGAGGGTCACACCCGAGCGGTGATACCTGTCACATGATGCCGGTTTTGCTGGCACGGCGTGCCGCGATCGGCGGGTGTGCGAGGCCTCACCGGGCTGGGGTTGACCCGGTGAGGCCTCTGGGCGGCCCCGGTGGATCCGGGGCCGGGGCGGTTGATCCCCACCCCAATGGGGACCACCCGCCCGTGCCGCGGGCCCCCGGCCGGACGCGCCGACGGCATTCGGCCGTCCGGCTCCGGACACCCCGCGGAGAGGTTGAGGGCGTTCAGCCCTGGTACCGCATGCCCTGCCCGGGGTCCTGCACCCCGTAAGGGTGGTCCGCGGGTACGTCCGCGTGGACGTCCTGGTACGCCTCGTGCAGGTACGCGGGTACGGCCGCACGGGCGACCCCCTCGGCCCCGCCCACGGCATGCCCGGCGAGCGGGACACCGGCGTCCCGGACCGTCCCGCCGAGGCCGTACGCGAAGCCGCCGGCCCCCTCACCAATCGGCCCGGCCGCACCGGCGACTCCGGCGGCGAAGGCCGGTACCCGGCCGGTGAGCCCTGCGGCGAAGGGGGTGGTCCGGGCGGTCACGCCCTGCGCGAAGGTGGTGGTCCGGGCCGTCTCGCCGTCCGCGAAAGGGACGGTCCGGGCGGTCACCCCGTCCGCGAAGGCGTCGGCCCGCGCGGTCACACCGCCCGCGAGGGCGGTGGTCTCCGCGCTCACGCCGTCCGCCAGGGCGGTGGTCTCCCCGGCCACGTCGTGTGCCAAGGGGCCGGTCCGGGGGGTCAGGTCGTCCGCGAAGGCGGTGGTCTGCGCGGTCACGTCCTGTGCCAAGGTGCCGGCCCCGGGGGTCAGGTCGCCCGCGAAGGCGTCGGCCCGCGCGGTCACGCCGTGCGCGAGCGGCGCTGCTGCGGCGGCGGTGCCCGTCGTGAAGGAGCGGATGCCGTCGGCCGCGCCGTGACCGAGGGCACCGGCGTCGGCGCCGGCCCGTCCGGCGACCGGCACGACTCCGTGCACGGCTTCGGAGGCCGCCGGCGGCAGTACCGCGTCCGCGGCGTCCTGCGCGACCTGCCCGGCGGGCCCGTCGGCGTACACCACCGCACCGGCGGCCACCGGCCGCACGCCACCGACGGCGCCCTCGGCGACCCCGTGCACCCGGTGGCCGACAGCCCCGGCGGTCCCGTAGCCGCCGGACACGGCGTCCTGCGCGGTCCCGTAGCCACCCCATGCCGCTTCCTCCGCCACGCCCAGCGCCCCGCCCGCGGCGCCCCCGGCCACCGCGTGCACGCCGGAGACGGCGCCCTGGGCCGCGTCGTACGCGCCCGTCGCCGCGTGTACGGCCGTGCCCCGCGTCCCCGTCACCGTCTGCCCGGCGACGGGCGCCGCGCCGTTCACCGCCGTGGCGGCCACCGGCGGGACGGCCTCGGCGGCCGTCTCGTCCACCGCCGCGTCCACCACCGGGGTGACCGCACCGGGCACCGTCCGGACCGTGCCGACGACCCGCTCCTCGACGCCCGCGGCCGTACCGGTGATCCGCCCGGGCACACCGGCGACCGAGGCCTCGGCCGCGCCGGTCGCCCCGGCGGTGGTGCCGCCGACGGCGTTCGCGGTGCCCGCGGTCCGGCCCTGCGCACCGGCGACGGTCCGCTGCGCCGTGGTCCGTACGGCGCCCTCGACGCCCTGCGCCTTGAGGCGGGCGGCCGTCTGGGTGGCCTGGAGCTTGGTCTGGGCGGCGGCCAGGGCCTCCTCCACCTCCGGGGCGAAGGAGGACAGCGGTCCGAAGAGATAGTCGATCACGTCCTGGGCGTCGTGGGTGACGGCGTGGAGGACGGCGTGGGAGGCGCCCGAGGCGGCCTGCGCGGCGTTGCCGGAGACCCGGTCGGCGTGGACCGTGACCTGCGTACCGTCGGCCTGGACACGGGCCTGCGCCCTGCGGGCCGCCTGAGCGCCCCGGACGGCCTCGGCGCCCCGGATCTTCGCGGCGGCCGGGACCTCGGCACCGGCGGAGCGGCGGGCCTGCGCGCCGGTGCCGGTGACGCCGGCCGCGGTGTGCGCCGCCGTTTTCGCGGGCTGCGTGGCCTGGGCCGTGGTGCTCGATGCAGTGGTGCTCGAGACGGTGGACGTAAGGGAGGCGATCGAGCCGGAGGTGCCGGACACGCCGGACGTGTCGGACGCGCCGGTCAGCCCGGAGACCGTGTGCCCGACGGCGTTCTGGACGCCGGAGACGGTGTCGTGGACGCCGGTGAGGACGCCGTCGACCGTGCCGGCGACCGAGTCGCTGCCCGCATCCGGAACGGACACCGAGCCGGTGGACAGTTCGTCGGCGCTGGCGACGGCCGGGCCGAGCGCCCACGCACCGGTCACACCGGCGGCTATCACGATCGAACGACGGATGTTCTTGTTCATTGCGTGCGTCAAGTCCTTTGAAGAACGCCGGAAACGGCTGGAAATCGACTGGAATCGGCTGGGGCCGTCCGGAGCCCGCTGTGCGCTGATCACGTGGACGCAGAGGGCGGAACCGCATGACGCGAACACGGATGGGGTGAGGGTGAGCACGGTGCCGTGATGAAGGGCTGCCGTGGCCACGGATCCCCCGGATCAGCGAGGTGGGCCGGACGGCCGGCGGGCCGGTGCCGCCCCGCGCCACGGGGTGTGGCGGGGTGGTCGGCCCTGCTGCCTAGCCGGGGAAGACCGGGATGTCCCGGTGCCGTTCCCGGGTGCGGGGCGCGTCGACGCCCGCGGTGGCGCCGGACGCGAGCCGCAGCGACCCCCGGTCGCCGGGGGTCACCGCGTGCGCGTCCCCGTGCCGAGGCGCGCTGCCGTCAGCTGCCTGCTTGCCCAGCACGCCGTCCGGGTCCCCGGTCGGCGCGGGCCGCTCGGGGCCACCCGCGGCGGCGACGGAGTCGTGCCGCGCGCCGGTGTACGCCACCGGCTGCCGCACCTCCGTGTCCCCCGGGCCGTACGCGACGGCCGGTACCGGTGCGCCGACGACCGCACGACCCCCGGCACCTGCGTGCCGTTCCCTCTCCTCCGCCGGAGCGGACACCACCGCGTCGGCGTCCCCCTGCTTGCCGGGCGGCACGGACGCCGGTTCCGGCGCCGCCTGGACGGGCACGTCCGTGACGGGAGCGAGGTCGGGCAGGGGCAGCGTGGGTGCGGTGGTCCGGGGCTGCCCGGAGACGGCTCGGCCGGCCGCCTCCTCGACGGACCCGGAGACGACGGTGAGCACCTCGCGCACGGAATCACGCACCGAGCCGACGGCGTGCACGGGGATGGCTGCCCGCAGGCCGACCCTGCGGACGACAGGACCGGAGAGCCGCTCACCGACCGTCCGCACCGGCCGCACCGCGCGAACCGCCCGCGCCGCAGATACGCCATGGACGACCTGCACCGCACCCGGGCCTTGCACGGCCTGCACCGCACCCGCGCCATGGACGGACGGTTGCGCGCCTGCCGCGCGGACGGCGTGTGCCGCCCGCGCCGGGTCCGTGTATCCGCTCGGCCCGGGCCGTCCCGCAGCAGAGGTCACCTGCGCCGGAAGCGTGCTTCCGTCGGCCGCGTGCGCCTGCTCGCCGCAGAGGAAGCCCAGCGCGAACAGCCCGCCGACCAGCAGCACCAGGTGGAGCGCACGCCGCCCGGCCGCCGTACGCAGCACGCGCACGGTGGTGCCGAGGAGGGCTGCTGGGAAGGTCAAGGAGCTGGACATCCTGGCTCGGTACGACACGGGCTCCGCCGATCCTCGCACGGCCCGCCCGAGGCCGCGCAAGCCCCCTGTTACCGATGGGTAGTCATGTCCCCTTTCCCTGCCCTTTCATGACCGGCGTCACGCCGTGTCCGGTATCGGCAGCGGCCGCTTCTCCAGTGCGGCCGCCATGACCTCGGGGAACAGGTCGGGCGTACAGGCGAAGGCGGGTGCGCCGAGTGCGGCGAGCGCGGCCGCGTGCTCCCGGTCGTACGCCGGCGCACCCTCGTCGGACAGGGCGAGCAGCGCCACGAACTGCACTCCGGACGCCTTCATCGCCGCCACCCGCTTGAGCATCTCGTCCCTGATCCCGCCCTCGTAGAGGTCGCTGATCAGCACGACCACGGTCTCGGCGGGCCGGGTGATCTGCGACTGGCAGTAGGCCAGCGCCCGGTTGATGTCCGTGCCGCCGCCCAGTTGGGTGCCGAAGAGGACGTCGACAGGGTCGTCGAGCTGGTCGGTGAGGTCGACGACCGCCGTGTCGAAGACGACCAGCCGGGTGCTGATCGACCGCATGGAAGCGAGGACCGCACCGAACACGGACGCGTAGACCACGGACGCCGCCATCGACCCCGACTGGTCGATGCAGAGCACGACCTCCTTCTTCACGGACCGCGCGGCCCGCCCGTATCCGATGAGCCGTTCGGGCACGACCGTGCGGTACTCGGGCAGATAGTGCTTGAGGTTGGCCGTGATGGTGCGGTTCCAGTCGATGTCGTGGTGGCGCGGGCGGGCGATCCGCGCGCTGCGGTCGAGGGCACCGGTGAGGGTGGCCCGGGTGCGGTTCGCGAGCCGCTTCTCCAGGTCGTCGACGACCTTGCGCACGACCACGCGCGCCGTCTCCCTCGTCGTCTCCGGCATCGCCTTGTTCAGCGACAGCAGCGTGCCGACCAGATGGACGTCCGCCTCCACCGCCTCGAGCATCTCCGGTTCCAGCAGCAGGGAGGCGAGGCCGAGCCGGTCGATGGCGTCGCGCTGCATGACCTGGACCACGGAGGACGGGAAGTAGGTGCGGATGTCCCCGAGCCAGCGCGCCACGGACGGCGCGGAGGCGCCGAGCCCCGCCGAACGGTCCCGCCCCGCCTGCGACTTGTCACCCCTGCCGTAGAGCGCGGCGAGCGTGCCGTCCATCGCCGCGTCCCTGCCGGACAGCGCGCATCCGGTGCCGTCTGCCTGGTCGCCGCCGAGCACCAGCCGCCACCGCCGCAGCCGCTCCGCCGCCGCATCGGCGCCGCCCACCGCCATCGCCTCGTCCGTCATGCCCTCACCCCCGCAAGCTGTCGTCGTCGATCACGCCCCCACGGGCCCCAACCCGCCCGGCCCGCCTCCTCTCTACCGAGCCACTCCCACCGGCCGGACCACGCAGCACCGAGTCACGCAGAACCGAGTCACGCAGGGCCGGGGCTCGCTCGCCGGTGTTTCGTTGCGCCGGCTCGGACGCGGCCGGGTCCTCCAGTCCGAGCAGCAGGCTCAGCACCGGGAGTACGGCGTCGGCGCGTTCGGCGTCCGGTTCGGGGGCGAAGCCGGGTGTGACCGTGCCGTGCGCTGCCCCGCCGGACGCCCGGAAGCCGGGCCCGCGCCGGACCAGTTCGCCGAGCGTTCTGCGCACCCCCGGGTCGTACGCCGCGAACGTGCGGCGCAGCAGCGGCAGTACGTCGGTGAACGCCTCCGCCGACACCCCGGTCAGCCAGCTGTCCACCAGCCCGAGCAGCCGCTCGTCGTGCACCAGCAGCAGCCCGCCCCCGCCGCCGACGAACCCCTCGATCCAGGCGGCCGCGTCGGCGGACGGTGTCCCCGGCGACAGCGCCAACCCCATGAGCCGCGCCGCCTCCTCGGGCCCCAGCCCACCGTCGTCCAACAGCAACCGCACCGCGCGCCCCCGCAGCACACCGGGCACGGTGTCGCGCAGTGACAAGGTCCGCAGCACTCCCCGCCACCGGTCCCGCAGATCCCCCCGCCCGGCACCGCGACCGGCACCACCGGCAACCGCCCCGGCACCGGGGCCGAAGAGACCGTCCGCACCCTCCGCACCGGCACCGGCCCCCAGGCCGAGGGTGACGTCGGGACCAGCTCCGCCGTCCTCGGCACCACGCGCGCCACCGGCACGCTCGCCCGCCCCCGAGCCGGCATCCGCCCCCGCCCCGGTGCCGGTGCCCGCGCCCGTTCCTCTGCTCGGCCCCGCACCGCCGCGTGCCCCGGCGGGTGTCTCGGTCAGCAGGCTCACCGCCGTGTGCACCGCGTCCACATGGGCGCGCATCTCCTGCGCCGCGTCCGTGTCGAGCGAGGTACAGGCTGGGGGCAGGCCGACGAAGACGCGTTCGGCGAGGCCCGCGGCGACGCCGGTCAGCGCGCCGGTGCCGGTGCCGCGCACGTCGCCGTAGCGCAGGGCGCGGACCAGGGCGGGCAGGGCCTGGGCGAGATGGCCGACGTCGGTGTCGAGCGCGGCCCGGTCGGCGAGCACCCGCATGACCACGGGCAGGGCATCCGGCAGCCCGGCGAGCAGGCACTGCTCGGCGAGCGCGGTGACGTCGGCGAGGGTGCTTGCGGCCGTCGCGTCCGCCTCGGCCTTGGCCTGCGCCGCGCCCAGCACGGTCGTCCCCCAGACCCCCGCCTCGGCCACCCGCACCGACAGCTCCGGCTCCCAGCACAGCCGCCAGGTCTCCCGGAACGTGCCCGTGCTCCCCCGAGACCGCGCGGGCTCGCCCCAGCCGATACCGAGGAGCCGGAGCCGGTGCAGCAGCCTGCTGCGGCCGGCGTCGGTGTCACCGCGCAGGTCCAGCTCCAACTCCCGTTCCGGCGCCTCGGGTTTGAGGCGCAGGGAACGCTGCTGCCGGGCCAGGTCGCGCTGCAGCGGCACCGCGGGGGCCGACTCCGGGACCTCGCCGAGGACGTCCCCGACCACCAGCCGGTCGCGCACCAGCGCCAGCGGCACGTCCGAGCCGTCGCACATCACCGCGCGCACGGCGTCGGTGGTCTCGCTCAGCCCCGGCAACGGGCGGCCGCGCAGCGCCGCCAGCGTCCCTGCGAGCCGGACGGCCTCGATGACATGGGCGGAGGACACCATCCGGTCCTCCTCCCGAAGCAGCCGCGCCACCTGGGTCAGCCACCGCTCGACCGGCCGGTCGGGGGCGTGGAACAGATGGCCGTACCAGCCCGGCGAGTCGATGCCCGCGCCGTATCCGCTGGACCGGGCGAGCCTGCGGTGGGTCCACGGCACCCAGGTCAGATCGGCCTTGACCTTGGGCAGCCCCTTCAGCAGCGCCCGGTCGGCGGTGACGGTGGTCCTCTCGCGCAGTGCGGGCACATGCCAGGCCCCGCAGACGACGGCCACCTCCTCGCCGAACTCCTTGCGCGCGGCCCGCAGCCGGAGCCGCATGTGGGCCTCGCGGACCAGGTCCCGGGAGTGCCCGCCGGTGCCGTACCGCTCACGGAGCGCGCCCATGGCCTCTTCCAGGGCGGCGAAGGGGGCGAGGGGGTCCCGGTCGGCCGGGCCCCGGTGCTCGACGACGTCCTCCCACCAGCGTTCGGGATCGTCGTACCCCGCGGCTTCGGCGAGCACGGCCAGCGGGTCGACCCGCACCTGCTCGGCAGGTGCCCGGCCGTTGTCGGCGTGCCGCTCGGTGTCACCCTCCCGTCCGGCACCGGCGTTCCGGTCGGTGTCGCCTTCCCGCCCGGCGCCGGCTCCCCCGCTGTCCTCGCCCTTCCGCCCGGCGTCGGCCACCCCGCTCTCCTCGCTGTCCTCGCCCTTCCCGCCGGCGTCGGCGTGCCGCCGCTCCGGCTCGGTCCCCTGTGCTGCGGGTCCGGCGGGCGAGCCGGGGTCGGCGGGGAACCCGGCCTCGGCGTCCTCCGGTTCCCAGGCCAGCGTGTGGGTGGCCGGAAGATCGATGAAGCGGGCCGGGACGCCGTGTTCCACGGCCCAGCGGATCGCCACCCATTCGGGGCTGAACTCGGCGAACGGCCAGAACGCCGAGCGGCCCGGCTCGTCCACGGCGTGGGCGAGGAGGGCGACCGGGGGCCGCAGGCCGGGGTCGGCGGCGAGCGGGATCAGCGCGTCGGCCTCGGGCGGCCCCTCGACGAGGACGGCAGCGGGCCGGGCGGCGTCCAGAGCGCTACGCACCGCCCGGGCGGAACCGGGCCCGTGGTGCCGCACGCCCAGCAGGAGCGGCCCGGAGTGGTGGATCCCGGGCCGGCGAGCGTCGTCGGTCATGCGCCGGCCTCCCGGCACGCGCGGTAGAAGTCCGTCCATCCCTCGCGCTCGCGGACGACGGTCTCCAGGTACTCCTGCCAGACGACCCGGTCGGCCGCCGGATCGCGCACGACGGCGCCGAGGATGCCGGCGGCGACGTCGCCCGGCCGCAGCACGCCGTCGCCGAAGTGCGCGGACAGGGCAAGTCCGCTGGTGACGACGGAGATCGCCTCGGCCGTGGACAGCGTGCCGCTGGGCGACTTCAGTCTGGTGCGGCCGTCGGCGGTGACGCCGTCGCGCAGCTCGCGGAAGACGGTCACGACCCGGCGGATCTCCTCGATGCCGTCGGGCGCGGCCGGCAGGTCGAGGGAGCGGCCGATCTGCTCGACCCGCCGGGTGACGATGTCGACCTCGGCGTCGGCGCTCTCCGGCAGCGGCAGCACCACCGTGTTGAAGCGGCGGCGCAGGGCGCTGGAGAGGTCGTTGACCCCTCTGTCCCGGTCGTTGGCGGTGGCGATCAGGTTGAACCCGCGCACCGCCTGCACCTCCTGGCCCAGCTCGGGGATGGGCAGGGTCTTCTCGGAGAGGATCGTGATCAGCGTGTCCTGCACGTCGGCCGGAATGCGCGTCAGTTCCTCGACGCGGGCCGTCATGCCCTCCGCCATGGCGCGCATGACGGGGCTGGGCACCAGGGCGTCCCGGCTCGGTCCGTGCGCCAGCAGCTGCGCGTAGTTCCAGCCGTAGCGGATGGCCTCCTCCGGCGTGCCGGCCGTGCCCTGCACCAGCAGGGTGGAGTCGCCGCTGACCGCGGCCGCCAGATGCTCCGACACCCAGGTCTTCGCGGTGCCGGGCACGCCGAGCAGGAGCAGGGCGCGGTCGGTGGCGAGCGTGGTGACGGCGACCTCGATGATCCGGCGCGGGCCCACGTACTTCGGTGTGATCACCGTGCCGTCCGGCAGGGTGCCGCCGAGCAGGTACGTCGCCACGGCCCACGGCGACAGCTTCCAGCGCGCCGGGCGCGGCCGGTCGTCCTGCGCGGCGAGCGCGGCGAGTTCGTCGGCGAAGGCGTGCTCGGCGTGCGGCCGCAAAGCGTTGCTGTGCTGTTCGACGGACGTGGCGTCCATGGACACGGTCATGGCTGAGGCCCCCTCCAGCTCGGCCGGTTCGGATCTGGCATCCACCGTGCACCACGCCACTGACAATCGCTCTGACCTGCGCAGACGCCCACACCGGACGGATTGTCAGTGGCGGGACCTACCGTCGGAGGCATGACTGAGCAGGGGGTGCGCTGGACCGCGGAACAGGTGCTGGCACTGGCGCCTGACGCCGCGTCCCGCACAGCGGGAGGCAAGCTCGGCACGGCGGGGCCGTGGTCGGAGACGGGCAGCGGAGAGGGGACGGTGTGGGGGCTGTGCAAGGGCAGCGGCAGCAGGCCGTACCAGACGGTGGTCGATCTGGCCGATCCGGCCGGCCCGGCGTACAAGTGCAGTTGCCCGAGCCGTAAGTTCCCGTGCAAGCACGCGCTCGGACTGCTTCTGCTGTGGGCGGGCGGCGACGGCGCGGTGCCGGCCTCCGCCGAGCCGCCGGAGTGGGCCGAGCAGTGGCTCGCGGGCAGACGCAGACGCTCCGAGTCCCAGCAGGCCCGCGGCGACGGGGGTTCGGGAAGCGGCGGGCAGGCCGATCCGGAGGCGGCGCGGCGGCGGGCCGAGCGCCGGGCCGAGCGGGTCACCGCGGGCGCGACCGAGCTGGAGCAGCGCCTCGCGGACCTGCTGCGCGGCGGGCTGGCCGCGGCCGAGCAGGCGGGGTACGGCCTGTGGGACGAGACGGCGGCCCGCATGGTCGACGCGCAGGCGCCCGGACTGGCCGCGCGGGTCAGGGAGTTGGGTGCGATCCCGGCATCCGGCGCCGGCTGGCCGGGCCGGCTGCTGGAGGAGTGCGCTCTGCTGCACCTGCTCGACCAGGGCTGGCTGCGCCGCGCCCAGCTGCCGGACGCTCTCGCGGCCACCGTCCGTTCCCGGCTGGGCCTGCCCACCGCGGCGGACGGTGCGCCGGTGCGCGACCGCTGGCTGGTCCTCGCCCAGTACGACACGGTGGACGCGAAACTGACGACCCGCCGGATATGGCTGCACGGCGCCGCCTCGGGCCGCACCCGGCTGCTGCTCTCCTACGGCGCGGCCGGCCGGGCTCCGGAGCTGCACCTGCCGGTCGGCCTGGCCCTGGACGCGGAGCTGTCCGCCTATCCCGGCGCCGGTCAGTCCCGCTCCGTGCTGGGTGAGCGGTTCGCCCCGCCCGCGCCGGCCGCGTTCCGCCCACCGGGCACGAGCACGGCGGAGGCGGCGGCCCGCTACGGCGCGGCCCTGCGTGACGACCCCTGGCTGGAGTCGGTCCCCGTGACGCTGGACCGCGTGGTGCCGGTCCCGGACGGCGACCAGTGGCAGCTGGCCGACGCCGACACGGACTCCGCCCTGCCGCTGACCCGGGCCGCCCGCTCCCGCCCCGGCCTGTGGCGGCTGGTCGCCCTGTCCGGCGGCGCCCCGCTCAAGGTCTTCGGCGAGTGCGGCCACCGCGGCTTCACTCCCCTCACGGCCTGGCCGGAGGGCCCGGGCGAGCCGGTGCTCCTGTGCTGACCGCTCCACCACGAAAGAACAGCACCGGCCCCTCGAACAAACCAGGGCAGACGACCGCCTGCCCCCGAACGACAACACCGGCACCTCCCCTCGGACACACGCAGGCAAGACGACCGCTCTCGAACGACAGCACCGCCAACGCCTCGGACACACGCAGGGAAAACGACCGCCCTGCCCCCGGACGACAGCACCGGCGCCCCTGGGACACAGCAGGGAAGCCGGCCGCCTGCCCCCGAGCGACGGCACCGGCACCTACCCTCGGACGCGCGCAAGGAAGGGAACGCGATGAACGGGACGGACAGGACGGCCTCGGCCGACGTGCAGGCCACGGCTCCGGCGATCTCCTGGGAGGACCTGGTCACCACCGCCCTCCTCGGTACCGACCGGCGCCCGGTGCCGTACGCCGGGTCGGGCCGGGCGGCGCCCCTGGCGCTGCTGGACGCGGCCGCCGTGGCGACCGTACGGCGGCGGGCCGGGCTGCGGCCCGCGCGAGCCGCGCGCCGGCCCGAACCGGCGCCCGAGGACCCGCGCCCGGCCCTGCCCGCCGCGGCGGCCCGCAGACTCGCCATGCTGCTCGCCGACCGTTCCGGCGGCGGATCGGCCGGCCGCCGGAGCAGCACACCGGACCTCGTGGAGCTGCTCCCGCAGTGGCTCGCGGCGGCCAACGCGCACGGGTACGCGGCGCCGCCGCAGGCGCTGCCCGCCCTGCTGGACGCGGCCCGGGGCCGTACGGACCTGCGCCCGGCGGCGCTGGCGTTCGCGGGCCCCCGCGCCCTGTGGCTGGCCCGGCTGAACCCGGAATGGCGCTTCGCGCTGCGTGCCTCCCCAGGCGGCGGCGCCGCACTGCCCGGCCCCGAGGACGTCGAAGGGGTGCGCCGGCTGTGGCAGGAGGGGCTGTTCGCCGAGCGCGTGGCCCTGCTGGGCGCGCTGCGCAGCCGTACGCCCGCGCTCGCGCGGGAGCTGCTGGCCTCGACCTGGCCGACGGAGCGGGCGGAGGACCGGCTGATGTTCCTCGACTCGCTGCGCACCGGTCTGTCCGCCGCCGACGAGCCGTTCCTGGAGCAGGCGCTGAGCGACCGCAGCCGCAATGTGCGGGCGACGGCGGCCGAGTTGCTGTCGGCACTGCCTGCTTCCGCGCTGGCCGCGCGCATGGCCGTACGGGCCCAGGCGTGTGTGGCCCTCGACCGCACCGGGCCGTCGCCTGCGATCGCGGTGGAAGCGCCGCTCGAGTGCGACTCCGGCATGGAGCGCGACGGTGTGGTGGCCACACCTCCCGCGGGCAGAGGGGAACGGTCATGGTGGCTGGGGCAGTTGGTGGAAGCGGCGCCGCTGAGCACATGGCCGGTACGGCTCGGCGGGCGGACGGCGCGGGAGATCGTGGCGCTGCCGGTTGCGGACGGCTGGCGGGACGAGCTGCACGCGGCCTGGTGCCGGGCGGCGGTACGGCAGCGGGACACCGAGTGGTCGAGGGCGCTGCTGGGTTCGCCGTCGGCGCCGGAGGCCGGCGGGCCGGGCGCGGTGTCGCTGGCGGAGCGCGCGAAGCTGCTGGCGGCCCTGGAGCCGGAGGAACGGGCGGCGTGGGTGGCCGGGTTCATCGCCACGCACGGCCTGTCGGAGGCCTTCCAGCTGCTCGGGGTCTGCGCGGTGCCCTGGTCCGCGCCGCTGGGCCGCGCGGTCGTGGACGCGCTCAACATCGCGCGGGACGCGGGCAGTTACCCGTGGAGCTTCAGCGGTGTGATGGGTCTGGCCGAACGCTGCCTGGATCCCGCGGAGGCCGGCCGGCTGGAGGCGCTGCTGGCGATACCCGACGAGCGGGAGGACGCGGCGCCGGGCGCCGGCGGTTACTGGGCGGAGGCGTTCCAGCGACTGGTGACCACCTTGCGGCTCAGGGCGGAGATGGCCGCCGAACTGGCACCGGCCGCCGCCTGGAACCCGCCCGAGGGCTGAGGACCGGGCCGTTCAAGCCGGACGGGGCGCGCGGACCGGCATCCGCGGGCGCCTTGGCCCCCGCTCAACGGACCGCAGGCTCACCCGCCGGAAACACCCGCTCGATCGCCGCGGGCATCCACTCGACCGCGGAAGGCACCCGCTGCGCGCGGCCTGACGCCGAGCTGCAGGCGGCATGGCGCCGCGCGGCCCGGCGGAGCGCCCAGAGCATCCGGTCAACCGTCGGCGACCCCTGCTCTGCCGCCCCGGCCACCCGCTCGACCGCCGCACGAACCCGCGCAGCCGCCGCACGAACCCACTCAGCCGCCGCACGAACCCGCTCAGCCGCCGGAGGCAGCCGGCTGGCGTACGTTCTCCCGTACCCACTCCACGATCGACGCGGTCGTCGCGCCGGGCGTGAAGATCTCCGCGACGCCCTTCTCCTTCAGCGGCGGGATGTCCTCGTCCGGGATGATGCCGCCGCCGAAGACGAGGATGTCCTCGGCGTCACGCTCCTTGAGCAGGTCGATCACCGCGGCGAACAGCGTGTTGTGCGCGCCGGACAGGATGGACAGGCCGATCGCGTCGGCGTCCTCCTGGATGGCGGTGTCCACGATCTGCTCCGGCGTCTGGTGGAGTCCGGTGTAGATGACCTCCATACCGGCGTCGCGCAGGGCACGCGCGATGACCTTGGCCCCGCGATCGTGGCCGTCGAGCCCCGGCTTGGCCACCACCACGCGGATCGGACCGGCTGCCACACCCATCACTGCCTCCATCAAACGACCACGGAAGCGATCGCTTCCGTCCGTAACGACAAGTACCGCACTTTTGGCGCGTTCCGCCACCCGTCGTCAAGTGAACGAACGTTATCTCCAGCATCCCGCAACCGGCAGTTTTACGGTGCGCAGCGAGGGGGAAATCACATGGTGGGACATGAGGGCACACGGGGGATAGAGCCGTCCCCGGCGTGCCGACAGGAGGTCGGCCCATGAAGGTCACCGGGGTACTGCCACTCTTTCTCCCGCTCTGCCGGCGCCTGTGGCCCGGCAGAATCGCTGGAATCTCCGTGGCGCTGCTGAAGGCGACCGCCCTGGAAGCCGCGATCCTGGCCGGCCATCTCCTGCTGTATCCCACCGGTCTCACCCAGGAGCGCAGCACCCCCGCCCTGCCGGCCCAGGACGGCACCGCCCAGCTGCCGGTCCGCTCGGGTCCGCCGGTGGTGCTGCTGCACGGTTTCATCGACAACCGCTCGGTGTTCGTGTTCCTGCGCCGCAACCTCGCCCAGCACGGCAGGCAGCGGGTGGTCTCGCTCAACTACTCCCCGCTGACCTGCGACATACGCGCCGCCGCCGAGCTGCTCGGCCGGCATGTCGAGGAGATCTGCGAGCGCACCGGCAGCGACCGGGTGGACATCGTGGGGCACAGCCTCGGCGGCCTGATCGCGCGTTACTACGTCCAGTGCCTGGGCGGTGACCTGCGGGTGCGCACCCTGGTCACGCTGGGTACACCGCACTCGGGTACCAGCGCGGTGCCGTTGGCCAACGCCCATCCGATCGTCCGCCAGATGCGGCCCGGTTCACAGGTCATCGAGGAGCTGGCCCGGCCTGCGCCCGGCTGCCGTACGCGGTTCGTCAGCTTCTGGAGCGACCTGGACTCCGTGATGGTGCCGCTGGAGTCGGCCTGCCTGGAACACCCCGACCTGGATGCGCAGAACGTCCGGGTGACCGGCATCGGGCATCTCGCCCTGCCCGTGCACCCCGCCGTCGCGGCCGGAATACGCGAGGCCCTCGAAGCCGCTGCTCCCGGGGACCGGATCGCCGACGGCCTGACGGTGGCGTGACGCGGCAGCGGGCGAAACGAACGGCAACCGACGCGTGACGGACCGGTGACGAACAGTCGCCAAATGTCGAACAGCAATCGAACCCTCGGCCAAACTCGTGCCCGGCGTCCCCGAAACACCGCCGAATGCCCGTTTCCGGCGGGCGCGAAACCAGCTGAAGATTGTCGCGCCCAGGTACCGGCGGGTACAGTCGCCGCACTGCTCTGGCAGCCCCTGTTGTCGAGGCGAAAGAGAAGTTGGTGAACGACCGTCACCCGTCGGGGACCATGACCACCCCGGCCCCGGCTTCCGACGCCTCAGCCGCGCACTACGACACCCCGTACGGCACGCAGCAGCCCCCCTACGGCGACTTCACCACGTACGGCGGGTACGACGCCACCGGTTTTGCCGGCGGCACCGCCACCGTCTCCACGGACCCGCTCTTCGGCAGCATGCCCGGCGAGCACACCACCGGCGCGTACGACAGCACCCAGTGGCAGACCGGCCAGGGCCTGGGCTACGACCCGTACGCGGCCCAGCAGCACGCCGCCTACGACACCGGCGGCTACGACACCACCGCCTGGACGGTGCCCGCGCAGGCCACGGGCAACGACGTCAGCGGCCAGTGGGACGCGAGTGCCTGGCTGCAGCCCGACCCGTCCGGCGTCGCCGAGCCGACCCAGCAGTGGGCGTGGGACACACAGACCTTCGAGTCGGGCGCGTACGACGCCACGCAGTGGAACTCCGGCGGGCACGCCGTACCGGCCCAGCCCGAGCCGGCTGCCGAACCGTTCGGCCTGCAGACCACCGCCGGTTACGGCCAGGTCGGCGACCCGCAGGAGACCGCGGCCTTCCCGCAGGCTCCGTACGAGGACGACGCGCCGTACGAGGACGACGCGCCGTACGAGGACACCGCGTTCGGCGAACAGCACCCCGTTGACGACGAGTCGGGCGCCACCGGTGAACTGCCCGCCGTGACCGGTCTGCCCGAGGACGAGGCGGAGGCCGCCGCGAAGCCGGCGCCCCGGGCCGGCTCGCGCGGCGCCGCGCGCTCCCGCCGTCGTACGCCCGCCAAGCGCTCGGCGCTGCTGACCGTCGCCGTGCCCTCGGCCTGTGTGATGGGGGTCGCCGGGATCGCCGCCGCCTCGGTCGGCACGCTGACCGACGGCGGCCAGGACACCACCGCCTCCGCCTCGGACGCGCACGCGGTGAAGCCGTCGGTCGCCAACAGCAGGCTGGACAGCCAGCTGACGACGCTGTCCGCGGGCGCCCACGACTTCGCCGACCGGGCGAGCCGGACGCAGGAACGGATCGACCTGAAGAACCAGCAGGAGCTGGAGCAGAAGAAGGCGGCCGCGGCGGCCGCACTCAAGGAGCGGCTGCGCCCCAAGTTCGCGCTGCCGGTCCTGCAGAAGGGGCTGAGCGCCTACTTCGGCCAGGCCGGTGTGAACTGGATGTCCGTGCACACGGGCATCGACTTCCCGGTCTCGTACGGCACCACGGTGATGGCCGCGACCGACGGTGTCGTCTCCACCAAGTGGAACAGCGCCTACGGCAACATGATGATCGTGACGGCGAAGGACGGCACGCAGACCTGGTACTGCCATCTGTCCAGCTACCGGGTCCCCGCCGGGACGTCCGTCAAGGCCGGCCAGCCGATCGCCTATTCCGGCAACTCCGGCAACTCCACCGGACCGCACCTGCACTTCGAGGTGCGACCCGCAGGCGGGGCGGCCATCGACCCGCTGCCGTGGCTGCGCAGCCACGGCCTGGACCCGACCTGAGCGACCCCGGTCCGGGTCGCACCGGCGAGCCCCGCCCGACCGGCGGGGCTCACGCGTGTCTAGAGCTTCTCCACCGGCGCGTACCGCAGCAGCAGCCGCTTGGGCTTGGCGTCACCGAAGTCGATCGTCGCCTCGGCGTTCGCGCCCGTACCCTTCACGGCGACGACCGTGCCGAGCCCGAACTGGTCGTGCGTGACCCGGTCGCCGACGGCCAGCGCGACCACCGGCTTCTCCGCGGTGCGCCGGGTGGCGAACCCGGACGCGCCCGACGCGGACGAACGCGAGCGGGACGAGGACAGCGAGGCCGCGATCCCGGCGGCCGGGCCGGAGGACACCGGCGCCGCCGCTCCTGTCCGCTTCCAGTCCACATGGGTGGCCGGGATCTCCTCCAGGAAGCGGGAGGGCGGGTTGTACGACGGCTGCCCCCAGGCGCTGCGCATCGCCGAGCGCGTGAGGTAGAGCCGCTCACGCGCGCGCGTGATGCCGACGTACGCCAGGCGGCGCTCCTCCTCCAGCTCCTTGGTCTGGCCGAGGGCGCGCATGTGCGGGAAGACGCCGTCCTCCATGCCGGTGAGGAAGACGACCGGGAACTCCAGGCCCTTGGCGGTGTGCAGGGTCATCAGGGTGATGACGCCCTCGCCCTCTTCGCCGTCCGGGATCTGGTCGGAGTCGGCGACCAGGGCCACCTGCTCGAGGAAGTCGGCGAGTGTGCCGGCCTCTCCCTCGCCGCGCTCCTGCTCGAACTCCAGGGCCACGGCCGCGAGTTCCTGGAGGTTCTCGATGCGGGTCTCGTCCTGCGGGTCGGTGGAGGCCTGCAACTCGGCGAGATAGCCGGTGCGTTCGAGCACGGCTTCCAGGACGGTCGCGGGACCGGCGCCGGACTCCACGATCGTGCGCAGGTCTTCCATGAGCGTGTTGAACCGCTTCACGGCGTTCGTGGAGCGTGCGGCCATGCCGTACGCCTCGTCGACGCGCTTGAGCGCCTGCGGGAAGCTGATCTTCTCGCGCTGGGCGAGGGCGTCGATCATCGCCTCGGCGCGCTCGCCGATGCCCCGCTTGGGCACGTTCAGGATGCGGCGCAGCGGCACCGAGTCCTCGGGGTTGGCGAGGACGCGCAGGTAGGCGAGGACGTCCCGGACCTCCTTGCGCTCGTAGAAGCGGACGCCGCCGACGACCTTGTAGGGCAGGCCGACGCGGATGAAGACCTCTTCGAAGACACGGGACTGGGCGTTGGTCCGGTAGAAGACGGCGACATCGCCGGCCTTCGCCTCGCCCGCGTCGACCAGGCGGTCTATCTCGTCGGCGACGAACTGCGCCTCGTCGTGCTCGTTGTCGGCGACGTAGCCGGTGATGCGGGCGCCCTGGCCGGCGTTGGTCCACAGGTTCTTCGGGCGGCGGGACTCGTTGCGCTCGATGACCGCGTTGGCGGCGGACAGGATGGTCTGCGTGGAGCGGTAGTTCTGCTCCAGCAGGATCGTCGTCGCGTTCGGGTAGTCCTCCTCGAACTGGAGGATGTTGCGGATCGTGGCGCCGCGGAAGGCGTAGATCGACTGGTCCGCGTCACCGACGACGCACAGCTCGGCGGGCGGGATGTCGTACTCGCCGGGCGGGGTGTCCTCGTCGTGCTCGCCCGTACCCACCAGCTCGCGGACGAGGGCGTACTGGGCGTGGTTGGTGTCCTGGTACTCGTCGACCAGGACATGGCGGAAGCGGCGGCGGTAGTGCTCGGCCACGTCCGGGAAGGCGCGCAGCAGGTTGACCGTCGTCATGATCAGGTCGTCGAAGTCGAGCGCGTTCGCCTCGCGCAGCCGCGACTGGTAGAGCGCGTAGGCCTGGGCGAGGGTCTTCTCGAAGCCGTCGGTGGCCTGGGCGGCGAAGTCCTCCTCGTCGATCAGCTCGTTCTTCAGGTTGCTGATCTTCGCGCTGAACGACTTCGGCGGGAAGCGCTTGGGGTCGAGGTCCAGGTCGCGGCAGACCAGGGCCATCAGGCGCTTGCTGTCAGCGGCGTCGTAGATGGAGAAGCTGGAGGTGAAGCCGAGCTTCTTGCTCTCGCGGCGCAGGATGCGCACGCAGGCGCTGTGGAAGGTCATCACCCACATCGCGTTCGCGCGCGGGCCGACGAGCTGCTCGACGCGCTCCTTCATCTCGCCCGCGGCCTTGTTGGTGAAGGTGATCGCGAGGATCTGGCCCGGGTGCACGTGCCGCTCGGCGAGCAGGTAGGCGATGCGGTGGGTCAGGACGCGGGTCTTGCCGGAGCCGGCGCCGGCGACGATGAGCAGCGGGGAGCCGGAGTGCACGACGGCGGCGCGCTGGTTGTCGTTCAGCCCCTCCAGCAGGGCCGCCGAGTCGAGGGCGGGGCGCGGGGCGCCGTCGCGGTAGTGGGTGTCCCGGTCCGGCGGCGCGTCGAACTTCCCGCCGAACAGATCGTCCGGAACCGGCTCCGGAGCGTGATCGTCCTCGGGCGGCGGCGGGGGCTCCTCCTCGTGCCCGCGAGGGGCCTGGAGGTCCGCCAGGAAGCTGTCGTCAAAGAGGCTGCTCATCGCTCTACGAGTCTAGGGCGCGCCACCGACAACTGGTCGCCGTCCCGTAAAGACGACGGTCACAGGCGGTACGACATGTCCCTCACGCTGCGGAATCACCCGATGACGGGGCGGCGATCCCGGCGGCGGATCACAAAAATGTATCGGACATATCACGCACCAACCTTCACAGTAGTCACACGAGTTGGCTAGGTTGCCGTCAGGCCGCGTGCGCGGCCTCCGCCGAGTCCGGCGCGCCCCTCGGCGCGCGGAGCCGGGGACCCAACCGATCCCGGGGTGAATCGGCCGACTCCCGAGGGGACGACGCCGTAGGGCAACCCTTCCGAACCACCGCCCGAACCCGACAGCTAACCCGGTAGGCGGCCCATTGGAAGGAGTCGCCTCCCTTGGCGTCGCACCGCAAGCCGCGCCCCGGCGGGACCTCTGGCGCGGGCCTCCGCACCCCCGCCCTCGCCACCGCCGCCCTCACCTCCATGGCCGTGTTCTCGCAGACCGCCGAGGCCGCCCCGAGAACCGATCACGCCAAGCCCAGCCTGGAGGAGGTCGAGAAGAAGGTCGACGACCTCTACCGCCAGGCGGAGTCGGCGACCGAGAAGTACAACGCGGCCAAGGAGCGGACCGGCAGGCAGCGGGGACGCGTCGACGCCCTGCGCGACGAGCTCGCCCGGCGCACCGAGCGCCTCAACAAGGCACGCGAGGAGCTGGGTTCCTTCGCCGCCGCCCAGTACCGCACCGGCGCCGCCGCTCCCGGCACGGCCACCTTCCTGCTCGCGAACGACCCGCAGGACTACTTCGACCAGAGCCAGCTGATGAACCGGCTGACCTCACGGGAGAAGCGCGCGGTCGACGCCTACATCGGCGAGCAGGCCGCGACCATGAAGGAGCGGCGGCAGGCCTCCGACAGCCTGCGCACGCTGGACGCGTCACAGCGCGATCTGCGCACCGCCAAGGCCACCGTGCAGCGGAAACTGGCCTCCGCGCGCGAGCTGCTGGCCACGCTGACGGCCCAGGAGAAGGCCCGGCTGGCCGCCATCGAGCGGGAGAAGCAGCAGGAGGCGGCCCGCAGGGCGGCGGAGCTGGCGAAGCAGCAGGCGGCCCGGCAGCAGGCCGACTCGTCCTCGTCCACGGCGTCCGCCTCCGGCTCGGCGGGGTCCACGGCGTCCAGCTCGTACGACACGAAGGCCGAGAAGGCGTTGGCCTTCGCCCGCGCGCAGCTCGGCAAGCCCTATGTGTGGGGCGCCACCGGCCCGGACTCCTACGACTGCTCGGGCCTCACCCAGGCCGCCTGGAAGGCCGCCGGCGTCACGCTTCCGCGCACCACGTACGACCAGGTCGGCGCGGGTACCACGGTCTCGCTGGCCGATGCCCGGCCGGGTGACCTGATCTTCTTCTACGACGACATCAGCCACGTCGGCGTCTACATAGGCAACGGCATGATGATCCACGCCCCGAAGCCGGGCGCGTACGTCCGCGAGGAGTCCATCTACTACGGCGGCGAGTCGATCATCCACAGCGTGGTCCGCCCCGGCTGACCGGGCCGGCCGGGCTCACCGCACGCGCGCGTACGGGCGTTTTCGGATGCCCACACGTGCGTCGGGCGTTTTGCGATGCCTACGTGCGCATACAGGCGTTTTCCGACGCCCACGCGCGCGTACAGGCGTTTTGCGATACCCACGCGTGTGTGTACGGGACATTCCATCCACGCGCGCGGCCGGTGTCTTCACCTGCACGCGCGGGTGGCCCGGGTTGTCGCCTCCACGCGCGGTGCGCGCGCGTGCCGGCTTTCCCCTTCACGCGCGCGTGCCCTTGCCGAACCGGAGCGCGACGCCTCCCTAGCATCGGCACATGCCCGGCATCTCAGGTCTGCGTGCGTGGTGGGCGGAGCGGTCCCCCGCGGCCGGGTCCGCGGTGATGGCGACCGGCATCCTGTCGATCGGCCTGCATCTGACCGGTGCCGAGACCGTGTCCCGGGCGGTGTTGGCGCTGGCCTGGGTCGCCTGGATCGCGCTGGCCGCCGCCTTCGTGCTGCGGCTGGTCGCCGAGCCGCGGCACTGGATGGCCGAGGCGGAGAGTCCGGGCGCGCTCACCTCCGTCGCCGCGACCACGGTGCTCGGCACCCGGATGTCGGCCGCGGGCGCCCGGACCACCGCCGAGGCCCTGCTGGCCCTCGCCGCGCTGCTCTGCCCGGTGCTGCTGTTCCTGGTCGTACGGCGCTGGGGGCGGCGCATGCCGGGCTCGGTGTTCCTGTGCTGTGTGGCCACGCAGGGGCTCGCCGTACTGGCCGCGACCCTGGCCGCGGCCGAGCGCACGGCCTGGCCGGCGCACACGGCGCTGGTGGTGTTCTGGCTGGGTCTGGTGCTCTACGGCGCCGCACTGACCCGCTTCGACGGACGGCAGGTGCTTCAGGGGGCGGGCGACCACTGGATCGCGGGCGGTGCACTCGGGATCTCGGCGCTGGCCGGAGCGAGACTGCTCATGGCCGGGGACACGGGCCTGTACCTCTGGAACGCCGACGACCGCGGCGTGCTGCGCACCGTGACCGTGGTCCTGCTGGTGCTGGATCTGGCCTGGTACGCCGTGCTGGTGGCCGCCGAGGCGGTGCGGCCCCGGCGCGGCTGTCACCTGCTGCGCTGGGCGACGGTGTTCCCGATGGGGATGACGGCGGTGGCCGTGCTGTCCGTCGCGAGCGCGGTCGGCGTCACCTGGCTCACCTGGCCGGGACGGTTGCTGCTGTGGGTTGCGGTGGCGGCGTGGCTCGTGGTCGCCGCCGGTGCGCTGCTCGCGGCCCGTGGCGCCGGCGGCGGGACGAGCGTCAGGTCCACAGGACGGCGATGAAGACGTTCGCCGCGGTAAGGGCGCCGACCAGGCCGAACACTCCCTTGTCGACCCGCTCCTCGTCGCGCTTCACATAGACCAGGCCGAGAATCACGATCAGCAGCGCCAGCTTGACGCCGATCTTGATGGTGTTGACGTGATGGTCGTCGGCCTGGTTGAGACCGACCAGGGCCACGCCGGTGACCAGCATGGTCAGCGCCCCGTGCAGCATCCCGGGCACGAACCGGGCCGTGCCCTGGCCCATCGCCTTCATCTGAGTGAGAAAACCGCCGAGCAGTGCGGCGATGCCGATGATGTGCAGGCCGACGAAGAGATGGATGAGTGCGTCCATGGGCCGGAGCCTAGCCAGGGGCGCCGAAGCGTCCTGTCACCGGCCCCCGGCTCGAGCGACCGGACGCCGCCTGAACGATCTTGCATATATGCGCCCCATAGCACCCCACGGCTCCCGTCCGTCCCGCTTTCCGCGCTTCGGTCACCACGCTGCGTGAAGGCGACCGGCGCGGCACGACGATGCGGTCACATACGGTCACTTCCCGGTCCGCCGGGACCAGTTCCGTACACCGCGTTACCAACTCGTCACAGACAGGCCTAGCGTCCTCCTCCAGGTGACCGACACCCCACCGCCGCCCGGGCCAGGGGCGGCCGTCGGCCACCACCGCCGAGAAGGGTCCGGCGGTGGCCCGCTCCCCCTGTACGGGCCGCCGCCGGACGCACGGTCCCTCGGTCCTGCGAGTCGTACGGAAGGACGTGACGGTCCAGGTGGCAGCGCATCGCAAGCCCCGGCAACGCTCGATCGGGGGCCATACGGCCCGGACGGCCGCCACCCTCGCCCTGGCCGGCGCGGCCACCGCGACGGGGTTCGACGGCACCGGACACGCCGAGCCGCAGCTGACGCCGGCCCAGGTGAAGGCCAAGGTCGACAAGCTGTACCAGGAGGCGGAGGCCGCGACCGAGAAGTACGACGGCGCGAAGGAGCAGGCGGACGCCGCGCAGCGGCGGCTGAACGCGCTGCGCGACGAGACCGCGCGCAAGCAGCAGAAGCTCAACGCGGCCCGGGACGCGCTCGGTTCGATCGCGGCGGCGCAGTACCGCGAGGGCGGATTCGCTCCGGCCTGGCAGCTGGCCCTGTCCGGCGACCCCGACCGGTACCTGGACAACGCCGCGTTCGCGGAGCGGGCCGGTGACCGCGAGTCCGCCGCCGTGTCCCGGGTGCGCGAACAGCTGCGGGAGATCGAGCAGTTGCGCGGCGCCGCCCGCGTCGAGCTGGCGTCGCTGCGGTCCCGGCAGGCCGAGCTGCGGCGGCAGAAGAAGACCGTCACCGGCAGGCTGGCGGAGGCCCGGCGGCTGCTGGCACGCCTGAGTCCGCGGGAGCGCACCGAGGTCACCGGCGCGGGCGGCACCACGCCGGGGCGCGCCTCCCGCTCGGCTTCGGGCGCCCGGGACGCGCTGGAACAGGCCGGGTCGGCCGCGGCGCCGAACGCGCGCGCCGCCGAGGCCATCGCCTACGCCTACGCCAAGCTCGGCAGCCCCTATGTGTGGGGCGCGGCCGGCCCGAACGCCTTCGACTGCTCGGGCCTGGTCCAGGCCGCCTACCGCTCCGCCGGCATCTCCCTGCCCCGCACCACCTACGCCCAGATCAACGCGGGCCGACGCGTCTCCCGCTCCGAACTCCGTCCGGGCGACCTGGTGTTCTACTACTCCGGGATCAGCCACGTCGGCATCTATGTGGGCAACGGGCAGATCATCCACGCCCCGAACCCCTCGGCGCCGGTCCGGCTCGCCCCGGTCGACCTGATGCCGTTCGCGGGGGCGACCCGGGTGGCCTGAGGGCGACCCTGTAGGGGGCCCGGCGAGGTCAGACCAGCCGGCGGGCCGTCGCCCAGCGGGTCAGCTCGTGCCGGTTGGACAGCTGGAGCTTGCGCAGCACCGCCGAGACATGGGACTCGACCGTCTTCACGGAGATGAACAGCTGCTTGGCGATCTCCTTGTAGGCGTAGCCACGGGCGATCAGCCGCAGCACCTCCCGCTCGCGCTGGGTGAGGCGGTCCAGGTCCTCGTCCACGGGCGGGGCGTCGGTGGAGGCGAAGGCGTCCAGGACGAACCCGGCCAGCCGCGGGGAGAAGACGGCGTCGCCCTCCTGCACCCGGAAGATGGAGTCGACCAGGTCGGTGCCGGTGATGGTCTTGGTGACATAGCCGCGGGCGCCGCCGCGGATCACCCCGATCACGTCCTCCGCCGCGTCCGACACCGACAGCGCGAGGAAGCGGACCGGCCGTTCGGGGTCCGCCATCAACGGCGCGCACCGGCGCAGCACTTCCACCCCGCCGCCGCCCGGCAGATGGACGTCGAGCAGGACCACCTCGGGCCGGGTCGCGGTGATGACCGTGACCGCCTGGTCGACGTCCGCGGCCTCGCCGACCACCTCGACGCCGGTCTCGGCGGTCTGCCCGATCTCGGCCTGGACGCCGGTGCGGAACATCCGGTGGTCGTCCACCAGCACCACCCGCACGCGCCGTCCGCCCGCGCCGCCGTCGGCAGCCCCGGTCCCGGGCGCCCCGGGGGTTCCCGCCGTGCCGTTCGCCTCGGTCGCGTCGCTCATGACGTCTTCTCCGCCCTCTCCATCTCCAGCTCGACCTCCGTGCCGCCGCCCGGCACCGGCCGCAGCCGGGCCGTGCCGCCGTTGCGCTCCATGCGGCCGATGATCGATTCTCTGACGCCCATGCGGTCGGCGGGTATCGAGTCGAGATCGAAGCCGGGACCCCGGTCGCGCACGGACACGAAGACCGTCCTCCCCTCGACTTCGGCATACACCTGTACGGCGCCGCCCTCGCCACCGTACTTGGCGGCGTTCACCATCGCCTCGCGCGCCGCCTGCATCTGCGCGCCGGTCCTCTCGTCCAGCGGGCAGTCGCCGACCACGACGACCTCGATGGGCACGCCGTGCTTGTCCTCCACCTCGGCGGCGTTGCGCCGCACCGCCTCGGCGACCGTGTCCGGCTCGTCGGCCTCGTCCTTGCCGGTGCCCTCCGGCTTGTACAGCCAGGTGCGCAGATCGCGCTCCTGGGCGCGGGCGAGGCGGCGCACCTCGTTCGCGTTGTCGGCGTTGCGCTGGATCAGGGTCAGGGTGTGCAGCACCGAGTCGTGCACATGCGCGGCGACCTCCGCGCGCTCCTGGGCGCGGATGCGCATCAGACGTTCCTCGGAGAGGTCCTGGGTCATCCGGACCAGATACGGACCGGCGAGCAGGGTGATGCCGACGAGGACGGCGAGCGCGGCCTGGAGGACGGCGCCGAGGTGGGCGGCCGAGCCCTGGAGCCAGAACACGGCGGAGACGCCGGCCGTGACGAGGACGACGCCGGCGGCCGCGCGCACCAGGGTGAGGGTGCGCCGCCGCCGGCCGACCTCGACCCAGCGGGCCCGGCGGGCGTTGTCCGCCTGACGCCAGACGAGGGCGACACCGGCCGCCACGAGGACGGCGGGCAGCAGATACGCCTTGGCCGCGCTGGTCAGGTTCACGCTGCCCACGAACACGATGGACACGATGACCATCAGCAGCAGCGCGACGATCTGCCCGCGGTCCGGCTTGCGGGCCACGAGCCTGCGCCGTCCGCCGGCCACGGTCTCCGCGGCTGCCGGCGGCTTGTGGGCACCGACGCCGCCGACGCCGAGCGGGACGAAGAACCAGAACGCCGCGTACAGCAACGCGCCCAGGCCGTTGGCCATGAAGAGGCCGACGAAGGCGAGCCGCACCCAGATCACGGGCAGTCCGAGATGCCCGGCGAGGCCCCGCGCCACTCCGCCGAGCCAGCGTCCGTCGCTGCTGCGGTAGAGCTTGCGCGGCGGCCGCGGGTCGTCGACTGGGAGGCTTGCGGCTTCCGGCATGCCAACGATGGTCACATGCCCGGCGGGGCCAGGCATCAGGGTCGGCCCCTAGACGCCCCTGATCTTCCTCGGGGCCGGGTCGGGGCACGTCCGCCGGGGCGGCCGGGCGCGGCTCGAACGGGTTCCCCGGACCGTCTCGGGGCCGATTTCAGGGTTCGCCCAGGGTCGTCCCGACTGCCGCGGCGCCGCCGCGCCCGTCACCATGGACGCATGACGGATCACGAGCACGCCGCGACGGGTCCGGGACCCGGCTCCGGCCCGCGCCCGGCCCCGGGCACCGGACCGACGGATGCCGCGTCCGCCGCGACGAGGACATCGGGAGCGGCCGGCGCCGGCCCACGCACCCACGCACCGCAGCAGGACAAGGACCAGGGCCGAGATCAGGATCAGGAGCGAACCGACACCGACGCCCCCGGGCGGTTCCGGCGCGACCACCGGCACAAGATGATCGCGGGCGTGTGCGCGGGTCTCGGCCGGCACACCGACATGGACCCGGTGATCTTCCGGATCACTCTGGCCGTGCTGTCCGCGACCGGTGGCATCGGCCTCATCTTCTACGGCTTCGCGTGGCTGCTGGTGCCGTACGAGGACGAGGAGGAGAACGAGGTCCGCAAGCTGCTGACCGGCCGGGTCGACGGCCAGGCGCTCGCCGCCGTGCTGTTCGCCCTGGTCGGCTGCGGAATCTTCCTGACCATGCTGAGAAACGGCGGGGTGCTGGCCTTCGCCGTGGTGCTCTCCCTGCTGCTGGCGGCCGCCGGGTACTGGTCGCGGCGCCGCGGCGCCCCCGACCCCGATCCGCTCGCCGCCCAGGCCGCCGCCGACGCGCCGCCGGAGGCACAGGCGCCGCCGGTCGTCGACATCTACCCCTCCTGGTGGCGGGACCCGATCGTCAAGGACGGCACGCATGTCGGCGGCACCGGCTATCTGTGGGGACCCGCCGACGCCCGCGCCCGGGATGTCACCTCGGTGCTCGACGTCGGCATCGCCACCCCTTGGACGCACCACGGCCACCAGGACTCGACACAGCCGAGGCCCCCGGCTCCCCCGAGACCGCGCGGCCCGCGCTGGATAGGCGGCTGGGTGTTCCTGCTCGCCCTGGTGGCGGGCGGCCTGGGCACCGGACTGACCTGGGACACGCACCCGCTGGGCACCAGTCTGCAGACCGGCCTGGCGTGCGCGCTGGCGGTGTTCGGCCTGGGCCTCGTGGTCAGCGCGTTCCTGGGGCGCACGGGAGCCGGGACGGTGTTGCTGGCGATCGTCACGGCGGCCCTGCTCGCCGGGACGGCGGCCCTGCCGAAGGACATCACCACCCACTGGAGAGACACCTCCTGGGCTCCCTCCGCGGCGGCACAGGTACGGCCGGCGTACGACCTCGGCACCGGCCGCGGGACGCTGGACCTGAGCCGGGTGCGTCCGGGCCGGGGCCGGACGGTCGCGACGGACGCCCATGTGGGCGCCGGGCAGTTGAAAGTGGTCGTGCCGGCGGACGCGATCGTGCGGATGAGCATCGAGGTGGGTGTCGGCGACATCCGGTTGCCGGGGGACAACAGGAAGGACGTGGACGTGCAGCCGCGCAGGCTCAGGAACGTGACGCTGACGCCGGCCAAGGGCGCCAAGGACACGGGCACGCTGGACCTCACGCTGAAGGTCGGTCTGGGACAGGTGGAGGTCAGCCGTGCTGCGTCATGACTTCCAGCCCGGGAAGCTGGTCGCCGGCCTGTTCCTCACCGCCACCGGCGTGGTCTACGCGGGGGACGCCGGCGGCCTGTGGGAGACGCCGTGGTTCGCGGTGGTTCCGCTGGTCGTGGGCGGCCTGTTCCTCGCCGGTGCGACAGCGGCGGTGGCCAGGGGCATACGCAGACGGGGCGACACCGAGAGCGGGTAGGCGGCCGGCCCGAGACCCGAGAACGCGAGGCGCGAGAACCCGAGGCCCGAGAACCCGAGCCCGAGGTGCGAGGTCCGATGGCTGTGCAGGGTGCTGGAGCCTCGACGGCGCGCTGCAACGGCGGGCGCCCAAGGCGCGGGGCGGTGTGCGGCCGCGCCGCAGCGAGGTACAGCCCACGGCGGCGCCGCTCTGCCCCGCGGGCTACTCCCGCCGACGACCCCGCGACCCCGCGACCACGGCGATCACGGCGACCGCGCCATGGGCCGGCGCCGGGATGGGCGGGCGGCGTGTCCGGCAGCGAGGGTGATGGGGCCGGAGCGGGCAGGCACGCCGGCGCTCAGCGGCCGCCCGGATACCCGGCGGTCAGTAGCCGCCCAGGTGCCGTCGGCGGCGGGCGCGCCAGGCAGCGTCCACCGAGAGATAGGGGGCACCGGCGAGGATCAGGGGAATCCAGGCCATGAAATACGCGAGGTCGTTGCCGTAGTAGTAGGGGGTCGTCGCCCAGCTGACCGTCATCCACAGGCTGAACGAGATCAGCGCTCCGCCGAGCGCGGACAGCCGGCCGAGCAGACCGAGCAGCGTGCCGATGCCGACGGCCAGTTCACCGAGGGCGATGGCGTAGCCGAAGCCGACCGGGGCCTTCAGCGCCAGGTCGACCAGGGCCGGGATGGCGGCGGAGTCGCGGGCCGAACGCATGGTTTCGCCGATGGATCCGGCACCGCCGGACTTCAGGAAGGAGCTGCTGGTGAGTTTGTCCAGGCTCGCGTAGATGAAGGTGACGCCGAGGAAGATCCGCAGCGGGAGGAGGGCGTAGTGGGTGGCTGTGTCACGCAGGCCGCGGCCGTTCAGCCGGTCCATGTCGGTGTCCGTCCGCATACTGTGAGTCATCGTCGCCCGCCGCCTCTCGCCTGCCGTGCCGCCCCTCACTTGACCATACGTACGACGACGCGGCGCAGTTCAATCCGAACCCGGGCGTTTTTCCGGATATCGGCTCCTCTGAGGAAGGGGCGCCGAAGGGAGAAGGGAGGCATCGGACACCGCTTCCGTCACCCAGCCGCCCCGTCCACCCCATCACCCCGTCAACCCCGTCCCCCCGTCACTCCGTCACCTGAACAATGCACCGGTTGCTGGCCACCCCCGCCGCCGTGACCACCTGTACCTCCACCGCGCCGGGTTCGACCTCGGCCGGGACGGGGACGGTGAGGACGGTGTCGGTGGGGTTGCGGAAGCCGCCGGTGACGGGGACCAGGGGGACATGGACGTCGACGGTGCCGATGCGGACCACCATGCGGGAGAGCCGGTCGGCGCTGTGGGCGCCGGGCGGCACGAAGCCGGCGCCGCGGATCTCGATGTCGTCGCCGGTGCGGATCGGCCCGTCCAGGTCGCCGGGTTCGCGGGCGCGCACGACGGAGAGGATCACCGGGCGGCCGCCCTCGGCGTACTTGCCGGCCAGGTAGGTCGCGGCCGAGATCAGCACCACCACGCCCAGCCCCCAGGGCAGGTCGGGCAGCTGGTCGGGGCGGCGGGCCAGCCGTACGGCGGCGAACAGCAGGGCGACGGCGCTGATCGCGACGTACTGGATGTCGGTGAAGGCGCCCCGGCCGGAGTCGTCGGTGAGCAGGTCGGCGGCGCGCGGCCGGTGTGCCGGGAGCTTCTGCAGCCGCTGGGCCTGGATGCGCAGGCCGACCACCCGGCGGACCAGAACGGCGATGCCGCACACCACGGCGAGGACGGTCACCACGCCCGCGCCGCGCGCGAGGCCGAGGCCCGAGATCAGCGCGTCGCGTTCGGCGTGGTCGGAGGCGGCGGCCAGCCGGGCGGCCAGCAGCAGGACGGAGTACCCGACGAACAGCACCCAGCAGGCGGCGACGGTACGGGAGGTGGACATGCGGTTGTCCTCGCCGATCACCGGGGCCAGCGCCCCGCCACGGGACCGGTGGAACCAGGAGGCGGCAGTGAGCACGCCGGCGACGACCAGCGCGGCGGCCAGGGCCGCGGTGCGGGCGCCCGACCAGCCGCCGCCCGCGGTGAGCACCTCGCCGAGCAGCAGTGCGAGGACCGCGCCCCACACGACGTACACCGTGCGCAGCCACAGCCGGGCGAGCCAGGCCTCGCCCTGGGCGCGGCCGCGTTCGGCGACGGCCTCCGCGCGCTGGGTCAGTTCCTCGGAGACCCACTGGCGGGACGCCGAGGCCGAGTGCGCCACCGCCGCGGGCAGGCCCTGCCCGGCTGCGAACTCGTCGCGTCGGCGCAGGAACGCGGCGACGGCCCTCCGGTGTCCCTCCCGGACGCCGTGCGGACAGTCCCCGCAGGTGCAGCCGCCCTCGTGGACACCCTCGGTGTCCATGCCCTGTCTCGCGTCCTGCACCGCCACGACCGGCGCCCGCCTTCCCCACAACCGTCCGGCACGGCCGGCGGGCCCTCGGTGGAGGATCCGGCCGCCCGTGCGACTCCCCTGCGCTGAGAGCGCATTGTGCCCTACGGCGGGCGCGCACGGCGTCCGGGCCGGGTCACGGCGGGTGAAGTGCGGGCCGCCGTGTTGACCCGGCCGCGGGATGTTCCGTATGGCCGAGATCATCCGGCGGGACGGGACCCGGGCCTTCGACGGCACCCCGGTGCGCATCGACTGGGCCGAGAGCTCGGACCGGTTCAGCCGAGACCTCGGACCGGTTCAAGCGAGCGAACGGCCCGCGGAGCATCGCGAGGTGCCGAGGGGGGTTCGAGTGCGCGCGCCGGGGGTTCAGCTGAGCAGGTCCGGTTCGCTGCGGCTGATGTCCTGCCACAGGGGCTGGTAGTTGATCCAGGCCACCAGGTCGCCGCCGAGCTGTTCCCGGGTGGCGACGGCCAGCTTGTGGTCGATGAGGACGGGGCGGCCGGCCGCCTTCGCCGTCAGCTGCACCTGGCAGGAGCGCTCCATGGACAGGAACCACCAGGCGGCGGCGTCCACCGAGTCGCCGACGGTGAGCAGCCCGTGGTTGCGCAGCACGAGCGCCTTGCGGGAGCCGAGCGCCCCGGCGATCCGGCGGCCCTCCTCGACGTCGACGGTGACGCCGGAGTAGGCGTCGTAGAGGGCCACGTCCTCGTAGAAGGCACAGCTCTCCTGGGTGATGGGGTCGATCAGCTCGCCGAGGGCGGCGAGGGCGCGGCCGTGCACGGAGTGGCAGTGGGCGACGGCGACGACGTCCGGGCGTGCGGCGTGCACCTGGGCGTGCACGGTGAAGGCGGCCTGGTTGACGTGGTAGCGGCCCTCGACGACCTGCCCGTCCTGGTTGGCGAGGACGAGATCGCTGACGGTGACGTGCCGGAACGGCATTCCGAACGGGTTGACCCAGAAGCATTCGGAGAACTCCGGGTCGCGGGCGGTGATGTGCCCGGAGACCCCGTCCTCGAGCCCGGCCCGCCCGAAGATCCGCAGGGCGCCGGCGAGCCGCTCCTTGCGGTGCCGGCGCTCGTCCTCGACCGACTCGAACATCGGCGGCATGGCGAACCGCAGCTGGTCGGTGGGCAGCGGCAGGGGCGGGTTGGGCCCGTGCATAGGTCCTCCAGCGCTGGAATTGCTGTACGCGCCGGAAGTTACCGTCGGTCAGCGCAAAAGGGCAGGTCTCTTTTGTAAAGATGACGTACGCGACGAATACACGACAGGGGATGTCCGGTTTGCCGTGGACACTGCTCCCATGATTCCTGCGAACTGGGCGTTCTTCACCACCGTCGAACCCGAGCTGGCCGCGTTCGTCGAGCAGCGCTTCCGCGCGTTCCGCCACCACGTCCTCGCCACCCTCCGCAAGGACGGCTCGCCGCGCACCAGTGGCCTGGAGGCCGACTTCCGCGACGGCGAGCTGTGGCTGGGCATGATGGCGGACTCGCTCAAGGCCCTCGACCTGCGCCGCGATCCGCGCTTCGCGCTGCAGGCGAACCCGGGCGAGGGCACGGACATGGGCGGCGGTGACGTACGGATCGCGGGGCGGGCGCTCGAGGTCGAGGGCGAGCGGAAGTCCGGTTATGCGAAAGAGGTGGAACCGCCGGAGCCGTTCCACCTCTTCCGTGCCGAGCTGACGGAGGTCGTGCGGACCCGCGTCGAGAACGACCGGTATCTGGTCGTCCAGGTCTGGACGCCCGGCGAGCCCCTGCGCACGATCAGGCGCACCTGATCACACGCGCCCGGGGCCTACTCCCACTCGATGGTCCCCGGCGGCTTGGAGGTCACGTCGAGGACGACGCGGTTGACGTCGCGGACCTCGTTGGTGATCCGGGTCGAGATGCGGGCCAGGACGTCGTACGGCAGCCGGGACCAGTCGGCGGTCATGGCGTCCTCGGAGGACACCGGGCGCAGCACGATCGGGTGGCCGTAGGTGCGGCCGTCGCCCTGGACGCCGACCGAGCGGACGTCGGCGAGCAGGACCACCGGGCACTGCCAGATGTCCCGGTCGAGGCCGGCCGCGGTCAGCTCCTCGCGGGCGATCGCGTCGGCCTCCCGCAGGAGGTCCAGGCGCTCCTTGGTGACCTCGCCGACGATGCGGATACCGAGGCCCGGGCCCGGGAACGGCTGGCGCTGGACGATCTCCTCCGGCAGGCCCAGTTCCTGGCCGACCATCCGGACCTCGTCCTTGAACAGCTTGCGCAGCGGCTCGATCAGCTTGAACTCGAGGTCCTCGGGCAGGCCGCCGACGTTGTGGTGCGACTTGATGTTGGCGGTGCCGGTGCCGCCGCCGGACTCGACCACGTCCGGGTAGAGGGTGCCCTGGACCAGGAACTCCACGGCCGGGCCCTCGTCGGCGATGATGTCCGCCTGCGCCTGCTCGAAGACGCGGATGAACTCACGGCCGATGATCTTGCGCTTCTCCTCGGGGTCCGAGACGCCCTTGAGGGCGGTCAGGAAGCGCTCCTCGGCGTCCACGACGACCAGCTTGACGCCGGTCGCGGCCACGAAGTCCTTCTCGACCTGCTCGGTCTCGCCCTTGCGCATCAGGCCGTGGTCGACGTACACGCAGGTCAGCTGGTCGCCGATGGCGCGCGCGACGAGCGCGGCGGCCACGGCGGAGTCGACGCCGCCGGACAGGCCGCAGATGGCGCGCTTGTCGCCGACCTGCGCGCGGATGGCCTCGACCTGCTCCTCGATCACGTTGCCCGTGGTCCAGGTCGGCTTCAGGCCCGCGCCGCGGTACAGGAAGTGCTCCAGCACCTGCTGGCCGTGCGTGGAGTGCATGACCTCGGGGTGGTACTGGACGCCGTACAGCTTCTTCTCGTCGTTCTCGAAGGCGGCGACCGGGACGACGTCCGTGGACGCGGTGACGGTGAAGCCCTCGGGGGCGGCGGAGCAGGCGTCGCCGTGCGACATCCACACGTGCTGCTCGGCCGGGGTGCCCTCGAAGAGGGTGGAGGACGTCTTGGAGACGTGCAGGTCGGTACGGCCGTACTCGCGGGCGCCGGTGTTGTCGACCGTGCCGCCGAGGGCCTGGGCCATCAGCTGGAAGCCGTAGCACATGCCGAAGACGGGGACGCCGGCCTCGAAGATCTCGCGGTCGAGGCGGGGAGCGCCCTCCTCGTACACGGACGAGGGGCCGCCGGAGAGGATGATCGCCGCGGGCTTCTTGGCGAGCATCTCCTTCACCAGCATGGTGCTCGGCACGATCTCGCTGTAGACCCGCGCCTCGCGGACGCGACGGGCGATGAGCTGGGCGTACTGCGCGCCGAAGTCGACGACCAGGACGGTGTCCGGGGTGGCGGCAGTGGGAGTCGCTGATGACACGGGGTGCCTTCTGGTGGTCGGGCGGGGGTCTGTGCTAACGAGTTTAGCGGGGCGGCCGGGGAAGCCTTTCCCTGGACTTCGACGCGCACCAGGACGCCGGGATATACGACACCGGCCGGGACGCCGGACCCCGGTGCCGGGCCATGACGCCGGGACTACGCCACCGGCCCGGACGCCGGACCTCGGCGCCGAGGGCCCGCACGTCGGGCTTGGGCACAGGCCCGGCCTTCGGACTCGCGCACCGGCCCGGACGCCGGACGACGGCACAGGCCCGGGCGTCGCCGTGGCATACTTTGCCCATGCTTCAGCACACGACCTTCGTCTTTACCTATGGCAACCGGCCCGCCGGCTGCCATGGTCGTGCTGCTTGAGCGAACAGCCAAGCGACTTCCCAGGCGCCCCGGGCCGACAAGGCCCGGGGCGCCTGTCGTTTCCGGGTCCTGCCGTTCCGGGGCGTCACCGCCACCTTCACCAGGAGCCCCGACATGACCACCACGACCCCGGAAGAGACCGCTACTCCGGAGCAGACCATCGCCGGCGCCCGTGAGCGCATCGACGTGCTCGACGACCGGATCATCGGTCTCATCCAGGAGCGGATGGCCGTCTCCGCCGTCGTCCAGCAGACCCGCATCGCCGCCGGCGGACGCCGGGTGAACCTCTCCCGCGAGATGGAGATCCTCGGCCGCTACCGGGAGGCCCTGGGCAAGCCGGGCACGACCCTCGCCATGACCCTGCTGGAGCTGTGCCGGGGCCGCATCTGAGCCGGATCGCAGCTGTATCCGACCCGCATCCAGGCTCCGGGTCGCACCCGAGTTCGAGCGCCGCCTCACCCGTACGGCGCGTGACCGGCCGCCGCGGCGCTTCGTTGAGCGGGGTGTCCGTGCCAGCCAGGGGCGGGCCCGACAGATCCACGCGTGGCTCGCTGGAGCGATGAGGCGTACGGGTCGTGCCGTACGCCGTGGGACCTCGCTCCAGGGGAGTGACCGGACGGCAGGGGACAGCAGCCCGGTCACCCAGAGAACGGCCGGCTCCGGGGACGCCCGGGGCCGGCCGGCGGAAAACCGCACAGACGCACCAGTACCGGGGCACCGCCGGGTCCCCGCGACGGCCACGGCACTGCTGCACCGTCCGCCCGCCTCCCCGGGGGCGGGACCAATGAACCAGCGGCGCATCCCCCCGGCGCCGCCCCCGAGGCACCGGCGCTGCCCTGACGCCGGTGCTGACCATCAGAAGGGCCCCGCGGTCTCTCCGTCCCGCGGGGCCCTTCGTCATGCCGCGGCCCTCCGGTGCGGTGACGGCCGCCTCGCGTGCCTGTGACTCACGCCACACGAATATTCCGTGTGCTGGGGCAACCCTTCGCGGCCCTCGCTGATCAAACCTGCCGAATCAACAATTCGGCCGGATCTCGAGTGAGACCGGACCGGATCGACAGACCGGCAAGAGGGACCTGCCTTCGGAGGGGGAGGCAGGTCCCTCTGCCTCTTCTGCACACTCGTCACTTCTTCGCTTCTTCGCTCTTCGGCGGTACGGCCGGCATCCCCAGGAACGGCAGCCGGAGCGCGCCGAACGCCTCCGCCGGAACCGCCGGGGCCTGCGGCTCCACCGGCTTCAGCCGCTCGTACGCCGCGCCCTGCGCGGGCCGCGGGTCCTCCTCCCCCTTGTTCGGCCAGAAGGACATCGCGCGCTCCGCCTGCGCGGTGATCGTCAGCGACGGGTTCACGCCCAGGTTCGCCGAGACGGCGGCGCCGTCCACGACGGAGATGCCGGGGTGGCCGTACAGCCGGTGGTACGGGTCGATCACGCCGGTCTCCGGGGAGTCGCCGATGGGGCAGCCGCCGAGGAAGTGCGCGGTGAGCGGGGTGCCCATCAGCTCGCCGATGTTGCTGCCGGCGAAGCCGTTGATCTCGGCGGCGAGCGCGGAGGCGGCCTCGGTCGCGGCCTTGATCTGCTTGGGGTTGGGGGCGCCGTGGCCCTGGCGGGCGGTCAGCAGGCCCTTGCCGACGCCGTCCGGCTTCAGGTACGTCGTCAGGGAGTTGTCCAGCGACTGCATGACCAGGCCGATGATGGTCCGCTCGGACCAGCGCCGGTTGGACAGGGAGCGCAGGACCAGCAGCGGGTGCCGGGCCGCGTTCGCCAGCCAGGCCAGCGCGCGGGAGGAGCCCTCGGCGTAGGGCACCTGGAGGATCGACAGACCGCCCATGGAGTTCGAGCCCTTGCCGTAGCGGACCGGCTCGATGTGGGTGTTCTCGTCGGGGTGGATGGACGACGTGATCGCGACGCCGCGCGTGAAGTCGGCCCTCGGCTCGCCGGTCGCCTTGCGGTAGCGGCGGTTGTCGGTCTGCGCGCCGACCAGCGCCTCGGAGTTGGTGCGGGTCAGGTCGCCGAGCCGCGGGGAGAGGTACGGCAGCTGGCCGCCCGCCTTCATCCGGTGCAGCAGGGTCTGCGTGCCGTAGGTGCCCGCCGCGAGGACCACCCGGCGCGCGGTGAAGAGCCGGCCCTCGCCCTTCTTCCTCCGGTCCGTCGGCAGGGTCGCCACGGCGTACCCGCCCCGCGAGTCGTCCGTGACGGACACCACCGTCGTCATGGGGTGGACCACCGCGCCCGCCTTCTCGGCGAGGTGGAGGTAGTTCTCGTTCAGGGTGTTCTTCGCGCCGTGCCGGCAGCCGGTCATGCACTCGCCGCACTCGATACAGGCGTTGCGGGCCGGGCCCGCGCCGCCGAAGTACGGGTCGTTCACCTGCTCGCCGGGCCGGGCCTTCGTCTTGCCGTCCGCGTCCTTGCCGTCGCCGAAGAAGACGCCGACCGGGGCGAGATGGAAGGTGTCGCCGACGCCCATCCGCTCGGCCGCCGCCTTCAGGTGCACGTCGGAGGGCGTCATCGTCGGGTTGATCCGTACGCCGAGCATGCGCTGGGCCTGGTCGTAGTACGGCTTCAGCTCCTCCTGCCAGTCGGTGATGTCCCGCCACTGGGGGTCGTCGAAGAAGGCCTTCGGCGGGACGTAGAGGGTGTTGGCGTAGTTGAGCGAGCCGCCGCCGACGCCCGCGCCGGCCAGCACCATCACGTTGCCCAGCAGATGGATGCGCTGGATGCCGAACATGCCGAGCTTCGGGGCCCACAGGTAGTTCTTCAGGTCCCACGAGTTCTTCGGCAGGGAGTCGCGGGTGAAACGGCGGCCCGCTTCGAGCACGCCGACCCGGTATCCCTTCTCGGTCAGGCGCAGGGCGGACACCGAACCGCCGAACCCCGAACCGACCACGATGACGTCGTAGTCGTACCCGTCCTCGTCCCGGGTCTGGACAGACTTCTCCTGCGACACGTGCTCTCCTCGTTGAGAACGGGGGTTTTCCAAAGGGGGGTTGGCGGACAGGGGACTTCCGGCGGAAGCCGGCCTCCCAGCGGATGCCGGCCTCCCAGCGGATGCGGAACCCGGACTTCCGGGGGATGCGGAGCCGGGGCCTCTAGCGGAAGCGGAACGCCTTCATCAGCCGCAGACTCGTGCTCATGAACCGGGCGTAGCCCTCGTCCGTCATGCCCAGGGAGGGCGCCATCGGCAGCAGCCGCTGCTGGGCCACCGTCTGAGCCTCCGTGTACTTGAGGATGCCCTCGGAGCCGTGGCGGCGGCCGAGGCCGGAGTCCTTCATGCCGCCCATCGGGGACTGCACGCTGCCGTAGGCGGGCGCGTAGCCCTCGTTGACGTTGACCGTGCCGGTGCGCAGCCGGGCGGCGATCTCCCGGCCGCGCCGGGCGTTGTTCGTCCAGACGGAGGCGTTGAGGCCGTACGGCGTGGCGTTGGCGCGCTCGACCGCCTCGTCGTCGCTCTTGAAGCGGTAGACGGAGACGACCGGCCCGAAGGTCTCCTCCTCGCAGACGGACATGGAGCTGTCGACGCCGTCGAGGATGGTGGGCTCGAAGAAGTACGGGCCGATGTCCGGCCGGGACACCCCGCCCGCGATCACCTTCGCCCCCTTGGCGACGGCCTCCTCGACGTGCCGCTGGACGGTCTTCAGCTGGCGCTCGCCGACCAGCGAGCCCATGTCGGCGCCGTAGGCGAGGCAGTTGCCGAGCCGCATGGCCTTCGTGCGGGCGGCGAAGCGCTCCAGGAAGGCGTCGGCGACCGACTCGTGGACGTAGAGCCGCTCGATGGAGATGCAGAGCTGTCCGGCGGAGGAGAAGCAGGCGCGTACGGCGCCGGCGGCGGCCTTCTCGATGTCGGCGTCGTCGAGGACGAGCATGGCGTTCTTGCCGCCGAGTTCGAGGGAGACGCCGACCAGGCGGGCCGCCGCGCCCTGCGCGACCTCGCGTCCTGTGCGGGTGGAGCCGGTGAAGGAGACGTAGTCGGCGTGCTTGACGACCTCGGGGCCGACGACCGGGCCGTCGCCCAGCACCACCTGGAAGACGCCCTCGGGCAGTCCGGCCTCGATCAGCAGGTCGCGCGCCCACAGCGCGGTCAGGCAGGTCTCGGTGTCCGGCTTCATCACGACCGCGTTGCCGGCCACGAAAGCGGGCAGTGCGTCACCGACGGACAGCTCCAGCGGGTAGTTCCACGGGGCGATCTGACCCACGACGCCGCGCGGGTGACGGATCTCGGTGACCTTCGTGAGCGTGGGGACGGCGCCGGTGTGCCGCTTGGGCCGCAGGTAGGCGGGGGCCTTGCGGCCGTAGTGGCGGGCCGCGACGGCGACGGCCTGCACCTCCTCGTGGGCGTGCAGCCGGGCCTTGCCGGTCTCCAGCTGGATCAGGTCGAGCACCTCGGCCTGCCGCTCGAGCACCAGGTCGTGGAAGCGCAGCAGGACGGCGGCCCGCTGCCGTACCGGGGTCTTCTCCCACACGGCCTGGGCGGCGCGGGCGGCCTCGAAGGCCTTCTGTACGTCGTCGGGGGTGGACTCGGGCAGGTCGGCCAGCTTCTCGCCGGTGAACGGGGTGTGGTTGGCGGTCCGGCCGGAGCCGGTGACGCCCTTGGTGAGCTGGGCCACCAGTTCCGGGGTGACCACGTCGGCGGCGGTGCGCACGCCTTCGGGCGCGGGCGCGAGCGGGTTGGTGCCGGTGCTGTCCGGGGCCTGCGTGTCCGTCATGACGCGCAGGGTATGCCGCGTCACCGCCTTTGTGTACCCGTCGGTAACGGGGATTCACCGACTGCTCACACGCTGCCAGTGATCACTGGCGGCGAATGTGCTGATCAGGGCGTTGGCGCGGCGACCGGCAGAAGGATCAGTCGAGTCCGGCTTTTCTCGCGAGGAGCATCCCGAGGGTGGTGCGAGGGCTACGGCGGCGGGGCGCGGGCGACGGGGCGGAGGCCGGCGCGGCCTCCCGCGACCCGTCCGGCCCGGGGCCGGGAGCGGCCACCGCGGGCTGGCCGGCGGGGGCGGGGGCCGATGGGTGGGCGGGGCCGGGGGCGGGGGCCGACGGGTGGTCGGAACCCGGCTCGGGGGCCAATGAGTGGTCAGGGCCCGTGGCCGGGGCCGCCCGGAGGCCGGGGGCGGGGGCCGCCGGGTGACCGGAGGCGGGGGCCGCCGGGTGGTCGGGGCCGGGTGCGGGGGCGGGGCCGGGTGCGGGGGCCGACGAGTGGCTGGGGGCCGGGGCCGATCGGTGGCCGGAGGCGAGAGGTGCCGTGGCGGGCGGAGAGGACGTCGTGGTCGGGGCGGTTCCCGTGGGCATCGCGTGCGCGGGGTGCGGTACGGCGTCCGCCGGGTCGTCGGGCGTGCCCTCGAGGTACGCCCGCAGTGCCGCCGTCACCTCCTCCGCACCCGGCCGCGCCTGGGGCTCGTCGGCGTGCAGCCGGTCCAGCAGGGGGCCCAGCGGGCCGGGGTCCGTGTCCGCGAGGGCGGCGCGCAGCAGGGCGCCGAGGGACCACAGGTCGGAGGCGGGCCCGGCGCCGGGCCCGGCGGCCCGCTCGGGGGCGACGAAACCGGCGGGCGCGTCGTCCGGGTGCCCGTCGCCGGTGCCGAAGTCGGTGACGACCACCCGCCCGGTGCCGGACTCCAGCAGCACGTTGGCCGGTTTGACGTCCCGGTGCACGATCCCGACGGCATGGGCGGCGCGCAGCGCGCCGAGGACGGCGAGCCCGATCCGGGCGGCCTCCGGGGCCGGGAGCGGGCCGCGCCGCAGGACCTCCCGCAGCGACTCCCCCTCCACCAACTCCATGACGATCCAGGGGACATGGCCCTCGGTGACGACGTCGTACACCGTGACGGCGGAGGGGTGGCGCACCCGGGCGGCGGCGCGGGCCTCGCGGTAGAGGCGGTGCGCGATGCGGCGGCTGTCCTCGTCGTCGGCCGGATCGCCGGGCAGCGACGGCTCCTTGAGGGCGACGTGGACGCCCTCGTGCTGTACGTCGTGGGCCCGCCAGACCGTTCCGGTGGGACCGGAGCCGAGGCGTCCGGCCAGCCGGTAGCGGCCCCCGATCAGTCGTGCGTCGGGCGGGTGTTCGCCGTCTCCACTCATGTCACATGAGTACCGTGGGCACCATGCCCTTGTCGAAGGGGGACACGGCCGGCCCGACAAGTCCGGCCGCCGCGGGTCACAGCCTGTCGATGTCCGGGTTCGCGATCGCCGCCCCGGCCACCTGCCGGCCGCGGGCCGTGACGTCGCGTGTTCGGATAGCCGACGCGGCCCCCTGCCGTGGTGGGTGGCGGTGTCGTCCGGGCGGGTCTTCGCGCCGCCTGGCATGTCGCTGCCGTACTCGCCGTCGCCGCGGAACTTCTCGTCGTCGTACATCTGGGACCGCGCGGTGTTCAGGAACCGGCGCGGAAGGTGTCGACCGCCACGTCGAAGTACTCCTTCGCCTCGCGCACCTTGCCGACCGGCGCCGACACCCACACGTCGTACAGCCGCCCGGCCTCCTCCCAGCACAGGTCGTAGGTGTGGCGCGGGCCCTCGGCGGCGCTGAAGCCGTTCCAGGTGAACTCCCAGAGGGCGGCGGGGTGTCCGTCGTGCGTGGTGCGGGTGACCCGGCCGTCGTGGTAGCCGGAGTTGGTGGAGGGGCCGCCCGCGGCCGAGCGCTCCATCACGGCCTGCGGGCCGCCGGGCTGAGGATCGGCGACCTTGATGCCGAGCCGGAAGGTGCTGCCCGGTGAGAGGTAGAAGACGCGCTCGCCCTGCGGGCTGCGGGTGAAGTCGTCCGGTACGGCCAGGGAGAAGCCGGCCGGGTCGCGGGCCGTGCGGTAACCGGAGGGCGCGGTCGGCGGGCCGGCGCGGCCGGAGCCGGTGGCGGTGGGGTGTGTGGTGGTGGACGCCGGGCCGGAGGCGGTGGGTGACGTGGGCGCGGTGGCGCGCGTCCCGGTCCCGGTCGCCGTGGCCGCCGTCGGGGAGGCCGGCGTGCCGCCGGGGGTGCCGCCGCGCCCGCCGCCGTCCCGGTGCACCAGCAGGGCCGCCGCCGACACACCGGCCCCGGCGAGCGCGGCGACCAGCAGGGCCGCGATCAGCACCCCGCGCGTGGACGGCGTCCGGGCCGGGGCGGGCTGCGCCGGCGGGGCGGCACCGGCCGGCGGCTGCGCCGTACCGTGCGGAACGTCCTGCTGGGTCGGCGAGTACGGCGCACCGGCGTTCTGCGCCCGGCTCGCCGCCGCGGACCTCGGGGTGAGGCCACCGCCGATCCGGTGCATCAGCCCGGAGGCGGTGGTGGCGCCGGGTGACGGCCCCGCCGGCGGGGTCCGGCCCGTCTCCAGGTACGTGCGCAGCATCCGCTCGGCCTCCGCCGCGCCGAGCCGCCGGTCGGGGTCGCGTTCCAGCAGCCCCCGTACGACCGGCAGCAGCGGCTCGGCCTCGGCGGGTGGCCGGATCTCGGCGGCGACCACGGCGTGCAGAATGCCGCCTAGCGAGTCGCGCCGGAACGGCGACTCACCGCTGAGCACGGTGCACAGCAGCGCGCCGACCGACCACAGGTCGGACTCCGGGCCGGTGCGCAGCCCCGACATCCGCTCCGGCGCGGTGTATTCGGGCGAGCCGACGAAGGAGCCGGTCTCGGTGAGCGTGGTGGCGCCCGCGACCTGCGCGATGCCGAAGTCGGTGAGCACGACGCGTCCGGTGTCGGACTCGATGAGAACGTTCGCGGGTTTGATGTCCCGGTGCAGCACCCCCGCCTCGTGTGCGGTGCGCACCGCGCTGAGCAGGGCGATGCCGATCCGCGCGGCCTCGGCGGCGTCGACGGGGCCGTCCCGGGCGATCCGGTCGGCGAGCGAGACGCCCTCGATCAACTCCATGACGAGGTACGGCCGTTCGTCCTGCTCCACCACGTCGTGCACGACGATGATGTGCGGATGCCGCAGCTGGGCCACGGCCCGTGCCTCGCGAAAGGTGCGGTCCCGGCGGCGCCGCGCGTCGTCCTCGGCGAGGGAGTCGTCCGGGAGGAGTTCCTTGACCGCGACACGCCGGCCCAGCATCTGGTCGACGGCCCGCCACACGACGCCCATGCCGCCGCGCCCGATGCGTGCCTCCAGACGGTAACGGCCCGCGATCATCCGGAAGTCGGCGCCCTCGGTCCCCATGCGCCCATCATGCCTCACCGGACGCGCGCGCTCCGGGGCGCCGATCGGCCAAGCCGGGCCGAACGACCAGCGGTTTTCGGCCGTATCCGCGTCGTACGGCGGTACCCGGGAGCCCGGTGACGTCGCGTCAGCCGCCGGCCGGCTCCTGCCAGCTCTGCAGCACCCACCTGAACTGCCTGCTGGTCTTCGCCCAGTCCTTGGCCGGCGTGGACATGTAGATGGCGTACTCGGTGCCGGAGCCCGCGAAGTACGTCTCCTCGATCGCGTGGCGCGGGCCGGCGACGTGCGGCGGGTCCTTCTGCAGCGCGTACCAGGTGTACTCCCACAGCGAGCCGCTGCGGTCGCGGTAGGTGTTCCGCTTCAGGGCCACGCGCTTGTAGTCGACCAGCCGCTGCAACTGCTGTTCCAGGTTCAGCTGGTGGTGGTAGGCGTCGGCGAAGTCGGACGCGGTGTCGACGGCGATGCGGACGAAGTGGTAGCCGCCGTCGGGGCTGTAGTCGATCTGCTTGAGGCTGGGCCTGAGGTTGTCCTTGGACTCGACCACCGACCGCTTCCAGCCCTTGGGCAGGGAGATGCTGAAGCCGAGCGGGTCGTGATACACCCGCCAGTCGGCGGGCACGGTCCCGTCGCCGCCCGGCGTGGCGCTGCCGCTCGCCACGGGCGAGGCGGTGGCCGGACCCGCGTCGCCGCCCGGCCCGGTGTGCTGCTGGAAGCCGTCCCACTCCTGGAACGCCACCGCCGCGCCACCGCCGAGCACGGCCGCGAACGCGACGACGAGGGCGAGGGTGCGCAGCCGGCGCCGGCGCCGTACCGGCGCCGGGCGCTGCGGCGCGGGTGCCACGGCCGTCGGCCCGGACGTGGAGCGGCCCGGCTGCGCCGGCGCTCCCGGACCGTGGCCGGAGCCGGTCGCGGCGGGCTGGTATCCGGGCGCCTGGGCGGTGGGGCCGGTGGAGTCGTGGAACACGGCACCGGGGGCGGTGCCGTAGCCCGGGGCGGCCGGGTGGCCCGCGCCCGCCGCGTGCAGGCCCGAGCCCTGGGTCGGGATGAACGCCTGGGCCGTGTGCGGGCGGCGGCCCTCCGCCGCCTCCGCGAGCATCTGCTCCGTCTCCTCCACGCTCGGCCTGCGCTCCGGCTCCTTGCGCAGCAGGGCGGCTATGACGGGGCCGAGCGCACCGGCGTGGCGCGGCTCGTCGGCCTCCTCCTCGACGACCGCCTGCATGGTGCTCAGCGGTGAGGTGCGGCGGAACGGCGACCGGCCCTCGACCGCCGTGTAGAGCGTGGCGCCGAGCGCCCACAGGTCCGAGGCCGGGCCGGGGTCGTGGCCGCGCACCCGCTCGGGGGCCAGGTAGTCGACCGAGCCGACGACCTCTCCGGTGCGGGTGATGGTGGAGTCGCCCTCGATCTGGGCGATGCCGAAGTCAGTGAGCAGCACCCGGCCGTCCCGGCCGAGCAGCACGTTGCCGGGTTTGACGTCCCGGTGCAGCACGCCGGCGGCGTGCGCGGCGCGCAGCGCCCGCAGCACCCACAGCCCGATGCGCGCCGCCTCGCGCGGCTCGATGCGGCCCCGCTCCTTGACGGCGTCGGCCAGCGAGTTGCCCTCGACCAGCTCCATGACGATCCACGGGCGGCCGTCGTGCTCGAGGACGTCGTGCACCGTGACGACGGCGGAGTGGTTGATGCGCGCCGCGGCACGGGCCTCCGCCCGGGTACGGGCGAGCAGCACGGCCCGGTCGCTGTCGGAGACGTACAGCGCGGCGGTCAGCTCCTTGACGGCGACCGTCCGGTGCAGCACCTCGTCGTGGGCGCGCCACACCCGGCCCATGCCGCCGCTGCCGATGGAGTCGGCGAGCCGGTAGCGGCCCGCTATCAGCAGGCCCTGCATCTGATTCACGTTGCCCCGCAATGCTTTTGACAGGGTCAGACTAAGGACCGGCCCACCCGCTGGGAACCAGCGGGGTACCAAGGTGACAGCACTGTGACGCTTGTCGCCGCCCGAATCGGACAGGACGGCTCGGCCGGTATACGGGGAGCTCAACCGGTGTAGCGGTACGTCGCCGTCGCCTGCTCGTACAGCCGGGTCACCTGGTCCCGCTGAGCCTCCGGGCCGCGCACCTGGATGACGTGGTAGCGGCCGTTCAGCAGGATCGCCATGTTCCGCACGAACAGGTCGCGGCCCTGGCCGTCGGTCCAGGTGAACTGCCCCTCGGCCATGGTGCGTCCGCCCACCTCGATGGTGCGCAGTCCGGTGGCCGTGGCCCAGCTGGAGTCGCGGTACGGCTGGAGTTCGCGCTCCTTGTCGCGCTGATAGGCCATCGGGTCGCTGCCGTAGGCGGACGCGCCGTCCCGTCCGGGGACCACGACCAGCTCGAAGTTCCCGTGCGTGTAGACGACTTCGCCGCTGCCGTTCTTCGGGGTGCGCGCCCAGCCCTTGGCGACGGCGACCGTGAAGTCCTCGGGGTCCTTGCGCAGGGTGAACCCGTCGGCGGCGGACGGGGCGCCGCCGGTCTGCGGTTCGGTGGCGGGGGCGGAGGCGGAGGGGGTGCCGTCCTGCTGCGGGGAGGGCTTGTGCGTGGCCGAGGGCGCGGGGCCTGCCTCCCCCGCGCTGCCGGTGCGGTCGCTGCCCGCGGCCCCGCTCTCGCCCTGCTTCGGCATGAACAGCAGCGCGTACGCGATCGCGCCGGCCAGCAACAGCAGGATCAGCACGAGCAGGGTCCGGCCGAGGCTCCGCGGCGAGCGGACCTCCCGCTGGGCGCGCTCCGGGGCCCGCTTGTGCCGGCCGTGCGACGGGTGGGCCTCGGGCAGCCGCGCGCGCCGCCGCCGCATCCGCACCAGCTCGCCGCGGCGCCGGACGACCGGCAGCCGGCTCGGGTCGGCGGGCGGCACCGGTACGACGTGGGCGCCGGCGTCCGGCTCGGGCGCGGAGCGCACCAGCGAGCGCAGCCAGCCGCTCAGCTCCTCGAAGTCCGGGCGCTCGGTGGGGTCCTGCCGCAGCAGCGACTCCACGACCGGCCTGAGCGGGCCGCACTCCTCGGCGAACGCGGGCGGCTCGGCGCACACCAGCTGCACCAGCTCGGCCGTCGACTCCTCCGGGTACGGCGCGTGTCCCTGCACCGCCCGGAACAGCAGCGCGCCGAGCGCCCACAGGTCGGTCGCGGGCCCGACGGGCGCCGCCAACTGCCAGTTCTCGTGCACCGGTCCGGCCTGCTCCGGCGCCCACCGCTCGGTCACCGGCCCCACCACGGTCATCCGCACCTGCCGCGCCCGCTCGGCCGCCAGCGCGGTCCCACCACCACGCCGGGCGCCGCCCGGAGGGGCTCCGGCACCGTTCCAGTGGGTGTGCGTGGAAGCGATGGCGGCGGCGTCCGGCACCGGGGACCGGCCGGGGATGGGCGCGTGACCGGGACCGGCCTCCTGCCGCGCGGCGGGGAGGCCGGGGCGCTGGAGGGCACCGGGAGGGAGCTGGAGATCTCCAGGGAGAGCCGGGGAGGCGTCGGCGCCGGGGTACGGCGAGAGGCCGGCACCGGGACGCGGGAAGGCATCGGCACCGGGGCGCGGAGAGGTCTCGTCGGTGCCAGGACGCCGGGAGGCGTCGGCTGCGCCGGGACGCGGCGAGGCGCCGTGCCAGGGGGCGCCCCGCACGCCGTAGGGGTCGGCGATCCGTCCGGGCGGGGTGGCGGTGTCCGGCCCACCGGGGTGGTCCGTCCGTCCGGGGTACGGCGACCGTGCCGTGCCCTCGGCGCCGGTGTCGCCCTCGATGGCCGGCCGGGCGCCGGGCAGGGCGGCGCGCCCGTTCTGCCGGGCCTCCTGCACCCGCGCGGCGGCACGCGCGCCCGCGCGGTACGCGGCGATGGCCCCGGCGCGGGCCGCACGGATGTCCGCGCCGTTCGCCGGCTGCCCCTGCCCTGCCGGGCCGGGCACACCACTGCCGCCGGACACGCCGTCGGCCCCCGGCGCCGGCAGCCCGCCGGCGGCCCTCGCCTGGATCGCGGCCCGCCGCGCGGCCTCGGGATCGACGTCCGCGGAAGGGACGTGGGCCTGGACTCCGGCGGCGGCTTGGGAAGGCACTCCCGTCGGAACCCCGGAGGACCCTCCGGTCGACCCGCCGGTCACACCGCCGGGCCGGCCCTCCAGGCCAGGGACCTCCGCCCGGCCCCCGCCGAACGGCGCCGGCTCCGCGCCCGAGCCGGAGCGGGCGCCCTGCGGCCCCGGCCCCGGCCCCGGTCCCCCGGCCACCGCGCCCGCGTCGGCCGTGCCGTCCGCCGTACCGTCCTGGTCCGGCACCGGGTCGTACCCGCACAGCGCCTCCTCCGCGGCGCCGACGGCGAGGCCGGTCAGCATCACCCGGCCGTCGTCGCAGACCAGCACCGTGCGCGGGGTGATGTTGCGGTGCACCCAGCCGTGGGCGTGCAGGACCCTCAGCGCCATGAGCACGTCGGCGGCGACCTCCGCCGCCCGGTACGGCGACAGCGGCTGCTCGGCGAGCAGCGCGGCCAGCGGACGGGCGGCCACCAGCTCGCTGACGATCCACAGCGACCCGCCCTCGGCGAACACGTCGAAGACCTGGTCCAGGCGCGGATGGTCGGGGATGCGGGCCGCCGCCTGCGCGGCCTCGACGGCGCGCCGCACGGCCGGGTCGGCGGGGCGCCGGGTGGCCGTGCGGGCCTCCGCCGTCCGCCGCACCCCGGCCCCGGTCCCGGCCCTGGTGCCGGTCCCGGCTCCGCGCTCACGCGCGGTGAAGCCCTCGGGCAGCCCCTCGGCGTCCAGCACCTCCGCCTCGACGACCTCCGGCAACGGCACCTGACGGACCAGCACTTCCTGGCCGCTGTAGGTGTCGAAGGCGCGGGTCTCGGTGAGTTCGTACTCGTCGGAGGGCGGCAACGGCAGGCGGTAGCGGTCGGCGAGCACCCGGCCCGCGTAGTCCTCCACGTTGCCTCCCCCGGCCACCCGGTCGGTCACATCCGTTCGCCTCGCGGCCCGTTTCGCACACGCTTCCGGCTGCGTACGGTCCGCAACCATTCACGATACGTGCCGGAGGCAACCCGCACGGAGTGGATGACGGATTCTCACGCCTCAAACCCGCGTCGGACGTCTAGGACTTGGGCTTGAAGGAGCCGGTGAGCGTCTTCCAGGTGTCCCTGCGCAGCGCGCTGTCCCAGTCCGCCGCCTGCGCGGTGTACATCAGTCCGTAACCGAGGTGGCCGCCCACCACGAAGCCGCGGTCGATTGCGCGGTACTTGGTGCCGCCGTCGACGTAGGTGAACTCCCAGTCGGCCGTGTTCCAGTCGCGGTAGGCCACCTTCGCGATGCGGATGCGGTGGTACTGGGAGCGGACCATGTAGTGCTCCTGGTTCTCCCAGTCCGCCACCGGGTCGGACTTGGGAGCACTCGTCCATCCGATGAGCAACGTCTGCCCGTCCGGACCGGCGTAGCGGTCTCCCGCGCGGCCGGTGGACCGGTACGACCATCCCTCGGGCAACCCGATCGAGTACCCCTGGCCGCCCTTGTGGGTCGACGCCACCGGCGCGCCGGCGCCGTCCTCGGAGCCGGTGGCGCCGGTCGGGGCGGTGGCGCCGGTGGACGCGCTCGCGTCGACGGCGGTGCCCGACCCGGAACCGGCACCGCCCGACGACGGGCTCGCCGCGCCCGTGCGGGCCGTGCCGCCCGTCGCCTTGTCGCTCGTGTCCCGCTCGGTGGACGCGCTGATGCTCGCCGCCGCCTTGGCCCCGCCGCGCTTGCCGGTCTTGTCGTCGCCGCCGAAGGCGAAGGCCAGGACGGTGGCGAGCACGGCGAGGACGATCACCACGGCGATGATCACCAGGGTGCGCCGGGGCACCACGTCGGTCAGCGGCGCTCTGGGCACCGGGCGCGGCGGCAGGTCGAGGTCCGGCGGCGGCACCACCGGCCAGCCCGAACTGGGCTTGTTCGCGCTGGAGTTCGGCACGGCGGCGGCGCCGGAGGCCGGGCCGGCCTGCCGTCCGGCGGCTCCGGCGCCGGGGCTGCCGGAGGAGACCGGCCGCGTCCCGCCCGGGGTGCCCGGTCGTGCCCCGGCGCCGGGGCCGCCCGGACCCGCCGCGGCACCGGCACGCGCCGCCGCCGTGTCCGCGCCGCTCTTCGTCCGGGCCGACGCCGCCGCTCCGGCCCCGCCGGCCGCCTTGCGGACCGCGCGCAGCGCGCCGCGCAGCTTCTCCGCGGGGTCCTCGCCCCGCTTGGCCCCGCCCCGCCCGTCCTCGGCCGGCCCGGGATGCGCCGGCAGCGGAACCACCCGCGTCGCGTCCAGCGGCTCCGGCTCGGGCGCGTGGATCACCGCGTTGAGCATCGCCCGGGCCCCGGCGTCGTCGAGCCGCTTGGCCGGATCCTTGGTGAGCAGGCCGTAGATGACGTCCTTGAGCGGGCCCGCGTTCTTGGGCTCCTCCAGGGGCTCGGTCATCACGGCGGTGAGCGTGGCGATCGCCGAGCCCTTGTCGTACGGGGGGACGCCCTCCACCGCCGCGTACAGCAGGCCGCCCAGCGACCACAGGTCGGCCGCGGGGCCCGGCTTGTGGCCGCGGGCGCGCTCGGGGGAGATGTAGGAGGGGGCGCCGACGAGCATGCCGGTGGAGGTGATGGAGGGGTCGCCCTCGACCTGCGCGATGCCGAAGTCGGTGAGCACGACCCGGCCGTCCTCGGCGATGAGCACGTTGGACGGCTTCACGTCCCGGTGCAGGATGCCCTGGCGGTGCGCCGAGCGCAGCACGTCGAGGATGGCGAGCCCCACCTCGGCGGCGCGCTTGGGCTCCAGCAGGCCGTCCTCGCGGATGACCTCGGCGAGGGACTTGCCCTCCACCAACTCCATGACGATCCACGGCCGGTCGTCCTCGTCGACCACGTCGAACACCGTCACCGCGCTGTTGTTGCGGATCCGGGCGATCGCCTTGGCCTCGCGCAGGGTGCGCGTGATCAGGCGCCGCTTCTCCTCCTCGTCGATGTTCGACGGGAACCGCAGCTCCTTGACGGCGACCGTCCGGCCCAGGGTCTCGTCCTCGGCGCGCCAGACCGTGCCCATCCCGCCCCGGCCGAGCACGTCTCCCAGCCGGTACCGCCCGGCGAGAAGACGGCGCTCGCTCTTGTCCTGACGAGTCCCCTGACGAGATGTGCCCGCCCGCTCCGCCTCCGACATGCGTCCCCTCATACAACCCGCCCTGACAGAGGCTCCATTGTCTCTCACCCGCCGAGTGCCGAGCGCCCAGGGTGCCCCTGATCGCCGCCCCGGCCGCGCGCACCGGAAACCCTCCGGAAGCGACCGTTCCGCCTATCGGGACGAGGGGCTGCAAGAGCGGAGGAATCGGCAGGTTGACGCCGTATCAGGCGCCGCCGCCGGGGCGGGCCGCAAGGGTCCCGCCCCGGCCCGGTGCGGCTACAGCGGCACGATGTCCGGGGCTCCGAGCCGGGCCGCGTCCGCCGTGAGGTCGTCGGGCTGGCGCTGGGACTCGCGCTCGGCCTCGACCCGTTTCTCGTAGTGCTGGATCTCGCGCTCCGTCTGGTCCTTGTCCCAGCCGAGGACCGGCGCCATCAGCTCGGCCGCCTCGCGGGCGCTGCGGGTGCCCCGGTCGAAGGTCTCGATGGATATGCGGGTGCGGCGGGTCAGGACGTCGTCCAGGTGCCGGGCGCCCTCGTGCGAGGCGGCGTACACCACTTCGGCGCGCAGATAGTCGTCGGCGGCCTGCAGCGGTTCGCCGAGGGCGGGGTCGGCGGCGATGAGGTCCAGGACCTCCTCGGCCAGGGAGCCGTACCGGTTCAGCAGGTGTTCCACGCGGGCCACGTGCAGTCCGGCGCGGGCGGCTGTCCGGGCGCGCGCGTTCCACAGCGCGTGGTAGCCCTCCGCGCCCAGCAGCGGGGTCTCCTCCGTCACGCAGTCGGCGACCCGCATGTCCAGGCCGTGCACCGCCTCGTCGACCGCGTCCTTGGCCATCACCCGGTAGGTGGTGTACTTGCCGCCCGCCACGACCACGAGTCCCGGCACCGGGTGGGCGACCGTGTGCTCGCGGGACAGCTTGCTGGTGGCGTCGGACTCGCCGGCGAGCAGCGGGCGCAGCCCGGCGTACACGCCCTGCACGTCGTCGCGGCCGAGGGGCACCGCGAGCACCGAGTTGACGTGCTCCAGCAGGTAGTCGATGTCGGCGCTGGAGGCGGCCGGGTGGGCCTTGTCCAGGCTCCAGTCGGTGTCGGTGGTGCCGATGATCCAGTGCCGGCCCCAGGGGATGACGAAGAGGACGGACTTCTCGGTGCGCAGGATCAGGCCCGTCGTGGAGTGGATGCGGTCCTTGGGCACGACCAGGTGGATGCCCTTGGACGCGCGGACGTGGAACTGGCCGCGCTCCCCCACCATGGCCTGGGTGTCGTCGGTCCACACACCGGTGGCGTTGACGACCTGCTTGGCTCGGATCTCGTACTCCCCGCCGCCCTCCACGTCCCGCACCCGGGCGCCGACCACCCGCTCGCCCTCGCGCAGGAACCCGGTCACGCGCGCGCGGTTGGCCGCCTTCGCGCCGTACGACGCCGCCGTGCGCACCAGGGTGGCGGTGAAACGGGCGTCGTCCATCTGGGCGTCGTAGTACTGCAGGGCGCCGACCAGGGCGTCCTTCTTCAGGCAGGGGGCGACCCGCAGGGCCTGGCGGTGGGCGAGGTGGCGGTGCAGGGGCAGGCCCCGGCCGTGTCCGCGCGCCATGGACATCGCGTCGTACAGGGCCACGCCCGAGCCCGCGTACAGCCGCTCCCAGCCCTTGTGCTGCAGCGGGTACAGGAACGGCACCGGCTTGACCAGGTGCGGGGCGAGCCGCTCCAGGAGCAGGCCGCGCTCCTTCAGGGCCTCGCGGACGAGCGCGAAGTCCAGCATCTCCAGATAGCGCAGACCGCCGTGGATGAGCTTGCTGGACCGGCTGGAGGTGCCCGACGCCCAGTCGCGGGCCTCCACCAGGCCGGTGGACAGGCCGCGGGTGACGGCGTCCAGCGCGGTGCCGGCGCCGACCACTCCCGCGCCGATCACCAGCACGTCCAGCTCCCGCTCCGCCATCGCCGCCAGTGCCTCGGCGCGCTGTGCCGGGCCCAGAGTCGCTGTCCTCACGCTGCCTCCCGCTGTCGCAGACTCGCTCGCGTCGGCCGCACCCGGTGGGCGAAGCCCGGATCATTCCCGTTCACCAGGCGGTTCGCCTCCGGGGCGCCTCAGCCGGTGCCGGGAGGCCGAACGTGCTCAGCGCTGCGCGCCTCCGCGCGTTCGGCCTCCCGGCACCGGCGCGCCCCTTCGGCTCACTCTCTGCCTCTTCGGCTCACTCTCTGCCTCATGCCCAAATTCTGACCGGATCGCCCGACTTCAGCCACCACGGCAGCCGAACCTGTGGACAACGCGCACGCAACTCGCGCAGAACCCTTCGGAAGACACACGAACACAATCACACATAACAGTCATATGGGTATCTAGCCTGGCATCGCACTCGCTCATCTCGCCCACAGCGGTTGCGCAACTGTCCCGCTTCGGCTATCGGGAAGGACGGCCCACGCCATGCCCGCAGACCTCGCCGTCATCGGACTCGGCCCCTACGGCTTGCCGCTCGCCCAGGCCGCAGTCGCCGCAGGCATCTCCACCATCGGCTACGCCACCGGACCCGAGGCGGGCTCGCTCAGCCCCGCCGAGCTGCGCCGGATGCACTCGGGCGGATTCCGGCCCGGCACCGACCCGGCCCAGCTCGGGCGGGTGCGCACCGCGGTGATCTGCGCGCCGACCCCCCGCGGCGCCGACGGCGGACTCGACCTCGGCCAGGTGGAGGCGGCCGCCCGTGCCCTCGCCGAGCGGCTGCGCCCGCACACGACGGTCATCCTTGAGTCGCCGGTGCTCCCCGGCACCACGGAGGACTTCCTGCGCCCCCTGCTGGAGAAGGGCTCGGGGCTGCGCGCCGGGCGCGACTTCCACCTCGCCTACTCGCCCAGCCGGGTCGACCCCGGCAACCGCGACCACACCCCCGCCGGCACGCCCAAGGTCATCGGCGGCCTCACGCCCGCGTGCACCGAGTCGGCCGCCGCCTTCTACGCCCGGCTCACCGACAAGGTGGTACGCGCGCGTGGACTGCGCGAGGCGGAGACCGTGCAGCTGCTGGAGACCAACTTCCGGCACGTCAACATCGCGCTCGTCAACGAGATGGCCGTGCTCTGCCACGAGCTGGGCGTCGACCTGTGGGACGTCATCCGGTGCGCCGAGACCAAGCCCTTCGGCTTCCAGGCGTTCCGCCCCGGACCCGGCGTCGGCGGGCACGGCGTCGCGCAGGACCTGACCGGCCACGCCACCCGCACCCTGCGCATGGTGGAACTGGCCCAGCAGGTCAACAGCCGGATGCCCCGCTACGTCGTGCAGCGCGCCGCCACCCTGCTCAACGAGCACGGCAAGTCCGCCCGCGGCGCGCGCGTGCTGCTGCTCGGCGTCACCTACAAGCCCGACCTCGCCGACCTGCAGGGCACTCCGGCCCAGGAGATCGCGGTCCGGCTGATGGAGCTGGGCGCCTCGGTGAGCTACCACGACCCGTACGTGGCCTCCTGGACCGTCCTGGACCGTCCGGTCCCGCGCGCGGACTCGTTCTACGAGGCCGCCGCCGTGGCCGACCTGACGATCCTGCTCCAGCAGCACCGGACGTACGACCTGCAGGGGCTGTCGGTGAAGGCCCAGCTGCTGCTGGACACCCGCGGGGCCACGCCCACGGGGGCGGCACACCGGCTCTGAGCCCGGGCGGTGCCGCCGGGCCCCGCCCGGTCACGAAGGGAAAACGGCCGAGGGCGTTGTCGTCCCCGGCTGTTAGTCTCCCCCGGACTCGCGGCACACGCGCGTGCCGGGGTTTCGTCGTTTCCTTGGTCAGTTGTGATCCGTACCGGATCCATATCGGGGGGTTTTCTGTCATGAGCCAGTCAGTTCCGCCGGCGCAGCCGCCGCAGCCGGGTCCGGTCGACGGCAACCCGTACGCCGAGCAGGCCCCGGCCGGCGCGCCGTACCCGCCGCAGCCCGGCGCCTACGCCCCGCCGGCGCCGGCCGCCGCGGCCCGGAACAACGCCGTTCTCGGCATCGTCGCCGCGGTCGTCGCCGCCGTGGTCACCGCCGCGCTCTACGGCCTCGTCATCGGTGCCACCAAGCACGAGATCGGCTACGCGGCCGTCGGCGTCGGTTTCGTCGTCGGTCTCGCGGCCGGCAAGGCGGGCGGCCGCAACCCGGCCCTGCCCGTCGTCAGCGCGATCCTGGCGCTCGGCTCGGTGTACGTCGGCCAGCTGGTGGGTGAGGCCGTGATCGGCGCCGACCAGCTGCACGTGAGCTTCAGCGAGCTGTTCTTCCAGCACATCGACGTGGTCCAGAAGGTGTGGAAGGAAGACGCCGATCCGCTGACCTTCCTGTTCTTCGCCATCGCCGCGTTCGCCGCGTTCTCCGGCGCCAAGAAGGCCGCCGCGTAACGCCTTCCCGCACGCGACAGGGGCCCGGCCACCTCCTCGGTGGCCGGGCCCCTGTGCGTCGTCCGCGTCAGCGGCGGTGCTGGCTGTCCGCGACCGTCACCTCGACCCGCTGGAACTCCTTCAGCTCGCTGTAGCCGGTGGTGGCCATGGCGCGGCGCAGGGCGCCGAAGAAGTTCATCGAGCCGTCGGGGGTGTGGGACGGGCCGGTGAGGATCTCCTCGATCGTGCCGACCGTGCCCAGGTCGACCTTCTTGCCGCGGGGCAGCTCCTCGTTGACCGCCTCCATGCCCCAGTGGTGGCCCTTGCCGGGGCCGTCCGTGGCGCGGGCCAGCGGGGAGCCCATCATCACCGCGTCCGCGCCGCAGGCGATCGCCTTGGGCAGGTCGCCGGACCAGCCGACGCCGCCGTCCGCGATCACGTGCACGTACCGGCCGCCGGACTCGTCCATGTAGTCACGGCGGGCGGCCGCCACGTCGGCGACGGCCGTGGCCATCGGGACCTGGATGCCGAGGACGTTGCGCGTGGTGTGGGCGGCGCCGCCGCCGAAGCCCACGAGCACGCCCGCGGCGCCCGTGCGCATCAGGTGCAGGGCCGCCGTGTAGGTGGCGCAGCCGCCGACGATCACCGGGACGTCCAGCTCGTAGATGAACTGCTTCAGGTTCAGCGGCTCGTGCGAGGACGAGACGTGCTCCGCGGAGACCGTCGTACCGCGAATGACGAAGATGTCCACGCCCGCGTCCACGACCGCCTTGGAGAACTGGGCGGTGCGCTGCGGGGAGAGCGCGGCGGCGGTGACCACACCGGAGTCGCGCACCTCCTTGATGCGCGCGCCGATCAGCTCCTCCTTGATGGGCGCCGCGTAGATCTCCTGCAGACGGCGGGTGGCGTGCTCGGCGGGCAGCTCGGCGATCTCGTCCAGCAGCGGCTGCGGGTCCTCGTACCGCGTCCACAGGCCCTCGAGGTTGAGCACGCCGAGGCCGCCCAGCTCACCGATGCGGATCGCGGTGGCCGGGGAGACGACCGAGTCCATGGGGGCGGCCAGGAAGGGCAGCTCGAAGCGGTAGGCGTCGATCTGCCAGGCGATCGAGACCTCCTTCGGGTCCCGCGTACGGCGGCTGGGGACGACGGCGATGTCGTCGAAGGCGTACGCCCGGCGGCCGCGCTTGCCGCGCCCGATCTCGATCTCAGTCACGTCTGTGGCCTTTCCCTGATGCGTTGCAGCGCCTCCCAGTATCGCCGACGGGTACGGCAACGGCGGCCCCGGATGCTCCGGAAGCCGCCGTCGATGCCCGTCACGCGCGCGTGGGGACGCCGTCTCAGCTCTTGCTGCTGTAGTTCGGCGCCTCGACCGTCATCTGGATGTCGTGCGGGTGGCTCTCCTTCAGGCCCGCCGAGGTGATCCGCACGAAGCGGCCCTTGGACTCCATCTCCGCGATGGTGGCGGCGCCCACGTAGCCCATGGTCTGGCGCAGGCCGCCGACGAGCTGGTGCAGCACGTTGGCCAGCGGGCCGCGGTAGGGCACCTGGCCCTCGACGCCCTCGGGGACGAGTTTGTCGTCGGAGGCGACCTCGGCCTGGAAGTAGCGGTCCTTGGAGTACGACCTCGCCTGGCCGCGGGACTGCATGGCGCCGAGCGAGCCCATGCCGCGGTACGACTTGAACTGCTTGCCGTTGATGAACAGCAGCTCGCCCGGGGACTCCTCGCAGCCGGCGAGGAGGCTGCCCAGCATCACCGTGTCGGCGCCGGCGGCCAGCGCCTTGCCGATGTCGCCGGAGTACTGCAGGCCGCCGTCGCCGATCAGCGGGATGCCGGCGGGACGGGCCGCGAGGGAGGCCTCGTAGATGGCGGTGACCTGGGGGACGCCGATGCCGGCGACCACGCGGGTGGTGCAGATGGAGCCCGGGCCCACGCCCACCTTGATGCCGTCCACACCGGCGTCGATCAGCGCCTGGGCGCCGTCGCGGGTGGCGACGTTGCCGCCGATCACGTCGACGGACACGCTGGACTTGATCTTGGACATCCAGCTCAGCGCGTTGCTGTTGTGGCCGTGCGAGGTGTCCACGACCAGGAAGTCCACACCGGCCTCGGCGAGCGCCTGGGCGCGCTCCAGCGCCTCGGGGCTGGCGCCGACCGCGGCGCCGACGAGCAGCCGGCCCTCGGCGTCCTTCGCGGCATTGGGGTACTGCTCGGCCTTGACGAAGTCCTTGACCGTGATCAGGCCCTTCAGGACACCCTCGTCGTCGACCAGCGGCAGCTTCTCGATCTTGTGCTTGCGCAGCAGTTCCATGGCGTCCGGGCCGGAGATGCCGACCTTGCCGGTGACCAGCGGCATCGGGGTCATGACCTCGTGCACGCGGCGGGTGCGGTCGCTCTCGAAGGCCATGTCGCGGTTGGTCACGATGCCGAGCAGCTTGCCGGCCGGGTCGGTGACCGGGACGCCGCTGATGCGGAACTTCGCGCACAGCGCGTCCGCCTCGGCGAGCGTCGCCTCCGGGTGCACCGTGATGGGGTCGGTGACCATGCCGGACTCGGACCGCTTCACCAGGTCGACCTGGTTGACCTGGTCCTCGATGGACAGGTTGCGGTGCAGCACGCCGACACCGCCGAGGCGGGCCATCGCGATCGCCATCCGGGACTCGGTCACCTTGTCCATCGCCGCCGACAGCAGCGGGATGTTGACGCGGACGTTGCGCGAGATGCGGGACGAGGTGTCGACCGCGTTCGGGAGCACCTCGGATGCGCCCGGCAACAGCAGCACGTCGTCGTAGGTCAGCCCGAGTGTCGCGAATTTCTCGGGCACTCCGTCGACGTTGGCAGTCATGACACCTTCCCCAAATGGCCTTGATCGGTGCGGATGTCCATGCTAACGGGAAGCATCGTCAGCACATTCCACGGTACGGGGTGACTTCAGGCTTCGTATGTTCGTACGGAAACGGACCGCACACCTGTTCAACAAGGGGAGCAGCTCAGGCCCCACGCACGGGGCGTCACTGCTCGGCGAGCGCGCGCAGGCGGCTCAGCGCCCGGTGCTGGGCGACCCGGACCGCGCCGGGTGACATTCCCAACATCTGCCCCGTCTCCTCCGCGGTCAAGCCCACGGCGATGCGCAGCAGGAGCAGCTCGCGCTGGTTCTCGGGGAGGTTGGCCAGCAGCTTCTTGGCCCACTCGGCGTCGCTGCTGAGCAGGGCGCGCTCCTCGGGTCCGAGGGAGTCGTCCGGGCGCTCCGGCATCTCGTCGGAGGGGACGGCCGTGGAACCCGGGTGGCGCATGGCGGCGCGCTGCAGGTCGGCCACCTTGTGGGAGGCGATGGCGAAGACGAACGCCTCGAAGGGGCGGCCGGTGTCGCGGTAGCGGGGCAGCGCGAGCAGGACGGCGACGCAGACCTCCTGGGCGAGGTCCTCGACGAAGTGACGCGCGTCGCCCGGCAGCCGGGACAGCCGGGTGCGGCAATAGCGCAGCGCCAGCGGGTGGACGTGGGCGAGCAGATCGTGCGTGGCCTGCTCGTCCCCGTGGACGGCGCGATGGACGAGTGCACCGATCGCCCCGTGGGCCGTGCCCGCCTCGTCGTCGCGCATCGGTCCATGGTGCCTTGTGGCCGTCCGGTCCGTCGCATTGTGCTCGTGGTTGTGCACCGAAGCGTTATGAGCAGGTGCGCCGGCACTCATTTCCTGCGCCCTCCCCTTCCGCTCGACCGACTCGTCCCCGAGAGACTCCACATCTCAAGGATGCGGCATCCGCGCGGAAACGAGCAGCGCCCGTCCGGCGGGCCCCCTTGTGCGGCGCCCGCCGAGGGATCCCGCGCCCTCTCACGCCGGGGGCGGGCACGGCCCCGCCCCGCGCGTCCCGGCCGTCACCGAGCCGCGCCCACCACGGGTGTTCACGGCGCGCGCGTCCGGCGCCGCGCCCGGCGGGCGCTGTGCCGTGCGGTGCCCCGGATGTGATCGGGTCCACCTCCGGGCCCGTCCCTCGCGGCCGCCGCACGGCCGCGTCCGAGCGCAACCGCGACACCCGGTACGGCATTTCACCGCCGCCCGCCGGGGCCGAGAGCACCGCCGTCGGGGCCGTCGGTGCGCCGCCGCACGCGAACAGGATGCGCGGGGCGCGCCCGTGCGCCGACGGAGCATGGGGACATGAGAAGGTGCGGCGCGCGCGTGCCCCGAACGCGTGGCGGCCCGCCCTCCTGGCCGGGCCGTGCTCCGCCCGTGCAGGCCACGCTTCCGCCCGAGCCGCGCAGACCCGGGGCCGGCCGTCGGGGGCGCGGGGCCGCAGGACGGGCCGTCCGCTGCCCGCCCGGGACACATCGGCACGCCACCGGCACCGAGGACGCCGCCGGCCCGGGGCGCCACCGGGACCGGCGCACCGCTGCCGAGCACGTCGGCGCGCAGCGGGATACGACCCGGATCCACCGATACGCCCACCGGAACCGCGGAGCGTGTGCGTCCGCCCCGCATCCGGCAAGGGCCCGGCGCGCACGCCGCCACGCTCCGGGCGCCCGGCACGGTGCCGTAACGCCCTCGTGCTCGGGTCGGCGGGCAGGCCGGAAGGTGGACCCGCTGCTGCCGGGGAGGCGGACGCGCGCCCGGTGCCGGGCGGTCCCGCCTGCCCCGCAGGGCTGGGCACCGCCTACCGGACCAGTCCCCAGCGGAAGCCGAGCGCCACCGCGTGGGCCCGGTCCGAGGCGCCGAGCTTCTTGAACAGGCGGCGCGCGTGCGTCTTGACGGTGTCCTCGGAGAGGAACAGCTCGCGGCCGATCTCGGCGTTGGAACGGCCGTGGCTCATGCCCTCCAGCACCTGGATCTCACGCGCGGTGAGCGTGGGCGCGGCGCCCATCTCGGCCGAGCGCAGCCGGCGCGGGGCCAGCCGCCAGGTGGGGTCGGCGAGGGCCTGCGTCACCGTGGCCCGCAGCTCGGCGCGCGAGGCGTCCTTGTGCAGATAGCCCCGGGCGCCGGCGGCGACCGCGAGGGCCACGCCGTCGAGGTCCTCGGCGACGGTGAGCATGATGATGCGCGCGCCGGGGTCGGCGGACAGCAGCCGGCGCACGGTCTCGACGCCGCCCAGGCCGGGCATGCGCACGTCCATCAGGATGAGGTCGGAGCGGTCGGCGCCCCAGCGGCGGAGGACTTCCTCGCCGTTGGCCGCCGTCGTCACGCGCTCGACGCCGGGCACGGTCGCGACCGCGCGACGGAGCGCTTCTCGGGCAAGCGGGGAGTCGTCGCAGACGAGGACGGATGTCATGGCCGCCCTCCGCAGCTGATGCGCGTCACCTTGAGCCTCCAGGCTGGTACGGAATCTCACCTGTGCGGTCGACCGTCTCGGACGCCTGCCCGAGCGCTTGTGTTTTCAACCGCCTCCGCACTCTCAACGACGGTCACCCGAAAGAGTTACGGGGCTACATGCCGTCTTCGGCACTCTACGTGAGGGTTCCGACACGGCGCAGACATGGACGGCAGACCCTCAACTTTTCATCACAACTATGCCCCGTTTGGATCCATTTCTTCCCGTTTCGCGGTGTCCGAGGCTAGATTCGCAATGAGTCATATTTTCATCTCCTTAGACCGGAGATGTACGGTCGATGGCACCGTATCCGCTCAGAACGGCTACAAGGGGTCACGTAATGGCAGATTTCTCCCGCCTTCCCGGACCGAACGCGGACCTGTGGGACTGGCAGCTGCTGGCTGCCTGCCGCGGCGTGGACAGCTCGCTCTTCTTCCACCCCGAGGGCGAGCGCGGGGCGGCTCGGAGCGCTCGCGAGAACTCGGCCAAGGAGGTCTGTATGAGATGCCCTGTCCGCGCGGAGTGCGCGGCGCATGCGCTGGCGGTGCGCGAGCCGTACGGCGTCTGGGGCGGCCTGACCGAGGACGAGCGCGAGGAGTTGATGGGGCGTGCACGCAACCGTCTGGTGACCGCTTCGGTCACCGGTACGGACGCCGCCCGGAATCACTGAAGGAACGATTCTGCACCCGAGGATCACCGGGTGCGCTTGCCTCCACCAGGGCACGTCACGTCGCCACGTGCGTGCCCTCGACTCTGCCGCCGGATCCGCCGGCCCGCCTCCGGACGCCCCGACCCCGCCTCCGGATCCCGGGCCCGCCTGCCGATGCCCCGACCCCGCTTCGGCTCCCGGACCCGCCTGCCGATGCCCTGACCCCGCTTCGGCTCCCGGGCCCGCCTCCGCACGCCCCGATCCGCTTCCGGATCCCCAAGCCCGCCTTGCGATCCCCGACCCGCCTCCGGATCCCCGAGCCTGGCTTGCGGTCCCCGACCCGCCTCCGGACCCACGACCCGCCTCCGGCTCGACGACCTCCTTGGATCCCCGACCCGCCTCCGGCTCCACGACCCCCTTGGATCACCGACCCGCCTCCGGCTCCACGACCCCCTTGGATCCCCGACCCGCCCCCGGATCACCGACGCCCGCGTTGGGATCCCCGCGCCGGCCCCGCGCCCCCGGATCCCGCTACGACGGACGACCCGCCGCCCGCGCCAGCTGCTCCAGCGTGGCGGCGACGGCCGGCACCCGGGCCAGGTCGGGCAGGGTGAGGGCGACGATCTCGCGCCGTACCGCCGGTTCCAGCCGTACCGTGCGCACGCCCCTCGGCCGTACCGACTCCACGGCCAGCTGGGGCAGTACGGCGACGCCCAGGCCCGCGCCGACCAGGCCGGCCACCGCGGGATAGTCGTCCGTGGCGAAGTCGATGCGCGGGGTGAAGCCCGCCCCCTCGCACACCTCGACCAGCTGGCCGCGGCAGCGCGGGCAGCCCGCGATCCAGGGCTCCCCCGCCAGCTCCCCGATCGCGACGCTCTCCGCCCGGGCGAGCCGGTGCCGCTCCGGCACCAGGGCCACCAGGCGGTCCATCAGCAGCGGCCGTACGACCAGGTCGTCCCAGTCCTCGACGACCGCCGCGCCCTCGTAGCGGAAGGCCAGGGCCAGGTCGCAGTCGCCGTCGCGCAGCAGCTCCACGGACCTCGGCGGCTCGGCCTCCTCCAGGGAGACGCGGGTGCCGGGGTGGGCGGCGCGCAGGGCGGCCAGTGCGGTGGGGACCAGGGTGGAGCTGCCGCTGGGGAACGACACCAGCCGGACCCGGCCGGCTCTCAGGCCCGCGATGGCGGCGATCTCCTCCTCGGCGGCGGTGAGCCCGGCGAGGATGCCGGAGGCGTGCCTGACCAGGGCCTCGCCGGCCTGGGTGAGCCGCATCTCGCGGCCGCTGCGGACCAGCAGCGGGGTGCCGACCGAGGTTTCCAGGGCCTTCATCTGCTGGCTGACGGCGGGCTGGGTGCAGCCCAGCTCGCGCCCCGCCGCCGAGAAGGAACCGGTGGTGGCGACGGCGCGCAGGACGCGGAGATGACGGGCCTCGATCACCCTTCGAGCATAAGGGCTGCTTGGGGTAAGCGCACGATATTCGCTCGACGCTTTGGGGTGCGTCCCGTACCGTCGCGGTCATGAAGCTTCTCTCGGTCAATCTGGGCAGCCCCCGGCCGGTGCCGTACACGGACCAGCCGCAGGGCGTGACGGGCATCGACAAGAGGCCGGCCGACGGGCCGGTGCGGGTGGCGGCCCCGGGGCCCAAGGGGGTCGGCGGGAGCGGGCTGGCCGGGGACGCGGTGTGCGAGCTGCGGCATCACGGCGGGGACGACCAGGCGGTGTACGCCTACGCGCGCGAGGACCTCGACGACTGGGAGCGCGAACTGGGCCGGTCGCTGGCCAACGGCTGCTTCGGGGAGAACCTGACGACGGACGGTCTGGAGGTCTCCGGCGCCCTGATCGGAGAGCGCTGGCGGATCGGTTCCCAGGTGGTCCTCGAGGTGACCTCGGGCCGTATCCCGTGCCGCACGTTCCAGGGCCACACGGGCGAGCGCGGCTGGGTCAAGAGGTTCACACGGAAGGGCGCAACCGGTGCCTACCTCCGGGTGATCGAGCCGGGCGAGATACGGGCGGGCGACCCGATCGAGATCGTGCACCGGCCGGGCCACGGAGTGACGGCGGCGCTGGAGTTCCGCGCGGTCACCACCGAACGGGAGTTGCTGCCACGGCTGCTCGCCGCGAGCGAGGCGCTGCATCCGGAGTCCCTGGCGGCTGCGCGCAAGTACGTGTCACGGCAGGGTGGCTGACGGGGCGTCAGCCCGGGAGCGGGCGCGGCCGCGTGGCGGCCGCCCGCGCACCCGTGGGCGGGACCGCGCCCACTCTGCCGCACGTGCCGCCTCCCCTGGCCGAGGCCGGCGGACGCGGTCGCTCCGGGTCACTAACCTTGGGTCATGACAACGGCTCTGATTACGGGATCGACCGCGGGAATCGGTGCCGCGTTCGCGCGGCGGCTGGCGGCTGACGGGCACGACCTCGTCCTGGTCGCGCGGGACACCAAACGGCTGCGCGAGCAGGCGACCGAACTGCACGACCGGCACGGCATCGAGGTGGAGGTGCTGACCGCCGACCTCGCCGAGGACAAGGGCATCGACACGGTCGCCGACCGCCTCGGCGACCGGAAGAACCCGGTCGACCTGCTGGTCAACAACGCCGGCTTCGGCAACAAGGGCCGCTATCTCGACGTATCCATGGCCGACGAGCTGAGGATGCTCAAGGTGCACTGCGAGGCGGTGCTCCGGCTGACCTCGGCGGCGGCCGGGGCGATGCGCGAGCGCGGCCGGGGCGGGGTCGTCAACGTCGCCTCCGTGGCCGCGTTCGTGCCGCGCGGCACGTACGGCGCGTCCAAGGCGTGGGTCGTGCAGTTCACCCAGGGCGCGGCCAAGGACCTGGCCGGCAGCGGTGTCCGGCTGATGGCGCTGTGCCCCGGCTTCGTGCGCACCGAGTTCCACCAGCGGGCCGGGATGGGCACGGACAACATCCCCGGCTGGATGTGGCTGGACGCCGACAAGCTGGTCGCGGCGGCCCTGGCCGATCTGGCCCGCGGCAAGACCCTGTCGATCCCCGACCCGCGCTACAAGGCGCTGATGGGCCTGGTGAAGGTGACCCCGCGCGGACTGCTCGGCGGGATCACGTCGAAGACGGGGCGGAAGTACGGACCGCAGTAGCCGCGGCGGCCGACGGGTGCGGCCGGCGTACCGGTGCGAGAATGAGCTGACGAGACCGGACCAGGGGGCCGGGAGGCGGCGTCATGACCTTCGTGCAGCTCATCGAGTGCCGGACGAGCCGGCTGGACGAGATGAACCGGCTCATCGACGACTGGGTCGCGCAGACCAGGGGGAAGCGGACGGCGACGCACGCGCTGGTCGGCAAGGACCGGTCGGACTCGTCGCACATCGTGGAAGTGGTGGAGTTCCCGTCCTACGAGGAGGCGCTGCGGAACTCCCGCCTCCCGGAGACCGACAAGATCTTCCATCAGATGGCCGCCCTGTGCGACGAGACGCCGACGTTCATCGATCTGGACGTCGTACGGGAGGAGACGCCCGCCGAGGACATGGTGCGCCGGTTCTACGCGGCGCTCGCGACCCCCGGCGAACTGCCGCCGCTCAACGACCTGCTGGACGAGGACGTGCACAGCCACGATCCGGTCGGCCCGCAGGACGTCATCGGGCTGGACAACGCCCGCAGCGAGTTCCGGATGTGGCGCGGCGGCTTCGACTTCACGTTCACGGTCGAGGACCTGCTCGCCCAGGGCGACCGGGTGTGCGCGCGGTGGACCTGGAACGCCACGCACAAGGGCGACTTCCTCGGCATCCCGCCCACCGGCAGGAAGGTCACCATGACCGGGATGACGCTGTTCCGGTTCACCGCCGACGGCAAGATCGCCGAGATGTGGTGGCAGGACGACCAGCTGGGGCTGATGCAACAGCTGGGCGCGCTGGACGAGTTGGAGCGGTAGCCGGGCCTCGTCCCGTGGGCCCGGGCAGGGCCGAGGCCCGGCTCCCCCTCCGGGGCGCCGGGCCTTGGCTCAGGAGCGTGTCGCTCAGTGGGCGTGGCCGTGGCCGTGGCCCGCGGCGGCCGGCTCCTCCTCTTCCTTCTTCTCGACGACCAGGGTCTCGGTCGTGAGCAGCAGGGAGGCGATGGAGGCGGCGTTCTCCAGGGCGGAGCGGGTGACCTTGACCGGGTCGATGACGCCGGCCTTGATCAGGTCGCCGTACTCGCCGGTGGCGGCGTTGTAACCCTGGCCCTTCTCCAGGTCCTTGACCTTGGAGACGATGACGTAGCCCTCCTGGCCGGCGTTCTCGCCGATCCAGCGCAGCGGCTCGACCACGGCGTTGCGGACGACCGAGACACCGGTGGCCTCGTCGCCGGCCTTGCCGAGGTTGCCGTCGAGGACCTTGGAGGCGTGCACCAGGGCGGAGCCACCACCGGAGACGATGCCCTCCTCGACCGCGGCGCGGGTCGCGGAGATGGCGTCCTCCAGGCGGTGCTTCTTCTCCTTCAGCTCCACCTCGGTGGCGGCGCCGACCTTGATCACGCACACGCCGCCGGCCAGCTTCGCGAGGCGCTCCTGGAGCTTCTCGCGGTCCCAGTCGGAGTCGGTGTTCTCGATCTCGGCCTTGATCTGCGCGACGCGGCCCTGCACGTCCTCGGACTTGCCGGCGCCGTCGACGATCGTGGTGTCGTCCTTGGTGACCGTCACGCGGCGGGCGGAGCCCAGCACGTCCAGGCCGACCTGGTCGAGCTTGAGGCCGACCTCCTCGGAGATGACGGTGGCGCCGGTGAGGACGGCCATGTCCTGCAGCATCGCCTTGCGGCGGTCGCCGAAGCCGGGGGCCTTCACCGCGACGGCGTTGAAGGTGCCGCGGATCTTGTTGACGACCAGGGTCGACAGGGCCTCGCCCTCGACGTCCTCGGCGATGATCAGCAGCGGCTTGGAGGAGCCGGCCTGGATGACCTTCTCCAGCAGCGGCAGCAGGTCCGCGATGGCGGAGATCTTGCCCTGGTGGATCAGGATGTACGGGTCGTCGAGGACGGCCTCCATGCGCTCCTGGTCCGTCACGAAGTACGGCGACAGGTAGCCCTTGTCGAAGGCCATGCCCTCGGTGAAGTCGAGCTCCAGACCGAAGGTGTTGGACTCCTCGACGGTGATGACGCCGTCCTTGCCGACCTTGTCCATCGCCTCGGCGATCAGCTCGCCGACCTGCTGGTCCTGGGCGGACAGCGCGGCGACGGCGGCGATGTCGGACTTCTCGTCGATCGGGCGGGCCGAGGCGAGCAGCTCGTCGGAGACGGCCTTGACCGCGGCGTCGATGCCCTTCTTCAGAGCGGCCGGGGAGGCGCCGGCGGCGACGTTCTTCAGGCCCTCGCGGACCAGCGCCTGGGCGAGCACGGTGGCGGTGGTGGTGCCGTCACCCGCGATGTCGTTGGTCTTGGTCGCCACCTCCTTCACCAGCTGCGCGCCGAGGTTCTCGTACGGGTCCTCGATCTCGACCTCGCGGGCGATCGTGACACCGTCGTTGGTGATGGTGGGGGCGCCGAACTTCTTGTCGATGACGACGTTGCGGCCCTTCGGGCCGATCGTCACCTTCACCGTGTCGGCCAGCTTGTTGACGCCGCGCTCGAGGGCGCGACGGGCGTCCTCGTCGAACTTCAGGATCTTCGCCATGACAGCGGGAGCCCTCTCGGAAATCTGTGGGTGGTGAGACAACTGCGCCCCGGGCGCCCGGCTTCGTTATCGGTCGCGGGGGCCAGGGGCGCAGCTCAAGAGCAGAAGGTGCTCGAGGTGATCACTTCTCGATGACCGCGAGCACGTCGCGGGCCGAGAGGACGAGGTACTCCTCGCCGTTGTACTTCACCTCGGTGCCGCCGTACTTGCTGTAAAGGACGACGTCGCCGACCTTGACGTCGAGCGGAAGGCGCTCGCCGTTCTCGAAGCGGCCCGGGCCCACGGCGAGGACGGCGCCCTCCTGGGGCTTCTCCTTCGCGGTGTCCGGGATGACCAGGCCAGAGGCGGTGGTCTGCTCCGCATCCAGCGGCTGGACCACGATGCGGTCCTCGAGCGGCTTGATGGCAACCTTGGAGCTGGTGGTCGTCACGATCCGACCTCCCCCTTCGGAGATCTCACGGGGTTAACTGTCTGAGGTGGCGACCAGGTCGATCCGTCGTCGCGGGTGCCGGACCTGCCCGTCGCGTTGTTGGCACTCTCCCTGGGGGAGTGCCAGAGCCGAGACTATGACCGCGATTAGCACTCGGTCAAGCGGAGTGCCAATGCCGTGCGGCGCGTCGGCCGAATCGCGTGCTCCCCCGGCTCCTTTGTGCGCCGGCGCGCCGCGTGCGGAGCGGGTTCGAGCCGCCGATGCGCCCGTCCCATCGGTTCGGGCCGCCGGTGCGCCCGTCCGCCCGGTACGGGCCGCCGATGCGCCCCCTGCCGATCAGTTCAGGTAGTCCTCCAGCCGTCCCACCGTCAGCCCCCGCTGCTGCACCCGGCGCAGCAGCCGGGCCGTGCGCTCGCGCAGGCTCGGGCCCGTCGTCTCGTCGGGGCCGACCAGGATGATGTCGCCGGGGCGCAGCCGGTGCTCGCCGTGGAAGTAGACGAGGTCGGCCGGGGTCATCGCGGCGCGCCACAGGACGACCGCCGAGATGCCGCAGCCGGACGCGGCGTGCAGGGTGGTGGCGTCGTACGAGCCGTAGGGCGGACGGAAGAGACGGGGGCGTACGCCGAGGCGGGCGGCGAGCCGGTCCTGCTGGCCGCAGATCTCGGCCCGCTGCCCGGCGTACGGCAGCCCGGCCAGCGCGCGGTGGTCGACGGTGTGGTTCTCGATGCCGGCGCCCAGCCGGCGCAGGCGGGCGAAGTGGCCGTAGCCGGGGCCGGCGATGCTGTCGGTGAGGAACATGCTGACCGGCAGCCCCAGTTCCCGGACCATGTCGACGAAGCGGGGGTCCCGGTCGGCGCCGTCGTCGTAGGTGAGGAAGACGACCCGGTCGCGGGTGGGGATGTGGTCGACGACGCGGGGCAGGGGCCGGCCGGCCGTACCCGGGGGCAGGGGCAGGGCGCGGGCGTCGGGTCGCGGCGGGCGGGCGAGGGGCTCGGCCAGGCCCCAGCGGCGGTAGTTCTCGTCCGGGGCGGCGCCGTGCGGCCGTACCCCCTCGGCGGCCTTCCTGCCGAGCCGCTCGATGGGGTCGACGGACTGGGCGCAGCCGGCCAGGAGGAGGGCCGAGGCGAGGAGCGCGAGGGCGCGCCGGGCGGTGCGGCACCGTCCGGAACGGGTTCTCCCGTGTCGTGCCCCCGGCCTCACAGGTAGTCCTCCAGGCGGGCCACGGCGTAGCCCTCGCGCGTGACCTTGTTCAGGAAGCGGCGCATGTCGTCGGTCATCGTGCCGTTCCAGTCGGAGCGGCCGCGGAAGTGGGTGAGGACGATGTCGCCGCGGTGGATCCGCTGGTCCTCCTCGCGGTACTCCCAGTGGTCGACGAAGACCTCCTCGTTCCAGATCGGCGCGTACGTGATGCCGCAGGACTTGGCGGCGCGCAGGGTGTCCTGGTTGTAGTTGCCGTACGGCGGCCGGAAGAGCGTCGGGCGCCTGCCGAACCGCCGCTCCATGATGTCCTGCATGGCGCAGATCTCGGTCCTCTGCTGCTCGTAGGACAGACCCGGCAGGTAGGGGTGGTGCAGGGTGTGGTTGTTCAGGGTGTGGCCGTAGGACTGCATCCTGCGGAAGTACCCGTAGTCGTCCTTGATCAGGTAGTTGCTGAGGAACGCGGTGTACGGGATCCTCAGGTCCTCCATCATCCGCAGGAAGTCCGGGTCCTTCTCCGCGCCGTCGTCGATCGTGAGGAAGACGATCTTCTGCCGGGTGGGCACGCTGGTGAAGACCGGGGGCAGGTCCCAGTCCTCCTGGTGACTCACCTCGAACCCGGCCCGCGCGGTGATCAGCGGCTTGTGCGCGGGCGGCGGGGGCGGGGTCAGCGGGACCTCGTCGAGCCCCCAGCGCCGGGCGGCGGCGACCAGCCGGGCGTGCTCGGCCCGGCGGGCGTCCTCGGCGGCCCGGCGGGCGCTCTGGGCGCCCGGGTGGGGTCGGGGGCCCGGGGTGTGCGCGGGGCCGCCCTCACCAGGCGCGGGACGGGGCTCGGCGCGGGGCGCGCCGGAGCCGGTACAGCCCGACAGGAGCGCGGAACCCGCCAGCGCGACGGCTCCGCAGACCAGGACCAGACGCGCGAGACGCGTCCGGTTCTTATCGTTTTGTACGACGACTCGCATGATGCCGGATCCTCGCAGGCGCCGCCCCGGAACCCGCGGCAACACCGCCGCCGGCGGCGGGCCGTCCACCGACTGGCCGACAATGACCGGGTGAACGACCTCGCTCTCCTCCTCACCCCCGAAGGCCGTGCCCTCCTCGACGAGGTCCGCGACACCGCCCCGGCCGACGAACTCGCCGTCGCCACCCGGCTGCGCCGCGACCACCCGGCCGCGCTGGTGTCGGCGGCGCTCGGCCAGGCCCGGCTGCGGCAGCGGGCGGCGGCGAAGTTCGGGGCGGCGGACGCGGGGCGGATGTTCTTCACGCCGAACGGGGTCGAGCAGTCGACGCGGGCGAGCGTGGCGGCGTACCGCGCCGAGCGGCTGGCCGGCCTCGGTGTGACCTCGGTGGCCGACCTGTGCTGCGGGATCGGCGGGGACGCGATCGCGTTCGCCCGGGCGGGGATCCGGGTGCTCGCCGTGGACCGGGACCCGCTGACGGCCGCGACGGCGCGGGCGAACGCCGAGGCGCTGGGGCTCGGCGAGCTGATCGAGGTGCGGGAGGCGGACGTCACGCAGGTGGAGACGGGCGGGTACGACGCCGTGTTCGTCGACCCGGCGCGGCGCGGCGGGCGGGGCCGCGTCTTCGACCCCGAGGCCTACTCCCCTCCCCTGTCCTGGGCGGTCGAGGCCGCCCGTACCGCGCCCCGCGCCGCGCTGAAGGTCGCGCCCGGCATCCCGCACGAGGCGGTGCCCGCCGACGCCGAGGCCGAGTGGGTCTCGGACGGCGGCGACGTGAAGGAGGCGGTGCTGTGGTTCGGCACCGAGCCGGGCGCGGTGCGCGCCACCCTGCTGCCCGGCCCGCGCACCCTGCGCGGCAAGGGGCTGCCCGATCCCGGGGTGCGGCCGGTGGGCCGCTATCTGTACGAGCCCGACGGCGCCGTCATCCGCGCCCATCTGGTCGCCGAGGCGGCCGAACAACTGGACGGCGGTCTCATCGACCCCACCATCGCCTACGTCACCGCCGACGAACTGCGCCCGACGCCGTACGCCTCCGCCTACGAGATCACCGACCACCTCCCCTTCAACATCAAGAAGCTGAAGGCGCTGCTGCGGGAGCGGGAGGTCGGCACGCTGACCGTGAAGAAGCGCGGTTCGGCCGTCGAGCCGGAGGAACTGCGCCGGAAGGTCAAGCCGCAGGGCCCGAACGCGGCGACCGTGTTCCTGACCCGGGTGGCGGGGGCACCGGCGATGCTCGTGGGGCGGCCGGTCTAGGCCCCGGGCGTGGGCTCGGCCGCCCGGCGCAGCAGCAGGTCGCGTTCCGGGCCGTTGCGGGCGAGGGCGGCGGCGCGGGTGAACTCCGTGCGGGCCTCGGCCGTGCGGCCCAGGCGGGCGAGGAGGTCGCCGCGGACGCTGGGCAGCAGGTGATAGCCGCGCAGGGCGGGTTCGGCGGCGAGGGCGTCCACCAGTTTCAGGCCCTCGGCGGGGCCGTCGGCCATGGACACGGCGACCGCGCGGTTCAGCTCCACCACGGGCGAGGGGGCGCGGGCGGCCAGCAGGCCGTACAGGGTGGCGATGGTGCGCCAGTCGGTCTCCTCGTACGTGTGGGCGCGGGCGTGGCAGGCGGCGATGGCCGCCTGGAGGGCGTAGGGGCCGGGGGCGCCGGTCGCGGTGGCGCCGGCGCGCTCCAGTGCCCGGACGCCGCGGGCGATGAGCAGGCGGTTCCAGCGGCGCCGGTTCTGGTCCTTCAGCAGCACCGGCTCGCCGTGGGGGCCGGTGCGGGCGGCCGCGCGGGAGGCCTGGAACTCGAGCAGCGCGGTCAGCGCGTGCACCTCCGGCTCCTTCGGCATCAGCGCGGACAGCACGCGGGCCAGCCGCAGCGCGTCCTCGCACAGGCCGGGGCGGAGCAGGTCGTCGCCGGCGGTCGCCGCGTACCCCTCGTTGAAGATCAGGTAGATGACGTCCAGGACCGAGCCGAGGCGGGCCTCGCGGTCGGGGCCGCAGGGCACCTCGAAGGCGACGTTCTTCTTCGCCAGGGTGCGTTTGGCGCGCACGATGCGCTGGGCGATCGTGGGCTCCGGGACCAGGTGGGCGCGGGCGATCTCGGCCGTGGTCAGGCCGCCGAGCAGCCGCAGGGTGAGCGCGGTACGGGCCTCGCGCGACAGCACCGGGTGGCAGGCGGTGAACACCAGCCGGAGCAGGTCGTCGTCGATGTCGTCCGGATCGGCGGGGACCTCCGGCGGCGCCGCCGTCTCCAGGTCCCGGCCGATCTCGGCGAGCTTGCGGGCGTAGGTCTCGCGGCGCCGGACCAGGTCGACGGCGCGGTGCCGGGCGGTGGCCATGAGCCAGGCGCCGGGGTTGTCGGGCACCCCGTCGCGCGGCCACCGCTCCAGGGCGGCGACCAGCGCGTCCTGGGCCAGCTCCTCGGCGATCCCGACGTCCCGCACGATCCGGGCGGCTCCGGCGATGACCCGGGGCGACTCCAGCCGGAACACGGTCTCGATGGCATGGGCGGCGGCGGACCGGGAGGCGGTCCCGGCGGGTGCCGCCGCCCGGGCGGACTCCGGGGCCGTCGCGGCCTCCCGTGTCTCCGGGACCCGGGGTGCGCTGTGCCGTGCTGCTGGGGGCTGTGGTTCCACAGCCCACCATGCAACACCCCCGTACGGCACAGCGCCAGGCATCTCAGCCCTCGGCGATCTCGCGCACCTCGCAGGTCACGGTCCAGTACTCCTCGTGGGTCCTGAGGAACCGCTTGGTCCACTCCAGGGCCTCGTCCATGTCCTTGCACTGCATGAGGGCGTAGCCGCCGATGACCTCCTTGGACTCGGTGAACGGCCCGTCCGTGACGGTGAGGTCGCCGCCCTCCCAGCGCACCCGCTTGCCCTGGCTGTGCGGGGTGAGCCCGGCGGTGTCGAGCATGACGCCGGCCTTGGTGATCTCCTCGATGAGCGCGCCCATGCGCTCCATCAGCTCGGGGCTCGGGCCCTCGGGCGGCGCGGTGGTCTCGTCGACGCGCACGATCGACAGGTAGCGGGGCATCGTGACTCCTTCGGCCGGGCGGCGGGGCCTGTCCCCGCCGCTCACCCATGCGTCGAACGGGCGGGCCCCCGGATCGACACGCTCACCGGATTTTTTTCCGCCGTCCGGGATCACTTCGGCTCGGAGCCGCATCCCGCCTTCGCGTACGGCGCCCCGACCGCCTTCCCGCCGAGGACCTTGTGCCGTCAGCGCAGGGACGCCCACAGCTCGCGCGCCGCCGGCTCCTCGGCGATCACCCGGTTGTGGTCGGACGGGGCGGTGACGACCGGCATCATCACCGTCCGCACCCGGTCGGCGCGCAAACCCTCCAGGCTCTGCCCGAGCCGCATCAGCTCGCTCAGCGAGTCCAGGCCGGTGTCGGTGGTGAGCCCGGAGGTGACCGCGTCGGCGACCCGGTACAGCCGGGCCGGGTCGGTGAGCAGCCGGGTGCTGCTCATCTGCTCCAGCAGGTCCTTCACCAGCATCTGCTGCAGCCCTATGCGGCCGAGGTCGCTGCCGTCGCCTATGCCGTGCCGGGTGCGGGCGAGCGCAAGGGCCTGCTTGCCGTCGAGGTGGTGGGGGCCCGCCTTCAGGTGCAGATGGCTCTGGTCGTCGTCGATGTCCTGCGGGGTGGTGACGTCGACCCCGCCGAGCGCGTCGACCAGGTTCGCGAAGCCGGAGAAGTCGATCTCGAGGTAGTGGTCCATGCGGAGGTGAGTGATCGACTCGACGGTCTTCACCGCGCACACCGGACCGCCCACCGCGTAGGCGCTGTTGAACATCGCGCCGTACGCCACCGCCGTCGAGCCGCCGGAGGCGAGCGGGCAGGACGGGCGGGTGACGAGGGTGTCGCGCGGGATGCTGACCACGGTGGCCTTCGTCCGGCCCGCGTCGAGGTGCACGACCATCGCCGTGTCCGAGCGGGCGCCGGAGCTGTCGCCGCCGCCCAGCTCCCTGTTGGCCTTGCCGCTGCGCGAGTCCGAGCCGAGGACCAGGATGTTGAGGGAGCCGGTCGGCAGCGGGGAGGCGGCGGCCGAGGGCGTGACCATCGCCTTGGCCGGGCGGTCGTCGCCCAGTGCGGTGTTGATGTCGACGCTTCTGATGTTGTGGTTCAGATGCCAGTACGCATAACCCGCCAGCGCCGCGCCCAGTACCAGGGCGCCCGCCAGGGTGAGGCCGACGGCCTTCAGCGCTCTCGACCGTCGGCCCGCCTGTCTGCCGGCGTCGCCTTGCTCCTCTTGTCGCGTCACAGCAGGAACGTAAGTCCGAATTATTAGCGGACTGTTAGCAGAAGTTGTGTACGCCGGATTTCTTGGGAGATTCTCATCCCAGTGTCACTGTGGGCACCGGGTTGCTGCCGCTCCAGGACCCGTTGAAGCCGAAGGTCACCGAACCGCCGTCCGGCACCGCCCCGTTGTACGAGGCGTTGGTGCAGGACACCGCCGTGCCGGACTGGGTGCAGGTGGCGTTCCAGGCCTGGGTGATCCGCTGGCCGGCGCCGAACGTCCAGTTCACCTTCCACGACGACAGCGAGGCGCCGGAGCAGGAGAGGGTGACCTGGCCGGTGAAGCCGGTGTCCCACTGGCTGCTCACCGCGTAGGCGGCGGTGCAGGCGCCGCTCGGCGGCGGGGTGGTGCCGCCGCCGCTGCCACTGCCGCCGAGCGCCTCGGCGATGCCGTAGTACGCCGGTTTCGGCTGGTAGTTCTCGTCGTACGGGGTCGCCGCGCCGTAGCCGGTGAAGGTGCCCGGCACCCAGGAGTCGGCGTCGGTGAAGCCCCAGACGGTGACGTTCACACAGCGGGTCACGGCGGCGCAGGCGGCCACGACCGACTTGAAGTCGGCCTTCTGCTGGGCGAGTTTGGTCGCGTCGGCGGGCAGCTGCATGCGGACGTCCAGCTCGGTGATCGCCACGTCCACGCCGAGGTCGGCGAAGCGCTGGATGTTCTGCTGCAGGGTGCTCGGCACCTGGCCGAGGATCAGATGGGCCTGCAGGCCGACGCCGTCGATCGGGACGCCCTGCGCCTTGAGGGACCTGACCAGGTTGTACAGGGCGTCCGACTTCGCGTTCACGCCCTCGACGTTGTAGTCGTTGATGTACAGCTTGGCGCCGGGGTCGGCGGCGTGCGCCCAGGTCAGGGCGCTGGCGACGTAGCCGGAGCCGAGGCCGTTGTACCAGATCGAGGAGCGGAAGCTGCCGTCCTCGTTGAAGGGCTCGTTGACCACGTCCCAGGCGGTGATCTTGCCCTTGTAGCGGCCGACCTCGGTGCTGATGTGGTTCTGCAGCAGGCTGCCGAGCTGGGCGGAGGTCCAGCTGCCGTTCGTCAGCCAGCTCGGGTTCTGGCTGTGCCAGACCAGGGTGTGGCCGCGCACCTGCTGGTGGTGGGCCTGGGCGAAGGCCACGATCTGGTCGGCCTCGGTCCAGTTGAAGGTGCCCCGGCTGGGCTCGACGGACTCCCACTTCATGGCGTTGCCGGGGGTCAGCGAGCTGAACTGGGTACCGGTGATGTCGCCGTAGGCGCCGGTGAGCTTGGAGCCGGTGACGGCGGTGCCGACGACCTTGCCGTGGGCGGCGGCGAGGTCGCGCAGCGGGGTGTCGGCGGCGTGCGCGGCGGGCGCCGTGAACAGCAGCGCGACACCGGTCAGCAGGGACGCGAGGGGTAAACCGAGTCTGAGCGATCTCATGGCGGATGCCTCCGAAAGTTTCGGTTCGGTAACCGACTGACTTCGGAGGAGTGTGGGGGCGTCCACCCCACCCGTCAATACGTCAACTTCCGGCCACCGGCGTCACGCGGCCGCGGGCGCCGCCGTGCTGGACCGCACCACCAGACTGGTCGCCAGCTCCATGCGGGTCGCGGCGCGCTCCTCCTGCTCGCGGCCCAGCTCCAGCACCAGCCGGGCGGCGGCCTCGGCCATCTCGGTCAGCGGCTGCCGCACGGTCGTCAGCGGCGGGCCGACCCAGCGGGCCACGGGCAGGTCGTCGAAGCCCACCACGCTGAGGTCCTCCGGGATGCGCAGACCCAGCTCACGGGCGGCCTCGTACAGCCCGAGCGCCTGCAGGTCGTTGCCCGCGAACACGGCCGTCGGCCGGTCCGGGCGGCGCAGCAGCGTCAGGCCCAGGCGGTAGCCGGCGTCGTGGTGGAAGTCGCCGGCCACGATGAGGGAGGGGTCCACGGGCAGGCCGGCCGTCTCGAGTGCGGCGCGGTAGCCGTCGACGCGGGCGCGGGCGCACATCATCCTCGACGGGCCGCTGATCGCGCCGATCCGGGTGTGGCCGAGCTCCACCAGGTGGCGGGTGGCGGCGAGGCCGCCCTGCCAGTTGGTGGCGCCGATGGAGGGCACGTCCGGGCCCGGGTCGCCGGCCGGGTCCATCACCACGAACGGGATGGAGCGGCTGGTCAGCAGCGCCCGCTGGGACTCGTCGAGTTCGGACAGCACCAGCACCACGCCGTGCGGGCGGCGGGCGGCCACCTGGTCGGCCCAGGTGCGGCCCGGGGAGAGCCGGCCGGCCGACTCGGACAGCACCACGCTCAGCCCGGCGTCCCTGGCCACGTTCTCCACGCCCCGGATGACCTCCAGCGCCCAGGCGCTCTCCAGCTCGTGGAAGATCAGATCGATCAGCGGGGACCGGGAGGCCTCGGCGCGCCGGCGCCGGTAGCCGTGGACGCGCAGCAGCTCCTCGACCCGGGTGCGGGTCGCGGGGGCGACGTCGGCACGGCCGTTGAGCACCTTCGAAACAGTCGGAGCCGACACCCCGGCCGCACGGGCGATCTCGGCGAGGGTCGCGGTCTGCGTCTCTGCGGACTTCGAAGGCTTCATGCCCGCGATCGTATCCCCACCCGCCCTCACGGCGTAGGTGCCGGCCGCCCACACCGATCCGGGAACATTCGGCAATCTCTTCGAAATATTCGGTGGATTTCTGCGGCTTCCGCGGCACTCAGCGAAGAAACGGCAAAAAGCAACCCCGGTGCGGCGCGCGCTCAGGCCGCGTCCCGGTGGCCCCTGGGAGGGTCGTGCCCCTGCCGTCCCCCACACAGGAGCACCCTTGACGACGTTCTCGACGACGAAGCCCGTGATGAAGAAACTGCCCGAGGTCACGGTCGCGTTCTGGGTCATGAAGATCGCGGCGACCACTCTGGGCGAGACGGCCGGCGACCTGTTCTCCCAGACGCTCGAGCTCGGTTACTTCCTGACCACCGTGGCCCTGTTCCTGGTGTTCGTGGTGACCCTGGTGGTCCAGTTGCGTTCCGCGCGCTACAACCCGTTCTTCTACTGGACCGTGATCCTGTCGACCTCGATGGCCGGCACCACCATGTCCGACTTCATGAACCGGGACGCCGGCGCCGAGTACCTTTCGAACGGCGCGACGAGGCTGGGCTGGGGCCCGCAGGGGCTGGGCCTCGGCTATCCGGAGGGCGCCGCGATCCTGGTCTCGATCCTGCTGCTGATCTTCCTCGGCTGGAAGCTGAGCGGGATGACCTTCCAGATCACCGAGATCGTCACCTTCCGGGGCGAGGCCCTGTTCTGGTCGGCGATCCTGGTCTCCAACACCCTCGGCACCTCGATGGGCGACTTCCTGTCCGACAGCTCGGGCCTCGGCTACCTGGGCGGCGCGTCGCTGGTGACCGGCGTCCTGCTCGTCCTGGTCGCCCTGATGAAGGTGCCGGCGGTGCCGAACGTCCTGCTGTTCTGGATCGCGTTCGTGCTGACCCGCCCGTTCGGCGCCACGGCAGGCGACCTGCTGACCAAGCCGGCCGCCAAGGGCGGCCTGGATCTGGGTACGGCCGGTTCCTCGGCGGTGCTGCTCACGGTGCTGTTCGGCCTGATGGGGTACGCGCACCTGAAGGAACGGCGGGCGACCGCCCCGGAGTTCGCCGGGCCCGAGGCGGGGGCGGTCCGGGCGCAGGAGGAGGCGCGCCGGTGACGCGACGACAGCGACATGACGCCGGTGACATCACGGCCGTGACGTGACGACGGTGACGCGAAAACCCCGCCCCGGAAGATCCCGGGACGGGGTTTTCGTGTGGAGCGCCGGGCAGGCCTTGCACCTGCATCTCCCCGCAGGAAGCGGGGCGTCTTTCCTTGGACCACCAACGCACTGCGTCCGATTCCGTTTCCCGAGGTCCGGGTTCCGGCCGTTCGCTGTGTGATGATCATAGCCCAGTCGGGCCGCAGACCTCAACCTCGGACGTCAGCCCTCGCCGTCGGCCACCGCCTCGAACCGCCACCTGTGCACCGGCCGGGTCACCAAGTCCGGGGCGGGTTCGGGCAGTTCGGGGATCCCGGCGTCGTACGGCGCGTCCCACCACGTGATGACCAGCACCCGGTCCTGCGGGGCGCGGAAGGTCTCGCGGCGCAACGGCTCGGGGTTCAGGGGCTGTTCGCGCACCCAGGCGAGCAGTTCGGCGCCCCGGCCCTCGGCGGCCCGGGCCTCCCACATCAGCGCGACGGTCACGAGTACAGGTTCTCCTTGCCGGCTTCGTGCAGATGGTCGTGGTCGGCGGGCACGTGCGGGTCGGTGACCGGCAGGGAGGAGTCGGCCGACAGGTCCCAGCCGGAGGCGGCCCGGTTCCGGGCGACCATCTCGGCGCCGAGCGCGGCCACCATCGCGCCGTTGTCCGTGCACAGCTTGGGGCGCGGGACGCGCAGCCGGATGCCGGCCTTCTCGCAGCGCTCCTCGGCGAGCGCGCGCAGCCGGGAGTTGGCGGCGACGCCGCCGCCGATCATCAGGTGCTCCACGCCCTCGTCCTTGCAGGCGCGCACCGCCTTGCGGGTCAGCACGTCGACCACGGCCTCCTGGAAGGAGGCGGCCACGTCCCGGACCGGCACCTCCTCGCCGGCCGCGCGCCTGGCCTCGATCCAGCGGGCCACGGCCGTCTTCAGACCGGAGAAGGAGAAGTCGTAGGCGGGGTCGCGGGGGCCGGTCAGGCCGCGCGGGAAGGCGATCGCCTCCGGGTCGCCCTCGCGCGCGTACCGGTCGATGACCGGCCCGCCCGGAAAGCCCAGGTTCAGCACGCGGGCGATCTTGTCGAAGGCCTCGCCGGCCGCGTCGTCGATGGTCGAGCCCATCGGCCGTACGTCGGAGGTGATGTCCTCGGACAGCAGCAGGGAGGAGTGGCCGCCGGAGACCAGCAGGGCCATCGTCGGCTCCGGCAGCGGGCCGTGCTCCAGCTGGTCGACGCAGATGTGCGAGGCCAGGTGGTTGACGCCGTACAGGGGCTTGCCCAGGGCGTAGGCGTACGCCTTGGCCGCCGAGACGCCGACGAGCAGGGCGCCCGCGAGGCCGGGGCCCGCGGTGACCGCGATGCCGTCGAGGTCCCTCGCCGAGACGCCGGCCTCCTGCAGCGCGCGGTCGATGGTGGGGACCATCGCCTCCAGGTGCGCGCGGGAGGCCACCTCCGGGACGACACCGCCGAAGCGGGCGTGCTCGTCGACGCTGGAGGCGACGGCGTCCGCCAGCAGGGTGGTGCCGCGGACGATGCCGACGCCGGTCTCGTCGCAGGAGGTCTCGATGCCGAGGACGAGCGGTTCGTCAGCCATTGATCTCGGTTCCTTGTACAGATGAGGCGGGGTCGGTCAGGCGCATGACCAGGGCGTCCACATTGCCCGGCTGGTAGTAGCCGCGCCGGAAGCCGATCGGTTCGAAGCCGAAGCGCTCGTACAGCTTCTGGGCGCGGACGTTGTCCACCCGGCACTCGAGCATCACCTCGTGGCACTCGAACGCGGTCGCCGCGCGCAGCAGCTCGGCCAGCAGCCGGGCGCCGAGTCCGGTGCCCTGGTGGTCGCGGGCCACGGCGATGGTCTGGACGTCGCCCTGCTCGCCGGCGGCGACCAGCCCGGCGTAGCCGACGATCCGGCCGCCGGTCTCGGCCACGACATAGCGCCGGGTCGCCTCGGCGCCCCGGGCGTGGGCCAGCTCGGACCAGAACATGCCCCGGGACCAGGCGTCCTCGGGGAACAGGTCCTTCTCCAGCTCGAGGACCGGGTCGATGTCCCACCAGCGCATCTCGCGCAGTCGTACGGTCACTTCGGGGTGACCACCTTGTAGTTCTTGGGGACCTGGGCGTCCGGCCGGCGCAGGTACAGCGGCCGGGGTGCGGGCAGCTCCTCGCCGGCGGCCAGCCTCTCGGCGGCGAGCGAGGCGAGGGCGGCGGCGGAGACGTGCTCGGGCTCGTGCGCGCTCGGGAACGTGTCCGGGTAGAGCAGCGCGCCCGCGCCGACCGCGGGCAGGCCCGCGACCCGCTCGGCGATGTCCGCGGGCCGGTCCACGGCCGGGCCGGTCAGCCGGGTCCGGGAGTCGGCGTACGTCGCCCAGTAGACCTCCTTGCGCCGGGCGTCGGTGGCCACCACGAAGGGGCCCTTCTCGATGTCGGCGGCGTAGGCCAGGCCGTCCAGCGTGCACAGGCCGTGCACGGGCACGCCGAGCGCCAGGCCGAAGGTGTCGGCGGTCATCAGGCCGACGCGCAGCCCGGTGTAGGGGCCGGGGCCGATGCCGACGACGATGCCGGTGACGGCGTCCAGCCGGAGCCCGGCCTCGGCGAGCACGCGGTCCACGGCCGGCAGCAGCAGCTCTCCGTGCCGGCGCGCGTCCACCTGGCTCGACGAGGCGACGACGTCCGTGCCGTCGTGCAGCGCGACGGTGACGGCGGGTGTTGCGGTATCCAGAGCGAGCAAGAGCACGCGAACAGCCTACGGCGCTCGCGCCCCGGGCATCGCCGTCCCGGTCGTTCGGTCACCGACTGCTACGGTCGGCACGAAGTACGACATATCGCACGCGCAGAGCGCAGGGCAGAGGTGGGCGCACGTGGCAGGGACCAGCTCCGGGATCGTGGCCGCCCTCACCGCTGCGGCCCTGGGAGCGGTCGGTTTCCTCGCCTACCAGGCCCAGACGCATGTGCCGCCGGGCCTGGGCAGGCCCGGACCCGGCGCGTCCGCCTCGGCGAGCGCCGCCGCCCGGGAGCGGCACGGCCCTGGTGCGGCGCCGGGCGGGACCGGTACGGGTGACCGGGTGGTGTACTCGCTGGACGACGACCGGGTCTGGCTGGTCCGGCGCGGGGATCTGGTGCAGCGCAGCTTCCGGGTCACCCCCGGCACGGTCGATCCGCCGCCGGGCGTGTACTGGGTCACGTCCCGCTCCAGCGCGGTCATCGGCACGGACGGGGTGCCGGTCGAGCATGTCGTGCGGTTCACCAGCGTGGGCGGAGTGGTGATCGGGTTCAGCGCGGCGACCGCTTCGCGCAGGGCGGCCGGCTCCGCCGTGCGGACCGGGGGCATCCGGGAGACGCGGGCGGACGGGGACGCGATGTGGGCCTTCGCGACGGCCGGGATGAGAGTGGTGGTGATCCGCTAGGCCCGGTACGGCGAGAGTGCGTGCATGGCGTCGCGGGCCTGCGGGGTCCCCCGGCCGAAGGCTGGGGGAGGGAGTTTGACGACAGGGCCTAGGCGGCACGGGGGTGCGGTGCGGGGTCGTCGTCCGGTCGCGGGTTCGTCGCGTCGGCCGGGGACGCGTCGTCGGTGCGCGCCTCGTCCGGATGCCGCGGCGGCCGGGACACCGCGTCCGCCGCCGCGCACGCCGCCAGCAGGTCGCGCATCGACACCTCAGGGGTACGGGGCTCGGGCATGGACGCCTCCTGAGGTGCGGAGCCGGGCGCGATCAGGTACACCTCACCACTGGCCGCCACCATGTGACCACGCCCGCCGCGTGCCGCGCAACACCTTGCCGACGCCTTGTCGGAATCCCGGCGCTCAGGCCGTGAGCGCCTCCAGGCCCGCGTCCGCCCAGCGCTCCCCCACACCCGTGAGGGTGACGTGCCGTACCTCGTCCGCAGTGGCTCCGACCGCGCGGTGGATGACGACCTGGAGCCGGTCCTCGGTCAGCTCCTCGACCTTGCCCTCGCCCCACTCCACCACGATCACCGAGTCGGGCAGGCTGACGTCGAGGTCCAGGTCCTCCATCTCCTCCAGGCCGCCGCCGAGCCGGTAGGCGTCCACGTGGACCAGGGGCGGCCCGTCGCCGAGGGAGGGGTGCACCCGGGCGATCACGAAGGTCGGCGAGGTGACCGCGCCGCGCACGCCGAGCCCCTCGCCGAGCCCGCGGGTCAGCGTGGTCTTGCCCGCGCCGAGCTCACCGCTGAGCATCACCAGGTCGCCCGCGCGCAGCAGCTTGGCCAGCCTGCGGCCCAGCTCCCGCATCTGCTCGGGCGAAGTGATCGTCAGCCGGGTCTCAGCGGGGTTCTGCGGTGCTGCTGGTGCTTCCATAGCCCACAACCGTAGCCCCTGCGGGCACCGCACCCGCGCGGGTGAGCAGGTCGGCGAGGCGGTCGGTGACCACTTCCGGGTGCTCCAGCATCACCAGGTGCCCGGCGTCCGGGACGAGGACCAGCTCCGCGTCCGGGAGCAGGTCGGCTATCGCCTCGCTGTGTTCGCTGGGCGTGACCAGGTCCTGCACGCCGGCCAGCACCAGCACCGGTATGTCCCGGAAGCAGGCGAGCGCCTCGGTCTTGTCGTGGTCGGTGAAGGCCGGGTAGAACTCGGCGACCACGTCGATCGGCGTGGACTCGATCATCCGCTCCGCGAACCGCTCGACGGCCGGGTCGACGTCCCGCCCGGCGAAGGAGTAGCGCTTGATGACCCCGGCGAACAGGTCGGCGGTGGCCCGGCGCCCCTTCTCCACCAGCTCCGCCTGCTGCCCGAGCGCCTTCAGCACCCCGGGCAGGATCCGGCGCACCGCGTTGACTCCGGCCAGCGGCAGCCCGAAGTTGACCTCGCCGAGCCGCCCGGAGGAGGTGCCGACGAAGGCCGTGGCGACGACCCGGTCCCGGATCAGCTCGGGGTACTGGTCGGCCAGCGCCATGATGGTCATGCCGCCCATCGAGTGGCCGACCAGCACGATCGGCCCCTCGGGCACGGCGGCGTCGAGGACGGCCTTCAGATCGCGGCCGAGCTGGTCGATGCTGACCGGCACCCGGTCCCGGATCTGCGCCACGCCCCGCCCGGAGCGGCCGTGGCTGCGCTGGTCCCAGTGCACCGTGCGGACGACGCCGCGCAGGGCCGCGCGCTGGAAGTGCCAGGAGTCCTGGCTGAGGCAGTAGCCGTGGCAGAAGACGACGGTCACGGGCGCCGGGGCCTTGCGGCCGAAGAGGCGGCGCCGGCGGGGGGAGACGTTCGGCCCCTGATCGGGACCGGCGTCGTCGACCTCGTAGTACAGCTCGGTGCCGTCGTCGGCGGTCGCATGGCCGGGGGTGCCGCGCAGGGTGCCGTAGGGACCCGCGGAGTCCAGCGCCAGCCGGGCCTTCCTGCGCATGCCGCGGCCCACCGTCATCCGCTCCAGGGCGACACCGGCCGCGGCGCCCGCGGCGAGCACGCCTATCGCGGTGCCGGCGAGACCGGTCGCCCTGCGCCAGCTCCCGGCCGCCCCCGCGGCGGAGGCGGCGGCCGCCGAGGCGACGACTTCGGCCACGGCCTCGGCGCTGCTCTCGCTCACGTACCGCTCCTCTTCGACGTACTCCAGTTCGGTCATCGGTGCGACCGATGGTGCCGCTGACGCCGCCGCAACAGGTATGACCGGTGTTACACGTGATACGACTCGCGCTCGGCGAACGGTTGCCCGAGTACTCGGTTACCCGAGTTCTTGCCCGTTCACATAGACGCGGGGAACCCGCGTGCCGATCCGTGTGACGATTTCGTAGGCGATCGTGCCGCAGGCCTGCGCCCAGTCCTCGGCGGTGGGTTCACCGCGGTCGCCGGGCCCGAACAGCACGGCCTCGCTGCCCACCGGGGGCTCGTCGCCGCCGAGGTCCACCACGAACTGGTCCATGGCCACCCGCCCGGCGACCGTGCGCCACTTGCCGGCGACCAGCACCGGGCCGGTGCCGGAGGCGTGCCGGGGGATGCCGTCCGCGTAGCCGACGGGGACCAGGCCGAGGGTGGTCTCGCCGGGCGTGACGTAGTGGTGGCCGTAGCTGATGCCGTGTCCGCCGGGGACGTGCTTGACCAGGGCCAGCGAGGCGGACAGCGTCATCACCGGGCGCAGTCCGAAGTCGGCCGGAGTGCCCAGCTGAGGGCTGGGCGAGATGCCGTACGTCGCGATGCCGGTGCGCACCAGGTCGAAGTGGCTCTCGGGCAGGGTGAGCGCGGCCGGCGAGTTGGCGATGTGCCGCACCTCGGGGCGCACGCCCTGCTCCTCGGCGTACGCCAGCATCCGGCGGAAGACGTCGAGCTGGGCGGCGACGGAGGGATGCCCCGGCTCGTCGGCGCAGGCGAAGTGCGACCACAGCCCGGTGACCTTCACCAGCCCCTCGGCCTCGGCGCGCAGGGACTCGGCGACCAGCTCCTCCCAGTCCGCCCCCGGCTGGCAGCCGTTGCGGCCCAGCCCGGTGTCGGCCTTGAGCTGCACACGCGCGGTACGACCGGCCGCGCGGGCCGCCTCGACGGCCTCCCGCAGCGCCCACATCCCGCTGACCGACACGTCGACGCCGGCCTCGATCGCCTGCCGCCAGGGGCCGCCCGGCACCCACAGCCAGCACAGGATGCGGCCCTGCAGCCCTGCCGCGCGCAGTGCGAGGGCCTCCTCGGGCGTGGCCGTGCCGAGCCAGGTCGCGCCCGCCTCGAGGGCCGCGCGGGCGCACGGCACGGCGCCGTGGCCGTAGCCGTCGGACTTGACGACGGCCATCAGGGCCGCACCGGGCGTCCGGGCGCGCAGGGCGCGCACATTGGCCCGCAGCGCGCCCAGGTCGATCTCGGCGCGGGCACGCAACGGGGCGGTCGGCACAGTCGCAGTCTCACTCATCGCGCCCCAGTGTCTCATCAGGGCCGTGCGGGCTCCGGCCGCAGACCCGGACACCGGCCGTGCGACGCCGTGCCGGCCCTCACGGGCGCGGAGACGGCGCCCAGGGGGGACACCGCTGTGCCCTCTTCCGGCGCTGTTGCCCCGTTCGGCCCGGGTCAGTGCCGTACGTCCCGCCACGCCTGCGGGATGCGGTCCGCCACGTCGTGCGCCCCCACCGGCGCGCCGTCCGAGGCGAACCGGCCGGCCAGGCCGTGGAGGTACGCCGCCGTGCTGCCCGCGTCCAGCGCCGGCAGGCCCGCCGCCAGCAGGGAGCCGCCGAGTCCTGACAGCACGTCACCGCTGCCGGCCGTGGCCAGCCAGGGCGTCCCGGTGGGGTTCACCCGTACGGGGCCGCCCCAGGCGTCGGCGACGAGCGTGGTGGAGCCCTTCAGCAGCACCGTCGCCCGGTACGCCGCCGCCAGCTCCCGCACCGCGACCAGCCGGGCCTCCTCGACCTCCTCGCGGCGCACGCCCAGCAGCGCGGCCGCCTCCCCGGCGTGCGGGGTCATGAGCGTGGGCGCCGTACGGCCGCGCACCGTGTCCCGCTCGGCCAGCCGCAGCCCATCCGCGTCGAGCAGCACGGGCACGTCCGCCGCGAGCACCTCGGCCACGGTCGCCGCGTCGTCCCCGGCCCCCGGTCCGACCACCCAGGCCTGGACGCGCCCCGCCTTGGCCGGGCCCCGGTCGGACACCAGCGTCTCGGGGAAGCGGGCGATCACCGCGTCCCCGGCGGGCCCGACGTACCGCACGGCCCCCGCACCGCCGCGCAGCGCCCCGGAGACGGCGAGCACGGCGGCGCCCGGATAGCGCGCGGACCCGGCGGCGATCCCGACGACCCCGCGCCGGTACTTGTCGCTCTCCGCGGCCGGCGCCGGCAACAGCCGCGCCACATCGGCGTGTTGCAGGGCCTGAAGCTCGGGCTCGGCGGGCAGCTCGAGACCGATGCCGACGAGCCGCACCACCCCGGCGTACTCCCGCCCCGGATCGATCAGCAGCCCCGGCTTGTGGGTGCCGAAGGTGACGGTGAGGTCGGCCCGCAGCGCGGCCCCGCGCACCTCGCCGGTGTCGGCGTCCACCCCGCTGGGCAGGTCCACGGCCACCACGGCGGCCCGGGACCGCTCGACGACCCCCGCGAGGGCCTCGGCGTCGGGCCGCAGCCCGCCCTTGCCGCCGATCCCCACGATCCCGTCCACCACGAGATCGGCCCGCTCGATCAGCTCCTCGGCGCCGGCCGTCCCGGCGGCCGATCCCCCGGCCGCGCGCAGCGCCGCGAGTCCCCCGGCGTGCGCCCGCTCGGGCACGAGGAGCACCGCCGTGACCCCCGCCCCGCGCCGGGCCAGCCGCGCCCCCGCGTACAGCGCGTCGCCGCCGTTGTCGCCGCTGCCGACCAGCAGCACCACCCGGCTGCCGTACACCCGCCCGAGCAGCCCGGCGCACGCCGCGGCCAGCCCGGCCGCCGCCCGCTGCATCAGCGCGCCCTCCGGCAGCCGCGCCATCAGGGCCCGTTCGGCCGCCCGCACCGTCTCCACGCCGTACGCACTCCGCATGGCACCGAGTCTGCCCCGGAACCGCCCTCTCCCACACCCGGGGCCATTCAGCCCTCGGCGACCACCACGGCCGAGGCGACGCCCGCGTCATGGCTGAGGGACACATGCCAGGACCGCACGCCCAGCTCGGCGGCGCGGGCGGCCACGGTGCCGGTCACCCGCAGCCGGGGCTGCCCGCTGTCCTCGACGTACACCTCGACGTCGGTCCAGTGCAGGCCGGGCGGTGCGCCGAGCGCCTTCGCCAGCGCCTCCTTGGCGGCGAACCGCGCCGCGAGCGAGGCGATCCCGCGCCGCCCACCGCCGGGCAGCAGCAACTCCCGCTCCAGGAAGAGCCTTTCGGCCAGCCCCGGGGTCCGCTCCAGCGACGCGCGGAACCGGTCGATCTCGGCGACGTCGATCCCCACTCCGATGATGCTCATGACCCGCAGCCTACGGTCAGGACCGCGTCCCGCCTGCTGGAATACCCCGCCGGGCCGCGCGGACGCCGTCTACGCTCCGCGCATGACGTCCCAGGCCTACCTCTCCGACCTGTTCTCGCTCGACGGCCGTGTCGCCGTGGTCACCGGGGGCACCTCCGGCATCGGCCGGGCCATCGCCGGGGCGCTCGCCCGGGCGGGCGCGAGTGTGGTGGTCGTGGCCCGCACCAAGGAACAACTGGAGCGGACCGCCGAGGAGTTGGCGGCCGACGGCTGCCGGGCCGGCTGGGTCGCGGCCGACCTGGGCACCCGCGACAGCGTGCACGCGGCGGCCGAGGAGGCGGCCGGTGTCTTCGGCGAGCCCGACATCCTCGTCAACTCCGCCGGGATCAACCTGCGTCCGCCGATGAGCGAGCTGGGCGAGGACGTCTGGGACGCCACCATGGCCGTGAACCTCCGGGCGCCCTTCCTGCTGGGGCAGCGGTTCGGGCCCGGCATGGCCGGGCGCGGCTTCGGCCGGATCATCCACATCTCCTCCCAGCAGGCCCACCGCGCCTTCGTGCAGAGCGGTGCGTACGGCGTCTCCAAGGGCGCGCTGGAGTCGCTGGCCCGCTCCCAGGCCGAGGCCTGGTCGCCGTACGGCGTCACCGTCAACACCCTCGTGCCGGGCTTCGTGATGACGCCGCTCAACGCCCGGCTGTCGTCCGATCCCGGGAAGGTGGCCGCCCTCGCCGCCCGCACGATGACCGGCCGCAACGGCCTCGCCGAGGACTTCGAGGGCGCGGCCGTCTTCCTCGCGAGCCGCGCCTCCGCCTACGTCACGGGCCAGTCCCTCTTCGTGGACGGCGGCTTCTCGGTGCACTGAAGGCGCCCCGCCTACTCCACCGTCACCGACTTCGCCAGGTTCCGCGGCTGGTCCACCTCGTTCCCCCTGGCAGTGGCCAGCTCGCACGCGAAGACCTGCAGCGGCACCGTCGCCACCAGCGGCTGCAGCAGCGTCGGCGTGGCCGGGATGCGGATCAGGTGGTCGGCGTAGGGGACCACCGCGTCGTCGCCCTCCTCCGCGATCACGATCGTGCGCGCCCCGCGGGCGCGGATCTCCTGGATGTTGGAGACGATCTTGTCGTGCAGCACCGAGCGGCCGCGCGGGGACGGCACCACGACCACCACCGGCAGGTCCTCCTCGATCAGCGCGATCGGGCCGTGCTTCAGCTCGCCCGCCGCGAAGCCCTCGGCGTGCATGTAGGCGAGTTCCTTGAGCTTGAGCGCGCCTTCCAGCGCCACCGGATAGCCCACGTGCCGGCCCAGGAACAGCACGGTGTTCTTCGACGCCAGCGTCCGGGCCAGCGCCCGCACCGGCTCCATGGTCTCCAGGACCCGCTCCACCTCGACCGAGATCCGGGACAGGTCCCTGATCACGGCCTGGATCTCGTCGCCCCACTTGGTGCCGCGCACCTGGCCCAGGTACAGCGCCACCAGGTAGCAGGCGACCAGCTGGGTCAGGAACGCCTTGGTCGAGGCGACGGCGACCTCCGGGCCGGCGTGCGTGTAGAGCACCGCGTCCGACTCGCGCGGGATCGTGGAGCCGTTGGTGTTGCAGATCGCCAGCACCTTGGAGCCCTGCTCGCGGGCGTGCCGGAGCGCCATCAGGGTGTCCATGGTCTCGCCGGACTGGGAGATGGCGATGACCAGGGAGCGGCCGTCCAGGATCGGGTCCCGGTACCGGAACTCGCTGGCCAGCTCCACCTCGCACGGGATGCGCGTCCAGTGCTCGATGGCGTACTTGGCGATCAGGCCGGCGTGGAAGGCCGTACCGCACGCGACGATGACGACCTTGTCGATCTCCCGCAGCTCCGAGGGCGAGATGCGGACCTCGTCCAGGGTCAGCGAGCCCGACGGGTCGATACGGCCCAGCAGGGTGTCGGCGACCGCCCGGGGCTGCTCGGCGATCTCCTTGAGCATGAAGTAGTCGTAGCCGCCCTTCTCGGCGGCGGCCGCGTCCCAGTCGACGTTGTAGGAGCGGACCTCGGCCGGCTGCCCGTCGAAGCCGGTCACCGTCACGCCGTCGCGGCGCAGTTCCACCACCTGGTCCTGGCCCAGCTCGATCGCGGAGCGCGTGTGGGCGATGAACGCGGCGACGTCCGAGGCCAGGAACGCCTCGCCCTCGCCGACGCCGACCACCAGCGGCGAGTTCCGGCGCGCTCCGACGACCACGTCCGGCTCGTCGGCGTGCACCGCGACCAGCGTGAACGCGCCCTCCAGCCGCCGGCACACCAGCCGCATGGCCTCCGCGAGGTCCGCGCAGGAGGAGAACTCCTCGGCCAGCAGATGCGCGACGACCTCGGTGTCCGTCTCGGACGCCAGTTCGTGGCCGCGCTCGGCGAGTTCGGCCCGCAGCACCGCGAAGTTCTCGATGATGCCGTTGTGGACGACGGCGACCCGGCCCGCGTTGTCGAGATGCGGATGGGCATTGGCGTCGGTCGGCGCGCCGTGCGTGGCCCAGCGGGTGTGGCCGATGCCCGTCGAGCCGGCCGGCAGCGGCCGTTCGACCAGTTCCTTGTCCAGGTTGACCAGTTTCCCGGCCTTCTTCGCCGCGGCCAGCCCGCCGTCCGCCAGTACGGCGACGCCCGCCGAGTCATAACCCCGGTACTCCAGCCGCTTCAGCCCGGCCATCACGACCTCGAGCGCCGACTGTGACCCTACGTATCCAACGATTCCGCACATGGGCGGCAGCCTACGGCGCGAGGACGGCCCGAACTGGCCGCCGTCTGCCCGAAATCGGAAATTCCCACCGTCGTACGAAGCCCACCCCGTGCCCGAACGGCCACCGGCACCGGCCGGCCACCCCCGGACGGCACGCTCCGCACGGGGCCGGCCTCGCCCGACGTCACGCTCCGTACCGCCCGCCCTGTCTCGTCGGGGGTGACGGAGCCCACCCGCCGTGCCGTTCAAACTCCGTTAACAATGAGATGTGATCTCACCGGTCTCCTCGATGCCCCGGAGCGCCCACCGGCACAGGCCGGAGGCGACTCCCTACGTCGACCTCACCCGCGCCGAGTGGAGCGCGCTGCGCGACAAGACGCCGCTGCCGCTCACCGCCGAGGAGGTGGAGAAGCTGCGCGGCCTGGGCGACGTGATCGACCTGGACGAGGTGCGGGACGTCTACCTCCCGCTCTCCCGGCTCCTCAACCTCTACGTCGGCGCCACGGACGGGCTCAGAGGGGCCCTGAACACGTTCCTCGGGGAGAAGGGCTCCCAGTCCGGCACCCCGTTCGTCATAGGCGTCGCCGGCTCGGTGGCCGTCGGCAAGTCCACCGTGGCCCGGCTGCTGCAGGCCCTGCTCTCCCGCTGGCCGGAACACCCGCGCGTGGAACTCGTCACCACCGACGGCTTCCTGCTGCCCACCCGGGAGCTGGAGGCCCGCGGCCTGATGTCGCGCAAGGGTTTCCCCGAGTCCTACGACCGCCGCGCCCTCACCCGTTTCGTCGCCGACATCAAGGCGGGCAAGGACGAGGTCACCGCGCCCGTCTACTCCCACCTCATCTACGACATCGTCCCCGGCGAGAAGCTCACCGTGCGCCGCCCCGACATCCTGATCGTCGAGGGCCTGAACGTCCTCCAGCCCGCCCTGCCCGGCAAGGACGGCCGCACCCGGGTCGGCCTCGCCGACTACTTCGACTTCAGCGTGTACGTCGACGCGAGCGCCGAGGACATCGAGCACTGGTACCTCAGCCGCTTCAAGAAACTGCGCCAGACGGCCTTCCAGAACCCCGACTCGTACTTCCGCAAGTACACCCAGGTGTCGGAGGAGGAGGCCCTCGACTACGCCCGCACGCTCTGGCGGACCATCAACAAGCCCAACCTGGTGGAGAACATCGCCCCCACCCGCGGCCGCGCCACCCTGGTGCTGCGCAAGGGCCCGGACCACAAGGTGCAGCGGCTGAGGCTGCGCAAGCTGTGACCCGTCCGGTTGGATGGGCGCCATGCTGCATCTGCGCCTGATCACCCCGCCCGGCAGGACCGACGAGGTGGTGCGGCTGGTCGAGACGACGGTCGGCGCCACCCATCTCGTCGTACTGCCGGGCGCCGCCCGCGACCCGGCCGGAGACGTCGTGATGTGCGACGTGGCCCGGGAGGCGGGCGACGGACTCCTCACCTCGCTGCGCCGCCTCGGACTCGAGGAGACCGGCTCCATCGCGGTGGAGACCATCGACCTCTCCCTCTCCCGCCGCGCCGACAAGGCCGAGGAGGAGGCCCCGGGCGAGGGCGCGGACGCGGTGCTGTGGGAGGGCCTGGCCGACGCCACCCACGAGGAGTCGACGCTGTCGGTGACCTACCTGGCCTTCATCACGCTCGCCACGATGATCGCGGCCTGCGGTGTGGTCCTCGACAACGCCGTGCTGATCGTCGGCGCGATGGCGGTCGGCCCCGAGTTCGGCCCGCTGGCCGGCCTGTCCACGGCCCTGGTGCAGCGCCGTCCCCGGCTCGCGCTGCGCTCGCTGACCGCCCTGCTGGCGGGCTTCGCGGCCGCGATGGCGGTGACGGCCGGCTTCACCGTCCTCATGGACGCCCTCGGCCTGTTCCACCGGTGGCAGCTGAACGGCGAGCGCCCCGACACGGCGTTCGTGTACGCCCCGGACGCCTTCTCCTTCATCGTGGCCGTCCTCGCCGGCATCGCCGGCACCCTCTCCCTGACCTCCGCCAAGTCGGGCGCGCTGGTGGGCGTGGCCATCTCCGTCACCACGGTCCCGGCCGCCGCCAACGCGGCCGTCGCCCTCGCCTACGGCGACACCGCCCAGACCGTCGGCTCGGCCGACCAGCTCCTGCTCAACCTGCTGGGCATCGTCCTGGCCGGCACGCTCACCCTGCTCGCCCAGAAACGGCTCTGGGCGAGGCAACGCGAACGCACGGCACGGACGGGGTAGGGAGTTTCGCTTGGAAACCCCTAGCCCAGGGCCGACTTCACCGCGTCGGCCAGGCGGCCGGCCACGGAGCGGGCCTGCTCGATGTCGGCGGCCTCGACCATGACCCGGACCAGCGGCTCGGTGCCCGACGGGCGCAGCAGCACCCGGCCGGTGTCGCCCAGCTCCCGCTCCGCCTCGGTGACCGCCGCGGCCAGCTCCGCCGACGTCTTCACCCGCGACTTGTCCACGTCCGGCACATTGATCAGCACCTGCGGCAGCCGCTCCATCACGGACGCCAGCTCCCGCAGCGTACGGCCGGTCTCGGCGACCCGCGCCGCCAGCAGCAGCCCGGTCAGCGTGCCGTCACCGGTGGTCGCGTGGTCGAGGACGATGACGTGCCCGGACTGCTCGCCGCCCAGGGCGAAGCCGTGCTCCTTCATCTCCTCCAGCACGTACCGGTCGCCGACGGCCGTCTGGACCAGCCGGATCCCGGCCTTCTCCATCGCCAGCTTGAAGCCGAGGTTGGACATCACGGTGGCGACGACGGTGTCGGCGCGCAGCGCGGAGCGTTCCCGCATGGCCAGCGCGAGGACGGAGAGGATCTGGTCGCCGTCGACCTCCTCGCCGGTGTGGTCCACGGCCAGGCACCGGTCGGCGTCGCCGTCGTGCGCGATGCCGAAGTCCGCGCCGTGCTCGACGACCGCGGCCTTGAGCTTCTCCAGATGGGTCGAGCCGCAGCCGTCGTTGATGTTGAGGCCGTCCGGCTCGGCGCCGATGGTGACGACCTGCGCGCCGGCCCGGGCGAACGCCTCCGGCGAGACCCCCGAGGCCGCGCCGTGCGCTTCGTCCAGGACGACCTTCAGGCCGTCGAGCCGGTTGGGCAGCACCGAGAGCAGATGGCTGACGTACTGCTCGAAACCCTCGTCGTAGGCGCGGACCCGGCCGACCCCGGCGCCCGTCGGGCGCTCCCAGGGCTCGCCGTGCCGGTGCGAGTCGTACACCGCCTCGATCCGGTCCTCCAGCTCGTCGGCGAGTTTGTGGCCGCCGCGGGCGAAGAACTTGATGCCGTTGTCCGGCATGGCGTTGTGGCTGGCGGAGAGCATGACGCCCAGGTCGGCGCCGAGCGCCCCGGTCAGATGGGCCACCGCCGGCGTCGGCAGCACACCGACGCGCAGGACGTCGACACCGGCACTGGCCAGACCGGCGACGACGGCCGCCTCCAGGAACTCCCCGGACGCCCGCGGGTCCCGACCGACCACCGCCGTCGGCTTGTGGCCCTCGAAGGTTCCCGCCTCGGCCAGCACGTGCGCCGCCGCCACGGACAGCCCGAGCGCCATCTCGGCGGTCAGGTCCGCGTTGGCGACACCGCGCACGCCGTCCGTGCCGAAGAGTCGTCCCACTTGTCCTCCATCCGATCGCACAAGCTGTTCAGCGCCTGAGCGTCTTGTGTCGTTATACGCCCTCGAGCTGGGATAAACGAACGCCCCGACGGCACAGTGGCGTGCCGCCGGGGCGTTCGGAGTACTGGGGCCTGCCCAACGGATCATGCCGCAGACGCGAGGCCGGGCAGGCCCAGCAGGCAGCTGCTGATTAGCGCTTGCTGTACTGCGGGGCCTTGCGGGCCTTCTTCAGACCGGCCTTCTTCCGCTCGACCGCGCGGTCGTCGCGGCGCAGGAAGCCGGCCTTCTTCAGCGGGCCACGGTTGTTGTCGACGTCGGCCTCGTTCAGGGCGCGGGCGACACCGAGGCGCAGGGCGCCGGCCTGACCGGAGACACCGCCACCCGCGATGCGGGCGATGACGTCGTAACGGCCCTCGAGCTCGAGCACCTTGAAGGGCTCGTTGACTTCCTGCTGGTGCACCTTGTTCGGGAAGTAGTCCTCGAGGGTGCGACCGTTGATCTTCCACTTGCCGGTGCCCGGGACGATCCGGACGCGGGCGATGGCGTTCTTGCGGCGGCCCAGGCCGGCGGCCGGCTGGGGCTCGCCGAAGCGGGAGGCCAGGGACTCCGAGGTGTACTCGCCCTCGACGGGGACCTCGGACTCGGTGGTGTAGCTGTCGATGTCAAGCTCTTCGAGCGGCTGCTCGGCAGTGGTCTCGGCCACGATTCTCCTCAGATTCTCTTCAGTCTTAGGGGGTGGCCGGACTTACTGCGCGACCTGGGTGATCTCGAACGGCACCGGCTGCTGCGCGGCGTGCGGGTGCTGGTCACCCTTGTAGACCTTCAGCTTCGAGAGCATCTGACGGCCCAGGGAGTTCTTGGGGAGCATGCCCTTGACGGCCTTCTCGATGGCCTTCTCCGGGTTCTTCTCCAGCAGCTCGTCGTAGCGGACGGAGCGCAGACCACCCGGGTAGCCGGAGTGGCGGTACGCCATCTTCTGGGTCCGCTTGTTGCCGGAGAGGTGCACCTTGTCGGCGTTGATGATGATGACGAAGTCACCAGCGTCGACGTGCGGCGCGTAGATCGGCTTGTGCTTGCCCCGGAGGAGGGTCGCTGCAGTGGTGGCGAGACGGCCCAGGACAACGTCCTGAGCGTCGATGACGTGCCACTGGCGCGTCACATCGCCGGGCTTGGGGCTGTACGTACGCACGGTTCGTAGCCTTCGCTTCGAGTGAATGGTCCTGAACAGGTCACCGAAACGATCACGACAGCCTTGACCCACGGCGGCGACGCAAACCGCGTACGTGGGGTCGCTGGTCATCGGCCCGGTGGACCGGTGTAAGGGCCCGTCCCGTGAGAATGAGCAAGCCAATACACAACGAACAAGCAGGATAACGGCGTCTTCGGTGCGGGTCAAAACGAGCGAGCGGCGTGCTCACCCGCGCCCCCCGTCTAAGATGCGCCCCATGAGTTACGGGCAGGGGGGACCCCAGTCTCAGTGGGATCCCTGGAAACCGCATTCCCAGCAGCAGTCCTGGAACAGCGGCGGTGACGACGGGACCCCGGACTGGGCCGCGCTGGCCGAGGCCTCCGAGACCCGCAACAAGCGCCGCAGGCTGCTGTTCATCGGCGCCGGCGCAGCCGCCACGATAGCCGTCGGCACCGCCGTCGCCATGGCCGTCGTGTCCGCGAACAAGGGCACCGACGCGTCCGGCGGCCCCACCGGCCTGCCCGCCAGCGCCTCCGTGCCGAGCGGCTCGGCCACCCCGTCCTTCGCGCCCACCAGCGCCCCGCCGCCGCTGGACCCGCGCGACTTCATCGCCAGCGCCAAGAAGGACACCGCCCCGCTCAGCGCCGCCACGCTCTTCCCCGGCACCCAGCTGACCGTGGGCGGCACCGTCTACAAGAAGGGCGCCACGGCCGACACGACGAACTGCGCCTCGGCCGCCGGCGGCACCCTGCCGAAGGTGCTCACCGCGAACGGCTGCACCCGTATGATCCGCGCCACCTACAGCAAGGACGGCATCGCGGTCACCGTCGGCGTCGCCGTCTTCGACACCCAGGCCCAGGCGACGAAGGCCAAGGCCCAGACGAACGACGACAGCATCGTCACCGCGCTGCCCGGCAAGGGCGTCAAGCCCTTCTGCGACGGCGCCACCTGCCGCTCGACCCGCAACGCCGTCGGCCGCTACGCCTACTTCACTATCAGCGGCTTCACCAGCGGCAGGAACGTGACCACCAAGGACACGAAGGTCTTCCGCACCGGCGACGACCTGCAGCAGTTCACCTTCGACCAGATCTACCGCCGCGGGCAGGCCCAGGCGTCGGCGGCCGCGAATCAGTGAGCCAGGACACCCCCCGCGTAGCGCCGTGCGTGCGCAGGGGGTGAGTCTGCCGCCCTCCCGGGCGTCAGCCGAGGTGGGCGGGCGCGGAGACGCGGACCGCCCGCTCGGGAAGGCGGACGCCGCAGTCGACGCGGACGCCGGCGGGGACCTCGTTGTGCGGCCCCAGGTGCGCGTGGTCGCCGATCACCGCGTCGACGACGCTGGTCCACTCGCCGACCACCGCGTCACGGCCCACCACGGACCGCTGCACGCGCGCTCCCCGGCCGATGCGCGCCCCGGGCAGAACGACGCTGCTCTCGACCACGGCTCCCGCCTCCACCACGGCGCCGTCGTACACCGCGCTGCCCGCCGTCAGCGCCGCCAGCGGGTCGACCTGCGCCCCGGGCAGAACGAGGGCGGGGCCGGCCGGGCCGGGGAGTGCGGGCGAGGACACGCGGCCGGACACGAGGTCGGCCGACCCGGTCACGAACGCCGCCGGCGTGCCCAGGTCCAGCCAGTACGTCTCGTCGACGACACCGCGCAGAAGGGCGCCCGAGTCGAGGAGACCGGGGAACGTCTCGCGCTCGACGGAGACGACCCGGCCCTCGGGGATGGTGTCGATGACGGAGCGGGTGAAGACGTAGCAGCCCGCGTTGATCTGGTCGGTGACGATCTCCTCGGGCCGCTCGGGCTTCTCGAGGAACGCGATGACCCTGCCGCGCTCGTCGGTGGGGACCAGGCCGTAGGCCCGCGGGTCCGCGACCCGGGTCAGATGCAGGGTGACGTCGGCACCGGAGTCGCGGTGACCGTCCCTGAGGCCCCGGATGTCGAGACCACTGAGGATGTCGCCGTTGAAGACCAGCACCGGTTCGTCGGAGCCGCAGGTCAGGTGGCGGGCGGCGTTGCGGATGGCGCCGCCTGTGCCCAGGGGCTCGGTCTCGGTGACGTAGACCAGTTCCAGGCCGAGTCCGGCTCCGTCGCCGTACTCCCGCTCGAACAGCTCCGCCAGATAGGAGGTGGCGAAGACGACCCGGGTCACCCCCGCCGCCGCGGCACGGGCCAGCTGGTGGGTCAGCAGCGGCACCCCCGCGACCAGCAGCAGCGGCTTGGGCGTGAAGGTGCACAGGGGGTGCAGCCGGGTGCCCTTACCGCCGACGAGGAGGATTGCTTCGCTCATGAGGTTGCCCGCTCCCCGGGGACGTACAGAAGGGTTTCGGAGGGCCCGGCCGGCGGGGCGTGGAAGGCGGGTGCCGCGCCGCGCGAGACGACGGCGGGTTCCGGACGGCCACCGGCCGTCCGGAAGACAAGCGTCCGGTACGACCAGAAGCGGAACAGGGTCGCGATGCCGATGCCGAAGAACTTGGAGACGTTGTTGGCGAGCGTGCTGTCCCAGCCGAGTCCGTAGGTGGTCAGGTAGAGCACGGAGTTCTCGATGACCATGCCGATCGCGCTGAAGAAGAGGAACAGCCCCAGCTCCTTCTTCCGGCCGTTGCGGTCCTCCCGGCCCCGGTCCCGGTACGCGAAGTACCGCAGGCCGAGGTAGTTGCCCATGATGGCGACGGCCGTGGCCACGACGCTCGCCCTGACCGTCTGCCATTGCGCGACGGTCCTGACTGCGTTGAAGACCGCGAAGTTGAGGACGAATCCCGAGAGCCCCACCAGGCCGAACTTCGCGATCTCGCGGAAAAGTCTCCCCGACCGCGAGGGAACCGCGTGCCGTCCGCCCATCGTGACGTCAGCTCCGCCGGTTGCGCAGCCGCAGTCGCAGCGGCACCAGGGCCGACTCGATCTGCGTCGCAAGGTTCATCTTGGACACACCCTCCGTGCGCTCCTCGAACCGGATCGGGATCTCCACGGCGCTGTGACCGGCGCGGACGGCCTTGTACTTCAGCTCCACCTGGAAGCTGTAGCCGGCGCTGTCCAGGGTGGCCAGGCCGACGTCCCGGAGGGTCTGCGCGGACCACAGGTTGAAGCCGGCGGTGATGTCCCGGATCTTTGTGCCGAGCACAGCGCGGGCATAGCGGTTGGCGAAGCGGGACAGCAGCACCCGGTGCCTGCCCCACTCCTCGTCGAGCGCACCGCCCTCGACGTACCTGCTGCCGATCACCAGGCCGACGCCGGAGGCAAGGGCCGTACCGAGCATCCGCGGCACCGCCTCCACGGGGTGGCTGCCGTCGGCATCCATCTGCACGACGTACTCGGCGCCCTCCTCCAGCGCGGCGCTCATGCCCGCCACGTAGGCACGTCCCAGCCCGTCCTTCTCGGTGCGGTGCAGCACGCTCATCCGCCAGGGGCCGTCCCAGTTGTACTTCTCGGCCAGCTCCTCGGCGATCCGCCCGGTGCCGTCAGGGCTGGAGTCGTCGACGATCTTCAGGTGCAGACCGTCGAGCGGCAGCCCGAGAACCGCCTCTGCCATGCGCGGCAGGTTCGCCGCCTCGTTGTACGTGGGCATGACCACGGTGACCCGTGCGGCCCGGTACGACTCGCCCATTCAGATTCCCTCCCCTGCCGGCACCGGTCTGCCCAGTGCCAGAAATCGCCAGCCCGCCGAGGTCCACCTGTCCGCGTCGAGCACCCCCCGCCCGTCCACGATGTGCGGACGGGAAACCAGTGACCGGGCCCGCGCCGGGTCGATCTCCCGGAACTGCGGCCACTCGGTGAGATGCAGCACGAGATCGGCCCCGAGCAACGCCTCCTCGGCGGACATCGCGTACCCGAGCAGCGGGAACGTCTTGCGGGCGTTGTCCATCGCCTCTGGGTCGTAGACCGTGACGTCGGCGCCGTCGAGCTTCAGGCGGGCGGCCACGTTCAGCGCGGGCGAGTCGCGGATGTCGTCCGAGTCGGGCTTGAACGCCGCGCCCAGTACGGCGACCCGGGCGCCCAGAACGGCGCCCCCGCACAGCCCGCGGGCCAGCTCGACCACCCGGTCGCGACGCCGCATGTTGATCGCGTCGACCTCACGGAGGAACCTCAGCGGGGCCCCCAGTTCGTCGGCGCGGTGAGCGAAGGCACGGATGTCCTTGGGCAGGCAGCCTCCGCCGAAACCGACCCCGGCACGCAGGAACTTCCGGCCGATCCGGTCGTCGTGTCCCAGGGCCTCGGCGAGGATCCCGACGTCACCGCCCGCGGCCTCGCACACCTCTGCCATGGCGTTGATGAAGGAGATCTTGGTGGCGAGGAAGGCGTTGGCGGCCGTCTTGACCAGCTCGGCGGTCGGGAAGTCCGCGGTGACGAGCGGGGTCCCGGCGGCCAGGACGGGTGCGTACACCTCGCGCAGGGCCGCTTCGGCCCGCGAGGAGGCCACCCCGAACACCAGTCGGTCGGGCCTCAGCGTGTCCTCCACGGCGAAGCCTTCCCGGAGGAACTCCGGGTTCCAGGCGACCTCGGTGTCGTGCGTGTCCGCCAGCCGCCGCGCCGTCCCCACGGGCACGGTCGACTTGCCGACCAGCAGCGCGTCCTCGGCCGCGTGCGCGGCGATCGCCGCGAAGGCCGCGTCGACGTACGTCAGGTCCGCGCCGTCGGAGTCCGCCCGCTGCGGGGTTCCGACGCACACGAAGTGCACCTCGCCGAAGGCGCCGGCCTCTTCGTACGACGTGGTGAAACGCAGCCGCCCGCTCGCCGTGTGCCGTGCGATCAGCTCGGGCAGCCCCGGCTCGTGGAACGGCACGCGCCCGGACTGCAGCGCGGCGATCTTGTCCGGATCGACGTCGACCCCGAGCACCTCGTGCCCGAGTTCCGCCATGCAGGCGGCGTGGGTGGCACCGAGGTAGCCGGTGCCGATGACGGTGAGCCGCATGGGAACGGCCTTTCTCACTTCAGGGAGTGCTGTCTCAGGAGGTCTTGATCCAGATGCGGTACGAGCCGGTGCCGCCGGAGCTGAGGCGGAACGGGATCTTGCCGACCAGCCGGTAGTGGCCGCTCTCGGACACCTGCCGCTCGATGAAGGCGTCCTGCCCTGGGGTGCCGACACCGTCCAGGAGAACGAGGTCGAAGTAGCCGTCCCGCAGAGCGAGGCGGTATCCCTCGTTGCCGTGGTGGACGACGCCCTTCTTGTCCGCGTAACCGATGCCGTAGGTGGACGTCCACTGGGAGTGGTTCGTCTTGTCCCGGAGGTAGTAGACGGGCACCTCGTAGGTCTCGCCGAGATAGTGACCGTGGGGATTCATGTGCGGTTCGATCGCCTTGACCATCGCCGTGGAGTCGGGCCACAGCCCGTACCGCCACTCGGACTGCGAGACCCCCAGGCACAGCGCGGTGACCCAGAGCATGACTCCGAGCTGCGGATACCGGAAGTGCTTGCCGACCAGCCGGATCACGCCGATCCCCGCCATGGGCGCGGCGAACAGCAGGCCGAAGTCGAGGTGCTTGTACAGCGAGACGGAAGTGTGCAGATGGATCTGGTACGCCGGTGCCAGCAGCGCGGTGCCGGTCAGTGTGACGCCGAGCATGGTGCGCCAGCGCCATCCGGGGCCGTCGAGTCCGTACGAGCGCGGTGACTCGTTCATCCGGCCGCGCAGCGCGTAGGCGACGGCGCCCGCGACGGCGGTGGCGAACATCAGGCCGCCCCATTCCAGGGACTTCTCCAGCAGCGCCGAGGCCGCGTCCGTGCCGTGGGCGCGGTTGGTGGTGGTCTGCCGTACACCGGCGAGCACGTCGGTGTACATGAGGCCGAGTCCGGCCAGCACGGCGGTGCCGGCGCCCAGCAGGAGGGCGCGCGGCAGGCACCGCCAGCCCCGGTGGTGCCAGGCGGTGAGCGCCGCAAGGACGATCAGCGTGGGCACGTACAGGGCGGAGGCGTACTTCACTGCGACCGCCAGGACCACGACCGGTGCGGCGAGGAGCACCGCGGCCATGGGTGCCCGGCCGGTGCGGACGATGATCCAGGCGGACAGCGCCAGCAGGAAGATCGCCGGGGCGTCATAGGTCGCGAACCAGCCCAGCACGATCGTCGGCTGAGTCACCGCGAACAGAGCGGTCGCCACGAGCGCGACGCGCTCGTTGAACAGGCGCCGGGTGAAGGAATACAGCAGCGCAGAGGCGCCCAGCAGGCACAGCAGACTGAGCGCTCGGGCCCCGGACAGGCCGAAGTGGCTGTCCACGAAGGCCGCCAGCACCGGGTACAGCATCGGCGAACCGGAAAAGTACGACTCGTAGCCGCTGTGCAGCGGGGTGCCGTTCGTCCAGTGGTCGATCATGTTGTGGCCGGCTGCGAGATACAGCGCCTCGTCCTGGAATGCGGTGTTCGACAGCCGCAGTGACAGCAGCGCCTGGATCACCAGCACGACGGCGAGCAGGCTGCGGCTCACCCACGCCCTGCGGCGGCTCGGGGTGTCGTCCCAGCCCGCGTCGGGCGTCTGCGGAACGTGGTAGCCGGGTTCCGCCGGGTTCTCCGGTGCGGTCACCGTCCGCAGCGCGAACGTCTGCTGGTCCGCCAACTGCTGGTGCGGGTAGGCCCGGGAGTCGTAGCCGTAACCGAGGTGGTCGTGCCCCTCGGTGACCTCGTAGCCCTGCGGCTGGCGCGGGATGTAGCCGTTGGAGTTGAACCAGCCGCCCTCGGGGTCCTCCTCGGCGTACGGGTCGTACGGCTGCGGGGTGTAGTGATCAGGGTGAGAGGTCATGACGGCTTCCGAACGTCGAAGCCGAACCGGTCGTCGGCGGCCAGGTGCTTGAACTCCTCCAGCGCCAGCGGGCTCGCCTCCAGTCTCCAGTCGGCGCGCTTCTTGTAGTCGAACCAGACGAAACCGAGCATGCGGTCGTCCGCCTCGACGCCCGAGAACAGGTTGCGGACGTCGGCACGGCGTCGCTCGCCGGGCATGGCGGCGGTCTCCAGCACGAGCATGGGCTTCTTGGTGAAGGTGCGGATCTGGTCGCGGGTCGGCCCGAACACGCTGCTGAAGGCGTTGTCCGCGCCGAGGGTGAAGTAGCCGATCAGCCCGATCCAGTCGACGTAGGCGTCACCGGGGTAGTAGGGCTGCAGCTTGACGTCCTTGACCGGGTTGATGATGTTGGGCGACCAGACCCAGATGACGTTGGTGGCGCCGACGTCGACGAAGGTGTCGTGAATGTGCCGCCAGGCGGCCACGTACTGCGCAGGGGTCACGTACTTCGTGCCCCACTTCTCCCAGTTGCCGTTGAACTCGTCCGCGAAGTCGATCACCACGGGCAGGTTCAGCTTGCGGACCGCGGACGCGTACTTCTTGATGTACGCGTCCGACTTGCCCGCCGCGATGTCGGCGAGCGTGGTGTCGAACGGCTCCCAGGACATGAGCGTCATCGCGCCCACGCCCCAGGCCCTGCGCACCCCGCTGGCGTCGAAGCCGTCGCCCCAGCCGGCGTAGTACTCGATGAGGTTCGGCTGCTTGCCGGTCATCCGTGTGTACGCGTCGATCCCCTTGAGGGAGGTCGGTGCGCCCGCCACGGCCGCCCCGTAGTACTTCCTGGCCGGCTTCAGCAGGGGCGAGACGTCGTAGGGGACGTCCTTGTCGGCGCCCGCGGAGTACGGTGCGGCCGTGGTCCCGCGGGACGACGGCGAGCCGCCGGAGTCGTCGCCGTTCAGTGAGCAATCGCTGAGGGCGAGGACGCCTGCCAGAGCGCCGGCCAGGACGACGCGGCGCGTACGGAATCGTTCCTTCAGTCGCATCAGGCATCGGCCCCCGCCCGCGGCTGGACCAGCACCCGGCCCACCACCAGCGCGTAGAACAACCCGGACGACAGGATCAGGGCGAAGTCCGGAGCGTTCATGGTGAACGTCCGGTACACCGCCGCGGTGACCCACACCAGCGCCGTGCCACCGCTCCACACCCACATGCCGATCCAGAAGCGCCGCGTCTTGTTCTTCTTGGCTCCGGACGATCCGGTCGGCTGCCAGCCCATGCGGTTCTTGCGGAGAATGTCCCAGATGGCGAAGACGTGCGCCCAGCCGTACATCATGCGCGCCGCCCAGGCCTCCAGGCGGTAGGGCGCCCGGTGCCACATGGGGAAGATGATCGTGGTGTACACGATGCTGGGCAGCACCAGGAGCAGGTTCTCGGCCTTGAGCTTCTCCGGCATCAACAGCAGCAGCACGATAGGGATGACCGGCGCGGCGAAGGTGAACAGCGCCGTGTGGATGTAGTAGAAGAAGCCGGACATGTAGCAGAGACGGCTGGAGAACCTGATCTTCGCCGTCCAGAACTTGCGGCTGCCGAGCAGGCTCATCGACCCCGAGCACCAGCGGTACTGCTGGTTGAAGAAGGCCCCGGCCGTGTCCGGACACACGCCGGTGGACACCGCGACCGGCACATACCGCAGGTCCCAGCCCAGCCCCCGCAGGTCGAACCCGGTGTGCACGTCCTCGGAGTGCTCGATCAGCGTCGTACCGCCGTTGGTCTCCAGGGCCGCCCGCCGGTAGACCGCGCAGGAGCCCACGCAAATCGCGCCGTCGCTGCTCTGCCGGGCCACCTGGACGGAGCGGTAGAAAAGCTCCTGCACCGCGCCCGCCCCGCGTTCGATCCAGTTCTGCGAGTCGAGTACGCGGAAGTACTGGGGGGACTGGACGATACCGATGCGCGGGTCGGCGTCCATGTACGGCAGCAGTTCATCCAGCAGATCCGCCCGGGGGGTGAAGTCGGCGTCAAGGATGAGGATGAACTCGCCGTCGGAGCGCTCGAAGCCGAAGTGCAGATTGCCGGCCTTCTTGAACCAGCCCCGGTTCTCCCGGGTGCCGTAACGGAACCCGAAATCGTGGGCCATGGCGGCCAGTTCGGGACTCGCGCCGTCATCCAGCACGAACGGCACGCACACCCCGGGGTATCGGTCGGCCATGGCTCGCACATGCCGCCAGGTGTTGTGCAGCACCTCGATGGGCTCCCCGCACACCGGCAGGAAGACGTCGACGGACGGATAGACCTCGGGCCGCCAGTTCTGGACCAGTCGCCGGTGGTGGGCGATGTCGAAGTCCCGGGTGAACCCGTTCACCCGCAACGACACCAGGTAGTAGATGACCGTGAAGACCAGCAGCGGTGTGTAGACCCACAGCACCGGCGTGGACTGCGCCAGCTTGAACTGGCTCATCACCAGGCAGCAGAAACTGACCAGCGAGCTGATCGTCAGGATCCACAGATGCCGGCGGGCGTAGGAGTACTTCTCCCGGTCCGTCGGCGGCACCGGCAGCAGCCCCAGCGGAGCGCCGTCGCCCCGGCCGGCTCTCCGCCGCCCGCTGCCCTGGCGTGGGGCAGCCCTGCGCCCCCCGGTGCGCGCAGCACCAACTGATGTCATGAAAAAACCCACCCCAGGGCCGACGACGGCCCGCTGAAACCCCCACCCTTGCCCGGCCGCCCCTGTCACATGCATGGCCGAGGGACGCGAGACTATACGAGTTGTGTGAATTTTGTAAGAGACCGGAGGAGACTTACGTCTGATATGTCACGATGAGTCGGGCATGTACCTGCTACATGCAGGTAAATTGTGGGCTTCATCTCCCCATGCACCGGGCGGGGCGGTCGTTCAGCGGCAGTCCGCGCCGGGCAGCGTGCGCCTGTTCCGCGCCTGCCGCTGCCTCTCCAGCAGCAGCTCGTCCGCCGGGTAGCCGACCTCCTCCAGGGTCAGGCCGTGCGGGCGGACGACATGGACGGCGCTGTCGCGGACGCCCGCGTCCAGCACCTTCCGCGGCCACTCCACGCCACGGTGGCCGTCGCCGACGAAGAGCAGCGCGCCGACCATGGAGCGGACCTGGTTGTGGCAGAAGGCGTCGGCCCGGACCTCGATCTCGATGATGCCGTCCGCGCCCCGGGTCACGCCGAAGTCGAGGATCTCCCGGATGGTGGTCGCGCCCTCCCGCTTCTTCGCGTACGCCGCGAAGTCGTGCTCCCCGATCAGGGACTTGGCGGCGGCGTCCATCACGGCGACGTCCAGCGGCCAGTCGTGCCACAGGACGTGGCCTCGCAGCAGCGGGTCCACGCCGCCGGGGTTGTCGGTGACCCGGTAGACGTAGCGCCGCCAGATCGCGGCGAACCGCGCGTCGAAACCGCTGGGCGCCTCCCGCAGGGCCCACACCCGTACGTCCCGGGGGAGGCGGCCGGCGAGCCGCTTGAGCAGCTTGCCGCTCTGCTCCGCCCAGACCTCGCGGGGCAGGTCCACATGGGCGACCTGGCCACGGGCGTGCACGCCGGCGTCGGTGCGTCCGGCCACCGTCAGCTCGAACGTCTCCGGTGACCGCGTCACCGTACGCAGCGCGTCCTCCACCTCGCCCTGGACCGTCCGCCGGCCGCCGGCCTGCTTGGCCCAGCCGTGGAAGCCGGTGCCGTCGTAGGAGAGGTCAAGGCGGATGCGGACGAACCCGGGCTGTACTTCACTCACAGAACAGATCCTCTCAGGTACGCAAAAGCGGGCCCGCCCGGTGAAGGGCGGACCCGCTCAGCTCACGGCAGAGCCTCAGGCCTCCGTGGACTCCTCGGCCGGAGCCTCGGTGGCCTCGGTCTCCTCGGCCTTGGTCTCCTGGGCCTTGGCCTCGTCGGCCTCCTTGACCGCACGCTTGGTGGCGGCCTCGGCCTCACCCACGGCGGTCTGCTGCACCGTCAGCGCCTCGACCAGCTCGATGACGGCCATGGGCGCGTTGTCGCCACGGCGGTTACCGATCTTGGTGATGCGGGTGTAGCCACCCGGACGGTTCTCGTACCGCGGGCCGATCTCGGTGAAGAGCGTGTGGACGACGCTCTTGTCCGTGATGACCTGGAGCACCTGACGGCGGTTGTGAAGGTCGCCCTTCTTCGCCTTGGTGATCAGACGCTCGGCGTACGGGCGCAGGCGGCGGGCCTTCGCCTCGGTGGTGGTGATACGGCCGTGCTCGAACAGCGACTTCGCCAGGTTGGCGAGGAGCAGCTTCTCGTGCGCGGCGCTGCCGCCCAGACGGGCACCCTTGGTGGGCTTCGGCATGGTTCTTCTCCTGTATCTCTGCCCCGGCCGTATCAGGTACCGGGGTCAGTATCCGAGCAGGCGGTCGCCTGTCGGAGATCCGGGTGCCTGTCGCCAGGCACCCGGAAGTGGATCGCGCTCGGACCGGATCAGTACTGCTCGGTCTCCACGAAACCCGCGTCCGCGTCGTCATCGGCACCGAACGCGTCCGCGGCGGCGGTCGGGTCGAATCCGGGCGGGCTGTCCTTGAGGGCCAGGCCCATGCCGGCCAGCTTCGCCTTGACCTCGTCGATGGACTTCGCACCGAAGTTGCGGATGTCCAGCAGGTCGGCCTCGGAGCGGGCGACCAGCTCACCCACGGAGTGGATGCCCTCGCGCTTGAGGCAGTTGTAGGAGCGGACCGTGAGCTCCAGCTCCTCGATCGGCAGCGCCAGGTCGGCGGCGAGGGCGGCGTCCGTGGGGGACGGGCCCATGTCGATGCCCTCGGCGTCGATGTTCAGCTCGCGGGCGAGACCGAACAGCTCGACCAGGGTCTTGCCGGCGGAGGCCATGGCGTCACGGGGACGCATCGCCTGCTTGGTCTCGACGTCGACGATCAGCTTGTCGAAGTCGGTGCGCTGCTCGACACGCGTGGCCTCGACCTTGTACGTGACCTTGAGCACCGGCGAGTAGATGGAGTCGACCGGGATACGGCCGATCTCCTGGCCCACCTGCTTGTTCTGCACGGCGGAGACGTAACCGCGGCCGCGCTCGACCGTCAGCTCCATCTCCAGCTTGCCCTTGCCGTTGAGCGTGGCGAGGACGAGGTCGGGGTTGTGCACCTCGACACCGGCCGGAGGCGCGATGTCGGCGGCGGTGACCAGACCCGGGCCCTGCTTGCGCAGGTACATCACGACCGGCTCGTCGTGCTCCGAGGAGACGACCAGCTGCTTGATGTTGAGGATCAGGTCGGTGACGTCCTCCTTGACGCCCGGCACGGTGGTGAACTCGTGCAGGACGCCGTCGATGCGGATGCTGGTGACAGCAGCGCCGGGGATCGACGACAGGAGGGTGCGGCGGAGGGAGTTGCCGAGGGTGTAGCCGAAGCCCGGCTCCAGCGGCTCGATCACGAACCGGGAGCGGAACTCGTCGACGACCTCTTCGGTCAACGAGGGTCGCTGAGCGATCAGCATGTGTGGATCAGATCCTTCAGTCGTGGGCGCCCGCTATATGACGCCCGACGGAACCCGTGCACGGAAAACACGGGGTACTGCAAGGGTACGGGCGGTACGACCAGAAGGAGCCGTACCGCCCGGAAAGCCCTGCGAAGCGGCGTCAGACGCGGCGGCGCTTCGGCGGACGGCAGCCGTTGTGCGGGGTCGGGGTGACGTCCTGGATGGAGCCGACCTCGAGGCCCGTGGCCTGCAGGGAGCGGATCGCGGTCTCACGACCGGAGCCCGGGCCCTTGACGAACACGTCGACCTTGCGCATGCCGTGCTCCTGGGCGCGGCGGGCGGCCGACTCGGCGGCCATCTGCGCGGCGAACGGCGTGGACTTCCGGGAGCCCTTGAAGCCGACGTGGCCGGCGGAGGCCCAGGAGATCACGTTGCCCGACGGGTCCGTGATGGAGACGATCGTGTTGTTGAACGTGCTCTTGATGTGCGCGTGGCCGTGAGCGACGTTCTTCTTTTCCTTGCGGCGCACCTTCTTGGCAGCGCCCTGACGTCCCTTGGGGGGCATCTACTAACTCCTACGGGAGGTGGTCGGTCCTACAGCGAAGACCGTGGACAGGTGTCCGCTGCGGACTACTTCTTGCCCGGCTTCTTCTTGCCGGCGATGGCGCGACGCGGGCCCTTGCGGGTGCGGGCGTTGGTGCTGGTGCGCTGACCGCGGACAGGCAGACCGCGACGGTGACGGAGACCCTGGTAGCAGCCGATCTCGACCTTGCGGCGGATGTCGGCCTGGATCTCGCGACGGAGGTCACCCTCGGTCTTGATGTTGTTGTCGACGTACTCGCGGATCGCGACCAGCTGCTCTTCGGTCAGGTCACGGACGCGGGTGTTCGGGTCGACGCCGGTCGCAGCCAGCGTCTCCTTCGAGAGGGTCCGGCCGATGCCGAACACGTAGGTGAGGGCGACCTCCACGCGCTTGTCGCGCGGGATGTCAACACCGGAAACGCGTGCCATTCAATGGCTCCTGGTGATCTTCGGAGGTCTTCCGCAGAACCGGCTCCCGGCCGCCGTACCAGGTACGAACCGGGTCCCCGGCCTCCGAACCGGGGGTGTCGAGCTGGATGGCTCGGGCCCTGCGTATGAACATATTCAGCTCGCGTCGCGCGAATCCCTGCGATAGAGGTGCAGAGGGTGTCGGTCGTGCGTCAGCCCTGGCGCTGCTTGTGGCGCGGGTTCTCGCAGATGACCATGACCCGACCGTGACGGCGGATCACCCTGCACTTGTCGCAGATCTTCTTGACGCTCGGCTTGACCTTCATTAGGTGAGGTTCTCCGGGTCAGTGCCATCACCCCGCCACGGCGGGATGCGGGCAAGATCTACTTGTACCGGTAGACGATCCGGCCACGCGTCAGGTCGTACGGAGACAGCTCCACCACGACCCGGTCGTCAGGGAGGATGCGGATGTAGTGCATACGCATCTTGCCGCTGATGTGTGCCAGGACCTGGTGGCCGTTCTGGAGCTCGACCTTGAACATGGCGTTCGGCAGAGACTCGACGACAGTGCCCTCGATCTCGATGGCACCTTGCTTCTTGGCCACGCTTCGCCCTTCGAATCGACTACCTTGATCGACTCTCCTGCTTCCCCTGCGGGGCGCATGCGGACATGCGGGTGCACGAGAGCCGACGAGTCAGTCTACGTCGGCGCACCCGGAAACGCGAATCGAGGAAGTCTGCCCCATCCCGGTGATCCCTATGCGAGCGGGTCGGGAGCGGCCGTGATGCCGTACTCGGCGAGCTTCGCCCTGCCGCCGTCCGGGGCCGTCAGGACCAGCGGGCCCTGCTCGGTCAGGGCGACGGAGTGCTCCCAGTGGGAGGACCAGGTGCCGTCGGTCGTGATGACCGTCCAGTCGTCCGAGAGGACCTCGGTCTTCGGGGTGCCGAGCGAGACCATCGGCTCGATGGCGAGGCAGAAGCCGGGGACCAGCTTGGGGCCCTTGCCGCGGCGCCGGTCGACGTAGTTCAGCAGGTGCGGGTCCATGTGCATCTCGGTGCCGATGCCGTGGCCGCCGTAGTCCTCGATGATGCCGTAGCGGCCGCCGCCCGGCTTCGGCTGGCGGCGGATGTACGTCTCGATGGCCCGGGAGATGTCGACCAGGCGGTTGCCCTGCTTCATGGCCGCGATGCCGGCCCACATCGACTCCTCGGTCACCCGGGACAGCTCGATCAGCTCCGGGGCGTGACCGGAGCCCACGAACGCCGTGTAGGCCGCGTCGCCGTGCCAGCCGTCGACGATGGCGCCGCAGTCGATGGAGATGATGTCGCCGTCCTTGAGGACGACGTCCTCGGACGGGATGCCGTGGACCACGACGTCGTTCACGGACGTGCAGATGGTGGCCGGGAAGCCGCCGTACCCCAGGAAGTTCGACTTGGCGCCGTGCTCGGCCAGCACCTTGCGGGCGACCTCGTCCAGGTCCTTGGTGGAGGCGCCGGGCACCGCGGCCTCGCGGGTGGCCGCGTGGATGGCGGCGACGACCAGACCCGCCGCACGCATCTTCGCGATCTGCTCGGGCGTCTTGATCTGCACCATGGGGGCCTGCGCTCTCCGTCACTCACATCGGCTGGGTTGTCGGTACAACAGTACGGCCGCGGCACCCTGGGGCGGGCACCGCGGCCGGAAGGGCCGGGCTGTCTACTGCTCGGCCTTCTCGCGCTTGAGCACTTCCAGCGCCCGCTGCGTGATCTCGTCCACCGGGCCCAGGGAGGAGATCGTCACGACCAGGCCCTGCGCCTTGTAGTAGTCGATGATCGGCTCGGTCTGCGTGTGGTAGACCTCCAGCCGCGTGCGGACGGTGTCCTCGGAGTCGTCGTCGCGCTGGTACAGCTCGCCGCCGCAGACGTCGCAGACGCCCTCCTTCTTCGGCGGGCTGTACGTCACGTGGAACACGTGAGAGGAGTCGTTGCGGCAGATGCGCCGGCCGGCGATCCGCTTCACGACCTCGTCCTCGGGGACCTCCAGGTCCAGCACCGCGTCCAGGGTGATGCCCTCGGTCTCCAGCAGCTCGTCCAGCGCCTCCGCCTGCTGCACGTTGCGCGGGAACCCGTCCAGCAGGAAGCCCTTCTCGGCGTCCGGCTGCTCCATGCGGTCCTTGGCCATCGCGATGGTGACCGTGTCCGGCACCAGGTCGCCCCGGTCCATGTAGGACTTGGCCAGCTTGCCCAGCTCGGTCTGCTGGCTGATGTTGGCCCGGAACAGGTCGCCCGTGGAGATGTGCGGAATGGCCAGCTTCTCGGCGAGGCGGACGGCTTGCGTTCCCTTACCGGCACCCGGCGGCCCGACGAGGACGATACGCATCAGCGGAGGAACCCTTCGTAATTGCGCTGCTGGAGCTGGCTCTCGATCTGCTTCACCGTCTCGAGACCGACACCCACGATGATCAGGATGCTGGTTCCACCGAACGGGAAGTTCTGGCTTGCCCCGAAGCCCACCAACGCCATTGTCGGTACGAGAGCGATCAGACCCAGATACAGCGAACCCGGCCAGGTGATCCGGTTGAGCACGTAGCTGAGGTACTCAGCGGTCGGTCGGCCAGCCCGGATGCCCGGGATGAAGCCACCATACTTCTTCATGTTGTCGGCGACTTCCTCGGGGTTGAAGGAGATCGCGACGTAGAAGAACGCGAAGAAAACGATGAGCAAGAAGTACAGAGTGATGTAAATCGGGTGGTCACCCTTGGTCAGGTTCTGGGTGACCCACTGCTTCCAGCCCGCGTTGCCCCCTGCGAACTGCGCCACCAGTGCCGGGATGTAGAGCAGCGAGGAGGCGAAGATGACGGGAATCACACCCGCCTGGTTCACCTTGAGCGGGATGTACGTGGACGTACCGCCGTAGGAACGGCGGCCGATCATGCGCTTCGCGTACTGCACCGGGATGCGGCGCTGGGCCTGCTCGACGAAGACGACGAGCGCGACCATGACCAGGCCGACCAGGATCACGGTGCCGAACTCGATCCAGCCGCCGGCCAGGGTGCCCTGCTTCTTGATGGCCCACAGCGCGGACGGGAAGGTCGCGGCGATCGAGATGAACATGAGGATCGACATGCCGTTGCCGATGCCGCGGTCGGTGATCAGCTCGCCGAGCCACATCACGACGGCCGTGCCGGCGGTCATGCAGATCACCATCGTGATCGTCGCGAAGATCGTGCGGTCCGGGACGATGCTGGAGGCCACCGAGCAGCCGTTGAACAGCGCGCCGCTGCGGGCGGTGGCGACCAGGCCGGTGCCCTGCAGGATGGCGAGCGCCACGGTGAGGTAACGGGTGTACTGCGTGATCTTCGCCGTACCGGCCTGGCCCTCCTTCTTCAGGGCTTCCAGACGCGGGATGACCACGGTCAGCAGCTGAAGGATGATGCTGGCCGTGATGTACGGCATGATGCCGAGCGCGAAGACCGTGATCTGCAGCAGCGCACCACCGCTGAACATGTTGACGAGACCGAACAGGCCCTGGTTGCCCTGTGCCTCGGTCACACACTGCTGGACGGCCTTGTAGTTGACGCCGGGGATCGGAATGTGGGTACCGACCCGGTAGACCACGATGATGCCCAGCGTGAAGAGCAGCTTCTTGCGCAGGTCGGGCGTCCTGAACGCCCGGGCGAACGCGGTGAGCACGGTGCCTCCTGCGACCCCCGCGCAACTGCGTCAAGGGTGACGGTCTTGAGGTTCGACGGATAGAGACGAATAGCTAACGGTCAACTGCCGCTCAGAGTGCCCCATGGGAAGCACCCGGTGAAAGTAGGCAGTGCTGGCCACCTTACCGGCGAAGGCGCCGCCCTAGGAACGACCGACCGGGGATACCCCTTTTGTGGAGTATCCCCGGTCGGGATCGTTCACGTCATCGAGGGACCCGAGGGACTCAGACCAGCTCGGTGACCGTACCGCCGGCGGCGGTGATCTTCTCCTTGGCGGAGCCGGAGACGGCGTCGACCGTCACCTGCAGCGCCACGGAGATCTCGCCCTGCCCGAGGACCTTGACGAGGCTGTTCTTGCGAACGGCGCCCTTGGCCACCAGCGACTCGACGGTGACCTCGCCACCCTCCGGGTAGAGCGCGGCGAGCTTCTCGAGGTTCACGACCTGGTACTCGGTCTTGAACGGGTTCTTGAAGCCCTTCAGCTTCGGGAGACGCATGTGGAGCGGCATCTGGCCACCCTCGAAGCTCTCCGGAACCTGGTAGCGGGCCTTCGTGCCCTTGGTACCACGACCGGCCGTCTTACCCTTCGACGCCTCACCACGACCGACACGGGTCTTGGCGGTCTTGGCGCCCGGGGCGGGACGGAGGTTGTGGATCTTGAGCGGGTTCTGCTCCGCCATGATCAGTCGACCTCCTCGACCGTCACGAGGTGGCGGACGGTGTGCACCATGCCGCGGAACTCGGGGCGGTCCTCCTTGACGACCACGGTGTTGATCCCCTTGAGACCAAGCGACCGCAGGGTGTCACGGTGGTTCTGCTTGCTGCCGATGTAGGACTTGACCTGCGTGATCTTGAGCTGCGCCATGATTACGCACCCGCCCCGGCACGCGCACGCAGCAGAGCCGCGGGAGCGACGTCCTCGAGCGGCAGACCACGGCGGGCCGCGATCTCCTCGGGACGCTGCAGGCCCTTCAGGGCCTCCACGGTCGCGTGCACGATGTTGATGGCGTTGTCGGAGCCGAGCGACTTCGACAGCACGTCGTGGATACCGGCGCACTCGAGCACGGCACGCACCGGACCACCGGCGATCACACCGGTACCGGGCGACGCGGGCTTGAGCAGCACGACGCCGGCGGCCTTCTCACCCTGGATGGGGTGCGGGATGGTGCCCTGGATCCGGGGGACCTTGAAGAAGTGCTTCTTGGCCTCCTCAACGCCCTTGGCGATGGCGGCCGGCACCTCCTTGGCCTTGCCGTAACCGACACCCACGGTGCCGTCACCGTCGCCCACCACGACCAGCGCGGTGAAGCTGAAGCGACGACCACCCTTCACAACCTTGGCGACGCGGTTGATCGCGACGACGCGCTCAACGTACGCGGTCTTCTCGGCGGCAGCAGCGCCGCCGTCACGGCCCTTCCGGTCCCGCCGCTCGCCGCCACCGGCACCGCTTCCGCGGCGCTGGGGTCCAGCCATTGGATTACCTCTCTCTTTCCGCTAGCTACAAGCGGCTCAGAACTTGAGCCCGGCTTCGCGGGCGGCGTCCGCCAGGGCGGCGATGCGCCCGGCGTACTGGTTGCCACCACGGTCGAACACGACGGCCTCGACACCGGCGGCCTTGGCACGCTCGGCGACCAGGGCGCCGACCTGCTTGGCCTGCGCGGACTTGTCGCCCTCGCCACCGCGGATCGACGCGTCCAGGGTGGACGCCGACGCCAGGGTGTGGCCCTTCAGGTCGTCGATCACCTGCGCCACGATGTGGCGGTTGGAGCGGGTCACGACCAGACGGGGACGCTCCGCCGTACCGGACACCTTCTTGCGGATCCGGATGTGACGGCGCTTGATCGCGGCGCGCTTGTAGGCGTCGCCCTTGAGGATCTTCTGCCCGTATGCCATGGCTTACTTACCCGCCTTTCCGACCTTGCGGCGGATGACTTCGCCCTCGTACTTGACGCCCTTGGCCTTGTACGGGTCGGGCTTGCGCAGCTTGCGGATGTTGGCCGCAACCTCGCCGACCTTCTGCTTGTCGATGCCCTCGACCGAGAAACGGGTCGGGGACTCCACCTTGAAGGAGATGCCCTCGGGGGCCTCGACCAGGATCGGGTGGCTGTAACCGAGAGCGAACTCCAGGTTGGAACCCTTGGCGGTCACTCGGTAACCGACACCGCTGATCTCGAGCTTCTTGACGTATCCCTGGGTCACACCGGTGATCATGTTCGCCACCAGCGTGCGGGACAGGCCGTGCAGGGCCTTGCTCTGCCGCTCGTCGTTCGGGCGGAGCACCTGCAGGGTGCCGTCCTCGCCCTTAGCGATGTCGATCGGCGCGGCAACGGTGTGGGTCAGCTCGCCCTTGGGGCCCTTGACCTTGACCGTACGGCCGTCGATGGTGACGTCCACGCCGGCGGGAACCGGGATGGGGAGCTTGCCGATGCGCGACATAGCTGTTTCCTCCGTTCCCTTCCGTTACCAGACGTAGGCGAGGACTTCCCCACCCACGCCCTTCTTCTGCGCCTGCTTGTCGGTGAGCAGACCGTGGGACGTGGAGATGATCGCCACGCCGAGGCCGCCGAGCACCTTCGGCAGGTTGGTGGACTTCGCGTACACCCGGAGACCGGGCTTGGAGATCCGCTTGATGCCCGCGATGGAGCGCTCACGGTTCGGGCCGAACTTCAGCTCGAGGACGAGGTTCTTGCCGACCTCGGCGTCCTCGACACGCCAGCCCGTGATGAAGCCCTCCTGCTGGAGGATCTCCGCGATGTGCGACTTGATCTTGGACGCCGGCATCGTCACGGTGTCGTGGTACGCCGAGTTCGCGTTACGCAGACGCGTCAGCATGTCTGCGATCGGATCAGTCATGGTCATGAATTGGCCTGTGGCCTTTCTCGCCGGGGTTTCCTATATGCGCCATCCCTCTCCCCATACATGGACGGGACGGGTGCGGCGCGGGGACCTACGGCGTAGTAAGTCGTTCAGGGCGGCAGAGGCCCAACCCTCCCAGCCTAAGCCATGAGGGAGGCGCCCCTGCCGTCCCGGTTGCTTACCGAGAGGTCCAGGAATCCCGAATTACCGGGATTACCAGGAGCTCTTGGTCACGCCCGGCAGCTCGCCACGGTGAGCCATCTCACGAAGGCACACGCGGCAGAGGCCGAACTTGCGGTACACGGAGTGCGGACGGCCGCAGCGCTGGCAGCGGGTGTAGCCACGCACACCGAACTTGGGCTTGCGAGCAGCCTTCGCGATGAGAGCCTTCTTCGCCATCTCGCTCACGCCTCCTTGAACGGGAAGCCGAGGTGACGGAGAAGGGCACGGCCCTCTTCGTCGTTGGTCGCCGTGGTCACCACGGTGATGTCCATACCCCGGACGCGGTCGATCTTGTCCTGGTCGATCTCGTGGAACATGACCTGCTCCGTGAGACCGAAGGTGTAGTTGCCACGGCCGTCGAACTGCTTGGGGGACAGGCCGCGGAAGTCGCGGATGCGCGGCAGCGCGAGCGACAGGGTGCGGTCAAGGAACTCCCACATGCGGTCGCCACGGAGCGTGACGTGGGCACCGATCGGCTGGCCCTCGCGCAGCTTGAACTGCGCGATGGACTTGCGGGCCTTGGTGACGGCCGGCTTCTGACCGGTGATGGTGGTCAGGTCGCGGATCGCGCCCTCGATCAGCTTCGAGTCACGGGCGGCGTCGCCGACACCCATGTTGACCACGATCTTGACGAGGCCGGGGACCTGCATGACGTTCTCGTACTTGAACTCGTCACGCAGCTTGCCCGCGATCTCCTCGCGGTACTTCTGCTTCAGACGCGGAGTGGTGGTGGTAGCCATCAGATGTCCTCACCCGTCCGCTTGGCAACGCGGATCTTGTTGCCCTCTTCGTCGAAGCGGTAGCCGACACGCGTGACGACCTTCTTGCCGTCCTTCTCCACGACCAGCTGGACGTTGGAGACGTGGATCGGCGCCTCGGTGGTCACGATGCCGCCGGCCTGGGAACCGCGAGCGGTCGGACCGGCCTTGGTGTGCTTCTTGACCCGGTTGACACCCTCGACCAGGACGCGCTCCTCGCGCGGGTAAGCGGCAATGACCTTGCCCTGCTTGCCCTTGTCCTTGCCGGTGATGACCTGGACCAGGTCGCCCTTCTTGATCTTCATGCTTACAGCACCTCCGGCGCGAGCGAGATGATCTTCATGAACTTCTTCTCGCGCAGCTCACGGCCAACCGGGCCGAAGATGCGGGTGCCGCGAGGGTCGCCGTCGTTCTTCAGAATGACGGCGGCGTTCTCGTCGAAGCGGATGTACGAGCCGTCCGGACGGCGGCGCTCCTTGACGGTGCGAACGATGACCGCCTTGACGACGTCACCCTTCTTCACGTTGCCACCGGGGATCGCGTCCTTGACGGTGGCGACGATGACGTCACCGATGCCCGCGTAGCGGCGACCGGAGCCACCGAGCACACGGATGCAAAGGATCTCCTTCGCACCAGTGTTGTCGGCGACGCGCAGTCGCGACTCCTGCTGGATCACGTCTATCTCCTGATCGTCTGCCGGTTCCCCGGGGGCCGTCTTTCAACGGCCCCCGGAGCCTGGCGGAACTGACCTGCGGGGTTTGCCCCGCAGGAATTACTTGGCCTTCTCGAGGATCTCGACGACGCGCCAGCGCTTCGTCGCGGACAGCGGCCGGGTCTCCATCAGGAGGACGCGGTCGCCGACACCCGCGGCGTTCTGCTCGTCGTGCGCCTTGAGCTTGTTGGTACGGCGGATGACCTTGCCGTACAGCGCGTGCTTGACGCGGTCCTCGACGGCGACGACGACGGTCTTGTCCATCTTGTCGCTGACGACCAGACCCTCACGGGTCTTGCGGAAACCGCGCGCTTCCTTGTTCTGCTCAGTCACGTTGCTCTCGCTCATCAGGCGTTCTCCACCGTCTCGATGCCGAGCTCACGCTCACGCATGAGGGTGTAGATCCGGGCGATGTCCTTGCGGACCGCCTTCAGACGGCCGTGGTTCTCGAGCTGGCCCGTCGCCGCCTGGAAGCGGAGGTTGAACAGCTCTTCCTTGGCCTCGCGGAGCTTCGCCAGAAGCTCCTCGTTGCCCAGCTCGCGCAGCTCGGACGCCTTGGTACCGGCCGACATCACGCTTCACCTGCCTCGCGCTTGACGATCCGGCACTTCATCGGCAGCTTGTGGGCCGCTCGAAGCAGCGCCTCACGGGCGATCTTCTCGTTGGGGTACGACAGCTCGAACATCACACGTCCGGGCTTGACGTTCGCGATCCACCACTCCGGCGAACCCTTACCGGAACCCATGCGGGTCTCGGCCGGCTTCTTGGTGAGGGGACGGTCGGGGTAGATGTTGATCCAGACCTTGCCGCCACGCTTGATGTGACGGGTCATCGCGATACGGGCCGCCTCGATCTGGCGGTTCGTGACGTAGGCCGGGGTCAGCGCCTGGATGCCGTACTCGCCGAACGCAACCTGCGTCCCACCCTTGGACATACCGTTGCGCTTCGGGTGGTGCTGCTTGCGGTGCTTGACCCTACGGGGGATCAGCATGACGGTCAGGCCTCCGTTCCGGTGCTCTCAGCCGGAGCGGCGGCGGGAGCCTCGGCCTTGGGGGCCTCGGCACCGGCAGCCTGCTGCGGCTTGCGACCGCGCCGCTCGCCACCGCGGCCACCACGGGCCGGGCGGTCGGCGCCACCGCGGGCCGGGCGGTTACCCGCACGGGCGGCAGCGTTCTCGGCGCGGACCTCGGCGATGTTCTTGACGTCGCCCTTGTAGATCCAGACCTTCACACCGATGCGGCCGAAGGTCGTCTTGGCCTCGAAGAAGCCGTAGTCCACGTTCGCGCGGAGCGTGTGCAGGGGCACGCGGCCCTCGCGGTAGAACTCCGAGCGGGACATCTCGGCGCCGCCGAGGCGGCCACCGCACTGGATCTTGATGCCCTTGGCGCCCGCCTTCATCGCCGACTGCATGCTCTTGCGCATGGCACGGCGGAAGGAGACGCGGGAGGACAGCTGCTCGGCGACGGCCTGGGCCACCAGCTGAGCGTCCGTCTCCGGGTTCTTGACCTCGAGGATGTTCAGCTGGACCTGCTTGCCGGTCAGCTTCTCCAGGTCACCGCGGATGCGGTCGGCCTCGGCGCCGCGGCGGCCGATGACGATGCCCGGGCGGGCGGTGTGGATGTCCACACGCACGCGGTCACGGGTGCGCTCGATCTCGACCTTGGAGATGCCGGCGCGCTCCATGCCGGACGTCATCATCCGGCGGATGGCGACGTCTTCCTTGACGTAGTCCTTGTACAGCTTGTCGGCGTACCAGCGCGACTTGAAGTCGGTGGTGACACCGAGCCGGAACCCGTGCGGGTTTACCTTCTGGCCCATTACCGGGTTCCTTCCTTGCTGCTGACGACCACGGTGATGTGGCTGGTCCGCTTGCGGATCCGGTAGGCACGGCCCTGGGCGCGCGGACGGAACCGCTTCAGGGTCGGGCCCTCGTCGACGTACGCCTCGGAGACGTACAGGGAGTCGACGTCGGTGTGGTCGTAGTTGTGCGCGGCGTTGGCGATGGCGCTGTCGAGCACCTTGCCAACCGGAACCGAGGCAGCCTGCGGGGCGAATCGCAGGACGGCCTGGGCCTCCGTGGCGTCCATGCCACGGATGAGGTCCACCACACGGCGGGCCTTCATGGGCGTGACGCGGATGTACCGCGCCTGGGCCCTGGCTTCCATGGTTGTCCTTCCAGTTACTTACGTGTCTGTTGCGATCCGCGCCTAGCGGCGCTTCGACTTCCGGTCTTCCTTGACGTGGCCCCGGAAGGTGCGCGTCGGCGAGAACTCGCCGAGCTTGTGGCCGACCATCGACTCGGTGACGAACACCGGGATGTGGGTCTTGCCGTTGTGCACCGCGATCGTGTGACCGAGCATGGCCGGGACGATCATCGAGCGACGGGACCAGGTCTTGATGACGTTCTTAGAGCCCGCTTCGTTCTGGGCGTCCACCTTCTTCATCAGGTGGTCGTCGACGAAGGGTCCCTTCTTCAAGCTACGAGGCATCTCAACCCGTCCTTAGCGCTTCTTGTTCGTCTTGCGGCGGCGGACGATGTACTTGTTCGACGCCTTCTTGGGCGAACGAGTACGGCCTTCCTTCTTGCCCCACGGGGACACAGGGTGGCGGCCACCGGAGGTCCGGCCCTCACCACCACCGTGCGGGTGGTCCACGGGGTTCATGACCACACCACGCACGGTCGGGCGAACGCCCAGCCAGCGCTTGCGACCGGCCTTGCCCCAGTTGATGTTGCTCTGCTCGGCGTTGCCGACCTCGCCGACGGTGGCGCGGCAGCGGACGTCGACCAGGCGGATCTCACCGGACGGCATGCGCAGGTGGGCCATGGAGCCCTCCTTCGCGAGCAGCTGCACGGAGGCGCCGGCGGAGCGGGCGAACTTCGCGCCGCCGCCCGGACGCAGCTCGATGGCGTGCAGGGTCGTACCGACCGGGATGTTGCGCAGGGCGAGGTTGTTGCCCGGCTTGATGTCGGCCCCGGGACCGTTCTCGACGCGGTCGCCCTGGTTCAGGCCACGCGGCGCGAGGATGTAGCGCTTCTCGCCGTCCGCGTAGTGCAGGAGCGCGATGCGCGCGGTGCGGTTGGGGTCGTACTCGATGTGCGCGACCTTCGCCGGCACGCCGTCCTTGTCGTGACGACGGAAGTCGATCACTCGGTAGGCGCGCTTGTGTCCGCCACCCTGGTGGCGAACGGTCACACGACCGGCGTTGTTACGGCCGCCCTTGCTGTGCAGGGGACGGACCAGCGACTTCTCCGGCGTGGACCGCGTGACCTCGACGAAGTCGGCAACGCTGGCGCCACGACGGCCCGGCGTAGTCGGCTTGTACTTGCGGATTCCCATTTCTCAGTCCTCGTCCGATATCGGACGATCCGACCCGCTTACGCGGTCGGACCGCCGAAGATGTCGATACGGTCGCCCTCGGCGAGGGTCACGATCGCGCGCTTGGTCGCGGCACGCTGGCCGAAACCGGTGCGGGTCCGCTTGCGCTTGCCCTGGCGGTTGATCGTGTTGACCCCGGTGACCTTGACGTCGAAGACCGCCTGGACGGCCTCCTTGATCTGGGTCTTGTTGGCCCGCGGGTCGACGACGAACGTGTACTTGTTCTCGTCGAGCAGCGCGTAGCTCTTCTCGGAGACGACCGGCTTCAGCAGGACGTCACGGGGGTCCGTGTACGACTTGCTCAGCGGGGTCTCGACGGTGTTCTTGCCCTCGGCGGCGTGACGGCGCGCCTTGGCGACGCGCGCGGCCTTGGCGGCCTTGGCGGCCTTCGAGGCGATAGCGGGGTGACGGATGGCCATCAGACCTCGCTCCCTTCGGTGTCGTTGATCCGCGCAGCAGTGGGCGCGCCGGCGACGAAGGACTCGAAAGCGGCCTTGGTGAAGACCACGTCGTCCGAGACGAGAACGTCGTACGTGTTCAGCTGGCCCGGCTCCAGGATGTGGACCTGGGGCAGGTTGCGGGCGGACAGCCACGCGGCCTCGTCGGAGCGCTCGGCGACCAGGAGCAGGTTCTTGCGCTCCGAGATCTTGCCGAACAGGCTCTTGGCGGCCTTGGTGCTCGGGGTCTCGCCCTCGATCACGCCGGAGACGACGTGAATGCGGTTGTGACGCGCCCGGTCGGTGAGGGCACCGCGCAGGGCGGCGGCCTTCATCTTCTTCGGGGTGCGCTGCGAGTAGTCGCGCGGCACGGGACCGTGCACGACGCCACCACCGGCGAACTGCGGCGCGCGGGTCGAACCCTGGCGGGCGCGGCCGGTGCCCTTCTGGCGGTACGGCTTCTTGCCGCCACCACGGACTTCACCGCGGGTCTTGGTCTTGTGCGTGCCCTGGCGGGCAGCGGCCAGCTGCGCGACGACGACCTGGTGGATCAGCGGGACGCTGACCTTGGCGTCGAAGATCTCCGCGGGGAGCTCGACGGAACCGGCCTTCTCGCCAGCCGGCGAAAGGATGTCAACAGTGCTCATCGGTTACCTCAGGCCCCCTTGGCCGCGGTGCGGACCAGGACGAGGCCGCCGTTCGGACCGGGAACCGCGCCCTTGATGAGCAGCAGGCCCTTCTCCGCGTCAACGGCGTGGACGGTCAGGTTCTGGGTGGTGACCCGCTCGTTGCCCATGCGACCCGCCATGCGGAGGCCCTTGAACACACGGCCCGGGGTGGCGCAGCCACCGATGGAACCGGGCGAGCGGTGCTTGCGCTGGGTGCCGTGACCGGCGCCGAGGCCACCGAAGTTGTGGCGCTTCATGACACCGGCGAAGCCCTTGCCCTTGCTCTTGCCGGTGACGTCGACCTTCACGCCGGCCTCGAACACCTCGGCGGTGATCTCCTGGCCCAGCGTGTACTCGGAGGCGTCCGACGTGCGGATCTCGACGAGGTGGCGACGGGGGGTGACGTCGGCCTTGGCGAAGTGGCCCTTGAGGGGCTTGTTCACCTTGCGCGGGTCGATCTCGCCGAAGGCGATCTGAACGGACTCGTAGCCGTCGACGTCGTTGGTACGAACCTGGGTCACGACGTTGGGGCCGGCCTTGACGACGGTGACCGGAACAACACGGTTGTTCTCGTCCCACACCTGCGTCATGCCGAGCTTCTCGCCCAGGATGCCCTTGATCTGCTTAGCCATTCTCAGCCCACCAGCCTCAGAGCTTGATCTCGATGTCGACACCGGCCGGCAGGTCGAGTCGCATCAGAGAGTCAACGGTCTTGGGGGTCGGGTCGAGGATGTCGATCAGGCGCTTGTGCGTGCGCATCTCGAAGTGCTCGCGCGAGTCCTTGTACTTGTGCGGCGACTTGATGACGCAGTACACGTTCTTCTCAGTGGGCAGCGGCACCGGGCCCGCGACCGACGCACCAGTGCGGGTCACCGTCTCGACGATCTTCTTCGCCGAGGAGTCGATGACCTCGTGGTCGTAGGCCTTGAGCCGGATGCGGATCTTCTGTCCCGCCATGGCTACTCAGTAGTCCTGTCTTCTCTCACGCTCTGGAACCCGGCGGATTCCTTCTGCTGCCGTCGTTTCTCCGACCCACGCGGTCGGGCGTGTCGCGCTCCCGCTGACACAGATGTCCCTTGTTCGAACATCCCTGCGGGATTACGACGGCCCTTCCGGAACCGCGGACCGAGGACCTTCAGGCCCACCGGGCGCCTGGCCGGTGCCGCGCCCACGCTTCCCGGAAGATTCCCGTACGTCCGCCCCAGTGCTGCCCGAGGGCAGTTAGGACGACGAGTACTGTGGGACTCGCTTCCGGTCCTCCCGGCGGGAGGCGCGCAGCATCAACACTCGACCGAGCAACTCGGACAGTCTGCCATATCGGGCCGGGCGGATGCCAATCGAGCCGGAGAGAATACCCCTGGGGTGACGTAGGTCAAACCGGAGGCGCCGCGAGCCGGAGTGTGAAGCCTTCAGGGACGAACTGTGCCCGCCTTGTACCCCCGGAACCGTGCGATCCGGCCCGGCCGCAGGCGGTGTGCCAAAATCGCCGCGGAAAATCCCGGGGGAGGACGACGGCGATGACCGGCTACGTCAAGGTCGAGTTCGAAGCACTGGTCCGGCTCGTAAAGGAGCTCAGCGAGTGCGCGGGCGCCATGCGGTCCGCCATGAAGCAGCTGAAGGACATCGGCCCCACGGGCACCGGCTCGAAGGAGCTGGAGGAAGCCTGTGACGAGTTCCAGGACAAGTGGGGCTACGGCATCAAGCAGATCGCCAAGGCCACCACGGGCGTCACCGAGAAGGTCGCCGAGTCGGGCCGGGTCTACCAGGGCCTGGAGGACGAGGTCACCGCGCTGGTGAGGTCCGTCAAGATCGGTGAGCGGTGACTCCCGTACCGGATCCGGCTGCGCCGGCCTTCCGCTTCCAGGTGCAGCCCGAGTTCCACGAGGTCCCGCTGGGCATCGGACAGGACGAGGACACCTTCGACGAGCGGCTACGACAGTTCGCCCGCGACTACTGGGGCGAGCGGGAGGACCTGGAGCCGCTGCGCGCGCTGACGGCGGCCATGTACGGGGCGAACGCGGAGCGGCTCGTCGAGGGCGGCGCCGTCTACAACGCGCTCGGCGTCTTCCCCGTCGGCGGCGGCCGGGACGGCTCCGGCCCGCCGGAGCGCATCAGCCGCGCCACCCTCACCGTCAGCGTGCGTGAGCTGGGCAACCCCGACCCGCACCTCACGGCCGCGGGTATCGCGGAGACCCTCGACAAGGCGGCCGGGAACGGCGAGGCGGGTGAGGTCCAGCCGGTCAGCCTGCCGGCCGGCCCCGCGGTCGTACACATCGCCGGCAGCCGTGCGGTGTGGGACCTGCCGGAGGCAGCGGCACCGGATGCGGACGACGAGCGCGAGCAGTACTTCGTACGGATCGAGGTCTGGCTGCCGTTCCCCCGGGACGACCGGCTGCTGTTGCTCTGCCTGAGCACGCCCGACGTCCAGGACCTCTTCCACTACCAGGCGGTCCTCGCCGACATCGCCCACACGATCACCTTCGGCGACGCCGAGGAGCCTGCCCCCTCCCTCACCACCACCTCCTCCGCCTCCCCCTTCAGCTCCTACTGACACCTCCTACTGGCCGCGTCGAGGAGACCGACCTCATGACCACCCCCATGTACGACGCGCTCGGCTTCGACCCCGCGCCCGGCGTCCCCGCCTCGGTCCACCACCTGGTCGCCTCGCTCACCAGCGTCACCGGGCAACTGCACGACGCCCACGCGACGCTGACCCGGCTGGGCAGAACGGACGGCGCCTGGGTGGGTGAGGCGGCGAGCGCCTTCGCGAAGAAGACCGGCTCCCTGCCGAAGTACCTGGCCACCGCGCACAGTTCGCTGCTCGACGCCACACACGCGCTGGCCGACTGGGAGACCCGCCTGCGCGAGTTCCAGACCCTGGCCGGCCACTACGAGCTGGAGGCCGAGCAGGCGCGCAAGGCGCTGAAGGCGGCGCAGAACGACCCGGCCCTCCAGCTCGCGGGCAGGACGTTCGACACCCAGGCGGAGGCGGACCGGGCGCAGCAGCGCCTGGACCGTGCGACCAGGCGAGTGAACCAGGCCCGCGACGAGCTGGCCGCCGTCATCAAGAAGGCCGAGGCGCTGCTCACCCACCACGACGAGGTCGCCCGCGCCGCCGCGGCGACGATCCGCAAGGCGGCCGAGGCCGCACCGGACGAGTCCCTGCTCCACAAGCTCGGCGACCTCCTCTCCTCGATCGGCGACGAGATCAAGGCCCTCGCAGGCGACCTCTGGCACTGGATCCAGAAGCACGCGGACACGATCTACAAGATCGGCGACTGGCTGAACATGGCGGCCGCCGCATGCGACGTACTGGCCATCGTCTTCTCCGAGACGATCATCGGCGCCGCCGTCTTCGAGATCCTTGCCAGGGCCCTGAACACCGGCGCCCTCGCCTTCCACGGTGTCGGCTGGGCCGCCGGGGCGAAGAAGGGGTCGTGGGCCGACATCGGCCTCGACCTCGCCGGCTTCGTGCCCTTCGGTGACCTGCTCAAGGGCGGCAAGGTCGCCTGGCAGAGCTTCCGCGGTGTGGAGATCGCGGCCGACTCCTTCAAGGCGGCCGACCGCATCGCGGAGATCGCGGGGAAGGCGAACGGCGCAAAGATCGCCACGGCGTTCAAGAACTCCCTGTTCGGCGAGGGAAAAACCGTCCTTCGGGCCACTGCCGACACCTTCAAGGGCCGGTTCGCCATGGCGACGGAACGCGTGTTCAACGACGCCACCCGCTACGAACGTCCGCTTACCAGCCCGGTGAAGCTCCTCGACAAACTCGTCACCCCGAAACTCATCGAGAGCACCCCGCTGCGTAGGATCCCTGCCTTGGCCGATGCCCTGGTGCACGACGGAACGGGAAAGAGCTTCATCGATCCCACCTCATGGGCTTCACGGGCCCCCGAAGCCGCATACCGCGGATACAAGCTGTACGAGTCCGCCGAGAGGGCCGTCTCCGACGACGTGCACGGCAAGTACGAGAAGTACAAAGGGATCGTCGATCGTGGGTTGGGAGCACTGGCATGACCTCCACACAAGCGACGGACCACGCATGGAGCCCCCGTCCCCCCAGGTCGGCCCTGCGCCTGTGGACGCGCTACTGCCTGCAGTGGGTGTGGGGGCCCCCGCTGTGGCTGCTCACCCGTCTCCCCCTGCTCGTGCTGATCCTGCTGGAAGTGGACGATCTACCGTCTTCGAACCGTGGGCTCACGAGACCACGCTGGTGGAGGCGAATGTGGATCGACCTCGACCGGCTGCGGCGAGAGCGCGTCACCGACCCGCACGTCCAGGAGCAGGGACTCCGGCGGATGCTGGACCACCAGCGTCTTCGCTGCGTCCCCGTCCAGCCCGAGGGAGCTCCGCCCATCCCCTGCCCCGGCGGTGTGCACAGTGTCGTCATCGAGCAGAGCTACTATCGGATTCTGGGCGCACGACGCGCCTACGAGATCGCCCATGGCGAGTACGGCTGGCGTCTGGCCGAGAACGCGGAGAGGCACCTGCCGACCTGGCTGGAGCTGCGCTGTCCGGGGACGGAGAACCGCGACCGATGACCTCGCGCGACGAGCCTTTGGACGGCAGTGTGGGCAACGCCCGGTATTCGTTCCTGGTCTCGTGAACAACCCGGGCGAACCTCCAGACCATCGTCGATCGCGGGCCGGGAGCACCGGGATGCCCTCCGGAGAGACGACGGACGGCGACTCGTGCCCCGCGTGCACCGCCTCGTGCATCGAGGACAGGTCGTAGCGGCTTGTGGGCGTGCGGCGCGCCTTCGACATCGTCCTCAGCGAGTTCGGCCGGCTCTTGCCCGAAAGCGCCCAGGCCAGGCTGCCGAGGTGTTGGTGCTGCGCTGCTCGCGGCCGGCGCGGTGCGACCGACGGCCCACGGGATGACCGACCGCGCGGAGGAGCACGGATGGTGACCCGGGACGAAGCCGTGGCGGCGGCGGAACGCTATCTGCGGACCAAGTCCTACCCGGAGCGCGTTGATTCCGTCGTCGTGCTCCCGGACACGGCGATCAAGTTCCCGTACGGCTGGACCGTGCGCTTCGACTTCCGGGAGCACCTGAACGCGGGAGACCCGACTCTGGCTCCCTTCAGCTCGGTCGTCGTCGTGCCGCACGACGGCACAGAGCCCCACTTCCCGCCCACAGCCCTGCCGGTCCACCAGTACCTGGCGCTGCGGGCCGACGGCGCCTGGCCGGGCTCCTGGCGGGTGTGGCAGGACGCCGGGTGGGGTGTCGACCCGGAACGGCAGGCCGCGGGCCGGCTGCGGGCCATGTACGGCGGCGTGGTGGAACTGGCCGATCGGTCTCCGGTGCACGAGTCGGCCACAGCCTGGCTGATGGCTGCCGGGCGCTCCCCCAGCCCGGCTTTCCCGGCACCCCATGCCGGCGGCCTCGGTTGTCGTCCCCAAGGACCGCTCGCCGACCTGGACCCGGTGGCCCCGGCCGAGGCCGCCCACCGGGTCCAAGGCCAGCCCCGCCGGCTCAACGCGCGGCTGCGTGGTCGCCGTGCACTGCGGAGTCGACGGCACCCCGTCCGCCGCCCTGCCCTGGCAGCCGTCCCACGAGGCGCCCGGCTGGTGGGACCGGCTCGCCCGCCGCTGCTTCCCCGGGTTCCGGCAGGTGCGGGTGAGCGACTGGGACGACGTGATCAGAGCGGTCGCGGAACCGGGCCCTGACACCCGTGGCGTGATCTGGGTACGCCGTGAGATCGGCGGCCACGAGATCACCGGGCACCTGCTGTACGCCCACAACCACCAGGGTCAGGTCGTCTTCCTGGACGGCGTCACCGGCTCGCTGGGCCGCCTGGACACCCCGGTCCTGCTGCGCGAGCTGGTTCTGCTGCGGGCCTTGCCCGGCCGCTTCCGGTGATTCCGCCGCGGGCGGACGTCACGCCCCGCCCGCAAGCCGTACGCCGGTGCAGCCGCGTTTCAGCGCGGAGCGGGCGAACGAGGGCGAGTAGTGAGAGACCGGGTAGCTGTCGGTGTCCCGGTCGTAGAGGCGGGCAGGGGTCGATCGGCTACAGCGTGCTTTCTCTTGCCGGGGCCATCGGCATCATGGCCGGCGCTTACGTCAAAGGCGAGCCGCGGCTCCTGCACGACGGACGTGCCGCCTTCTTCGCTCTGGCAGCGTGGTCCGTCTGGACCTCCGTCCGGATCAGACTGCTGCACCGCTCCGAGACGCGTGGCTCACGAACTCCGCCCAGGCCCTCGGCGTGAGCGCCAGCCGGGGGCCGTCGGGGTTCTTGGAGTCGCGGAGGTGGATGGCGGTGGGGGTGGGGGCGACTTCGAGGCAGTCGTTGCCATTACTGCTGTCGCTGTAGCTGCTCTTGAACCAGTGGAGTTCCGGGGTGCTCATAGTTCTCCCAGCGCTTGCTCGATGAAGACCAGAGACTCCTCTGGCGTGAGCGCCTGAGCCCGGATGATGCCATAGCGCAGGTCGAGGACACGGAGCTGCCTGGGGTTCGACACCGGGCGGCCGGAGAAGTCGCCGTCGGTACGCCCCATCCCCGTGCCGTCTGCGAACTTCAGCACTTGGATACGGCCCCCCGTTCCCGGATGGTTCGCGCGGGCGGTCGGCATCACCTGAAGCTCCACGAACGGCAACTGCGCCACCTGCAGCATGTGTTCGAGCTGTCGGCGCAGCACCATTGTGTCCCCGATCGGGCGCCGCAGCGTCACCTCTTCCAGGACGAAGCTCAACTCCGGTGCGGGCGAGCGCTCGAAGACCGACTTCCGGGCCATGCGAGCGGCCACCATGCGCTCCAGCTCGTCCGGCGAGTAGGCCGGACGCCACGTGCGGAGCAGGGCTCGCGCGTACTCCTCCGTCTGCAACAAGCCATGGATGTTGTGGTTGCTGTACAGCAGCATCTCCACGGCCCGCCCCTCCATCTCCGCCAGCTGCCGCACCTTCTTCGGATACCGGGCCTTCTTCATGTCCTCCATGAAGGCCCGCAGATGCCCCTGCGCCTTCAGCGTCCTGTCCGCCCTGTCCAGCAGCTCCGGCCGGGGAATCCGCACCCCGCGCTCGATCTTGCGGATCATGTCCTCGCCGTAGCCGAGCGCCTCGGCCAGCTCTGGCACGCTGAGCCCGGCCGCCTCCCTGCAGACCTTGAGGAGCCGTCCCACCGCCTGCACCAGCGGCTCGATCTCATCCCCGGGCTCGACGTCCCAGCCGGCCTCGTCCACACCCTCGCCCACGGCTCTGGTCCTCCTTCGGCGCGCACTCCTGCGCCGTACAACGCCCGAGACAGACGAGACAGCCGAGACAAACCCAGGACAGTCACCGTACGTACAGGCGCAGTCACTCTCCTACGGAAGCAGGTTCCACCACGCTCAGTGACATGAATCAGGAAACGACTGCCTCTGATGGCCAACTCGACGGCTCCATCCCCCACTTCAGCGTCCGTCTGTCTCCCACGCCGCGTGGGGCCCGCCTCGCCCGGCTGCTCAGCGAACAGCAACTCCGAGCGTGGGAGCTGCCGTTGGAAAGGGCGACGCAGATCGTCGCCGAGCTCGCCGCGAATGCCGTCACGCACGGCCGCGTCCCCGGCCGTGACTTCTGGTTGCTTCTGTACGTCGTCGGCGACAGGCTCCGCATCGAGGTCACCGACACGCGCGGTGACCGCCTTCCAAGGCTCCAACGCTCGGCGGGAGACGGCGAATCGGGTCGCGGACTCCTCCTTGTGGACGCACTCGCCGACCGCTGGGGTGTCGCCCACGGGCGGCACCCGCGCAAGACCGTGTGGGCCGAGGTGTGCTTCCGCGCGCCGGAAACCGGTGGCCGGCGCCCCGGTGCGACGCGCGGGGCCAACTCGGCCGTGCCGGCGGGATTGTCAGTGGGGCGTGGCAGGATCCTGAGCGATCAAGGTCGGTAACGAACGCGTCGCGCAGATCGCTCTCCACATGGGTGGTCAAGCCACATCCGTCGCGCTTGTCATCGTCCGCATCACTCATTCCGCCGCACGCCTGTGCGCGCTCACTTCTGGGGGGACTGAATGTCACGTTCGCTCACCGCTCCGTTCCGCGTCTCCAGGTCCGGCTCGGGCCTCGCCCGCCTCACCGCCGTCGGCGCGCTGACGCTGGCCCTCGCCGGTGCCACCGGCCTCCTGAGTGCTCCCGCCGCGCAGGCCCAGACCGTCAGTGACGGCTCGCTGGCGTTCAGCGGCGACGCGGGTGACTACATCAGCGGTGGTCAGTCGTACTCCTACTCGACGGCGTCCGGGGACGGTCTGAACGTCTACGCCTCCACCGACGACAACCACATCGCCGTCAGCGTCAGCGGCGCGAACGGCGACTGGTGGAGCCTGGACCTCGCCGCCCCGTCCGGCCAGGCGCTCACGCCCGGCGACTACACCGGCGCCACCCGCTACCCGTTCAACTCGGCGTCCCAGCCCGGACTGTCCCTGGACGGCAACGGCCGCGGCTGCAACACCCTGACCGGCTCGTTCAGCGTCTCGGACGTGAAGTTCGGGCCCAACGGGTACGTCGAGAAACTGGACGCCACGTACGAGCAGCACTGCGAGGGAGGCACCGCCGCGCTGCGCGGCGAGGTGCACATCGCCAACCCGGCGCCGCCGGCCGCGCTCTCCCTCGGCGTCTCCGTCAACCCCACGGGCACCGCCAGCACCATCGACGGCAAGGCCACCGTCGGCGGTACCGTCACCTGCAACCAGCCGGTGAAGGTGTCGGTCTCCGGCAACGTCACTCAGGTCGCCAAGCAGGTCCTGATCAAGGGCTCGTACGCCACGACGGTCGCCTGCGAGCCGGGTACGCCGGCCGCCTGGACCGCCACGGCCGACCCCACCGGCACGACCCCGTTCCAGAAGGGCGACGTGGAGGTCACCACGAAGGCCACCGCGACCGACCCGAACTACGGCCAGCCGGTGACGGCGAACCAGACCGCCGTGGTGTCCCTGTCCAAGGACAAGCCGGCGAGCTGACACAAGGGCGGGCCCAGGCCGGGCTGTTGACCCCGGCGGACGTTGTGTTCCGGGCCCGTACGTCACAGCGCCCCGCCCCGGCCCTTCGACCGGGTGCGGGGCGCTGAGCGCAAGGCGTGTGCCGCGACGTGCTAGTGCGCGGGGCCCGCCGGAGGCCACGGGGCCGGGCCCGAAGGGGGTGGGCCCCACTGCGGCGGAGCCCCCCAGCCGGCCGTGAGGCGTTTGCGGTGGCGGCTGCGGCGGACCGCCGTGACGATGGCGATGGCCGCGGCGCCGAAGAATCCGGCGAGGAAGCAGCCGATGCCCCCCAGGATGCCGCCGACCATCGTGCCCACCCGGGGCTTGTCCCCCAGGGCGAACTCGGCCGGCCGTTCCGAGGTGCAGATGAGCGTGTAGTCGCCGGTGCTGCCGGGCTTCACCTCGAAGACGCGCTCCCAGCTGCGGGAACCGGAGGTGACGCGGAAGGTGCTCGACGGCTGGGTCATCGACCCGGACCGCATGCCGAGGATCCGGCAGTCGACGTGGCCCTGGCCGGACTGGGAAACGTAGATCGCCTTGGTCTTCCCCGCCACGAAGCGGAACGTCCGCGACTCACCGCTGGAGAAACTCCGGGACGTGTCCACCGAGTTGACCGAGTTCACCACCGTCACCGCGATGAGGGCGATCCCGGCGCCCACCAGTACAAGCCCCAGCACCGCGGCCACCACGTACCAGACGCGCCGCGGCCGCAGGTCCTTCGCCGGGATGCTCGGCGGCACGGGCGGCGGGCCGCCGTACGGGGATCCCCAGGGGTTCGGATTCTGTATCGCCACGAGGGGGCATCGTACGGCACCCCCCTGCCGGGGAGGCGGCGCGGTCGGCGAGCCCGTCACACCCTCCGGCTCTCCAGCGGCCCCAGATACAGCTCCGGCATGCCGCCCGTGTCGATCACCAGGCGCTGCAGCACCACCGTGGGGTCCACCATCCAGAACTTCAGGCAGTGGACGCCGGGGGCGCTCACGGAGTGGCGGGTTGCCGTGCAGTTCACGTTGTCCGAGGTGTTGCGGGCCCAGACGTCGTTCAGCGCGCCGTCGTCCGCGCCCGTCGTGACGTCCACGGTGCGGATCGGGCCGTCGTCCAGCGAGACGCCGTAGCTGAGGCCCGTGACGCCCGGCACCGCGGGATTGCGCGGGCAGAGGTACGCCCACACCGTCACCTCCTCGATGTCGGACAGCAGGCTGACCTCGTACTCCAGGCGGGGTGAGGAGCCGCCCGGGGTGCGGCTCCGGGTGGTCACCGGCCACGGGGTCATGCCCGCGCCGGTGCGGCCGATGCCGTCGAGCCGGCGCCAGTCGCCCACCGCGCGGTCGTAGTGCTCGGCGTCGACGGCCACATAGCCGCCGGCCTCCACGAAGCCCCGCAGGCCCCGCACGGAGGGCCGGTCCGCCACACAGCGCACCGTGACCGCCGTACCGGCGCCGGTCACGGTCAGCGTGCCCTCGGCGCGGCCGGTGGGCGCCTTCGTCCAGTCCACCCGGACCTCCAGCCGGACCTGCCGGCCCACCCGGCCGCGCGGGTGGTCGACCACCAGCCACGGGACGGAGGTCCGCACCTCGTAGCCGAAGGCCGTACGGCCCCGGTTGAAGATCTCCACGTACTGCTGGGGGCGGGTCTGATACGGGCTGAACGCCGGCAGCACGGCGTCTCGTGAGGCGCCGCCCGGCCACCACTCCCCCGTGTCCTCGGCACCGTCGACGCACACCCCCAGCTCCGCCGCCTCCGGCACCTCGATCCGCCGCACCGCCGGGAACAGCACGTCCGGCAGGGCCACGTTGTCCTTCTCCGGCTGCTGCCAGGGCGCGTTCGGGCCGTAGCGGTCCACGTCGCCGTAGTCGATGTGCGGCTGGGTCTGGAATCCCTTCCACTTGCCGTGTGTCACAGCGGAGTTGAAGCGGTCGGCCAGGGCGAAGTCCCGCGCCAGGCCGGCCTCCGCCGCGGCCGCGCGGTCGTTCGTCGCCGCTCTGCCCTGCCGGGCGTAGAGCAGGTTCGTGAACTCCGCCTCCCGCAGGGCGTAGAGGTTCGCGGTCGCCGTCACCTCGTAGCCGGCGAGTTCGTACCAGGCGTCCTGCCACTGCGCCGGCAGCCGCCGGGCGATCCGCTCCGCGCGTCCGCCCAGCTGCCGCCACTCCCGCGTCACCCGCTCCAGCTCGCGGTGCACGAAGAAGAACGGGGTCTGCCGGTCGTCGTTGACGACCTTGCCGTCCTTCAGGGTGATCCGCCGGTTCAGCAGCTCGGGCTTGCGGCGGGCCTGGAGGCGGCCGTACTCCGCGAGCACGGCGGCGATCTCCTTCGCGGAGGTCTCGCCGAAGTTCTGCCGGGCGTACCGCTGCTCCCACTCCGGCAGCCGCTCCAACGGCCAACTGTCCGGGTTCCAGGCGTAGTTCAGGAAGAACTCGGTGGGCAGCTCGTTGCCCTTCAGGTCACCCACGTTCGCCACCCACAGGCCGTGGTTGCCGTAGGCGTGGGCCTGGTGGAGCTGGTCCCAGACGTTGCGGAGGTTGGCCGTGTCGACCCACTTGTAGTTGCGGCCCGCGCCCACGTAGTCGAAGTGGTAGTACAGGCCGAAGCCGCCGCCGCGCTCGCTGCCGGGGTGCTTGCGGATGTTGCCCCAGTTGTCGTCCGTGAGGACCACCGTGACGTCGTCGGGCGCGCGCAGGCCGCGGTCCCAGTACCGCTGCACCTCCTTGTACAGCGTCCACACCTGCGGGGTCTCGGCGGCCGGCCTGCCCGTGACCTCCTCGATGATCTTCCGCTGGTCGGCGATGATCTGCCGCATCAGCTCGATGCCGTCGCCGTCGGGCAGGCCGGTGTCGCCGTTGCCCCGCATGCCGAGGGTCACGACGCCCTCGAAGCCCTGGTCGACCATGCGCTGGATGCCGTCGCGCCAGTACGCGCGGATCGCCTCCGCGTTGCGGACGTACGACCATGCGCCGGTGCCCCCGTAGGGGTCGTGCCCGGCGGTCGCGTGGCGGTTCCACTCCTCGATGCCGCGCATCATCGGGGCCTCGTGGGAGGTGCCCATGACGACGCCGTACTCGGCGGCCCGCCTGTGGTTGTCCGGGTCGTCCTCGGCGAAGGCCCGGCCCCAGACGGCGGGCCACAGGTAGTTGCCCTTGAGCCGCAGCAGGACCTCGAACACCTTCGCGTAGAAGTCCGCGTTGAAGCCCGCCGGATACCCCGGCGCCTTTCCGGGGCCGAAGTACGCCGGCGCCCAGGTGCCGAGCGCCGGGTTCTCGTCGTTGATGAAGAAGCCCCGGTACTTCACCGCCGGCGTGCCCTGCGTGTACCGGCCGGCCTTCACCCACACCCCGGCGCGCCGCACCGGCGGCACGTCGTCCCACCAGTGCCAGGGCGAGACGCCGATGCCGTAGGAGACGTCGTACGCGCCGAAGATCGTGCCCCGCGGATCGCTGCCCGCGATGACGAACGCCCGCTCGACGCCGGGCACCGGATGCTCCACAACCGTCTGCAGCGAGGTCTCCCAGCGGCCCCGCACGCCCGTCACGTCCAGCTTGCCCGACGCGATCAGGCCGTCGATCAGGGGGCTGCGGCCGATCGTGCCGAGAAGGACCGGGAACCGGCCGACCGTCGAGGCGGGGCGCACGCCCGTGACGCGTTCGAGGTCGCCCCGCAGGTCCCCCGCGACCCGCACGACTCCGGGATGATCCGCCGCGCTGACCACGACGGGGGCGCCGACCAGGGAGAACGCCCCGCCCGTGAAGGAGATGTACGCCCCCGGGTCGGTCACCGCCGGATCGCGGTCAGCGCCGGCGCCTGCGTTGCCACCCGCGGCGCAGGCGGCCCCCGAGGTCAGCACCGGCACGGTGGCGAGACCGGCCCCGAGCACCGTTCTGCGTCCCACAGACATACGACAGCCCCTCCGCTCCCTATTTGCCAAACGGCATGACAAATAGTGGAGTCAGGGAGCGGGAGGGGGAACCTGTCCCGCGGAACGAATAGTTTCGAGAGCCCCTGGCCCCGGGGCCCCGGAAAGGCTCCCGGCAACGCGAAGAGGCCCGTACGACCGGAGTCGTACGGGCCTCCCCTGGGTCAGTCGATGACCCTCAAGCAAGCGGAACTTACTTCAGGATCTTGGTGACCTGGCCGGCGCCCACGGTGCGGCCACCCTCGCGGATGGCGAACTTCAGGCCCTCCTCCATGGCGACGGGCTGGATGAGCTCCACCTTCATCTCGGTGTTGTCACCCGGCATGACCATCTCGGTGCCCTCGGGGAGGGTCACCACGCCGGTCACGTCCGTCGTACGGAAGTAGAACTGCGGGCGGTAGTTGTTGAAGAACGGCGTGTGGCGGCCACCCTCGTCCTTGGACAGGATGTAGGCCTGCGCCTCGAACTCGGTGTGCGGGGTGACCGAGCCCGGCTTGATGATGACCTGGCCGCGCTCGACGTCCTCGCGCTTGATGCCGCGGAGCAGCAGACCGACGTTCTCACCGGCCTGGCCCTCGTCGAGCAGCTTGCGGAACATCTCGATGCCGGTGACCGTGGTCTTGGTCTTCTGCTCCCGGATGCCGATGATCTCGACTTCCTCGTTCACCTTGAGGACACCGCGCTCGATACGGCCGGTGACGACCGTACCGCGACCGGTGATGGTGAAGACGTCCTCGATCGGCATCAGGAACGGCTTGTCGACGTCGCGCTCCGGCTGCGGGATGGACTCGTCGACAGCCTTCATCAGGTTGAGGACGGAGTCCACCCACTCCTTCTCGCCCTCGAGGGCCTTGAGAGCGGAGACCTTCACGACCGGGACGTCGTCGCCCGGGAACTCGTACTCGGTGAGGAGCTCACGGACCTCGAGCTCGACGAGCTCCAGGATCTCCTCGTCGTCCACCATGTCGGCCTTGTTCAGGGCGACGACGATGTACGGAACGCCGACCTGGCGGGCCAGGAGCACGTGCTCCTTGGTCTGCGGCATCGGGCCGTCGGTGGCGGCGACCACCAGGATCGCGCCGTCCATCTGCGCGGCACCGGTGATCATGTTCTTGATGTAGTCCGCGTGACCCGGGCAGTCGACGTGGGCGTAGTGACGGTCCTCGGTCTGGTACTCGACGTGCGCGATGGAGATGGTGATACCGCGCTGACGCTCCTCGGGCGCCTTGTCGATGTTGTCGAACGGGGTGGCCTCGTTCAGGTCCGGGTACGCGTCGTGCAGCACCTTGGTAATGGCGGCCGTGAGGGTCGTCTTACCGTGGTCGATGTGACCGATGGTGCCGATGTTGACGTGCGGCTTAGTCCGCTCGAACTTCGCCTTCGCCACTGGGGTCCTCCTGTGGAGTGGTTCTGTACGCCTTACTTCATCGGCGCCAGGTGATCTTTGCTGTAAAGGCCCGGAACCCGGGGGCATTCCGTCCGCGATTGCAGTGGAATGCCCCTGGAGGCTCCGGAGTCAAGCCTACGGCGTGTGAACGCGGAGCGTTACTCGCCCTTGGCCTTCGCGATGATCTCCTCGGCGACGTTCCGCGGAACCTCGGCGTAGGAGTCGAACTGCATGGAGTAGCTGGCACGGCCGGACGTCTTGCTGCGCAGGTCGCCGACGTAACCGAACATCTCCGAAAGGGGCACGAGACCCTTCACGACGCGGGCACCGGCCCGCTCCTCCATGGCCTGGATCTGGCCACGGCGGGAGTTGATGTCGCCGATGACCTCACCCATGTAGTCCTCGGGCGTGGTGACCTCGACGGCCATCATCGGCTCGAGCAGCACGGGCTTGGCCTTGCGCGCGGCCTCCTTGAAGGCCTGCGAACCGGCGATCTTGAACGCGAGCTCGGAGGAGTCGACCTCGTGGTAGGCGCCGTCCAGCAGGATGACCCGGACACCGGTCATCTCGTAGCCGGCGAGGATGCCGAACTGCATCGCCTCCTGGCAGCCGGCGTCGACCGAAGGGATGTACTCCTTCGGGATGCGACCACCGGTCACCTGGTTCACGAACTCGTAGGCCATGTCGCCGCTCTCGATCGGCTCGATCGAGATGATGACGCGACCGAACTGACCGGTACCACCCGTCTGCTTCTTGTGGGTGTACTCGACCTTCTCGACCTTCTGGCGAATGGTCTCGCGGTACGCGACCTGCGGCTTGCCGACGTTGGCCTCGACCTTGAACTCGCGCTTCATACGGTCGACCAGCACCTCGAGGTGCAGCTCGCCCATACCGCCGATGACGGTCTGGCCGGTCTCCTCGTTGGTGTGCACCTGGAAGGAGGGGTCCTCCTCCGCGAGACGCTGGATGGCGACACCCAGCTTCTCCTGGTCACCCTTGGACTTGGGCTCGATCGCGACCTCGATGACCGGCGCCGGGAAGTCCATGGACTCCAGGATCACCGGGTTCTTCTCGTCGCACAGCGTCTCACCGGTGGTGGTCTGCTTCAGGCCCATGACGGCGACGATGTCGCCCGCGCCCACCGACTCGATCTCCTCACGCTTGTTGGCGTGCATGCGGTAGATCTTGCCGATGCGCTCCTTGCGGCCCTTGACGGAGTTCAGCACGGCGGTGCCGGACTCCAGGCGGCCGGAGTACACGCGGACGAAGGTGAGCTTGCCCAGGTGCGGGTCGCTCATGATCTTGAACGCCAGCGCGGACAGCGGCTCGTCGTCGGACGGCTTGCGCTTGATGACCGTCTCGGCGTCCTTGACGTCGTGGCCCTCGATGGCCTCGATGTCGACCGGGGACGGCAGGTAGCGCACGACCGCGTCGAGCAGGGGCTGGACGCCCTTGTTCTTGAACGCGGTGCCGCAGAACACCGGGGTCACGGTGGTGCCGGTGCCCTTGCCGGACGCGATGGTGATACGACGGATCGCGGCGTACAGCTGCTCCTCGGTGGGCTCCTCGCCCTCCAGGTACAGCTCCATGATCTCTTCGTCGTTCTCGGCGACGGCCTCGACCAGCTTGCCGCGCCACTCCTCGGCGGCCTCGGTGTGCGTGGCCGGGATGTCGACGACGTCGTACATCTCGCCCTTGGTGGCTTCCGCCGACCAGACCAGGGCCTTCATGCGGACCAGGTCCACGACGCCCTTGAAGTCGGCCTCGGCACCGATCGGCAGCTGCATGACCAGCGGCTGCGCGCCCAGGCGGTCGGAGATCATGTCGACGCAGCGGTGGAACTCGGCACCGGTGCGGTCGAGCTTGTTGACGAAGCAGATACGCGGAACGCCGTAGCGGTCCGCCTGACGCCACACGGTCTCGGACTGCGGCTCAACGCCGGCGACGCCGTCGAACACCGTCACGGCACCGTCGAGCACGCGCAGGGAACGCTCCACCTCGACGGTGAAGTCGACGTGGCCCGGGGTGTCGATGATGTTGATGGTGTGGTCGACGTTGTCCAGCGGCCAGTGGCAGGTGGTGGCAGCAGAGGTGATCGTGATGCCACGCTCCTGCTCCTGCTCCATCCAGTCCATGGTGGCAGCGCCGTCGTGGACCTCACCGATCTTGTACGAAACGCCGGTGTAGAACAGGATCCGCTCGGTGGTGGTCGTCTTGCCCGCGTCGATGTGGGCCATGATGCCGATGTTGCGCACCCTGGCCAGGTCAAGCGAAGTGGTAGCCATAAGGCTTTCGTCTTCTCTCGGTTCTCGATGGGGTAGCGACTACCAGCGGTAGTGCGCGAAGGCCTTGTTGGACTCGGCCATCTTGTGCGTGTCCTCGCGCTTCTTCACAGCGGCGCCCAGGCCGTTGCTGGCGTCGAGGAGCTCGTTGAGCAGACGCTCGGTCATGGTCTTCTCGCGACGGGCGCGGGAGTAACCGACCAGCCAGCGCAGCGCCAGGGTGTTGGCACGGCCGGGCTTGACCTCGACCGGGACCTGGTAGGTGGCGCCACCGACACGGCGGGACTTGACCTCGAGGGTCGGCTTGATGTTCTCGAGAGCGCGCTTGAGCGTGATGACCGGGTCGTTGCCGGTCTTCTCGCGCAGGCCCTCCATGGCGCCGTAGACGATGCGCTCGGCGGTGGAGCGCTTGCCGTTCAGCAGCACCTTGTTGATCAGGGAGGTCACCAGAGGAGAGCCGTAGACCGGGTCGACGATGACCGGGCGCTTCGGGGCGGGGCCCTTACGAGGCATTCTTACTTCTCCTTCTTGGCGCCGTAACGGCTGCGAGCCTGCTTGCGGTTCTTGACACCCTGGGTGTCGAGGGAACCGCGGATGATCTTGTAGCGAACACCCGGCAGGTCCTTCACACGGCCGCCGCGCACGAGCACGATGGAGTGCTCCTGCAGGTTGTGTCCCTCACCCGGAATGTAAGCGGTGACCTCGATGCCGCTGGTCAGACGCACACGCGCGACCTTGCGGAGGGCCGAGTTCGGCTTCTTCGGGGTGGTCGTGAACACACGCGTGCAGACGCCACGACGCTGAGGGGAACCCTCGAGTGCGGGCGTCTTGTTCTTCTCGACCTTGTCCTGCCGGCCCTTACGGACCAGCTGCTGGATCGTAGGCACTACTTCTCCGGTTTCTGTGTGCCGATGGGTACAGCTAACCTGGAACGTCGCCGACCCACGCGGTCGGGTGTGTCGAATCCGGCGGACTCCCGCCGCAAGGCGAAAACAGCACAGATTACGGTGGCCGCTCATGGCTCGCCGTACGGTCTGAAGGCACGCACGAGAGCCAGGGCACACCCCAGGCACAAGGTCTGAGCGTACCTACCTCATTCGCTGTGGTCAAAACAAATGGGCCGCGCCCGCAGCACGGGTCCCCAGGTGTCAAGCCCCTGAACCCCGGATGATCTTCGATTTCATGTTCCGGACACGCGCGACCGCCTGTGCGGGCGTCGGCGGCCCGCTGCGGCGCCGCAGGCCACCCCGGCCGCTGGAGGCCGTCCAGGGCCCCCGAGAGCCCGCAGAGGCTCTCACAGGCACGCCGAAGGGCGGCCCCTCCGCAATCGGAGTGACCGCCCTTCGGGTCAGGCTGCTCGCTTACTGGTTGTACGGACCGTAGTCGTAGTCCTCCAGCGGCACGGCCTGGCCGGAGCCGGTGCCGAACGGCGAGTAGTCGATGTCGTCGTAGCCGACGGCCGAGTACATCGCGGCCTTGGCCTCCTCGGTCGGCTCGACCCGGATGTTGCGGTAGCGGGACAGGCCCGTACCGGCCGGGATGAGCTTACCGATGATGACGTTCTCCTTGAGGCCGATCAGGGAGTCGGACTTGGCGTTGATCGCCGCGTCCGTCAGGACCCTGGTCGTCTCCTGGAAGGAGGCCGCGGACAGCCACGACTCCGTCGCCAGCGACGCCTTGGTGATACCCATCAGCTGCGGACGACCGGAGGCCGGGTGACCGCCCTCCTGGACCACACGACGGTTCTCCTGCTCGAAGCGGGAGCGCTCGACCAGCTCGCCGGGCAGCAGCTCGGCGTCGCCGGACTCGATGATCGTCACACGGCGCAGCATCTGCCGGATGATGATCTCGATGTGCTTGTCGTGGATCGACACGCCCTGCGAGTTGTAGACCTTCTGGACCTCGCCGACCAGGTGGACCTGGACGGCACGCTGGCCCAGGATGCGCAGCACGTCGTGCGGGTTGGTGGCACCCACGGTGAGCTGCTGGCCCACCTCGACGTGCTCGCCCTCGCTGACCAGGACCTTCGCACGCTTGGAGATCGGGTACGACGTCTCGTCGCTGCCGTCGTCCGGGGTGACGATGATCTTCTTGGTCTTCTCGGTCTCCTCGATGCGGACGCGGCCGCTGGCCTCGGAGATCGGGGCGACACCCTTCGGGGTACGGGCCTCGAAGAGCTCGACGACACGCGGCAGACCCTGGGTGATGTCGTCACCGGCCACACCACCGGTGTGGAAGGTACGCATCGTCAGCTGGGTACCGGGCTCACCGATGGACTGGGCGGCGATGATGCCGACCGCCTCACCGATGTCGACCAGCTTGCCGGTGGCGAGCGAACGGCCGTAGCACATCGCGCAGGTGCCGACGGCGGACTCGCAGGTCAGGACCGAACGGGTCTTGACCTCCTCGACGCCGTGCTTGACCAGCTCCTCGATGAGCACGTCACCGAGGTCGGTACCGGCCGGGGCCAGCACCTTGCCGTCGACGACGATGTCCTCGGCGAGGCAGCGCGCGTACACGGACGTCTCGACGTTGCCCGCCTTGCGCAGCACGCCGTCCGCGCCGCGCTCCGCGATGCGGAGCTTGAGGCCGCGGTCGGTGCCGCAGTCCTCCTCGCGGATGATGACGTCCTGGGAGACGTCGACCAGACGACGGGTGAGGTAACCCGAGTCGGCCGTACGCAGAGCGGTGTCCGCCAGACCCTTACGGGCACCGTGCGTGGAGATGAAGTACTCCAGCACGGACAGGCCCTCACGGAACGACGCCTTGATCGGACGCGGAATCGTCTCGTTCTTCGCGTTCGACACCAGACCACGCATACCGGCAATCTGACGCATCTGCATCATGTTGCCTCGTGCACCCGAGTTCACCATCATGAAGATCGGGTTGGTCTTCGGGAAGTTCTCGTTCATGGCCTCGGCGACCTCGTTGGTCGCCTTGGTCCAGATCGCGATGAGCTCCTGCGTGCGCTCGTCCTTGGTGATCAGACCGCGCTCGTACTGCTTCTGGACCTTCTCGTCCTGCGCCTCGTAGCCCTTGACGATCTCCTTCTTCGCCTCGGGCACGACGACGTCGGAGATGGCCACGGTGACACCGGAACGGGTCGCCCAGTAGAAGCCGGCCGCCTTCAGGTTGTCGAGCGTCGCCGCCACGATGACCTTCGGGTAGCGCTCGGCGAGGTCGTTGACGATCTCGGAGAGCTGCTTCTTGCCGACCTCGTAGTCGACGAACGGGTAGTCCTCGGGCAGCAGCTCGTTGAAGAGCGCGCGGCCCAGCGTGGTGGTCAGCCGGAAGCTGTCACCCTGCTGCCACTCCGGCTCGCCCTCCTCGCGCGCCGGCGGGGTCCAGCCGCGCGGCGGGATGGTGCCCACCGGGAAGCGGATGTCCACGCGCGACTGCAGCGACAGCTCGCCGGCGTCGAACGCCATGATCGCCTCGGCCACGGAGGAGAAGGAGCGGCCCTCGCCCTTCACGTCCCGCATCTCGCCGTCGGTGGTGAGGAAGAACAGACCGAGGACCATGTCCTGGGTCGGCATCGTCACCGGACGGCCGTCGGCCGGCTTGAGGATGTTGTTCGAGGACAGCATCAGGATGCGGGCCTCGGCCTGCGCCTCCGCGGACAGCGGCAGGTGCACGGCCATCTGGTCGCCGTCGAAGTCCGCGTTGAACGCGGTGCACACGAGCGGGTGGATCTGGATGGCCTTGCCCTCGACCAGCTGCGGCTCGAAGGCCTGGATGCCGAGGCGGTGCAGGGTGGGCGCACGGTTCAGCAGCACCGGGTGCTCGGCGATGACCTCTTCGAGGACGTCGTACACCACGGTGCGGCCGCGCTCGACCATGCGCTTGGCCGACTTGATGTTCTGCGCGTGGTTCAGGTCGACCAGGCGCTTCATCACGAACGGCTTGAACAGCTCCAGCGCCATCGCCTTGGGCAGACCGCACTGGTGCAGCTTCAGCTGCGGACCGACGACGATGACGGAACGCGCCGAGTAGTCGACTCGCTTGCCGAGCAGGTTCTGACGGAAGCGGCCCTGCTTGCCCTTCAGCATGTCGCTGAGGGACTTCAGCGGGCGGTTGCCGGGGCCCGTGACCGGGCGGCCGCGCCGGCCGTTGTCGAAGAGGGCGTCAACGGCCTCCTGAAGCATGCGCTTCTCGTTGTTGACGATGATCTCGGGCGCGCCGAGGTCGAGCAGCCTCTTCAGACGGTTGTTGCGGTTGATGACACGGCGGTACAGGTCGTTCAGGTCGGAGGTCGCGAAGCGGCCACCGTCCAGCTGCACCATCGGACGCAGGTCCGGCGGGATGACCGGGACGCAGTCCAGGACCATGCCCTTGGGGCTGTTGGACGTCTGCAGGAACGCGGAGACGACCTTCAGGCGCTTCAGGGCACGGGTCTTCTTCTGGCCCTTGCCGGTGCGGATGATCTCGCGGAGCTTCTCGGCCTCCTCCTCGAGGTCGAAGGACTCCAGGCGCTTCTGCAGCGCGGCGGCGCCCATCGAGCCGTCGAAGTAGGTGCCGAAGCGGTCGCGCAGCTCGCGGTAGAGCAGCTCGTCGCCCTCGAGGTCCTGGACCTTGAGGTTCTTGAACCGGTTCCACACCTCGTCGAGGCGGTCGATCTCGCGCTGCGCGCGGTCGCGCAGCTGCTTCATCTCGCGCTCGGCGCCCTCCCGCACCTTGCGGCGCACGTCCGCCTTGGCGCCCTCGGCCTCCAGCTCGGCCAGGTCGGCCTCGAGCTTCTTGGCGCGGGCCTCCAGGTCGGCGTCCCGGCGCTGCTCGATCTGCTGGCGCTCGACCGAGACGTGCGCCTCCAGGGAGGGCAGGTCGCGGGTACGGCGCTCCTCGTCGACGTACGTGATCATGTACGCGGCGAAGTAGATGACCTTCTCGAGGTCCTTCGGAGCCAGGTCGAGCAGGTAGCCCAGACGGCTCGGGACACCCTTGAAGTACCAGATGTGCGTGACGGGCGCGGCCAGTTCGATGTGGCCCATCCGCTCACGGCGCACCTTGGCGCGCGTGACCTCGACGCCACAGCGCTCGCAGATGATGCCCTTGAAGCGGACGCGCTTGTACTTGCCGCAGTAGCACTCCCAGTCCCGGGTGGGGCCGAAGATCTTCTCGCAGAAGAGGCCGTCCTTCTCGGGCTTCAGGGTGCGGTAGTTGATGGTCTCCGGCTTCTTGACCTCGCCGTGGCTCCACTGGCGGATGTCGTCAGCGGTGGCCAGACCGATCCGGAGCTCGTCGAAGAAGTTGACGTCGAGCACTATGCGTCAATCCCTCTCAGGGTTGTAAGTCTGTGGTCTGAAACGGGGGCCTGGGGGTCGGCGGGGCCCTGTGGGTGGGGGCCCCGCCGGACTCCCGTCAGACCTCTTCGACGCTGCTCGGCTCGCGCCGGGACAGGTCGATGCCGAGCTCCTCCGCAGCGCGGAAGACGTCCTCGTCGGTGTCACGCATCTCGATGGACATACCGTCGCTGGACAGCACCTCCACGTTCAGGCAGAGCGACTGCATCTCCTTGATGAGCACCTTGAAGGACTCGGGGATGCCGGGCTCGGGGATGTTCTCGCCCTTGACGATGGCCTCGTAGACCTTCACGCGGCCGGTGACGTCGTCGGACTTGATGGTCAGCAGCTCCTGAAGGGCGTACGCGGCGCCGTAGGCCTCGAGTGCCCACACCTCCATCTCACCGAACCGCTGGCCACCGAACTGGGCCTTACCACCCAGCGGCTGCTGGGTGATCATCGAGTACGGACCGGTCGAGCGGGCGTGCAGCTTGTCGTCGACCAGGTGGTGCAGCTTCAGGATGTACATGTAGCCGACCGAGATCGGGTCCGGGAACGGCTCACCGGAGCGGCCGTCGAACAGCCGGGCCTTGCCGGACGGCAGGACCATGCGGTCGCCGTCGCGGTTCGGCAGGGTGTTCTCCAGCAGACCGGCCAGCTCGTCCTCGCGGGCGCCGTCGAAGACCGGGGTGGCGACGTTGGTGCGCGGGGCGACCTTGTCGGCGCCGATGGCCTGCAGACGCTGCGCCCACTCGTCGGCGAGTCCGGAGACGTCCCAGCCCTGGCTGGCGAGCCAGCCGAGGTGGATCTCCAGCACCTGTCCCGGGTTCATTCGGGACGGCACACCCAGCGGGTTCAGGATGATGTCGACCGGGGTCCCGTCCTCGAGGAACGGCATGTCCTCGATGGGCAGGATCTTGGAGATGACACCCTTGTTGCCGTGCCGGCCGGCGAGCTTGTCACCGTCGGTGATCTTGCGCTTCTGCGCGACGTAGACGCGGACCAGCTGGTTCACGCCCGGCGGCAGCTCGTCGCCCTCCTCGCGGTCGAAGACGCGCACACCGATGACCTTGCCGGTCTCGCCGTGCGGCACCTTCAGCGAGGTGTCACGGACCTCACGGGCCTTCTCACCGAAGATCGCGCGCAGCAGGCGCTCCTCCGGCGTCAGCTCGGTCTCACCCTTCGGGGTGACCTTGCCGACGAGGATGTCACCGGCGATGACCTCGGCGCCGATGCGGATGATGCCGCGCTCGTCGAGGTCGGCGAGGACCTCCTCGGAGACGTTCGGGATGTCCCGGGTGATCTCCTCGGGGCCGAGCTTGGTGTCACGGGCGTCGACCTCGTGCTCCTCGATGTGGATCGAGGAGAGGACGTCGTCCTGCACGAGGCGCTGCGACAGGATGATCGCGTCCTCGTAGTTGTGACCCTCCCACGGCATGAACGCCACGAGCAGGTTCTTGCCGAGCGCCATCTCGCCGTTCTGGGTGGCCGGGCCGTCGGCCAGCACCTGGCCGGTGACGACGCGGTCGCCCTCGTTGACGATGACCTTCTGGTTGACCGAGGTGCCCTGGTTGGACCGGGAGAACTTGGCCAGGCGGTACGTGATGTACGTGCCGTCGTCGTTGGCGGTGGTGATGTAGTCCGCGGAGACCTCCTGGACCACACCGTCCTTCTCGGCCTTGACCACGTCGCCGGCGTCGACCGCGGAGCGGTACTCCATGCCGGTGCCGACGAGCGGGGCCTCGGACTTAATCAGCGGCACGGCCTGACGCATCATGTTCGCGCCCATGAGGGCACGGTTGGCGTCGTCGTGCTCGAGGAAGGGGATCATGGCGGTCGCGACCGACACCATCTGGCGCGGCGAGACGTCCATGTAGTCCACGTCCTCGGGGCCTACGTAGTCGACCTCGCCGCCACGGCGGCGGACCAGCACGCGGTTCTCGGCGAACCGCATCTCGTCGTTCAGCGGCGCGTTGGCCTGCGCGATGACGAAGCGGTCCTCCTCGTCGGCGGTCAGGTAGTCGACCTCGTCGGTGACCTGGCCGTCGACGACCTTGCGGTACGGCGTCTCGATGAAACCGAACGCGTTGACCCGGCCGTAGGAGGCGAGCGAGCCGATCAGACCGATGTTCGGGCCTTCCGGCGTCTCGATCGGGCACATACGGCCGTAGTGCGAGGGGTGCACGTCACGGACCTCGAAGCCGGCCCGCTCACGGGAGAGACCACCCGGGCCGAGGGCGTTCAGACGACGCTTGTGCGTCAGCCCCGACAGCGGGTTGTTCTGGTCCATGAACTGGGACAGCTGCGAGGTGCCGAAGAACTCCTTGATCGACGCCACGACCGGGCGGATGTTGATCAGGGTCTGCGGCGTGATCGCCTCGACGTCCTGGGTGGTCATGCGCTCGCGCACGACGCGCTCCATACGGGCGAGACCCGTACGGACCTGGTTCTGGATCAGCTCGCCGACGCTGCGGATACGGCGGTTGCCGAAGTGGTCGATGTCGTCGGTCTCGACCATGATGGTCCGGCCCGACGCGCCGACCGTCTCGGTCTCGCCGGCGTGCAGCTTCACCAGGTACTTGATGGTGGCGATGATGTCCTCGGTGGTGAGCACGCCGGCGTCCAGCGGCTCGTCCGCACCGAGCTTCTTGTTGACCTTGTAGCGGCCGACCTTGGCGAGGTCGTAGCGCTTCGGGTTGAAGTACAGGTTCTCCAGCAGCGTCTGCGCGGCCTCACGCGTGGGGGGCTCGCCCGGACGCAGCTTGCGGTAGATGTCGAGCAGCGCGTCGTCCTGGCCCTGGGTGTGGTCCTTCTCCAGGGTGGCGCGCATGGACTCGTACTCGCCGAACTCCTCGAGGATCTGCTCGGTCGTCCAGCCGAGCGCCTTCAGCAGGACGGTGACCGACTGCTTGCGCTTGCGGTCGATGCGGACACCGACCATGTCGCGCTTGTCGATCTCCATCTCCAGCCAGGCGCCCCGGGACGGGATGATCTTGGCGGAGAAGATGTCCTTGTCGGACGTCTTGTCGATGGTGGAGTCGAAGTAGACACCGGGGGAACGGACCAGCTGGGACACCACGACACGCTCGGTGCCGTTGATGACGAAAGTGCCCTTGTTCGTCATGAGCGGGAAGTCGCCCATGAAGACCGTCTGGGACTTGATCTCACCGGTCTCGTTGTTGGTGAACTCCGCGGTGACGAAGAGCGGGGCGGCGTACGTGAAGTCGCGCTCCTTGCACTCGTCGATGGAGTTCTTCGGCGGCTCGAAGCGGTGGTCCCGGAACGTCAGGGACATCGACCCGGAGAAGTCCTCGATCGGGGAGATCTCCTCGAAGATCTCCTCGAGGCCGGACTTGGTGGGGACGTCCTGACCGTTCTCCAGAGCCTCCTCGACCCGACTCTGCCAGGCGGTGTTGCCGAGCAGCCAGTCGAAGCTCTCGGTCTGCAGCGCGAGCAGGTTCGGAACCTCGAGAGGCTCCTTGATCTTTGCAAAGGAGATGCGCAGCGGGGCGGTGCTGGCGCCGTTGTTCGTATTCGCGGTCGAGGCATTGCGCGAGGCGGCCAAGAGGGGGTCCTTCCGAGGGCTCGGACTCACTACGCGCTGTACCGGCCCCTCGCCCGTACACAAAGACAGAAACCCCAGGTCAGAGGAGCTTTTGTCATGAGTGCTCGAGTGAGGGCAGACCCCTGGTGACGGGCAGGGGACAGCTAACAGGCAGCGCAAAGGGTCAGTGTAGCCACTTGGCACACTGATGTCCAGTGCGGGTTGTTCGAGACCCTCGCTGTGCTCACCGCTCTTGTCAACGCCCTCGGCATGCTGCCCTCAACGCACGTTGATACTGCCCTCTTCGTCGTCGATCCATGCCTCGGATTCGGATCCTTGTGACGACGCGTCCTGAGAATTGCGCGCTGCGTGCGGTTCGTCAAGGGCCCCCAGCCGGAACCCGGCCGTCCGGGGACACGACGAAGATCACCTTACCCCTCAAGAAGACAGGTGCAAGGCAGACCGGGCCGGGTCCCGGGGAGCGCCGAAGGGCGACCACCCAGATGGATGATCGCCCTTCGGTGCGGTCGCGTTACAGCCCCGGGGGGCCGTGTTCGGCGCACAGCCGGGTCCCACGGCTCGCGCGGGACCCGGAAGGTCTTACTTGACCTCGACGGAGGCGCCGGCGCCCTTGAGGGCCTCGGCGGCCTTGTCGGCCTGCTCCTTGTTGACCTTCTCGAGGACCGGCTTCGGGGTGCCGTCGACGAGGTCCTTGGCCTCCTTCAGACCCAGCGAGGTCAGCTCACGCACGACCTTGATGACCTGGATCTTCTTCTCGCCGGCGCCGGTGAGGATGACGTCGAACTCGTCCTTCTCCTCCTCCTGGGCGGCCTCGGCGCCACCGGCGGCACCGCCGGCGACGACGACCGGCGCGGCAGCGGCGGCGGTGACGTCGAACTTCTCCTCGAAGGCCTTCACGAACTCGGAGAGCTCGATGAGGGTCATCTCCTCGAACTGGGCAAGCAGCTCGTCCTGGGTGAGCTTCGCCATGATGGCGGTCCTTCCACTCAAATCGGCAGGTGCCGGATGTACTGGATAAGGCGGGCGTACGTCGGCCCGCTGCGACCCGTGCCGTCGGCGCGGATCAGAAAGCGAGCCGAATTACTCGGCACCGCCCTGCTCGGCCTGCTTGGCGCGCAGCGCGTCCACGGTGCGGACGAGCTTCGACGGCAGCGCCTGGAAGACGGAGGCAGCCTGGGACTGCTTCGCCTTGAAGGCACCGGCCAGCTTGCTGAGCAGAACCTCGCGGGACTCGAGGTCCGCAAGCTTCTTGATCTCGTCGGCGGACAGCGCCTTGCCGTCAAGGACACCGCCCTTGATGACGAGATTCGGGTTGTCCTTGGCGAAGTCACGGAGACCCTTCGCCGACTCCACCGGGTCACCGGTGACGAAGGCGACGGCCGTCGGACCAGCGAAGAGCTGGTCGTCCAGCGTGATCCCGGCCTCGTTGGCCGCAATCTTGGTCAGCGTGTTCTTCACCACGGCGTACTGGGCGTTCTCACCGAGCGACCGGCGCAGCGTCTTGAGCTGCGCCACGGTGAGACCGCGGTACTCGGTCAGCACGGCGGCGTTCGAGTTGCGGAACTTGTCCGTCAGCTCGGCAACCGCGGCAGCCTTGTCGGGCCTCGCCATAGAGCCTCGGCCTCCTTCCGGGTGATTCGGACCGCGCGGACCCGAAGGAGGACTGGGGAAAACGAAACGCCCCGGCGCAGGCGCACGGGGCGGACTCGACCGGCCGCACACGCGCTCGGCGCGCGCACTTCCGGGAGTTCTTCCACTGTCACCTGCGCGGGTCGCCCACTTTTCAGCGGATCCTTCGGCCACCGCACCCTCGCTCGGAGCGCGCGGCAACGACCAGCGGTCTTTGGCTTCTGCAAGAGAGTACGGGACCGGGGCACCGCCGAGCAAATCGGTCTGTACGGCGGCTTGGGAGCCGGTGGATTCGTTCCCGGGGGCTCCGCGCGGAGCCCGTCGGCTCGGGGTTCGGGGCTCCGGGGCTCCGGGGCTGGGCCCCGCTGGGGCCGCCGGGGCCGTACGGCTGCGGTGGGGTGCCTCCGAGGGCCTACGGCTGCGGCGCAGGCCTCTGGGCCTCCCCGACTGCCCGGGCTTCCGCTACGGGGCTCAGGGGCTCTCCGTCGGGCTCAGGAGCCGACCGGCGAGCGGGAGGGCAGGGGCCCTCCGCCGGGCTCAGGAGCCGGCCGGAGCGGCTCCTGAGCGTTCTCCGGCCGCCTCAGGAGGTGATGCCGGTGCCGGAACCGGTGGACGTGTTGCCCGAGCCCGCGGTGCCGAGGGACTTCATCAGGTCCTTGAAGTCCTTGGTGTCGCCGGCCGGCGGCGCCTCGGCGGAGACCGGCACGCCGTAGTCGCTGTAGTAGGCGGTGCTGTTCAGGACGCCGTGGGCGGTGTTCGCCTTCTCGGTCTTCTTCACCAGCAGGTTCTGGTCGTTGATCCAGATGTCCACGGCGTCGGTGGTGATGCCGGCCTGGTCCAGCTGCTTCTTCAGGGCCGCCAGCTGGTCCGCGCTGAGGTTGCTGCTGCGGCCCGCGAGGTCGGCGACGTTCACCGTGCCCGCGTAGTGCCGGGTGCGGACGCCGGAGACGGTCTCCTCGCCGACCTTCTTCACGTCGCCGGAGGCCAGCAGCATCTTCACGGACTGGTTCGGCGTCGAGGTCTGGGCCTGGTCCTTCAGGTAGGAGCCGGAGGCGCCGCTGAACTTGGCGAGGTCGTCGTAGCCGTACCGGATCCAGTGCTTGCCGCCCGCCTCCTGGGCGAACCGGTCGCTCATCTTGGCGTAGTAGGCGTCCGGCAGATAGCGGGCCTGCATCGACTCCGTGCCGGCCTTGCGCATCATCTCGGCCATCTGCCCACCGGTGTAGGTGATGGTGAGGTTGCCCTTGAGGCCGTGGCCCCAGGTGAGCGCGCCGTTCGCGGTCATCGACATCAGGTCGCCGAGGGAGGTGGTGCCCCGCACCTTGGCGGAGTCCGCCTTGTTCGTGGACTGCTCGGCGGTGCGCAGCGCGGCGATGGGGCTGACGTTGATCGCGCCGCCGCCGGCCGCCTTGCCGTCCTTCCCGGAGTTCGAGGAGCCGCACGCGGCCACCCCGGTCAGCGCGGCCACCGCCGCTATGGAAAGGCTCATCCGGCGCGCCGTCGTGCTCTTCATCTTGTCCTACCCCCATGCAAGTCGAGTGCCTGCACCGTAGCCCAGGCCACTGACAGCCGTCCCACAGGCCGTCCGAAGAAAGCCCTTCTGAAGAAGGCCCTCCGAAGAAAGCCCTCCGAAGAAAGCCGTACGGCCGGCGGCCGCACAAAGAAAGGACGGGCCCCGCACCTGGAAGGTTGCAGGGCCCGCCCTCATGCACGCGTACCGGACGCGGCTACCGGGGTGAGCGGACGGCTCAGACGGCGGCCGGGTCCTCCTCGACGAGGAGGTTGCGGGTGCGGTTCGGGTCGACCGGGATGCCGGGGCCCATCGTGGTGGTGATGGCGGCCTTCTTGATGTAGCGACCCTTGGCGGCGGACGGCTTCAGACGGAGGATCTCCTCCAGCGCGGCGCCGTAGTTCTCCACCAGCTTGGCGTCGTCGAAGGACGCCTTGCCGATGATGAAGTGCAGGTTCGAGTGCTTGTCGACGCGGAACTCGATCTTGCCGCCCTTGATGTCGGAGACGGCCTTGGCCACGTCGGGGGTGACGGTGCCGGTCTTCGGGTTCGGCATCAGACCACGCGGGCCGAGGACGCGGCCGAGGCGGCCGACCTTGCCCATGAGGTCCGGGGTGGCGACGACGGCGTCGAAGTCCAGGCGGCCCTTCGAGACCTCGTCGATCAGCTCGTCGGCGCCGACGATGTCGGCGCCCGCGGCACGCGCGGCCTCGGCACGGTCGCCGGTCGCGAAGACCAGGACCCGGGCGGTCTTACCGGTGCCGTGCGGAAGGTTCACGGTGCCACGGACCATCTGGTCGGCCTTGCGCGGGTCGACACCCAGACGGAAGGCGACCTCGACGGTGGCGTCGAACTTGGTCGTGGAGGTCTCCTTGGCGAGACGGACGGCCTCGAGCGGGGCGTACAGCTTCTCCCGGTCGACCTTGGCGTCCGCAGCGCGGAGAGCCTTGCTGCGCTTGCTCACAACTTGCTCCTGTGTGTTCGTTGAGGAGTCGTGGTCCTCGGGCCGAGCAGGCCCTGCCACGTGCGACCGGCTACGGCCGCATGACTGCTAGGGGGTGAGGTCAGCCCTCGACCGTGACGCCCATGGAACGCGCGGTACCGGCGATGATCTTCGCGGCGGCGTCCAGGTCGTTCGCGTTCAGGTCGGGCATCTTGGTCTGGGCGATCTCGCGGACCTGCGCCTCGGTGATCTTGGCGACCTTGGTCTTGTGCGGCTCGCCGGAGCCCTTCTCGATGCCCGCGGCCTTGAGGATCATCTTCGCGGCCGGCGGCGTCTTGGTGATGAAGGTGAAGGAGCGGTCCTCGTAGACCGTGATCTCCACCGGGATGACCCAACCGCGCTGCGACTCGGTCGCGGCGTTGTAGGCCTTGCAGAACTCCATGATGTTCACGCCGTGCTGACCCAGCGCGGGGCCGACCGGCGGGGCCGGGTTGGCGGCACCGGCCTGGATCTGGAGCTTGATGAGCCCCGTGACCTTCTTCTTCTTGGGAGGCATGGCTCTCCGGGTCCTTTCATTCGGGTCCATGCCCGCGCGAGGATCGCGACCCTGACGCAGGCATACCGCACAACGATAACGGGTATAGATGCGCGGCCAAAAACCGTGCAGGTCAGGCGGACCGTGACGGCCTGCCTGACCTGCGCGGAAGCACGAAGTCCAGAAGAACCCGGTTCCGGGGAACCGGGTTCGCGGGAACTAGTTCTTCTGGATCTGGTCGAAGGACAGCTCGACCGGCGTCTCGCGGCCGAAGATCTCCACCAGGCCCTTGACCTTCTTCGAGTCGGGGTTGATCTCGTTGATGGTCGCCTGCAGCGTGGCGAACGGGCCGTCGGTGACGGTGACCGAGTCGCCGACCTCGAAGTCCAGCACCTGGACCTCGACCTTGCGCTGCGGGGCGGGCTTGCCCTCGGCCTCGGCGGCCTCGCGGGCGGCCTTCTCCTCGGCCTCCGGGGCGAGCATCTTGACGATCTCGTCCAGCGTCAGCGGGTACGGGTCGTAGGCGTTGCCGACGAAGCCGGTCACGCCCGGGGTGTTGCGGACGACGCCCCAGGACTCGTTGGTCAGGTCCATGCGGACCAGGACGTAACCCGGCAGCTTGTTCTGCTTGATCGTCTTGCGGTCGCCGTTCTTGATCTGGACGACCTCCTCCTGCGGCACCTCGGCCTGGAAGATGTAGTCCTCGACGTTCAGCGAGACGGCGCGCTGCTCCAGGTTGGTCTTCACGCGGTTCTCGTAACCGGCGTAGGTGTGGATGACGTACCACTCGCCGGGCAGGTTGCGCAGTTCCTCGCGCAGGGCCTCGACGGGGTCGACGGGCGCGGCCGGCTCCTCCTCGGCGGCCTCAGCCTCCGCGGGGGCCTCCTCGTCGGCGGCCTCGCCTTCCTCGTCCTCGACGTTCACGGCAGCCTCTTCGGCCGGCTCCCCCGCCTCGGCCTCGGCAGCCTCGAACTCGTCCTGCTCGTCCGCGCCCTCGACGATGTCGAGCTCGTCGTCCACCATCTCGGCAGCGTTGCCGCGAGGCTCGATGGCGTCGTCGTTCAGGTTCGGGTCAGACACGGTGGCTGCTTCTTCCTGGATACATAGGGGTGGAACATGCGAAAACGGGCGCCGGTACCACGGCGCCCTTCGCTCTTGGCTCAGCCGAAGACGTACTTGGCCGCGTGGTTGAGCCCATAGTCAATCACGGTCACCAGCGCGATCATGATGGCGACGAAGAAGATCACCACGGTCGTGTACGACGTCAGCTGGTTACGCGTCGGCCAGACGACCTTGCGGAGCTCCGCGATGATCTGGCGGTAGAACGTGGCGAGGCGCTTCAGCGGGCCCTTCTTGGCGCGCTTGCCGCCCTTGCGGGCCTTCTTCTTCGACTCGAGCGCCTCGTCCTGGGCGTCAGGCGTGTCGATGGAGCCCACGGCGTCCGTCATTGTCCTCACCTGATCCCGGGTCGTGGCCGTGCCGCGCCCGGTTCCTGAGCCGCACGGCGGTGCATTGCAGTACGTACATGCGCACACATCCTGGCGGTGTGTGTAGCAGGGCCGGAGGGACTTGAACCCCCAACCGCCGGTTTTGGAGACCGGTGCTCTACCAATTGAGCTACGACCCTTTGTGTGTCCCCCAACGTACCGCATCCGGACGGGTGCGCGGTGTGCACCGGCTCGGCGGCGGCTGCTGAAGGCCAACGAGGTGAGAGTGTACGTGGTCCGGGGCCCGGCGTCGAACAGAAAGAGCCCGTCCGGGGGCGTCTGGCCAAAGATCGTCCTGGCCGGGGCCCGGATTCGGACCCGTGTTCACGCTTCGACCCGTGGTTGTTCAGTCCGTGAAACCCGTGTGCCGGGGACATTTCCGGTCTGGAACGATGGGCTCCATGAGCGCTGCAACCCCACCCACCGAGCGCCGGGTCTCCGCCCGAGTCGGCGCGATCTCCGAGTCCGCCACCCTCGCCGTGGACGCCAAGGCCAAGGCCCTGAAGGCCGCCGGGCGTCCGGTGATCGGCTTCGGCGCCGGCGAGCCCGACTTCCCGACTCCGGACTACATCGTCGAGGCGGCCGTAGAGGCCTGCAAGAACCCGAAGTACCACCGCTACACGCCGGCCGGCGGCCTGCCCGAGCTGAAGTCCGCGATCGCCGCCAAGACGCTGCGCGACTCCGGCTGGGAGCCCGACGTCTCGCAGATCCTGGTCACCAACGGCGGCAAGCAGGCCATCTACGAGGCGTTCGCCGCGATCCTCGACCCGGGCGACGAGGTCATCGTCCCGGCGCCGTACTGGACGACGTACCCCGAGTCGATCCGCCTGGCCGGCGGCGTCCCGGTGGAGGTCGTGGCCGACGAGACGACCGGCTACCGCGTCTCGGTGGAGCAGCTGGAGGCGGCGCGCACGGAGAAGACGAAGGTCGTGCTCTTCGTCTCCCCGTCCAACCCGACCGGCGCGGTGTACTCCGAGGCCGAGACCGAGGCGATCGGCCGCTGGGCCCTGGAGCACGGCCTGTGGGTGCTCACCGACGAGATCTACGAGCACCTGGTGTACGGCGACGCCGCCGCGGTGTCCCTGCCGGCGCTCCTGCCCGAGCTGCGCGACAAGTGCATCGTGGTCAACGGCGTGGCGAAGACGTACGCCATGACCGGCTGGCGCGTGGGCTGGGTCATCGGCCCGAAGGACGTCGTCAAGGCCGCGACCAACCTGCAGTCGCACGCCACCTCGAACGTCTCCAACGTGGCGCAGGCGGCCGCGCTGGCCGCCGTCTCCGGTGACCTTCAGGCCGTGGCGAAGATGCGCGAGGCCTTCGACCGGCGCCGCAAGACGATCGTGCGGATGCTCAACGAGATCGACGGCGTGGTCTGCCCGGAGCCCGAGGGCGCCTTCTACGCCTACCCGTCGGTCAAGGCGCTGCTGGGCAGGGAGATCCGCGGCAAGCGCCCGCAGGACACGGTCGAGCTGGCCGCGCTGATCCTGGAGGAGGCCGAGGTCGCGGTCGTCCCGGGCGAGGCCTTCGGCACGCCGGGCTACCTGCGGCTGTCGTACGCGCTGGGCGACGAGGACCTCGTCGAGGGCGTGAGCCGCATCCAGAAGCTGCTGGCGGAGGCCAGGGACTGAGCGGTCCGAGCGGTCCGTTTCGGACAGGGGCGCCTGTGAGCTTTCGCAGGCGCCCCTGTTCGTTTGTGCGAGCAAGACCACGTACGGGGAAACGGCTACCGGTGGGACGGGTGCGTACGGCAGGATCCTGGGATGGAGCGTGTACGTGACCTCTCTGAGCTGCCGAAAGCCCATCTGCACCTGCATTTCACCGGCTCGATGCGGCCGGGAACGGTCCTGGAACTGGCCGACAAGTACGGCGTACGCCTGCCGGAGGCCCTGAGCGAAGCCCTCACCAGCGGCGAGCCGCCGAGGCTGCGGGCCACGGACGAGCGGGGCTGGTTCCGTTTCCAGCGGCTGTACGACGCGGCCCGCTCCTGTCTGCGCACACCGGAGGACATCCAGCGCCTGGTCCGGGAGGCCGCCGAGGAGGACCTGAGGGACGGCTCGGGCTGGCTGGAGATCCAGGTGGACCCGACGTCGTACGCGCCCCGGCTGGGCGGGCTGATCCCCACCATGGAGATCATCCTCGACGCGGTCGACACCACCTCGCGGGAGACCGGGCTCGGCATGCGGGTGCTGGTCGCCGCCAACCGTATGAAGCATCCGCTGGACGCCCGCACGCTGGCCCGCCTGGCGGTGCGGTACGCGGACCGGGGCGTGGTCGGCTTCGGGCTCTCCAACGACGAGCGGCGGGGCATGGCCCGGGACTTCGACCGCGCCTTCCACATCGCGCGCGAGGGCGGTCTGCTGTCGGCTCCGCACGGCGGCGAGCTGACCGGGCCGGCCTCCGTCCGGGACTGCCTGGACGACCTGCACGCCTCACGGATCGGGCACGGGGTACGCGCGGCGGAGGACCCGCGGCTGCTGAAGCGGCTGGCCGACCGCCAGGTGACCTGCGAGGTGTGCCCGGCGTCGAACGTGGCGCTCGGCGTGTACGAGAAACCGGAGGACGTCCCGCTGCGCACGTTCTTCGAGGCCGGCGTCCCGATGGCGCTCGGCGCCGACGACCCGCTGCTGTTCGGCTCCCGGCTGGCCGCCCAGTACGAGATCGCCCGCCACGCCCACGGCTTCTCGGATGCGGAACTCGCCGAACTGGCCCGCCAGTCGGTGCGCGGCTCGGCGGCGCCGGAGGACGTCAAGGCGCGGCTGCTGGCGGGCGTGGACGACTGGCTGACCCGCCCGCCGGCCTGAGGCGGCGGCGTCCGGGCCGCCGGGGAGGAAGCGCGAGCCGAAGAGAAAGCACCGGCACGCGTGCGTGCGTGTCCGCAGGTCTTGAGGCGGTCCTTCCGGCGGTTCTCGAGGCGTTTCTCGAGGCGGTCCTTCCGGCGGTTCTTCAGGCGGAGTCCGGCGGAGCGGAGATTCCGCCCAGCAGCGTCCTCGCGAGCCGCGTGGCGAACTCGTCGACGGGCGGCCGCTCCCCCGTGTCGGTCGCGTCGTAGGCGAACGCGCGCTGCGCGCAGGCGCCCAGCAGCAGGGAGGCCGCGGCGAAGGTGTCGGCGTCGGCGCGGATCCGGCCGGCGGCCTGCTCGGCTCGGAGATAGGCGTCCAGGTCCCGGATGGGCCGGTGCGGGCCGGAGCCGAGCCCCCGCAGGGCGTCGAAGTGGCGCTGCTTGAGCTTGGGCTCGGCGTACAGGGAGGCGGCGATCGGGAAGCTCTGCTCGTAGAAGAGTGCGGCCTGGCGGGCGATCTCGGTGAGGTTGTCCTCCAGGGTGCCCTGTCCCGGTTCGGCGGCGAGGCTGCCCAGCAGAGGGCCGAGCCGGGGCAGCCGCTCGGCGAGGACGCGCACGAACAGCTCTTCCTTGCTGTCGAAGTACTTGTAGAGGGCCGCCTCCGAGCAGCCGGCCGCGCGGGCGATCTCCTTGGTGGTGGCGCGGGCGAGTCCGGCGGTGAGCATGAGCTCGTGGGCGGCGTCGAGGATGCGGACACGCGCCGGCTTCTGCTCCATGGGCTCCCAATCGCTTGACGGGTGAGTGAGTGCTTACCCACTCTAGAGGGAAGCAGGGGTGAGTGAACACTCACCCACCCATACCGCCTACGGGAGCACACATGAACCTCACTGTTTTCGGCGCCACCGGCGGCATCGGCCGGGAGATCGTGCGGCAGGCGCTCGGCGCCGGGCACCGGGTCACCGCCGTCGTCCGCGATCCGGCCCGGCTCGACGTCAGGGGCGAGGCGCTGGAGGTGGTCCGCGCCGACCTGACGGACCCCGAGGAGCTGCGCACCGCCGTCCGGGGCCGGGACGCGGTCCTGTCCGGCCTGGGAGCGCGCAGCCGCAAGGACGCCGGGGTCGCCACCCGGCTGACCCGTACGGTCCTGCGCGCCATGGAGACGGAGGGCGTACGCCGGCTGCTCGTGGTCAGCGCCGGCCCCGTCGGCCCCGCCCCCGAGGGGGAAGGCGCCCTGGACCGGGCCGTGCGCGGCCTGGTCTCGGCGATCCTCAAGGACGTCTACGCCGACCTGCGCGAGATGGAGGCCGAACTGGCCCGCAGCGGCACGGACTGGACGTCGGTACGGCCGCCGCGCCTGCAGAACAAGCCGCTCACCGGCCGCTACCGCACCGTGGTCGGCGGCTTCCCGCCCAAGGGGCGCTTCATCGCACGCGCCGACGTCGCCCACGCCATGCTGGCGATGATCGACGACACGGGGACGGTGAAGCAGGGGGTGGGGGTGGCGTACTGAGCCGCCGGTACGGCCAGGGGCGGGGACGCTGCACTGAGCCGCCGGTACGGCTACAGGCTGACGCCGACCGTCACCGGCTCGTTGACCAGCGTGATGCCGAAGGCCTCGCGAACGCCGGCGACCACCTCGCGGGCCAGCGCCAGCAGGTCCTCGGTGGTGGCGGCGCCCCGGTTGGTGAGGGCGAGGGTGTGCTTGGTGGAGATGCGCGCCGGGCCGGTGCCGTAGCCCTTGGTGAAGCCCGCCTTGTCGATCAGCCAGGCCGCGGAGGTCTTCGTACGGCCCTCCCCCGCCGGGTAGGCGGGCGGCTCCACGCCGTCGCCCAGCCGCTCGCGCACGCGCGCGTGGAACGCGGCGAACTGCTCGTCGGTGAGGATCGGGTTGGTGAAGAAGGACCCGGCGGACCAGGTGTCGTGGTCCTCAGGGTCGAGGACCATGCCCTTCCCGGCGCGCAGCTTCAGCACGGTCGCGCGCGCGTCGGCCAGCGGAACCCGGTCGCCGGGCTCGACACCGAGCGCGCGCGCCGCCTCGGCGTACTTCAGGGGCGCGGACAGCCCGCCCGCGTCCTCCAGACCGAACCGGACGCGCAGCACGACGTAGCGCTCGGGGTCGGCCTTGAAGCGGCTGTGGCGGTAGGAGAAGGCGCACTCCTCGTTCGCCAGCGTGACGGTCTCCCCGGCGCGCCGGTCGTAGGCGATCACCTCGGTGATGGTGGAGGAGACCTCCTGGCCATAGGCGCCCACGTTCTGGATCGGCGTGGCGCCGGCCGATCCCGGGATCCCGGCCAGGCACTCGATCCCGGCGAGCCCGGCCTCGACCGTGCGGGCGACGGCGTCCGTCCACACCTCGCCGGCCGCCAGCTCCAGCGTCGTACCGCGCAGCTCCACACCGCGTGTGGCGATGCGCAGGGCGGTGCCGTCGAAGCCCTTGTCGCCGATGACCAGGTTCGACCCGCCGCCGATGACCAGCAGCGGGGTCCCGCTGTCGTCGGCCTCGCGGACGGCGGCGATCACCTCGGCGTCGGTCTCGGCCGTGACCAGCCGCGTCGCGGGACCGCCCAGCCGGAAGGTGGTCAGCGGGGCAAGAGGGGCGTCGTGGAGTACCTGCACGGCCCCAAGACTACGAGACGGCACCGACACCGCCGCAGCCACACGGGCGACGGCCGCGGAGCCGGGCGCGGCCGCCACGTGTGCCTTCCTACGGCGGCTCCGGCACACGCGTACGCGCGCGAGGCCCCGTCTTGGAAGCCACGCGCGCGTGGACGCCGTTCTTCTCCCCGCGCCCCGTCTCCTCGGGTCGCGTCTACGTAAGCCGCCGTTCCGCCTCCGCCCAGCTCACCGGCAGCCTGTCGCCGGAGGTCTGCCAGGTGGCGAAGGTGACGTCGCGCATATGGGCGGCCAGTTGCCGCGAGGCGGGCCAGTGCGCGCCGGATCGGGCGAAGGCTTTCAGGGCGTCCGCCGACTCCCAGGCGGACAGCGTCCAGAAGGTCCGCCGCAGCGGCTGCGCCTTGAGAGCGGCCCCGTAGGCGCCGGGCGCACGGCCGGCCTGCCGCCACACCGCCGGGGTGCGGGCGAGGAAGCGGAGGGCGCCCCACAGGGAGCGGGTCTCGAAGCGCGAGGCGAAAACGTGCACCTCGGCGTCCTGCGGTGGGGTGTTCGGCACGGTCCAGGGAAGTGCGGGCATCGCGAACTCCTTGCGGTCAGCGGCGGCGGGATTCCGGACCGTGCCTCAGCGGGCGGCGGTCTCCGCGGCGGTGGCCGTCGGGGCAGCTGTCCCAGCGGCAGCTGTCTCAGTGACAGCGGCCTCGGAAGCGCTCGTCGTGGCGCCAGCGGCCTTCCGGGCACCGACCTCGGGGACACCCGTCTCCGCGGCGCCGGTACCTGCTCCGGAGCCGTCGGACTCCCCGGTGCCCGCGGCTGCCTCCCCTTCCGTCGCGGCGAGCCGGGCGGCGCTTCGGCGGGCCGGGATCGCCAGGGCCGCGGCCGCGGCGACGGCAACCACCGCCGAGCCGGTGACCAGGGCGGGCCGCAGGCCGTCCACGAAGCTCTGGGCGCTGTCGTAGCCGCCCTGCGCGGAGAAGATCGACGACATCACCGCGATGCCGAGCGCGCCGCCCACTTCGCGCAGCGCGTTGTTCGCGCCGGAGGCGATGCCCTGCTCGTGCGGGCGGACACTGGACATCACCAGGTTGGCGGCCGGCGCGAAGTACAGGGCCATGCCGACCCCGCTGATGACCAGGGCGGGCAGCTGGGCGGCGTAGGAGGCGTCGGTGGTGGCCACGGCGGCCATGTAGCCGAGGCCGGCGGCCTGCAGGAACAGCCCCGCGGCGACGACCGGGCGGCCGCCGATGCGGTCGGAGAGGATCCCCGCGAGCGGCGCGACGAGCATCGGCATGCCGGTCCACGGCAGCATCCTGAGCCCCGCCTCGGTGGGCGAGTAGCCGAGCACTCCCTGCATGTACTGGCTCAGCAGGAAGATCGAGCCGAACATGCCGACGAACATCAGCAGGCTGGCCGCGTTGATGCCGGAGAAGGCGCGGGACCGGAACAGCCGCATCGGCAGCATGGGGGCGTCCGCGCGGGAGCTGTAGAGGACGAACCCGGCCAGCAGTGCGCCGCCCGAGAAGAGCGCGGTCAGGACCAGGGTGTCGGTCCAGCCGTCGGCGGGCCCGCGGACCAGGCCGTAGACGATCCCGAAGAGGCCGCCGCTGGCGAGCAGGGTCCCGGGGATGTCGAGCCGGGCGCCGGTGCCGTAGGACTCGGCGAGCCGCAGCCGGGCGAGCGGGAGGGCGATCAGGCCGAGCGGAACGTTCAGCCAGAAGATCCAGTGCCAGGAGACGTGCTCGGTGAGGGTGCCGCCGATGAGCGGACCCGAGGCCACGGCGAGCCCGTTCACGGCGCCCCAGATGCCGTACACCGTCCCGCGCCTGGCGGCGGGCACGGCCGCGGTCAGCAGGGTCAGGGTGAGCGGCATCATGACGGCCGCGCCGACGCCCTGGACCGCACGGGCGGCGATCAGGGAGCCGATGCCGGGGGCCATGGCCGCTGCGGCGGAGGCGCCGGTGAAGACGGTGAGCCCGGCGATGAAGAGCCGGCGGCGCCCGAAGCGGTCGCCGAGCGCCGCGCCGGACATCAGCAGGACGGCGAAGGTGAGCGTGTAGGCGCTCACGGTCCACTCGAGGTCGTCCAGCGCGCCGCCCAGGTCCTTGCGGATGGAGGGCAGGGCGGTGGTGACGACGAGGTTGTCGAGGGCTGCCATGAATCCGGCGACGCTGGTGACGACGAGCGCCCAGGCGGCGCCGGCGCGCGCTGTGGTCGGCGCGTTCCGCTGTGACATCTCTCCCCCAGAGAGTGATCCGATTAGTTATTGATGACTAACTTTCCTGTGCAGAAAAAGGCCGCTGCCTCCCGCCTTGTTCTGCTACTTCTCCAGCCGGCCCTTCATCCGGGCCGACGGGTACATCGCCTGCCAGACACGGTGTTCCGGCGGAAACCCCATGGCGGTCAGGGTGTTGATGAGCATTCCGTACGCCAGGAAGGTCGTGGTCTCACCGTCGTCCGCGCCCAGCGGCAGATGGACGGTGTCCCAGAGCTTCATCCAGGCGCGGCGCACGGCCTCACCGAACTCGTGGTCGCCCTCCGCCTCGGCCGCGGCGACGGTGATGTACGTCTGCATCTGCATCTGGAGCTTCTCGGGCTGATCGGTGATCAGCCGCACGTAGGCGTTGGCCATGGCATGCAGGGCCTCCTCGCCCTCCAGCCCGTCGGCCGCCTCCTCGAACACCTTGCAGGTGTCGTCCACGCACCGGAGCGACGCGGCGGTGAAGATCGCCTTCTTGCCCGGGAAGAGCCGGAAGAGGTAGGGCTGAGAGACACCGACGCGGCTCGCGATCGCCTCCGTGGAGGTGCCGTAGTACCCCTTCTGGGCGAACTCCGCGATGGCCGCACGAATGACGCTCTCGCGCCGCTCCTCTGCACTCATCCTGGGCATGAGACGTAAGTTAGTACTCAATCACTAACCTGGCAAGGGCCCCTGTTCGGCACCGGGTGAGCCGCTGCACGTATGGGGCGTCCCACCATGCGTAAGGGGCGCCTCACCATGAAGAACGCGCCGCGTAAGGGGCGCCACACAAGGGTGAGCGCCCCTTACATCCCGTCTTCGGGTGCAGCCGTCAGGCCAGTCGAACGACCGCCCGGGACATGCCGAGCACCTTCTGGCCGCCGCTGGTCGCCGTCAGGTCCACGCGCACGGTGTTGTCGTCCAGCTTGGCCGCGACCTTGCCGCTCACCTCGATCAGCGCGCCCTTGTCGTCGTTCGGCACGACGACCGGCTTGGTGAAGCGGACGCCGTACTCGACGACCGCGCCCGGGTCCCCGGTCCAGTCGGTGACCACGCGGATCGCCTCCGCCATGGTGAACATGCCGTGCGCGATGACGTCCGGCAGACCGACCTCCTTGGCGAACTTCTCGTTCCAGTGGATCGGGTTGAAGTCACCGGAGGCGCCCGCGTAGCGCACCAGCGTGGCGCGGGTCACGGGGAAGGTCTGCGCCGGCAGTTCGGTGCCGACCTCGACGTCGTCGTACGCGATCTTCGCCGTCATCAGGTCCTCACGCCTCCTCGGCCGCGCGGGCCACCAGCTTGGTCCAGGCGGTCACGACGTGCTCGCCCGCCTCGTCGTGCACCTCGCCGCGGATGTCCAGGATGTCGTTGCCCGCGAGGGACTTGATGCCCTCGATGGTGGAGGTGACCGTCAGCCGGTCGCCGGCGCGCACCGGGCGGCTGTAGGCGAACTTCTGGTCGCCGTGCACCACGCGGCTGTAGTCGAGGCCGAGTTGCGGGTCCTCGACGATCTGCCCCGCGGCCGGGAAGGTGATGGCGAACACGAAGGTCGGCGGGGCGATCACATCGGAATGACCGAAGGCCTTGGCGGCCTCGGGGTCCGTGTAGACCGGGTTGGTCTCGCCCACCGCCTCGGCGAACTCGCGGATCTTCTCCCTGCCCACCTCATAGGGCGCGGTGGGCGGGTAGGTCCGTCCCACGAAGGACTGGTCGAGCGCCATGGCCCGGCACCTCCTGATGTCTGCTGTGATGGCCCCAAATTAGCGGGAATCCCGGCGGGGAATGCGCAGGGGGACAGGCGGGCGCCCGGCCGCCGAACGCCGGTGAAGCGATGCGGTCCCGGTTACTCGGTTGATCGTGATTCCGGTGACTGGGTGACTGCGGTGACTCCGTTGACTGCGGTGTCTGCCGTGAATGCGGTGACTCGGCGACCTGGAGCTTCCGGTCAACCGTGGAGCGGTGAAACGCCGCGAGGCCGCCCCCTTGGGAGGGGACGGCCTCGCGTACGAGCCTGGTGAGCCCTGGTCAGCGCGTTTCGCGGTGAGCCGTGTGCGCGTTGCAGCGCGGGCAGTGCTTCTTCATCTCAAGACGGTCCGGGTTGTTACGCCGGTTCTTCTTGGTGATGTAGTTCCGCTCCTTGCACTCCACGCAGGCCAGCGTGATCTTCGGGCGGACGTCGGTGGCAGCCACGTGAGTGCTCCTAAGACGAACAGGTGGACTAATTCAACGCAAGAAAGAGTAGCCGATCGAAGGACCGACCCCGCAATCGGCTACTGTGAGTAGCGGTGACCGGACTTGAACCGGTGACACAGCGATTATGAGCCGCTTGCTCTACCGACTGAGCTACACCGCTGCGATGCGATCGGGCCCCGCCTTTCGGCGGGTACCTCTCACACCAGAGCCCCAAAACGGAATCGAACCGTTGACCTTCTCCTTACCATGGAGACGCTCTGCCGACTGAGCTATTGGGGCGAGCGATGAAGACATTACACGGTCCGCCGCCGTTCACCCAAATCCGTATCCGGCGGTCCGTCCCCACCCCCGCCCGGGCCTCGCAGGGCCTTGGCCATCGCCATGCCGAGTGAGTGCGGCCGGCAGGCCTCACTGGACACAGGCGGTACTCGCGTTACACGGGTAGAGGCGGTACACGCGTACTCGCGGTACCCGCGATGCAGACGCTGCACGCGCTGCACGCGCGGAGGTAACCGTGGCGAGCAGGGTCACGCGCGTGGAGGTCACCACGCCGAGCGGCCCACCGCTTGGACGTCACCACGCCGGGCGGCGGGCCACGCGCGTGGGGGACGCGTGTACTGCCATGGGCGGAGCCACCGGTACGACTATTGCGCTCCTGCGCAGTCGGGTCCGGCGCGCCACCCTAGGCTCGACTCGCTCTGCGTGATCTTGGGGTTCGGCCCCGGTTTCCCACGCGGGCCAGCCCGAGCCCCCGGCCCCTTTCCTGGAGCGCGATGCCCGACAGTCAGCCGCAGCCCCACCCGCCGTCGGACTCCTCGGGCCCTTCGGGCCGGTCCGACCCCGCCGCCCTGCTGCTGTGCGGGGCGCGGCTGACCGACGGCCGGACCGTGGACGTACGGCTGGGCGGCGGGCGCATCGAGGCGGTGGGCACGGCGGGCAGCCTGGCGCCGGGCCCGGCCCGGACGGGCGGCACGCGCGTGGACCTCAGCGGCTACCTGCTCCTGCCGGCCCCGGCCGAACCGCACGCCCACGGCGACACCGCACTGTCCGCCGAGCACCCCGGCCCGGTGTCGTTCGCCCCCGAGGACGTCCAGCGCCGGGCGACGGAGGCGGCTCTGCTGCAGCTCGGGCACGGGGCGACCGCGGTACGCGCGCACGTACGCGTGGGCGACGTCCAGGGGCTCGGCGCACTGGTCGCCGTCCTGCGGGCGCGGCGCTCGCTGCGGGGACTGGCGGAGCTGACGGCGGTGGCGATGCCCCGGCTGCTGACCGGCGTGGCGGGGGCCGACGGGCGGGCGATGCTGCGGGACGCGGTCAAGATGGGCGCCTCTGTGGTGGGCGGCTGCCCGGACCTGGACCCCGATCCCACGGGCTATGTGGAGACGGTCCTGGAGGTGGCCTCCGAGCACGGCTGTCCGGTGGACCTGCACACGGACGCGGCCGATCCGGCCCGGCTCTCCCGGCTCGCGGCCATGGCCGGGGGCTTGCGGCCCGGTGTGACGATCGGTCCGTGCGCCGGTCTCGCCCGCCTGCCCGAGGAGGCCGCCGCACGCGCCGCCGACCAGCTCGCGGCGGCCGGCGTGACGGTCGTGTGCCTGCCCCAGGGCGGCTGCTGCGGCGCCGATCACCGGGGCGCCGCTCCGGTACGGCTGCTGCGCGCGGCCGGGGTGCGCGTGTCGGCGGGGAGCGGCGCCGTACGGGACCTCTCCAACCCCGTCGGCCGCGGTGACCCTCTGGAGGCGGCCTACCTCCTGGCCGCCGCCCAGGGCCTGCGCCCGGAGGACGCCTACGACACCGTCAGCGCGTCGGCCCGTGCGGTGCTGGGCCTGCCGGAGGTACGCGTGGAGGCGGGCTTCCCCGCCGACCTGCTCGCCGTACGCGGCGACCGCCTGGCCGGCGCGCTGTCCCTGGCCTACAGCCGGATCGTGGTCCACCGGGGCCGGGTGGTGGCCCGCACGAGCGCCGTACGCGAGTACTGCGACTCGGCCGCCGCGGTCGAACTGGGCCTGCCGCGGCAGGGGCGCGGAGAACTGTCGTGAGGGGCCGGGCGCAGTCCTGCGGCCGGTGCCGGGCGCACGGTCGGCAGCAGCCGCCTCGCCGGGCCGCACGGTCGGCCGCACCAGCCTCACGCCGAGCGCACGGTCGGCATGCACCAGCGTCACGCCGGGCCGCAGGCTTGGAGGCGCGAGCTTGGAAGGCGCATACCGGGCGCGGTCGGCGGCGGCCGCCCCACGCCGATGCCGCACGCCTGGGAGGCACACGCCCAGCGCACCGTTTCCCGGAACACACGCACCGTAGGGACCCGTACACACCAGCGCGTGCGAGCGTGAGCCTGGGACGGTTCGGCCACCCCGGTTAACCCGTGCGGCGGATGGGCCTCTTCGGGCGTACGGTCGGATTCATGCGCATTGTCATCGCTGGTGGTCATGGTCAGATCGCGCTGCGCCTGGAGCGCCTGCTCTCCGCGCGCGGGGACGAGGTCGCGGGGATCATCCGCAAGTCGGAGCAGGGCGACGATCTGCGGGCGGTCGGCGCGGAACCTGTGCTCCTCGACCTGGAGTCCGTCTCGGTGGAGGAGGTCGCGGCGCACCTGCAGGGCGCCGACGCGGCGGTCTTCGCTGCCGGCGCCGGCCCGGGCAGCGGCGCCGCCCGCAAGGAGACGGTGGACAAGGGCGCGGCGGTGCTGTTCGCGGACGCGGCCGTACGCGCGCGTGTGCGCCGTTTTCTGGTGGTGTCCTCGATGGGCGCGGATCCCGCGCACGAGGGCGACGACGTCTTCGACGTGTACCTGCGCGCCAAGGGCGAGGCGGACGCGTACATCACCCGCCAGGAGTCCCTGGACTGGACGATCCTGCGCCCCGGTTCGCTCACGGACGACGCGGGTACCGGCCTGGTCCGGCTGGAGGCGCACACCGGGCGCGGCGCGGTCCCCCGGGACGATGTGGCGGCCGTACTGGCGGAGTTGGTGGACACTCCGGCGACGGCCGGCCTGACGCTGGAGCTGATCAGCGGTTCGACGCCGGTGTCGGTCGCGGTGAAGGCGGTGGCCGGGAACTGAGGCGGGTCACCGGCCGTTGAACGGTCGTACCCGCCACCGGGCCCGCCGCACCGCCCGCCTGCCACCCCGTCAGATCCGCCGGCTCTCGAAGACCTCAGAAGAGACGCAGCTGCCCGGGAAACTCCGGCACGGCGTAACCGTCCAACGCCTGCTGGACGGCTCCGAGTTGCGCCGGCTGCCGCGACCCGGAGCAGGAGACGAGTTCGCCGTTCTCCCGGGCCCCGGGCGGGTCGTGCCGCGCGAAGCGGCCCGCGACGACGGCGATGTCGCGGTGGCACACCGGGCAGGTTCTGCGTCGCGAGGACATGCCGTCAGTGTGCCCGCACGCGGGCAGGGGCAACACCGGTGCCCCGAGCCGCGCGGCACCGGTGTGCGAGGTACGCGCCGGCGTCGCGCGGCGCGGGCCTCTCCCTCAGGTGCGCGTCTCGGCTTCCCAGCGGTCGGGGCCCACCCCGCGCCAGTCGATCAGGGGCGAGTCGGCCACCTCTTCCGGCTCGATCTCCAGCCCCGCGCGGCGCAGGAACTCCACCAGGTCCGCCACGTTGTGCGCCAGGCCGAGGATCTCGCCGTCCACCCGGACCCGGCGGCCGCCGGTCGGGGACGGCAGGTGCACGATGATGGGTCGCTTCCCGGCCATGGCTCCAGCATCGTCCGGACCGGACGGGCTCGCACCCGCACCGGTCATTCCAGAATCCCCAGCACGGTGTCGGGGCGGCACAGCGGGCACGCGGCGACACCTCCTTCCGTCAGCGCGCGTACGGCCTGATCGCGACCGACCGCCCTGGCGCGTCCGCCGGCGGTTGTGCAGCCGCCGACGTGGACGTACACCGCGCTGCGCCCGTTCAGACCGCGTTCCAGCAGCCACTCCGGTGCGGCCTGCCGGGAACCGAGGCGGCGCTGCCGTTCGGCCTCCCGACGTTCCTCGTCCGCGATCCACCGGTCCATCAGGGCGAGCTGCCGCGCGGCCTGGTGTTCGACGACGCGACGGGCGAAACGCAGCATGTCGAGACGCGTCAGGGGACGGTCTTCGTTCACACATTCGATTCTAGTGAAGAGTCGGGAAAGCGCGAGGAGCGGGATGCACCTGTCTTGACCGGTCCGCGTACGCTCGGCTCCGTGCCCCGCCCTCCGAAGAAGCCCCGCCGGCTGGTTGCAGACGGGCGCGCGTATCTGTGGACGCTCCGCCACAGCCACAGCCACAGCCACAGCGCGGCGGGCAGCGGCCGGACCTGCTGCCAGACCCTCACGCTGTACCCGCAGCCGACCGGCAGTGGCGGCCCACTGCGCATCGTCTTCACCGAGGGCCCGGGCCGGTACGTTCCGGGTGGGCCGCCCCTGGGCTCCGGAGACGTGGGATTCGTCCGGGGCGCCACCTTGAACCTGCACGAACCCGGCGCCGTCCGAGCCCTGCTCGACGCGGCGTCGAGACGCGGATGGCAGCCGGGGACGCGAGCCGCGGTGGAGATCGACGGCTGGTCCCTGCTGGAGCCGGCAGCCGCCGCACGAGCCGGGGCGACCGGCCGCGCGGACGCCATCACCCAGCAGCCCGCCACTCACCACGAGGCCGGCATGGCCGCCAGGTTCCACTGACACCGCCCACCGCCGAGACCTGATCGCCTGATCACGGATACGCGACGAGAGCCCCGTGACCTGCTGTTCTCGCAGGTCACGGGGCTCTCGTTCCCGTGTGGCGGCGCCAGGATTCGAACCTGGGAAGGCGAAGCCGGCAGATTTACAGTCTGCTCCCTTTGGCCGCTCGGGCACACCGCCGGGTTGACAACCAGTTCGAACCGCTCTTCGGCGGCGCTCCCTGGCGACGACGTAAACAATACCCGATACAGGGGGGTGTTTCGCCACCCGGTTGATCTCCACCTGCCGGCTCCCGGGGTGGCTAGGCTGGTGCGGATGCGGCCCGGTACGACGCCGGGCCCGGCGGCCGCCGCCGCGCACGCCGGCACGCACCCGATACGCACCCGATACAAGGAGCCACAGGACATGGCCGACTCCAGTTTCGACATCGTCTCGAAGGTCGAGCGGCAGGAGGTCGACAACGCCCTCAACCAGGCCGCCAAGGAGATCTCGCAGCGCTACGACTTCAAGGGCGTGGGTGCCTCGATCTCATGGTCCGGTGACAAGATCCTCATGGAGGCGAACTCCGAGGACCGGGTGAAGGCCGTCCTCGACGTCTTCCAGTCCAAGCTGATCAAGCGCGGTATCTCGCTGAAGGCGCTGGAGGCGGGCGAGCCCCAGCTGTCCGGCAAGGAGTACAAGATCTTCGCGTCGATCCAGGAGGGCATCTCCCAGGAGAACGCCAAGAAGGTGGCGAAGATCATCCGTGACGAGGGCCCGAAGGGCGTGAAGGCCCAGGTTCAGGGCGACGAGCTGCGCGTCTCCTCCAAGAGCCGTGACGACCTGCAAGCCGTGATCGCGCTGCTGAAGGGCAAGGACTTCGACTTCGCGCTGCAGTTCGTGAACTACCGGTAGGAGAGCCGGAACGGACATCCCGGCGGGACACCGCCGGCAGTCAGGAAGGGCGGGCGCCCCCGAGCGGTGCCCGCCCTTCCGTGCTCCCGACGCCTCGGCGCCGCCGATGCCGCGCTCCGGACCCTGTGCCGTCCACGCCGTGCTCCGGACCGTGTCGTCGACGCCGAGCTCAGTCGCGTGAGTTGCCGAACAGGATGCGGTACGCGATCAGCAGCACCAGCGAACCGCCGATGGCCGCGACCCAGGTGGCGCCGTCGTAGAAGCTCTTGCTGATCGGGTGGTGCAGCCAGCGGGCCGAGATCCAGCCGCCGATGAACGCGCCCGCGATGCCGATCAGGGTCGTACCGATGAAGCCGCCGGGGTCGCGGCCCGGCAGGAGGATCTTGGCGATGGCTCCGGCCAGCAGTCCCAGAATGATCCAAGCGATGATGCCCATGCCGTGAACCTGCCCTTCCGCGCTGTGTCCGCACTGTCCGGCGCCTGAGAATCCGGTGAGGACTCGCTGTCCACGCGCGCGTGGTCCGTGCCGTGTCGATGGAGAGGACGTCAGGAGCCCACCGCGCGGTTGCCGTGCTCGGCCCGGCTCGACGCCCGCGCGGCAGGCCGTCCCAGGACGTTCCCGATCGTGCTACAGGGCCGGTGCGGTTCCGCCCGTACGAAAGATCAGTTGATACTGATGGCAGCAGGCATGCCGGCGTGCGACCCGAGAGGTACCGATCATGAAGGTGTTCAACCTGCTGCTCAACATCCTGTGGTTGATCTTCTGTGGCCTCTGGATGGCTGTCGGCTACCTGATCGCCGCGGTGATCTGCTTCATCCTCATCGTCACGATCCCGTTCGGCATCGCGTCCCTGCGCATCGCCGGGTTCGTCCTGTGGCCGTTCGGCCGGACTGCCGTGGAGCGGCCGGGCGCCGGTGCGGGGTCGTTCATCGGGAACGTGATCTGGGTGATCTTCGCGGGGTGGTGGCTGGCGCTGGGTCACCTGATCACGAGCATCCCGCTGTTCCTGTCGATCATCGGCATCCCCTTCGGCTGGGCGAACCTGAAGCTGATCCCCGTCTCCCTCATGCCGCTGGGCCGCGAGATCGTGACCACCGACCAGGGCTTCGGCGGACGCTGATCCACTCCTGGGACCGCCTGGCCCGCGGAACGGCGCAGACTCCGCCGGAGGAGGCGGACAAGGGCTCCTGGTCCACGCGCGGTGTGGGCGGGCATGCGCTCCTGGCCCACGCGCGGTACGGGCGGCATGCGCTCCTGGCCCGCGCGCCCTCAGTGCCGCCGGCCCGCCATGTTCTCGAGCCGGGCGATGCGGTCCGCCATCGGGGGGTGGGTGGAGAACAGCTTGCTCATGCCCTGACCGGCGCGGAACGGGTTCGCGATCATCATGTGGCTGGCGGTCTGGATCTGCGGCTCGGGCGGCAGCGGGAGCTGCTGGGTTCCGGTCTCCAGCTTGCGCAGGGCACCGGCGAGGGCGAGCGGGTCGCCGGTGAGCTGGGCGCCGGAGGCGTCGGCCTCGTACTCGCGGGAGCGGCTGATGGCCAGTTGGATGAGGGTGGCGGCCAGCGGGCCGAGGATCATGATCAGGAGCATGCCGAGAAGCCCGGGGCCGTCGTCGTCGTCCGAGCGGCCGACCGGGATGAGCCAGGCGATGTTCACCAGGAACATGATCACTGAGGCGAGCGCGCCGGCCACCGAGGAGATCAGGATGTCCCGGTTGTAGACGTGGCTGAGCTCATGGCCGATGACGCCGCGCAGCTCGCGCTCGTCCAGCAGGCGGAGGATGCCCTCGGTGCAGCACACAGCGGCGTTGCGCGGGTTGCGGCCCGTCGCGAAGGCGTTCGGGGCCTCCGTGGGCGAGATGTACAGGCGGGGCATGGGCTGACGGGCCTGTGTGGACAGCTCGCGCACCATCCGGTACAGCCCCGGGGCCTCGAACTCGCTGACCGGGCGGGCACGCATCGCGCGCAGGGCCAGCTTGTCGCTGTTCCAGTACGCGTACGCGTTCGTGCCCAGGGCGATCAGGACCGCGACGACCAGGCCGGCACGGCCGAAGAAGCTGCCGATGACGATGATGAGTGCGGACAGCCCCCCGAGGAGTACTGCGGTCCTGAGCCCGTTGTGCCGGCGGTGCACCGTGCGCCCTCCAAGTCGTGCAGCTGGGGAACACTTTGGTCCAGTGGACCCTCCCGCCTGTGACAACGCCAGGCGGCAGCCGTGAGTTCCCTGGTGGGTGCGGGCGCGCGCCGGGGCCGGACGGGTGAGGGAGCGCTCCGGCCGGGTGACGGCGGCGCGCACGGCCACACGCGCGTGGAGGCCGGCCACGGGGAGGCTCACACACATGTGGGAGGCCGCCGCGGGTCGCTCACCGCGCGCGTAGAGGGCCCGCGAGTGGCTCACGCGCGTTGGGAAGGCCGCCACCGGTGGCTCACGCGCGCGTGCCCGGGGCCGAGTGGCTCACGCGCGCGTGCCCGGGGCAGAGTGCCTCACTCGCGCGTGGCCAGGACCGTCTGGCTCACGCGCACGGCCGAGGCTCAGAACAGCCCGGTGGCGGCGAAGCGGAGGACCAGCTGGGGTGCTCCGGACAGGGCGACGCCGAGTACGCCGGTGAGGGCGAGGGCCGCCGTGAGGGGGGCGGGCACGCGGTGCCGGGCGGGCTCGCCCTCGGGGGCGCGGAACAGCAGGGCCGTCCACTGCAGGTAGTAGAAGAGGGCGATCACCACGTTGACGGCCATGACGACGGCGAGCCAGCCGAGGCCCGCGTCGACGGCCGACGAGAACACGATGACCTTGGCGAAGAGCCCGATGACGCCCGGCGGCAGCCCCGCCAGGCACAGCAGGAAGAACGCCAGCAGGAGCGCGGTGAGCGGATTGGCGGCGTACAGCCCCCGGTAGTCGGCGATGCGGTTCAGGGCCCGGCTGCGACCCACCACGGCGGCCACCGCGAACGCGCCGATGTTCACCGCGCCGTACATCAGCGCATAAGCCACCGTGGAGCCGATCGCCTTCTGCGGGTCCTGGGCGTACCCGGCGGCGGCGATCGGCACCAGCAGGTAGCCGGCCTGCCCGACGGAGGACCAGGCGAGCAGCCGTACGGCGCTGTACGCGCGCGTGGCCTGCTGGCGCAGGGCGCCGACGTTGCCGACGGTCATGGTGAGCGCGGCGAGGACGGCGAGCGCGGGACCCCAGACGTCGGCGTACGACGGGAACGCGACGACCGTGACGAGGATCAGCCCGGAGAAGCCGACCGCCTTGCCGACGACCGACAGGTACGCGGCGACGGGCAGCGGCGCGCCCACGTAGGTGTCGGGGACCCAGAAGTGGAACGGGACGGCCGCCGTCTTGAAGGCGAAGCCGATCAGGGTGAGGACGACGCCGGCCTGGGCGAGCGTGTGCAGCTGGCCGCCGACGTGGGGCAGGCGCTGGGCGACCTGGGTGAGGTAGAGGGTGCCGGTGGAGGCGTAGACGAAGCTGACGCCCATCAGGCTGACCGCGGTGGCCGTCACCGAGGACAGGAAGAACTTCAGGGCCGCCTCGGAGGACCGCTTGTCGCCGTGCCGGATGCCGACCAGGGCGAAGGCGGGCAGGGAGGCGACCTCCAGGGCGACGATCAGCGTGGCCAGGTCGCGGGAGGCGGGCAGCAGGGCGGCGCCGGCCGCGGAGGACAGCAGCAGGAACCAGAACTCGCCGGGCGGGACGCGCCGCTGGTCGTCCTCGAGGTTCGTCACGGACAGCAGGGCCGCGAGCAGCGCGCCGCCGAGGACGAGGAACTGGATGACGAGCGTGAAGTGGTCGGCGGTGTAGCTGCACGCGCGCGTGGCGCCGGTCACGCAGAAGGTGCTGCGGTCGCCGTCGAGGAGCGGCAGCAGCATCAGCGCGGCCGCGGCCAGTCCGGCCACGGAGATCCAGCCCAGGACGGGCTTGCGGGCCTCGGGCAGGAACAGGTCGGCGACCAGGACGACGAGTCCGGCCGCGGCGGCGATGGCCGGCGGGGCGACGGCGAGCCAGTCGACGGACTGGACCAGCGACTCGGCGAGGGGCTGGGCGCTCATCGGGTGCCTCCTGCGAGGAGCTGGTGCACGGCCGGGTCGGTCAGGCCGAGCAGTGCCCTCGGCCACAGTCCGGCGACGACGGTGAGGGCGACGAGCGGGGTCCAGGCGGCGAACTCGTAACCGCGGACGTCGGCGAGCTTCGGGACCTCCTGCTCGACGCCGCCCATGCAGACGCGGCGGACCACGATCAGCATGTACGCGGCCGTCAGCAGGGTGCCGAACGCGCCGATCGCCATGAAGGTGAGGAACGCCGGCCGGCTGAGGTCGGCCGCGGGCCTGAACGCGCCGAACAGGGCCAGCATCTCGCCCCAGAACCCGGCGAGTCCGGGCAGTCCGAGCGAGGCGACGGCGCCGAAGGCGAGCAGTCCGCCGAGCCGCGGGGCCCTGCCGTACAGGGCGAGGCCGGTCTCCTCTGCGAGGGTGTCGAGGTCGGTGGTGCCGGTGCGGTCCTTCAACCCGCCGACCAGGAAGAACAGCAGGCCGGTGATCAGGCCGTGGGCGATGTTGGCGAACAGGGCGCCGTTGACGCCGGTCGGTGTCATGGTGGCGATGCCCAGCAGGACGAAGCCCATGTGACCGACGGAGGAGTAGGCGATCAGCCGCTTGAGGTCGCCCTTCGCGCCCCGCTTGGCGAGGGCCAGGCAGGCGAGCGACCCGTAGATGATCCCCACCACGGCGAACGCGGCGAGGTACGGCGCGAACGTGTGGAAGCCGTGCGGCGCGACCGGCAGCAGGATCCGGACGAACCCGTACGTGCCCATCTTGAGCAGGACACCGGCCAGCAGGACCGATCCGACGGTGGGGGCGGCGGTGTGGGCGTCGGGCAGCCAGCTGTGCAGCGGCCACATCGGCGACTTCACCGCGAGCCCGATCCCGATCGCCAGAACGGCGATGACCTGCACGGACGCGGTCAGCGACCGGCCGTTGTCAGTGGCGAGTGCCACCATGTCGAACGTGCCCGCCTTGATTCCGATCAGGAGCAGGCCGAGCAGCATGACGACGGAGCCGAGCAGCGTGAACAGGATGAACTTCCACGCGGCCCGGGTCCGGCCCTCGCCGCCCCAGCGGGCGATGAGGAAGTACATCGGGATGAGCACCATCTCGAACGCGAGGAAGAACAGCAGCAGGTCGAGGACGGCGAAGGTCGCGAGCGTGCCGGACTCGAGCAGGAGCAGCAGCGCGACGAACGCCTTCGGGGACCCGCCCTTGGGCGGGTTGAAGTAGGAGTACAGCGCGCACAGGAAGGTCAGCAGCGCGGTCAGGACGACGAGGGGGAGGGAGATGCCGTCGATGCCGAGGTGGATCCGCACGTCGAGCGCGGGGATCCAGCTGATGTCGGTCGTGGCCTGCATCCTCGACGGATGGCCGTGGTCGAAGCCGAGCGCGAGGACGATCGCGGCGATGAGGATCGCGCCGGTCACGGTCACGCCGTGCCGCAGCACGGCCTGCTCGGGCGACTTCCCCTTCAGGCCGGGCGGGGCCGGAAGGAGGGCGGCGACGGCGCCGAGGAGCGGGCCGACGACGGTGAATGCCAGAAGGAACTGCATCACGGACTCGTTGATATCGATCACGCCTGCTCACGCTCCCGTGGCGACGAGGACGACGGCGACCGCCAGGACGACGGTGCCGGCGAGCAGCGCGCTCACATAGGTCTGCACATTGCCGGTCTGCGCACGCCGTACGGCGGCCCCGAGCAGCCGGGGCAGGGCGGCCGCGCCGCGTACGTAGGTGTCGACGACCTCGCGGTCGAGGAACCGGACGAGACTCGCTCCGGCCTGCACCGGGCGGACGAACAGCGCCGCGTACACGACGTCCAGGTGGAAGCCGGCGGCCGCGTGGCGGCGCAGCGGGCCGAGCAGCAGCCGCGCCGGGTCCGCGGGGTCGGGCGCGTAGGCGATGTCGCCGTAGGCCGGCTCGTGGGTGGCGATGGCCTCGGCCTCGACGAGCCCGGCGTCCTCCTCCGGGTGGGCGGCGACCGCGCCCAGCGGGACCCGGTCGGCGAGCCGGGCGGTGCGCTGCCAGGCGCCGTAGGTGAGCAGCCCGCCGACCAGGGCGAGGCCGGTGCCGAGGATGGAGGTGAGCAGGGTCGGGGTCAGGTCGCGGCCGTCGAACCAGCCGGGCAGCGCGCGGTAGGCGAACCCGCCGAAGGCCAGGGAGGGCACGGCGAGGATCCACAGGACCACGGTCATGGCCGGCGGCTGGCGGCCGTGGTCGGGGGCCTCGGCGCCCCGGCCGCGGAAGGCCAGCAGCCACAGCCGGGCCGCGTAGGCGGCGGTGAGCAGGGCGGTGACCAGCCCGGCGACGAGGACGATCCAGCCCGCCGCGCCGGGGGCGTGGTCGGTGTGCCCGTCGGCCACCCGCTCGGCGGCGCCGAGGACGGACTCCTTGGAGAAGAAGCCGCTGAAGGGCGGGATCGCGGCGAGCGCGAGCAGGGCCACGGTCATCGTCCAGTAGGCGTCCGGGACGCGGTCCCGCAGGCCGTGCATGCGGGACATGGCGGCCAGCGAGTTGGTGCCGGCGGCGTGGATGATCACGCCGGCCGCGAGGAACAGCAGCGCCTTGAAGGCGCCGTGGGACAGGAGGTGGAAGACGGCGGCACCGCGGTCGCCGACGGCGAGGGCGCCGGTCATGTAGCCGAGCTGGCCGATGGTCGAGTAGGCGAGGACGCGCTTGATGTCGTCCTGGGCGAGCGCGGCGAGCGCCGAGCCGGCCATCGTGACGGCGGCCATGACGGCGAGGACGGTCATCGCGGCCCGGGAGGCCTCGAAGACGGGGAGGAGACGGGCGATGAAGTAGACGCCGGCGGCGACCATCGTCGCGGCGTGGATCAACGCCGAGACGGGCGTGGGGCCCGCCATCGCGTCCGGGAGCCAGGTGTGCAGCGGGAACTGCGCCGACTTGCCCGCGACGCCCGCGAGGAGCAGCAGGGCGATCACCGTCGGGTGGTGCAGGTGACCGCTCGCGACGGCGCCGAGGACGCGGGTGACGCGGAAGGACCCGGCGTCGCCGGCGAGCGCGAACAGGCCGATGAGGAACGGCACGTCGCCGAGCTTGGTGACGAGGAAGGCCTTCAGGGAGGCGGCGCGGGCCTCGGGGGTCTCCCAGTAGTGGCCGACCAGGAAGTAGGAGCAGATGCCCATGACTTCCCAGCCGACCAGCAGCACGATCAGGTCGCCGGAGTAGACGACCAGGAGCATCGCGGAGGTGAACAGGGAGACGAGAGCGGCGTACGAGGGGTAGCGCGGGTCGTCGCGCAGATAGCCCGTGGAGTAGATCTGCACGCAGGCGGCGACGAACGCGACCAGGACCGCGACGAGCGCGGCGAAGCCGTCGATGTGCAGCGCCAGTTCGATCGGGACCGAGCCGGTGGGCGTCAGCTCGGTGTGGCCGTCCACGGCCTGTCCGCCGCCCTGGCGTACGGCGACGAGCGCGGCCAGGACGAGCGAGGCCAGCGGCGGCAGCACGGCGAGCGGGCGGAGGAACCCGGGCGTGGTGCGGCCGAGCAGCAGTCCGGCTGCGGCGCCGAGGAACGGCAGAAGGGGGACGAGGACGGCGAGGGTGGTCGTGGTCACGCGGTGGCCTCAGCCTTCTCGGCCGCCGAGGAGCCCGGTCCCTCGGTGCCGGGGCCCTCTGCGGTGTCGCGGAGCTTGTCGATGTCGGAGGTGCCGCGGTTGCGGTAGACGGCGAGCACGATGGCCAGGCCGATGCCGATCTCGGCGGCGGCGATGGCGATGGTGAACAGGGTCAGCGCCTGGCCGGAGTGCAGGGTGTCCTTCGCGGCGCGGCTGAGCCAGACGTCGAAGGCGACGAGGTTGAGGTTGACGGCGTTGAGCATCAGCTCGACCGACATCAGGACCAGGATCGCGTTGCGGCGGGCGAGGACGCCGTACAGGCCGGTGCAGAACAGGAGGGCGGAGAGCACGGCGGGGTAGGCGAGGTGCATCAGCGGGCGCCTTCCTGCTCGACCGGGTGAATTCCGGAATCCGTGACGGAAGGGGAACTCCGGGTGACCGGCCGGGAGTTCACATCAGGAGAGCCCGGCTCCGTCTTCGCCTTGCGGGACAGGACGATCGCGCCGACCAGCGCCGCGAGGAGCAGCACGGACAGGGCCTCGAAGGGCAGCACCCAGTTCCGGAACAGGCTCTGGCCGGTGACCCGGGTGGAGCCGGCGGCCGGGCCGCTCAGGTCGACCCAGGTGGTGCGGAAGGCGTCGACGACCACCCAGACCAGGGCGACGGCCGAGGCGACCGCGACGGCCAGGGCGGCCCAGCGGTTGCCGGAGTCCGCGTCCGGTGAGCGGCCGATGGGGGCCTTGGTGAGCATGAGACCGAACAGAAGGAGGACGACGACGGAACCGACGTAGATCAGGACCTGGACCCAGGCGATGAACTCGGCCGTGAGCAGCAGGTACTCCACGGCGAGTCCGCCGAGCGCGACCACCAGCCACAGGGCGGCGTGCACCAGCTGGCGGGTGGTGACGGTGACCAGGGCGGCGCCGAGGGTGACCACGCCGACCAGGAGGAAGGCGATCTCGACGCCGGCCGGGGACAGGAAGCCCGGGTGGGCGGCGGCCGCGAGGGTGGCGTGCCGGGCACCGGCGAGGTTCACGGCCGGGGCGAGGCCGACGGCTGCGGCGGGGCTCACGACTCGCCTCCCTGCGGCTCCTGCGGCTCGGCCTGGGCGGCCGCCAGCTTCTCGGCGGTCTTGCGGGCTGCGGCGATCTCCTTGGGCTCCTCTGCCGCGGGGTCCAGGGCCGGCGGGGCCGGAACGGTCCACATCCACTCGCGCAGCTTGTCCCGCTCGTGGGTGAGGTCGCGGATGTCGGTCTCGGCGTACTCGAACTCCGGGGACCAGAACAGCGCGTCGAAAGGACACACCTCGATGCAGATACCGCAGTACATGCACAGGGAGAAGTCGATGGCGAACCGGTCGAGGACGTTACGGCTGCGCTCGCGGCCGCCCGGGGCGGCCGGCGGGACGGTCTCCTTGTGGGAGTCGATGTAGATGCACCAGTCCGGGCACTCGCGGGCGCAGAGCATGCAGACCGTGCAGTTCTCCTCGAACAGGCCGATGACACCGCGCGTGCGGGGCGGCAGTTCGGGCTGGGCGTCCGGGTACTGCTCGGTGACCGTCTTCCGGGTCATCGTCCGGAGGGTGACGGCCAGGCCCTTGGCGAGGCCGCTGCCGGGGATGGGGGCCACTAGGAGATCACCACCTTGACGATGCCGGTGAGGGCGATCTGGGCGAGGGAGAGGGGGACGAGCAGGGTCCAGGACAGCTTCTGGAGCTGGTCCTCGCGCAGGCGCGGGTAGGTGACGCGGAGCCAGATGACGAGGAAGGCGAGGATCGCGGTCTTCAGCAGGGTCCACAGCCAGCCCATGCCGTCGTGGCCCCAGGGGCCGTGCCAGCCGCCCAGGAAGAGGACGGTGGTCAGGCCGCACAGGACGACGATGCCGGCGTACTCGGCGAGGAGGAACAGTGCGAAGCGCAGGCCGGTGTACTCGGTGTACGCGCCGAAGATGATCTCCGAGTCGGCGACCGGCATGTCGAACGGCGGGCGTTGCAGCTCGGCGAGCCCGGCGACGAAGAAGACGACGGCGCCGGTGATCTGCCACGGCACCCACCACCAGTGGAAGGCGTGCAGGATGCCGGGCAGGGAGACCGTGCCCGCCGCCATGGCGACCGAGGCCGCGGCGAGCAGCATCGGAAGCTCGTAGGCGAGCAGCTGGGCGGCCGTGCGCAGACCGCCGAGCAGGGAGAACTTGTTCGCGCTGGCCCAGCCGGCCATGAGCGAGCCGAGCACGCCCACGCCCATCACGGCGAGCACGAAGAACACGCCCGCGTCCAGGACCTGGCCGACGGCGCCCTCGCCCGGGCCGATCGGGATGGCGAGCAGCACGAGGAGGTACGGCAGCAGGGCCACGGCCGGGGCGAGCTGGAAGACGCGGCGGTCGGCGCCGGCCGGGACCACGTCCTCCTTCTGCGCGAACTTCACGCCGTCCGCGATGAGCTGGGCCCAGCCGTGGAAGCCGCCCGCGTACATCGGTCCGAGGCGGCCCTGCATATGGGCCATCACCTTGTGCTCGGTCTGGCCCACGATCAGCGGGAAGGTGAGGAAGACCACGAACACGCCCAGGAGTCGCAGGGCGACGTCCAACGCGCCGTTCACTGCGTGCCTCCTGTGGGGTCGGGGTCGTGCGGGTCACCGGGTCCGGTTTCGGGGTCACCGGGTTGGGGGGCGGGGTCGCCTGCGGGGCTTGGAGGGGCGGGCTGCCCAGAGGGGCCACGCGACGCCTCCGGCTGCTCGCGCTCGGACTCCGGCTGTTCGCGCTCGGACTCCGGTCGCCCGTCCTCCGGCTCCGGCTGGGCCTTCGGCTCCGGCGCCGGCTCCTCGAAAGCCGGGCGCGCGTGGTGCCAGGGGGCGTCCGAGCTGCGGGGGGTGATGGGGCGGCGGGGCGCGGTGGCCGGGTCCGACGGTGTGTGCGGCTGTGCTTGATCCGCGGGCTGCGGCTGCTCGTCCGACGTCCCGGCCTCGGCGCGCTGGGACGCCGAGCCCTCGGAGGCGCTGCGGGCGCGGCGCGGACGGGGCGCCGGGGTGGACTCGTGGGCCACGGAGGCCTCGGCGGCCGGACCTTCCGACGCGCCCTGGTCCGCCTGGCTCCCGGTCGCGGCCGGCTCCCGGGTCTGGCTGGGCGAGCCCTCGCTCGCGCTGCGCATCCGGCGCGGACGCGCACCGGCGGCACCGGCGGTACCCGTAGGTGCCCCGACAGCACCACCAGCACCGGCGCCAGCAGTACCAGCATCAGCCGCCACCGCACCGGTCGTCTGGCTCGCCGAGCCCTCCGCTGCCGTGCGGGTGCGTCGTACCGGACGCTCCGGGCGCTCGCCGGCCGTGCCCGCGCGCGCGGGGCGTTCGCTCGCCGGGCGGCCCGCGCCCCGGGCCGGGCGGGTCGGGGCAGGGGGGAGCTGGCCCTTGAGGGGGCCCCACTCGTTGGGGTCCGGTACGCCCGGGGGCAGCATCTGGCGGCGCTTGGGGCCGCCGTGCTCGGACTCGCCGGGCTCCTTCGCGCCGGGCCAGGCCTTGGCGACACGCGCGGCGAGGACGAAGTCCTTGCGCAGCGGGTGGCCCTCGAAGGTCTCGGGCAGGAGCAGGTGCTCCAGACCCGGATGGCCCTCGAACACCACGCCGAACATCTCGTGGGTCTCGCGCTCGTGCCAGGCGGCGCCCGCATAGACGCCGACGGCGGAGGGGAGTGCGGGCGCGTCGTGCGGGACGGTCGTACGGACGAGGAGCCGGCGGACCGGCGCGAGGGCGACGACGTGCGCGGACACGCGGAAGCCCGTGCCCGGCTCGTCGACCGCGCTCAGCCAGTCGAAGTAGGTGCAGCCCAGGGTCGTACGGGCCGTCTCCAGGGCGGTGAGCCAGGAGGACGCGGGCACGTCGACGGTCAGGAGGTCGTACGCCTCCTCGGCCGTGGCGTCCGTGCCGAAGAGTTCCTCGACCGGGGCGGGCAGCCAGCCGACAGTCACTGAGCATCACCTTCAGCGGCCGGTACCGGGGGCTTCACCAGGTCGCTGGTCAGGGCGGCCGCGGACGGGCGGGCCTCGCCGTACCGCTCCCCCAGCGACTCGCGGGCGATCTTCTCCTGGAGCTTGAGGATGCCCTGGAGCAGCGCCTCGGGGCGCGGCGGGCAGCCGGGGACGTACACGTCCACGGGGATGATCTGGTCGACGCCCTTGGTGACGGAGTAGGAGTCCCAGTAGGGGCCGCCGCAGTTGGAGCAGGCTCCGAAGGAGATGACGTACTTGGGTTCCGGCATCTGCTCGTACAGGCGCTTGACCGCCGGGGCCATCTTGTCGGTGACCGTGCCGGAGACCACCATCAGGTCGGCCTGGCGCGGGCCCGGCGCGAACGGGATCACGCCGAGGCGGATGAAGTCGTGGCGGGCCATCGACGCGGCGATGAACTCGATCGCGCAGCAGGCGAGGCCGAAGTTGAAGACCCACAGCGAGTAGCGGCGGCCCCAGTTCAGGATCACCTTCATCGGCTCGGGGGCCAGGCGTGCCAGGGCGCCCAGTCGCCTGGGTTCCGGCAGGTACACGGGCTCCGGGTTCACGTCCATGCCAGGACGCCCTTCTTGTATGCGTACAGCAGGCCCACGGCGAGGAAGCCGAGGAAGAGGAACATCTCCACGAGCGTCGTCGCGCCGTAGCCGGGGGCGGCGAAGACCGTCGCCCAGGGGAACAGGAAGATCGAGTCGACCGCGAAGATCACGTAGAGGAAGGCGTAGACGTAGTAGCGGACCTGGGTGTGGGCCCAGCCCTCGCCAACGGGGTCGACGCCGCACTCGTAGGTCAGCAGTTTCTCGGGGGTCGGCACGACCGGCCGCAGCAGCCGGCCCGCGCCGAAGGCGACCGCGACGAACAGCACGCCGACGAGGGCGAGCAGGCCCACGACCGAGTAGGACCGGAAGTAGCCCGCCGCGATGACGTGCGCCGCGGCGGCCGTCGAGTCCCCCAACGTCTCCCGCACCGTCGTCCCTCGCTCCCTGACCTCGTGACCTGACGCATCCTGCGATGCGTGTGATTCGACGATCTGTACGCACGGGAGTCTAGGCCCTGATAAAGAGGCGGTAAGCAGCCAGTCGCGCCATGAGACACACCAAGAGGCGGGCGGCGCGGAAATCGCGACCCGCGCGGGGTGGGGTTTTCCCCCGTCGGCGGAGGGCGGCATACCGCATGGCGCGCGGAGGCCCGGGCACGGCAGGCTGACCGGCATGACCGCTACCAGCTCAGCCGTCGACCGGGCCGACGGCACCGACCGTCTGCCTCCGGTCCGGCCGGCGTACGACGCGCACACGTGGAAGGAGATCCTGTATCTCGTGCTGAACCTGCCGGTGACGGTGTTCGGCTTCGTCTACGCGATCACCGTGCTGTCCGTCGGCGGGTCGCTGACGATCACCGTCGTCGGCCTGCCGCTGCTCGCGCTGAGCCTGCTGGGCGCCCGGCAGCTGGGGAAGCTGGAGCGGGCCCGCGCGCGGTGGCTGCTCGGGGTGCGGGTGGAGGAGCCGACGCCACTGCCGTTCGCGAGGAGCGGCGGGCCGGCGCAGCGGCTGTGGATGGCGCTGAAGGATCCGGTGGGCTGGCGCACGCTGCTGTACGACCTGATCCGGCTGCCCTGGGGGATTCTCACCTTCTGCACGGTGCTGACCTCGCTGTTCGTGCTGTGGCCTGTGCTGCCGTATCTCACGCGGGGACTGACGAACGTGGACCGCTTCCTGGTGCGCGGGCTGCTGTCGCCGTCGGACGAGCTGGAGCGCCGTATCGCCGAGCTGGAGTCGGACCGGGGGGTCGTGGTCGACACGGCCGCCGCCGACCTGCGGCGCATCGAGCGGGACCTGCACGACGGGGCGCAGGCCCGGCTGGTCAACCTGGCCATGGGGCTCGGTCTGGCGAAGGAGAAGCTGCTGGAGGACCCGGACTCGGCGGCGGCGATGGTGGAGGAGGCGCACGGTGAGGTGAAGCTGGCTCTGCAGGAGCTGCGCGATCTCGCCCGCGGCATCCACCCGGCCGTGCTCACGGACCGGGGCCTGGACGCGGCCCTGTCCTCGGTCGCCACCCGCTGCACGGTGCCGGTGAAGGTGACCGTGGACCTGCCGGACCGCCCGGCCCCGGCCATCGAGGGCATCGCCTACTTCACCGTCTCCGAACTCCTGCAGAACATCAGCAAGCACAGCCGGGCCCGGTCCGCGTCCGTGGACGTGTGGCGCGCGGAGGACCGGCTGCTCATCCAGGTCCGGGACGACGGCCGGGGCGGCGCCCGTCTCGAGGGCGGCACCGGCATGCGCGGCCTCGCGGACCGCCTGGGCGCGGTGGACGGCCTGTTCGTCCTCGACTCACCGCCCGGCGGCCCCACGGTGGTCACGGCGGAACTCCCGTGGCGGGACCGGGGCGAGTGACAGGGGGTCCGCGTCCGGCCCGGTAGCGGACGGCTCCGGATCCGGGTACGGCGGCTGCAACCCCCTCGCTGCCCCTATGACGATGACGCGCTGCTACGACGATGACGCGCTGCACCCCCACGACAACGACGCACGACGGCCCCGCAAACCGGCCGTACCGACAAGCCCCGGCACCGGCCGACAGGCGGCCGCCGGAGGCGAGGGGTGGGGAAAACCCCCGCCCCAAGACGCCGACGGACTCCATGGCCCGGCAGGCCCCGCCGCACGAGTCTGGAGACACGGCTGAAGCGCCGCTGGGACGAGAGGAACGGGACGGGATCGATGGCCACGGAGTACGGGCACGGGTACTACGGGTACGGGCCGGGGGACGACGAATCCGCCGGCCCCCGTCATCGGCTGCCCGCCGCGCTGCGGGCGCCCTTCGAGGCGCGCAGCTGGCGCGAGTTCGGCTATGTCCTGCTGAGCCTGCCGATCTCGGTCATGCTGTTCACCTGGACGGTGACCATGGCGTCGCTCGGCGCGGGCCTGCTGGTGACCTTCCTCGGCGTCCCGGTCCTCGCGGCGGCGCTGGCCGGCTGCCGCGGGTTCGCGGCGCTGGAGCGGGCGCGGGCGCGCGGTCTGCTGCGGCTGGAGGTGGCCGAGCCCGAGCCGCTGCGGACGCGCCGGCCGGGGCCGCTTGCCTGGATGGGCGCGGTGCTCAAGAGCGGCGCCTCGTGGCGGAACCTGCTGTACGCGCTGGTGCAGTTCCCGTGGGCGGTGTTCTCGTTCTCGGTGGTGGTGAGCCTGTGGACGACGGGCTGGGCGCTGCTGACGTACCCGCTGTGGTTCTGGGTCTTCCCCGCGTACGTGGGCCAGGACGGCATCCAGCTGTACGGCGACGCGCATCACAGCGTCTATCTCGACAACCCCTTCGAGATCACCGTGACCGCGCTGGTCGGGCTGGTGTTCACGCTGGTCACGCCGTGGATCGTACGGGCGCTGACGACGGTGGACGCGCTGCTGGTGCGGGGGCTGCTGGGGCCGTCGTCGCTGTCGGAGCGGGTGGTGGAGCTGGAGTCGGACCGCGGGGTGGTGGTCGACACGGCCGCCGCCGACCTGCGGCGCATCGAGCGGGACCTGCACGACGGTGCGCAGGCCCGGCTGGTCGGCCTGGCCATGGATCTGGGCCTGGCGAAGGAGAAGCTCAGCGAGGATCCGCAGGCGGCGGCGCGGATGGTGGAGGAGGCGCACGGCGAGGTGAAGACGGCGCTGCAGGAGCTGCGCGATCTCGCCCGCGGCATCCACCCGGCGGTGCTGACCGACCGCGGTCTGGACGCGGCGCTGTCCGCGGTCGCCTCCCGCTGCACCGTGCCGGTGCGGGTGGACGTGGACCTGCCCGCCCGGCCGGCCCCGGCCATCGAGGGCATCGCCTACTTCACCGTCTCCGAACTGCTGCAGAACATCAGCAAGCACAGCAGGGCCAGGTCCGCGTCCGTCGACGTGTGGTGCACGGAGGACCGGCTGATGGTGCAGGTCATCGACGACGGTGTGGGCGGCGCGGACGTCTCCCGCGGCTCGGGGCTCGCGGGCCTCGCCGGGCGCCTGGACGCGGTGGACGGCGTGCTCGTGGTGGACTCCCCGGCCGGCGGCCCGACCCGGGTGATCGCGGAACTGCCCTGGCGCACCTGACACGAGCCGCGGAAGCCCCGAATCCCCGCCCGGCGCGTGCCGCTCACCGATCCCTCCCCTCCGACCGTCCCCTTCCCCCGAAGGACCGGCCCCTCCCCCGGCGGGATCCGCAGGCGGCGCGTACTGAATGCTGGAATGCTTGGCCCCCGTACGGACGTACGTCGTCGTGGAGCGGGATCGGGCATGGGGGGCCGGAAGATCGTGGAGGACAGGGTGCGGGTGGTCATCGCCGAGGACTCAGTGCTGCTCAGGGAGGGCCTGACCCGGCTGCTGACCGACCGCGGGCACGACGTCGTGGCCGGCGTCGGCGACGCGGAGGCGCTGGTGAAGACCGTCGCCGACCTGGACGCCCAGGGCGAGCTGCCCGACGTGGTGGTGGCGGACGTACGGATGCCGCCGACGCACACCGACGAGGGCGTGCGGGCGGCCGTACGGCTGCGGAAGGCGCATCCGGGGCTCGGGGTGCTGGTGCTGTCGCAGTACGTGGAGGAGCGGTACGCCACCGAGCTGCTGGCCGGCTCCAGCCGGGGCGTGGGCTACCTGCTCAAGGACCGGGTCGCCGAGGTGCGCGAGTTCGTGGACGCGGTGGTGCGGGTGGCCCAGGGCGGTACGGCGCTGGACCCCGAGGTGGTGGCGCAGCTGCTCGGCCGCAGCCGCAAGCAGGACGTGCTGGCGGGGCTCACGCCGCGGGAGCGCGAGGTGCTCGGGCTGATGGCGGAGGGCCGCACGAACTCGGCGATCGCCAAGCAGCTGGTGGTCAGCGACGGCGCCGTGGAGAAGCACGTCAGCAACATCTTCCTGAAGCTCGGCCTGGCTCCGAGCGAAGGGGACCACCGGCGTGTTCTGGCCGTGCTGACCTATCTGAACTCCTGACCGAACGACACTGTGTCAGCGGGGCGTCAGACGGTCCGGCTTCTGTGGATGGCGGGTACCCGGGAGGAAGACCGGAGGAGGCAACCGGGAAAGGACGCCCCCACGTCAGCGCCGTGCCGACCCGAAAGCGCCCGCAGCATCACGCGCAAGCGCCACAGGCCGACTCGAATTGTCGTCCAATCCGTGGATGGCCTCGGGAAGGCGACCCTAACCGACGTAGGGTTGATCCTGGGATGGTCCGTGGGATGACCACGCCCCGGACAGCCGCCTCGAAGGAGGTCCAGTTCAGTGACCAGCCAGGTCAGCAGCCAGGCGGAGCAGACCGACGGAGCCGTCGTCGGAGAACAGCGCAAACCGGGTGGCGCCAAGGATGTCCGGCGTCTGGATCGGGTGATCATCCGGTTTGCGGGGGACTCGGGTGACGGTATGCAGCTCACCGGGGACCGGTTCACCTCGGAGACAGCGTCGTTCGGCAACGACCTTTCGACGCTGCCGAACTTTCCCGCCGAGATCCGTGCTCCGGCCGGCACCCTGCCCGGTGTGTCGTCGTTCCAGCTGCATTTCGCCGACCACGACATCCTCACCCCGGGTGACGCGCCGAACGTGCTGGTCGCGATGAACCCGGCCGCGCTGAAGGCGAACATCGGCGATCTCCCGCGCGGCGCGGAGATCATCGTCAACACCGACGAGTTCACCAAGCGCGCCCTGCAGAAGGTCGGCTACGACGTCTCCCCGCTGGAGGACGGCACACTCGACGGCTACAGCCTGCACCCGGTGCCGCTGACCACGCTGACGGTGCAGGCGCTGAAGGACTTCGACCTGTCCCGCAAGGAGGCCGAGCGCAGCAAGAACATGTTCGCCCTCGGTCTGCTGTCGTGGATGTACCACCGGCCCACGGAGGGCACGGAGAAGTTCCTGAAGGCCAAGTTCGCGAAGAAGCCCGAGATCATGGCGGCGAACATCGCCGCGTTCCGGGCGGGCTGGAACTTCGGGGAGACGACGGAGGACTTCGCGGTCTCCTACGAGGTCGCCCCGGCGGCCGCCGCGTTCCCGACCGGTACCTACCGCAACATCTCCGGCAACCTGGCCCTGGCCTACGGCCTGATCACCGCCTCGCAGCAGGCCGATCTGCCGTTGTTCCTGGGCTCGTATCCGATCACCCCGGCCTCCGACATCCTGCACGAACTGTCCAAGCACAAGAACTTCGGGGTGCGCACCTTCCAGGCGGAGGACGAGATCGCCGGGATCGGCGCCGCGCTGGGCGCGGCCTTCGGCGGCTCCCTGGCGGTGACCACCACCTCCGGCCCCGGCATCGCGCTCAAGAGCGAGACGATCGGCCTCGCGGTCTCCCTGGAGTTGCCGCTGCTGGTGGTGGACATCCAGCGCGGCGGGCCGTCGACGGGGCTGCCGACCAAGACCGAGCAGGCGGACCTGTTGCAGGCGATGTTCGGCCGCAACGGCGAGGCGCCGGTGCCGATCGTGGCGCCGAAGACTCCGGCGGACTGCTTCGATGCGGCCCTGGAGGCGGCCAGGATCGCGCTGACCTACCGCACCCCGGTCATGCTCCTGTCCGACGGGTATCTGGCCAACGGCTCGGAGCCGTGGCGGATCCCGGACCTTCAGGAGCTGCCCGACCTGCGGGTGCAGTTCGCCTCCGGCCCCAACCACACCCTGGACGACGGCACCGAGGTGTTCTGGCCGTACAAGCGTGATCCGCAGACGCTGGCGCGGCCGTGGGCGGTCCCGGGCACACCGGGGCTGGAGCACCGTATCGGCGGGATCGAGAAGCAGGACGGCACCGGGAACATCTCCTACGACCCGGCCAACCACGACTTCATGGTCCGCACCCGGCAGGCCAAGATCGACGGCATCGAGGTTCCCGACGTGGAGGTCGACGACCCGCACGGCGCGGCCACGCTGGTGCTCGGCTGGGGCTCGACGTATGGGCCGATCACGGCGGCGGTACGCAGGCTGCGCGCGGCCGGAGCCTCCATCGCCCAGGCCCACCTGCGTCACCTCAACCCCTTCCCGCGGAATCTGGGCGAGGTCCTGGGCCGGTACGACACGGTGGTGATCCCGGAGATGAACCTCGGGCAGCTGGCCACCCTGATCCGGGCGAGGTACCTCATCGACGCCCGCTCCTACAACCAGGTCAACGGCATGCCGTTCAAGGCGGAACAGCTCGCCAAGGCGCTGAAGGAGGCCATCGATGACTGACGCCGGCAACGGACTGCTGCAGCTGGTCCCCAAGGCCGAGGCCAAGCAGTCGATGAAGGACTTCAAGTCCGACCAGGAGGTGCGCTGGTGCCCGGGCTGCGGTGACTACGCCATCCTGGCCGCCGTGCAGGGCTTCATGCCCGAACTCGGGCTGGCGAAGGAGAACATCGTCTTCGTCTCCGGCATCGGCTGCTCCTCCCGCTTCCCGTACTACATGAACACCTACGGGATGCACTCCATCCACGGCCGCGCCCCCGCCATCGCCACCGGCCTGGCCACATCCCGCCGCGACCTGTCCGTGTGGGTGGTCACCGGCGACGGCGACGCCCTGTCCATCGGCGGCAACCACCTCATCCACGCCCTGCGCCGCAACGTCAACCTCAAGATCCTGCTGTTCAACAACCGCATCTACGGCCTCACCAAGGGCCAGTACTCCCCGACCTCCGAACTCGGCAAGATCACCAAGTCGACGCCGATGGGCTCCCTGGACGCCCCGTTCAACCCCGTCTCCCTGGCGATCGGCGCGGAGGCCTCCTTCGTGGCCCGCACCATCGACTCCGACCGCAAACACCTCACCGAGGTGCTGCGCGCGGCCGCCGGCCACCCCGGCACCGCGCTGATCGAGATCTACCAGAACTGCAACATCTTCAACGACGGCGCCTTCGACGCCCTGAAGGACAAGCAGCAGGCCGAGGAAGCCCTCATCCGGCTGGAGCACGGGCGGCCGATCCGCTTCGGTCCCGACGGCAGCCGCGGCGTCGTGCGCGACCCGGCCACCGGCGATTTGAAGGTCGTCACCGTCACACCCGACAACGAGGCGGACGTCCTCGTCCACGACGCGCACTCCGCGTCCCCGACCACCGCCTTCGCCCTGTCCCGGCTCGCCGACCCCGACACCCTGCACCACACCCCCATCGGTGTGTTCCGCTCGGTCGACCGGCCCGTCTACGACACCGCCATGGCCGACCAGCTCGACACCGCCATCGAGCAGAAGGGCAAGGGCGACCTCGCCGCCCTCCTCGCCGGCGGCGACACCTGGACCGTCATCGGCTGACGACGCCGTTCCATCACGAGGCCCGGGACCGTACGTCCCGGGCCTCGTCGTATGCCCGGCGGGCGCTGAGCACGTCGTCCATGCGCCGCTCGGTCCACCGGGCCAGCGCCTGCACCTGTTCCGCCGCCTCACGGCCGAGGCCGGTGAGCGAGTAGTCGACGCGCGGCGGGATGACGGGCTTGGCGTCCCGGTGCACGAGACCGTCGCGCTCCAGGGTCTGGAGGGTCTGCGCGAGCATCTTCTCGCTGACGCCGCGCCCGCCGAGGCCGCTGATTGCCCGGCGCAGCTCGCTGAACCGGTAGGGGCGGTCGAGGAGCTGGATCAGGACCAGCACCCCCCAGCGGCTGGTGACGTGCTCCAGGACGAGGCGGTGGGGGCACAGGGTCTCGGGATCGCCCGACCGATCACTTACCGACACGCCAGTACCTTACTTCAAAGTGGGTACTTTCCATAAGTAAGCGCACTTCCTAGGGTGAGTGGCATACCCACCGCACAAGGAGTCGTGAACCATGAGCATCGTCGTCACCGGAGCCACCGGCCACCTCGGCCGCCATGTCGTGGAGCAGCTGCTGGAGAAGGTTCCGGCGGAGCAGATCACCGCCGTCGTGCGCGACGCGGCGAAGGCCGCCGACTTCGCCGCCCGTGGTGTCAGGCTGGCCGTCGCCGACTACAACGCGCCCGAGACCTTCGACGGCCTGTTCGCCGCCGGCGACAAGGTGCTGCTGATCTCCGGCAACGAGTTCGACAAGGGCCGGGTGGGGCAGCACCAGGTCGTCATCGACGCGGCGAAGGCGGCCGGTGTGGCGCTGCTCGCGTACACCAGCGCCCCGGGCAGCCTGACCGCCACGCTCGCCGACGACCACCGGGCGACGGAGCAGGCGCTGCTCGCCTCCGGCCTGCCGTACAGCCTGCTGCGCAACGGCTGGTACCACGAGAACTACACCGAGAACCTCGCCCCGGTGCTGGAGCACGGCGCGGTCGTGCAGGCCGCCGGCGACGGCCGGGTCTCCTCCGCCGCCCGCGCCGACTACGCCGCCGCGGCGGTCGCGGTGCTCACCGGCGAGGGCCACGAGAACACGACGTACGAGCTGGGCGGCGACGAGGCGTGGAGCTTCGCCGAGTACGCGGCCGAGCTGAGCCGGCAGACCGGCAGGGAGATCGCGTACACCCCGGTCTCGGTCGAGGCCCTGACCGGCATCCTGACCGGCGTCGGGGTGCCCGGGCCGCTCGCGGCGGTCCTGGCCGGCGTGGACGCCTCGATCGAGAAGGGCGAGCTGGTGATCACCTCCGGCGACCTGTCGCGGCTGATCGGACGCCCCACCACCCCGCTGACGGAGGCGGTCACCGCCGCCCTCAAGGGCTGATCACCGGCCCCTGCCCGGCTGTCGCCCTTCGACCATCCCGCTGTCATGACCGTATACCGATACGCGCATGACAGCGGGGGGTCCTCGGCGCTACCTTCGTTCTCGCGTGTCTGACTGCGAGAGGAGGGGCCGGTGGCCGAGAAGTCCAAGGGTGAGCACCGGATAGGCCTGCTGAACGGTTTCGCCGCCTACGGCATGTGGGGCCTGGTGCCCCTGTTCTGGCCCCTGCTGAAGCCCGCCGGGGCGATGGAGATCCTCGCCCACCGCATGGTGTGGTCCCTGCTCGTCGTCGCCGTCGCCCTGGTGTTCGCCCGGCGCTGGGCCTGGGCGGGGCAGCTGCTGCGCCAGCCGCGCCGGCTCGCGCTGGTCACCGTGGCGGCCGCCGTCATCACCGTGAACTGGGGCGTCTACATCTGGGCCGTGAACGCCGGCCATGTGGTCGAGGCCTCCCTCGGGTACTTCATCAATCCGCTGGTGACCATCGCGATGGGCGTGCTGCTGCTGAAGGAGCGGCTGCGGCCCGTGCAGTGGGCGGCGGTCGCCACCGGCCTCGCCGCCGTCGTGGTCCTGACCATCGGCTACGGCCGTCCGCCGTGGATCTCCCTGGTGCTCGCCTGCTCCTTCGCCACCTACGGCCTGGTGAAGAAGAAGGTCGACCTCGGCGGCGTCGAGTCGCTGGCCGCCGAGACCGCGATCCAGTTCCTGCCCGCGCTCGGCTATCTGCTGTGGCTCGGCGCACACGGCAGGGCGAGCTTCGTGAACGAGGGCGCCGGGCACGCCGCCCTGCTCGCCTCCACCGGTCTCGTCACCGCGGTACCGCTGGTGTGCTTCGGCGCGGCGGCGATCCGCGTCCCGCTGTCCACGCTGGGCCTGCTGCAGTACCTCGCGCCCGTCTTCCAGTTCCTGCTCGGCATCCTCTACTTCCACGAGGCCATGCCGCCCGAGCGCTGGGCCGGGTTCGCGCTGGTCTGGCTGGCGCTGATGCTCCTCACGGGCGACGCGCTGCGCTCCGCCCGCCGGGGCGCACGTGCGCTCGCCAGGGCGACCGCGGCCGCGGGCAACGGCCTGCCGGCCGGCACGGCCGGGACCGCCGTACGCACCGCGGAGAGCCTGATCTCCGGGTCCGACCCGGACACGGAGAAGGTGACCCCCGGACCCGATCCGGAGGCGGAGGCCGCGACGCCGTAGCCGACCCGGAGCCTGCGGAACCGCCTCCTCCAGCGGGTGGGCGCGGCTATAAGTGGTCACCATGACCACTCCGACACCCGGCGCCACGCCCACTCCCACGCCCGCGCCGCTGCACTGGAAGCTCGTCGTCGACGCGGCCGACCCGCACGCCCAGGCCGACTTCTGGGCCGCCGCACTGCACTACACGGCCGAGGACAACAGCGCCCTGGTCGAGCGGCTGCTGTCCCTCGGCGCGCTGCCCGTCGAGGCCACGGTCGAGTACCGCGGCCGGTCCGCCTTCCGCGATCTGATCGCCGTACGGCATCCCGAGGACCCGTACGACCCGGAGACCGGCACGGGGCTCGGGCGGCGGCTGCTGTTCCAGCGCGTGCCGGAGGCGAAGACCGTCAAGAACCGGCTCCACCTCGACGTGCACGTCGGCCCGGAGCGGCGCGCGGCGGAGGCGGCGCGGCTGGAGGCGCTGGGCGCGCGCGTGGTGCGCGAGGTGAACGAGCCCGCCGGGCAGTGGCTGCTGATGGCCGACCCGGAGGGCAACGAATTCTGCCTGCAGTAGGAATCCCGACCCGCGGCAGGCGGGACTGTGCGGGACGCCGGTTACGGCCGCGCGGCGCGGGCCGCCCGGTCGGTGAGGCGGACCATGCGGGCGCGGGCCGACTCCAGCGGGCGCGGGTCGTCGGCGGCGGGGCCCGGCTCGTTGGTGAGGTCCGTCCACAGCTCGATCAGGTCGTGGCCGAGCCGCAGGCCCTCCTCGGGGTCACGCACCGCGCGCCACGCGGTCGCCGCGCTCTGCACGTTCCCGTAGGCGGCCTCCGCGTCCCGCGCCTGCCGGCGCAGCCGGGCGAGGTCCAGGGACTGCCGGCAGGCGCGGACCGGGTCCCCTCCCAGATAGGCGATGTAGGCGGACAGTTCGCGCAGGTGCAGCACCTCGGCGTGGCCGGGGCCCAGCACGGTGGTCGCCTCGGCGACGGTACGGCCGGCGAGTTCCGCCGCCGCCTCGATACGGCCGGACCGCACGGCCTCGTTGATCCGCGCCATGGGCCCGGCGAGCAGTTCGGCGCCCTCCGCGGTCTCGGTCAGGGGTCCGTCCCCGAGCACCTCCTCCGCCACGGCGTCGAAACCCCGGGGAGGAGTGGGGGTGGCCGTGGTCGGGGCCATGGACGCGAGATCGGGCTCCGGGTCAGCGACGACGGGTGCCGGGGCCTGCACGGCTCGCATGACCGGCGCGGGGCCGAACTGTCCCGTCGGCGCCTGTGAGGTCCCGGCCGGAACGGGCTGCGGCCGCGTCACGGGCGGCGCGTCCTGCACGCCCGTCGGCGAGACGGCGTCCACGACGGCAGGCTGCTCCTGCGACAGCGCCGGGGAGCCGGGCTGCGCGCTCGGCGGCCTCGGCACCGTGACCGGCTCCTGCCGCGACACCCCGGCCGCCGTGGCCGACCGCCCCGGTGCGGCCGCGGCCGCCACGCTCGGCTTCACCGGCGTGGCCACCCGTACCGCCTCGCCCGTGACCCGGCTTGAGCCGTCCGCCGAGACCTCCAGGGGAACCACACAGCCCTCACGGTCGTCGTGGATCGTGGCGCGTATGGGGGCGCCGACGCTGATGGCCAGGCGCTGGAGGTGGTCAAGGACGGCCTGCTGGATCTCCTCACCCGGCGCCGCCACCACCGACGTCCCGCCCACCGACGCGCCTCCCGTGCCGAACACCCGGACCGGTATCACCGCCGGATGCGCCGCGGGCTGCTGCGCCCGCTTCTTCTCGAAGCTGACTCGAGACATCGGTCTTCCCTCACTCCCCCGGCGTCGCGATCCGGTCGTACGCGTCCTGCCAACCAGTGTGTCGGCCCGCTTCGGCTTCCGCGTCACCGCAGCGTCACAGCCTCGCACCAGCCGCACCCCGGCACCCGGCGCGGACCGCCCTGGCGCGACTTGCTTGCGTGTGCATAAAATGCATGCGCCTTTATCAGTCGTACGACACGCCCTGGGGGACCCATGAGCCGTCGTTTCCTCTTCGTCCTGGGCAGCGCCCGCGCCGAGGGCAACACCGAACTGCTGGCCCGCGCGGCGGCCGAGCAACTGCCCGGCGACGTCGAGCAGCGCTGGATCCGCCTGGCCGAGCATCCCCTGCCCGACTTCGTGGACCTGCGGCACGACAGCGACCATGTGCGGCCGCCGTCCGACAGCACCACCGGTCTGCTGCTGGACGCCACCCTCGCGGCCACGGACATCGTGATCGCTTCCCCGCTGTACTGGTACTCGGTGTCCGGCCTGACCAAGCGCTACCTGGACTACTGGTCGGCCTGGCTGCGCACCCCCGGCGTCGACTTCAGGGCGACCCTCGCCGGGCGCACGCTCTGGGGCGTCGCCGCGCTCGCCGACTCCGAGCCGTCCGTCGCCGACCCTTACGTGGGCACGCTCAACAACTCGGCCGCCTACCTGGGGATGCGCTTCGGCGGGGTGCTGCTCGGCAACGGCAGCGCGCCCGGTGACGTGCTGAAGGACACCGACGCGCTGGCCCGCGCGAAGACGTTCTTCGCACAGGACGCGCCCCTCGCGCGGTTCCCGCACCAGACCGCCTAGCACGCTCCGGAAGGCGGGCAACGCCTACGCGCTGATGTCCTTCGCCGTGAACCGCGCCCAGGCCGCCGAGCCGAACACGGCCGCGTACAGCGCCTGCAGGCCGAGGTTCTTCGTCAGGTCGTCCCAGTAGACGGGGTCGCGCATCAGGTCGGCGAAGGACAGCCAGTAGTGCGAGAAGAAGTACGGCCGCAGGGCGTGCAGCTGGGGTATCTGGTCGAGTATCTGAACGGTGATGAGCAACCCGACGGTGGTGGCCATCGCCGCGATGCCGCTGCTCGTGAGCGTCGACACGAACAGGCCGAGCGCCGCCACGCCGACCAGTGAGGCAGCGACCACGAGGGCGATCAGCAGGGCCCGGGCAAGGCCTTCGGCGAAGCTGATCCGCGTACCGGATATCGTCGTCAGCTCGCCGAGCGGGAAGAGCAGCGCACCCACGATCAGCGCGGAGACGGCGACGACCAGCGTGGCCAGCACACAGAAGGCCAGCACGGTCGTGTACTTGGTGAGCAGCAGCCGGGTACGGCCGGCCGGCGCGACCAGCAGATAGCGCAGGGTGCCCGCGCCGGCCTCGCCCGCTATCGCGTCGCCCGCGACGACCCCCACGGCCATCGGCAGGAAGAACGGCAGCGTCGCGGCGAGTGCCGTGAACACCAGGAACAGGCCGTTGTTGGTGATCTGCGTGATGAACGCCGGGCCCTGGCCACTGTGGTCCGCCGTCCCACCGCCCCGCGTCTGGATCTTCACCGCGATCCCCACCAGCACCGGCACGGCGGCCAGCACCCCGAGCAGCGCGAGCGTGCGCCAGCGGCGCAGCGTCGTGACGAGCTCACTGCGCAGCAGCCCGAACGCCCACAGGGGGCTCGGCCTGCGTACGGCCGGCGCGGGAGCCGGCCCGGACTCGGGGGTCGGCCCGGACTCGGGGGTCGGCCCGGGCTCGGTGGTCGGCCCGGGCTCGGAGATCAGCTCGGCCTTCTCAGTCGTCCCGGACGCGGGGACCGGCTCTGCCTCCGGGGCCGGCCCGGAGGCGGGGACCGGCTCGCCTCCGGGAAACGTCTCAGCCCGCGACATCGAAGCCCTCCCCCGTCAGTGCCACGAACGCGTCCTCCAGCGAGGCCCGTTCGACCGTGAAGCCCCGGACCCGTACCCCCGCCGCGACCAGGGCCGCGTTCACCTCGGCCAGGTCCCGCGCCGGCGGTTCGCCCGTGACCCGGTCACCCTCGGCGGTGACGTCCCCGACGCCCTGTTCCTTCAGCACCCTGGCCGCCTCGGCCGGATCCGGGGTCGTCACCACCAGCCGGCCGCGCGCCCCGGCCGCCAGGTCGGCCACCGCTCCCTGGGTGATGAGCCGGCCGCGTGCCATGACCGCGGCATGGGTGCAGACCTGCTCGATCTCGTCGAGGAGATGGGAGGAGAGGAAGACCGTCGTGCCGTCGGCGGCCAGCTCCCGGATCAGGGTGCGGATCTCGCGCATGCCCTGCGGGTCGAGGCCGTTGGTGGGCTCGTCCAGCACGAGCAGCCGGCGCGGCTGGAGCAGCGCGGCGGCGAGGCCGAGGCGCTGCTTCATGCCGAGCGAGTACGCCTTCGCCTTCTTGCCGGCGGCCGCCGCGAGACCCACCCGGTCCAGGGCGGCGGCGACACGGGCACGCCGCGTGCGGGGGTCGGCGGTCGGGTCGGCGGCGTCGTAGCGCAGCAGGTTGTCCCGGCCGGAGAGGAAGCCGTACAGGGCCGGACCCTCGATGAGCGCGCCGACCTGGGGAAGGACGGACCGGGCCGCCCGGGGCATCGGGCGGCCCAGCACGCGGGCCGTGCCCGCGGTCGGCTCGATCAGGCCCATCAGCATGCGGATGGTGGTGGTCTTGCCCGAGCCGTTCGGACCGAGGAAGCCGAAGACGCTGCCCGCCGGGACGGTCAGGTCGAGGCCGTCCACGGCGAGCTGTCCGCCGCGGTAGCGCTTGGTCAGGCCGCGGGTGGCGATGACGCTCGCCTCCGCGTCCTCCGGGACACGCTCCTCCGGCTGCCCCGGGGCACGCTCTTCCGGGTGCCCCGGGGCACGCTCTTCGGCGTCCCCCGCCTCCCGCTGCGTGGCGGACGGTCCGTCCATCGGCTCCCCCCCTCGATGCGTGCTCTTCTGAAGGGTCAACGTCCGGTCACGGTCCGTAGTGCCCGAAGCGGGTCACTTTCGCGCGTCGGCCGCCTTCACCAGGGCGTCCTTGGTGACCGCGCCGACGTACACCTTGCCGTCGTCGGTGATCAGGGCGTTGACCAGACGGGTGGAGAAGAACGTGCCCTTGCCGAACCCGCCCGACACCTTGTCGCCCAGCGAGCCGAGGAAGCCGCCGAGGTCACCGGTCTTGGAGCCGGCCGGCAGGCCGCCCTTGGCGCCGGTGTCGAAGGTGGCGATGGACGTCCAGCCCTTGCCGAGGACGTCGGAGCCGTTCATGCCCTTGCCGAAGCCCTCGCCGGTCGCCCGCTCGTGCTTCCGGGGCGCCGCGTCTTGCTTCTGCTCCGTCACCTTCGCGCCCTTGGGCGGGGTGAAGGCGAAGGTGGAGGCGGCCGGTTTGGCGAAGGAGACCTGGGCGAAGCCCACGTCGAGGACGGCGGCGCCGCCGCTCTTCGGGGTCAGCGTGAACTTCAGCGGCATGCCCGTCTTCGCGTCGACGGCGATGCTGATCGCGCCGACCGTGGTGCCGGACTGGCGGGGCTTGACCAGCAGCTTGTAGGCGTCGCGGCCGGCGACCCGCTCGGTGCCGTCGACGGTGACGGACGTGGTGTCGTCCACCGACTTCAGGGCCTGGCCGGCGAAGTCCTTCGGGGTGGCCGGGGGCTCGGCCCGGTGCTCCGTGCCGGAGTCGGCCGCGGTGCCGTGGTAGACCTCGTTGCTCTTGCTGTCGTAGCCCCACACGTTCTTGCCGTTGTGGATGAGGCTGTACTCGGAGCCGCTCTCCAGCAGCGACAGCTTCTGCTTTTCCGGGCCGTCGGCGGCGACGCGCAGGGTGTGCGTGCCGGAGACCAGTTCGGTGAGCTTGGACTGCGGGTCGGCGGAGGAGCCGTCGCCGGAGCCCTTGGCGGCGCCGGAGGCCAGGCTGTTCTCCAGGCCGCCGAGGTCGGGCAGGCCGAGGTCGGTGTCGATCCGCACGGTCCCGGACATCTGCTGGACGTCCGACTTGGCGATCTTCTCGATGAGCTGCTGGGCGGTGATCTTGGGCAGGTCGGGGTCACCGGAGGCGGCGAGCGCCGGGACCAGACCGATCGTGGCCGCAGCCACACCCACCACCGCGACCGGGACCGCGTAGCGGGCGGCCTTGCGGCGGCCGGCGTGCGCTTCCTCGTCCCGCGTGGCGTCCACTCGTGCGGCGTCCACTGCGTCGTCGGATTCGTACGGTGCCATGTCTGCCTTACCTCCGTCGTCGGCGGCGGCTGTCCTCACGCTGGTCCACCTGAGCCGCCATTCTCACCCGAATCGGTGAGGAGTGGTGATTTCCGTGGTTTCCATCTCACCAAATCGGCCTTGAGGAAGCGTCAGACCTCGGAGCCAACTCCGTGTACTCCTGCGGTATGACGCGCAGGGCATCCGGCTGCGCCGACCCGTAGGGGTCCACCGGAACGGAGGGGGCCGTACGGGGCGGGAGGGTCGTTCGGACACGGGGCCCGAGGTCGCACGGACACGCGGCCCGAAGTCGCACACGTACAGGCCGGAGGTCGCACGGGTACGCTCGCGATTTCGTGCAGGCACGCGCGCGTGGCCGTACGAGGTGGCGTGGCGCCGGAGTCCGACGTGGCGCGCGTCGTCGGAGGAGTGCGGGCGAGGCGGGTCAGCCGGCCCGGTGGACGACCGCGTCGCACAGCTCCAGCAGCGCCGCCTTGGCGTCGCACTCCCGCAGCGGGGCGAGCGCGGCGCGGGCCTCCTCCGCGTACCGGACGGTGTCCCGGCGGGCCTGCTCCAGCGCGGGGTGGGCGCGCAGCGCGGCCAGCGCCTCGGCGTGCCGGGCGTCGTCGCTGAGGTCCGAGTCCAGCAGCTCGCACAGGGCGATGTCCTCGGGCAGCCGCAGGCGGGCGGCGCGCTCGCGCAGCCGGAGCACGGGCAGCGTGGGGATGCCCTCGCGCAGGTCGGTGCCCGGTGTCTTGCCCGACTCGTGGGAGTCGGAGGCGACGTCCAGGACGTCGTCGGCGAGCTGGAAGGCGACCCCGAGCCGCTCGCCGTACTGGGTGAGCACGTCGACGACCGTCTCGTCGGCGCCCGACATCATCGCCCCGAACCGGCAGGACACGGCCACCAGCGAGCCCGTCTTGCCGGCGAGCACGTCGAGGTAGTGCTCGACCGGGTCGCGGCCGTCGGAGGGACCGGCGGTCTCCAGGATCTGGCCGGTGACCAGCCGTTCGAACGCGAGGGCCTGCACCCGGACCGCCTCGGGGCCGAGGTCGGCGAGGATCTGGGAGGCGCGGGCGAAGAGGAAGTCGCCGGTGAGGACCGCGACGGAGTTGCCCCAGCGGGTGTTGGCGCTGTCCACGCCGCGTCGCACGGCCGCCTCGTCCATGACGTCGTCGTGGTACAGCGTGGCCAGGTGGGTCAGCTCCACGACCACGGCCGACGGCACGACGCCCGGCGCGTAGGGGTCGCCGAACTGGGCCGCGAGCATCACGAGCAGCGGCCGGAACCGCTTCCCGCCGGCCCGTACGAGGTGCTGCGCTGCCTCCGTGATGAACGGGACCTCGCTCTTGGTGGCCTCGAGCAAGCCTTCCTCGACAGCCGCCAATCCGGCCTGGACATCGGCTTCCAGAGCCTGGTCCCGCACGCTCAGCCCGAACGGCCCGACGACGGTCACGAGGGGTCTCCTGTCTGCTGGTGTCTACTGGCGATTACACGGTTTGTCGATAGGTCGCTGCCATCACTCAAGTCAGCGTATCCGGTCCCTGTTCGATCACCGATAGCGCCCACCGGTCCAGCCCGGGTGCTACCGGGCCATGACCGGTATGTTTTCGATCAAGTGGTAAAAACGTACATTCATCGACTTAACAGGAACCCACCCGCTTTGTCGCGAACGACAGGCGGGCGGAGCCTCCCCGTGCACCCTCCTCCATGCCGCCGCGATCACCTACGGCATCGGCAGACATCGCGATCACCACGACAACGACGGGCACCATGCCACGGGTTCCGCCACTCAGCCGATCCACGCAAATCCCTCATGTCGGATTTGGAATACTTTGTTATTTCGTGAGTTGGGTCACGCGCCGCCTCACAGGCGGGAACCCGCCGCACCCCTCTCCCTCTTTGCCCGGGCGGCGAGTTGAGACTTGGCAACCGCAAAGGATCAAGTACCCCACACGGCATCGATCAAGGCCAAATGGGGCATTATGTGACGCAGACACTTGTTCCCGGCGTGTGCTCTCGCATACCTTCCCGGCCGTCGGGCGGACGCCGAATCCTGCCGCCGCCCGCTCACCCATCCACGGACCATTCGTACGGCAGGAGCGGGGGACCCAGGTAAGTCGCCGGACCGGTCGGCACCGCACCGGTACGGCTAGGGGTGAAGCCGTGTCTCCTTTGGGCACGGCCGGGCACCTCCCCGCCCGAACCCGACAGCTCACCTCGCAGGCGTCGGAGAGGAACGTCCCCATGCCTGCAGCCGCTCGGCACCGCCGACCCCGCAACAGCCGCCTCGCCCGCGTCCTCGCCGCCGCCGGCACCGGCGCCGCCGTACTCGCCCTGCCGCTCATCGGCGCCACCAGCGCCTCCGCGGCCACCACCAGCGGCACCACGACCCCCGCCACCCCCGGCGGGTACCGGAACAACCTGGACGGCTGGATCCGCCAGTCGCTCGCGATCATGTCCCAGAAGGGCATCCCCGGCACCTACGACGGCATTTACCGCAACATCATGCGGGAGTCCTCCGGCAACCCGAACGCCGTCAACCTGTGGGACTCCAACGCCGCCGCGGGCATCCCGTCCAAGGGCCTGCTCCAGGTGATCGATCCCACGTTCAAGGCGTACCACGTGGCCGGCACCTCCTTCAGCCCGTACGACCCCGTCGCCAACATCACCGCGGCCTGCAACTACGCCGCCGCCCGCTACGGGTCCATCGACAACGTCAACAGCGCCTACTGACGGCCCTCCACACACCTCCACAGCCCACTCCCTGAGGGCCCCTGCGCCTCCACGGGCCCGCCCCTGAACGGTCCAGCGACTCCGGCCGCCGCCGGCGCCGCGGCCGCTCCGACCCCGGCCGCCCGGCACGTTCCCCGCACCTGACGGACGGGGGTGTACCGGGCGGCCGCCGGGCATCCGGCACGCGTGCGCGTGCGCGCGTACACGCGCACACGCGGGCCGCGCGCGGCCTTCGCCGGGCGGCCGAGTACCGATGTGCCGGCGGCCGGTCCGTCCGGTGCGCGAGGGTCAGCGGACCGGAAACAGTCGTTCGAGGGCGACGGCGACGCCGTCGTCCTCGTTCGACAGGGTGATCTCGTCCGCCACCGCCTTGAGTTCGGGATGCGCGTTGGCCATGGCGATCCCGCGCCCCGCCCAGTCGAACATCGGGATGTCGTTGGGCATGTCGCCGAACGCCAGCGCCTCCCCCGCCGCGACCCCGAGACGCTCGGCGGCCAGCGCGAGACCGGTCGCCTTGGTCACCCCGCACGGCTGCAGCTCCACGGTCCCCGGCCCGGACATGGTGACCGTGGCCAGCGAGCCCACCACCGCGCGCGCCACGGCCGCCAACTCGTCGTCCGACAGGACGGCATGGCGCAGCAGCACCTTGCTGATCGGCGCGCACCACAGGTCGTCGCGCCGGCCGACCCGGACCGCCGGCAGGGTCGGGTGCGGCATCCGGTACCCGGGCTCGATGAGCGTGAGCCCCTCCACGCCGTCCTGGTCGACGGCCGCGTAGACCTGCCCCACCTCGGCCTCGATCTTGCCGAGCGCGGTCTCGGCGAGCTCCCGGTCCAGCCGGACCGACCACAGCAGCCGGCCGCTCCCGGCGTCGTAGACCTGTGCGCCCTGTCCGCACACCGCGAGCCCCGTGCAGCCGAGGCGCGCGAGCAGGGGCCGTACCCGCGGGGCCGGGCGGCCCGTGACCACCAGGTGCCGGGCGCCGGCCCGCGCCACCCGCGCGAGCGCGGCGAACGACCGGTCGGAGACGGTGTCGTCGCCGCGCAGCAGCGTTCCGTCCAGGTCGGTGGCGATCAGTGCATATGCGGGGGAGGCTGCCATGATCAGAGAATACGGATACCGCGCCCCCTCGACTCACCGTGCCGCCCTGCGCACTTACGTGCTGATCGGCCCCAAGTGGCGTTCCCCCGCTCCCTGATGGCCGGCTCGAGGGGTGACCGGACGCGGGCCGGTGACGTGACGCATGGTTCCGCATCCGTGTCAGCCGTGTGCCGCCGCCAGGTGTTTCGCCAGGCGCGGGGAGGCGAACTCCGTGCCGCAGACGAAACGCATCACCGGGCCGTACGACGACGCCGCCGGCAGACCGGTGAAGTACAGGCCGGGGACGGACGACGCGAAGCCGGCGCCGAGCTTGGGGGCGCCGCGGCTCACCGCGAGCCGGGTGCGCAGTCCGTGGCCGAGGAAGTCCATCGCCGCGATGTCGACGCGGTAGCCGGTGGCGGCGATGACGTGGTCGGCGGTGAGCCGCTCGGTGCGCCCGCCGTGGGTGCGGACGGTGAGGACGGGGCTGCCGTCCGGCGCCTCCGCGGCCACGACCCGCTCCACCTCCTGCACCTGTACGGCGCTTTCGAAGCGCTCGCGCAGCCACCAGGCACCGAGCGGGCCGAGGACCCGGCGGACCAGGAAGTGCCGCGCGGCCTCGGGCAGATAGCGGTAGGGGTGCGGGTAGTAGCTGAGCGCCCACAGCGACCAGGCGCGGCCGAACGGGGACTCGGGCCGCAGTTTCGGCTGCTTCCAGGGTGGGGCGCCGAAGGCCACCCGGCCACGGCCGCGCGCGACGACACGCACGCGTGCCCCCGCTTCGGCAGCGAGCGCCGCCGTCTCCAGCGCGGACTGGCCGGCGCCGACCACGATCAGCTCCTTGCGGGCGAAGCGGCCCAGGTCGTGGTGCTGGGAACTGTGCGAGACCGCTGCGGTGGGCGCCGGTCCGTCGGCCGCGGCACCCGCGAGCTCCGCCGGCAGATACGCCAGGCCCGACAGCCCGGTGGCGACGACGACCGCGCGCGCGGTGAACATCTCACCCGAGTCCAGTTTCAGTTCGAAGCCGCCGCTGTTGTCGCGGTCCACGGAGACGACCCGCACCCGCTCCAGGTCGGGCACCAGCTGCTGCTGGAACCACTCGCCGTAGGCGATGAACGTCTCCACCGGGATGATGTCCTCGTCGGTCACCAGGCGGCGGATGCCGGCCGCGTCGCAGTAGTCGGCGAGGGTGTGTCCGGGCTGGGGGCAGTCGAAGTCGGAGGCGGCGGGCGTGGACTTCAGAAGCATGCCCTCGGGCATGTGGTCGCGCCAGCTGACCACGGGGTCGCCGAAGACGCGGACGGGAACGCCGCGCGCCCGCAGATGGGCGGCGGTGGACAGGCCGAACGGCCCGGCCCCGATCACTGCAACCGGTCGAGTCACGAAGTCCCTCCCCAGGACACGGTGTGCCACGCGCGGTGGCCTTGCCTACTTCGTGGAAGTGCCGCTGCCGCGGCGGTTGGTCCGCCACAGCTGATACAGGTGCTTCGCGCCCGGGCGCACGAAGCGGGCGAGCATCGTGAGGAACGGCAGCGGGTCGTCACCCGCGAACCAGGCCAGCTCCGTCCCGCTCGCCCTCGCCGGCGCGTGCGGCGTCGTATAGCCGCTGCGGCGGTAGGCGAGGAGGGCGGGCAGGTCGATGTTCTCCACGATGTAGCGGTGGCCGGCCCGCTGTTCCCCCTCCGGAACGGGGCGGCCGGTCAGGTTCAGATGCATCGCGCGTACGACGTCCACGCCCGACTCGTTCTCGAACAGCCGGAACTGGGCGCCCATGCGCGGGTTGAAGTCGAGGAGCTTGTACTGTCCGTCGCGCCGGTCGAAGCGCAGGTCGAGGTCGATGATGCCGCTGTAGCCGATCTGTTTGATGAAACGCGCGGCGAGGTCGGCGAGTTCCGGATTGTCGACGACGTACGCGTTCGCCGTCATGCCGGCGTGCGGCGGCCACGAGCGCACCTTGACGCCGGTGAACAGCGCGAGCGGGCTGGAGTCCTGGTCGAAGCAGGCGTGCACGATCCAGTCCTCGGCCTCCTCGCGCGGCAGGTACTCCTGGAGGATCACGCCGGGTCTGTCGCCCCAGTCACGCGCGAGGGAGAGCAGCCCCGCGCGCGTGGCGATCTTCGTGGTGCCGTTGACGGCGGGCTTGCTGCGCCGGACGAACGCCTCCCGGTTCTTGGCCACCACCGGGAAGCGGGCCGTGTCGGCGAAGGCGACGATGTCCTCGTACGACTCCGGGAACGCCGACGCGGGACTGGCCAGGCCGTGCTCCACGCACAGTTCGTGCAGACCCTGCTTGCTGGCGAGCCGGCGCGGCAGCCCGGGATCGACGCGCGGGAACAGAAAGGAACCGGCCAGCTCGTCCTGGTGCTCGGCGATCAGTACGGCGGCCTCCTCGTCCGTGGGGACGAGGACGGCGGGGCGGCCGATACGGCGGCCGACGCGCAGCAGCCCCTCGACCAGGTGTCCGGGGTCCTCCGCGCCGGTCGTCGGCCACACGAAGGCCCTCTTCAGATAGCGCGAGGAGGCCGCGGGCGTGTACGCGTCCTCCGTGATGGCGTACATGGGCACACCCAGCCGGCCCAGGCTGCGGATGGCGCCGACGCCGCCGTGGTGCAGCGGATAGTCGCCGAACTTGACGATCAGTCCCGGCACGTCCCGGTCCGCCTCGAATGGCACACCGACGGTGTCTCCGGCCACGGGTCCCCCCACGTGTCCCCCCAAATGGAACGGACCCACCCCGTCCGTGTCCCCAAAGGACGCTAAGCCGGAATTGCCGCCTCCGACAAGGCCTATTCGGACATTGCGAACTCTTTAGGCGGGGTGCGGGCAACCTTTCGAAGGCCCCTCGACACATACCTTTCGGGCACTTCCCGGACACTCCTCGGAGCGCGGCATGGGGCTCTGCCCAAGACACGCATCACAGCCGTAACGTGTGGCCCGACCACATGGAACGATCGCCATGCACGGCCCGGATGAGAGTGAGGCAGCACCCCATGCCCCCCTTCGACGTCCCCGAGGGCGACCCCTTCGGCCCGCACAACCTTCCCTATGGCGTGTTCTCGCCCTCCGGCAGCACGGAGCGCAGGGTCGGTGTCCGGCTCGGGGACCAGGTCCTCGACGCGGGCGCCGCAGCCGCCGCCCTGGGCTCGCCGCACCACTCGCTGCTGGCGCGGCCCACCCTCAACGCACTGCTGGCCGCCGGCCGCCCGGCCTGGTCCGAGGTACGGCGCGCGCTCACGGACTGGGTCACCGACCCCGCGCACCGCGAGACCGTCGAGCCGCTGTTCCACCCCCTGTCCGAGGTGACCCTGCACCTGCCTTTCGAGGTGGCGGACTACGTCGACTTCTACGCCTCGGAGAACCACGCCCGCAACGTCGGCCGGATCTTCCGCCCCGACGCCGAGGACTCCCTCACCCCCAACTGGAAGCACCTGCCGATCGGTTACCACGGCCGCTCCGGCACGGTCGTCGTGTCGGGCACGGACGTCGTACGGCCGTCCGGGCAGCGCAAGGCCCCCACCGACCCGGCACCCGTCTTCGGCCCGTCGGTCCGGCTGGACATCGAGGCCGAGGTCGGCTTCGTCGTGGGCGTGCCCTCCGCCCTGGGCAGCCCGGTGCCACTGGACCGCTTCCGCGACCACGTCTTCGGGCTGTGCCTGCTCAACGACTGGTCCGCACGCGACATCCAGGCCTGGGAGTACGTCCCCCTCGGTCCCTTCCTCGGCAAGTCCTTCGCGACCTCCGTGTCGGCGTGGATCACCCCGCTGGAAGCGCTGGAGCACGCGCGCGTGGCGCCTCCGCAGCGCACGCACCCGCTGCTGCCCTACTTGGACGACTCGGCGCCCGGCATCGAACCCGGCGGCTACGACCTGCGGATCTCCATCGCCGTCAACGGGCATGTGGTCTCCGAGCCGCCGTTCTCGACCATGTACTGGACCGCCGCCCAGCAACTCGCCCACATGACCGTGAACGGCGCCTCGCTGCGCACCGGCGACCTGTACGGCTCGGGCACGGTGAGCGGCCCCGAGGAGCGCCAGCGCGGCTCGCTGCTGGAGCTGACCTGGAACGGCCGGGACCCCCTCGACCTCCCGGACGGCAAACGCGCCTTCCTTGAGGACGGCGACGTGGTGACCCTCTCGGCCTGGGCTCCTGGCGCCAACGGACTGCGTGTCGGCCTGGGTGAGGTCAGCGGGCGGATCGTGGCGGGCTGACGGACGGCGGCGCGGCCTGGGCACGGGCGCCGGCACCTCGGTGATCCCGCCACCGCCGGCGCTCGTCTCCCCGGCCGCCGCCCTGCGGCTGGGCGACTCCTCCGCCCCCGTGCGGCGGGCGCCCCGACGCGAACGAAAGAGGCGGCCGGAGCCGCGGAACGGATCGTCTCCGAGACCTGACTCCGGCCGCCCTTCACCGTCATACTGGGCGGACACGCACCACGCGACGCGCCCTCGCGCGCATCGCTCCGCACCACCCGACACCCGACAACTCTCCGATCAGGAACCGGAGCCCCGGCATGACCGTCTGCCTGCTCCTGCTGAGCGTCGTCGCCCTCACGGCCGCCCTGCCGGTGCCGCGCGCGCTGACCCGCGCCGCATGGCCCGAGCGGGAACCGGTGGTCGCGTTGTGGGTGTGGCAGTGCCTGGTCGCCACCGTCCTGCTGTGCTGCCTGGCCGCACTGGTCCTGGGCGCGGCGGCCGTCTTCCACACCGTCCGCGACCGGGTGTTCGCCCCCGCGCCGCCCTCCGTCACCGCCGCCTACGACCTCTCCTCCACGCCGGTGTGGGCCACCGCCCTCACCATGCTGCTGGCGTGCGGGGCAGCCTGGACGACGGCGATGCTGGCCCGGGAACTGGTGGAGGCCCGCCGCAGCCGCGGCCAGGCCCGTGCGCAGCTCCGGGAGCGCGCCCCCGACCTGCCGGCCGGGCTTCCGGCGGCGCGCGGCCCGATGCTGGTGCTGGAGGACGAGTACCCAGACGCCTGGTGGATGCCGGGGCACCCGCCGCAGCTGGTCGTGACGACCGGAGCGCTGCAACGCCTCACCGATCACCAGCTGGATGCCGTCCTCACCCATGAACGCGGGCACGCGCGTGCCCATCACGACTGGCTGCTGCACCTGTCCACCGCGCTCGCCACGGGCTTCCCGCGCGTGCCGCTGTTCGCGCACTTCTGCGACCAGACGCACCGCCTGGTCGAGCTGGCCGCCGACGACACCGCGTCGCGGCGCTGCGGACACCTCACCACGGCTCTCGCCCTGATCGAGCTGAACCAGCACCGGGGCGTGCTGTCCTGCGCCTCCAGCCGGCGCCTCCTCGGCGAACGCGTGGACCGCCTGCTGGAGCCGCCGCCCCGGCTGCTCCGCCGGCACCGGGCCCTGACGACGACGGTGGCCGCACTGGTGCCCCTGCTGCCCCTGCTGATCACGTTCGCCCCGGGCCTGACGGCACTGTCCTGACCGGCCCGCCGGGTGGCGCATCTGCCCGGCGGAACAGGCAGACGCGCAGCTCAGTGCCGTATCCCACGGCCCCTCAGGCGGCGCAACACAGCGGCAACACCACTTTCCCTACCGCGTCGGTATGGTTCCAGCCATGCCAGCCACCGACCGTCCCCGCGACCATGCCGGTCAGGGCGCCGCGACCACCGTCGCCGCCCACCGCACGCGTCGCCGGCTGCGTGCGGACCGGGCCCGGCAACTCGCCGATCTGCTGCGCCACCAGATCCTCACCGGCGCCTTCCACGGCGGCCCCCTCCCCCACGAATCGACCCTCGCCGCCGACTACCGCGCCTCCCGCAACACCGTCCGCCAATCCCTGGACCTGCTGCGGGCCGAGAGCCTCGTGGAACGGCTGCCCGGCGTCGGCACCGTGGTCGTCGCCCGCAAATACCCGCACGGGCTCGACCGTCTGATGGGCCTCGCGGAAACCCTCCGCGAACACGGCCGCGTCACCAACGAGGTCCGCACCATGGGCCCCGCGCCCGCACCCGCCCCGGTGGCCGACCGCCTCCGCGTCCCCGCCGGCGCCGACGTCCTCTACATCGAACGCCTGCGCCGCCTGAACGGCCTGCCCCTCTCCCTCGACCTCACCTACATCCCGCTCGACCTCGGCACCGCCCTGCTCGGCGCAGACCTGGAGAACACCGATGTCTTCCGCCTCCTGGAAGCCATCACCGGCCGGCCCCTCGGCCACGCCGAGATCACCCTGGAGGCGGTGACGGCGGACGCCCACTCCGCCGCCGTGCTCGAGGCCCCGCGCGGCGCCGCCGTACTCATGCTGGAACGCCTCACCCACCTCGCCGACGGCCGCCCCGTCGACCTGGAGTTCATCCGCTTCCGCGGCGACCGCATCACGATGAGCGGCCTGCTCCACCGGTCGTAGCGCACCCGCCGCACTCACCCCTGCCTGCACGTTTCCTGGAGACAGCCATGCCCTTGGCGCCCCAGCGGGCCGACGTGCCCGTGACCATCGACGAGTCGAAGTGCATCGACGGCTGCACCCTCTGCGTGGACATGTGCCCGCTGGACTCCCTCGCCATCGACGAGACCAGCGGCAAGGCGTACATGCACGTCGACGAGTGCTGGTACTGCGGCCCGTGCGCGGCCCGCTGCCCCACCGGAGCCGTCACCGTCAACATGCCCTACCTGCTCCGGTGAGAGGTACAACCACCATGAAACGAACCGCCGTCGCCGGATCCGCCGTCGCCCTTCTGCTTCCCCTGTCCGCCTGCGGCGGCAGCGCGGAGGCGGGCAGCGGCTCCACGGTCACCGTGACCGTCGGCTACCAGTCCAAGACCATCAACACCGTCACCGCAGGCACCCTGCTGCGGTCCCTCGGCTCCTTCGAGAAGCAGCTCAACTCCCTGCACGACGGGCACACCTACAAGGTCGACTGGCAGGACTACGCCACCGGCGCCCCGATCACCGCCCAGATGACCGCCGGAAAGATCGACATCGGTTCGATGGGTGACTTCCCGCTGCTGCTCAACGCGGCCCGCGGAAAGCAGCTCGGACGCCCCACCCGCCTGGTGTCGGTGACCGGCTACAACCTGCGCGGCGGTCTCAACACGGTCGTCACCGCACCCGACTCCAAGCTCACCACCCTGCAGGACCTGAAGGGCAAGAAGGTCTCCACCAGCGTCGGATCCGCCGCCGACGGCACCCTCGTACGGGCCCTGCAGCGCGCCGGCATCGACCCGGACAAGGGCATCTCCAAACTCAACCAGCAGCCGGCCGTGGGCGCCTCGGCGCTCTCCTCGGGCGGCGTGGACGCCCTGTCGCAGTTCGTGGCATGGCCGGGCCTGCTCGCCTACCAGGGCAAGGCGAAGGCCCTGTACGACGGCGCCGAGCTGAACCTGCCCACCTTCCACGGCGTCACCGCCCGCGAGGACTTCGCCCGGCGGCATCCGGCGGTTCTGGGGGCCTTCCTGAAGGCCCAGGCGGAGGCGACGGACTATCTCAGCGCCCATCCCGTGACCGCCGCCGAGAAGGTCGCCAAGGCCACCGGCCTGCCCGCCGAGGTCGTCTACCTCTACAACGGCGCTCACGGCATCGCCACCTTCGACCCGGCCGTCAAACCGCAGCTCGTCTCCGCGCTGAAGCAGGACGTGTCCGTGCTGAAGGCCGCCAAGCTGACCGGCGACGTCGACGTGGACTCCTTCGTCGACGACCGTTACGTCAAGAAGGCCCTCGGCGCGTCCTACGCCCGGCGGCTAGCGGCCGGACCCGCCCCGGCCGCCGGCGAGGTATGGCCCAAGGGCAGTGAGAAGACCCTCTCCTTCAAGTCGCCCAACGAACTGCTGGCCTACGTGGCCGCCCACCAGGGCGGCATCCACGCCGCCTACGTACCGGACGCCACCACCGGCACCCTGTGGTTCGCCGACAAGGCGGTGTGGGTGGCCGACGGTGACCGGCTGCTGCCGTTCGTCGCCCCGTCAACGGCTCACGCGTACGTCACCGCCCACGGCGGCGCCCACACGGTGTCGTACCGGGAGGCCCTGGAGCGTGCCTCATGACCCGGCATCCCCTGGCGCGGTATGCGCTCCGCACGGCCTCCCTCGCCGCTCTGCTCGGGCTGTGGCAGGTGCTGACCAGCCTGAACGTCGACCTGTGGCTGCGTTTCTCGCAGTTCCCGACGGTCGCCGACGTGGCCCGCGCCTTCGCCGGCCGGCTCTCCGGCGGCGACTACTGGACCGATCTCACCGACAGCCTCACCCGCATCCTCACCGGTTTCGCGCTGGCCGCCGTCCTCGGCGTGGCCACCGGCGTGCTGGTGGCCCGCTCGCGCCTGGCCGAGGACCTGCTCGGTCCGGTCCTGGAGGTGATCCGCCCGATCCCGGCGATCGCCCTCGTCCCGGTCGCGATCCTGCTGTTCCCCTCCAACGAGCAGGGCATCGTCTTCATCACCTGCACCGCCGCCTTCTTCCCCGTCCTGGTCTCCACCCGGCACGCGGTCCGCGCGCTGCCGCCTGTCTGGGAGGAAGCGGTGCGCACCATGGGCGGCGGCCGGCTGCGGATCCTCGGTTCGGTCGTGCTGCCAGGGGCGCTGCCCGGCATCTTCGGCGGGCTGTCGGTCGGCATCGGCGTGTCGTGGATCTGCGTGATCTCCGCCGAGATGATCTCCGGCCAGTACGGGGTCGGCTACCGCACCTGGCAGGACTACACGGTGGTGAACTACCCGGGCGTCTTCGTCGGCATGGTCACCATCGGCATCCTCGGCTGGGTCACCTCCACGGCCGTGGAACTCATCGGACGGCGCCTGACCCACTGGCTGCCCCGCGCCTCGTACATCCCCGTCGGCCGCGCCCGCGCGCCCCGGCCCGTCACAGCCCCCGTCCCCACCGATCGCGAGCCCGATCCCGAGCACCAGGCCCAGCGCGAGCAGCAGGGCGAGAAGGACACCGAGGAGGCCCGTGATGAGCACCTCGTCTGAGACCGTGACCGCTCCCGTCGCGCCGGTTTCCGGGGACGCCGTGCGAGGCACCCGGCTCACCTTCCGGGCCGCCACGCTCGGCCGCCCGGGCGCGCCGGTGCTGTACGACGTCGGCCTGGACGTCTCCCCCGGTGAGATCCTCACCGTCGTCGGCCCTTCCGGCTGCGGCAAGTCCACGCTGCTGCGCACGCTCGCCGGGCTGCTGTCTCCGCTGGGCGGCACGGTGGAGGCGGACGGCGTCCCCTTGGCGGGGGCGTCGGCGGACCGGGCGCTGGTCTTCCAGGAGGACGCGCTGCTGCCGTGGCGCACCTTGCGCGGGAACGTCGAACTGCCGCTCGCCATCAGCGGCGTGCCGCGCGCGGAACGGCGTTCGCGCGCCGAGTCGTGGCTCGGCCGGGTCGGACTCAGCCTGCAGGCGGGGCAGTTGCCGCACCGGGTGTCCGGCGGGCAGCGCCAGCGCGCCCAGTTGGCCCGCGCGTTGGCGGACAGCCCGCGGGCCCTCCTGATGGACGAGCCCTTCGGCGCCCTGGACGCCCAGACCCGTTCGGGCATGCAGGACCTGCTGGTCGAGGTGTTGCGCGGCACCGGTGCGACCGTCGTCTTCGTCACGCACGACGTGGACGAGGCCCTCTTCCTCGGCGATCGTGTGGCCCTGCTCGGTTCCGGCCGGGTGGCCGCCGTACGGGACGTTCCCGGGCCGCGCGACCGCGGCGCCGTCGACGCCCCGGCCCGCGTGGCCCTGCGCCGCGACATCCTTTCCTCGCTCGGCTCCTGAAAGGCACCCCGGTGACCACCCCCGCGTCCACTTCCCTGGAGATTCCCGCCGTCACCGACGCCGAGGAGCTGAGCTGTGACGTCCTCGTCGTCGGCGGCGGCACCGCCGGCACCATGGCCGCGCTGACCGCCGCCGAGCGCGGCGCGAGGGTCCTGCTGCTGGAGAAGGCCCACGTCCGCCACTCCGGTGCGCTCGCCATGGGCATGGACGGCGTCAACAACGCGGTCGTTCCCGGCCGCGCCGAACCCGACGACTACGTCGCCGAGATCACCCGCGCCAACGACGGCATCGTCGACCAGTCCACGGTCCGGCAGACCGCGACCCGCGGGTTCGCGATGGTCCAGCGGCTGGAGTCGTACGGGATCAAGTTCGAGAAGGACGAGCACGGAGAGTACGCGGTGCGCCAGGTGCATCGCTCCGGCTCGTACGTACTGCCGATGCCAGAGGGCAAGGATGTCAAAAAGGTCCTGTACCGGCAGCTGCGGCGGCGCGAGATGCGGGAACGGATCCGGATCGAGAACCGGGTGATGCCGGTGCGGGTCCTGACCGCCGGCGGGCGGGCCGTGGGCGTCGCCGGCTTCCACACGCGCACCGGCGCCTTCGTCACCGTCCGCGCGGGCGCCGTGATCCTCGCGACCGGCGCCTGCGGCCGGCTCGGCCTGCCCGCCTCCGGCTACCTCTACGGCACCTACGAGAACCCCACCAACGCCGGTGACGGGTACGCGATGGCCTACCACGCAGGCGCCGAGCTGACCGGCATCGAGTGCTTCCAGATCAACCCGCTGATCAAGGACTACAACGGCCCGGCCTGCGCCTACGTCGCCAACCCTTTCGGCGGCTACCAGGTCAACCGGCACGGTGAGCGTTTCGTGGACTCCGACTACTGGTCGGGGCAGATGATGGCCGAGTTCGCCGCCGAGGTCGCCAGCGACCGCGGCCCGGTCTACCTCAAGCTCAGCCACCTTCCCGAGGAGTCGATCTCCGCGCTGGAGTCGATCCTGCATTCCACCGAGCGGCCCACTCGCGGCACGTTCCACGCCGGCCGCGGGCACGACTACCGTACCCACGACGTCGAGATGCACATCTCCGAGATCGGCCTGTGCGGCGGCCACTCGGCCTCCGGTGTCCGTGTCGACGACCACGCCCGTACGACCGTGCCCCGTCTGTACGCCGCCGGCGACCTCGCCTGCGTCCCGCACAACTACATGATCGGCGCTTTCGTCTTCGGCGACCTCGCGGGCGCGGACGCCGCTCAGTACACCGCGTACGAGGGGGAGCTTCCCGCCGACCAGGTGGCCGAGGCGCACGAGCTGATCTACCGCCCGCTGCGCAACCCGGACGGCCCGCCGCAGCCCCAGGTCGAGTACAAGTTGCGCCGCTTCGTGAACGACTACGTGGCACCGCCGAAGTCCGGCGCCCGGCTCTCGCTCGCCCTGGAGGCCTTCGAGCGGATGCGCGCCGACATCGCGGCCATGGGCGCCCGCACCCCGCACGAGCTGATGCGCTGCGCCGAGGTGACGTTCATCCGGGACTGCGCCGAGATGGCCGCCCGTGCCTCTCTCGCCCGCACCGAGTCCCGCTGGGGCCTCTACCACGACCGTCTCGACCATCCCGGCCGGGACGACGTGTCCTGGTTCCACCATCTCGATCTGCACAAGTCCCCCTCTGGTGCGATGGAGTTCACGGCTCGTCCCGTGGCTCCGTATCTGGTTCCGGTCGAGGAGTTCACGCCGGTCGGCGGTCCTTCCCGGCGGCTGGGCGAGGTCCGTGCCGAGGACGTGGCCACGGCCGGGCCGCGTGAGGCGGCACCGGTCGCCGGCGGACCGGTGTCCGTGCGCGCCGCCGCTGCGGCCGGCCGGGCCGGTACGCCGGGCACCGCCTCGCCCCGGCTCCTGGAACTGCTGGAGCTGGCCGAGGCGGAGCCCGAACTCGCCTTGCTGGAGCCGTACTTGGGCGACGCCGATCCTGCCGTCCGCCGTACGGCGGTCTCGGTCCTCACCGAGACCGTGCCGCCGGGCACCGCGCAGGCCCTGGCGGGTGCCCTCCTCGACCCCGATGCCGAGGTCCGTGCGACCGCCGCGGCCGTGCTGCGGGAGCTGGTCGAGACCCTGCCGCCGGAGCCCGCGCTGGGCGCCGCCCTGACCGGTGCCCTCGCCGCGGCCGACCCCGTGGTCCGGGCTGCCGCCCTTGATGTGCTGCGCGCGCTGCGGCTCGGTGGGGCCGGGGTGTTCGCGGCGGCGCTGGACGACCCCGACGTCACCGTCCGCACCGAGGCCGTACGGGCGCTCGTCTCGGTCGATGCGGTCGGGCTCCTCGCGCGTGCCGCGGACGATCCCGCCCGGGAGGTCCGGGTCGCGGTGGCCAAGGCCCTGGCCGCCGTCGGCACCGAGTCCCTGGCCTCTGCGGACCGTGATCTGCCGGTGGCCGCCCTGGGCCGGCTCACCGTGGACGGTGATCCGCTGGTGCGCGGTGCCGCGTTCGCCGCGCTGGCCGGTACCGGCTGCCCGGTGCCGCTCGCCGAGCGTGCCGTGGCCGCGCTGTCCGACCCGGCGTGGCAGGTCCGCGCGGGCGCCGCCACCGCCTTGTCGGTCGCCTCCGCCGAGACCGCGGTCCCCGCCCTCGCCAAGGCGCTGGCCGACTCGAACGCCGATGTCCGCAAGGCGGCGGTGCTGGCTCTGACCCGGCACCGTGCAGCCGAGGAGGCGCGTGCGGCGCTCGCCACGGCCACGGCCGACTCGGACGCGGACGTCAGGGCTTACGCGGCACGGGGCGTGTGACCGTTCCCCGCATCCCCTTGGACGGGCTCGCTATATCCAGTCGTCCGGCTCCGGCTCCTGGTCGGGCTCGGGCCAGTCGGCGGGCGGGGTGTCGGCGGCCGGGCTGTCGGCGGCGGGGGCGGGTCCGTCCAGGGAGGCCAGCACGGCCAGCACGCCTTCTCCGTAGGTCGCCAGCTTCTTCTCGCCGACACCGCTGACCGTGCCCAGTTCGCGCACCGAGGCGGGCCGGCGGCTGACGATCTCCCGCAGCGTGGCGTCGTGGAAGATGACGTACGCCGGTACGCCCTGCTCGCGGGCCTGTTCGGCGCGCCAGGCGCGCAGCGCCTCGAAGGCGGGCAGCAGCTCGTCGGGCAGGTCCGCGGCGGCCGCCTTGGCCTTGCGGTCGCCGGACGCGCCGGGCTGCCGCGACCGGGTGGCGACCGGTTTCTTCGGCTCCTTGCGCAGCGGCACCTGGCGCTCGCTGCGCAGCACCGAGCCGCTCGCCTCGGTGAGGACCAGGGTGCCGTACTCCCCCTCGACCGCGAGCAGTCCCTGGGCGAGCAGCTGCCGGATGACACCGCGCCATTCGGCCTCGGTGAGGTCCTGGCCGATGCCGAAGACGGACAGCTGGTCGTGGTCGAACTGGATGACCTTGCCGGTGCGTTTGCCGAGCAGGATGTCGACGATCTGCACGGCGCCGAACTTCTGCCCGCGCTCGCGCTGCAGCCGCACCACGGTCGACAGCACCTTCTGCGCGGCGACCGTGCCGTCCCAGGTCTCCGGCGGGGTGAGGCAGGTGTCGCAGTTGCCGCAGGCCGCCGCGTCGGGGTCCTGGCCGAAGTAGGCGAGCAGCTGGCCGCGGCGGCACTGGGCCGTCTCGCACAGGGCGAGCATGGCGTCGAGGTGCGCGGAGGCCCGGCGGCGGAACGCCTCGTCGCCCTCGCCGGACTGGATCAGCTTGCGCTGCTGTATGACGTCGTTCAGGCCGTACGCCATCCAGGCCGTGGACGGCAGTCCGTCGCGGCCGGCGCGGCCGGTCTCCTGGTAGTAGCCCTCGATCGACTTGGGCAGGTCCAGGTGGGCGACGAAGCGGACGTCCGGCTTGTCGATGCCCATGCCGAAGGCGATGGTCGCCACCACGACCAGGCCGTCCTCGCGCAGGAACCGGGACTGGTGGGCGGCGCGCGTGCCCGCGTCCAGGCCCGCGTGATAGGGAACGGCCTCGATGCCGTTGGCGGTGAGGAACTCCGCCGTGCGCTCCACCGAGTTGCGTGACAGGCAGTAGACGATGCCGGCGTCGCCGGGGTGCTCCTGCCGGAGGAAGGCCAGGAGCTGCTTCCTCGGGTCGGCCTTGGGCACGATCCGGTACTGGATGTTGGGCCGGTCGAAGCTGGCGACGAAGTGCCGGGCCGTCGGCAGGTTGAGCCGCTGGGTGATCTCCTGGTGGGTGGCGCGGGTGGCCGTGGCCGTGAGGGCGATCCGCGGGACGTCCGGCCAGCGCTCGCCGAGGAGGGAGAGGGTGAGATAGTCGGGGCGGAAGTCGTGGCCCCACTGGGACACGCAGTGCGCCTCGTCGATCGCGAAGACGGAGATCTTGCCGCGTGAGAGCAGGTCGAGCGTGGCGTCCAGGCGCAGCCGCTCGGGCGCCAGGTACAGCAGGTCCAGCTCGTCGGCGAGGAACTCGGCCTCGACCATGCGCCGCTCGTCGAAGTCCTGCGTGGAGTTGATGAAGCCAGCGCGCACGCCGAGGGCGCGCAGGGCGTCCACCTGGTCCTGCATGAGAGCGATCAGCGGTGAGATCACCACGCCGGTGCCGGGTCTGACCAGGGCCGGGATCTGGTAGCACAGCGACTTGCCGCCGCCGGTGGGCATGAGGACGACGGCGTCGCCGCCCGCCACCACATGCTCGATGATGGCTTCCTGCTCGCCCCGGAAGGCGTCGTATCCGAAGACCCGGTGCAGTGTGGCCAGCGTCTCGCTGCCGGCCGTGTCCGGCCCCTCGGTCACCTGTGGCATCTCGCTGATCCCGCCCGTCGCACCCATCGTCCTGTCCCCCGCCGGTCCCCCGTGTGTCGTATCTCGACCGCTGCCTCCACCATAGGGGCCCGGACCGACAGCCCCGGAGTTATCCACAGGCTCGTGGATCCTCCGTGGGCAGCGCGACGGCCCGGCACCCCCCGAAGTGCCGGGCCGTCGTGCTGCCGGGAAGTGTCAGCGCACGAACACTCCCGCCTGGCCGGCCAGGTCCAGGAAGTACTGCGGAGCCACACCCAGCACCAGCGTCACCGCGACGCCGACGGCGATCGCCATCATGGTCAGCGGGGACGGGACGGCCACCGTCGGGCCCTCCGGCCTGGGCTCGCTGAAGAACATCAGCACGATCACGCGGATGTAGAAGAACGCGGCGATCGCCGAGGAGATCACACCGATGACGACCAGCGGGGCCGCGCCGCCGTCCGCCGCCGCCTTGAACACGGCGAACTTCCCCGCGAAACCGGAGGTCAGCGGGATGCCGGCGAAGGCAAGGAGGAAGACGGCGAAGACGGCCGCGACCAGCGGGGAGCGGCGGCCCAGACCGGCCCACTTCGACAGGTGGGTGGCCTCGCCGCCGGCGTCGCGCACCAGCGTGACCACGGCGAACGCGCCGATCGTCACGAAGGAGTAGCCGGCCAGGTAGAAGAGGACCGAGGAGACGCCGTCCTTCGAGGTGGCGATGACACCCGCGAGGATGAATCCGGCGTGCGCGATGGACGAGTACGCCAGCAGCCGCTTGATGTCGGTCTGTGTGATCGCGACGATCGCGCCGCCGAGCATGGTGACGATCGCCACCGCCCACATGACCGGCCGCCAGTCCCAGCGCATTCCGGGCAGGACGACGTACAGCAGGCGCAGCAGCGCGCCGAACGCGGCCACCTTCGTCGCCGCGGCCATGAAGCCGGTGACGGGCGTCGGCGCGCCCTGGTAGACGTCCGGCGTCCACATGTGGAACGGCACGGCGCCCACCTTGAACAGCAGGCCCATCACGATCAGGGCGCTGCCGAGCAGCAGCAGCGCGTCGTTGCCCATGGTGCCCGCGAGCGCCGGGTCGACGTTGGTGACCGTGCCGTCGACGACCTGGGCGATGCGTGCGTACGACACGGAGCCCGCGTAGCCGTACAGCAGGGCGATGCCGAACAGGGTGAACGCGGAGGCGAACGCGCCGAGCAGGAAGTACTTGACGGCGGCTTCCTGCGACATCAGCCGCTTGCGGCGGGCCAGCGCGCACAGCAGGTACAGCGGCAGGGAGAAGACTTCCAGGGCCACGAACAGGGTCAGCAGGTCGTTGGCCGAGGGGAACACCAGCATGCCGGAGATCGCGAAGAGCAGCAGCGGGAAGGCCTCGGTGGTGGTGAAACCGGCCTTGACCGCGGCCTTCTCGCTGTCGCTGCCGGGCACGGAGGCGGCCTGAGCGGCGAAGGAGTCGACGCGGTTGCCGTGCGCGGCCGGGTCCAGGCGCCGCTCGGCGAAGGTGAACAGGCCGACGAGTCCGGCCAGCAGGATCGTGCCCTGCAGGAACAGGGACGGGCCGTCGACCGCGATCGCCCCCATGGCCGCGATGTGCGCCTTGGTGGTGCCGTAGCCGTCGGCGGCCAGCGCGACCACCGCGGCGAACGCGGCGCACAGCGCGACGACGGACACGAACACCTGGGCGTAGTAGCGGGACCTGCGCGGGAGGAAGGCCTCGATCAGCACCCCGACCAGGGCCGCGCCGACGACGATCAGCGTCGGCGACAACTGTCCGTACTCGATCTTGGGTGCCGGGATCTTCGTGATCGGGTCGGCCGCGGTTGTCCACAGGCTGTGGACGGCTGTTGTGCTCACTTGGCCGCCTCCACCGAGGGCTTGGGGTCGGTCTTGTGTACGTCGGACATGGTCTGCTTGACCGCCGGGTTGACGATGTCCGTGACGGGCTTCGGATAGACGCCCAGGAAGATCAGCAGGACGATCAGCGGGGCGACGACCAGCAGTTCCCGCACACGGAGGTCGGGCATCGCCGACACCTCGGGTTTCACCGGGCCCGTCATCGTCCGCTGATACAGCACGAGGGTGTAAAGGGCGGCGAGGACGATGCCGAAGGTGGCGATGATGCCGATCACCGGGTAACGCGTGAAGGTGCCGACCAGGACCAGGAACTCGCTCACGAACGGGGCGAGTCCGGGCAGCGAGAGGGTCGCGAGGCCGCCGATCAGGAAGGTGCCGGCGAGCACCGGGGCGACCTTCTGCACGCCTCCGTAGTCGGCGATGAGCCGCGAGCCGCGCCGGGAGATCAGGAAGCCGGCGACCAGCATCAGCGCGGCCGTGGAGATGCCGTGGTTGACCATGTAGAGGGTCGCACCGGACTGGCCCTGGCTGGTCATCGCGAAGATGCCCATGATGATGAAGCCGAAGTGCGAGATCGACGCGTAGGCGACCAGGCGCTTGATGTCCCGCTGGCCGACGGCGAGCAGTGCGCCGTAGACGATGCTGATCAGGGCCAGGACGAGGATGACCGGCGTCGCCCACTTGCTGGCCTGCGGGAACAGCTGGAGGCAGAAGCGGAGCATCGCGAAGGTGCCCACCTTGTCGACGACCGCGGTGATGAGGACGGCGACCGGAGCGGTGGACTCCTGCATGGCGTTGGGCAGCCAGGTGTGCAGCGGCCACAGCGGCGCCTTCACCGCGAAGGCGAAGAAGAAGCCGAGGAACAGCCAGCGTTCGGTGCTCGTGGCCATGTGCAGCGAGCCGTTGGCGCGGGCCTGCGCGATCTCCTGGAGGCTGAAGTTCCCGGCGACCACGTAGAGGCCGATCACCGCGGCCAGCATGATCAGACCGCCGACCAGGTTGTAGAGCAGGAACTTCACCGCCGCGTACGACCGCTGGGTCGAGGCCGCTGCCTCGCCCTGCGCGTGGGCGCGGTCTCCGAAGCCGCCGATGAGGAAGTACATCGGGATGAGCATGGCTTCGAAGAAGATGTAGAAGAGGAAGACGTCGGTGGACTCGAAGGAGATCAGCACCATCGCCTCGACGGCGAGGATGAGGGCGAAGAAGCCCTGGGTGGGCCGCCAGCGGCGGCTGCCCGTCTCCAGCGGGTCGGCGTCGTGCCAGCCCGCGAGGATGATGAACGGGATGAGGACGGCGGTCAGGGCGATCAGCGCCACCGCGATGCCGTCGACGCCCAGTTCGTAGCGCACGCCGAAGTCCTTGATCCAGGCGTGGGACTCGGTGAGCTGGTAGCGGGAGCCGCCCGGGTCGAAGCGGACCAGGACGACGATCGCCAGGGCGAGCGTGGCGAGCGAGACGAGCAGCGCCAGCCACTTCGCGGCGGTGCGCTGCGCGGCCGGTACGGCGGCCGTGGCGACGGCCCCTACGGCCGGGAGCGCCGCCGTCGCTGTCAGCAGAGGAAAGGACATCGGTATCAGACCGCCCTCATCAGCAGGGTGGCGGCGACCAGGAGTGCCGCACCGCCGAACATCGAGACCGCGTAGGAGCGGGCGAAGCCGTTCTGGATCCGGCGCAGCCGGCCGGACAGGCCGCCGAAGCCGGCCGCCGTGCCGTTGACGACGCCGTCGACCAGGGTGTGGTCGACGTACACCAGGGAGCGCGTGAGGTGTTCGCCGCCGCGCACCAGGACCACGTGGTTGAAGTCGTCCTGGAGCAGGTCGCGGCGGGCCGCGCGGGTGAGGAGCGAGCCGCGCGGGGCGACGGCGGGCACCGGCTTGCGGCCGTACTGGGCCCAGGCGATGCCGACACCGATGACCAGGCAGACCATGGTCGCGGCGGTGACCGTCGCGGCGCCGACCGGGGAGTGGCCCTCGCTGTGTCCGGTGACCGGTTCCAGCCACTTGAGGAAGCGGTCGCCGATGCTGAAGAAGCCACCGCCGAAGACGGAGCCGACGGCCAGCACGATCATCGGGATCGTCATGACCTTCGGGGACTCGTGCGGGTGCGGTTCGGCGTGCTCGCCGTGGTGCTCGGCGGCGGGCTCCGCGCTCGGGGCCTCAGGGGAGCGGGTGGGCTGGTTCTTCCAGCGCTCCTCGCCGAAGAACGTCATGAGCATCACGCGCGTCATGTAGAAGGCGGTGATGGCCGCGCCCAGCAGGGCCGCGCCGCCGAGGATCCAGCCCTCGGTGCCGCCCTTGGCGAAGGCCGCCTCGATGATCTTGTCCTTGGAGAAGAAGCCGGACAGGCCCGGGAAGCCGATGATGGCGAGGTAGCCGAGGCCGAAGGTGATGAAGGTGACCGGCATGTACGTGCGCAGGCCGCCGTACTTGCGCATGTCGACCTCGTCGTTCATGCCGTGCATGACGGAGCCGGCGCCGAGGAACAGGCCGGCTTTGAAGAAGCCGTGCGTCACCAGGTGCATGATCGCGAAGACGTAGCCGATGGGGCCGAGGCCCGCGGCGAGCACCATGTAGCCGATCTGCGACATGGTCGAGCCGGCCAGCGCCTTCTTGATGTCGTCCTTGGCACAACCGACGATCGCACCGAACAGGAGCGTGACCGCGCCGACCACGGTGACGGCGAGCTGTGCGTCGGGGGCGGCGTTGAAGATGGCTCCGGAGCGGACGATCAGGTACACGCCCGCGGTCACCATCGTCGCGGCGTGGATCAGGGCCGAGACGGGCGTCGGGCCCTCCATGGCGTCGCCGAGCCAGGACTGCAGCGGCACCTGGGCGGACTTGCCGCAGGCGGCGAGCAGCAGCATCAGGCCGATGGCGGTCAGCTTGCCCTCGGAGGTGTCGCCGGTGTGGCTGAGGACCGGGCCGAAGGCGAAACTGCCGAAGGTGGTGAACATCAGCATGACCGCGATCGACAGGCCCATGTCGCCGACGCGGTTGACCAGGAAGGCCTTCTTCGCGGCCGTCGCGGCGCTGGGCTTGTGCTGCCAGAAGCCGATCAGCAGGTAGGAGGCGAGGCCGACGCCCTCCCAGCCGACGTACAGCAGCAGGTAGTTGTCGGCGAGGACGAGCAGCAGCATCGCCGCGAGGAACAGGTTCAGGTAGCCGAAGAAGCGGCGGCGCCGCTCGTCGTGCTCCATGTACCCGACCGAGTAAAGGTGGATCAGCGAGCCGACGCCCGTGATGAGCAGGACGAACGTCATGGACAGCTGGTCCAGGCGGAAGGTGATGTCCGCCTGGAAGCCGGCCACCGGCACCCAGCTGAACAGGTGCTGCGTCAGCGTCCGGTTGTCGGCCCCCTTGCCCAGCAGGTCGGCGAAGAGGGCGATACCGAAGGCGAAGGAGACGAACGACAGCAGCGTGCCGATCCAGTGGCCGACGGCATCGAGCCGCCGGCCGCCGACCAGGAGGACGGCCGCTCCGAGCAGGGGCGCCGCGATGAGCAGCGCGATCAGGTTCTCCACGATTCTTCCGACCCCTTACAGCTTCATCAGGCTGGCGTCGTCGACCGAGGCCGAGTGGCGGGTACGGAACAGCGACACGATGATCGCGAGGCCCACCACGACCTCCGCGGCGGCGACGACCATCGTGAAGAAGGCGATGATCTGGCCGTCGAGGTTGCCGTGCATCCGGGAGAAGGTGACGAACGCGAGGTTGCAGGCGTTCAGCATCAGCTCGATGCACATGAAGACCACGATGGCGTTGCGCCGGATCAGGACGCCCGTCGCGCCGATCGTGAACAGCAGGGCGGCGAGGTAGAGGTAGTTGACCGGGTTCACTTCGACGCCTCCTCGGGCCGCTTGAACGTCGCCGGTTCGATGGCCCTGCGCTCCAGGCGTTCCTCCGCGCGCTGCTCCAGCGCCCGCAGGTCGTTGAGCGCCTCCGCCGACACGTCACGGATCTGGCCGCGTTCGCGCAGTGTCTTGCTGACGGTCAGCTCGGACGGGGTGCCGTCTGGGAGCAGACCCGCGATGTCGACCGCGTTGTGCCGGGCGTAGACGCCCGGGGCGGGCAGCGGCGGTACGTACTTGCCGTCCCTCACGCGCTGTTCGGACAGCTCGCGCTGGGTCCTGGCGCGCTCGGTGCGCTCGCGGTGGGTGAGCACCATGGCGCCGACGGCGGCCGTGATGAGCAGGGCGCCGGTGATTTCGAAGGCGAAGACGTACTTGGTGAAGATGAGGGAGGCGAGGCCCTCCACATTGCCGTTGGCGTTCGCCTGGCCGGTGCCGGCGAACTCCTTCAGGGAGGCGTTGCCGATGCCGGCGAACAGCAGGACGCCGAAGCCGATCCCGCACACCAGGGCCAGCCAGCGCTGGCCCTTGATGGTCTCCTTCAGGGAGTCCGCGGCCGTGACGCCGACGAGCATCACCACGAACAGGAACAGCATCATGATCGCGCCGGTGTAGACGACGATCTGCACGATGCCCAGGAAGTAGGCGCCGTTGGCGAGGTAGAACACCGCCAGGACGATCATGGTTCCGGCGAGGCAGAGGGCGCTGTGCACGGCCTTCTTCATGAAGACGGTGCACAGGGCGCCGATCACCGCGACGGTGCCGAGGACCCAGAACTGGAAGGCCTCACCGGTGGAGGTGGTGTAGGCGGCGAGCTGTGCGGTCATCGGCCGATCACCTTCTCCGAGGCCGGCTCGTCCTCGCCGAAGGTGGACGCGGCCTCCTGCGGGACCTCGCCCTTGGACAGGGCGACCTGGCGGACCGTGCCGGGCGCGGCCTGGGTCACCAGGCCCCGGTAGTAGTCCTGCTCGTCCGTCCCGGGGAAGATCGCGTGCGGTGTGTCGACCATGCCCTCTTCGAGGCCGGCGAGCAGCTGCTCCTTGGTGTAGATGAGGTTGGCGCGGCTGGAGTCGGCCAGTTCGAACTCGTTGGTCATCGTCAGCGCGCGCGTGGGGCACGCCTCGATGCACAGGCCGCACAGGATGCAGCGGGCGTAGTTGATCTGGTAGACGCGGCCGTACCGCTCGCCCGGCGAGTAGCGCTCCTCGTCGGTGTTGTCGGCGCCTTCCACGTAGATGGCGTCGGCTGGGCAGGCCCAGGCGCACAGCTCGCAGCCGACGCACTTCTCCAGGCCGTCCGGATGGCGGTTGAGCTGGTGCCGTCCGTGGAACCGCGGAGCCGTGGTCTTCTTCTGCTCCGGGTACTGCTCGGTCAGCCGCTTCTTGAACATGGCCTTGAAGGTCACGCCGAAGCCGGCCACGGGGTTCAGGAAACCGGGCTTGGTCTCCTTGGGCTCCTCAGCCATCGGACGCCTCCTTTCCCTCCGTAGATCCGTCACTAACAGTGTCCGACCCGCCACTGACAATCAGCTCGCGCTCGCGGCGCGGCCGGCGCCTCGGCACCGGCGGCAGCTCCTGTCCGGGCAGCGGAGGCACGGGGAACCCGCCCGCCATCGGGTCGAATCCGGCCGGTTCGGCGGCGGGTTGCCCGGCCGCCTTGGCCTTCTCGCGGAACATGTCGACGAGGTAGGAGATCACCACCAGGGCGAGGACCGCGCCGCCGACGGGCAGGGCGATGTCGGCGAAGTCGTAGTGCTCGTTGCGCAGGGCCCGTACGGTCGCCACCAGCATCAGCCAGGTGACGGAGACCGGGATCAGGACCTTCCAGCCGAGCTTCATCAGCTGGTCGTAGCGCACGCGGGGGAGCGTGCCGCGCAGCCAGATGAAGAAGAACAGCAGCAGCTGGACCTTGATCACGAACCAGAGCAGCGGCCACCAGCCGTGGTTCGCGCCCTCCCAGAAGGTGCTGATCGGCCAGGGTGCGCGCCAGCCGCCGAGGAACAGGGTGGTCGACACGGAGGAGACCGTCACCATGTTCACGTACTCGGCGAGCATGAACATCGCGAACTTGATGGACGAGTACTCGGTGTTGAAGCCGCCGACGAGGTCGCCCTCGGACTCCGGCATGTCGAAGGGGGCGCGGTTGGTCTCGCCGACCATCGTGACGATGTAGAGGATGAACGAGACCGGCAGCAGCAGGATGTACCAGCGGTCGTGCTGCTGCGCCACGATCGTGGAGGTCGACATCGACCCCGAGTACAGGAACACCGAGGCGAACGCGGCGCCCATGGCGATCTCGTAGGAGATCATCTGCGCGCAGGAGCGCAGGCCGCCGAGCAGCGGGTAGGTGGATCCGGAGCTCCAGCCCGCCAGGACGATGCCGTAGATGCCCACGGAGGCGATGGCGAGGATGTAGAGCATCGCGATCGGCAGGTCGGTGAGCTGCATCGCGGTGCGCGTACCGAAGATCGAGATCTCGTTGTCGGCCGGGCCGAAGGGGATCACCGCGATCGCCATGAAGGCCGGGATGGCCGCGACGATCGGCGCAAGGACGTAGACCGCCTTGTCCGCGCGTTTGACGATGATGTCTTCCTTGAGCATCAGCTTCACGCCGTCGGCGAGCGACTGGAGCAGGCCCCAGGGGCCGTGCCGGTTCGGGCCGATGCGCAGCTGCATCCAGGCGACGACCTTGCGTTCCCAGACGATGGAGAACAGCACGGTCACCATCAGGAAGGCGAAGCAGAACACGGCCTTCACGACGACCAGCCACCAGGGGTCGCGGCCGAACATCGAGAGGTCTTCAGCTGCGAGGTACGGGCTCATGCCTCCACCTCCTCGGGGGCCTGTTCGGCGGATGCCGCCGGGCCGATGCGGACGAGTGAGCCGGGTCGTGCCCCGGTGTCGGAGGCGACGCCCGCGCCGGCCGAGTTCAGCGGGAGCCAGACCACCCGGTCGGGCATCTCGGTGATCTGCAGCGGCAGTTCCACGACGCCGGCCGGGCCGGTGACGGCGAGGATCCCGCCGTCCTGGACCCCTGCCTCGGCCGCTGTCGCGGCGGACACGCGCGCGTGCGCGGCGTGCCGGGTGCCGGCGAGCGCCTCGTCGCCCTCCTGGAGGACGCCCTGGTCGAGGAGGAGCCGGTGCCCGGCGAGCACGGCCTCCCCGGCGGCGGGGCGGGGCAGCGTGCCCGCGGTCTCGTGCGGGTCGAGGGCGCGCGGGCCCTCCCAGAGGCCGAGCCGGTCGATCTCCGCCCGCGTGGTGCGCAGATCCGGCAGGCCCAGGTGGACGTCCATGGCGTCGGCGAGCATCTGCAGCACGCGCGCGTCGGTCGGCGCGAGACGGCGGGTCATCTGGTCGGGCTTGAGGGCGGCCTCGAAGAACCGCACCCTGCCCTCCCAGTTGAGGAACGTGCCCGCCTTCTCGGGGGCCGCGGCGACCGGCAGGACGACGTCGGCGTGCTCGGTGACCTCGCTGGGCCGCAGCTCCAGCGACACCAGGAAGCCGACGCTGTCGAGCGCTTCACGCGCGCGTGCCGGGTCGGGCAGGTCGGCGACCTCGACCCCGGCGACCAGGAGGGCCGACAGTTCACCGGTGGCGGCGGCCTCGATGATGTGGTGGGTGTCGCGGCCGTAGCGCACCGGAAGTTCGGCGAGCCCCCAGACTGCGGCGACCTCCTCCCGCGCGCGCGGGTCGGTTGCCGGGCGGCCGCCCGGCAGCAGCGACGGCAGCGCACCGACCTCGATGGCGCCGCGTTCACCTGCCCGGCGCGGGATCCACACCAGCCGGGCGCCGGTGGCGGTGGCGGCGCGTACGGCGGCGGTGAGGCCGCCGGCGACCGCGGCGAGCCGCTCGCCGACGACGATGACCGCGCCCTCGGCGCGCAGCGCCTCCGCGGCCCGCGTGCCGGGCTCCTCCAGGCCGACGCCGCTCGCGAGGGCGTCCAGCCACTCGGTCTCGGTGCCGGGCGCGGCCGGCAGCAGGGTGCCGCCCGCCTTCTCCAGGCCCCGGGTGGCGTGCGTGGCCAGCGCGAACACCTTCTGCTTGCGCTTGCGCCAGGCCTTGCGCAGCCGCAGGAAGACGCCGGGGGCCTCCTCCTCCGACTCGAAGCCGACCAGCAGGACGGCGGGCGCCTTCTCCAGGGAGGTGTAGGTGACGCCCGTGCCGTCGAGGTCGCGGCCGCGGCCGGCCACCCGGGAGGCGAGGAAGTCGGCCTCCTCGCCGCTGTGCACGCGCGCGCGGAAGTCGATGTCGTTGGTGTCGAGCGCCACGCGCGCGAACTTGCTGTAGGCGTAGGCGTCCTCGACGGTCAGCCGGCCGCCGATGAGGACGCCGGCCCGCGAGCGGGCGGCGGCGAGTCCGCGCGCGGCGGCCTCCAGGGCCTCCGGCCAGGAGGCGGGCTCCAGGACGCCGTCGGCGCCCCGGACGAGCGGGGTGTCGAGGCGGTCCTTGAGCTGCGCGTACCGGAACGCGAAGCGTCCCTTGTCGCAGATCCACTCCTCGTTGACCTCGGGGTCGTTCTCGGCGAGGCGCCGCATGACCTTGCCGCGCCGGTGGTCGGTGCGGATGGCGCAGCCGCCGGAGCAGTGCTCGCACACCGACGGCGAGGAGACGAGGTCGAAGGGGCGGGAGCGGAAACGGTAGGCCGCGGAGGTGAGCGCGCCGACGGGGCAGATCTGGATGGTGTTGCCGGAGAAGTACGACTCGAAGGGGTCGCCCTCGCCGGTGCCGACCTGCTGGAGGGCGCCCCGCTCGATCAGCTCGATCATCGGGTCGCCCGCGATCTGGTTGGAGAACCGGGTGCAGCGGGCGCACAGCACGCACCGCTCGCGGTCGAGCAGCACCTGGGTGGAGATCGGCACCGGCTTTTCGTAGGTGCGCTTCTTGCCGTCGAAGCGGGACTCGGCGTTGCCGTGCGACATGGCCTGGTTCTGCAGCGGGCACTCGCCGCCCTTGTCGCAGACCGGGCAGTCCAGCGGGTGGTTGATGAGCAGCAGCTCCATCACACCCTTCTGGGCCTTCTCCGCGACCGGGGAGGTGAGCTGTGTCCTCACCACCATGCCGTCGGTGCAGGTGATGGTGCAGGACGCCATCGGCTTGCGCTGGCCCTCGACCTCGACGATGCACTGGCGGCAGGCGCCGGCGGGGTCGAGCAGGGGGTGGTCGCAGAACCGGGGGACCTCGATGCCGAGTTGTTCGGCGGCGCGGATGACCAGGGTGCCCTTGGGCACGCTGGTCTCGATGCCGTCGATCGTCAGCGTGACGAGGTCCTCCGGCGGGACCGCCGCCTCGCCCCCACCTGTGGGAGCACTGGTGGTCACGGTCATGCGTTCACCTCCGGGCGGTCCGCCCAGGCCGTCGACTTGGCCGGGTCGAAGGGGCAGCCCCGGCCCGTGATGTGCTGCTCGTACTCCTCGCGGAAGTACTTCAGCGAGGAGAAGATCGGGGACGCGGCGCCGTCGCCGAGGGCGCAGAAGGACTTGCCGTTGATGTTGTCGGCGATGTCGGCGAGCTTGTCGAGGTCGGCCATGGTGCCCTTGCCGGCCTCGATGTCCCGCAGCAACTGCACCAGCCAGTACGTCCCTTCGCGGCAGGGCGTGCACTTGCCGCAGGACTCGTGGGCGTAGAACTCGGTCCAGCGGGTCACCGCGCGCACCACGCAGGTCGTCTCGTCGAAGCACTGCAGGGCCTTGGTGCCGAGCATGGAGCCCGCGGCGCCCACTCCTTCGTAGTCGAGGGGGACGTCGAGGTGTTCGTCGGTGAACATCGGCGTCGAGGAGCCGCCCGGCGTCCAGAACTTCAGCCGGTGGCCGGGCCGCATGCCGCCGCTCATGTCGAGCAGCTGGCGCAGCGTGATGCCGAGCGGGGCCTCGTACTGGCCGGGGGCGGCGACGTGGCCGCTGAGCGAGTAGAGCGTGAAGCCCGGGGACTTCTCGCTGCCCATCGACCTGAACCAGTCTTTGCCGTTTTTCAGGATCGCGGGAACCGACGCGATCGACTCGACGTTGTTCACAACAGTCGGACAGGCGTAGAGGCCTTCCACGGCAGGGAAGGGGGGACGCAGCCGCGGTTGACCACGGCGGCCTTCGAGCGAGTCCAGCAGCGCGGTCTCCTCACCGCAGATGTACGCGCCGGCGCCGGCGTGCACGGTGAGGGTCAGGTCGAGTCCGCTGCCCAGGATGTTCTCGCCGAGGTAGCCCGCCGCGTGGGCCTCGCGCACGGCCTCGTGCAACCGCCGCAGAACGGGGACGACTTCACCACGCAGATAGATGAAGGCATGCGACGACCTGATGGCATAGCACGCGATCACAATGCCCTCGATGAGGCTGTGCGGGTTCGCGAAGAGGAGCGGGATGTCCTTGCAGGTTCCGGGCTCCGACTCGTCGGCGTTGACAACTAGATAGTGCGGTTTTCCATCTCCCTGCGGAATGAACTGCCACTTCATTCCGGTCGGGAATCCGGCGCCGCCGCGGCCGCGCAGACCTGAGTCCTTGACGTACGCGATCACGTCGTCCGGTGACATGGCGAGCGCCTTGCGGAGCCCCTCGTACCCCTCGTGCCTCCGGTAGACGTCCAGGGTCCAGGACCGGTCCTCGTCCCAGAAGGCCGACAGCACGGGTGCGAGCAGCTTCTCGGGGCTCGTGTCCTTGACCTCGGGTACCACGGTCATCACTCCCCCTCCTCGGCGGTAGGCCCTGCCGGGTGGGCGGGGTCGGAGGCCGATGTCTCCTGCGGCGCGTCATGGGAGCTGAGGTGCTCGGACGGCGACGGTTCGTGCACCCTGCCCTGCGGCTCCTCATGCGGACCTCCGCGCGGATGGACCACGCGCGCGGGTGCGGCCTCTCCCTTCGCCAGGCGAAGGCCCACCAGCGACGCGGGTCCCGCACTGCCGCCCTCCTCGACGGCCCCGGGCCGCTCGTCGGGGAAGCCGGCCAGGATCCGCGCGGTCTCCTTGAACGTGCACAGCCGCGCCCCGCGCGTGGGCTGTACGGGCCGTCCCGCGCGCAGGTCGTCGACCAGGCGCTTGGCGCCGGCGGGCGTCTGGTTGTCGAAGAACTCCCAGTTGACCATCACGACCGGCGCGTAGTCGCAGGCCGCGTTGCACTCGATGTGCTCCAGGGTGATCTTGCCGTCGTCGGTGGTCTCGCCGTTGCCGACGCCCAGGTGCTCCTGGAGGGTCTCGAAGATCGCGTCTCCGCCCATCACCGCGCACAGCGTGTTGGTGCACACGCCGACCTGGTAGTCGCCGGACGGCTTGCGCCGGTACATGGTGTAGAAGGTGGCGACGGCGGTGACCTCGGCCGTGGTCAGGTTCAGCATGTCCGCGCAGAACTGCATTCCGGTGCGCGTGACATGGCCCTCCTCCGACTGCACGAGGTGGAGCAGCGGAAGCAGGGCGGACCGGGAGTCCGGGTAGCGCGCGATGATCTCGCGCGCGTCCGCCTCCAGCCGGGCCCGGACGTCGTCCGGATACGCGGGTGCGGGCAGTTCGGGCATGCCCAGGCTGACGCCCCGCTCCGAAGAAGAGGTGGTCACCGGTCGACGCCTCCCATCACGGGGTCGATGGACGCGACGGCGACGATGACGTCGGCGACCTGGCCGCCTTCGCACATCGCCGCCATGGCCTGCAGGTTGGTGAAGGACGGGTCGCGGAAGTGGACCCGGTAGGGGCGGGTCCCGCCGTCGGAGACGGCGTGCACGCCGAGCTCGCCCTTGGGGGACTCGACGGCCGCGTACGCCTGTCCCGGCGGGACGCGGAAGCCCTCGGTGACGAGCTTGAAGTGGTGGATCAGGGCCTCCATGGAGGTGCCCATGATCTTCTTGATGTGGTCGAGGGAGTTGCCGAGTCCGTCCGGGCCCAGGGCGAGCTGGGCGGGCCAGGCGATCTTCTTGTCGGCGACCATGACGGGGCCGGGCTGGAGCCGGTCGAGGCACTGCTCGATGATCCTGAGTGACTGGCGCATCTCCTCCAGGCGGACCAGGAAGCGGCCGTAGGCGTCGCAGGTGTCGGCGGTCGGGATCTCGAAGTCGTACGTCTCGTAGTCGCAGTACGGCTGTGCCTTGCGCAGGTCGTGCGGCAGGCCGGTGGAGCGCAGGATCGGGCCGGTGGCGCCGAGGGCCATGCAGCCGGCCAGGTCGAGGTAGCCGATGTCCTGCATGCGGGCCTTGAAGATGGGGTTCCCGGTGGCGAGCTTGTCGTACTCCGGGAGGTTCTTCTTCATCTTCTTCACGAACTCGCGGATCTGGTCCACCGCGCCGGGCGGCAGGTCCTGGGCGAGTCCGCCGGGTCGGATGTACGCGTGGTTCATCCGAAGGCCCGTGATGAGCTCGTAGAGGTCGAGAATCATTTCACGATCACGGAAGCCGTAGATCATGATCGTGGTGGCGCCGAGCTCCATGCCGCCGGTGGCGATGCACACCAGGTGGGAGGACATCCGGTTCAGCTCCATCAGGAGCACTCGGATGATCTTGGCGCGTTCGGTGATGTCGTCCTCGATGCCGAGGAGTTTCTCGACGGCGAGGCAGTAGGCGGTCTCGTTGAAGAAGGACGTCAGGTAGTCCATGCGCGTGACGAAGGTGGTGCCCTGCGTCCACGTGCGGTACTCGAGGTTCTTCTCGATGCCGGTGTGCAGATAGCCGATGCCGCAGCGGGCCTCGGTGACCGTCTCGCCCTCGATCTCGAGGATCAGGCGGAGCACTCCGTGGGTGGAGGGGTGCTGGGGACCCATGTTGACGACGATGCGTTCGTCGTCGGCGCGGGTCGCGGACTGGACGACCTCGTCCCAGTCGCCACCGGTGACCGTGTAGACGGTGCCCTCGGTGGTTTCCCGGGCGGCTGCTGACTGGGTGCTGCTCACGAGTACGACCTCCGCTGGTCCGGAGCCGGGATCTGGGCGCCCTTGTACTCGACGGGGATGCCGCCGAGGGGGTAGTCCTTGCGCTGCGGGTGGCCCTGCCAGTCGTCCGGCATCATGATCCGCGTCAGGGCCGGGTGACCGTCGAAGACGATTCCGAAGAAGTCGTACGTCTCGCGCTCGTGCCAGTCGTTCGTCGGATAGACGGAGACGAGCGACGGGATGTGCGGGTCGCTGTCGGGGGCGCTGACCTCGAGGCGGATCTGCCGGTTGTGGGTGATCGAGCGCAGGTGGTAGACGGCGTGCAGCTCGCGTCCCTTGTCGTGCGGGTAGTGGACGCCGCTGACGCCGGTGCACAGCTCGAACCGCAGGGCCGGGTCGTCGCGCAGCGTGCGGGCGACGCGGACCAGGTGCTCGCGTTCGATGTGGAAGGTGATCTCGCCGCGGTCGACGACCGTCTTCTCGATGGCGTTGCCGGGGAGGAGTCCCTGTTCCTCCAGGGCGCCCTCCAGCTCGTCGGCGACCTCGTCGAACCAGCCGCCGTAGGGGCGGCTCGCCGGTCCCGGGAGTCGGACCGAGCGGACCAGGCCGCCGTAGCCGGAGGTGTCGCCGCCGTTGTTGGCGCCGAACATGCCGCGCTGGACGCGGATCTCCTCGCCGCCCTGACCGCGCTGGCCGGGGAGGTTGGAGGCGGAGAGGTCCTTTTCGGGGTTCACCCCGTTCGCGGACCCGTTCACGCCGTGCGTGCCGTTGCCGTTCGCGTCGCTCACCGCAGCAGCCCCTTCATCTCGATCGTGGGCAGGGCCTTGAGCGCCGCCTCCTCCGCCTCGCGGGCCGCCTCCTCGGCGTTGACGCCGAGCTTGGAGGACTGGATCTTCTGGTGGAGCTTGAGGATGGCGTCCATCAGCATCTCGGGGCGGGGCGGGCAGCCCGGCAGGTAGATGTCGACCGGGACGATGTGGTCGACGCCCTGGACGATCGCGTAGTTGTTGAACATGCCGCCCGAGGAGGCGCAGACGCCCATGGAGATCACCCACTTGGGGTTGGGCATCTGGTCGTAGACCTGCCTGAGCACCGGCGCCATCTTCTGGCTGACCCGGCCGGCGACGATCATCAGGTCGGCCTGGCGCGGTGAGCCGCGGAAGACCTCCATGCCGAAGCGCGCCAGGTCGTAGCGGCCGGCGCCGGTGGTCATCATCTCGATGGCGCAGCAGGCGAGGCCGAAGGTCGCGGGGAAGACGGACGCCTTGCGCACCCAGCCCGCGGCCTGCTCGACGGTGGTCAGCAGGAAGCCGCTCGGCAGCTTTTCTTCGAGTCCCATGTCTAAAGGCCCCTCAGTCCCATTCCAGGCCGCCGCGCCGCCATACGTACGCGTACGCGACGAAGACGGTGAGCACGAAGAGCAGCATCTCCACGAGCCCGAAAATCCCCAGGGCGTCGAAGGTGACGGCCCAGGGGTAGAGGAAGACGATCTCGATGTCGAAGACGATGAAGAGCATCGCCGTCAGGTAGTACTTGATGGGGAAGCGCCCGCCGCCGGCCGGCGTGGGGGTCGGCTCGATACCGCACTCGTAGGCCTCGAGCTTGGCGCGGTTGTACCGCTTCGGACCGATCAGCGTGGCCATGACCACGGAGAAGATCGCAAAGCCTGCCCCGAGGGCTCCCAGTACGAGGATGGGCGCATACGCGTTCACCGCTCCTCGCTCCTCTCAGTCGGCACTGACTGCTGGCGGTTGCACTGGTGCACTGCGCTCACTTCCGCCTCACAAGTCCCTCGGAACCCCGCCGTCCCGGGCGAAGATCGAGAACATGTGAAGCAGGTCACAAGCCCAGTTGCCACGCATCTTATGCCCGTCGCTCTGTGATCTGCGACACGGGGTATTGCACGACCTTTGTGATCTCCACCACCTGACGAAGGATCATGAAGTCGGATGATGAGTGATCTTCATACGCGAAGCGTTCAGTTGATCACCAGAAGTGACATTCTCGCTCGTCGTCGCAGGCAGGAGGGCGCGTCTCCATATCAAGAGTGTTCCGGTGCATGCAAATTGGCGCTGGACACGGACGGCTGATAGAGGGGCGCGTTCACACATCAGAGGGAGGCGCGGGGTGCGATGTGGACGGGGTCCGGACGCGTGCACGCGTTCACGAGCCGTGCGCATACAGGACGCCGCGTTTCAGGTAACCGTTCCGTGACCTCCGCCACATCGATGAGAGACCCCCGAGAACCGGGCTTGGCCAATCACCCCAACCGGTGGTAGGTGGGGAGCAATTCGGACGTAATGATCAAAGACCGTGATCAAGCCCTTGATCACCGGCGTCCGCAATGTCCGTTACGGCGTCAATAAAGAGCGACGCACCCGGGATTCTCGGTCTCGATTGAGCAACTGTGGCGGAGCACACGTTTCTTGAAGATATGAAGGAGCCCCTGGTACCGGTTGTTCCCATGTCCCACACCGCTCACATACGCAGCCACCGGAAGCCCCGCCGCAGCGCGTCGTCCCTCGCGATGCGGGCCGGAGTTGCCGGTGGCGTCCTCAGCACCCTGGCAGTCGCCGGGGCGTCCGGCTCGGCGAACGCGGCCGAGCCGGTGACGCAGACCCTCGAACTGCCCACCCTGACGGCCGACCTGGCCGCTCAGGCCGCCCAGTCCGCGGACGCCACCCAGCAGGCCGCCGCGAACTACCAGCTGCAGGCCGAGCGTGACGCGGCCGCCGCGAAGGCCGCGAAGCAGGCCAAGGCGGACCTCGCCGAGGCGAAGCAGAAGGCCGCCGAGGCGAAGAAGAAGGCCGAGGAGGCCGCCCGCAAGGCCGCCGCCGAGCGCGCCTCCCGCAACGCCGAGCGGACCACGCTCGCCGCCACGACGAGCGCCGGCACCTCCACGAGCGGCTCCACGGCCACCGGTTCGGCCGCCGCCGTCGTCGCCTTCGTCAAGGCGCAGATCGGCAAGGCGTACGTCTCCGGCGCCACCGGCCCGTCGGCGTACGACTGCTCCGGCCTGGTGCAGACCGCCTTCAAGCAGGTGGGCATCAGCCTGCCGCGCGTCTCCCAGGACCAGTCCACGGCCGGCACCCAGGTGTCGCTGAGCAACCTGCAGCCGGGCGACATCCTGTACTGGGGCAGCGCGGGCAGCGCCTACCACGTCGCGGTGTACGTGGGCGACGGCATGTTCGTCGGCGCACAGAACCCCTCCAGCGGCGTCGGGGAGCACCCGCTGTCGTACGACCCGCCGAGCGGCGCCGTGCGGGTGCTCTGAGGGCACCTGGCACCTCTCACGCGCGTAGGGCCGCAGCCGCTCGGGGGCAGCGGCCCTTGCGCCGTTCCCGGCGCGCCCCGGCGGTCTTCCTGGCATGCTCTCGCTCGGGCCGCCGTCCGGCGGTCCTCCACGAGCGAAGGAGACCGTGCGATGCCACGCGTGTTCGTCCAGGGAAGGCCCGCCGCCCACTACCCCCGCCACGCCCCCGAGGCCGGGCGCGGCGCGGTGCGCCGGATCACCGAGGTGGGCGAGGAGGTCCTGCACAAGCCGTGCCGGGACGTCACGGAGTTCGGGCCGGACCTCGCCGCCCTCATCGATGACATGTTCCTGACCCTGTACGTCGCCGAAGGCGCGGGCCTGGCGGCGAATCAGGTCGGGGTTGATCTGCGGCTGTTCGTGTACGACTGCCCCGATGACGATGGAATCCGACATGTCGGACACATCGTCAATCCAGTGCTGGAAACGCCTACGATCGGGCGACGGCTGCTGGACGAGGGCGAGGGCTGCCTGTCGGTGCCGGGCGCGGTGATGGCCGTACCGCGGCCGGACCGGGCCGTCGTGCGCGGGCAGGACAGGGACGGCAACCCGATCGTCGTCGAGGGCACGGGGTACTTCGCGCGCTGCCTCGCCCACGAGACCGACCACACCAACGGCCACCTCTACCTGGACCGGCTCTCCAAGCGGGAGAAGAAGGACGCGCTGCGGCAGATGGCGGCCCGGCGGGACGAGGTGCTCGCCCGGCGGGCCGCCAACGCCGCGGCTCTCGCCTCCTAGGCCCTGTCGTCAAACTCCCTCCCCCAGCCTTCGGCCGGGGGGACCCCCAGCCCCGCGACGCCATGCACGCTCCCCCACTGCCTTAAGGGCGTGGGAGGTGCCCCCACTCGCCGCACCGGGCCCAGGCCCAAGTACGTCCAGTACGAGGGCCAGGGCCCGGCACTCCCCCAACCTTCGGCCGGGGGGACCCCCAGAGCACGCACCTACGGCATGCATCAGCTGCTCCGCAGCGGGCGCGAGGCCCGCCCTCCGGGCGGACGGCGGGAGTTTGACGACAGGACCTAGTGCGGCCGTCGGCTCCTGGTCAGGCCTTCGGGGCCACCTTGCTCAGGCCGTTGATGATGCGGTCCATGGCGTCGCCGCCCGTGGGGTCGGTGAGGTTGGCCAGCAGCTTGAGGGTGAACTTCATCAGCAGCGGGTGCGTCAGGCCGCGCTGGGTGGCGATCTGCATGACCTTCGGGTTGCCGATGAGCTTCACGAAGGCGCGGCCGAGGGTGTAGTAGCCGCCGTAGGTGTCCTTCAGCACGCGCGGGTAGCGCTGCAGCGCGATCTCGCGCTGGGCGGGGGTGGCACGCGCGTGTGCCTGCACGATGACGTCGGCGGCGATCTGGCCGGACTCCATGGCGTAGGCGATGCCCTCGCCGTTGAAGGGGTTCACCAGGCCGCCGGCGTCGCCGACGAGCAGCAGGCCGCGCGTGTAGTGGGGCTGGCGGTTGAAGGCCATGGGGAGGGCGGCGCCGCGGATGGGGCCGGTCATGTTCTCGGGCGTGTAGCCCCAGTCCTCGGGCATGGAGGCGCACCAGGCCTTGAGGATCTCGCGCCAGTCCAGCTCCTTGAAGGCGGCGGAGGTGTTCAGCACGCCGAGGCCCACGTTGGACGTGCCGTCGCCCATGCCGAAGATCCAGCCGTAGCCGGGCAGCAGCCGGTCCTGGGGGCCGCGGCGGTCCCACAGCTCCAGCCAGGACTCCAGGTAGTCGTCGTCGTGGCGGGGCGAGGTGAAGTAGGTGCGCACCGCGACGCCCATCGGGCGGTCCTCGCGGCGGTGCAGGCCCATCGCGAGGGACAGGCGGGTGGAGTTGCCGTCGGCGGCGACGACGAGCGGCGCGTGGAAGGTGACCTCGCGCTTCTCCTCGCCGAGCCTGGCGGTGACGCCGGTGATGCGGCCGGTGCGGTCGTCGACGACCGGGCCGGAGACGTTGCAGCGCTCGAAGAGGCGGGCGCCCGCCTTCTGGGCGTTGCGGGCGAGCTGCTCGTCGAAGTCGTCGCGCTTGCGGACCAGTCCGTAGTTCGGGTAGGCGGCGAGTTCCGGCCAGTCCAGCTGGAGGCGGGAGCCGCCGCCGATGATGCGCAGGCCCTTGTTGCGCAGCCAGCCGGCCTCCTCGGAGATGTCGATGCCCATGGCGACGAGCTGCTTGACCGCGCGCGGGGTGAGGCCGTCGCCGCACACCTTCTCGCGCGGGAACTCGGTCTTCTCCAGCAGCAGGACGTCGAGACCGGCCCTGGCGAGGTGGTACGCGGTCGTGGAGCCGGCCGGCCCCGCGCCGACGACGATGACGTCGGCGGTGTTCTCGGAGAGGGGCTCCTTCACGACGGTCACGGCGGGATCTCCCCAAGTTCGAAATCTGCGTGCCGACCGGCACTGGACAGGGGCAGTCTATTCAGCAGAATTGATCACCCGGCTGAAGGGCTGCCCTGTGAACCGACCTCTCCCCGCGGTACGGCTGCGTGTTCCCACCCATGAGGACGCGATCGCCTGGCACCGGGTCTTCGACGACCCCGAGGTCATGGAGTTCTACGGCGGCAGGTCGGCGGCCCTGTCGGTCTACGAGGAACTCACCGCGCGGCAGCGGCGGCACGACGCCGAACTCGGCTTCTGCCTGTGGACCGTGCTGGACGAGTCCGGTGAGGTCCTCGGGTTCACCGGAGCGCAGCCCTGGCGGCCCGGCTGGGGACCGGTCGGCGAGACGGAGATCGGCTGGCGGCTCGGGCGCGCGCACTGGGGCAAGGGGTACGTCACCGCGGCCGCGCACGAGACGCTGCGCCGGCTGCGGGCGGCCGGGGTCCCGGAGGTGGTGGCGATGGTACGGCCGGGCAACGAGCGGTCGATCGCGGTGACCCGACGGCTCGGCATGAAGCCGGCGGAGACCTATCCGCATCCCACGCTGGACGAGGACGCCCTCTGCTTCCGCCTCCGTCTCGATGACGGACAGTAGTCGTCTGTTACGGAAAGACACCGATCCCTTCCGGGCGGGGCGCGCGGGAGTTACCCTTCCAGTACCGCTGGGGGTGACATCTGTGCGCATAACACCCAAAACACCCGAAGTGCGCGTGCCACGGCTGGTCGGACTGATGGCCGTGGACGCGCGCGAGACGGCCCGGGCGCAGGGCCTGTTCCTCAATGCGCCGGACCGCCCGGACTTCCACCGCGCGGTCGTCGACTACGTCGTACGCCAGTATCCGCAGCCCGGCGCCGAGGTGCCGCGGGACTCGATGGTGTACGTGTGGTTCGACTTCGGTGAGGGCGAGGGCGGCGGGGGTGTGCGCGAGCCGCGCATCCCGCGACCGCCGGCCGGAGGGCTGCAACGCGAACTCGGCGAGCCAGGCGACGCCTTCGAGATGATCGACCGCTGACGCCCGGCGCGGGCCTCAGCTCTCCTTGAACCCCCGGTGCAGCGCGACCACACCGCCGGTGAGGTTGCGCCACGCCACCTTCGACCAGCCCGCCTTCCGCAGCCGCTCGGCGAGGGCGGGCTGGTCGGGCCAGGCGCGGATGGACTCGGCGAGGTAGACGTAGGCGTCCGGGTTGGAGGAGACGGCGCGCGCGACCGGCGGCAGGGCCCGCATCAGGTACTCGGTGTAGACGGTGCGGAAGGGCGCCCAGGTCGGGTGCGAGAACTCGCAGATCACCACGCGTCCGCCGGGCCGGGTCACCCGGTGCATCTCGGCGAGGGCCGCGTCCGTGTCCTGCACGTTGCGCAGCCCGAAGGAGATCGTCACGGCGTCGAAGGTGTCGTCCTTGAACGGCAGCCGCGTGGCGTCGCCGGCCGTGAAGGGCAGCCAGGTGTGCCGCTTCTTGCCGACCTGGAGCATCCCCAGCGAGAAGTCGCAGGGGACCACGTAGGCGCCCGTGCGGGCGAAGGGCAGCGACGAGGTCGCCGTGCCGGCGGCGAGGTCGAGGACCTTCTGCGCGGGGCGTGCGTCGACCGCCTTCGCCACCTCCTTGCGCCAGCGCCGGTCCTGGCCGAGCGACAGCACGTCGTTCGTCAGGTCGTACCGTTCCGCCACGTCGTCGAACATCGAGGCGACTTCGTGCGGCTGCTTGTTCAGGGAAGCGCGGGTCACCCGCCCATTGTTGCAGCCCCCTCTCACGGCAGGAGCCTCGGCTTCCTGCGTGCCGCGACGTCCTCGGCCCAGCCGCACAGCAGGACGAAGACGGCGATCAGGATCCAGCCGATGCCGAACATGAACCACTGGCTGTCCAGCGGCAGGTACGTCTCGAAGGCGGGCACGTCCCAGAACCGGTCGATCAGCGGGACGGCCAGGACCAGGGCGATCTCGTGGCGCGGAAGAGGAGTCGGGGGCGGACGACGCGGCGACCGACTGCAGCGGGGTGGAGCAGGAGGAGGGCGCGTTCGGCGGGGCGTCCGCGGAGGCTAGCGGCGGCGGAAGAGCAGGCGGCCGTCGATGACCGTCGCCACGCAGGTGCCGGCTCCGCGCTCGGTCAGTTCCGTCTCGTCGTGGACGTCGAAGACCGCGAAGCGGGCGGCGGAGCCCGGGGTGCGCGGGGGTGCGGTCACGGGCGGCAGACCGGAGGCGAGCGGGTCGAGGGACGGGACGCCCCCGGGCCGCTCCGCACGGCCCGCGAGCGTGAGTCCGGTGCGCCGCACGGCGTCCCGGACCGCGCGGTTGCGCAGCGGCTCGCAGGCCGCCGCGACCGTGCCGTGGGCCAGCATCCGCTGCACTCCGCGCCGTGCGCTCGCTCCCCAGCGGACGTCGTCCAGCGCGAGCCCGGAGAGCGCGTCGCCGGTGAGCGGCTCGGTACCGAGGGCGTCGGCCTCCCGGGGATCCGGGTGGTACGCCTCCTCCAGCAGCTCCGTGCCATGCGGGTTGACGAACCCGGGGGTGATGATGCCGGGCCAGGTCCGCACGCGCGCGTGCGGGTACGCGGCGGCCAGCTCCTCCAGGGGGCCCGCGCCCGCGATCAGCGCGCCCTCGACGGCGAGGGCCCGCCCCCTGGAGTCGGCGTGAATCGTCAGCAAGGCGCGGTCAGTTGGAGGTCAGCAGCTTCAGTTCCGGGTGGGCCGTGCCGCCCTCGATGGCCGTGGAGGAGATGTGGGAGACCACGCGGTCGTCGACGGGGTCGTTCGCCGGGTCGTCGTGGACGACGAGGTGCTCGTAGGTCGTGGAGCGCTGGGCCGGGACCCGTCCCGCCTTCCTGATCAGGTCGATGATCTCCAGGCGGTTGGAGCGGTGCTTGGCGCCGGCCGAGGAGACCACGTTCTCCTCCAGCATGATCGAGCCCAGGTCGTCCGCGCCGTAGTGCAGCGACAGCTGGCCGACCTCCTTGCCCGTGGTCAGCCACGAGCCCTGGATGTGCCGGACGTTGTCCAGGAAGAGGCGGGCGATGGCGATCATGCGGAGGTATTCGAAGATCGTGGCCTGGGTGCGGCCCTTCAGGTGGTTGTTCTCCGGCTGGTAGGTGTACGGGATGAAGGCGCGGAAGCCGCCCGTGCGGTCCTGCACGTCCCGGATCATCCGCAGGTGCTCGATGCGCTCGGCGTTGGTCTCGCCCGTGCCCATCAGCATGGTGGAGGTGGACTCCACGCCCAGCCGGTGCGCCGTCTCCATGATCTCCAGCCAGCGCTCGCCGGACTCCTTCAGCGGCGCGATGGCCTTGCGGGGGCGCTCGGGGAGCAGTTCCGCGCCGGCGCCCGCGAAGGAGTCCAGGCCCGCCTCGTGGATGCGGGTGATGGCCTCCTCGACCGACACGCCGGAGATACGGGCCATGTGCTCGACCTCGGACGCGCCGAGGGAGTGGATGACCAGCTGCGGGAACGCCTCCTTGATGGCCCGGAAGTGCTTCTCGTAGTACTCGACGCCGTAGTCCGGGTGGTGGCCGCCCTGGAACATGATCTGGGTGCCGCCCAGCTCGACCGTCTCCGCGCAGCGGCGCAGGATGTCGTCGAGGTCGCGGGTCCAGCCCTTCTCCGTGTCCTTGGGGGCCGCGTAGAAGGCGCAGAACTTGCACGCCGTGACGCACACGTTCGTGTAGTTGATGTTCCGCTCGATGATGTACGTCGCGATGTGCTCGGTCCCGGCGTACATGCGGCGGCGTACGGCGTCGGCGGCGGCGCCCAGCGCGTGCAGCGGGGCGTCCCGGTAGAGCGCGAGGGCTTCCTCGGGCGTGATGCGTCCGCCCGCTGCGGCTCGGTCGAGCACGGACTGGAGGTCGGCCTTCTCGGTCACCGGCTCCCTTTCGTCACAGGGTGTGGACGGACCGAACCAGCCTACGCCAGCGCTTTCCCCGGACCGACGTCAGGCCGCGCACGCGCCGAGCAGCAGCCCGGCGAGGGCACCGGCCAGCAGGAACGGGCCGAAGGGGACCGCGGTCTTGCGGCCGGCCCGCCGTGCGACGAGGAGCGCCGCGCCGTACAGCGCGCCGAGCAGGAACCCGGCGAAGGCGCCGAGCAGGACGGTGGGCCAGCCGTACCAGCCGAGTACGGCGCCCGCCCCGACGGCCAGTTTCACGTCGCCGAAGCCCATGCCGCCCGGGTTGACGAGGTACAGCGCGCAGTAGCCGGCGCCGAGCGCGAGGGCGCCGTACAGCGCGGTGGGCCAGTGGCCGGCGTGCCCGGGCAGCAGCGCGGCGAGGCCCAGCAGGGCGAGGGCGGCGGCGGCGAGGGGCAGGGTCAGCGGATCGGGCAGCCGCCGCACCCTCAGGTCGACCACGGCGAGCAGCACCCCGACGGGCGCGAGCAGCAGCCACACCGCCAGCTCGGGCCGGGCGCCGGTGGCGGCGGCGAGGGCGGCGCAGGTGAGGGCCGTGGCGACCGCGGTGGGGGCTGCGGCCGTTCGGCGGGCGGCTGCACCGCAGGCGCCGCACGCGAGCCGGCCGAGCCAGCCTCGGATCGGGTGGCCGTCCGGGCAGCGGTCCCGCCAGGGTTCACCGGACGGTACGGCGAAACGGTAGGCGGCGCGGGGCAGCAGCGCACCGGCCAGCGCACCCCACAGGGCGGCGACGGCGGCCAGCGCGCCCGTGCTCACCGTGCCGTACCGGCCTTCGACAGACGGGCCACCGGGTTGCCCTCGGCGGAACTGTCCGACGTGAACCTGAGATCGTCGCCGACCGGGGTCAACTCGACCTGGTGCGCGGTGGGCACGCAGTGGCCGGGGTTGTCCGCGGCACCCTTGGAGGTGGCGAGGACCTGGGTCTTCGTCACCTTCTTCAGGGTGAGGACGTCGGTGCACACGCCGCCGATCTGGTCGGTCTGCCGCAGGCGCCCCAACTCCTGCCCGACGGCGGCCTGGTGGACGGTGAGCCGGAAGGTGCCCGCGGGGAGGCTGCCGCCGAGGGCGGCGGCCTGCCCCTCCCAGGTGCCGAGGTAGCGGGCCGGGACCGCGCCGCGCCTGCCGCCTGGCTCGGCGGCGTCGCTGGAGGCTGCCGACGGCGCCGTCGAGACCGGGGGACGGCTGCCCTCGCCCCCCGCGGTGTCGTCGTGGAACCAGGGCCGCAGCAGCAGCCCTGCCCCCAGGCCGCCCACGACCAGCGCCCCGGCGACCGCCAGCACGACCGTGCAGCTCAGCCTGCGCCCGCGGCCGCCGTCCCCCGGCGCGGAGGCCGCCGCCACGCTGACGGAGAGCCGGCCGGGCGCGTCCGCGTCCCGTGGTCCGGGCACGACGGTCGGCGCCCCGGGCGCGGCCCCGTCCGCACCGGCCGCCGTCTTCGGTGGAGCCCCGGGCAGGGGAACCCCTGGTGGGCCGGGCGGCATGGGCGGTGGGCCCCCGGCATGCATCACCGGTGCCGGGCCGAAGGTGCCGCTCTGGCTCGCCGGGTTGGGGGCGGGCAGGACCGCCGGACCCGTCACCGCGGGCGTGTCGAAGGCCACCGGTCCCGAGCGCACCGGCTCCCCCGTGTTCGGTGTGTCCAGGTTCAGCAGGCGTACGGCGCTGCGGCTGACCTGTTCCACCAGGGGGCCGGGGAGCCAGCCGCCGGAGATCAGGCGGCCGGCGCCTTCGGGGGCGAGGCGGCGGCCGATGTCGGCCGGGGCCGGGCGGGTGGCCGGGTCCTTCGCCAGGCAGGCCGCCGCCAGCTCCCGCAACTCACCGGTGAGGGGACCGAGTTCGGGTTCCTCGTGGACGACCTTGTAGAGCAGCGCGGCCGAGGTGTCGCCGCGGAAGGGCGGTTCACCGGTGGCCGCGTGGACGAGGACCGCGCCGAGAGAGAAGACGTCGGCGGCGCCGGTGGCGCCCTTGCCGAGGATCTGCTCGGGGGCCATGTAGCCGGGCGAGCCGATGGACACGCCGGTGGAGGTCAGGGATGCCGTGCCGGCCATGGCCCGGGCGATGCCGAAGTCGATGAGCAGCGGCCCGTCCAGGGTCAGCAGGACGTTGGACGGCTTCACGTCCCGGTGCACGAGCCCGAGTTCGTGCACGGCCGCGAGCGCCTCGGCGAGGCCCGCGCCGAGGGCCCGTACGGTGTGCGCGGGCAGGGGGCCGGTGTCGGCGACGGCGGCGGCGAGGGAGGGGCCGGCCGCGTACGCCGTGGCGACCCACGGGACGGCCGCGTCCGGGTCGGCGTCGAGGACGGGCGCCGTCCAGGCGCCGCCGACCCGCCGTGCGGCCGCCACCTCGCGCCGGAACCGCGCGCGGAACTCCTCGTCCTGCGCGAAGTGCGGGTGCACGACCTTCACGGCGACCGTACGGCCGCCCGCGCTGCGGCCGAGGTAGACCCGGCCCATGCCGCCGGAGCCCAGCCGGCCGAGCAGCCGGTACGGCCCGACGGCGGCCGGCTCGTCCGCGTCCAACGGCTGCATGCCGTGCTCCCCCCACCGCCTGGCGACCCCGGCGCCGCCGACTCGAGCGCCTGTGGGAGGCAGCCTAGTGACGTGCGCTCAGGGCTGCAGCAGGTCCACCTTCACGTCCGCCGGGAAGCCGGTGGTCGGGCCGACGCGGCGGGCGAACTCGGCGACGGCCTCCAGCTGTGCCGGGCCGAAGCTGAAGTCGAGGGTGGTGAAGTACTCGGCGAGGGTCTCCTCGTCGAAGGCCTCCCAGCGGGCGGCCTGTTCGGCGACCTTGGCGACCTCTTCCAGGGAGAGGTTGCGGGACTCGAGGAAGGCCTGGTGCACCTTGCGGGTGATGGCCGGCTCGCGCTCCGCGTAGTCCCGGCGTGCCGCCCACACCGCGAAGACGAACGGCAGGCCGGTCCACTCCTTCCAGAGCGTGCCGAGGTCGTGCACGTCCAGGCCGAAACGCGGGCCGTCGTGCAGGTTCGCCCGCAGCGCCGCGTCGCCGATGAGGACGGCGGCCTCGGCCTCCTGCATCATCAGGCTGAGGTCGGGCGGGCAGGTGTAGTAGTCGGGGTGGACGCCGTAGCGCTCGGCGAGCAGCAGCTGGGCGAGGCGGACGGAGGTGCGGGAGGTCGAGCCGAGGGCGACCCGGCGGCCGTCCAGCCGGTCCAGCGGAACCTGCGAGACGATCACGCAGGACATCACCGGGCCGTCGCAGCCGACGGCGATGTCCGGGAAGGCGACCAGGTCGCCGGCGTTGCGCAGGAACTCGACCAGGGTGACGGGGCCGATGTCGAGGTCGCCGCGCACGATCTGCTCGCTGAGCTTCTCCGGGGTGTCCTTGGTGAGCTCGAAGTCGAGCAGGGTGCCGGTTCTCGCCAGGCCCCAGTAGAGGGGGAGACAGTTCAGGAACTGGATGTGGCCGACGCGCGGCCGGGTGCGAGAATTGTCCACATCGCGAGACTAGACCCCGTCCTGTACGGTGCCGGTACCGGCCCCACCGCCGAACGGGTTAGCGGCGGTTCAAACATCCGGGTGACGTGATCTTGACCTCTATTGCATTCGGCTGCACGGATGCTAGGCTTGCCGCAAGTTGCAGTTTGGTTTCCCTTGCAGTACAGAGCCTGCGGAGCATGTGACCGCGGGCTCTCGTCGTTTTCAGACGTATGCAGTTGTGCAGCACCAGTTTCACACTTGCAGGTTCTGGAGCAGGGCAACCCTTTTTGAGCCCAAGGAGGGCTTATGGCTACCGGAACCGTTAAGTGGTTCAACGCCGAAAAGGGCTTTGGCTTCATCGCCCAGGAGGGCGGCGGCCCCGACGTCTTCGTTCACTACTCCGCGATCAACGCCACTGGCTTCCGCTCCCTCGAGGAGAACCAGGCGGTGTCCTTCGACGTCACGCAGGGCCCGAAGGGCCCGCAGGCGGAGAACGTCACCGCGATCTGATCTTCTGATCCGATCGCCCTGGTCGCAGAACCTGAGAGCAGTACCCAAGGAGCCCCGCGCCGTTCCGGCGACGGGGCTCCTGCCCTTTTCCGCCGTCATCGCACTGATGAATTTCCGGCGAATTCTCTACGTGTGCTCCATGACGAGAAGGAAAGTCGTGCCCGGCAGCAGCGCCTCGTAGGAGTGCGGCACGTCTCCCCGGCAGGTCATGTAGTCGCCGGGGCCGAGTTCGGCCTCCTCCCCCGCCGGACCCGCCTTCACCCGGCCCGAGGCGACGATCAGGTGCTCGACCGTGCCGGGGATGTGGGGTTCGGAGACGCGGGCCGCGCCGGGCTCGGCGCACAGGCGGTAGATGTCCCGGCGGGCCCCGGGCGGGCTCGCGGACAGCAGGGTGGCGACGTAGGCGGCCTGCCCCGAGGCGACCGACGGGCCCTCGCCGGCCCGGATCACCCGCACGCTCGGCGCCGGCGGTTCGACCAGGGTGCTGAACGGCACGCCCAGCGCGACCGCGAGCGCCCAGAGCGTCTCCACGTTCGGGTTGCCGCTCGCCGCCTCCAGCTGGGAGAGCGTGGACTTCGCGATGCCGGCGCGTTTGGCCAGCTCGGAGAGGGACAGGCCGGTGCGGGTGCGCTCCCGCTTGAGCGAGGCGGCGATCCATTCCAGCGGGAGGCGGGCGGCTGCGGGGGGCCGGGGAAGCGGCGGCTCGGACATGGCGTTCGTTCGCTCCATCGGTACGATCGTTCGGCTTGACGGACGGGTGCGTCACTGTCCATTGTAGAAAACATGCGTTCGGTGCAGCGAACACGCGTGGAGGATCCGGAGCACTCCGGTGCCATGTCCCTGGTGCGGGACAGCTCGCTCGTCTGGCTCGCCACCGGTGTCGTCGGCGTGTCCTTCGGGGCCGTCTCGGTCGCCGGGGGGCTGCCGGTGTGGGTGCCGGTGGTGATGTCCCTGGTGGTGTACGCCGGGTCGGCCCAGTTCAGCGCGGTGGGGGTGCTGCTCGCCGGGGGCGGTCCGGCCGCCGCGGCGGCGACGGGGCTGCTGCTCAACACCCGTACGGCCGCGTTCGGTCTGGCGGTGGCGGACGTCCTCGGGAGCGGGCGGGCGAGCCGGTTCCTCGGGGCGCATCTGGTCACCGACGAGACCGTCGCCTTCGCTCTCGCCCAGGACGATCCGGTACGACGGCGGCAGGCGTTCTGGATCTCCGGGCTCGGGCTGTTCGCCGTGTGGAACACCGGGGTGCTCGGCGGCGCGCTGGCCGGGGGCGCGCTGGGGGACACGGCGCGGTACGGGCTCGACGCGGCGTTTCCGGCCGTGCTGGTGGCGCTGGTGCTGCCTCAGGTGCGGGCCGATGCGGTGGTACGGCGGTGCGCGCTGGCCGGGGCGGTGGTGGCTCTGGCGGTCACGCCCGCGGTGCCGTCCGGGGTGCCGGTGCTGCTCGCCCTGAGCGGGCTGCTGCTTTTCCGCCGTCGGCGGGGCGGAGCGGACGGCGCGGAATGAGTGCCGGTGTCGTCGTGATTCTCGTGCTGGCCGTGGGGACGTATGCGCTGCGGCTGGTGGGGCCGGTGCTGCACGGACGCGTCGCGATACCGGAGCGGGTGACGGAGCTTGCGTCGGCCGGGGCGGTGGTGTTGCTGGTGGCGCTGGCCGGCACGGGGGCGTTGACCGAGGGCGGGGGATTCGCCGGGGCCGCCCGGGTGGGCGGCGTGGCGGCGGGCGTGCTGCTGGCGTGGTTCAGGGCGCCGTTCGTCATGGTGGTCCTGGGGGCGGTGGGGGTGACGGCGTTGCTGAGGGCGACCGGAGTCGCCTGACTCGCCCACCCGCCCGGGGCGACAGGGTTGTCGGTGCCGGGCTGTAGCGTCGCGCGGCGTGATCGAGGACGACTTTCTTGCTGCCACCCGTACCTTCTACGACGCCGTAGCCGAGGACTACGCCGAGCAGTTCCGGGACCACCTGCGCGAGAGGCCGTTGGAGCGGGCCCTGCTCGGCGGGTTCGCCGAGATGGTGGGCGACGGTGGACGCGTCGCCGACCTCGGGTGCGGAACCGGCGTGGCCACCGCGTATCTCGCCTCCCTCGGTGTCGACGTCTTCGGGATCGACCTGTCCGAGTCGATGCTCGCCGTCGCCCGCCGCCGCCATCCGGAACTGCGTTTCCGGCAGGGCTCGATGCTGGACCTGGACCTCGCCGACGGCTCGCTCGCCGGCGCCGTCTCCTGGTACTCGAGCATCCACACCCCCGTCGACGGACTTCCCGCTCTGTTCGCCGAGTTCCACCGGGTGCTGAGGCCCGGCGGACACCTGCTCCTCGCCTTCCAGGTGGGCGAGGAGACGCGGCGGCACGACCAGCCGTGGGGCCACCCCGTCGTCCTGGACTTCCACCGGCGCCGCCCCGAGCGGATCGCCGGGCTGCTGGAGGACGCCGGGTTCGCGCTCGGCTCCAGCACCGTGCGCGCATCGGACGAGCGGGCCGGGGAGTCCAGCCCGCAGGCGTTTCTGTTCGCCCGTAAGCACTCCGGCCGGGCAGGCGCGCAAGAGCGATTTTGAGCGCTCGAGAACCGCTGGAGAAACGCTCGAGGACCACTCGAGAATCACTTGAAACCAGGAGTACCGGTGGGCTGACCTGCTCCGGGAACCAGCGGGGAAGGCATGGGGATCGGCGGCCAAGAGCATCAGTCGCGTCGCCGGGGAGCAGCCGGCGGCCGGATGACGATCCGCTCCTGTGATCCGTCACCGCCGATCCGTCTCTTCCTGGGGGTTTCCACATGCGTGCCATCGCATCGCGTACGAAGACGGTTCTGGTCGCGCTCACCGGCACGGGCGTCATCGCGCTCGGCGCCGCGGCGGCCGTTCCGGCGGCCGGTGTGCCGGGCCCGCTCGTGCGCGTCGCCGCGGACCTCACCGGTCACCCGGCGCACCCCGGCCCGGCCCTGGCGGACGACCGCGACCCCTTCGTCGTCGCACGCTGACGCACCCGGCGCCCCGCGTTCAGCAACCGGCGCTTCGGCGTTCAGCGCTTCAGCGCTTCAGCTTCAAGGTTCACCTTCAGCGTCGGCCACTGACCGCACCGCGCCCCGCGCGCCGGTCAGCGCAGCGACCACGGCACCGTCCGGGCTCATCCCCCGGCCGGTGCCGTTTCCACGAGCACACCGGGAACACCGGGGACTCCGGGGGACTCCGGGGACTCCGGGGACTCCGGGATCACCGGCCGTCGGCCGGCCCGGGCATCCGCGCTACAACCGCCGTCCCGCCTCCGTGACCCCCATCGCGTCGTACAGCGCCTGCGCCGCCCGCAGATGCCGGGACGCCGTTCGGCCGTCGCCCAGGGCCTCGGCCGCCTCGGCCATGCCGTGCAGGCCGCGGGCGATCTCGATGCGGTAGCCGAGGCGGGTGGCCAGTTCGTGGGCGCGGCGGTGGAGTTCCATGGCGCGGTCGGCCGCGCCGGCGCGCAGCTGGACCGCGCCCACCACGTTCACCACGGACGACTGGCGCAGCACCGTGCCGCCGGTGGCGACCAGGTCCAGGGCGCGCTCGGCGTGTTCGGCGGCCAGGCTCACCTCGCCGAAGCGCTGGCAGACGCGGGCCCAGTGGGCGAGGACGAAGGCCACGTTGCCCGGCTGGCGGGACTCGTCGCACAGTTCGAGCGCCTGGGACAGGACGGCCCGCGCCCGTTCGTCCTCGCCGAGGCCGAAGTGGGCCAGCGCCAGCCAGGCCAGCGAGGAGATCTCGTGGTTGCGTTCGCCGAGGCGCCGGTTCAGCTCGGTGGCGCGGGCGGCGAGCGAGGCGCCCTGGGCGTAGTGGCCCGACCAGGTCTGCACGGTGCTGAGGTTGACCAGCGCCTCCGCCTCCGCCCGGTCCATGCCCAGCTCCCGGTGCAGGGCGATGCCCTGGGTGAGGTAGGCGCGGGCCTCGTCGAAGTCGCCGAGCGCCCCGTGCAGCAGGCCGAGCACCTCGATGCTGAAGGCGCGGGTCCGCGGATCGGTGCCGTGGACGAGTTCCAGGGCCTCCTGGGCGGTGGTGATGCCGTCGTGGAAGTGGCCGAGCCACCACTGGCCCACGGCCAGGTTGCACAGGCTCAGGCTCAGCAGCACCGGGTCGTCGAGCTGCCGGCAGGCGGTCACCGCGACCCGGTTGACGACGCGGAACTCCTGGTAGTGGCCGCGCAGATGGAGGTAGAAGAGCACGTTGCGGGCGAGGAGCGCGGCGGTGCGGTGCATGCCGTGCGTGCCCGCCTGGGCGACGACCGCGAGCAGCGCCTCGCGCTCCCGGTCGAACCAGCACAGCGCCTGCTCGTCGTCGTCCAGGCGGGGCAGTTCGGCCGCGCCCGGCTCGGGCACGTCGCCGTAGCGGTTGCGGCCGGGGAAGAGGATCTCGCAGGCCTGGTCGGTGGCGAGCGTGTAGTACGTGACGAGCCGCTCCACCGCGCCTTCCGCGTCGTCCTCCGCCTCCCGCACGCTCATCGCGTACGTCCGCACCAGGTCGTGGAAGACGTACAGCCCCGCCTCGTGCTGTTCCAGCAGATGCGCGTCGAGCAGGTCCTCCAGGACGTCCTCGGCGTCATGGGCGGCGGCGCCGAGCAGGGCGGCGGCCGAGTGGACGTCGATGGCGCTGCCGGGGTGCAGCCCGAGCAGCCGGAAGGCGGCGCGCTGCTCCTGCTCCATGGCCTGGTACGACAGCCGGAGCGTGGCTTCGACGCTGCGCTCCCCCGCGCTGAGCTCGCGCAGCCGCCGGGTCTCGTCGGCGAGCCGGTCGACCAGGTACTGCACGGTCCAGCGGGGCCGGTTGCGCAGCCGGGCGGTGGTGACGCGCAGCGCGAGGGGCAGCCCGCCGCACAGGCCGGCGAGCCGGGCGACGGCCTGGGGTTCGGCGCCGGTGCGGTCGGCGCCGAGCATGCGGGTGAGCAGGGTGACGCTGTCGTCGGCGGAGAGCAGTCCGAGGGAGAGCCACTCGGCGCCGTCGAGGTCGAGCATGCGGACCCGGCCGGTGAGGACGGCGAGGCAGTCCTCGGAGGCGGGCAGCAGGGGCCGTACCTGGGCGGCGCCCGCGGCGTTGTCGAGGACGAGCAGCAGCTTCCGCTGTGCGGAAACGGTTCTCCACAAAGTGGTACGCCGCTCCAGGTCGTCCGGGATGCGTTCGTCGGGGACGCCCAGGGTGCGCAGCAGCGAGTGCAGCACGGCGCCCGGCTCCTGGGCCTTCTCGCCGGGGCTGAAACCGCGCAGGTCGACGAAGAGCTGCCCGTCGGGGTAGTCGGCGGCGAGCAGATGGGCGGCGTGCACGGCGAGCGCTGTCTTGCCGCTGCCGCCCATGCCGTCCACACCGATGATCCGGGTGCCCCCGCCCGCCGGGGCCCGGCCCACCTCGAGCAGGCGGGCCAGTTCCTCGTCGCGGCCGGTGAAGTCGGGCAGGTCGTAGGGCAGGGTGCAGGGCGCGGCCTCGGGGCCGGCGGTTCCGGCGAGCGGGGCCGGCAGCAGCAGGGCGGCGCGGTCGGCCACGGACTGCGGCAGGCGGGGGGCGACCTCGGGGCTGTCGCGCAGGATCGCCTCGTACAGCCCGGTGAGTTCGACGCCCGGGTCGATGCCCAGCTCCTCCACGAGCAGCTCGCGCACCCGGCCGAACTCCTCCAGCGCCTCCGCCTGCCGGCCGGCCCGGTACAGGGCCAGCATCAGCCGGCCGCGCAGGGTCTCCCGCAGCGGGTGCGCGGTCACCAGCTCCCGGAGCGGGCCGATGAGTTCGGCGGACTGGCCGCGTTCGAGCTGCAGCTCGTAGTACTGCTCGGCGATCGCCATGTGGCGCTCCTCCAGCGCCAGGGAGGCGGCGGAGATCACGGTGCCGCCGGCGCCGGCCATGACCGGGCCGCGCCACAGGTCCAGGCAGGCCCGCAGATGGCCGACCGCCTCCTCGGGCCGGCCGTCGGCCATCGCCTGCCGGGCCTGCCGGGACCACTGTCCGAACTCGTGCAGGTCCAGCTGGTGTTCACCGAGGACGGCGCGGTATCCGGGGCCGTCCGTGACGATCAGCCGGGTGCCGTCCGGGATGCGGGTGCGCAGCGCGGCGACGGCCTTGCGGACCTGGTGGCCCGCGGTCTGCGGCGGCTCCTCGTCCCAGGCGGCGGCCACCAGCCGGCTGAGCGGCACCATCCGGCCCGGCTCCAGCAGCAGGGTGACGAGCACCCGCTCCTGCGTGGGGCTGCCCAGTCGCACCCGGTGCTCACCGTGCCAGCCTTCCAGCGGGCCGAGGATGTTGAACCGTACGACAGGATGGCCCAATGCCGCCGATTCCACGTACCGTTCCCCCCGCTACGTTTCGTCGCCCAGCCCGTGAGTTCGGGCCAATCCTAGGTTGTACCCGAACCGGGAGGCGCGTGAAGGCATCTCCACGCTACCGCCCGACGTCTCTCGGTACGAGCCGGACGAGCAGTGTTTTCAAGCCAGTTGAAGCAGGACCGGGCCCATGTCCGGGGCAAGTGCCGGATCGTGGCGGAGGATGGCGCTCTCCACCTTGCGCAGCGCCGGGGACGGCTCGATGCCGAGTTCCGCGTCGAGCCGGCCGCGCATGCGCCGGAAGACGTCGAGGGCGTCGGCCTGCCGGCCCGAGCCGTACAGGGCGACCATCAGCTGCTCGCAGAAGCGTTCGCGCAGCGGGTGGTTGGTGTGCGCCTCGGCCAGCTCGGCGAGCACGGCCGCGTGGTGGCCGAGCCGCAGCTCGGCGTCGAACCGCAGCTCCATCGCGCGCATCCGGTACTCCTCGTAGCGGGCCCCGGCCAGCTGGCACAGGGTTCCGCCGGGGAAGCCTCCGAAGACCGGACCGCGCCACAGGCCGAGCGCCTCGCCGAGCAGCCGGGCCACGTGCGCCGCGTCGTCGGGCGAGGCCGACTCCGCCTGCCGTACCGCCCCGACGAACTCCGCCGCGTCCAGTTCCCCGTCGGCGACGACGAGCCGGTAGCCGGAGGGGTGGATGGTGACCCGGGAGGCCGGCCGGTCCGGCTCCAGCGCGCGCAGCTTGCGGCGCAGCCTGCTGACGTGCGCCTGCAGCGCGTTCGCCTGGTTGTCGGGTACGGCCTCGCCCCACATCTCCTCGACCAGGCTCTCCCCGGACACCGGACGGCTCTCGCTGACCAGCAGGGTCTGCACCAGGACGCGCTGCAGATCGCCGGAGATCTCCGCGGGCCCGGCCACGGTACGGATCTGCAGTGCCCCGAGGATCGAGAACTTCAGCACCTGACTCGGCCTCCTGTCGACGTCGCTGGCGTCGTCGTCCTGATTCCGGCGACGTATCAACAGTGCGGCGCGGCTCTACCGGTTCGTTCCCGATCCGTTCCCGGTCACCAGCTCCGTCAGGGACGTCACCCGCTGGGCCGCCACCTCGGGCGAGTCCGCGTGCACGACCAGATGCCCGGGGCGCAGCGAGTCCGGCGGTGACACGTGCCGCACGTGCGGCAGCACGCCCACCTCGCCGGTCTCCAGCCGCCACGGCGGATTCAGCACGGCCGCCGCCGCGTACCGGCCCGGCCGGACCGTGTCCACCAGCCGCCCGGCCAGCACCTGCACGGCCCCGGCCGCCAGATCGAACCCGCCGGCGGCCTTCAGCAGCTCCGGCACCGGGTCCCTGGCCAGTCCCGCACGGCAGCCGGTGATCACCGGCCCGTGCGCGGTCAGCTCGACGTTCGTGTGCGCCGGCCCGTACTGGTATCCGGTCAGATCCAGCAGGGCGGTCACCACGGCGCGCACCTCGGCCGCGGTGTCCTCCGTCAGCGGCGCCGGGTACAGCAGCCCGTACGGCATGCGGGCCGTGATCCCCACGGTCTGGTGCATCCCGTGCACGCTCAGCGTCTCCACGCTGAGCCGTGTGCCGCCCGTGGCGGGCCCGGCGGCGTCCGGCGACAGCCGGTTGTCGCGGACGAGCCGCCGTACGGCGTCCGGGTCGGCGAGCACACGGAGGGAACGGGCCGGGTTGACGAACAGCCCGGCCGCGGCGGCCTCGTCCAGTACGGGGCGCAGCGCCCGCTCGTCCAGCGGGTCGGCCTCGGCGGACCGGACCTGGACGCCGGTCCGCGCGGCTTCACGGAGGAGACGCTGGTCCGGGTTCAGCAGGAAGATCCGGCGAACCTCGTTGTCTTCTTTCATACCTCTGCTCGGGGGGACGGAGTCGGCGAGGGTGGAAAGGCAGGCTACGAACGGGGGTTACCGATCCGGTCCCGGTCGGTTCCCGAGGAAACGAAGGCCGACCATGCCGCGGGGCTGACCGTGAGGTGGGGGGCGGTGGGGGTCTTGGAGTCGCGGATGTGGATGGCGGTGGGGTGCGCGGCCACTTCTAGGCAATCGCCGCCTTCGCCATCGCTGTAGCTGGACTTGAACCAAGCAAGGTCCTCGACGCTCACAGCTCCTCCAGCTTCCGAATGATCAGGGAGCGGGACTCCCTGGGACTGAGTGCCATTGCGCGCATGGTCCCATAGCGGTCGGCGATCTTCCGGACCTCCTCCCGGTCTGTGATGAGCTGGGGGAATCCCTGCGCCTCCACATACGCCACTTGGCCATGCCCTTTAGGTACCAGGAGGTTGAACGCGCTCCCTAGGTTGGGGTGTTCCTCCATGTTCGTCGGCATCACCTGGATCTCGACATTCTGCATACGGCTGAGGTTGACCAGGTGGCGCAGCTGCTCGGCGTGGACACGCCGCCCGCCGATCGGCCGGTCGAGCACTACCTCTTCCAGGATGTAACTGACGATGGGCCGGGGATACCGCTGGAAGACCTGTTGGCGAGAGAGACGGTCAGCCACCCGTTTCTCGATGGTCTCCTCATCGAGAAACGGCCGCCGCTGGGCGAACACGGCTCGTGCGTGCTCCTCAGTCTGCAAGAGGCCCTGCACCGCGTGATTGTTGTAGTGGTGCAGCTCCACCGCCTCCGCCTCCATCGCCGCGTAACTCCGGTACCACTCCGGATGCCGTGTCCGCGCCCTGCTCATCGCCTGCTCGACCTGCGGGATGACCTCGGTGAACAGCCCGCCGGCGTTGAGGAGGTCGTCCGCCCTCTTCAGGAACTCCGGCCTCGGTGTCCGTACCCCTCGTTCCATGGCCGAGATCTGGTCGGGGCCGTAGCCGACCAGGTCGCCGAACTCCCGTTGGTTCAGGCCCGCCTTCTCCCTCAGCAGCTTCAACTGCTTACCCAGTACGACGAAGACAGTCGCCGATCCGTTCGCCTCGGCGGGCGTCTCCGGCCTGCGTTCCTCCACCGTCACCTCCGACTCACGTACACCAAACCGATCGCACCCGTACGACTACGCTCAGTCGCCGGGCGTCCCCTGGTCAGCGTAGGGAGAACCGACCACTCTCGGTGACGTGAACGTAGAAATCTCCACCCCCGCAACCGACGCCACCGAACTCGTCCAGCGCCTCAGCGCCACCCCTCTCGGCGCGCGGCTGGCCCGGCGGCTCACCGGTCAGCAGCTCGCCACCTGGGGGTATCCCCACGACAGCGAGCAGAACGGCACCGCACAGCTGCTGGTGTCGGAGCTGGCCTCGAACGCCGTCACCCACGGTCGCGTGCCCGGCCGGGACTTCGAGTTGCGGCTGCGGCTGCTGCGGGAGAAGGACACCTTGCGTATCGAGGTGAGCGACGCCCGAGGGGACAGGGCGCCACGGCTGCGGGACGGCGGGGCGGAGGACGGGCACGGGCGCGGGCTCGTGGTCGTCCTCGTCCTCTCCGCGCGATGGGGCGTCACCGAGCGGACCGTCGGCAAGACGGTCTGGGCGGAGCTCCCGCTCAGCCCCGGGCAGCGGCGACCGTGTCAGCGAACGCCCGTGCCGGAGGGCTGAGGGCGTCCCAGCGGCGGACGGCCCAGCCGACCGGCAGCGGGCGCAGGCCGGGCAGCGGGACGAGCCGCAGTGCGCCCGTGCCGGGCACGGGAAGGCCGGGTACGGCGGGGACGACCGCCCGGCCCACGCCCAGCTCGGCGAGGAGCAGGGCCGTGTCCCAGTCGGCGACGCTCGTGTCGTAGGTGAAGCGGACGCCCAGCTCGGCGCAGGCCGCGTCGAGGTGGACGGCCGAGGTGGAGTTCGGGGGCAGCCGGATCAGCCGTACGCCGGTCAGCTCGGCCGCGTCGAGACGGGGGCGCCCGGCGAGGGGGTCGTCGGCGGCGACGGCGAGCACCCAGGGCAGTTCGGCGACGGTCCGCTGCTCGATGCCGCGCACCGGGGAGCCGACGGTGATCCAGGCCAGGTCCAGGGTGCCGTCGGCGAGGGCGTCGAAGGTGCCGCGTCCCGAACTGACCGTGCGGAACTCGAGGTTGACCTGCGGGTGGCGGCGGCGGAAGGCGACCACGGCGTCGGACATGAAGTGCCGGACGGTGGTGGCGCCGGTGGCGACGCGGACGTACCCGCTGTGCCCGTCCACGAGGTCGCGCAGCCGCCGTACGGCGATGTCGAGCCCGGAGATGCCCTCCGCGGCGGCGGCTTCCAGTATCCGCCCGGCCTGGGTCGGCAGGACTCCCCTGGGCAGCCGCTCCAGCAGCGCGGTCCCCGTCTCCCGCTCCAGGCGCTTGACGTGCTGGCTGACGGCGGACTGGGTGCAGCCGAGGTCCCGGGCGACGGAACTGAGGCTGCCGGCGCGGCACACGGCCACGAACACACGGAGGTCGTCGAGCGTCACAACACCCAAGCTGTCCCTTGGGTCTGGACACTAAACCCAAGGATTGACTGGATGTCAGGGGCGTACGAGGATCACTGACGGGACACGGCCGGTCCGGGCGGCAACCCGCTCCGCGCGCGAGGAGCGGGTGCCGACCCTCAGGAGAGGGTCCTCGGCCCGCTCAGGGGCCGGTGGCCGGGCCGTACAGGGCCTCCACCTCGGCCGCGAAGTCGGCCATGATCTGCGCGCGGCGCAGTTTCATCGACGGGGTGAGGTGCCCTGCCTCCTCGGTGAAGTCCGTGGGCAGGACGGTGAAGCGGCGGATGGACTCGGGGCGGGACACCAGCTTGTTGGCCTCGTCGATGGCGCGCTGCAGGACGGCCTCCAGCTCCGGGTCGCCGACGAGCAGTTCGGGCGGCACCGGGTGTTTGCCGATCATCTGGCGCCAGTGCACGATGCCGTCGGGGTCGAGGGTGATCAGGGCCGCGATGTACGGGCGGTCGTCGCCGACCAGCATCACCTGGGAGATCAGCGGGTGCTGGCGCAGCCAGTTCTCCAGCGGGGCCGGGGCCACCGACTTGCCGCCCGAGGTGATCAGCAGCTCCTTCTTGCGGCCGGTGATCGTCAGATAGCCCTCGTCGTCCAGCTCGCCGATGTCGCCGGTCGGCAGCCAGCCGTCCCGGGTCGCGGGGACGACGCCGCCGGCCTGCGGGTCCCAGTAGCCGCGCAGCACATGGTCGCCGGCGACGAGGATCTCGCCGTCGGCGGCGATGCGGACGCGGGTGCCGGGCAGCGGCCAGCCGACCGTGCCGAGGCGGGGTTTGAGCGGTGGGGTGACGGTCGTGGCGGCGGTGGTCTCGGTCAGGCCGTAGCCCTCGTAGATATCGATGCCGGCGCCGGCGTAGAACGCGGCGAGGCGCCGGCCGAGCGGGGAGCCGCCGCAGATGACGTGCCGCACCCGGCCGCCCATGGCGGTGCGGATCCTGCGGTAGACCAGCGGGTCGTAGAAGGTGCGGGCCGTCTTCAGGGAGCGGCCCGGACCGCTGCCGGCACCGGTCTGCCGGGCCTCCAGCGCCTCGCCGTAGCGGACGGCGACCGCCGCGGCCCGGTCGAAGACCGCGCCCCGGCCGCCCGACTCGGCCTTCGCGCGGGCCGAGTTGTAGATCTTCTCCAGCATGTACGGGATGGTCAGCAGGCAGGTCGGTCTGAAGGCGGCGAGGTCCGGCAGCAGATCCTCGGCGGCCAGGCTCGGCGCGTGCCCGAGGCGGACCCGGCCCCGGACGCAGGCGATGGCCACCATGCGCCCGAAGACGTGCGACATGGGAAGGAAGAGCAGGACCGACGGGATCTCGTCCTTGGCCTTGAAGACCGGGTAGAGCAGCTCGATGGCGTTGTCGACCTCGGCGAAGAAGTTGCCGTGCGAGAGCGCGCAGCCCTTGGGGCGGCCGGTGGTGCCGGAGGTGTAGATCAGCGTGGCGAGGGTGTCGGGGCCCAGCATGCCGCGCCGTACGGCGACTTCCGCGTCCGGCACCTGCACCCCGGCCTCGGCGAGCCGGGTCACGTGGTCCTTCTCCATCACCCACAGATGGCGCAGGTCGGGCAGGTGCTGGAGTTCGGGGCCGATGGCGGAGGCCTGGGCGGCGGTCTCGGCGATCAGGGCGACCGCGCCGGAGTCGTGCAGGATCCACCGGGTCTGGAACACCGAGGAGGTGGGGTAGATCGGCACGGTGACCAGGCCGGCGGCCCAGGCGGCGAAGTCGAGCAGCGTCCACTCGTACCTCGTGCGCGCCATGACGGCGATCCGGTCGCCCGGCGCCAGCCCCTCGGCGATCAGCCCCTTGGCCACGGCGAGGACCTGTTCGGCGAAGTGGGCTGCCGTGACGTCCCGCCAGCGGCCGTCCTCCAGCTTGCGGCTGAGCACGACGGCGGCGGGGGCGGCGTCCGCGTTGTCGAACGGCAGGTCCGCGAGCGAGCCGTGCTTGACCGGGGGTGCGAACGGCGGCACGGACACCTCCCGCACGGCGCCGTCCAGCCGCTGGACCCAGGGCTCCACGAGAACCGGCCGGCCGTCGTAGTCGGTGGCGGAGACGGTCGGCCCGGGGGACACGGGGGTGTTCGGGAACGGGCTGGACACGGGCGGCTCCTGTGGCGTGCGTGCACCCGCGGCGCCTCGATGGAAAGGGGTTACCGCAGGTTAGGGAGGTGATGGTACGGGTCGGCCGTGAGGGGGTTGTGCGGGTTCGGGGGTGGTCCCGGGCCGGGGATGTGCAACCTCGGGGGTTATGCGAGCAAGGCTCATGTTTGAGCGTCGGCTCCCTGGTGACGTAGCATTACCGCCGGTAACTTACTCCAGAGTAAGCAGTGGGGGCAGGACATGGCAGCCGACGGTCTCGGCTTGGTACTGGTACGCGGCGCGCTGCGATCCCCGTTCAAACGGCCCTCCCCCGAGGCCGGCTTCCCGCGCACCCGCCTGGTGCGGCCCGGTGTGCGGGTCGACCAGGACCGGCTGGCCGCCTACGAGCGCGTCTGCGGCTTCCCCACCGACCACGGCGACCTCCCGGTCACCTATCCGCACGTCCTCGGCTTCCCGCTGGCCATGCGGCTGATGACCGACCGGGCCTTCCCGCTGCCCCTGCTCGGTCTCGTCCACACGTCGATCCGGATCACCCGGCACGCCCCGCTCCCGGCGACCGGGGAGTACGAACTCGCCGTGCGCATCGAGGGCCTGGCCCCGCACCGGCGCGGCACCGAAGTCACGGTGGCCACCGGGATGCGGGCCGCCGGGGCGGTCGTGTGGGAGTCGCGCAGCACGTATCTCGCGCGGCACCGGACCGGCGCGGCCGCCGGCCCCCGGGACGAGCGGCCGGACCCGCTGCCCGTCGTCGCCGAGTGGCGGCTGGGCGGGGACATCGGGCGGCGGTACGGCGCCGTGTCCGGCGACCGCAACCCCATCCACCTGTCCCCGTTCACCGCCCGGCTCTTCGGCTTCCCCCGGACCATCGCGCACGGGATGTGGACGGCGGCGCGTTGCGTGGCCGCCCACGGCACGCGCGGTTCCGCGGAGGTGCGGGTCCGGTTCCTGGCGCCGGTGCTGCTGCCGGGGACGGTGGCTTACGGGGCGGACGGGTCCGGCCGGTTCGAGCTGCGGGGCGACGGCGGCCGGCTGCACCTGTGCGGTGAGGTGAGCTAGGCGCCGTCAGGACGCTGCGGCGTCCAGGCGTTGCCGCTCAGCAGATTCCCCAGCCCCGACCACGCGAAGTTCATCAGGGTGGCCGCCGCCTGGCTCGCGGTGACGCCGGGGGTCGCGTTGGCCCACGCGGCCAGCGACTCCGCCGCGCCCACCAGCGCCTCGGCCAGGCCCGCGACCTCATGCTCGGGCAGGTCGGGGGCGCGGTGGGCCTCCCGGGCCGCGACCGCGAACAGGCGGGTCACGAACGCGACGATCTCCGCGCGCATCGCGGCGACCTCGGCCGCGAAGGGCTCCCCGTGCGTCCGCGCCTGCAGGTGCAGCACGGACCAGGCGTCGGGGTGCTCGGCGGTGTGCGCGAAGAACGCCTTCAGGCCGTCCCAGAGTTGCCGGTCGGCGGGCAGGTCCGGGCGGATCCCGGCGCGGACGGCCTCCGTGAGGGCGGCGGCCTCGCGCCGGATGCAGGCGGTGAAGAGGTCTTCCTTGGAGTTCAGGTAGAGGTAGACCAACGGCTTGGAGACACCGGCGAGTTCGGCTACCTCGTCCATGGAGGCGGCCATGTAGCCGCGCCGGCCGAAAATCCGTACCGCGGCGTCGAGCATCTGCTGCTCGCGCACCTCCCGCGGCATCCGCCTGGTCCTCGCCCCGCCCATGGGGGCAAGACTAGTTGGACGCGGCTGCCCCGCCCTGCGCCCGCGCGGCGTCGTCGGCGACGTCCTCCTGGCTGCGGCTGGCGTCCAGGTTGGCCTTCATCCGGTCCACCCTGTTCACGATCTGCACCGAGGCCCGGTCCCGCTCCTTGCGCAGCGCCACCCAGCTGATCGGGGCCGAGAGGATGAGAGCGAGCAGCAGCACCCACAGGCCGTTGGAGTTGCCGAAGCCGCGCGGGAAGATGCCGGAGTAGACGGCTCCCCAGACGACGACGAGGCAGCCGGCGAAGATGCCGAGGCGCATCAGCGTGTAGCGGAGCATCTCAATCCAGTCGTCCGATTCCAAACAGGGTCATCGTCCAGTGAAGCATGACAGACAGCCGATCTTGCAGGGGGGTGGGCCGGGGGCCGTCAGCGCAGCGGCAGCAGCATGATCACGTCGTCGCGGTCGTCGCCGGGCGCCACCCGGATGGCGCCGGGGACGCGGCCGACCTCCTTGTAGCCGCAGGAGCCGTAGAACCGCTCGAGGCCGAGGCCGCCCCGGCAGGTGAGCCGTATCGCGTCTATGCCGTCGAAGCCGCGGGCCGCGTCCGCGGCGGCGGCCAGCAGCTCCCGGCCGTACCCCTTGCCCTGGTGCTTCGGGTGGACCATGACCGTGTAGAGCCACACCCAGTGCCGCATCAGGCGGTGGGTGTTGAAGGCGAGGAACGCGGTCGCGGCGGGCGTGCCCGTCTCGTCGCACCCGACGAGCAGCCGGTGCCGGCCCTCGGCCATGGCCACGAAGTGCTTCACGAGCTCCGGCCGGACGTCCTCCCGGCTCACCGGCGGCACGAAGCCGACGGCGCCGCCCGCGTCGGAGACGTCCGTCCACAGGTCGAGGATGCCGTCGCGGAGCTCGGGCGTGACGGCGGGGTCCAGGGTGAAGGTAAGTGGCATGCGGCGATGCTAGCTATTACCCCAGTGCTCGCGCAGCCACCTTCAGGTCGGCCACCAGCCCCTCGTACGCGGCCCTGCGGTCCTCGTCCTGCGCCCGCAGCACGGACGACGGATGGACGGTCGGCACCAGCCGCTCGGGCCGGCCGTGGATCTCCCGCTCCAGGACGGTGCCGCGCACCTCGCCCACCCGGAACGACGAGCCGAGCAGCGCCTTGCCCGCGGTGGCGCCGAGAACCACGATCAGCTCCGGTTCGACGACCGCCAGCTCCGCCGCGAGCCAGGGCCCGCACGCCGTCATCTCCCGCAGGCTCGGCGCCTTGTGGATCCGGCGCTTGCGGGGCTCGGCCTGCGTGAACTTGAAGTGCTTGACCGCGTTGGTCACATAGGCGTCCCCCGGGTCGAGGCCGGCCTCGGCGAGCGCCTTGTCGAGCAGCTTGCCGGCCGGGCCGACGAACGGTCTGCCCTGCCGGTCCTCCTGGTCGCCGGGCTGCTCCCCGACGAGCATCACGCGCGCGTGCTCGTTGCCCGCGCCGAACACCGTCTGGGTGGCGTTCTCGTGCAGCGGGCAGCCACGGCAGCCGGCCGCGGCCTTGCGCAGCGCGGCAAGACCGGCGCCCTCCGGCACGAAGGGCTCCGCCGTGTACGCGTCCTCGGGGGCCCTGGTGACAGCCATGGCCCCCGGGTACCCCCGCCGGGAGGTCAGACGCGCATCGGCTGGGGCGAGTCCCGGCGCGCCGGGTCGGGGCCGTCGTACTCGCGGATGATCTCGTAGCGCGTGTTGCGCTCCACCGGACGGAAGCCGGCGTCGCGGATCAGCTCCAGCAGGTCCTCGCGGGTCAGCTTGTTCGGCGTGCCGAAGTTGTCCGCGTCATGGGTGATCTTGTACTCGACGACCGAGCCGTCCATGTCGTCCGCGCCGTGCTGCAGGGCCAGCTGGGCGGTCTGCACGCCGTGCATCACCCAGAAGACCTTCACGTGCGGGACGTTGTCGAACAGCAGCCGCGACACCGCGAACGTCTTCAGCGCCTCGGCGCCGGTCGCCATCGTCGTACGGGCCTGAAGGCGGTTGCGGATCTTGCCGTCCTTCATGTCCACGAAGTCGTGCTGGTAGCGCAGCGGGATGAAGACCTGGAAGCCGCCGGTCTCGTCCTGCAGCTCGCGCAGCCGCAGCACGTGGTCGACCCGGTGGCGGGGCTCCTCGATGTGGCCGTACAGCATGGTGCACGGGGTCTTCAGACCCTTCTCGTGCGCCAGGCGGTGGATGCGGGACCAGTCCTCCCAGTGGGTCCTGTGGTCCACGATGTGCTGCCGGACCTCCCAGTCGAAGATCTCCGCCCCGCCGCCGGTCAGCGACTCCAGGCCCGCGTCGATCAGCTCGTCGAGGATCTCGCTCGCGCTCAGCCCGGAGATGGTCTCGAAGTGGTGGATCTCGGTCGCCGTGAACGCCTTCAGGGAGACGTCCGGCAGGGCCTTCTTCAGCTCCCTGAGCGAGCGCGGGTAGTAGCGCCACGGCAGGTTCGGGTGCAGGCCGTTGACGATGTGCAGCTCGGTGAGGTTCTCCGACTCCATCGCCTTGGCGAGCTTCACCGCCTCCTCGATGCGCATCGTGTACGCGTCCTTCTCCCCCGGCTTGCGCTGGAAGGAGCAGTAGGCGCAGGAGGCCGTGCACACGTTGGTCATGTTGAGGTGCCGGTTGACGTTGAAGTGGACCACGTCACCGTTCTTGCGGGTCCGTACCTCGTGCGCGAGACCGCCGAGCCACGCCAGGTCGTCCGACTCGTACAGCGCGATGCCGTCCTCGCGGGTCAGCCGCTCACCGGAGCGGACCTTCTCCTCCAGCTCGCGCTTGAGCCCGACGTCCATGCCAACACGCCCTTTCTACGACAGCACGGCCAACCGTATCCCTAGACCTCTTCGGGCAGCTCCCCGACCCGGTTCTCCCATTTGGTGGAGAGCACGATCGTGGTACGGGTCCGCGAGACGCCCTTGGTGCCGCTGAGCCGCCGGATGATCCGCTCCAGCCCGTCCACGTCGGTCGCGCGCACCTTGAGCATGTAGGAGTCGTCGCCGGCGATGAACCAGCAGTCCTCGATCTCCTGCAGGTCCCGCAGGCGCTGGGCGACGTCCTCGTGGTCGGCGGCGTCGGAGAGCGAGATGCCGATCAGCGCGGTGACGCCGAGGCCGAGCGAGGCCGCGTTCACCGTGGCGCGGTAGCCGGTGATGACACCGGCCGCCTCGAGACGGTTGATCCGGTCGGTGACGCTGGGGCCCGACAGGCCGACGAGGCGCCCCAGCTCCGCGTACGAGGCCCGGCCGTTCTCCCTCAGGGCCTGGATGAGCTGCCTGTCCACCGCGTCCATGCGATCGAAGCCTTCCGGTGAAAGTTCCTGAAGTGATGAGAGGTACTGCTGCTTGCCTTACTCGCCCGGTGCGCCGCCGCCCAGCTCGCCCTTCCAGCGCCGGTACAGGCCGTGCCCGACGCCCGCCGCGTCCAGCACCCGCCCGGCGACGAAGTCCACCAGGTCCTGGATGTGGGTGGCGCCCGCGTAGAAGGCGGGCGAGGTCGGCACGACGCGGGCGCCGGCGTCGTCCAGCGCCACGAGATGCCGCAGGGTCTGGCCGTTCAAGGGGGTCTCCCGGACGGCCACGACCAGCGTCCGGCGCTCTTTCAGGGTGACGCTCGCCGCACGCTGGAGCAGGTCCTTGGACAGCCCGAGCGCCACGCCGGCCACGCACGCGGTGGAGGCGGGCACGATCAGCATGCCCTTCGCCGGGTACGACCCGGAGGACGGCCCCGCGGCGAGGTCGCCGGCGCTCCAGTACCGGACCGCGCTGACGTCGGCGTCGAAGACCCCGGGCTTGCCGTCGGCGCCCCGGGCGAGCCATTCCCGCAGGTCGTCCCGCCAGTGGGCGTCCCGGAACGCGATGCCCGTCTCGTCCAGCAGCGTCAGCCGCGAGGCCCGGCTGACCACGAGGTCGACCGCCTCCCCCGCGTCCAGCAGCGCCCGCAGCACCGCGGCCGCGTACGGCGTCCCGGAAGCCCCGGACACCCCCACGATCCAAGGCACGCGCTGCTTTTCCCCTGCGTTCACACCTTGAGCGTACCGGTGAGTCGGGGAGCGCTCAGGACGGGTGGGGGGCCTTCGGGCCGGCGGGCAGGGAGGCCGCGGGGATCGTCGCTTGCCGAGGGGGGTTCAGGGAGTCAGACCCCGGACCAGGAGGTCAAGCAGCGCGCACACGAACAGGGCAATGCCGATGAACCCGTTGACCGAGAAGAACGCCCGGTTCAGGCGGGACAGGTCGTGTGGGCGGACGATGCGGTGCTCGTAGACGAAGGCGCCGGCGACGATCAGCAGGCCGAGCCAGAAGAACGCGCCCGCGTGGGTCACGAGGGCGTACCAGACGAACAGGGCCGTCGTGATCGTGTGGCAGGCGCGCGCGCCCCAGATGGCGGCGGGAATGCCGAACCGGGCCGGCACCGACATCACGCCGATCTCGCGGTCGGTCTCCACGTCCTGGCAGGCGTAGATCAGGTCGAAGCCGCCGATCCAGACGCCGACGGCGAGGCCGAGGATCACCGCCGTCCAGGACCACTCGCCGGTGATCGCCAGCCAGCCGCCGATCGGGCCCATGGCCTGGGCGAGGCCGAGGATGGCCTGCGGGAAGTTGGTGAACCGCTTGCCGTACGGATACACCACCATCGGGACCACGGCGACGGGGGCCAGCGCCAGGCACAGCGGGTTGAGCAGGGCCGCGGCGCCGAGGAAGACGACGACCGCGATCAGCGCGCCGGTCCACGCGTGCCGGACGGTCATCGCGCCGGTCACCAGTTCGCGGTGGGCCGTACGGGGGTTACGGGCGTCGATCTCGCGGTCGATGATCCGGTTGACGGCCATCGCGAACGTGCGCAGGCCCACCATGCAGACGGTGACCAGCAGCAGCCGGCCCCAGTGGATGTTCCGGTCCCACTCGTACATCGCCGTCAGGGAGGCGATGTAGGCGAAGGGGAGCGCGAAGACCGAGTGCTCGATCATCACCAGGCGCAGGAAGGCCCGCGTCCTGCCCGGCTGGATGACTGCGGTGGTCACAGGCCGTACTCCTTCCAGCGGCGGTCCACCAGGGCCGCCGTCGCCGGGTCCGACAGGACCATGTCCGGCCAGCCCCCGTCCCGGGTGTAGCCCTCCTCGGGCCACTTCTTCGTCGCGTCGATGCCCGCCTTGCCGCCCCAGAACTGCTGGTAGGAGGCGTGGTCGAGATGGTCGACCGGGCCTTCGACGACCGTGAGGTCACGGGCGTAGTCGGTGTTGCCGAGGGCGCGCCAGGCGACCTCGTGCAGGTCGTGCACGTCGCAGTCGGCGTCCACGACCACGATCAGCTTGGTCAGGGACATCATGTGCGCCCCCCAGATCGCGTGCATGACCTTCTGCGCGTGCTTCGGGTACTTCTTGTCGATCGAGACGATCGCGCAGTTGTGGAAGCCGCCGGCCTCGGGCAGGTGGTAGTCCACGATGTCCGGGACGATGATCTTGAGCAGGGGGAGGAAGAAGCGCTCGGTCGCCCGGCCGAGGGGGCCGTCCTCCGTCGGGGGGCGGCCGACGACGATCGACTGGAGCAGCGGCCGCTTCCGCATCGTCACGCAGTCGATCTTCAGCGCGGGGAAGGGTTCCTGCGGGGTGTAGAAGCCGGTGTGGTCGCCGAAGGGGCCCTCGGGCAGCATCTCGCCCGGCTCCAGCCAGCCCTCCAGGACGACCTCGGCGTTCGCCGGCACCTGGAGCGGGACCGTCTTGCAGTCGACCATCTCGATCCGCTTGCCCGCGATGAACCCGGCGAACAGGTACTCGTCGATGTCGCCGGGGAGCGGGGCGGTGGAGGCGTACGTCACGGCCGGCGGGCAGCCGAAGGCGATGGCGACCGGGAGGCGTTCGCCCCTTCTCGCGGCCACCTGGTAGTGGTTGCGGCTGTCCTTGTGGATCTGCCAGTGCATGCCGATGGTGCGCTTGTCGTGGCGCTGGAGGCGGTACAGCCCGAGATTGCGGATGCCCGTCTCGGGGTCCTTGGTGTGGGTGAGCCCCAGGTTGAAGAAGGAGCCGCCGTCCTTGGGCCAGGTGAACAGCGCCGGGAGCCGGTCGAGGTCCACCTCGTCGCCGTGCAGCACGACCTCCTGCACGGGAGCCTCCTTGACCTTCTTCGGCGGCACGTGCGTCATCGCGCCGAGCTTGCCGAAGGCCTCGCGCACGCCGACGAAGCCGTGCGGCAGTTCGGGGCGCAGCAGACCGCCGATCTTCTCGGAGATCTCGCCGTACGACGTCAGGCCCAGCGCCTTCAGCAGCCGCCGGTCGGTGCCGAAGACGTTCATGGCGAGCGGCATCGCCGAGCCCTTCACGTTCTCGAAGAGGAGCGCCGGGCCGCCGGACTTCTGCACCCGGTCGACGATCTCCCCGACCTCGAGATACGGGTCGACCTCGGCCTTGACGCGCTTGAGGTCGCCCTCGCGCTCCAGCGCGCGCAGCAGGGAGCGAAGATCGTCGTAAGCCATGCGGTCCAGTATCGCCGACGGACCGCTCCGGGCCGTTGCCGGGTGCGGGTTCCGGGGGCTCGTATACCCTGCACGCCATGTTCAGGTATCTGCCGTTCCTGCTGGTGCTGGCGCTGTGGATCTATGCCTTCGTGGACTGTCTGAACACCCCGGAGGACGAGGTGCGCCATCTGCCGAAGGTGGTGTGGGTGATCATCATCCTGCTCTTCGGCGAGGTGCTGGTCGGACCGGTGGCCTGGCTGATCACCGGCAGGGCGCGCCGGCCGGTGCCTGCGGGCGGCGCAGAAGCCGGAACCGGGCGGTGGGTCGCCCCCGACGACAACCCCGAGTTCCTCAGGTCCCTGAACAAGGACGATCCCGAGCAGAGCTGATGGAACTCCGGCTGCTCGTCACCTTCGAGAAGGTCGCCACGGCACTGAGCTTCACCCGGGCCGCGGCCGAGCTGTCGTACGCGCAGTCCAGCGTGACCGGTCAGATCCGCGCCCTGGAGTCCTCCCTCGGCGTGGAGCTGTTCGACCGGCTGGGCAGCCGGATCCGGCTCACCGAGGCGGGCGAGCGGCTGCTGCCGTACGCCCGGCAGATCATCGAGCTGGCGGACGAGGCCCGGGCGGCCGTCGTCGAGCCGGAGGAGCCCTCCGGCACGCTCACCGTCGGCACCATGGAGTCGCTCACCTCCTACCGGCTGCCGCCGCTGCTGGAGTACTTCCACCACCGCCACCCCCGGGTGCGGCTCGCGCTGCGCACCACCATCGGCGACGAGACCCGGCAGGCGCTGCGTCAGGGCGCCTACGACGTCGGGTTCCTGATGGAGGAGCAGACCGAGCACCCCGGGCTGGAGAGCGTGGTCCTCACCGTGGAGCCGCTGGCGCTCGTCGCGGCGCCGGGGCACCCCCTGGCGGGAGCGGCCGTCGCCGCCGCGGACCTGGTGGGCCGGCCGCTGCTGGCCACCGAGCCGGGCTGCGCCTACCGGGACCTGTTCGAGCGGGAGCTGAGGACCCTGGGGGCCGTGGACTTCCTGGAGTTCGGCACCATCGAGGCCACCAAGCGCGCGGCGGCGGCCGGCCTCGGGATCGCGCTGCTGCCCGAGGTGACGGTCGCCGCCGAACTCGCGGACGGAAGCCTCGTACGGCTGGACTGGGAGCCGCCGTTCACGCTTCGCACGCAGTTGGCGTGGCGGGCCGGGAAGCGGCTTCCGGCGCATGCGCGACTGTTCGTGGAGCAGGCGCGGCGGCTCGTGGCCGAGCAAGGGTGACCTTCAGGCTCGCCGTCACGATCAGCGGCACGCCCAGCGCCTGGACGAGCCCGATGTGGTGGCCGTAGACCAGCCAGTCCGTCAGCATGGCCACGGCCGGGTAGACGAAGGCCAGCACGGCGATCTTCGCGGTCGGCAGCTTGGCGTACGCCGCGTACATCAGGACGTACATCACCCCGGTGTGGATCAGGCCGAGACCCACCAGCCAGCCCCAGTGCCAGCCCGCGCCGCGCATCGCGCCGAAGTCCGCGAAGGGCAGCAGCAGAGGGATGCCGACCAGGACCTGGACGAGGGCGATCAGGTGCGGGCGTACCCCGCTGATCCGCTTGGTGACCAAGGTCGACAAGCCGTAGAGCAGGGCCGCGAGGAGCGCCTGGCCGACGCCGAGCAGGTACGACCCGCCGCCCGTGAAGTCGCCGGGCGTGACCCCGGAGACCAGGACGAGACCGGCGAAGGCCACCGCGATCCAGCCGGCCTTGGCGGCGGTGAGCCGTTCGCGGAACAGCAGGGCGCCGAGCAGGACCACGTAGAAGGGCTGCGTGTGGTAGACGACCGTGGCCACGGAGATGGACGTGTTCGCGTACGACTGGAACAGCAGCACCCAGTTGAAGACGATGAACACCCCGCCCAGTACGGCGAGTCCGAGGGTGCGGCGGGTGAACCCGTGGTCGCGGAGCCATCCCCGGGCGGTGACGTAGCCGCCGAGGGCGAGAGCGCCGAACAGGACGCGGAAGAAGACGACGTCGAAGGGCGGGGCTCCCGATTCGACGACGAAGACGCCGAGGGTCCCCGAGAGCATCATGGCGGTGGTCAGCTGGGCGGTGCCCTTGAGTTCCGGAGTCATGACCTCGACGCTAGGACCGGCCCGGACACCGGTCCACGCGCGCGTGCGGGGCGTTCCCGATGGGCCCATCGGCGGCGCCGATGGGCGCAGGTCACTGGAAGACGGCCACCGGGTACTGGAGCACGACCTCGCGGGTGTCGGGGCGCCAGGTCGTCACCTTGCCCAGGCAGTGGGCCCGGAACTGGCCCTCGGGCAGCTTCCTGTCGCCCGAGGGGCGCAGCCCGCCGACACGCAGGACCACCCGCAGGTGCGCCGACTGCTCGCCGTCGCCGTAGGAGGCCCGCATCACCAGGGTGTCCCCCGCGGCCTCCTGGGCCTCGAACCGGCCGGTGATCATGACGAATTCGCCGATCTCGCTGAGCACCACGTGGTCCGTGACCCCGGCGGCGAGGAGGGCGCGGTTCGGCCTGACCGTCGCCGGTCTCTCCTGCAGCCGCACCCGGGCGAGCCCGTCGCCCCGCTGCAGCACGGACAGCAGCAGACCGATCACCTGGATCGGCTCGCTCTCCTTGACGTACTTGGCGACGATCTCGGTGGCGCGGTCCCCGTGGAGCTGGAACATCCACGACAGCACCGGGATCGCCGCCAGCCAGCCGGTGTTGCGCACGTTCCGCTCCTCGACCTCCTTGCGCAGCGCCGACTGGTGGTTGCGCATCTTGAACACGTCCATGACCGCGTCGTTGTCCAGGTACAGCGGAAGGTAGTGGGGCTCCTCAGCCCGCTTCCCTAGCCGCTTCAGGACGGACCGGACGCCGAGCACCACCAGCGTCACCAGGCCGGCGAAGGCCACCAGCCACCACACCATCGCGCCCCACCAGGCGCTCCACCAGGTGCCGTCAAGAACAGCCACGGATCTCCTTGAACGCGGCGGACAGGGACTGTGCGCGGGCGTCGACCATGCGGCCGCCGGTCACCGCGGCGACCTGGCGCAGTTCGGCCGCGTCGGCGTCGCCGAAGTGGACGGGGTAGGTGTGCACGGCCCGGACGTCGGCCGGGCGGGAGCGGTAGCGGCTGACGAAACCGGCGCGGTCGAGGCCCGCGTTGTTCTCGCCGTCGGTCATCAGCACGATGGACACCGCCCGCCCCGGGTCCTCGCGCACGGTCGTCTCCGCGGCGCCGTAGCCGTGGTCCAGGGCGGACCAGACGGCCGTCGAGCCGTCGTAGCCGCCGCCGGCGACGAAGTCGGTGAGGGCCGTGAGGTCGGCGGCGCCGTGCACGGTGACGGTGCGCTCGTCCAGCACGCGTCCGCCGAAGCGGATCACGGTCAGCTTCTCGCCCTGGTAGAAGCGGACGAACTTGCCCGCGGCGGAGGAGTCCGCCCCGCTGAGCCCGGCGAACGCGGCCTGGAGCGCGGCCGTGCGGGCGCCGCGCATCGAGGTGGAGAAGTCCAGCAGGAAGATCACCTGGTCGGCGGCCCGGCGCCGGGGGTCGCCGTAGTCGGCGAGCAGCCGGTCCAGCACGGCCGGGTCGTCCGGGAAGTACAGGGCGTTGTCCAGGGGCGCGGTGAGCCGGGGGTCGCGGGCGACGGCGGTGCTCACCGGGCGGCGCAGCGTCCGCCGCATGATCTCCCGCTGATGGCCGGCGGTGGTCAGCCACGACACCACCCGGTCGTAGGCGTCCCGGCTGCGCTGGTCGAGCAGCAGCAGCGGATAGTCGGACAGCACCATGCCGTCGGCGGGGTGGACGATCTCGAGGGGCTGCTTCAGCCGGCCGGAGGCGTTCAGGGTGAGCAGTTCGGACTCGTAGGTGATCAGGGCGTTGGTGCGGCCGGGGTGCTCGGCGAACGCGTCCAGCAGGGCGTGGGAGCTCTCGGCGGTGAGGGTCTGCCCGGAGCGGAAGCCGCGCAGCCGGTCGCAGCTGACGTCCTGCGGGCGCAGCGCGGCGCCGGTGCCGGCGGCGGCGGTGGCGACGCCGACCAGCGCGGCCAGCCCGCTGTTGCTGCGCCGGGGATCGGCCATGCCGAAGCGCACGGTGCCCGTGGCGGCGGCGTCGGCGAGGTCCGCCCAGGACAGCCGGCCGCCGGGCTCCTGGGCGCGCAGGGCGCCGGCCGCCTCGGGGGTGAGGCCGACGACGACCGGGGACCGCATGATCGAGGTGCTCTGCACGACGGTGGCCGGACGGGTCCCGGCGGCCTTCTTCGCCTTCAGCCGGAAGTAGCGGTCGGAGGACAGCCAGGCCAGGTCGTAGGAGTGACGGCCGGTCAGCAGGGTGTCGCCGGCGGCGTTGGTGGCCCGGTAGTCCATGTCCAGGCGGACCCCGGTGTCCTGCCGGAGCCGGTCCAGCAGCGGCTCCATGTCGGTGAGTTCGTCGCTGGCCAGGACGTGCAGGGTGGTGTCGGGGCCGCCGCCTCCGCCGGAGCAGGAGACGAGTCCGCCGAGTGCGGCGAGCAGGACCAGGCACAGCGCGGCCGGCAGCGCGCGGCTCCTCACGGCGCCTCCTGGCCGGCCGCCGACCGGGCCACCGGGGCGCAGTCGCCGACGACCTCGATCATCTTCTCCAGCAGGTCGAGCCGGGGCAGCACGGCCTTGGTGTCGTCGTCCGACAGCAGCGGCGCCTGGATGTGGTGGCCGGTGAGGAACCGGGTCAGCTGGTCGCTGGTGGCGGAGGCGCCCTGGGCGTCGCGGACCCGGAAGCCCAGCTGCATGGCGCGCCTCTGCAGCGCCGGGTCCGTGCTGATCAGCTCGCCGAGGCGGGCGCCGTCCGGGGTGAGCGCGATGAGCTGCGGCTCGGTGACGAACCGGGCGGAGGGGTAGAGCAGGACGCGTTCGCCGTCGACGTGCCCGGTGCTCTCCTCGGTGGCGATCTGGTGGGCCAGGAACTGGTGCTCGTAGATCACCGCGATCGGCGAGATGCTCTTGCCCTCGGCGGAGACGTACGTCTCGTTCTTCTCCGCGGACGGCATGCCCTGGTCGTTCAGCAGGAGCCTTATGCGCTCGGCGAACCGGGTCGCCTCGGCCGTGTTCTGCGGGATGTCGTCGTGGTTCCAGACGTAGGAGACGAGCCCCAGATAGGTGCCGGCGGAGTTGGCCTCGCAGATGTCGGAGGTCTGGGCGAGCACCTTGTTGCCGTTGTGTATGCCGTGGCTGTCTATGCCGATGCGTCTGCCGGCGCGGTCGGTGCCGAGCCGGTCCCAGCGGCGGCCGTCGGCGGTCGCCCGCAGGAACTTCTGCATGTCGAGGGAGTAGTACAGGGGCTTCTGCCCGGCGGGCACGCCCGGTAACGGGGTGGCGATCCCGGCGTCCTGGAGCGTCTCGGCGTACTCGCGGTAGGTGCCGAGCACGATCGGGCTGACGAACGGGCGGTACGTCGTCGCCGGGTGCCCCTCGGCCGCGCGTTTCCTGGTGATCAGGTCGGCGGCGGGCTGCCCGGAGGGGAACACCACGTCGTAGCCGTCGTAGCTCTGGGCGGCGATACCCCGCGAGCCCATGCGGGTGATGTGCACGCGGAAGCCGTGCCGGATGAGCAGCCGCTGGACCTCGGGGTCCTCGAAGTAGTCGGCCTTGGAGGCCATCTTGGCCTCGATCGTGGTGATGCGGGTCAGCGGCAGGCCGGCATGGCCCTGGGCGAGGACGACGACCGCGCACAGGGCGGTGACGGCGGCGACGGCGCGCGGGAACCAGCGGCGCGCCGCGGAGCCCTGCGGGATCGCCGGCTCCCCGACCCGCAGGCGGGGCTCACCGGTCCGACGGGGCATTTCGGTATCGGCTCTGTGTGGGGCCACCCGTGTCTCCTGCGTCAGCTGGGACAGGATCGTCCACCGCCCGGACGTTGGCGGCGGAAACGCCCAACGAACGCAAGAAGAAAGGAATGTGAAACTCCGTCAGAAAATGGAACCGATCGGTCCGCCAACCCGTCAGGAGACGTCGTCGCGCAGCGGCCGAGTTCACCCTTCAGGAGGCGGCTGAGGCGCACCGGCTGATGGGCGGCCGGACGAGCACGGGCAAGCTGCTGCTGCGCGTGGCTCGCTGATTGCACGTCAAGTGTCCTTGCTCGCTGCATACTTGGCGGCGCATAACGACTTGCCATCCCCGTCACGGGCGTTGTTAATGGTCGTCACCGAGTTGCGAGGGATCAAGGACCTCTGGGGGACAGAAGCAGATGCAGAACGGCCAGCCGCCCGAGCGCCCGGCCCAGGGCCCGCCACCGGCGCCCGCGGCCGCCCCGCCGGCCACCGCACCGGCTCCGCCGGCCACCGCGCCGCCCGCGGCTCCGCCCATGCCGGACGTCCCCGCGCCACCGGCGCGGCCCGCTCCCGCCAGGATCGACATCCGGGTGAGCAAGGGGATCCTGTGGATCGGCGCGGCGGTGTACCCGCTGGCGAACATCGCCCGTGTCTACACGTTCGTGATGCGTCCCAGGCGCAAGGAGGCGGTGCTGCGGTTCCTGCGGTACACCGCGGGGACGGTGGTCGTCGCCATCGTCGCGGCGCTGCCGGGACTGCCCGTCCTGGCCCTGAGCGGAGGGGACTCCGGCGGTGGTTACCTCACCGTCGTCTGGCTGCTGGCCATCGCCGCGGAGATCTTCTTCTTCGCCGAGATGATGTCCGTCCTGACCGCCTCCCCGCACCACGTCCTCGCGGTCGAGACCTCGGGCGCCTCCACCGCGCTGGTCACCAGCCCGGACCCGCAGTTCCTGGACCAGGTCGTCGGCCAGATCTCGTACGCCATCGACCACCCGGACACCGGGTTCAAGGTCACGGTGGAGAGCCTCACCTTCGCGCCGAGGAACTACTACTTCGGCGACAACGTCAACATGTACGGCGGCAGCGGAAACGTGGGGATCGGCGCATGAGCACGAACTACTACTACGGCGACAACGTGAACATGTACGGCGGGCAGAACAACAAGGGCATCGTCAAGAACGAGGCCGGCGCCGCCCAGCAGGACCCGGCCCTGGCCGCCGCCCTCGCCGAACTGCACGGGCTGATCGCCGAGTTGCGCACCCGGGTGCCGGCCGCCGACGCCCAGCTCCTGGACGACTCGCTGCCCGCCCTCAGCCCCGACGCCGCCGTGCCCGCGCAGACGCGGCGGGGCGCACTGATGGCGATCGCCGGGATCGCGGGCACCGTCGGCGCGGTCGGGCAGCCCGTCGCCGAGGCGGTCCGCGCGATCGTCGCGATGATCAGCGGCTAGGCCCTGTCTGACAAGCCCTGGGCCCACAGGCCCAGGGTCCACAGCGGCCGTGCCCCGTGCGGAGACGGCGCGGTGCTGGGATCCTGGGACCGGACGACCCCGAGCTGCGGAGCGAGGACACAGGTGACCGACGTGCGTGTTCCCACCATCGACCTGCGGCCCTGGCTGGACGGCGACGAGGAGAGCCGGGCCGCCCTCGCCCGTACCGTCGACTCCGCGCTGCAGACCGCCGGGTTCCTGCTGGTCACCGGGCACGGGGTGGAGCCGGAGCTGCGGGCGGGGATCCGGCGGGCGGCGCGGGAGTTCTTCCTGCTGCCCGTCGAGGTCAAGCAGCGGTACGAGGCGAAGGTCGGCGGCCGCGGCTGGCTGGGGCCCGGCGCCGAGGCCAACGGGTACGCGGAGGGCACCGAGACGCCGCCCGACCTGAAGGAGTCGCTGACCTTCGCGACCGACGAGCCCTTCGGCGACCCCGTGGTCGACGCCGAGTGGTACATCCCCAACGTGTGGCCGGCCGAGGTCCCGCAGCTCCGGACGCTCTGCCGGACCTATCTGTCCCGCATGGCCGCCCTGGAGAAGGAGCTGCTGTCGCTGCTCGGCTACGCGCTCGGGCTCGGACGGGACTTCTTCTCCCGGCACATGAACCGTCCGACGTACGGCTTCAACATCAACTGGTATCCGGGCACCGAGGTCGTCGGCGAGCCGCTGCCGGGGCAGTTCCGGATCGGGCCGCACACCGACTTCGGGACCGTGACCATCCTCGACCGGCAGGCCGGCAAGGGCGGGCTGCAGGTGTACACGGACGCCGGCGGCTGGGAGGACGCGCCGTACGATCCCGCCGCGTTCACCATCAACATCGGTGACCTGCTGGCCCGTTGGACCGGCGACCGGTGGCGGTCCGGGCGGCACCGGGTGCTGCCGCCGCCGGCCGACGCACCCGCGGAGGAGCTGATGTCGCTCGTGTACTTCGGCGAGTGCGACCCGGGCACCCGGGTGGAGTCCGTGCCCGCGCCGGTGGGCCGGGTGGCGTACCCGCCCGTCGACTCCCATGTGTACCTGCGCGAGAAACTCGACTCGATCACCGTCCGCTGAACCGCACCGCCGCCGGTCACCGTCCGTTCTTCACTTCCGCGTTCGGGCCGCCACCCGTTCCGTGGGAAAGGGCCCGGCGGGCATGTCCCGGCCGCGTCCCGCGGCATCGCCTTGAAGGGGGTGCGAGGGCGCTCCCGGAGGGACGCCCGGCACGCGATCGTCGCCCGCTGGCTCGCCTCGGTGGCCCACGCGGGCCTGTCCGCGGTGGCCTGACCGCCGCCGCCCTAGGTGAACTGCCCGGGCAGGGGTTCCAAGGGCTCGCCGGGTTCCGGGGGCCCGGCGGCTTTCGGGGGCTCGGCGGCTTTCGGGGGCTCGGCCGGTTTCCGGGGCTGCCGTCCCGGAAGGCCCTGTGGGGACTCCAGGATTTCGATCAGGCGTTCGAATCTGCTGCGCCAGACCGCCTCCGATGGCCCCTCGCCCTGGAACTCGTGGGTGAACCGCAGGACGCTCTCCGCGTCCTCGCCCCGTTCCAGGTGGAACCGGATCCGGCCGCCGCCCTCGACGGTGTACTCCGCGACCCGGTCCACGTCCCAGGCGGTGACCCGGCCGGAGCCCAGGTCCCGCAGGGTGACCGCGCCGTCCAGGCGGGGCTCGAGAACGTCGGCGGCGGTGCACCACGCCCCGAGCCCCTCGGGGGTGGCCACCGCCGGCCAGACGTCCTCCATGCGCCTCGGGAGCCGCACGAGGAGGTGGAGTATGTGCGTGTTCCCGTGGGTCTGGCTGGTGCCCTGTGCGATGGAACCGCTCATGACACCAGTGTCACCGACCGGGCTCTCACACGCCCGCGTAGGAGTGCTTGCCGGTCACGAAGATGTTGACGCCGTAGTAGTTGAACAGCCAGCAGGCGAAGGCGAGCATCGCCAGGTAGGCGGCCTTGCGGCCCTTCCAGCCGGCCGTGGCGCGGGCGTGCAGGTAGCAGGCGTAGCCGACCCAGGTGATGAAGGACCAGGTCTCCTTGGGGTCCCAGTTCCAGTAGCGGCCCCAGGCGTCGCCGGCCCAGATCGCGCCCGCGATGATCGTGAACGTCCACAGCGGGAAGACGGCCGCGTTGACCCGGTAGGCGAACTTGTCCAGCGAGGCGGAGGCGGGCAGCCGCTCCAGCACCGAGGTGGCGAAGGCGCCCGGCTTGCCGCCGGTCTGCAGCTTGGTCTCGTAGGCGTCCTTGAACAGGTACAGGATCGTGGCGACCGCGCCGACGTAGAACACCGCGCCGCAGAAGATCGCGGTGGAGACGTGGATGTACAGCCAGTACGAGTGCAGCGCCGGGACGAGCTGGTCGCTCGCCGTGTACAGGACGGTGACGGCGAGGCCGAGGTCGAGCAGGACCGTGGTGATCAGGAACAGCCCGAGCCAGCGCACGTTCTTCTTCAGCGCCAGCAGCGCGAGGTACACGCCGACGGCGACGGTGGAGAAGGTGATGTTGAACTCGTACATGTTGCCCCACGGCGCCCGCTGCACGGAGGCCGCACGGGCGACGACGCCGCCCAGCTCCACCAGGAAGGCGAGCACGGTGAGGGACACGGCGACGCGTCCGTACAGGTCGCCCTGCGCGTCCCCGCCGTGCGCGCCGGGACCGTCCGGCACGTCACGGGCGCCGGATGCGGACCGCACCACGACCTTGGGCCGCTCCAGCACGGTGGTGCCCCCGGCCTGCTTCACGGTGACGGCCGGCCCGCTCGCCTTCGCGGCGGTCCCGGCGGTCAGCGCGGCGGCCGTACGGGCCACCTTGCTGCGGCTGCCGAAGAGCCATTCGGCGATGTACGCGAAGAAGGCCAGGGTGTAGACGGCCATCGACGAGTAGATCAGCGTGTTGCTGATGCTCGCCAGGTGTTCGTTGGTTGCGGCGGCGAGAGTCACTTCTCAGCCCCTTCGGCAGATGCGACTGGGGTGTCGGGGGATGGGGAAGGTTCGTCGTCGGGGTCGGGTGCCCCCGGCGCCTGGTCGTAGAGGATTCCGGCGAGGTCGCCGAGTTCCTCGGGCACCTTGGCGGACTCGCTGCGGCCGAGGCCGGCCATCTCCACGACCGTCACGCCGTCGGCGCCGCGCACCGCGCGCACCCACACCCGGCGGCGCTGGATGAACAGGGACGCGGCCAGACCGAAGATCGCGGCGAGGGCGCCGCCGAGCGCCCAGCCGCTGCCCGGCTCCTGGACGATCTCGAAGCCGGCCCACTGCTTGATGTCCTTCTCGAAGGTGAGGGACCCGGCGCCGTTCGGCAGGGTGAGCGTGTCGCCGGGCTGGAGCAGCTTCTTCAGCAGCTGGCCCTTGCTGTCCTTGAACGCCTTCATGTGCGTCTTGTCCAGCTGGTACACGCTCTGCGGGATGCCGGAGTTCACGCCCAGGTCGCCGTGGTAGGCGTTCACCGCGAGCAGCGGGTTCACCAGCGCGGGGAACCGGGAGAGCATCGTGCCGCTCCTGGGGTCGAAGGTCGGCACGAAGAAGGCCTGGAAGCCGAGCTGTTCGGACTTGCCCTGGGCGTTCTTGTAGCCGTCCATCACCTTGACCACGCCGTTGGAGGTGACGTTTCCGTCGAGCGGCAGCAGCGGTACGGCGTCGTGGTAGACGACGTTGCCCTTGCCGTCGCGGACGGTGATGACCGGCGCGTAGCCGTGGCTGACGAGGTAGACCTTGGCGTCGCCGATGTGCAGCGGGGAGTTGACCTTGATGGTGGTCGTCTTCTCCTTGCCGTACGCGCCCTGGCTGTAGTCGATCTTCGCCTGGTAGGTGCGCGGCGTGCCCCGGTTCGGGCCGTTGACCTCGTAGGTACCGGTGAACTTCTTCAGGTCGAAGCTGAACGGCACCAGGTCGTCGTTCTGGAACAGGCTGCCGGACTTGAAGTCGTCGTACTGCGACAGGGCGTTGGAGAACCCGTCGCCCTCGACCACCAGCTTGGTGCCGTCCGACTTGTACATCTGGCCCCAGGCGAACGCGACCAGCAGCACGATCAGGGCGATGTGGAAGACCAGGTTGCCCACCTCGCGCAGATAGCCCTTCTCGGCGGCGACGGCGTCACCGGCGACGTGGGCGCGGAAGCGGCGCTTCTTCAGCAGGGCGAGCGCGGCCTCACGGACCTGCTCGGGCTCGGCCGCCGTACGCCAGGTCGTGTAGGCGGGCAGCCGGGTCAGGCGCCTCGGCGCACCCGGCGGCCGGCCGCGCAGCTGGCCGACGAACTGCCAGGTGCGCGGGACGATGCAGCCGATGAGGGAGACGAACAGCAGGATGTAGATCGCGGAGAACCACACCGAGCTGTAGACGTGGAACAGGCCGAGCTTGTCGTAGACCGGCGCGAGCGTCTTGTGGGCCTTGCGGAAGTCGTCGACCTTGTTGAGGTCGGCGCCGGTCTGCGGGATGAGCGAGCCGGGGATCGCGGCGAGCGAGAGCAGCAGGAGCAGCAGCAGCGCCACCCGCATCGAGGTCAGCTGCCGCCAGAACCAGCGGGCCCAGCCGAGGACGCCGAGGCCGGGTGCGGCGGCCGGTTCCTCGCGCGGGGCGGTGGACAGCTGGGAGCCGGCGGCGCCGAGGTCCTCCTGGTCCTGGCCGCGGGGCTCCCGGCTGTTGTCGGTTTCGGTCGTGCTCATCGATCAGATCCCCACAGTGAAGCCGTCGGACCAGGTCTGCATCTGCTGCACCAGACTGTCCCAGGCGCCGGTCAGCAGCAGCACGCCGGTCACGATCATCATCGTGCCGCCGATGCGCATGACCCAGACGTAGTGGCGCTTGACCCAGCCGAAGGCGCCGAGCACCTTGCGGAAGGCGATCGCGGCGAGCACGAACGGCACGCCGAGGCCCACGCAGTAGGCGATCATCAGCACCGCGCCGCGTCCGGCGCTCGACTGGTTCATGGACAGGAGGTTCACGGACGCGAGGGTCGGGCCGATGCAGGGCGTCCAGCCTATGCCGAACAGCGCGCCGAGGACGGGCGCGCCGATCAGACCCGCGGCCGGCCTCTTGTGGAAGCGGAACTCGCGCTGGGTGAGCCAGGGCACCAGCCCCATGAAGAAGACGCCCATGACGATCATGAGCACGCCGAGCACCCTGGACAGCGTGCCCTGGTACTCGCGCAGGGTGGAGCCGAAGAAGCCGAACAGCGCTCCGCCGGAGACGAACACGGCGCTGAAGCCGAGCACGAACAGGGCGGCCCCGCCGACCATCCGGCCCCGCCGGGCCTCGGCCAGGTCGGTGCCGGCGACTCCGGTGACGTAGGAGAGGTAGCCGGGGACCAGGGGCAGGACGCAGGGCGAGAAGAAGGAGACGAGCCCGCCGAGCAGCGCGACCGGCAGGGCGATCAGCAGGGCGCCGTTGAGGACCGTCTCGTTCTGGCCCGTCACGGCCAGCGTCACCAGGGCGCTCACGTCACTTCTCCGCGAGGACCGGCTTGAGCATCTTCAGCAGGGAGGTGTCGTCGAGCGCCTCCAGGGCCCGCGCGGCGACCCTTCCGTGCTTGTCGATGACGAGCGTGGAGGGGATCAGCTGCGGGTTGAGGGTGCCCTTCTTGAAGCGGAGCATCAGCTTGCCCGTGGGGTCGTACAGGCTCGGGTAGGCGATCCCGTGCTCCTTCTCGAAGGCGACCGCGGGGGTGGTGCTGGTGTCCCGGGTGTTGATGCCGACGAACTGCACGCCCTTGCCCTGGTACTGCTTGGAGACCTTGGAGAAGTACTGCGCCTCCTCCCGGCACGGGCCGCACCAGGAGCCCCACACGTTGATGACGACGACCTGGCCCTTGTAGTCGGCGATGTCCAGGGTCTTGCCGTCGATGGTCCTGCCGGACAGGTCCGGGGCCGCGGCGCGCTTGCCCGCCGGAACGGTGGCGATGCCGTTGTTGCCGGTGACGAAGTTGGTGTTGCCGCCGCCGCCCGAGGTGCCGCCCTTGCTGCACGCGGACAGGGTCAGGGCCAGGGCGGCGGCCACGGCGCTGAGCAGGACGGCGCGGCTACGGGTACTCATGTGAAAAGTTTCGCATGTCCCCTCCGGCGGTCTCTGGCACCCCCCTGCCGGGCGGAAAACCGCATTTCAGGGCGTATTTACACGGGACATTTCCGGCAGCCGCCCGGCGCCGTCTACGCCAGGAAGGCCTTCCAGCCGCCGGCCGGGGCCTGACCCGGGGCCAGCGTGCGCAGCTTGGCCAGCAACTCCGGCTTCTGCACGTCCATCCAGTCGCAGAACTGCCGGAAGGAGACCAGCCGGACGTCGGCGCCCTTCTCCTTCTCCCGGGCGATGTGCTTGAAGGCCTGCTCGACGGCGTCCATGTAGATCCCGCCGTTCCACTGCTCGAAGTGGTTGCCGATGAAGAAGGGCGCCCGGTTTGTCTCGTATGCCCGCTTGAATCCGGCGATGTACGCCCCGGCCGCCTGCTCGCGCCAGGCCGGGTAGTTGTAGGCGGGCGCCTTCGTCGAGTACTGCGACTGGTTGAACATCATGTTGTAGTCCATCGAGAGGACCTGGAACCTCCGGCCCGGGAAGGGCACCTGCTGGAGCGGCAGGTCCCACAGCCCGTGCTTCTTCGCCGGCCACATCTGCAGGCCGCCCGGCGAGGAGGCGTCGTAGCGCCAGCCCAGCTCGCGGGCGGTGGGCAGCAGGTTGTCCTGGCCGAGCAGACAGGGCGTACGGCCGCCGACCAGCTCCTTGTCGTAGTCGAACGGCAGGGGCGGCAGGTCGTGGAGGCCCGTGTTGGTCTTCCAGTTCTTCACGAAGGACTTGGCCTGGTCGATCTCGCTGCGCCACTGCCGCGGGGTCCACCACTTCACCGAGGTGCGGGCGTCGCCGCAGAAGTGGCCGTTGAAGTGGGTGCCGATCTCGTGGCCTTCGAGCCAGGCGCGGCGGAGGTTCTCCAGTGTGGACCTGATGTGCGGGTCGCTGAGGTAGCCGATGGCGGAGGCGCCGGGGGCGTTGTTCGGCGGCAGGTACATCCGCTTCTTCGACTCGGGCAGCAGATACAGCCCCGAGAGGAAGAACGTCATGCTCGCGCCGTGCTCCTTGGCGAGGTCCAGGAAGCGCGGGAAGAGCCCGTTGCCGACCTCGCCGGCGCCGTCCCAGGAGAAGACGACGAACTGCGGCGGGGTCTGGCCGGGCTCCAGCGGCTCGGGCGCGGGCGGCTGGTGCGGCTGCTTGCCGGTGAAGGACGTGGAGCCGTCCCCGATGAGCCGGCCCTGCGGCGCGGCGGTCGCGCCGCCGCCCTTCCCGGACCGGCCGCCGCCGGACGTGCCGGAGCCGCCGGTCTCGCCGGACGGCTTCTGACTCCCGCAGCCGGCGAGGGTCGCGGCGGTCGCCGCGCCCGCGCCGAGGCCGAGTATTCCCCTGCGGGAGAGGGTGCGGGAGGTGCGCATGGAAGATCCCCGATTCGTCGCGCCTGCTGTCGGTCACCCACAGAGAGGGCACAGCGATCGGAGAGGTTCCGGTAATTCTTATGTTTTTCGCAACAGTTACGGCAATAACGATCCAAGCCCGGCCAAACGGACCGTCAGAAAACGACCCTCAGGCGCCGAAGGCCTTGCCCTGAGCGGTGCCCTGGCCCTTCTGCGGCTTGGCACCGGCCCGCAGATGGGCCGGGACCAGATCGATGGCCGGCTCGCTGTACCCGACCGACACGATCCGGTCGCCCAGGAACGTGAAGGACGTCAGCGAGGCCAGCGTGCACTGCCGCTTGCGCGGATCGTGCCACAACCGCCGCCGCTCCACATAGGACCGCACGATCCAGATCGGCAGCTGATGGCTCACCAGCACCGCCTCGTGCCCGCGCGCCTTGTCCTTGGCCGCGTTCAGCGCGCCCATCATCCGCACGACCTGGTCGACGTACGGCTCGCCCCAGGACGGCCGGAACGGGTTGACCAGGTGCTTCCAGTTCCCGGGCCGCTGCAGCGCGCCGTCGCCGACGCCGAAGGTCTTGCCCTGGAAGACGTTGTCGGCCTCGATGAGCCGTTCGTCCGTGTCCAGGTCCAGGCCGTGCGCCTTGGCGATCGGAGTGGCCGTCTCCTGCGCCCGCTCCAGCGGCGAGGCGCACACGTACGCCACGTCCCGCGAGGCGAGGTGCTCGGCGACCCGGTCGGCCATCCGCCGCCCCAGCTCGGACAGGTGGTAGCCGGGCAGCCGCCCGTACAGGATCCCGGTCGGGTTCTCGACCTCGCCGTGCCGCACGAGGTGGACGACGGTGACGTCCTTGTCGCTGTTGGTGGGGATGCTCACGCGGTGGCCTCCGCAGCCGCCCGGGCCGCCGCCGGAAGGGCGTCGGCGATCTTCTGGATGGCCCGCTCGTCGTGGGCCGTGGACACGAACCAGGACTCGAAGGACGACGGCGGCAGGTAGACGCCGTTCGACAGCAGCGAGTGGAAGAACGCGGTGAAGCGGAACGACTCCTGCCGCTTGGCGTCCTCGTAGTTCCGCACCCGCCGGTCGGTGAAGAACACCGAGAACATGTTGGAGGCGCTCTGCAGCCGGTGCGGGACGCCCTCCTTGTTCAGCGCCTCGGTGACCAGGCCCTGGATCTGCGCGGAGACCGCGTCCACCTTCTCGTAGGCGGCGTCGTCCAGCAGCCGCAGCTGGGCGAGCCCGGCGGCGGTGGCGACGGGATTGCCGGAGAGGGTGCCCGCCTGGTACACGGGCCCGGCGGGGGCGAGGTGGGCCATGACGTCGGCCCGCCCCCCGAACGCGGCGGCGGGGAACCCGCCCCCCATCACCTTGCCGAAGGTCATCAGATCGGGCTTGACCCCGTCGATCCCGTACCAGCCGGCGCGGCTGGTACGGAAGCCGGTCATCACCTCGTCGGAGATGTAGAGGGCGCCGTTCTTGTGGCAGGCGTCCCTCAGCCCCTGGTTGAAGCCGGGGTCCGGCGGCACGATACCCATGTTCCCGGGCGAGGCCTCCGTGATCACGCACGCGATCTCGCCGGGGTGCCGGTGGAAGGCCTCCTGCACGGCCTCCAGGTCGTTGTACGGCAGCACGATCGTGTCGCCGGCCTGCGCACCGGTGACGCCGGGCGTGTCCGGCAGCGCGAAGGTGGCGACCCCGGAACCGGCGGCGGCGAGCAGGGCGTCCACGTGCCCGTGGTAGCACCCGGCGAACTTGATCACCTTGGACCGGCCGGTGAACCCGCGGGCGAGCCGGATGGCGCTCATCGTCGCCTCGGTCCCGCTGCTGACGAGCCGCACCTGCTCCACGGGCTCCACCCGCGCGACGATCTCCTCGGCGAGCGCGACCTCGCCCTCGCCGGGCGTGCCGAAGGACGTACCGCGGGCGACGGCCTCCTGTACGGCGGCGATGACCTCGGGGTGCGCGTGCCCGAGGATCATCGGCCCCCAGGAGCACACGAGGTCGACGTACTCGCGCCCGTCGGCGTCCGTGAGGTAGGCGCCCTTGCCGGACACCATGAAGCGGGGCGTGCCGCCGACGGCGCGGAAGGCGCGCACCGGGGAGTTCACACCGCCGGGCGTGACGGCGCAGGCACGGTCGAACAGCGCCTGGGAGGCGGGCGCATCGTAGGGATAGGGCGTTTCGCTCAGGGCACTCATGACGTGCGGCTTCTCCGGCTTCTCGGACTCCGGTTGCGTGGTGACCCCCTCAGGGTAGGCCGCGGCCGCGCACGAACGCGGCCCGCCTCGGCCCCGAGCCGCGGACGGCGGGGCCGCCCCGCGCCACCGGCCGGGCGACTGATCACAGCGCCGCGATCCGCCATCTGCGAGACTGAGAGCTGATACACACAGCTCAAACGCACGTAATGATCAGGGGCCGGGAAAACCCGTGGACTGTTGTTCCACCGCACGTTTCGGCGGGCGGCCGTGGGGGAGGTCACTGACACGATGATCGGGTTGCGCGGCGGGGGCCACGCGTCCTAGAAAAGCAGTCGGGTGGAGATATGCATCGCGGTGGCGGACTGGGCGAGGGGACTGATGACCTGGGTCCTCGACGTGCCCGGCGGGGAAGGCACCGGCGCGAGGCGGAGGAGACGACCGAGGCACGGCAGAGCGACGCACGTCATACACAGGGTGTACCGGGTGAGCCCGAGCGGTACGACCGGCGGACCGACCGGCAGCTGGAGAGCCAGCTGGACCGGCCGGCCGACCGCCGGCTCGACCACCGGGCCGACCGCCTGAGGGCGGGGAGCAGGAATGGTGGTCGGGTGGGGGTGACGTACAAATACTTCGGCGCGCCGGACGGCGCGACCGCGGCCAGGGTCCCCATCTCGATGCGCCCCGAGGAACTCGGCGGCGACGAGCTGGGCATGAACGGCATGTTCACCAAGATCAAGCCGGAGACCATGGCGGCGATGGTGCTGACCGGCATCCAGGGCGTCCCCCTGCACAAGGTCCCGCCCCTGGAACTGGTCGTCCTGCACCCCGACTACGCGGTCGTCAAACTCCCCACGACCGTCGTCGACCCCCTGCGCGGCATCGGCGAGGAAGCGGTCGGCGCGGCGGCCTTCATCTGGTCCACGGTCCCGGACCGCGGCGGCCCGCGGGACGCGTTCAACGTGTACCAGCTGCTGCACGAGTGGCAGGACTTCTCGCACCGGCTGCATGAGGCTGGGCATCAGCCGTACTGCCTGGTGTGGCCCTGACCTGGGGTTTCGCAGGGTTCAGGTGGGGTTTTCGGACCCCGCCCTCGCTAGTGCCCGAGGGAGGCCGTCAGGCGGCCAGGGCACATTGAGGGCACATGGGTTTCTTCGGAGGCACTGATGTGCCCTGAGCCTCTGCTGCCGGGGCTTCGGTGAAGGCGTCGTCTATCGCCTTGCGGGTGCGGGTCTCGCTGGACGGCAGCAGGTGCGTGTACGTCCGCAGCGTGAAGCCCGGGTCCGAGTGGCCGAGGTACTCCGAGAGCGCCTTGATGCTCTCCCCCGCGTCCAGGAGCACGGAGGCGTAGGCGTGCCGGAGGGCGTGCATCCCCTCCTCCCGGGCCGCCTGGAGGTACCTCGCGCCGCGCTCGCGGGGAGGGATCACGCCGGCGGCAGCCAGAGCGCGCTTCCAGTCCCCCATGTTGAAGACGCTGCGGTTGTAGGCCCGCCCCTTCGCGTCGACGAAGAGGAGGCGGAACGTCTTCGGCTCACCGTCCGGCTTGGTCCACGGCAGGGTGACCTCGACCGGCGGGAACTCCTTCATGTGGGCCTTGAGGGCCGCGGCAAGCTGGGCCGGTAGAGGCACGGACCGGATCTTGTTCCCCTTGGGCAGGGCGAAGACGGGCTTCGTGCCGACGAGCCGCACCTGGCGGTTGACGTGGATCCAACCGCCCTTGAAGTCGATGTCTTCGACGGCGAAGCCGAATACCTCGCCCTGCCGCAGGCCGCAGCCGAAGGCGAGCTTGCCACCGGCCTGGAAGCGCTTGGGCAGGCCGGCGAGGACTGCCCGGACGCGCTCCAGCGGCCAAGGTATGACCTTCTTCTTGGTCGCGGTTGGCAGCTTGACCGACTTCGCCTTGCAGGGGTTCTTCGGCAGCAGCCCATCCTCCACGGCCGCGCCGAGGATGCTGGAGAGGATGTCGAAGATGCCCTCGATCGTCGACGCCTCCAGGCCGGCGTCCTGGAGCGTGCGGATCCAGCCCTGGATGACCGAGGGCTGGTTGAGGGAACGCAGCTCGCGTCGCCCGAGGTGCTCGACGATGTGGTTGCGGACCGTCGCCTCGTAGCGGAGGGCTGTCGTCGGACCGACGGAGTTCGCGTCCAGCCACTTCTGCGCGTAGGCGCCGAGCGTCTGCTTCGTCTCGGCTGGTACGACGTAGGAGCCGCGCCGGATCTCGACGTCGACCTCGGCGGCCCGGTTGTCCGCCTCGGCCTTGGTATCGAAGTTCTCCTTGCGCTGGCGGCCGTCCAGATCGCGGTAGCGGACCTGCCAACGCTTGCCAACACCGTGATCGGCGGTGGGGACCATCTGCCTCGTACGGCTCTTGTGTTCGCCGCATTCGACCTCGGTGGGCTTGGGGTGGGACTTGTGCCAGCGGTCGTACACGTCAGCCAAGAAGGGCCCCCCGGATGTGCTCCGAGGTCTGGAGCGGAGAGGTCTCCAGAGGCAGCAGGACTGCGGGCGAGACGCCGAGAGCGGCGGCGATCGCGACGAGGTCGTCGACGTCACAGCGGCGGTGGCCACGCTCGGTGCGGCTGAGGGCTGTGTTGGACATCGGGCGGCCCAGCGCGGTGCATCGGACAGCCAGCTGGTGCTGGGTCAGGCCGCGCACGATGCGTATTCGCTCTATGGCGCGGGCGGCGTGGAGGCCGGCGGGGCCTATTTCAACGGGTCGAGTTGCCATGACAGGTAGCTGTAACTTGCAGCTGGCCTTTATGGCAAGAGTTGACTCTAAAACTCTACAGAAGTCGTTGCGGGGTACCCGTGGGCGGCGTGGCATTTATCTCGCCTTTTCACGAGGCACGGACGGGCAATTTCCGAGGGCCGCTGTGCTAACTTGCCATCGCGCGTGCACTTTGGGTGTTTTGAGTCGATATCCGATGATGCACTCACCGCTTGCGTCAGCTCCCTTGAACGCTCACCCGGTCAGGCTCCGGCCTGCACCAACCGACGCCCCGGGCCCTGATGGGACCCCTCGGGCGACCAAGGTCGAGGACGTAGCCGCCGACTTTTTGGTCAACGGCCGATCCGCCTCTACGGTTATTCCCCCCTCCCAGCCACGCCGAGGGAATTAGTGGAGAGCTTTAGAACCAACGCTGGACTTCTTCTCCGCCGGTGTGGCTGTGTTGTCCAGGCACGCTGTCCAAGACCGAAAAGGAGCCCTGTGCCGAATACCTCTCACCACAGCGCGAACGCCCCTGCCTCCGCCGACATTGCCCGGCGCGGCCCGCTGGCCACCCCTGCGGAAGTCGCCGCCTACCTCGGGGTGCCGGTGAAAACGCTCTACCAGTGGAAGTACCGGGGCATCGGCCCCAAGGTGCACAAGGTCGGCCGCCATCTCCGCTACCGCTGGTCCGAGGTGGACGCCTGGGTGAACGCCCAGTCCGCGTACGGCCTCACGGCCTGAAGCCGCCCTGTCGGGACAGCGAAGCGGCTCTCGGCGAGCCACCGCCGAGAGCCGCAGAGTCCCCGCCCCATCGCCCTTGAACGATCGAATCGGTGGGCCGGGCCTTGCCCGTCCGGCCCACCGGGAAGGAACGCCTATGGACGAAACTACGTCCCCCGCCTTCTCCGCCGCATCCTCGATACCCACCTGGCCGCCCGTCGCCGCCCCGGGCCAGGACCCCACCGCGAAAGCGTCCACCCCCGAGGACGACGAGCCAGGGCAGAGAGGAGAAGGGGCACAGCTGCTGGACGAGCTGCGGGAAGCCATCGCGCGATACGTGATCCTTCCCAGCAGCGAGGCGCTGACCGCTGTAACGCTGTGGGTGGCGGCCACTCACATCCAGCCCTCCCTCCAGCACGCACCGCGCCTCGCGGTGGTCGGACCGGCGAAACGGTGCGGCAAGTCGCGCCTGCTGGACGTGCTCACAGAGACGGTGCGCGAGCCGCTGATCACGGTCAACACCAGCCCGGCGGTGGTCTTCCGCGCCATCGGAGACGATCCGCCCACCCTGTTGGTGGACGAGGCCGACACCATCTTCGGCAGCATCAAAGCCGCCGAAAAGAACGAGGAGCTGCGCGGCCTGCTCAACGCTGGCCACCAACGCAACCGGCCCGCCCTGCGCATCTCCGGCCCCGAACACAAGCCGCAGGCGTTTCCCACCTTCGCCATGGCCGCGCTCGCCGGCATCGGAGACCTGCCGGACACGATCATGGACCGGGCTGTGGTGATCCGCATGCAGCGCCGCAAGGAAGGGGAGCGAGTGAAGCAGTTCCGGTCTCGCCGCGACATCCCCGCCCTGCACGCCCTGCGTGACCGGCTGACTACCTGGCTGCGCCCGCTGATGGACACCGCAGCCGACCTGGTGCCGCCGATGCCGGTGCAGGACCGGGCGGCCGACACCTGGGAACCGCTGGTGGTCGTCGCCGAACTGGCAGGTGACTCATGGCCGGAGCGAGCGCGTGAAGCGTGCGTGGCCATGTGCGCCGCCGAGGTCGGCCAGGACGACGAGTCCAACGTGAAGACGCGCCTGCTGAAGGACATCCGCCGTGTCTTCGCGTGCTACGGCGATCCCGATACCGTGCGCACGCGGGACCTGCTGGAGGAGCTACTCAAGGACCAGGAGGCTCCCTGGGCGGAGTACCGCAGCACGGGCCTGACCCCGCGCTACCTGGGGATCCTGCTGAAGGACTTCGGCATCCAGGCAGCCGTCCTCCGCTTCGAGGGCGGACGGCAGGCCCGGGGATTCACACGCACGCAGTTCACCGATGCCTGGGCCCGCTACTGCCCCGAGGAGCAGCCACCCGGCGGTGAAGAGACCACACGTCACGGGTCGGCCGTACACCCGTAAACACCCGTCGCACACGTCGCACCGCAGGTCACCCCCGTGACGGGTCCGGTAACTGTGACGGGTCCTCCCGTATCACGCCGAGCTCCCGTACCTGCCCTGACCAGGCATGCGACGGGTGCGACGAGTCCGTGCCCTCCCCACCGGCAGCCCGGCTTATGCCGATGGCACCCGTCTCTCGCTGGAGTACACGCTTGCCCTCACGCACCACCCAAGCACCCGTGCCGGCACTGACCATAGCGATCCGTCTCGGGGTCGCCCTGGTCGGCACAATCGGCTTCGCCCTCTCCTACGACGCCCTGCGGCAGATGGCCGTCGCCATCCACATCCGCGGAGTCCTCACCTACGCGTTCCCCCTCGTGATCGACGGGTTCATCGCCATCGGCGTCGCCGCCCTGCTCATCCTCCGCACCGCGCCCTGGCGGTCTCGCCTGTACGTCTGGGCGCTGGTCGGCCTCGCCACCGTCACCAGCATCTGGGCGAACGCCCTGCACGCCGTCCGTCTCAATCAGCAGGCACACACTGCCGGCCTCTACCTGGACGACTTCACCGTCGGCGCCCTGTCCGCCATCGCCCCGCTCGCCCTGGCCGGCGCCGTCCACCTCGACCTCGTCATCCGCCGCCACCCCACGCACCATGGCCAAGAGGCCGCCTCCACGACAAGCCACAACACCCTCGGCCACAGCCACAACGGCACACACAGCACCGAGTCGCCTGCCCGCTCGGAGGGCGTCGCAGTCCTGCCGAAGAAGGCGCAGAGCTTGCCCGATGTGGCCGAGTGCCCAGACGTGGCGGAGGCAGCCGTCAAGGTGCCGCACGCCCCGAAGCCGCTCACCAAAGAAGTGGGCCACGAACGCGACGCCACCTTCGGCGCACTGCTCGCCATCGCCCGCACCGCACCGCTGGGGCGCGGGAACCGTGCCTCACGCCGCAACATCGAGGCGGCCGTCCGGGCCGCTGAGTACCGCATCGGTAAGGACCGTCTCACGCAGCTCAAGGACCGGGTGCAGGCCGAACTCGACCAGGCGGCCCGCCAGCAGCAGGCCGAGCCCGACACGGTCCCCGTCGGCGCGCGCTGAGGGTCACTGCCCCACCCCAATGGGCCCGCCCCGCTCGTTCCTGCACAGCCCAGAGCGGGGACGAGTGGCCCACTAGGCGACACGGCCTCCTCCCTCAACACTGCACGGAGAACCCTTAATGCACGACCCGCACCCTGAACTCACCACCGGCCGGGAGCAGATGACGACCACCGCCACCAGCGCAGCAAGGTATGACGTTGGACCGTCCAAGGGCCGGTCCAACGCGGACACGTCCGCCCCGGAGGTGGCGGAGGACCGCGGGTACCAGGGGGTGCCCGAGGAGGAAACGCCCGTCGGCGCAGCCGAGCAGTCCCCCGCCGCGTCTGCCGACGAAGTCACCCTGCGTCGTATCGCCCGCCGTCGTACCCGCGAGAGCGTCCAGCGCAAAGAGCGTGTCGACGTCCGCTACAGCATCGACGAGAAGACCCGGATCCTCACCCGCGCCCGCAAGCTGGGCATCGCCGCCGCCCACCTCGTCGGCGCCGTGATCATGGCCTACCTCGACGGTGACCTCACCATGGGCCTGGCCGGGCAGCGCACCCAGCTCGATGACTGCCTCGACAAGCTCGACGCCCTGCGGGCCGAGGTCGCCCGTATCGGCAACAACGTCAACCAGATCGCCCACCGCCTCAACGCCGGAGGCGATCCGTACCCTGTGGACACCACCGTCCTCGCCCAGACCGAGCACACCCTGGACGCCGTCCGCGCCGCGATCGGCGACATCGCGCAGACGATGAACCGCGCCGTCTCCGCGAAGGCGGCCCGGTGATCGCCAAGATCGGCAGCGGCAAGAGCACCGCCGGCCTGATCCGGTATCTGTTCGACACGAAGAAGGCGAAGGACCACACCGACCCGCACCTGGTCGCGTCCTGGGACGGTTTCGCCCCCGACCCCGGCCGCGCCAACGACTCCGACGCCACAAAGAAGCGCCTCGTGGCCGACCTCGACCTGCGGGTCAAGCAAGCCCGCCGACTGGGCCGGGCGCCCGAGCGGCACGTGTGGCACTGCTCGGTACGTGCCGCGCCCGGCGACCGGCACCTCACCGACGCCGAGTGGGCCGACATCGCCCACCGGATTGTGGCGGCCACCGGCATCGCGCCACAAGGCGATCCCGACGGGTGCCGGTGGGTCGCCGTACGCCACGCGGACGACCACATCCACATCGCCGCCACCAAGGTCCGAGGCGACCTGCGCACCGCCCGCCACTGGAACGACTACCTGACCGCGGACAAGGAACTCGCGGCCATCGAGAAGGAATACGGCCTGAAGCAGGTGGTGCGCGGCGACCGCACCGCCGCCCAGCGCCCCACCCGCGCCGAGACGGAGAAGGCCCGCCGCACCGGCAAGACCAAGACCTCCCGCGAACGCCTGCGCACCACCGTCCGCCAGCTGGTCTCCATCGCCACCAGCCCAGAGGAATTCCTCCACCTGCTCGACGACGTCGACGGCGTCCTCGTCGACGTCCAGCACTTCCCCTCCGGCGATGTACGCGGATACAAGGTCGCCGTGGAAGGCGACACCAACTCCACCGGCGAGCCGATCTGGTTCTCCGGCGCCAAACTCGCCCCCGACCTGTCCTTCCCCAAGATCGCGGAGCGCCTCACCGTCATCGACGTCGCGCCCGTCACCGAGCCGGGCAGCCGGCCCAGGCCCAACCCCTGGCACCAGGCCACCGCCGCGGCCGAGCGCATCCCCCACCACCTCGACCACGGCGACGACACAGCCGCCCAGGCCCACATCGCGACCCTCGGCGAAGCCATCGACATCCTGCCGCTGCTCGCCCCCAGCCACTTGCGGCCCCAACTGCAGCAGGCCGCCACCGCGTTCGAACGCGCCACCCGCTCCCGCATCCGCGCCCAGCAGGACCACGCCCGCGCCCTCCGCAGCGCCGTCCGCACTCTGCACACCACACCGCTCACCGGCAGCGGCTCCGGACTGGCGATGTTCCTCGACATCGCCGTCCTCGTCGTCATCGCCGCAGCCCGCTGGCACCAGGCCCGTCGGCACGACCAGCAGGTCGCCGCCGCCCAACAGGCCCTGGTCCATCTCCAGGCCGCCTACCAACAGGCTGCTGCCGAGCCGCTGGCCACCCTGGCCCAGCGCCGGCCACCGGCCCGCACCATAGAACGACACACCCAGCGCATTCTCGCGATCCTGCCCGACCACGCCCAGGAGATCCTCAACGACCCCGCCTGGCCGGCACTGGCCACCGCCCTGACCGAAGCCGAAAACGCCGGCCACAACCCCGGCCATCTCCTCCAGCACACCGCACGGCAGCGCACCCTGGACGACGCCCGCTCCACCGCCAGCACCCTCACCTGGCGCATCCAACGCCTCGCCGCGCGGCAGGCCCCCAGCGCCCGAGCGCGAGCCGCCCAAACACGCACGAGCGCGTCAGTACAGTCGGCACAGCCCGGCCAAACCTCACCGAGCCCGTCGCCACGCGGCCCTGCGGCACCTGCTCGGCCCCGTTAAGTCCGGCACTGACGGCCTTTCGCCCGAGGAGCTGTCAACAGGAAGAGAAGCCCTTGCCCTCGCCGATCCTTGAGCTGGTCGCAGCGGCGCGGAACGCGGATGATCAACCACATTCCGGGCACAAGACTGACCCGAGACAGTCAGACACTGGAGAAAGTGATGGCGCAACCACCCGAGGAGGACAAAGACCCCGCCACCGCCGAAACGTACATACGCACGGCAGCCCAGGCGCGTGATGTCACCCGCACTTTCCTGGCCTCGGTGGGTCCGTCGAATGACGCGGAAGCCGAAGCGGTGCTCCTCGTGGTGTCCGAGCTGGTGACGAACGCCGAGCGGCACGCCGGCGGCGTCACCGGGTTCCGGCTCAGCGCCGGGCCCGGCAGCGTCACGGTCACCGTCTCCGATGCCAGCACAGATCCGCCACGCCTTCAGCGCACCAACGCCTTCGAGCCAGGCGGGTTCGGCTGGTACCTCGTCCAGGAGCTAGCCGTCGACGTCACCATCGAGGCTCACCCTTACGGCAAATCCGTCCAGGCCGTCCTGCCAGTGGCCCACTGACCTCTGGCGGACGACAAGGCAAGGGCGCTGCCGTGGTGACCGGCGGCGGTGTGGGTCTCAACACGGGGGCAGAGACGGCATCGGCCTGGTGGGCGAGATGGAGCAGAGCGCTGACACTCAAGCCGGTGACACGGACGGCAACCGGGGCAGTCGGCTTTGCGCCACCCAGCGTCTCTACCTAATCCACACTCCGAACGGGATGCCGGTCCTGTGGGTGCTAGCGAATCGGAAGCCGGACGGGCGCGAGGTGCTCCGGGCCATGCTCTATGCCGAGCTGGACCTGATTGCCGGTCGGTCCGGGCCTGCGCGGACATCTCTTCGAGGACGCCACCGTCCGCGTCGCTCAGCAGGTCCTCGCCATGGCCGCAGCCATCTGGCGAAACCACAAGACCGGCGCCCTGATCACGCGGTCGCTGGTCGCATTCGATTACTGCGCACATCGGACTTACAAGATTCCGCTTGGTGTGATCTTGCACTTGTTCCTCCTGGCAGGCGATGTGCGGGCGCTGTAGGCATACTGCTGGGCATGATGTCCGGGCTCCCATGGCGTGTGTACGTGGCCTGTGCGCTGCTGCTGGCAGTGTGGGCGGTTGGCGGCGGCTTTGTCGGCTTGCCTTGGGCAGCTGCTGGTCTGGCCACAGGGGTCGCTACGGCCCTCTTCATGCGGCGAGAGGCGGCTTCCGCATGCGATAAGCGGATGCTGCGCCGCCGGGTCTACGGCGCCGACCGTGCAAACCCGGGCCCGCAGCCAGGCCGGTGCTACGTCGAACTGGTCGGCGGGCCGCTGGATGGCATGCTGCTCGACATCACCGGCTGGACACATGACGAAGTCGGCGCTGGGGCTGCGCTGGCCACCGGGCGGGGGCAACACGGCGTCGGCGACCGGGTGATGTATGCGCCCCGCCGTGGTGACGCGGCCCGCTTCGACTGGTGCGGTTACTGTGCCTGATTGATCGGGGCTGCTCGCCTGGCGATGGTGCCCGCCTGCCCTGACCACCCGTGACCTGTAGCCGGTGTTTCTTCCCGGCCTCGTCCGACGTACAGGTCATAGGTATTTCTGGCTGGACCGCTGCTTGGGAAAGGTCGGTGAGCTCCGCCGGTTTGGTTCTGGGGCCCGTGCGCACGTAGCCGATCCGTGAGGAAGGCATGAGTTCCACACCGTCGGCATTCGAGAGTGGCGGTGGGCTGGACGTTTTCCGACGCCTTCAGTGGTGATGACTTCGGCCTGACACGGTGTAACCCGCTCGCGTCCACCTGCATGACGGGCCGCCCGGCACCCCCACCATCTGATCACACTCCCCACACTCCAGTTCCTGAAGGCCACCGCTGCCGAAGAGGGACACACCATCGTTGAACAAACCAAGGGCTGGACGGATGGCTCCTTGTCGCCGCCGTCAGCGCAGGCCGACACGAAGGGGACGACACGTGATTCCGATGCAGCACCGCACGAAGGGACCAGGGATGCTCGGTGCTACGCCTGAGCGGCCTATCGGTCCGTTCGGCCGTTGGCCGGACGGCAGCGAGGAGGAAGAGGACTCACCCAGGGACCCGGCCGCTCAGCCCACCTGGCCCACAACACCCTGGTCCCCGGCGAGCAGTATCAACGTCTCATAGGCATGGGGATGAGTCAGCCGATCCGGTCGCCGACCAAGGTCGAGTGGCACCCGGACGAGCTGCCCGCTCGCCGAAGCAGGGGGAGGTCGAAGAGGCGTCGACGGCCTGAAGAGAGCGGCCTCGCATCCCGACTCTCCCTTCGGCCGAACCACCCGGCCATCGTCCCGTTCGCGTACTGGCTCAGTCCCCGTATTCCGGTCGGGCGGATGACGGTGTCACCGCACCGCGCAGACCAGATGCTCCAGCAATTCGAGTGCTTCCTCCCACCGGAAGCGTTCCGCGGCGCCGCCGGCCCTCGGCCGGTGCGGTTCGCAGGAGCCGATCAGGACCCCCATCTCCCGGAGCCGGTCCAGGCTCTGCCGGTAGGCGGGGTGGGCGGCCTGGGCGGAGTTCAGGTAGGGCAGGGCCACGGTCGGGATGCCCATGCCGTACGCCTCGCACAGGATGCCGAGGGCGAGGGTGTCGGAGATGCCGGCGGCCCACTTGTTGATCGTGTTGAAGGTGGCCGGGGCGACGGCGATCGCGTCCGCGGGTGGTAGCGGACGCGGGTCTCCCGGTGCACGCCAGGCGGAACGGATCGGGTAGCCGGTCTGCGCCTCGACCGCCTTGGCGTCGATGAAGCCGAGTCCCTGCGGTGTGGCGACGACACCGACGTCCCAGTTCGCCTCCTGGGCCGCGGTGATCAGTTTGCCGACGTCGTGGGCGACGCCGCTCGCGCACACGACGACGTAGAGGAAGGGCTTCTTGTCCGGGGCGGTCGGTTCGGTCACGCGGAAACTCCCAGTTGGCGGCTGAAGTGGTGCAGTTCCGGCAGAGTACGTCGGCGGTCGCGGGCTGCCATATCCGCGACCAGGTGGCGGACGTCGGGGCGGCGGATGTCCTGGGCGGCGCAGGTCTCGGCGATCCTCAGGGCCTGGTAGCCGTCCGCGAGGCGGCCCTGCTGACTGTAGGCGCGGGCCGCCTCGACCCATAGGGCGGCGCGGCGTTCGGGGACGGGGATGTGTCGGCGCATGAGGGGTCGGGCCGCCTGTAGAGCGAGGCCGGCGTCGCCGAAGGCCACCAGGGCGCTCAGCTCGTGCAGGGCGACGTTGGTCGGGCTGAAGGTGGCCCAGGCGTCGGGCCGGTCCAGGGTGACGTACCGGGAGACTTCTTTCGCCTCGGTGAGGAATTCCTTGGTGGTTGCGCGGTCACCGCGACTGCTGGCTGCGGTCACACCGCGCAGGAGCAGCAGTCCTACGGCGGCGAGGTACTTCGGTGAACGCCGGTCGTAGGAGCCGGTGAGCTGGTCGGCGGTGTGCCGGACCAGGGTGACGGCCTCTGTGGCGTGCTTCTCGCGGACCAGGACGTGGGCCTGGACTCGGACGCTGGAGGCGAGGACCACCGGGTCGCCTGAGCGTTCGGCTTCTGCCATCGCCCGGCCGACGGCGAGCCATGCGTTGCCCTGGTCGTGCTGCTTGAGCAGCAGGCTCGTCGCCGTCTGGTACGCCGTGGCCAGGAGCCCGGACACCGTATCCCTGTCGTTCGCCTCGCTGGCGGCCAATCGCAGATCACCGATCAGGCTCGGGATGGTGCGCTCCAGCTCTGTGTAGTGGCAGGTGTGGAAGAGCCTGAGCGCCGAACCGACTCGTTCATACAGGACGGCCGCGTCCTGTGGGCCACCGGTGCCCGCGTGGCCGGGGCCGGGCAGAAGCGACTGGACGAGGGCGGTGTGCGAAGCGGAGTGCCCGGCCTGAGTGGCGAGCGCTGCGATGCTCGCGGCAAGGAAGGTGCGGCGGTGCATGTCATCAGCTTCTTGATCGGCGGCGGAGACGTCCTGAGATGGGGCGAGGCCCAACTCATGAGGCGGGATGTTCAGTTCCTGCGCGATGGCGCGTAGTACGCGGATGTCCTCCGTGCCGCGACCGCTCTCCAGACGGCTCACCTTGGACTGGTGATACCCGAGCGCTGCGGCCACGTCGTGCTGTGAACGCCGCTGTAACACCCTCGCCCGACGGATCCGTTCTCCGATCCGTCTCGCTTCCCCATGCGCGTCGGCCATCTGCCACGGCTCCCTCCGCCGTCGCTGATCCTGCCTGCTCAATCGAGCATAGGACAGGCGTAGTTGGCCGTGATGCAGCTCCTGCATAAGCCATGCAGCGCCAGCGTCAGGGCTCACCACTCACCGCGACGGGCTGGTTGCTTGGTGTGGCCGCACCAACACCGGGAGGCCGCTCATGGAAGCGCACCAGCTCGCTCTCTCCCTACCCGCGACGCCCGCCGCAGCAAGCGAGGCCCGGCACCAGGTCGTGGACGCGATAGCGGGCTGGGACGCGGGACTGGGCACCGAGGTGGTGCACGCGGCCGAACTGCTGGTCAGTGAGCTCGTCACCAACGCGGTCCAGTACGCCGGCACCGGATCCGTCTCACTCGCGGTCTGTCTCGACGAGGCCGTCCTGCGGATCGAGGTCTGCGACACGAGCCCGGTGCTGCCCCAGCCGGCTCTGCCCGACGCGGACAGCGAGGGCGGCCGGGGCCTGTTCCTCGTCGCCGCTCTCGCCGACCGGTACCACACCGAGCCGACGGGAAATGGCAAGTGCTGCTGGGCCGAGATCGACCTGACCAGCAAACCCAGCCACGAAATCGCCTGTTTCCTTCCCCTCCAGAGGAATTGATGATGACGACCACCCACGCCCCCGGCGTGGCCGCCGAGGTGATCGCAGTACGCCCTGGGCCGCCGCTCGCCGGCACCGTGAGCGTCGACGGCTCCAAGAACGCCGCTCTGCCGCTCCTGGCCACCGCGGCGGCCCTCGGTCGCCCGCTCAGGCTGAGCAACGTCCCGCACAGCACCGACGTCCAGATCATGCTCACTCTGCTGCAACAGGCGGGCTGGCATGCCGCGCAGCCCGCCGGCGAACCGACCACTTACGTGGTCCTGCCAACGGAAGCATCTCGGGGGCTGCCCGATCTGGCGCAGGCAGCCCAGATCCGAGCCTCGTACTACCTCGTCCCCGCCCTGCTCGCGCGTTACGGCCAGGCGCGGCTGCCTTGGCCGGATGGCTGCCGGATCGGTGCGCGCGGGATGGAGCTGCACTTCAAGGTGTACGAGGCGTTCGGCGACCGGAGCCGGCAGAGCAGCTTCGGTTACGGCATCGAGGCCCACACCTCACAGACCGGCACCGTCTCCATCGCACTGCCGTTCCGCTCTCGCGGTGCGACCGTGGCCGCGACATTGCGCGCCCTCACAACCGGCCGGCCTTTACGGCTGGGTCAGCCCAATCTCTCGCCCGAAGTCCTGAGCGTGCTCGACGCCCTGAGTTCGGTGGGCTGGGAGACGCGGGCCGGCGAGCATGTACTCATTCTCTCGCCGCCCTCCTCGTCGCCGGCTGCCCCCGTTGCCTGGACGGTGCCCGGAGACAAGATCGAGGCAGCCACGCTGGCCTGCGCGATCGCCGCGACGCGCGGTACTGCCCGTATCGACGGCGTGCAGGGCAAGGACATAGGCCCGTTCGTGGCTGCCCTTCATCAGCTCGGCATCCCCGCAGACGCGGAGCCGGGTGGCCTTACTGTCTGCGCGCATGAGGCAGTCCCCACTGGTCGTCACCTGCGGGCCATCGCCTCTCTGAGCCCGGCCGGCTTGGACGCCGACTTCGAACCACCGCTCATGGCACTCGCCCTCGGACTGCCCGGCACGCACCTGTTCGCCGACGCCATCAATCCCGGCCGCCACGGCAACCTGCTGCCGCAGCTGACCCGCCTGGGCGCCCGGATCGATGAGATCTCCCCCACCGAATGCCGCCTGACCGGGCCCCAGCAGCTGACGGGCGCGGGCGTTGAAGCCACCGACATCCGCACCGGGTCCGCTCTCATGGTCGTCGGCCTGACGGCCCGAGGCGTCACCACCATCGGCGGCCTCGACCAGCTGCGCCGCGGCCACGCCGACCTGTCCGGCAAGCTGCGCGCCCTGGGGGCCGACATTTGCGAGGTCACCCCATGACCACCGACGGCCGGAACCTGCGCCAGATCGTCGCCACGACGGACGTCCACTCCGCCTTCGGCAACGCCGCACCGTTTCTAACCCACCTCCACGCGCTGCGCCCGACCTCGCTCATCGTGGACTGCGGCGACTTCTTCGAAGGCAGCGGGTATTACCGCCTCGCTCGCGGCACGATCGAGCGGGAGATCCTGCTCGGGCTGTACGACGTGCTGGCCCCTGGCAACCACGGCTGGCCCCACCACTTCGAACCCGACCTTCACCGGCGCACTGTCTGCGCCAACGCCGTCGATGCCAACACCGGCGACGCTCTCTTCCGCCGCCTGTACATCGCCGACATCGATGGACGGCGCGTCGGCGTAACCGCTGTGATCGGCCGGCAAGCCTTCCGCTCGATCCCGGGCGCCCAGCGAGCCGGCCACTGCGTCACCGATCCTCTCCAGGCCCTGCGCGAGGTGACTCTCGCCCACCACCACGAGGTGGACAGCTGGGTCCTGCTCAGCCACTCCGGCTTCGAAGAGGATCGGAAACTCGCGGCGGCCTGTCCCTTCCTCGACGTGGTCTTCGCAGGGCACTGCCACAGCGATCAGTACGGTCCGGTCCGAGTCGACGGCACCCTGGTCGTCAAGGGCCGGGAGCTCGCCGGCGGCTATGCGATCGCCATGCCCCTGGGTGCGGGATGGGGTGCGGGCACCACCTCCTTCCCCGACCGGGCCCCGAGCGTCGTTCCCACGGAGCTTGCGGGCCTGCGCTCCCGCATCGCAGACGTCAAGCGACAGCTGGCCGACGTCCTCGGTCCGATCAGTCCGGCCTACCGCCACCAGCCCCTCGACCGGCGCAACCTGCTCCTGGACCTCACCGCCCGCCTGTGTACGGGGCTCGGCGCAGACGCGGTCATCCTCAACGAGACGGCACTACGCGCCGTATCCCTCGGCAGCAACCTCACCCAGGGCGACCTGCTCTCCATCGAGCCGTTCGGCAACCAGCTGGTGCACGCCCACGTGCCGGATCCAGCACGAAGCGACCTCCCCGGCTGGCTGTCACAGCTCACCACCCAGACCGGCCCGCTCGTCACCGCACCCGATCCCTTGCCGGATGCCGTCACCACCGTGCTGACCACCGACTACCTCGCCGACACCTACCTCGGCGAGCGCACGCACGAGGCCGGCCTGCGTCTGGACCAGGCCGTCCAACACGTCCTCACCGCTCCCGACACCGCCGAAGGAGGTAGGTAGTGATCCTCACCGGCCCGGAGATCACCGCTGCCGCTCACGACGACCGCCTGCGCATCGCCCCGTTCGCCGCCGACCAGGTGAACCCCAACAGCTACAACGTGCGTCTGGGCCCCACCCTGATCACCTACACAGACCCCGTCTTGGACGCCCACCGGCCCAACCCCACCCGGGAAACCACCATCGGCCCAGACGGGCACGTCCTCCAGCCAGGCGAGCTCTACCTCGGCCACACCCTAGAAGAGGTCGGCTCCGACGCCTTCGTGCCGCTGCTGTTCGGCCGCTCCTCCGTCGGCCGCCTCGGCCTGTTCGTCGAGATCACCGCCCCCATCGGCGACATCGGCTTCCACGGCCAGTGGACGCTCATGCTCACCCCGATCCGACCGCTGCGCGTGTACGCCGGCATGAAAATCGGGCAGATCATGTTCTTCGTCTCCACCGGCGCCGTGGACCTCTACCGCGGCAAATACCAGGCCGCCACAGGACCGCAGCCCTCCGCCTACTGGCGAGACCTCGCCCGACTCCAGGTGGTGGCCTCGTGATCCTCACCGGTCCCGCCATCGCCGCCGCCGTCCAGGCCGACGAGATCACCATCGAGCCGTACGAGCCCAGCCGCATCTCCCCCAACGCCTACGACTGGCGGCTGGGCGCCACCATCCGCGTCTGCGACGGCGACCTCGACGCCGCAACCCCCACCGCCTACACCGAGCAGTCCATCCCCGACGCTGGCTTCGTGCTGCGCCCTGGCCTGCTCTACCTCGGCATCACCCTGGAGCGGACCGGTTCGGAGACGTACGCGCAGCTGCTGAACGGCGACCGCACCACCGGCTCCCTGGGCATCTGGGTCCACGTGTCGGCTCCGCTCGGACACCAGGGCCATGCGATCCGCTGGACACTGGAGATCCGCGCCACCCGACCGGTGCGCGTGTATCCGGGCATGACCTTCGGCAAGCTCGTCTTCCTCACCACCTTCGGCACGCCGGCCAGCTACCAGCAGCAGTCCGCCAAATACGCGTCGACAGACGGCATCGGCATCTCACGCCTCTACGAAGAGATCGACGGAGGAGTGCGATGAACACCCGCTCAGCCACTGGCCCGATGGCCGCCACCTTCCTGGACCTCCCCGCCGGAAGTCCCGGCGGCAGTGTCGAACTCTTCCTCGACCTCTACACCGGCCAGCAACCCCTCATCCCGGCCCGTGCCTTCATGCTCACACCACCTGGCACCCGCCCCCGGCTCCCGGCCGGACTCAGTCTGCTGCCCGTCACCGGCAAGTGCCTGGAAGGCATCGCATTCGCTCGCTACGTCCAAGCGCTGCGCAAGGCCCTCGCCGCCGCTGTCGACCCGGCGCAAGTCGGCGTGCTGCATCTACAGCACCTCACCTTCGGTGCCACCCCAGCCCTGATCCGAGCACTGCCCCTGCCTCCCCGCATCGCGCTGGTCCACGGCACCGACCTGCTCTTCGCCGAAGCCCACCGGGACCAACTCCAGGTGCTGCGTGAAACCGCCAAGGCGGCGGACGCCATCGTGGTGCCCACCGGCGCGATGGCCGACCGCCTCATCAAACTCGCCCCCCAGGTCGAACGCCGCAAGATCACACACATCCCCTGGGGCGTTCCCGACCACCTGCTCACCGCGCCACCACGACGGCCGAGCCGCACCGGGCCCAGTCATCTGCGCCTGCTCTACGCAGGACGCCTGACCGCCGAGAAAGGCGGCGAAGCACTGATCAAGAGCCTCGCTCCCGTGCAGGGCGTCGAGCTGAGCATCGCCGCGCCGCGCTCCCAGTTCCTGGTGCTGGCCCCACTACTGCAACGAGCCGGCGTGCGCGTCCGATACCTCGGCTGGCTCCGCCGCCCACAACTGTGGAAAGCCTTCACCGAGCACGACGTGCTGGTGGTGCCGTCCACCACCCTGGAGGCCATGGGCCTGGTCGCCCTGGAGGCCCAAGCCTGCGGACTGCCCGTCCTCTACCAGCCCGTACCCGGACTCAGCGAAGCCCTCGCCGCCTCGGGTATGGCCTCCGACTTCACTCGCTCCGCCGCTCTGGCCCGCGACCTCGACCGTCTGCGCACCTCCCCCAGCATCCTGGCCGCCCTGCGGCAGGCGGGTTACGCCAACGCGGCGCGCTACCCCCTCTCGGCGACCGCACGGGCCCTCACCGATCTCGGCTGCCAGCTCACCTGAACCGTTTTCCGGCCGGTCCGACACGTCACTACCCGGCCAGGCCGGCGAATCTCACTACTCTGACCGCCGGGATGCCCCGGCGAAGAGGGAGACCATGACGTACGACAGCGACCGCATCGAAGCACTGCTGGACGAAGGCGTCCGCGACAAGGTGTACCCCGGAGCCGTGTGGGCCGTCGGCGACGCCACCGGCGTCCACGCCCAAGGCACCACCGGCGTCCTCGATCCCGACGAGCCGGACGTGCCGATGCGCTCCGACACCGTCTTCGACGCCGCCAGCCTCACCAAGATCCTCGCCGTGTGGTCATCCATCGGCGCCCTGTGGGAGGACGGCACTCTCGACCTCGACCAGCCACTCGGCACCTTCTGGCCCGAGGTCACCGGCCATCCACTCAGCGCCGTAACCGCCCAACAGTTGCTGACCCACACGGCCGGCGTCCCACTGCGAGCCCAGCTGAAGAACCTCTACGGCACCAACCCGGACGACATCCGCCGAGGCGTACTGCACGAACAACTTCACCGGCCACCCGGCGAAGCGGTCGAGTACACCGACCGGGCCGCCCTCATCCTCGGCTACCTCGCCGAACATCTCTCCGGTAAGCGACTCGACCAGCTCGCGAGGGAACGCACCTGGCAGCCGCTGGGCATGCACTGCACGCGCTTCGGCCCGCTGCCCCACGAGACAGCAGCCCTCTGCGCCCCCACCGAACTCGATCAGGACACCGACACCCACCTCAAGGGCACCGCCCACGACTTCTCCGCACGTCTCCTGGGCGGCGTCTGCGGCATCGCCGGCGTCTTCACGATCCTCGACGACCTCGCCGCCTTCCTGCGCTACATGCTCGACGCTTCCACCTCTCTGGCCCCTGTCGGATTCGGCACCGCATGGACCAGCCGTTCCCTGAGCCTCCAGACGGGCAAGCTGCAGCCCGCTCGTGGCCTGTTCTGGCACCCTGCACCTGGCAGCACCACCGAGCAGAACATCTGGGTCCACTACGGCTTCACCGGCACGGGCATGTGGATTTCACCCACCAGGGGCCGGTGGGCAGTGCTCCTTACCAACAAGCTGTACTACACCCGGGACCGGGAACCGCTGGCCGATGTCCGCAACGCCTTCCGTGAACTCGCTTTCAGTTAAGCAGAGTCTGCGGCGCAACGTCCGCACGGATCGTGGAAGAGCACTTCGCAGCCATCGAACGCATCGGCCAGATCCACCCCTCCATTCGCCAAGGGCATGCGCATCGTCCGCGCCACCGCGATCGTCATGCCTCCCGGCGGCGCACACCTCCCGGAGGGTCATCCGGCCGGTGGTCACGGTGCCGGTATTGTCCAGGGCCACGGTATCGACGTTGGTGACGAAGAAGACCATGCCCCCGGGCCCAGGATGTGTCATCGGGCGTCCGGGTCCGACGTAGACAGTACGACCGGTCCTCGTAGACGCCGCCGCATTGCCCACGTGCGGTATATGACTGTCATGCGACATATCCCACACTTATGGACGGACCTGTCGCGGATCCGGTGGCTCAGCCCACGATGGAGATGCCCGTCGAGAGCTGCCATGGAGGGCGTCTGCAGATGTTGCGACTCGTTGCCGCTGATGACGCGCGCGTGGGCGCCGTGTCGCAGGCGCTTGCCCCCTACGCATGGCGAGCGCTGACACCCGAGATGATCAGCCGCCGCGCCTTGGCTGCCCTCGATCCGCACTGGGTTTCCGGATCGGAGAGGGTCGCTCGCCAGGACGAGCGAATCATGGTGCTGACCCAGTTCCTGGCGGCTTGCCCCTGGTGGTCGCTGACCGCCACCGGACTCAGCCGGCGTCTGGTGTCCGTGCTGGACGCCTGGCGGCAGGAGAGTCAGTGGCTGGAGATCCAGATGCACTGGGGCCCGGAGGGCTGCTGAAAGGGACCACACTGGAACGCCGCATATGCCTACTTCGCCCGCCAGCAGGAAGAAGGTGTATCCGACCAGCTCAACAGCCTCCCGAGGTACAGACCTTTCGCGGGCCGGGCGCAGTCATGCGTACACGAGCAATTCATCGCACGTGTCCGTACCGTCGTGAAGTGACTTGTCACTGTTCAGGACATAAAAATCACCGGTATACGCGTTATTCACCTTCTTCGGCACAACGATCAGGGTCTGCTGTGCCATCACGTCCGTCTGGGGTGGATTCACCACATACTGATCCAATAGGGCGAAGAGATTCTCATCCAAACCACGACGCAAGAGTGCTCGGTACGTCCGCCTCCCTTTGAAGCCTGTGACAGGTACCTGATGTTGCGACCACCCCCTGGGGTCGGTCGCGATATCCTGCGCCTTTTCGAGATCTTGAAGCTGTTTCTGCGTGTTTTCCTCCACCTCGGCCATGTGAATGTGCATCTGATTGAACTGTCGTGCGGCCTGCGAGTTGATCCCCAATCCAACGAAGTCGGCTTTCATATGGACACCCCCTCCTGGCATTGCATTAATCCACGCGTCGTGCCAGTAATTGACCGCCTGAGGACTCTCCAGAAACGGACATTCGATGCCCTTGATGCGGCAAGTGGGAGACAGGAGGAAGTTATGCGAATTCTCGGGCTTGCCGTGGAGCACGACGTAGTTTGAGGTTACATGCAAGCATTGAGCTTCCTGCGGGTGCTGAACGCAATTCTGGACGTCCCGCCACAGCGGATCGCTGGAGTTGGGGTTACCGCATAGAGACTCAAGCTGAGGAGGGGGGCAGGGGGCTGCACCGGGAGGCGAGGTGCCGGGGCATGGGTCGGTCGAAGGCGCGCTATGCGCAGGGTGGGCTGCCGCGGCCGTACCCCTGCCCACTCCTGCGCCGGCCAGGAGCGCCGCCACGCCAACAGTGCCGGACAGAGTGACGAATTGACGCCGAGGCAGCCTGTCAGCGTTCTTGTGGTCATTCATGAATTACCTCCGGTTGCGATCTCACTCAGGGTGGGTGGGCGGCAGCCTGGGACCCCAATTCGAGACCATTTTTTTCTTCTGTGCGGCGCTCGCCCCTCAGCAGTAACCGGTGTGCAGAAACCCGCGCCGTGAAGGCACACCGAGGTCCAAGGGGATGTCGACGTGCTTCGGGAGAGTGGCGAAGGGTGTGTTCGGGACGATGAACTCCCTGCCGGTGTACCTCTCCAGTACGGACTGGCGGCTGACAGGCTTGCACACGAACGGGTTCGCGTACGTGTTGTAACCGAGCCCGACTCCGGTGTTGAGGAAACCCGCGTCCTGACACTGGTACAGCGCGCCCCGCAGTGCGGCGGCATCCCTGGGACCGCGGTAGCGCGACTGGTAGTTCGCGAAGCACTTCTTGGAGGTGCCTTGGTCGTAGGGGGACGGACCTGCGGCCGCCAGGGCGCCGAGGAAGGAGCGGTTGCAGCCGATGGCTGCTGAAGGAGCCTCTCCCTGAAGCAACTTGTCGCGCCGGCAGCCGGTCACCTTCTGGAACGCCCCCACAACGTCCTCATCCCTGCGGAGCCGGGAGTAGGCGACGACGAGGTCCCGCTGGGCTTTGAGAGGGTATGCCGGTGTGTCGCCGAACTGCTCGTCGAGCAGGCGGAACCAGGTCTCGAAACTCGGCACCAGCGCTCGGACGCCCGGCGGAAGCCTGTAGACGGCGAGGTTCGTCGGGGTGGACCAGGTGTCCAGCCCGGGGTACCCGACGTACGACAGGATCCCGATGCCTACCTTCGGCGGCTGGTCGCCGTACCGCCTGCGCAGCTCCAGGTACCGCTCCAGGTTGGTGTTGGAGCCGGCCCACGCGTACCAGAAGCCACTGGGGTAGAGGGACGTGTCGCCACGGGCGTGGGTGGTGGCGAACAGGGAGGGTGACACGCACCGGACCCGCCGCGCGTCCCACGCGGCCTTGTACTCGGCAGGCGTGGCGATACAGCCGTTCGTGGGGATCGCCGCGTGACGGCGGACGTCCGCGAACGCGCGTGGGCCCGACAGCCCCAGGAGGCAGACCGAGAGGGTGACCAATGGCGCTGCAAGCACTGTGCCGCGCCGACGCCGGCGGCTCATGGGGTCCCCATGGGCATGACGGGCCGGTCGGTTCTTCGATCGGCTGCGGTGGCCGGCACGCTCACCACGGCGAACGCAACCATCCGACATTCCATGCTCGTCCTCCGTCGCTGCAACCAGTGAGCACCCAGGGATCGCCACTGGGTACTGCCACCCGGAGTGTTCCGGGTGCCTTCACTCCGTACACCGACGCGGGACCGAATGGCCTAGAAGGACGTCTTGTTCCGGCTGCTCCCATTTCATCCCACGACGCCGTGTTGGGCGCCCTTCGCTTCAGGCACCGGTGTATGCGCCCGGGCCCGCCGGGTCGTGGGTGGGTAGCTCGGGATCGCGCCTGAACGCCGTCGGCACCCCAGCGATCCGGTGTCCGATGCCTGGTGGAAGCCGGCCGAGCCAGTCCTGAACGCCTGGGGTGCCGAACGCCGCGGTCGCGGCCCGGACATCGGCCGACCACCGGACCACGACCTGCGGAAACCGCTGGACGCGGGCCGTGATCGACCTACTGGCGGGACAGGTGCATCCGCAGCTCACTCTCGGCATCGGTGATGAGATCGCCGGACAGGTCGACGGTCACGGTGTGCAGCACACCGGTGAACCGGAAGGGCGGCTTGTAGTCGGGTGCGACGGCGGAGCCCGGATTCGCGCCGCAGGTCATGCCGCCGGGATTGAACATGATCGCCGTGGTGACCGGGATGTCCGCCTCGCCGACCGGACGACGGTCGATGTACAGCTGGGCGCGGCCGGGGACGCCCTTGCCGTTCGGGACGTCGGCCTTTCCGGTCGGTTCGAACTCGAAGCGCAGTTCGTGGCGCCCCTCGGGGACCTCCTCGGAGGAGGAGACGCCGTACAGGCCGCGCCGCAGGTAGTTGTGGACGTAGTGCAGCCTGCGGTCCTTCATGTAGAAGGTGAAACCGCCGACGTTGGTGCCCTGGCAGAGGAACACGCCTTCGGCACCGTCCGCCGGGATCTCGGCGTCCGCCGTGATGGCGAACGGCCGGTTGAGCACGTGGGGCGCGACCGCGGCCGGCAGGGTCTCGGTGCCGGGCCGGAACGTACAGCTGGTGCGCTCGGCGAAGATCTGCGGGCGCTCCTGCATCAGTCGCTGTACACCGCTGCCGTCGATGGGCAGGACGCCGTACTTTCCGGCCTCCACGTACCACAGGGAGACCATCTCGACGAGCTTGCTCCGGTTCTCGGCCGCCAGATCGCTGGTTTCGGCGAAGTCCTCGTCGATGTGGTAGAGCTCCCAGCGCTCGGCGTCGAGCTTGCCGAGTGTCTCCGAGGTGATGGGAGTGCCGAAGGGCTTGCCGGCCTCGGCGAAGGAGGGGCCGGGCCAGGGGCAGACCGCTCGCCAGCCGTCGTGGTCGATGGCGCGGTGGCCCATCATCTCGAAGTACTGCGTGTGGTGCAGGGTGGGCGCGGAGGGGTTGTCGAAGGTGTGGGCGAAGCTGACACCGTGAATCGGGGACTGCGGCACGCCCTTGATCGTGGCCGGGGGTTCGATGCCGAGCACGTCGAGCACGGTGGGGACCATGTCGATGATGTGGGCGTACTGGGTGCGGACCTCGCCGCGGGCCTTGATGCCCTGCGGCCAGTGGACGAGGAACGGGTCGCTGGCGCCGCCGCGGTAGGTCTCGCGCTTCCACCTGCGGAAGGGGGTGTTTCCCGCCCAGGTCCAGCCCCACGGGTAGTGGTTGAAGGTGTTCGGTCCGCCGATCTCGTCGATGGACCTGAGGCTGTCTTCGAGCGATTCGGGTGCGTTGTTGAAGAACTGCGACTCGTTCGTCGTTCCGGTGACACCTCCCTCGGCGCTGGCGCCGTTGTCGGACACCAGCATGATCAGGGTGTTGTCGAACTCGCCGGTCTCCTTGAGGAAGTCCAGCAGCCGGCCGATGTGGTGGTCGGTGTGGCTCAGGAATCCGGCGTAGACCTCCATCATCCGGGCGGCGAGACGGCGGGCATCGGGGGACAGGGAGTCCCACTCCGGTACGTCCGGGTCGTGCCGGGAGAGCCGGGCGTCGGGCGGCGCGACTCCGAGCTGCTTCTGCCGGGCGAAGGCGGCCTCGCGGTAGGCGTCCCAGCCGTCGCCGAACTGGCCCCGGCAGCGGTCGGCCCACTCCTTGGGCACATGGTGCGGTGCGTGCGTGGCTCCGGTGCAGAAGTACAGGAAGAACGGCTTGTCCGGGGCGACCTGCTTGGCGTCGGCGATGAACGTGACGGCCTTGTCCACCAGGTCCGGTGTCAGGTGGTAGCCCTCTTCCGGGGAGGCGGGAGGCTCGACCTGGTGGTTGTCGTAGACCAGGTCCGGGTGCCACTGACTGGTGTCGCCGCCGAGGAAGCCGTAGAACCGCTCGAAACCGCGGCCCAGCGGCCATCGGTCGTACGGGCCGGCGGCGGATTCGTACTCCGAGGGAACCAGATGCCACTTGCCGATCGCGTAGGTGTTGAATCCCTGCTCCACGAGGATCTCGGAGATGAACCCGTTCTCGAACGGGATACGGCCGTTGTACCCCGGATATCCGGTCGAGAACTCCGTCACCAGCGCCATGGCGTTGGCATGGTGATTCCGCCCGGTGATGATGCATGAACGCGACGGAGAGCACAGGGCGGTCGTGTGCATGTTGCTGTACAACAGCCCGTTCGCGGCCAACGAGTCCATGTTCGGCGTCGCCATCGGACCGCCGTAGCAGCCGAGTTGTCCGAAACCGGTGTCGTCGAGCGCGATGAACAGCACGTTCGGGGAGCCTGGAACGGCCCGCACCGGCTGGGGCCATGCAGGCATCGACTCGTCCGCCGTGCGGCCGATCACCCCGGGAAAAGCGGTTCCTGGCCTGTACTCTTTCGCCGCCATCTGCCTGATCCTCCATCCGCCCCGGCCTTCGCCGTACGGCACATGCCACCGCGCGCGCGTACCTCTGGGAAGCGCGAGATTTGAGCGCCCCCCATGGGGTATCAGTCACGGCGTCGAAGAAGGTGCACGACGAGCACGGTCTTTACACGACCACGATCGCTGCCGCAGGAGAATTGCCTTGCAAGACCGATGACTCGACACTCGTCAATTCGAGTTGCGCACCAACGACCGAACGCTGTTCTGCGAGGGGCGGAGCCCTTCCGCCGGCTGGCGCTTTACCACTTCCTTCTCATGCTAGCCAGTGAGCAGGGCACCGGCCATCGGAGAACCGCTCGGCTACGCCCAGCCGGAGGCCCCCAACAGGAGAGTCTCCCCACTTCACCCGTCCGGACGGCAGGGCGCGCCTGCAGGGCGTGGCCCCGGCAGGCTGAGAGCGGTCGACAGGCAGGAGAGTGCATGGACGGAAACGCGCCACGTGGGGCCACGCCGAATACCGGCAGCCGCGCACGGGACCACCTCGCCAATGAGCGGACCTACCTGGCGTGGTTGCGTACCGGCATCGCTGTGGCGGGTCTCGGTGTGGCCATCGCCAAATTCGCCCCTCACCGGGGCGCCCACGCCGTGGCCTCGGGGGCGATCCTCGTCTTCAGCGGCCTGCTGGTCAGCTTCTACGGCACCACGCGGTACCGGTCCGTCGGCCGGCAACTGGAGGCAGGGACGTTCGCCGCGGCACAGGCGAGCACGGTCATGACGGTCACCGTCGTCACCGGTCTGGCCATGATCGCCGTTCTGGTACTGCTTTGACATGGCCGCTGGACCACGACCCGATTCCGGCGCGAAGCCGAAGCACAGCCTGCCCGAGCCGGACCCGACCCTGCGCGCCGTAGCAGCCGCGTCGACCGGTGGAACTCTCGTCATCTGGTGGCCCGCGTTCCCCCTGGGTGCGTACAAGGCCGTCTTCTTCGACGCCCTGCTCGCTCTCTGGGCCGTGACCACCGCCGCACTTCTCTCGGGGGTGGCCCTGCGCAGAAGGGATGTGGTGCCCTTGGGGGGGCTGGCTGGCTCTGGCGCTGCCCTCCGTGTGGATCCTCCCGGCCGTCCTCACCCCGGGACCGCACCTCCCCTCCTACCTCCACCACGTCGAAGCGGCTCTCACTGTGCTGGGCGCCCCGATGCTGTCCTGGCTGTTGTCGAAGATCCTGCTCCCCGACTACGACGAACTCCCTTGGCTGCACCGTTTGGGAGCAGTGGGCGTCACCGTCATCGTCGGCGTCCTTACCTTCCTGCTCGGCAGGTTCAATTACCTGTTCCTGACCTGTGCCGACTTCGACCTGAGCGGCAACGACACGCCTCCACACTGTGCTCATGGAGCGCCGTTGCAGCACCTTTGAGCCCGCGATCCAATGGAACGCGAGCGAGAGGAGACCGGCTGTGAACGTTGATCCGAGCGTCGAGGAGATCGAGCGTTTCGTAGCGGAGGATCCAGAAGCGCCCGTCGTGATGCTCAATCTGCTCCGTTTCAAAGAGGGCGGTGCCGAAAAGTACGCCGACTATCTACGGGCCGCTCAACCTTTCGCCGAAGCCGCCGGTGTGCAGATCGTTTACTACGGCCTGGGGAGCACACCGCTCGTCGGCGACTCCGTGCAGGGATGGGATGCGGTCGCGATCGTCTCGTACCCCAGCCGCAGAGCCTTCGCCGGCATGGTGAGCCAGCCGGGATATCCGATCGCGCTGCGTGAAGACGCACTGGCCGAGACCGTACTCCAACCGACCACCGATGCAGCGGCGGTGTATCGGTCTGCCGGCCCTGGTGTGGAGTCGGGCTGACAGCAGCATGGATCGACATGAGGCGGTTGGGAGTCAGCCCTGTTCAGAGGGGCGAGTGCCGGGCGTGGACGAGGCCGTGAGCGCCTCCGCCCTGGCGACCGCGGCATCCGTGAAGCCGGCGAGGGACTTCCTGACGACCCGGTCGACGACCGGCCGGAGCAGGCGCACCCTGGGCTCCACGTCCACCGTGTAGACCACCTCGGTGCGCCGCTCCGCGACCGGGGTGAAGCTGACGGTCGCGGTGTAGTGACGCAGGGGGGCTCCGGACAGCATGCGGTAGGCGTAGTGGCCGGGTCGGTGATACTCGGTCACCTGCTCCCGGACGGTGGCGCCCGGCAGACGCAACCGCCGGACGGCTCCCACCCCGTTGGGGGCGGGATCGCCTTCACGCTCCAGGACGGATACTGTGCATCGCCTTGACCAGGTCGGCGTAGTGCCGGTGATCGGTGAAGACACCGAACAAGGCCCCGCTGCAGGCTCTGGGCCAGCGCGTGTTCCGCGTCGTACACGCGGCTTCGGTCGAGTGCCTGGGCGATGAGGCCGCTGAGCGAGGTGAGGCTGGCGCGTTCCTCGGCGGTGAAGGGGTGGGGGCGGTCGTAGGCCAGGACGCAAGTGCCCACGGGCCGGCCGGAGGCGATCAGCGGGAGGAAGGCCCAGGCGGCCATGCCGTCGGCTCTGCCCACACGCGCGGGGTAGGCCGCTTCGAGTTCCTCGCGGCTTTCGAAGAAGCCTGTCTCCCCCTTGGTGAGTGCCCTCACACCCGGAGTCGGCGAGGTGAGGGGGGTGCCGTCGAAATACTCCATCGTCGCGACCGGGTAGCCGCGGTGGCCCACGACGCGCAGCCGGCCGCCGTCGGCGACGAGCATGACCATGCCCTGGGCCTCGAAAGCGGGCAGGACGGTGTCCGCGACGAGCCGGACCACGTCCTGCACGCTGATGGCCTCGGTCAGCGCGCCGGCCAGGTGCATCAGGTGGTACAGGAAGCCGACCCTGGTGGATGCGGCAGCACCGGGCACGGTGACCCGTCGCGAACGCGTCCCGGGTGGCTCCCTGGGGACCACGCGGACCGTGATGCCGGTGTCGTCGGGATACAGGTGGAAGCCGAACCACCGGCCGTCGGGACGGCGTGCCGTGAACTCGGTGGCCTGCCGGCTGATCACCGCGGTGCGGTAGCGGTCCTCGTACACGGGGTCGTCGAGCCAGCGCACCGACTCCCACGGCAGGCTTCCCGTCAGTTCGGAGGGAGCGCACCCGAGCAACTCGGCCGCGGTGGCGGTGACGAAGGCGATGTGGCCGTGCAGGTCCAACGCGAGATATCCCTCGGGGAGACGCCGCACCACCGCAGCGGCGGTCCCGTCCTCGTCGGCTGCGGCGGCCGGGGTCAGGGAGTGCAGGGCGCGCGGCTCGGCCGAGAGTGTGAAGCCGTTTGCCCTGTGGGCACAGTGCAGGGTGGAGGCCAGGAGCACGCACGCCTCGCGCAGGCGGTCCCGCACGGGCGGGCTGAGAGGTCTCTGCCGAGACCCCGGCCACACCAACAGCAGCGCGCCCAGCACCTCACCGTCGTCGATCAGCGGGGCCGCGGCCAGGGCGAAGCTGTACGGCAGGACCAGAGCCGCCCGCGGGTAGCGGCGGCACAACTCCTGCTGTGTGTTCACCTCCACCAGCGCGCGTGCGGCGACCGCGTCGGTGACGGGGAGCGAGTAGGTGAGGCGCACTCGGTGCCAGGGCCTGGAGAACTCCGGTGGCATACCGACGACGCTCTCCAGGACCAGCACGTCCTCACCGGGCGGAAGCACCCACAGCCCCGCGGCATGGGCGCCTGTCTGCTGTACGGCGTCGACCACGATGTGGTCCAGGAGGCGCCGCGCCGCCTGCCCCGGCTGTGCTCCCGTGTCCGTGGCTGACATGAACGCCCCCAGGCGTGCACCACAGTACGTTCCGTGGCCAGTAGTGCCAGGGCGGTCACTGGCCGACCGGTAGTCCCGATCCAACCGACGATAGCGCCCATCACCACGCAAAGCACGTGAACCGCCTCAGCTGGAACCCCGCAGGCGTGACCGCATGGCCGGCGACCATCACCGCCCTCCGAGCCGGGGACTAGCGAGCACGTCACCGGCGGCGTGGCACCCCGTGGGTGTGAGAGCCTGGTGAGAGGGGCCCGTCTGTGGATGGGGCTGACATGGCTGTTCTGGGTGTGCCTGACATCGACCGGGCAACGGATCCGTTCGACCTCATGACCACCGCGCTGATTCTCGTCGACACGAATGGCCTGATCGAGTACTGGAGCCCGGAAGCACAGGATCTTCTGGGCTACGCGCCGACCGATGTACTCGGGCATGCCGCGGCATCCCTGCTGGACAGCGAGTCCGTGGCCGACGCCCTGACGCGAGTGCGCCCTGTGGGCGGCCGCTGGCAGGGGCGCGTCTGTGTGCGTCACCACTCCGGTCACCGTGTGGAGCTCGTGTTGGGGATCCGTACGCTTGCGGCGTCGGGCGATGGAGGCGGTTACCTGGCCGGTCTGTGCGACGTCGCCGGACTTGGCAGGTGGGAATTGAGCCAGGCAGTACTTCGGGGCCTGCTCACCCGGTCACCGATAGGCATCGCCGTGCTCGACGCCAACCTGCGCCGTCTGTGGGTCAATGACGTGCTCGCGGGAATGGAGGGGCTGCCGGCCGAGGGCAACGGCGACCCGCCCGCGCCCCTCGGTGCCGGCGAAGTGCTCCAGGCCATGGAGGGGCAGAGCAGGCAGGCACTGACAACGGGGGTGACCAAGCTCTGCGTCGATCGAGCGGCCGTCCCATCCGGTACGTCCCATCACTCGGGTCGGGAACGCCTCAGGCTCCGCTCGTCCTTCCCGCTGCGCAGCGGGACCGGTGCCGTGCTGGGGGTGTGCCAGACCGCCGTCGACTTTCCCGAAAAGGATCGGGGGCGTGAGCGGCTGCTCCTGGTGAACGAGGCGAGCGAGCACATCGGCACCACCCTGGACCTCGGGCGTACCGTCGCCGAACTGACCGAGATCCTGGTGCCCCGGGTCGCCGATTTCGCAGCAGTGGACCTCCTCGACGACGCCCGGACCGCGGCGGCCCAGAGGGAGCACGGCGGGCTGTATCGGGCCGCCCATCTCTCGGTCCGCGCGGACCACCCCGAGGTGGTCGTCGCGATCGACGCACCCACGCACTACCAGGCGCAGTCACCGCAAAGCCGGGCCTTGGCCACCGGCAGTCCGGCCTGGGACGCGGCCGTCACGCCCTCGACACGCTGGCTCCGACAGGACCCCCTACGCCGGGAGACGTTCCTCCGTATAGGCGTGCACTCCCACCTCGTTGTCCCCTTGCGGGCGCGGGGTGTGACCGCAGGGGTGGTCACCCTGCTGCGCTGGGAGAATCCGGATCCGTTCGACGAGGACGACGTCCTCCTCGTCGAGGAGCTGGCCGCCCAGGCAGCCCTCTGTGTCGACAACGCCAGACGCTTCGCCCGCGAGCACAGCGCGGCACTCGCCCTTCAGACCAGCCTGCTGCCCCCGGCGCTGCCTCACCACAGCGCGGTCGAGATCGGCTACCGGTACCTTCCGGCCGACGCCGGGGTCGGCGGGGACTGGTTCGACGTCATCCCCCTCTCCGGCGCCCGGGTCGCCCTGGTGGTCGGCGATGTCGTGGGGCACGGCATCCACGCGGCCGCCAGCATGGGTCGACTGCGTGCGGCCGTACAGACCCTCGCCGATCTGGACCTGCCGCCCGACGAACTGCTCACCCACGTCGACGACCTCGTCCTCCGCCTGGCCGACGAGGCCGAGGCAACGAACAGAGACCCGGCGATCACCGGTGCGACGTGTCTGTACGCCGTCTACGACCCGGTGTCCCGCAAGCTGTGTGCGGCCCGCGCCGGGCACCCCAGCCCGAGCATCGCCCACCTGAGGGAGCCCGCCGGATTCCTCGACGTGCCCGCCGGCCCACCGCTCGGGCTGGGGGGCCTTCCGTTCGAGTCGGCCGAGATAGACGTGGAGGAAGGCACCGTCATCGCCTTTTTCACCAACGGCCTGCTCGAAGCAGCCGACCATGACGTGGACGCCGGTCTCGAACGGCTCTCCTTCGCACTGGCCCACCCCGACCGGCCGCTCGAAGAGATCTGCGACACGGTGGTCCGCACGCTGCTGGCCGACCCCCCGCGCGACGACGTCGCCTTCCTCGTGGTGCGCACCCGCGTCCTGGGCAGTGACCGGGTGGCCTCCTGGGACATCCCCTCCACCCCCTCGGCGGTGCCGGAGGCCCGACGCAGCGCGCTGGGCCAACTGGCCCAATGGGACTTGGACGATCTCGCGTTCACGACAGAGCTGATCGTCAGCGAACTGGTCACCAACGCGATGAGACATGCTCGCGGACCCATCAGCCTCCGCCTGATCCACGACCGAACCCTCATCTGCGAGGTGTCCGACGCCAGCAACACATCCCCCCACATGCGGCGCGCTCGGCACACCGACGAAGGCGGGCGCGGCCTGTTCCTGGTGGCCCAGCTCGCACAGCGCTGGGGTGCCCGCTACACGGCCCACGGCAAGACCATCTGGACGGAGCAGTCACTGCCTGCCCTCGCCACCGACACCGCGAGCGCGGCGTAGGCGGCCGCACAGCCGGACACAGCTGCTCCGGGCATGATCGTCTGGTTCAGCCGCTGCCGGGCACCGCTCCTCCGCGTCCGTCGGCCGGCTGGGGCACGGCGATGAGGAGCAACGTCACATCGTCGTCATGGGCGACCGCGTCGGGGAGGAGGTCCTTCACCAGCCGGTCAACAGCCCGGTTGAGGGCTTGTCATACCAAGGAGATCCTTTCAGCACAAGGCCGAGAGTGCAGGCGAGTCCGTCGATCTGGTTGTCGATGCCGGTGCCGGGGCTCTCGACCGACCCGTCCGTGCAGAGGACGAGAGCGCTGCCCCGGCTGCGGTGACGTCGCCTCCTGGTACGGCTCCTGCGACGCGACGACGGCGTACGGACCGTTGACGTCCCGCGGGACGCCGACCGGTGTCGGCAGCCGACGGACAGCCTCGCCGGGAAACAGGGCGGTGACCGGCAGGTGTCCGGCCGAGCACTCGGTGACCTGGTGGGCGTCCTGGTCTGTCACTGCCGCAGAGCGGAGGGGGCGACCATGCCAGGGCAGGAGCTGAACGCCTCCGAGGTCACACGGAGCTGCGCTCGTGCGTCCGCTCCGTGCGGGCCCTGGCCGGAAAGACCAGGAGCAGTCCGGCCAAGGGCCGGAGCGTCACCGCTGCCCCGTCAGGAATCCGGAGCCAGGACCGCAGGGGAGGGTCGCGGTCGGGCAGCACAGCCGCCCACGCAAAACGCTCGGCTGGGAAACCCCAGCCGAGCACTCATCCTCACTTCTGCAGCAAATCTTTCCGCACCAATCGACTCAGTGGTGCGCAAGCGTCGCCCCTTTTCTTGAGGCCCGAGACCGCCGCCCTCTTCCTGAGCGACTAGGTGCACGGCCACTCCCGCCGGCCCGCGATCTCACGCTCTCTCCCAGTATGTCCGCTACAGCCGCCGTGTTGCGACGATCACTGGAGTGTGTCCTTGCCACCCCGACCGAAGTCCGCCCCCGGCTCATGCCCGCGGGCTCTTTGAGCCGACCTGAGCCCGGCAGCAGCCGCGCACACCGGAGCCGGTTCCCGTGCTCCACCGACGGACCACGGGAACACGGCACCCACGGCTCTGTGCCGAACCGCGGGACGTCATGGCCTGGGACGCACAGACACCCGCCGCATTCATCCCGGGTTCCCGCTCCTGAGGACACCACACTGCCGAGGACTCCATCTGGGGTGACACAGTCACCGAAAGGTCGACGGGCGTCGGTCGGCCGGCTTTGTTCACGAGAGCGGACAGCATATGTTCACGCCTTCGGGCGGCACCGGTGGAGACCACTGTTCGGATGCGCCATGACGGTGACCTCTGGACGACAGCACCTCAGCGATGATCCGGCATTAGGTGCCGCGCTGGTCTTCTGGCGAAGATCATCGCTCGTCGGTGGAGAAACGGGCGTCGGGCCTGGGACGCGGCATCTGTCAGTGCTCGCTGGTGGCGATGTAGGTGCCGTGCCAGGTGTGATACCACACGGCGCCTGTGGAAGCGTTGACCGAGAGCATGCCGTTGATCTTCCCAAAGCGTACGGTGTGGAGCGTGTAGTAGCCCGGGAACGCATCGGGTTTGTCAGCGGTCAGGTCGCTGCCCCGGTCACGCAGCCACTGCCGAGCGCGGTGTTGGGCCTCGTCGGGAGAGAGCCGGGTCCGTGTCTGACCGCGAGGGTGCATGCCGTAGTCGGTGTTCCACATCATCGCCGGGCCGTACTCGATCCCGGTGTCACCGTCGGCCGGGTCGACGAGGATCTCGGTGGCCAGCTTCCCGGAGGGGGTCTCCAGTTCGGCGTAGAAATTCTTCGAGAACTGCATGACCTCGCCGACGCGCAGGCCGAGCCGGTGAGCGAAGGCGTCGGCGTGCCGGCGCGCCTGGTCGAGGGTCTTCACCGGGGTTCCGTCGCCGCGCTGCCAGTAGTGCCCGCCCATCATGCCGGGGCCCCACGAGCAGTCATCGCGGCCCATCATGCCCGGGCCCATACCGGGGCCCCATGAGTCCCAGTTGTCCCAGTCGTCGCCCGATGTCGGACCCCAGCAGTCGCTGTCGGAGGGGCTCGGCTGCGCGGTGGCCACGTTGAGGGAGGTCCCACTCCATGTGTTGCTGTTGCCTGCCAGGCATCCGGTGGCCAGCGCGCCTGCCAGCGCGAGGGCAGCCAGTGCGGCGGCGGTGCGCCTGTTCCTGCTGCTCATGATCCTCACCCTCTGGACCTTCCCTTCGCATCCGCCCGACCTGGACAGACACGGGGCCTCTTGCCTTCAGTGTCTCTCCGGGCGTAGCGAACCGCCCAGGGCCGTCCGGACCGGCCGGTGCCCCGATCGGCCCTCGCATGTCCCCTCCGCCGTACCCCAGTCGCCGTGGCCGATGTTCGACTTCGATCCGGTTTCAGCGCCTCCCGAGCTGGTGCACAAACGCTGCTCAAACTCGTGAGCAAAGCCAGTCGACGCTACTGCCGGCCAGATGCCTCATCTTCCAGCGTAGAAGGGCACTTGGCAGGACCGAGGAATACTTCTGATGCCGCGCGCGACGGCGCCTCCGGATCGCCCACTCTCGGCCGGTCCCAGCCGGAACGGGATAGCTTCGTGCCGCCCGGCCCAAGACGACCGAGATGACGCCGCAGGTCAGGGGCAGCCGTCTACGATCAGCCGTCATGGACTGGCTGGAGCGGACCGCGAAGCTGAGACAGTGGACCCGGAGCGGAACCCGCGCCCCGCACAAGCCGCTGCTGCTCCTGTACGCCCTCGGCCGGTTCCAGGAGGATGCGGAAGGCGGCCTGCGCTACAGCATGGTGGAGCAGGACCTGCAACGGCTTCTGACCGAGTACGGCCCACCGAACAAGACGACGCCCGCCTACCCCTTCCACCACCTGGTCAGCGACGACATATGGGAAGTGCGCACCGACCACGGCCCCGGCAGCCCCGGAAGCGGGGTGCGAAACCTGCGGGAAACGGGTGCCACCGGACGGCTCGCGCCGGACTTCAGGGCGGCGCTGCGACGCGACCCGCGACTGCTCAGCCAGGTCACACGGTTGCTGCTCGATCTGCACTTCCCACCCTCCCTCCACAGCGAGCTGTGCGAAGCCGTCGGACTGGAACTGGAGCCGGCGGAGACCCAGGAGCTTTCCGCGGTGCGCAGGCAACGGGATCGGCGGATGCGGGAGCTTGTGCTGACCGCCTATGAGTACCGGTGTGCCTTTTGCGGTTACGACGGCAGGATCGGCACGGTGCCGGTCGGGCTGGAGGCTGCCCATGTGCGCTGGTGGGCGTTCGGCGGCCCCGACGATGTCGAGAACGGGCTGTGTCTGTGCTCGCTGCACCACAAGCTTTTCGACAAGGGCGTCCTCGGTGTGGGAAACGGCCACCGTGTCCTCGTCTCACAGCGCTTCGTCGGCCACAGCCCCGCCGCCCGCGAGCACGTCATAGCTCTCGCGGGCCGGCCACTCGTCGGCCCGCAGCCAGGCGCGCACCCTGTCGCGGCCGCTCACCGCGACTGGCACGCCCGCCAGGTCTTCCACGGCGAGCCGCGCCCCGCCACGGCTGCCTGACCGATACAGCCTCGCAGGACATCCTCTTCATAGAACGTGGGTTCAACAGAACCTCTCGTCGAGAGGACCGAGGGCACATCCAGGGCACATGAGCCCGGGAAACGGCGTTGACCCGTGAGAACTACTGGGACGAGTTTCCGCAGGTCGACGCACACTTCACCGAGAAACCCAAGGTCAGCGCCCCGCCGCCCCCACTCGCTGCACGAGTGGCAGGACTTCTCGCATCGGCTGCATGAGGCGGGGCATCAGCCTTATTGCTTGGTCTGGCCCTGAGCTGGGGTTCCGCTGATTTCGGGCGGGGTTTTCGGACCCCGCCCTCGTCATGTGCCGTGACGGGTCGGCCGGTCCCGTCGTCGAGCCGGACTGCCGCGGCCGGCACGGGGACACGGGACAGGACCCGGACGGCGACTCGATGTCAGGGCGGAGACCGCCACCGTGACGGATGGGGGAACAATGCGTTCACCGCACAGCGCGCTCGTGCTCGGCCCGGGCGGGTTCGGTGGCACCGCCTGGATGGGCGGACTCGCCCACGGTCTGCGCGGTCTGGGTGTCGACCTGGGCGCGGCGGACCTGGTCGTCGGCACCTCGGCCGGCGCGATCGTGGGCGCCGCGCTGGCCGCAGGGCAGGACCTCGCGCACTTCGCCGACCCCGCCGGCAGCGGCGGCGACGGTCCCCGGCCGCCGCAGGCCGACCGGCGGCGCATGGGTGAGGTCTTCGCGGTCCTCGGCGCCGGGCTGCCACCGGAGGAGGCCCGCCGGCGGGTCGGGCGGATCGCCCTCGACGCGGCCGATCCCCAGGCCGAGCAGGCGTTGGTCGCGGTCCGACGCCGGCTCGTCGGCACGGACACCTGGCCGGCAGAGCGTCGCCTGCTCATCCCTGCCGTGGAGGCGGGAAGCGGCGAGCCGGTCGTCTGGGAGCGCGGCAGCGGTGTCCCGCTGGCGGCTGCTGTCGCGGCCTCCAGCGCGTTCCCGGGCGCGGCGCCTCCGGTCTCGATCGGCGGGCGCCACTACATCGACGGCGCGCTGCGGGCAGGCGCCAACGTGGACCTCGCGGCCGGTACACGTACGTTGGTCGTCGTGGAGCCGATGGCGCGTCAGACTCCCGGACAGGAAGCGTTTGCCGCGCTGGGCGCGGAGACGGTGGTGTCGCTGTTCCCGGACGAGTCGTCGGCGGCGGCACTCGGCACCGACCCGTCGGACCCCTCGGCGTGGGCGCCTGCGTTCCAGGCGGGACTGCGGCAAGCCGCTGCCGCGCGAAAGGAGCTGGCCGACTCCTGGGCGCCGGCGCCGTGAGCCGGGGTTCCGCAATGCGGTACCTCGTCGGCCGTCCAGGAAGCGGCCATCGCCGCAGTCGTCCCACCAAGAGGTACGAGGTCAAACCGCCTGGTGGCCGCGGCCGTTGGTGCTGTTGACGGGCACTCGTCGGAGTTCTCCTTCTGCACTCGTCATCTGACGGGGCATCTCGTCGGGCGAGGCGCGGAGTGCGCGCCGTACCGGCCGCTACCCAAAGTCACCGTGATGCGGCCGTCCGTCACACCCGGGCGCGTGCGGGCGGCGGGTCGCCCGCCATGGCGATCGGCGGAGGCGTCTCGGGGGCTCCTCGGCATTGGGTCGCGGCGGTGCTGGGTCTATCGTCGGAATCCAGGGCCAGGACGAGGAGGACGGCCGGTGATGCCGCAGGACGAGGCCGTGGTCGGCCGCACGGGCAAAGTGCTCATCGGAACGCGGGGAGCCGCGGGTCCCGGCGAGGTCCTGGTGCGGGTGCGGGGCGGCTCCGAGACGTTCCTGGCGTGGTCCGAGGATCCCCTGCCCGCGGGCGCCACGGTCCTCGTGATCGAATCACGGGGATGCCGCGAGGTCGGCGTCATCGAGTGGGTGGATCCATTGGACGCGCTCGGCGGAGAGGCCGCCGGCGCCGGCTGAGGAGTACAGGCATGTTCGGATACCGCGTTCCCGCTCCCGACGAGGCGATGTTGATCTCGGGGGGCCGGCGGGGACTGGGGGGCGCGCCGTTCCGAGTGGTGACGGGGCACGGGAAGTTCGTGCTCCCCGTCTTCCGCAAGGTCAGGTTCCTCACCCTCTCCATGTGCGAGGCCGAGGTCACCGAGACCTGCGTGACCAAGCAGGGCATCTCCCTGCACGTCCGCGCCGTCATCGCCTTCAAGGTCGGCAACGACCACGAGAGCATCATCAACGCGGGCCAGCGCTTCCTGTCCGACCAGGAGCAGATGTCCGTGCTCACCGGGCGGATCTTCGCCGGCCACCTGCGGGCGATCATCGGCTCGATGACGGTCGAGGAGATCGTCACCGAGCGGCAGAAGCTCGCCGCCGAGGTGCTGGACACCTCCAAGACGGAGATGGCCAAGATCGGTCTGATCGTCGACTCGCTGCAGATCCAGTCCATCGACGACGGCGACACCGGGTACATCGACGCGATGTCCGCCCCGCACAAGGCGGCCATCCAGCGGCAGGCGCAGATCGCGCAGGCGCAGGCCACGCAGGCCGCGGTCGAGGCGGAGCAGGCGGCGGCCCGCAAGCAGGCCGAGTACGCCCGGCAGACCGCGATCGTGAAGGCCGAGTACTCGGCGGAGGTGGACCGCGCCCAGGCGCAGGCGGCGCAGGCCGGACCGCTGGCGCAGGCGCACGCCCAGCAGGAGGTGCTGGCCGCGCAGACCGAACTGGCCGAGCGGCAGGCGAAGTTGCGCCAGCAGCAGCTGGTGGCCGAGGTCGTCAAGCCGGCCGAGGCGGAGGCCGAGCGGGTGCGGATCCTGGCCGCCGCCGAGGCCCAGCGCATGAAGATCCAGGCGGAGGCCGCGGCCTCGTACGACCGGGTCGCGCTGGACCGGATGCTCATCGACCAGCTCCCGCAGATCGTGAAGGAGGCCGCGGGCGGCCTGTCGGGCGCCAACGTCAACGTCCTGAACGGCGCGGACGGCCTCGGCGAGATCGCCGCCGGCCTGGTGTCGCAGGGCCTGACGATCCTCGACTCGGTCCGCCAGAACCTGGGCGGCCAGGACAAGGCCGGCCAGGGCGACCAGGGCGGCAGGTCCGACGCCAACGGCCTGCTCCAGCTGCACTCGGGCAGCAAGGACCGCCGGTCGGACGACGGCCCGGTGAACGTCGACTAGCTCCTCGGTACGGCCGTCCGGCCCCGGCGACCGTGAAGTGCCGGTCGGGGCCGGGCCGTTCACCGCTCGGGGAAGGGAACCTCCCCCCGGCCGGCCGCCCCCGCGGCCCCGGCGCCCCTCAGGTGCGGGCGGGGCCGGTCCGGCGTGCCGCGTGGGCCAGTTCCAGCAGTTCCGCGACCTCCCACTGGTCGTACGCGTGCTCGCCGTACTTCGCGGCGAGCACGGTGCCGTCGGCGGCGATCAGGACGTCGGCGGGGAGGCCGAGGCGGCCGCCGTGCGGGCGGGACGCCGGGGGCCGCTGGAGAGTGCACGCGGGGCGTCTCCGTCACGGCGGCGCCGACGGCCGCCCGCCGGCCCGTCCGTCGATCCACCCGCCGGTCCACCCGTCGAGCCGCGCGGCGGCTGCCCGCCGGTCCGGCGTGTGACCGGTGCTTCAGGCCGATGCGCCTAGCAGTACGGCGCCTGGCCGGTCAGCGAGGCCGCGACCCGCATCCACACGCCGAACTGGCGGTAAAGGGCCGGGAGGGGGCCGGTCGCGTGGATCGTGCGGCTGTTCTCGGACACCACGCCCGGTATGCCGAGGAGGGTCGCGGCGACGGAGGCGGACTGCCAGCGCACGGTGAGGGTGGCCTCGGCGGTGGCGGGCGCGGGGCGGCGCGGAGCCGGGGTCAGGGCCGCCGCGACCGCCTCCTCGACGGCCTTCCGCGCCTCCGCCGGCGGACGCAGCTCGGCCGCGAACCGGCCGTGGGCGTTCTTCACGGGCACGGTGACGACGGACGCGTCCCACGCCGTCATCTCCGCGCACGCCACGTCGTCACCCGTGAGGGCCACCACCGGCACCCCCAGGGCCGCCGCCGTGGCGTGGGCGAGCCCGATCTCGCCGACCGGCCGGCCGTCCAGCCACATGTCCTCGATCTCGTGGCCCATGAAGCTGTGGCTGAGCACGCCCGGCGCACCGGCCCGGGAGTGGTAGCCGACGCACAGCGCGGCGTCGTACTCCCCCGTCAGGCCCTCCAGCATCCCCATCTGCTTGGGCTTGCCGCGCACCAGCCGGACGGCCGGGTGCAGCGCCTCGGGCAGCAGGTTGCGCATCGGGCCGTGCGCGTCGTTGACGAGGATGTCGGCCGCGCCGGCCGCCAGCGCGCCGCGCACCGCCGCGTTCACGTCCTCGGCCATCATGGAGCGGCCGCGCTCGTAGTCCCGGCCGTCCGGCTGGACGTCGTCGGCGTCGACGAGGCCGGTGACGCCCTCCATGTCCACGCTGATGTAGATGCGCACGCCGTCGACCCTAACCGACCCTACGTATTGTAGGTTCCCAAGCACCGGCTGCCGCGAGGCCGTTCATTCGTCTGTTCACGGGGGTTCCATGCAGGACACGGAAACGGAGGCCCGCGGCGAGGTCTGTGCGCGCACCCTGGCGCCGACGCTGGCCCTGCTGGCCGTCAGCCTCCTCGTCGCCGCCGTCGGCGTGTACGAGCTGTGCGGGTTCGGGCTGCACAGCCTGGACCGGCGCCCGCATCTGTTCAGTGACGGCCTCGCGACCGGCGGGGTGATCGTCGCCGCGGTGGCGGCCGGCGCGGCGTTCGGGAACCTCGGCTGGCATCTGGCGGCGGCCCGGCGCGCGCGGGAAAAGGCCGGGTAAGGCGGTACAAGGCCAGGTAAGAGGCGGGGCACGGCAAGGACGGGGTGAGGGCGGATGCCGGTACGCTCCTCTCCCGAAGCGCATCCAAGCCCACTACCCTACAAACTGTAGGGTCAAGGGGGCCCCGCCCCGGGGCCGCACCGTCCCCCTCCCCTGTCAAGGTGACCAGTCACCATGCCCGCTCAGCAGCCGACCCTGACCACCCCCCAGGTCCCCGCACAGCGCGGCCCGCGCCGCCTGCCCCAGCTGCCCCAGCCCAGCCCCCGCCTGCGTGCCCGGGCGGCCTCGGCCACCGTGTGGTACCTGCGGCTGATCGCCGTCTTCAACATCGTCGCGGTCATGTCGCTGCCGTTCCGCAAAGAGGTGCAGGAACACAACGACGGCAAGCTCTTCACCGCCCGCCATGTGCACGCCCACACCCACCACGCCGGCCAGTTCTTCACGCCGTACCTGGCCACCGCGGGCCTCGCCTCGGCCGCGGCGGCCATCTTCCTGGCGCTGGTGATGCGGCGCGGCAAGCGGGCCGCATGGGTGGTCAACCTGCTGCTCGCCGGTCCCCTGTTCGCGCTCTACGTCCTCGCGCTCACCCAGCACCCCTACCGCGACCACGTCTTCAACTGGATCTCCACCGCTCTCACCGGCCTGTTCGTGGCCGCGCTGCTGATCGGCCGCCGCGAGTTCAACGCCATCGGCGACCCCTCCAACCCCAGGCTCGCGCTCGCCGTGGGCTTCGGCGGCGTCGTGGCGACCGGCGGGCTCGGCACGCTGCTCGTGCACGCCACCAACAAGGTGCCGCACGCGCCCGTGCTCGAGGAGCTCGCCTACTCCCTGCTGCGCGGCATCAGCGTCGGCCCGCTCGCCGACCGCGTCGACTCCGTGCACGCGCCCCGCTGGGTGGACATCGTCATCAACATCCTGCTCGCCGCGGCCTTCTGCCTGGTCCTGTACGCCTGCTTCCGCTCGCCGCGCGGCCGCAAACTGCTCACCGAGGAGGACGAGGCCCGGCTGCGGGCCCTGCTGGACAAGCACGGCGCCCGGGACTCCCTCGGCTATTTCGCGCTGCGCCGCGACAAGGCCGCCATCTTCTCCCCCACCGGCAAGGCCGCCGTCACCTACCGCGTCGTCGGGGCCGTCTCCCTCGCCTCCGGCGACCCCATCGGCGATCCCGAGGCGTGGCCCGGCGCCATCGAGGCCTGGCTCACCGAGGCCCGCCGGCACGCCTGGACCCCGGCCGTCATGGGCGCCAGCGAGGAGGCCGGCACCATCTACGCCCGGCACGGCCTGGACGCCCTCGAACTCGGCGACGAGGCCATCGTCGACATCGCCGACTTCAGCCTGGAGGGCCGTGCCATGCGCGTGGTCCGGCAGGCCCACAACCGGGTCAGGCGGGCGGGCTACACGGTCCGCATCCGCCGCCACGAGGACATCCCCGCCGACGAGATGGCCCGGCTGATCGAGTGCGCCGACCGCTGGCGCGACGGCGCCACCGAGCGCGGCTTCTCCATGGCCCTCGGCCGGCTCGGCGACCCCTCGGACGGCCGCTGCGTGATGCTGGAGTGCCGGGACGCGAACGACGAGCCGCGCGCCCTGCTCAGCTTCGTCCCGTGGGGCGAGCACGGCCTGTCCCTTGACCTGATGCGCCGGGACCGCGACTGCGAGAACGGCCTGATGGAGTACATGGTCGTGGAACTCCTGCTGCGGGGCAAGGAGTTGGGCATCGAGCGGGTGTCGCTGAACTTCGCGATGTTCCGCTCGGTCTTCGAACGCGGCGCCCGGCTCGGCGCGGGCCCGGTCCTGCGGCTGTGGCGCTCGACCCTCACCTTCTTCTCACGCTGGTGGCAGATCGAGTCCCTCTACCGCGCCAACGCCAAGTACCGCCCGGTCTGGGAGCCGCGCTTCCTCCTCTTCGCCAAGAGCAGCGACATCCCGCGGATCGGCCTGGCGAGCGCCCGCGCGGAGGGTTTCCTGACCTTGCCGGGGGTGGGGAGCCGACGGTCCTGAGGGGGCGTACGACGGTCCGAGGCGGCGTCCGGCGGTCCGAGGCGGGGCTTTCGGCCGTCCCGGGCCCCGCCGCCGGTCGGTCACTTCACGCCGGCGGTCACTTCACGCCGGTCCGTCACTTCACGCCCGCCGCCCGGAGTGCCGTCAGGATCAGCGCCCTGGTCACCCGCACCACTTCCGGTACCGAGAGGCACTCCCGGGGGCTGTGGGCCACCCGCACGTCGCCCGGACCGTACTGCAGGGCCGGTATCCCGGCCGCCGCGTACAGGCGCAGGTCGCTGCCGTAGGGCGTGGCGCGTCCCGGACCACTCGTACGCGGCGACGGACCGCGCCGCCAGACCCTCCCGCGGCCCCAGGCCGCTCAGCCCCCGCCGCCCCCGTGCCCGGTGCCGGAACTCCTCGCGAGGCCGCCGCCCACGGTGAAGCCGATCACCGCTCCGCCGCCCTCGCGCTGGAAGGCGAAGGGCGCCCCGCCGTGTGCCATGGCGACCTCCCGGACGATGGACAGCCCGAGCCCGGAGCCGGGGAGGGAGCGCGCGTCGGCGGCCCGGTAGAAGCGGTCGAAGATGCGCATGAGGTCGCCCTCGGCGATACCGGGCCCCCGGTCCAGCACCTCCACCCGTACCGTCCCCTGCCGGGCGGGCCCGGTGATGCTGACCTCGATCGGCGCCTTGTTGTCCCGGTCGAACTTGGCCGCGTTCTCCACCAGGTTCGAGATGGCCCGCTGGAGCATGGCGGGCCGCCCGTCGGTCGTCGTGTCGCCGCTGGTGTGCAGCACGATCTCGCGTCCGGTGCGCCGTTTGGCGAGCCCCACGACGTCCTCGGCGATGTCGGCGATGTCGACCCGCTGCGGCGGCTCGGTGTCGGACTGGCCCGCCGCGAGGTCGACCAGCTCGTTGACCAGGTCGGTCAGCTCCCGTGCCTCCTGGGTGAGGTCGGCGACCAGTTCCTCCCGGGTGGCGGGGGGCAGCTCGTCGATACGGCGCAGCAGCGAGATGTTCGTGCGCAGGGACGTCAGCGGGGTGCGCAGCTCGTGCCCGGCGTCCTGCACCAGACGGCGCTGGTCCTCCTCGGACTGGGCGAGCCGGCCCAGCATGCGGTCGAAGGCGCGGCCGAGCCGGCCCACCTCGTCGAGGCCGGCCACCGGCACCTCGATGCCCAGCTGCCGGGTGCGGGCCACGTCCTCCGCGGCGGTGGTGAGGACGACCAGGCGCCGGGTGATCCGGCGGGCCAGCCACCAGCCGAACAGACCGGCCGCCACCACGACGGCCGCCATCAGGATCAGCGTGCGCTGCTGCAGCGTCCGCAGCAGGTCCTCGGTGTCGCTGAACTCCTGCGCGACCTGCACCGCGCCCCGCCCGTCGCCGAGCGAGACGGTCGCGATGCGGAACAGGTCCCCGTCCACCGGTACGTCCTTGTGCTGGACGACCTTCCCGGCCGTCGTCGCCAGCGCCATGGCCTTGTCGCGGGAGGTGACGGGCAGGGACGGGTTGCCGTGGTCCACGATCTGACCCTGCGCGCCCAGCACCTGGACATCGGTGCGGGCGGGCCGCACCAGGTCGTGCCCGGGGCGGGAGGAGGAGAAGTCCTCCGGGACCATCTCGTGCTGCCGTACCTCGCTCTGGACGTCCTGCACGACCTGCGTGAACACCGACTGCTGGTCGACGCGGACCAGCCGCGCCGCGCTGCCGTACGACAGGATCCCGACGAGGATCGTGACGGCGGCGGTGACGGCCGCGAAGGAGACGGCGAACGTGGTGCGCAGGGAGACCAGCTTGGGCCGGCGCCGGGCCGACAGCCGCCGCAGGCGGCCCACCTAGTCCTCCCGCAGCACGTAACCCACGCCTCGCACGGTGTGGATCAGCTGCGGGGCGCCGGGCTCGTCGAGCTTGCGGCGCAGGTAGCCGACGTAGACGGCGAGGTTCTTCGAGCCGGGCCCGAAGTCGTAGCCCCAGATCCGGTCGTAGATCGTCGAGTGGTCGAGCACGATGCCCGCGTTGCGCACGAGCAGCTCCAGCAGCTCGAACTCGGTGCGGGTCAGCTCCAGCTCGCGCTCGCCCCGCCAGGCCCGGCGGGCCTGCAGGTCCATGCGGATGCCGGCGGCCTCCACCTGCCGGTCGGAGAGCTGGACCTCACGGCTGCCGTTCTCCGCGCCGCCGCCGCCAGCGCCCGCGCCGGCCGGCACCGGGCTGGTACGGCGGAGCAGGGCACGCAGCCGGGCGAAGACCTCCTCGACGTCGAACGGCTTGACCACGTAGTCGTCGGCGCCGGCGTCGAGGCCCGCGATCCGGTCGGCGGTCTCCACCAGCGCGGTCAGCATGAGGATCGGGGTGCGGTCGCCCTCGGCGCGCAGCACACGGCAGACCTGGAGGCCGTCGATCCCGGGCATCATCACGTCGAGCACGAGGACGTCCGGCGGCGTCTTGTGGGCCTGCGCCAGCGCCTCGACGCCGTCGGCCACCGCCGTCACCTCGTACCCTTCCAGGGTCAGGGCACGCTCGAGGGCGTGGCGGATGGCACGGTCGTCTTCAGCGAGCAGCACAGTCTGGGGCACGCACCCAGTCTGCCAAGGTGTTCGACGGTTCGAGCGGGGCGAGTGGACCTACGATCACCCTTTTTACCCGCCTCTCACCGTCACACGGGCAACCCGGCCCCCGGATCTACCGTCTTCTCACCGTCACCGCGCCCGGCCACCGGTGACGGCGTTCCCGGACCCCCGCTTCGGCGCCTGCCATCCCTGCCTTCAGTCGCCGGACGCGGCGAGTCTGGCCAGCTGCTCCTCGAAGGGCACGACGCCGAACCCGCCCGGGGCACCCGCATCGAAGCCGCCCGGAGCACCCGCTCCGAAGGCGTCCGGGACACCGGCCGTGAGCCCTCCGGAGACGCCCGCCGCGCCCGCCCCGGCCGCCGGCAGCCGCGCCATCAGCGCGGCCAGCTCCCCGGCCGCCCGCTCGATCCGCCCGGCGAGTCCCTCCTCGCCCCAGTCCTCCGACGCGGCGTACACCCCCGTCGGCACGACCACGGCCCGCAGGTAGGCGAACAGCGGCCGCAGGGCGTGTTCCAGCACCAGGGAGTGCCGGGCCGTGCCGCCGGTGGCCGCGATCAGCACCGGCTTGCCCGTCAGCGCGTCCTTGTCGAGGACGTCGAAGAACGACTTGAACAGTCCGCTGTACGAAGCGGAGAACACCGGTGTCACGACGATCAGCCCGTCGGCCGCCGCCACCGCGTCCTGCGCGGCGGCGAGCGCCTTCCCGGCGAACCCGTTGGTGAAGTTGTGGGCGATCTCCACAGCGAGGTCCCGCAGCTCGACCACCTCCACGCCCGCCTCGGCCCGCCGGGCCACCGCGGCGGCCAGCCGGTCACCGAGCAGCCGGGTGGAGGAGGGCACGCTCAGCCCCGCCGAGACGACGACGAGCTTCATGCGACGGCTCCCTTCCCGCTTCATACGACCGCTTCCTTCTCGGCGCCGCCCGCCTCGGCGGCCTCCTTCCGCGCTGCGGCGAGCAGCGAGGCGTGGGTCGGCGCCTCGGGCACGCCGGCGGGACGGCCGTTCGCGAACTCCTTGCGCAGCACGGGCACGACCTCCTCGCCGAGCATGTCGATCTGCTCCAGCACGGTCTTCAGCGGCAGCCCGGCGTGGTCCACCAGGAACAGCTGGCGCTGGTAGTCGCCGGCGTACTCGCGGAAGGACAGCGTCTTCTCGACGACCTGCTCGGGGGTGCCGACGGTCAGCGGGGTCTGGGCGGTGAAGTCCTCCAGGGAGGGCCCGTGGCCGTACACCGGCGCGTTGTCGAAGTACGGGCGGAACTCGCGCACCGCGTCCTGCGACTTCCGGCGCATGAACACCTGGCCGCCGAGGCCGACGATCGCCTGCTCGGGCGTGCCGTGGCCGTAGTGGGCGTACCGGGTCCGGTACAGCTCGACCATCCGCCTGGTGTGGTCGGCCGGCCAGAAGATGTTGTTGTGGAAGAAGCCGTCGCCGTAGTAGGCCGCCTGCTCGGCGATCTCCGGCGAGCGGATGGAGCCGTGCCAGACGAACGGCGGTACGCCGTCCAGCGGGCGCGGGGTGGAGGTGAAGCCCTGCAGCGGGGTGCGGAACTTCCCCTCCCAGTCCACGACGTCCTCGCGCCACAGCCGGCGCAGCAGGGCGTAGTTCTCGATGGCGAGGTTGATGCCCTGCCGGATGTCCTGGCCGAACCAGGGGTAGACCGGCCCGGTGTTGCCGCGGCCCATCATCAGGTCGACGCGTCCGTCGGCCAGGTGCTGCAGCATCGCGTAGTCCTCGGCGATCTTCACCGGGTCGTTGGTGGTGATCAGGGTGGTGGAGGTGGACAGGATCAGCTTGGTCGTCCGGGCCGCCACGTAGCCGAGCATGGTCGTCGGGGACGACGGCACGAACGGCGGGTTGTGGTGCTCGCCGGTGGCGAAGACGTCCAGGCCGGCCTCCTCGGCGTGGAGCGCGATGGCGACCATGGCCTTGATCCGCTCGCGCTCGGTCGGCGTACGCCCCGTGGTGGGGTCCGGCGTGACGTCGCCGACCGTGAAGATCCCGAACTGCATGGTCGCTCACCCTCCAGCTTGTTTACTGTTCAACTATACCCGCCGAACAGTCCCCCACCACCCGGATATTCCGGACCGCTCAGGGCACGATCACCAGCCGCCCCCGCAGCCCGCCCTCCGCGAGCCGCGCATGCGCCTTGGCCGCGTCCTGAAGCGCGTACGTCTCCGCCACCCGCAGCGTCAGCACGCCCTCGTCCACCAGCCGGACCAGCTCCGCGAGCCGCCCGCCGTCGGGCCGCACCCACACGTTCTCCGTCCGCACCCCCCGCTCGGCCTCGGGCAGCGCCCCGTCCCTGACCGCGACGAACGCGCCCCCGTCCCGCACCCACGCAAGCGCCGGCGCCCCCAGCACGGCCGCGTCCAGCACCCCGTCCACGCTCCCCGGCTCCACCCCGTCCGCGGTGAAGCGCGCGGCGCCCAGCGAGCGCACCAGCTCCTCGTCGCCCGCACGGGCATGCCCGGTCACCTCGATCCCCCGGTGCGCGGCCAGCTGCACCGCGAACCCGCCGACCGCCCCCGCGGCGCCGGTCACCAGCAGCCGGTCGCCCGCCGCGAGATCCAGCAGATCCAGGGCCTGCGCCGCGGTCAGCCCGTTCAGCGGCAGGGTGCCCGCGTGCACGGCGTCCACCGAGGCGGGCGCCGCCGCCACGGCGTCCGCCGCCACGACGACGTACTCGGCGTGAGCGCCCAGCGGCACACCCACGCTCGGCGTCAGCGCCACCACCGGATCACCGACCCCCCAGGCCGCGGCCACACCGACCGCGTCCACCGTGCCGGCCACGTCCCAGCCGAGCCCCAGGGTCTTCCCGGCCCCGCCGAAGGCTCCGGCGCGCACGGCCGCGTCCACCGGGTTCAGCGCACCCGCGGCCACCTTGATCCGCACCTGCCCCGGCCCCGGCTCCGGCACCGCGACGTCCGCGATCTCCACCTGCTCCGGCCCGCCGAACGACCGCACCACAGCAGCACGCATGACAACTCTCCCTTTCCTCAAGGCAGTTGATGGCTTCGCGACCGCGTTCCGGCCGCAGCACCAACCGTAGGAGAGCTACTATCGATCGGTAAGTAGTTACCTGAGAGTGCCTAGCTGTCCCGGAGGGAAGAACCCATGGCGACCATGACCGCGGCCCAGCGCCGCGAACAGGCCCGCGCCGACTACGACGCCTTCCTCCGCGCGTGCCCCTCCCACCAGCTCCTCGGCCGGCTCAGCGACAAATGGGTCAGCCTCGTCATCGCCGCCCTCTCCGGCGGCTCCCGGCGCTACAGCGACCTCAGCCGCACGATCGCCGGCGTCAGCCCCAAGATGCTCACCCAGACCCTGCGCGCCCTCGAACGCGACGGCATCATCAGCCGCACCGTCACCCCCACCGTCCCCGTCCGCGTCGACTACGCCCTCACGCCCCTCGGCACCAGCCTCGCCGGCCTGCTCACCGCCGTGAAGGACTGGGCCGAGACCCACTTCGAGGACGTACGAGCGGCCCGCGAACGCTACGACGCCCAGAACCCGAACTGAGACGGCGCCCCGCGGCGCCCGGACGCCGTCCGCCGGACGACGGCGCGGCCCCGGAACACCGCGCGGGCCCCGCGTGCCAAGCTGCGGCCCATGTCGATCCTCCGCTCCGCCGCCCTGTTCGTCCTCGCCGCCGTCTTCGAGATCGGCGGCGCCTGGCTGGTCTGGCAGGGCGTGCGCGAACACCGCGGCTGGCTGTGGGCGACCGGCGGGGTCCTGGCCCTCGGCGCGTACGGCTTCGTCGCCACCTTCCAGCCGGACGCCCACTTCGGCCGCGTCCTGGCCGCGTACGGCGGCGTCTTCGTGGCCGGCTCACTGCTGTGGGGCGCGCTCGCCGACGGCTACCGGCCCGATCGCTGGGACGTCACCGGGGCACTGATCTGCCTCGCCGGAATGGCCGTGATCATGTGGGCCCCGCGGAACGGCTCCTGAGCCTCACTTACGCTGGACGACACCTGCGCGGGTCGAGACCCACGCAGGCCGAAACCCACGCCGGCCGGAACCCACGCCGGCCGAAGCCGTACACCACCCGGACCCCAGGAGCTGCCCATGGCCCCCGCCTCCCGCATCGCCGTCGTCACCGGTGCGAGCAGCGGCATCGGCGCCGCCACGGCCCGGCAGCTCGCCCAGGCCGGCTACCGCGTCGTCCTCACCGCCCGCCGCAAGGACCGCATCGAGGCGCTGGCCGAGGAACTGACCACGGCGGGCCACTCGGCGGTCGCCTACCAGCTCGACGTCACCGACCGCGCGGCGGTGGACGAGTTCGCCACGGCCTTCCGGACCATCGCCGTCCTGGTCAACAACGCGGGCGGCGCGCTCGGCGCGGACCCCGTGGCCACCGGCGACCCGGCCGACTGGCGCGCGATGTACGAGACCAACGTCATCGGCACCCTCAACCTCACCCAGGCCCTGCTGCCCAAGCTGATCGCGAGCGGCGACGGCGTGGTCGTGGTCGTCTCCTCCACCGCCGGCCACGGCACCTACGAGGGCGGCGCGGGCTATGTCGCCGCCAAGCACGGCGCCCACGTCCTCGCCGAGACCCTCCGCCTGGAGATCGTCGGCCAGCCGGTCCGCGTCATCGAGATCGCCCCCGGCATGGTCAAGACGGAGGAGTTCGCCCTGACCCGCTTCGCCGGCGACGAGGCGAAGGCCGCCAAGGTCTACGAGGGCGTGCCCGACCCCCTCACGGCGGACGACGTCGCCGAGACCATCACCTGGGCGGTGACCCGCCCCAGCCACGTCAACGTCGACCTCCTCGTCCTCCGCCCCCGCGCCCAGGCGTCCAACACGAAGGTCCACCGGGAACGCTGATGCCCGACTCCGCCCCCCAGACCCCCGACCCCCTGGAACAGGCCCGCCTGGCCCAGGAAACCAAGGACGAACGCAAGGTCTGGTACTTCCTCGGCTACTTCCTCTTCGGCATCCACATCGTGGCCTTCGTCATGATCTACGCGGTCCGCCACGCGAAGTAGCCCGCCGAGCAGACCGATGGGCGCGGCGATCGTTCGCCACGCCCACTGCCGTGCCTAGCCCTTCACGCAGACGACCTGCTTCAGCTTCGCCACGACCTCCACCAAGTCCCGCTGCTGGTCGATGACCTGGTCGATCGACTTGTAGGCCCCCGGGATCTCGTCCACGACGCCGGAGTCCTTGCGGCACTCCACGCCCCGGGTCTGCTCCTCCAGGTCCTTCGTCGAGAAGCGCCGCTTGGCGGCGTTGCGGCTCATCCGCCGGCCCGCGCCGTGCGAGGCGGAGTTGAAGGACTTCTCGTTACCGAGGCCCTTCACGATGTACGACCCCGTACCCATGGAGCCCGGGATGATTCCGTAGTCCCCGGAGCCGGCACGGATCGCGCCCTTGCGGGTCACGAGCAGGTCCATGCCGTCATACCGCTCCTCCGCCACGTAATTGTGGTGACAGGAGATCTCCGGCTCGAAGGCCGGCTTCGCCTTCTTGAACTCCTTGCGGATGACGTCCTTCAGCAGCGCCATCATCAGCGTGCGGTTGTACCTGGCGTACTCCTGCGCCCAGAACAGGTCGTTGCGGTAGGCCGCCATCTGCGGGGTGTCCGCCACGAAGACCGCCAAGTCGCGGTCGACCAGGCCCTGGTTGTGCGGGAGCTTCTGGGCCACGCCGATGTGGTGCTCGGCCAGTTCCTTGCCGATGTTGCGGGAACCGGAGTGCAGCATGAGCCACACCGAGCCGGACGTGTCTATGCAGACCTCGACAAAATGGTTGCCCGATCCGAGCGTTCCCATCTGCTTCGAGGCCCGTTCCTGACGGAACTTGACCGATTCGGCAATCCCATCAAACCGCCCCCAGAAGTCGTCCCAGCCGGCGGTCGCCAGCCCGTGGAAGTCCCCCGGCTCCACGGGATCCTCGTGCATGCCCCGCCCCACCGGGATCGCCTGCTCGATCCTCGACCGGAGCCGCGACAGGTCGCCCGGCAGGTCGTTGGCGGTCAGGGACGTCTTCACCGCGGACATTCCGCAGCCGATGTCCACACCGACCGCCGCCGGGCACACCGCGCCCTGCATGGCGATGACGGACCCGACCGTCGCGCCCTTGCCGTAGTGCACGTCCGGCATCACGGCGAGGCCCTTGATCCAGGGCAGGGTGGCGACGTTCTGGAGCTGGCGCAGCGCCACGTCCTCGACCGTGGCGGGGTCGGTCCACATGCGGATGGGGACCTTCGCGCCCGGCATCTCGACGTACGACATACGTTCCTCATTCCCCCGAAAACGACAACAAAGGCTTAGCCAGGGCTTATAGACGGCAAAGTGGAAAAGCAGCGCTTACGCCGGTGAAAAAGGACAAGGGACCGGCGGCCACGGCGGCGCGTGCGATACACATTGTCTCCAGGGGACGCCCCGCCGCGGCAAGCGAATAACCGGCGGGGACACTGGAGCACCGAGCGACCGCACACCCGAGAGGAGCCCGACCGTGCAGCGGAAGGCCTATGTGACCGGCACCGCAGCCCTCCTCGCGGCGCTGCTGGCCGGCTGCTCGAGCGGCTCGGCCAGCGACGGTCCGTCGGACGACTCCCATCCGGGTGACGCCGGCACGGCCACCGTCGCCGCGCAGCCCGGCAAGTACCGCACGCTTCCCGAACCCTGCGGTGCGATCGGTCACGACACGCTCGACTCGATGCTGCCCGGCATCAAGCAGATCACGGACCCCGTGCAGCGGGACAAGGCCTACCAGGGGCAGGCCGCGCTCACGTACGACACCGATCGCAAGGTCGGCTGCCGCTGGAAGGTGGAGTCCGCGGACGCCACGGACCGTCTCTCGGTCGACCTCGAGCGCGTGGTGTCGTACGACAACTCGGTCAGCGACGACGACCAGGCGAAGAAGCTGTTCGGGGAGAAGGAGGCCGCGGCCGATCTGCCTGCGCCGGGCAGCAGTTCGCCGGCGGGCGGAGCGAGCGGGGCGGGTACGCCCGATCCCAGCGCGTCGGCGTCGTCCAGCGGCGGCGCCTCTCCCTCCGGATCTCCCTCCGGATCCCCCTCCGGATCGCCGTCCGGCTCCCCCTCCTCCGGCGCGTCCGCGGCCGATCTGCTGCCGCGGGTGCTGTCGGATCTCGGTGACGAGGCGTATATCGACGACCAGCTCAGTCCGGCCGGTTCGACGGCCGAACAGCGGACGGTGACTGTGGTGTTCCGCACGTCCAACGTCGTCGTCACCCTCGTGTACGAGGAGCAGCCGACGGCGCTCGGATCGGTCCCGGACAGCAAGGAAATGCAGGACAGGGCCCGGAATCTGGCCTCGCACCTGGATGACGCGCTGGGCGGTTGACGGCCCCCGGGGCCGTTCGCCGGGGCGCGTGCGAAGCGCCCGAACGGAAACCGCGCAGCTCCTTCACCGCGTACCGTGGGGCCCCGCAGGAACCCGCACGACCACCGAGCGTCATGAGTGAAGGAACCATGCAGCGAGCAGCCCAGCGAGACGACCGTGCCCGACAGACGCGTGGGAAGCGCCTGAGCCGTGTTCTTGTCTGCGCGGCAGCCGTGCCGGCGGTGCTGATCACCGCCGCCTGTTCGTCGGACTCCGGTGACTCCAAGGCGAAGGGGTCCGGCACCGGTGTGCAGCAGTCCGCGGGCGGGAGCGCGGGGCCGTCGGCGAGTGCGTCGCCGACGGTGCAGGCGGCGGCGTACAAGAAGCTGCCGGACGCGTGCGCGGTGCTGTCGAAGAAGACGCTGACGGATCTGGTGCCGAAGGACACGTCGGGCAAGAAGGGCAGTTCGGACGATCCGTCGTCGCGTGCGTCGTGTTCGTGGAGCAGCCTGGACAACAACGGCGTGAAGGGTTCGCAGTTCCGCTGGCTGAACGTGTCGCTGCTGCGCTTCGACTCGGACAGCACGCGCGGTTCCGGTGACGCGCAGGCGCACGCCTACTTCGTCCGGCAGGTGAAGGACGCGTCGGTGGTGGACGGCGCGAAGAACACGAAGCAGACCCCCCTGTCGGGTACGGGCGCGGAGGCGACGGCCGTGCGCTACGACCTGAAGAAGAAGGAAGGCCTGTTCAGGCAGCAGACGGTGGTCGCGCGGGTCGAGAACGTGGTGGTCACGCTCGACTACAACGGCGCGGGTCTGGCGGGTGAGAAGACGCCGGACGCGGACGATCTGGCGAAGGCTGCGCAGGCCGCGGTCAAGGAGGCGGTCGGCGCGGTGTCGTCCGCCAACGGCGTCTCGTCGTCGGGTGGTTCGGGTTCGTCGGCGTCGGCGTCTCCTTCCACGTCGCCGTCGAAGTCGCCGTCGCAGTCCGCCTCGAAGTCGCCGTCTCCCGGCAAGTCGGCCTCTTCCGGTGCTTCTCCGTCCAAGTCGGCGGCGAAGAAGAGCTGAGCGGGCTTCGAAGCTCTGACCGGTACGACGTCCGCCGTATGCGTGTGCCACCCTGTTGCGCGCAACAACAGGCAACGGGAGGGGAGTACGCGTGGCCGCGCCACTGCAGCTGACTCGGATACACCGCGTTCTCATCGGCGTGGTCGTGACCGGCGCCTTGATCATCGCCGGTATCGGTTTCGCCGGCTCGTACGCGGCCGTCCGTGAGCTGGCCATCAAGAAGGGCTTCGGGAACTTCTCGTACGTGTTCCCGGTGGGCATCGACGCGGGTATCTGCGTGCTGCTCGCCCTGGACCTGCTCCTGACCTGGATCCGTATCCCCTTCCCGCTGCTGCGGCAGACGGCGTGGCTGCTGACGGCGGCGACGATCGCGTTCAACGGCGCCGCGGCCTGGCCGGATCCGCTGGGTGTGGGCATGCACGCGGTGATTCCGGTGCTGTTCGTGGTGGCGGTGGAGGCGGCGCGGCACGCGATCGGCCGGATCGCCGACATCACGGCGGACAAGCACATGGAGGGGGTGCGGCTGACCCGGTGGCTGCTGTCGCCGGTGCCGACGTTCCTGCTGTGGCGTCGTATGAAGCTGTGGGAGCTGCGGTCGTACGACCAGGTGATCAAGCTGGAGCAGGAGCGTCTGGTGTATCAGGCGAGGCTGCGGTCCCGGTTCGGCCGTGCGTGGCGCAGGAAGGCTCCGGTGGAGTCGCTGATGCCGCTGCGGCTGGCGCGGTACGGCGTTCCGCTGGCGGAGACGGCTCCGGCGGGTCTGGCCGCGGCGGGCATCGAGCCGAGTCTGGTACCGGCGGTGGCGCAGGGCGGTGGCGCGGTGCCCGCCCAGCAGCGGCCGGTGTCCGCCGGGGAGCAGCGTCCGGAGCTGCCGGGCCAGTACGCCGGGCAGCCGGAGGAGGTTCCGGTGGACGAGGCGAGCCCGTGGTTCCAGGCGCCGCGCGAGGTGGAGTACCACGGGGGCTACGACCCGACGTACGACCCGATGATGCAGGAGCCTCAGTACGCTCCGGAGGAGCAGTACGAGGAGTGGTACGAGGATCAGCCGGCGGAGCAGTTCCAGCAGCCCTCTCCGGAGGAGACGGGCAGCTTCCCGATTCCGGTGGGCCCGAACCGCACCCGCGAGCTGGGCGAGGGCGGGGGCACGCCGGAGCCGGATCCGACGGAGGACGACTACTACCAGGTCTTCCGGAAGTCGATCGACGGCAGCTTCCCGACGCCGCACCAGTTCAGCGAGGCGGTGGAGGCGACGTACGGGCAGACGCTCGCGCCGCGTGACGCGGACCGCATGGTCAAGCGTTTCACCAACCGCTTCAACGCGGAGCTGGAGGAGAACCACATCGCGTAGCGGCGCGAACGGAACGGAATGAAGAGGGGGCCCTCCGCCGGGAGGGCCCCTTCTTCGTGTTCTTCTTACGCGGTTTCCTACGGCGTTCTTACTCGCCGAGCAGCTTGCGGACCCGTTCCTGTCCCACCGCGAGCAGCAGGGTGGGCAGCCGGGGCCCGGTGTCGCGGCCGACGAGCAGGTGGTAGAGCAGGGCGAAGAAGGACCGCTGGGCGGTCTTGATCTCGGGCGGCAGTTCCTTCGGCGTGGCGTCGGCGGGGAAGCCGGCCTGGACCTTGGGGACGCCGTAGACGAGGTGGGTCAGTCCGTCGAGGGACCAGTGGTCGGCGAGGCCGTCGAGGAGGAGCCGTACGGACTGCTGGGAGGCCTCGTCGAGGGACTTCAGCAGTTCCACGTCGGGTTCGTCGCGGACGATGGTGCGCTGGTCGGCGGGGACGTGGGTGTTGATCCAGGCCTCGGCCTTGTCGTACCGGGGCCGTGCCTCGTCCAGGGAGGCGAGGGGCTGCTCCGGGTCGAGCTCGGAGAGGATCCGCAGGGCCTGGTCCTCGTGGCCGGCGGTGATGTCGGCGACGGAGGCGAGGGTGCGGTACGGCAGCGGGCGCGGCGTCTTGGGCAGCTCACCGGTGGCGGTGCCGACCGCGCGGGTGTAGGCGGCGACGTCGCCGGGCAGCGCGGAGCCGTCGGCGACCTTGGCGGCGAGCTTGTCCCACTCGTCGTAGAGCCGCTGGATCTCCTGGTCGAAGGCGATCTTGAAGGACTGGTTGGGCTTGCGGCGGGCGTAGAGCCAGCGGATGAGCTGCGGCTCCATGATCTTCAGCGCGTCGGCCGGGGTGGGGACACCGCCACGGGAGGAGGACATCTTCGCCATGCCGCTGATGCCGACGAAGGCGTACATGGGCCCGATGGGCTGCTTGCCGCCGAAGATGGGCACGATCTGGCCGCCGACCTGGTACGACGAGCCCGGCGAGGAGTGGTCGACGCCGCTCGGCTCGAAGATCACGCCCTCGTACGCCCAGCGCATCGGCCAGTCGACCTTCCAGACCAGCTTGCCGCGGTTGAACTCGCTGAGCCGGACGGTCTCGGCGAAGCCGCAGGCGGTGCAGGTGTACGACAGCTCGGTGGAGTCGTCGTCGTAGGAGGTGACGGTCGTCAGGTCCTTCTCGCAGTTGCCGCAGTACGGCTTGTACGGGAAGTAGCCGGCGGAGCCGGAGGAGCCGTCGTCCTCGCCGGCCGCGCCGGAGCCCTCCTCGGCCTCCAGCTCGGCCTCGTCGACGGGCTTCTGCTGCTGCTTCTTGGGGGCCTTCTTGGTGCGGTACTGGGCGAGGATCGCGTCGATCTCGTTCCGGTGCTTCATGGCGTGCAGGATCTGCTCGCGGTAGGCGCCGGAGGTGTACTGCGCGGTCTGGCTGATGCCGTCGAACTCGACGCCCAGCTCGGCCAGCGAGGCGATCATCGCGGCCTTGAAGTGCTCCGCCCAGTTCGGGTACTGCGACCCGTGCGGCGCGGGCACCGAGGTCAGCGGCTTGCCGATGTGCTCGGCCCAGGTCTCGTCGATGCCCTCGACACCGGCCGGGACCTTGCGGTAGCGGTCGTAGTCGTCCCAGGAGATCAGGTGCCGGACCTGGTGTCCGCGGCGGCGGATCTCGTCGGCGACGAGGTGCGGGGTCATGACCTCGCGGAGGTTGCCCAGGTGGATGGGGCCGGACGGGGAGAGTCCGGACGCGACGACGACCGGTTTGCCCGGGGCCCGGCGCTCCGACTCCTCGATGACCTCATCCGCGAAACGGGAGACCCAGTCGGTGGTCTCGGTGCTCTGAGCCACGATCGGCACGTCCTTCTTTCTGAACGGGGCGGCACTCCGTCTGATCCGGGTGCCACTCCATTCTCACAGACCGGGATGCGACGACGAAAACGGCTTTACCTGCCATGGGATACTGAGTGGGTCTATCCATCCCACGAGGAGAACGGCACCCATTCCTATGGCCTCGGTCACGTCCCTCAGCGACAGCGTCCAGCAGCACCTCGCGTCCGCCCTCTCGGCCACCCTGCCCGAGGCCGCCGGCGCGGACCCGCTGCTGCGACGAAGCGACCGGGCCGACTTCCAGGCCAACGGCATCCTGGCGCTGGCCAAGAAGGCGAAGGCGAACCCTCGGGAGCTGGCGACGCAGGTCGTGTCCCGTGTGGTGACGGGCGACGAGCTGATCAAGGACGTCGAGGTCTCCGGCCCCGGCTTCCTGAACATCACGATCGCGGACCGGGCGATCACCGGGAACCTGGCCGCGCGGTACGCGGACGAGTCGGGCCGCCTCGGCGTGCCGACCGCCCCGGACCCGGGCACGACGGTGATCGACTACGCGCAGCCGAACGTGGCGAAGGAGATGCACGTCGGCCATCTGCGGTCGGCGGTCATCGGCGACTCGGTGGTCCAGCTGCTGGAGTTCACCGGCGAGAACGTGATCCGCCGGCACCACATCGGCGACTGGGGCACCCAGTTCGGCATGCTGATCCAGTACCTGGACGAGCACCCGCACGAGCTGGACCACAAGGACGCCCGGGTCACCGGCGAGGAGGCGATGTCCAACCTGGACCGCCTCTACAAGGCGGCGCGGAAGAAGTTCGACTCGGACGAGGAGTTCAGGACGCGCGCCCGGCGCCGGGTGGTCGACCTCCAGGCGGGTGACCCGCACACGCTGGCCATGTGGCAGAAGTTCGTGGACGAGTCGAAGATCTACTTCTTCTCCGTCTTCGAGAAGCTGGACATGGAGATCCGGGATCCGGACATCGTCGGCGAGTCGGGGTACAACGACATGCTGGCGGAGACCTGCCGCCTGCTGGAGGAGTCCGGCGTCGCCGTGCGCAGCGAAGGCGCCCTGTGCGTGTTCTTCGACGACATCAAGGGCCCGGACGGCAACCCGGTCCCGCTGATCGTCCAGAAGTCGGACGGCGGCTACGGCTACGCGGCCACCGACCTGTCGGCGATCCGCGACCGCGTCTTCAACCTGAAGGCGAACACGCTGCTGTACGTGGTGGACGCCCGCCAGGCGCTGCACTTCAAGATGGTCTTCGAGACCGCGCGGCGGGCCGGCTGGCTGAACGAGGACGTCAAGGCGCACCAGCTGGCGTTCGGCACGGTCCTCGGCAAGGACGGCAAGCCGTTCAAGACGCGTGAGGGCGAGACGGTCCGGCTGGTGGACCTGCTGGACGAGGCGATCGAGCGCGCCTCGGCCGTCGTACGGGAGAAGGCCCAGGACCTGTCCGAGGAGGAGATCGCCGAGCGGGGCGCCCAGGTGGGCATCGGCGCGGTGAAGTACGCGGACCTGTCGACGTCGGCGAACCGGGACTACAAGTTCGACCTGGACCAGATGGTCTCGCTGAACGGCGACACGAGCGTGTACCTGCAGTACGCGTACGCCCGTATCCGGTCCATCCTGCGCAAGGCCGGCGAGACCCGCCCGGCCGCGCACCCGGAGCTGGCGCTGACGGACGCCGAGCGCGCCCTCGGTCTGCACGTGGACGCCTTCGCGGAGACGGTCACGGAGGCGGCGGCGGAGTACGCCCCGCACAAGCTGGCCGCGTACCTGTACCAGCTGGCGTCGCTGTACACGTCGTTCTACGACAAGTGCCCGGTGCTGAAGGCCGAGACGCCGGCCCAGGTCGAGAACCGTCTCTTCCTGTGCGACATCACGGCCCGCACCCTGCACCAGGGGATGGCGCTGCTGGGCATCAGGACGCCCGAGAAGCTGTGACCGGCAGCCCTTAGAGTCTGCGGAGACCGTCTCCGCAGACTCTGAGGGAGCCCGATGTCCGAGCGAGTCCCTGATCCCGCCACCGCCCATTTCGGCCGGGACGGCATGCGCCGGTTCACGGTGCCGGCCTCCCACGGCGTCCAGCTGCCCGAGGCGACCCGGGCGGAGCTGGCGGAGACCGGGGTTCCGCTGCACGTGCAGCCGTACTTCACGGCGGCCGGTGACACCGACGACCCGACCCTGGGGCTCACCGCCCGGCACCAGGGGCTGCCCGCGCCCGCCGACGGACGGGAGAACTGGCTGCGGATCGGCGGCGACCCGCTGGCCCATCTGTGCGTGCGCCCGGACAGCGCGGTGCAGGCGGTGTTCCTGGGACTCGGCGAGGACGACCTGTTCGTCAGCTCGGACGTGGGGGCGTTCACCGCCTCGCTGGCCGCCCTGGACCGCCGTATGCCGGTGATCGCCGCCTCGACCAGTCTGCCGGTGGCGGCGGCCGCGTTCCGCGAACTCAACGCCGAGCTGCGGCAGATCGACGCCGCCGCGTTCGAGGACCGGGAGAGCTGGTGGCCGAGGGTGCTGGACGACGTGCGGCACACCCTCAACTTCCCGTTCTCCTCCGCCTTCGAGTACGTCGACGCGTCCGGTGCCAAGCAGATCGTCACCGAGGCGACCGGGCCGGGCCGCCCGCATCCCGAGGAACTGGTCTGGCAGCGCCTGCACGCGCAGGGGGTGGCCCCGGAGCAGGTCCGCCGCGTCTACTGCGAACTGGAGCCCTGCATGATGCCGGGCCACTACTGCGCGGTCTGGCTGCAGGCCACCTTCCCGCACGCGGAGTTCACGCACAGCTTCGACTACGGCGACACGGCGGACTCCCGCGAAGAAGGACTCAAGGAGTTGATCACGTACGCGGCGAAGCAGGCGGGCCGCCGGTGACCGAGGCACAGAAGTGGTCCCGCCCGGCAGCGGGCCGCGAACCGGCCGCCGCCGCACTGCTGTCCTGGCTGGCCGATCCGCAGACCCCGCGCCTGTGTGTCGTCACGGGCAGCGCGGGATGTGTCTGGCGCAGGGTGCGCGGCGACATCCGCCCGCCGTGGCCGGGACCGGCACGCGCGCTGTCGTCGGGGCGCGGGCACCTGGCGGGCAAGCTGGTCGTGGCCGACCACCAGGGCACGGTCCGCCTGCTGGACGAGGCGAACGCGACGCCGTCCGGCCGGCTGCCCGAGCCGGTGGCGGGGGTGCGCGCGGTGGCCGCCGTACCCGAGGGCGACGTCCTGATCCTGGACGCGGAGGGCCGGCTGCACACCAGGCGCAGTCCGGCGGCACCGAGGGCGACGGGCCTGGCGGCGCTGCTGGAGGACGGTCCGACGCCGCTGGACCGGCTGGTGGAGGCGGCCCGGAGGCAACTCGACGGCTCGGCACGGGCGTTGGCGTGCACGGAGGACCTGCTGGCGGTGGGCGACGCGACGGGCCGGGTGCACGTGGTCTCGGAGACCGAGGGTGAGCCGGGGCCGCTGACGGCACGCCTGCACGAGGGCGAGGTGGCGGCCGTGGCAGCGCTGCGCCTCGAGATGCCCGACGACGCGCCGGGCATCCCCCTGGTCTACAGCGGCGGTTACGACGGCACGGTGCGGGCGTGGGGCCCCGGCGCCGAGCCGCTCGCCACCCCCGTCCGGTCCCGGCCGTGCCCGGTGACGGCGCTGGCCGCGGCGTCCGCGGATGCCGGCCCGGTGCTGGCAGTCGCCTGGGCGGACGGCCTGGTGGAACACGAGACGCTGGAGGAGGGCGGCCAGGTCCGCACCTTCTGGTCCGGCGCCCCGGTGCACTCGCTCGCGCTGACCGGGGCCGGCCATCTGCTGATCGGCACGGATGAGACGCTGGCCTGTCTGGCGCTCGCATGAAGTTCGCCGTCTCCTCGCATGAAGTACTGGAATCCTTCGGACTGACGGGAGTCGTGTACTTTCCGAGGTCTGACTCTGCAGACAACTTGCTTGACGATCGGACGACGCTGTTTCTCAGCCAAGTCGGACTGCCGCACACCCGTTGGTTCACGTCCAAAGCGAGCCTCAGCCAGGGTGAATCGGTCAGCCTGGCCGAATGGTTCCGCCCCGAGGACGGAGTACTTCCCGAGGAATGCAGCGGTTGGCTCGTACTGGCTCACTTCGCTGCGTCCCTGCTCGCGCTGGACCCCAAAAGCGGCAAGGTCTACGCATTCGGAGAAGGCGATCCACTGGAGTCCTACACCGAGCTCCACAGGCACGTCGAGTCGCTCGTCTATTCCCTGCACCTGTTCCAACAGTTCCTGAAGCAGGAGCGAGGAGACGACGACGAGCTGGAAGCCCGCGTTGACCATCTTCGCTCCCGGATCAGTAAATTCGACGCCGCACCGTTCAACGACGGCAATTCGCAATGGAGTCTGGTCCTGGAAGAGGTCTTCGACGGAACCTGGTAGGCAGGCCGGCCCTCGGGGCATGCACTCGCCAGGGTGAGGGGGTAGCGGGCGAGGCCGTCCGTGTTGGGACCGTCCGCCCCGACGATCGTCGCGTGGGGGCCGTCGGGGCGGTGGGTGCCGACCGTCGGGGGGGCTACCGGCACGCCGCCGCCAGCTCTAACCCTGCGCCTGCCCCCGGGGATCCCGTTGGTCTACAGCGGCGGCTTCGACGGCACGGTACGGGCCTGGGGTCCCGGAGCGGACCCGCTCGCGTCCCTGTCCCATCGCGGTCGTGCCCGGTGACGGACCCGGCAGCGACGACCACCGCGGACGGGCTGATGCTGGCCATCGGCTGGGCGGACGCGTGCACCTGAGGCCGGCCTGAGAACCACCCCATCGGTGTGGTGTCACAGTCATGCCATAGAGAGGTGAGCCGTTCTTGGGCCCCAACGGCCCCCGCCCGCTAGGGTTTTATTACTTATCTGACGACCGGTAGGACGAGGGGGCGTCACGGGGGATGGGCTACACGATTCCGGGCTGGCTTGGCGCACAAGGCGGTGGAGCAGATCCTCGCCTCGTCCAAGGGCTGGGCCGTCCACTCGATGCAGACCCACTGGAACCAGGTCAAGGCCGGCCACCTGGACAAGATCCCGGAACTGGCCCGCCTGTTCGCCGACGCCCTGGACGTGGTCGCGGACGTGATCTTCGGGATGAAGACCAAGGCGGAGGCCGAACTCGCTATCATGGCGGGCTCGGTGGGCCTGTCGATCGGCGCGGCCTTCCTCACCGGCGGTCTGTCCGCCGTGCTCGGCGCGGCGGAGGTCACCGCCATGCGCCAGCTGGTGAAACGCATCATCGACGAGGCTGCCGACCAGATCGTGAACAAGCTGATCGCCAAGGTCAGCGAGCCGGTCAACGCCAAGCTGGAGGCGATGACCGAGGACGCGGTGCTGAACCTGGCGGAGGACGCTTTCCCCCTCCCACCGGATCCGACCGGCGGGGGCGGTGGCGGAGCGGGTGGTGGCGCGGACGGCGGGCACGGCCACGGCCACGGCCACGGCCACGGCGGCATGAAGCTGGCCTCGGCGGGGATCCGGAGCCGATGGCATGGAACTGGCCTCCGCGTCCGGCGGTTGCACGGGAGGCGACCTCCACATCGACCACGAGGAGTTCGAGAGCGGCGCCGGTCCTTCCACGGCAGCGAACTCCACGCGAACAGCGCCGCCCCGCTGGGCAGAGCCAAGGGCCTGTTCGGTCGCACCAGGGGCAAGGACGCCTTCACCCACGGCCATGAAGGCCGCGCGTGGTAAGTGAGGCTGGTAAGTGCTCTTCAGTGTTGATCCTGACGCCTTGGCAGACGTCAGCCTTGTGGACGAGGTCAAGCGTCTTCCGGAGGACACAGCCCGTAGGTACGGCTTCTCCGGAGACACCCTGGACTTCCTGGTGCGAACAGGGCTGCCGTCCTCCGACGCGTACGACCTGTGGTTCGGGCCGCCTCAGGACTTCGACCCGGACTTCGTCTGGGACTTCGAGACACTGGCGGCCAAGGGCTGGGTCAATCCCGATGCGGCTCAGACGGTCGTGAAACTCGGTGGCTTCCTCACCAACTCGGTCGCGGCCGACCCGAGGTCCGGTCTGGTCTATCAGTACACCGAGGGCACAAAGCAGGTTGTTCCCCTCCACGGAGATGTCTCTTCGCTCGCTCACACCGTGCTCGCATTTCTCGGCTGCATCGAGTCCTACACACCGTCGGACGACGACGAGTACGACGACGCTCGCCGACGACGCGAAGTCGAGGTGCTGATGGCCGACATCCGGCGAATCGACCCGTTGCCCTTCGCGCACGAGCAGAGCACATGGAACGAACTCTTCGAGAACCTCTGGATGGGGATCTACACCTGAACAACTCAGCGACTCCCACGAGCTGCGCAGTGAGCAGCGGCGACGTCATCCGCCTGTTCGGCTTGGGCGGCATGAACTACTACCCCCAGTACACCGACGGTGAACTCGACCCCTCGACCGCCGAGTTCCTCGCCAGTGCAGGCCTGCCCACCGACCGCACCTTTGCCTCACGCGCGGAACCGGAGAGCGGCTTCCCCACGCCCAACGAACTGGGCCCGCTGTTCGATCGCCGGGGCCAGGCGTGCCCGCCGGAACGGCGCCATTGGCCGGTACTCGGTTACCTCGTCACGGCTTTGGTCGTCCTCGACCCCAGGACCGGAACGGTCCATGTCTACCCCGAGGGTGAAGTGGAGAGCCAGCTACTCCACCGCGACATCGAGTCGTTCGTCTTCACACTGTGCGCCTTCCGTGAGCTCATCGACGCCTGCACCGAGGACGAGGACCGGGTGGAGGAGTCCGCCTACCAGTTCCGGCAGACTGTCACCGCCATGGACCCCACCCCTCTCGCCGACGAGGAGACCGAGTGGAACCGTCTTCTCGACGAGGTCCTGGAAGGTATGTGGTGAGGAGCGCGGAGTGGAATCGCTGCTCTTCAGCCTCATCGAGTTCCGAAAGCTGGAAGTCGACCACGAGAACAACGTCGACCCTGCGGAACTCACCGAACGTTTCAGGCAAGTGGTCGGGGCCTTCGATCCCACGCCGTTCGCCGAAAAGGAGTCGCAGTGGAATCTGTCGCTCGAGGAAGTAGAGCACGGGATCTGGTAGGACCGCTGCGGTGAAGAATCCACGCCCGCTCATCGGGCTGTCACTCCCCGAAACCGTCCTGAGCCCCTGGAAGCCCCCCGTCTGGGAACAGACCGCGGCGGAAGTGGTGAAGGCGCTCGCCGACCGGGACCAGCAGCAAGCGGCTCGGGAGCGACTGGCCGCGCTCGCACCGTCGGTGGTGGTGGGCCTTCTGATCACGGAGCTGTCGGACACGGCATCACCCGTACCGCCGTGGGAGATACAGACGGTGCTGTCGAAACGGATCGGGCCGGCCGCCTACGACGAGGTGCTGGCCGCCCTCGCCGCCGCACCGGACGAGGAATCGCGGCGCCGCCTGAGCGGAGCCTTCTCGAGGTTCGGTACGGTCGACCGCTATCTCGAAGCGCTGAGTCACCCTTCCGCGTCCGTACGCCAGTCCGCGGCCTTCGGCATCCAGTCCGCCTGCTCGGTGGCCTACGGCAGGGAGCCGAACCCCGGCGTGGACTACGGCCGCGTGATCGACGCACTGATCCCGCTGCTCGCCGATCCGGACCCAGAGGTGGCCCAGCGGGTGATGTGGGTCCTGACCATGCTGGGCCCGGGTGTCGTCGAACCTCTGCGCCGGGTGCGCGCCCATGGACCAGGCCGGCTCCGGGCACGCGCGCTCTCCGTGCTCGCTGCCGTCGGCGGCGAGGAGGCGCTGTCGGCGGCCGACCGCGCCGCCGTCGAGCGGCTCATCCGTGTCAAGCTGCCGTACGACCAGGCCCGTCCCCTGGACGCCTGCTTCACGTCCTGGATCGCCGTCCCCGGCGGCGATCAGCAAGGAATCGTGGACGTGCTCGAACTCTTCGACACGCGCCCCGCCACGTTCGCGCTGGGCCTCAGCGTCGGCGCCCACGACAGCCACGACGGCGCCGAATACGGCAGGGTCTACGTCACCCCGGAAGTCGACGGCTGGACGCTGGTCCTCGGCCCTTGGTGCAACCCCGTCGACCCGGAGCGCGCCGAGGACGTGCTGCGCGTCGTCACCGAACTGAGCCGCCGCTACGGCCGGGCCCAGGCGTACTACTTCGGCGAACAGGGCGGCGGTTCCGGCTGGCTCGTCGCGGCGGACGGCGACGTCGTACGTCGCTGCCGCGGCTCCTGGGACAAGGACGACGCGCGGTACACGCTGGGCCCGCCCCTGCCGGAAGAGCGCGCCGCCTGCGTCGAGGAAGGCGTCACGCCGGTGGGCGACGAGCCCGCTGACGGCGACGAGAACGAGGAGTGGGCGGACTTCGCCCCGTACCTCGCGCCGGAGCTGGCACGCCGGCTGGGCGTCAGTCCCTTCGACCTGGGCCCGGACACCACCGTACGGGGAGCCGGGCTCGTGGCCCTCACCCCGTACGCGCGGGAGCACGGAAAGCCGAGCACGGGGGCGTACGCCATCTGACCGCGGTCCGTCAGCCGGTGGGCGCCTCCGGATCCTCCGCGTTCTCCGTGGCAAGCTCCCCCGCACGACGGGCCAGCGCCCGGCGTACGGCGTCCGGGGTGAGGACGCGCAGGGGCGTGCCCAGGGTGAGGAGGTAGCGGGCGAGGCCGTCCGGGTCGGGGCCGCCCACGTCGACGACGGTCGCGTCGGGGCCGTCGGGGCGGTGGGTGCCGACCGTGGGTGGGATCAGCCGCAGAGCCTCGTTCAGGGGGAGGGGGAGGCGGATGGTCGCCGAGAGGGGGTAGGGGCCGTTCGCGATGTTGCGGGAGACCAGGTGGGCCGGGTCCGGTGGGTCGGTGAGGTCCGCCGGGTGGGCGGTGGGCTGGAGGCGGTCCACCCGGTCGGCGCGGAAGGTGCGCCATTGGGCGCGGGCGACGTCCCGTGCGACGAAGTACCAGCGGCGGCCCGTGTGGACGAGCCGGTACGGGTCCACGTCCCTGGTCGTGCTCCTGCCCTCCCCGTCGGTGTACGACAGCCGGGCGCGGCGTCCTTCCCGGCAGGCGACGGCCAGCTCCAGCAGCAGGCCGGGGCGGATGTGCGGTGTGTCGGTCCCGTCCGTCCCCGGGAGGCGTACGAAGGCGTCGTCCAGGTCGCCGAGGCGGTCCGCGATGTGCCGGGGCAGTACCTGCCGCAGCTTCAGCAGCGCCGAGAGGGCCGCCTGGTCGCCGCCGAGCGCGCCGCTCAGTGCGGCTCCGCGCAGACCGACCGCCACGGCCAGGGCTTCCTCGTCGTCCAGGATCAGCGGCGGCACGCGGGATCCGGCGCGCAGGCGGTAGCCGCCCCAGGGGCCGGCCTCCGAGTCGACCGAGTAGCCGAGGTCCCGGAGCCGCGCTATGTCCCGGCGGACCGTGCGGTCGGTGACCTCCATGCGCTCGGCCAGCTCCGTGCAGGTCCAGGAAGGGCGGGCGGACAGCAGGGACAGCAGGCGCAGGAGGCGGGCGGAGGAGCTCAGCACGGCGGGAAGTCTGTCAGAGGCCGGTGCGCGACCAGGACCGGAACTGTCCTGGTCATGTCCTACCGTCCTCCCCATGACCGCAGAGACCACGATCACAGAAACCTCGTCCACCCCCGCGTTCCGTTTCGCCGCCGTCACCTTCGACTGCGCCGATCCCGCCGAAATGGCGCGCTTCTACAGCGAGTTGCTCGGCATGTCCGTCGCCTTCTCCAGCGACGACTTCGTCTTCCTCGGCAAGGAGGGTTCGACCGGCCTGGGCTTCAACCGCCTCGCCGACTACCGCCGGCCCACCTGGCCGGACCCGGCCCAGGAGAAGCAGGCCCACATCGAGCTGGGCGTGGACGACCTGGACGCCGCGGAGAAGCGGCTGCTCGAACTGGGTGCGGAGAAGCCGGAGTTCCAGCCGGGCGGGGACCGGTGGCGGGTGCTGCTGGATCCGGCCGGGCACCCGTTCTGCATCACGACGCTCGTCTGAGACTCCGGTTTCCGATGCGCGCCCCTCTCAGTTCCTGACGAGCGCCCCCTGCACCGGCTCGCGGCCGGGGCGGGGGCGCCGGCGGTTGCCGCGCGGGGGGCGCTGGGGCCACAGCAGGACGTACGCCGCCGAGCCCAGGCAGAACGTCAGGCGGATGAAGCCCCGGGTGGCGTCCGACGGGATCAGCAGGGCGCTGCCGTACAGGGAGATGAGCGCGATCCAGCTGACCCACGGAACCAGGCGGCGCTGGCCGATCGAGTCCCAGATCAGGGTGCCCAGCAGGACCGAGGCGTTGTAGTACGTGTACACGCTGGGGTCGAGGAGGATGCGGGCGTCGGCTGCCAGGAACACCACCGCCGGCCAGCGGCCGCGCCGTACCGCCAGCGCGCCCAGGCCCATGCCGAGGGCCATCTGGGCGGGGCGGTCCCACCAGGGGGTCTGGGGGTCGTCGACGCCGAACCAGCGCAGGGAGGACGCCGGCTGGTTGGGGATCGTGAAGCGGGCCGCGTGCAGGGTCTCCAGATGCGTCAGGTAGAAGGGCAGCCAGGCCACCGCCACCAGGCCGAACGTCCAGGCCGCGGCGCGCAGGCGGGCCGGGCGGGGCAGGGCGAGCAGCAGCGGCAGGAAGCCTACGGCCCAGGGCTTGGAGTCGACCGCGAGGGCCAGGAGAACGCCCACCGCCGTGGCGTTGCCCCGGACCAGCGCGCGGACGGCGAGCGTGGTGAAGAACAGGGCGAGGACGTCGTCGAGGTGGGCGAAGCGGACCGCGACCTCGACCCACATGGGGATGAAGGCGGCTCCGGCGACCAGGACGCGTTGCTGGAGGCGTCTGTGGTTGACGCCGGTGCCGAGGTAGTGGTCGGCGGCGGCGCGGCCGACCAGGACGAGCATGTACAGGCCGAGGCCGGACATGAACGCGTCGGCCAGTTTCTCACCCAGGCCGGCGGGGAACGGTGCGAAGAGCCCTGCGACCAGGAAGCTGACGGGGCCGATCTGCAGTTCGGGATGGTTGGCGTAGAGGGCGAGTCCGCCGCCGTTCGCCAGGCCGAAGAGCAGTTGCTCGCCCTGGCGCAGATAGTGCCAGGACACGGCCGCGTGCCGTTCGGCCACGGCGAACCAGACGGTCGTCCACAGGGTGAGCAGCACGATGTGCCACCGCACCCGGTAACGCCCGATCCGCACGTTCCTCCGTCCTTCCCGTCACGCCGGCCACCGTGTCCCGCCCATCACAACACCACCCGGTAAGAGCGGGTTCGGGCGTCATGGGTTCCTCGGGTGCGGACGGTCAACGGCGTTGTCAGTGGCGGCCTTTACAGTCACGGGTATGGCGACTCTTCCGAACCCGCTGCCCAGGCTGGCCACCGACCCCAGCGGTCGTTCCCTGGGGCTGCGGCTCCCTCCCGGCCGGCTGGTCGACCTGGCGTACGACGGCCCCTGGCACGAACCGCTGCTGTGGCATGCGGAGAAGCCCGCCGCGCCGGGCACGTGGAAGGCACTGGGCGCGCCCGCGGCGCGGGCCGGTCTGCTGCCGGTGCTCATAGACCTGGGCGTGTCCCGGGGGCGGCTGGAGGACTGGGCGCTGCTGCCCGGCGAGACGTCGTATCCGGGTGACCACGACGCCGAGGACGTCCTGGCGGAGTACTGGCAGGAGGAGACGGAGGACGGCGAACTCACCGAGGAGATCGAGCCGTTCGGTGAGGCGTGGCCCGGTCTCGCACCGGCCGGCTCGCTCGCCGCGGACCCGGACACCCGCGCCGCGCAGATCGCCGACGGGCTGGAGGGCGGCCGGGGCGCGGCGATCGAAGAGGGGCACCTCGCCCTGGTGCCGGCGCGCCGGTCCGCGGACATCCCGGCGGCGATCGGCTGGACGGGTCCGGTGAACTACGAGAGCGACGTGGCCCGGATGTGCGCGGTGCTGCGTTCCTGGGAGGACCGCTTCGGCATACGGGTGGTGGCTCTCGGCCTGGACACCCTCGTCGTCTCCGTGGCGGCTCCGCCGGCCACCCAGGAGGACGCCGAGGCGGTGGCGGCGGAGCACTTCGCGTTCTGCCCGGACAATGTGCTCCAGGGCGAGGAGACCACCGTGCGCACGTATGCGAAGGGGCTGGTCGGACGGCCCGTCTGGACCTTCTGGTGGGACTGAGGGCGCACGTCCGTCAGCTCTGCAGGGCCCGCCCCAGCCTGCGCAGCCCCTCCGCGATCTCCTGCGGCGTCTGGGTGACGAAGCACAGGCGCAGGGTGGAGGGGGCGGGGGCGCCCGCGTAGAAGGGCGCGCCGGGCACGTAGGCCACGTTCTGCTCGACCGCGCGGGGCAGCAGGGCGAGGGTGTCGTACGACTCGGGCAGGCGCGCCCAGAGGAACATGCCGCCCTCGGGCCTGTCCCACTGCGAGCCGGGCGGGAGGGCGGCCGGCAGGCCGGCGAGCATGGCGTCCCGGCGTTCGCCGTACACGGCGCGCACCCGCTTCACGTGGGCGTCGAGGACGTCCAGATAGCGGGCGGCTGCGAGCTGGTTGAGCGTCGGGGTGTGCAGGTCGGCGGCCTGCTTGGCCACCGCGCAGGCCCGGCGCAGTTCGGCGGGCGCGCGCAGCCAGCCCAGGCGCAGGCCGGGGGCCATGACCTTGGAGAGGGAGCCGAGGAGCACCGTCCGGTCCTCGGCGCCGGGGAGGGAGGCGATCCAGGGGACGGGCTGGCCGTCGTAGCGGAGTTCGCCGTAGGGGTCGTCCTCGACGATCCACACACCCTCGCGGGCGGCCACGGCGGCGATCTCGGCGCGGCGCGGCGCGGGCATCGTACGGCCGGTGGGGTTCTGGAAGGTGGGGACGAGGTAGAGCAGCTTGGGGCGTTCGCGGCGGATCGCCTGTTCCAGGGCGGCCGGGTCCACGCCGTCCGCGTCACCGGGCACGGGCACGAGGCGCGCGCCCGCGAGGCCGAAGACCTGAAGTGCCGCCAGGTAGCAGGGGCTTTCGACGAGGACGGTGTCGCCGGGTTCGAGCAGGGCGGTCGCCAGGAGGGACAGGGCCTGCTGGGAGCCGGTGGTGACGAGCAGGTCGTCTGCGGTGGTGGGCAGGCCCCGGGCGGTGGCCCGCGCGGCCAGGGCGGCCCGGAGCGTGGGCTCGCCCTCGGTGGTGGAGTACTGCAGCGCCTGCGCCGGGGTCCGCGCGAGGGTCTCCTCGAACGCCGCGGCTATGCCGTCCTTGTCGAACAGCTCCGGCGCCGGAAGCCCGCCCGCGAAGTTGATCATCTCCGGACGTGCGGTGACCGCGAGGATGTCCCGCACCGGCGAGCCGCCCACGGTACGGGCACGCGCGGCGAGCGGCGGGACGGGGGCACGGGCCGGCTCCGCCGGAGCCGGGGCAGACTCGGCGACGGTCCCGGCGGGACTGGGAACCACGGGCTCGGCGCCGGTCTTGGCGCCGCTCGGGTAGGCCGACTCGACGCCGGCGGCACCGGGAATCGGGGCAGCCGCACCAGGACTTGCGGCGGCGCCAGGACTCGGGGCGGCGGGCTCGGTGACGGTCATGGCGCGGCTCTCCTTCGGCTCCGGGGCGGTGTCTCCACCACCCCGGAGCCTACGGATCAAGGTGCCATGTACACCGGTTCGTTCCGCGATCCGGACCGCACGGCCGCCGGGCGTTTACGCGAACGCCGGGGTCTCCTTGGGGTTCGGGCCGTACTGGTTGGCGCCCGCCTGGCTGTCCGAGCAGAAGAAGACCAGCAGGGTGATGGGGCCGGCGAGCGGGACGATCCCGAACAGCAGCCACCAGCCGGAGCGTCCGGTGTCGTGCAGGCGGCGCACGGCGACACCCCAGGCCGGCAGCAGGAAGGCGAGGTAGACGATGCCGAGGAGAGCGAAGAGGGCCGACGCCTTGGTCGCGGCCGCGATGCCTCCCAGCACGGCGTAGATGATGTACATGAACAGGATGAACAGCCAGTACTCCTTGCGGCGCGCGCGCCCGCTGAAGACCGCGTACTTCTTGAGCGCGGCGAGGAACCAGCTCATGACAACCCCCCTGGGATCGATGTTCAGGCCGTCCGTGATCCGGATCCGGCCAGCGCAGAGGGTAGAGCTTTGTCGAGACCCCGTCATTCGCATCGGGGAGCCCAGGTCAGCGTCCCGGCCCGGCCGCTGAGCCGGAATCACCCCGTCTCAAACATCGGTTTCCGGACAGATCCCCCCGCGAGCACGGGCCGTTTCCCCTACGGCGGCGGGCCGTTGGGGGCGCCGAGCTCGTTCCGTTACCCAACCGACGGTCAACCGAGGCCGTTCCGCCACCACTTCGGTACCGGAACGACCTCCTCCTGTGTCCGTCAGTGCAGCTTCTGCGCCACCTCGACAGCCCAGTACGTGAGGATGTTCCGCGCCCCCGCCCGCTTGATGCCGGTCAGGGTTTCGAGGATGGCGCGGTCGCGGTCGAGCCAGCCCTTCTCGGCGGCGGCCTCGATCATCGCGTACTCGCCGGAGATCTGGTAGGCGGTGACGGGCACGTCCACGGCGTCCGCGACCCGCGCGAGGATGTCGAGGTACGGCCCGGCCGGCTTGACCATGACCATGTCCGCACCCTCGGCCAGGTCCAGCTCCAGCTCCCGCAGGGACTCGCGCCAGTTGGCCGGGTCCTGCTGGTAGGTCTTGCGGTCGCCCTGGAGCGAGGAGGCGACGGCCTCGCGGAAGGGGCCGTAGAAGGCGGAGGAGTACTTGGCGGTGTAGGCGAGGATCGCCACGTCCTCGCGCCCGATCTGGTCGAGCGCGTCGCGGATGACGCCGATCTGGCCGTCCATCATCCCGCTGGGCCCGACGACATGGGCGCCGGCGTCGGCCTGCACCTGGGCCATCTCGGCGTACCGCTCGAGGGTCGCGTCGTTGTCGACCCGTCCCTCGGCGTCCAGCACGCCGCAGTGCCCGTGGTCGGTGAACTCGTCCAGGCACAGGTCGGACATGACGAGCAGCTCGTCGCCGACCTCGGCGCGCACGTCGCGCAGCGCGACCTGAAGGATCCCGTCCGGGTCCGTGCCGGCCGTGCCCTGCGCGTCCTTCTTGGCCTCCTCCGGCACGCCGAACAGCATGATCCCGGAGACCCCGGCCTGCACGGCCTCCAGCGCGGCCTTCTTCAGGCTGTCGCGGGTGTGCTGGACGACACCGGGCATGGCGGCGATCGGCACGGGCTCGCTCACGCCCTCCCGGACGAACGCCGGGAGGATGAAGTCGGCCGGGTGCAGTCGCGTCTCGGCGACCATGCGGCGCATGACGGGCGACGTGCGCAGCCGCCGGGGACGCGTACCGGGGAAGGATCCGTACTTCGTCATGCCTTCTACGCTACGCCCGCCCGGCCCGCGCCTTTGCCGACTAGATGTCGGTCTGGGCGGCGGCTCATAGGCGGCTCCCAGGCGGCCCTCAGCGAGCCCATTCACGGGCAAACCGGCCCCGCCATACGAAGTCTTTGCGGTCCCCTGGTCATCCCTGGAACCCACGGCCTCCCCAGCGTTCTACGCGCGTGGTGTCATGCACGCGCCACCCCCTCCCCGTGCGCTCACCCAGGAGTCACGCATGCTGCGGAAGGTCCTCACCCGCGCGGCCGTCGCCGTCACCGCCGGCGCCGCCGTCGTCGCCACCGCCGTCCCCGCGAACGCCGCGAGCTACTCGGCGTTCGCCTTCTCCCGGAGCGGCAGCCAGCCCACGATCTACGACTTCATCGACTCGGCCACCAGCACGCTCGACATGACGATGTACGAGCTGGAGGACACCACGGCCGTCAACGACCTCATAGCCCTGAAGAACAAGGGTGTCACGGTCCGCGTCATCCTCGACCGCCAGCACCAGTCCGCGAACAACTCCGCCTACACGTCCCTGAAGAACGCGGGCATAGGCGTGGTCTGGTCGTCCTCCGCCTACGTCTACACCCACCAGAAGACGATCACGGTCGACGGCGTCAAGTCCCTGATCATGACCGGGAACCTGACCTCGCAGTACTACACGACCAGCCGCGACTACGGCGTCTTCACCGACGACACCCGCGACGTCGCCGCCATCGAGAAGGTCTTCAACGCCGACTACACGGCGACGTCGGTCACCCCGACCGACGGCGACCACCTGCTCTGGTCCCCGACCGACTCCCGCAACCGCCTGGTGTCCTTCATCAACTCCGCCACCAAGAGCCTGGACGTGGAGGAGCTGGAGTTCAGCGACAGCACGGTGGTCAACGCGATCGTGGCCCGCGCCAAGGCCGGCGTGAAGGTCCGCGTGGTCCTGGAGAATCCCTCCAGCTACTCCAGCCAGGTCTCCGCCATCAAGGCCGCGGGCGGCACGGTCGTCGGCTACTCCGACCCCAACGGCTTCTACATCCACGCCAAGGCCATGGTCGCCGACTACGGTCTGAGCACCCAGGAGGTCGAGGCCGGCTCCATGAACATCAGCAGCAACTCCCTGAGCAACAACCGGGAGCTGGGCATCATCCTCACCGGCACCGGCGTGGCCCAACCGGTGGCACAGACCGTCGAGACGACGTTCAACAGCGACTACGCGGGTGGCACGCCGGCGTAAGTGCCCTCGTACAGGCTCCACCGCTCGGCCCGGTTGGCGCGGCTTCGACCGCCCCACCCGGGCCGATCGTTTTCCGCCGCACCAAGAGCATTTCGTCCAGGCGGTTTACATATGAGGTGCGTCACTCTACCCTCCCGAACAATGGGAGCGCTCCCATAACTCCCTCACGTCCTGTACGTCCCTCTGCGAAGGGTCACTCCCCCCATGATCAGACGCAGCAGAACGTCGGCGCTGCTCGCGGCAGTCGCCACCATGCTCTCCGCGTTAGGGCTGGTCATCTACGGCACGGGAGCCGCGTCGGCCCACGGCGTCGCCATGTTCCCGGGCTCACGCACCTACCTCTGCTACAAGGACGCCATCACGAGCACCGGCGCGGTCGACCCGACCAACCCGGCCTGCGCGGCGGCCATCGCGCAGAGCGGTGCGACCTCCCTCTACAACTGGTTCGCGGTGCTGGACTCCAACGCCGCCGGGCGCGGCGCGGGTTACGTCCCGGACGGCACCATCTGCAGTGCCGGCAACAAGTCGCCGTACGACTTCAGCGGCTACAACCTCGCCCGCGACGACTGGCCGAAGACGCACCTGACCTCGGGCTCCACGATCCAGCTGCAGTACAGCAACTGGGCCGCGCACCCGGGTGACTTCCGGGTCTACATCACCAAGCAGGGCTGGTCCCCCACGACCCCGCTCGCCTGGTCGGACCTGCAACTGCTCTCGACGGTCACCAACCCGCCCGCGTCCGGCTCGCCGGGCACGGACGGCGGCCACTACTACTGGAACCAGGCCCTGCCCTCGGGCCGGTCGGGCAACGCGCTGCTGTTCGTCCAGTGGGTGCGGTCGGACAGCAACGAGAACTTCTTCTCCTGCTCCGACATCGTCTTCGACGGCGGCCACGGCGAGGTGACGGGCATCCGCGGCAGCGGCGACACGACCCCGCCCCCGGACGGCGGCGGTACCACCCCGCCCCCGGACAACGGCAGCGGTTCCTGCATGGCCGCCTACAGCGTGGACAGCTCCTGGAACGGCGGCTTCCAGGCGACGGTCACGGTCATGAACCACGGCACGTCGCCGTTGAGCGGCTGGCACGTCGGCTGGACCCCCGGCAGCGGCACGACGATCAGCAGCGTGTGGAACGGCGTCCTGTCCAAGGGCACGAACGGGGCGGTGACGGTCACCAACGCCGACTACAACCGCACCGTCCCGGCGGACGGCAGCACGACGTTCGGCTTCATCGCGACGTCCTCCGGAAACAACCTCCCGTCGGACTCCCTGACCTGCACGAGCCCGTAGCCCCACCCTGACACGGCGGCCCGTGGGCACCACCGCGGGGAACTCCCACGAGCCGCCGTCCGCACGCGCACGGGGTCATGGAACGCCGGACCCGGAGACGCCACCCGGATGGCTCCAGGGACGCAGGGCGCAGGCGTCCCAGGAAAAGCGTCGTAAGCGTGCCTGCTCGACGTGATCGGCCGTGTTGCCGTAGTCGATGTTGAGGTGGCGGCCGAGGACCACGATGGCCACGCTGCCGGCACCGGCCGCCTTCAGTGCGGCGGCCGCGGACTGCGCGTGGTTGCCCGTGGCCCAGGTGTCATCGATGAGCAGGACGTTCTCGCCCCGGAGGGCCACTGCCTCATAGCGCCCGGAAGAGGCCGCCCGGCCCAGGCCGTCGGCCTCGGGTGTCGGAACGAGCAGATCACGATAACGGGCGCGAGTGACACCGACCATCTCGGCGAGCATGGTACGGAGGGGATGACCCGGACGCCCGCTGGTACTGGGCACCATGGTCACGCTGTCGAAGCAGGACACCGCACAGCGAGCCCTGATGCAGTCCTCGTGCTGGGCGAGGAAACGCCATAACACGGCTGCCAGCCCCATGCGGAAGTACTGCTGCTGACGGCCGACCGCGTTCTTGTACCGCCAGAGTTCGTGGGCATACTGCTCGCCCTTGAGGGCCAGGCTGACCGGGACGACGGCGTCAGCCACCCCCGTCCCGAGAAGCTTGGTGGTCTCGTTGCAGGGGCGGCACAGGTAATACCCGATCTTGGCGGGACCCCGACAGACCCGGCACACGCCCGGGCCGGGCAGCAGCGGGTGGACCAGGAAGTTGGCGTAGCGGGCGGACAGCCCGACGACGGTGGCCACGCCGGTCCGCCGGCTAGCGCCAGGTCAGCTCGCCCGTGGTGGGGACGAGAGAGTCGAGGTGGCTGAAGACGTCTTCGGGGCCGTCGATCACCGTCGTGTTGGGCCTGGCGGCGTACTCCCTCGCCCACGTGTGAGTCAGCAGAGAGCGCATGAGGAACACCCGGCGACCGTGTTCCAGGGCAAGCCTGGCCTGCATGCGGGCGCCGCTGCGGTAGGCGGCCTCGATCACGACGGTGGCCAGGCTGTAACCGCTCATCACCGCGTTGCGCATGGGGAAGGACGTCTTCGACGGAGCAGCGTCCGGCCAGAACTGGGAGATCAGCAGCCCCTTCTCGGCGATCTCCTGCTGGAGCTGAGCATTCTGAGGCGGGTAGACCCGGCGCAGGCCGGTTCCGATCACGGCGACGGTACGGCCACCGGCAGCCAGAGCGCTGCCATGCGCAGCGGTGTCGATGCCTGCAGCCAGCCCGCTGACAACTGTGACGCCACGTTCGGCAAGACCACCCGCGATCGCACGAGCGTGGGCGACGCCCTCAGGGGTGGGAGTGCGGGTGCCCACGACAGCGACACGAAGGTCGTCGTCGGCGGTCCGTCCCCTCAGGAAGAGAAAGGGGGGCCGCTGGTGGACCAGCCTCAGATAGAGCGGATAGTCGTCATCCAGGATGGTGACCAGCCGCATGCCCTCGCGCTCCCAGGCGGCGATCTCCGACGCAACACTGTCCAGGTCGGCCGAGGGGCCGGTGTCGAAGAGCTTCCCCTGGCCTGAACGGTCGAGTGCGTCCTCGAGGACGTCGCGGGCGCTTCCGACCGCTTCGACCTGGTCGGTCACCTCGGACCATGGACGGTCGCCGCGCCGCAGGAGTGCGACGAGGGCGGCCCGCTCCAGGTCCTGGTCCATGCGGCAAGTATAGGAACGGCTCCCCCTGACGCAGGCGGCTTGCGCAGACGGCACGGACTGGTGCAGCAGACTCACGCGGCGCATGCGTTCTCCTTCGGGACTGTGCGGGCGGCGCGGCAGTCGCGGCAGCGGCCCGGGTGTGGGGCGCGGAAGGCGCGGTCGCAGCCGTCGCAGTTCTGAAGGGGATCACGCCTGCGGCCGGCTCCGGCCTCCGCGCCAGTGTCCGGCCGGGGCGCGGGGCGGGCCGGGAGCGGTACCGGGAGCAGCGCTTCCAGCCGGTAGCCGAGCAGCCTGGCCGGGCTTTTCAGCACGGCGGGGAGGTCGGCGGTCAGGGCGTGGTGGATGACCGCGGCCGTCGCCCCGCTGTCGAACCAGGCGGTGACGGCGGGCGCGAGCCGGTCCACGTCACGGCGGGAAAGGATGAGCCGGTCATCGGTCCTGCGGAGGCCCGCGAGCAGGGTGACTGCCTTGTCGTGGCAGGGGTCGCGAGGGCGGCCATGCGCTTCCGGCGTCGCGGCCGGCTTCGGCGCCACCACGGGCGCGGGGGCAGGTTCGGGCGCGTCCGGCTGGGTGGGTTGGTCGTCCTCCTCGGGCGCTGCCGGAAGATTCGTGCCCGCGCTGAGCCGACGGTCTCCGGTACGACGGGTCGGCGCAGGGTGTCCGGCCACGCGGAGCGGCGCCGGGGCGGCGACCGGGGTGTGGTGGGCGTATGTACGCGTGACCAGCCGACCGGACTCAGTGTGCTCCCGGACCCGCCGCAGATAGCCGTGCGCCTCCAGCTCCCGCAGCGCGGAGGCGATCCGGTCCCGCCCCTCGGGGAAGCGTTCGGCGAGGCTGCGGATGTCGACCGGGGTGCCCTCGGGCACCGAGAGGATGTGGGTGGCGAGCCCGATGGCGGTCAGCGACAGCTCGCGGTGCTGGGCGAGGTGGTTGCCGACGACGACGTACTGACCGGACTGGTACGTGCGTACGTGGATGACACCGGAGGGGGTGGTGGATCGTCGAACACCGTGAATCGGGCGCGGGGCGGCGTTAGGCTTCTTCTCAGCCATGGGGAAGGTCTGTTCTTCCTCGTTGGTCAGGCCCTCGCACTGGGATTGCCGTCCCGGCGGGGGCCGATGCATGTGTGGGATTGTCAGCGCGTTGGTGAGGTGCATATGCCTCGATCGCCTCGGCCTGAGCCTGCACGTCCGAACCGCCGCCACGCCAGCCAGACCGCCCACTTTCACCCGCCCGAGTGACGGATGCCGGGTTTGGTTTGGTTGGTTGGTTATTTCCCCGGGTTCTTTGGTCTTTTACAGCCCGCAGCCCCGGGTCGCCTACGACCGTGGTACGCCCTTCCTGGCGCCGGTCGCCGGATCCAGCTCCGCCCACACCGTCTTGCACGGCACCGGGCCGAGCCGTACGCCCCACCGGTCCGCCAACTCCGCGACCAGCAGCAGGCCGTAGCCCGACTCGGCCGGTCCAGTGGCGACAGTTTGTGGAACGGGCAGTACGTCACTACGTGTGTCGGTGACCTCGATTCGCAGAACGCCCTCGACCGTCACTGTGAGAGCGAGCCGGAAGCTCCGTCCCGGAACCCGGCCGTGCAGCGCGGCGTTCGCCGTCAGCTCTGCGACGATCAGCCGGGCTGGGTCCAACGGCAGCCCCCAGGAGCGCAGTTGCTCGGTTGCGAGCAGCCGGCCGAGGCGGGCACCGCGTCGGGTCGCGGAGAGGGGCACGCGGAACTGGCGCGCCGCAATGGGGAGGGTGGAGATTCGCTCGTTCACGTCACTCAGCGTGTCCAAGCGTGCTTAGCCTGTGAAGAGCGGCGGCCCGTGCGGACGGGGGCTGTCCGCGTGGTGTGCGGTTGCGTCCGGGCCGTACGGGGTGAGTGGTGACGGGAGGACGATGTACGTGAGCGACTGGGATGCGAGGCCGGAGGACGAGGAGGCCGGGGCAGTCATGCGGACGGTCTCACGGCAGTTGAAGCTGTGGCGGGAGGCGGCCGGCCTCACCCAGGCCGCGTTCGGAGCGGCCATCGGGTACGGGGAGGAACTCGTCTCCTCGGTGGAGCGGGGGCGGCGGATCCCACGACCGGAGTACCTGGACGCGGCGGATGAGGCGCTGGGTGCGGGCGGCAGGATCGCGGCCATGAAGAGGGACTTGGCGGAGGTCCGGTATCCGAAGAAGGTGCGGGACCTCAAAAAGCTGGAGGCGGAGGCCACCGAGCTGTGCGCCTACAACAATTCGGTCGTGCACGGGTTGTTGCAGACAGAGGAGTACGCGCGGGCCGTGTTCAGTGCCCGACGTCCCCCCTTCACCGAGGAGGAGGTGGAGCAGCGACTGGCGGCGCGCGTCGCACGCCAGGAGATCATCAATGGCAGAACGGCACGCCCTGTCTTCAGCTTTGTTCAGTGCGAGTCGACGCTACGACGCCCCATCGGGGGCAAGATGGTCATGCGCGGTCAGCTCCAACGGCTGTTGGACCTCGCCGAGTTCCGCAATGTCGATCTCCAGGTGCTGCCGCTCGGGCACGAGGAGAACCCGGGGCTCGCTGGTTCGTTCAGACTACTCAGGCTGAAGGACGGCACCACGGCCGGGCACGTGGAGGTGCAGCACATCAGCCGGGTGATCACCGACCCGAAAGAGGTGCAGCTCCTCGACATGCGCTATGGGATCATCCGGGCACAGGCTCTCAGTACCCGAGAGTCGAAGGCCCTCATCGAGAAGGTGCTTGGAGAGACATGACCCCCGAGAACACCCTTGAGCTGGAGTGGATAAAGAGCAGCTACAGCACGGACGAGGGCCCCGACTGCGTCGAAGTGGCCGCGATCTCGGACCACGTCCTCGTCCGCGACTCCAAGAACCCCACTGGTCCCCGACTCGCCCTGACGTCCGCCACTTGGTCAGCCTTCCTGCCGTACGCCGCCCGCTGAAGGCTGAGGAACGCGGCCCGCGCTCCACTGACAGGGTGCGGGCCGCATCCAGATGCATCACTCGGCGACCGATACGTCTTCGCCCTTGCTGCGCGCCTGCTGCAACGTCTCCGCGATCGCGGCGAACTCCTCAAGCGCCGCCTGAAGGTCTTCGACGATCTCAGCAGCCAGCACCTCGGGCGCAGGCAGGTTGTCCGCATCGTCGAGGCTCGGGTCGCGGAGCCAGGTGATGTCGAGGTTGGCCTTGTCGCGGGCCACCAGCTCGTCGTACGTGAACGCCTTGAAACGCTCAGTCTCGACGCGCTTGGAGCGGTCGTCAGCGCTGTAGCACTGGACGAAGTCCTCCAGGTGGGCCCGGGTGAGCGGGTTCTGCTTGAGGGTGAAGTGCTGGGCGGTACGGAAGTCGTAGACCCACAGCTTCTCGGTCCACGGCTGGTTGGGGCGGGCCGGCTTGCGTTCGAAGAAGAGCACGTTGGCCTTGACGCCGCCCGCGTAGAAGATGCCAGTGGGCAGGCGCAGCAGCGTGTGGACGTCGTACTCCTTGAGCAGGCGTCGGCGGATGGTCTCACCCGCACCGCCCTCGAAGAGGACGTTGTCGGGGACGACGACGGCCGCCCGGCCGTGGATCTCCAGCAGCGAGGCGATGTGCTGGACGAAGTTGAGCTGCTTGTTGGTCGTGGTGACCCAGAAGTCGCGCCGCTCATAGGCGATGGCTTCGCGTGCGGCGGATCCGTCGTCGCCGTAGACGGTGATGGACGACTTCTTACCGAAGGGCGGGTTGGCCAGGACCAGGCTCGCGCGCTTGTCGGGTGGGGCGGCGAGGGCGTCCTTGGTGCGCACGAGCGCGGGGCCGGTGGGCTGGCCGATGCCGTGCAGGAAGAGGTTCATCGCGGCGAGACGGGCGGTGTTCCTCACCAGCTCGGTGCCCCAGATACCGCCGCTGCTCAGGTGCTTGCGCTGCTCGGGGGTGAGCTGGTTGCCGTACTCGTGGAGGATGTACTCGGCGGCGGCGAGCAGGAAGCCGCCGGTTCCGCAGGCGGGGTCGGTGATCGTGTCGTCCGGGGTCGGGCGGACGCAGTCGATGATGGCCTGGATGAGCGAGCGGGGGGTGAAGTACTGTCCGGCGCCGGACTTGATGTCCTCTGCACCCCGGGAGAGCAGTTCCTCGTAGGCATCGCCCTTAATGTCGGTCTTCTGACCCGACCAGTTCTCCTTGTCGATCAGATCCTTGACGAGGCGCTTGAGCTTGGCGGGGTCGTGGATGCGGTTACGGGCACCGTTGAAGATCAGGTGGAAGGTGGTCCCGGCCCGCTGGGCGCCGAGGTCTTCGAGCAGTTCCGTATAGGCGGCTTCGAGCGCGGCACCGTCGTACTTCAACAGCTCCGGCCACCCACGGTTCTCCCAGACCGACCCCTCGGGCATGATCTGCTCGCGGAACATCGGGGGACGGGTCTGCGCCTCGTGCGCCATCTTCAGGAAGACAAGAAGCGTCAACTGCTCAACGTAGTCGATGGTGGAGACGCCGTCGTCACGCAGGACATGGCAGTAGCTCCAGAGCTTGTCGACAAGCCGACGGGCCTCGGTCGTGGTCACGAGGGGATCTCCAGGTCGAGGGTGGGCTGAGTGGCAGCGGACAGCGCGGGGGCGTTGGGCCGGGGTGCGGGCGGTGCGTCCGGGACACTCTTCCGCTGAGCAGGGGCTCGTCGTGGTCGCCGACGGGTTGTGGTTGCCCGGGCGGCCTCACGCTCCGCGCGGATACCGGCCAACAGGGCTTCAGCGGGCTCGTCAGAGGGCGCTTGGGAGACCAGCCGACCGGCGAAGGCTTCGGTAAGCAGGGAGCGGCGAAGGACTTCAGAACGAACCAGCGCAGACCGGACAGCCGCTTCCGTATTTTCAAGCACCGACAGTTGACGTTCGGTTTCCTGGACAATCCGCCCCTGGAGAGGTTGAGGGGGGATCGGCACAGGGAACTGCTTGATCTTCCGAAGGCTGATCGAGGCGAGATTCACACTCTGCTTTCCATTCACCTCGAACCAGCGGCGCCCGAAGCTGTTTGCATGCCAGGCAAGGATCTTGGGATCGAGCAAACCATCACGAACCCGCGCCCGAAATACGTGGTTTTGATGGATACACTTCTCGATCTGACCTTCCCAAATCCATCCCCTCCCGAGCTTGTCCCGATCTCCGCCCTCATTCAACAGTACGTCGCCTGCTTGAAGGGTCAGCGCGGCCACCTTCTCAGGCGTGGTGCGAATATAGGAGATGTTTGACAGATCCAAGCGTCCACGTTGCACATTAGCCACTCGGAGGTAAGGCACTTCCGGCAACTCGGCATCTGACTGCTTTTTGGCGTCTTTTGTGATGCCACCAACCACATCGGCGATCTCACCAAGGCGTCGCCAGGTCCACCCTTCGGACAACGGCGGGAGGTCGCCATCGATGCAATCGGCAGCGGAAGGGGCAGGCTGATCACCGGAAGGAGGCAGCCCAAGAAGCTGACCAGTGCCAGCTTGAAGGAGCAAACGATCACCGTATGCCGAGAGCTTGCGCAGGTTAGACCTTAGAAGATCTTGTGCTCGCACCAGCTGGGCTAGGTGTTCATCGAGCACAGCAACGATACGCCGCTGTTCCTCCAGCGGGGGCAGGGGAAGCCGAATCTTTTTTAGCTCGCCTCCAGCAATCCCAGCCTGTCCAGCACTCGTCTTCACATGCTCACGAACCTGAGCACGAGTCTCCTGCCACGAGAACGCGTAGGCCAAAAATTGGGGCACCGCCAACCGTCGATCAACGCGTACCCGAATGAGCTTGTCCGGGTACGTAAGCGTAGGTGCCGCAGGAGGAACAACTGCACATGCCCCGACCAGTTCCGGGTTGCCGTTGTATCGCGTGAAAAGGAGATCTCCCGGCAGCGCCAGGCGGTCACCGGCCCGGAGATCTTCCGCTGATTCACCACTGTATCGGAGGTCGCTCAAGTCCAAACGAAGCGGCCGAACTGCCCCAATACGCAGAATGGGCACACCATTAGGTTCCGTACCCGGACGGGAGACGAAGATTCCGTTACGTACAGACTCAGCAACGTCATCCAGCGCCACCCAAACCCACCCCTTCGGCAGCCCTGAAGGATTACTCACGCACCCAACTCCCGTCCCAGCTCATCCAAAATCTCAGCCCCCCGGTCCGCCCCGAACTCCCGAAGGAACCCGTCCACGCCCCCGCGCTCGATGAAGGGTACGTCCTTCAAGTGATCCGGCTCGATCGCCGCATCCGTCGCTATGACGTCCACGATCCGGTCCAGCCACCACACCTGATCCTCGGTGAACATCGCCCCCGCCTGCTCCTGCCGAGCCCGCCACGCCGCGTACCGCTCCTCCACCAGCGCCCGGTACGGCCGGACCTCCTGGTCCAACCCCAGCTCGAAGCGCAGCAGGCCGACGAGGTCGACCACGCCGGCCGCGCCCCGGGGATGCTTGGCCGCCTTGCCGAGCTGGACGTACGCGTCGTACAGCCGCGCCGGGGTCCACTGGAACGGAGGACGCTCGATCTTGCGGGCGAGGTCCTTCAGCCGCCGGTAGACCTCCTTCGGGTCCCGGCGCTCGCTGAACGCGAGGGTGAGCGCGGCGATCTCGTCCTCATGCTCCTTGATGTACTGCTGCCAGGAGGTCACCTTCCGCATCGCCAGCTCGTCCGCCGTGATGCCGCGCGCCTCTTTCACCTCGTCCACGCTGACCTCGTCTATGACGATGTCGTGGGCGCGGCGCATGGACATCAGCCGGTCCCGCAGCTCGCGGTTGGAGGCGATCGGTTTCAGCGCCTCCAGCATGTCCTGCCGGACCTGCTTCTCACCGCCGATGCGGCGGGCTTTCTCCTGCTGGTCGGGGTCGACGGACCGGACCAGACCACCGACGATCTCCTGAAGCGGCTGGTCGGCGAGTTCCTCGATCTCCTCCCGTTCCTCAGGCGTGAGCTGGCGGTCGAGTCGTGCCAGACGGCCTGCCAGCGTGGCGACCTCGTCTTCCGTCAGTGCCAGACCCGCCGTCTTCGCCATCAGCCGCTCCAGCGGAATCTTCCGCTCGGAAACACGGACCAGCGGGCGGGCGTCCACACGGGGCGAGTCCGTCACACCGACCGCGTCGACGATCACGAACCGCTCCTTGACCTCGGCGTCAGGCGTCACCGACTGGAACTCCGCCGGGTCCACGGTCCGCGAGCCCCGCCCCTTCATCTGCTCGAAGTACGCCCAGCTCTTGACGTCCCGCAGGAAGAACACACACTCCAGCGGCGGGATGTCGGTCCCCGTGGCGATCATGTCGACGGTCACCGCGACCCGCAGCTCGGGGCTGTTGCGAAACGCCTTGATCAGCTCGGCGGGCCGCTTGGCCGCGTGCGTGATCTTCGTGCAGAAGTCGTCGCCCTCCCCGAACACCTGCCGGACCGTCTGGACGATCTCGTCGGCGTGGTTGTCGTCCACGGCGAAGATCAGCGTCTTGGGCACGTGCGTACGCGACCGCTGCGCATCCCCGTCCCCCACCGGGGGGAAGATGTCCGTGAACAGGTGCTTGCGGAACGTCTCGACGACGAGCTTGAGCTGGCCCTTGCTGATGACGTGGCGTCCCAGCTGGGACGCCTTCCACTCCAGGTTCTCCTCCAGCTCCTCGTACCGCTCGCGGCGGGTCTTGCGCTCGCGCATGGGGACGACCGTCTCCGCCGGGATCGTGCCGCCGTTCTCCCCCAGCTCGGTACGGATCCGGAAGACATCGAAGTCGACGTTCACGCCGTCGGCGACGGCCTGCTCGTACGGGTACTCGCTGACGAGGTTCTGGAAGAAGAAGCCGAAGGTCTGCTTGACCGGGGTGGCGGTCAGGCCGACAAGGTGGGCGTCGAAGTATTCGAGCACCGCGCGCCACTTGCCGTAGATGGAGCGGTGGCACTCGTCGACGACGATGAGGTCGAAGGACTCCGGCGGCAGGTCCGCGTTGTAGCCGACCTCCACCGGCTCGTCGACCAGGTCGTAGCGGTCGAGGGCGGCGTCCTCGCTGTCGGCGCTCGGGACCTCGCGGCCCGTCAGCGCCAGCCACAGCCGCTGCACCGTGGAGACCACCACGTGAGCCGAGCCCAGCACGGTGTCACCCGCCAGGCGCTGCACCACGTACAGCTCGGTGAACTTACGGCCGTCGTCCGGGGTGTCGAAGTTCTCGAACTCCGTGGCAGCCTGGCTGCCCAGATTGTTGCGGTCGACGAGGAACAGAATGCGCTTGGCGCCGGCGTGCTTGAGCAGCCGGTAGCTCTCACTGACCACCGTGTACGTCTTACCCGCGCCGGTCGCCATCTGGATGAGGGCGCGCGGGTCGTCCTTGGCCAGGGAGCGCTCCAGACCCGTGATCGCCTTGCGCTGCGCCGGGCGCAGCGGCTCCGGGTCGAGGAAGGTCTGCGGCAGCCGACGCATCCGGGCGCGCAGAGTCGGCGCGCTCGGGTCGGCCTCCGCCTCCTCGACCCAGCGCGCGATGGTCTCCGGCTGGTGCACGGCGAAGACGTCACGCGTGCGAGGGGACGGGTCCAGCGCGTTGTGGAAGCGCACGGTGTTGCCGTCGGCGACGTACCGGAAGGGCAGGCTGGCGCGCCAGGCGCTGAGCTGCTGGCTACGGGTGAGGCCGGTGGCGTAGCGGGCCGCCTGCTGCATGGCTGCCTCCAAGTCGGCGCCCTCCCGCTTGGCCTCTATGACGCCGACCAGGCGCTGGTCGACGTAGAGGAGGTAGTCGGCGCGTCCGACGGCGGTGGAGACCTCCCGGACGGCGACGCCACGGCCCGCGAAGAGGTCCTTGGTGCTGTCGTCCTGGACGACCCAGCCCGCCTTCTCCAGGATGCGGTCAAGCTCGGCACGGACCTGCGCCTCGCTCATCGGCGGGCGGGCGGCCTTCTGCGCGTGGGCGATGAACTCGTCGCGCTGAGAGGCCCCGTCCAGCGGGCGGGCGGCTGAACGGGACTCCATGGCCGGAGCCGTCAGCTCGGTGATCTTGTCGCTCAACTCGGCGATCAGGCCCTGCAATGCCGCCCGCTCAGCCTCCGCGCGAGCCAGCTCCGCCTCGGCCTGAGCGCGTGCCGCCTGCTCACGTTCCAGGCGGCTCTGCTTGCCGTCGTAGCGGAGCCGAGCCTCCTCCAGCCGACGGCGGTACGCCTCCAGCTCGGCGCGGAGCTGCTCCAGCTCCTGCTGGTCGGCGGCGGTCGTAGGCGCAGGCGCGGACGAGGGCGATGCGGGCGCCAGGAAGACCCTGTGCGTGGTGTCGGACGGGTCCAAGGCACGGTGCAGCCAGTCACCGAGACGGAAGCAGGTCTCGACGGACTGGAGTGCCTCACGCACGTTGGCGTAGTACTCGTGGACCGCCCGGTTCCCCGTCGTACGGACGGCTTCGAACCACCCGCGGACCTGCGGGACGAGAACACCGGCCCTGGTGAGCGCGTTGATCCGATCGACCTGCCGGGTTCCAGGGACGGTGAGTCCGAGGAGCGTGACCAGGTGCCGCGTCATGACCTCACCGAAGAGGCGGGTTTTCACCATGGCCGCGTGCGGATCGGTGTGCACGTACGACTCTGCCGCGCAGCCGAGCGTCACCAGCAACGGCTCGTGCTTGAGCAGGTGCCCGAAATTCGACGAGCCCGCAGCGAGACGTGCGACCTGCTCGTCATCCCCGCCGGACGGGCTCCCCACCGCCGCCGTCACCATACTTCCCCCAAACAACTGGTCGTCATGTCGCGAGCAAAGCCTTGCAGGATGACATGAACGGACCGGCAGATCAAGGGACTTCACATTGCCCATGACACTCGATGGCTGACGCCAGCTCAGTAGGCAAGGTAAACAGCGCGGCGGAGTGCCCCGTTAAGGAGCACTCCGCCGTGGGCTCACGTCGTCGACCGCCGCCTCCGCGCCCCCGGCCTCCGCTCGCTCGGCCGGGTCACCGGGTCGCCGGCCTCCAAGGCGGCGGCCCTGCGCTTTGCGCCGAACTCCGCCAGGGCCTCGGCCAGCTTGTGGACCGAGGGCTCCGGGGCCATCACGTCCACCCGCAGGCCGTGTTCCTCGGCCGTCTTGGCCGTGGCCGGGCCGATGCAGGCGATGACCGTCACGTTGTGCGGCTTGCCCGCGATGCCGACCAGGTTCCGGACCGTCGAAGACGACGTGAAGAGCACGGCGTCGAAGCCGCCGCCCTTGATGGCCTCGCGGGTCTCGGCCGGGGGCGGCGAGGCGCGGACCGTCCGGTAGGCGGTCACGTCGTCCACCTCCCAGCCCAGCTCGATCAGGCCGGCGACCAGCGTCTCCGTGGCGATGTCGGCGCGCGGCAGGAAGACGCGGTCGATCGGGTCGAAGACCGGGTCGTACGGCGGCCAGTCCTCCAGGAGGCCGGCCGCGGACTGCTCGCCGCTCGGCACCAGGTCCGGCTTCACGCCGAAGGCGACGAGGGCCTTCGCCGTCTGCTCGCCCACCGCAGCCACCTTGATACCCGCAAAAGCCCGAGCGTCAAGGCCGTACTCCTCGAACTTCTCCCGTACCGCCTTCACCGCGTTGACCGACGTGAAGGCGATCCACTCGTAGCGGCCGGTGACCAGGCCCTTGACCGCGCGCTCCATCTGCTGCGGGGTGCGCGGGGGCTCCACCGCGATGGTCGGGACCTCGTGCGGCACCGCGCCGTAGGACCGCAGCTGGTCGGAGAGCGACGCCGCCTGCTCCTTCGTGCGCGGCACGAGCACCTTCCAGCCGAACAGCGGCTTGGACTCGAACCACGACAGCTGGTCGCGCCGGGCGGCTGCGCTGCGCTCGCCGACCACGGCTATGACCGGCCGGCCGCCGTCCGGGGACGGCAGGACCTTCGCCTGCTTCAGGGTCTGCGCGATCGTGCCGAGGGTCGCCGCCCAGGTGCGCTGGCGGGTGGTCGTGCCGGCGACGGTGACCGTCAGGGGGGTGTCGGGCTTGCGGCCCGCCGAGACCAGTTCGCCCGCCGCCGCGGCCACCGAGTCCAGGGTCGTGGAGACGACCACCGTGCCGTCGGAGGCGCCCACCTCGGTCCAGCAGCGGTCCGAGGCCGTACGGGCGTCCACGAACCGGACGTCGGCGCCCTCGGCGTCCCGCAGCGGCACACCGGCGTACGCGGGCACACCGACCGCCGCCGCCACACCCGGGACCACCTCGAAGGGCACCCCGGCGGCGGCGCAGGCGAGCATTTCCCCGGCCGCGTACGTATCGAGTCCCGGGTCCCCCGACACCGCACGGACGACCCGCCTGCCGCCCCGCGCGGCCTCCATGACAAGATGAGCGGCATCCCGGGCAGCAGCCGGGACAGCGGCGGGTGTTGACGTGCCGTCAACGACCGTCAGCTGGGGCGTGCCCGTGCCAGGCGGCGAGACCGAAGAGGGGTCGGCGTCCGTCCGGACCACGGAGACGCCCTGTCGGGCGTGCGTCCGGATCACGTCGAGCACCTCGTGCTCGGCGATCAGGACGTCCGCGTGCGACAGCGCCTCCACGGCGCGCAGAGTCAGCAGTCCCGGATCTCCGGGTCCGGCACCGAGGAAGGTGACGTGCCCGTGTTCCGGACCGGCGGCAGGAAGGGCGGTGGGGCTCAATGTGCTCGCTCCCCCATCAGACCGGCCGCGCCCTGGGCGAGCATCTCGGTGGCGAGGCCGCGACCGAGTGCCCACGCCTGGTCGTGCGTCTGGGGCACGGGACCGGTGGTGGACAGCTGCACCATGCGGGAACCGTCGGTGGTGCCGACGACGCCGCGCAGGCGCATTTCCTTGACAATCTGCCCGTCGGCATGGGGGTCCCCCCGCTCGAGCGGAGCCGAGAGTGGGGGAAGGTCGGCCAGCGCGCCCACAGGGGCGCTGCAACCGGCCTCCAGGGCGGCGAGCAGTGACCGTTCGGCGGTGACGGCGGCCCGCGTGAGCGGGTCGTCGAGTTCGCCGAGCGCGGCGATCAGGTCCGCGGCGTCCGCGGCGCACTCGATCGCCAGTGCCCCCTGGCCGGGGGCGGGCAGAACCGTGTCGACCGACAGGAAGTCGGTCACCTCGTCGATCCGGCCGATCCGGTTCAGGCCGGCGGCCGCCAGGACGACGGCGTCGAGTTCGCCGTCGCGGACGTACCGGATGCGGGTGTCGACGTTGCCGCGTATCGGAACCGTCTCTATGTCCAGGCCGTGCGCGCGGGCGTACGCGTTCAGCTGCGCCATGCGGCGCGGCGCGCCGGTGCCGATGCGCGCCCCGCGCGGCAGGTCCGTGAACTTCAGCGCGTCCCGCGCGACGATCACGTCGCGGGGGTCCTCGCGCTCCGGTACGGCGGCCAGGACCAGTTCCTCGGGCTGTGCCGTCGGGAGGTCCTTGAGCGAATGAACCGCGAAGTCGACCTCGCCCTTGAGCAGCGCGTCCCGCAGCGCGGTGACGAACACGCCGGTGCCGCCGATCTGCGCCAGCGCCTCGCGGGAGACGTCGCCGTACGTGGTGATCTCGACCAGCTCCACGGGCCGACCGGTCACCCGGCGGACGGCCTGCGCCACCTGGCCGGACTGGGCCAGGGCGAGCTTGCTGCGCCTGGTCCCCAGCCTCAGTGCCTTCTCAGTCATGCCGGTCGGTCCTTCTCGTCTGTGCTGTCCCCGGCCCGGGAGACGGCGGCGACCGTCTCGGGGTCGAGGTCGAACAGGGTGCGCAGCGCGTCCGCGTACCCGGCGCCGCCGGGCTCGGCCGCGAGCTGCTTGACCCGTACGGTCGGCGCGTGCAGCAGCTTGTCGACGACCCGGTGCACGGCCTGGCGGATCTCCCCGCGCTGGCGTTCGTCCAGGTCGGGCAGGCGGCCGTCGAGCCGAGCGATCTCGCTGGCGACGACGTCGGCGGCCATGGTGCGCAGCGCGACCACGGTCGGTGTGATGTGCGCCGCCCGCTGTGCCGCGCCGAAGGCCGCGACCTCGTCGGAGACGATACGCCGGACCTGGTCGACGTCGGCAGCCATCGGAGCGTCGGCGGAGGCTTCCGCCAGCGACTCGATGTCCACCAGCCGCACCCCGGCCAGCCGGTGCACGGCCGCGTCGATGTCGCGGGGCATGGCCAGGTCGAGAAGGAAGAAGAAGGGCGCCGGGCGCTCGGCCGGCGGCTCCGGCCTGCGTCGCTCGGGGATCCGGCCCACGGTGGCGGCGGTCGCGGCGAGCGCGGCGATCAGCTCGGCATCGGCCTCGGGGCTGCGGCGGGCCGTGCGGTCGATCGTTCCTCCGGCGACCCAGGCCGCGTGCTGCTCGAGGGTGGCCGCGTCCATGCCGGCGACGGCGGCCTCGCCCATGACGGAGAAGCCGGGCTGTACGGCGGCCAGGTCCAGCGGGCAGTTCTCGTCGGCGCCGGCGGGAGGCAGCGGGGTCTTCGCGCTCACCTCGGGCACCGTGGTGTGGGCGACGGCGGGCTGCCCGGTGCGGCCCTCGACGGCGTGGGCGACCGCCTCCGCGGTGAGCACCAGACCGGTCGCCCCGGTACAGGAGACGACGACGTCGGCACGTGTCAGCTCGTCCGGCACGGCGTCCATCCGTACCGCGCGGGCGGCCACCGCGTTGTCGTCGGCCTCGGTGAGTATCTGTGCGAGCCGCTCGGCGCGCTCGAAGGTGCGGTTGGCGACGACGACCTCGGCGACCCCGGCCCGCGCCAGCGTGGCGGCGGCCAGCGAGGACATCGACCCGGCGCCGATGACCAGCGCCCTGCGGCCGGACGCCCAGGCCGGCACGTCGCCGCCGGCGGCCAGCTGCTCCAGGCCGAAGGTGACCAGGGACTGGCCGGCGCGGTCGATGCCGGTCTCGGAGTGGGCGCGCTTGCCGACCCTGAGGGCCTGCTGGAACAGGTCGTTCAGCAGCTTGCCGGCGGTGTGCAGCTCCTGGGCGGTGGCCAGGGAGTCCTTGATCTGGCCGAGGATCTGCCCCTCGCCGACGACCATCGAGTCCAGGCCGCAGGCCACCGAGAACAGGTGGTGGACGGCCCGGTCCTCGTAGTGCACGTACAGATAGGGGCTCAGCTCGTCCAGGCCGACCCCGCTGTGCCGGGCGAGCAGCGTGGACAGCTCGGCGACGCCGGCGTGGAACTTGTCCACGTCGGCGTACAGCTCGATGCGGTTGCAGGTGGCGAGCACCGCGGCCTCGGTGGCCGGCTCGGCGGCGACCGTGTCCTGCAGCAGCTTGATCTGGGCGTCCGAGCTCAGCGCGGCCCGCTCCAGCACGCTGACCGGCGCGCTGCGGTGACTCAGTCCGACGACGAGGAGACTCATGCCGGCATCACGGCGGGCACGTCCCCGTCGGGTCCCTGGTCGCCGGAGGCGTCGCGGGCGGTGGCGGGCACCGAGCCGACGTCGCCGGCCGCGGTCTCCTCGCCGGCCTTGCGCTGCTCGTGGAAGGCGAGGATCTGCAGTTCGATCGAGAGGTCGACCTTGCGCACGTCGACGCCGTCCGGGACGGACAGCACGGTCGGCGCGAAGTTCAGGATGGAGGTGACCCCGGCGGCCACGAGCCGGTCGCAGACCTGCTGGGCGACGCCGGCGGGGGTGGCGATGACGCCGATGGAGACCCCGTTGTCCTTGATGATCTTCTCGAGGTCGTCGGAGTGCTGCACGGGGATGCCCGCGACCGGCTTGCCGGTCAGGGCGGGGTCGGCGTCGATGAGCGCGGCGACCCGGAAGCCGCGGGAGGCGAAACCGCCGTAGCCGGCGAGGGCTGCGCCCAGGTTGCCGATGCCGACGATGACGACCGGCCAGTCCTGGGTGAGGCCGAGTTCGCGGGAGATCTGGTAGACGAGATACTCGACGTCGTAGCCGACACCGCGCGTTCCGTACGACCCGAGGTACGAGAAGTCCTTGCGCAGCTTGGCGGAGTTGACTCCCGCCGCCGCGGCCAGCTCCTCGGAGGAGACCGTGGGCACCGAGCGCTCCGACAGCGCGGTGAGGGCTCGGAGGTACAGCGGAAGCCGGGCGACGGTGGCCTCGGGAATCCCTCGGCTGCGGGTCGCCGGTCGGTGTGTTCGGCCAGTTGCCACGGTGCTCCTGCGGGTAGAGCGGGGCTGCAGGCGGTCATACGTCCCCAGACCGCCCCGTCGACAGCAGGCTATGTCTTTGTGAACGCGTGCACAAAGATGGTGTCCGATTTGCCCGGCAGAAGTGACCGGGGTCACGCAGCTTTCACGCCCGTGGCCGGAACCGGTGCATACACACCGGCGTCCCTTCGTTACTGGGGGCAAAACCGCACACTCTCCTCACGAATCCCGCCCCCGAGATCAGACCGCCGTCGATCCTAAGCGACTTTCCCGCCTCTTTGGACTAGTCGGTCAGTGCGCGACGGAGCCGCTCCTCGTTCACGCGCCAGAAGGTGTGCTGCTCGCCGTCGATCAGGACGACCGGGATCTGCTCCCAGTACCGGTCGTGCAGCGCCCGGTCCTCGGTGATGTCCTTGCCCTCCCAGGGCACCCCGAGTTCCCCGCACACCTTCTCGATCACCGCCTGCGCGTCGTCGCACAGATGGCAGCCGGGCTTGCGGATCAGGGTGACGAGCCGGTCACGAGGGTCGGCGGGGTCGGCCTTGCGCCGGAAAAGAGGACTCATACCGGCCATTCTCGCTCGCGCCGCGCCCGCTTCGGACCGGCTCTTTAACGACTCGGTCGCGGAGAGTTCACACACACCCAACCTGTCCACCGACGGATCGGCCCTACGAACTGGCTATGCTCACGCCATGGCCGCTCTCGGATGGCTCACTCCCCGTAGGCGCTCCGCCACGGCGCGCAGCGTGTTGGCAGGCGAGGCCTCGGCGGAGGCTGCCCGCAAGTCCTCGCGGGAAGCCCCGCCGGCGCAGCAGACGGAGCCGGAGTTCCCGGTGATCGGCGACGACAAGGCGGCCGCCTTCTTCGACCTCGACAACACCGTCATGCAGGGCGCCGCGCTGTTCCACTTCGGCCGGGGCCTGTACAAGCGGAAGTTCTTCGAGACGCGCGACCTCGCCAAGTTCGCCTGGCAGCAGGCCTGGTTCCGGCTGGCCGGCGTCGAGGACCCCGAGCACATGCAGGACGCCCGCGACTCCGCGCTGTCGATCGTCAAGGGCCACCGGGTCGCCGAGCTGGAGTCGATCGGCGAGGAGATCTACGACGAGTACATGGCCGACCGCATCTGGCCCGGCACCCGCGCCCTGGCCCAGGCCCACCTGGACGCCGGGCAGAAGGTGTGGCTGGTCACGGCGGCCCCGGTGGAGATCGCCCAGGTGATCGCCCGCCGCCTGGGCCTGACCGGCGCGCTGGGCACGGTGGCGGAGTCCGTCGACGGCGTCTACACGGGCCGGCTGGTGGGCGAGCCGCTGCACGGGCCGGCGAAGGCGGAGGCGGTGCGCGCGCTGGCCGCGGCCGAGGGGCTCGACCTCTCCCGCTGCGCCGCCTACAGCGACAGCCACAACGACATCCCGATGCTCTCCCTCGTGGGGCACCCCTACGCCATCAACCCCGACGCCAAGCTGCGCAAGCACGCCCGCGAGAAGGACTGGCGGCTGCGCGACTACCGCACCGGGCGCAAGGCGGCGAAGGTCGGGATCCCGGCGGCGGCCGGGGTCGGCGCGGTCGCCGGTGGCACCGCGGCGGCGATCGCGTTGAGCCGGCGGCGTCGATAAGCAGGGGCCGGCCGCCGGGCGCGGGTCAGTGCCGACCGGTCGCGGGCTGGTCGCGCCCACGCGGCGGAGCCGCACATCAACACAGCCCCGCGACCGCGCCGCGCGCTCGGATTATGCCGCGGCCATTTCAACACGCCCTGGACTTCACCGAAACCGGCCGAATATCGGTCAGGAATCGATCACACTGCGGCACTTGATGAGGCGTCAATCGGTAACAGAAGCGACGCAATCGACGATTTGAGCAACTCGGTGTAGCAGGGCCTGTACGAAGCGTTATTCTCCTCAGACGCAAACCGGTACCTCGCCGTCGCTACGACGGGTGAACGGTCCCGCACTGCACGTGATGGAAGCTCTGCCTCTGGGAGTCCCGTGTACCCACACGTCGGGGTTGACGCCTCGGGCCTGGCTACGCTGCGCGCAACAGTCGCAACGGTCAAAGAGACGCTGCGCGGCCTCGTCCCCACCGCGTACGCCGTCCCCGCCTTCGCCGCCGCGCCCGTCGGCCCGTGCTACGCACTGGCCGAGGGCAGCGCCGCCGTGGGCAGACGAGGGCGCTCGGCCGGCGCCGCCACCGCCCGCCGCCCGGCCGCGGACAGCGACAGCGCCCGGATGATGGACCTGGTCGAGCGCGCCCAGGCCGGCGAGGCCGAGGCCTTCGGCCGGCTGTACGACCAGTACAGCGACACGGTGTACCGGTACATCTACTACCGCGTGGGCGGCCGGGCCACCGCCGAGGACCTGACCAGCGAGACCTTTCTGCGCGCCCTGCGCCGGATCGGCACCTTCACCTGGCAGGGCCGCGACTTCGGGGCCTGGCTGGTGACCATCGCCCGGAACCTGGTCGCCGACCACTTCAAGTCCAGCCGCTTCCGGCTGGAGGTCACCACCGGCGAGATGCTCGACGCCAACGAGGTCGAGCGCTCCCCGGAGGACTCGGTCCTGGAGTCCCTGTCGAACGCCGCGCTGCTGGACGCCGTACGCCGGCTCAACCCGCAGCAGCAGGAGTGCGTGACCCTCCGCTTCCTCCAGGGCCTCTCGGTCGCCGAGACCGCCCGTGTCATGGGCAAGAACGAGGGCGCCATCAAGACCCTCCAGTACCGCGCCGTGCGCACCCTCGCCCGGCTCCTTCCGGACGACGCCCGCTGACCGTCCGCCACCCTGAGCAACGCTCAACTCACGCTCCGTGAAAGCGGGTTGCCATTTCGATCCGGGCGCCCGGCATCCGTAACCGAAGTGCCGCGCCAGTCGTTGTGCGGGATACAGGCTCCCTGTGGTCACGTTCTGGCCGACCTGATCGCTCGATCGTGTGCAAGTGGTCGCGGGCGTGCAACCCTCAGGACCCCCTGGGGAGTCGACCGTCATGACGAGAGGAGGTGCCGCCAGTGATCGCGAACGTATCGGCGCACCGGCGGGCGAACGCCTTCGCCCAGGCCCTGGAGGAGCAGTCCGACCGGGACACGGCGGCCGAGCAGGCCGTGAGCCCGGCGGGTTCTCCGCCGACCGCCGAGGAACAGCCGGAGCAGGGCGAGCTGCTGGCCCTGGCCGCGGGCCTCGGCGCGCTGCCCAAGCCGCAGCTCGACCCCGAGGTCAAGGTCGTGCAGCGGGCGCAGCTGGTGGCCGCGATGGAGGCCATGCTCCAGGAAGGCACGGGGGCGGACGCGTCGGTACCCGAACAGCGCTCACGCGGCCGGGGCGCACACCGGGCGACGTCGCTGGGCAAGCTCCGCCCGCGCTCGCGGCTGACCAAGGGTCTCGCCGCCGGCGGGCTCAGCGTCGGCGTGGCCGCGGGAGCCTTCGGCGGAGTCGCCGCCGCCAGTTCCAACGCCCTGCCCGGTGACTCCCTCTACGGCCTCAAACGCGGGATCGAGGACTTCAAGCTCAACTATCTGACCGACGGCGACGACGCCCGCGGCCAGACCTACCTCGACCAGGCCTCCACCCGGCTCAACGAGGCCCGCCGGCTGCTGGAGCGCGGCCGCGGCGGCCACCTCGACCACGAGTCCATCGGCGAGATCCGCCGCACGCTCTCCGGCATGCAGCACGACGTCACCGAGGGCCACCGCCTGCTCCACGAGGCGTACGAGGCCGACCCGAACTCCCTCGGCCCGATCCAGGCGCTGTCCACGTTCTCCCGCTCCCACCGCCAGGCCTGGAGCGCGCTCAGCGACAAGCTGCCGGTGCAGCTCGGGGACGTCAAACAGCAGGTGTCGTCGGTGTTCGACGCCATAGACCAGGAGGTCGCCCCGCTGCAGTCCCTGCTGCCGCAGCCGCCCGCCCAGGGCGGCGACGACAAGCAGCCGGGCTCCGGCCCGTCGTCCTCGGGCTCCTCCGGCGGCCACCGCTCGACCGCGCCCAGCTCCTCCGGCTCCACCCCGTCCTCCGGCAGGCACGCACGCACCGGCGACCCCAGCGGCACGGCCACCGGCAGCAGCGGCGAGGGCCTGCTCGGCGGCGACACGGGGGGCCTGCTGGAGCCGCCCAAGACCAGCACGGGCAGCAGCGCCCCGTCCACGAGCAAACCGCCGGCCACCGCCCCCGACGTCACCCTCCCCCCGCTCCTCCCCGGCCTCCTGCCGGGCCTGGGCATCGAGGGCCAGGACGCACACTGACGCCGGACCGGTCACGGCAGCGGGGGCGCCCCATCCGAGCGGGGCGCCCCCGCTGCCGTACACGGGCACTTGCGTGGCTCAACGGCACGTCTCAGAAGAACACCGACCTCCGCTGCACCAGCAGCTTGGCCCCTCCCGTCTGCCGCCCTCGCACCGCTCCGCGGGCTTCGCACGGCTGCGCCGGACTCCGTCCGCCGACCCCCTCCCCGGCACGTCTCAGAAGAACACCGACCTCCGCTGCACCAGCAGCTTGTACAGCGTGTGCTGGATCTGCTCCCGTACCTGATCGGTCAGGTTGAACATCAGCATCGGGTCCTCGGCCGCCTCCGGCGGATACCCGTCGGTCGGGATCGGCTCGCCGAACTGGATCGTCCACTTGGTCGGCAAGGGGATCGCCCCGAGCGGTCCGAGCCACGGGAACGTCGGCGTCAGCGGGAAGTACGGGAAGCCCAGAACCCGTGCCAGCGTCTTCGCGTTGCCGATCATGGGGTAGATCTCCTCCGCCCCCACGATCGAGCACGGGATGATCGGCACGCCCTGCCGCAGCGCGGTCGACACGAAGCCGCCCCGCCCGAACCGCTGCAGCTTGTACCGCTCGCTGAAAGGTTTCCCGATGCCCTTGAACCCCTCGGGCATCACCCCGACCAGCTCGCCCTGGGCCAGCAGCCGCTCGGCGTCCTCCGCGCAGGCGAGGGTGTGCCCCAGCTTGCGCGCCAGCTCGTTGACCACCGGCAGCACGAACACCAAGTCGGCCGCCAGCAGCCGCAGATGACGGTCGGCCGGATGGTGGTCGTGCACGGCGACCTGCATCATCAGCCCGTCCAGCGGCAGCGTCCCGGAGTGGTTCGCGACGATCAGCGCCCCGCCGTCCGCCGGGATGTTCTCGATGCCCTTCACGTCGACCCGGAAGTACTTCTCGTACACCGGCCGCAGCAGCGACATCAGGACCTGGTCGGTCAGCTCCGCGTCGTAACCGAAGTCGTCGACGTCGTAGTCCCCGGTCAGCCGGCGCCGCAGAAAGGCCAGCCCGGCCGCCACCCGGCGCTCCAGGCCGCCGCCCTGCCCGGCGCCGCCCGGCCGCTCCTGCGGCTCCCCAGGACCCTCCTCGCGGCTCACGGGCCCATCCTCCCGCACACCGCCCCGGCCCGGCAGGGGCTGGACCTCGCCCATCTCCCCGGTCTCGGCGAGCCCACCGCGCCGGCTGCCCGCGCTCCGGCGCCGCGCCGGGCGCTGCACGGCGCTTCCCCGTGACCGGTCGTCGTCGAACGGAATGACCTTGGCGTCCGCCATCGTTGCTGCGCTCCTCAGTTGGCGCTGTGCGTCTGCGGGTGGCCGCCCGCCTTCGCGGCGAGAGCGGCGATCCGGTCGACGGCCCCCGCGAGGGCCTGAGGCGGCACCAGGCCGGGGCCCTGGCCGCGGGCGAAGTCCGCGAACGTCTCCGCCGTCGTGTACTTGGGCGTGAAGCCCAGCGTCTCGCGCATCTGGACCGTGTCCACCACCCGCCCGTGGGTGAGCAGCCGGATCTGTTCCGGCGAGAAGTCCGTCATACCGAGCGTACGCACCAGCGAACCCGCCCAGGTGACCGCGGGCAGCAGCAGCGGCACCGTCGGCCGCCCGAGCCGCCGCGAGCACTGCGAGAGCAGCAGCACCCCGTCACCGGCGATGTTGAACGTGCCGCTGTTGAGGGTGCCCCGGCGCGGCTCGTGCGAGGCGATCCTGAGCACCTCGATGACGTCGTCCTCGTGCACGAACTGCAGCCGCGGGTCGTAGCCGAACACGGTCGGCAGCACCGGCAGCGCGAAGTAGGAGGCGAGCGGCGTGTCGGCGCTCGGCCCGAGGATGTTGGCGAACCGCAGCACACACACGGCCACGTCCGGCCGCCGCCGGGCGAAGCCGCGCACATAGCCCTCGACCTCGACGGCGTCCTTCGCGAAGCCCCCGCTCGGCAGCGACTTCGGCGGGGTCGTCTCGGTGAACACGGCCGGATCGCGCGGCGCCGAGCCGTAGACGTTGGTGCTGGACTTCACCACCAGCCGCTTCACGGTGGGCGACTTCTGGCAGGCGCCGAGCAGCTGCATGGTGCCGATGACGTTGGTCTCCTTGACGGTGGCGCGGTTCCCGCTGCCCAGCGCCGTGCCCGTCACGTCCATGTGGACGACCGTGTCCGCACCCGTCTCGGCGAGCACCCGGGCGATCCCCGGCTGCCGGATGTCGGCCTGGATGAAGTCCGCCCCGCCCAGATGGTGCGCCGGCGGCACCGCGTCCACGGCGATCACCCGGGCGACCTCCGGGTCCCGCTGGATCCGCCGTACGAACCGGCCGCCCAGCTGCCGGGCCACCCCGGTGACGAGCACGACCTTTCCCAAGATCAGCGCCTTCCCTCGTACGTGATGCGTACGGCCAACCTAGCGGGTGGACGTTGCGCTGTGATGACCGCCCGATGCACGAAGTGACGGAAATTCACTCATCGGAGGATGACGAGTACCCCGGGATACGGCTGTGGCCCCCCACCGATGTGGATGGGGGGCCACAGGGACACGCTCTCGCGACGCCGCTTACTTCTTGTTGCGACGCTGAACGCGCGTGCGCTTGAGCAGCTTGCGGTGCTTCTTCTTGGCCATCCGCTTGCGCCGCTTCTTGATAACAGAGCCCACGACTACCCTCGCTCACTTCTCATCACTCGGTTGTTTGGGCGCCATGGGCCCACACGACCTACGAGGGGCTAGCCTACCCAACCGAGCGCCAAGGTCGTAATCGAGGGGGGCGCCCCGGGTCACCCCGGGGTCACCCTGCAGTTGCCGTCAGGCTGTCTCCACCCCCACATAGCTGTCACGGAGGTACTCGTGTACCGCCTGTTCCGGGACGCGGAAGGACCGCCCCACCCGGATCGCGGGCAGATGACCGCTGTGCACCAGCCGGTACACGGTCATCTTGGACACTCGCATCACCGAGGCGACCTCCGCCACGGTAAGGAACTGAACCTCGTTCAGAGGCCTCTCGCCAGCTGCAGCCATGACACACCTGAACCTTCCGCACTCGACGGCCACCGGCTTCCCCTTCCGGTGACTCTTCGTCGCTGCGTGCTCACTCCCCAATGTAGGGGCGGGTGATGCAAGTGGGGAAGAGGTGCACCCATCGCAGGCCTACTGTGACAGACACGCTCGTTTGAGTACGTAGCGGGTGAGCGGCCCGTAGTACTCGGATCGCACGCCGTCATCAACCGGAACGACGACGGACACGCGCCCCTCCGCCTCCCCCACGAACAGCGCCGGATCGTCGGTGTCGGCGAGCCCGATGGCCTCGAACCCCAGCTGACCAGCACCGCAGACCCAGCCGTGATCACCGACGACCAGCTCCGGCAACGGCCCTCCGCCCTCCGCGGCGGCCTCCAGCACGACCCGAACCGGGAGCGGTGAATGGCAGTGCACGCCCGGCTCACAACCGGGGCGCCCGCCGCCGGTTTCCCGCACCAGCCCGACTCCGCGTGCGTAGTCCAGTGCGCACGTGCGTAGGCCGAACCGGGTCAATATGTCGACACAGCGACCCTGCGCGGGGGTGAGCACGTCACACCCCGCCGCCGACAGCGCGTCCGCCAGGCCGGCGTAGAACCCGAGCAGCGGCCGCGGATGCCCGGTCCCGAACAGCACCGGCCCGCCCCGCCTCGCGACCTCACCGATCCGCGCCGCGAAGGCGTCCAGCGCCGCGAGCGTACGCTCCGGGTCGATCACGTCCGGACCCGACGTGTGCCGGGGATCGGCCGAGACCCCGCACTTCTCCGCCATCAGCTCCAGCAAGTTCCGCTGTCCCCAGGCCCCTTCGGGATCGATCCCGATCAGCACCCGGGGGTCCCGGGCGGCGAACAGCCGATAACTCCGCAGACTGTCCTCCCGGGAGGTCCCCACCTCCCCGGCAAGCCGGACAGCCAGCAGATGCGCGCGTAAAGCTCCGCCGGTCACCACGGAAGCGATGGTGCCGCACCGAAGGGCGGAGGCGGGGCGGGAACGGGGCAAGTCCGCACGGTTGGCCTACGCGCCGACGCCTCCCGGCACGCTACGGCCCTCGTGGCGGCCTTCCGGCTGTCTTCAGGGAAGAAGCCCCCGCAAGGGAAACACCGCCCCGCGAGTGGCCCGTACCGCCTGGTCGACCCGGTCCGCGGGGTCGTAACCCGCCTCCCACGGGGCCCAGCTCACCGGCCACCGCCCGTCGGTCATCCGCTGCGGCCCCAGCTGCCGGGTGCGGGCGAACACCTCCTGCCGCCACCCTTCCGGGATCACCGTCTCCGGAGCGATCGGCCGCCCCGCCGCGATCCCCACCAGATGCGTCCAGGACCGCGGGACGACGTCGACCACCGCGTACCCGCCGCCGCCGAGCGCCACCCACTTGCCCCCGGCGTACTCGTGCGCCAGCTCATGGCACGCCACCTGCACCGTCCGCTGCGCGTCCAGCGACACGGCGAGATGCGCGAGCGGATCCTCGAAGTGCGTGTCGGCCCCGTGCTGCGACACCAGCACCTGCGGCCGGAAGTCCGCGAGCAGTTCCGGCACCACCGCGTGGAACGCCCGCACCCACCCCGCGTCCCCGGTGCCCGCCGGCAGCGCCACGTTCACCGCGGCCCCCTCCCCCGCCCCGGCCCCGGTCTCCTCGGGCCACCCGGTCTGCGGGAACAACGTACGGGGATGCTCGTGCAGCGAGATCGTCAGGACCCGCGGGTCCTCCCAGAACGCCGCCTGCACCCCGTCCCCGTGGTGCACGTCGACGTCCACGTAGGCGACCCGCTCGGCCCCCAGCTCCAGCAGCCGCGCGATGGCCAGCGAGGCGTCGTTGTAGACGCAGAACCCCGACGCCCCGCCCGGCATCGCATGGTGCAGACCGCCCGCGAAGTTCACGGCGTGATCGGCGTCCCCGCGCCACACCGCCTCCGCCGCCCCCACCGACTGCCCGGCGATCAGCGCGGACACCTCGTGCATCCCGGCGAAGGCGGGGTCGTCGATCGTCCCCAGCCCGTACGACCCGTCCGCCGCCGCCGGATCCGCCGACGCGGCCTTCACGGCGTCGATGTAGTCCTCCCGGTGGACCAGCCGCAGCGTCGACTCCCCGGCCGGCTTGGCCGCGACGACCTCCATCTCCCGGTCGAGCCCGAAGGCGCCCACCAGTTTCCGGGTCAGTGCCAGCCGGACCGGATCCATCGGATGGTCCGGGCCGAAGTCATAGCCCGTTACTGCCTCGTCCCACATCAGCTGTGCGCGGCCGCTCATGCCCGCCACCGTATCGGTCCGGTTGAGCGGCGAACGACCTGGCGTACACCAACGTCACCAGCACCAACACCATCGGCACCAGCATGGCCCCCCGATAGCTCCAGGCGCCCCCCAGCGCCCCCACCAACGGCGAACCGATCAGAAAACCCACGTAATTGAAGATGTTCAGCCGCGCGATGGCCGCGTCCGAAGCCCCGGGGCCGTGATGGTCAAAAGCGTGCCGCCCCGCCGCGGCGAACGTCTGCGGCACCAGCACGCACAGCCCGAGGCCCACCAGCGTGAACCCGAGCATCCCCGCCCACGCCCCGGGCGCCGAGGCCACCACCGCGAACCCGCCGGCCGCCACCAGCGTCCCGAGCCGTACGACCGCCACGGCCCCGAACCGCCGCACCCCGAAGTCCCCGATGGCCCGCCCGAGCAGCGTGGTCACCATGTACACGTTGTACGGCACCGTCGCCAGCTGCTCCGAGCTGCCCAGGACGTCCTTCAGATACTTCGCGCTCCAGTTGGAGACGGTCGAGTCCCCGATGTAGGCGAAGGTCATCACCAGGCACAGCGGAAGCAGCAGCTTGAAGACGACGCCTCCCCCGTCGGCGCCCCGCTCCTCCACGGGCGCCGGATCCCCGTCGACGTACCACCGGCTGCCCACGAGCGCCGCCGGCAGCAGGACGGCCACCACCGGCAGGTACGACACCCACAGCGCGAGATGCCAGTGCGCGCCCACCCAGGCCAGCGAGGCGCCGAGGATCCCGCCCAGGCTGTACGCGGCGTGGAAGCTGAGCATGATGCTGCGCCCGTACGACCGCTGGAGACTGACCCCGAGCATGTTCATGGAGGCGTCCAGCGCGCCCACGGCCAGCCCGAACGCGCCCAGCGCCACCGCCAGCTCGGCGATGTGCCCGCCCGCCCCGGCGCCGAGCAGCGCCAGCAGCACGACCGGCTGGGACCAGCGCAGCAGCCGGCTGGGGCGGATCCGCTTCACGAGCTGCTCGGTGGTCACACTGCCGGCGCCGGCGAGGATCGGCACCGCGGCCAGGAAGGCCGGCAGCAGCGCGTCGGAGACGCCGTACCGGTCCTGGATGGCCGGGATGCGCGTCACCAGGAGGGCGAAGGTGGCGCCCTGCGCGAAGAAGCTGAACGCCAGCGAGGCCCTGCCGCGCCGCAGCACATCAGTCATGGCGGCGAGCGTAGGGCTCGTGGCTACCTGTGGGTAGATCCAGCCGAAGATGAATTTCCTTCAGCTTTGTCTCTCGTCCGGCGTCGCTTCTCGTCCGGCTTTGCTTCGCGTCCCGTCAGGCGGCGAGGGGCACCTCGGCCAGGTGCGCTTTCCCGTCGGCGGCCTCGACCTCCGCGGCCAGCATCTTCTCCATCGGCTCGACGGCCAGGCCGCCGCTGACGACGAACGCGACCGCCATGAAGCCGATCAGGAAGACGGTGCCCAGCCACACCATCGTGTCCACGGGGATGGTGTACGCGCCCAGGGCCCTGCTGACGCACTCCAGGAGGAGTGCCCCACCCCAGACGACGGAGAAGACGCTCTCCTTGTGCCGGAAGGCGGCGGACCGCGCAGACTGCCCGGAGACCAGCCGCTGCCATGCCGCCTCCCTGGCCTCGTCGCCCTTCACGAGGAACGGCTTCATACCGGCGGTCATCATCGGCTTGCCCAGCCACACGGACACCAGGATGCCGATGCCGACGGTGCTGCTGACCGCGCTGTCCTTGGCGAGCATCAGCCGCGGGTCGCCGGAGACGAAACTCAGCAGCAGGGAGACGACGTTGACGACCAGGATCAGTCCGGCCAGGCCGTTGACCCGCCGCTCCTTCGCCACGGCCCACACGGTCCGCGCCGCCGGAACCACACTGCTCCAGGCGAGCGCCGCGAAGGTACTCATCCCGAAGGCGTCCTTGAAGAGGTAGTACGACGCGAGCGGCACCGCCACGTCCAGTATCAGCGGCCTGAAGTTGTCCCGCAGGTTCGGCTTCCTGTCCTGCTGCTCGCTCCGGCCCTGGGCCCCCGTGTTCTTCGTCATGCCCCAAGCTTCGCCCCGGCAGGGGGTCCGCCTGTAGAAACGATCGTCCGGACGTCCGCATGACAATTGTCAGGCGCCGGACGATGGCTTCCGTCAAACCAGCAGGTCAGCCAACTCTCCCATGGAGGAGAAGAGTTGGTCGGCTCCTGCGAGCTTCTCCGCCGGCGTCATCGCGGTGAACCCGTAGACGGTCATCCCGGCGGCCACGGCCGCCTGCACGCCCAGCGGAGAGTCCTCCACGACCAGGCACCGCCCGGGCGCCACCCCCATCCGCTGCGCGGCGTACAGGAAGAGATCCGGCGCCGGCTTCCCGCGCCCCACATCCTCGGAGCTGAAGATCCGCTCCTGAGGGAACCACCGGTCGAGCCCGGTCGTACGGTGCCCGACCCGGATCCGCGCATGACTCCCCGACGAGGCCACGCAGTACGGCACTCCGTCCGCAGCCAGCTTCTCGAGTACCCCGGCCACGCCCTCCACGGGCTGCAGTTCACGCTCGAACGCGGCGAACACGCGCGCGTGGAAGACGTCGTCGAAGTCGTCCGGCAGCCGCTGCCCCGTCCGCTCCAGGACGAGCTCATGGATCCGGTGCATCGCCGAGCCCATGTAGTCCCGGATGGAGTCCTCGTACGACGTCGGGTGCCCCAGCTCGGTCAGATAGGCGGCCAGATGCCGGTTGGATATGGGCTCGCTGTCGACGAGCACCCCGTCGTTGTCGAAGATGACAAGGTCATGGCGCATACCTGCGAGCATAAACGCAGAAAGGCCCACGCCGTGCGGCGTGGGCCTTTCCCAAGAATTGTTCGGCGGCGTCCTACTCTCCCACAGGGTCCCCCCTGCAGTACCATCGGCGCTGTAAGGCTTAGCTTCCGGGTTCGGAATGTAACCGGGCGTTTCCCTCACGCTATGACCACCGAAACACTATGAAACTGTGAACGCCGCACCACCCTCACCGGGCGGGGCTGTTCGTGGTTTCAGAACCAACACAGTGGACGCGAGCAACTGAGGACAAGCCCTCGGCCTATTAGTACCGGTCACCTCCACACGTTACCGTGCTTCCAGATCCGGCCTATCAACCCAGTCGTCTACTGGGAGCCTTACCCCATCAAGTGGGTGGGAGTCCTCATCTCGAAGCAGGCTTCCCGCTTAGATGCTTTCAGCGGTTATCCCTCCCGAACGTAGCCAACCAGCCATGCCCTTGGCAGAACAACTGGCACACCAGAGGTTCGTCCGTCCCGGTCCTCTCGTACTAGGGACAGCCCTTCTCAAGACTCCTACGCGCACAGCGGATAGGGACCGAACTGTCTCACGACGTTCTAAACCCAGCTCGCGTACCGCTTTAATGGGCGAACAGCCCAACCCTTGGGACCGACTCCAGCCCCAGGATGCGACGAGCCGACATCGAGGTGCCAAACCATCCCGTCGATATGGACTCTTGGGGAAGATCAGCCTGTTATCCCCGGGGTACCTTTTATCCGTTGAGCGACGGCGCTTCCACAAGCCACCGCCGGATCACTAGTCCCGACTTTCGTCCCTGCTCGACCCGTCGGTCTCACAGTCAAGCTCCCTTGTGCACTTACACTCAACACCTGATTGCCAACCAGGCTGAGGGAACCTTTGGGCGCCTCCGTTACCCTTTAGGAGGCAACCGCCCCAGTTAAACTACCCATCAGACACTGTCCCTGATCCGGATCACGGACCCAGGTTAGACATCCAGCACGACCAGACTGGTATTTCAACGACGACTCCACACACACTGGCGTGCATGCTTCACAGTCTCCCAGCTATCCTACACAAGCCGAACCGAACACCAATATCAAACTGTAGTAAAGGTCCCGGGGTCTTTCCGTCCTGCTGCGCGAAACGAGCATCTTTACTCGTAGTGCAATTTCACCGGGCCTATGGTTGAGACAGTCGAGAAGTCGTTACGCCATTCGTGCAGGTCGGAACTTACCCGACAAGGAATTTCGCTACCTTAGGATGGTTATAGTTACCACCGCCGTTTACTGGCGCTTAAGTTCTCAGCTTCGCCCACCCGAAAGTGAGCTAACCGGTCCCCTTAACGTTCCAGCACCGGGCAGGCGTCAGTCCGTATACATCGCCTTACGGCTTCGCACGGACCTGTGTTTTTAGTAAACAGTCGCTTCTCGCTGGTCTCTGCGGCCACCCCCAGCTCACGGTGCAAGACCGATCACCAGGACTGGCCCCCCTTCTCCCGAAGTTACGGGGGCATTTTGCCGAGTTCCTTAACCATAGTTCACCCGAACGCCTCGGTATTCTCTACCTGACCACCTGAGTCGGTTTAGGGTACGGGCCGCCATGAAACTCGCTAGAGGCTTTTCTCGACAGCATAGGATCATCCACTTCACCACAATCGGCTCGGCATCAGGTCTCACCCTGCATGAGTGGCGGATTTGCCTACCACTCGGGCTACACCCTTACCCCGGGACAACCACCGCCCGGGATGGACTACCTTCCTGCGTCACCCCATCACTCACCTACTACCAGCTCGGGTCACCGGCTCCACCACTCCGAGACACGTCAAAGACGCGCCCCGGCGGCTTCACGGGCTTAGCATCACTGGATTCGATGTTTGACGCTTCACAGCGGGTACCGGAATATCAACCGGTTATCCATCGACTACGCCTGTCGGCCTCGCCTTAGGTCCCGACTTACCCTGGGCAGATCAGCTTGACCCAGGAACCCTTAGTCAATCGGCGCAAACGTTTCTCACGTTTGTATCGCTACTCATGCCTGCATTCTCACTCGTCAACCGTCCACAACTACCTTCCGGTGCTGCTTCACCCGGCAGACGACGCTCCCCTACCCATCCGTGCACCCGTTAGGGCTATATGCACGAATGACACGACTTCGGCGGTACGCTTGAGCCCCGCTACATTGTCGGCGCGGAATCACTTGACCAGTGAGCTATTACGCACTCTTTCAAGGGTGGCTGCTTCTAAGCCAACCTCCTGGTTGTCTGTGCGACTCCACATCCTTTCCCACTTAGCGTACGCTTAGGGGCCTTAGTCGATGCTCTGGGCTGTTTCCCTCTCGACCATGGAGCTTATCCCCCACAGTCTCACTGCCGCGCTCTCACTTACCGGCATTCGGAGTTTGGCTAAGGTCAGTAACCCGGTAGGGCCCATCGCCTATCCAGTGCTCTACCTCCGGCAAGAAACACACGACGCTGCACCTAAATGCATTTCGGGGAGAACCAGCTATCACGGAGTTTGATTGGCCTTTCACCCCTAACCACAGGTCATCCCCCAGGTTTTCAACCCTGGTGGGTTCGGTCCTCCACGAAGTCTTACCTCCGCTTCAACCTGCCCATGGCTAGATCACTCCGCTTCGGGTCTTGAGCGTGCTACTACAGCGCCCTGTTCGGACTCGCTTTCGCTACGGCTTCCCCACCCGGGTTAACCTCGCAACACACCGCAAACTCGCAGGCTCATTCTTCAAAAGGCACGCAGTCACGAGAAGCACCGAAGTGCTTCCGACGCTCCCACGGCTTGTAGGCACACGGTTTCAGGTACTATTTCACTCCCCTCCCGGGGTACTTTTCACCATTCCCTCACGGTACTATCCGCTATCGGTCACCAGGGAATATTTAGGCTTAGCGGGTGGTCCCGCCAGATTCACACGGGATTTCTCGGGCCCCGTGCTACTTGGGTGTCTCTCAAACGAGCCGCTGACGTTTCGACTACGGGGGTCTTACCCTCTACGCCGGACCTTTCGCATGTCCTTCGCCTACATCAACGGTTTCTGACTCGTCCCACGGCCGGCAGACCGTGGAAGAGAGATCCCACAACCCCGCATACGCAACCCCTGCCGGGTCTCACACGCATACGGTTTGGCCTCATCCGGTTTCGCTCGCCACTACTCCCGGAATCACGGTTGTTTTCTCTTCCTGCGGGTACTGAGATGTTTCACTTCCCCGCGTTCCCTCCACATACCCTATGTGTTCAGGTATGGGTGACAGCCCATGACGACTGCCGGGTTTCCCCATTCGGAAACCCCCGGATCAAAGCCTGGTTGACGACTCCCCGGGGACTATCGCGGCCTCCCACGTCCTTCATCGGTTCCTGGTGCCAAGGCATCCACCGTGCGCCCTTAAAAACTTGGCCACAGATGCTCGCGTCCACTGTGCAGTTCTCAAACAACGACCAGCCACCCACCACCCCGAACCAACCGGTTCGAGTTCACTGGGGCCGGCGACTGAGGAGAAGTTTCATTCCCTCAGACACCCAACAGCGTGCCCGACCAGCACCCGTCCGAAGATCGTGCGTTCCACGCCCTTACGAGCAGTACTAGCAGCCTCCGACCCGAGACCCTGGCCGAGTAGTCAACGTTCCACCCATGAGCTAACCACCGCCAGACACTCGCTGGCGTAGTGGCTCTGGCTGCCTTGCGGCAGCTAGATGCTCCTTAGAAAGGAGGTGATCCAGCCGCACCTTCCGGTACGGCTACCTTGTTACGACTTCGTCCCAATCGCCAGTCCCACCTTCGACAGCTCCCTCCCACAAGGGGTTGGGCCACCGGCTTCGGGTGTTACCGACTTTCGTGACGTGACGGGCGGTGTGTACAAGGCCCGGGAACGTATTCACCGCAGCAATGCTGATCTGCGATTACTAGCGACTCCGACTTCATGGGGTCGAGTTGCAGACCCCAATCCGAACTGAGACCGGCTTTTTGAGATTCGCTCCACCTCACGGTATCGCAGCTCTTTGTACCGGCCATTGTAGCACGTGTGCAGCCCAAGACATAAGGGGCATGATGACTTGACGTCGTCCCCACCTTCCTCCGAGTTGACCCCGGCGGTCTCCCGTGAGTCCCCAGCACCACAAGGGCCTGCTGGCAACACGGGACAAGGGTTGCGCTCGTTGCGGGACTTAACCCAACATCTCACGACACGAGCTGACGACAGCCATGCACCACCTGTACACCGACCACAAGGGGGACCCTGTCTCCAGGGTTTTCCGGTGTATGTCAAGCCTTGGTAAGGTTCTTCGCGTTGCGTCGAATTAAGCCACATGCTCCGCCGCTTGTGCGGGCCCCCGTCAATTCCTTTGAGTTTTAGCCTTGCGGCCGTACTCCCCAGGCGGGGCACTTAATGCGTTAGCTGCGGCACGGACAACGTGGAATGTTGCCCACACCTAGTGCCCACCGTTTACGGCGTGGACTACCAGGGTATCTAATCCTGTTCGCTCCCCACGCTTTCGCTCCTCAGCGTCAGTATCGGCCCAGAGATCCGCCTTCGCCACCGGTGTTCCTCCTGATATCTGCGCATTTCACCGCTACACCAGGAATTCCGATCTCCCCTACCGAACTCTAGCCTGCCCGTATCGACTGCAGACCCGGGGTTAAGCCCCGGGCTTTCACAACCGACGCGACAAGCCGCCTACGAGCTCTTTACGCCCAATAATTCCGGACAACGCTTGCGCCCTACGTATTACCGCGGCTGCTGGCACGTAGTTAGCCGGCGCTTCTTCTGCAGGTACCGTCACTTTCGCTTCTTCCCTGCTGAAAGAGGTTTACAACCCGAAGGCCGTCATCCCTCACGCGGCGTCGCTGCATCAGGCTTGCGCCCATTGTGCAATATTCCCCACTGCTGCCTCCCGTAGGAGTCTGGGCCGTGTCTCAGTCCCAGTGTGGCCGGTCGCCCTCTCAGGCCGGCTACCCGTCGTCGCCTTGGTGAGCCGTTACCTCACCAACAAGCTGATAGGCCGCGGGCTCATCCTGCACCGCCGGAGCTTTCCAGAATCACCGATGCCGGTGAAACTCGTATCCGGTATTAGACCCCGTTTCCAGGGCTTGTCCCAGAGTGCAGGGCAGATTGCCCACGTGTTACTCACCCGTTCGCCACTAATCCCCTCCCGAAGGAGGTTCATCGTTCGACTTGCATGTGTTAAGCACGCCGCCAGCGTTCGTCCTGAGCCAGGATCAAACTCTCCGTGAATGCTTCCCCGTGATCGGGGCGACACATCACGAGAGCGGAACAGTCAGGCGGAATAAGCCCGACCGTTCACAGCGTCCTCGCTGTGTTTTTTCAAAGGAACCTCGCCACCGGAACAATCCGGTAGACGGGGTATCAACATATCTGGCGTTGACTTTTGGCACGCTGTTGAGTTCTCAAGGAACGGTCGCTTCCTTCGTACTCACCCTCTCGGGCTTTCCTCCGGGCGCTTCCCTTCGGTGTTTCCGACTCTATCAGATCTTTCCGATCCGATTTCCTCGGCGCTTTCCAGGTTCCCGCTCTCGCGGTTTCCTTTCCGGCGGTCCCGACTCTATCAGATCCTTTCGGCGTCTGACTCCCAGTCAGGGGGTTTGTCTTCGCGGCTGTTGGGCCGCTCGGACGAGTGAGACTTTAGCGGATTCCGTGCTCCCGAGCGAATCGGGGGCTGCGTTCTTTCGAACGCGGATTCCTCATTCCGCAAATACGCACGCCAAAACAGTCGGCGCCGGAGCGTCGATTGCGGGTGGTACTTGCGGAGTGGCTGTCCGGGGACCGACCGGGGTCGGCGCTCACGTCGGACAACTCGGAGAACCTTACGGATCGGCGTACGGCGTGTCAACTCCGTGCGGAGCGTCCCCCGGGGGCGTACTCTTTTCGGCATGACGACGCGTACGTGTACCCAGCTTTGGTGGGCCGCCTGACGGCGGCCGTACTCACGTATGCAACCAACGGCCGCCGCTTCGGCGGCCGTTCTCGTATCTCCTCCGGACTCCGGGGGCCGGCCGCAGGAGCGGTGGTCCCGACCAGGAGGTGGAGTGGAGATGACGCGGGTCTTCAGCGGGGTTCAGCCGACCGGGCACCTGACGCTGGGCAACTATCTGGGAGCGCTGCGGCGCTGGGTGGAGACGGACCAGCATCAGGCCGACTCGGTGTTCTGCGTCGTGGACCTGCACGCGCTGACGGTGGACCAGGATCCGGCGCGGCTGCTCAGGCTCAGCCGGCAGACGGCGACGTTGATGCTGGCGGCCGGACTCGATCCGGAGGTCTGCACCGTGTTCCTGCAGAGTCATGTCGACGAGCACACCAGACTGTCGTACCTGCTGGAGTGCGTGGCGACCGACGGTGAGATGCGCCGGATGATCCAGTACAAGGAGAAGACGGCGAAGGTGCGGGAGCGCGGTGGGACCGTGCGGCTGTCGCTGCTGACGTATCCGGTGCTGATGGCGGCGGACATCCTGGGGTACGGCGCGGACGAGGTGCCGGTCGGGGACGACCAAGTGCAGCACGTGGAGCTGGCGCGGGATCTGGCCGTGCGGTTCAACCAGCGGTTCGGGCACACGTTCGTGGTGCCGAAGGCGACACGCCCGGCAGTCGCGGCGCGCGTGATGAACCTGCAGAACCCGGCGTCCAAGATGGGGAAGTCGGACGAGTCGGGGCTGGGCGTCGTCTATCTGCTGGACGAGCCGGACGCCGTGCGGAAGAAGGTCATGCGGGCCGTCACCGACAGCGGGCGCGCGGTGGAGTACGACCGGGAGGGCCGACCGGGGGTCGCGAACCTGCTGGAGATTCTCGCTGCGTGCACGGGCGGGAACCCTGAGTCACTGGCATCCGTTTACGACTCGTACGGCGCTTTGAAGAAGGACACCGCGGAGGCGGTGGTGGAGGTCCTCAGGCCCGTGCAGGCCAGGCACAGGGAGCTGTGCGCCGATCCTGCCTATGTGGAGGGGGTGCTGCGGGATGGAGCGGAGAAGGCGAGGGCGATGGCCCGGCCGACCGTCGACGCGGCGTACCGGGCGATCGGGTTGTTGCCGCCGGTGTCCGAGACGGCGTTGAGCGCGGCCGGCCGTTAGGGCGGTCGGGGCGGCCCGTGCGGGTCCGGGCGTGCGGAGGCCTGGTCCGGGCGTGCGGGGGCGGGCGGCGGTACGCCGTCGCCCCCGGCGCCGGGTCAGTCCTTCTTGCCGGAGGCGAGTTCGCGGCTGCGGTCGCGGGCGGCTTCGAGAGCGGCGATGAGGGCGGCTCGTACGCCGTGGTTCTCCAGTTCCCGGATGGCGTTGATCGTCGTGCCCGCCGGGGAGGTGACGTTCTCGCGGAGCTTGACGGGGTGTTCGCCGCTGTCGCGGAGCATCACGGCGGCGCCGATGGCGGACTGGACGATGAGGTCGTGGGCCTTGTCGCGGGGCAGGCCGAGCAGGATGCCGGCGTCGGTCATGGCCTCGACCAGATAGAAGAAGTACGCGGGACCGGAGCCGGACAGGGCGGTGCAGGCGTCCTGCTGGGTCTCGGGCACGCGGAGCGTCTTGCCGACGGCGCCGAAGATCTCCTCGGCGTGCGCGAGGTGCTGCTCGGTGGCGTGGCTGCCGGCGGAGATCACCGACATGGCCTCGTCGACGAGGGCGGGGGTGTTGGTCATGACCCGGACGACCGGGGTGCCTGCGGCCAGGCGCTCCTCGAAGAAGGAGGTGGGGATACCGGCGGCGCCGCTGATGACCAGGCGGTCGGCGGGGACGTGGGGGGCCAGCTCGTCCAGGAGGGTGCCCATGTCCTGCGGCTTGACCGTGAGGATGAGGGTGTCGGCGGTCTTGGCGGCCTCGGTGTTGGTGACCGGGCTGACGCCGTAACGGGCGCGGAGTTCTTCGGCTCGTTCGGGGCGGCGGGCGGTGACCAGGAGGTCGGCGGGGGCCCAGCCGGCCCGGATCATTCCGCTGAGCAGGGCTTCGCCGATCTTGCCGGTGCCGAGGACTGCGACTTTCTGGCTCATGGGGTTCAGTTTTGCACCGGTGAGGAGCGGGGCGGCTGCCTTGTCCGCTGGGCGGACGCCCGCTTCGGCCGGGGTCCGCTCCTCATGCTGTCCGGCGTCGCAGGGTCGCCGCGCCCAGTGCGAGGACCAGCAGGGCGCAGCCGGCCACGATCAGGACGTCGCGGACGAAGGCGGCGGTCATGTCGGTGTGGTGCAGGACCTGGTTCATGCCGTCGACGGCGTACGACATGGGCAGCACGTCGGAGACGGCCGTGAGGACGGGGTGCATCTCGGAGCGCGGCGTGAACAGGCCGCACAGGAGGAGCTGGGGAAAGATCACCGCGGGCATGAACTGGACGGCCTGGAACTCCGAGGCGGCGAAGGCGGAGACGAAGAGGCCGAGGGCCGTGCCGAGCAGGGCGTCGAGGAGGGCGACGAGGAGCAGCAGCCAGGGGGATCCGGTGACGTCGAGGCCGAGCAGCCACAGGGCGAGTCCGGTGGCGAGGGCGGACTGGACGATGGCCAGCGTGCCGAAGGCGAGGGCGTAGCCGGCGATGAGGTCGGCCTTGCCGAGGGGCATGGCGAGGAGGCGTTCGAGGGTTCCGGAGGTGCGTTCGCGCAGGGTGGCTATGGAGGTGACCAGGAACATCGTGATCAGCGGGAAGACGCCGAGCAGGGAGGCGCCGATGTTGTCGAAGGTGCGGGGGCTGGCGTCGAAGACGTAGCGCAGCAGGACGAGCATCAGGCACGGGACGAGGAGCATCAGCGCGATGGTGCGCGGGTCGTGCCGGAGCTGGCGCAGCACCCGGGCGGCGGTGGCGGTCGTGCGGGAGAGGGTGAAGGCGCCCGTGGGCGCGGTGGCGGTGGTCGCGGGGGCGGTCGTGCTCATCGGGGTCATCCTCGTCGGGCTCGGCTGGCTCATCGGGTCGTCTGCTGGGGGCGGTGTGCGGCGGCCTCGTCGACGAGGCGGAGGAAGGCGGCCTCGACGGTGTCGGCGCCGGTGCGGGTGCGCAGGTCCTCGGGTGCGTCCTCGGCGAGGATCTCGCCCTCGCGCATGAGCAGCAGGCGGTGGCAGCGCTCGGCCTCGTCCATGACGTGGGAGGAGATGAGGAGGGTGGCGCCGCGGCCGGCCGCGATGTCGTGGAAGAGGTTCCACAGGTCGCGGCGCAGAACGGGGTCGAGGCCGACGGTCGGTTCGTCCAGGACGAGGAGTTCGGGGCTGCCGAGCAGGGCCACGGCCAGCGAGACGCGGCCGCGCTGGCCGCCGGAGAGGTTGCCGGCGAGGGTGTCGGCGTGGCTGGTGAGGTCGACGTCGGCGAGGGCGCGATCGACTTGCTGCCGGCGTTCGGCTGCCGCGTGGCCCGGGTCGAGGATCGCGGCGAAGTAGTCGAGGTTCTGGCGGACGGTCAGGTCGTCGTAGACGGAGGGGGCCTGGGTGACGTAGCCGACGCGGCTGCGCAGGGTGGGGTGGCCGGCCGGGCGGCCGAGGACGTCGAGGGTGCCGGTGACCTTGGCCTGGGTGCCGACGATCGCGCGCATGAGGGTGGACTTGCCGCAGCCGGAGGGGCCGAGCAGACCGGTGATCCGGCCGCGCGGGATGGTGAAGCGGAGGTTGCGCAGGACGGTGCGGGGGCCGCGGACGACGGTGAGGCCGTCGGCGTGGACGGCCGGGGTGGTCGGCGGGGTCGCCGTTGTGGGCGTGGTGGTGGTGCCCGGGGATTCGAGGGGTGGTTCCGACGAGTAATTCATCATGCGATGAATAATCTGCTCCGACGCCGCGGACGTCAAGGGCCGTGTCACGGTGGACGGGCATACGGCAGCGGCGGCCGGGACGTACCCGACCGCCGCTGATGCCAGGACGTCGCGCGGGTCAGGGCTGTCGCGCGGGCCGGGGCTTGAGGGCGACGAGGAGGAGTACGTCGTAGGTCTCCTCGACGATGCCGTCGGGGAACACCTTCAGCAGGTGGGCACGCTCCTCCTCCAGGAAGGCGGTCCTGCGGTCCTCGGGGGTGAGGAGGAAGGCCGAGTGGCTGCCGATGTTGGCGAGGTGGGTGTCGATCGGCACGCGGCGGCTCCAGCGGACCTCCCGGCGGCTGAAGCGGAGACGGCCGCTGGGGTCGGCGAGTTCCGTGCGCCCGGCGTCGCGCTTCTGGCCGACCACGTCCACGCCCAGGAAGCGGCCGACACGGGCGGCGGCCTCGGCGATCCAGTCGACGTCCAGGGCGTCGCCGTTCCACCACAGCGCCAGCGCGCCGCCCGGCCGCAGCACCCGCAGCGCCTCCGGCACCGAGCGGGCGGTGTCGGTCCAGTGCCAGGCCTGGGCGTAGGTGATGAAGTCGGCGGAGGCGTCGGCGACGGGGAGGGCGTCGCCGGTGCCGCGGACGATCGGGAGCCGCGGCAGGCCGCGGCGGAACTCGGCGGCCATGCCCGCGCCGGGTTCGACGGCGAGTACGTCGGCGCCGCGGGCGTGCAGCAGGGCGGTCGCGATGCCGGTGCCGGCGCCGACGTCGACGACCTTGGCGCCGGACAGCGAGCGGCCGGCGAGCTCCTCGACGGCGTCGAAGAGGGCGGGCGGGTAGGAGGGGCGGTTCGCGGCGTACTGGGCGGCGGCGGAGTTGAAGGAGTGCGCGCGGGCCGTGTTCGAGAGGGCGGGAGAGGGTGAGGAGGCCGGAGACGGCGAGGAGGAAGGGGAGGGCGAGGGCGGCTGTGGCGTGGTCATACGGACATGGTCGGCCGGTGGGGGGTGGTGACGGCAGTGGTTTTGGCGTCCGTTGGCGGTGGTGAGGCGTCCCGAATTGACGGAGCAGGGGCGCGTGAGCGGCGGGACGGCGTCCGTGGAGGATGCGGTGGGCGTCGACCCAAGTCGCTTACTCCGCGGGTGAGTTCCGGGAGGAAGGTGGCCGCCGTGGGCGGGCGGGGCGGGGAGGCGGCGGACGCCGCCGGGGCGTCACGGGCGTCGGGGACGTGGTGGTGCGACCGGTCGGGCGGGTCGTCGGCGGGCGCGGGGAGGTGCGGCACGACGAGTGGGGTCGGTGCGGGCCGTGATCCGCATCGACGGTGCGCGGTTCGGGTCCGAGCGGGTCGGCCGAATGCTTCGCGCACCGCCCCGCCTGCGGCCCCGGCCGCCCGGTGTCCTACCGCCGGCGCTTCTTCCTCGACGGGTTGCCGGTGCGGCGGGAGGAGCGGCGGGCGTACTCCTCGCGGGCCCTGTCGTACTCCTCGCGGTGGAGTTTCTCGCCCGGGGCCTCGGTGAGGGAGCGGAAGAAGTAGGCGAGGAGGGAGCCGACGAAGCCGATGGCGAGCAGGCCGCGCAGGGAGGCCTGGCGCTGCGGGTCGTGGCGCTTGCCGAAGCCCTCCCAGGTGTTGCGGAAGGCGAGCGCGCTGCAGATCGCGAACATGGCGATGATCAGCACGGTCACGAAGGAGCCGGTGCCGGCGATCCGGATGCCCTCATAGGCGAAGCGCAGGACGAGGCAGGAGACGACGGCGGCGGCGAGGGAGCCGACGGCGACGCCGGCGCGGCGGGCCGCGTAGCCGTGGTCGTGGTGCACCCAGGTGGTGCCGAAGAAGCGGAGGGGCTCGGGGCGGGGTCCGCCGCCCTGGGCCGTACCGCCCGCGGAGCCCGCCGGGGTGTCCGGGGTGCCGTTCTCGTCGCTCACGGGACGATTATGGCGCTCGGCTCGGCGGGGGCGGGCTCCGGGTGGGACGGGCGTCAGGCGCAGCGGGAGGCGACGTAGCCGTCGCTGCCGGTCTGGACGTAGGCGTCGGAGACGTACTCGCCGTTGTTGATGTTGTCCCAGATGTTCGACGTGCCGTAGGGACCCGTCACCGTCGTACCCGGGGACTGGCAGAAGATCGGTACGCGGGTGCCCTCGGTGAGGACCCGGATGATGCTGTAGTTGGTGCCGGGGCCGCTGCGGACGTTCAGGCGGACGCCCGGGGCGACCGGGTAGGTGCGTACGGCAGACTCCGCTGTGAGCGCCTCGTTCTCGCCGCCGCTCGCGGTTTCCGCGTGTTCGACAGACATGACGGTCCTCCCCCGTGTTGTGAAGAAACGCGTGTGCGCAACTCGCGCGCGCAGGCTAGCAAGCCGCCTCTGTCTCGCACGAGTCATCGACTAGGCTCCGTGCGTCGCGCGCGCGGACGAACAGCACGGGGGTGGTCCATGACGCCACAGCACAGGCCCGGGGCGGGCGCGGAAGCGGAACTTCCGGAGTACGCCGGTCAGTACCTCCTGGAGTCCTGTCTGGGGTCCGGTGGCATGGGTGTGGTGCATCTGGCCCGCAGCACCTCCGGGCTGAAGCTCGCGGTGAAGGTCGTACACGCGGAGTTCGCGAAAGATCCCGAGTTCAGGGCCCGTTTCCGGCAGGAGGTGGCTGCGGCCCGCAGGGTGAGCGGCGCCTTCACCGCGCCCGTCGTGGACGCCGACCCGGAAGCCGGACGGCCGTGGATGGCCACGCTGTTCATTCCCGGTCCGACGCTCTCGGAGCAGGTGAAGCGGAACGGTCCGATGTCGGCGGCCCAACTGCGGCGGCTCATGGCCGGGCTCGCCGAGGCGTTGCGTGACATCCATCGGGTCGGGGTCGTGCACCGGGACCTCAAACCGAGCAACGTGCTGCTGGCCGAGGACGGGCCGAAGGTCATCGACTTCGGCATCTCCCGGCCGACGGACAGCGAACTGCGTACCGAGACGGGCAAGTTGATCGGCACGCCGCCCTTCATGGCGCCCGAGCAGTTCCGGCGGCCGCGCGAAGTGGGGCCGGCGGCGGACATCTTCGCGCTCGGCTCGGTGATGGTGCACGCGGCGACCGGGCGGGGGCCGTTCGACTCCGACAGCCCGTATGTCGTCGCGTACCAGGTCGTGCACGACGAGCCGGATCTGACCGGGGTACCGGAGAACCTCGCGCCGCTGGTGCTGCGGTGTCTCGCCAAGGAGCCCGCGGAGCGGCCGACGCCCGACGAACTCATGCGGGAACTGCGGTCGGTGGCGGCCTCGTACGACACGCAGGCGTTCATACCGGCGCAGCGCACCGGGGACGACGTGCCGTCACTGGAGCCCGCCGGCGCCGAGCCGGCGCGGGATCCCGCCGGTGCCGAGCCGACGCCCGCACGGCGCAGGCGCTTCGGCAGGCGTGCGGCCCTCGGCGCCGGGGCGCTCGCCCTCGCCCTGGCCGGTGTGTTCACCGCGCTGCTGTGGCCGGGGGGTGAAAAAGGTCCTCCGGCCCAGCACACCGGCGTCCGCACCGTCTCCTCCGGGTTCGCCGCGTGGCGGGCGAAGCCGAGCGCGACGGGCTCCGGGATGCCGCAATGCGTCGAGGGAGCCGGGAAGCTGCTCTGCGTCCGGTCCGGTCTGGCGTTCGCTCTCGATCCCGTCCGCGGTTCGCTCCTGTGGCGGCGCCTGGTCGCCGACGAACGCACCAGCGACGCTCTGGCCTTCTCGAGCGGCCTGCTGTTGCTGCCGACGGAGGGCGGCCGGCGTGTGGTGGCGCTGGAGCCCGCCTCGGGCAGGCCGCGCTGGCAGCGGGAGATGCCCCCGCACACGGGGATCCGGTGCGCCGGGTCCGTGCTCCTTGTATCCGGCACGGACGGGACGGTCACCGGGGTGGCCGGGGCGTCGGGAGACACCATGTGGCGCCGACGGGTGTCCGGGACCGGCACGCCCTTTCTGGCGCACTACGACGGCGATTCCCTGGCCTATGCGACGAGCACGTCGGCGGACGGGGCGTCCACGCGGGTCACCGCCCTGGACCCGCGCACCGGCACCGCGCGCTGGGAGGCGCGGCTGGAGGGTTCGCTGCAGCCCATCGGCAGCCGGCGCGGTTCCCTGTTCCTGCTGGTCTTCGACCCCGTCTCCGGGGACGCGAACGCCGTCGTCCGGTATGCACCGGGCTCGAAGCCGGGCGCGAAGGCCGTACGCCGTGTCGCTCTGTCCGTTCCGCTGACGGCACCCCAGGCCACCGTGCGCGGCGATGTCGTGCACCTGCTGGCGACCGGCGGCTCGCTGGACGCCCTGGACCTCCGCACCGGCTCACGGCTGTGGCACGTCGAGACGTCCGTCACCCGTGGCTCGGTGCCGGTCGCCTCAGCGGACCACGTCTACTTCACCGCGCCGGACGGGCGCCTGCTCGCCTTCGACGCACGCGACGGAAGCCTGGTGGGGCAGACACCGCCGCGGCTCGGCACGAACGCGGGCCGGGTCGCGGGAGTCGTGCCGGCCCCGCTGCTCATCGGCTCCCGCGTCTACGCCACCGCCCCCGACGGCACCGTCTTCGCCGTCTCCGCGCGGGACCCCGCAGGCTGGTGACACGGAAAAGGGGCCGCCCGCGGGAGGCGGCCCCTTCTCGGTGTGGATCGGGTGCGGGCTCAGCCCAGCTTGGTGACGTCCCGGACCGCGCCCTTGTCGGCGCTGGTCGCCATCGCGGCGTAGGCGCGGAGGGCGGCGGAGACCTTGCGGTCGCGGTTCTTCGGGGCGTACACGCCGTTCAGGGCCTGCTCGCGGCGGGCCAGTTCGGCCTCGTCGACGAGGAGTTCGATCGTGCGGTTCGGGATGTCGATGCGGATGCGGTCGCCGTCCTGGACGAGGGCGATGGTGCCGCCGGAGGCCGCTTCCGGGGAGGCGTGGCCGATGGACAGGCCGGAGGTGCCGCCGGAGAAGCGGCCGTCGGTGATCAGCGCGCAGGTCTTGCCGAGGCCGCGGCCCTTCAGGTACGAGGTCGGGTAGAGCATCTCCTGCATGCCGGGGCCGCCCTTGGGGCCCTCGTAGCGGATGACGACGACGTCGCCGTCCTTGACCTCCTGGGTGAGGATCCGCTGGACGGCCTCCTCCTGGGACTCGCAGACCACCGCCGGGCCCTCGAAGGTCCAGATGGACTCGTCGACCCCGGCCGTCTTCACGACGCAGCCGTCGACCGCCAGGTTGCCCTTGAGGACCGCCAGGCCGCCGTCCTTGGAGTAGGCGTGCTCGACGGAGCGGATGCAGCCGTTCTCGGCGTCGTCGTCCAGGGCCTCCCAGCGCTCGGACTGGGAGAAGGCCTCGGCGGAGCGCTTGCAGCCGGGGGCCGCGTGCCACAGTTCGACCGCCTCGGGGGACGGGGAGCCGCCGCGCACGTCCCAGGTCTTGAGCCAGTCGGCCAGGGACGGGCTGTGGACGGCGTGCACGTCCTCGTTGAGCAGGCCGGCGCGGTGCAGTTCGCCGAGCAGGGCCGGGATGCCGCCGGCGCGGTGCACGTCCTCCATGTAGTACGTGCGGTTCTTCGCCACGTTCGGAGCGACCTTGGCCAGGCACGGGACCCGGCGGGAGACGGCGTCGATCTGCTCCAGGCCGAAGGGGACGCCCGCCTCCTGGGCGGCGGCCAGCAGGTGCAGGATCGTGTTGGTGGAGCCGCCCATCGCGATGTCCAGGGCCATGGCGTTCTCGAAGGCCTGGAAGGTGGCGATGCTGCGCGGCAGGACCGAGTCGTCGTCCTGCTCGTAGTAGCGCCGGGTGAGGTCCATGACCGTGCGGGCCGCGTCGACGTAGAGCTGCTTGCGCGCGGTGTGCGTGGCGAGGACCGAGCCGTTGCCGGGGAGGGAGAGGCCGATGGCCTCGGTCAGGCAGTTCATCGAGTTGGCGGTGAACATGCCGGAACAGCTGCCGCAGGTCGGGCAGGCGTTCTCCTCGATGCGGAGGATGTCCTCGTCGGAGATCTTGTCGTTGACGGCGTCGGAGATCGCGTCGACCAGGTCGAGGGTGCGGACCGTGCCGTCGACCAGGGTGGCCCGGCCGGACTCCATCGGGCCGCCGGAGACGAAGACCGTCGGGATGTTCAGGCGCAGGGCGGCCAGCAGCATGCCCGGCGTGATCTTGTCGCAGTTGGAGATGCAGACCAGGGCGTCGGCGCAGTGGGCCTCGACCATGTACTCGACGCTGTCCGCGATCAGGTCGCGGGAGGGCAGCGAGTAGAGCATGCCGCCGTGGCCCATGGCGATGCCGTCGTCGACCGCGATGGTGTTGAACTCGCGCGGGATGCCGCCCGCCTCCGTGATCGCCTCGGAGACGATCCGGCCGACCGGCTGCAGATGCGTGTGGCCGGGGACGAACTCGGTGAAGGAGTTGGCGACGGCGATGATCGGCTTCCGGCCGATGTCCGCACCCGGTACACCGGAGGCGCGCATAAGGGCGCGGGCGCCCGCCATGTTGCGGCCGTGGGTGACTGTGCGGGACCTCAGCTCGGGCATCGTCGCTCGCTCCTTCGAAGATCTGCCAGACAATTCTGGTTGTCTCCGAGCGTACGCCGGTGCTCCAAAGGCTGGACACGGCTGTCCGGAATGCGGGACGGCCGTCTCGGCGGCACGCGACCCCGCAGCGCGGCTCAGGTGCTGGTCAGGTGGTGCTGTACGACCGGCGCGACGCGCGCGATGATCTGCTCCAGGTCGGCGGACGCCAGCGGCTCCAGCTTGACGACGTACCGCATCATCGCCGTACCCACCAGCTGGGCGGCTGCCAGCTCGGCGCGCAGCTCGGCGTCGGGCAGGTCCAGCTGGGCGGCGATGCGGCGCAGCAGCTGGGAGGCGACGAGCCGGCGGAAGACGGCGGCGGCGGTGTCGTTGTTGACCGCGGAGCGGAGGATCGCGAGGAGCGGCGTACGGGTCGTGGGGTTCTCCCAGACGCCGAAGACGAAGCGGGTCAGCCGCTCCCCCACCCCGTCGACGGGGCCGGCGGCCAGGGCCTCGGGGGCGTTGAGCGCGGGCGCGAAGGCCACCGCGATCGCCGCCTCGAAGACCTGCTCCTTGGTGCCGAAGTAGTGGTGGACCAGCGCGGAGTCGACACCGGCCGCCTTGGCGATGCCGCGCACGGACGTCTTCTCGTATCCGCGCTCGGAGAACTCCTCGCGGGCGGCGGCGAGGATGCGGTCGCGGGTGTCGGCGGACTCGGTGCGCGGGGGCCTGCCACGGCGACGGGAAGGCTGCGGGTCACCGGCCACGGCGGCCGGCTCGGTGCGCGGGGGCCTGCCCGGGTCGCACGCGGGCTGAGCGTCGCCGGGCACGGCGGGCGGCTCCGTGCGCGGGGACCTGCGGCCGTCCCGGGTGCCGGCGGGCTCCCTCTGCGGGGACCTGCCGCGGTCGCGGGCCGTCTGGGCATCGCCGGGCGCAGCGGGCGGCTCCGTGCGCGGGGACCTGCCGCGGCCGCGCGCGGGCTGGGCGTCGTCGGCCACGGCGGCGGACTCCCTGCGCGGGGACCTGCGGCCGTCGCGGGTGCCGGCGGGATCGCTGTGCGGGGGGCCGCTGCGGTCGTGGGCCGGTGGTGCGTCGCCGTTCATGGCCGGCGCACCCGGGCCGCCGACGACAGGTGCTTGCGGGTGAAGGCCAGGGCCTCGGCGAGGTCGGCCTCGCGTTCGGCGCCGGACATCGCCCGCCGGGTGTTGACCTCGATGACGACATGGCCGTCGAACCCGGACGCGGTCAGGTGTTCCAGCACCTCGGCGCAGGGCTGGGTGCCGCGGCCGGGCACCAGGTGCTCGTCCTTGGCGGAGCCCCGGCCGTCGGCCAGGTGGACGTGGCCGAGCCGGTCGCCCATGCGGCCGATCATCTCCAGGGCATCCGTGCGGGCCGTCGCCGCGTGGCTGAGATCGATCGTGAAGTGCCGGTAGTCGTGCCGGGTGACGTCCCAGTCCGGTGCGTAGGCGAGCATCTCGCGGTCGCGGTACCGCCACGGGTACATGTTCTCGACGGCGAACCGCACGTCCGTCTCGTCCGCCATCCGCCAGATCCCGGTGACGAAGTCGCGCGCGTACTGCCGCTGCCACCGGAAGGGCGGGTGGACGACGACGGTGGAGGCGCCTAGCTTCTCGGCGGCCGCCCGGGCGCGCTGCAGCTTGACCCAGGGGTCCGTCGACCAGACCCGCTGGGTGATCAGCAGACAGGGCGCGTGGACGGCCAGGACCGGGATGCCGTGGTAGTCCGACAGGCGGCGCAGCGCCTCGATGTCCTGGCTCACCGGGTCGGTCCACACCATGACCTCGACGCCGTCGTAGCCGAGGCGCGCGGCGATCTCGAAGGCCGTCGCGGTGGACTCCGGGTATACGGAGGCCGTCGACAGCGCGACGGAGACGTCCCTTGGTTCAGCCACGTGCGTCACCTTACGGCGTTGGGTGGTGGAGGTGTCGGGTGCCTATTCGCCGTTGTGAGGTTTGCCATTCTGCGGGTGCGGCCGCGTGGTCGCTTCTCGACGCCCGCGCGGCGGAGCCGCGTGTCGATGCCGGCCCCGAGCCCTCGGGCGCTAATCGGACCCCATGTGATCAAGGCGCCGGAGGATGACGCCTTCGCGCAGCGCCCAGGGGCAGATCTCCAGCTTCTCCACGCCGAACAGATCCATCGCGGCCTCGGCGACCAGGGCGCCCGCCACCAGCTGGCCCGCTCGGCCCTCGGACACACCGGGGAGCTCGGCGCGCTGCTCCACCGTCATGCCGGCCAGACGCGGAACCCAGGCCTCCAGGGACTCGCGCTTGAGTTCGCGCTGGACGTAGAGGCCCTCGGCGCTGCGGGCGGCCCCGGCGATGCGTGCGAGCTGCTTGAAGGTCTTGGACGTGGCGACCACGTGGTCGGGGGCGCCGAAGCGGCTGAACTCGCCGACCGTGCGCGCGATCTCCGCACGGACGTGGCGGCGCAGGGCGCGTACGTCCTCGGGTGAGGGCGGGTCGCCGGGCAGCCAGGCCGCGGTGAGGCGGCCGGCGCCGAGCGGCAGGGAGACGGCGGTGTCCGGCTCCTCGTCCATGCCGTAGGCGATCTCGAGGGAGCCGCCGCCGATGTCCAGGACGAGCAGCTTTCCGGCGGACCAGCCGAACCAGCGGCGGACCGCGAGGAAGGTGAGGCGGGCCTCCTCCGCGCCGGAGAGGACCTGGAGTCGTACGCCGGTCTCGTCGGCCACGCGCGCGAGGACGTCGTCGGCGTTGGTGGCCTCCCGGACGGCGGAGGTCGCGAACGGCAGCAGGTCCTCGACGCCCTTGTCCTCGGCGGCCTGGAGCGCGTCCTGGACGACGGCGACCAGTTTCTCGATGCCGGTGTCGTCGATGGCACCGCTGTCGTCGAGCAGTTGGGCGAGCCGCAGTTCGGCCTTGTGCGAATGCGCGGGCAGCGGGCGCGCGCCGGGGTGGGCGTCCACCACCAGCAGATGCACCGTGTTCGAACCCACGTCCAGGACACCGAGTCTCATGTACGGAACGCTACTGCCAGATCGTCCGTCGGCGGTCCCCGGAACGGGGCCTGGCCACTTACCCTGGACGGGTGCCAAAGACGAAAAAGGCCAAGTCGGACAAGGCTTCCAAGACCGACAAAGCTGCCAAGGGACCCGGGAAGGCGCCGCAGGTGAGCGACGAGAAGGGGCTCGACTTCGCGCGCGCGTGGGTGGAGTTTCCGGATCCCGCGGACGACGAGCAGGTCTTCCGCTGTGATCTGACATGGCTGACCTCCCGCTGGAACTGCATCTTCGGCAGCGGCTGCCAGGGCATCCAGGCGGGCCGCGCGGACGACGGGTGCTGCTCGCTGGGCGCGCACTTCTCCGACGAGGACGACGAGAAGAGGGTCGCCGAGCATGTGGCGCGGCTCACGCCGGAGATCTGGCAGCACCATGACGAGGGCACCCGGAACGGCTGGGTGTCCGAGGACGACGAGGGCTCCCGGCAGACCCGTCCCTTCCAGGGCTCGTGCATCTTCCAGAACCGGCCGGGGTTCGCCGGCGGCGCGGGCTGTTCCCTGCACATCCTCGCGCTGCGGGAGGGCCGGGAGCCGCTGGAGACCAAGCCGGACGTGTGCTGGCAGCTGCCGATCCGGCGGACGTACGACTGGATCGACCGCCCCGACGACACGCGTGTGCTCCAGATCTCGATCGGCGAGTACGACCGCCGGGGCTGGGGTCCGGGCGGCCACGACCTGCACTGGTGGTGCACCTCGGCGACGTCGGCGCACGGCGCGGGCGAGCCGGTGTACGTCTCCTACCGCGCGGAACTGACCGAGCTGATGGGCAAGGCCGGTTACGACCGCCTGGTCGAACTGTGCGAACAGCGCCTGGCCTCGCAGCTGCCGCTGGTCGCGCCGCACCCGGCAGACCCGGCGCCGTAGGCGGCGGTCGCGGCGCATGGGGCCGGCAGAGCCGGCGCCGCGGGCGGCGCGGGCGGGCGGGCGCCGGATCCGAGCCGGCCTGCGGTATCCGTGCCGGCCCCGGTCCCCGGTCGCCCCGCGCCCAACACGGATCCGCCGATCGCCCGTCCACGCATCCGCCCCAGCCGGTCTCACCCCCCGGACGGGCTCGGCGTCTCGCTGTCGCCCCCCGATGAGGGAGGCGTGGACGGTGTCGGCGTCGGGGTCGGGTCGGACGGGGACGGGGAGTCGGTGGGGGGTGGGGTCGGGTCGGACGGGGTCGTCGACGGGGGGTCCGTCGGCGGAGTGCTCGGCGGTGTCGGAGCGGCCGTGCTCGGTGGCGGGGTGGGGTGGTGGGAGGGGGCCGTGCCGTAGCCGTCGATGATGACCACCGCGCCGGCCGGGGAGACCGCCACCTGCGCGTGCCAGGGGCCGGAGGGCTCGCGGAGGTGGTCGACGTACACCTTGATCGTCAACGTGTCGCCGGGGCCGAGGGTTCCCGTGGACTGGCTGAGGTAGAGCCACGGCGCCGAGGTGGCCGCGGACCAGCGGACCGGGGCGGAGCCGGACGCGGTGAGGGTGATCAGGGTGGTGTCGCCGTCGTTCGCGGCGCCGACCGTGAGGTGTCCGGCGCCCTTCGCGCCCGCTCCGGACACGCTGACGACCTCCACGGAGACGTCCGCCTTGCCGTCCTTGCCGACGCGCACGCCGGGCTTCACGCTCGCGTTCCCGGCGTTCTCGTAGCCGCCGGCCGTGTCGCTGTGCAGGACGTCGTGGCCCTGGGACGCGCGCGCGGTGGAGGAGGGGCCGCCGCCGTCCGCCGTGGGCGCGCCCCGGTAGGCGGCCCACAGGGCCAGGACGGGCGCGGCGACGACCGTGGCGACGACCGTCGTCGTCACCGCACGCGCGCGTAGCCGGTCGCGGCGGGCCGCGCGGTCCTTGGGGTCCATCGGGAAGCCGCGCCGGTCGAAGCGGGGCGCCGCCGCGCCACGCGCGCGTGGGTGGTGTGCGAGCGCGACGTGCAGCTCCGCGCGGGGCGCTTCCAGGACGGGCAGTTCGGCGGGGGTGACCGTGGCGCCGGGCCAGCGGCCGGGGACGGCGCGCTCGGCGGTGCGGCGGCAGCGCGGGCAGTCGTCGACGTGCCGGACCAGTTCGCGGCGCAGGGCGGTGCTGAGGACGAGCCCGCTGTCACCGGTGAGATGGGCCACAGCGGGACAGCCGCCGGTCTCCACGACGGCGAGGGCCGCGCGGGTGCGCTCGACCTCGCAGGCGCCGGAGGCCAGCAGTTCGCGCGCGGCCGCCGGTTCGATGCCGAGGACGGCGGCGACCTCGTGCGCGGCCAGGTGGTGGCGGACGGCCAGCTCCAGGGCCTCGCGCTGCTCGGGGGTGGTACCGGCCGCCTCCGGCCAGGCCAGCAGGGCGAGTTCGCGGCGGCGCCGCTCCTGGGTCTCGGGGGAGACGGGCGGCTCGGGGGTCTCGCGCGAGCCGGCGGGGCGGCCGGCCGCGTGGGTGGCCTGACGTTTCTGCTTGGCCTCGGCCAGCTTGCGCAGGCACGCCCAGCGGGCCAGCGCGTACAGCCAGGCCCTGCGGTCGCCTACGCTCTCCGGGGCGCGGTGTCCGCGCCGTTCGGCCAGGGCGAGCACGTCGCCGAGGGCGGCCGTGGCGGCGTCGTGGTCGCACAGCACCGACAGACAGTAGGTGAACAGTCCGTCCAGGTACGGCTCGTAGCGCGCGGGCGGCTGCTGGGCGATGGTGCGCGCGGCGGCTCGGTCGCGTCTCTCGCCGGCCTCGCGGGCCTCTGCTTCTTCGCGCCCCTTCCGCGCCGCTCGTGCTTCACGCGCCTCCCCGCGCGCCCGGTGCGCGCCGGTGGTGCGGACGGTGGTCTCCGGGCTACTGCTCATCACCCGTGCGACCGTAGGCGGCGGCACAGGGCCCCTTCCTGAAGCTTGAGCTCTTTTAATTCGTACGGGTGAAACGATCCCTCATAAGGGGACAGGAACCCTTTGTTCCGCGGCCGGATCCCGATGAGTGATGGCCGGTACCCGTTCACCCGACCGCGGCACGGGGACCCGTTGTCAGTGCCGCGGGCTACGGTTTCCGCATGGCTGCCCGTACCAAGACCACCAAGGACCGCCCGTCCTACCGCTGCACCGAGTGCGGCTGGCAGACGGCCAAGTGGCTCGGCCGCTGCCCCGAGTGCCAGGCCTGGGGCACCGTCGAGGAGTACGGCGCGCCCGCGGTCCGTACGACGGCACCGGGCCGGGTGACGTCGTCCGCGCTGCCCATCGGCCAGGTCGACGGCCGGCAGGCCACCGCCCGCTCGACCGGCGTGCCCGAGCTGGACCGGGTGCTCGGCGGCGGCCTGGTGCCCGGCGCGGTCGTGCTGCTCGCGGGCGAGCCCGGCGTCGGCAAGTCCACGCTGCTGCTGGACGTGGCCGCCAAGTCCGCGAGCGCCGAGCACCGCACCCTCTATGTGACCGGCGAGGAGTCGGCGAGCCAGGTGCGGCTGCGCGCGGACCGCATCGGCGCCCTGCACGACGAGCTGTATCTGGCGGCCGAGACGGACCTGTCCGCCGTCCTCGGCCATCTGGACGAGGTCAAGCCGTCCCTGCTGATCCTCGACTCGGTGCAGACGGTCGCCTCCCCGGAGATCGAGGGCGCGCCGGGCGGCATGGCCCAGGTGCGTGAGGTGGCGGGCGCGCTGATCCGCGCCTCGAAGGAGCGGGGCATGTCCACTCTCCTTGTGGGCCATGTCACGAAGGACGGCGCGATCGCGGGCCCCCGCCTGCTGGAGCACCTGGTGGACGTCGTCCTGCACTTCGAGGGCGACCGGCACGCGCGCCTGCGCCTGGTCCGCGGCGTGAAGAACCGCTACGGGGCCACGGACGAGGTCGGCTGCTTCGAGCTGCACGACGAGGGCATCACCGGGCTCGCCGACCCCAGCGGCCTCTTCCTGACCCGCAGGGACGAGCCGGTTCCGGGTACGTGCCTGACCGTCACCCTGGAGGGCCGCCGCCCGCTGGTGGCCGAGGTGCAGGCGCTGACCGTGGACTCCCAGATCCCCTCCCCGCGCCGGACGACCTCGGGTCTGGAGACCTCGCGGGTGTCGATGATGCTGGCCGTCCTGGAGCAGCGCGGCCGGATCAGCGCGCTCGGCAAGCGGGACATCTACTCCGCGACGGTCGGCGGGGTGAAGCTGTCGGAGCCGGCCGCCGACCTCGCGATCGCCCTCGCGCTGGCCTCCGCGGCCAGCGACACCCCGCTGCCGAAGAACCTGGTCGCGATCGGCGAGGTGGGCCTCGCGGGCGAGGTCAGACGGGTGACGGGCGTGCAGCGCAGGCTCGCCGAGGCGCAGCGGCTGGGCTTCACGCACGCGCTCGTGCCGACCGATCCGGGCAAGGTGCCGCCCGGCATGAAGGTCCTGGAAGTCGCCGACATGGGGGACGCCCTCCGGGTGCTGCCGCGCTCCCGTCGGCGAGAGGCCCCACGGGAGGCGGAGGACCGCCGGTAGACTTTGCCCTGGTCTCGCCCGTCCGTACGAACCGCGTGCGGGTCACGGGGGCGCGTCAGAACCTGCGACCGGAGGAGTGCAGTGGCAGCCAACGACCGGGCAGCAGCTCCCGGAAAAATCGGTGGGAGTGCCGGTTCCGATGGCCTGATGCGTGCCTCGCTGAGCGCCGTGGCTCCTGGTACGGCCCTGCGGGACGGCTTGGAGCGCGTGCTGCGCGGCAACACCGGCGGGCTGATCGTCCTCGGCTCCGACAAGACGGTCGAGGCGATGTGCACGGGCGGGTTCGTGCTGGACGTGGAGTTCACCGCGACCCGGCTGCGGGAGCTGTGCAAGCTGGACGGCGGCATCGTGCTGTCGTCGGACCTGTCGAAGATCCTGCGGGCCGGTGTCCAGCTGGTTCCGGACCCGACGATCCCCACGGAGGAGACGGGCACCCGGCACCGTACGGCGGACCGGGTGAGCAAGCAGGTCGGCTTCCCGGTGGTCTCGGTGTCCCAGTCGATGCGCCTGATCGCCCTGTACGTCGACGGTCAGCGCCGCGTCCTGGAGGACTCGGCGGCGATCCTGTCCCGCGCGAACCAGGCGCTGGCCACGCTGGAGCGGTACAAGCTGCGGCTGGACGAGGTGGCCGGCACCCTCTCCGCGCTGGAGATCGAGGACCTGGTGACGGTGCGGGACGTGTCCGCCGTCGCGCAGCGCCTGGAGATGGTCCGCCGCATCGCCACCGAAATCGCCGAGTACGTGGTCGAGCTGGGCACCGACGGGCGTCTTCTCGCGCTCCAGCTCGAGGAGTTGATCGCCGGTGTCGAGCCGGACCGCGAGCTGGTCGTCCGGGACTACGTCCCCGAGCCGACGGCCAAGCGCTCCCGCACGGTCGAGGAGGCCCTGTCCGAGCTGGACGCGCTGACCCACGCGGAGCTGATCGAACTCGGCACGGTGGCACGGGCGCTGGGCTACACCGGCTCCCCCGAGACGCTCGACTCCGCGGTCTCCCCGCGGGGCTTCAGGCTGCTGGCCAAGGTTCCGCGGCTTCCCGGCGCGATCATCGACCGGCTGGTGGAGCACTTCGGCGGCCTGCAGAAGCTGCTCGCCGCGAGTGTGGACGACCTGCAGACGGTGGACGGCGTGGGCGAGGCGCGGGCCAGGAGCGTGCGGGAAGGTCTGTCGCGTCTGGCCGAGTCGTCGATCCTGGAGCGGTACGTCTGACGCGCCCCGGAGGGGCGACGACGCGCATTGTCAGACAGGCCCTAGTCAGCCGACAGCACGAACGACGTGTGCACCGTTCCGAAGCCCGGTGCCTTCGCCTCCAGCAGGTAGGTGTCCGGCTTCGCCGAGCCCGCCGCGGGCGTCGCGCACTGGGGAGCGCTCGGCTTGCGGTCCCACTTCACCGTGTAGGTGATGCTCTGCCCGGCCGGCACCCGGAACACCAGGCTGCCCGCGCCCTTGGGGCAGTCGGCCGACGACCAGAACGTCTTGCCGCTCGTCGGCGTGATGGTCAACACCGCGTTCTTCGGCCCGAGATCGACCTTGCAGTCGGCGGACGAGTTGTTCCTGGCGGTGAGTTCGAAGGTCGGCGTCTGGTCCGGCGAGTAGGTGTTGTGCAGGCTGCGCAGGCTCAGCGTCACCGCGGAGGCGGTGCAGTCGGGCAGCGTGGACGATGCCGGGATCGTGTCGCCCGTACCGACGGCGCCGCCGCCGGATCCCGTACCCGAGCCGCCACCGGACCCGGACCCCGAGGACCCGGTGGAGCCGGCGGAGCCGCCGTCCGAACCGCTGCCGCCCGAACCGGAGTCGCTCCCGCCGGTGCCGCTGCCGCCGCCCGAGTCGTCGCGTCCGCCCGGGTGCTGGCTGATGGCCGGTCCGGACGAGGACGGCCCCGGGGTGATGGTGTGCGCGGGATTCTTGCCGTCGGACCCGCCGGCGCTCTTCCTGCCGCCCCCGCCGCCCGCGGTGACGATCCAGGTGATCAGCAGCGCCAGCAGGGCGATCACCGACAGCAGTACGACCCTCCTTCGCCAGTAGATGGAGGAGGGAAGCGGCCCGACCGGATTGCGCAGAGATCCCACGGCGCAAACTGTACGAGAGATCGCCGTGCTCGCTTGCGCCACCCGCCGCACGAGCATCAACTTTTCCGGATCATCATCCCGGCAACTGCCGTAACGGCCAAGGATCTTCACCGTTCGGCACGCTGAGTGACCGTGCCGTCACCATCCCTGGGTGCCGACCCGTGGCAGGATCGGAAGGCCATGACTGAGAAGCTGCACACCCCCGTGATCGCCTGGTTCGACGCCCACGCCCGCGACCTGCCCTGGCGCCGCCCGGAGGCGGGCCCGTGGGGTGTGATGGTCAGCGAGTTCATGCTCCAGCAGACCCCGGTCAACCGGGTGCTGCCGGTCTACGAGGAGTGGCTGGCCCGCTGGCCGCGCCCCGCCGACCTGGCGAAGGAGGCGCCCGGCGAGGCGGTGCGCGCCTGGGGCCGGCTCGGCTACCCGCGCCGGGCGCTCAGGCTGCACGGCGCCGCGGTCGCCATAACGGAACGGCACGGCGGGGACGTGCCGACGGAGCACGCGCAGCTGCTGGCGCTGCCCGGCATCGGCGAGTACACGGCCGCCGCGGTGGCCTCGTTCGCGTACGGGCAGCGGCATCCGGTGCTGGACACGAACGTGCGCCGGGTGCTCGCGCGGGCGGTGACCGGGGTGCAGTACCCGCCGAACGCGACGACGGCCGCCGAGCGCAGGCTCGCCCGCGAGCTGCTGCCCGAGGACGAGAAGACGGCCGCGCGCTGGGCGGCGGCCTCCATGGAGCTGGGCGCGCTGGTGTGCACGGCGAAGAACGAGGGGTGCGGGCGGTGCCCGATCGCCGGGCAGTGCGCCTGGCTGCTGGCCGGCAAGCCGGAGCACTCCGGGCCGCCGCGGCGCGGGCAGACGTACGCCGGCACGGACCGGCAGGTGCGGGGCAAGCTGCTGGCGGTGCTGCGGGAGGCGCACGCGCCGGTGCCGCAGGCGGTGCTGGACCGGGTGTGGCACGAGCCGGTGCAGCGCGCCCGGGCGCTCGACGGGCTCGTCACGGACGGTCTGGTGGAGCCGCTGCCGGGCGGCCTGTACCGGCTGCCGCTCAGCTGACGCACAGCCAAGTCACAGCCCCAGCTGCTTCGTTACATCCCCTCTCGCCCGACGAAGGCCTGCAGACAGGGACATAACGGGTCACCCCTTTACCCCGTTCCTACGGCTGTTACACAACCGACGGACAGCCGATTGCCAGCCGCAGGCTGGAGCGGACAACGCCGTGACAACCGCTCCCTACCTTCGTTCCGTGCCCGGCAGACCACCGGACACGGGGAAGGTACGCAGCACTTCAGGCACGGGCCGGAGTGAACGGGGAAACGGAGGCGGTCGATCATGGCGCAGGGAGAGGTGCTCGAGTTCGAGGAGTACGTCCGCACCCGGCAGGACGCGCTGCTGCGCAGCGCACGCCGGCTGGTCCCGGACCCGGTCGACGCCCAGGACCTGCTGCAGACGGCACTGGTGCGGACGTACGGCCGCTGGGAGGGCATCGCCGACAAGCGGCTCGCCGACGCCTATCTGCGCCGCGTCATGATCAACACCCGTACGGAGTGGTGGCGGGCGCGCAAGCTGGAGGAGGTCCCCACCGAGCAGCTGCCCGACGCGTCCGTGGACGACTCCACCGAGCAGCACGCCGACCGCGCCCTGCTGATGGACGTCATGAAGGTGCTGGCACCCAAGCAGCGCAGTGTTGTAGTACTGCGACACTGGGAGCAGATGTCCACGGAGGAGACGGCCGCCGCCCTCGGCATGTCGGCGGGTACGGTCAAGAGCACGCTGCACCGGGCGCTCGCCCGGCTCCGCGAGGAGCTGGAGGCCCGCGATCTGGACGCACGCGCGCTGGAGCGTGAGGAGCAGGAGCGTTGCGCGGCCTGACGGGGTCCGGATCCGAACGGGTCCGGGGCAGTGCACAGGCGGTGATCGCGGCAGGGGCCGTGTTCGCCGCCGTCGCCCTTTTCCTCGCCGCGTGCGGCACGGGGGGCACCGGCACCCGCGACGAGGGGCCGGCGCACGCCTCGGCGGTCGCGGGAGTCGTCGACTCCCCCTCGCCGAGCCCGTCCGGCGGCTTCCGGCGCGTGGACGCGGTCTCGCTGCTCAGGAAGGACCCGGCGGTCTCCGCCGCGGTGAAGCGTGACCTGAAGCCGTGCAGCGGCGGCGACTACCCGGTCGACGTCACCTACGGCTATCTGACCGGCGGATCCGTCAACGACGTCCTCGTCAACGTGTCGACCTGCGGTGACTGGGTGGGCATCGGCACCTACGTGTACCGGCGGGTGGAGGGCGCGTACAAGAATGTGTTCAAGGCGGAGGAATCGCCGGTCTACTCGGAGATCGACGGCACCGACCTGAGCGTGACCAAGCAGGTGTACGCGACGGACGACCCGGTGTCGAACCCGTCCCAGGAGACGGTGATCACCTACCGGTGGAAGGCGGGCCGGTTCACCGAGATCAACCGGCACGAGACCGACTACAGCAAGACCGGCGGTGACGCGGCGGCCACGTCGGACAACTGACCCCCCACAGACACGAGGACTTGAGAGCACCGGGATGGCAGACCAGACCCACGTCCTGTTCGTCGAGGACGACGACGTCATCCGCGAGGCCACCCAGCTCGCCCTGGAGCGGGACGGCTTCGCGGTGACCGCCATGCCCGACGGCCTGTCGGGCCTGGAGGCGTTCCGGGCGAACCGCCCCGACATCGCCCTGCTGGACGTCATGGTCCCGGGCCTGGACGGCGTCAGCCTGTGCCGCCGTATCCGGGACGAGTCCACCGTGCCGGTGATCATGCTGTCGGCGCGCGCCGACTCCATCGACGTCGTCCTCGGTCTGGAGGCGGGCGCCGACGACTATGTGACCAAGCCGTTCGACGGCGCCGTGCTGGTCGCGCGGATCCGGGCGGTGCTGCGCCGCTTCGGGCACGCCGGCGGCAACGACCGGGGCGAGTCCGCCGAGGACACGGTGTCCGGCGGCGTGCTCACCTTCGGGGACCTCCAGGTCGACACCGGGGGCATGGAGGTGCGCCGGGCCGGGCAGCCGGTCGCGCTCACGCCCACCGAGATGCGGCTGCTGCTGGAGTTCTCCTCCGCTCCGGGCACCGTGCTCTCCCGCGACAAGCTGCTGGAGCGCGTGTGGGACTACGGCTGGGGCGGGGACACCCGGGTCGTGGACGTGCATGTGCAGCGGCTGCGCCAGAAGATCGGCCAGGACCGGATCGAGACGGTCCGCGGCTTCGGCTACAAGCTGAAGGCCTGAGCGGGGCGGCATGCGGGGGATCCTTCGGCACCCGGTCCGGCGGATGGAGCGGGCGGGCCTGCACACCGGACTCAGGTGGAAGCTCAGCGCGGCGATCGCTCTGGTCGCGGGCCTGGTGGCGATCGCGCTCAGCCTGGTCGTGCACAACGCGGCCCGGGTCTCGATGCTCGACAACGCGCGCGACCTGGCCAACCAGCGCGTCCAGATCGCGCAGCGCAACTACGAGCTGAGCCGGCGGCCGAACTTCCCCAACATCAAGGTCGACGACCCCGAACTGCCGGACGCGCTGCGCGAGAAGGTCGAGGAGGGCCGCAAGGCCAGCGACGTCATCGACCACGGCCGCGCGCCGGACATCTGGGCGGCCGTACCGACCAAGGACGGGCACGTGCTGTCCCTGCACAGCCATATGCCGGACCGTTCCACCGACGTGATGAAGGACCTCGACCAGGCGCTGGTCATCGGCTCCGTCGCGGTCGTGTTCTGCGGCAGCGCCCTCGGGGTGCTGATCGGCGGGCAGCTGTCCCGGCGGCTGCGCAAGGCGGCGGCCGCCGCGAACCGGGTCGCCAGGGGCGAGACCGACGTCCGGGTGCGCGAGGCCATAGGCGGGGTCGTACGGGACGAGACCGACGATCTCGCGCGCGCGGTGGACGCCATGGCGGACGCGCTGCAGCAGCGCCTGGAGGCCGAGCGGCGGGTCACGGCCGACATCGCGCACGAGCTGCGCACCCCGGTGACGGGCCTGCTCACGGCCGCCGAACTGCTGCCGCCGGGCCGCCCGACCGAACTCGTCCTGGACCGGGCGAAGGCGATGCGCACGCTCGTCGAGGACGTCCTGGAGGTGGCCCGCCTGGACGGCGCCTCGGAGCGGGCCGAGCTGCAGGACATCATGCTCGGCGAGTTCGTGCGGCGCCGGGTGGCGGCCAAGGACCCGGACGTCGCCGTGCGGGTGGTGCACGAGTCGGAGGTCACCACCGACCCGCGCCGGCTGGAGCGGGTGCTGTTCAACCTGCTCGCCAACGCCGCCCGGCACGGCAGGCCGCCGATCGAGGTGACCGTCGAGGGCCGGGTGATCCGGGTCCGCGACCACGGTCCCGGCTTCCCCGAGGAACTGCTCGCCGAAGGCCCGAGCCGCTTCCGCACGGGCAGCAAGGACCGCGCCGGTACGGGCCACGGGCTGGGCCTGACCATCGCGGCGGGCCAGGCCCGCGTCCTCGGCGCCCGTCTGACCTTCCGCAACGTACGCCCCGTCGGGGCGCCGCCCGGCGTCCCGGCGGAGGGCGCGGTGGCGGTGCTGTGGCTTCCCGAGCACGCCCCCACGGCGACGGGCAGCTATCCGGTGCTGCCCCTGCCGGAGGGCACGGCCTGAGGCCTGCCGGCCGCCCGGCGTACGGCACATGGGAAGGCGCTCACCGGAGCAGCGACTCGGTGAGCCGCTCGGCGGCGGCCGCCTCCAGCGGAGCGTGCCCCAGCAGGAAGCGGTACCAGAAGAGCCCGTAGACCTGGTCGACCAGGAGGGCGACGTCCCGGTCGGCGGCCGGTTCGCCGCGCTCCCGGCCGCGTTCGAGCACCGCGCGAACCACCGCCCGGCGCGACTGGGTGAACTCCCGCATCAGCTCGGCCAGATGCGCATCCCGTGCCGCCTCCCGGACCAGGGTGCGCAGGGCCGGCCCGGACGGCGGCCGCTGGGCCGCCTCGAACGTGGCGACGGCCAGGTGGCGCAGATCCGCCCTGAGGGCCGGCGGCCGGGCAGGCTCCGCCCGGAACCACCAGGCTCCGCGCAGAAGCCGCCAGGCCGGCTCCCGCCCCCGGGCTCAGCACGCCCAGTCGCGCTCCAGGTCCAGCCCGCCTTCCCGGCGCTGTGTGAACGAGAACCAGTTGCCGGAGTCGTCGCGGAACAACGCCTCCGTGCCGTAGGGCCGCTCCTGGGGTTCCTGGAGGAACTCGACCCCGCGCTCCCTGAGCTTCTCGTAGTCCCCGTGGATGTCGTCCGTCACCAGCACGCCCGCGCCCAGCGCGCCCTTCGCGACGAGCTTCTTCATCATCTCGGCGGACTCGGGATCCATCGCCGGCGGCCCCGGCACCATGAGGGTCAGCTCCACGTCGGGCTGGCCGTGGGCGCCGACGGTCAGCCAGCGCGCGCCGCCCTCGCCCATGGTCATGTCCGTACGGACCTCGAGGCCGAGTTTCTGGGTGTAGAAGTCCTTGGCCCGGTCCTGGTCGAGGACCCAGACGGTGGTGATGGCAAGCCCCTTGATCATGGTTCGGCCCTCCTGCCGGTGGTGCTGACGGCGCTGGTGGTGCCGTCCTCGCTGGGGGTGCCGTCCGCACCGGCGGACGGCTCTTCGCCACCGTAGGCAGAGCCGGGCCCGGAGCGCTTCTCCGATCTTGCGGTGCTGAATCCGCCGGCCCAGAGCATGGCGTAGCACCCGGGTATCAGGGCGGCGCCGCGCCTCACGTGCCGTGCGCGGTACTCGCTCGGGGTGAGTCCGGTGCGGGCCTTGAAGCGGGCGGAGAACGTGCCGAGACTGCTGAAGCCGACGAGGGTGCAGATCTCGGTCACGGTGAGGTCGGCGCTGCGCAGCATCTCCTCGGCCCGCTCGATCCGCCGGTGGGTCAGATACCGGCCCGGCGTCTCGCCGTAGACGTCCTTGAAGGCGCGCAGGAAGTGGAACCGCGAGTACCCGGCGCGGGCCGCCACGGCGTCCAGGTCGAGCCCGGGATCCGCCCAGTCCCGGTCCATGGCGTCCTTGGCCAGACGCATACGGCGCAGCTTGTCCATGTGGTCGATGGTGGCATCCGGGACTGACAGTCGGTTCGGGCCCATGACGGCCGCGACCGTCAATCGGGCAACCACGACGGCGATCCGCCACGTCCGCGAGAGCGGCGCCGGTTCAGGCGCGAAAAGGGGAAGACCCCGGGGCGGACACCGACCGGGGTCTTCCGTCTCAGACGAGCCTCACACGGCGAGGCAGGAGCCTCACACGGCCTCGACGACCTGCACCGGAGCCGCGTCCTCGCCGCTCTCCGCCGAAGGTTTGCCGGTCCGCAGCGGAACCTCCTTCACGAACAGCGCCGCGACGAGCACGATCACCGCGATCCCCGCGCCCAGCAGGAACGCCGAGTGGGTGCCGGCGGACACCGCGTGCTGGTAGGCCTCGCGCGCCGCGGCGGGCAGCTTGGCCAGGCTCTTCGCGTCCAGCTGCGCGGACTTCTCGGTGACGCCCTTGCCCAGGGCGCCGGCCCGCTCGGCCATCACGTGCTTGACGCGGTCGTTGAACAGCGCGCCCATGATGGCCACGCCGAAGGAGGAGCCGAGCGTACGGAACAGGGTGGTGGACGAGGACGCGACGCCCATGTCCTTCATCTCCACGCTGTTCTGCGCGACCAGCATGGTGATCTGCATCAGGCAGCCCATGCCCAGGCCCAGCACGGCCATGTAGATGCCGGAGGTCAGCCGGGTCGTGCCCGTGTCCATCAGCGACAGCAGATACAGCCCGACGATCATCAGGGCGCCGCCGGCGATCGGGAAGACCTTGTACCGGCCGCTGTTGGTGGTGACCCGGCCCGCGACCATCGAGGTCACGAGCATCGCGCCGAGCATCGGCAGCAGCAGCAGACCGGAGTTGGTCGCCGAGGCGCCCTGCACCGACTGCTGGTACAGCGGCAGGTAGAGCGTGGCGCCGAACATCACGAAGCCGGTGATGAAGCCGATGAGGGACATCAGGGTGAAGTTGCGGCTCTTGAACATGTGCAGCGGCAGAACCGGCTCGACGGCCTTGGTCTGCCACCACACGAAGCCGATCAGGGCGACGACGCCGAGGGCGATCAGCTCCATGATCCGCGTGGAGCTCCAGGCGTACTCGGTGCCGCCCCAGGTGGTGACCAGCACGATGGCGGTGATGCCGACGGTCAGCAGCGCGACGCCCAGGTAGTCGATGCGCGCCTGCGCCCGCTTCTTGGGCAGGTGCAGCACGGCGCTGACCAGCGCCAGGGCGACGGCGCCGAGCGGCAGGTTGATGTAGAAGGACCAGCGCCAGCCCCAGTTGTCGGTGATGGTGCCGCCGACCAGCGGGCCGCCGATCATGGCCAGCGCCATCACGCCGGCCATCATGCCGGTGTACTTGCCGCGCTCCCGCGGCGGTATCAGGTCGCCGATGATCGCCATGACGCCGACCATCAGACCGCCGGCGCCGAGACCCTGCACGGCGCGGAAGCCGATCAGCTGGTCCATGTTCTGGGCCATGCCGCTGAGCGCCGATCCGATCAGGAACAGCACGATCGAGCTGAGGAAGGCGCCCTTGCGCCCGTACATGTCGCCGATCTTGCCCCAGATCGGGGTCGAGGCCGCGGTGGCCAGGGTGTAGCCGGTGACCACCCAGGACAGGTGCTCCAGACCGCCCAGCTCGCCCACGATCGTCGGCATCGCCGTGCCCACGATCATGTTGTCGAGCATCGCGAGCATCATCGCGATCATGAGCGCGAGGAGGACCACGCGCACGCTTCTCGGCGGTTTGCTCTCCGTGACGTTTTCTACTGTGTCCGCCATCTCTTCTCACTCCCCCTGCGGCGGCTACTTACTTGCCGCCCGGCTAGTTCACTACACTGGGAAGGTAGCCCCGCAACTAGCCGGGCGTCAAGTAAGTTTCCGCGGAAGCGCGAGGAGTACGAGGATGGGCGGCACCATGGACGGCACCAAGCAGCAGCGCCGCGGCAACACCCGCCAGCGCATCCAGGACATCGCGCTCGAACTCTTCGCGGAGCAGGGCTACGAGAAGACGTCTCTGCGCGAGATCGCCGAGCGTCTCGACGTGACGAAGGCGGCCCTGTACTACCACTTCAAGACCAAGGAAGAGATCATCGTCAGCCTCTTCGAGGATCTGACGCAGCCGATCGAGGACCTGATCGAGTGGGGCCGCAGCCAGCCGCACACCCTGGAGACGAAGCAGGAGATCGTACGGCGCTACAGCGCGGCCCTGGCCGGCGCCGAGCCGCTGTTCCGCTTCATGCAGGAGAACCAGGCGACGGTACGGGAACTGCGCATCGGCGACACCTTCAAGGACCGGATGCGCGGCCTGCGGGACATCCTCATCGACCCGGAGGCCGACCTCGTCGACCAGGTGCGCTCGGTCAGCGCCATGTTCACCCTGCACGCCGGGATGTTCGTGATGCAGGACCTGGAACGCGACCCCGCCAAGGTGCGGGAGGCCGTGCTCGAGGTCGCCATGGACCTGGTGACCCAGGCGCACCAGCACGCCCACGGCGAGCGGTAGGCCGGCGTCCGGCGGCGCTCGCGGCCACGCCCGCCCCGAAATGTGACGCACGCCTCTGGCGACCTACCGTGCAGTAACCCTACGGTTCCCCTCGCGCCACTCGCACCTCAGATCATGCCCCTGACATTTCAGGACGCGTACGGATCACGCGTACGGACGTGAGAGGACCCCCACCGATGACCAGACGCCCCTGGGCGCGCCGCATTTCCGTCACCGCCGTCTCCGTGGCCGCCCTCGCCGCGCTGGCCGCCCCGGCCCACGCGGCGGACACCACGGCGGTCACGAGCAGTTCCACGGCGAAGGTCGACTACGCCACCTGGCAGAAGGACTGCCAGACGGTGATGGACCAGGCCCTGCCGTACCTGAAGGAACGCATCGCCGAGGCCCGGCCGGGCGAGAAGCAGGCGATCGTCTTCGACATCGACAACACCACGCTGGAGACCGACTTCGGCTTCAGCTACCCGCAGCCGGCCAACAAGCCCGTCCTGAACGTGGCACGGTACGCCCAGGAGCACGGCGTCTCCCTGTTCTTCGTCACGGCCCGCCCGGGCATCATCTACCTGCCCACCGAGTACAACCTCGAGCACGACGGCTACGACGTCTCCGGCCTCTACGTCCGCGACCTGTTCGACCTCTTCAAGGACGTCGCCGCCTACAAGACCGCCCAGCGCGTCGACATCGAGAACAAGGGCTACACGATCATCGCGAACATCGGCAACAGCGCCACCGACCTTACCGGCGGCCACGCCGAGAAGACCTTCAAACTGCCGGACTACGACGGGCAGTTGTCGTAACGACGGAGAACCGCTCCGGTTAGGCTCCATCCGTATCGCGTTCCGCGGTGATGCGACCACGGGGGTGTGGCGGATGGAGCCGACGGTTCTGGGCAGCAAGCTGGCCTCCAGCGTGATCGGCCCGATGGTGAGGAAGCTGTTCGTCCAGGACGGCCCCGGGGCCGGGCTGGTCGACAGACCGGTGCGGATGCGGGACCTGGTGTCCTTCCGGGGCGAGAAGCGCACACTTGGCGAGAAAGAGGTGCGCAGGCTGGCGGGCCGACTGGTGGCGGAGGCCATGGCCGCACCGGGCGAGCGCCCGTTCCCACCGGACGAGGAGATCGCCGTCACCGACACCCTGACCGGCCGGCTGCTCGCCCTGGGCGACCTGGACATGGACGACGTACAGGCCGTACGACTCGGCAGTCATGAACTCGCCCGGCAGCTGCGCCGCCACGCACCGCCCCCCGACGGGCTGTCCGCCGACGCGTGCGTCTTCCTCGACTCGGCGACGCAGTGGGCGTGCCTGCACATCCTGGAGTTCTTCAGCCGCCGTTCCACCTTTGTCGCCCGAACCCTGGTGGAGCAGACCCGGGTCCAGCGGGAACTGATAGCCAAGGTGGACGAGGTCATCGCCCGTATTCCGCGCCCCGACGCCCGTGACATCGCCTTCGAACGCCGCTATCTGCCGTACATCGCCGACCGCCACAACCACATCACCATCTACGGCATCGACCTGCGCGACTCCCCCGACCGCTGGCCCCTCGAAGTCGCCTATCTGAGCCTGGAGGCGACGGCGGAGGAGGACACCGTACGGGACGAGGAGCAGCGCCCGGTCAGCGCGGCCGGCCGCCTGCCCGCCGAGGATGCGCTGCACGCCGACTCCCGCGTGCTGCTGCGCGGCGATGCGGGTTCCGGGAAGACGACGCTCGTGCAGTGGCTGGCGGTGACGGCGGCCAGGGACGGTCACCGCATCCCGTACGTCCTCCCCCTGCGCACCCTGATCCGCACGGGTCCGCTGCCGTCGCCCGCCGAGTTCCTGAAGGCCGTGGGCTGCCCGCTGACCCCGCCGGAGGGCTGGGCCGACCGCATCCTGACGGCGGGACGCGGCCTGATCCTGGTCGACGGCCTGGACGAGATCCCGGCCGCCGACCGCCACCGCACCCGCGACTGGCTGCGCTCCCTGCTCGTGGCCTACCCCGGCAACCACTGGATGCTGACCTCCCGCCCGACAGCCGTACGCCCCGACTGGCTGGCCGAGGAAGGCTTCCGAGAACTGACCCTGGCCCCGATGCGCCGTTCCGAGGTGACGACGTTCGTACGGCGCTGGCACGCGGCGGCGCAGGCCCCGGCGTACGAGGGGCCGCTCCTGGACTCCCTGCGCACGAAGCGCGACCTGGCCCGGCTCGCCACCAACCCCCTGATGTGCGGCCTGATCTGCGCCCTGCACCGGGAACGCCGCGGCTACCTCCCCACGGGCCGCAAGGAGCTGTACGACGCCGCCCTCACCATGCTGCTCGCCCGCCGGGACCGGGAGCGGGGCATGGGTGCCGAGCTGGGCGAGGAAGTACAGCTGGAGCTGCTCCAGCGGCTGGCGTACGCGCTGGTGCTCAGCGGCCGCACGGAGATGGACGTCGACACGGCGGAGGGGATCGTGGAGCGGTGCCTGCCGACCGTCGCATCGGCGCAGGGTGACGCGGCGACGGTGCTGCGAACACTGCTGCTGCGCAGTGGTCTGCTGCGCCAACCCGCGGACGGCGTCGTGGACTTCGTCCACCGCACCTTCCAGGACTACCTGGGCGCGCGGTACGCGGTGGAGGAGGGGCACCTGGACGTCCTGACCAGCCACGCCGACGACACCCAGTGGGAGGACGTCGTCCGGATGGCAGTGGCGCATGCCCGGCCGCGCGAACGGGCCGCGGTGCTACGGCAGTTGCTGGCTCGGGAAACTCCCCGGCTGACCTTGCTGGCGCTGGCGTGCCTGGAACACGCGGCGGCTCTGGAACCGGCGGTACGGGCGGACGTGGAGGCGCGAGCCGCGGCGCTGATCCCGCCGCGCACGACGAAGGATGCGAGGGCTCTGGCGGAGGCGGGTCCACTGGTGCTGGAGCTGCTGCCGGGGCCGGAGGGCCTGACCGACGAAGAGGCACGGGGAGTGGTGGTCACCGCCTCGCTGCTCGGGCAGGAGGAGCCGGAAGGGGCGCTGGCGGTGCTGCGGCGGTTCCGGGAGCACCCGGACCTGGGTGTACGGCGTCAGCTCGTGGGCACCTGGCATCGGTTCGACAGTGAGGAGTACGCGTCCGAAGTACTGGACCATGTGGACCGGGGGGACCTGCTGCTGTCCGCCGGGACCGCCGAGCAGCGCGCTTCGATGGCCCGGATGCGTCCTTGGCCACGGCTCCACTTCTGGGGCCGGCACCGGGTCGAGGACATTCTGGCCGCCGTGCCGGTGCCCGAGGCGGTGCGCCGGATCGACTTCCGGGACAATCCCGACCTCACCGATCTGAGCGCCCTGCTCCCGTTCAGCTCACTGGACGGGCTGCAGCTCAGGGGCTGTCCGAGAGCGGAAGGCCTGGACCGCCTGTCCGCACTGCCGCTCACCCGGCTTGCCTTCGGCCCGATCGCCGACATGCGGGGCCTGCGGTCGCTGCGGTCCCTGACCCGGCTCTCCCTGGCCCAGGAAGTGCCGAGCCGCGACCTCACCGACATCCTTCCGGTGGAGGCGCCGCTCGAATTCCTCTTCCTGGACCGCGGCAGCACCGACGTCTCAGGGCTGCGCGGCCTGCGGCACTGGCGCGGCCTGCGGACGCTGAGCCTTGGCCCCCTGACCACCCGGCTGACGGCTGCCGACTGGGAGGAGGTCGCCGCGCTGCCCGAGCTGACTCAGCTCCATCTGCACGCGGACATGCTGGGCTTCCTTTCGCGTTCCTTCATCGTCATGCCCGAACTCCCGCGCATCGAGGTGCTGCGGGTCTCCTGGATGCGCGGCCGTGAAGACCTCGCTCTTCTGGTACCCCGGCTTCCGGGACTCCGCACGGTGAAGCTGCAGAGTCGGCTTGGATACTCCTTGTCGGCTCCGCGCTGGGCAAGGCTCTTCCGGCACGCGGAAGTCACCGTGGAAGAGATCTGAATACGCGGACGGGGCCGGCGCCCAAAAGGCACCGGCCCCGTCAACGCGGCCAATCCGCCGGAGGCTTACGCCTCCTTGCTCAGGTTCGGTCCGGCGCCGCCGGCCGCCTGCTCGATCGGCGGGACGTCGGGCAGCGCCGACTTCTCCTCACCACGGAAGGTGAACTTCTGGGCCTCGCCCTCACCTTCGGTGTCCACGACCACGATGTGACCGGGGCGCAGCTCGCCGAAGAGGATCTTCTCCGAGAGCGTGTCCTCGACCTCGCGCTGGATCGTGCGGCGCAGCGGCCGGGCGCCCAGCACCGGGTCGTAACCCTTCTTGGCCAGCAGCTCCTTGGCGGACTGGGAGAGCTCGATGCCCATGTCCCGGTCCTTCAGGCGCTCGTCCACCTTGCTGATCATCAGGTCGACGATCCGCAGGATGTCCTCCTGCGTCAGCTGCGGGAAGACCACCACGTCGTCGACGCGGTTGAGGAACTCGGGGCGGAAGTGCTGCTTGAGCTCGTCCGACACCTTGTTCTTCATGCGCTCGTAGTTGGTCTTCGTGTCACCCGCGGCGGCGAAGCCGAGGTTGAAGCCCTTGGAGATGTCCCGGGTGCCGAGGTTGGTCGTCATGATGATGACCGTGTTCTTGAAGTCCACGACCCGGCCCTGGGAGTCGGTCAGGCGACCGTCCTCCAGGATCTGCAGCAGCGAGTTGAAGATGTCCGGGTGGGCCTTCTCCACCTCGTCGAACAGGACGACGGAGAACGGCTTGCGGCGCACCTTCTCGGTCAGCTGGCCGCCCTCTTCGTAGCCCACGTAGCCGGGAGGCGAACCGAAGAGACGCGAGACCGTGTGCTTCTCGCTGAACTCCGACATGTCGAGGGAGATCAGCGCGTCCTCGTCACCGAAGAGGAACTCGGCGAGCGCCTTGGACAGCTCGGTCTTACCGACGCCGGACGGGCCGGCGAAGATGAACGAACCACCCGGACGCTTCGGGTCCTTCAGGCCCGCACGCGTACGGCGGATCGCCTTCGACAGCGCCTTGACGGCGTCGTTCTGGCCGATGACCCGCTTGTGCAGCTCCTCCTCCATGCGGAGCAGGCGGCTGGACTCCTCCTCGGTCAGCTTGAAGACCGGGATGCCGGTGGCCGTGGCGAGGACCTCGGCGATCAGCTCGCCGTCGACCTCGGCGACGACGTCCATGTCGCCGGCCTTCCACTCCTTCTCCCGCTTGGCCTTGGCGGCCAGGAGCTGCTTCTCCTTGTCGCGCAGGGAGGCGGCCTTCTCGAAGTCCTGCGAGTCGATCGCGGACTCCTTGTCCCGGCGGACGGCGGCGATCTTCTCGTCGAACTCGCGCAGGTCCGGCGGAGCGGTCATCCGGCGGATGCGCATCCGCGAGCCCGCCTCGTCGATCAGGTCGATCGCCTTGTCCGGCAGGAAGCGGTCGGAGATGTAGCGGTCGGCCAGGGTGGCCGCCTGGACCAGGGCCTCGTCCGTGATGGAGACGCGGTGGTGCGCCTCGTACCGGTCGCGCAGGCCCTTGAGGATCTCGATCGTGTGCGGCAGGGACGGCTCGGCGACCTGGATGGGCTGGAAGCGGCGCTCCAGGGCCGCGTCCTTCTCCAGGTGCTTGCGGTACTCGTCCAGCGTGGTGGCACCGATGGTCTGCAACTCGCCGCGGGCCAGCATCGGCTTCAGGATGGAGGCCGCGTCGATGGCGCCCTCGGCGGCACCCGCACCGACCAGCGTGTGCAGCTCGTCGATGAACAGGATGATGTCGCCGCGGGTGCGGATCTCCTTGAGCACCTTCTTCAGGCGCTCCTCGAAGTCACCGCGGTAGCGGGAGCCGGCGACCAGCGCGCCGAGGTCCAGCGTGTAGAGGTGCTTGTCCTTCAGCGTCTCGGGCACCTCGCCCTTGACGATGGCCTGGGCGAGGCCCTCGACGACGGCGGTCTTGCCGACGCCGGGCTCACCGATCAGCACCGGGTTGTTCTTGGTACGGCGGGACAGCACCTGCATGACCCGCTCGATCTCCTTCTCGCGCCCGATGACCGGGTCGAGCTTGGACTCACGGGCGGCCTGGGTGAGGTTCCGGCCGAACTGGTCCAGGACCAGAGAGGTCGAGGGGGTGCCCTCGGCCGGGCCGCCCGCTGCGGCGGTCTCCTTGCCCTGGTAGCCGGAGAGCAGCTGGATGACCTGCTGCCGCACCCGGTTGAGGTCTGCGCCCAGCTTGACGAGGACCTGGGCGGCGACGCCCTCGCCCTCGCGGATCAGGCCGAGCAGGATGTGCTCCGTGCCGATGTAGTTGTGGCCCAGCTGAAGAGCCTCTCGGAGCGACAGCTCCAGGACCTTCTTGGCACGGGGGGTGAAGGGGATGTGCCCGGACGGGGCCTGCTGGCCCTGGCCGATGATCTCCTCCACCTGCTGGCGGACCGCCTCAAGCGAAATGCCGAGGCTCTCCAGGGCCTTAGCGGCGACACCTTCACCCTCGTGGATGAGACCCAGGAGGATGTGCTCGGTGCCGATGTAGTTGTGGTTGAGCATCCGGGCTTCTTCCTGAGCCAGGACGACAACCCGCCGCGCGCGGTCGGTGAACCTCTCGAACATCGTTAATCGCTCCTCAGAGCGGTCAGGCAGTGGGGGGAACTTCCCCTCCCTGTCCTTCCGCAGCTTAGTCCCGCAAGCGGGGACCGCTCATTCCAACTGCCGACACCGTCGATGGCCTCCTGACCGTGTGCGCCGACATCTGCTCCAACCCGATGGTGCGAGACGATGTTCCCGCAGGCCAGGCAGTTACCCCACTCGCCACTACGCCGATGGCGAACGTGAGACGGCCTCTCCCGCGCGTCGCCCCCTCCCACTAGGCATGTCTTACCCGCAGCCACTGACACTCCATGCGGCGCGCACCGGTTCCCTCCGCTATGGGCGAACAACCTTGCGCTCCCCCGCACCCCCGCACGCCCCCGTTTCCGCCACACTGCGCAGCCGATACGGCACCCAGCGTAACCCTGCGGCCGATTCGGCGGTTGCACTCGGCATGGCCCGCTCGGTCCCCACAGCCTCAACGGTCCCCCTTCCCCGGCGCCCTCGCTATCCGGACGCCCCGGGCGCCCGCGATCACCTCGCCGGCCCGGAGGCCCGGGCCCGGCACTGGTACGAGAACGATCTGGGCTGGGCGACGGTGCCCGGACGGCCGCTGCGGCTGGTCACGGGGGTGCGGTTCGACGTCCTGGACGTGCCGGCCGAGGCGGGCGCTGAGGCGCTCCGGCATCTCTCGCCGGCCTCTCCAGTGGTCCTCCAGGGCGACCGGATGCGGCTGCTGGTGGCCCCGGGCAGCGCGGAGGAGCTGCCGGGCCTGCTGGACTGGCTGGAGTGGAGCGCCGTCACCCTCGATCTGCGGGTCCTGGGCGAGGGCGGGGCGATGGAGGCGCCGGCCCCGCCGGGAGCCGTTCGCCTCTGGGCGGAAACCTCGCAGGGGGCCGCCGTGTGGTTGCGGCCCCCTGGGGCTGGAGGCGAGGTCGGGGCCTCGCTGCCGGCGCTGCCGGCCATGGGGCGCGGGCAGGGCGCCCCCGATCTCGTACGGCTGCTGGACACGGTGGCAGCTCAGTGCCACCGGATCCGCCTGCGGTGCCCGCGCACCGGGCCGCCGCCCGCCTGCCGGCGGGATCAGCCGTTGGCCTTCTCGTAGGCCTCGCGAATGGACGCGGGAACACGACCGCGGTCGTTGACCTCGTAACCGTTCTCCTTCGCCCAGGCGCGGATCGCCGCGGTGTCCTGGTTGCCACCCGAAGCGGCACGGGCCTTTCCGCGCCCGCCCGACGCACGGCCACCGGTACGACGACCGCCCTTCACATAGGGCTCGAGAAGGCTGCGCAGCTTGTCCGCATTGGCGGTCGTGAGATCGATCTCGTACGTCTTGCCGTCCAGCGCGAACGTCACGGTCTCGTCCGCCTCGCCGCCGTCGAGGTCGTCGACAAGAAGGACCTGAACCTTCTGTGCCACCGGATTTCCTTTCATCGATAACGTTGAGGGCAAGGGGGTGTGCGGCGTCCGCCGTTTCGCCGCCCCTGTTATATGCAGTACTGCAGTACGTCGGAAAGCAAACCGCTTTTGCCGGAAAAACACAAACCCCTGGGAGAGGACCGGTAGAGGACCGGCAGGCCGCGCCCGCCCGGAAACATACGCGTTTCGGACATAGGGCACCGGGCAATGACGATCACAGATGCAGAAGCATCCGGCTGTTGCCCAAGGTGTTCGGTTTCACTCGTTCGAGACCCAGGAACTCCGCGACGCCCTCGTCATAGGAACGCAACAGCTCCGCGTACACATCGGTGTCGACCGGTGTCTCCCCGATCTCCACGAAGCCGTGCTTGCCGAAGAAGTCCACTTCGAAGGTCAGGCAGAAAACGCGGCGAACACCGAGCCAGCGCGCGGTCTGCAGCAACTTCTCCAGCAACTGATGGCCGACGCCGGCGCCCTTGAGGCCGGGCTTCACCGCGAGAGTGCGGACTTCGGCCAGGTCCTCCCACATGACGTGCAGGGCGCCGCAGCCGACCACCTCGGCGTTGTCGTCGCGTTCCGCGACCCAGAACTCCTGGATGTCCTCGTAAAGCGTGACCGTGGCTTTGTCGAGCAGGATGCCGTCGCGGACGTAGGCGTCGAGGAGGCGGCGTACGGCCGGGACGTCGCCGGTCCTGGCACGCCGGACGGTGATGGCCCTTGCGGTGACTTCGGGACGCTCTGCAGACATGGACGGACGCTATCGCCCGTCGGCGCCCTCCGCCGAGTCGGGGTTCTCTTCACCGGGCGCGGGGTTCTCCCGGCCGCGATCGCGGATGGCATCCGCGATTTCCGGTCCCTGAACGATGCGTACGGCGTCCCTGAGGGCCTGGCGCTGTTCCTCGCTCATCATCCCGAAGAAGGCGACGAGGGCGGCGGCCGGGTTGTCGCTCTGCGACCAGGCGTCGTTCATGAGGGCGGCGGCGTAGGCGGCTCGCGTCGAGACGGCCTCATATCGATAGGCGCGTCCTTCCGCCTCGCGGCGCACCCAGCCCTTCTGATGGAGATTGTCCAAAACGGTCATCACGGTGGTGTACGCGATGGAGCGTTCCTGCTGGAGGTCTTCCAGGACTTCTCGAACGGTCACCGGGCGGTTCCACTTCCACACCCGCGTCATGACCGCGTCTTCGAGTTCTCCCAATGGGCGAGGCACAACTCAGAACAATAGTGGGAGAACCGTCCCATGGCGTGCCGGACGTGCACCGAATCCATGAATGGGAACAAAAAGGGCGTACGGCTCAGGCGTCGGACGGGACGCCGGGAGCCGTACGCGGGTACACGCAGGGGTGGAGCGAGGGGCGAGGGGCGAGGGGCGAGGGCGGGCCGGGGCCCGACCCCCCGTCGGCGGCCGGGTCAGGCGTCGCCGCCGGCGGAGGCCTGCCGCGCGTTCTCCGCGCGCGCGAGGGCGGCGTCGACGGCCGCGTCCTCCTTGGCCTTGGCGGCCCCGCCCTGGGTCTTCACGATCACCCTGACCACACCGATGAAGAACACGGCCATCACGACCGGGGGCACGAGTGCGGAGACGTAGTCCATGCCCACCAGAGTAGCCACGGCGCACGGGGCGAAAGGTTACGGGGGGCACAAACCCCACGAGGGACACCGCTCCGACCGGAGAAGGCCCCGAGGACACCCCGACACCGCCGACGCCCGCACGAGACCGGTGCCGGTCAGCCCGCCGCCAGCTGGCGGGGTTCGGCGGGGGCCGCCGGCGGCGTGGGCTTGCGGCGCGGGAAGACCTCCCCCGGCGTCGGGATGGGCCGCTTGGGCGCCGCCGGCTCCGCGCCGGGCCGCTCCCCGGGCGCCGGCGCGGGCTTCGGCGCCGGCTGTTTCTGCGGAGGCCTCTGGGGCGGCTTCTGCGGCTCTCCGGCCTGTTCGGCGGCCTGCCCGGCCCCGGGCAGCCCTCCGCCGCCCGGAAGGGCCGTCAGGCGGGCCCTGGAGGGCGGTACGGCGGGCGCCGGCCCTTTGCGCGCGCCCTGCGCGAACCGGGCGCGTACGTCCTGTTCGGCCAGCGCCTGGCAGCGGTCCAGCAGCGCGGCCGCCACCGGGTTCCCGCGCAGCGCCCGCAGCGCCGCGAGATCGTCCGGCGTCGGCCGGTGTCCGGCCGCCAGGGCCTCCTCCAGGAGGGCGAGATAGCCGGTGGCGGTACCCGGCAGGGCGGCCCGGTACCGGCCGAGGTCGGCCACCAGGAAGGCGCGCAGTCTCGCTCCCTCGCGCATCGCCTCGTCGAGCGCCTCGGCGAGCCGGAAGCAGTCCTGGACGTCCTCGGCGGACGTCTGGCCGGGGTGGAGGGCGAGGGCGAGGGCGCGGCGGAGCACATGGAGCTCCTCCACGCCGAACGCCATGCCGCCGCGGGATCCGTATGGCGTGGGCATGCGGCGACGCTACCGCTAATCGGACAAAAGTGACGAACCTGGCATATTGGTTCGCCGCGTGTCGCTCCCGGTTCCCCCGACCGGGGTCATGCCGGTCGCCTCAGAGCCGGGCCACGTTGCGCTCGTAGACCAGCCGCAGCCCGATCAGCGTCAGCCAGGGCTGGTGCTCGTCGATCACCGAGGACTCCCCCAGCACCATCGGCGCGAGCCCGCCCGTCGCGATCACCCGCACGTCGTCCGGGTCGTCGGCCAGCTCCCGCGCCATCCGGCTGACGACCCCGTCGACCTGCCCGGCGAAGCCGTACACGATGCCGGCCTGCATGGCCTCGACGGTGTTCTTGCCGATCACGCTGCGCGGCCGGGCCACCTCGATCTTCCGCAGCTGCGCGCCCTTGACGCCGAGCGCCTCGACGGAGATCTCGATGCCGGGCGCGATGACCCCGCCGACGTACTCCCCGCGCGCGGAGACCGCGTCGAACGTGGTCGCCGTACCGAAGTCGACGACGATCGCCGGGCCGCCGTACAGCTCGACGGCGGCGACCGCGTTGATGATCCGGTCCGCGCCGACCTCCTTGGGGTTGTCGGTGAGGATCGGCACGCCCGTCTTCACGCCCGGCTCGACCAGCACGGCGGGCACGTCGCCGTAGTAGCGCCGGGTGACCTCGCGCAGCTCGTGCAGCACCGACGGAACGGTCGCGCAGATCGCGATGCCGTCGATGCCGTCGCCCAGCTCGTCGCCGAGCAGCGGGTGCATGCCCATCAGGCCCTGCAGCAGCACCGCCAGCTCGTCCGCCGTACGGCGGGCGTCCGTGGAGATGCGCCAGTGCTCGACGATGTCCTCGCCGTCGAACAGGCCGAGGACGGTGTGGGTGTTGCCGACGTCGATCGTGAGGAGCATGGCCGTTACTCCGCCTCGCGCAGGTCGAGGCCGATGTCCAGGATCGGCGCGGAGTGGGTGAGCGCGCCGACCGCCAGGAAGTCCACGCCCGTGTCCGCGTACATGCGCGCGGTGTCGAGCGTGAGCCGGCCCGAGGCCTCCAGCAGAGCCCGGCCGCGCACGATCCCGACGGCCTCCGCGCACTCGTCGGGCGTGAAGTTGTCCAGCAGGATCAGGTCCGCGCCCGCTTCGACGACCTCCCGCAGCTGGTGCAGGGTGTCGACCTCGACCTCGATCGGGATGTCCGGGAAGTTCTCCCGTACGGCCTTGAAGGCCTGCGCGACCCCGCCGGCGGCGATCACGTGGTTGTCCTTGACCAGGGCCGCGTCGGACAGCGACATGCGGTGGTTGACGCCGCCGCCGCAGCGGACGGCGAACTTCTCCAGGGAGCGCAGGCCCGGGGTCGTCTTCCGGGTGTCGCGGACCTTGGTCCTGGTGCCTTCCAGGACGTCCGCCCACGCGCGCGTGGCGGTCGCGATGCCGGACAGGCGGCACAGGATGTTCAGCGCGCTGCGCTCGGCGGTCAGCAGGTCACGCGTGCGCGTGGTGACCGACAGCAGCTTCTGCCCGGCCTCGATCCGGTCGCCGTCCTCGACGTGCCGCTCGACCTCGAACTCGTCCGTGCACACCACGGAGAGCACGGCCTCGGCGACGCGCAGACCGGCCACGACACCGCCCTCCCGCGCGGTGAAGTCACCGGTGGCGACGGCGTCCTCGGGGATGGTGGAGACGGTCGTCACGTCCACGCCGCCGGCCAGGTCCTCCTGGATGGCCACGTTGGCGATGTCCTCGACCTCCACGGGGTCGAGCCCGGCGGCGGCCAGCAGCTCGGCGAGCGCGGGGTCGAGCCCGCTCTCCAGGTACTCCTCGTCGCCCTCGGCGCCGCAGGCGCAGCCGTCGCCGCAGCCGCCGGTCGAGGCGAGAGGAAGGTCGTCGGTGCTCACGTTCGTCACTGCTCCTGGGCGCTGGTGTTACCGGGTCGGGGGGAAGTCTGCGGTGTCGGTGGTGTGCACGGCCAGCGACCGGTCGGGGTTCAGCCGTACGACGATGTGCCGCCGCCAGTGGGTGTCGTCGCGCTCGGCGCGGTCCTCGCGCCAGTGGCAGCCGCGGGTCTCCTCGCGCATCCGCGCGGCGGCGACCAGGACCCGTGCGACGCACAGGAGGTTGGTGGCCTCCCAGGTGTCGACGCCGGGCTCGGCGGTCTTGCCGTTCTCGTCCAGGGCGTCCCGGGCCTCGCCGTGCAGCTGCTGGAGCTGTTCGGCGGCCCTGGCCAGGGACGCCTCGGAACGCAGCACGCCGGCGCCCTCGGTCATGATCCGCTGGATGGCGAACCGCGTCTCGGGGGCGAGCAGCGGGTGCGCGGGCCTGTCGGGCTCCGGGACCGGCTGGGGCACGCGCGCGTGGAGGCCGTTCGCCGCCCGGTTCTCCGCGATGTCCGCGGCGATCCGCTCGGCGTAGACGAGCCCCTCGAGGAGGCTGTTGGAGGCGAGCCGGTTGGCGCCGTGCACGCCGGTGCAGGCGACCTCGCCGCACGCGTACAGGCCCGGCACGGTGGTACGGCCGCGGGCGTCGGTGCGCACGCCGCCGGAGGCGTAGTGGGCGGCCGGGGCGATCGGGATGGGCTCGGTGACCGGGTCGATGCCGTTGGCGCGGCAGGCGGCCAGGATGGTCGGGAAGCGGTGCTGCCACATCTCGGCGCCGAAGTGCCGGGCGTCGAGGTACATGTGCTCGGCGCCCTGCTCCAGCATCCGCCGCAGGATGCCCTTGGCGACGATGTCCCGGGGCGCCAGCTCCGCCAGCTCGTGCTGCCCGACCATGAAGCGCACGCCGCCGGCGTCGACCAGATGGGCGCCCTCGCCGCGCACCGCCTCGGAGACCAGCGGCTGCTGGCCCTCCGCCTCCGCGCCGAGGAACAGCACGGTCGGGTGGAACTGTACGAACTCCAGGTCGGAGACCTCGGCGCCCGCGCGCAGCGCCAGGGCCACGCCGTCACCCGTCGACACCGAGGGGTTGGTGGTCGCGGAGAACACCTGGCCCATGCCGCCGGTGGCGAGGACGACCGCGGGGGCGTGCACGGCGCCCACGCCGTCATGCTGGCCCTCGCCCATCACGTGCAGCGTGACGCCCGCCGTACGGCCCTCGGCGTCGGTCAGCAGGTCCAGCACGAGCGCGTTCTCGATCGTGCGCACCCCGCGCGCCTGGACGGCCTCCACGAGGGCGCGGGAGACCTCCGCGCCGGTCGCGTCGCCGCCCGCGTGCGCGATCCGGCGCCGGTGGTGGCCGCCCTCGCGGGTGAGCTGGATGTCGCCGTCGTCGTCGGTGTCGAAGTGGGCGCCGGTGGAGATCAGCCGCCGTACGGCGTCGGGGCCCTCGGTGACGAGGATCCGCACCGCCTCCTCGTCGCACAGGCCCGCGCCGGCCACCAGGGTGTCCTGAAGGTGCTGCTCGGGCGTGTCGCCCTCGCCGAGGGCGGCCGCGATGCCGCCCTGCGCCCAGCGCGTGGAGCCGTCGTCCAGGCGGGCCTTGGTGACGACCACGGTGCTCAGGCCGGCGGCCTCGCAGCGCAGGGCCGCGGTCAGGCCGGCCACTCCGGAGCCGACGACGACCACGTCCGCCGAGATGGCCCAGCCGGGGGCGGGGGCGTGCAGTCGTATGCCTGTGCTGGTCACGAGGCGGCTCCGAGGGTTCCGAAGGTGAGGGGGAGGTTGTCGATCAGCCGGGTCGTGCCGACCCGCGCGGCGACGGCCAGGACGGCCTCGCCGGTGAAGTCGTCGCCGATCTCGGTGAAGTCGGACGGGTCGACGAGGGCGAGGTAGTCCAGTTCGAGCGGCGGGACGAAGCGGGCGGCCTCGTCCAGCACCTGGCGGGCGGCGGCGCGGACGGCGGCCGGGCCGCCGGGGGACGCCGTGGCGACCGCGTGGGCGTCGGCGGCGGCGCGGGACTCCCCGAGGGCGCTCAGCGCCTCGGCACGCGCCTGTGTGGAGGGCACTTCGCGGGCACGCGCGCGCAGCGCCTCCTGCGCGGCGTGCCGGTCGCGGCCCGCGAACAGCGCGCGGGACAGCGCGAGGGCGGTGGTGCGCTCGGCCGGCGAGAGGTAGCGGTTGCGGCTGGACAGGGCGAGCCCGTCCTCCTCGCGCACGGTCGGCACGGCGACGATCTCGACGCCGAAGTTCAGGTCCCGCACCATGCGCCGGATCAGGGCCAGCTGCTGGGCGTCCTTCTGGCCGTACAGGGCCACGTCGGGGCGGGTGAGGTGCAGCAGCTTGGCGACGACGGTGAGCATGCCGTCGAAGTGGCCGGGCCGCGAGGCGCCCTCCAGGCGTTCGCCCATGGGCCCGGCGCTGATGCGGACCTGGGGGGCGCCGCCGGGGTAGACCTCGTCCACGGAGGGCGCGAACACCACGTCCGCTCCGGCCTGTTCGGCGATCTTCACATCGGCGTCGAGGGTGCGCGGGTAGCGGTCCAGGTCCTCGCCCGCGCCGAACTGCAGCGGGTTGACGAAGACGGTGACGACGACCTCGCCGTCCGGTCCGGCGATCCCGCGCGCGGTGCGGATCAGGGTGGCGTGGCCCTCGTGCAGGGCGCCCATGGTCATCACGACGGCGCGGCGGCCCCGGCGCACGCGCGCGTGCAGCTCGTCGGCGGTGCTCAGCAGGGCGGTGGTCATCGGTCGTTCCCCTCGGTGCCGGTGGTGCCTGGGCCGGTGGTGCCGTTCGTGCCGGCGGCCCCGTCGGCCAGCACGCCGAGCAGGTCCTCGGCGAGTTCGGGCTTCAGCAGGCCGTGCGCGAGCGCCCGGTCGGCGGTCGCGCGGGCCATCGCCACATAGCCCGCGACGGTCTGCGGGGCGTGCGCGCGCAGCTCGGTGATGTGCGCGGCGACCGTGCCGGCGTCCCCGCGCGCGACGGGGCCGGTGAGCGCCGCGTCCCCGGAGCGCAGCGCGTTGTCGAGAGCGGCGCCGAGCAGCGGGCCGAGCATCCGGTCGGGGGCCTCGACGCCCGCGGTGCGCAGCAGCTCCATCGACTGCGCGACCAGGGTCACCAGGTGGTTCGCACCGAGGGCGAGCGCCGCGTGGTACAGCGGGCGGTTCTCCTCGCTGATCCACTCCGGCTCGCCGCCCATCTCGATCACGAGCGCCTGGGCGGCCAGCCGCAGCTCCTCGGGCGCGGTGACGCCGAAGGAGCAGCCGGCCAGGCGCTGGACGTCCACCGGGGTGCCGGTGAAGGTCATCGCGGGGTGCAGGGCCATCGGCAGCGCGCCCGCGCGCAGGGCCGGGTCGAGGACCTTGGCGCCGTAGCGGCCGGAGGTGTGCACGAGCAGCTGTCCGGGCCGTACCGCACCGGTCTCGGCGAGTCCGGAGACCAGTCCGGGCAGGACGTCGTCGGGGACGGTGAGCAGCACCAGGTCGGCGCGGCCCAGGACCTCGGCGGGCGGCACCAGCGGCACGTCCGGGAGCATGGTCTCGGCGCGCCGCCGGGAGGCGTCGGAGACGCCGGAGACGGCCACCGGGCGGTGTCCGGCGAGCTGGAGGGACGCGGCGAGCGCGGGACCCACGCGGCCGGCGCCGACGACGCCGACGGTGAGCCGCGCGGGGCGGTCCTTGAGGTCTTGCTGGTGGACTGTACTCACGCGACGGCGGCCTTCCCGTTCCAGTCCGCTCTGGGTACCGGACGATTTCTCGTCATGTTAACGCTATCTCGGTCCGGAGCCGACCGGTCGTCCACAGGCTGTGGGTTACGCCACGCCCTCGCAGGCCCGCAAGAGCGGTGCGGCCGCGCGTCCGCGCGGCGAAATTCGGCTGTCCGTCCGGCCGCCGCGCGGCATGATCCGCACATGAGCGATGAGGCGCGACCGGACGAAGAGCAGCGGGAACACCGGCAGGCGGAGCAGTCCCCGGAGGAGGCGATGCGGGCGCGGCGCCGTGCCGCCCGCGCGAAGGCGGAGCGCGTGCTGGCGCGCCAGGGCTTCGGGCGCACGATCCGGGAGCGGCTGGCGGACCTCCAGCAGGCGGCGCCCGAGGTGTACGACCTGGACCAGCCGGCGGACATCTACGGCAACGGGATCGTGGCGGACCTGGAGGAGCGCGTCGCGTCCCTGCTCGGCACGGAGGCGGCCGCGTTCTTCCCGACCGGCACGATGGCCCAGCAGGTGGCGCTGCGCTGCTGGGCGGCCCGCACCGGCGACCGCGCGGTGGCCCTGCACGCCCTGGCCCACCCGGAGGTGCACGAACGGCACGCCTTCAGCGAGGTCAGCGGGTTGCGCCCGGTGCGGGTGACCAGTGAGCCGCGGCTGCCGACCGCCGCCGAGATACGCGGCTTCGACGAGCCCTTCGGGGCGCTGATGCTGGAACTCCCCCTGCGCGACGCCGGTTTCGTGCTGCCCACCTGGGAGGAGCTGACCGAGGTGGTCGAGGCGGCGCGGGAGCGTGACGCGGTGGTGCACTTCGACGGCGCGCGCCTGTGGGAGAGCACGGTCCACTTCGGCCGCACGCTGGCGGAGATCGCCGACCTCGCGGACAGCGTGTACGTGTCGTTCTACAAGTCCCTCGACGGCTTCGGCGGTGCCGCGCTGGCCGGCCCGAAGACGCTGGTGGAGGAGGCGAAGACCTGGCGGCACCGGTACGGCGGCATGGTCTTCCAGCAGTTCCCGACGGTGCTGTCGGCGCTCGCCGGACTGGAGCGCGAGCTGCCCCGGCTGCCGGACTACGTGCGGCACGCGCGCGTGGTCGCCGCCGCGCTGCGCGAGGGTTTCGCCGCGGCCGGCCTGCCGTGGGCCCGCGTGCACCCCGAGGAACCCCACACCCACGACTTCCAGGTCTGGCTGCCGTACGAGCCCGACGTCCTCACGGAGGCGGCGGTGCGCCAGGCCGAGGAGACGGGGGCCTACCTCTTCACCGGCCCCTGGGACCGCGGCGGCCCCGGGCTGTCCTTCACCGAGGTCGCCGTGCGCTCCGAGGGCCTTCGGTGGACGGCGGACGACGTGCGGACGGCCGTCGCCGGCTTCGTCACGCGCCTGCCGGCGGTATGACCGGCAAGCAGGGCTCCCGGACTCACCCGTGGCCGCCCGCGCGGACCAGGCCGGTCTCGTAGGCCAGCACCACGACCTGGACCCGGTCGCGCAGGCCGAGCTTGGTGAGGATGCGGCCGACGTGGGTCTTCACCGTCGCCTCGCTCAGCACCAGCCGGGCCGCGATCTCGCCGTTGGACAGGCCCTGCGCGACCAGCACCATGACCTCGCGCTCGCGGTCGGTGAGCCGGTCCAGCTCCTTGGCCTGCGGCTCCTTGCCGGTGGAGGGCAGCATCGGGGCGAAACGGTCCAGCAGGCGGCGGGTGGTGGACGGCGCCACGACCGCGTCGCCGCTGTGCACCGCGCGGATCGCCGCCAGCAGATCACCGGGCGGCACGTCCTTGAGCATGAACCCGGAGGCGCCCGCCTTCAGCCCGGAGAACGCGTACTCGTCCAGGTCGAAGGTGGTCAGGATCAGCACCTTCGGCGGATCGGCCTCGGCGCAGATCCGCCGGGTGGCCTCCACACCGTCCAGCTTCGGCATGCGGACGTCCATCAGGACGACGTCGACGGGCGTGGACCGCAGCACCTGCAGGGCCTCGACGCCGTCGCCCGCCTCCGCGACGACCTCCATGTCCGGCTGGGCGGCGAGCACCATCCGGAACCCGGTGCGCAGCAGCACCTGGTCGTCGACGAGCATCACGCGGATCGCCATCGGGCCTCTTTCGGTCGGGACGGGTGGTGCCGTGGTTCGGGCGGGGTCTGACAGGTGTGAATCGGGGGCGTGCGGCTGCGTCAGTGCGCCGGTTTGAGCGGGAGCAGGGCGCTGATGCGGAATCCTCCGCCCGGCCGCGGTCCGGCGTCCAGGGTGCCGCCCACCATGCCGACCCGCTCGCGCATGCCGATCAGGCCGTGCCCCTGGCCGTCGGCGCCGCCCTCCTCGTACAGCTCGTGCGGGGCGCCCTTGCCGTCGTCCTCGACGAGCAGGCCGAGCCCGTCGTCGAAGTAGACCAGCCGCACGCTCGCGCCCGCGTTGGGCCCGCCGTGCTTGCGGGTGTTGGTGAGCGCCTCCTGCACGATCCGGTACGCGGTCAGCTCCACGCCGCTCGGCAGCGGGCGCGGGGTGCCCTCGACCTTGAAGTCGACCGGGAGGCCGGCGTTGCGGCACTGCTCGACGAGCTCGTCGATCTGCTCGACGTCCGGCTGGGGGACGTACTCCCCGCCCTCCTGGTGCTCCCCGGTGCGCAGCACGCCCAGCAGGCGGCGCATCTCGGCGAGCGCCTGGCGGCCGGTGGAGGAGATCGTCTCCAGCGCCTTCCTGGCCTGGTCGGGGGCGGTGTCCAGGACGTACGCGGCGCCGTCGGCCTGCACCACCATCACCGACACGTTGTGTGCGACGACATCGTGCAACTCGCGCGCTATGCGGGCGCGTTCGGCGGCCACCGCGACCTTCGACTGCGCCTCGCGCTCCTTCTCCAGGCGGGCCGCGCGCTCCTCCAGCTGGGCGAAGTAGGCGCGCCGGGTCCGCATGGAGTCGCCGAGCACCCAGGCGAGCGCGAAGGGCACCGTCTGGAAGGCGACTATGGCGATCCGCCCGAGGAAGCCCGCGTGCTCGGCCGGCCAGCGCAGCTGGGCGAAGGCCGCCGCGCACAGGCTGACGACGAGCGCGAGCCGGGAGGCCCAGCGCGCGCCGACCGCCGCCACCGTGTAGGTGATCACCAGCATCGCGAAGTCGGCGACGGTCGTCTCGATGTCCAGCACCAGCTGGACCAGCCCGGTCGCGAGGGCGACCAGCAGCATCGGCTCCGGGAAACGGCGGCGCAGCGCCACGACGACGCACAGCACGAAGGACACGGTCATCCCGGCGGCGACCGACATGTGGTGACCGGGCACCCCGCTCAGATTGACCACGCTCACACCGGACAGCCCGAACAGGGCGACCGCCCAGAAGGTGTCGACCCACGTGGGGTGGCGGCGGAGGAAGTCATAGAGGCGCTGCACGTAACCCAGCGTAGGCAAACCAGATGCGTGCAGGGGTCAACCGGAGGGCCGATCCGGGCCCGGCGCGCGTACTCCGCAAGGTGGAGGAAGTGATCATCTGTGCGCCTAGTCTGGTGCGGTGACGGATGAGACGGCGCGGGAAACGGAACGGCGCGCCCGCGAGGGCGACGGACCGCGCGGCTGGCGCGGCTGGCGCGCGGCGGCTGAGGCGGCGCTGTACGGCCCCGGTGGCTTCTACCGCCGTCCGGAGGGCCCGGTCGGCCACTTCCGTACGTCCGTGCACGCCTCCCCGCTGTTCGCGCGGGCCGTGGCCCGGCTGCTGTGCCGGGTCGACGAGGCACTGGGCCGGCCGGCCGCGCTGGACTTCGTCGACATGGGCGCGGGGCGCGGTGAACTGGTCACCGGCGTGCTGGCCGCGCTGCCGGCGGACGTGGCCGCACGCGCGCGTGCGTACGCCGTTGAACGCGCCGGCCGCCCGGTCGGCCTCGACGAACGCGTCACCTGGCTCGACGCGCCCCCGGCCGCCGTCACGGGCCTGCTGTTCGCCAACGAGTGGCTGGACAACGTGCCCGTGGACGTCGTCGAGGTCGACCCCGCGGGCGTGCCCAGGCTGGTGCTGGTCGCCGACGACGGCACCGAGCGGCTCGGGGAGCCGGTGACCGGCGCGGACGCGGACTGGCTCGCCCGATGGTGGCCGCTGCCGCCCGAGGAGGGGCTGCGCGCGGAGATCGGACTGCCCCGCGACCTGGCGTGGGCGTCGGCGGTGCACCGGGTGGTGCGCGGGCTCGCGGTCGCCGTGGACTACGCGCACACCGCCGACGCGCGCCCCCTGTTCGGCACGCTCACCGGCTTCCGCGCCGGCCGCGAGACGGCGCCGGTGCCCGACGGATCCTGCGACATCACGGCCCACGTCGCCCTGGACGCCTGCGCGACGGCCCCTACGGCGCACGCGCCTTCGGACACGCCGAGCACGGCCTCCGACGGGCCGCACGAGCCTTTGGCGACGCCGAGCACACCCCCCGACGCGCCGCACGCGCCTCTGGTCACGCCGAGCACACCCCCGGGCGAGGCGCACGCCGTCTCCGGCCCGGCGCGCGCCCTGCCTGCCGCGCGCCTGCTCACCCAGCGCGCCGTCCTGCACGCGCTCGGCATCACCGGCGCACGCCCCCCGCTCGCGCTGGCCTCCACGGACCCCGCGGCCTACGTGCGCGCCCTCGCGGGCGCCGGGGAGGCCGCCGAACTCACCGCCCCGGGCGGGCTCGGCGACTTCGCCTGGCTGGTCCAGCCGGTCGGCATCGCCGACCCGCTCGCCTGAGCCCGGCGACCGGCCCCCGCCGGGACCGCCCTACTTGTCGATGTCGCCGACCACGAAGAACATCGAGCCCAGGATCGCCACCATGTCCGCCACCAGCGTCCCCGGCAGCAGCTCGGTCAGCGCCTGGATGTTGTTGTACGAGGCCGAGCGCAGCTTCAGCCGGTACGGCGTCTTCTCGCCCTTGCTGACCAGGTAGTAGCCGTTGATGCCGAGCGGGTTCTCGGTCCACGCGTACGTGTGCCCCTCGGGCGCCTTCAGCACCTTCGGCAGCCGCTGGTTGATCGGGCCGGGCGGCAGCTCGGCGATCCGGTCCAGGCAGGCGTCCGCGAGGTCGAGCGCGTTGTGGGTCTGCTCCAGCAGCACCTCGAAACGGGCGAGACAGTCCCCCTCGCCGCGGGTGGCGACCTTCAGGGTGCCCCCGAGGTCGCCGTACGCCAGGTACGGCTCGTCGCGGCGCAGGTCGAAGTCCACGCCCGACGCGCGCGCGATGGGCCCGCTGACCCCGTACGCGTGCACGGTCTCCGGCGCGAGCACCCCCACTCCGCGCGTGCGGCCGCGGAAGATCTCGTTGCCGAGGACCAGGTCGTCGAAGACGTCCATGCGCGAGCGCACGTCGGCGACGGCGGCACGCGCGCGTGCGGCCCATCCGGCCGGCAGGTCCTCCTTGAGGCCGCCGACCCGGTTGAACATGTAGTGCATGCGCCCGCCGGAGACCTCCTCCATGACGTTCTGGAGCACCTCGCGCTCCCGGAACGCGTAGAACACCGGCGTGATCCCGCCCAGCTCCAGCGGGTAGGAGCCGAGGAACATCAGGTGGTTCAGGACCCGGTTCAGCTCGGCCAGCAGCGTGCGCGTCCACACCGCCCGCTCGGGCACCTCCATGCCGAGCATCCGCTCCACCGCGAGGACCACGCCCAGTTCGTTCGAGAACGCCGACAGCCAGTCGTGGCGGTTGGCGAGCACGATGATCTGGCGGTAGTCGCGCGCCTCGAAGAGCTTCTCCGCCCCGCGGTGCATATAGCCGATCACCGGCTCCGCGCGCACGATGCGCTCCCCGTCCAGCACCAGCCTGAGCCGCAGCACACCGTGCGTGGACGGATGCTGAGGCCCGATGTTGAGCACCATGTCGGTGCTTTCCGCGGCGCCGCCGATTCCGACCGTGGTCTCCGTCGTAGGAGTCATGGCCCCAGTTTCCCCTACGTACGCTGGCCCCATGGAAACGGGGAGCCTTGACGAGGCCGGTATACCGGGGGCCGCGCCGGTGTGGCGGGGCCTGGAGCCCGCTCTGCTGCGGATGCGGCTGATGCTCGTGCTGGTGTGGGCGGCGGGGCTGGCCGTCGCCACCGGGCTGGTCCTGGGGCTGGCCGTGGGGCCCGCGTGGGCCGTGTTCGCGCTGGTGCCGGTGGCCGGCGGCGCATGGGGCCGGCGGCTGGTGGGGCGGAACTGGCGCTCGTGGCGGTACGCCGAGCGCGCGGACGACCTGCTGATCAGCCGCGGTGTCCTGTGGCACGAGCAGACGGTGGTGCCGTACGGGCGGATGCAGCTGGTGGAGGTCACCTCCGGGCCCGTCGAGCGGCGGTTCGGGCTGGCCACCGTGCAGCTGCACACGGCGGCCGCCGCGACCGACGCCACCATCCCCGGCCTGGACCCGGCCGAGGCGGAACGGCTGCGCGACCGGCTCACCGAGCTGGGCGAGGCACGTTCGGCGGGCCTGTGACCACCCCGGACCGCGGCGACGCGGCGGACACCACGCGCGTGTACCCCCCGGACACCCCGGCCGGCGCGGGCGCCCAGGACGCGGAGGACCGCGCGGCCGTGACCGAGCGGCGGCTGCACCCCGTCACGCCCTTCCGCCGGGCCTGGGCGCCGGTCGCCGTGCTCGCCGGGTGGGCGGTGCACGACCCGGACGCGACGCAGGCGCAGCTGGCGCGGCTGACCACCACCGCGCTGCTGCTCGGCCTCGCGGTGCTGGTGCCCGCGGCCGGTCTCTACGGATTCCTGTCCTGGTGGTTCACGCACTTCGCGGTCACCGGCACCGAACTGCGCATCCGCACGGGCCTGGTGTTCCGGCGCACCGCGCACATCCGGCTGGAGCGCATCCAGGCCGTGGACGTCTCCCGGCCCCTCCTCGCGCGCGTGGCGGGCGTCGCCAAGCTGCGGATCGACGTCGTCGGCGCCGACGACAAGGACGAACTGGCCTTCCTCGGCGAGCAGGAGGCCCGCGCGCTGCGCGCGGAACTGCTCGCGCGCGCGGCGGGTTTCGCACCCGAGACGGCGCGTGAGGTCGGCGAGGCACCGGCGCACGTACTGCTGCGCGTGCCCCCGCGCGCGCTGGCGCTGTCCCTCGCATTGACGGGCGCGCCCTGGGTCTCGCTGGGCGCCGCGCTCGTCGTACCGGCCGTGCTGTGGCTCACCACCCACAGCCTGTGGACGGTTCTCGCGACCGCCCTGCCGCTGTTCGGCGCGGCCGGCGCGCGCAGCGCGGGACGGTTCGCCGCCGAGTTCGACTGGACGGTGAGCGAGTCGCCGGACGGGCTGCGCATCGACCGCGGGCTGCTGGACCGTACGCACGAGACCGTGCCGCCCGGCCGGGTGCAGACCGTGCGGCTGGTGGAGCCGCTGCTGTGGCGGCGGCTCGGCTGGGTGCGGGTGGAACTGGACGTGGCCGGGTCGGCGAACTCGGTGCTGGTGCCGGTCGCGCCCCGTCCGGTCGCCGAGTCGGTCCTCACGCGCGCGCTGCCGGGCGTGACGGTGCCTCAGGAACTGTCGGGGCCGCCCCGGCGGGCCCGCTGGTGCCTGCCGGTGTGGTGGCGCGGGCAGCGCCTCGCGGTCACCGGCTCCGTGTTCGCCGCCCGGCACGGCCTGTTGCGGCGCCGGCTCTCGCTGGTTCCGCACGCCAAGGTGCAGAGCGTCCGGCTGGCCCAGGGGCCCTGGCGGCGGCTGTGGCGGCTCGCCGAGGTCCATGTGGACACGGGGGCCGGCAGGACCGTGACGGCCGGGCTGCGGGACGCCGAGGAGGCCGTACGGCTGCTGCACGCCCAGGCGGAGAGGTCCCGCACGGGCCGCCGCGACGCCCGCCCCGACCGCTGGATGACCTGAGGCCCGGCTTCCGCGCGGGAAGCCGGGCCTCGTGGATCCGTGTGGCGCCGGGTCAGGACGCAGCGCTGCGCAGCCGCTGGACGTCGATCTGCTCGGTCTCGTCGTGCGCGGTCAGGTCGATGACCTGCCCGGTGCCGTCGGGCCGGGCATGGGCCTGCTTGAACCCGGCCTCGGCCTCGGCCTTGTGCACGGCGAGCGCCTCCTGGCCGACGACGTCCGCGAGGTCCTCGTTCTGCACCGACTCCAGCGCGGCCTTGGGCGCGCCCTTCTGGGTGCCGAAGAAGTCGAAGCCGCCCTCGACCACCGGGCGCCGGACGGGCGCGGCCGGTACGACGGCCACCGCGGTCGGCACCGTGAAGTGCCCGGCGGGCGGCGGGCCCACGGCCGTGGCGGGCTCGGCCGGCGTCACGGGGGCGGCGGCCGCGCGGGCGTGCCCGTCGGCCGCCTGAGGCTTCCCCTGCGCCTCCTCCTCCTGGGCGGCCGGTGCGTCGGCCTCGCTCCGGGAAGCCCCGGCGCCGTCCGCCCTGCCGTCCCGGGCACCGTCCGCCTCGGCCGCGGCAGCGGGTCCCGCCTCGGGCGCGCCTGCCGTACGGACGGTGTCCGCCCTGCCCGTCGCAACCGCGCCCGTGCCGCCGTCGGCCGGGCCGTCCGCGGGCTCACCGGACTCGGCGCGCGCCGGCTGCGGGGCCGTATCCGCAGAAGCCGCTGCTTCGGATTCGGCCGCCCCGGAAGCCACCGTGCCGGAAGCCGCCGTGTCGGAGACCGCCGTCTCGGAAGCCTCGGCCGCGGCCGTCTGCCCGGCGTCCGTACCGGAGTCGCCGCCAGAGTCGCCGCCGGTGTCGCTGCCGAAGCGGGCCAGGGCCGTCAGGGCCTGCTGGTAGAGCCAGGCGCCCTCGCGCGAGAACACCGCGTAGGCCACCGGCTCGTCCCCGGAGTCCGAACGCGCCTCACCGGCGGCCTGCTCCGGGGCGGCCTCCGCGTTCGCCTCGGCCGGCTCCGGCTCGGCGCGGCGCGCGGACGGCAGCGCGGGCGAGGACGACGGCGCGGTCGCCTCGATCTCCAGCAGCCGGCGTCCCTCCAGGGCGCTCGCGCGCTCGGTCTCCGCGGTGGCGTACCGGCGCAGCAGGGCCGCGTGCTCGTTGCGCAGGCCGGCCAGCTCCGCGCGCTTGGCGCGCAGCCGCTGCTCCAGCTTGGTGCGCAGCTCGCGCGACTCCTCCAGGTCGGTCTCCAGTTCGGCGAGCCGCTCCTCGTACCGCCATTCGTCGCCGGCACGCGCGCGTGTGAGCTCGGCGACCCGCTTGCCCGCCTGCGCGTCCCAGCGGCGCATCACGACGGCGCCGGCGACTGCGGTCGCCGCGGCGGCGGCCGCCAGCGCGCGCAGCACCATGGCCTCGGAGAACACCCAGGGACCCAGCGCGCAGACGACGGAGACACCGGCGATGGCCGCCGGAGGCAACAGCCGGTGCAGGGGTGGGGAATGGCGGTGGCGTCCACGTGGCATGGCCAGAAACTTACCGCGCGTAGGCGAATCGCGGACCCCCGCCCCGTAAAAACACGGCCACGAACACCGGCTTCACGAGACGTCAGGCACCCCGGCTCAGTGGGCGACCAGCCGCTGGCTCAGCCACTGCAGCATCGGCGGGATCTCGCGCCGCCAGGTGTTGAAGTTGTGCCCGCCGCTCGGGAGGATGATCGACGAAATCCTGGTCACGTTGGTCGCCTGCACGCTCTTGATGAATTTGAGCGTGTCCTTGTAGTTGTGCTCGCCCACCCGGCTGCTGGTGACGAGCAGCGACGTCTCGGGCGCGGACAGGTGCTTGATCGCCCAGAAGAGGTTGGCGCGATTCCGCAGATTCGTGTTGCCGCGGAAGAGGTCTCCGGTGGTGGGGTCGAGCGGCGCCTTGTAGTACGGCGACAGGCCGGCGGCGGCCGCATACGCCTTCGGGTGGTGCATGGCGATCTTCAGCGCGCAGTAGCCGCCGGTCGAGTCGCCGGCGATGCCCCAGCTGGCGGGCGTCCTGTCGACCCGGTAGTGGGCGGTCACCGAGTCGCGCAGGTCCCGGGCGAAGAACGTCTCGGTCTGCGGTCCGCCGGGCACGTCCACGCACTCCGTGTCGCGCGGCGGCGCCACGGTCGGACGCAGCATCACCAGGATCATCGGCTGCATCTTCCCGGCCTTGGCCAGCTGCAGCGCCGTACTCGGGTAGTGCAGCTTGTCCACCAGCGCCTGAGCCGTGCCGGGGTAGCCGGTGAGGATGACGGACACCGGGAACGTGCGCGTGCGGTTCTGCGGCTGGAAGTACTCGGGGGGCAGATACACGAACGCCGGCGTGGCCAGGTGGGTCGTACGGCCGATGATGTCCACCTTCTGGACCTGCCCGGCGACCTGCGGCAGGGCGCTGCTCGCCCCGATGACCCGGGAGGTGGACACCACTTGTACGGGGCTGCCGGCGCCGCCGCCCGCTATGTGGTCGACGACCACTCCCTGCCCGGTCTCCTGGCCGAACAGGTCGGCCCAGCTGGCGTAGAAACCGAAGGCCTGGTTCACGGCGAGGCCCACCGAGGCGAAGAGCGCCACCTGGGTGCCGAGCAGCAGCCCGACGCGCCCGCTGACGGCCCGCCAGTTCCGCCTGGCCAGCCGCGGCCACCACCACACCGTGCCGAGGAAGAGGACGACGGCGAGGACGACCGCCAGCACCAGCACCTTGTTGCTCGTCAGACCCATGGGCTGTTACCTGCCTGCGCTCTCCGCCCGGCGCCCGCCCGCAACGTCGTCGCGCGGGCTTGCCCGGGGCTTTCCTTGGCCTTTGACCCGACTTTCCGGTGGGGAGTGAACCTGTCTCCCCGAGACACCGTCCTAGAGGGCGCAATGTCGCCGGATGCCCGTATCGGGCCCGGGTTCAAGGTCTCTCGCAGAACTACGGGATGCGATGTCTGTCAGGATAGATGGGGAAATGTCGGGCGGGGTTCCGAGCCGATCCAGCCGGGCGCGGCGCATACTGCGCGGCCCGCGCCCCGAGGCCGTCCCCGTGCTCGTCGGCAGGGCCGCCGCCCTCGTGGGCGTCCTGGACATTGCCGCGGGCGTGTTCCCGCGCTTCCGTCACAGCCGTATGCACGCCATCGCGGAAGTGCTGCCCGGCTCGTTCGGGCCGTTCGCGGCCGCGCTCTCGCTGAGCGCCGGCGTGCTGTTGCTGCTGCTCGCGCACGGGCTCAAACGGCGCAAGCGCCGGGCGTGGCGGGCCGCGGTCGCGCTGCTGCCGGCGGGCGCGGTGGCGCAGTTCGCGTACCGGCACTCGCTCGTCGGCGTGCTCATCGCCGTCGCGCTGCTCGTACCGCTGCTGCTCCACCGCGACCAGTTCGCCGCCCTGCCCGACCCGCGCAGCAGGTGGCGCGCACTCGCCAACTTCATCCTCATGAGCGCCGGCTCTCTCGTCCTCGGACTCGTCATCGTCAGCGTCCACCCGCACCGGACGATCGGCGACCCGAGCCTGGCCGATCGGCTGACGCACGTCGTCTACGGCCTGTTCGGCTTCGAAGGACCGGTCGACTACCAGGGCAACACGTCCTGGACCGTCGCCTTCTCCCTCGGCGCCCTCGGCTGGATCACCGCGGCCACCACCATCTACCTCGCCTTCCGCCCCGAACACCCCGCCGCCCGCCTCACCGAGGAGGACGAGTCCCGGCTGCGGGCCCTGCTGGACAAGCACGGCGGGCGCGACTCCCTCGGCCACTTCGCGCTGCGCCGCGACAAGGCCGTCGTCTTCTCCCCCAGCGGCAAGGCCGCCGTCACCTACCGCGTCGTCTCCGGCGTGATGCTCGCCAGCGGCGACCCCATCGGCGACGTCGAGGCCTGGCCCGGCGCCATCGAGCGCTTCATGGACGAGGCCAAGGCCCACTCCTGGACCCCCGCCGTCATGGGCTGCTCGGAGACGGGCGGCGAGGTGTGGACCCGCGAAACCGGCCTGGACGCCCTCGAACTGGGCGACGAGGCGGTGGTGGACGTCGCGGATTTCTCGCTCGCCGGACGCGCGATGCGCAACGTGCGACAAATGGTCAAACGCATCGAGCGAGCCGGCTACGAAACCCGGGTACGGCGCATCCGTGACCTCGGCGACGCCGAACTGGAGCGCATCCGGCGGGCGGCGGAGGACTGGCGCGGCACCGACACCGAACGCGGCTTCTCCATGGCGCTCGGCCGCATCGGCGACCCCGCCGACGGCGACTGCCTGATCGCCACCGCGCACAAACAGGACGACGAACCCGGCGAGTACGGCGACCTGAAGGCGATCCTGCACTTCGTGCCCTGGGGCAGGGACGGCGCGTCGCTGGACCTCATGCGCCGCGACCGCAGCGCCGACCCCGGCATGAACGAACTGCTCATCGTCGCCGCCCTCCAGGCCGCGCCGAAGTTCGGCATCACCCGCATCTCGCTGAACTTCGCGATGTTCCGCTCCGCCCTCGCGCGCGGCGAGAAGATCGGCGCCGGTCCGGTGCTGCGCGCCTGGCGCGGGCTGCTGGTGTTCCTCTCGCGCTGGTTCCAGATCGAGTCGCTGTACAAGTTCAACGCCAAGTTCCAGCCGCGCTGGGAGCCCCGCTTCGTGGTCTACCGCAACAGCGCCGACCTGCCCCGCATCGGCTTCGCCGCCATGCAGGCGGAAGGCTTCGTCAACCTCGCCCTGCCGCTCCCGCGCTTCCTGCGCCGGCGCAGGGCGGCCGCCGAGCGCCCCTGCGCGCACACCATGGCGGAACGGGACGTCCGCGCGGCCTGAGCCGCGCGGACCAGGGCACCGCGCAGACGAGCGGTGCGGCCGGGTACGGGCCCGGGCGGACGCCCCTCCCCCTCCAGCACGGGGCGGCCGCCCGGGCCGCCGCGCGTTCCGGACGCCCCCTGGGCCTACGCTGAACGTATGAACAACCTCAGCGGACGCGGGCACGTCGCCGGCCTTCCGGTATGGGACCGGTGCGCGGTCATGGGTGTCGTCAACGTGACCCCCGACTCCTTCTCCGACGGCGGCCGCTGGTTCGACACGACCGCCGCCGTCAAACACGGCCTGGAACTCGTCGCCCAGGGCGCGGACCTCGTCGACGTCGGCGGCGAGTCCACCCGCCCCGGCGCCACCCGGGTGGACGAGGCCGAGGAACTGCGGCGCGTCATCCCGGTCGTCCGGGGCCTCGCCTCCGAAGGCGTCGTCGTCTCCGTCGACACCATGCGCGCGTCCGTCGCCGAGCAGTCCCTCGCGGCCGGCGCGTCCCTCGTCAACGACGTCAGCGGCGGCCTCGCCGACCCCGCGATGATCCCGGTGGTCGCCGACGCGGGCGCCCCCTTCGTCGTCATGCACTGGCGCGGCTTCCTTCAGGGCGGCAACGTCAAGGGCGTCTACGAAGACGTCGTCACCGAAGTCCTGGACGAACTGCACGCGCGCGTGGAAGCCGTTCTGGCCGGCGGCATCGCCCCCGACCGCGTCGTCGTCGACCCCGGCCTCGGCTTCTCCAAGAACGCCGAGCACGACCTCGCCCTCCTCGCCCACCTCGACCGCCTGCACGGCCTCGGCCACCCCCTGCTCGTGGCCGCCTCCCGCAAGCGGTTCCTCGGCCACGTCCTCGCCGGCCCGGACGGCGCGCCGCCGCCGGCCCGCGAACGGGACGCCGCCACGGCCGCCGTCTCCGCGCTCGCCGCGCAGTCCGGCGCCTGGGCGGTGCGCGTGCACGAGGTACGCGCCAGCGCCGACGCCGTACGAGTCGCACGCGCCGTGGAGGAGGCGCGCACGACAGGCCTGGTGCCGGGGGCGCAGGCGCTGCGCGCGGAGCGCGAACACGGGGTGTGCGGCAGCGGACGCACGCCGGGCGTCAGTGGCCGCCTCGGGGCGGAAGGAACCCGGTGAGCGCCCCTCATACCGACGTCGAGCAGGTGGAGGCGGCCAACACCGCCTTCTACGAGGCGATGGAGCGCGGCGACTTCGAGGAACTGTCCGCCCTCTGGCTCACCCCCGCCGACCTGGGCGTGGACGAGGAGTACCACGACCCGGCGGACACCGGGGTGGTCTCCTGCGTGCACCCCGGCTGGCCGGTGCTCACCGGGCGCGGCGAGGTCCTCAGGTCCTACGCCCTGATCATGGCCAACACCGACTACATCCAGTTCTTCCTCACCGACGTGCACGTCTCCGTCACCGGCGACACCGCGCTCGTGACCTGCACCGAGAACATCCTCAGCGGCGGCCCCGCCCCGGAGGACGGCGCGGAGCTGGGCCCGCTGGTCGGCCAGCTCGTCGTCGCCACGAACGTGTTCCGGCGCACACCCTCCGGCTGGAAGCTCTGGTCGCACCACGCCTCCCCCGTCCTCGCCGAGACCGACGACGAGGACGAGGAGACCGGCGTGAACGGCGTGAACCCGGACGACGGCCCCCTCGCCTGAGCGGGCGGGCGCGGCACGGCGGCCGGGCGCCGACCGGGAAGTGGTTGGAATCACCTACCCCTGGGTAGAAGCCGCTACCAGCCCATGACACCGCCGGGTTTCTCCGGGGAAACGCGAGATGAACGCTCGTGGTCCAGACGCGGGCCCGCCTCCCGCGGCCCGGCTTTGTCAGTGGCCGCAGGTAGATTCGTCTGCAGGCCGGTGTGCCGCCCGTACGTGGTACGGACCGGTCCTTCCCGACGATTGCAGGAGTGATTCGCGTGGATCGTGTCGCGCTGCGCGGCCTCAAGGCCCGCGGGCACCACGGTGTGTTCCCCAAGGAGCGCGAGGAGGGCCAGACCTTCATCGTGGACCTCGTCCTGGGGCTCGACACCCGTCCGGCCGCGGCCGACGACGACCTGGCGAAGACCGTCCACTACGGCATCGTGGCCGAGGAGGTCGTGGCGGTGGTCGAGGGCGAGCCGGTGGACCTCATCGAGACCCTCGCCGAACGGATCGCCCGGACCTGCCTGAAGCACGAAGGGGTACAGGAGGTCGAGGTCTGCGTCCACAAGCCGGACGCGCCGATCACCGTCCCCTTCGACGACGTGACCGTCACCATCACCCGGAGCCGAGTATGACCCGACCTTTCCTCCAGGGTCACAGTGACCCGACCGTCCAGCCGGTGCCCGCCTCGGTCGTCGAGAAGGTCGACGCCGCCGACACGACCCTGCAGAACCCGAAGTGGGCCGTCATCTCCATCGGCTCCAACCTCGGCAACCGCCTGGAGACCCTCCAGGGCGCCGTCGACGCGCTGGAGGACACCCCGGGCGTCCGCGTGAAGGCGGTCTCGCCGGTGTACGAGACCGAGCCGTGGGGCGTGGCGCCCGGCAGCCAGCCGTCGTACTTCAACGCCGTCGTGGTCCTCAAGACCACCCTGCCCCCGGCCTCCCTGCTGGAGCGGGCCCATGCCATCGAGGAGGCGTACAAACGCGTCCGCGACGAGCACTGGGGCCCGCGCACCCTGGACGTCGACATCGTCGCCTACGCCGACGTCACCTCCGACGACCCGCAGCTCACCCTGCCCCACCCGCGCGCCCACGAGCGCGCCTTCGTCCTCGCGCCCTGGCACGACGTGGACCCGGAGGCCCAGCTGCCCGGCCGCGGCCCGGTGGCCGAGCTGCTGTCGGCCGTCACCCGTGCGGGCGTCGAACCCCGCGCGGACCTGGAACTCCGACTGCCGGAATAGTCGTTAAGGTCAAGACGACTCAGACGACAAGGTCGGTGAGACCGCGGTCCGCACCGGTCCGGGGGAGCTGAAGGGACACCGTGAGAGAGCTGCGCATCAGGGTGCTGGCGGGCGTGTTCGTCGTGGCCGGGATCCTGTCCTGGGCGGGCGCCCGCCTCTGGAACTCGATCGGGACCCTGCCCAGCGTCCCCCTGGCCGCCCCCATCGTCCTCGCACTGATCGCGGTGGTCCTGCTGTCGACGGCGCTCTCGCTGCGCGCCCGTCTGAAGGCCCAGCGCGAACGCCGCCCCGGCGCGAAGGGCGTCGACCCGCTGATGGCCGCCCGCGCGGTCGTCTTCGGCCAGGCCAGCGCTCTGGTCGCCGCGCTCGTCGCCGGCATGTACGGCGGCACGGGCGTCTTCCTGCTGGAGCTCCTGGACATTCCCACCCGCCGCGACCAGGCCATCTACGCCGGCTTCTCGGTCCTGGCCGGCATCGGCGTGATAGCGGCGGCCCTGTTCCTGGAGCGGGTGTGCAAACTCCCGGACGACGAGGACCAGAACACCCCGGGGGCGGAACCGGCGGCGTGACCGCCGGTTCCCGTCAGCACCCGGTTCAGCGCGCCATGATCAGGCTCATGGCCTCGTTCCGCGTCGCCGCGTCCCGCAGCTGCCCGCGCACGGCGGACGTTATGGTCTTCGCGCCCGGCTTGCGGATGCCGCGCATGGACATGCACATGTGCTCGCACTCGACGACCACGATGACGCCCCGCGGCTCCAGGATCTCCATCAGCGAGTCCGCGATCTGCGTGGTGAGTCGTTCCTGCACCTGAGGCCGACGGGCGTAGACGTCCACCAGACGGGCCAGCTTCGACAGGCCGGTGATCTTCCCGGTGACGGACGGGATGTATCCGACGTGGGCGACGCCCCGGAACGGCACCAGATGATGCTCACAGGTCGAGTACACCTCGATGTCCTTCACGAGCACCATTTCGTCGTGCCTGAGGTCGAACGTCGTCGTGAGCACGTCCTCGGGCTTCTGCCACAGGCCCGCGAAGATCTCCTTGTACGCCCGAGCCACCCGCGCGGGAGTCTCGCGCAGGCCCTCCCGGTCCGGATCCTCCCCGACCGCGATCAGCAGTTCCCGCACGGCGTTCTCGGCGCGCTTCTCGTCGAAGTCGCCGACGGGGAGCTCGCCGTCCAGCGTCACGGGGTCGGTCATCTGGTTCCTCGTTCCTGTACCTCTTGCCGCGTGGCGGCGGCCACACGTCGGTTCTGCGGACATACGAACGCCGCGCCCTCCAGGCTAAAACCTGGCGGGCGCGGCGTTCATTCCAGGCCGGTTTGGCCTGAACTGCTCAGCTCTCCGGGCGCTCGTCCGGGGTCTGGTCCGTCACCGGGGTGGACTCCGTGGCCGTGGACTTGGCCGTGCTGATCGCGGCCGTCGCGCCGTTCGCGCCGTTGGTCAGTGCCAGCTCCTTGGGAGAGAGCACCGGCGGGCGGGTGGACGGGGTGCGCCGCGAGGAGCCGGTCCAGGCGGGCCGCGGCGGGCGCTTGACGACCGGGGCGAAGATCTCGGCGATCTCCTCCTTGCCCAGGGTCTCCTTCTCCAGCAGCTGGAGAACGAGGTTGTCGAGCACGTCGCGGTTCTCGACCAGGATCTCCCAGGCCTCGTTGTGCGCGGTCTCGATGAGCTTCTTGACCTCTTCGTCGACCAGCGCGGCGACCTCTTCCGAGTAGTCGCGCTGGTGAGCCATCTCACGTCCGAGGAAGGGCTCGCTGTTGTCTCCGCCGAACTTGATGGCGCCGAGCCGCTCGGTCATGCCGTACTGGGTGACCATCGCGCGGGCCAGGTTGGTGGCCTTCTCGATGTCGTTCGCGGCACCGGTGGTCGGGTCGTGGAAGACCAGTTCCTCGGCGGCGCGACCGCCCAGCATGTAGGCGAGCTGGTCGAGCATCTCGTTGCGCGTGGTGGAGTACTTGTCCTCGTCCGGCAGGACCATCGTGTAGCCGAGGGCGCGGCCGCGGGACAGGATGGTGATCTTGTGGACGGGGTCGGAGTTCGGTGAGGCCGCCGCGACCAGGGCGTGACCGCCCTCGTGGTACGCGGTGATCTTCTTCTCCTTGTCCGACATGATCCGGGTCCGCTTCTGCGGGCCCGCGACCACGCGGTCGATCGCCTCGTCCAGCGCCTTGTTGTCGATCAGCTTCTGGTCGCCTCGGGCGGTGAGCAGTGCCGCCTCGTTCAGCACGTTCGCCAGGTCGGCGCCGGTCATGCCGGGCGTGCGGCGGGCGACGGCGGCCAGGTCGACGTCGGGCGCGACCGGCTTGCCCTTCTGGTGGACCTTGAGGATCTCCAGACGGCCCTGCAGGTCCGGCGGGTCGACCGCGATCTGGCGGTCGAAGCGGCCGGGCCGCAGAAGGGCCGGGTCGAGGATGTCGGGCCGGTTGGTGGCGGCGATGAGGATCACGCCGCCCTTGACGTCGAAGCCGTCCATCTCGACGAGCAGCTGGTTCAGGGTCTGCTCGCGCTCGTCGTGACCGCCGCCGAGGCCGGCACCGCGGTGGCGGCCGACCGCGTCGATCTCGTCGACGAAGACGATCGCCGGGGCGTTCGCCTTGGCCTGCTCGAACAGGTCGCGGACCCGGGAGGCGCCGACGCCGACGAACATCTCGACGAAGTCGGAACCGGAGATCGAGTAGAAGGGGACGCCCGCCTCGCCGGCCACGGCACGCGCGAGCAGCGTCTTGCCGGTACCCGGGCGGCCGTAGAGCAGCACGCCCTTGGGGATCTTGGCGCCGACGGCCTGGAACTTGGCCGGCTCCTGCAGGAACTCCTTGATCTCCTGGAGCTCCTCGACGGCCTCGTCGCAGCCGGCGACGTCGGAGAAGGTCGTCTTCGGGGTGTCCTTGGTGATGAGCTTGGCCTTGGACTTGCCGAAGTTCATGACCCGGGAGCCGCCGCCCTGCATCTGATTCATCAGGAACAGGAAGACGACGACGATCAGGACGAAGGGCAGCAGCGAGAGCAGGACGCCGACGAACGGGTTCTGCTTGGACGGCGAGACCGTGTAGCCGTCCGGGATCTGCTTGTGCTGGTACTTGTCCTGCAGCATGCCGGCGACGGTCACACCCTGGTCGCCGATGTAGCTCGCCTGGATCTTCGAGCTGCCGTCGACCTTCTGGCCGTCCTTGAGGGTGACCTTGATGGTCTGCTCGTCGCCTGTGGTCAGTTTGGCCGACTGGACCCTGTTGTCATTGATCGCCGCAACGACCTGGCCGGTGTCCACCGTCTTGTAGCCGCCGGACGAGCCGACGACCTGCATCAACACGACCACGGCAAGGACGGCCAGCACGATCCACATGACCGGCCCACGGAAGTATCGCTTCACGTCCATCCATACGGAGCGGTGCCGCCCCGTCCCTCCTGCCATAGTGAGTTTGATAAGACAGTTCTTCTGACGGTACCCCAGCGTGGTGGTCCGAAGCCGCACGAAGTCGCTTCGATGGCCGGGAAGGCCGTCTCTGCAAGCTTCAACGGCGCGGAACCCGCCGGGGTTCCCGATCGTCCTACAAGGCTTGCGCCGAGTGGCTCAACTCACGTCCCGGCCGGCTCAGCCGCCGTAGACGTGAGGCGCGAGCGTACCCACGAACGGCAGGTTGCGGTACTTCTCGGCGTAGTCGAGGCCGTAGCCGACGACGAACTCGTTCGGGATGTCGAATCCGACCCACTCGACGTCGATGGCGACCTTCGCGGCGTCCGGCTTGCGCAGCAGCGTGCACACCTTCAGGGAGGCGGGCTCGCGGGAGCCGAGGTTGTTGATCAGCCAGGACAGGGTCAGGCCGGAGTCGATGATGTCCTCGACGATCAGGACGTGCTTGCCCTTGATGTCGGTGTCGAGGTCCTTGAGGATCCGCACGACACCGGAGGACTGGGTGCCCGCGCCGTAGGAGGACACGGCCATCCAGTCCATGGTGACGGGGGTGGACAGCGCCCGGGCGAGGTCCGCCATGACCATCACCGCGCCCTTGAGGACGCCGACGATGAGCAGGTCCTTGCCCGCGTACTCCGCGTCGATCTTCGCGGCCAGCTCGGCCAGCTTCGCGTCGATCTCTTCCTTGGTGATGAGCACCTGCTGGAGGTCGGCACCCATGTCTTTCGCGTCCACCCGCATCACTTTCGGTCGTCCCGCACTTACGGCCGCAGTCCACGGCCACCGGCTGCCCGGCCGGCCGCCGGAGGGTCGCTCCGCGGGACCGGGTTTCAGCCTTGCCGAATCACCAGTCTGCCACCCTGCCGCTGGGCGACGACCCGGCCCGGGAGATTGATGGCTCCCTGACCGCGCCAGCCGGTGATCAGGCGGTCGACTTCCTCGATGTGGCGGGCGAACAGCGAACCGGCCGGGGCGCCGGCCTCGATGGCGGCGCGGCGCAGGATGCGGCGGCGTACGGCGGGCGGGAGGGCGTAGAGCTTGGCGCACTCCAGCAGGCCCGCGGCGTCGCGTACGGAGGCTTCCGCCTGGCTGGCCCAGGCGTCGAGGGCGTCGGCGTCGTCGCGGGAGAGCTGGGCGGTGCGGGCGAGCGCCTCCACGACCCCTTTGCCGAGGGCCTTCTCCAGGGCGGGCAGGCCTTCGTGGCGCAGCCGGGAGCGGGTGTAGGCGGGGTCGGTGTTGTGAGGATCGTCCCAGACCGGGAGGGACTGGGCCATGCAGGCCTTGCGGGCGGTCTGCCGGTCGAGCTCCAGGAAGGGGCGCCGGTAGCGGCCGCCGGCCCCCGAGACCGCGGCCATGCCGGACAGGGAGCGGATGCCGGAGCCGCGGGCGAGGCCGAGCAGGACGGTTTCGGCCTGGTCGTCGCGGGTGTGGCCGAGCAGGATCGCGGTGGCGCCGTGGCGTTCGGCGACGGCGTCGAGGGCGGCGTAGCGGGCGTCGCGGGCGGCGGCTTCGGGCCCGCCGTCGCGGCCGACGGTCACGGCGACGGACTCGACGGGGTCGAGGCCGAGTTCGCGCAGGCGCTGGGCGACCTCGTCGGCGCGGAGGTCGGAGCCGGGCTGGAGGCCGTGGTCGACGGTGACGCCGCCGGCGCGGATGCCGAGCTTGGGCGCTTCGAAGGCGAGGGCGGAGGCGAGGGCCATGGAGTCGGCGCCGCCGGAGCAGGCGACGAGCACGAGCGGGGAGCCGAGCGGGGAGGGGGGCCGCTCGGTGGTCCGGTGCGGGTGCCGGCCGCCGGCCTGCCGGCCGGGGCCGGCGGCGATCGGGCGTGCGGGGGCGCCGGCGGTCAGCGCGCCGGGGCGGCCGGCCCAGGCCTGCCCGCCGAGGCCGCTGAGGGCCTGACGTCCAGGGGCGCCGGAGCCCTGGTGGTCGTTGAGGATGTCATGGAGGACGCGGCGAACCGCCAGGCGTATCGCCGCGACCGCAGGATGGGGACCCATGTCCGGTTCCCTTCATGAAGTTTTCGGGGGCGGGCCCCCGAGTTCGGTCACTCAGAGTGTGTAGATGGTGACAGAACCGGGGCGTTCCCCGAGCATTGCACGCCTACGCATGGCTCACGGTCCCTCGGACGGGTGATTGGAGGGGCGTTCGACTGCCGTCGGCCGGATTCGTTTCACGACGTGTCCATGCCGTTCACGACTCGGCCTTGCGGTGCACCCGCGCGACCCAGTCCGCCGGTTTGGCGATCTCCGCCTTCGTGGGCAGGGTGTTGGGCGAGGTCCACACGCGGTTGAACCCGTCGGTGCCGACCTGTTCGACGACGGCCCGCACGAACCGTTCGCCGTCCCGGTACTGCCTGAGTTTGGCATCCAGACCGAGCAGCTTGCGCAGCGCGAGGTCGAGGCGGGAGGCGCCCTTGGCGCGGCGCTGCTGGAACTTCTCGCGGATCTCCGCGACGGTCGGTACGACGCTGGGGCCGACGCCGTCCATCACGTAGTCGGCGTGGCCCTCCAGCAGGGACATGACGGCGGTGAGGCGGCTGAGGATCTCCCGCTGGGCGGGGGTCTGCACCAGCTCCACGAAGGAGCGGCCGGCGTCCTCGTCCTCGCCCTCGGGGCGGCCGCCGACGAGGGACTGGGCGGCTTCCCTGATGCGCTCCAGGAAGGTCATCGGGTCGACGTCGGTCTCCGCCAAGAACGACTGGATTTCGCCCTCCAGGTGGTCGCGCAGCCAGGGCACGGCCGTGAACTGGGTGCGGTGGGTCTCCTCGTGCAGGCACACCCACAGCCGGAAGTCGTGCGGTTCGACGTCGAGTTCGCGCTCGACGTGGACGATGTTCGGCGCGACGAGCAGCAGCCGGCCGCCGCCGTTCTCGCCGGCCGGCAGGTCGCGGCCGGCCGGGGCGAACGTCTCGTACTGGCCGAGGACGCGGGAGGACAGGAACGACAGCAGCATGCCGAGTTCGACGCCGGTGACCTTGCCGCCGACGGTGCCGAGCACCGCGCCGGCGGGGTTGCCGGACCGGCGCTGCTGCATCTTCTCCAGCAGCGGCCTGAGGATCTCGCGGAAGCCGGCGACGTTGGCGCGGACCCAGCCGGGGCGGTCGACGACCAGGACGGGGGTGTCGTGGGTCTCGTCGGTGCCCATACGAGTGAAGCCCCGGACGTGTTCCTCCGAGGCCTTGGCGTGCCGGCGCAGCTCCGCGACGACGGCGCGGGCCTCGTCGCGGCTGACGTCGGGGCCCGGGCGTACGAGCCGCGTCGCGGTCGCCACCGCGAGGTTCCAGTCGACCATCCCGGGAGATGCGGTGCCACCGAAGCCAGTCATGCTGCCAACCGTACGGGAACGTCCCCACTTGGGGCAGTCCGTGTGAGGTCGGCAGGGGCCGGGGGCCGACGGGGGCGGGGCCTGGCGGGGTGGGGCCTGGTGGGGACGGGGCCTCGTGGGATCGGGGTGCGTTCGCGGGCCGCGACCCGGCGGGCGGGCAGACACGCAAGGAGCGCGGGAGGCTGACGGCCTGGCGGACAGGCCGGGGAGAGGCACAACGGCGGGCAAGCACGCGAGAGGGACAAGCGGCGGGCAAGCAGGCGGGGGGCGCACGGTGTGGGCGGGCGGCCGGCCTGGGTCGCAGGCCGGCCGTTGCCGCGGCGGTCAGCGGCAGCCGCAGGCCGCGAGGGCCGTCGCCGCCTTGTCCAGGGCCGACTCCGCTGCCAGGGGGTCGGTGGTGCCGGACGCCATGAAGGCGAAGGCGAGGAGGCGGCCGTCGGCGTCGACGACGGTGCCGGCGAGGGTGTTCACGCCGGTCAGCGTGCCGGTCTTGGCGCGTACGACGCCCGCCGCGCTGTCGGTGTAGCGGTCGGCCAGCGTGCCGGTGAAGCCGGCCACGGGCAGGCCGGTGAGGACGGGGCGCAGGCCGGGGCGGCCGGGGTCGCCGGCGGTGACCAGAAGGCCGGTGAGGAGGCCGGCGGTGAGCCGGTCGTCGCGGTCGAGGCCGCTGCCGTCGTGGAAGGAGGCGCCGGTCATCGGCAGGCCCAGCTTGGTCAGCCGTGCGGCGATTGCCTTGGCGCCGCCCGCGAAGCTGCCGGGCTGCCCGCTGGTGAGGGCCGTCTGGCGGGCGAGCGCCTCGGCGATGTCGTTGTCGCTGTCGGTCAGCATGCGCTCGACGATGTCGGACAGCGGGGGTGAGGAGACCGTGGCGAGGGTCTGCGCGCGCGTGCTCGCCTTGGAGGGGCCGGGGGGCGTGGTGGTGATGCCGGCGTCCTTCAGGAAGGCCGCGAACTTGCTCGCCGCGTCCTTCGCGGGGTCGCTCACCCGGGGCGCCGGGCCGCTGCTGGAGCCGTCGGTGCGGCCCTCGTCGGCGATCAGGGGGCTGACCGGCGCGAGGTTGTCGTTGACGCCGATGGGGTGCAGCTGGGGGCCGGAGTACAGGGTCGTGTCGTAGGAGAGCGTGACCTTGCGGATGCCTCGCCGGTGCAGGGCCTGGGCGGTGTGCGCCGCCAGGTCGCGCAGGCTGGCCCAGCCGTCGCTCTTGCTGCGCGCGGTGAGGGTGGGGTCGCCGCCGCCGACGAGGATCAGTTCGCCGGTGTCGGCTTCGAGGGCGGCGCGGGTGGTGAAGCGGTGGTCGGGGCCGAGCGCGGACAGGGCGGCGACGGCGGTGGCGATCTTCGTGGTGGAGGCGGGGGTGAGGGCCTCGCCGGCGTCGGTGCCGTAGAGGCGCTTGCCGGTGGCCACGTCGACGACGGCCGCCGCGCGGGTGCCGCCCAGCGCGGGGGCGCTGAGGAGGGGCTTGAGGACGTCGGAGAGGGGCTTTCCGTCCGGCGGGGCCTTCTTGGTGCCGACGGCCGCCACGGGGCCGTCGAGGCCCACCAGGACGGGTGCGGCGCTCGGCGCGGTCCGGGCCGTGCCCGGCGCGGTGCCGGTACGGCCGTGATCTGTGCCACCCGGCTGCTCCAGGGCGACCGCCCGGTCCCGCTCGGCCGTACGCTGACCGTTGGCGTCCCAGGGTCCGGCCGCGGTCACCACACCGGCGGCGAGCGCCAGGCCGGCGGTGGCGGCGCCCGCGGTGTACTGCCAGGTCCTGATGCTTCCCGGACGCGGGAGCCGCGGGGTCCGGGGCCGCAGGGCCCGCGCCAGCCGCGCGACCCGCGGCCCGGCGGCGGCACCGGCCCGCGCCAGACGCGGTCGTACGGCGTTCGCGATCCGCTCCACCTGCGGTCTCGCGGACTGCCACGGCCTCAGCTCTGGCACGACCACCAGCCCCTTTCGCGATCACATACCTGCGTGAGGGACACTTAACCACCAGAACTATGTGCTGATCATGGAGGAGCCACCGGTGGAGTTCGACGTCACGATCGAGATCCCGAAGGGTTCGCGCAACAAGTACGAGGTGGACCACGAGACCGGTCGGATCCGCCTGGACCGTCGTCTCTTCACCTCGACCGCCTACCCGACCGACTACGGCTTCGTCGAGAACACCCTCGGCGAGGACGGCGACCCGCTGGACGCGCTGGTCATCCTGGACGAGCCGACCTTCCCGGGCTGCCTGATCCGCTGCCGCGCGATCGGCATGTTCCGCATGACGGACGAGGCGGGCGGCGACGACAAGCTGCTGTGCGTTCCGGCCACCGACCCGCGCGTGGAGCACCTGCGCGACATCCACCACGTGTCGGAGTTCGACCGCCTGGAGATCCAGCACTTCTTCGAGGTGTACAAGGACCTGGAGCCCGGCAAGTCGGTCGAGGGCGCCAACTGGGTCGGCCGCACGGACGCCGAGGCGGAGATCGAGCGGTCGTACAAGCGCTTCAAGGAGCAGGGCGGCCACTGACCGGCCGGTTTGTCTTCCGCGGGCCGCGGCACCCTGCCCGGGGTGGCGCGGCCCGTTTGCGTACTCATGCGCATACTGAGGCCTACGGAAGGTGTCGTTCAGGAAGCGGTGCGAGGTGACGGAGGCGGAGGACCGCAAGCCGCGGTCCGACGAGGCGCGGTACGACCCGGAGATCACGTCCGAGTTCGCGATTCCGGAGGGCATCGAGGTACCCGAGGGCGGCGGTGAGGCGGAGACGACATCGGAGTTCGCCCTGCCCAAGGGCCTTCAGACGCCGCAGCCGCCCGGCGCCGAGCCGGAGGGGTCGGCGTTCAGCCCGCCGCGCACCTACGGCGCCAGGGAGGTTCCGCCCGCGTTCACCCCGGCCACCGGGGTGCCGCTGGTCAGCCTGGTCAAGGACGCGCCGTGGCAGGACCGGATGCGCACGATGCTGCGGCTGCCGGTGGCCGAGCGGCCCGCGCCGGAGCCGGTGCAGCGCGCCGAGGAGGAGGAGGGCCCCGCGGTCCCGCGCGTGCTCGACCTGACCCTGCGTATCGGGGAGCTGCTGCTGGCCGGCGGCGAGGGCGCGGAGGACGTGGAGGCCGCGATGTTCGCGGTGTGCCGCTCCTACGGCCTGGACCGCTGCGAGCCGAACGTCACCTTCACGCTGCTGTCGATCTCGCACCAGCCGTCGCTGGTGGACGACCCGGTGACGGCCTCGCGGACGGTACGGCGGCGGGGCACCGACTACACACGGCTCGCGGCCGTGTTCCGGCTGGTGGACGACCTGACCGACCCGGAGACCCACGTCTCCCTGGAGGAGGCCTACCGGCGGCTGGCGGAGATCCGCCGCAACCGGCACCCCTATCCGGGCTGGGCGCTGACCCTGGCCAGCGGGCTGCTGGCCGGTGCGGCCTCCCTGCTGGTCGGCGGTGATCCGATCGTGTTCGTCGCGGCGGCGCTCGGCGCGATGCTCGGCGACCGGCTGGCCTGGCTGTGCGCGGGGCGGGGGCTGCCGGAGTTCTACCAGTTCATGGTGGCCGCGATGCCGCCCGCGATGATCGGCGTGGCGTTCTCGCTGGCGCACGTCGACGTGAAGGCGTCCGCCGTCGTCACCGGTGGGCTGTTCGCGCTGCTGCCCGGCCGGGCGCTGGTGGCGGGCGTCCAGGACGGCCTGACCGGCTTCTACATCACCGCCTCCGCCCGTCTGCTGGAGGTCCTGTACTTCTTCGTGGGCATCGTCGCCGGTGTGCTGGTCGTCCTGTACTTCGGCGTGAAGGTCGGCGGCAGCCTCAACCCGGACGCGGCGCTCGTCACCGACGAACGGCCGCTGATCCAGATCGCGGCGTCCATGCTGCTGTCGCTGACCTTCGCGGTGCTGCTCCAGCAGGAGCGGTCGACCGTGCTGTGGGTGACGCTCAACGGGGGCGTGGCGTGGACGGTGTACGGCGCGATGCACTACGTCGCCCACATCTCGCCGGTGGCGTCGACCGCTGTGGCGGCGGGGCTGGTGGGGCTGTTCGGGCAGCTGCTGTCCCGGTACCGGTTCGCGTCCGCGCTGCCGTACACGACGGCGGCGATCGGGCCGCTGCTGCCGGGCTCGGCGACCTACTTCGGGTTGTTGAACATGGCCCAGAACCAGGTCGACAAGGGGCTGGTGTCGCTGGCCAACGCGGCGTCCCTGGCCATGGCGATCGCCATCGGGGTGAACCTGGGGTCGGAGGTCTTCCGGCTGTTCCTGCGGGTCGGGTATCCCGGCAAGCGCCGGGCGGCCAAGCGGACCCGGGGATTCTGAGCGCCTGGCAGCCCGGGGTCCGATCGCGGGTGCGGGTGCGCGGTGGCCGTCCCCGCGTCCCTACGGGGCGCGGTACTCGCCCTGGCTGCGGTCGTAGGGGTACGGGTACTGCTGCTGCGCGTACTGCTGGTGGTCGTAGTACTGCTGGTCCCAGTCCTGCTGCTGCGGCTGCTGCGGCTGCTGGTGCCAGCCCTGCTGCTGCGGCTGCTGCGGCTGCTGGTGCCAGCCCTGCTGCGGCTGGTACGGCTGCTGCGCGTACGGGTCGCCGTAGTGCTGCTCGTACGGCTGGTCCGGCTCGATGCGGCGCAGTTGGGCGGTCTCGGTGTCCGTGGCCGGTGCGTACGGCTGCCGGGGCGCCTGGGTCTGCTGCGGAGCCTGCGCGGCCTTCTTCTCCTTGCCGCGGGCCCGCAGGAACTCGATCGCGATCGGGACCACGGAGACGAGGACGATCAGGATGAGGATCGCCTCGATGTTGTTCTTGACGAAGGGGATGTTGCCCAGCCAGGAGCCGAGCAGGGTGACGCCCGCGCCCCACAGGGTGCCGCCGATGACGTTGAAGAGCAGGAACGAGCGGTACCGCATACCGCTGACGCCGGCGATGATCGGCGTGAACGTGCGGACCACGGGCACGAAGCGGGCCAGGACCAGGGACTTCGGGCCGTACTTCTCGAAGAACTCGTGCGCCTTGGTGACGTTCTCCTGCTTGAACAGGCGGGAGTCCGGGCGGTTGAACAGGGACGGGCCGACCTTCTTGCCGAACATGTAGCCCGCCTGGTCGCCGAGGACGGCGGCGAGGCAGATCAGGGCGATCGCGCCCCACAGCGGGAAGTCCATCTGGTGCGAGGTGATCAGCAGACCGCAGGTGAACAGCAGCGAGTCGCCCGGCAGGAAGAAGCCGATGAGCAGGCCGGACTCGGCGAAGACGACGAGCAGCAGGCCCCAGATGCCGTAGGTGCCGAGGAGGTGGTTGGGATCCAGCCAGCTCGGGCCGAGGGCGAGTGTCATCACGGGTCCGGGCTCCTGAAGGGTGAGGCGGCTTCGGCGGCTGGTCTCGGGGGAATGGCCGTACAAAGCTATCAACGCGAGCTGACCGCCCCAGGTTCCACCGGTGTCTCCAGGATGCACTGTGCGATGACCGGGTGAAAGCTGTGGCTCATGGGACTCGATGACTACGGCGGCGGCCAGGGGCCCCAGCCCGATGTGCTGGTCGTGACGACGAACGACGTGCCCGGACACCGGGTGCAGCAGGTGATCGGCGAGGTCTTCGGGCTCACCGTGCGCTCGCGGCACCTGGGCAGCCAGATCGGCGCCGGTCTGAAGTCGATGATCGGCGGCGAGCTGAAGGGCCTCACCAAGACGCTGGTGCAGACCCGCAACCAGGCCATGGAGCGGCTGGTGGAGCAGGCACGCGCGCGTGGCGCCAACGCGGTGCTCGCCTTCCGGTTCGACGTGACCGAGGCCGCGGACGTGGGCACCGAGGTGTGCGCCTACGGCACGGCGGTGGTCGTGGCCCGGGAGTGACCCCCGTGCAGTCCCGGGCCGGGGCCGGTCAGGAGGCGTGCCGGTCCGCGTTGGCGAGGATCGCGGCGCGCAGGTGCTCGGCGAGGCCGGGGCGCAGGGAGTCGTAGAACGCCTTGAAGCGCTCGTCGGAGACGTACATCTCCGCGAAGCACCGGTGCATCTCGTAGGGGACCTCGAAGTAGTACCTGCTGATGTGCTGCCGGTGTTCCTCGGCCAGGCCCATGGCCGCCTCGCCGGCCGGCTGCTCCCCGGCGGCCACCAGCTCCGCGTAGCGCCGGCCCCAGTCGTCGACCTCGGCCTGGATGCGCTTCCAGTCCTCCTTGGTGTAGGTGGCGGCGCGGCGCTGCGACTCGGCGTAGGCCTCGGTGCCGCCCCAGCGCTGTTCGGCCTCCTCGCGGTACTGCTCGGGGTCCTTGTCCCCGAACACCTCGAACCGCTCCTCCGGCGTCAGGTTGATGCCCATCGTGCGTGCCTCCATGGCGTGCTCCACGGCCGCGGCCATCTTCTGGAGCTTCTCGATCCGGGCGGTCAGCAGTTCGTGCTGGCGGCGCAGGTGCGCGCGCGGGTCCGCGTCCGGGTCGTCGAGCAGGACCGCGACCTCCTCGAGCGGGAAGCCGAGCTCCCGGTAGAACAGGATCTGCTGGAGCCGGTCGAGGTCGGCGTCGGTGTAGCGCCGGTGGCCGGCGTACGTGCGCTCGCTGGGCACGAGCAGGCCGATCTCGTCGTAGTGGTGCAGGGTGCGCACCGTCACTCCGGCGAACCCCGCGACCTCTCCCACGGAGTAGACCCGTCCCTCGGGGTGGCTCACTTTCCGCTCCTTCGGTCGGTGTGCCTCCACGCTGAGGCCTCACGCCACGTGAGGTGCAAGCCGGTTCTGGTTCAGCATGTTCGGCACTGTATGGGCTTTTTGTCCGCTTATGGTGAGCCCGTGGCCCAGGAAACCGACGCGCCGCAGGCGCCCCCGACCGCCCCTACGGCGCCGGCTCGGGCCCTGCTGCCGTTCATCCTGCCCGGCGTGGTGGTGGGCGTGGGCGCGAGCCTGGTGTACGTCGGGGCCAGCGTGGCGGCGGAGCGGCTCCAGCACGTGCTGTGGGGGCCGGTGCCGGACGCGCTGGGGCTGGGCCGCTTCTCGGCGGTGTGGATGTTCACCGTGCTGGTGGCGACCGGCGTCGCGGTCGGGCTGGTGGTGTGGAAGGCACCCGGCCACGCCGGTCCCGACCCGGCCACCCTCAGCCTGAACGCCCCGGTGCTGCCGCCGGCCGTGCTGCCGGGCCTGGTGCTGGCCGCCGGGCTGATGCTGGCGGGCGGCCCGAGCCTCGGCCCGGAGAACCCGGTCATCGCGGTGAACGTGGGCCTCACGGCCTGGCTCGGCGGGCGCCTGATGCCCCGGGCACCGGGCGAAGTGTGGCCGGTACTGGCCGAGTCGGCGACGATCGGCGCGCTGTTCGGGACACCGGTGGCGGCGGCGCTGGTCATCTCCGAGGCGCTCGCCGGCCGCCCGATGCGGGGCCGGCTGTGGGACAACCTGTTCGCGCCGCTGACCGCCGGGGCCTGCGGGGCCGTGACGACCACCCTGGTGGCCCGGCCGAGCTTCGACCTGGGGCTGCCGCCCCTGGGGCACCCGCGGACGGGGGACGTGCTGGCGGCCGTGGTGATCGCCCCGGCGGCGGCGCTGCTCGGCATGGCCGCCGTGTACGCCTTCCCGTACGTCCACGCGGTCTTCCGGCGGCTGCGGCACCCGATGCTGATGCTTCCGGCCGGCGGGGTCGTGCTGGCCGCTCTGGGAGTCCTGGGCGGCCCTCTGACGCTCTTCAAGGGGCTGTCGGAGGTCGGCGAGCTGGCCCGGCGTCCGGACGGCTGGTCGGCGGGGCAGTTCGCCGCGATGGCGGTGGTGAAGCTGGCGGCGCTGCTCGTCGCCGCGTCCTCGGGCTTCCGCGGCGGCCGCATCTTCCCGGCGGTCTTCGTCGGCACGGCCCTGGGACTGTGCGCCCACGCGCTCGTGCCGGCCGTGCCTCCGGCGGTGGGCGTGGCCACGGCCGTCCTGGGCATGCTCCTCGCGGTCACCCGGCAGGGCTGGGTGAGCCTGTTCACCGCCGCCGTGCTCGTGTCCTCGCCCGGCGTGCTCGCCCTGCTGTGCATCGCTTCCCTGCCCGCCTGGTTGCTGGTGACGGGGCGTCCGCAGATGCAGTTGGGCGGGGACGGGGCACCAGTCCGCTGACATCCCCTGACCGGCTCCCCTGGAGGCAGTTGATGGCCCTGCACAAAGGTCCCGAGAAGCACGACGAGCGGACGATGTCCGTCAACCCCTTCTTCGGGGAGGCGGATCCGGTCGGCGGCATGACCGAGGCCCCGCCCACGCACCGGCTCCCGGACGCGCCGATGCCGCCGTCCACGGCGTACCAGCTCGTCCACGACGAGCTGATGCTGGACGGCAACTCCCGGCTGAACCTGGCCACGTTCGTCACCACCTGGATGGAGCCGCAGGCCGGGGTGCTGATGGGAGAGTGCCGGGACAAGAACATGATCGACAAGGACGAGTACCCGCGCACCGCCGAACTGGAGCGGCGCTGCGTGGCGATGCTCGCCGACCTGTGGAACGCGCCGGACCCGGCGTCCGCGGTGGGCTGTTCGACCACCGGCTCCAGCGAGGCCTGCATGCTCGCCGGGATGGCGCTCAAGCGGCGCTGGGCCCGGCGTAACGCCGACCGCTACCCGGGCGCCCGGCCCAACCTGGTCATGGGCGTCAACGTGCAGGTGTGCTGGGAGAAGTTCTGCAACTTCTGGGAGGTGGAGGCCCGGCAGGTGCCCATGGAGGGCGACCGCTTCCATCTGGACCCGCAGGCCGCCGTGGAACTGTGCGACGAGAACACCATCGGCGTCGTCGGCATCCTCGGCTCCACCTTCGACGGCTCCTACGAGCCGGTCGCCGACCTGTGCGCCGCTCTGGACGCCTTCCAGGAGCGCACCGGGCTCGACATCCCCGTGCACGTGGACGGCGCGTCCGGCGGCATGGTGGCGCCCTTCCTGGACCCGGACCTGGTCTGGGACTTCCGGCTGCCGCGGGTGGCCTCGATCAACGCCTCGGGGCACAAGTACGGGCTGGTGTACCCGGGGGTCGGCTGGGCGCTGTGGCGGGACAAGGAGGCGCTGCCCGAGGAGCTGGTCTTCCGGGTCAACTACCTCGGCGGCGAGATGCCGACCTTCGCCCTCAACTTCTCCCGGCCCGGCGCCCAGGTGGTCGCGCAGTACTACACCTTCCTGCGCCTGGGCCGCGAGGGATACCGCGCGGTGCAGCGGTCCACGCGGGGCGTGGCGACCTCGCTCGCCGGGGGGATCGAGGCGCTCGGCGACTTCCGGCTGCTGACCCGGGGCGACCAGCTGCCGGTCTTCGCCTTCACCACCGCCCCGGACGTGACGGCGTACGACGTGTTCGACGTCTCCCGGCGGCTGCGCGAGCGCGGCTGGCTGGTGCCGGCGTACACCTTCCCGGCGAACCGGGAGGACCTGTCCGTGCTGCGGGTCGTGTGCCGCAACGGCTTCTCCCACGACCTGGCCGACCTGTTCCTGGACGACCTGACCCGGCTCCTGCCCGAGCTGCGCCGGCAGCCGCACCCCCTGACCCACGACAAGGCGGCGGCCACCGGCTTCCACCACTGAGCCACCGGGGACCCTCCCTGCCGCTCCGGTGGCGTGCACGCGCGCGTGGCGGGCGGCTTGCGCACCACGCGCGCGTGCACGGATGCCGTACGCCCGCCCGCCCGGGGCTCACTCCCAGGAGCCGCCCTGTTCCCGGGCGACCAGCTCGAAGGCGGTGCTGCCGTCCAGGGACTCGCGGATGATGTCGGCGTGGCCGGCGTGCCGGGCCGTCTCGCGGATCAGGTGCAGACACACCCAGCGCAGCGAGACCCGGCCCTCCGGCGGGAACCAGGGGTCCGGCGGCAGCGGGAAGGTGTCGTCCAGGCTGGGCGCCGAGCGGATGAACTTCTCCGTCTCGGCGGCGACCTGCTCCCAGTACGCCAGCTGCGAGGCGACCGTCTCCTCGCCGACCAGCTGGAAGCTCTCGTGCCAGTTCGACGCGTCGCGCCGGACGGCCGGGGGCTCCTGCCGGGCCCGCGCGATCCACATCTGCTCCACCTCGGCGACATGCTTGAGCAGGCCGCCGAGCGACAGCTCGCTGGCGCTGGGGCGGGAGCGAGCCTGCTCCTCGGTCAGTCCGAGCAGGGCCCGGCGGATCCCGCCGCGCTGCTCCTCGAGGAACGCGAGCAGCGCCCCGCGCTCGTCGCCCTGCGCCTCCGCCGGTACGTGCTTGACCATGGCCGGCCGCCTCTCCTCGCCGTCACCGGGGCCCCCTGCCCCCTGACACCGACGACGCTACGGGCCATTGAGGTCAGCTCGTGTCCTCAATGGCCCGGTTTCTCGACGAGAACGCGGCTGCGGCCGAGAGGTCCGCGATCGGCGGCTAGAACGGGAAGCCGCTGCGTCCGTGCTGCACCGAGATCCACTTGACGGTGGTGAAGGCCTCCAGGGTCGTGTCGCCGTTCAGGCGGCCGACGCCGGAGTGCTTCTCGCCGCCGAACGGCACGATCGGCTCGTCGTGGACCGTGCCGTCGTTCACGTGGAACATGCCGGTGTCGACCTGCTTGGCGAAGGCGACGCCCCGCTCGACGTCCCCGGTGTGGACGGCGCCGCTGAGGCCGTACGGGGTGTCGTTGACGATGCGCAGCGCCTCCTCCTCGCCGTCGAACGGGATGAGGAAGACGACCGGCCCGAACACCTCCTGCTGGAGCAGCGCGGAGTCGGCGGGGACGTCGGTGAGGACGCTGGGAGCCACCAGGTTGCCCTCCGTGGCCCCCCGCACCAGGGCCGTGGCGCCCTCGGCGAGCGCCTGCTCCACGGCGCCGGACACGGCGTTCGCCTGCTGGCTGTTGATCACCGGGCCGATGACGGTCTGCGGGTCGCGCGGGTCGCCGACCTTCAGCGACTTCACCTTGGCGACGAACTTCTCGGTGAACTCCGCCGCGATCGCACGGTCCACCAGCACCCGGTTGGCGGCCATGCAGACCTGGCCCTGGTGCACGAACCGGCTGAAGACCGCCGCGTCCACCGCGTAGTCGACGTCGGCGTCGTCCAGGACCACCAGCGCGCTGTTGCCGCCCAGTTCGAGCACCGAGCGCTTGAAGTTCGCGGCGCAGACGGTGGCCACGTGCCGGCCGACCTTGTCGGAACCGGTGAAGGAGATGACCCGCGGCACCGGGTGCTCGAGGAACGCGTCGCCGATCTCGGCGATGTCGGTGACGACCACGTTGAGCAGGCCGCCGGGCAGCCCGGCGTCCTCGAAGATCTTCGCGAGCAGGGTGCCGCCGGCGATCGGGGTGTTCTGGTGCGGCTTGAGGACCACGGCGTTGCCGAGCGCGAGCGCCGGCGCCACCGACTTGATCGACAGCAGGAACGGGAAGTTGAAGGGGCTGATCACGCCCACGACGCCCACCGGCACCCGGTAGACGCGGTTCTCCTTGCCGTCGGCCGGGGAGGGCAGGATCCGGCCCTCGGGGCGCAGCGCCAGGTTGATCGACTCGCGCAGGAACTCCTTGGCGAGGTGGAGCTCGAAACCGGCCTTCACGCGCGTGCCGCCCAGTTCCGCGATGATCAGGTCGGCTATCTCCTGCTCGCGGTCCTCTATGAGCCGCAGGGCCTTCTCGAAGACCGCGCGGCGCGCGTAGGGGTTGGTCCCGGCCCACTTCTTCTGGGCGCGGGCGGCGGCCCGGTAGGCCTGGTCGACCTCGTCGACCGTGGCCACCGTGATCGAGGCCAGCTTCTCGTCGTCGTAGGGGTTGAAGTCGATGACGTCCCACGAGCCGGTGCCCGGTCGCCATTCACCGTCGATGTACTGCTGGGCCAGGTCGCTGAAGTAGGACGACATGTGATCCCTCAATCACTCGCGGAGGCAGAACCCGGTCACGGTCTGATCACACGTCATCGTACTTGTGTTTCAAGAGAGTTGAAGGAGACCTCGGAGAAGGTCGCGGCTCTCGCTGGGGCCGGGGCTGTCCTGCTGGAGCTCCTTCAGCGCCTGCTCGTACTGGGCGACGTCCTCGCGTTTGTCCAGGTACAGGGCGCTGGTCAGCTGCTCCATGTAGACGACGTCGGACAGATCGGCGTCGGGGAAGCTGAGGATGGTGAAGGCGCCGCTCTCGCCGGAGTGCCCGCCGAAGCTGAACGGCATGATCTGCAGCCGTACGTTGGGCCGCTCGGAGATGTCGATCAGGTGCTGCAGCTGGCCGCGCATCACGGCGCGGTCGCCGTAGGGGCGGCGCAGGGCGGCCTCGTCGAGCACGATGTGGAACTCGGGGGCGCTGTTCGCGAACAGGTGCTTCTGCCGCTCCAGGCGCAGGGCGACCCGGCGTTCCACGTCGGCCGGGCTCGCGCCCTTCATGCCGCGCCGGACCACCGCCCGGGCGTAGTCCTCGGTCTGGAGCAGGCCGTGCACGAACTGCACCTCGTAGACGCGGATGAGGGAGGCGGCGCCCTCCAGGCCCACATAGGTGGGGAACCAGCTGGGCAGGACGTCGGTGTAACTGTGCCACCAGCCGGCCACGTTGGCCTCCCGGGCGAGGGACAGCAGCGACTCGCGCTCGGTCTCGTCGGTGATGCCGTACAGCGTCAGCAGGTCCTCGACGTCCCTGGTCTTGAAGCTCACCCGGCCCAGCTCCATCCGGCTGATCTTCGACTCGGAGGCGCGGATCGAGTAGCCCGCCGCCTCACGCGTGATCCCGCGCGCTTCCCGCAGTCGCCTGAGTTGCGAGCCGAGCAGCATCCGCCGCACCACCGATCCGGGCTCTCCCGCGCTCACCTTCGTCAGCCTCCCCAACCGTCTTCAGGGCCCGCAGTCTGCCACTAAAACACTTCGAGCTGTACTCGTCCGGTTACAGAAACGGAAAGAGAGGGCCGTTTCCGCGCGGGTGCCGTCGGGAAGAGGTCAGGACCTGTGGCGGCAATCGCCGACAAGATGGCGGAAAAAATGACCAAGAAGCGGTACGAGCACGGCGATTTCGGTCACGTGCACGTGCATCTGCCCTTGCATCTGGTGTGCGCATCCGAAACCATGGTGCCGCGCCACCGCTGCATCGCAACGACCGCGAATTCCCGGGAGTGCCTCGCATGGGGACGAATGGATCGACCATGCTCAAGCCGTTACGGCAGGGCCTTCCGCCGCTGGATCCCGCGGCCGTGTCCAATGCCGCCTCCTGCGCCCTGCCCGCCCGTTACGAAGCGGTGCGCGAGGCCCGGAGATTCACCCGCTGCACTCTCGACCAGTGGGGTGTGGGCGACCGCTTCGACGACATATGCCTCGTCGTCTCGGAACTCGTCACCAACGCCCTGCGCCACGGCCTCACCGCCGACGCGGCACGCCCCGAACACGCCTCGTCCGTACGGCTGCACCTGATGCGCTGGACCGAGCGGCTGGTGTGCGCGGTGCGCGACCCGAGCCACGAGACGCCGGTGCCGCGCGACTCGGACGACTTCTCCGCCGAGTCCGGGCGCGGCCTCTTTCTGGTCGACTCCTTCGCCGACAGCTGGGGCTGGCACCCCATCGCGGGCACTCTGCACGGCAAGGTCGTCTGGGCGCTGTTCCGGCTCCAGCAGAGCGGCTGACGCGCTACGGCACCGACGCACGCGCGGTGTCTACGCGCGTACACCCCGACATCGTTGCCAACGCCCCGAGCAGGGGTGCCGTAGGGCGTCAGCCCGCTATCAGGTGGTCGAACTCGCCGTCCTTGACGCCGAGGAGCATGGCCTCGATCTCCGCGCGCGTATAGACGAGCGCCGGGCCGTCGGGGAAACGCGAGTTGCGCACGGCGACGTCGCCGCCCGGAAGTCTCGCGAACTCCACACAGGATCCCTGTGAGTTGCTGTGCCGGCTCTTCTGCCAGGCCACTCCGACCAGCTGCTCGGCAGCCATGCCGTTGTACACGTCGTACCCCCCGTACACGCCGTCAACGTCGCGGTCCACAGGTCGCTCCCCGGTGGTGCACTGGCTGGTGTGGCCATAGATGCTGTGGTCAACTGACCCGGATCATAACCTTGTTCACGTGCAGATGCATGAGCAAATGCACGTGCACGGCGGGTGTTCCCACGGTTACAGGTTTGACGTCCGCTTTACCGAAGCCGCCCTGTGACCTGTGCCGTCCGATCGCTCGTCGCAGCCGGGGCGCACGGTCCTGTCGTCGCGGGGCCGGGACCCCCGGCCGAAGGCTGTGGGAGCGACTGTGAGGACAGGACCTAGCCGAGTCGCTCCAGCGTCTGCCCCAGAGCGGGAAGGACATGCCCCCGCCACCCCCCGTCCATGATCTTCCGCGCCATCAGCTGAGCCGGATCGTCCGGATCGAAACCTTCGTGCACCAGGAAAAGACGCGTTCCACGCCCTTCCTGTTCCAGGGTCCAGGTGATGGTCCACTCCGCGGGGTTGGCCGGATCGGCGTCGGCCCAGCGGACGGACAGCATCCGCTCGATGTCGTAGGCCAGCACCCGCACCTCGACGACCCCGGAGAAGCGAGTGCTGGGACGCGGGACTGACGTCATCCGGTACCGGTGGCCCACCTGGAGCCGGAAGCCCTCGGCGCCGGGCATCTGCCACTGCGCCAGCAGTCGGGGGTCGGTCAGGGCGCGCCAGACCTTGGCGGGCGGGTGCGGGAAGAACTGGTCGACGCGGATGGTGGTCAGGTCGTCCGCGTCCTGCTCACTGCCGGGTTCGGTGCTCATGAGTGGCTCACTGCCGGTTCGGTGCTCATGACCGGCCATCGTCGGGCAGCCGGTCGAGCAGCTCGCCGAGGTCCTTCAGCCGGTCGCGCCAGAACCGCTCGTACGGGTGGAGCCACTCCTGCACCTCGGCGAGGGGGGCGGCCTGGAGCCGGTAGATACGCTGCCGGCCGGAGCGCTGCTCGGAGACCAGGCCGGCCTCCCTCAGCACCCTGAGGTGTTCCGACAGGCTCGGGCGGCGCATGTCGAAGTGGTCGGCCAGGGCCTGGACGGGCTGCGGCCCGCGCTCGCGCAGCAGCCGCAGCACCTCGCGGCGGGTGGCGTTGGCGAGCGCGGCGAAGACGCGGTCCTCGGCGGCGGTACCCGTCCCGTTCATGGAGCGGTCAGAAGCCTTCCTTCTCCGTCAGCAGCATCAGACCGTTGCCGTCGGGATCCGCGAAGGAGGCCATCCGCCCCCAGGGCATGTCGTCCGGCCCCTGCACGGGGATCCCGGCCGCGGTCAGCCGCGCGCAGTCCGCGTCGACGTCGGTCGTCACCAACATGATCCCGCGCGCGGACCCGGGCTCGAAACCGCCCATGCCGGGCCCGGAGAGCGTGAAGACGGTCTGTGCGCCCTCGGGGGCCACCTGGAGCCAGCGGCCCTGGGGCATGTCCCGGTCGGCGGTGACCTGGAAACCGAGGACGTCCCGGTAGAAGCGCAGGGCGCGGTCCTGGTCGGAGACGGGGAGGGTGACGAATGAGGCGTGTGTGATGGTCATGGGTCGAGGATAGGTAGGAAGAATCCTACGCGTCAAACGTAGGGGGATTCCTACGTATGGGGGTTGAGCTGGGGAGGGAGCCGCGGGTGGCATGGCTGTCTCGGGGGGCGGCATGGCCGTCTCGTGGTGGCATGGCCTTTTCGGGGCTGCATGGCCATCTCGGGGTGGCGTGGCCGTCTCGGGGGCATGGCCGTCTCGGGGGCCGTGCTTGTGGTGGTCTGCTGTGGTGGGCTGCGGCGGGAGCAGGTGGGCGGCTCGGTGGCCCGGGAGTCTGGCTGGGCGGCTCGGCCGACTCGGCGGGCCGGGAGTTTGGCTCGGCGGCCCGGGAGTTCGGCTCGGCGGCTGGGTCGGCTGGAAGTCTGGCTGGGCCCGCGGCATGGGCTTGCGGCGGGCTTTACGGTGCTCTCAACCGATTCCTGTCCTGTGTTCGGAGGTCCTCCGGTAACTGCTGGTAGCTTGCTGCGAGCCGTCCGGGCGAGGACGGCCGGCCGCTACAGCTTGGGAGCTTTCGGTGACTTCTGCGACTGCTGCGACTGGCACAACCGGCATGGCTGACGCACCCGGTTCCGCCGCCTCCGTCGGTTCAGGCGGGTCCGCCGGAACCGCTCGCTCGGCGACGGCGCGGACCGCGGCACTGGCCGTGGGCTTGGTGGGCGCGCTCGCCGCACTGACCGCATGCAGCGGAGGAGGGGACGGCGGCGACAAGACCGCCGGCTCCACGACGCCGAGCGCAACCGCCACGGCCTCTGCCTCCTCGGGAGCGGGCTCCGGAACCGCGACCGGAGCCGCCGGCAAGCTCGAGGGCAGCTGGATCACCACCAGCGGCGGCAAGATCGTGGCGCTGGTGGTCACCGGGAACAAGGCCGGCCTCTTCGTGACCGGCCGGAAGGCCTGGTGCCAGGGGTCCGCCGGCCCGCAGGCAGGGACCCAGACGATCCGTCTGAGCTGCCCCGACGGCAACAAGGACCGGACCACCGGCACGGTCGACTCGGTCGACGCCAAGAGCATGACGGTGAACTGGTCGGGCGCGGTCGGCAAGGAGACGTACACCAGGGCGGAGGGCGGCAAGCTGCCTTCGGCGCTGCCGACCAAGGCGAAGGGGTGACCGTGGGCGGTGGACGAGTGCGGTGCCCGCGTGAGGGCGTCAGCCGGGTGAACCGGTGTGAGCCGAGTGAGGCGTTCCACCTGAAGCGGTGATTCCTCCGGGGGTGGGCGAACGGCGCCGCGGCGCAGACGCCATGATGCAGGGGCACCGTCACAACCTCGATGGGACCTGCCTCATGCGCGCCATTCCGCTCACCGTCACGGCCCTCGCCGCCGCCCTGCTGCTGACCGCCTGCAACGGCGGTGGGAGCAAGAGCGGCAACAAGAACAGTTCCGCCTGCGAGATCGGCGGGGTGTCCGTGCAGATCGGCTCGGCGAGCGTGGCGCCGAAGGCCGGCGACACGGGCGAAGTTCCGGTCAGCATCACCAACCAGAGCAAGCCGTGCACCCTGGACCACTTCGCGAACATCACCCTGACCGCCGGCGACACCAAGGCGGACGTACCGGCGCTCAAGGGGGCGAAGGCCCAGAGGCTGAAGCTCGCCAAGGGCGACTCGGCGTCCTTCACCATCGCGTATGTGCGCGGCGCGGCGGGTGACAAGAACGCCCTGGATGCCAGGACCGTGAAGATCACCCTGCCCGGCACCACCGCCTCCCGGAGCTTCCCCTGGTCGTACGGCCCCGTCGCCGTCCAGTCCGGCGGAAGCCGCCCGAACGCCTCCGTGACCGCCTTCCAGCAGGTCGGCGACTGAGTGCCACGCGGTCGCCGGGGCACGGCCCGGGGTGCCGGCTCCGGACCGTCGCGCCGGGCTGAGGCGTCGTCCTGAGGTGCCGTCGCCTCGGCCCTGCGCCGGAGGCGATCCCCGGCCGGAGACCGTCACTCCAGACGGCGGTGGGCCCTGACCTGCGCGCGGTCCGCCGCTCGGGCGCCCTCCGTCCACCCGGCCGCGTCGCTCACCCCGCGCAGCCGGGTCGTGGTGGTCTCCGGGAACATGCGCTCCAGCCGGTCCGTCACGGCTGTCTGTCTCGTGGCGAGGACCGGCAGCAGGTCCCGGCCGACCTGCGTCTCGGCGGCGGCCGCGAGCCGGTCGCCGACGCGATGGGCGTAGGCGGCCAGGAACGACTGCCGGAACGTCTTGGTCCGCTTCCGCCCGCCGGCTCTCTGGGCGGCCTCCGCCTTGGTCATCGCGTGCGTGGCCTGCACAAGCAGCGAGGTGTAGAGCAGTTCGACCGCTTCCAGGTCCGCCTCGAATCCGACGACCGTGGAGAAGCCGAGCGGTTCGTTCCACACCGCGCGGCAGTTGTTCGCGCCGGCCACGGCGTCGAGCAGGATCGCCTTGGCCTGTTCGTACGGCGGCTCGACGCCGATGCGGCAGGCGCCGGGCGCGTCCGGGGCGGGCGCCTCGGCGGCGAGCAGCGCCTCGTCGACGCTGTGCCGCGCCATCAGCTCCTGCGCCTTCGCGCTGAGCGCCTCCGCCTCCTCCGGATACCCTGTCGCCTCGGCCTTGGCGAGCAGCGCGCGGATCCGGGCGAGCATGCGGGAGGCGGTGGGGCCGGGGGCGCGGCGGGGCTCCTCCTCCAGGGGCTCCAGGGCCGGCAGCCGCAGCAGCAGCCGGTACAGCTCCAGCGTGATCGTGGCCTGCGAGAAGCGGTCCGGCTCGCGGGCCGGGCCCTCGGGCAGCTCCGCCAGCTGGGCGGCCCAGCGGCGCCCGCGCGGGCGGTCCCGCCCGGCCTGCGCGCGGATCAGCGCGGCGGCCAGGCGCACGTGCGCGTCCGTGAGCTCGCGCCGCACGAGCCGTACGACATCGGCGGGCTGCCAACCGCGCCGCCAGGCCGTCGCCACGAACTCCTCGCCCCGCCGCGCGAGTTCGGCGTCCGCGGCGGTGTCGGCGGCGAGCAGCGAGGCGCCCGTGTCGAGGCCGGTGTCGGTGTCGTCGTAGAGAGCGGCCCGAAACGCCCTCTCGACCGTGCTGGCAGTCCTGGTCACACCGTCGATCGTGCCATGCCCCACCGACAGCGCGCCGAGCGTTGTCCACAGGCTGTGGATGAAGCGTCCGAGGCGGCGGATCCGACCCGCGCGGGCGCCCCGCATCGGGGCCCGCGCGACGCCGTCGGCCACCATTCCGGAGACCGGCCCCCGCCCGCGCGACGCCGTCGGCCGCCGCTCCGGAGAAACTGGACCCCGCGGGCGTCCGCCAGGGGACCCGGAGCGATAGCCGCCGACGAAGGCGGCCGCGCCGTCAGGTCCGGGCCGACGATGCGCCGGCCGCCAGCTGGAGGGCCCGGTCGAGGGCCGTGTCGGCCGGGCAGGGGACGTCGGGGCGGACGCCGGTGCCCTCCCAGTTGGTGCCGGTGACGGGGTTGATCGAGCGGCCGACCGGGACCGTGGCCTCCAGGTGCGGGTGTACCTCCCAGCCCTCGCGCGGATGCGCGCCGCCGCGCGTGGTCTCGCCCACGACCACCGCCCGCCCCAACTGCTGCAGGTCGTAGGCGAGTTCCTCGCCGCCGGAGAAGGTGCGGCGGCTGGTGAGGACATACACCGGCTTGTCCCCGCCGAAGCGGGCGCCCGGCACGTGGGGAAGGGTCCAGGACTGCTCGTAGCGGTCACCGGCGCGAAAGTACTGGGTGTTGAGATGGGTCCGCTGGTCCAGGAGGTAGCTGCACGCGAACGCCACCGCGTCCGGGTCGCCGCCGACCGTGCCCCTGAGGTCCAGGATCAGCGTGCACGCGCGCGTGGCCAGCGTGAACGCCGCCGACAACGGCTCCGCCGACCAGGCCAAGGGGAACAGCAGCGGGGTGAGTTCGAGCACCGCGGCCCCGCCGTCCAGGAGCTGCACACGCGGCACTCCGCCCAGGGAAGCCGTGAACGTGCGGCGGAGTTGGGCCTGGTCGACCGGCCCCTCGCCCTTCTCCAGTGGTTCGGGATGGAATTTCAGGCTCAGATGCCGGTCGCCGTTCTCCGACTGCAGGTCGGCCGTGACCCGGGTGCCGAGTTCCGCCGGGTCGGCGGTGTCGTACGCCCCCTGGGCCAGCCGGCCGCGCAGCCGGGCCGCGAGCCGGTCCGCCACCTCGGGGAAGACGTAGTGGTCGAGGACGAGTCGGGCCGTCTCCTCGATGACGGCCTGAACATCGGTGACGGGGGCGGGCGTTGCTGTCGGTGTGGTCATGAGCGAGGAGTAGAGCACCGGGCTTGCCAAAGCGTCAAGGAAATTAGACGCTTTACGCCATGACCGGACCCGAGCCACCCGAGAACGGCGCCGACGGCGTGCTGGACATCTCCACGCCCGAGCAGTTCGCCGCGCTCGCCCACCCGCTGCGCCAGCGCCTGCTCTTCGCACTGACCCATGAAGCCGCCACGATCAGCCAGTTGGCGGTGCGCCTCGGCGTGGCCAAGGGCAGCGTGGCGCACCACCTGAAGACGCTGCACGCGGCGGGGCTGGTGCGTATCACGCAGACCCGCAAGGTCCGGGGCGGCACCGAGCAGTACTACCGGCGGACCGCGCGCCGGCTGAGGATCGCCGAGCCGCGCGCGGCCGACCGGGCGGCTCTGTTGAACGCCGTCGCCCAGGAGGTCGAGCGCTCCCCCGACGACCACCTGCTGAGCCTGCGCCACCTGCGCCTGAGCCCCGAACGGGCCCGGAGGTTGCGCGAGACGCTGGCCGAGCTGGTGGACGAGGCGGAGGAGGACGGCGCCGACCAGCCGGTGCACGGCGTGCTGGTGGTGATGTACGAACAGGAGCGGGAACGGCCCTGAGCCGACGAGGGACTGCTCTCCGGGAAGCTCGCCTCACTGCTGCGGCGCAACCGCCGGGTGGCCCGGGGTCTGGACCACTTCGGGGGGACGGTGTTCGCCGGGCTCGCGGTGCGCGCGACATGTCAACCATCGGTTGACAGCCATGGGGGCGCAACCTACGGTTGACACATGGCGACCAACCCGAACATCACGGCATCCGTACGCCTCGACGACCTCATCGAGGCCATCAAGAAGGCCCACAACGAACCCCTCGAGCAGCTCCAGGACGCGGTGATCGCCGCCGATCACCTCGGTGACGTGGCCGACCACCTGATCGGCCACTTCGTGGACCAGGCACGGCGCTCCGGCGCGTCCTGGACGGAGATCGGCCGGAGCATGGGCGTCACCCGGCAGGCGGCGCAGAAGCGGTTCGTGCCCAAGGAGTCCGCCGGCCTCGGCCCCGAGGACTTCAGCCGGTACACCCCGCGCGCGCGGAACGTGGTCATCGCCGCGCACAACGAAGCGGTGGCGGCTCGCAACACCGAGGGCCGGCCCGAGCACCTGGTCCTCGGACTGCTCGCCGAACCGGACGGCCTGGCCGCGAAGGCGATCACCGCTCAGGGCGTGCTCCTCGACTCCGTACGGCAGGCCGCGACCGCCGCGCTCCCGCCCGCCGCGGAGAAGGCCCCGGACCTCGTCCCCTACGGCCCCGACGCCAAGAAAGCCCTGGAACTCACCTTCCGCGAGGCCCTGCGGCTCGGCCACAACTACATCGGCACCGAGCACATCCTGCTGGCGCTCCTGGAGCAGGAGAACGGCGAGGGCGTCCTCAGCGGCCTCGGCATCACCAAGGCCGCGACCGAGGAGCACATCGCCGAGATGCTGTCGCTGCTGCTGGAGCAGACGAAGGCGGCGACGGGGAAGGAGGCCGGACCGACCTCCTCCGAAAAGTGAGACAGCGGACTGAAACCGCAGGTCGGAGCGATTGTCAGACCCGGCTGCCACACTCGCAGTCATGACGGACCGGTGGGCGCTCGCACCGGCCGAGGACGGAGGCGTGGAGATCGCCCCCCTCGGCCCGGACGGGCTGCCCGCCGGGCCGGTGCGGCGGGAGAGCGATCTCGCCGGGGCGGTGCGGAGCCGCCCGGAGGTGACCCGCTGGGTGTGGCGGTCCACCCCCGAGGTCTACCCGCGTCTGCTCGCCACGGGGGTGCGAGTGGAGCGGTGCTACGACATCGAGGACGCCGAGACACTCCTGCTGGGCCACGAGGGCCGGTACGGCGAGCCGCGCTCGGCCGCCGCCGCCCTGGCCCGCCTCCGGGGCGGCCCCGTGCCGCCCGACCCGCCCCAGCGCCCGGCCGAACCGGGCGCCCAGTCCCCGCTGTTCGAGCCCACCGGGGCCCGCCTGCCGCTGACCGACCTCCTCGCGGTCTACGCCGAGCAGCTCAGGCGGCACCAGCGGACCGCCCACCCCGACCGGATGCGGCTGCTGACGGCCGCCGAGTCGGCCGGGATGCTGGTGGCCGCCGAGATGAACCACGCGGGCGTGCCGTGGAGCGCCGAGGTCCACCGCCGCCTGCTGCACGAACTGCTCGGCGAGCGGTACGCGGGCGGCGGCGAGCCGCGCCGCCTCGCCGAGCTGGCCGACGAGATCTCCGCCGCCTTCGGCCGCCGGGTGCGCCCGGACCTGCCCGCCGATGTGATCAAGGCCTTCGCCCAGGCCGGCATCAAGGTGAAGTCCACCCGCCGCTGGGAGATCCGGTCCGTCGACCACCCGGCCGTGGAACCCCTGCTGGAGTACAAGAAGCTGTACCGCATCTGGGTGGCGCACGGCTGGTCCTGGTTGCAGGACTGGGTGCGCGACGGCCGTTTCCGTCCCGAGTTCCTCGCGGGCGGCACGGTCACCGGGCGCTGGGTGACCAACGGCGGAGGCGGCCTGCAGATCCCCAAGGTGATCCGCCGGGCCGTGGTCGCCGACCCCGGCTGGCGGCTGGTGGTGGCCGACGCCGACCAGATGGAGCCGCGCGTGCTCGCCGCGATCTCCCGTGACCCCGGCCTGATGGAAGTCGCCGGCCGGGACGGCGACCTCTACCAGTCCGTCTCCGACCGAGCCTTCTCCGGTGACCGCAACCAGGCCAAGCTCGCCGTGCTCGGCGCGATCTACGGCCAGACCTCGGGGGACGGCCTGAAGAACCTCGCCGCGCTGCGCCGCCGCTTCCCCCAGGCCGTCGCGTACGTCGACGAGGCGGCCCGCGCGGGTGAGGAGGGCCGGCTGGTGCGCACGTGGCTGGGCCGTACCTGCCCGCCCGCCGCCGGCGCCGGCGAGGACGCCGCGGAGGAGGCGGGCATCCCCGTCGGCGACGACGACACCGACCCGCGGGGCGACGGCCAGGCGCCCTGGGTGCCCGGCTACGCCTCCACCAACTCCCGGGCGCGCGGCCGCTTCGCGCGGAACTTCGTCGTCCAGGGCAGCGCCGCCGACTGGGCGCTGCTGATGCTCGCCGGGCTGCGCCGGGCCTGCGCGGACCTCAAGGCCGAGCTGGTCTTCTTCCAGCACGACGAGGTGATCGTGCACTGCCCCGCCGAGGAGGCCGACACGGTCGTCCAGGCCATCCGGTCCTCCGCCGACCTCGCCGGGCGACTGACCTTCGGCGACACACCGGTGCGCTTTCCGTTCACGACGGCGGTGGTGGAGTGCTATGCCGACGCCAAGTGAGACCTGTGCGGGCGCACTCCGAGCAGTGACCGGGGGCCGCCGGGCAGGCATGCGGGGCTGCCGGGCAGGCATCGGGGGCGGTGCGGGGATTCTCCGGTGGCTTCGGAAAGGCCGCGGCCAAGCGCTCCGGTCGCTTCGAAGGGGCCCCGGCGAAGCACTCCGGTCACTCCGCGAGAAGGTCCCGCAGCTCCGCCACGATCGCCTGCTCGTCGGTGCCGTCCAGTGCCGCGAGCGCGGCACGCCAGGTGTCGTACGCCTCGGTCCGCCGGCCTCGCGCGCTCAGCAGCAGCCCGTGCTGGTGCCGGGCCAGGCCGCCCATGTAGCGGTCGGCGCGGGCGTCGGCCCGGCGCAGCAGCTCGGCGCACTCGCGGGCCGCCCGCTCGGTCTCGCCGAGCTGCCGCAGCGCACGGACCAGGCCGAGCCGGGTCTGGGACTCGCCGTGCCAGTCGCCGTGATCGCCGAGGATGCGCAGGCTCTCCTCGAAGTGCCGGGCGGCGGCGGCCGGTTCGCCGAGGGTGAGATGGGCGTAACCGATGTTGCAGTGCGCCGAGTGCTGCACGATGACGGCGCCGAGTTCGTTCCCGATCGCCAGGGAGAGCCTGTGCTGCTCGATGGCGGCGCGCGGATCGGTGTGCTCGTAGAGGTTGCCGAGGTGGCTGTGGGTGACGGCCTCTCCGTACGGGTCGTTCAACTGCCGCGAGTACGCAAGGCTCTGCCGCAGCGCCTCCTCGGACTCCGCGTACCGCCCGAGCCCCTCCAGGAGCAGTCCCCGGTTGTTCAGGGAGCGCCTGATCCTGGAAAGGACACCGAGCTGCCGCCAGATCTCCAGGGACCGGTCGGTGAGGGCGAGGGCGTCCTTCTGCCGGCCGGTGAGGAAGTGCATGGCCGCCAGGTCGCCCAGTGCGTAGGCCTCGGCCGCCGCGTCCCCGAGCCGCCGCGCCGCCCCGAGCGCGGCCCGCCCCAGCACCTCCATCTCGGCCACCCGGCCGGCGCGCTGGACATAGGGGAAGAGCAGCCGGGCGAGCGTCGACAGATGGGCGGCCCGCACCGGATCCGCCGTATCCGCGTTCCGGGACACCAGGGCGACGACGTTCTCCAGCTCGACGTCGCCCCACCCATGGGCTTGCTCGGCCGATTCGAAGCGGGCCAGCCCGGCCACGTCGGCCGCGTGCTCCGGCGGCTGCGCGGAGGTCGGCCGACGCCGGTCGTCCAGGTCGATCCCGGCCTCCACGACAGCCTCCAGCACCCGCTCGGCGACGGCGGCGTACCAGCGGAGAGCGGTGAGGTCGGGCGCGGATGCGGGACCGTGACCGGGAGCGCGACCGTGGTCGGGAGCGGGACCGTGCTCCCGAGGGTGACCGTGCTCCTGAGCGGGGATCGCGGGCGGGTCGGGTGCGGCTGCGGAACCGGCCACAGCGGTGCGCGCGGACGCTGCTCCGGTGGCGGGTGCGGCAGGCGGCGTGGACACGGCGGTGGAGGCAGTCGTGGCGGCGTGCGCGGCTCGGACGGCCTGATCCGGACACGAGCCGGAGCACGACCCGACGCCGGGGGCGGTGCCGGACACGGCTCCGGACTCCGTACCGGGCAGCGCCCCCGCCCCCGTGCCGGACCCTGTACCGACCGACGCATCCGCGCCCGCGCTGGACACCGTGCCGGACCCGGTACCGACCGACGCATCCGGCCTCGTGCCGGACACCGCGCCGGACCCGGTACCGACCGACGCATCCGGCCTCGTGCCGGACACCGCGCCGGACCCGGTACCGACCGACGCATCCGTCCTCGTGCCGGACACCGCGCCGGACCCGGTACCGAGCGAAGCCCCGGGCTCCCTTCGGCCCTTCTCCTCCTCCCCCGCGTCCGCGTCCGCCAGTTCGCGGGCGAAGTCGCGGACCAGGTCGTGGGGGGCGTAGCGGCCGTAGGTGGTCTCCTCCAGGAGGGCGACGTCGACCAGGCGGTCCAGGGCGGCTTCGGCGCGGCGTTCGTCGATGCCGGTGAGGCGGGCGATCAGGGGGGCGCCGTAGGTCGGCAGGTCGAGCGCGCCGATGCGGCGCAGGGCGAGGGCCGCGTCCCGGTCCGCCTCACGCTGGGCGGCGGCGAGCGCGTCGTGGGCGACGGCCAGGGAACGCCGGACGCTCAGGTCGTCGTACTCGAGGTGGCGCAAGCGCCCGCCGGTCTCGGCGAGTTGGCCCGCGAGCACGTCCGGGGTGAGGGCGCGGCGGGCGGCGAGCCTGGCGGCCACGACACGCAGCGCCAGCGGCAGCCGGCCGGTCAGCTCGACCAGCGCGTGACCGGCGTCCAGCCCCTCGCGTCCGCTCACCGCGCGCAGCAGTGCCGCGCTGTCCTCGCCGGTCAGCGGGCCGAGCGGGAAGCGTCGGGCGCCGTCGAGTGCGGTCAGCGGCGAGCGGCTGGTGACGATCACCGCGCAGCCGGGTCCGGCCGGCAGCAGAGGCCGTACCTGGGCCGCGGTCGCCGCGTCGTCCAGTACCAGCAGCACACGGGCGGGGGCGAGCAGCGAGCGGAGCAACGCGGCCGCCGCGTCCGGGTGTTCGGGGATGCTGCGCGGCGCGACGCCGAGGTCCCGGAGCAGCGCGGCGAGCGCCTGGACGGAGGTGAGCGGGGTCATGCCCGGCGTGGCGCCGTGCAGGTTGACGTACAACTGCCCATCGGTGAAACGTTCCCGCAGCTCATGTGCGACGTGCAGCGCGAGTGCGCTCTTGCCGACGCCCGCCATGCCGCTGAGCACGGCGACGGCGGGTGCCGGGGCGGCCGGCTCGGTGAGCGCCTGCCGCAGTGCCCGGCGTACGTCGACGCGCCCGGTGAAGTGCGCGGGCGGTGGCGGGAGTTGGGCGGGTCGCGGAGCCGGCCGGGTGTCCGACGGGACGCCGTCCTCCCGCCCGGACGGGGTTTCCGCCGGCTCCTCCGTGCCGCCCAAGTCATCGGCCGCGCCGACCTGTTGGTGTACGGCGCCCGCCTGACGGCTGTCGCGTTCCTCCTCCGCCCGCTGTCCGCCCTCGTCGCTCCCTCGCAGCACCTCGACGTGCGCCTCGCGGACCGCGGGGCCGGGCTCGACGCCGAGTTCCTCGATCAGGCGGGCGCGCAGATCGCGGTGGACGGCGAGGGCCTCGGCGTGGCGGCCGGTGCGGTGCAGCGCGAGCATGAGCTGGCGGTGGTAGGCCTCGCGCAGCGGGTACTCGGCGACCAGCGCCGCGAGTTCCGGCACGATGCCGGCCAACCGTGAGCCGCCGAGGGCGAGTTCGGCGTCGTAGCGCCATTCCAGCAGCAGCCGGCGCGCCTCCTGGAGGCGCTGCACCAGGGCATAACCGCCGAGGTCGGCCGGCAGCCCGCTGAGCGGGGTGCCGCGCCAGAGCGCGAGTGCGGCAGCACAGGCCCGTACGACACCGGGCCAGTCTCCGCGGGCGTGGGCGGCACGCGCCTCGGCGACCCGGGCGTCGAAGACGTGCACGTCCAACTCGCCCTGGTCGACGCGCAGGAGGTACCCCGGCGGGACGGCCCTGAGCCGGTCGGGGTCGTCCAGGAGGCGGCGCAGCCGGGTGACGTGGTTGTGCAGGGACGCCTGTGCGGACACGGGCGGCGCCCCGCCCCACAGGGCGTCCTTCAGCGACTCCACCGACACCACGCGGCCCGGTTCCAGCAACAGCGCGGCGAGCAGGGCGCGCACCTTGGGACTGCCGATGGCGCGAACGCCGTTGTCGAAGGTGTCGTCCGGGACTTGGCGCGGCGTCGCGAGGGCGGCGGAGGCGGACGTGCGGGTACGGGTACCGGCGGCAGCCGGGTCGCCGGAATGGGCGTCGGAGCTGTTGCACGAGATCCCGAACGGCGGTCGGTCGTACAGGACGGGCGGCCCCAGCAGCCCGAACCGCAGCTCGCACCGCCGCATCTCGCGCTCCACTGCCTTCCCGCCGACCGCCTTTCCGCCGACTGCCTTTGCACGCTGCCGGGGCCGGCCGCGCTCCGCGACGGACCCTCGCCCGCCTGTCTGACGCAATTCCGCCCTGCACAGGGCTGTTTCGCGCCACCGTCTGCCGGCCGGACGAGGCAGGGATCAGCCTGCCACGGGCCCGTTCCGACAGACCGCTGACGAATTCCAGCCAGGGGGTCCGTCAGCCTACGGCAAACCGTTGGCCACATGTTAGCGATCCGTTGGCGCGTCCTGATCAGATCATTTCCATCGGATCTGGATCTACGGCGCGCGCGTATGACGCGTAACTCGGGGGAGTGTCGCCGCAGTCCGGGTCCGGGGACGCAAGGGGCCCCGGTCGGCGGAGGTGAACGCCCGGGGCCCCGCGTCCCGTTCCCTTCTCCCGCCGGCTTCGCCCACTCTGCGCCGGGCATCATCCACCGGCGTGCCCCTCTCGCGAACCCCTCCCGGCCCGGCAGGCGTCCCCGCCTCAGATCACCGGCGGACGCCCCAGCCTGGTCAGCCGCCACACCGTTCGCCAGCGCATGGGGCGGCGTTCGCCCGCCGGTTCGCGGAGTCCTTCCACGAACCCGCCGAACCAGGCTTTGAGCCCGGCCGGCGAACGTGTGCGGGCGAGCGTGAGCAGCGTCCACACCCCGAGGTGCACGGGGACGAGCGGCCACGGCAGCCGGCGCCGGACGAGCCAGACGCGGTTGCGGGCGTTGACGCGGTAGTAGATGGCGTGCCGGGCCGGTGAGGTCTTGGGGTGCTGGAGGAGCAGCTCCGGTGCGTAGAGGATCTTCCAGCCGGCGTCGACGGCGCGCCAGGCGAGGTCGGTCTCCTCGTGCGCGAAGAAGAACTCGGCGGGCCAGTCCCCGGTCTCCGCCAGCATCGCCATGCTCAGGGCGTGCCCGCCGCCGAGGAAGCCGGTGACGTAACCGCCGCGCATCGGGTCGGAGTCGCCGACGCGGGGCACGTGCCGCTGCTGGGTCTCGCCGTGCTCGTCGGCGATGCGGAAGCCGACGATGCCGAGGCGGGGGTCGGCGGCGTACAGGTCCCGTACCCGGCTCAGCACATCGGCGTCGACGAGCAGGCCGTCGTCGTCCAGTTCCACCACGACGTCCACGTCGCCGTACTCCCGCAGCCGGGCGAGCGCGACGTTGCGGCCGCCCGGACAGCCGAGGTTCTCCTCGACGTCGATGGTGGTGACCTCGCCGGGCAGGGAGAGCCGGCGGGCGAACTCGGGCAGCCGGCAGCCGTTGCCGACGATCACGATGCGGGCGGGGGCGAGGTCCTGCTTGGCCACGGACTCCAGCAGGGCGTCGACCTCGGCGGGCCGATTCCCCATGGTCACCACGGCGACGGCGATCCTCGGCTCCACCACGTAACCTCACCCCATCCGGCCGACGGCGGCACCGCGCCCTGACCGCGCGGCGCCCGCCGTTCACCAAGATGTTGCCTCACCTACGGCCGTTGCTCGGGAACCGATCCGCTTTGCATCCTTTTTGCGGTGCTTTGCCTGCGCCGGACGAGCCCGACCCCAGGGCCTGCCCGCACCGCCGAGGAGCTCCCGCAGGCCCTGCCGGCGGCCTGGGCCGCCGCCGTCGGCGACCCAGGCGCGGCAGTCACCTCTTGATCGTCACCCGGAGAGGGGCCAGGTCCGGGCTTGCGGCGGGCTTGTAGCTGCCGGCGGACAGCGGCTGAGCAGCCGTGGTCTGTGGCACCACGCCCTTGTAGTACGGCGTGTAGACGTAGTGGGTGCCCACTCCGATGGCCGCACCGATCTTGGGAATGACGGACGCGTCGACCGATCCCGTGCCGCCGAAGACGGCCACGTGGTACATGCTCGACGACATGCGCATCAGGTACCGCTTGGTGTCGTACGACAGCGAGGTGGTGTCGGTCCACAGCAGCGGACCGTACGTGGTCATCGCCGACGACGCGGAGACGCCGCCGCGCCAGCTGCCCACGGAGGCCACCGCGGCGTTCGAGGGCAGCGACCACCACAGGTCGGCGAGCTGCATGGCGTTCGACTGCGGGGTGCCGCCGGCGACCCGGTAATAGCTGTACTTGCTGGGCCAGTTCGGCATCTTGCCGGCGTTGTAGGCCTTGGCCAGCGCCGACTCGGCGTCGGTCCCCACCGTGATGATCTTCGTCGTGCTGGGACTGTACTTGTTGAGGTACCCGTAGACCGACGACGTCATGGTCGTACCGTCGGTCAGCACGAGGGTCGCGGTTCCGGAGCCGCCCATGGAACCGGCGGCGGAGCTCGCGGCCAGGGCGTTGTGGTAGTCGGTGCCGGTTGCCACGAAGACGTACTTCGGCGTGCTGGTGACGGTCTTGGCCACGGCCACGGAGGTGGAGCAGCGCGAGGTGCCGGACAGCCGCTTGGCCACGTATCCGAGCGAGGTCACCTTGGACGCCACCGTGCTGTTGAGGATGGTGCTCCCGCCGATCAGGTAGACCGTCTTCCCCTTCGGCAGCATGCGCTTGAGCTCCGTCTGCACCGGGGAGTCCAGGCCTGTGCCGGAGGTCATGAGCACCGGCCCCCGCTTCTTGCCGGCCAGCGATGTCGCGGTCGTGGCGTACGCCGAGTCGGACTTGCTGATGAGCACGGCCGCCTTGGCGTTCTCCAGGCCGGGAGTGCTCGTACCGACGGTGTTCCAGGTCCACTTGGACGCGGCGATGTTCGTGTCGTAGGAGTCGGAGCCCCAGACACGGGAGATCGCGTTGTCACGGAGCGGCTGCCAGGCGACGTTGGTGCCATCGGCCATGGGCACCTGCGTCTCCGTGGCCGTGCCGAGGTCGTGGATCCAGACCTGCGGGCCCTGGGGGACGTCCGGGTTGCCGGAGACGTAGATGTCGTACGCGATCCGGTCGCCCTGTGGCGACCAGGCGGGACGGTTGTGGTCGGTCGCGTCCGTGGTGAGCTGGGTCACCCCGGTGCCGTCGGTCCTCACCGTGAAGAGCTGCTTGTGACCGTCGATCCGTCGCGTGAAGGCCACCGACCTGCCGTCGGGGGAGATGCTCGGCTCGCTCGCGTCGTCGGCCACCTTGGTGAACGCGCCGGAACGGCCGTTGTAGACCCAGACGGCCGGGGTGCCGGCGGTGGCGCAGCTCGTCCCCGTCCGTACGAAGGCGAGCATGCCGTTCACCGCGCCGCTCGGCTGGGAGTCGCAGCCGTCGGCATCGGTGCCGAACAGGGCCTTGGGCGTGCGGGTGCCGTCGGCGGCGGTCAGTCGCAGCCGGCCGCCGGCCGTGAAGACGATGTCACCGCCGCCGTACCAGAAGGTCGGATCGTGCGGATGCCAGCCGCTGCCCGACGGCATGGGGATACGGATGCCGATGTCCTCGGAATCGGCCCATGCCGTGCCGATGTAGTCGCCGTTCACGAACGCGACCTGACTGCCGTCGGCGGACCAGGCGCCCTGGTTTCCGGACGTGCTGAACTGGGACTGCCAGGACCCGTCGGTGTTGATGAAGTGCATCCAGCCGCCGACGTCCGTGTACAGCAGCTTCCCGTCTCCGGCCTGCCCGCTGCTCTGGACGGCCGCCGCCGGACCCGGAAGCGTGGCGACGAGCCCCGCCGCGAGCGCGGCGGCGCCGGTGAGCGCCGCAAGTATGCGGCGCGTAAGCATGTTCATGTGCCCCCACAAGTGAATGAATGGCCGCCGTGCCCCTCCCCCAAGGTGAACGGACGGCGTCGTGATCGTCCGCACGGCAGCGGCGAAACAGTAGCGGCAGGCCGCGGCATCTGTGAAGGCAGTGGCCACACGGGTAAAGCGCTGGTCGGAGGGCGGACCGGACGGCCGGACAGGCGGCGGTGCCCGGCTCTGCCCTCCCGTACGTCGCCGCCGAGCCGATTCCCGGCGGGCGATGGCGCGTGGTGCGAGCCGGCGCCCGAGTCGACCGGCGACCGCTGGAAGAGCGGATCCCGGACGTCATCGCGGGTGATGGGCTGGAAGAGGGGATGCGATGCGCCGTGGGGGAGACCACTTCGTGCCGCGTCCACTGAACGAGAAAGCCCAGCTCAGAGACTTTCCGAGCTGGGCTTCAGTGGAGCCGCTTTCGGGATTCGAACCCGAGACCTACGCATTACGAGTGCGTTGCTCTGGCCATCTGAGCTAAAGCGGCGTGCTGCCCGCACCATGGTGCGATCGGCAACGTCGGTAAGTCTACACAGTTTCCCGGGGTGCTTCGTACCGGCCCCGGAGCGCGTGGCTCCGGGGTCGGCGGCGGGGCTATGAGCAGCGCTTTCCGGCGGGTGGCGGGGTGCCTCGCAGCAAGTAGGCGCGGATCGCCGAGTCGATGCAGGTGCTGCCGCGGCCGAAGGCGGTGTGGCCGTCGCCGGCGTAGGTCAGCAGGCGGCCCGAGGAGAGCTGGCGGGCCAGGGAGAGGGCCCAGCGGTACGGGGTCGCCGGGTCGCGGGTGGTGCCGACCACCACGATCGGCGCCGCGCCCTGCGCCTCGATGCGGTGCGGCTCGCCCGTGGCCTTCACCGGCCAGTACGCGCAGTTCAGCGAGGACCAGGCCAGGACCTCGCCGAAGACCGGGGACGCCTTCTCGAAGGCCGGCAGCGCCTGCTCGACCTGTTCGGGGCCGGTGAAGGCCGGCGGCAGGTCCAGGCAGTTCACGGCGGCGTTGGCCATCATCAGGTTGCTGTAGTGACCGCCGGCGTCGCGTTCGTAGTAGCTGTCGGAGAGCGCGAGCAGGCCCGCGCCGTCGTTGCCCTTCATCGCCGAGGTCAGGGCCTCGCGCAGCTGCTGCCAGGTGCCCTGGTCGTACATCGCCGCGATCACTCCGGTCGTGGCCAGAGCCTCGCCCAGCTTGCGGCCGTCCGGATCGCCCGCCGGGATGGGGTGCGCGTCGAGCTTCCGGAAGAACGCCTCCAGGTGGCCGCCGACCTGTGCGGGGGTCGTGCCGGCGGTGCCGAGCGGGCAGTCGGCGTGCCGTACGCAGTCCTTCGCGAACGCCTGGAAGGCGGTCTCGAAGCCGGCGGTCTGGTCCAGGTTCATCCGCCGGGCGTCCAGCGCCGGGTCCATCGCGCCGTCCAGCACCATCCGGCCGACCCGGCCGGGGAACAGGCCCGCGTACGTCGCCCCGAGGAACGTGCCGTACGACGCTCCCACGTAGTTCAGTTTCGGATCGCCCAGCACCGCCCGCAGGATGTCCATGTCCCGCGCCGCCTCGACGGTGGAGACGTGCCGCAGCAGGCGCGCCGAGTGCGCCCCGCAGCTCTCGGCGAACGTCCTGTCCGCCGTGACCAGCGCCGCCCGCTCCTTCGCGTTGTCGGGCGTCAGGTCGGTCTGCGCGTACGCGTCCATGCGGCGGCCGTCCAGGCATTCGACGGGCTCGCTGCGGGCGACGCCCCGCGGGTCCATGGCGACCATGTCGTAGTGGGCGCGGACGTCGGCCGGATAGCCGGCACCGGCGTAACTCTGCAGGTAGGCGATCGCCGAGCCGCCGGGACCGCCCGGGTTGACCAGCAGCGAACCGAGCGGCCTGCCCTTGCCGGCTGCCTTCTTGCGGGCGACGGCGAGCCGGACGTCTCCCGCACCGGGCCTGGCGTAGTCGAGCGGGGCCTTCATCGTCGCGCACTGGAAACCGGAGACACCGCAGGCACGCCAGTGCAGTGTCTGCGTGTAGTACGGCGACAGCGCCGACGGTGTCGCGCGCGGCAGCGCGGCCAGCGCGGCGTCCACCGTCCCGCCGGCCGAGGTCGAGCTCCCGGCGGAGCAGGCGGACAGGAGCAGGGCGGCGGCCGTGAACAGGGTGGCCGTGAGGCGGGCCGTCCGGGTACGGATGCCCCGGGTCCGGCGGAGGGATGGCCTGGTGTGCATCAGGCGAGCGTAACGCTCCGCGATGCACCGGATGCGGTGCGTGGGAATTGTCGCCTCGTACGGGGGACACCCCCGGCTCGGCACGGCGACGGCGCCGGCCGGTCTCCCGGCGTGGCGTCTCAGCCCGCCCGCAGCGCCATCGTCATCGCCTCGACCGCCAGCAGCGGGGCCACGTTGCGGTCCAGGGCCTCCCGGCAGGCCGCGATCGCCTCGATGCGGCGGAGCGTCGATTCCGGAGTGCTGCCGCGCGCCAGCCGGTCCAGGGCGTCCTGCGCGTCCTCGTTGGCGATCGCCACGCGGGAGCCCAGCTGCAGGGCGAGGACGTCGCGGTAGAAGGCGGTGAGGTCGCCGAGGGCGACGTCGAGGCTGTCGCGCTGCGTGCGCGTTCTGCGGCGCTTCTGCATGTCCTCGAGGTCCTTCATCACCCCCGCCGTGCCGCGCGGCAGCCGGCCGCCCTGGGCCGCGCCGAGCGCCGCCTTCAGCTCCTCGGCCTCCTTGCCGTCCATCTCCTCGGCGAGCTGCTTGGCGTCCTCGGCGGCCGCGTCGACCAGCTCCTGGGCGGCCTTCAGGCAGGCGCCGACCTCGTCGAGCCGCAGGGGCAGCTTCAGCACGGCCGCGCGGCGCTCGCGGGCCGCCGGGTCCGTGGCCAGGCGCCGGGCGCGGTCGACGTGCCCCTGGGTGGCGCGGGCGACGGCCACCGCCACCTCGGGCTCGATGCCGTCGCGCCGCATCAGCATGTCGGCGACCGCGTCCACGGACGGCGTGCGCAGGTTCAGGTGGCGGCAGCGGGAGCGGATGGTGGGCAGGACGTCCTCGATGGAGGGGGCGCACAGCAGCCAGACCGTGCGGGGTGCGGGCTCCTCCACCGCCTTCAGGACGGCGTTGGCCGACTTCTCGTTCAGCCGCTCGGCGTCCTCGACCAGGATGATCTGCCAGCGGCCGTTCGCCGGGGCGGTGAACGACTTGCGGACCGTGTCCCGCATGTCCTTCACCAGGATCTCGGAGCCGACCGCGGCCACCGAGGTGACGTCCGCGTGGGTGCCGAGCAGCGCGGTGTGGCAGCCGTCGCAGAAGCCGCAGCCGGGGGCGCCGCCGAGGGCGCGGTCGGGGCTCACGCACTGCAGGGCCGCGGCGAAGGCCCTGGCCGCCTGGTTCCGGCCCGCGCCGGGCGGGCCCGTGAACAGCCAGGCGTGCGTCATCCGCGACGCCTCGGGCAGCGGCTCGTCGGCGGCGGCGGCCGTGACGAGGGCGTCGGCGTCCCGCGCGGCCGCGTCGAGCACCGCGCTCACCTTCTCCTGCCCGACGAGGTCGTCCCACACCGTCATGGGTCACGCCGCCCTTCCGTCACACTCCGCGTTCCGGGATCCATTGTGCGGGTGGGCACTGACAACGGGGGCCTGGCACCGGGTTCGACGGACGAGGGCCAGAGGGTCTGGCGGACGTGAGCCAGAGGGTCCGGCGGACGTCGCGGATCCGGTGGCGTCAGCCGCGCCGGCCCCGGCCGCGGCCCTTGCGGCCCTGCTCCTCGTCCTGGTCGCCGTGCTCGCGCTCGTCGTACGACCCCAGCAGTTCGTCCGCGAGCGACGGCAGGTCGTCCAGCGGGGTCTCCTCGGCCCAGTCGGGGCGCGGCCGGCGGCGCGGGGCGCCGTCGGCGTCGATCTGCGGCATCTCGCGTGTACGGTCCTCGGAGCCGTCGGGACCCGCGGCGGACCGCTCGTCCCGGAAGAAGCCGGGAGGCACCCGGCCCGCCGGGTCGTCACTCCGCACGGGCGGCAGTACGGCCGTCTCGTCCGCCGCACCCGGGACCACCGGCGGCAGTACGGCCGTCTCGTCCGCCGCACCCGGGGTCACCGGCGGCAGCACCGCGGTCTCGTCCGCCGCACCCGGAACGACCGGCGGCAGCACCGCGGTCTCGTCCGCCGCGCCCGGGACCTGCGGCTGCGGCAGCTCGGCCGTCACCTCGGGGTCGGCGCCGGACTCGCGCGCCTGGGCGGCCCGGCGGTCCCGGGCGCCCTCGGGCTGGTCGGCCTCGTCCCGCACGGGACGCAGCACCGTCGTCTCGTCCGTGCCCGCGCCGCGCCCCGCAGGGTCGTCGGAGCCCGGCGACACCACCGGCGTCGGGACCGTCGCCGCGTCCGGGAACACGCCCGGCGCGGGCGGCAGGGGTGCCGTGGAACGGCGGGCCGCCGTGTCGGCCGCCGCCGCTGCCTCGGCCGCCTGCCTGCGGGCCTCCTCGGCGCGCAGCAGCGCCTCCTCGGCCTTGCGCTGCGCCTCCAGCCGCCGTGCCTCCTCCTCGGCGCGCAGCCTGGCCTGGCGGGCCTCCTCCTCGGCGCGCAGCCGGGCCTCCTCCTCGGCCTGCTTGCGGCGCCGTTCCTCCTCGGCCCTGCGGCGGGCCTCCTCCTCGGCGCGGGCCTTCTCCTCGGCGAGCAGCCGCTGCCGCTCCTCCTCCGCGCGCCGGGCCGCCTCCGCCGCCCGCTGCCGGGCCTCCTCGGCCTGCCGTTCGGCCTCGCGGCGCTGCGCCTCCTCCAGCTCGCGGCGCTTGCGTTCCTCCTCCTCGGCGCGCAGCCGGGCCAGCGCCTCCTGGCGCTCGCGCTCCAGGCGCTCCTCCTCGGCCTTGCGCGCGGCCTCTTCCTCGGCCTTGCGGCGGGCCTCCTCCTCGGCCTTGCGCCGCGCCTCCTCCTGGGCCTTGATCTCGGCCTCGGACAGCGGGAGCAGGGTGTCCAGCCGGTGCCGGATGACGGTCGTGACGGCCTCGGCCTCCTGGCCCGCGTCCACGACCAGGTAGCGGCCGGGGTCGGCGGCGGCCAGCGTGAGGAATCCGGACCGCACGCGCGCGTGGAACTCCGCCGGCTCCGACTCCAGACGGTCCGGCGCCTCGGTGAACCGCTCGCGGGCCGTCTCCGGGGAGACGTCCAGCAGGACGGTCAGGTTCGGGACGAGCCCGTTGGTCGCCCAGCGGTTGATGCGGGCGATCTCGGTCGGGGACAGGTCGCGGCCAGCGCCCTGGTAGGCGACGGACGAGTCGATGTAGCGGTCCGAGATCACCACCGCGCCGCGCTCCAGGGCGGGCCGTACGACGGTGTCGACGTGCTCGGCGCGGTCGGCGGCGTACAGCAGTGCCTCCGCGCGGTGGGACAAGCCCGCCGAGGACACGTCCAGCAGGATCGAGCGCAGCCGCTTGCCGACGGGGGTGGCCCCCGGCTCGCGGGTGAGCACGACCTCGTGGCCCTTGGCGCGGATCCACTCGGCGAGTGCCTCGGCCTGGGTGGACTTGCCGGCGCCGTCGCCGCCCTCCAGGGCGATGAAGAAACCGTTCGTCGCCGGTGCCTCGACCGGGTCGTCGCCGCCGAGCAGCGCGTCCTTCAGGTCCTGGCGCAGCGGGATGCCGGAGCGGTCGTCGACCTTGGCGAGCACCAGCACGGCCACGGGCAGCAGCAGCGCGCCGACGAGCATCAGGGTGAAGGAGGCGCCGCCGTGCGCGAAGACGAACCTGCCGTCCTGCAGCCGGTGCCGGCCGATGAGCCCGGCGACGACGGGCGCGATCAGGGCGCCGAGCGCTATGAAGACCCGGACGACCGCGTGCAGGTGCTCGGTGACACGGGCCCGGCGGTAGTCCTCGGTCTCCTGGTCGAGCAGGGCGTGCCCGGTGTTGGCGGCCACGCCCGCGCCGACGCCGGCCAGGGCGACGATCAGCAGGACCGTGGTGACGTCCGGGACCAGCCCGGCGGCCAGCAGGGCGATGCCGGTGAAGGCGATGGCCAGGGCGAGCAGCCGGCGGCGCGAGAGCGAGGGCAGCACGGCGGGGGCGGTGCGGATGCCGACGGCGACGCCGCCGGTCAGGCCCAGCACCAGCAGGCCGTACAGGACCGGGCCGCCGCCCAGGTCGGTGGCGTGCAGCACGCACACCGAGACGGCCGCCGCGATGGCCCCGGCCACGGCGGCGCAGGCCGGGACGAGCAGCGGGATCGCGCCCGTGCGGCCCTTGTCCACGCCGGTGCCGGTGCGCGGGCGGCGCAGGCCCTCCAGCGGGGACCGCGCGCGGGGGGTGCGCACCGCGGGCAGTTCGAGGAAGGTCAGCAGGGACAGGGAGGCCGCGAACAGTCCGGCCGCCACATACGACCCGAGGGCCGCGTGGTGCTGGTCGAACCAGGCCACCCCGGTGCCCAGGAGATTGTTCAGCAGGCCGGCGACGACGAGCGCGGCGGCGGCCAGCGGGACGGCGGCGAATCCGGTGCGCAGCGAGAGGCGGCGCAGGGCGTCCATGTGGTCGGGAAGCGGCCGTACGGTGGCCCCCTCCGGGGGCGGGCCGGGCAGCAGGGCCGGGGCCGCGCTCTCCCGGCACACCGTCCACAGGCGCTCGGCGACGCCGGTGACGAAGGCGGTGACGAGGAGGACGGCCGGTGCGTTGTCCCGGGTCCAGTCGATCCACAGGGGGGCGACGATCAGCAGGGCGGCGCGCACGCCGTCGGCGCCGACCATGGTCCAGCGGCGGTCGAGCGGGCCCTCCTGGGCGGTGAGCGAGCTCAGGGGGCCGAGGAGGACCGCGCCGAAGAGCAGTGCGGCGAGGACGCGCGCCGCGAAGACCGTCGCCACTGCGAACGCGACTCCCCGGTATCCGCCTCCGAAGGCGCCCTGGGCGATCGCCGCCTGGAGGACCAGGAGGACCAGGACGAGGAGTGCGAGGGTGTCGCCGACACTGCTGACCAGCTGTGCGCTCCACAAGCGCCTCAGCTGAGGTCGGCGCAGCAGGGAACGGACGGCGCGCTCGCGGGAGTCCGCGACCAGGGCGTCGTCCGGAGCTGTGGTGGGGGCCGTTGGCTGCTCGGCTCGCGTCATGCGTTCAGCCTATCCGCAGCCGCCGACACCACACCCGCCTCTCCTGGCATGCGCACGCCCCGACACCAAAGTGATGCCGAGGCGTTCACTTGCGAAGCGGAAGTGGTGCGACCACGGCCCCCTGTCGCCGTCCGGAGCGCGTGCCGGCCTTGTGCGCCCCCTGAAGCCGGCCTCGTCCGCCCCCTCGGTGGCAGGAGGCCGCCGACCCCTGAGAAACCAGGAGTCGGCGGCTCGGCGGCGTCAGTCCTCGGAGCCGGAAGCCGTGGCCTTGGCAGCCGTCGCCTTCTTGGCGGTCGTCTTCTTGGCCGCCGTCTTCTTCGCGGCAGCGCTCGTCGTCGTCTTCTTCGCCGCCGTCTTCTTGGCGGCGGTCTTCTTGGCCGGGGCCGCCTTCTTGGCCGTGGCCTTGGTGGCGGCCTTCTTCGCCGTCTTCTTGGCGGGGGCCTTCGCGCGCTTCTCGGCGAGCAGTTCGAAGCCGCGCTCGGGGGTGATCGTCTCCACGCTGTCGCCGGAGCGCAGGGTCGCGTTGGTCTCGCCGTCGGTGACGTACGGACCGAAGCGGCCGTCCTTGACCACGACCGGCTTGCCGGAGACCGGGTCCTCGCCCAGCTCCTTCAGCGGCGGCTTGGCGGCGGCCCGACCGCGCTGCTTGGGCTGGGCGTAGATCGCCTGCGCCTCCTCCAGCGTGATCGTGAAGAGCTGGTCCTCGGACTGCAGCGAGCGCGAGTCCGTGCCCTTCTTCAGGTAGGGGCCGTAGCGGCCGTTCTGCGCGGTGATCTCCTGCCCGTCGGCGTCGGTACCGACGACGCGCGGCAGCGACATCAGCTTCAGGGCGTCGTCGAGCGTCACCGTGTCGAGCGACATCGACTTGAACAGCGACGCCGTGCGCGGCTTGACCGCGTTCTTGCCGGTCTTCGGGGTGCCTTCGGGGAGGACCTCGGTGACGTAGGGGCCGTAGCGGCCCTTCTTGGCGACGATCGTGTGGCCGGTGGCCGGGTCGGTGCCCAGCTCCCGGTCGCCGCTGGGCTCGGCCAGCAGCTTCTCGGCCAGCTCGACGGTCAGCTCGTCCGGCGCCAGGTCGGCCGGGATGTCGGCGCGCTGGTGCTCCTCGGTGTCCTTCTCGCCGCGCTCGATGTAGGGACCGAAACGGCCCACCCGGAGCACGATGTCGTTGCCCACCGGGAACGACGACACCTCGCGGGCGTCGATCGCGCCCAGGTCGGTCACCAGCTCCTTGAGACCGCCGAGGTGGTCCCCGTCGCCGTTGCCGGCCTCGGCGGCGTCACCGACGCCGTTGTGCCCCTCACCGAAGTAGAAGCGCTTCAGCCACGGCACGGCCTGGGCCTGACCGGCGGCGATGCGGTCGAGGTCGTCCTCCATCTTGGCGGTGAAGTCGTAGTCGACGAGCCGCCCGAAGTGCTTCTCCAGGAGGTTGACCACGGCGAAGGACAGGAAGGACGGCACCAGGGCCGTGCCCTTCTTGAAGACGTAGCCGCGGTCGAGGATCGTGCCGATGATCGACGCGTACGTCGACGGGCGGCCGATCTCGCGCTCTTCCAGCTCCTTGACCAGGGAGGCCTCGGTGTAGCGGGCCGGGGGCTTGGTGGCGTGGCCGTCGGCCGTGATCTCCTCGGCGGACAGCGCGTCGCCCTCGGCGACCTGCGGCAGCCGGCGCTCGCGGTCGTCCAGCTCGGCGTTCGGGTCGTCGGCGCCCTCGACGTAGGCCTTCAGGAAGCCGTGGAAGGTGATCGTCTTGCCGGACGCGCTGAACTCGACGTCCCGGCCGTCGGCGGCGGTGCCGCCGATCCTCACGGTCACGCTGTTGCCGGTCGCGTCCTTCATCTGGGAGGCGACGGTCCGCTTCCAGATCAGCTCGTACAACTTGAACTGGTCGCCGGTCAGGCCGGTCTCGGCGGGGGTGCGGAAGCGATCGCCCGAGGGCCGGATCGCCTCGTGGGCCTCCTGCGCGTTCTTGACCTTGGCGGCGTACGTGCGCGGCTGCGGCGGGAGGTAGTCGGCGCCGTAGAGCTGGGTGACCTGCGCGCGGGCCGCCGCGATCGCCGTGTCGCTCAGCGTCGTGGAGTCCGTACGCATGTACGTGATGTAGCCGTTCTCGTACAGCTTCTGCGCGATCTGCATGGTCGCCTTCGCGCCGAAGCCGAGCTTGCGGCTGGCCTCCTGCTGCAGCGTCGTCGTGCGGAAGGGGGCGTACGGCGAGCGGCGGTACGGCTTGGACTCGACGGAGCGCACGGAGAAGCGGGTGTTCTCCAGCGCGGCGGCGAGGGCGCGGGCGGTCGCCTCGTCGAGGTGGAGGGTGTTCTCGCTCTTCAGCTGTCCCAGGGAGTCGAAGTCGCGGCCCTGCGCGACCCGCCTGCCGTCGACGGTCTGCAGGCGGGCGACCAGCGACGACGGATCCGACGGGTCTCCCGCGCGGCCGGTCGCGAAGGTGCCCGTCAGGTCCCAGTACTCGGCGGAACGGAAGGCGATGCGCTCGCGTTCCCGCTCGACCACGAGTCGTGTGGCGACGGACTGGACACGGCCGGCCGACAGCCGGGGCATGACCTTCTTCCACAGGACCGGCGAGACCTCGTAGCCGTAGAGGCGGTCGAGGATGCGGCGGGTCTCCTGGGCGTCGACCAGCTTCTTGTTGAGCTGGCGCGGGTTGGCGACGGCCTCGCGGATCGCGTCCTTGGTGATCTCGTGGAAGACCATCCGCTTGACCGGGATCTTCGGCTTGAGGACCTCCTGGAGGTGCCAGGCGATCGCCTCGCCCTCCCGGTCCTCATCGGTGGCGAGGAACAGCTCGTCGGAGTCCTTCAGCAGATCCTTGAGCTTCTTGACCTGCGCCTTCTTGTCAGCGTTGATCACATAGATCGGCTGGAAGTCATGGTCTACGTCCACACCGAGGCGGCGGACGTCGCCGGTGTACTTCTCCGGCACCTCCGCGGCGCCGTTGGGAAGGTCGCGGATGTGCCCGACGCTCGCCTCGACTACATAGCCGGGGCCGAGGTAGCCCTTGATCGTCTTCGCCTTGGCAGGCGACTCGACGATGACGAGTCGGCGGCCGCCCTGTGCGGTCTCGCTGGTCGGGGACAACTTCGCTCTTCTCTCCGGTCGACGCTTGGGCCTCCCCAGGCCTTGGTCCCGGGGTCGCGGCGTACTGCTGGCACGTGTGACGCTGCGGAGTGTGACGGTACATCCCGCCCCCGTGTCAAACGGGAAAAGCCCACAACGGCCACTCGAACGGTAACCCGACTACCGGCATTCCTGCCGCCCGGACTGCCGGGTACCCACGCGCGGCATGTCCGGAGCGTGGCGCTCCCCTTACTCTCGCCGCACGGGCGCCATCATGCGCCCGCCGATGTCAGAGCCGCGTGAGGCAGTACACGCCGAGGGCCAGCGCGCCGGCCCCGGCCACGCTCGCGAGCGCCGCCGATGCGATGTGGTTCACACCGAGGGCCACCGGCTCCCGGCGCCTGAGGCGGGTGCCGGTCCAGGCCAGCAAAGCGCCTCCGAACAGGGCGAACACCGTTCCCGTGAAGATCGCCGGCCCGCTGTCCATCCCCCGCCCGCCCTTCCTCGCCGTCCGGCCCTGCCCGCTCCGCGAGACTGGCACGGGCGGGCGACGCGCGGGCCACATCAGGGTGAACGGAGAGCCACCGTGATATCGAACACAGAGGCGAAAAACTCCCCGAGTGGGCGCGGCGCCATATTTTTCCGGCCGTTTTCCGGGCGCCGGCGTCTCAGGGCGCAGGCCGCCGGTCCGCGCCGCCGTCTCGGGGGCGCGGACCGGCGGTGTGCGCCGGTGTCTCGGGGCGCATGCCTCCGGCGCGCGCGGGCGGCCTCACGCCGGGCGCCACCGTGCGCGCCAGGGTGTCGCACCGGTGTACGACGACTAGCCGGGCGCGGGCCATGAAGTCGTCCCGGAGCGGCTACGACGGCACGGGTATGTGCCCTGCCCCGGCGGCGCGGGCCGTCGCAGACCTCGCAGACCTCAGGGCCGGGCCGCGCACACACCCCGGGGGACGGGCCCGCACGGCACAGGGCGCAGTCAGCACGGCGCCGCGGCCCGGCCCCTGGCCGGCCTGCTCAGCGCACCGGCTCCAGGAAGCCCTGCTCCACCAGCAGGCGGATCTGGGCGGGCGTCCGGTCGCGGAGGACGACCGGGTCCTCATCCACGAGCTGGGCGATGGCGTCCAGGATGCGGCCCGCGCTCAGCGTGCCGTCGCAGACGCCCGCGAACCCGGCGCCGACCGTGTCCACCTTCGTGGCCCGGCGCATCCCCCGGTGCTGGCGCAGCACCACATGCTCCGGGTCCTCGGCGCCGGGCAGCCCGACCTGCTCCTGGACCACCTCGGCGGCGAGCCTGAAGCGGCTGTCGAGCAGCGCCGCGTCGTCGTGGTCCCGGAGATAGTCGAGCCGCTCGAAGTGCGCCCGGATCGTGTCCCCGAGGGGCTGCTCGACCGGGTGCGGCCACTCCTCCACCGTGACGACGGGCTCGGCGGAATCCGTCCGGCGCAGGGTGATCCAGCCGAAGCCGACCGCCTTGACCTTGCGCGCCTCGAACTCGTCGAGCCAGGCGTCGTACCGCGCCTGGTACTCCGCCGGGTCCCCGCGGTGGTCACCGGCGTCCCTCAGCCACAGCTCGGCGTACTGCGTGACGTCCTGCACCTCGCGCTGCACGATCCAGGCATCGCACCCGCGCGGCACCCACGACCTGAGCCTGTCCTGCCAGTCCTCCCCTGCCACGTGCTGCCAGTTGGCGAGGAACTGCGCGAACCCGCCCTCGTTCAGCCGTTCCCCCGCCTGCTGAACGAGCGAGCGGCACAGATCGTCCCCGCCCATCCCGCCGTCCCGGTACGTGAGGCGGGCACCGGGAGAGATGACGAAGGGCGGGTTGGAGATGATCAGGTCGAAGGTCTCGTCGTCCCGGACCGGCTCGAACAGCGAACCCTCGCGCAGGTCGGCGGCGGGCGCACCGGAGAGCGCGAGCGTGAGCGCGGTGATGTGCAGGGCGCGCGGGTTGAGGTCGGTCGCCGTCACGCGCGTGGCGTGCTGGGCGGCGTGCAGCGCCTGGATGCCGGAGCCGGTGCCCAGGTCCAGCGCGGACGCGACCGGCGTGCGGACGGTGATGCCGGCGAGCGTCGTGGAGGCGCCGCCGACGCCCAGGACGACGCCCTCGTCGCGCTGTCCGATGCCGCCCGCCCCGCCGACCGCGCAGCCCAGGTCGGAGACGATGAACCAGTCCTCGCCGCCGGGGCCGCCGTAAGGCCGTACGTCCACGGTCGCGGCCACCTCGTCACCGCCCACGCGCGTGAGCCACCCGGCCTCCAGGGCCTCCTCGGCCGGGAGGACGGCCGCCACGCGCGCGTACGGCACCGGCTGCTGGAGCAGGAACAGCCGTACGAGCGTCTCCAGCGGGGTGTCCCCACGGGTCGCCCTCAGGGCGGGCACGGTCTCGCTGCGGGCCAGCGCCGCGTACGCGGGGGCGCCGAGCAGGTCGAGCAGCCCGTCGGCGGTGAAGGAGGCGGCCAGCAGCGCGTCCCGCAGGCGCGCGGCGATGTCGGTCCGGTCGGAAGCGGGCAGGGAAGCGAGTCCGGAGTCAGTCACGTCCCCATTGTGACCCGCGGCACCTTGCGCGGGCGGCCCGAGCGCACCCCGCCTCCGCCTGCCGTACGAGTGGCCCTGCGGGGTGTCCGGTCAGCCCGCCGACGGCGACGCCGAGGACGCCGGCGAGGCCGTGGCGGCGACCTTCTTGCAGCTGGCCTGCTGGGCGATGGCGTTCTTGACGTCACCCTGCTGGAGCTTCTCCAGCGCGGCGGTGCCGCTCTGGTGCTGCTTCTCCAGGTCCGTCATCTTCACGGCGATGTCGTGCAGCCCGGAGGCGAACTTGGCCTGGTCCTTGGTGTCCAGCGCGTCGACCTGCTTCTTCAGGTCGGCGTAGGAGGCGGACAGGCCGTCGAAGCTCTTCACGACGTCCTGCAGCCGCTGAGCGCCGTCCTGGACGCCGGGAGGCGCGCCCGCGCTCTTCACGGCGGTGGCTATCGCCTTGTAGCCGTCGGCCATGTCCTGGAAGGCCTGCGAGTCCGTCTTCTGGAGCGTCTCGGGCTTGGCGGTGTCCGCGGCCGTCGTGCTGATCGCCGCGTTCGCCGCCTTGATCTTCGCGTCCTGTGCGGGCACCGCGTCGCACACCGACTTGGCCCAGGCGACCAGCTTGGGGTCGGGCCCCTTGTCGCCGCCGCTGCTGCATCCCGTCAGCGCCACCATCAGTACCGCACCGCCGGACAGTGCGGCCGTGAGCTTCTTGTTCACCGGATTGGTCCCTTCCATGGCTCTCGGCCCACGGACCCTACACGGCGGACGCACACCTTCCGCACCCCGTACGCCCCCCAAGGCGCCCTTTGTGATCCTTTACACCATGAGAGAGAAGGCTCACCACGTGGGCGAGCCCACAGGCGCCCCCGGACGGACCGCGGGACGGCGGCGGGCGGGCGGCGCGTCAGCACGCGCCGCCCGCCCGGCCGTTGAACAGGCACTTCCCGGAAGGGTCAGGAAACCACCGCCGTGTTCGGTGAGTTGGAGACCCGTTCGGCGCTGTCGTCGTCGCCGACCGCGATGCCGCGCCGCTTGGAGACGTACACCGCGACGACGATCACGGCCAGCGCGAGGATCGCGACCCCGATCCGTACGCCGAGGTTCTTGTCGCTGCCGTAGGAGAACTTGATGACCGCGGGAGCGATCAGCAGCGACACCAGGTTCATGACCTTCAGCAGCGGGTTGATCGCCGGGCCCGCGGTGTCCTTGAAGGGATCGCCGACGGTGTCGCCGATCACCGTGGCCGCATGGGCCTCGCTGCCCTTGCCGCCGTGGTGGCCGTCCTCCACCAGCTTCTTGGCGTTGTCCCAGGCGCCGCCGGAGTTGGCCAGGAACACCGCCATCAGCGTGCCCGCGCCGATCGCGCCGGCGAGATAGGAGCCCAGCGAGCCGACGCCGAGCGTGAACCCGACGAAGATCGGCGCCATCACGGCGAGCAGACCGGGCGTGGCCAGCTCCCGCAGGGCGTCCTTGGTGCAGATGTCGACGACCTTGCCGTACTCGGGCTTCTCTGTGAAGTCCATGATCCCGGGCTTCTCACGGAACTGCCGCCGCACCTCGAACACCACCGAACCGGCCGATCTCGACACGGCGTTGATGGCCAGTCCGGAGAAGAGGAAGACGACCGCGGCGCCCGCGATGAGGCCGACGAGGTTGTTGGGCTGCGAGATGTCCAGGGACAGGCTGAGCGGCGCCCCCGGCCCGGTGAGCTTCTCCCCGACGTCCTGCACGTTGGTGGTGATCGCGTCGCGGTACGACCCGAACAGCGCCGACGCGGCGAGTACGGCGGTGGCGATGGCGATGCCCTTGGTGATGGCCTTGGTCGTGTTGCCGACCGCGTCCAGGTTGGTCAGCACCTGCGCGCCCGCGCCCTCGACGTCGCCGGACATCTCGGCGATGCCCTGCGCGTTGTCGGAGACGGGGCCGAAGGTGTCCATGGCGACGATCACGCCGACCGTGGTGAGCAGGCCGGTGCCGGCCAGCGCCACCGCGAACAGCGCCAGCATGATCGACGTACCGCCGAGCAGGAACGCGCCGTACACGCCGAGCCCGATGAGCAGCGCGGTGTAGACGGCGGATTCCAGGCCCACCGAGATGCCGGACAGCACGACGGTGGCCGGGCCGGTCAGGGACGTCTTGCCGATGTCCCTGACCGGGCGGCGGCTGGTCTCGGTGAAGTAGCCGGTCAGCTGCTGGATGACGGCGGCGAGCAGGATGCCGATCGCCACCGCGACCAGGGCGAGGATCCGCGGATCGCCGTCCTTGGCCCGGATCGCCGCGTCGGAGACGCCCTTGAGGGCCGAGTACTTCGACGGCAGGTAGACGAAGACCGCGATCGCCACCAGCGCGAGGGAGATCACCGCGGAGATGAAGAAGCCGCGGTTGATCGCCGTCATGCCGCTGCGGTCGGCGCGCCGCGGGGCGACCGCGAAGATGCCGATCATCGCCGTGACGACGCCGATCGCGGGCACCAGCAGCGGGAAGGCGAGGCCGGAGTTGCCGAAGGCGGCCTTGCCGAGGATCAGGGCGGCCACCAGGGTCACGGCGTACGACTCGAACAGGTCGGCCGCCATGCCCGCGCAGTCGCCGACGTTGTCGCCCACGTTGTCGGCGATGGTCGCGGCATTGCGCGGATCGTCCTCCGGAATGCCCTGCTCGACCTTGCCGACCAGGTCGGCGCCGACGTCGGCGGCCTTGGTGAAGATGCCGCCGCCCACACGCATGAACATGGCGATCAGGGCGGCGCCGAGGCCGAAGCCCTCCAGCACCTTCGGAGCGTCGGCCGCGTACACCAGCACCACGCAGGAGGCGCCCAGCAGGCCGAGCCCCACCGTGAACATGCCGACGACGCCGCCCGTGCGAAATGCGATCTTCATCGCGGTGTGCGAGACGGTGGTGAGATCCTTTTGCGGTTCGCCTGGTGCCGGGGTGGCTTCGCGGGCGGCCGCGGCGACGCGCACATTGCTGCGCACGGCGAGCCACATGCCGATATAGCCGGTGGCCGCCGAGAACGCGGCGCCGATCAGGAAGAACACCGAGCGTCCGGCACGCTGATTCCAGTCGTCCGCGGGCAGCAGCATGAGCAGGAAGAACACGACGACGGCGAATACGCCGAGCGTGCGCAACTGCCGCGCGAGATACGCCTTCGCGCCTTCCTGGACCGCCTCGGCGATCCGCTTCATGCTGTCGGTGCCCTCGCCGGCCGCCAGCACCTGGCGCACCAGGATCCCCGCGACGACCAGTGCGGCCAGGGCGACCGCCGCGATGACGGCCACGATGATCCGGTTGTCGTCGGTCAGGACTGCGGCTGCGAGGGATGTGAGGTGACCCGATTGAGGGGTAGAAAGCCCCGCCATTCGTCCTCCTTGACGCTTGGGCTGAGCTCAAGATGTGGGGATTCTAGGTACCTCAGTGTGATCTAAACAGGGCGCGGTAAACGGAATTAGCCTCCGGCGACTCATCGGCAAATGATCGAGATCTCGCCGGACAACCCGAATGGAGTAATGCCCTCAAGCCATTGACAATGATCGTGAATTCCTTCACGAATTGAGGGCAGTGCCGCAGGACGGCCGGAAAACACCGAGGGCCCTGCTCGGCAGGGCCCTCGTGACGTGGTGGTACGACGCTTCGGACGAGCGTGGTACGGCGCTTCAGACGAGCGTCGTGGCCGGTGGTGCGGTGGGCCAGGTCATGCGGATCAGACCACCGTCGTGCCCGGTGGTGACCTGGACGTCGTCGACGAGGCCGCTGATGACCGCGAGGCCCATCTCGTCCTCCTCGACCTCCGCGTCGCCGTCCTGCCCACCGGGCGCGCCGCCCGGAGCGGCGTGCGGCGCCTCGTCGCCGACCTCGATGGAGAACTGTTTCTCCTCTTCGATCAGCGCCACCTTCACCGGCGCGGTGATGCCGCTGCTCTGATGCAGTCCGACGGCACGCGAGCAGGCCTCGCCGACGGCGAGCCGGACCTCGTCGAGGACGGCCTCGTCCACCCCGGCCCTGCGTGCCACCGCGGCCGCCACCAAGCGGGCGGTCCGGACGTGCTCCGGCAGCGCGCTGAAGCGGAGTTCGACGGTGGCCATGCATCCCCCTCGCGACTACGGGCGTGCGGTCGGGGGCGGGGCCGCCGAGAGCCCGCACCCCCTGCTGTGCTTCTGTGCCCCGGGCCGCTCGGGGGCCCGGGACGGAATCGGTCGACGCGCCGGCCGCGAACGCCGCGGGCCGGACGGGACCGGCCGACGTCCGGACTCCCCGCAGGAGCCGGGCGCCGGTGACCGGTCCGGGGTCAGTCGGTGGCCGCCACCGCTTCCTCGACCGAGGTGTGGATCGGGAACACCTTGGTGAGGCCGGTGATGCGGAAGATCTTGAGAATGCGCTCCTGGTTGCAGACCAGGCGCAGCGAGCCCTCATGGGCACGCACCCGCTTCAGGCCGCCGACCAGCACGCCGAGCCCGGTGGAGTCGAGGAAGTCCACGCCCTCCATGTCGACGACGAGGTGGAAATTGCCGTCGTTCACCAGCTCGACCAGCTGCTCGCGCAGCTTTGGCGCGGTGTATACATCGATTTCGCCACCGACCTCGACGACCGTACGATCGCCGACGGTACGGGTCGACAGGGACAGGTCCACGGATCCTCCAGCACCTTGCTATCGAGCGGTCGCCCCTCGGGACACCTCGGCGGCCCCCGGGACGCATCGCCAGCCGCGATGGCATTCAATCACTTACCGGCAGGCGTGCACGACGCCTTGGCTCCATTGTCCGTCACGCCAGTGACACACTCGGTGCCGATGGCCAAGAATCACCGATCCGATCGATCCCCGGCGGACCCGGCATCGCGCCCGTCTCCGGGCGCGGTCCTGGACCGGCTCGCCTCCGGGCCGAGCCGGGCTGCGCGCATCACCCATACGGAGCACTTGCCCCCGCGCGCGGGCCGCCATGCCGTCTGGCCTCACCGGATTCGCTCCGAAGTGATCGCGGCCGTCCAGGCGTGCGGCATCGAACACCCCTGGGCGCACCAGGCGCTGGCCGCCGAGCACGCCCTGGACGGCGACTCGGTGGTCGTCGCCACCGGCACCGCCTCCGGCAAGTCCCTCGCCTACCTCGTGCCCGTCCTGTCCACCCTTGTGAACGGCGCCGAGGCTCCGAACGGCCGAGGGGCCACCGCGCTGTACCTGGCCCCCACCAAGGCGCTTGCGGCGGACCAGTGCCGGTCGGTGAAGGAACTTTCACAGCCGCTGGGCACCGCGGTACGCCCGGCCGTGTACGACGGCGACACCCCCTTCGAGGAACGGGAGTGGATCCGCCAGTACGCCAACTACGTCCTGACCAACCCCGACATGCTGCACCGCGGGATACTCCCGTCCCACCCGCGCTGGTCCTCCTTCCTGAAGGCGCTGAAGTACGTCGTCATCGACGAGTGCCACACCTACCGGGGCGTGTTCGGCTCGCACGTCGCCCAGGTGCTGCGCCGGCTGCGCCGCCTGTGCGCCCGCTACGGGTCCTCGCCCGTCTTCCTGCTGGCCTCGGCGACCGCCGCCGAGCCCGCCGTCGCCGCCCGCCGGCTGACCGGCCTGCCGGTGACGGAGGTCGCCGACGACGCCTCCCCGCGCGGGGAACTCGTCTTCGCCCTCTGGGAGCCCCCGCTCACCGAGCTGCACGGCGAGAAGGGCGCACCCGTACGGCGTACGGCCACCGCCGAGACCGCCGACCTGCTGACCGACCTCACGGTCCAGGGCATCCGCTCGGTGGCCTTCGTGCGGTCCCGGCGCGGCGCCGAGCTGATCTCGGTGATCGCCCAGGAGAAGCTCGCCGAGGTCGACCGCTCCCTGGCCCGGCGTGTCGCGGCCTACCGGGGCGGCTACCTCCCCGAGGAGCGCCGCGCCCTGGAGCGCGCCCTGCACTCGGGCGAACTCCTCGGACTCGCCGCCACGACGGCCCTGGAGCTGGGCGTGGACGTCTCCGGTCTGGACGCGGTGGTCATCGCCGGCTACCCGGGCACCCGGGCGTCCCTGTGGCAGCAGGCGGGCCGTGCCGGCCGCTCCGGACAGGGGGCGCTGGCGGTGCTGGTGGCCCGCGACGACCCGCTGGACACCTTCCTCGTCCACCACCCCGAGGCCCTGTTCGACCAACCGGTGGAATCGACGGTCCTCGACCCCGACAACCCGTACGTCCTCGCCCCGCACCTGTGCGCCGCCGCCGCGGAACTGCCGCTGACCGAGGAGGACCTGGACCTGTTCGGCCCCGCCTGCGCGGACGTGCTGCCGCAGCTGGAGGCCGCGAAGCTGCTGCGCCGGCGGACGAAGGCCTGGCACTGGACGCGCCGGGAGCGGGCCGCCGACCTGACCGACATCCGCGGCGCGGGCGGGCGCCCGGTGCAGGTCGTCGAATGCGGCACGGGCCGCCTGCTCGGCACGGTCGACGCGGGCGCCGCGCACTCCACGGTCCACGAGGGCGCGGTCCACCTCCACCAGGGCCGCACCTACCTGGTACGCCGGCTGGACATGGAGGAATCGGTCGCGCTGGTCGAGCAGGCCGACCCGCCGTACTCCACGGTCGCCCGCGACACCACCTCCATCTCCATCCTGGAGACCGACACCGAGATCCCCTGGGGCGCCGGCCGCCTCTGCTACGGCTCGGTCGAGGTCACCAACCAGGTCGTCTCCTACCTGCGCAGACGCCTGATCACCGGCGAAGTGCTCGGTGAGACCAAACTCGACCTCCCTCCGCGTACGCTGCGCACCCGCGCGGTGTGGTGGACGGTCACCGACGACCAGCTGGACGAGGCCCGGATCAACCCGGAGATCCTCGGCGGCTCCCTGCACGCCGCCGAACACGCCTCGATCGGCATGCTCCCCCTCTTCGCGACCTGTGACCGCTGGGACATCGGCGGCGTGTCCGTGCCGCTGCACCCGGACACCCTGCTGCCCACGGTCTTCGTGTACGACGGCCACCCGGGCGGCGCGGGCTTCGCCGAGCGCGCCTTCCGCACCGCCCGCGCCTGGCTCACCGCGACCCGCGAGGCCATCGCCTCCTGTGAGTGCGAGGCCGGCTGCCCGTCCTGCATCCAGTCCCCCAAGTGCGGCAACGGCAACGACCCACTGCACAAGAGGGGGGCGGTACGGCTCCTCACGGTGCTGCTGCGAGGAGCGCCGGAGGAAAAGCCGGCCGCATCACAGACGCCGGAACCGACACGGGGGCCGGCGGCCGGGGCGTGAGCGTGCGCCTCATGCCGAGGGCGTCTCGTGGCCGGCGGGGCCGGCCGGCACCGGTCCGGCCGGCGCCGGTCCTCCTCCCCGCTCGGGGCCGGTCGGCGCGGATCTCTCCAGCACCGGCCCCGCCGGTTTCACCGGTACCGGTCCCGCCGGTCTCACCCGGTTACCGGCCCCGCCGGGCCCGCCCTCGCCCTGGCCTCCGCTCTGAACGGCCCCTTTCCCGAGGCTGCCGTCACGTCGGAGGTCTCGCCGGCGATCGTGCACCGCACCAGCCGTACCCCCTGGGCCGCCGCCACCCGCTCGGCCCGCGCGCACGCCGCCGTGCCGCCCTCTTCCCAGTGGGCCGCCGCCGCGAGCGCCGCCAGGTCCGCGCCGCTGGCCGCCCGGTGCCGGACGACGACGGCCTGCCCGAGCGCCAGCACGGCGCCGAACACCAGGCACAGCACCGCCATCGCCCCCAGGCTCCAGACGGTGGCGGAACCCTGGTCGCCGGGCCCTCGGCTCCTCGTCGGGGCGAGTCTGCAGCGTGCCCGCCCCCGCCTCACTGCCCCGCCTCCCCCGTCGGGGCCGTCTCCTCGGCCGGTGCGACGGCCTCCTCCCGGAGTTCGAACGGCAGTCCGCTCAGCAGCGGCGGCCTGGCCACCACCGTCACCCGGACCTGGTCGCCCTCGCGTACCACCGCCACCCGCGCCCCGCGCGGTGCCGCCTCCCGGGTCACCGTGATCACCGCGTCGGCGGGATCCTGCCGGGCGGCGGCCCGGGCGCCGATGCGGGCGGCGTCCACGCACCGGATCTGGGCGGACACCAGGAGCAGCCCCCAGACCAGCGCCATGGTGAAGGCCACCAGAACGCACAGCACCACGGCCGCCTCCGCGGTCACGAACCCCCGGTCCCCACCTCGCTCACATCCGCGCACTGAGGGCCTTCTTCACGATGTCCTGCAGTTCGCCCCGGACCTGGCCGCTGGTGACGACCTCGTAGAGCAGCACCGCGAACCCGACGGCCGCGATGATGCCCATCGCGTACTCGGACGTCACCATTCCGGCGTCCCCGCGGCCCTTCCGCCGCAGGCGTGCCGCCATTTCCCCGATCTTCCTGTGCTTGCGCATTCCAACCCCCATGAGACTCACTGGTCTTTCGGTCTTTCGTTCCTTCGCGGCTCGCCGCGCGCGATGCCGTCGGCTGCTCGGGCTCGTCGGCTCCCGTCCGTCTCATCTGCCTCCCATCACCCCGCCCGCCAGTCCGATCACGACCGGCAGTACACCGACCGCGATGAAGGCGGGCAGGAAGCACAGACCCACCGGAGCGGAGATCAGCACCGCCGCGCGCCGGGCACGGGCCGTCGCGGTGCGGGTCCACTGGGCGCGCGCGTCGGAGGCGAGACGGGCGGCCGGCCCTGCCGCCGGAAGCCCGGACTCGTCGGCCCGCTCCAGCAGCCGCGCCAGCGCCCCGGCGCCGGGCAGCTCGGCCAACCGCCGCCAGGCGTCCGCCGGTTCACCGCCGAGCCGCACCTCGGCCGCACCGCGCGCCAGCGCCTGACCGACAGGTCCGCCGAGCGCGTCACCCACCGCCTGCGCGGCGATCACCGGACCGGCGCCGGCCGCGACGCAGGCGGCCACCAGATCGGCGGCCAGCGGGAGTTGCCGTACCGCTTCGGCCGTATCGACCGGCTCGGCTCGTCCGGACGCCAGCTGCCGGCTCCGCCACCGCCACAGCACGGCTCCGGCGCCCAGCCCCAGCACGGCTCCGGTCACCCCGCCGACCAGCACCCACACTCCGCACGCCGCCATGGCGGGGGCCGGCCACCGCCGCACCGCGTCCGCGACTGCGGGCGCGAAACGTGGTGGGTCCGCCGGTGCTTCCGACCCCAGCAGCTCGGCCACCCGCCGCCGCGTCCGGCGCCGCCGCCGGACCAGGTCCAGCCGCAGAACCGCCCAGCCGAAGGCCGGCGCAAGAACCCCGCCCATCCCCAGCCTGTGGACAACTTCCCCGCTCATATCGCCCGCTCCCCTCACGCAGTCCGCACAGCCCCCGCTCATCCGGCCCCCGCTCCCCGCACGATCCGCACGGCCCACCACAGGCCGGCGATCTCGAAGGCGGACCCGATCGCCAGGCAGCCGAGCCCGGCGCCGGTGTGGAGCAGGACGTGGAGGGGGGCCGCGCCCATGGCCGAGCCGAGGAGGAGACCGAGGGCGGGGAGCACGGCGAGGAGGACCGTGGTCGCTCGGGCGCCTGCCAACTGGGCGCGCAGGTCGGCCCGTTGGTCCCGCTCGGCGCGCAGGGCGGCTTCCAGCCGGTCCAGGCCGGCCGCGAGTCCGGCGCCCTGGTCCACGGCCACCCGCCAGCACGCGGCCAGTCCGAGCAGGCCCTCGGCGCCCGGTTGCCGGGCCGCCGCGGCGAGCGCACCGGGCACGTCCCCGCCGAACCGCGCCGCCGCGACCACGGCCGCCTGCGCCTCGCCGAGCCCGCCGGAGTCCCGCGCCGCCCGCAGCAGCGCCTCGCCCGGCTGCCGTCCGGCGCGCACCTCCCCGGCGAGCGCCCCGCACAGGGCGATCACCGCGTCCGCCTGGCGCTCCCGGACGCGGCGGGCCTGGCGGGCCAGTCGTACCCGGCGCAGCACCGGCACCCCGGCCACCCCCGCGACGACCGGAAGCAACGAGGCCCCCAGCAGTCCGAGCAGCAGGCCGGCGGCGAGCGCCCACCACTCGAACCCCCATCGGCCCCTCGTCCGCCGCAGGCAGCCGAGGGCCCGCGCCACGCGGGGAGAGCCGGTCGTCACCGCGCCGCCGCCCGCGAGCAGCAGCCTCGCCCGCCGCATTCCGTAGTGCCGCTCGCCCAGCAGCCGGCCCAGCGCGCCGAGACAGATCAGCGCGGCACTCAGGGACATCTCACCGATCACTTCCGCCACTCCCCGCCATTCGAACCCGCCCCCGCCCCTGAACTCGCCCTCGAACCGCCCCTGGACTCGCCCTCGACCCCGCCCTCGAACCCGCCCGCGGCCCCGAGCAGGTCCCGCAGCCGCTCCCAGCCCCGCTCCCGCGCGAAGGCCCGCTCGCCCCAGCGCAGGGCCGGTACGGTCCGGACCAGCCCGGAGGCGTCCCGCTCCAGGACGTGCACCTCGGCGATCCGGCGCCGCCCGGACCGGTCCCGTACGAGGTGCAGGACGACGGAGAGCGCGGCGGCCAGCTGGCTGTGCAGGGCGGCCCGGTCCAGCCCGGCGGCCGTGGCCAGTGCCTCGAGCCGTGCCGGGACGTCCGCGGCGGCGTTGGCGTGGACCGTGCAACAGCCGCCTTCGTGGCCCGTGTTGAGGGCCGCGAGCAGGTGCACGACCTCCGGTCCGCGGACCTCTCCGACGACCAGCCGGTCGGGCCGCATCCGCAGCGCCTGCCGGACGAGGTCCTCCAGGGTGACCAGGCCGGCGCCCTCCTGGTTGGCGGGCCGGGTCTCCAGCCGTACGACGTGCGGATGGTCCGGCCGCAGCTCGGCCGAGTCCTCGGCGAGCACGATCCGCTCGCCCGGTCCGGCCAGGCTCAGCAGGGCGCTGAGCAGGGTCGTCTTGCCGCTTCCCGTGCCGCCGCTGACGAGGAAGGACAGCCGGGCCGCGAGCAGTGCCCTGAGGACGCGGTCGCCGCCGGGCGGCACGGTGCCGGCCTCGACGAGTTCGTCCAGCGTGAACGCCCGGGGCCGTACGACCCGCAGGGCCAGGCAGGTGCAGCCGACGGCGACCGGGGGCAGCACCGCGTGCAGCCGGGTGCCGTCGGGCAGCCGGGCGTCCGCCCACGGCCGGGCGTCGTCCAGCCGGCGTCCGGCCACCGCGGCGAGCCGCTGGGCGAGGCGGCGTACGGCCGCCGCGTCGGGGAAGGTCACCGGGGTCAGCTCCAGGCCGCCGCCGCGGTCGACCCACACCCGGTCCGCGGCGGACACCAGGACGTCGGTGACGTCCGGGTCGGCGAGCAGCGGCTCCAGCGGGCCGGTGCCGACGAGTTCGGACCTCAGCTGACGGGCGGCGCCGAGGACTTCGGCGTCGCCGAGCACCCGGCCCTGTTCGCGCAGGGCCTGGGCCACGCGCGCGGGGGTGGGCTCGGCGCCGCTCTCGGCCAGCCGGCGCCGGACGCCGTCGAGCAGGGCGGCGCCGTCCGCGCGGTCGAGTCCGGGGAGGGTCATCGGGCGCCTCCGGACTCGGCCAGCGCACGCTCCCAGAAGGTCGCGCAGAAGCGGGCGAGGGGGCCGCGTCCGGTCGCGCCGGGCGGTTCCGCGTCGCCGTGGGGGCGCTGCAGCGCCGGTTCGACCGGCACCTCTCCGGCCAGCGGCAGGCCGAGCAGCCGGGCCACCTCCTGGTCGTCCAGCCCGGGTGCGTACGGCCCGCGCACCGCCACGCGCAGATCGCGCACGACCATGCCCACGGCGGAGGCGACCCGCCCGGCGGCGGCGAGCGCGCGCAGTTCGGCGGGGACGACGAGCAGCGCGAGGTCGAGCTGGGCGAGGACTTCGGCGACTCCGTCGTCGAGGCGACGGGGCAGGTCCACCACGACCGTGCCGCCGCGCCGCCGGGCGGCGGCGAGCACCGCGCGCACCGCCTGCGGCGGGACGGCGACGCAGTCGCCGCGGTCCCAGCTGAGCACGCGCAGGGAGTGCAGCTCGGGCAGCGACTCCTCCAGGGCGCCGCCGCCGACCCGGCCGCGGGAGGCGGCGAAGGCGGGCCAGCGCAGGCCGTCGGCGCTCTCCCCGCCGAGGAGTACGTCGAGTCCGCCGCCGAGCGGATCGGCGTCCACGAGGAGGGTGCGCAGTCCCTGGCGCGCGGAGGTGACGGCGAGCGCGCACGCGAGCGTGGAGGCGCCGGCGCCGCCCCGGCCGCCGATCACTCCGACGGTGAGGGCCGGGCGGCCGGCTCCCTCGGCGACGTCGGCGATCCGGTCGACGAGCCACTGCTCGCCGTCGGGAAGCATGAGGACGTGGTCGGCGCCGATCTCGACCGCGCGCTGCCACACCCCCGGGTCGTCCTGGTCACGGCCGACGAGCACCACGCCGCGCCGGCGCGTGGCCCCGCCGACCCGGCGGACGGCGTCGTCGCCGACGAGCACCAGCGGGGCCGTGTCCCAGCCGTCGCCGTGTTCGGGGATGCCGTGGTGGACCTCGGGGGTGGCGCCGGCGGCCGCGCACAGGCGCAGCAGGTCGTCCAGGAGCTCGGCGTCCTCGGTGAGGATGAGGGGCCGGCCCGGCGGATCGGAGGCGCCGGGCGGCGGGTCGTGGGTGACGGCTGCGGTCACGGGTGTTCCCCCTTCGCTGCGTGGTCCGCGTGGCCCCCGCGGCCACGCGATTCCCAAAGGTGTGAAGAACCGGCAAGCGGCCTCCCATATGAGCGGCCGGCGGAAACCGGTCATAGGCGCTGCGGCAATCGGAACCGGCCATGAACTCGCCTCGGCCGAGCGCGCTGGAATCACGGTGCAGCGATCCGCGAAATCATGTGGATCTTGGTCGAAATCTGTGGACAACTCGCGGCCTGTGAATATCGCCGTCACCCATACCGGTGACCTGTGCACCGATCCCTGTGCGAGTTCCACAGAGCAGCGTGATGATTACCCGCAGTAACGGATCATGGGTGTGCGGAAGCGGCGGCCGCGGCACAGCCGTACCGGCGCCGCGGCCGGGCGAGAAAAGGGGAGGAGGGAGAAAACCCGTCCGGACATGCGACGACCCCCGCCGGGGGGGAGAGCGGGGGTCGTCTCCACGGCCGACTCGGGGGGGGGAGGAGTCGGACCGGGTTAGCACGGTCGCGAACGATCCGTGACTTCCATGGTGTACCCGAGAGCCCTCTCAGGCAAACCCACGCGCCCACCTTACGCCGAATGGGCTGCACCTATGCTCAGGGGCGTGGAAAACCACTCCTTGCCCCGCGCGGCAGCCTTCTTCGATCTGGACAAGACGGTCATTGCGAAGTCCAGCACGCTCACCTTCGGCAAGTCCTTCTACCAAGGCGGCCTGATCAGCCGCAGGGCCGCGCTGCGCACCGCATACGCCCAGTTCGTCTTCCTGGTCGGCGGCCTGGACCACGACCAGATGGAGCGCATGCGCGAGTACCTGTCGACGCTGGTCCGCGGCTGGAACGTGCAGCAGGTGCGGCAGATCGTCGCCGAGACCCTGCACGACCTGATCGACCCGATCATCTACGACGAGGCCGCCTCCCTCATCGAGGAGCACCACGCGGCCGGCCGGGACGTGGTGATCGTGTCCACCTCGGGCGCCGAGGTGGTCGAACCGATCGGCGAACTGCTGGGCGCGGACCGGGTCGTGGCCACGCGCATGGTCGTCGGCGCGGACGGCTGCTTCACCGGGGAGGTGGAGTACTACGCCTACGGACCGACCAAGGCCGAGGCGATCCGGGAACTGGCCGTGTCCGAGGGCTACGACCTCGACCGCTGCTACGCCTACAGCGACTCGGCGACCGATCTGCCCATGCTCCAGACCGTCGGGCACCCGCACGCGGTGAACCCGGACCGCACGCTGCGCCGCGAGGCACTCGCGCGCGGGTGGCCGGTTCTGGAGTTCCGCCGGCCGGTCCCGCTGAAGAAGCGGCTGCCCGCGTTCTCCGTGCCGCCCCGCCCCGCGCTGGTCGCGGCGGCCATAACGGCGGCGGCCGCGACCGCGGGCCTCGTCTGGTACGCCAGCCGGCGCCGGAGCACCGCCTGAGCGGGCGCACTCCCTGGAAGGACGCCCGATTCACCCCCGTTTGAACCTGAAAGTAAAGAACGGCAGACAGGGCTTCCGCTTCTTCCCGGCTCGCGGTACAAAAGCCTTAGGCCCGCGAGACCACAGGACATCCGAGAGGATCCCCTACCACTACGCAGTGGCCCCACGGACCCCGCATGGACACCGGGCACCCACGCGACGTCGACCCGTCGATTACGGGCCAGCCGCACCAGGTGACGGGCAAAGTCCCCGACCTGATGGGCGTATATCGAGGACGCATGGTAACTCGGTGAACATGCCAGCGGCGGTACGAGAACTCGTACCGCCGCAACCCATGTCCGGGGCCGTTCCGGGCGTCCCCTCAGGCCGCGCCGCGCTGCAGCGCCTCGCACACGGCCGTCGACTCGCGCGCGCCCAGTTCGACCGCCCTGCCGCAGTGCGCGATCCAGGCCGCCATGCCCTCGGGGGTGCCGGAGACGTATCCCTCCAGCGCGGCCAGATAGGCGGCGCGGCCCAGCTCGGCGTGGCCGACCTCGGCTGGGCAGATCGCCTTCGGGTCCAGGCCGCTGCCGATCAGCACGATCCGCTCCGCAGCGCGCGCGACCAGCCCGTTGTGGGACACGAAGGGCCGCAGCGCGAGCAGCTCGCCGTGCACCACGGCCGCCGTCACCAGCGCCGGAGCCGACGTCCCGGCGATGATCAGGCCGGCGAGCCCCTCAAGCCGCCCGGAGACCTCCCCGGCGTCCGGCAGCGGCAGTTCGACCAGCGGCTCGTCCACCGGCTCGCCGGCCTGGCGCGGCCTGCCCACCTCGTCGCCCTGGACCGCCGCGGCCACCACGTGCAGCCGGGCCAGCACCCTGAGGGGCGACTGCCGCCAGATGGACAGCAGCTGTCCGGCCTCCGCCGACAGCCTGAGCGCGGCGCCCATGACGCGCGCCTGAGCGTCGCCGCCGAAGTCGGTGCGCCGCCGCACCTCCTCCAGGGCCCAGTCGGCGCCGGACAGCGCCGCGGAGCCGCGGGCGCCGCGCAACGCCGCCTCGGAGGTGATCTCGGGGCTGCGCCGCCGCATGATCCGGTGCCCGTAGACCCGGTCCACGGCCTTGCGCACGGACTCCACGGATTCGGCCACTCCGGGCAGCGAGCCCAGGGTCGCGAGCGGGTCGGCGTTCGCGCCAGTCGTACTCATGAGTACGACCCTACGCACCCCATGGGCCGACCCCTCGAAGGAGTGGTCTTCTTCACCCCCTTCCTGCACGGACAGCCATCACGTGACTACGCTTGGTGAACATGAAAATTGCTTTCGTCGGGAAGGGCGGCAGCGGCAAGACCACGCTCTCCTCCCTCTTCATCCGCCATCTCGCGGCCGCCGGCGCCCCGGTGGTCGCCATCGACGCGGACATCAACCAGCACCTCGGTCCCGCGCTCGGCCTCGACGAGGCGGAGGCCGCCGCACTGCCCGCCATGGGCGAGCGGCTGGGGCTGATCAAGGAGTACCTGCGCGGGAGCAACCCGCGCATTCCCTCCCCCGCCCAGATGATCAAGACGACTCCGCCCGGCGAGGGGTCGCGGCTGGTCCGGGTGCGGGAGCCGAATCCGGTCTACGACGCCTGTGCGCGGCCGGTGGAACTCGACGGCGGCGCCGTCCGTTTGATGGTCACCGGCCCCTTCACGGACGCCGACCTGGGGGTCGCCTGCTACCACTCCAAGACGGGAGCGGTGGAGCTGTTCCTGAACCACCTCGTCGACGGCCCCGACGAGTACGTCGTGGTCGACATGACGGCCGGTTCGGACTCCTTCGCCTCCGGCATGTTCACCCGCTTCGACATGACGTTCCTCGTCGCCGAACCGACCCGGAAGGGGGTCTCCGTCTACCGCCAGTACAAGGAGTACGCCCGCGACTTCGGCGTCGCCCTGAAGGTCGTCGGCAACAAGGTCCAGGAACAGGACGACATCGACTTCCTGCGCGCGGAGGTCGGGGACGACCTGCTGGTGACCGTCGGCCGCTCGGACTGGGTGCGCGCCATGGAGAAGGGCAGGCCGCCCCGGTTCGACCTTCTGGAGGAGGCCAACGCCCGCGCTCTGCACTCCCTGCGGGCCGCCGCGGACGCCACGTACGAACACCGCGACTGGGAGCGCTACACCCGGCAGATGGTGCACTTCCACCTGAAGAACGCCGAGGCGTGGGGCAACGAACGCACCGGGGCCGACCTGGCGGCCCAGGTCGACCCCGGGTTCGTACTCGGCGAAACCCTCGGTGCACACGCCACAACGACGGTGTGACGGCCGCCGTTTGACGTCATCTGCGGCCGGCGCGTGCCCCCACGGCTCACGGGCCGGCTCGTGCGGGCGTCTACGGCCTGACCGCCGGCGCCCCGGGCACGCCCTTCGGCGCAGGGGCCGGGCGGCCGGAGAGGAAGGACGCCCAGCCCTGCCTGGGGGCCTCGCCCACCTGGAGGGTGCGCAGTTTCTCCAGCACCCGTGGATCCTGGGCGTCCAGCCAGTCGACCAGCTGATGGAAGGAGACACAGCGCACGTCGGGCTTGTAGCAGACCTCCTTCACCGTCTCCTCGACGGCGCGCATGTACGTGCCGCCGTTCCAGGACTCGAAGCGGTTGCCGATGATCAGCGGCGCGCGGTTGCCGTCGTAGGCCCGGTAGAAGCCCTTGACGAGGCCGTCGCGCATCTGGTCGCCCCAGTAGCGGAACCTGTCCGGGTCGCCCTGGGTCCGGGTGCCGGACTGGTTGACCATGAAGTTGTAGTCCATGGTCACCTGCTCGTAGATGTGCCCGGGGAACGGCACGAGCTGCATCGACAGGTCCCACAGGCCTTGCTTCTTCCCGGGCCAGACCTGCTTGTTCACCCCGCTGGAGTCGTACCGGAAGCCCAGCTCGCGGGCCGCTTTGACGAAGTTCTTCCGTCCCTCCAGGCAGGGGGTGCGGGCGCCGATCAGCTCCTTGTCGTAATCGAAGGGCAGCGGTGCCGACTTCGTCATGCCGGTGTTGGTCTTCCAGGACTTCACGAACTGCTTGGCCTGGGCGATCTCGCTCTTCCACTCGTCCACCGACCAGGTGCCCACTCCGCCGTCGGGCCCGCAGAAGTGGCCGTTGAAGTGGGTGCCGATCTCGTTGCCCTCCAGCCAGGCCAGCCGCGCCTGCTCGACGGTGTCGGCGATCCCCTTCTCGTCGTTGAAGCCGATGTCGGAGCTGCCGGGCGAGTGCCGGGGCGGCTTGTACAGGTCGCGCTTCTCCTTCGGCAGCAGGTACACGCCGCTGAGGAAGTACGTCATGGTCGCGTGGTTCTCCCTGGCGACCTGACGAAAGCGCGAGAACAGCTTCTGGCTGTCCTCGCCCGCGCCGTCCCAGGAGAACACCACGAACTGCGGCGGCTTCTGACCCGGCCTCAGCCGCTCGGGCCTGGGCAGATGGGGCTGCGAGCCGGTGTACGCGGTGGATCCGTCGCCGATCAGCCGAAGCACGCTGCCCGGCGCCGGCGCCCCCTGCTGCGGGCCGGGCGCGGCCTGCTTCGCACCATGAGAACCGTGGGAGGGCGAGGTGTGGGAGCCGGTCGCGCAACCGGCGAGCGGCGAGGCACAGGCCGCGGCGGCCAAGACGCCGACGGCGATCCTCTGGGTGGCGGCCATCTTCTCACCACCTTCTTCCTTCTCTCTGGCAATCGCTGACGTGTGCCGTTTTCTGGTGATGTGCCGGGCTTGCACCGACAGCGCCGCCAAGGTCGCACGAGACCGAGAAGGAATTAGTACGACAAGCCGATCAAACGATTACTTCACTCATGCGAGGGATCGGCTGGGCTGTCCACCGCGGAACGCCGTGCCCGACTGCCGCCGCCAGGGGGCCGACCAGCCCCACCAATAGGTCTAAACCAATTTTCCGGCGACCCTTGTCATCGGACCCCCGCGTCTGATGAGCTGTGGCCCGGGACACAACGGACACCCTTCGAGAGGGAGATGTCGTGAGCAACGAGAGCCTGGCCAACCTGCTCAAGGAAGAACGCAGGTTCGCGCCCCCCGCCGACCTGGCAGCGCACGCCAACGTCACCGCGGAGGCGTATGCACAGGCCAAGGCTGACAGGCTCGGCTTCTGGGCCGAGCAGGCCCGCCGGCTGGCCTGGGCCAAGGAACCGACCGAGACGCTGGACTGGTCGAACCCGCCGTTCGCGAAGTGGTTCAAGGACGGCGAGCTGAACGTCGCCTACAACTGCGTGGACCGGCACGTGGAGGCCGGGCACGGGGACCGTGTCGCCATCCACTTCGAGGGCGAGCCGGGCGACAGCCGCTCCCTCACCTACGCCGAGTTGAAGGACGAGGTCTCCAAGGCGGCCAACGCCCTGCTGGAGCTGGGTGTCCGCAAGGGCGACCGGGTCGCCATCTACATGCCGATGATCCCGGAGACCGCGATCGCGATGCTGGCCTCGGCCCGGATCGGCGCCACGCACTCGGTGGTCTTCGGCGGCTTCTCGGCGGACGCGCTCGCGACTCGCATCCAGGACGCGGACGCCAAGGTGGTCGTCACCGCCGACGGCGGCTACCGGCGCGGCAAGCCGTCCGCGCTCAAGCCCGCCGTGGACGAGGCGATCACCAAGGTCGACAACGTCGAGCACGTGCTGGTGGTGCGCCGCACCGGCCAGGACGTGGCGTGGACCGAGGGCCGGGACGTGTGGTGGCACGAGCTGGTCGAGCGGCAGCCGGCCGAGCACACCCCGGAGGCGTTCGAGGCGGAGCACCCGCTGTTCATCCTCTACACCTCGGGCACCACGGGGAAGCCGAAGGGCATCCTGCACACCTCCGGCGGCTACCTCACCCAGGCGGCGTACACGCACTGGGCGGTCTTCGACCTCAAGCCGGAGACGGACGTGTACTGGTGCACGGCCGATGTCGGCTGGGTCACCGGGCACTCGTACATCGTGTACGGCCCGCTGGCCAACGGCGCGACGCAGGTGATGTACGAGGGCACGCCGGACACCCCGCACCAGGGCCGGTTCTGGGAGATCGTGCAGAAGTACAAGGTCACGATCCTCTACACGGCGCCGACGGCGATCCGGACGTTCATGAAGTGGGGCGACGACATCCCCGCCAAGTTCGACCTCTCCTCCCTGCGCATCCTCGGCTCGGTGGGCGAGCCCATCAACCCCGAGGCCTGGGTCTGGTACCGGAAGAACATCGGCGCGGACCGCACGCCGGTGGTGGACACCTGGTGGCAGACCGAGACCGGCGCGATCATGATCTCGCCGCTGCCCGGCGTCACCGAGGCCAAGCCGGGCTCCGCGCAGACCCCGCTGCCCGGCATCAGCGCGACCGTCGTCGACGACGAGGCGAACGAGGTGCCCAAGGGCGGCGGTGGCTACCTGGTCCTGACCGAGCCCTGGCCGTCGATGCTGCGCACCATCTGGGGCGACGACCAGCGGTTCATCGACACCTACTGGTCCCGTTTCGAGGGCAAGTACTTCGCCGGTGACGGCGCGAAGAAGGACGACGACGGCGACATCTGGCTGCTGGGCCGGGTGGACGACGTGATGCTCGTGTCCGGGCACAACATCTCCACCACCGAGGTGGAGTCGGCGCTCGTCTCGCACCCGGCGGTCGCCGAGGCGGCCGTCGTCGGCGCCGCCGACGAGACCACCGGCCAGGCGATCGTCGCGTTCGTCATCCTGCGCGGTACGGCCGCGGAGACCGAGGCGCTCGTCGGCGAGCTGCGCGACCACGTGGGCGCCACGCTCGGCCCGATCGCCAAGCCCAAGCGGATCCTGCCGGTGGCCGAGCTGCCCAAGACCCGCTCCGGCAAGATCATGCGCCGCCTGCTGCGGGACGTGGCCGAGAACCGCCAGCTCGGTGACGTCACCACGCTGACGGACAGCACGGTCATGGACCTCATCCAGGCCAAGCTGCCCGCGGCGCCGAGCGAGGACTAGGCGCGACGGCGGCACGAGGGCGCCCGGTGCCACCACCGGGCGCCCCTTTTCGTTCGCATCCCTAACGTTCTGTGTCAAAGACTGGTAAAGTGGCGGGCTCAGGGTGTGCCGGGAAGTCTGGTCGGCGACGCCGTCGGCGACCGTGCGCGACGGCGTGATCATCGCCGTACGACCCGGAGGTCCCCGCCGTGGCCGCACCCCGCACCCGCACCCCCCGCAAGGCCTTCGGACGCCTGTCGCTGCCCGAGCGCGCCTTCGTCGCGGACGCGCTGCGGACCGAGACCGTCGGCGGCGTCCTGCTGCTCCTCGCCGCCGTGGCGGCGCTGATCTGGGCGAACATCCCGGGCCTGCACGACAGCTACGAGTCCGTCAGCCACTTCCGCCTCGGCCCGGGCACGCTCGGCCTGCACCTGTCCCTGGCGCACTGGGCCGCCGACGGCCTGCTCACGGTGTTCTTCTTCGTCGCCGGCATCGAGCTCAAGCGCGAACTGGTCGCCGGCGACCTGCGCGACCCCGCGGCAGCCGCCCTGCCCGTGGTGGCCGCGCTGTGCGGGATGGCCGTACCGGCGCTCGTCTACACGGTCACCAACCTCACCGGAAACGGCTCGGCACAGGGCTGGGCGGTGCCCACCGCCACCGACATCGCGTTCGCCCTCGCCGTCCTCGCGGTGATCGGCACCTCCCTGCCCAGCTCGCTGCGGGCCTTCCTGCTCACCCTCGCTGTGGTCGACGACCTCTTCGCGATCCTGATCATCGCGGTCTTCTTCACCGGCGGTCTGGACTACACCGCGCTCGGCGGGGCCGTCGCCGGGCTGGTCGTGTTCTGGCTGCTGCTGCGCAAGGGCGTCCGCGGCTGGTACGTGTACCTTCCGCTCGCCGTGGTGATCTGGGCGCTGATGCACCACAGCGGCGTGCACGCCACCATCGCCGGCGTGGCGATGGGCCTGATGCTGCGCTGCACCACCCGGGAGGGTGAGCGGCGCTCGCCCGGCGAGCACGTCGAGCACCTGGTGCGGCCCTTCTCCGCCGGGTTCGCCGTGCCCGTGTTCGCGCTGTTCAGCGCGGGGGTCGCCGTCACGGGCGGGACGCTCGGGGACGTGTTCGGCAGGCCGCAGACGCTGGGTGTGGTGCTGGGGCTCGTGCTCGGCAAGACGATCGGCATCTTCGGCGGCGCCTGGCTGGCCGTCCGCTTCACCCGCGCCTCCCTCAGCGAGGACCTCGCCTGGGCGGACGTCTTCGCGGTGGCCTGCCTCGCCGGCATCGGCTTCACCGTCTCCCTGCTCATCGGCGAACTCGCCTTCGCCGGGGACGCCGTCCTCACCGACGAGGTCAAGGCGTCCGTCCTCGTCGGCTCGCTCGTCGCGGCGACGTGCGCCACGGTGCTGCTGAAGATACGCAACGCCAAGTACCGCAGGCTGTGCGAGGAGGAGGAGCGCGACGAGGACCGCGACGGCATCCCGGACGTCTACGAGCAGGACGACCCCGCCTACCACCTGCGGATGGCCGAGATCCACGAGCGCAAGGCCGCCGAACACCGCCGTATCGCCGCCGGGAAGGCCGCGCCGGCGCGCCACGGGCTTCAGGAAGTGCCGGGCGGGGCAGGCGAGGAGGACGACCGTCCGGCATGATCTGACGAGACGGTACAAAACAAGACGGCCACACCGGCGGGCCGCCGGCCAGTACGACGTCATGCGCACGACGCCGCGCGCACGACGTCACGACGGCACGGCACCGGCACGCCGCGGCACAACAGACCTCTGAGGGAGAACGCGATGAGCGCACCCGACGGCAGCCCGGTCGGCGCCGAACGCAGCATCGGCCAGCTGTTCGCCTCGGCTACGACCGAATTGTCGGCGCTGGTGCACGACGAGATCGCCCTGGCCAAGGCCCAGCTGAAGCAGGACGTCAAGCGCGGCGCGACCAGCGGCGGCGCGTTCACGGCGGCCCTCGTGCTGCTCGTCTTCTCGCTCCCGATGCTCAACTTCGCCCTCGCCTACGGCATCCGGACCTGGAGCGGCTGGAACCTGGCGATCTGCTTCGTGCTGTCCTTCGCCGCGAACGTGCTCGTCGCCGGCCTCCTCGCCCTGACCGGCATGGTGTTCGCGAAGAAGGCCAAGAAGGGCAAGGGCCCGCAGAAGGTGGCCGCCTCGATGAAGGAGACGGCGAACGTCCTGCAGCACGCCAAGCCGCACCCGCGCGCGGAACGTCCCGAGGACCGGGCCCCCGCGGCCATCGAGGCTGTGGCACGCTCACAGTCATGACGGAACCCGCTCCCTCGGCCGTACGGATCGAAGGTCCCTGGCTGCACAGGGACGTCGCCGCCAACGGCGCCCGCTTCCACATCGCCGAGCTCGGCGACGGCCCGCTGGTGCTGCTGCTGCACGGCTTCCCGCAGTTCTGGTGGGCCTGGCGGCACCAGCTGGTCGCGCTCGCGGACGCCGGCTACCGGGCGGTGGCGATGGACCTGCGGGGCGTCGGCGGCAGCGACCGCACGCCCCGCGGATACGACCCGGCGAACCTCGCGCTCGACGTCACCGGCGTGATCCGCTCGCTCGGCGAGCCGGACGCGGCGGTGGTCGGCCACGACCTGGGCGGCTATCTGGCGTGGACGGCCGCGGCGATGCGGCCCAAGCTCGTCCGGCGGCTCGCCGTGGTGTCCATGCCGCATCCCCGGCGCTGGCGGGCGGCGATGCTGCGGGACGCCCGGCAGACGGCCGCCAACTCCTACATCTGGGGCTTCCAGCGGCCGTGGCTCCCGGAGCGTCAACTCACCGCGGACGGCGGCGCACTGGTGGGCCGGCTGATCCGGGACTGGTCCGGGCCGCGGCAGCCGGAGGACAAGACGCTGGAGACCTACCAGCGCGCCATGTGCATCCCGTCGACCGCCCACTGCGCGATCGAGCCGTACCGCTGGCTGGTGCGCTCGCTGGCCCGGCCCGACGGCATCCAGTTCAACCGACGGATGAAACGCCCGGTCCGGGTGCCCACGCTGCATCTGCACGGCTCGCTGGACCCGGTGACGCGCACGCGCAGCGCGGCCGGTTCGGGCGAGTACGTCGAAGCGCCGTACCGCTGGCGGCTGTTCGACGGCCTCGGTCACTTCCCGCACGAGGAGGACCCGGCGGCGTTCTCCGCGGAACTGGTCAACTGGCTGAAGGACCCCGAGCCGGACCGGTGACCAACACGGGTGGCGACGCCCGCCGGTGAGCGACACCCGGAACCGGCGAAGTTCACCCGTACCGGTGACGTGTGCCGGTGACCGTGCGGTGACGGTTCGATGCGCGGAGTATCCGGTTCCTGAACAGGTGTCCCCCGAACGGCCACATGCCTGCCGCATAGGCCAATTGGACGGCGCTCAGGCGGTTATCGACCTTCGGGCAGGGGCACACGTCCGGGTATGGGCTGGACGCACGACTACAGTGACGCACCCCGCACCCGCCGCTCCGCCGCGGGTCTGAGCACGCCTCGGCGCGGCAACGCGCAACTCGCGGAAGGAGACCTCCGGGTGGGCATTCCGCGCATCCTGCGCCGCCGGGCGCGCTGGGTCTCGGTGCGTCTGCGTCACCCGCGCGGCTGAGCCCGCCGTCGACCGTCGCCCTTCCTGAGGAGAGGCCTCCCCAGGCCGCCGGGCGTACCGGTCACAGGGCGCAGCTGTCCGTACCCACCTGCTCGTTCGCCGCACGCCCCTGGGCGATGTCGGGCCGGATCTCGTCCGCCGTGAGGGCGTAGCCGGTCTCGGCGTCGTCGAGGGACTTGGCGAACACGACGCCGTACACCCGGCCGTCGGGGGTGAGCAGCGGGCCGCCCGAGTTGCCCTGGCGGACGGTCGTGTACAGCGAGTAGACGTCGCGGCGGACGGTGCCGCGGTGGTAGATGTCCGGGCCGTTGGCCGCGATGCGCCCGCGCACACGCGCGGCGCGCACGTCGTACGAGCCGTTCTCCGGGAAGCCCGCGACGATCGCGCCGTCGCCGCCGGCCGCGTCCTGGGCGGAGAACCGCAGGGCGGTCGCCTTCAGGTCGGGTACGTCCAGTACGGCGATGTCGCGCTTCCAGTCGTACAGGACGACCTTGGCGTCGTACGTGCGGCCCTCGCCGCCTATCTGCACCGTGGGCGCGTCGACGCCGCCGACGACGTGCGCGTTGGTCATGACCCTGCGGTCGGCGAACACGAAGCCGGTGCCCTCCAGCACCTTGCCGCAGCTCTGCGCGGTGCCGGTGACCTTGACGATGGAGCGCTGGGCGCGCACCGCGACCTGGCTGTTCGCGAGCGCCGGGTCGGGCGGCCGGACGTCCTTGATCGGCTCGTTGGCGAACGGGCTGAAGACCTGCGGGAAGCCGTTCTGCGCGAGGACGGAGGAGAAGTCCGCGAACCAGGTGTCGGCCTGCGCGGGGAGCGCCCGGGAGACGCCGAGCAGCACCTTGGAGCCGCGGACCTCCCTGCCGAGCGTCGGCAGGGTGGTGCCGGCGAGGGCGGAGCCGATCAGCCAGGCCACCAGCAGCATGGCGACGACGTTGACCAGGGCGCCGCCGGTGGCGTCCAGGGCGCGGGCCGGGGACCAGGTGATGTACCGGCGCAGCTTGTTGCCGAGATGGGTGGTCAGGGCCTGGCCGACGGAGGCGCAGACGATGACGACGACCACGGCGACCACGGCGGCGGTGGTGCCCACGTCCGCGTTGTCAGTCACGGCGTCCCAGACCACGGGCAGCGCGTACACGGCGACGAGACCGCCGCCCAGGAACCCGATCACCGACAGGATGCCCACGACGAAGCCCTGGCGGTAGCCGACGACCGCGAACCACACGGCCGCGACCAGCAACAGGATGTCCAGCACATTCACGGAGGACACCCTGTCATGCGCGCCAGTCCAGCGGGACCTGCTTCTCCCTGTCCCAGGGGCGCTCCCAGCCCGCGTAGTGCAGCAGGCGGTCGATCACTCCGGCCGTGAAACCCCAGACCAGAGCCGATTCGACCAGGAATGCCGGGCCGCGGTGCCCGCTGGGGTGGACGGCGGTGGCGCGGTTGGCGGGGTCCGTGAGATCCGCCACGGGGACCGTGAACACCCGCGCCGTCTCGTTCGGATCGACGACGCCGACCGGGCTGGGCTCGCGCCACCAGCCGAGCACGGGCGTGACGACGAAACCGCTGACCGGGATGTACAGCGCGGGCAGCACGCCGAAGAGCTGGACGCCGGACGGGTCGAGGCCGGTCTCCTCCTGGGCCTCGCGCAGCGCGGCTCTGAGCGGGCCGTCGGCGTGCGGATCGCCGTCCTCGGGGTCGAGCGCGCCGCCCGGGAAGGACGGCTGCCCCGCGTGCGAGCGCAGCGAGCCGGCGCGCTCGATCAGCAGCAGCTCCGGGCCGCGCTCGCCCTCGCCGAACAGGATCAGCACGGCCGACTTGCGGCCCGAGCCGTTCTCCGGCGGCAGGAAGCGGCTCAGCTGGAGCGGCTCGACCGTCTCAGCGGCGCGCACCACCGGCGCCAGCCACTCCGGCAGCCCCTCCTTGCTCAGCGTCACCTGTCCGCGCACCGCACCACGCGTCACCGCACCGCCCCGTGTCTCACCGGTCCTCGCCATCGCCGCCCCCCTCGCTCCGCCTGTCCAACGTCCGAGGACCCCGAGATCGTTCCGTCACGCGGCCCCCAGGGGCGGGGCCGGCCTGCCGCCCGCGTCGAGATAGGCCTGCGGGGGCTTCAGCCGCTGGCCGGGGAAGCCGCCCTTCTCGTACTTCAGCAGCTTCTTCGCCTTCTCCGGGTCGGTCTCGCCCTCGCCGTAGGCCGGGCACAGCGGGGCGATCGGGCAGGCTCCGCAGGCGGGCTTGCGGGCGTGGCAGATACGGCGGCCGTGCCAGATCACGTGGTGGGACAGGTCGGTCCACTCGCTCTTCGGGAACAGCGCGCCGACGGCGGCCTCGATCTTGTCCGGGTCGGTCTCGTCGGTCCACCGCCAGCGCCTGACCAGCCGCTGGAAGTGGGTGTCCACGGTGATCCCGGGCCGGCCGAAGGCGTTGCCGAGCACGACGAACGCGGTCTTGCGGCCGACGCCGGGCAGCTTGACCAGGTCCTCGAGCCTGCCGGGCACCTCGCCGCCGAAGTCCTCCACCAGGGCCTTGGAGAGCCCTATGACCGACTTGGTCTTGGCCCGGAAGAACCCGCAGGGGCGCAGGATCTCCTCGACCTCCTCCGGGTTGGCGGCGGCCAGGTCCTCGGGGGACGGGTACTTCGCGAAGAGCGCCGGGGTCGTCTGGTTGACGCGCAGGTCCGTGGTCTGGGCCGACAGCACGGTGGCGACGAGCAGCTGGAAGGGGTTGTCGAAGTCCAGCTCGGGGTGGGCGTACGGGTACACCTCGGCCAGCTCGCGGTTGATACGGCGGGCGCGGCGGACCAGGGCGGTACGGGACTCGTCCCCCGGCGGCCGGACCGCGACCTTCTTGACGGCCGCCGCCTTCTTCACGGCGACGGGCTTCCCGGTCGCCACGACCTTCTCGACCGGAGAGACCTTCCTGGCGGAGGCCTTCTTGGCGGAGCCCGTCTTCGCGGGGGCCTTCTTGGCCGTCTTCGCGGGGGCCTTCTTGGCGGGGGCGGCCTTCTTGGCCTGAGCGGACTTGGCCGGGGCGGTCTTCTTGGCGGCGGTCTTCTTGGCCGCCGTGGTCTTGCCCGCCGCCGTCTTCCTGCCCGCAGCGGTCCTGCCCGCCGTGGTCTCCCCCGCCGTCGTCTCCTCGGGCGCCGTCTCCTTGCCCGCCGCCGTCTTCTCGACGGAGCCCCGAGTGACCTTTTTTGCCGTTTTTCCGGTTTTCTTATCACCGCCGGGGCTCTGTTCGCCCACAGCGGAATCGCGACGTACAACCACCCGCTAAGCCCCCTTGGCCTGTGCTCTCACCGGCGATTTGGACACCCGGCCAGCCTAGAGCCCGGCACCGACATCCGCCCCGGACCCCGAGGACCGGCCCCCGATTGGACCCCTGACGCTTACCTCGGGACACCTGTGCGGCATCCTTGTGACAGATCACACTGTTTGGACCGTCCGGCAAAATGGGGAACACGGTCCCCTGACACTCGGGGGAGCAAGATCCTCTGAGCAGGTCGACAAGGAGAGAACTCAGTGGACGACGTTCTGCGGCGCAACCCGCTCTTCGCGGCTCTCGACGACGAGCAGGCCGCGGAGCTTCGCGCCTCCATGAGCGAGGTGACCCTCGCACGCGGCGACTCCCTCTTCCACGAGGGCGACCCCGGCGACCGGCTGTACGTCGTCACCGAGGGCAAGGTCAAGCTGCACCGCACCTCCCCCGACGGCCGCGAGAACATGCTCGCCGTCGTCGGCCCCGGCGAGCTGATCGGTGAGCTGTCGCTGTTCGACCCGGGCCCGCGTACGGCGACCGCGACCGCGCTGACCGAGGTCAAGCTGCTCGGTCTCGGCCACGGCGACCTCCAGCCCTGGCTGAACGCCCGGCCCGAGGTGGCCGGCGCCCTGCTGCGCGCCGTCGCCCGCCGTCTGCGCAAGACCAACGACGCCATGTCGGACCTGGTCTTCTCCGACGTCCCCGGCCGCGTGGCGCGCGCCCTGCTGGACCTGTCGCGCCGCTTCGGCGTGCAGTCCGAGGAGGGCATCCACGTCGTCCACGACCTCACCCAGGAGGAGCTGGCCCAGCTGGTCGGCGCCTCGCGCGAGACCGTGAACAAGGCGCTGGCGGACTTCGCGCAGCGCGGCTGGCTCCGCCTGGAGGCGCGGGCCGTCATCCTGCTGGACGTGGAGAGGCTGGCCAAGCGGTCGCGCTGACGCCCGCGGCTGCCGTACGACGGCGTACGACCCCGGGGTCCGCTTCTCGCGAGCGGGCCCCGCTGTCGTCACCGGCCCGCTCGGCGGGCCGGGGCGCGCGCCGTAAATGCGCCGCACGTCCGCCTCGCAGGGGTCACAGTTGCCCCATGGCTGAAACGATCCTCCGGCCCGGGCTGGACGAGCAGGGCTTCATCGCGCGCGAAGGCTCCCTCGCGCGCGTGCCCGGCGTCTTCCGTCCCGTCGTGGCCGCGGCGCGCGACCGGCTGACGGCCGCCTTCGGGCCGCGGCTGCACAGCGCCTACCTCTACGGCTCCATCCCGCGCGGCACCGCGCGCGTGGGCCGCAGCGACCTGGACCTGCTGGTCGCGCTCCGGGACGAGCCGGCCGACGCCGACCGGGACGCCGTACGGGCGCTCGGCGAGGCCGTCGACGGCGAGTTCCCGCAGATCGACGGCGTCGGCACGCTGCTGTACGGCCGGGACCGGCTGCTGAGCGAGCGGGAGCGGTACGACATGGGGTGGTTCGTGGCCTGCCTGTGCACCCCGCTGCTCGGCGAGGACCTCGCCGAGTACCTGCCGCGCTACCGCCCGGACTCCCTGCTCGCCCGCGAGACCAACGGCGACCTGGCGCTGTGGCTGCCCCGCTGGCGGCAGCGGATCGCGGACGCCGAGGACACCGAGGCGGCCCGGCGGCCCCTCGTGCGCTTCATGTCCCGGCACCTCGTCCGCACCGGCTTCACGCTCGTCATGCCCCGCTGGAAGGGCTGGACGAGCGATCTGCACGAGATGGCCGAGGTGTGCGGGGCGTACTACCCCGAGCGGGCCGCACAGCTGCGGACGGCGGCGCGGTACGGCCGCGAGCCCGTCGGCGACGCCGGGGTCCTGCGGTCGTACGTGGACGACCTGGGGCCCTGGCTCGCCGGCGAGTACGCGCGCGTGCACGGCGTGAAGGCGCCCCGGCCGGACGGCCCCTAGATGAGCCCGTGCTCGCTCAGATAGTCCAGCTGGGCCCGTACCGACAGCTCCGCCGCCGGCCACAGGGAGCGGTCCACGTCGGCGTAGACGTGGGCGACGACCTCGGCGGGGGTGCGGTGCCCGTCCTCGACCGCTGTCTCCACCTGGGCGAGCCGGTGGGCGCGGTGGGCGAGGTAGAACTCGACGGCGCCCTGCGCGTCCTCCAGGACCGGCCCGTGGCCCGGCAGGACGGTGTGCACGCCGTCGTCGACGGTGAGGGACCGCAGACGGCGCAGGGAGTCCAGATAGTCGCCCAGGCGGCCGTCGGGGTGCGCCACGACCGTCGTACCGCGCCCGAGGATGGTGTCCCCGGTCAGCACGGCCCGGTCGGCCGGGAGATGGAAGCACAGCGAGTCCGCGGTGTGCCCGGGCGTCGGCACGACCCGCAGCTCCAGGCCGCCGACGGCGATCACGTCCCCGGCGGCCAGGCCCTCGTCGCCCAGGCGCAGCGCCGGATCGAGGGCACGCACGCGCGTGCCGGTCAGTTCCGCGAAACGGGCGGCGCCCTCGGCGTGGTCGGGGTGGCCGTGGGTGAGCAGGGTCAGGGCTATGCGCCGGCCGGCCTTCTCGGCGGTGTCGACGACGGTGCGCAGATGGCCGTCGTCCAGGGGGCCCGGGTCGATCACCACGGCGAGGTCGGAGTCGGGCTCGGCGACGATCCAGGTGTTGGTGCCGTCCAGGGTCATCGGGGAGGCGTTGGGCGCGAGGACGTTCACGGCCCGTTCGGTGGCCGGGCCGGAGCGCACCTGGCCGCGCGGCTGGCCGGGCAGCGTGCTTGCTTCGGTCATGCGGGGCCTCCGCCCGTGATCTCGGCGCCCGTCGGAGCCGTCGGGATGTGCTTGGTGAACTCGTCGTGCCCGGGCCAGGACAGGACGATCTCGCCGTCCTGGAGGCGGGCGCGGGCCAGCACCGGGGTCATGTCGCGCCCGGGGGCGGCCGCGAGCGTCTCGGCGGCGGAGGCGTACGGCAGCAGCTGGCGCAGGGTGGCGATGGTGGGCGGCATCATGAGCAGTTCGCCCTTGTCGTAGCGGGCGGCGGCCTCGGCCGGGCGGATCCACACCGTGCGGTCGGCCTCCGTGGAGGCGTTCCGGGTGCGCTGGCCCTCGGGCAGCGCCGCCACGAAGAACCAGGTGTCGTAGCGGCGGGACTCGAACTCCGGGGTGATCCAGCGGGTCCAGGCGCCCAGCAGGTCGGAGCGCAGCACGAGACCGCGCCGGTCGAGGAACTCGGCGAAGGACAGCTCGCGCGCGACCAGCGCGGCGCGGTCGGCCTCCCAGTCCTCCCCGGTGGTGTCGCCGACGACCGAGTCCGCGTCGGGCCCGGCGAGCAGCACGCCGGCCTCCTCGTACGTCTCGCGCACGGCCGCGCAGACGATGGCCTGGGCGCCCGGCTCGTCCACGCCGAGCCGCTCGGCCCACCACGCGCGCGTGGGGCCCGCCCAGCGCACCAGGCGGTCGTCGTCGCGCGGGTCGACGCCGCCGCCCGGATACGCGTACGCGCCTCCGGCGAAGGCCATGGAGGCGCGTCTGCGCAGCATGTGGACCGCGGGGCCGTCCGGCGTGTCCTTCAGGAGCAGCACCGTGGCCGCGCGCCGGGGGGACACCGGGGTGAGGGTGCCGGCCGCGAGCGCGCGGATGCGGTCGGGCCACTCCGGGGGGTACCACTGACCGTTCGCCATGGCCGGAGGCTATCCCGTGTAGGGCGAATGTTCGAGAGCTGCCCGAGGTCAGCGGGGTTACTGAGCCAGCTCGACCTGGATCTCCACCTCGACCGGCGCGTCCAGCGGCAGCACCGCGACGCCGACGGCGCTGCGGGCGTGCACGCCCTTGTCGCCGAGGACCTCGCCGAGCAGTTCGCTGGCGCCGTTGACGACACCGGGCTGCCCGGTGAAGTCGGCCGCGGAGGCGACGAAGCCGACGACCTTCACCACGCGCGCGATGCGGTCCAGGTCGCCGGTGACGGACTTCACCGCGGCGAGCGCGTTCAGCGCGCAGATCCGGGCCAGGTCCTTGGCCTCCTCGGCGGTGACCTCGGCGCCCACCTTGCCGGTGACCGGCAGCTTGCCCTCGACCATCGGCAGCTGGCCGGCGGTGTAGACGTACGCGCCGGACTGCACGGCCGGCTGGTACGCGGCCAGCGGCGGCACGACCTCCGGCAGGGTCAGCCCCAGTTCGGCCAGCTTGGCCTCGACCCCGCTCATGCCTGCTTCTCCCGCTTCAGGTAGGCGACGAGCTGCTCGGGGTTGTTGGGCCCGGGCACGACCTGGACGAGCTCCCAGCCGTCCTCGCCCCAGGTGTCCAGGATCTGCTTCGTGGCGTGGACGAGCAGCGGCACGGTGGCGTATTCCCACTTCTTGGTCATGGGGCCGACTGTATCCGCTGTGGCCGGCGGGGCCGGCGGCCGACCGGCGGCGGCGTCGTCCACAGGCCGGGCAGCCGGCTGTGACCTTCGTTATCCACAGCCTCCCGCGTGAGTGTCGGGCGGACTGGTTAGTCTCGAAGACGTGAGCAGGCTCCAGGTCGTCAGCGGCAAGGGCGGGACCGGAAAGACGACGGTCGCCGCCGCACTGGCGCTGGCCCTCGCCACCGAGGGGAAGCGGACGCTTCTCGTCGAGGTCGAGGGCCGGCAGGGCATCGCCCAGCTTTTCGAGACGGAGGCGTTGCCGTACGAGGAGCGGAAGATCGCGGTGGCTCCGGGCGGCGGTGAGGTGTACGCCCTGGCCATAGACGCCGAACTGGCCCTTCTGGACTACCTGCAGATGTTCTACAAGCTCGGGGGCGCGGGCCGGGCCCTGAAGAAGCTGGGCGCGATCGACTTCGCCACCACCGTCGCGCCGGGCATCCGGGACGTCCTGCTGACCGGCAAGGCCTGCGAGGCGGTGCGCCGCAAGGACCGCTCCGGGAGGTTCGTGTACGACTACGTCGTCATGGACGCCCCGCCGACGGGCCGCATCACCCGGTTCCTGAACGTGAACGACGAGGTGGCGGGCCTGGCGAAGATCGGCCCGATACACAACCAGGCGCAGGCCGTGATGCGGGTGCTGAAGTCGCCGGAGACGGCGGTGCACCTGGTGACGCTGCTGGAGGAGATGCCGGTCCAGGAGACCGCCGACGGCATCGCCGAACTCCGCGCGGCGCGCCTGCCGGTGGGCCGGGTCATCGTGAACATGGTCCGCCCGGAGGTGTTGGACGCGGCCGACCTGGAACTCGTACGGACCGTGGAGCGTTCCTCCGTCGCACAGGCGCTCTCGGCCGCGGGGCTCGGCGGGGCCCGGCGGGGCGGGAACGCGGAGAAGCTGGTGGACCCGCTGCTGGAGCAGGCGGCGGAGTACGCCGAGCGGTACGCGCTGGAGCAGGAGCAGCGCGCGGTCCTCGGCGAGCTGGGCCTGCCGCTGGGCGAACTGCCGCTGCTCGCCGAGGGCATGGACCTGGCGGGCCTGTACGAACTCGCCACCGAGCTGCGGAAGCAGGGGTTGACATGAGTCCGGACCCGGCCGAGGCATCCGAGACGGCAGTGACGGCCGACGGGCTGGAGACGGCCCAGGGCCCCGCGACGGCCGAGGGGTGGGACAAGCCCCACGGTCTCTCCCCCGCGCGCGTGCTGGACGTCGACCCGCTGCTGGACGACCCGAAGACCCGGATCGTGGTGTGCTGCGGCTCGGGCGGGGTCGGCAAGACGACGACCGCCGCGGCCCTCGGACTGCGGGCGGCCGAGCGGGGCCGCAAGGTGGTCGTGCTGACCATCGACCCGGCCCGGCGGCTGGCCCAGTCGATGGGCATCGACTCCCTCGACAACGTCCCGCGCCGGGTGAAGGGCACCGAGGGCGAGGGCGAACTGCACGCCATGATGCTCGACATGAAGCGCACCTTCGACGAGGTCGTGGAGGCGCACGCGGATCCGGAGCGGGCGGCCGCGATCCTGGCGAACCCCTTCTACCAGTCGCTCTCGGCGGGCTTCGCGGGCACGCAGGAGTACATGGCGATGGAGAAGCTCGGCCAGCTGCGGGCGCGGGACGAGTGGGACCTGATCGTCGTCGACACCCCGCCGTCCCGCTCGGCGCTGGACTTCCTGGACGCGCCCAAGCGGCTGGGCTCCTTCCTGGACGGCCGGCTGATCCGCCTGCTGACCGCGCCGGCCAAGCTCGGCGGGCGCGCGGGCATGGCCTTCCTCAACGTCGGCATGTCGATGATGACCGGCACGCTCGGCAAGCTGCTCGGCGGCCAGCTGCTGAAGGACGTCCAGACGTTCGTGGCCGCGATGGACACCACCTTCGGCGGTTTCCGCACGCGCGCGGACGCCACCTACAAGCTGCTCCAGGCGCCCGGCACGGCCTTCGTGGTGGTCGCGGCGCCGGAGCGGGACGCGTTGCGGGAGGCGGCGTACTTCGTGGAGCGGCTGGCCGCGGAGAAGATGCCGCTGGTGGGCCTGGTGCTGAACCGCGTCCATGGCACCGGCGCCGGGCGGCTGTCGGCGGAGCGGGCGCTCGCCGCCGCCGAAAATCTTGAGGACCGCCGCATTGTGGATCAGGGCGGCGGGAAAGCTGGACTTCGTAACTCTCCCGACGCATACGGCAGTTCGCGATCTCCCGCATCCGAGGCCGCAGCCGGCGCCCCTGCTTCCGAGGAAGGCTCCCCCGCCGACACGGAGCGCTCCGTCGACCGGCTCACCGCGGGACTGCTGCGCCTGCACGCCGACCGCATGCACCTGCTCGCGCGCGAGCGGCGCACGCGTGACCGTTTCATCGCCCGGCACCCCGAGGTGGCGGTCGTGGAAGTGCCCGCGCTGCCCGGCGACGTCCACGACCTCGCGGGCCTGCGCGACATCGGCGCCCGACTGGCAGCGGGCGCGAGAGAGCCGACGGAGCTGCCGTAGCGCGGCATCGGCCGACCGCTGCGGAGCGGCCGGGCGCGGGTGAAGCCGTACGCGCGGCGGTCGTCGTGCACGCGCGCTGACGGTCCTGCGTGGGGGGTGGCATGCGCGGACGGCGTCGACGGCACGTGCGCGAGCAGGAGCCGTGTGCGGGCAGCGGGCGCAGGCCGGAACCGCGCGTGGCGCTGTCCGGACAACCGGGTACCGCAAGGCCGGTCATGGCTTCCCCAGGCGTAGGCCGGACCGGCGCTTCTCGCACCTCACCGCTTGCCGTGTTCCGGGCGGATACCGCGCGGCGTACCCGGACCCGGGTCTGCCCGGCCCCGCTGTCCGCGGCCCACGCCCGGAAGATATTCCGATGGCGCGTGCCGGGTCGGGGGCCCTGTGCCCCGGGTATGTGCCGCAGGGAACGCCCTCGGTTTCCCTCAGCTCACGGCCGCGTAGTTCTCGTACACCTCGTCGTTGTCGAGCGACACGATGCCCGCTCCGCGCTCGTACTCCGAGCGGGCGGTCTCCAGCAGCCTGCGCCAGGAGGTCACGGTGGGCCGGCGGCGCAGCAGTGCGCGGCGTTCCCGCTCCGTCATGCCTCCCCACACGCCGAACTCGACGCGGTTGTCCAGCGCGTCGGCGAGGCACTCGGTGCGTACCGGGCAACCGGTGCACACCGCCTTGGCCCTGTTCTGCGCTGCTCCCTGAACGAACAGTTCATCCGGATCGGTAGTGCGGCAGGCAGCCTGCGCACTCCAGTCGGTAACCCAGCCCATACCGGCGCCGTCCTCTCCCGAATCGAGGCTCCCCCACGGCGGCAGCGGCATATTCACCGCCGCCAGTTGAGGACGTTACGGAAGGTGGGCACAGCGCAACACCCCCTTCGGGCCCAATCTTGAATGGTCCGAACGGACTATGGGTTAGCGGCAGATCACCCGCGGGAGTGAGCTGACGACATACGCGACCATCCCGGCAAACCGGGACAGCTGTGGTGCGCCACAACGGGCGCCGGGTGACACACGAGGCGGATTCGGACACGCCACCCTCAGATGCCGGCCACGCCCCGTGCGAGAAAACGGGGTACACCCGGAACGATTCGGGGTCGCCGGACGTATTGATACGTGACCGCACTGCTGTGACAGTTGAGAGCAGCTTAGGCCAAGGCCTGGGCGCGTGTCCGGCGAATGGGAACGCGGGCGTCCCGCTTTGCCGTGCCGTGACGCGGTCGCCCTTCGGAACGCTCAGACGTACGGATTAGGCTGCCCCCATGGCAAAGAAGCGCTCGGGCGGTGGTCTGTCGCCAATGCAGCAGGCCGCCAAGTTCCTCGGTGTCAGTGTGCTCGCCGGAGCCGTGATGGCGGGCATCGCGCTGCCCGCGGCGGGCGCGCTGGGCCTTGCCGCCAAGGGCTCGGTCCAGAGCTTCGACGAGATCCCGGCCAACCTCAAGAGTCCCCGGCTCAGTCAGCGCACGACGATCCTGGACAGCCAGGGCAACCAGATCGCGAGCGTCTACTCCCGCAACCGTACGGTGGTGGAACTCAAGGACATATCGCCCTATATGCAGAAGGCGATCGTCGCGATCGAGGACGCGCGCTACTACCAGCACGGCGCGATCGACCTCAAGGGCGTGCTGCGCGCCCTGAACAAGAACGCGCAGGAGGGCGGCGTCGCGCAGGGCGCCTCCACGCTCACCCAGCAGCTGGTGAAGAACTACTTCGTCGAGGAGGCCGGCGACGACCCGACGAAGGTCGCCGAGGCCACCCAGCAGACCCTGGGCCGCAAGATCAAGGAACTGAAGTACGCGATCCAGCTCGAGGAGAAGCTCGGCAAGAAGAGGATCCTCGAGAACTACCTGAACATCACCTTCTTCGGCGAGCAGGCCTACGGCGTCGAGGCCGCCTCCCAGCGCTACTTCTCCAAGCACGCCAAGGACCTGAACCTCCAGGAAGCGGCGCTGCTGGCCGGCATAGTGCAGTCCCCGAGCCGTTACGACCCGGTCAACGACGAGGCGGAGGCCACCAAGCGGCGCAACGTCGTGCTGCAGCGGATGGCGGACGTCGGCGACATCTCCCAGCAGGAGGCCGACCAGGCCAAGGAGCAGCCCCTCGGGCTGCACCCGAGCCAGCCCAAGAACGGCTGCATCGCCGCGGTCAAGGGCGCCGGCTTCTTCTGCGACTACGTCCGCGACGTGGTCCTCAGCGACCCGGCCTTCGGCAAGACCAGGCAGGCCCGGGCCAAGCTGTGGAACCAGGGCGGCCTGACGATCCGCACGACACTGGACCCGCAGGCGCAGGACTCGGTGGAAGCGTCCATCAAGCAGCACGTCTACCAGTCCGACGCCGTGGCGACGGCCGCGACCATCGTCGAGCCCGGCACCGGCAAGATCCTCGCCATGGGCCAGTCCCGCCCCTACGGCTTCGGCAAGAACGAGACGCAGATAAACCTCTCCGTCAACTCGGACATGGGCGGCGGTGCGGGCTACCAGCCCGGTTCGACGTTCAAGCCGATCGTCGCCGCGGCCGCGATCGAGGGCGGCAAGCCCGCGACGCAGAAGTACCCGTCGCCGTACGAGATGACGTACCCGAGCCCCGTGCAGGCGTGTGACGGCAAGGTCTGGCGCAACGACCCGAACAACCCGGCCAAGGTGACGAACGAGAACGAGTCCGAGCGCGGCCCCATGGGCATGAAGGAGGCGACCGCCAAGTCGGTCAACACCTACTACGTGCAGCTCATCAGCGACATCGGCATCTGCCCGGTCATCGACATGGCCAAGAAGATGGGCGTGCAGCGCGCGGACGGCCGGGCGATCGCCCAGAGCCCCTCCCTCGCGCTCGGCGCCCAGGAGATGTCGCCGCTGACGATGGCGAACGCGTACGCCACCTTCGCCTCGCGCGGCATGTACTGCACCCCGATCGCCATTGAGTCGATCACCCAGAGGACCGGCACCGAGGAGAAGTCCCTGGACGTGCCGCGGTCGAGCTGCTCGCGCGCGATGTCGCAGAAGACGGCGGACACCGTCACCACCCTGCTCAAGGGCGTGGTCGAGGACGGCACGGGCAAGCAGGCCGGCCTCGCCGACCGCCCGAGCGCGGGCAAGACGGGCACGACCGACGAGCGCTTCGCGGCCTGGTTCGTCGGCTTCACCCCGAACATGGCCGGCGCGGTCTGGGTCGGCGACCCGCAGCACAAGCGGCACATGGTCGACATCACCATCGGCGGCGTCCCGCACGCCAAGGTCTACGGCGGCGAGGTCCCCGGCCCCATCTGGCGCGACATGATGACCGGCGCGCTGAGCGGCAAGCCCGTGGAGGACTTCCACCTGGTCGACATCCCCGACGACACCAAGGACAACCACAAGGGGGATGGTCGGGGAAAAGGCCGAGGGGGGGCCAACGGGGGGACGAACGCGGGCACGGGCGGGATCGGGGGACTGATCGGCGGACTGACGGACGGGGGAACGACAGTCGGCGGCACAACGGGTGACACGACCGGCGGCGCCTTCCCGAGCCCGACCATCTCCCTGCCGGGCAACTTCATCCAGGGGCAGGGCAACGGCGGGAACAAGGGGAGCGGGGGACGCTGGGGATAACCGCCTGGTGCGAGTACGGCGGCGGGGCCGCACCCATGGTTGCAAGGGTGCGGCCCCGCCGCCGTGTCCGTCTCTGCCGCGCCCCGGCTCAGCCCTGGAGGAGCCTCTTCACCGCGGCGGCGACGCGGCCGCCCTCCGCCTGGCCCGCCACCTTCGGGTTCACGATCTTCATGACGGCGCCCATGGCCCTCGGCCCCTCGGCGCCGGCTGCCTTCGCCTCTTCCACGGCCTGCGCGACGATCGCGTTCAGCTCGTCGTCGGACAGCTGCTTGGGCAGGTAGTGGGCGAGCACCTCGCCCTCCGCCTTCTCCCGCTCGGCCTGCTCGGCGCGACCGCCCTGCGCGAAGGCCTCGGCCGCCTCCCGGCGCTTCTTCGCCTCGCGGGTGATCACCTTGAGGACCTCGTCGTCGGAGAGCTCCCGCTTCTCCTTGCCCGCGACCTCCTCCTTGGTGATCGCGGCGAGCGTCAGCCGCAGCGTCGAGGAGCGGAGCTCGTCGCGCTCCTTGATCGCGGCGTTGAGGTCGTCCTGCAGCTTCGACTTGAGCGTGGTGGTCATGCCGTCGATTGTCGCAGGTGTACCGGCGTGAACGCCCGCTGATTTAAGGGACTGCGGCGTCCGGAGGGGGACCGGCCGGTCCCGTCGTGCCGCCGGGGTCTGACACGATGGAGGCATGCGCGCGCGATACGGAGTACCCCTGGGAATCATGGCGGCAGGCGCCGCCGGTCTGGCGTACGCGGCGGGCTTCGAGGCCCGCTCCTTCCGCCTCCGGCGGGTGACGGTCCCGGTCCTGCCGCCGGGCATGCATCCGCTGCGCGTGCTCCAGGTCTCCGACATCCACATGGTGAGCGGCCAGCGCAAGAAGCAGCGGTGGCTGCAGTCGCTGGCGGGCCTGCGCCCGGACTTCGTGATCAACACGGGCGACAACCTCTCGGACCCGGAGGGCGTCCCCGAGGTCCTGGACGCGCTCGGCCCCCTGATGGAGTTCCCGGGCGCGTACGTCTTCGGCTCCAACGACTACTACGGCCCCCGACTGCGCAACCCCGCCCGCTACTTGCTGGAGAAGGCGAGCGGCCGCCACGGGCTGAACGGCAACCCGCCGGCCGTCGGCGTCGTCCACAACCCGTGGGAGGACCTGCGCGACGGCTTCGACACGGCCGGCTGGCTGAACCTGACCAACACGAGGGGTGTCCTGAAGGTCGAGGGCGTCTCGATCGAGCTGACGGGCCTGGACGACCCGCACATCAAGCGGGACCGCTACGCCAGGGTGGCGGGCGGCCCGTCGCAGACGTACGACTTCTCGATGGGCGTGGTGCACGCGCCGTACCTGCGGGTGCTGGACGCGTACACGGCGGACGGCTACCCCCTGATCCTGGCCGGCCACACCCACGGCGGCCAGCTGTGCATACCCTTCTACGGCGCGCTGGTCACCAACTGCGACCTGGACACGGACCGCGTGAAGGGCCTGTCCACCCACACGTCGGCCGGCCACACCTCCTACCTCCACGTCTCGGCGGGCTGCGGCACGAACCGCTACACACCGGTCCGCTTCGCCTGCCCGCCGGAGGCCACGTTGCTGACGTTGGTCGGGCGGGAGTAGGGCCGTAGGGAGCAGGCGCCGAGGCGGAAGCGCGAGCCCGGGGTCCGCCGGAGCCCGGGGAGATCGAGGCCGGGACAGGGCAGGAGCCGACGGGCGGAGTCACGGTGGCGGGCCGCGAGGGACCGGGGCCGTAACCCGCCCGGGCTAGGCCCGATAGCCGCCCCCTCCCGCCGCTCCTAGCGTGAGGGCATGACCGCCTCGATGCCGCCGATACCCCCGATACCCAGGGAAATCCCGGACCTGCCCGCGGTCCCGAGCCCGCCCGTCCTGGTGCCTTCCCCCGTCCCGGCCACGGCGGTGGTGGCGCCTGTTCGCCGCCCCATGGTGGCGCTGTTCCGCCTCCTGACGGCCCTGGCGGCCGCGGCCGGCGTGGCCCTGGAACTCCTGCTGGGCGCCCCGTCCCGCGTCCTGAGCTACTTCGGCATCCAGACCGCCATCCTGCTGGCCATCGCCATGCTCATGTCGGCATCGAGGACCTGGCGCGCCCGCCGCCCCCTCCCCTCGTCCGTGACAGGCGCCACACTCCTCTACGCCGTGATCTCGGCGCTCGTCTACCACCAGCTCCTGGCCCACACGACGCCGCCGTTCTCCATGACCGGCGCGACGACGGTTCCGGAGCGCTGGCACGGCTCGTGGGCGACCCTGCACATCCTGCACACGCTGGTGCCGGCGGCGGCCGTAGCGGACTGGCTGCTGCTGACCCCCGCGGCCCGCCTGCACCTGCGCCAGGCAGCCGCCTGGCTCCTGTACCCCCTGGCCTACCTGGCCTTCTACCTGATCCGAGGGGCCGCCCTGGCCCCGGCGAACCCCGCCCGCTACCTCTATCCCTTCCTGGACGCCGCCACCCACGGCTACCGCAGCACCCTGGCGAACGCCCTCCTCCTCGGCCTCGCGATGTACGCCCTGGCCGTCCTCCTCGTCGCCCTGGACCACGCCCGCCCGACCCCGGTCCGCCGCCGCGTCTAAACCGGATTTCGTCTACAGCCACCGGTGGGCTAAAGTAAACGTCGTCGCCGCGAGAGCAGCGACATCGGGGTGTAGCGCAGCTTGGCAGCGCGCTTCGTTCGGGACGAAGAGGTCGTGGGTTCAAATCCCGCCACCCCGACAGAGAAACACCAGGTCAGCGGCCGGTAGTAAATTTACTACCGGCCGCTGATTCGTTGTGCGTGTCTATCTGCGTGACTACCGACTTCCGAGTGTCTACGAGCGTCGTGGGTCGGTGCCGAAGATCCCGTCCATGACCACAGCCCCTGTCTGGATCACGGGCCGGATCTGCTTCCGGTAGACCTCCTCGGTCACGGCGGTCCCGGAGTGCCCCACCAGCCGGGAGATCTCCTCCAGCGGGACACCACGATCGGACAGCAGAGAGACGAAGCTGTGCCGAAGCTCCCTCGGAGTCCACTCGTCCGGGTTGATCCCGTCGATGCCCTTGAGCGCCTGGCGGAAGGCACGGCGGACGTTGGCAGCGTCGAGCGGCTTACCCACGGCCGAGGAGAAGACGAGGCCGTGTTCCTCCCAGGCATCCCCGGCAGCGAGCCGATCCCATCCCTGATCTTCGAACTGCTGCCAGAGGGCCTCGACACAGCGCGCCGGCAGAGCGAGCGTGCGCCGGGACTTCTTGGTCTTGGTGTCTCCGCTCCGCCGTACCGAGCGCCAGACGGCGATGTGCGGAGGCTGCGGCGGGTCGAGGTCCGGGCTTCCCAAGCTGAGGGCACACCGCGGTGGTCACGCGCCGGCCGCCGCGGCTTGCTCTGGTCGACGGCATCAGTAGCGTGGCTAAGCCCGGTGGGGGTACGGCAGGACATACGCGCGCCTGATCGTTCGACGGCCCCGCCGTCGTCGCTGACTTTCGTCGGCTGAGGTTCAGACGTGGGTCCGCCGCACGCCGGTGCACGCGATCAGCCTGCTGCCGTCTTCGGTCAGAAACAGCCTGAACGTCCAGGAGCCATCGGCAGCTCTGATCTCCCCCCAGGCGAACCGGCTGCTGCTGCCGACCGAACAACTCCACGGCGCGTGCCAGGTTCGTGGTCTCGATGCCCCGGCGGCGCGTGTGCCGCAGCCGACGTCTATAGATAAGGGCGAGCGGCTCAGCAGGCGTAGTCCCCTCCCAGACCACGTGGCTACCGCCGCAGCGGAGCGCAGCCAGAGCGGCCACGGACGCCTCGTCGTTGCCAAGCAGTAGACGTTCGAGTAGTTCCCGCTCCATGCCGCCACCCCCGCCAGGATCCTGCTGTACAGCAGCCGGATACAGCAAGCACAGCAACCGGCCCCGGCCCGTAGCGTCCCCCTGGGGCCGATGCGCGACCTGTATGACCGTCACTGACCGATCTCAGTAGAGCTACGGATCAGAAGGTGCCCGTGCCCCACCCGTGCCCGATCGTGCGGGAAGCCACGGACAACCACGGTGCCGAGCGGGCACCGAGCAACGCAACGGCCCCCGACCGATTCACCTGGTCAGGGGCCGTTGAACTGTGCGGTGGGTGTGGGATTTGAACCCACGGTGACTCGCGCCACGACGGTTTTCGAGATCGACACCGGCGCGACAGACCATTGAGACTCCGCCCCCGCTCCCGACGCGTCGGACCCCTGGGTCGGCCGCAGGCCTGCAGGGCCTGCGAGCACCGTCGGGCAACGCCGAAACCCCAGTGCTATCAATGCGTTGGTGGCAAGATCGATGCATGGGTTCACTCTCCGACTGGCTCCCGGCCGCCTTCGGGGCGGTGGTGAGTGCCCGGCTGCAAGCAGCCCTGATCTTGAAGTTCGCCGATGCCACGCTGCCCGATGTATCAAGCGGATCCGTGCAACGAGGCATCCCAGCCCAGCAGCCGAACCCCGAACAGAGCGCCACCTGAACACTCCCCGTGCCACAGTCGTGCCAGACGCAGGGGTCAGCTGCGGTCAGCAAGGGTGGCCAGGGGCACATCTGTGCCCGCTAGCTCAACCGATGAAACGGCAGGTCACCGCACCGAGGCCCCAGCCGCTCTCCTAAAGTGGTTGTCCAGCGCGCTCACCGAGTCCACACTCTGTGGAACTCTTCGGCCGGGATGGCTTCCAGCGGATCTTCTTCAGGATCGATCGCTTGATCTGTCAAGCCACCGTGCTCGTCTTCCAGGTGCTCCCAGCTGTACCGGTGGAGCTGGCCGGCCGAGGTCAGCTCGGCCTGCTTGATGACGATCAACTCGCCGCGGTCGGGTACGGCCTCGATGTACCAGAGGCCGCCTGCTTCGTCAGCGTGGCGGAAGTGGTGCCGCAGGGTGGCACTCTCGTCGAGTGCTCGTAGGTACGCCATGATCTCTGCCGCGATTCGCTCCAGGTCAACCACGGGACCATCGTGCCAGCGCGCGCAGTTGGGCCGCTCTGACATCCATAAGTGACATCAACGGCGCCGGACGCCAGCACTCCTGGGCGATCTGGCATGGCCAGCGTGGCCATGTGGTTCCTCGGCAGGACCGAGGAGTGATCGAACCCCTAAAGCGGGTGTCGCAGGTTTGAACTCTGCCGGGGCCCTAAGCGAAACGGCCCGGACCGATCATGGTCCGGGCCGTTTTGACGGCAGACTGCACTTGCCCAGCCGATTCATTTACGGGACAACCCTTAGCGTGATGCGCATCACGTTAGGTTACACGGAATCGATTTGCCAGGCGATCATTCCGGTCGCCCCCTTACCGGCGTCGACGTTGATCCGGACTGGTCCGCTCCCTGTAATTCGCTGCTGGACCACCGACTGATCGCACGGGACCGTGGTCTTCTGGCCGGCGCTCGCCGGTATGAACGACAACTGCGCGTTGCCCGTGCCGATGCACACTAGATTGAGCTTGTAGGTCTTGGCTTTGCTCAGGTTGGGCTCGGTGTGGATGCCGTCAGTTACACGCTCCGCACCGGCTTCCACCATCCTGCCGCTGTGTACTGCGGAAAGCGCCGCCTGGGCCTGTTGGGTGACCTTCTGCTCGGACGGACCGGTTGTCGTTGCCGAGTTGCTTGGTATAGCCGAGTGGGACGGCCCCCCGGCCTTGCCCTCGCCGTTGTCAGAGGTGCAGGACGTGAGCAGGATCGCGGATGCCGTCACTGCACACCCAGCGAGCCAGGCCCGCAGGTTCATGTAGGTCATGTCGAAGTTTCCCAGTACTTCCAGCCGGTCTCTTGCGTGGGCAGCGTAGTCGTACCGTGGGCGATCTCTGCGGGGGCATGGCAGCCGTCCCCGACACGCCGGTACCTCTTCCAGGTCGCGTAATAGCCCCATGAGCCGTACTGCAGGTGACCGTACTTGTTCCTGCTGATGTCGTGCGAGTAGTTGTGACCTGTGGTGATCGACACGCTGCCAGCGACCTTGACGGAGATCGTGGTCTTGGCTTTTGCGAGGATCGCTCCGGCCGACCACTCGCCACTACCTGAGATTTCGGCCGAAATAGTACCGCTCTTGGTTACGGACACCGACATGGTGCCGCCCGGCCCATCCTTGTACTTCGTGCCATTCCACCATGAAGGAACGAAAGACGCCTTTTTCGATGAGAATTCGTACCAGGTTTGCGGGCCATCACAATATTGGGGCCCGTTCTCCACCGGCTGGTCCGTTTCGTCTTCCCAGCCCTGTCTGTCGTTGATGTCCGTCGTCTGGTCGGAAGAAGCGGTCGTGTCGTCGGTTGGTGCTTCGTCGGCGACAGCAGTGCCCGCAGTAGCGAAGCACAAAAGCAGTGCAGCAGTGGCAGCGCCGGTCGAAGCGCGCCGTGAACCGATGCCCATGTGACACCTTCCGGTGGACCGCCCCCGTGGCGATCGAATGCGAGAACACTATGTGTATGGCATGTGCGCGACAACTAAGTGATCTATCTTCTGAGCAGAACTTGAGGAACGCCTTCGTCACCTCAGGGTGAGTGTCTAACTGCGTGACAACGCCGACAGACAGCGGCGGACGAGCGTGGACGTCTGCGGACCATTGCAGCAGGTGAAAGGTACGCCGCTCCATGGCAGAGTGCATCAGCGAGTTGCTTCGGGACGAAGAGGTCGTGGGTTCAAATCCCGCCACCCCGACAGTGAAGTACCACAGGGGCCTGATCCGCTTAGCGGGTCGGGCCCCTGACTCGTTCCCGAAGATCCTTGGGAGAAATCTGGGAGAAGATCTTGGTCGGCTTCTCCCAGAGGGCGCCCGGCGAGCCTGCGTTCGGGTACGGCAGCTGAGGCCACTCGGACCTGCGCGTTCGCGAATCTGGCCCTGCAACTGGCCAGGAACACCATGCCCGCCCGCCTCAACCGCCATTAGGATCACGACACATGGCAGGCCATCACTCAGTGCGTTCTCACGACCACGCTCTGACTCGCGGCCCGAGAGCCTACGGCCGGACCTCGACGCCCTCAAGATCGTGGGCGAGGTACCGGCGGACGGCGACTGGAAGCAGCGGTACAAGTACGTCGAGCCACTCGTCTCGCCGTCCCTGTGCGCGATCAAGAGGAATCAGGAGGAGCACGGGACCTCACTCGGCGTGTTCCGACCCACCGAGGTCAGCTTCCGGCTGACAGCGGCAGAGCCCTGGCCCGAGTCCAAGGCCGCGCTGGCCGACCAACTCGACCTCTTCGAACAGGACCTGGCCCGGCTTGAGTGGGTACCTCTGGAATTCCGCTACAAGTTCCGCTGCGCGGACGACGACTGCCCCACGCACGACATGGCACTGAAGGACTGGGAGGCCGGCGCGTCGTACCGCAAGTTCCTGCGCAAGTACGGCGAGCACGCCGTGCAGGACAACCTGCGGGAGCGCTGGTACGTGTCGATGTTCACCCCTGACCGCGCCGTCCACTTCTTCATCGGCAACATCGCGGCCCACCCCAAGACCTTCATGCTGCTGGGACTCTTCCGCCCGAAGGCGAATGTGGTCCGGTACGTTCAGGAGAGCCTGTTCGGTGACTGACTGGCGGGGCTCACGGCCATCATGTCGCCGCCGGAATGCCACGGTCGGCGAGCAGGCCGCGTACGTGTCGCTCGATAGCGTCCCGGATCGGTCGGACGGCTTCGACACCCTGACCAGCAGGGCCGTCGAGCTGCCAGTCCAGGCACCGCTTGCCGGGGAAGACGGGGCAGGCGTCTTTGCTGGAGCCGATGGCGGTGGCCGTCAGGACGGTCGGGTGGCTGCCCCGCTTCCACCTTTCAGGTGTTCGTCTATGCGTCGCAGGCGTTGCCAGGCGGCGGGGTCGGTGCCGTCGCCGAGCGGGTAGTGCAGGGCGGGGCGACCGGCCGGGCCGAGTTGGGTCGGGATGCAGGCCGGCAGGGCGTTGCGGGCATGGCTGATGCCGAGGTCGGCCACGGCATCCGGGCCGAGGGTGAGGGAGACCGGGATCGGCGGTGGTTCGTAGTGGGCCGGAGTGGCCAGGTCCGCGCGCGCCGCTCGGAGTTCGCTGATCATCGTGGCGAGGTTGTGCCTGGCCGCAAGGGATTCGGCGAGCTGGGGCAGCAGCTCGATCGGTGCTCGCTCGTCGGCGGCGTAGCCGAGAGCCAGGGTGATGTGCTCCTCTACGCCCTCTCGCGTGTGAGCGATGCGCAAGGTGGCGATCGCGGGGCGGTCGGCGGTTCCGACGGCGACAGCCCAGGTGGGCTGGGCTTGTCGGGCGCGGCTGCGGGCCAGGTCGGTCAGTTGCCTTGGGGACCAGGGGACGTTGACGGGCTCGGCGGTGGCCCATCCGGCCGGCGGCAGTCCGGTGAGGGTCTGCCAGGCGTCCTCCAGAGCGCCACCGAGTATCAGGTGCTCCTGGGCGGGATGGATGGTGCGGATGGACAGCAGCAGCTGTCGTTCACCGGCCTTGCCTGGCGGGGGTTGGAAGACGTCAGCGATCTTGAGGCCGTTGTCGGCAGCCGGGGTGAAACGTCCGTCGTGCCAGCGCAGTACGGCTCCAGAGAGGCCGTCGTAGTAGCCGTTCTCGGGGTGGCGTACGACCCAGCGTGCGGGCATGCGCTCCAGCACGGTGCGGGTGGGCAGGCTCAGCCGGGTATTGGGGGACGTGACGAGATACAGCTCCCGTCGGCCCTGTGCCACCGTTCGCACCGCCTCGGTCAGCCATGTCGTCGCGGCAACGACCGGGCGGTCGTAGATGACGATGACGCTCTTGTCGGTCAGCACATCCGCATCGGTCAGTACGTCCACGTCAGCGGGCGGGACCGTCGCCTCACCCGTGGCCGGGACGGTTACGACGTCGGTATGGGCGGCTTCCGGTGGCCATGTGATGCCGCCGAGCAGCGTTGTCAGCCGTCCCGCGACCGAGCCGGCGAGCAGCCTGGCTTCTGCGATGGCAGTGGACGCCCGTACCTCGGTCCACCACACCGGTCCCTCTGTCTGAACGCCAGGTCCCAGCAGCCGCTCCGTCTCGCCCGGCACTTGCAGGTAGCGGGGGGCTTCCACGGAGACCAGGAGCTTCCCGTCGTCCGTGCACAACTGGGCAACGGATCCCCCACCTGCCCGGTTCACGCGCAGGTCCGGGCCGCCGGCGTGCAGTGCGGCCAGCAGCGTCTTGATGTCCGGCATCTGCGGGGTGAGGGCGATGACGTCCTGGGGCATGTGCTGCTCTCTGAAGCGTTGTCCTGCCGGACCGCGGTTACTGCGTCGATCAGGTTTCGGGTGGATGTGGTGTTCTCAAGCGGTCAGAGCTTGTCTGTCAGATCGGGGCCGAGGCCGTCTTCATAGACATCTGGTGTCGAGATTCCGTATTCGACCGCATGGCCGAAATACGTTGGATCACCCGATTCAGGTCGCACGCCGAGTACGGCGGTCAGCTCACGCAATGCGTCGGCAAGCCGCGGAGCATTTCGGTTGTAGACCTCGGGATGCGGATGGCCCGAGAAGTCGAACCAGCTCCAGACGTCATGGTGCACGGCGACTTCGGCTGTCGGGCCAAGAGGGTCCGGCGAGACAGCCAGTTCAATCAGCCGCGGCTCCGTGCGGGCTGCCCCCTCCGCAGTGATCCATGAGCCGGAACCAATAACCTTCAAGTCGTCCACTTCGGCATCGGGGAACGCAAAGGGTCGGCTTCCCAGGACCCGTTCGGGCAGCTTCGGGTCATTCAATGGCGTTGTGGCGACGAGTAGGCTGCTGGTCACACCTGTCGACCCAGCGTCGAGTACATACCAGCCGTATTCGAGCCTTACGGGGGTGAGCAGGTCGAATTTCTTCAGCACCTCGGCCATGCGAGCCGCAATGCTCAGTGCTGAGGTGAGTCCCGGCTCATCGACGTCGCTGAGATCCCAGAACCAAGAGCCGCAGGGGCGCGGTGCGCGCATCAGGGTCGACATGACTATTCCTTACGGGAAGACAGGGCCGTCGGGCGGGTACGTGATAGCGCCGTCTTCAAAACGGAGGAGGTACGTTGCGTTGGACCTGCGTGAAAAACGTACCACTTCCTCGAACATTCGCGGCGTAAGGTCCGCCATCGAGGCGTGTACGTCAAGAATAGCGACTCGATGGCTCATGGGGTAATCCAGTTGACTTGCTGACTTCCGGGCAGCCTTCTTGATGCCGTCGATGGTGTCGACGTCCTTGAGTTGATATCCGTAATCCATCGTGCCATCAGGGTGTCGCGTGTAGACGTCGATGTCATACGTAGTGGTGTGGTCACCGAGCTCGAACCCCAAGTGAGTGAACCCACGGTCTTGAAGCTCCGTGGCGTACCTCAATGCCATGTAGGCCGCGGGAACCATGCTTTCCTTCGGGTCCCTCTTGGTGGGGCCTTTCTTGCACATGTCCAGGATTCCCTTGTAATTTTCCGAACCGCGGAGATGGCCGCGATTGATGAGCTCAGCGACGCCTGCCCCATAAGGGTCCTTCCGCAGGGAGCGGATCACTGCCTCCTGGTCGCGGGAATCCATTTTCGCGCGCTTTAGCTCGTCGAGAACTCCCGCTTCTTGTTCCGGCCTGATCGGCCCCGTATGCGCCTGTGCATACTCCCCCTCCCTGGTGCCATACCGTGCGCGATCGATACCCGGTATGTCACCGTGTGCTGATCCCCCGTTATCGGGCGTGCTGTGGCCGTCAGCGCCCGGCGCTTCACCGTGATGTGGATCGCCGTGTGCTGACTCCGGCGGCATGTGGCCCGATGACACCTCACCGTGATGGCCGCTTCCACCGTGAGAAGGCCCCTCACCGGATCCATGGCTGGCCGCGCCAGGATGGTCCGCGCCACCGCCTGCACTTCCGGCTTCGCCCGCCGAGCCGCCTCCTGACCCATGCAGTCTGTCGCCTCCGCCGCCCCCGGTCTCATGGCTGGCATGTGGCGGAAGGCGATCACTCCCTCGGAGGGTGGCCTCGGGCGCTCGGCCTCCGACACCTACAAGGCCGCGATCATCGGGCCGGGCAGGCACCACGCGGTCACCGGCGGCAGGCTCGTGCGGGGCCTCGGCAAGGTTGGGCGTGCCGTCGGCGTTGATCGGAATGAGCCGGCCGTTCTTGTCGACCCTGTAGCGGTTGCTGAGGTCGTCCAGGGCGCCGTCGGGGAACCTCGTCTTCGGCAGCTTCAGGTGTTCGCTGACGTTGGTCAGCACCTCGGAGACCTTGGGCAGGTCGGACAGGGTTCTCGCTGCCCTCGCTGCGCCGGAGATCGGGTCGAGGGCGTCTCCGACCTTGGCCACCGCGCTGGCGGCTTCTGCGAATCTGCCGGCCTTGCCCAGCCTGGCGAGCGCCCCACCGGCACCCGCGAACAAGGTGAGGATGTTGAAGCTGGTGACGGCGTGAGCGCGGGCCGGGTCCTTTTCCTGCATGTCGTAGGCGATGAACTGCTTGCCGAACTCCTTGGCGTACGCCTTGCTGTCCCGCTGCCAGTCCGAGAGATGGTCGCCCTCGCCGACCGCGTCCATGCCGTAGGCGTAGGTGCCGGCGACGATGCGTTTGAGGCCGTCCCAGGTCTGGTGCTGTGCGTCGGAGCCGTTGACGCCCAGGAGGTTGTCCTCGAAGGTGCCCAGGCCGACGAAGCCGCCCCAGATGCTGTCTTTGACGATGCCGTCCCACGCCCAGCTCTTGATGCCGTGGCCCCACCAGTCCAGGCTCCAGCGGTCGTAGGTGCGGGCAACGGGAGTGCCCCACGGCAGGTCGGGCATGGACTCGAGCTTGTCGACGCTGAGGCCGTACGTGCCGCCCTCGTCGCCGACGGGGCGGCACAGCGCCGGGCTGATGGCACCGATCTTGGCCGCCGCGTTGTGCACCGTCCAGCCGGCGTCGGTGGCGGGCGTGCTGCTGGCCCTGGCTCGCGCGTTCACGCGTAGGGCACCGCTGGTGGTGCTCGACGAGCCGACCGTGTCGATCGACGCCGAGGCGGAGGCCGAGATCTTCGGAAAGCTCCGGGAGATCGCCGCCGGCGCCACCGCCGTCCTGATCGCCCACCGTTTCTCCACAGTCCGGATGGCCGACGAGATCCTGGTTCTGGAACAAGGGGCGCTGATCGAGCGGGGCAGCCACGGGGAGCTCATGAGGCTGAACGGGGCGTACGCGCGGGGCTCTGTAGGGTGCGGCACCATGACTCCTGACGCCCCCCGGGACCCGAAGCGCGGCGGTGCTGCGAGCTGGGAGGACCTCGTCGCCCGATACGCGCGGGCCGATGCCGATGAGCCCGATGCGTACACCTTCTCCGTAATCGCGGGGAGGACGGAGGACGAGGTGATCCGGGCGTTCGGTGGCGATCCCGGAGCGTCACGGCTGATGACATTCGCCGAGAGCGTCGAAGAGCAAGCAGCTCACCTCTATGAGGACTACGAGCTGCTTCGTGTGCTCACCGTCGACCGGCACGTCATCGCCATCGAATGGGGCTGCCACGGCAGCATCCCGGAGGTCGCCAGACGAACGTCCGCCGACGGAGGCGAGTTCTTCAGCGTCTACCGAAATGTGAACGCCAGGTACCAGGTCATGCACGCCTTCGACGGCCGCGTAGACGGCATGTTCGATCCCTTCGAGCTGGAGGACGCGGCCTGGATGGATCCGGAACCGGATACCCCCGCCTGGGCAGAAGGGGTCGTCTTCCACATGGAGACCCTGTGCGCCGAGTCCTTCGCGCTCATGGAACGCACCATGGGCGTGGCCATCGATCCCGAGTGGATGAGCACGGCGCTTCGCACCGTCCGGCTCACCTCACCCTCTGAACTCTTCAGCCAGTCGGAGGCGGCATGGCTCCCATGAACACGGCTGCGATGGGCTGATCTGTCAAGAGGACAACTGCCGCCTGACATCAGCGGCTTACACCAACAGGCGCAAACAGCGGCGATAGGCGGCGAACCCCCAACGGACGATCAGCCAAGGCCCAGAGCCGGTTGGCCGACGCTCCTGGCCTTGGCTCGATCACTGAGACTCCTCATACTCGCCTGCTGCCTCATCACCCACCGACAGCGCGGCTCATCCTGCTAGCCGTTGCAGCAGATGGCGCCTCAGTTCAACGACTGTGCGAACGAGCTGTCTAGTCTTCGTCGCAGGTGGCGTCGTAGTTCCTCTCGTAAGCGTCCCTGTAGCCCTGGACGTACTTCGAGTTGCTCGACTTCGGGGCATAGGACTGTCGGTAGTTGCAGTCTGCGCCGTCGCTCTTCCCGGCCACCCGTCCATCCACCTGGCCCTGATTGTAGGGAGTACGGGTCTTCGTCGGCTTGGGGGCGGGGATGGGGTGGTCCGACGCTTCGTGCGCCACCGAGGTGGCTGCTGCCTGCGGTACGACCGTCGGCGCAAGCGTGAGACCTGCAACCGCGGCGATAGTGCCCGCAAGAAGTGCAGTGGTTCGCTTGGCACGCATGGCTACCCTCTTCCTCAGGGACTGTTGCTTGCACTGATGCATAGCCACTGCCGACACGCTGAGCCGGTTACGGACCATGCAGCGTTGTCGGGGGCTCAAGGCATCAGGTGCATCAGAGTCGAAAAGCTGCGACATCCAGCGCCCGCCTCAGACGGTTGGATACGGCCGATGCTCTGGCACGCATCTACGCTATCGAACAGACGAACCTATGTCCATTTCTGCGGCTATCACACCTTTTATGCGGCTATGTCCCGCCGGGCCGTGCAGTCACCCGCCGAACTGCTTCGTTGTCCGCAGGGGGAGCTGCCGGTCGCCCCGGCCGGTTTGGCGGTGTGCCAACCGGCGACGACCGCCGGCTCTCCTGATGTCGCCAGCCACTGCGCCCTGGCCTATGTTTCGCTGACATCCAACGCTGACATCAACCACTCCGAACGGCGGCGGCATACAGCAGCCACGTACGGAACCAGTTCATGAGGCGAGCCGCGACCAGGCCGAGGGGAGATCGGGGCTTCCACCTTGATCGCGGACACCGGTTGTCATGCAGCGATGGCCAGCGTAGTTGATCTCTGTTCGAAGGCGACCGGCGCGAGGTAGCCGATTGTGGAGTGCCTGCGCCGGTGGTTGTAGAAGCCGAGCCAGCGGAAGACCGCGAGCCGGGCGGCTCGTTCGCTCGGCCAGCCGCGCCGGTCGGGAAGGATCTCCCGCTTGAGCGAGGCGAAGAACGACTCCGCGGCGGCGTTGTCCGCGGAGGTGCCGACCGCTCCCATGGATCGGAGAATCCCGGCCTGGTGGCAGGCGTCGGCGAACGCCTTCGACCCGTACTGAGCCCCGTGATCGCTGTGGAAAATGATGCCGTCCCCCTGTCCACCGCGAGTGCGGACGGCCGCGTTGAGCGCGTCGATGACGAGCTCGGCCCGCATGTGCTCGGCCATCGACCAGCCCAGCAGGCGACGAGAGAACACGTCGATGACAGTGGCCAGATAAAGGAATTTCCCGCCGGCGACGGGCAGATAGGTGATGTCACCGACCCAGGCCCGGTCGGGGGCGGACGCGGTGAAGTTCCGCCGCAGCAGATCGGGCACCGCCTGGGCGGCGGGGTCCGGGATCGTGGTGCGGTGCCGCCGCTTCAACCTCCGCCCCTGGATGCCGTGTTGGCGCATGAGTCGCTCGATGCGCTTGCGGTTCACCATCACACCGCCCGCGCGGAGTTCGGCGGTGATCCGCTTGGCCCCGTACGTCTTCCCGGACTCTGTGTGCACCTTGCGTATCCGCCGGGTGAGCGCGGCGTCGTCGGCCTTCTTCGCTGCGCGCGCCGGGGCGGTCTTCAGCCACCGGTAGAACCCGGACCGGGACAGATTCAGCACGGTGCACAGCCGCTTCACGCCAAAGGCGTCGCGATGGTCGGCAACGAACTCGAAGCGGCTCACCAGTTCGTCTCGCCCGCAAAATACTTGGCCGCCCGACGCAGGATGTCACGTTCCATCTCCAGCTCGCGGACCTGCTTGCGCAAGGCCGCGATCTCCGCGTCCTTCGCGGACTCCGCGATCGCCTCGGGCCTCTCGGCCTTCTCCGCGGCCTTGATCCACTGCCGCAGCGTCTCGTGGTTCACGCCGAGCTCGGCGGCGATGCGTGAGACAGGCCGGCCCGACGAACGGGCCAGCGCCACCGCGTCGGCCCGGAACTCCACCGGGTACTTGTAGGTCCCCACCTGGGACTCCTCTCCCTGGACTCAAGATCCAGTGTCGAGGTGTCCACGATCAAGGTGGAAGGCCCATCGAACTCCTGAAGCGGGTGTTGCAGGTTCGAATCCTGCCGGGCGCAGAGAGAAGGGCCAGCTCAGGAGGCGTTTCCTCCCAGGCTAGCCCTTCGGTGTTTCGAGGGTCGTGCGACAGTCGTGCCACTATGGGGCCCGCAGGGTCCTTCTCGGACGTGTTGGCGGCTACTCCCCCATCGCCCCGGATCACGGCATCAAGCCGGTTGGCGATGGCCCGGTCACGATCCGCCGGACCGCTGCCCCACTCCTGCACGCTGCGCGAGCACAGCACCCGTCAGGCCTGCCCCTGCACGAAGCACACGAAGACGCGCTCCCAGCGCTCTCATCAGCTCCCGCCGCCCGCTAGCCCAGGACGTTTGCGGCCCTGATCCGGGCCAGTTTCCGGTCCATTCCACCACCGCGGCGCGACCGTCACTCAGGGCCTCCAGCCTCGTCTGCGCGACCGTATCCGGGGAGACCTCGGTTGTGGCAGGAGGCCAGGGTGGCCGCTCCCAGGATCAGGAGGGCCACCTTGGTCATCTTTTTCATGCGGGCACCGCGTCCTTGGTCTCTGCCACCTTGCGCGTGCCCCAGTGCGTCGTCCGGGCCTGGGTCAGCGCCCAGTACATCGCGGGCTTGATTAGCAGAAGGTTCACCAGCGACACCAGCGGCGTCAGCAGGAGCCACGCGAAGAGCTTCTGCCGGGCACCGAGCTCGGGCCTCAGCGCGGCGTACATGCCCGTCTGGGCGTAGGTCAGGATGATCCAGTAGCCCAGGCCGTACAGGAACATCACCTTGCTGCCCGTGTAGTGCGGGATCACGAACAGCACCCAGGCGTAGAACACCGGCGAGAGCGCGGTGAGCACCAGGCCGTACATCCGGAAGAACAGCGGGGCCGCCGAGAAGTTCGTCAGCTCCCAGCCTACGTACTTCCAGTACGACTTGAACCACCGCACCCGCTGGGTCCACAGCTCGCTCAGGTCCTCCGGCATCGCGCTGTACACCCACGCCTCGTTCACCGCGACGACCTGGCCGTGCTGGAGCGCGTAGTGCGTCAGGCGACGGTCGTCACCGGCCGTGCCGGAGGTCACGTAGTCCTCCAGATTGGCCAACACGAACTCCTTGCGGTACAGGCCGAGGATGCCCGAGGTGGGCGCCACGGCGCCAAGCTGGGAGCGCGCCATGCGGGTGACCAGGCACCAAGTCACGATCTCCACGTCGATCACGCGGGTGAGCAGGTTGGCCGTCCTGTTGCGGACCAGGGTCAGCCCGGTGGCCGCCTGCACCCGCAGGTCCGACATGGCCTTCATGCAGTGCCAGAGCGCGTCCTTGTGCAGCACGGAGTCGGAGTCCACGGTGAGGATGAAGTCGTAGGACTCCGGATCCACCTGTCGCAGCACGTTGGCCTGGGCCTCACGCTTGCCCGCGTTGTCCTGCCGATGCCAGGTGACCAGCGGGTGATCGAACGGCACCACCGGCTGCCGAGAGCCGTCGTCAATCACGTGGATCTGCTCAGGGGGCCGCACCTGGTTGATCAGGCCCCACACGGTGGCGTACAGGGCCTCCTGCGGCTCGTTGTAGGCCGGGACGATGGCCAAGACCCGCCCGGAGGCGACCGGAAGGTGGGTGAAGCTACGCCCCTTCACGGCCGCTCCCAGCGAGTACAGGAGAACCACCGTCACCGCGCAGTAGAAGCCCAGCACGGCATCCCAGGCCTGGGTGCTCCACACGAAGTGGTAGACGAGGGTCCAGGCCGTGGCCGCCACGACAGCGGCCACAGACAGCATCACCTGCGCCCTGGAGCGCCCCTCTACGACCCAGGAGTGTTTGCGGTGGCTCCCCATACCCTCAGCCATGCATCCGGCGGCCACGGGTGCCCCAGCGGTACGCGAACGCACCGATGAGGACGGCCGCGACCACAGCCGTGACGATCCATCCGAGAGTGATCGTCGTTCCGAAGAGCGTGATCGCTCCGACGCCCGTTTTGGCAAGCGCCCCTTCGTCGTATCCCATGCTTCCCCTCCCATGGCTCTCGGAGCCTCTCGATGTCAGATGCCAGAGGCATGACGCCCCTGGTGCCCAGCACGTACACCCGGCTGGGCGACGGGCTTCTACAGCCGCTCGATGTGCTCCGCGGTCGGCATGACGCCCCGGGTGTCGAGGACATATGCCGCCTCGGCGGCAAGCTGATCCAGGTCGAATTGGCCGTGCGGTGTCAGCACGACGACAGCGTCGAAGTCGCACACCTCGATGCCGCTTTCTTCCGCGGCGAAGGGGATGGCTTGACAGCCGCCGTCTCGCAGGTAGGGGTCGACGACGGTGACATCCGCCCCCATGGCACGTAGCCGGTCGATGACCTGTACGGCCGGCGACTGACGAGCGTCAGCGGTACCGGGCTTGTAGGCGGCGCCGAGGGCGAGAATACGGGCGCCGTGCACGCTGCGGCGGAAGCGGCGACTGAGAGCGTCCTGCAAGCGGCGCACCACGTAGTCGGGCTGGCTTTCGTTGATGTCCTGAGCCAGTTCGATGAGCCGGAAGGTCTGCCCGTGCTGGGCCTTGACGTGATGGCTGAGGTAGACGGGGTCAATCGGCAGGCAGTGTCCACCAACCCCGGGGCCGGGCAGAAACTTCGTGAAACCGAACGGCTTGGTCGCCGCCAGGTCGAGGGTGTTCCACACGTCGACGCCGAGTACATGAGCCATCCGCGAAAGCTCATTGACCAGGGCGATGTTGACGTGACGGTAGGTGTTCTCGAACACCTTGGCCAGTTCAGCCTCTTCCAAGCCGGAGGCCGGCACGGTGACCTCAGTGACGGAGTCGTAGAAGGCCTTCACGCGCTGCAGACAGGCGTCAGTGAGACCAGAGACGATCTTGGGTGTGTTCTCCAGCCTCCACTCGGCGTTACCCGGATCGATACGCTCCGGGCTGAAACCGACGTGAAAGTCACGGCCAGCGATGAGGCCCGATCCCTCTTCCAGCACGGGAATGAGCACGTCGCGAGTGGTGCCGGGGTGCGTGGTCGACTCCAGCACCACGGTGGCTCCCGGCTCTATGCGGGCAGCCAGCACGCGGGCCGCCTCCCGCACACAACTAAGGTCCGGAGCACGGTCGGTCAGCGGGGTCGGCACGGTGATGACTGCGACGTCGAAGCCCTTGACGTCTTCCGGGTCGCAGGTCGGCGTGTAGGCGCCAGAGCGCAAGGCGCTCTGCAGACGGTCGGAGTCAATGTCCTCAACGTAGGAAGAGCCGGCAGCCAGGCTCTCGAAGCGCTTCCGGTCGGGCTCATAGCCAGTCACGGTGTGTCCAGCCTCAGCAGCCCTCAGAGCCAAGGGCAGGCCGACATAGCCCTGCCCAAGCACGCCAATGCGCATGGTGGTTCCCTCCCCTTGATCCGGCTCGCAAGCCGGGAAACGGCGCCCCTGAAATGCGGCTGTCTGTTCCTGACGCAGGCAGCCGCGGCGTCGGGTACTGCGTTGAAACGGTCCGGCAGCGGCGAGTTGAACCCCCCTCGGGTTACAGCGAGTGCCGCACCGCGCCATCGTCAGGCCTCGAAGACCTTCACACTTCCCCCCCATCTGTGGGGATTAAGCATTCAATAAGAGTCTGCCATGTGCAACCGTCTTCACCAATCCAACCCCGATGTTCCTCTCCTGAGATCCACCTCATGCCCTCCGGCCTGCAACTTCGCCGTGTAGTACTGCAGTTCGACCCATGCCAGTCAGCCTCGGTTATGGATCGAAGCGCCCCTCGCCAGCCGCGGATCCGCCGCAAGGCACCTCGAAGCGTGGTAAATGATCTTCACAACTCTCCCCTAGTCCGCGCATACCCAGGACCTCATCGGCTCCCTGAGAACGAGCTAGCGGATCCTGACGGCAGTTGATGGCTGGCCGCACGTGTCGATCGGACAGCAGAGACACGAAGCTGCGCCGAAGCTCCCTCAGAGTCCACTCGTGCGCGTTGATCGCGTCGATGCCCTTGAGCGCCTGGCGGAAGGCACGGTGGACGTGGGCAGCATCAAGCGGCTCAGCCACGGCGAGGGCCCGCCGGAGCCGGTCGAGCACGCCCAGGCTGGGGACCGTGCGCCCGGTCTCGGCCTTGGACACGGTCGGCTGCCCCACCCCAGACGGCCGTGGCGTCCGGCTGACGACAACGAGCCGCTAATGTGGCAGAGGCCGGAGATATTGCTGCGCGTCATGCATGCTGGGCCGGTCAGCCGGGGCAGATTGCAGGCAGCCCCCACCAGCCATCGAAGTTCCAGGTCATTGGGCCAGCGGGCAAGCTGTCTCTCCTGTCTCCTGAAGCGGTGGTCCACGTCTGACGGATGAGACCATCCGTGGATGCCAGACGCACAGCTACCCGCCGGGTGGCCCCTCCGACAGAGCCGCGATGCATCCGGGGCCCGAGAGGACGAGAAGGCGACTCTCGGGACCCGAGTCGAGTACGCGATCGTCAATGTTCGCGGCGTGCTGGCTGATTCGGTCGCGGTCCATGACCCGAATGACAAGCATCCGCTGCCTACTCGGGTGCTCGCTGCCAGCCTGGGTGTGGACGCCGGTTCGCTACTCGGCATTCATTACACGTGCCTCGTTTCCCGTGACCCGTACGGAACTACTCGATCTGACTACCGCCTGAGGCGCAGTGACAGCTTGCCGCCGGCAGCACTGCCGGGGGGCTGATCCTGGGCAGTGTCATGGTCGCGACGTCAGCAGCATGGGAGGCGTCGTACAAGGGTGTCCGCACCTTCCAAGCGCATGGTGCCCAGGGGGCCCGCCCACGACGAAGCGGTCGTGCCACAGGTGTGCCGGACCGAGCGGGAACCACGGGGAACATCCGGAGAAGCAACGGACGCGCCGACGGTCGGCGACGCCCTTCCGCAGCAGGTCAGCCCTGCAGCGAGCGCTGGATCACCTCAGCTCCCCAAGCGGAGGGCCCAGTACGCTGCCGTCGGCAGGCACCAGCACGGACGAGAAGCGTCGTGGAGCTGTCGCCATCGATGTTGAACCGTCTTGCGAACAGCAGCCTCGGAGCTGTCCCGGCGGTCGCTGCTGGCGCCTACGCATCGCAAGCCGGCTCGGGCTTCTCGCGGCTCGCGGCCTGTTTCGCTGTGATGGGGTTCGCGATCCTCGCCGTGAGGGGATACCGGCTCGGCGTGACGTGTGAGCGCGGGAGACTCTCGATCCGCGGTTACCTGCGCACACGCGTGATTGCGCGCGAGTGCATCACAGAGATCACGGACTTCCCGGCCGTCAGATGGACGGCTCGCAAGGGGGGCAAGCGGTGGACCCCCGTCACGGCGTTCATGACGAACCCGAGCGAACTCTCGACAACTCGCCTCCACAAGGCGCGTGCCCTCAGGGAGCTGCGACGGTGGGCAGGGCGCTAGCGACGGCCCACACGGGGCGTCTCCCGGTGAGTGCCTGGCCGGCGGACTTCGTGTCCGTACGGGGCCGTCTTTGGGCAAGAAGACATCTCAGGTTGCGTCGCGTGGCGGATACGGCAGGTTGCGCCACGCGCGCAGCATGATTTCCCGCACCCTGCCAACGGAGACGAACAGCGGCGGACCACCGTGGACGCCTAGGACCGTTGCGCCAAGCGAGGCCCAGTACCTCACCCTTGCGGACAGGCAGCTTGCCCGTGAGAGCACGGTGGTGCCGCGTGAGCAGCGGAGTCCCGGGACTCCCGGTGCCCTTGGCCAACCGCCCATGGCGCCTCAGCCGAGAAGGAAAGATGCTCGGCTTCCGAGTGAATCAAGCCGTTCGGTGAGTGGTGACCGGCATGACAACGGGTAGGCCATGGTGCTGTCGGACAAGAAGCGGACGCGGAGCAGCCCTATGCCGAAGTTCCTCATCCAGGCCACCTACACGCCAGAGGGCACGAAGGGGCTGCTCAAGGAAGGCGCGAGCGGTCGCCGCGACGCCGTCGACCGGGTCGTCACCAACCTCGGCGGGTCGGTCGAGGCCATGTACTACGCCTTCGGGACGGATGACCTCGTGTGCATCATCGACCTCCCCGACCCGGTGTCGATGGCCGCCATCAGCCTCACCGTCAAGGCCAGCGGCGCCCTCCACACCCGGGCCACTCCCCTCCTCACACTCGAAGAGATCGACGAGGCCGCCCGTCGGCAGGTCACCTTCCGCGCTCCCGGCGCGTAAGCCACTCAGCGGGCAGCGTTCTCGGTAGCCGTGACGGGCAGACGGTGCCCGGGTCCCCACCTGTGCCCCAGCCGCGCCCGACCGTGCGGGAAACCACGGTGAACCACGGTCGTGAGCGGTCATCGCCCAGCACATCGTCCTCTGAACGTGATGGCTGATCAGAGGCCGTCCATCGCGTGGTGGGTGTGGGATGCGAACCCACCCAGCCATTCTCGGGGGATGTGACGAGGTACAGCTCCCGTCGGCCATATGCCCGCGGCCTCGGTCTTTGGCGCCGGTTGCGGGGCTGGTGAAGGGCCAGGGGCTCATCCCGGCCGGACGATTGTCGTCGACCTCGTGCAGGAGGGGCCCGAGCCGATGACGGCCAGGTCGTCCGCGAAGACGGCAGGGGCTACAGGTTGGGCCTCTTCCACGGCCAAGCGTCCGAGCACGCGTACGGAATGATCCGCGAGGATCCACGCCGGTTGCCCCGAGGTGAATCGGTGCCGCTCCGGCACGCGCCGGTTCGCAGGGCCGGTAACGGACAAGCCGGCCGCCGCGCTGCATGGAGTGAGGTCTGCTCTCACTCCAGTGAGCGTGACATGGCGAACGAGGTTGTTTTTCACAATTGTTACGTTTGTTCGCCTATAAAGTCGGTGTAAGGGTCTGGGGTTGAGGGAGGGCGCGGGAGTACGGTTCCGGCGCTCGGCAGTAGGAGATCAGTGTGGCCGTAGGGGCGGTCGCCACTTACGCCGAAGAAGCCGGAGACAGTCCATGCGTGTGTATTCCGCACGGCGCAGACCGCGCCGCGGGGCGGAGGGCGGTGGGCGGGCCGCGCTGGCCCTCGCGGCCGCCGCGCTGCTGATAGCGGGGACGGGATCCGTCGCCGCCTACGGAGTGGACGGTGACTCGGGAACCGGCCGCCATGACGTGGCGGGCGAGGAGTCCCACGAACTGATGGAGTCCCTCGACTCGTTCAACGAGCCGAGGCTCTCGCCCAGCGGGCAGATCGCCCCGGGCGCGTACGCCGACGCCTGGGCGCATGTGAAGAACATGCCGGTCGCGTCCGGGAGTTGGAGCGAGGTGACGACCTCGCCGTACAACGAGGACGCCCTGCACTACCGTGACCAGTCGGCCTCCAACTCCGGCGGCGGCGCCGGGCATTCGGCCGGCCGCATCGCCGCTCTGGCCACCGACCCGACGCACCAGGGGGTCGTGTACGCGGGCGCCGCGGGCGGAGGTGTGTTCCGGTCCACCGACGACGGCAGGACCTGGACGCCGATCGCCGACCGGCTGCCCGCCCTGTCCGTGGGCGCCCTCGCGGTCGCGCCCGACGGCTCGCTGTGGCTGGCCACCGGCGAGGCGACCACCGCCTCCGACAACTACCTGGGCAGCGGCGTCTACCGGCTCGCGGACCCGGTCACCGGCGCCTTCACCGAGAGCGACAAGGTGGGCGGCACCGAGCTGGACTCCAGCTCCATCCACACCCTGGCCTTCGACAAGGCCGCCGGGTACGTCTTCGCGGCCTCCTCGCACGGCCTCTTCCGGCGCCCGCTGCCGGCCGCGCAGGGGACCGCCTGGACGAAGGTCCTCGCCCCCTGCGCGGGCATCGGCGTCAGCGGCGTCGGCTGCGGCGTGGACAGCCACTACGCGGACATCGCCAACGACATCGCCGTACAGCCCGGCAGCGGCGGCAAGAAGCTGCTGGCCAACGTGGCCTGGCGCAGCGGCGCCGACTACAACGGCTTCTACTACTCCGACGACGCCGGCACCACCTGGAAGCGCGCCAACCCGACCGGTGCGATCAACCCCGCCGAAATCGGCAACGCCTCCTTCGCCTACGCCGCCGACGGCAGCAGGCTGTACGTCTCGATGGAGTCGCCGAAGCTGCTCAACAAGGCGTCCGGTTCCGGCGTGTACTCGGTCCTCGCCGGCGTGTACGTCAGCCAGAGCGGCGACGCCAACGGCCCGTTCAAGCAGATCGCGACCTCGTCGTCGCTGTCGGCGTCCGGTTCCGCGATGAAGGTCAGCGAGATCGGCTCCGGCTACCAGCCCGGCTCGCAGGCCTGGTACGACCAGGTCGTCGCGGTCGACCCGAACGACCCGAACCACGTCTACCTGGGCCTCGAGGAGATGTTCGAGTCCCGTGACGGCGGCGCTACCTGGAAGGCGATCGGCCGGTACTGGAACTTCGGCATGAAGTGCTTCTCGTACGACCCCGCCGCGAACACCTGCGACGGCGACGTGATGCACTCCGACCAGCACGCCCTGGCCTTCTCGCAGTGGAAGGGCAGCACGCCGGAGGTGTTCGTCGGCAACGACGGCGGCGCCTACGCCCGTCCGACCACGCAGACCACCGCCGGCTGGCGCAACCTCAACGAGTCCGGCACCCTGCGCGACCTGCAGTACTACTCGGTGCGCGCGGGGAAGATGACCGACGGCAGCGGCGACGCCGTCTGGGGTGGCCTGCAGGACAACGGCGTCTCGCTGCTCGCCCCCAAGGGCGCCACCTACCAGGGGCAGCAGCTCAACCCGAACGGCGAGATGGTCTCCCCGTTCGGCGGTGACGGCGGCGACCAGCTGGTCAACCCGGACAACGGCTGCCAGACGGTCGGCGAGTACGTCGACCTGGCGCTGCAGATCACGAACAACTGCGGCTACACCGCGAGCGACGACGGCTCCGAGGACGTCATCACCGACATCGCGCCCGGCGACCCGGGCGCCCGCTTCATCGCCCCGTTCAGCGCGGACGAGACCGACCCGAACGGCCTGTGGGTCGCGGGCGGCCAGTACGTCTGGGGCAACACCAAGACCTGGCAGAGCACCTCCGGCGCCGACTGGACCAAGCTGTACGACCTGGGCGCCGGCCACTCCGCCTCGGCGGTCGCCAGCCGCGACCATGTGACGTGGGCGGCCTGGTGCGGACCCTGCTCCAAGGTCGACGGCACCTTCGGTCGCGGTATCGCCACCAACTACGGCGGCACCTGGCACCAGGTGGGCCTGCCCGCCGCCTTCCCCAACCGGTACATCTCCGGTCTGGCCATCGACCCGTCCGACGCCTCCGGCAAGACGGTCTACGCGGTGATCAACGGCTTCTCGCGGCACTGGAACGAGGGCCCCGGCGCCGGCTACGGCCACGTCTGGAAGACCACCGACGGCGGCACGACCTGGACGGACGTCAGCGGTGACCCCGCCGCCTCGGACTCCTTCCCGGACGCCCCGGCCAACGCGGCGCTGATCACCAAGAGCGGCACCCTGGTGGTCGCCACCGACCTGGGCGTGTTCACCAGCACCTCGGCGGGCCACTGGGCGCGCCTGGGCACGAACCTGCCCACCGCGCCGGCGGTCTACCTCTCGCCGAGCCCGGACGGCGGCCAGGTGTACGTGGCCACGCACGGCCGCGGCATCTGGAAGACCCCGACCCCGTAACGCCGCACCCCGTCCCCACCGCGCCGTACCCGGCACCCGTCAAGGCCATCGGGTACCGGCGCCCCGAGGCCCCCGGACCGGACACGGTCGGGGGGCCTCGGCCTTGCGCGGCGATCGGTCACCGGTCACCGCGCAAGCACAGGGGCCAGATCCACGCCGCCGCGTTCACCCTGCGCGCGGTGGCCGGATAGCACTCGCCCCCTCCCCCGGTCGGCCCTCCCACCCGGCACCGCGCGCCGGACTCCTCGTATGGTGAACCCGTGACTGCCACACAGCCCGTCGCCGGCACGCGCGGGGTCCGCCACCGAGTGGTGCACCCGGCCGTGCTCGTCGCGCTGCTGCTCGGGCTGTTCCTCATGCACGGCGGTCCGGCCGCGGCGGCGAGCGGCTGCCACGGCGGCATGCCGGACGCCGGTCCCGCGGTCCCGCACCCGGCCCCCGCCGCACCGGCCGAACACCCGGCCGACCACTCCGGCATGGTCGACCACTCCGGCATGATCGGCCAACCCGCGACCGCCGAACGCCCGGCCGGTCACTCCGGGATGGCCGCGGACCCGGCCCCCCGCTCCGGTACGGCCGCGCCCCCCGCACATGGCACAAGGACGGCAGCCGACACCCCTGCCTCCCTCCCGCACCGGATGCGACCAGCGGCCGCCCCCGTGGCCGTCAAGGTTCCCGTCCAGGTGGGCGAGGGTGTGCGGGGTGCGCTGTGTCAGGCGACCACCAGCCGGCCTGAGATGCCGGTGCCGCCGGCCGTGGCCGGTGTTCTCGTGGTGCCGGTCGTCCTGGTGGTGCCGTGGGGGCGGTCGGGGGCGGACGGTGCCCGGCGGCGTGGTCCGCCGGAGAGCGGGCGTGAGCTGTTGCTTCAGGTGTGCGTCGCGCGGACGTGACGAGACCTCCGGGATCCGGCCGGCCCAGTGCCGCGGTCCCGTACGGCTCTCGTCCGTTCAACCGCGCCGTCCCTCGGCGCCCACCTGGAAAGACACACACATGTCCCAGCGACTTCGGAAGACCCGTCACGCCCTCGCGGCAGCCGCTGTCACCGCCGCCCTCACCCTGAGCCTCGCCGCCTGCGGCTCCGGCTCCGACTCCGGCTCCGGCTCCGGCTCCGGCTCCGGAGCAGGGCACGGCTCCGGTATGGCCGGCATGGAGCACAGCGCCACGCCGTCCCCCTCGGCGTCGGGCGACTCGATGGCTTCGATGCCCGGCATGGAACCGGCGGCACCCGGCAACGGTCTGTCCGCCGAGAGCAGCGGTTACCGGATGACCGCCAAGAGCGTCAGCCTCCCCGCCGGGAAGGCGGCCGACTACCGATTCACCATCGCCGGCCCGGACGGCCGGCCCGTCACCGGCTTCGCCGTCGACCAGACGCAGCGGATGCACTTCTACGCCATCCGCTCCGACCTCACCGGGTTCCAGCACCTGCACCCCACCATGGCCGGTGACGGCACCTGGACCGCGCCGCTGGCGGCGCTGCGGCCGGGCACCTGGCGGCTGTACGCCTCCTTCGTCCCGGACAGCGGCGCCGGCAAGGGCAAGAGCTTCGTGCTCAGCCGCACCGTGCGGGTGCCGGGTACGGCGACGGCCTCGCCGCTGCCGAAGGCGTCCGGCACCGCCACCGTCGACGGCTACACCGTGACGGTGAAGGGCGAACCGATGGCGGGCATGGCGCACCAGCTGACCGCCACCGTCACCAAGGACGGCAAGCCGGTCACCGACCTCCAGCCGTACCTCGACACCTACGCCCATCTGACCGCCTTCCACCAGGGCGACCTCGCCTTCGCCCATCTCCACCCGGAGACGGAGGCCGACGGCGGCCACGGCGGACCGACGCTCTCCTTCCACGCCGAGTTCGCGCGGTCCGGTGACTGGCGGCTGTTCCTCCAGTTCCAGACCGGGGGCAGGCTGCACACCGCGGCCCTCACCCTGCACGTCGGCTGATCCGGTGGTGCGCCCTGGCCGTGGTCGCGGGCAGGGCGCACCGCTCCGCCGGCGTGCCGTGTCCGGCGAGCGTCACCTCTCCTCGGGCGCTCCGGATCCGGCGCGGGCGGCCGGTGCGGGAGGGGGCTGCCGGCGGGGCGGGCGTATCCGGGGGATCAGGGCCGGGACGTGCGCGCGGTAGGCGTCGTAGGCGGCTCCGAACTGCCCGGCCATCAGGGTGTCCTCGACCCGGACCCGTCTCAGCAGCCAGGGGACGGCCACCGCCAGGATCGCGATCCAGACGCCGAAGCCGTCGGCGAGCATGCCGCCGACGACCAGGCCGAGCAGCCCGGTGTAGATGGGGTGGCGGACCAGCCGGTACGGGCCGTCCGTGCGCAGCTCGTGGTGTTCCCGGACCGTCGGGACGCTGGACCACATGGTGCCCAGCACCCAGCGCGCCCACAGCAGCAGGGCGGTGGAGGCGACGGCGAGCAGGCCGCCGAGCAGCGCCAGCTCCGGCTGCCAGTACCGCAGGTGACGCCAGAAGCCGCCGGTGTGCCGGACCAGGACGGAGAAGAGCACCGCGCCCGCGAGCAGCGTCAGCCGGTGCGGCAGCGTGCGGCGCAGTCCGCGTATCCAGCCGTGCGGGCCGGCGTGGCTCTTCACGCCGAAGTAGACGGCGCCGGCGATCCAGGCCACGACGAAGACCCAGACGCAGGCGACGGTGAGGACGATGAGCGCCGAATGAAGGGAGGAACCCATGGCTCCAGACTGCGCCGCGCGGGCGGGCGATCACCAGCACCCGGGGGTCGATGGAGAAACCTCCGCTGCCCTGCACCCGTGGGTGGAGCCGGAGTGGGGTCGGCGGGACGAACCCGCAGGTGGGCGGTGCGCGCGGGGCTCCCCTTAGGCTTCCTCCTGTAGGAGAGTCGCTTCGGAAAGAGGTCCCGTTGAGCTTCTGGTCGATCTACCAGCACGGCTTCGCGCGCGTCGCCGCGTGTACGGGCCACACCGTCATCGCCGACCCGCGTGCCAACGCCGAGGCGGTCCTGCGCCATGCCCGCCGCTGCGCCGACGAGGGCGTCGCCGTCGCCGTGTTCCCGGAGCTGTGCCTGTCCGGGTACGCGATCGACGACCTGCTGCTGCAGGACGCCCTGCTCGACGACGTCGAGCAGGCGCTCGCCACGATCGTGACGGAGTCGGCGGAACTGCTGCCGGTGCTGGTGGTCGGCGCGCCGCTGCGCCACCGCGGCCGGATCTTCAACTGCGCGGTGCTCGTGCACCGCGGCCGGATCCTGGGCGTCGTACCGAAGTCGTACCCGCCGAACTACCGGGAGTTCTACGAGCGGCGGCAGATCGCGGGCGGTGACGCCGAGCGCGGCGGAACGATCCGGCTGGGCGGCGCGGAGGTGCCGTTCGGCGTGGACCTGCTCTTCGCGGCGGCCGACGTGCCCGGCCTGGTGCTGCACGCGGAGATCTGCGAGGACATGTGGGTGCCGGTGCCGCCGAGCGCGGAGGCGGCCCTCGCCGGCGCGACCGTGCTCGTCAACCTCTCCGGCAGCCCCATCACGGTCGGGCGCGCCGAGGACCGCAAGCTGCTGTGCCGCTCGGCGTCCTCGCGCTGTCTCGCGGCGTACGTCTACGCGGCGGCCGGGCTCGGCGAGTCGACCACCGACCTGTCCTGGGACGGCCAGACCCTGATCTACGAGAACGGGGTGCTGCTGGCCGAGACCGAGCGGTTCCCGCTGGGCGAGCAGTACGCGGTGGCCGACGTGGACCTGGACCTGCTGCGGCAGGAGCGGCAGCGGATGGGCACGTTCGGCGAGAACGGCCGCACCCACGCCGCGCGCACCGGCGACTTCCGCACGGTGTCCTTCGAACTCGCCCCGCCGGCCACCGCCGACCTGGGCCTGCGCCGCCGCCTGGAGCGCTTCCCGTTCGTCCCCGCGGACGCCGACCGCCTCGCCCTGGACTGCTACGAGGCGTACAACATCCAGGTCGCGGGGCTGCAGCAGCGGCTGGCCTCGATCGGCGGCCCGAAGGTCGTCATCGGCGTCTCCGGCGGCCTGGACTCCACGCACGCGCTGATCGTCGCCGCCCGCGCGATGGACCGCGCCGGCCGCCCGCGCAGCGACATCCTGGCCTTCACCCTGCCCGGCTTCGCCACCAGCGACCACACCAAGGACAACGCGCACCGGCTGATGCGGGCCCTCGGCGTCACCGCCGCCGAGCTGGACATCACGCCGACCGCGCGGCTGATGCTGAAGGAGATCGGCCACCCCTTCGCGTCCGGGGAACCGGTGTACGACGTCACCTTCGAGAACGTCCAGGCGGGTCTGCGCACCGACTACCTGTTCCGGCTCGCCAACCAGCGCGGCGGCATCGTGCTCGGCACCGGCGACCTGTCCGAGCTGGCGCTCGGCTGGTCGACGTATGGCGTCGGCGACCAGATGAGCCACTACAACGTCAACGCCGGCGTGCCGAAGACCCTGATCCAGCACCTCATCCGCTGGGTGATCAACAGCGGCCAGTTCGACGAGGAGACCGGCAGGATCCTGGCCGCGATCCTCGACACCGAGATCAGCCCGGAGCTCGTGCCCGGCGAGGAGCTGCAGTCCACCGAGTCGAAGATCGGCCCGTACGCGCTGCACGACTTCACCCTCTTCCACGTCCTGCGCTACGGCTTCCGTCCCTCGAAGATCGCCTTCCTGGCCTGGCACGCCTGGCACGACAAGGAGGCGGGCGCCTGGCCGCCCGGCTTCCCCGAGGACAAGCGGGGCACGTACGACCTCGCGGCCGTCCGGCACTGGCTGGAGGTCTTCATCCGCCGCTTCTTCGCCTTCTCCCAGTTCAAGCGCTCGGCGATGCCGAACGGCCCGAAGGTCTCGGCGGGCGGCTCCCTCTCCCCGCGCGGCGACTGGCGCGCCCCGTCGGACGGCACGGCCCAGGCCTGGCTGCGGGACCTGGAGCGCTTCGACCTCGACGAAGCCGCCCGGTAGCGGGCCCGGCATGCGCTGGACGATTCACGGCGAGCGCGCCCTGTACGACACCCCGTGGCTGCGGGTGCGCTCGCTCGACGTGGAGCAGCCGGACGGCACCCGGACCGACTACCACGTCGTACGGCTGCGGGATGTGGCGGTCGCCGCGGCCGTCGACGACCGGCAGCGGGTGCTGATGCTGTGGCGGCACCGCTTCGTCACCGGCACCTGGGCCTGGGAGCTGCCCATGGGCCTGGTGGAGGACGGGGAGACGCCCGAGGCCGCCGCCGCGCGGGAACTACGGGAGGAGACCGGCCGGCGTCCGGGCACGATGCGGGAGCTGGTCTACGCCGAGCCCGCGGCGGGGATCACCGACTCCCGGCACTTCGTGTTCCGCGTGGACGGGGCGCGGCGCGTCGGCGCGCCCACGGAACGCAACGAGTCGGACCGCGTGGAGTGGATTCCACTGGCCGGCCTGCGCGGCATGATCGCCCGGCGGGAGATCGTCAGCAGCGCGACCCTCGTGGGCGTGATGGCCCTGCTGCTCGGCCCGGAGTGACGGCGGGCGATGTGCCTGCCGTGGGGTGCGCCGGGCGGGGCGGCGGCGCCGTGGTGCGGGGTCAGGTGTTCCAGGTCTCGTCGTACGGGTCGTGCGGCACCGGGACCGGGCGGGCGGAGATGACCTTCAGGTAGGGGATGGGGCCGTTGTTGACCGGGTCGTGGGCGAGGCGGGGGGTGTAGGCGCCGGTCACCTCCATCCAGGCGTCCGGGCGGAGCACCGGGGGCAGGTCGCCGGTCAGGGCGATCTTCACCGGCTGGGCGTCCGCGGCACAGCAGTTGAGGGCCATGCGGACCAGGTACGGCGCGCCCGTGTGGTCCAGGGCGAGGAAGCCGGTGACGCGGACCGTGCGGCCCTTCAGGGTGCGGCCGTGGCCGTACGCCGCGCGGGAGGCGTAGTCGATCACGGAGAGCGGGGCCGGGTCGGCGGCGGGCAGCTTGCCGTACACGTACGTCTTCTGCAGGGCGGTGCCGGAGCGCAGGGCGCTGTAGGAGCCTAGGGCGGGCGGCGCGACGAGGATGAGGCCGAGCAGGGGGAGCAACAGCAGCCAGGACACCCGGGGTTCGGGATGCGCGTGCGGTTCCGGGTGGCCGGGTGCCGCCTTGGCGCGCCGGCGCTCGTACCAGGCCGTGGCCAGCGCCGCCGCGATCAGGACCGCGCCGGAGGCCAGCAGCAGCGGACGCAGGCCCGGCTTGACGTACCGCAGATACAGGCCGGTGCTGCCGGCGTGCAGCAGGGCGGCGCCGAGCAGGAACATGACGGCGGACTGGGACTGGCGGTTCACAGCAGCACCGCCCCGGTCACCAGCCCGCCCGCGACGGCCAGCGCGAAGGTCGCGGGGGCGAAGCGGAGGGCGAAGCCACGGCCGAAGGTACCGGCCTGCATCGCGAACAGCTTGAGGTCGATCATCGGGCCCACCACCAGGAACACCAGCTTGGCCGTCAGCGAGAACTGGGTGAGGGACGCCGCGACGAACGCGTCCGCCTCCGAGCAGATGGACAGCAGTACGGCGAGGACGGCGAGGGCGAGCACGGAGAAGACCGGGTTCCCGGCCGCCGTGCGCAGCCAGTCCGACGGGGTCGCCGCCTTCAGCGTGGCCGCGGCCATGGCGCCCAGCACCAGGAAGCCGCCGGCGTGCACGGTGTCGTGCCGTACCGAACTCCAGAACGCCTCCCCCTTCGTCGCGCCCTCGTGCGCGCCGTGGGCCGGCGGGCGCAGCCAGTCGGTGCGGCCCAGCCGCTGCCACAGCCAGCCCATCGCGCACGACACCAGCAGGCTCGCGGCGAACCGGCCCAGCACCATCTCCGGGTCGCGCGGGAAGGCGACGGCGGTGGCGGTCAGCACGACCGGGTTGATCGCCGGGGCGGACAGCAGGAAGGCCAGGGCGGCGGCCGGGGTGACTCCGCGCCGGACGAGGGCGCCCGCCACCGGCACCGACGCGCACTCGCAGCCCGGCAGCACCGCGCCCGCGATCCCGGCCACCGGCACCGCCAGCGCGGGGCGGCGCGGCAGGGCGCGGGCGAAGAACGCCGGCGGCACGAACACCGCGATCGCCGCCGACAGCAGCACCCCGAGGACGAGGAAGGGCAGCGCCTGGAGCGTCACCGCGACGAAGACCGTCATCCAGCTCTGCATCAGCGGGGTGGCCAGGAGCCCGCGGATCGGGGACTGGGCGAGCACCGCCAGCAGCAGGACCAGCGTCAGCACCAGCGGGGAGGTGATCCGCGGGCTCCCGGGGCCGGGCGGGGAGCCGACGTCGGCGCCGGGCGGGGCGTCTTCGGTGATGGCCACGGGTGGTTCCCTCCGGCTGACTGTCCTGGTCGCTCCCTCCCCCTGGGTACGCGCATCGTCCCCCGAGTGTTCACACCGGCGCTGGAACCACTCCTCTCCTTGGGGCAGTCTTTTCCCTCGTGGCGAGCGTTCCGTATCAAAGTGGGCCCAGCGCCCCGCACATGGTGGTGGCCGGGGACGACGGGCTCGCGCACCGGCTGGCCGCCGAACTGCGCGGGGTCCACGGCGAACAGGTCACCCTGGTGGTGCCGCCGAACGAGCGCACCGCCCGCCCTCCGGTGGTCGGCCGGGCCAGGTCCGCGTCGGCGGCGCTGTTCGACCGGATGGTCAGCGCCGCGGTCGGGCGCGGCCCAGGCGGCACCGGCACCGCGGGCACGGCGACGGCCACGGGCCCCAACGGCGGCGACACCGCGGCGGTGTTGACCGCCGCCGAGATCACCGAGGCCGTGCTCGCCGAGGCCGGAGTGGAGCGGGCCGCCGCGCTCGCCCTCGTCTACGACGACGACGAGACCAACATCCGGGCCGCGCTGACCGCCCGCCGCCTCAACCCGCGCCTGCGGCTCGTCCTGCGCCTCTACAACCGGCGGCTGGGCCAGCACATCGAGGAACTCCTCGACCAGGCGGCCGCGTTGGCGGCGGGCGACGGCGAGGGCGACGCCGGTGCGGACGCGTCCACCACCGTGCTGTCCGACGCCGACACCGCGGCGCCCGCGCTCGCCGCCACCGCCGTCGCCGGCACCAGCAAGGTCGTGCAGACCGAGGGACTGCTGCTGCGGGCCGTGGAACGGCAGGCCGGCACCGGGCTGTGCACCCTCGCCCTGCTCTCCCCCGCCGGTGCGGACCCCGGGCACGGCGGGGAGCAGGAGCCGCGGCTGCTGCCGGACGACGACGAGGTACGGCAGGCCGCCGGGCGGACGGCCGTGGTGCTGGAGCAGGTGTCCTCGGCGGGCGGCGGCGAGTCGGCGGCGCCCGGCCGGGGCGGGGTGCCGCCGCTCGCCTCGCTGTTCTCGCGGCGGCTGCGGTGGTCGCTGGCGGGCATGGTGGCGTGTGTGATGGCGCTCGCCGTCGCGCTGTGGGTGGTCACACCCGGCATCCATCCGCTGCGGGCCTTCTATCTGACCCTGCTGGACCTGTTCGCGATCGACGACCCCGCGCTGGGGGCTCCGCTGGGCCGGCAGATTCTCCAACTCCTCTCCGGTCTGGTCGGGTTGCTGCTGCTTCCGGTGCTGCTGGCGGCGGTGCTGGAGGCGCTGGGCACCTTCCGCACCGCCTCCGCCCTGCGGAAACCGCCGCGCGGGCTCGGCGGGCATGTGGTGCTGCTCGGGCTGGGGAAGATCGGCACCCGGGTGCTGACCCGGCTGCGCGAGCTGAACATCCCCGTCGTGTGCGTCGAGTCCGACCCCGAAGCACGAGGGCTCGCGACCGCGCGGCGGCTGCGGGTGCCGGTGGTGCTCGGGGACGTCACCCAGGAGGGGGTCCTGGAGTCCGCCAAGATCCACCGCGCGTACGCGCTGCTCGCGGTGACCAGCGCGGACACCACGAACCTGGAGGCGGTGCTGTACGCGCGGAACGTACGGCCCGATCTGCGGGTGGTGCTGCGGCTGTACGACGACGACTTCGCCACCGCGGTGTACCGCACCCTGCGCGCCGCCTACCCGCATGCGCTGACCCGGAGCCGGAGCGTCACGCATCTGGCCGCGCCCGCGTTCGCCGGGGCGATGCTGGGGCGGCAGGTGCTCGGCGCGGTCGCGGTCGAGCGCCGGGTGCTGCTGTTCGCCGCCGTCGACGTCGCCGGTCATCCGCAGCTGGAGGGCCGCACGGTACGGCAGGCGTTCCGCGCCGGGTCCTGGCGGGTGCTGGCGCTGGAGGGCCGCACCGACACGGCGCCGGACCACGTGCTGGAGAAGGGGGACCGGGTGGTGGTCGCCGCGACCCGCCGCGGGCTGGCGGACCTCCACTGACCTTCGCCCGCCCACCTCACCCGACCCGGCCGGCTGGAGGGCGCCCCGCCGGGGCGGGTCCCCCGGGGGGCGGGTGCGGGTGGGTGGGGCGCGAGTGCGCTAGGCGGGCAGGTGGCGTCTGGCGAAGTCCAGTTCGAGCCTCACCTGCTTGATGCGTTCGTCCACCACCAGGGAGCCGTGGCCGGCGTCGTAGCGGTAGACCTCGTGGACGGCGCCTCTGGCCTCCAGGCGCTTGACGTAGTTGTCGATCTGGCGGATCGGGCAGCGGGGGTCGTTGACGCCGGCCGAGATGTAGACCGGGGCCTTGACCTGGTCGACGTAGGTGAGCGGGGAGGAGGCCTCGAAGCGCTCGGGGACCTCCTCGGGGGTGCCGCCCAGCAGGGTGCGGTCCATGGCCTTCAGGGCTTCCATCTCGTCGTGGTACGCGGTGACGTAGTCCGCGACGGGCACGACCGCGATGCCCACCGTCCACGCGTCGGGCTGCGTGCCCAGGCCGAGCAGGGTGAGATAGCCGCCCCAGGAGGCGCCGGTGAGGACCAGGCGGCCGGGGTCGGCGAGGCCGGTGGAGACCGCCCAGTCGCGCACCGCGGCGACGTCCTCCAGCTCGATCAGGCCGACCCGGTGCTTCAGGGCGTCGGTCCAGGCGCGGCCGTAACCGGTGGAGCCGCGGTAGTTGATGCGGATCACCGCGTAGCCCTGGTCGACCCAGGCGGCCGGGCCCGCGGCGAAGGCGTCGCTGTCGTGCCAGGTCGGGCCGCCGTGCAGGTCGAAGACCGTGGGGAGGGGGCCGGTCGCGCCCGCCGGCTTCTGGACGAGGGCGTGGATGCGGCCGCCGGGGCCCTCCACCCACGCGTCCTCCACCGGCACCGACGGCGGGCAGGCCATGCCGGGAGGGTCCAGCACCACACCGCCCGACGTCGAGCGGACCGCGGGCGGCTCGGCGGCCGACGACCACAGGTACTCCACGCTGCCGTCGGGGCGTGCGGTGGCGCCCGAGACCGAGCCGGGCGGGGTGGGGATACGGGTCAGCTCGCGGGTCGCCAGGTCGTAGCGGAACAGCTCGCTGCGGGCCTCGAAGCCGTGCTCGACGAGCAGGGCCGAGCCGTCCGGATACCACTCGGCGCTGACGTCGCCCGGCAGGTCCAGGGCGAGGTCGGTCTCCTCGCCCGTCGCCACGTCCCACACCAGCGGCTCCCAGCGGCCCCGGCGCTGGTGGCCGATGAGCAGCCGGGTGTCGCCGTCGACCGGCGCGAAGCCCAGCACCTCCAGGCCCAGCTCCTCGGTGCCGCCCTTGGTGTCGTCCAGCTCGGCGACCGGGGTGCCGTCGGGGCGCAGCACGCGCAGTGCCGCGTGCATGGCGTCGCCGTGCTCGGTGTGCTCGATGGCGATCAGGGAGCCGTCGTGCGAGAGGTCGCCGACGCCCGCCGACTCCCGGTGCCGGTAGATCTCCACCGGGTCCTCGCCCTCGCGGGCGAGGTGGATCGTCGTACCGTCCTCGTCCGTGGAGCGGCCGACGACCGCCGTGCGGCCGTCGCGGGCCAGGGCGAGACCGGCCGGGTAGGAGGGGGCGAGACCGGGGACGGCCGGCTCGTCCGCGCCGCCGCCGAAGGGCTGGCGGCGCCAGATGCCGAACTCGTCGCCGTCCTTGTCGTCGAACCACCAGATCCACGCGCCGTCCGGGGAGAGCACGCCGTCCGTCGTGCCGGTCGGCCGGTCGGTGGCCTGGCGCTGGGCGCCCGTCGCGCGGTCCCATGCGTACAGCTCGTACGTGCCCGTCGCGTTCGACACGAACAGGCAGCGGTCCGGTGCGTCCTCCGCCCAGTCGGGCAGCGACACCCGCGGCGCGCGGAAGCGCTTCTCCCAGTCCGGCATGCCGTCCGTGTCCCGCACGCCCGGCCCGTTGCTCTCACTCATCGCCCCAGTCATGCGCCCATATTGCCTGGCCGCACCGACAATTGGGTGGCGGGTGTGCGCAGCCTGTGGATAACTTCCCGCCCATGAGTTCCCAGGCCGATCATCAGACCGCCTCCGACGTCCATCAGCCCGCTCCCGACGGCTGGCGTGAGGACAACCGGGCCATGTGGGACGAGCGGGTGCCCGTGCACGTCGCCGGTGAGTACTACGACCTCGATGGGTTCCGGGCCCGCCCCGACGTGCTGCGCGACTTCGAGAAGGAGGAGGTCGGCGACGTCACCGGCAGGACGCTGCTGCACCTGCAGTGCCACATCGGCACCGACACCCTCTCCTGGCTCCACCGCGGCGCCGCCCGTGTCGTCGGCCTGGACTTCTCCGCGCCGGCCGTCGAGGCCGCCCGGTCCCTCGCCGCCGACCTCGGCCACGGCCCCGAGCGCGCCGCGTTCGTCACCGGCGACGTGTACGACGCGGCCGAGGCCGTGCCCGAGCCGTCGTACGACATCGTCTACACCGGGCTCGGCGCCCTGTGCTGGCTGCCGGACATCCGCCGCTGGGCCGAGACCGCCGCCTCGCTCGTCGCGCCCGGCGGGTTCCTGTACCTCGCCGAGTTCCACCCGATCACCGAGGCCCTGGACGACGAGACCGGCACGCGCGTCGTCCGCGACTACTTCGACCGCGACGCCCAGGTGTGGGACGAGCCCGGCACCTACGCCGACCTGACCGCCGCGACCGTCCACAACCGCAGCGTGCAGTGGCAGCACACCCTCGGCGACGTCGTCTCCGCGCTCGCCGCGACCGGGCTGCGGATCGAGTTCCTGCACGAGCACGACGTGTCGCTCTTCCCGCGTTTCGCGAACTTCGAGGTGCGCGACGGCTACCACCGCTTCCCCGCGGACCATCCGCGCATCCCGCTGATCTACTCGCTGCGGGCGAGCAGGGCCGCCGAGGGCTGAGGCCGACCCGCGGGCGGGGCGTCCGCGCGCGAGCCGTACCGTGGAAGGCGTGTACCGGTTTCTGCTGACACCCCGCTGGTGGGGCATCAACGTCTTCGTGCTGCTCGCCATCCCGTTCTGCATCTTCATGGGGTCCTGGCAGCTGAGCCGGTTCGAGGGGCGGGTGCACGACAGCCGCGCCGCCACCCGGCAGGCCGCGTCGGACCGGCACGAGACGGCACGCCCGCTGGACTCGATGCTGCCCGTCGACAAGGCGACCTCCGGGCGCCGGGTCACCGCGAGCGGGCACTACGGCACGCAGCTGCTGGTGCCGGACCGGCAGCTCGACGGCAGGAACGGCTTCTACGTCCTCACCCTGCTGCGCACCGGCTCCGGAAAGGCCCTGCCGGTGGTGCGGGGCTGGCTGCCGGGCAAGGCCGACCCGGCGAAGGCGCCCGCGCCGCCGGGCGGTGAGGTCACCGTCACCGGTGCGCTGCAGGCGTCCGAGACGCCCGGGGACAACGGGGTCGGCGCGGCCGGGGGGCTGCCCGCCGGGCAGACCGCGGCGATCAGCTCGGCGTCGCTGGTCAACCTGGTGCCGTACCGGCTGTACGACGCGTGGGTGACCCTCGACAAGGCAGACTCCGGGATGAAGGCCGTGCCGGCGACCGCGCCCGAGGGCACCGGGCTGGACCTGAAGGCGTTCCAGAACCTCGGCTACACCGGCGAGTGGTTCGTCTTCGCCGGGTTCGTGGTGTTCATGTGGTTCCGGCTGGTGCGGCGCGAGGTGGAGGCGGCGCGGGACGCCGCGCTGGGCCTGGTGCCGGAGGAGACGCCGGCGCCGGTGAGTTCCTGACAGCGGACGCCGCGCCCCTTGGGGGTGCTCCCCGCTACGCCCCCGCCAGCACCCCGGTGTAGTACACCGTCCCCGCGCACTCGCCCGCCACCGTCGCCGTGGCCGAAGGGGAACCGCCCTGCGCGGTGTGGGTGATCTGGACGCTGCCGTCGGCCGTGCCGTCCGCGGTCATCAGCTGGGTCGTGGTGCCCGCCGTGCCGCCGGCGTCGGAGGAGCCGCCGGCGCCGCTCGCGTCCTGGCTCGGGCTCGGGTCGGGCGTGGGGCCGCCGGTGTCGGAGCCGCCGGGGGTGCCGGTGCCGCCGCCGCTCGTGGGGCAGGTCTCGGACGGTACGAAGGCGAACTTCTCCTCGTAGGCCGCGCCCGGTTGCAGGACCAGCCCGGCGACCTCCATGGAGGGGTCGGGCAGACCGGTCGCCGCGTCCCCCGCCGCATGCCGGGCCACGCTGATCTTGGCCGGGTCGGCGGCGCCCACCGCGGTCGGGGTGATGGTGCCCTCGCCGGCGACGGTGCAGGCCGTGGAGGAGATGTTGACGACGCGGAACGTGCCGTAGACCACGCCCGCGGAGTCGGGGGCGTCGGCGGTGCCGGTGGCGGAGCCCAGCTGGGCCGTCGTGCACACCGGGACCCCGGTGGAGGAGAGCGTGGAGGACGGGTCGGCACCACCGGCGGCGCCGCCGCTGCCGCTGCTCCGGCCCTTCGTGCCCGGCTTGCCGGAGTCCTTACCGGGCTTGACGTCGGTGCTGCCGCCGTCCTTCCTGCCGCCCGTGCCGCCCCCCTTGCTCTTGCCCTGCCCGGTGCCGCCCTGGGCCTGGGAGGACTGGCCGGCCATGGCGGTGTTGGGGTCGGTGCCGCCGGAGCCGGAGACGTGGACGAGGGCGGGGATCGCGGTGCCGATGAACAGGGCCGCGGCGGCCATGCCGACGGCGGCCTGCCGCTTGCGGGCCCGCCGCGCGGGCACGGCCCTGCGCAGATGCTCCAGTGTGCCGGTGCGCGGCTGGAGGTCGTCGACCGCGGCGTGCAGCAGTCGCCGCAGCGCCAGCTCGTCGTCTGGAAGCGCCCCGAGTTCCTGGTCGCGCTCTTCGGGGCCCTGGTGGTCGGGGCCGTGGTTCACAGTTCCGTTCCCAGCGTGCGATGGCGTGTGCTCTTGCTCGGCCCGGTCCGTCGGCTCGTGCCAGGCGAAGGGCTCGTGACGTTCATGGGAATGGCGTCCAGCGGACTCACCCCCTGGGCCGCGACCGCTCATGACGGCGTCCCCATGGCCACCCGCAGGGCGGCGATGCCCCGCGAGCCGTACGCCTTCACCGAGCCCAGCGAGATCCCGAGGGTCTCGGCGACCTGGGCCTCGGTCATGTCCGCGAAGTAGCGCAGCACGAGCACCTCGCGCTGGCGGCGCTGCAGGCCCTTCATCGCCTTGATGAGGTCGCGGCGCTCCAGCTGGTCGTACGCGCCCTCCTCCGCGCTCGCCATGTCCGGCATCGGCTTGGAGAGCAGCTTCAGGCCGAGGATGCGGCGGCGCAGCGCCGACCGGGAGAGGTTGACGACGGTCTGCCGCAGGTAGGCGAGGGTCTTCTCGGGGTCGCGGACGCGCTTGCGGGCGGAGTGCACCCGGATGAAGGCCTCCTGGACGACGTCCTCGCAGGAGGCGGTGTCGTCGAGGAGCAGCGCGGCGAGGCCGAGCAGGGAGCGGTAGTGCGCCCGGTAGGTCTCGGTGAGGTGGTCGACGGTCGTACCGGCGGCCTCGGTCGCCGTGGCCACCGTGGTCTCGTCGGAGCCGTCACGCTGACTGGGTATGCGGGCGGGCCGCGCTGCGGGCATGGGCGCGATCACCGGCATGCCGCCGGGCGTGCGGGGCCGGAGCGCCGCACGGGGGGGCCGAAGGGCCGCCGCGCCGCGGGCCGCGCTGAGTTCGAGTACCTCTGCCACGCCTGTTGGACACGTTTACCCCCGAGAGGGTTGTACGTGCCGGACGTCACATGTGCGACAACCGGCTGTGCCTCAAGTGCCGTCATGCGCCCCGCTCTTCCGCTGTGTCTGATTCGGGCGGGTGTCCCCACACCCGGCCCGCATGGCGTCCCCACGCCCGAAGAGTGACCGCAAAGACGCTCCCCGTCCGCCGCACGGTTGCGGGGACGGGGAGGGAAATCCCGGCCACACTTCTTACACAGATCCTATAAAGCTCTTTCCTGATCTTGGCAGGGGCCGTCGGCAGACCGGTCTCGGCGACCGATCCCGGTCGCCGGTCTCAGTGGTCGGCGCGCTCCGCTGCGATCAGTTCCGCGATCTGGGCCGTGTTCAGGGCGGCGCCCTTGCGGAGGTTGTCGCCGCAGACGAAGAACTCCAGCGCGGTGGGGTCGTCCAGGGACCGGCGGACACGGCCCACCCAGGTCGGGTCGGTGCCGACGACGTCCGCGGGGGTGGGGAACTCCCCGGCGGCCGGGTCGTCGCACAGCACCACGCCGGGCGCGGTCGCGAGGATCTCCCGGGCGCCGTCGACCGTGACCTCGCCCTGGAAGCGGGCGTGGACGGTGAGGGAGTGGGTGGTGATCACGGGCACCCGGACGCAGGTCACGGCGACCGGCAGGTGGGGCAGCCCGAGGATCTTGCGGGACTCGTCGCGGACCTTCATCTCCTCCGACGACCAGCCGTCCTCCCGCAGGGACCCGGCCCACGGGACGACGTTCAGCGCGACCGGCTCCGGGAACGGCCCGGTGTCGTCCCCGACGGCCCGCCGTACGTCGCCGGGCTTGGTGCCCAGCTCGGTGCCGGCCACCAGGGACAGCTGGGCCCGCAGCGTGTCCACGCCGGCCCGCCCGGCCCCGCTCACCGCCTGGTACGACGACACCACCAGCTCGCGCAGCCCGAACTCGGCGTGCAGCGCGCCCAGGGCGACGATCATCGTCAGGGTCGTGCAGTTGGGGTTGGCCACGATGCCGCGCGGCCGGGACCGTACGGCGTGCGGGTTGACCTCGGGCACCACCAGCGGCACCTCGGGGTCCAGCCGGAAGGCGGCGGAGTTGTCGACGACGACCGCGCCGCGCGCGGCGGCGACCGGCGCCCAGTGCGCGGCGACCTCGTCGGGGACGTCGAACAGGGCGATGTCGACCCCGTCGAAGGCCTCCTCGCTCAGGGCCGCCACCTCCACCTCCTCCCCCCGCACGGCCAGCTTGCGGCCGGCCGAGCGCGGGGAGGCGAGCAGGCGGATCTCGCCCCAGATGTCCGCGCGCTGGGACAGGATCTGGAGCATGACCGCGCCGACGGCTCCGGTCGCCCCCACGACCGCGAGCGTCGGCTTGCCGGTCATCGTCGTACGCCTCCGTACGTCGTGACGGCGGTCATCGGCCGGTGCCTCCGTAGACCACGGCCTCGTCCGAGTCGGAGTCGAGCCCGAAGGCGGTGTGCACGGCGCGGACGGCCTCCGGGACGTCGTCCTTGCGGGTGACGACCGAGATGCGGATCTCGGAGGTCGAGATCAGCTCGATGTTCACGCCCGCGTCGGACAGCGCCTCGAAGAAGGAGGCGGTGACGCCCGGGTTGGTCTTCATACCCGCGCCGACCAGGGAGATCTTGCCGATCTGGTCGTCATAGCGCAGCGATTCGAAGCCGATGCCCGGCTTGTTGCGCTCCAGGGCGTCGATGGCCTTGCGGCCCTCGGTCTTCGGCAGCGTGAAGGAGATGTCCGTCAGGCCGGTGGAGGCGGCGGACACGTTCTGCACGACCATGTCGATGTTGATCTCGGCATCGGCGATGGCCCGGAAGATCGCGGCGGCCTCACCCGGCTTGTCCGGCACGCCGACGACCGTGATCTTGGCCTCGGAGGTGTCGTGCGCGACACCGGAGATGATGGCCTGCTCCACCTTCTTGTCCCCAATCGGCTCACTGCTGACCCACGTGCCCTGCAGCCCGCTGAAGCTGGACCGGACATGGATCGGGATGTTGTAGCGGCGGGCGTACTCCACACAGCGGTGGAGCAGCACCTTGGACCCGGAGCTGGCCAGCTCCAGCATGTCCTCGAAGGAGATCCAGTCGATCTTCTTCGCCTTCTTCACCACGCGCGGGTCGGCGGTGAACACGCCGTCGACGTCGGTGTAGATCTCGCAGACCTCGGCGTCGAGCGCGGCGGCGAGCGCCACGGCCGTCGTGTCGGACCCACCGCGGCCCAGCGTGGTGATGTCCTTCTTGTCCTGGCTGACGCCCTGGAAACCGGCGACGATCGCGATGTTCCCCTTGTCGAGCGACTCGCGGATCCGGCCCGGAGTGACGTCGATGATCCGGGCTTTGTTGTGGACCGAGTCGGTGATGACGCCGGCCTGGCTGCCGGTGAAGGACTGGGCCTCGTGACCCAGGTTTTTGATCGCCATCGCCAGCAGGGCCATGGAGATACGCTCTCCGGCGGTCAGCAGCATGTCGAACTCACGCCCGGCAGGCATCGGAGAAACCTGCTCGGCGAGATCGATCAGCTCGTCCGTCGTGTCGCCCATCGCGGAAACGACGACGACAACCTGGTTGCCGTTCTTCTTCGCTTCCACGATCCGCTTGGCGACGCGCTTGATGCCCTCGGCATCGGCTACGGAGGAGCCTCCGTACTTCTGCACGACAAGGCCCACGTGCGCTCCTCGCTCGGTTCGTTTGTGTCGGCTCAGTCTAACGAGCGCCCGAATTCCACCACCCTGCTCCCGCATGGTGAGACATCCGGCGTCCGCATCCGGCACCTGCCCAGCCCTCGGCGCACCACTCGGAAAGTGCCCCGGGTCACAGCCAGGATGTGCACCTTTCAACCACTGGGGGTGGACGTGTGACGGAGATGTGGCCGGCGGCGATCGTCCTGCTCGGCGGATGCGTCCCATGGCTGACCGGCATGGGCTTCGCCCTGGTCGCCGTACCGACGCCGACCCTGCTCCCCGGCCCCGCCGACGGGGTGCCCGCAGGCGCCTGGACGACCCGCCAACTCCGGTGGCCGGACCTTCTGTTGACGATGGGGATGTGGCTCAGTCGCTGAACTCCTTGAGCGGCTCGGTGTCCAAGGTGATGTTCACGGGGGCGGGGAGCTGGACGGTGGCACCGAAGGGCACCTTCTCCTCGTGGCGGTAGCGGCCGTTCTCGGGCTGGTTGAAGACCACGACCGAGCAGTCGTCACGATCGATGAGGAGGTAGACGGGGATGCCGGCGGCGGCGTAGCCGTCGGGCTTTTCGACGCGGTCTCGACGTGCCGTGTCGGAATCCCAGGAGGTGATCTCCACGGCCATCAGCACGCCGGTGGCTTCCGACCACTCGCCCTTGCCCTTGAGGCTGCCCCTCGGCACGAGAACGCCGTCGGCGCGAGCGCGCCCCTTGCGGTACGCCTCGGTCTTGAGTCCCCGCTCCGGATGGAGCCGCAGGTCCGGCCGCAGCTGCATGCAGCGTTCCAGGAGCCACATGTAGATCTCGCTGTGGTTGCCGTCCGGCATGGGCTTGACCACGACCTTCCCGTGGATGAACTCCAGCCGCACGGTCTCCGGGGCATGGCGTTCCAGCTCCTCGAACTCCTCGGCGGTCATCTGCGGCCGGTGCTCGGTCCTGGGGGTCATGGCGTCGCCTCCTCGACTCCATGGTGCCCTGACCGGCACGTCCTGCACGCTCACCGCAGCCCCGCCGCGCGACGCAAGGCCTCGACCCGCTCGGTGACGTCGATGACCTCGTCGGCGCCGGGCAGGGTGCCGCCGGCGCGGGGGCCTGGGAGGAACGTCTCCGGGACAGCCCCGTACGCGACCACCGGCCCCTCCGCCTCGATCTCGGCCCGGCACTCCCTGCACAGGCCGCTCACGATCTGCGTGGTCCGTTCGTCCGCGTCACACAGACCGCAGGCCATGAGCACGCGGGTCACCCGGGCACGACGGGCGGCCTTCTGGCGGACCTTCGCCTTCTTCGGCGGCATCTTGCTCTCCAATCGGTTGCGGGCGAGTCCGCCCGGGTTGGTGACGGCGGGCGGCAACCCGTCCGTGAGCGCCTTGGTGATGTCGTGAGGCGTCGCACCACGGGACAGCCACTCGGCGGCAAGGGATTCGAGCGAGCGGCAGTCCCGGTCGGTCAGGGGCATCCGGGCGTCGGCGGAACGGAGGCCGGCGAGGGTCTGGTAGGCGGCGCTGGGCTGCTCTTCCGGCTCGGGCTCGCGCTCGGGTTCGGGCTCCGCAACCGGCTCCTCGGCCTGCTCGGCACGCGCCAGCCCCGGCATGTAGTCCTCGGTCACGTCCCTGCCGTCGCGCTCCCGTACGAAGTCCGCCCACCACTCCTCCGACCTGCGCGTACGCGACCAGTACGTACGCGTCACCCACCGCATCGAGTTGTCCTCGGCGGTGATGTGCTCCCTGATCCAGCGCAGGTGGCCGGCGAGGGTGATGCGGCCGAGCGAGGTGCGTACCGCCTGCTGGCCGTAGAGGGGGTGTACGGCCGCGATCGCCTTGTAGCCCATCGCGTGGCCCTCTTGGAGGCGGTCGACGAAGACGGCGATCTCGCGGTCGCGGGGGTGCAAGTGTGCGAAGTCCGCGTCCGCGTGCGGGTCTTCGTCACCGGCGGAGCGCTTTCCGTACCCCGTTTTGGCCATGGGGTGGGACGGGGACGGCAGGGCAGGGCTAGGGTAGGCGCAAGCCACCATCGAAGGTTCCGTTCGATGAGTAGGTCCAGGCCCCGGAGCCGGTGTTGGCGCACCGACCGGGGCCGATCTATTGCCGCGAACCTAGAGGCGCTTTACGTTCCGGCGCAACCTGATCACGGAACGTCACCCTTTCGGGCTAGACCCACCCAACTCACGTACAGACTTGGTTGGTTGGGAGGTTCAACCAAGCCCAAAACCCAAGGGAAGGGCTCGAGGCCCGAGGCTCAAGCCCCGGGCCGAAGTGCGGCGATGAACGCCGACCAGGCGGGGGCGGGGACGTGGAGTTCGGGACCGGCGGGGGCCGTCTTGGAGTCGCGGATGTGGATGGTGGTGGGGGTGGGGGCGACTTCGACGCAATCGCCGCCCTCGTCATCGCTGTAGCTCGACTTGAACCAGTTCAGCTGGTCACTCATGGCTGATCCACCATCCGTTCGATGAAACGGGCCGACTCTGCCGGGCTGAGGGCCTCTGCGCGGATCATGCTGAGCCGCTCGATCGTACGGCTCACGACGTCTGGATCGGCCGACAGTTGACTCCCCAACTGACCTTCAGCGTAGGCGAACCGCTCGTGGTCACGCGTCTCCAGCAACACCATGGGACCCAGTAGTGCCGCCGGAATGGCTCGCGCGAAGGGGAGTACCTGCAAAGCGACATTCCGCAGGAGGGAGACCTCAAGCAGACGGCGCAGTTGTCCGACGTCAACCAGGGGGCTGTGCAGTGCGGCCTCGTAAATGACGAAGCTCAAAGCCACGGGCGGCTTCCGCTCAGTGAGGATCGCCTGCCGCTCCATACGACCGGTGATCCGCTGCTCCACCGTCTCCTCGTCCAAAGGTGGATAGCGGTTCTCGATGAGCGTCCGCGTGTACCCCTTCGTCTGCAACAGCCCCGGAATGTACGTGGCGTCATACGACCAACGACCGATCGCCTCCCTCTCCCGCTCCATGAACTCCTGCGCCCTGGGCGGGAACTTCTCCCTGCTCAAGTAGTCCTTCGCCGCGCTCAGCAACCCCTCCGCCCGGCACAACTCGTCCGCCACGTCCAGGACTCGGGGCGTCGGCATGCGTACCCCCTGCTCCATCGCCTTGATGGTGTCCGGGGAGTAGTTGGAGGCGGCGGCCAACTGCTCGCGCGAGACGTTCGCCTTCGTGCGCCAGCGCTTCAACTGGTTGCCGCTGAAGCGCCACATGGGGGGCGACTGGGTCACGGACCGCACCTCCGACCGGTACACCGCGCTGTGTATCACCTGGGTCACTACCGAGGGTATCCGCCGCGGCAGCAGCCTGTGACCATGACGAACGCGATTCACCGGCCCGCCTGGGTCCCCGTCCGGGGCCACCGGCTGCGCGTGGCCGGGGTGCACTTCGACGCCGTGCGGATCGAGGGGAGATGGGGGGAGGCCGTCGCCGACTGGCTGATCGAGCGGCACGACGGGGACGCGGGGCCCGTCGTGTGCGCGGGCGGGAGCGGGGCGCGGTGGGTGTACTTCCTGCTGCGGCCCGGTGTCGTGCACCGCTACGACTGGCCGCTCGGCGTGCAGTACTTCGGGCGGCGGGCGGACCGGACCGTCACGTACGTCGGCATCCCCGCACTGGACGGAGACACCTGGCCGCTGCGCTGGTACAGCGAGCCCACGCCGACCGCGCCGTACGTCGACGCGGCGGCGCTGCTCTCGGTCACTGCCCGGGGCGGATCCCCAGCGGTTCGCCGATCTCCTCCGCCATGACGCGGCCCGCCTCGATCTCCAGGGTCTCGTCGCCGATGTCGGACTGGTCGGTGTCGAGGCCGTCGAGTTCCTGCAGGGGCTGGTTGAGGCGGACGTGGATGAGGACCGACTGCAGGGCGCGCAGCACGGCGGAGGCGGTGGCGCCCCAGTTGGAGAAGTAGGAGAACTGCCACCACCACAGGGCCTCCGTGGTGCGGCCCGCTCGGTAGTGGGCCATGCCGTGGCGCAGGTCGGCGATGACGTCGACGAGGTCGTCCGAGATGCGGGCCGGGACGGGCGCCTTGCGGGGCTCGTACGGGTCGAAGACCTCGGAGTAGACGTCGACCGGCTCCAGCAGGCGGGCCAGGTTCTCACGGAGTTCGTCGACATCGGCGTCCGGGCCCGCGTCGGGCTCGTAGCGCTCCTCGGGGACGAAGTCCTCGTGCGCGCCCAGGCGGCCGCCCGCCAGCAGCAGCTGGGAGACCTCCAGGAGGAGGAAGGGGACGGTCGAGCCCGGCTCGTCGCCCCTCGCCACCTCCGTGACGGCCACCAGGAAGCTTTCGATCTGGTCCGCGATCTGGACCGCGAAATCGTCCGGGTTCTGACCGGTCGCGTGCAGTGTGGCGTCAGACATCTAGGAGTCGTCTCCCCTCGAAGGCGCGGCCGAGGGTGACCTCGTCCGCGTATTCCAGGTCGCCACCCACCGGGAGGCCGCTGGCCAGGCGGGTGACCTTCAGGCCCATGGGCTTGATCATGCGGGCGAGGTACGTCGCTGTGGCCTCGCCCTCCAGATTCGGGTCCGTGGCCAGGATCAGTTCCGTGACCGTCCCGTCGGCCAACCGTGCGAGAAGTTCTCGTATACGCAGGTCGTCGGGACCCACGCCCTCGATCGGGCTGATCGCGCCGCCGAGCACGTGGTAGCGGCCACGGAACTCACGGGTGCGCTCGATGGCGACCACGTCCTTGGGTTCCTCGACCACGCAGATAACCGAGGGGTCGCGGCGCGGGTCGCGGCAGATGTTGCACAGCTCCTCCTGCGCCACGTTGCCGCAGGTCGCGCAGAAGCGGACCTTCGCCTTGACCTCCAGGAGCGCCTGCGCGAGCCGCTTCACGTCCGCCGGCTCGGCCTGCAGGATGTGGAAGGCGATCCGCTGCGCGCTCTTGGGACCGACGCCGGGCAGCCGCCCCAGCTCGTCGATGAGGTCCTGGACCACGCCTTCGTACAACGGACTGACCTTCCTTGAGACCTTTCGGTACGTACGCTAGTGGCCCGGCCCTCAGAACGGCAGACCGGGGATGCCGGTGCCGCCGCCGAGGCCCTGGGCCAGCGGGCCGAGCTTCTGCTGCTGGAGGGTCTGGGCGTTCTCGTTGGCCGCCTGCACGGCGGCCACGACGAGGTCGGCGAGGGTCTCGGTGTCCTCGGGATCGACCGCCTTCGGGTCGATCTTCAGCGCGCGCAGCTCGCCGGCGCCGGTCACGGTGGCCTTCACCAGGCCGCCGCCCGCCTGTCCGTCGACCTCCGTGTTCGCCAGTTCCTCCTGCGCCCGCTGCAGATCCTGCTGCATCTTCTGGGCCTGCTGGAGCAACTCCTGCATGTTGGGCTGGCCACCACCGGGAAACACGATCAGCTCCTCTACGTCTTCTCCGCTGAGCATGAGCCTACGTGGTCCCCGCCGCCGTCGCCCCGCCACTCTTTCGGGTGACAAGTACGACAGCCCTATACCTGATCAAGGCCCCCTTCCGGGCGGAAAAGCAGGGAAAGCGTCCTCTCCGCCACCCGTTGGGCGGTAGGAAGGACGCCGCACGCCATCATGGAATGTCACCGAACGTGACCAGTCGTGATCAGTCGTGACCAGTCCAGTCGTGATCAGTAGGGAGTGCCCGGTGGGTCAGCCGGAGATGCAGCCCGAGGGCCCGCCTCAGGACGGGCGGGGCGAGGGTGCGGCCGGGCTGCGGCCGGGCGATCTGACCGGGCGGGCGTTCCCGCTCGGCGACTGGGGCGAGCCCGCCGAACGGCTGGACGAGCTGTACCGGTGGGTGGAGCGCGGGGCGCTCCAGACGGCGTCCTGGTATCTGCGGGACCGCGTGTGGAAGCGGCGCGGCGCCCAGCTGCTGCGGGCGGGCGCGGCGGCCGGCGCGGTCTCCGCGGCGGCCCTGCCGCTGCTGGACCTGACCGGGGCGACGCGCGGGGTGGCTTCCTGGAGCTGCCTCGCCCTGCTCGTCGCGGTCGCGTGCGTGGGCGTGGACCGGTATTTCGGGCTCACCTCGGGCTGGATGCGGGACGTGGCGACGGCACAGGCGGTGCACCGGCGGCTGCAGGCGCTGCAGTTCGACTGGGCCTCGGAGAGCATCCGGGAGGTGCTGGGCCCGGCGGAGGGCACGGCGAGCGAGGCGGCGGAGCGCTGCCTCGGGGTGCTGCGGCGCTTCAGCGAGGACATCACGGAACTGGTCCGCACCGAGACGACCGACTGGATGGTCGAGTTCCGCACCGGTTCCGCGCCGCTGGGGCTGCAGGCGGCGGTGGCGTACGTGCCGCGCCAGGAGATCGGCGGCCCGGCCGGCCGCTTCCCGCTCCCCCCGGCCAACGGCACCCGCCCGAACATGCCCCGCCAGCGGCCACCGGAGCCGCGGTAGGCCGGCCCCGGGCGCCTCACTGCCTGGTGTACGTCAGGCTCTCCCCGCCGCCCGCCTGGGCCCGCTTCAGCCGGCCGTCCGGCAGCAGGGTGACCTCGGTGGCCGCGCCCGGCGTGCAGGAGGACGCGGGCTCACCGCTGGTGACGGTGGACGGGCCGATCTCCAGCGGCCCGTCGGCGGCAGGCTGCTGGGCGAGCTTCGCCTCGAAGACGCAGTGGTACGAGCCGCCGCCGTCCGTGGGTCCGTCCGCGACCAGCGTCAGCACGCTGTCGCCCACCTCGCCCTGCCGGATGGTCAGCCGGCGGGTGTTGGTCCCGTTGGCGTTGTCGATGCCGGCCTCCCAGGTGCCCAGGTAGGCGTCCGGGACCGCGCCGCCGGAGGAGGCGGAAGCGGAGGGGGAAGCGGAGGCGGAGCCGGCCGGCGTCGGCGCGGCGGAGGTCCCGTCGCCCGCCGTGGAGCCGGCGGTGGGCGCGGGGCGCACCTTCCCGGCGCCCTTGTCGTCGCTCCCGCCGCCGTTCCGCATCAGCGCGTACACCGAGCCGCCCGCGCCCAGCGCCACCACCAGGGCGACCACGACGAGCAGCGCGGTGGACCGCCCACTGCGCCGCTCCGGCTGCTCCGGCCCGGCGCCGAGGGGCGGCGGCCCGTACGGCGGCGTCGTCCCCGGCCCGCCGGCGTACGGCCCGTACGACGGCTGCGGATACCCGTAGGCGGGGCCGGCCGGGGGCTGCGCGTACGGCTGCGGATGCTGCCGCCCGTACCCGTACGCCCCCGGCGCCGCCCCGAACCCGGGAGCGGCCGGTGGCGGCGCCTGCCCCGACACCACGGTCGGCAGATGCTCCACCCCGCCGGCCGGGGCATGCTCGGGCGACCCTCCACCGCCGCTCACCGGCCCGGCACTCGCGGCACCGGGCGACGGCGTGTCCGCACCACCCGATCCCCCCGCAGCCGCCGACGGCGAGTCCGCCTCACCGGGGCCGCCAGCATCCGACGGCGACGCCTGCACGGCCGGTGCGGGCGGGAGCCCGGACCCGGCCGAAGGCCGGGTGCCCTGCACCGCACCCGCACCCGACGGCGCACCCGCGCCCTCCCCCTCCGGGTCCTCCACCTCCAGCAGCTGCACGGCATGCCGCCCGAGCTGCGCGACCAGCGCCCCCGGCAGCCACGGATCCCGGGACCTCCCCCCGGTCACCGTGTCCTCCGCCCCGGTCCGCTCGAGGATCGCGTCCAGCGAGGGCCGGCGCCCCGGCTCCTTGCGCAGGCAGTCCCGTACGAGGTCGGCGATCCCCTCCGGCACCCCCGTCAGATCGGGCTCCTCCTGGGCGATCCGGAACATCAGCGCGTGCACCCCGCTGTTCGCGCCCCCGAACGGCAGCGCCCCGGTCGCCGCGTACGCCAGCACGGACCCCAGGCAGAACACGTCGCAGGCCGGGGTGATCCGGTCCCCCCGCACCTGCTCGGGCGCCATGAACCCGGGCGAGCCGACGAGCGACCCCGTCCGGGTCAGCCCCTCCCCGCCCAGCGAGGTCGTCTCCAGCGCCCGCGCGATCCCGAAGTCGATGACGCGCGGCCCGTCGATGGTCACGAGCACGTTCGACGGCTTCAGATCCCGGTGCACGATCCCCGCCGCGTGGATGTCCTTCAGCGCGTGCGCGAGTCCGGCCGCGAGGATCCGTACCGACCGCTCCGGCAGCGCGCCGTGATCGTGCCCGACCACCTGCTGCAGGCTGGGACCGGCGACGTACCCGGTGGCCACCCACGGCACCGCCGCCTCGGTGTCCGCGTCCAGCACGGGCGCGGTCCAGTACCCGCCGACCCGGCGCGCGGCCTGCACCTCCTGCCGGAACCGGGCCCGGAACTCCTCCTGGGCGGCCAGTTCCTCGCGGACCAGTTTCACGGCGACCGTACGGCCCCGGTCCGAGCGGGCCAGATACACGTGGCCCATGCCGCCCGCGCCCAGCCGCGCGAGCAGCCGGTAGCCCCCGATGACCTGTGGATCCCCCGGCCCCAGCTTCTCCATGCCCGCCCCGCCTTCCCCCCGGTACTCCCACGCACCCCGTGCACGCGGCACACGCGCGCCGTACGGCGCCCGCGTGGACGACGGAGCCGAGAATAATCCGGCCCCACGGGAGAGTCGCGCCAGTCGCCGTCCGCGGTTGCGGCGGAAGGGCCCGCTCGAGCCGGGCCCGGCCTGGACAACCTGTCGCGGTTTCCCCCCGTCCACAGAACAGGACGCCGATATCTCTTCCGCATCGCGGACATCTACCCTCGGGCGCATGACCCCTCAGCCCAACCCCGACGCCGGCGCCGCAGTGAAGGCGGCGGACCGCGCGCACGTCTTCCACTCCTGGTCCGCCCAGGACCTCATCGACCCGCTCGCCGTCGCCGGCGCCGAGGGGTCGTACTTCTGGGACTACGACGGCAAGCGGTACCTGGACTTCACCAGCGGGCTCGTCTACACGAACATCGGCTACCAGCACCCGAAGGTCGTCGCCGCCATCCAGGAGCAGGCGGCGAAGCTGGCGACCTTCGCGCCCGCCTTCGCGGTCGAGGCGCGCTCGGAGGCGGCCCGGCTGATCGCCGAGCGGACCCCGGGCGACCTGGACAAGATCTTCTTCACCAACGGCGGCGCGGACGCCGTGGAGCACGCGGTGCGCATGGCCCGGCTGCACACGGGCCGCCCGAAGGTGCTCTCGGCGTACCGCTCGTATCACGGCGGCACCCAGCAGGCCGTCAACATCACCGGTGACCCGCGCCGCTGGGCCAGCGACAGCGCCACGAACGGGGTCGTCCACTTCTGGGCGCCGTTCCTGTACCGCTCCCGCTTCTACGCCGAGAACGAGGAGCAGGAGACCGCGCGCGCCCTGGAGCACCTGGAGACGACGATCGCCTTCGAGGGGCCGGCGACGATCGCGGCGATCATCCTGGAGACCATCCCGGGCACGGCCGGGATCATGGTCCCGCCGCCCGGCTATCTGGCCGGCGTCCGCGAGCTCTGCGACAAGTACGGCATCGTCTTCATCCTGGACGAGGTCATGGCCGGCTTCGGGCGCACCGGCGAGTGGTTCGCCGCCGACCTCTTCGGTGTGGTGCCCGACCTGATGACCTTCGCCAAGGGCGTGAACTCCGGTTACGTGCCGCTCGGCGGTGTGGCCATCTCCCAGGAGATCGCCGCGACCTTCGGCAAGCGGCCCTACCCCGGCGGTCTGACCTACTCCGGGCACCCGCTGGCCTGCGCGGCCGCCGTCGCCACGATCAACGTGATGGCGGAGGAGGGGATCGTGGAGAACGCCCGGCGGCTCGGCGAGAGCGTCCTGAGGCCCGCCCTGGCCGAGCTGGCCGAGCGGCACCCCAGCGTCGGCGAGGTGCGCGGCACCGGCATGTTCTGGGCGCTGGAGCTGGTCCGCAGCCGCGAGACCCGCGAGCCGCTGGTGCCGTACAACGCGACCGGCGAGGCGAACGCCCCGATGGCCGCCTTCACGGCCGCCGCCCGGCAGTACGGCATCTGGCCCTTCGTGAACATGAACCGCACGCACGTGGTCCCGCCGTGCAACGTGACGGAGGCCGAGCTGAAGGAGGGGCTCGCCGCTCTGGACGCCGCGCTGAGCGTGGCCGACGAGTACACGGTGTGACCGTACGACGGCTGCCGCCGGGGTGATGCGAACGCGTAAGGTGACGTGCTCGTAAGCACAGATACTCGCGTAGACGGCGAGTATCGACGAGCACGTCATCCGACGCGTGAGGAGAGACCCCCCATGCCCGGCACCGGCGCCGTGACCCGCAGCACGCTGCGGCAGCAGATCGCGGACGCGCTCCGTGACGAGGTGCTGGCGGGGCGGCTGCGTCCGGGCCGGGCGTTCACGGTCAAGGAGATCGCCGACCAGTACGGCGTCTCCGCCACCCCCGTGCGGGAGGCGCTGGTCGACCTGTCCGCGCAGGGCATCCTGGAGGCGGACCAGCACCGCGGCTTCCGGGTGCCGGAGTACTCCGTCACCGACTACCGGTACATGATCCAGGCCCGCAGCCTGGTCACCGACGGCATGTTCCAGGCCCTCGGCAGCGGCCACCCCGCCTTCCGCACCCCGCCCGAGGACGCCCGTACGACGGCCGCGCTGACCACCGTGCGGCGCCGCGGCGAGGAGGCGGCGCGGGCCGCCGCGGCCGGTGACCTGACCGTACTCATCGGCTACGACCTGCGTTTCTGGCGCGAGCTGAGCGCGCTCTTCGGCAATCCCTACCTCGGCGACTTCCTCAACCGGCTGCGCGTGCAGTCCTGGGTGTGCGCGGTGCAGCACCTGCTGCGCCTGCCCGACCTGCGCGGCCTGCTCTGGTCCGGGCACACCCGGCTGGTCGACGCGCTGGCCCGGCGTGACGCCGACACCGCCCGCGCGATCGTCGCCGAGTCCAACGCCCATTCGCTGGCGCTGCTGGAAGACCTGACCGGCGGGTAGATGACCAGTACGCTTCCCTGACCACGTCCGTGCTGGACCCTTCTGTTGCGAGGAGCCCTCTTTGGCCTGTGACCTGTGGCTGGTACCGCTCGTGGACGTGTTGTGCCACACCCCCGACAACCCGTTCGCCGAGGAACTCACGCAGTACAACAAGGCCCTGGGGGAGGCCGGGCTGCCGCCGGTGCCGGTGTACCAGTACATGCCGGGCCTGTCCGGCGAGGTCGCGCCGGTGGCGGGTTTCGACTACGACGCCCTGCACTTCCTGCGCCGGGCGTATCTGCTCCAGGTCTGCGGGCTGCCGGTGACGCCGGTGGACGAACTGGGCGGCGACTACGAGCAGTTGCTGGAGATGTTCGAGTCCACGGCCCAGCAGTCCCATCTGGTGTGGCACTACGACCACGCGGGCGCCTATGTGCCGGTCGACTTCCCGCACCCGCTGTCCAACGACGAACTCCTGGCGGGCGGCGGCCCCTTGGGCAGCTCGCAGACGCTGCTGCGGGAGCTGGAGTACGTGGCCGCGTCCATCGGCATCGACCCGGCCAACCCCCCGGCGGCCCCGGCCCCGCCGACGGCCCCCACGGAACTGGAGGAACCGGCGGTCCCCGCGCCGTACGACCCCAGCCCCTTCGCCCGCGAGCGGCACGTGTGGCTGGGCCTGCACGCGGCGGCGACCCGCTCCCTGGCCCAGGGCTCGATGATCGTGTTCAGCTGAGGGGCGGGCGGGTCAGCGTGCCAGGAAGTGCAGTCCGGCCCCCAGCAACATCAGGCCGATGATCCCGAACTGGACCCGCATGCTCGTGAGGCTCCGCCAGGGCGTCCCGTAGCGGGTCCGCTGCCTGACCACCAGGGGCGCCCAGTCCCACACCCACACGTCGATACCGCGCCAGCCGCATGCCACGGCTATGAAGGCGCTGCTCACGAGCAGGGCGAGCACCCCGATGACGAGGGCCAACGCCGGTTCCTTCCTGCATTCGAAGACGGGGCCACATCCTGGCACGGTGCGGGAGTGGTGGACAGGGCGAGGGTCCGGGCCGGCCGAGGTGTGTGACTTCACCCACCTGTTCTTGCCGTGGGGGAAATGTCCCGCCTACGTTCGGTGGCATGTCCCCCCACGGTCCGACCTTCGATTTCGGCGTCGATCTGAGCGCGCACGAGATGCTCCGGCGTACCCACGTCATGGCCGCCCTCGGCCCCGGCTGGGACCCGGCGGCGGCGCTGCGCGGCGAGGAGGAGGCGCGGGCGCTGCTGTACTCCGGCCTGGACGCCGAGCAGCAGCGGATCTACGACGAGCTGGTGGCGGCCGGTGTGCTGCCGCCGGGACCCGGCGATGCTGCCGCTTGATCCGCAGGCCGACCCGGGCCGGCGCGCCTGGGGGGTGGACTGCCCGGGCTGCGACGACCGGGGCCGGTGGCGCTACCTGCTGTCCAACACCGGCAGCCTGCTGCACCTGCAGTGCCCCGCGTGCCACCACGTCTGGACCCACGAGAGCGGCTTCGGCGCCACCCGCTCGGCCGGCTGACCGGGCGGACTGTGCCGGCACGGACGAGGGCCGCCGGGGGCGAACCCCGGCGGCCCTCGTGTGCGTACGCGGCCGTGCGCGTCAGCCGGCGGTCGGCAGCGGCCAGCCGAGCTGGGCGAACAGCCCCAGCCGGTCGCTGACCGCGCGGATCTCCGCGATCCTGCCGTCGCGCAGGGTGAAGATCCAGACGGCCTCGATCTCGAAGGACCGGCCGGTCGGCTCGGGCATCCGCGGGTGGGCCGCGCTGTGCACGCCCCGCTGGGTCACCCGGGCCACCACGCGGTCGCCCTCGCCGATCAGCTCGTCCACCTGCACGGTGAGCGGCGCCAGGGCCTCCGCCTGCTGACGGAGCCCGTCGAAGGCGGCCCCGGGCTCGTCCGCCTCACCGTGAATGATCTTGTTGTGGTCCACGACGTCCGCCGCCAGGTACTGCGGCAGGTCCTCGAGCCGGCCCTCGCTGACCGCCTCGAAGAAGCCCTGGACCACCTTCTTGCCGTCGTCCACCGTGCTCATGCACTCCCCCTGTGTCCTGGACGCCGTTCTCAGAAGACCGGCGTGCCCGCCTGCGTCAGCTTCCAGTTGGTGACGGCGAAGTCGGCCGGGTCGAGGGTCTTCTTCGCGGTCACGTAGTCGATCATCAGCTGGCGGATCTCGTTGGTGGAACTGTAGGCGATGGGCGCCGCGGCGATGTGCGGGTATCCCGAACCGCCGTTCGCGCGGTAGTTGTTCACCGCCACGACGAAGACCTGGTCGTCGGCGACCGGGGCTCCGTTGCAGGTCAGGTTCTTGATCCTGGAGCCCTCCGGCTGCGCGATGTCGATCTCGTAGTCGACGCCGGCCGCCGTGTCGTACATGTAGTCCCAGAAGTTGTTGGCGTTGGTGAGGGTCGCGGTGTCGACCTTCGTGCCGGCCGGGACCTGGTGGTAGTACTTCGCCGCGTACTCCAGGTAGTCCCTGAGCTGGGCGCCCGTCAGCTTCTTGCCGTACAGGGTGTTGTCGTAGATGTACAGGCCGGCGATGTCCTTGATGGTGACGTTGCCCTGGGGGATGTCGGCCGTGCGGGAGAAGGGCGCCGCGACGGAGATCAGCGGGAGCGCGGCGTCCGACGCCGACAGGCCCGCCTTCACCGTGTCCATCTGGACCTTGTGGATGAAGTCCATGATCGGCACGTCCTTCCAGCAGGACTCCGCCGCCGAGAGGTCCTGCGTGCAGGTGCCGACCGCCGTGTTGACGTACTTGACCACCAGTTCGTGGTCGGCCTCCAGGAGCTTCTTGATCTCCGGGTCCTCGTCCACCGTGTTGGGGTTGAGGGTCTGCGCGGTCTTGCCCGTCACCTTCCACTGGCCGTGGTGGAGTTCGAGCTCGAAGTCGAAGACGCTGAGTCGGTAGCCCCAGCAGTACGGCTCGGAGAGCAGGACCTCCTCGCCGGTCTGCTCGTTCTTCACCGTGTAGGACGGCACCTCGACGTGCGTGTGGCCCACCAGGATGGCGTCGATGCCCGGCACCTGCTCGGCCACCAGGTTGGACGCGTTCTCCACGTACGGCAGTTCGTCACCGTAGGAGGAGGAGCCGTCGAGGCCGGAGTGGTCGGTGAGGAAGACGACGTCGCAGCCGAGGGCGCGCAGCCGCGGCACGTACTTCTTCGCCTGCTCCACCAGCCCCGGGAACACCATCTTCCCGCTGACGTTGTCCTTGTCCCACAGCGCGATGCCGGGGTTGGTGAGGCCGAGGATGCCGACCTTGATGTCCGGGGCGCCGGGCACCCGGATGTGCTTGACGGTGTACGGCTTGAAGGCGGGCCGCAGCGTCCTGGCGTCGAGCGCGTTCGCGCCGAGCAGCGGGAAGCGGCACTGGCTCTCGAACTTGCGCAGCGTGTCGATGCCGTAGTTGAACTCGTGGTTGCCGAGGGCGGCGGCGTCGTAGCGCATGTGGTTCATGGCCACGGCCATCGGGTGCTTGGGGCCGTCCTCGGCGGTGATGGGCTGCACGCGCGCGAAGTAGTAGGCGAGCGAGGTGCCCTGGATGATGTCGCCGGCGTCGACCAGCAGGACGCGGTGCTCGCCCTTGGCCTCGCGCTGCTGCTTGATGAGGGTGGCGACCCGTGCCACGCCCACGGAGTTGCCCGCCTTGTCGGTGTAGGCGGCGTCCTTGTAGTAGTCCCAGTCGAAGACGTGGCTGTGCAGGTCGGTGGTGCCCAGGATGGAGAACGACCAGGTGCGCGGCGCCTTTCCGGGCCGGTGCCCGGCCTCGGCGGCCTGCGCGGTGCCGGTGCCGACGGCCCCGGCGGCGGCCACCGCCGCACCGGTGACGGCCGACTTCTTCACGAACTCGCGGCGGTTCATGGGATGGGCGGGCATGCAGGGCTCCTGGAGCTCGAGAGGCAGGATCGTACGGGCGTGGCGGCGGGACTACCCGCGTAGATGCTTGCCGTACGCCACATCCGCGCGAAACCAGAAGTGGGTCACGGGCAGGTCAACAAATGGGAAACGCAAGCGGACTTGAACCCTCCGCTCACCCGCCCCGCGCCCGTCCGGCTCCCCGTTGCCGACCTGCCTCGCGGTCCTGCTCCTCGTCGGGCTCGCCGTCGCCGTGTGGCAGGCGGCCGTCGGAAGAGACGGCGGCCGGCGCTCTTCCGCTGCGCCGGCCGCCGTGTTCCGCCTTACGGGCTCACAGGAACGAGTTGATCTCGATCGTCTCGTCCCGGCCCGGGCCCACGCCGATCGCGGAGATCGGGGCGCCGGACATCTCCTCCAGCGCCTTGACGTACGCCTGGGCGTTCTTCGGCAGGTCCGAGAAGGACTTCGCCTTGCTGATGTCCTCCGACCAGCCCGGCAGCATCTCGTACACGGGCTTCGCGTGGTGGAAGTCGGTCTGCGAGTACGGCAGTTCCTCGACCCGCCTGCCGTCGATCTCGTACGCCACGCAGACCGGGATCTGCTCCCAGCCGGTCAGCACGTCCAGCTTGGTGAGGAAGAAGTCGGTCAGGCCGTTGACGCGGGTGGCGTAGCGGGCGATGACCGCGTCGAACCAGCCGCAGCGGCGGTCCCGGCCCGTCGTCACGCCCCGCTCGCCGCCGATCCGGCGCAGCGCCTCGCCGTCCTCGTCGAACAGCTCGGTCGGGAAGGGGCCGGCGCCGACGCGGGTCGTGTAGGCCTTGAGGATGCCGATGACCCGGCTGATCTTCGTGGGGCCCACGCCCGCGCCGGTGCAGGCGCCGCCCGCGGTGGGGTTGCTGGACGTCACGAAGGGATAGGTCCCGTGGTCGATGTCCAGCAGCGTGCCCTGGCCGCCCTCGAAGAGCACGACCTTGTCCTGCTCCAGCGCCTGGTTGAGGACCAGGACGGTGTCGGCGACGTACGGCTTGATCTGCTCGGCGTAGCCCAGCAGCTCCTCGACCACCTGGTCGGCGGCGATGGCGCGCCGGTTGTAGAGCTTGGTGAGGATCTGGTTCTTGACGTCGAGGGCCGCCTCGACCTTCTGCTGCAGGATCGACTCGTCGTACAGGTCCTGGACCCGGATGCCGACGCGGTTGATCTTGTCGGCGTAGGTCGGTCCGATGCCGCGGCCGGTGGTGCCGATCTTGCGCTTGCCGAGGAAGCGTTCCGTCACCTTGTCGACGGTCACGTTGTACGGCGTGATGATGTGCGCGTTACCACTGATCAGGAGCTTGGACGTGTCGACGCCACGCTCGTTCAGACCGCTCAGCTCGGAGAGCAGGACCGACGGGTCGACGACGACGCCGTTGCCGATGACCGGCGTACAACCGGGGGACAGGATTCCGGAAGGGAGCAGGTGGAGGGCGTACTTCTGGTCGCCGACGACGACCGTGTGGCCGGCGTTGTTGCCGCCCTGGTACCGCACTACATAGTCCACCGAGCCACCGAGCAGGTCGGTCGCCTTTCCCTTGCCTTCGTCACCCCACTGAGCACCGAGCAGCACAAGTGCGGGCACGCGCGTACACCCCTTCCGGGCGGGGCATGTCCAAGGTCGGGGGCGTGGGCGTAAGGTTCACCGCCGCGTGCCACAGCGACCGTCGTTGGTCGCCGGTGGTCGCCCAACCGTCGGACCGGATGCCCCGGAATAGACGAAGCCCCTGGCGCAATAGCGCAAGGGGCTCTTGCACAAAGATGCTACCCGAGGAAGCGAGGCAGGACCGAGGTGGCGACTTTCGCGACGTCCGAGCAGCTGCTGGTGATCATCGATCCGGCGGCACGGCAGGCGGACGGGGAGTCCGTACGCATCGCGAAAGACGTGCTCAGCGCGGGTGCGGCGACCAAGGTGTGCCTGCCGGACGGGCCGGAGGAATTCGCCCGGGCGCTGAGCCGGAGGGGTTCCCGGCGACCGGTGGTGGTCGGCGACGGCCGCGCGCTGGTGCGGGCCGTGACCCTGCTGCACCGGGCGCGGGAGCTGGCCGGATGCGCGCTGTCGGTGGTCCCGGTGGGCGACACCCGTCTGGCCGAGTCGCTCGGGGTGCCGGGCGGGACGGTGGCGGCGGCGCGGGCCGTGCTGGACGGGGAGGCGCGGCGCCTGGACCTGCTGGTCGACGACAGCGACGGGGTCGTGCTGAGCGGGCTGGGCATACCGCCGGAGCCGGTGGCGCGGGCGGCCGCGGCACAGCCGGTCGCCGTCGCCTGCCGCCCCTGGTACCGCTCCCTGGTCCGCACCCTCGCCCCCCGCCCGCCCCGGCTCGCGGCCGTACCCTCTCCCGGCCCCTCCCGGCTCCGGGTGGAGGTCGACGGCGAGACGGTGGTGGACCTGGGCCAGCCGGTCGAGGCGGTGTCGGTGGCGCCGGGCCCGCGCGGCCTCGCGGAGGTGGAGGTGCGGCCGCTGTCGGTGGGCGCGGAGGCGACGCCGGTACTGGCGTCCGGCCGCACGGTGACGGTGACCGGCGCGGACTTCCGCTACCGGGCGGACGCGGGGGTGACGGGGCCGGTGCGGCGGCGGACGTGGCGGGTGGCGGAGGGGGCGTGGGGGCTGGTGCTGCCCTCAGCGTGAGCCGGGGGCCTCGAAGCCGGTGGTGTCGAGGGTGACGACGTCCCCCCTGATGACCTCGGCCTCACACCCGGGCGCGTCCACCTCGTCGAGGGCGTCGAGAAGCCACTCGACACCGACGGGATCGCTGCCACTCGTCGTCGGTCGCCCCGTCATCGGTGTCATGATGCGCTCCCGGTTCCCCGCGCCTCTTCGGGGCGCTGGTACCTGCTCTCCCGGTAGGCGCGCCAGCGTTCCATCATCGCGGCGACGTCCCGCTCGATGAACTCGAAGAAGTCCAGGGTCTCGGCCAGCCGCCGGCCGGCCGGTGTGTCGGGGCCGAGGGAGGACACACCCTCGCGCAGGGCCTCCTCCCAGCGCTTGATGACGGCGTCGCGGCTGGTGAGGGCCTCGTACCACTGGTCGCTGTGCACCCGGTACCGCTCCCTGCGCGAGCCCGGCTCGCGTTCCCTTGACACCAGGTGGACCTGCGCGAGGTAGCGCACCGCGCCGGAGACCGCCGCGGGGCTGATCTTCAGCTGTTCGCCGAGCTGGGCGGAGGTGAGGGCGCCGGTGTCGGAGGCGAGCAGCGCCGCGAGGACGCGGGCCGGCATGCGCGGCACCCCCGCCTCGACGAGCTGGGCCGCGAAGTGCTCCACGAACCGGGAGACCGCCTCCGGGTCCCGCCGCACCGCATCCGTCATGGGGCCCACCGTACCCAACCTTAGAGACCTTCGGTAACTTCACAAATTTCTGAAAGAAGCGTACGTTCGTCGGCATGACGAAGGCAATCACGGTCAGCGGACTCCATAAGTCCTTCGGCCGTACGCACGCGCTGGACGGCCTCGACCTGGACGTCGAGACCGGTGAGGTGCACGGCTTCCTCGGCCCCAACGGCGCCGGCAAGTCCACCGCCATCCGCGTCCTGCTCGGCCTGCTGCGCGCCGACGCGGGCGCCGCACAGGTGCTGGGCCGCGACCCCTGGCGGGACGCGGTGGAGGTGCACCGCAGGATCGCCTACGTGCCGGGGGACGTCACCCTGTGGCGCAACCTCTCCGGCGGCGAGGTCATCGACCTCTACGGCCGTCTGCGCGGAGGCCTGGACCGCCGGCGCCGCGCCGAGCTGATCGACCGCTTCGAGCTGGACCCCACCAAGAAGGGCCGCACCTACTCCAAGGGCAACCGGCAGAAGGTCGCCCTGGTCGCGGCCTTCGCCTCGGACGTGGACCTGCTGATCCTCGACGAGCCGACCTCGGGCCTCGACCCGCTGATGGAGGAGGTCTTCCAGCGCTGCGTCAGGGAGGAGCGCGACCGCGGCCGCACGGTCCTGCTCTCCTCGCACATCCTCAGCGAGGTCGAGGAACTCTGCGACCGGGTGAGCATCGTCCGCAAGGGCCGGACCGTGGAGAGCGGCTCACTGGCCGACCTGCGGCACCTCACCCGGACCAGCGTCAGCGCCGAACTCGCCGGCCCGCCCGACGGACTGGCCCGCCTGCCCGGCGTGCACGGCCTGGACGTGCGGGGGCACCGGGTCCGGTTCCAGGTGGACACCGACCGGCTCGACGCCGTACTGCGCTCGCTGACGGCGTCCGGCGTGCGCTCGCTGACCTCGACGCCGCCGACGCTGGAGGAGCTGTTCCTGCGGCACTACGCGGACGAGGCGGCCGTATGACCCCGCAACTGACCGGCACGGCAACCCTGCTGAGGTTCGCCCTGCGCCGCGACCGCGTGCTGGTCCCGGTGTGGGTCGCGGTGACCGCGCTGATGGTCCTGACCATGCCGAAGACGCTCAGCGGCCTGTACGGCACCCCGGCCGCCCGCGCCGGCCTGGTGCACCAGATGGCGGCCAACGCCTCCCTGCGCGCCATGGTCGGCCCGGTGTTCGGCGACTCGCTGGGCGCGCTGACGGCCTGGCGGGTCGGGGTGTACGCGGGCGGGCTCGCCGCGGTGACGAGCCTGCTCGTCGTCGTACGGCACACCCGCGACGAGGAGGAGAGCGGCCGGCAGGAGCTGGTGTCCTCCGGCATGGTGGGCCGCCGTGCCCCGCTGACGGCGGCCCTGCTGGCGGCGGCCGTCGCGAACGCGGCCCTGGGCGCGCTGATCGCGGCGGGCCTCGCCGGGCAGGGCGCGGCGGGCGCCCTGGCCTTCGGGCTCGGGGTGGCGGGCGTCGGCCTGCTCTTCGCGTCGACGGCGGCGATCGCCGCCCAGCTGACCGAGAGCGCGCGCTTGGCCCGGGGGCTGACGGCGGCGGTTCTCGGCGCGGCGTTCGTGCTGCGCGCGGCGGGCGACTCCGCGACGGACGACGGCTCGTCGGTACTGACCTGGCTGTCCCCGCTGGGCTGGCTGGAGAACCTGCGGCCCTTCGCGGCCGAACGCTGGTGGGTGCTGCTGCTGTTCGCGGCGGCGACCGCCCTCCAGACCTCGCTCGCCTACCGGTTGGCGGGCCGCCGGGACCTCGGCATGAGCTTCCTGCCGGCCCGGCCGGGACCCGCCGAGGGCCGGCTCGCCGGCGCCGGCGCGCTGGCCTGGCGGCTGCAGCGCGGCAGCGTCCTCGGCTGGTCGCTCGGCTTCTTCCTCGCCGGGGTCGTCTACGGCGGGCTGACGGACGGCGCGGCCAGGCTCGTCGGCGACAACGCCAGGGCGCGGGAGATCTTCCAGCGGATGGGCGGCCAGTCGGGCCTGACCGACGCCTTCCTCGCCGCGATGATCGGCCTGCTCGGCCTGGTCGCCGCCCTGTACGTCGTCTCGTCCGTGCTGCGGCTGAGCGGCGAGGAGACCTCCGGGCGCGCCGAACCGGTGCTGGCCGGAGCGGTGGGCCGGCTGCGCTGGGCCCTCGGTCATCTGCTCGTCGCGTTCGGCGGCTCGGCCCTGCTGATGCTGCTGGCCGGCCTCGGCTTCGCCGTCGGCTACGGCCGGCGGACCGGCCCCGTCCTGGGCGCGTGCCTGCTCCAGGTCGCCGCCGTCTGGGTGATCGGCGCGGTCGCCGTCCTGCTGTACGGCCTCCTGCCCCGGGGAGCGGTCGCGGCGTGGGGCGTGGCCGGCGCGGCCCTGCTCCTCGGCTGGATCGGCCCGGCGCTGAACCTGCCCCGGGCGGTGCTGGACCTCTCCCCCTTCGGACAGCTGCCGAAGCTGCCGGGCGGGGAGATGGAGTGGCGGCCGGTACTGGTGCTGCTGGCTCTGGCCGCGCTGCTCGTGGCGGCGGGCCTCGCGGGCCTGCGCCGCAGGGACCTGACGGCCTGAGGGTACGGCGGGTACGGCGGTGCTGGTTGCTCGTGCTCAGCGTACCTCCACGCTCAGCCCCTCCAGTCCCCTGATGACGAAGTTCGGCTTCCGCCGCGGTTCCTCCGCCAGGGCCAGGGTCGGGGCCTGCCGCAGGAGGGCTGACATGGAGGCCGCGAGCTCGATACGGGCCAGGGGCGCGCCGATGCAGTAGTGGATGCCCGCGCTGAAGCTGATGTGCGGGTTGTCCCCGCGGGTGAGGTCCAGGCGGTCGGGGTCGGTGAAGACGGCCGGGTCGTGGTTGGCGGAACCGAAGAGCATGGCGATCTCCGAGCCCCTCGGGACCGTCGTGCCGTCGATCTCGATGTCGTCCAGCACCCAGCGTTCGAAGAGCTGCAGCGGGGTGTCGTAGCGCATCAGCTCCTCGACCGCCGACGGCACCAGGGAGTGGTCGGCGCGCAGGGCGGCCAGCTGGGCGGGGTTGCGGAACAGGGCCCACCAGCCGTTCACCGTCGCGTTGACGGTCGCCTCGTGGCCCGCGTTGAGCAGCAGCACCGCCGTGGAGATCATCTCCTGCTCGGTGAGCCGGTCGCCCTCGTCGTGCGCCGCGATCAGACCGGAGACGAGGTCCTCGCCCGGTTCCCTGCGGCGCGCGGCGATCAGCTCCCGCAGGTACTCGGAGAACTCCACCGACGCCCGCACCGCCTTCGCGGCGGTCTCCTGCGACGGGTTCAGCTCGTACATCCCGCAGATGGCCGCCGACCACGGCCGCAGCAGGGCGCGGTCGGCCTCGGGGACGCCGAGCATCTCGGCGATCACCGCCACCGGCAGCGGCTCGGCGACCTCGCTCAGCAGATCGCCGCCGCCCTTGCGGACGAGCGCCGCCACCAGCTCGTCCGCCAGGGCGTGGACGTACGGCCGCAGCCGCTCCACCGTGCGCGGCGTGAACGCCTTCGACACCAGCCGCCGGATCCGGGTGTGGTCCGGCGGCTCCAGGTCCAGCATCCCGTGGTCGTTGAGCGTGTGGAACGGCTCGTGCTCCGGCGGGGGCGGGGTCCGGCCGAACTCCTCGTGCGAGAACCGGTGCAGGTAGGTGCGGCCGAGGCGCCGGTCCCTCAGCAGCGCCGACACGTCCGCGTGATGCGGCACCAGCCACTGGTTCGTGGGCGCGAAGTACACCACCCTGCCGCGCGCCCGCAGCCCGGCGTACGCCGGGTACGGGTCGGCGACGAACGCGGGGTCCCACGGATCGAAGGTCGGGTCGGAGCTGCCAGCCATGCCGGGACGCTAACGCGCGGGGCGCGGTCTGACCAGGGGCACCCTTTCAGGGCTCGACGAAGGCCGCCTCCAGGGCCGTCAGCCGGGTGTCACCAGGCGCGCCTCGTACGCGAAGACCGCCGCCTGCGTGCGGTCGCGCAGGCCCAGTTTGACCAGGATGCGGCTTACGTGGGTCTTGATGGTGGACTCGGCGACCACCAGGCGTTCGGCGATCTCCGCGTTGGACAGGCCCTGGGCGATCAGGACCAGGACCTCCGTCTCGCGTTCCGTGAGGTCGCCGTAGGCCGCCCGGGCCGTCGACGGGATCGGGCGCGGGGGGTCCGCGAGGCGGGAGAACTCCGTGATCAGGCGCTTGGTGACCGAGGGGGCGAGCAGGGCCTCGCCGGCGGCCACCACCCTTACGCCGTCGGCCAGTTGGCGGGCCGAGGCGTCCTTGAGGAGGAAGCCGGAGGCGCCCGCCCGCAGGGCCTGGTACACGTACTCGTCCAGGTCGAAGGTGGTCAGGACGAGCACCTTCGCCGACGCGTCGGCCGCCACGATCTCCCGGGTGGCCTCGATGCCGTTCAGCTCGGGCATGCGGATGTCCATCAGCACGACGTCCGGGCCGAGTTCACGGACCCGTTCGACCGCCTGCCTTCCGTTGACGGCCTCGCCGACGACCTCGATGTCCGGCATCGCGTTCAGCAGGACCGAGAAGCCCTCGCGGACCATCATCTGGTCGTCCGCGACCAGTACGCGGATGGTCATGCGTCCCCTTCGCTCACCGTGGCCGCCGGCACCGGCAGGAACACCGCCACCTCATAGCCGCCGTCCGGCGTCGGGCCAGCCGTCATCTCGCCGTCCAGCATGGAGACCCGCTCCCGCATGCCCGTGATGCCGTGTCCGGCGCCGGGCGACGGCTTGACGAGCCGCGGGGCCGGCGGCGCGGTGTTCACGATGCGCAGGCCCAGGCCGCCGAGGACGTAGCCGATCTCCACGCGGGCGCTCGCTCCCGGCGCATGGCGCAGGGTGTTGCTGAGGGCCTCCTGCACGATCCGGTACGCCGACAGCTCGACGCCCTGCGGCAGTTCGCGCACCGCGCCCGTCACCGCCTTCTCCACCGTCAGGCCGGCCTCCCGCACGTTGGCGAGCAGGCCGTCCAGGTCGGCCAGGGTCGGCTGGGGGGCGTCCGGCGCCTCGTAGTCCTCGGCGCGGACGACGCCGAGGACCCGGCGCAGCTCGGCCAGGGCCGCCACCGCGTTCTCCCGGATGGTGGCGAACGCCTTCTGAAGCTCCTCCGGCGGGTTCTCCACCCGGTAGGGTGCGGCCTCCGCCTGGATGGCGACCACCGACATGTGATGGGCGACCACGTCGTGCAGCTCGCGGGCGATCGTCGTGCGCTCCTCCAGCAGGGTGCGCCGGGAGCGTTCGTGCGCGGTCACCGTCTGCTGCGCGGTCACCTCCTGCTCGGCCTGGCGGCGGATGTGCCGGACCGTGACCGCCAGCAGGAGCAGGGCGGACAGGACCAGCATCGGGGTCACGTCCGTGTCGTAGCGGCGCCAGCCGACGAGGCCTCCGGCGAGGAAGCCGTAGACCGCGGTGATCACCCACATCGAGGCCGCGGTGCGGGGGCGGGTGCGCAGCGCGACGACGGTGAGCACCACGAGATGCGCCAGAAAACTGCCCGGCAGCCAGGGCCAGTCGCTCCAGCCGCCCCGGCCGATCACGGCGGCGGCCGTGCTCGCGCCCAGCGAGCACCAGAACGCCCCCACCGGCCGGGCCAGCGTCAGCAGGACCGGCGCCAGTGCCAGCAGCCCGCACAGCAGGACGGCCGGCCCGGAGTCGAAGGCGCTCGACACGGCCAGGAACATCGCCATCACGCCGAGGACGGCCACCACCGCGTGCGGTGCCCAGCCCCCGCCGGACAGCCGGCGGGCGAGTGGGCCCTCGGCGCTCGCCCGGGGCAGGGGGCGGTAGGCGAAGGCGTCCTGGAACAGGTCCTCCTTGAGGCCCCGCAGGGCATCCGCGGCCAGCCGGAACTCCGGGCTGCGCGGCCCGCCGACCGCGCCCGGCGGTGTCGTCTGCGTGTGCGTCGTCTCGGTCACGTGGAAAACGGTAGGCGGCGGCCGGCCCGCGGTCGTCCCCTTGCAGAGGGGTTCTCACGGGTCCCTCTCAGGTACTACGGGGCGCCCTGCCGCCGGGCAGGACGGGTACGAGCGGCCGGCGTCGCCGTGCTACCACGCCAGTTGCGCGATCTCCTCCGCCACCACCGCGCACGCGTCCGCCGCCGGGTCGATCAGGGGGAAGTGGCCGACGTCCTCCAGGAGGGTCAGGCCCACCATCTCACCGGCCTTCGCCGCCGCGTCCACATAGGACTCGGCGACCGTCTGCGGCACCTCCAGGTCGTTGCGCCCCTGGACCAGCGTCGTCGCGATGCCCGTCGGCAGGAGCAGGACGGGGTCGGCGTACGGGCGGCGCTCGGCGAACGTGTCGTGGCCGCCGAGGAGTTGCAGGCTCGCGTGGCCGCACACCTCCAGCTTCTCCGCCACCTCGAAGTCCGCGATCGGGGCGAGGGCGACGACACCCCGCAGCGGGGCCGGCCGGTCGGTGCGCCAGGGGGCGTCCGCGGGCAGGAGATGGCGGGCCGCGGCCCACAGGGCGAGGTGGCCGCCGGCCGAGTGGCCCGTCAGCACCGTGCGGCGCGCGTCGGCCTGCGGGAGCGCCTCGCGGGCCAGGGCGGGCAGCGCGTCCAGGGCGGCGGCCACGTCGTCGAAGGTGTCGGGCCAGCGGCCGGCCGGCGGCGGGACGCTCCCCGCTTCCGGCGCCGGGCTCTGCCCGGGGATCAGCGGTTCGCCGCCGCGCCGGTACTCGACGTTGGCCACCGCGAAGCCCCTGCGGGCCAGAAAGTCCGCGAACGGGGTGATGTGCCGGCGGTCGTAGCGGGCGCGCCAGGCGCCGCCGTGCAGGACCACCACCAGCGGCGCCGGGGAGTCCGCGGCGGTGCGGGGCGCGTAGAAGTCGATCACCTGGTCGGGGTGGCTGCCGTAAGCGGAGCTGACGTCGGGGTCGACCGGGGGGTGCGAGAAGGCCGATTCCTCTTCGGCGGCGGCGCGGGCTGCTGCGGCGTCGTCCGGCATGCTCCAACCTCTCAGTGATGGAACGTGTTCGGCGAGGGGACCCGTGGGGCGTCTGGTCACCGGTTCGCCGTTGGGCGGGACGGTATCAGGCCGGTGACGTGCGCGGACACGGGGATGTCACGCACGGTGAGGGACAAACGGTGCGGTACGGGTCCTGAAGGCCCCGGTACGGGGGGCTGAAGGCCCGGTACGGGGGCCTGAAGGCGCGGTACGGGGGCCTGAAGGCGCGGTTTCCGTACGGCCCCGCGCCTTCAGGTCCCATCCTCGGGACCCGGCCCTCGGGCCCGCCCCCTACGCCAGCTCCTCCCCCAGAACACGGGCCGCCCGCTCCGTGTCGGCGAAGCCGACGTACAGCGGGGTGAAGCCGAAGCGGAGGACGTCGGGATGCCGGAAGTCACCCACGACACCCCTGGCGATCAGGCGCTTCATCACCTCGCCCGCGTCCTCGCAGCGCAGCGCGACCTGGCTGCCGCGCTCCGCGTGGCGTTCCGGGGTCACGCACTCCACGCGCCCCGGCCCGGTGTACGCCCGTACGCAGCGCAGGAAGAAGTCCGTCAGCGCGAGGGACTTGGCGCGGACGGCGGAGACGGACACGCCCTCCCAGACGTCCAGGGCCGCCTCCAGGGCCAGCATGGACAGGATGTCCGGGGTGCCGACCCGGCCGCGCAGGGCGCCCGGCGCCGGGGCGTACGACGGGCTCATGCCGAACGGGTCGCTGTGCGAGTTCCAGCCGGGCAGCGGTGAGTCGAAGCGGGGCTGCAGGTCCCGGCGGACGTACAGGTACGCCGGTGAACCCGGGCCGCCGTTCAGGTACTTGTAGGTGCAGCCGACCGCCAGGTCGACGCCGTGCTCGTCCAGTCCCACCGGCAGCGCGCCCGCGCTGTGGCACAGGTCCCAGACCGCGAGGGCGCCGGCGGCGTGGACCGCGGCGGTCAGGCCGGGCAGGTCGTGCAACCGGCCGGTGCGGTAGTCGACGTGGTTCAGCAGCACCGCCGCCGTACGGCCGGTCAGCGCCCCCGGCACCTCGGCCGGGGTCATGGCGCGCAGGGTGCGGCCGGTCAGGCGGGCCGCGGACTCGGCGATGTAGCCGTCCGTGGGGAACGTCGTGGCGTCCACCAGGATCTCGGTGCGGTCCTCGCCCGCCATGCGTACGGCGGCCACCAGCGCCTTGAGGACGTTGACGCTCGTGGAGTCGCCGACCACGATCTGCCCGGCCGCCGCGCCGACCAGCGGGGCGATCCGGTCGCCGATCCGCTCGGGCGCGGTCCACCAGCCGCTCTCCTCCCAGGAGCGGATGCGCAGCTCGCCCCACTGGCGGCGGACCACGTCGGCCACCCGGTCGGGGACGTGGGCGGGAAGCGCGCCGAGGGAGTTGCCGTCCAGGTAGACCACGTCGTCGAGGACGAAGCGGTCGCGGAGCGGGGCGAGTTCGTCGGCCGCGTCCAGCTTCTCTGCCTCCAGGGCCAGTTCAGACGGTTCAGACAGTTCAGACATGGGACCTCGCCGTCCACAGCTCCGGGAAGACGTTCTTGCGGGCGCGCTTCTCCAGCCAGGCCACGCCGGCCGAGCCGCCGGTGCCGGGCTTGGCGCCCATCGCGCGGCGGGTCGCGACCAGGTGGTCGTTGCGCCAGCGCCACACCAGCTCGGCCACGTCGGTCAACGCCTCGCCGAGCCGGACGAGTTCGGCGTCCTGGTCGCCGGCGTAGATCGCCGCCCAGGCCCGCTCCACCGCGTCGGACGGCTCGTAGCGCTGGGAGACGTCCCGGTGCAGGACGGAGGCGGGGATGGCGTGGCCGCGCCGGGCCAGCAGCCGCAGCACCTCGTCGTACAGGCTCGGTTCGTGCAGCGCCTTCTCCAGTTCCGCGTGGGCGCGGGGGGTGCCGCGGTGCGGGACCAGCATGGACGCGGACTTCTCGCCGAGCAGGAACTCCATGCGCCGGTACATCGCCGACTGGAAGCCGGAGCCCTCGCCGAGGGCGGACCGGTAGGAGTTGAACTGCGCCGGGGTGAGCTGGCCGAGCGGTGTCCAGGAGGCGTTGAGCGCCTCCAGTTCCCGTACGGAACGCTTCAGCGCGGCGATCGCGGCCGGTACGTCGTCACCGCGCAGGGCGGCCGCCGCGGTCTCCCACTCATGGACGATGACGGTGAACCACAGCTCCATCACCTGGGTCGTGACCAGGAAGACCATCTCTCCGGGATCGTCGGAGAGGGTGTGCTGGAGGTGGGTGAGCACGTCCGCCCTGACGTAGTCCTCGTACGGCGTCGTGCCCGCGAAATCGAGATGCGGAGTCTCGGGCTCCTGAGTCTGTGTGGACTGCCGAGCCGATTGGGACATCGCTGTCTCCTGTTGTAGCTCCGGGTAGCGGTCCGCCCCTGCCGATGCCGGCACGGGGGCCCCGGTCCCCACCGGCATCCTCCGCAATGGACCCCGGATACGGCAAGGCCCGCCTGTGCCAGACGGGCCACACCGGGACGTACGGCTAACCGAGGGTCTGGGCCGCCGTCGGGGAGGAGTCCTTCAGGAACTGGGTGCAGCGCTCGTACTCCTCCTGCTCGCCGATCGCCTGCGCGGCGCGGGCCAGGGCGTGCAGGGCGCGCAGGAAGCCGCGGTTGGGCTCGTGCTCCCAGGGCACCGGGCCGTGCCCCTTCCAGCCGCTTCGGCGCAGGGCGTCCAGGCCCCGGTGGTAGCCCGTACGGGCATAGGCGTACGACTCCACGACCGCGCCGCGCTCGAACGCGTCGTCGGCCAGCTGGGCCCAGGCGAGGGAGGAGGCGGGGTACTTGGCGGCGACGTCCGCGGGAGCGGCGCCGGCGGCGAGCTGCTCACGGGGCTCGGGGTCGTCGGGGAGGTGGGTGGGAGGCGGGCCGCCGAGAAGGTTTTCGTGGATGCTCATGGGTCCAGTCTGGCGCACGCGGGTGACAGGCGCGGGCGCTGTGCCGGTGCCCCGCGCCGGCACCGGGCCGGCCCGGCTCGCTACGACGGCTGCCTCCGCCGCCCTCCCTCCAGCGGCGGGGCCGTGACGCAGCCGTGTACGCGGCACTCCGGGTGGCGGCAGCCGGGCGGCGGGCGGCGGACCAGGGCGAAGGCCAGCAGCGAGCCGGCCACGAGCACCCCGGCGCAGATCGGCATGGCCCGCCGGAACGCCGCGTCGAAGGCGGACGGGACCCGGTACGCGTCCGGTCCCATCCCGGCCAGCAGGGGCAGGGCGGCCACCGCGACCAGGCCCGCCGCGCGTGCCGCCGCGTTGTTGACGCCGCTGGCCAGGCCCGCCCGGGAGGCCTCCACCGAGGCGAGGACCGTGGCGGTCAGCGGCGCGACGAGGGTCACCATGCCGGCGCCCATGACGAGGACGGCCGGGAGGACGTCGGCGGGATAGGACGCGCCCTCCCCCACCCGCAGCATCAGCAGCATCGCGGCCGCGCACAGCAGCGGGCCGACCGTCAGGGGCAGCCGCGGCCCCGTCCGGTCGGCCAGGGCGCCGGAGCGGGAGGAGAGCAGCAGCATCAGGGCCGTCGTCGGCAGCAGGGCCGTACCGGCCTTGAGCGGCGAGTAGCCGGCCACGACCTGGAGCTGCAGCGCGGTGAGGAAGAAGAAGCCGCCGAACGCCGCGTACACGCACAGGGTGACCAGGTTGACCGCGCTGAACTGGCGTGAGGCGAAGACGTCCAGAGGGAGCATCGGATCCGGGCGGCGCCGTTCGACCAGCACGAAGGCCACCGCGGCCGCCAGGCCCGCCGCCGCCGTCAGGGCCACCGCCAGGGAGCCCGCCCTCGCCTCGATCAGGGCGTACGTCAGCAGGGCCAGGGCCAGCGCGCCGAGGACAGCGCCGAGCACGTCGAAGCGGGCGTGCCGGCCGCCGTCCGCCGACTCCGGGACGTGCCGCAGCGCCACCGGTACGCACAGCAGCGCCAGCGGCACGTTCAGCAGGAACACCCAGCGCCAGCCGGGGCCGGCGACCAGCCAGCCGCCGAGGAACGGGCCGACCGCGGCGCCGATCCCGCCGAAGCCGGACCACAGGCCGACGGCCCGGCTGCGGTCGTCGGGGTGGAAGGACGCCTGGATGATCGCCAGGGAGCCGGGGGTCAGCAGGGCGCCGCCGACGCCCTGCAGCGCCCGCGCGGCGATGAGGATCCCCGGGCTCGGCGCCAGGCCGCACAGCAGCGACGCCGTCGCGAACCAGACCACGCCGAGCACGAAGATCTTCCGGCGGCCGTAGTGGTCCCCCAGCGAGCCGCCGAGCAGGATCAGCCCGGCCAGCGTGACCATGTACGCGTTGACCGTCCACTGCAGCGCGGCGAGGCTCGCGCCCAGGTCGTCGCCGATCCGCGGCAGCGCCACGTTGACGACGGTCGAGTCCAGCAGCGCCATGCTGGAGCCGAGGACCGTGGTGAGCAGGATCCACTTGCCCTGGGGCGAGGCCAGCCGGACGTCGGGCATGATCCCAGGTATACAGCGGCCCGGCGGCCGAGGACAGCCGCCGGGCCCGGTGCGGAACGGACGTACCGCTTACTTGATCTTGTTGCCCGCCGAGCGCAGGTTCTGCGTGGCCTGGACGACGCGGGCGGCCATGCTCGCCTCGGCCAGCTTGCCCCAGGTGCGCGGGTCGTAGGCCTTCTTGTTGCCGACCTCGCCGTCGACCTTCAGGACGCCGTCGTAGTTCTGGAACATGTGGCCGGCGACCGGACGGGTGAAGGCGTACTGGGTGTCCGTGTCGATGTTCATCTTCACCACGCCGTTCTCGATCGCGGTGAGGATCTCCTGCTCGCTGGAGCCGGAACCGCCGTGGAAGACGAAGTCGAACGGGGAGGCCTTGCCGAACTTGGCGGCGACGCCCTCGTTCAGCTCCTTCAGCAGCTCGGGGCGCAGGACGACGTTGCCCGGCTTGTACACGCCGTGCACGTTGCCGAAGGACGCGGCCAGCAGGTAGCGGCCCTTCTCGCCCAGGCCCAGCGCCTCGGCGGTGCGGATCGCGTCCTCGACCGTGGTGTAGAGGGAGTCGTTGATCTCGTGCGAGACGCCGTCCTCCTCGCCGCCGGTCGGGGTGATCTCCACCTCGAGGATGATGTTGGCGGCGCGGGTGCGCTCCAGCAGCTCCTGGGCGATGGCGAGGTTGTCGGCGAGGGTCTCGGCGGAGCCGTCCCACATGTGGGACTGGAACAGCGGGTTGCGGCCGGCCTTCACGCGTTCCTCGGAGATCGCGAGCAGCGGACGCACGTACCCGTCGAGCTTGTCCTTCGGGCAGTGGTCGGTGTGCAGCGCGATGTTGACCGGGTACTTCTCGGCGATGATGTGCGCGTACTCGGCGAGCGCGACCGCGCCGGTGACCATGTCCTTGCTGTACTGGCCGCCGAGGAACTCGGCGCCGCCGGTAGAGATCTGGACGATGCCGTCGCTCTCCGCCTCCGCGAAGCCGCGCAGCGCCGCGTTCAGGGTCTGGCTCGAGGTGACGTTGATGGCCGGGTAGGCGAACTTGCCTGCCTTCGCCCGGTCGAGCATCTCGTTGTAGACCTCGGGGGTTGCGATGGGCATCTGTCCGCTCCTTGTGTTGCGGGTTGGGGTTGTGCGTTACGGCCCTGACCTAGACCTGAGGGTGTCGACGCCGTCGTCGTCCCCATCTTTCCAGACATGGACCGCTGGTCCATGCGCCGGACAAGTCCAGGTCACTCCGCGTCGTCAGTCCAGACCCAGTTCATCCTTCGAGAAGGCGAAACGGTACGGAACGCCCGCACCGGCCTCGATCTTCTCCGCGGCGCCGGTGGCCCGGTCCACGATGGTCGCGACGGCGACGACCTCGGCGCCGGCCTCCCGCACGGCCTCCACGGCGGTGAGCGGGGAGCCGCCGGTGGTGGAGGTGTCCTCGACGACCAGGACGCGGCGGCCCTTGATCTCCGGACCCTCGACCCGCCGCTGCAGCCCGTGCGCCTTCGCGGCCTTGCGTACGACGAAGGCGTCGAGCTTCCGCCCGCGCGCGGCGGCGGCGTGCAGCATGGCCGCGGCCACCGGGTCGGCGCCCATGGTGAGGCCGCCGACCGCGTCGAACTCGAGGTCCGCGGTCAGGTCCAGGAGCACCTGGCCGACCAGCGGGGCGGCCTCGCCGTCGAGGGTGATGCGGCGCAGGTCGACGTAGTAGTCGGCCTCCAGACCCGAGGAGAGGGTCACCTTGCCGTGCACCACGGCCTTGTCCTTGATCTGCTGCAGCAGCGCGCCGCGTACGTCCGTCATGCCGACCAGCTTAAAGGCGGCGCCAGCTCCAGGCGGTGCTCGCCTCCAGCGGCTCCAGGGGTGTGACCAGGCGCGGGGCGGTGTTCAGGCCGTTGGGCGGGCCGGTCTGCGGCTCCACGCACACGGCCTCGGCCTGCTCGTCGTAGACCACCACCCACTCCTCGCGGCTGGTCACCTTCAGCTCCAGCCGCCCCGGCCAGGTGAGGGTGACGTCGACGCCGCCGGGCATGCCGAAGCAGTCGTCCCAGGGGCCGGGCGTGGGGTCGATCCGGTTCCCGGTGGGCAGGTGGTCCTCCCCGCGCTCCTCCTGCCAGGCGGCCTTGAAGCCGAGGGTCACGTCCTCGCCGCCCAGGTTCCGGTTGAACCAGGGGTGCCAGCCGATCTGCGCCGGGAAGGAGTCGTCCCGCGCCTCCACCGACATGGTGAGGGTCAGGCCGTCCTCGGCGAGCGTGACGACCTGGGTGACGCGGCCGGGGTGCGGCCAGGGCTCGACCAGGTCGTACGTGAGCACCGCCTCGTTCTCCGCGACGCGCGCGGTGCGCCAGGCGCCGTCGCGGGCGGTGCCGTGGATGGCGTGGGGCGGGGAGTTGAGCGGCATCTGGCGGACGGCGCCGCCGTCCAGGAAACGGCCGTCGCGGATACGGCCGCACCAGGGCACCATCGGGAAGCAGCCGTAGCGGGGCCCTTGCCGCAGCAGCTCCAGGGAATCGACTACGAGGCTGCTGATACGGCCGCCGTTGGCCGGGCTGACGTGTACTTCCGCGAGGCCGGCGGTCAGCGTGATGTCTTCGTTACTCACGGGAAGACAGTACTGGGAGGACCGGCCGGGTCAGCGGCGTCTGCGCAGTGCCCGGGTCACGACGATCGCCGACGCCACCGCCAGTGCCGCCGCGGGCGCCGCCCAGCGCAGGGCCGAGGTCGCCGTCACCGTCTGGGGGGCCGGCACCGGGGCGTAGCGGCCCCGCGGAGGCGCGTGGTCGACCTCCTCCGCGCTGCGGCCGATCATCGTGCGGCGGGCGTGCGCGGCCTCGGCGGGCGGCTCGCCGGTGTCGGCGAAGTCCTCGGACAGGCCGCCGGCCGGGGTGCCGGCGTCCTCCGCGTCCTCGGCGGCGGGGTCCAGGGACGGCGGGGGGACCTCGGCGTCGAAGACGGACGTGTGCTCCTCTTCGGGTTCCGCTGTCTCCGACGCCGCTTCCGCCTCCCTCTCCACTTCCGGCTCCTGCTCCTCCGGTGCCGCCGCCAGGTTCTCCAGGAAACGGTTCAGCAGGCGGGTGGCCGCCGCGTGCACCGTGTCCGGCGGGAGTTCCGCGATACGGCCGTCCGCGTCCGCCGTGCCCTCGGCGATGACCGTCGTACCGCCCTCGGTGTCCGCGAGGCGCAGGGTGAGGGCGAGCTTCACGGCGCCGGTGCCGCGGGCCTCGGTGGCGTCGGCCTCGACGGCGTACGTGCCGTCGTCGCGGGCCACCACCCGTGCCGTACCCCGATAGGTGACGGAGTGTCCGCCGACGCGGAGCTTCAGGCGCCCGGCGACGGGTTCGGCGCCGGCGTCCTGTTGCAGGCCGGGGAGCGCGCGGGCGACGCGGACCGGGTCGGCGAGCGCGGCGCCGAGCAGGGCGGGCGGGACCGGGACGAAGACCTGGTGCTCCATGTCCGGTGAGCCTACCCAGGTGTCCCCGGAAAGTACCCGCACCAGACGGGCTCGTCAGTACCGGGGATGCACCAGTGTCGACGCGGGCAGGCCCCCGATGCGGGTCCGGTCCGCTGCCCTGGCGTCCGCTCCCAGTGCCGCCGGGGTGAGAGTGCGCAGTCGGCCGGGAGCCAGGCGGAGCGGTGGTGGGATGGTTCCGGGCCGGGCCAGCAGGAAGCCCCAGTCGTGCGGGGCGCCGGACGCGGCCGCCGAGCGGTCGGGGCCGGCCGGGAAGCCGGAGTCGTGGCCGACGACGCGGTAGGGCGAGCCGGCGAAGCCGGCGGCGCGCAGGGTCGCGGCCACCGTCCAGAAGACGCGGGGCCGGGTGGTGACGGACCCGGCGTGGACGACGAGCCGGCCGCCGGGGGCGAGGACGCGGCGGGCCAGGCCGTAGAACTCCTGGGAGTACAGCTTGGTGCTCGCGGTGATGCCGGGGTCGGGGAGGTCGGCGATCACGACGTCGTACGCCGCCGCGGGCGCCCCGCGCAGCCAGCCGAGGGCGTCGGCGGTGACGGTGCGGACGCGGGGGTCGTCGTAGACGTGGCCGTTGGCGGCGGTCAGGCCGGGGTCGTGGCGGGCCAGGCGGATCAGGCCGGGGTCGAGTTCGACGACGTCGACGCGGCGCACCCCGCCGTGGCGCAGCGCCTCGCGGGCGGCCAGGCCGTCGCCGCCGCCGAGGATCAGCACGCGCGCGTGCGGGCCGCCGGACAGCGCGGGGTGCACGAGGGCCTCGGCGTACCGGCGCTCGTCGCGGCCGCCGGCGCGCAGCCGGCCGTCCAGGAACAGGTCGAGGGGCGCGCCGCCGCTGCCGCCGGTCAGGACGACCTCCTGGACGTCGGTCTGTTCGGCGACCCGGACGTCCGTGCCGTACACGGCGCGCCGGGCGGCGCGTTCGAAGTCGTCGGCGAGGGCGGCGGCGGACGCGAGGACGCCGAGGACGGTGAGGCCGACGAGGAGCAGGGTCCAGCGGGCCCGGCGGGTCAGGTCGCGGCGGAACAGGCCGAGGACCAGGGCGCCGCCGGCGACCACGTTGACCGTGCCGGTGAGCAGGGCGCCGGTCAACTGGCCGAGGAACGGCAGGAGAAGGAAGGGGAAGGCGAGACCGCCGACCAGCGCGCCGACGTAGTCCGCGGCGAACAGGTCGGCCACCGCGCCGCCCGCGTCCTGCCGGCGGATGCGCTGGATCAGCTCCATCAGCAGCGGGACCTCGGCGCCGATGAGCAGGCCGATGGCGAGGGAGAAGGCGACCAGCAGGCAGCGCGGGCCCTCGGCCCACAGCCCGCCCCAGCCGCCGGTCCAGGCGAAGACGGCGTACAGCACCATCGCGCTGCACCCGCCGACCAGGGCGAGCGCGGTCTCGATCGCGCCGAAGCCGGCGGCGGCGTGCCAGCGCAGCCGCTTCGCGGCGAGGGAGCCGATGCCCATCGCGAACACCATCACGGAGAGCACGACGGAGGCCTGGGTGACCGAGTCTCCGATCAAGTACGAGGCGAAGGCGACGAGTTCGAGTTCGTACACGAGTCCGCAGGCCGCGCAGACGAAGACGCACACGAGGACCAGGAACCGCCCGGTGCCGGGCCGGACGGGCAGCAGGGCCGGACCCGTCCAGGGGGGCGGGGCGCCCGGGGGCGCGGGGGCGTGCGGTTCGATCACCCTGCGACGTTACGTCACGCGCTCGGGACGCTTCGTCACCCACACGTGTGGATCTGGGGGCATTTGAGCCCCCGTGGGTTTATGTCACCGATCTTCGGTCAACCGGCGTTGCTCACCGGCACCCGCACCCCGACCCGGGTCCGGGTGGCCACCAACTGCCCGTCCTGCGGGTAGGCGTGCCAGGTACGCCAGTGCACCTGGCCCTCGTGACGCTGGGCCAGCATCGCGGTGAAGGCGTGCGGGCTGCCCGGGAAGACGCCGACGAGGCCGTGCGGGTGGTCGGAGACGAGGGCCAGCAACTCCTGGGCGCGGCCCGCGAAGGAGCCGGGCGTGAGCACCTCGACGCGCGCCGCGAACTCGTACTCCCAGTCGCCGACCCGCTTGGCCACGCCGAGCGGCAGCGGGGTGCTGGAGCCGGGGATGCACGCGACCGTCTCCGAGCAGCTGCCTCGCTCCTGGTCCAGCAGCACCTGGTGGGACGCGCCGAGGAGTCTCAACTGGAGCTTGGCATCGGTCAGTTCGAGGTCGAGGGTGGCCAGGGCCGGCAGCGGTTCGCGTCCCAGGGCCCAGGCTAGGTCGGCTGCGCGCGTATCGGTGTAGGAGGTGTTCAGGGTCGTGAGCATGGATCGGCTCCGCTAACACGCGATGAGGGGGAGATCGGCCACGTCAGCCCAGCCGGCTCCGCCGGAGTGGGCAGTCTCAGGGACAATCCGGGGGCTGCGTTGGCGATTTAGAGGGAATCATGAACAGAGGCACCCCCACAGCGTTTTTACCCAACTTCGTGGGGTTTCCATCCCTCAGGGGACCGTACTGTTCAACTGTTCAACCATGGCGCACGCCTGGCGCGCGGAACGGCCCCCAAGCGCCGGGCACGCTGAACACAACGGCGAGGTCGGGCCCCAGGACACGCGGGCGCCGGACACCTGACACGGACCGGCGCCCACGGGCCGTCGTCACCGCCGAACACCCGGAAGAGCAGCGCGCCGGCCTCCGTCAGCCACTCACCTCACCGTCAGCCGGGCAGCCCCGCGTCAGCCGCCCAGCCCCGAGTCAGCCGCCCAGCCTCATGTCAACTGCCCGCCCCGCGTCAGCCGCCTCCCCCGCAACCGCCGCCGCAGCCGCCGCCTCCCCCGCAGCCGCCGCCTCCGCAGCCGTGCCCGCCCCCGCACGAGTGGCCGCCCCCGCAGGAGTGGTGGCCGCCGTGGTGTCCCCCGTGGCTTCCCGAGGACGACCCCGAGTCCCCGGCCCACCAGCTGGCGCCGCCCCCGGCCGCCCCCGAGGACGACGCCGAGCGGTACGTACGGAACCGGGACGGACGGCCGCCGCCCTTCCCGGGCGGCACCGCGCGCCGCCGGCTCCGCGACCCGCCCGCCAGCGCCGTGCACGCCACGATCGCCGCCACGACCAGGATGAAGATGATGCCCGCAACCACGGCGTCACCCTCCTTCCGTTCCCCCGAAGCGGCCCCCCGTGGACCGCCGTGCACGGGGGATGCCCGGCCGCCTCGGGACGCAAAGCAGAGTTGAGGAACTCCAGAGCTTGGGCGCAGGATGGCCGGCATGACCTCCAGCGCACGCCCTCACCTGAACCGCCGGCTGGCCGCGTTCGGTACGACGATCTTCGCCGAGATGTCCGCGCTCGCCCTGTCGACCGGGTCGATCAACCTCGGCCAGGGCTTCCCCGACACCGACGGCCCCGAGGAGGTGCGGGAGGCGGCGGTGCGGGCGCTGCGCGAGGGCCGCGGCAACCAGTACCCGCCGGGCCCGGGCATCCCGGAGCTGCGCACCGCGATCGCCGCGCACCAGCTGCGCCGGTACGGGCTGAGCTACGACCCCGACACCGAGGTGCTGGTCACGGCGGGCGCCACGGAGGCGATCGCGGCGGCGCTGCTGGCGCTGGTGGAGCCGGGTGACGAGGTCGTCGCCCTGGAGCCGTACTACGACTCCTACGCGGCGAGCATCGCGATGGCGGGCGGCACGCGGGTGCCGGTCACCCTGCGCCCGCACGAGGGCTCCTTCCGCCTGGACCTGGACGAGCTGCGCGCCGCCGTCACCGGCCGCACCCGGCTGCTGCTGATCAACACCCCGCACAATCCGACGGGCACGGTCCTCACCCGCGCCGAGCTGGCCGCGGTCGCCGAGCTGGCGGTCGAGCGGGACCTGCTGGTGGTCACGGACGAGGTCTACGAGCACCTGGTCTTCGACGACGCCGAGCACCTGCCCCTCGCGTCCTTCCCCGGCATGCGCGACCGCACGGTGACGATCGGCTCGGCCGGCAAGACGTTCTCCTTCACGGGCTGGAAGGTCGGCTGGGTGACGTCCGCGCCCGGGCTGGTGGCCGCGGTGCGCTCGGCGAAGCAGTTCCTGACGTACGTCTCCTCCGGCCCCTTCCAGTACGCGGTGGCCGAGGCGCTCGCGCTGCCGGACTCCTACTTCGAGGAGTTCCGCCGGTCCATGCTGGCCCGGCGGGACATCCTGGCGCGGGGGCTGGCGGAGGCGGGGTTCGAGGTCTTCGTGCCGTCCGGTACCTACTTCATCACCACCGACATCCGGCCCCTCGGCGAGAAGGACGGCTTCGCCTTCTGCCGGGCCCTGCCGGAACGGGCGGGTGTGGTCGCCATTCCGAACGCCGTGTTCTACGACGACCGGGAGGCGGGCGCGCCGTACGTGCGCTTCGCCTTCTGCAAGAGGGAGGACGTGCTCCGGGAGGCGGCCGAACGGCTCCGGGCGCTGTGAGCGCCCCGTAGCACGCGGGGCCGCGCCCCCGGGCGGCCCCGCAGACGGGTGACCGCGGGCGGCGCATCGGCGGTGCACCGTGCGGGCGTGCCGCGTTCTCGCGCATGGTGCTCAGATGTGACCCACGCCGGCCCCGCCCACGCCAGCCCAACCCGTGCCCCGGCCCTCGCCCCGCCCCGGGCCGCCTCGAAGCCGGTGCGGCGGGACCGTACCGGTCCGTCGCTGCTGGGCGCGGGGGGTGTCGCCGTGGGCCTCTTCCTCGGGGTCCGGCTCACCGGTGCGGCCGTGCTGGCCCTCGTCGCGCATGTCGCCGGCCGGGATCCGCTGCGGCTGCTCGCGCGGTCCTGGGACTCGGTGTGGTACCTGGGCATCGCCGCCCACGGCTACGGGCACGACCTGCCCTCCCACGACCCGGGCCCGCACAGCGACCTCGCGTTCTTCCCGCTGTACCCGGCGCTGCTGCGGGCGGTGACCGCGCTCACCCCGGTCGGCGGGGGCGCCGCCGGGCTGCTGATCTCCTGGGCCGGAGCCGCCGTGGCCGCCGCCGGGATCCACGCGATCGGCACACGGCTGCACGGGCCGGCCACCGGTGTCGCGCTGGTGCTGCTGTGGGGGCTGCTGCCGCACGCGGTGGTGCTGTCGATGGCGTACACCGAGCCGGTGCTGACCGCGTTCGCGGCCTGGTCGCTGTACGCGGTGCTGGCCGGGGACTGGCTGTGGGCGGGCACGCTCGCGGCGGGCGCCGGGCTGGCGAGGCCGAACGGGTTCGCGGTCGCCGTCGCGGTGCTGGCGGCGGCCGGGGCCGAGCTGTGGCGGCGGCGCGGACGGGTTTCCCACAGGCTGTGGACGGGCGCGGCGCTCGCCCCGCTGGGCTGGACCGCGTACGTGCTGTGGGCCGGCCGGCGCAGGGGGGACCTGTTCGGGGGCTACTTCGAGGTGCAGCGGCAGTGGGGGTCGACGTTCGACTTCGGGCACGGCTCGCTGCTGTTCCTGCGCTCGGTGCTGCTGCACGGCAGCCGGTTCGTGTTCCCGATGGCGCTGGTCCTGGTCGCGGTGGCGACGGTGCTGTACGCGCTGCTGGTGCTGGACCGCGCCCCGCTGCCGCTGCTGGTGTTCAGCGGGGTACTGCTGCTGGTCGTGCTCGGCGGGTCGGGCTTCTTCGAGTGCAAGCCGCGGTTCCTGCTGCCGGCGTTCCCGCTGCTGCTGCCGGCGGCGCGGAGCCTGGCGCGAACGGCGCGAGCCCGGCCCTGGCACGCGACCGTGCTGGTCGGGGCCCTGGCCGGGCTCGGCTATGCCTACGGCGCGTACCTGGTGGTGTACGCGCACAAGCCGCTGTAGACGGGGACGCGCGGGCTACTCGGCGTCGTCCTCGGGGTTCTCGGGCTCGTCCGCCTCGTTGACCTCCTGCTCCAGGCCGAGCTGCTCGACGAGCCAGCGGTCGAACTCGATCGCGGCCCGCACCCAGCTGACGGTCGAGGAGACGAAGTGGTTGATGTCGACGCCCGTGCCGATCAGCATCTGGGCCTCGCCGATCAGCCGGACGGTGCCGTCGTCGTGGGTGTGGGTGTACACCTTGGGCCACAGGGTGCGGCGGTTCCAGTCGTCGACGGACTCCAGCAGCTGCGGCTTCTCGTCGATCTTGTGCGGGCGGTCGTAGAACGTCCGCACCGAGAAGACGGCCTGCTCGGCCTCTCCGCGGAACATGAAGTAGGTGCGGAACTGCTCCCACGGCGCCGCGAGGTCACCCTCCTCGTCGACGACGTACTTCAGCTCCATCTGGTCGAGGAGCTGCTTCACGAGATCCTGATCCGGGACGACGGGGCCCGCCGGTCCTTGGGGCTGCGGTTCGGGCTGGCCCCCGAAGTTCGGAATCGAGGACGGGTCGATGCTCACCGTGTACTTCCCTTCATGCGGATTCCGCCATCCTCCCCCATGCGGGGAGGGGGGAGGCAAGCCCCGACGCCCCCTGTCCGCCATTGGCTGACATGATTCCGGCCCAGGGGCGGCGGGCTGTCGCGCGGGCGGGGGCGCAGGCGGCGCAGCGGGGTGTACGGCACACGGCTGAACAGCGGCTTCGTGAACACGGACAGGTGACGTACGAGGGCCCTCAGCAGGCCCTCGTACGTCTCTCGGCGTTCACCGTGTGAGCGTCACAGCGTCTTCCCGGTCGGCGGCCCGACCAGCAGGCCGTCACCGAAGCGGTCGACGCGGACCGTGTCGCCGTCCTTGACGTCGCCGGCGAGGATCTCCTTGGCGAGGCGGTCGCCGATGGCGGTCTGGACGAGACGGCGCAGCGGCCGGGCGCCGTAGGCCGGGTCCAGGCCCTCCTCGGCGAGCCAGGCCAGCGCCTCGGGGGTGACGTCCAGGGTGAGCCGGCGCTCGGCCAGCCGCCTGCCCAGGCGGTCGATCTGCAGCTGGGCGATCCGCTCCAGCTCGGGCTTGGTCAGCGCCGAGAAGACCACCAGGTCGTCCAGGCGGTTGAGGAACTCCGGCTTGAAGGAGGACCGGACCACCTCGAGGACCTGCTCCCGCTTCTCCTCCTCGCTCCTGAGCGGGTCGACCAGGAACTGGCTGCCCAGGTTGGAGGTGAGCACCAGGATGGTGTTGCGGAAGTCGACCGTGCGGCCCTGGCCGTCCGTCAGGCGTCCGTCGTCCAGCACCTGGAGCAGGATGTCGAAGACCTCCGGGTGGGCCTTCTCCACCTCGTCCAGCAGGATGACGGAGTACGGGCGGCGGCGGACCGCCTCGGTGAGCTGGCCGCCCTCCTCGTAGCCGACGTACCCGGGGGGCGCGCCGACCAGCCGGGCCACGCTGTGCTTCTCGCTGTACTCCGACATGTCGATGCGGACCATGGCCCGCTCGTCGTCGAAGAGGAAGTCGGCGAGCGCCTTGGCGAGTTCGGTCTTGCCGACACCGGTGGGGCCGAGGAACAGGAAGGACCCGGTGGGCCGGTCGGGGTCGGCGATGCCGGCCCGCGAGCGCCGTACGGCGTCCGAGACCGCGCGTACGGCCTCGGTCTGGCCGATGAGGCGCTTGCCGATCTCCTCCTCCATGCGCAGCAGCTTCTGCGTCTCGCCCTCCAGCAGGCGGCCGGCCGGGATGCCGGTCCAGGCGGCGACGACGTCCGCGATGTCGTCGGAGCCGACCTCCTCCTTGACCATGGTGTCCCTGGCGACCTCCTCTTCGGCCTCGGAGGCGGCCTCCAGTTCCTTCTCCAGGTTCGGGATCTCGCCGTAGAGCAGCTTGGCGGCGGTGTCGAAGTCGCCGTCGCGCTGGGCGCGCTCGGCCTGGACGCGCAGGTCGTCCAGCTTCTCCTTCAGCTCGCCGACCCGGTTGAGGGACTGCTTCTCCTTCTCCCAGCGGGCGGTGAGGTGCCGCAGCTCCTCCTCCTTGTCGGCGAGGTCGCGGCGCAGCTTCTCCAGGCGGGCCACGGAGGCCGGGTCGGTCTCCTTGGCGATCGCCAGCTCCTCCATCTTCAGCCGGTCGACGGCACGCTGGAGCTCGTCGATCTCCACCGGGGACGAGTCGATCTCCATGCGCAGCCGGGAGGCGGCCTCGTCGACGAGGTCGATGGCCTTGTCGGGCAGGAAGCGGGAGGTGATGTAGCGGTCGGAGAGGGTGGCCGCCGCCACCAGCGCGCTGTCGGCGATCTGCACCTTGTGGTGGGCCTCGTACCGGCCCTTCAGGCCGCGCAGGATCGCGATGGTGTCCTCCACGGTGGGCTCGGCGACCATCACCTGCTGGAAGCGGCGCTCCAGGGCGGGGTCCTTCTCGATCCGCTCCCGGTACTCGTCCAGCGTGGTGGCGCCGACCATGCGCAGCTCGCCGCGGGCCAGCATCGGCTTGAGCATGTTGCCCGCGTCCATGGCGGAGTCGCCGCCGGCGCCCGCGCCGACGACGGTGTGCAGCTCGTCGATGAAGGTGATGATCTGCCCGTCGGAGTCCTTGATCTCGGCGAGGACGGCCTTCAGGCGCTCCTCGAACTCACCGCGGTACTTGGCGCCGGCGACCATCGCGCCGAGGTCGAGGGCGACCAGCCGCTTGTCCTTCAGCGAGGAGGGCACGTCGCCCTTGACGATCCGCTGGGCCAGCCCCTCGACCACGGCGGTCTTGCCGACGCCGGGCTCGCCGATGAGGACCGGGTTGTTCTTCGTCCGGCGGCTCAGCACCTGCACGACCCGCCGGATCTCCTGGTCGCGCCCGATGACCGGGTCGAGCCGGCCCTCGCGGGCCGCGGCGGTGAAGTCGGTGCCGAACTTCTCCAGGGCCTTGTACTGGCCCTCCGGGTCGGCGGTGGTCACGCGGCGTCCTCCCCTGGCCTTCTTGAAGGCCTCCAGCAGCTTCTTGGCATCGGCGCCCTGCTGTGCGAGCAGCTCGCCGGCCCGGCCGCCCTTCGCGGCGATGCCGATGAGCAGGTGCTCGGTCGACAGGTACTCGTCGCCCAGTTCCCTGGCGCGCTCGCCGGCGTCGGCGATCACGGCCAGCAGCTCGCGGTTGGGCTGCGGGGGCGCGACGGTGGATCCGGTCACGCTGGGCAGCGCGGCCAGGATCTTCTCGGCGCCCGCGCGTACGGCGGCCTGGTCGGCCTCGACGGCCGCGAGCAGGTCGGTGATGTTCTCGTTGTCCTGCCCCTGGAGCAGAGCCAGCAGCAGGTGAGCGGGGGTGAGGTCCGGGTGCCCCTCGGTCACGGCACGGTTGCTCGCCGCGTTGATCGCGTCCCGGCTCCTGTTGGTCAGCTCGGCGTCCACGTCGTCCGTTCTCCTCCTCGGCCGCACTCTTCCACTGCTGACTTAATCAGCGTACACAAAGTTGAGTCTATTCCGCTCAAGGCTGGGACGGTAGGGCGGAAACCGGGGCGGGCGGCTAGGTTGCGGTGCATGGTGAACCACTCCGAGCAGTACCTGGCCTTCTGGCGCGAACGCCATCTGTGCACGCTGACCACGCTCCGGCCCGACGGCAGTCCCCACGTGGTCCCGGTGGGGGTGACGTACGACGCGGCGGCCGGACTGGCCAGGGTGATCACCAACGGAACCAGCGCGAAGGTGCGGCACGTGCGCGCGGCGGGGGCCGAGGGCGCCCGGGTCGCGGTGTGCCAGGTGGACGGCCGGCGCTGGGCCACGCTGGAGGGCCGGGCGCGGGTGCGGACGCAGGCCGACCGGGTGGCGGAGGCGGAGAAGCGGTACGCCGAGCGGTACGACCGGGTGCCGTCGCCCAATCCGGCGCGCGTGGTGATCGAGATCGAGGTGGAGCGGGCGCTGGGCAACCTGTGACGGGACGCCGGGGCGCGAGCGAACAGTTTCGGCCACCTTGGCGGCGCGCTCATACCGGCGCATGCCATGACATACCGCCGGAAAACGCCAGCGGCGTCACCGTGTTCAGGTCACGGTGACGCCGCTGCGGGGGGAAGCACCTGAGCGATCTTTTACGACGGGGGAATCGCGTCAGGCACTGCGGGGGGTGGCCGAGATGGTCCTCAGGTCCTGGTCCGCCGGCTCGGCGAGCCGGTGGTCCCGCTGGTCGAGATTCACAAAGATCATTCCGTACCGTACGGCACAGCGCACGGGCTGGGGGGCGCCGCGCGGCTTGCGCAGGCACCGGTACGCCCGCACGTCCTCGTCCGCGTCCCGCGTCACGACGACCGGCTCGCCGAACACCGTCACCATCAGCGAGTCACCGCTGTGCGGGATGGCGGTGACCAGGTCGATGAAGTGCCATCCGGAGCGGTAGGCCGTGGCCATCTCGCGGCGGAAGGAGCGGTCGTCGGGTGGAGTGCTCATGACCGCACGGCCCAACTGCTGTCCGCCGGGGCGACCCACGAGCTGTCCGCGGGAGCGACCCAACTGCTGTCCGCCGGGGCGACCCAGGAGCTGTCGCCCGGAGTGCCGGACGCCGCGATCACCCAGCTGCTGTCGCCGGGCGCCGCCTTGACCAGCCAACTACTGTCGCCGGGCGCGGCCTTGACCAGCCAGCTGCTGTCCTGCGCGGCATCACTCCTCGCCCCCGCGTGACCGGTCATCGCTCCGAAGGCCAGCACGGCGGAGAAGGCGGCGACAAGCGCCGAGCGAAGCATTCTCTTATGCATAGTCGGCTTCGTCCTCATGTGAAGGTCACCTCTCCCCCGTCCGAATACGACGATGGCCCATTCCGGCACGTCATGGCCACACAATCGATGCATCATGTTCCTGCACGTTCAGGACCCTGGGGGGTGGAGATTTGGCGATAAATGAGACTAAGCGGACACATCCCCACGGGCTGACCGACCTGTGCGAGGACGGGCGCCGCCTTTACGGGAACGCTCTCCGGACGGGACGCCTAGCCCGTGCGGATGTGGAACCGGCGCCCTGTCTGATGGAGTTCGCCCTCCTTCATCCCGATCCCGACGACCCGAACTGGCTGCGTCCGGTCCCCCCGTCCATAGCCCTGGCCCAGCGGCTCAACCCCATCGAGCAGGAGATCAGCCAGCGCAGGCGGCAGTCGATCGAACTGGCCGATGCTTTCGAGCCGTTCATGAGCATCAGTGCCCAGCCCACGGCGACCACGCACTCGATCACCGTGCTGGAGGGCCTCGACCGGATCAACGCGGCACTGGATCTCGCCACCTCACAGTGCCAGACCGAGATGCTGACCGTACAGCCGAGCCGCCGGCGGCTGGAGCACACCCTCGCCAAGGCCCTGGAGCGCGACCGCCCCCTGATCGAACGCGGCTGCCGCATCCGCACCCTCTACCAGCACCCGGCGCGCTACAGCCCGGAGACGCTCGCGTACGTGGCCCAGTTCACCGACGGCAAGGTGGAGTACCGCACCATCGACGAACTCGTCGAACGGCTGATCATCTGCGACGAGACGGTGGCCTTCATCCCCACGCGCGACGACGGGGAGATCGCCCTGGAACTGCGGCACCCGGGGCTCGTCCGCTACCTGATCAAGGTCTTCGAGTTCATGTGGGCCCGCGCGGTACCGCTGAGCGCCGGCGCGCCCTACGAGACCGCCCCCGACGGCATCACCGAGATCCAGCACTCCATCGCCAAGCTGCTGGTGGAGGGGCATGTCGACGAGGCCATCGCCCGGCGCCTGGGGATGAACGTGCGCACCTGCCGGGCCCACATCGCCAAGCTGGCGACCGCGCTGGGCAGCGGCAGCCGCGCCCAGCTCGGCTTCCTCATAGCGCAGTCGGGAATCCTGGACCAGGACGTCTGAGTGCGGGAGGGGAGGCGACCATGGGCCGGGCCACGCATGCGGCACACGGTGCCGACGACGTGTGCGCCCAGGGGGCGGCCCTCTACGCACGCGCGCTGCGCGACGGCCACCTGCGCGCCGAGGACGCCGAGGAAGCGCCCTGCCTGATCGACACCGGCCTGCTGCACCCGTCGGCCGGGGACCTGGGCAGACTGGAGCCCCTCGCCCCCGCCGTCGCCCTGCACCGGTTGCTGCTGGCCTCGGAGGACCGCATCGCCGACGAACGGCGGCGCGAGGCCCGGCTGGCGGAGCTGTTCGCACCGCTGATGCGGATCGACGCCGGGCCCACCGCGGCCGACGGCCCGCCGGTGATCGCCGTTCTCAGCGGATTCCGCGGCATCGGCCGGGCCATCGAGCGGGCCATGGCAGGCAGCGGCGGCGAACTGCTCGCCGTCCAGCCGCACGTCAGCCACACCCGGACGTCCGACGAGGCCCGCGCCGAGGCACTCGCCCGCGACCAGGCGTTCCTCGACCGGGGCGGCCGGATCCGCACGCTCTACCAGCACACCCTGCGGCACGCGCCCTCGGTGGTCGCCCGCTACGAGCAGCTCAGAGGCGACGCCGAGGCCCGCACCCTCGACGAGATCACCGACCGCCTCATCGTCGTGGACCGCACGGTGGCCTTCATCCCGGCGAACGCCGACCGGACCCTCGCCCTGGAGATCCGCCAGCCCGCGATCGTCGGGTTCCTCGCCACCGCCTTCGACCGCCTCTGGCGCCTGGCGACGCCCCTGTACCCGCAGACCGCCCCGCAGCCCTCCCTGGACGGAGTCACGCCCCGTCAGCTGGCCATCGCGGCCCTCCTGGTCGAGGGGCACACCGACGCCGACATCGCCGACCGCCTCGGCATGAACGTCCGGACCGCCCGGCTGCACATCGCCAAGCTCGCCGCCGCCCTCGGCAGCGACAGCCGCGCCCAGCTCGGCTATCTCATCGCACGCTCGGGGATCCTTGATCGGGAGCCGTGAGCGCCCGGGCCGGCAGCCCGGCGCCGCGGTGGCCGTCCAGGCCGACCTGGGCGATCCGCACGCCCAGCTGGGTACGGCTGGCCGCGCCCAGGGTCTCCGACAGGCGGGCGATGTGGGCGCGGCAGGTGCGCACGCTGATGCCGAGCCGCTCGGCGATCACGGCGTCCTGGTGTCCCTCGGCGAGCAGCGCGGCGATGGACTGCTCGCGGTGCGAGATGCCCTCGATGCCGGTGTCGGGCAGCGGCGCGGTGAGCGGGATGGCGAGCCGCCAGAGGCGCTCGAAGACCGTCACCAGGTACTCCACGAGGGCCGGATGGCGCAGCTCCAGGGCCATGGTGCGGTCGGCGTTGGCGGGGATGAAGGCCACCGTGCGGTCGAACAGGATGAGCCGGTCGATGACCTCGTCCAGCGTCCGGGCCTCGACCGTGTCGCCCATCAGCTCCAGGTAGTTGAGCAGCCCCTGGCCGTGCCGGGCCACGTGCGTGTACAGGTCGCGCATGCGCACGCCCCGGCCGCGCAGGGCCAGCGCCCGGTGCAGGCCCTCGGTCAGCTCGGCCTCCCGCCGGATGCCGCCGGGCTGCACGGTGAGCACCTCGGTGGTGCACGCCTCGGTGGCCTCGTCCATCGCGGCCTGGATCCGGGACAGGCCGTCGAGCACCCGGATCGCGCTGCCCTCGGCCGGTGCGGAGGGCGCGCCCGGCGGGCGGCCGAGCCCGGCGTACCACTCGAAGGCGGCCACCGCCGAGCCCACCTTCCGCTGGCTCTCGCTGACCTCGTCGTAGACCCCGCGCAGCAGCCTGGTCATGACCTCCTGCGGGGAGGTGGGCACCAGCCAGTCCATGTCGTCGGGGTCCGGGTGCAGCAGGGCCAGGTCCAGCAGGCAGGGCACCGCCTCGGCGTCGGTGCGCGGCACCCGGCCCCGGCGTACGGCCCGGGAATAGACACGGTCCCCGGCCGCGCACAGTCGGTCGGCCCCGTGTGGATGCTCCTCCGCCCCGTGCCCGGCCATCGCCCATTTCACCCCCGGTGTGCTGCCACTTCCGCAGCGCAACTATGCGCGGCGCCGGACCGGGTCCGCAACACGGCTCGCCCCGACAGGCCCGCCGCGAAAGCACGTTGTGTCCGGGTATCGACCAGGCTCCGCCGCTCGCCTTGCAACAAGCTGGGGGGTGGGGGCGCGGAGGGGAACGCGCCCCGCCTCAAGACCTCAGGGCCTGAAGGCCTCAAGCCCCGCAAGCCCTCAACGACTCAGGGCTTCAGGCCGATCGCCGCGCAGGCCGCCTTGTACTTGGGCGTGCAGATGTCGGCCACCGTGTAGATGCCGTCCGCGACGACCGTGTCCTTGATGTTGCCCTTGGTCAGGGCGGTCGGCTGGATGAGCTTGGACGGGATGTCCTTGGCGGTCGGGCTGGAGACCTTGTCCTGGGTGAGCGCGTCGAACTGGATGTCCTTGCCCTGGACCTTGGCGACGGCTATCTGGGCGGCGGCCTCGGCCTCGTCCGGGTAGGCCTTGTAGACGCTCATGTACTGCTCACCGCTCACGATCCGCTGCACCGCGTCGAGTTCCGCGTCCTGGCCGGTGACCGGGGGGAGGCTGGTGACGCCGGCCGCCTTCAGGGCCTTGATGACGCCGCCCGCCATGCCGTCGTTGGCGGCGTAGACGCCGGCGATGTTGTTCTTGCCGATCGCGGCGATGGCCTTGGCCATCTCGGACTCGGCGAGTTCCGGCTTCCAGTCCGTGGTGTCGTACGACTCCGCGATCGTCACCTTGCCGTTCAGCTCGGAGAGCGCGCCCTCCTTGAACTGCTTGGCGTTGGGGTCGGTGGGCGAGCCGTTCACCATGACGATCTTGTTGGAGCTGTCGGCGCTCGAGCCGAGGGCCTCCAGCAGGGTGCGGCCCTGCACCTCGCCGACGAGCTCGTTGTCGAAGGAGACGTAGGCGTCGATCGGGCCCTCGGCGAGCCGGTCGTAGGCGATGACCGGGATGCCCGCGTCCTTGGCCTTCTTCACCTCGGGCGCGATGGCGTGCGAGTCGACGGCGTCGAGCATGATGATGTCGACCTTCTCGTCGATCATCCGCTGCATCTGCGAGGTCTGCCGGGAGGCGTCCGCGTCGGCGTTGGCGTACTCGACCTTGCCCTGCTTCGCGGTGAGCCGGGAGACCTCGCTCTTGATGATGGGGTAGTCGAACCGGTCGTAGCGGGTGTTGGCCTTCTCCGGCAGCAGCAGCCCGACGGTGATGTCGTTGCCCCGGCTCGGGCTCGCGCTCGCGCTGTTCCCCGTGGCGTCCAGCACGCCACAGCCGGCGAGCGAGACGGTCATCGTGGATGCGGCCACGGACAGGACGATACGACGCATGCGAGGGCTCACTTCAGCTTCCGGACGTAGGGCGGCTATACGACCCAGGTGTCTGAAAAGACAACGCGGACGCCACACCCGTCGTCAAGCGGAACTACTTAACGAGTCCGCAACACCACGCTCAGCTGACTCCGTGAAGGACATGCGGAATCACCTCCAAACACCCTTTACGGACCCTCCATCCAAAGGGAGTTCATGGCCCGGTAAAGAGCGGTACAACCAAGCCGGATCTTCGCGAGTCGTGATCACCGGCGGCCGTGCGCCGCCCACCCGACTCGAGCAGAGGACCGAATGAACCCAGCCAGCCGCGCGACCGCCACGGCCGTCGTGCTCGCCACCGCCGGCGCCCTGCTGAACGCGGCCGCCCCGACCGCGTCCGCGGCCACGACGTGCACCGCGCCGACGTACAAGCGGACGTTCTACGCGAACACCACGTTCTCCGGCACCCCGAAGAAGACGGACTGCGACAGCGTCATCGACCAGAACTGGACCGGCGCGCCCGCGTCCGGGCTGCCGAAGGACAACTTCGGCGTCCGCTGGAGCGTCACCCGCGACTTCGGCTCCGGCGGCCCCTTCGCGTTCGCCGCCTCAGGGACCGACGGCATCCGCGTGTACCTGGACGGCGTCCGCAAGACCGACCTGTGGTCCAACACCTCGGGCGCCCGCGCCAAGACGGTCAACGTCACCGTCCCCAAGGGCAGGCACACCCTGCGCGTGGACTACGTCAACTGGACCGGCGCCGCGAGCGTCAAGTTCGCCTACACCCCGCGCACCTCCAGCGCCGTCGACACGGTGCGGCCCCTGGCCCCGACCGGGGCGTCCTGGGACTACTACACCGGTCAGCCGCCCGGCATCGACGCCGTGCTCAGCTGGACGGCGAACAAGGAGATGGACCTCGCCGGTTACCGCGTCTACCGGCGGGTGGCGGGCACGAGCACCTTCACCCGGGTCGGCACGACCACGGTGCCGCGCTTCAGCGAACGGCCGCCGCAGACCGGGCAGTCGTACTACTACGAGATCCGCGCCTACGACAAGGCCGGCAACGAGTCCGCCGGCAGCACCGACCAGGGCCCGGTCCCCTCCCAGGACCTGACCCCGCCCGCCGCCCCGAAGCTCGCCGCGACCGGCACCGAGGACGCCAACGAGCTGTCCTGGACGGCCCCTTCGGACGCCGTCTCCTACCGGGTGTACCGCAGGGCCGCCGGGACGGGCGACTTCACCGCCCTCGGCGACACCACGTCCACCGCCTACACGGACGCCAAGGCCGCCTACCGCACGGCCTACGACTACAAGGTCGCCGCGCTCGACGCGCACGGCAACGCCGCCGACTCGGCCGTCGTGACCAGCACCCGGACCATCGCCCCGCCGCAGCACGTCACCGCGCGCACGGACAGCGGCGAGACGGTCGTCGGCTGGACCGAGCCCGCCGGCACCGCCGACTACCTGGTGCGCCGCTCCGAGGACCACGCCGACGGCTCCCGGGACTGGAAGACCCTCACCTGCGGCTCGCCCACGAGCGCCACCGACGCCGCCGGCGACACCGAGCGCGCCTGCACCGACTACTCCGGCCGCCGCGGCACCGCGTACCACTACACGGTGCTCCGCAAGGACTCGGCCGGGCGCTGGTCGGTGCCCTCCGCCGAGGTCACCGCCGTCCGGCCCGGCGACGAGACCCCGCCCCCGGCCGTCACCGGCCTCGCCGCCGAGCCCCTCGAGTACGGCATCCGCCTGTCCTGGCAGCCCAGCACGGCCCCGGACCTCGCGTCCTACGCCCTCTACCAGCAGCAGGACGAGGCCCACGACCCCGAGTACCTGGGGAAGGCGGACGCCTCGGCGACGCAGACCCTGCTGCCCTGGCCGGCCGACGGCACGTCGTACCGCCTGTTCGTCGTGGCCGTGGACGTCTACGGCAACTCCCTGACCTACCAGGACGATCCGGACGTCGAGGACTGGAGCGTGCCGGTCGCCTCCGTCCCGGTGACCGCGCTCGACCTGCGGCCCACCTCGGTCCCGCCCGACACGGCGGGCTGCCAGACGACGACCTGGAGGACCACCGGCGGGATCAGGGTGGAACCGTGGTGCCCCTACGAGGACACCTCCTCGGTGACCGGCTTCCACGTCTACCGCTGGAACCACGCCGAGGAGCGGTTCGTCCGGCTGACCGAGGCCCCGGTGGCCAAGAGCCGGGACGGCTGGTTCTGGACGGACACCGACGCCCCGGCCGGCACGACCGTGTACTACATGATCTCCCTCGTCCGGGCGGACGGCACCGAGTCCTTCGCCGACACCGACTACACCATCACCCCGCCGAGCGCGTCCTGACACGGTGAAGGGGCCCGCGGGCGACCGCGGGCCCCTTCACCCTGTTCCACTCAGTCCTGCTGCCTCAGTCCTGTTGCTGCTGGCGCTTGGGCCGCCACACCACCAGCGCGCTGGTCTGCTGGACCTCCTGGTACGGCACCAGGTCGCGCCGGTAGGAGGCGTGGACGGCGGCCTCGCGCTGCTGCATCGCGGCCGCCGCGCCGTCCAGGGCCGCCTCCAGCTCCGCCACGCGGGACTGGAGGGCGGCGACCTGGTTCTCCAGTTCGATGATGCGCTTGATGCCGGCCAGGTTGATGCCCTCGTCCTGCGACAACTGCTGCACCTGGCGGAGCAGTTCGATGTCGCGGGCCGAGTAGCGGCGGCCCCGGCCCGCGGTGCGGTCCGGCGAGACCAGGCCCAGGCGGTCGTACTGGCGCAGCGTCTGCGGGTGGAGTCCGGAGAGCTGGGCCGCCACCGAGATGACGTAGACCGGGGTCTCCTCGGTCAGTTCATACGGGTTACGTCGACGGCCGTCCATCTCTCTCAGTCTCCCTTCGCGGCCTCGAACAGCTCCGCCCGCGGGTCCTCGCCCGCGGTCGCCTCGCGATACGCCTCGAGCGCGTCACGAGCCTTCCCCGACAGGTCCTTGGGCACACGCACCTCGACGGTGACCAGGAGGTCGCCGCGGGTGCCGTCCTTGCGGAGCGCGCCCTTGCCCCGGGCGCGCATGGTACGGCCGTTGGGCGTGCCGGGCGGAAGTTTCAGGGTGACGGGCGGTCCGCCGAGGGTCGGCACCCGGACCTCGCCGCCGAGGGCCGCCTCGGGGAACGTCACCGGCACGGTGACGGTGAGGTTGTCGCCCTTGCGGCCGAACACCGGGTGCGTGCCGACGTGCACGACCACGTACAGGTCGCCCGCCGGTCCGCCCCGCTCGCCGGGCGCGCCCTTGCCGCGCAGCCGGATGCGCTGCCCGTCGGTCACCCCGGCCGGGATGCGGACCTGCATCGTCCGGGACGACTTCGCCCGGCCGCTGCCCTTGCACTCCATGCAGGGGTGCTCGGCGATCAGGCCGCGGCCCTTGCAGTCGGGGCAGGGATCGGTGAGCGAGAAGCCGCCGCCCGAGCCCCGGGCGACCTGCCCGGTGCCGACGCAGGTCGGGCACACGCGCGGCGTGCCGTTCTTGTCGCCGGTGCCCGAGCAGGCCTTGCAGGGCGCCTGGGAGGACATCCGCAGCGGCACCGTGGCGCCCTCGATGGCCTCCGTGAAGCTCAGCGTGACCTCGGACTCGATGTCCTGGCCGCGCCGGGGCTGGGTCCGCGTGCCCGCGGCGCCGCCGCGGTTGAACAGGCCCCCGAAGACGTCACCGAGTCCGCCGCCGAAGCCGCCCTGGGTGCTCGCGCCGCCTCCGAAGAGGTCGCTCAGGTCGAAGTTGAACGAGCCGCCGGCGCCCGGCCCGGGGCGGAAGCCGCCGTTGCCGAACAGGGCGCGTGCCTCGTCGTACTCCTTGCGCTTCTTGGGGTCGCCGAGCACGTCGTTCGCCTCGGAGATCTCCTTGAAGCGCTCCTCGGCCCTGGCGTTGCCCTTGTTGGCGTCCGGGTGGTACTCGCGGGCGAGCTTCCGGTACGCCTTCTTGATCTCGGCCTCGGTGGCGTCCTTGGGGACGCCGAGGACCTTGTAGTAGTCCTTCTCGATGAAGTCCTTCGTGCTCATCCTCGACGTACCCCCTTCCCGTGCTTCCCGTGGGTCCTCACGTCAGCCCTCGTCCGGGCCACCGTTCTCCTTGTCGTCAGCGGCGCCGGCGTCCTTCGCCTCGGAGGTCTTCTCCTCGGCGCCCTCGGCCTTGACGGTCTGCGCGCCCGGCTGCGGCTCGGCGACGGCCACCCGCGCGGGGCGGATGGTGCGCTCGCCGATGCGATACCCGGGCTGCAGGATCGCCACGCAGGTCGTCTCGGTGACGTCCGGCGCGTAGCTGTGCATCAGGGCCTCGTGGATCGTCGGGTCGAAGGGCTCGCCCTCCTTGCCGAACTGCTGCAGGCCCATCTTGGCCGCGACGGTCTCCAGCGACTCGGCCACCGACTTGAAGCCGCCGACCAGTTCGCCGTGTTCCCGCGCGCGGCCGATGTCGTCGAGCACGGGCAGGAGTTCGGTCAGGAGGTTCGCGACGGCGATCTCCTTGACCGCGATCCGGTCCCGTTCGACCCGGCGGCGGTAGTTCTGGTACTCGGCCTGGAGGCGCTGGAGGTCCGCCGTGCGCTCGTTCAGCGCCGTGCGCACCTGGTCCAGCTGGGCCAGCAGGCCGGCGTTCTCGTTTCCGTCCCCGGCCGGGGCCGCCCCCTCATCGGGAGCGGCCTTCGGCTCGGCGTCGTCGGGGGTCGCGCCGGAGGGGACGTCGGGCTTCTCCTCGAAGCCCGGGGTCTCCTCCGTCATTACGCGGCACCGTCCTTGCGCTCGTCGTCCACGATCTCGGCGTCCACCACGTCGTCGTCGGCCTTGGCCTCACCGGCCGAGGCGCCGCCGGCGGCGGCCTGCGCGGCCTGGGCGTCGGCGTACATGGCCTGGCCCAGCTTCTGCGAGACGGCCGCGACCTTCTCGGTGGCGGTGCGGATCTCGGCGGTGTCCTCGCCCTTGAGGGCTTCCTTCAGCTCGCCGACCGCGGCCTCGACCTCGGTCTTGATCTCGCCAGGGACCTTGTCCTCGTTGTCCTTGAGGAACTTCTCGGTCTGGTAGACCAGCTGCTCGCCCTGGTTGCGGGCCTCGGCGGCCTCGCGGCGGCGGTGGTCCTCCTCCGCGTAGCGCTCGGCCTCCTCGCGCATGCGGTCGACCTCTTCCTTCGGGAGCGAGGAGCCGCCGGTGACGGTCATCTTCTGCTCCTTGCCGGTGCCGAGGTCCTTCGCCGTGACGTGCATGATGCCGTTGGCGTCGATGTCGAAGGAGACCTCGATCTGCGGGACGCCGCGGGGCGCCGGCGGCAGACCGGTCAGCTCGAACATGCCGAGCTTCTTGTTGTACGCCGCGATCTCGCGCTCGCCCTGGTAGACCTGGATCTGCACCGACGGCTGGTTGTCCTCGGCCGTGGTGAAGATCTCGGAGCGCTTGGTCGGGATCGTGGTGTTGCGTTCGATCAGCTTGGTCATGATGCCGCCCTTGGTCTCGATGCCGAGGGACAGCGGGGTGACGTCGAGCAGCAGGACGTCCTTGACCTCGCCCTTGAGGACACCGGCCTGGAGCGAGGCGCCGATGGCGACGACCTCGTCCGGGTTCACGCCCTTGTTGGCCTCCTTGCCGCCGGTCAGCTCCTTGACGAGCTCGGCGACCGCGGGCATACGGGTGGAGCCACCGACGAGCACGACGTGGTCGATGTCGTTGATGGAGATGCCGGCGTCCTTGATGACGTTGTGGAACGGCGTCTTGCAGCGCTCCAGCAGGTCGGCCGTCAGCTGCTGGAACTGAGCCCGGGTGAGCTTCTCGTCCAGGTGCAGCGGGCCCTCGGCGGACGCGGTGATGTACGGCAGGTTGATCGAGGTCTCGGTGGACGAGGACAGCTCGATCTTGGCCTTCTCGGCGGCCTCGCGCAGACGCTGCAGGGCCATCTTGTCCTTGGACAGGTCCACGCCGTGGCCGGACTGGAACTGCTTGACCAGGTAGTCGACGACGCGCTGGTCCCAGTCGTCACCACCGAGGTGGTTGTCACCGTTGGTGGCCTTCACCTCGACGACGCCGTCGCCGATCTCCAGCAGGGACACGTCGAAGGTGCCGCCGCCGAGGTCGAAGACGAGGATGGTCTGGTCGTCCTTGTCGAGGCCGTAGGCCAGCGCGGCGGCGGTCGGCTCGTTGACGATGCGCAGGACGTTCAGACCGGCGATCTCACCGGCCTCCTTGGTCGCCTGGCGCTCGGAGTCGTTGAAGTACGCCGGGACGGTGATGACCGCGTCGGTCACCTTCTCGCCCAGGTAGGCCTCGGCGTCCCGCTTCAGCTTCTGCAGGATGAACGCGGAGATCTGCTGCGGGTTGAAGTCCTTGCCGTCGAGCTGGATCTTCCAGTCGGTGCCCATGTGGCGCTTCACCGAGCGGATGGTCCGGTCCACGTTCGTGACCGCCTGACGCTTGGCGACCTCGCCGACGAGCACCTCACCGTTCTTGGCGAAGGCGACGACGGACGGCGTGGTCCTGGCGCCCTCGGCGTTGGTGATGACGGTGGGCTCGCCGCCCTCAAGAACGCTGACGACGGAGTTAGTCGTGCCCAGGTCGATGCCGACCGCACGTGCCATGGTTGATTCCTCCAGCTGACTTGAGTGGAACGGACTCAAGTGTGCATGACGGCACCGGCTGGGTCAACAGACCTGAGTCGGCCTGGCTCAAGTCTTATCCGTTCCTTACACGCAACTGGCCTCTGACCTGCGTCGATGGCATCCGCCGGGGTTGTCGGACAGGGATACGAAGGGCGACGCCGACGCCCAGCAGCACCCCTCCGGCCACCCAGGCCACCACCCCGTCCCCGGTCCACCCGGCGTGCACGAGCACCCCCACCAGCACCGAGGCGAAGGAGCCCGCCCCCAGCAGGATGACCGAGCCCTGCGGGGTGAGCCCGAGCGGCCGCAGCCGGTGCACCAGATGGTCCGGGCCGCGGCGCAGCAGCGGGCGCCGGGCCAGGCCGCGGGAGAGGACGACGAGAAGGGCGTCGGCGAGGGCCACCGCGCCGAGGCAGAACACCACGGCCGCGCTCGGCGTGAGGTCGTACCCCGCACGCGTGAAAACGAGCGACGAGGACAGCAGGAACCCGGTGAACAGCGAGCCGCAGGCGCCGAGCCCGATCCTCGCGGGGTGCCAGTTGTGCATCAGGAAGCCGGTGAGGGCGGCGGCGAACACGCTCAGCAGGACGGCGAGGCCGTCCATCACCTCGGCGGCGGCGCAGGCCCCCGCCCCGAACGCGGTGATCACACCGACGGTCCCCGCGAGCCCGTCCGCGTGGTCGAGCCCCTTGAAGGCCAGGGTGGCCAGCACGATCCAGCCCAGGCCCAGCAGGCCGCCCGGCAGGCCGGTCTCCTGGTACGGCACCACGAAGGCCGCCGCCACCGCCGTACCGGCGACGAGCACGCGCCGGCGCAGCCGCCAGACGTCGGCGAGAAGGCCCAGCCCGGCGACGCACGCGGCGGCGGCCAGCAGCCTGCCCACGCCCTCGCCGAGCGGCGCGATCCCGGTCCACCGCCCGGCCCAGGCGACGAGGCAGGTGACGGCCGCCACGGCGACCCCGCCGAGCAGCGGCAGCCTGCGCTGCCGGCGCCGGTCGACGATGCCCGCCCGCAGCGCCGGCACCCTGAGCAGCGCGCACAGCACGGCGGCGAGCAGCAGGGCGGCGGTGGCGGCGGCGATCCCGTAGAGCACGGCTCTAAGGTAGGGGTGAATGTAGCAATTCGGTATGAATAACACGATCCGATGGACGGGGGATGACGCTCGTCACCCCGCGCCCGGCTGCATCCCGCAGGAAGATGAGGGTAGTCTCAGACGAACTGGATAAGTTACCGCTTAGTAATCTCGCTCGGTTAAGTTCGAGGCCGCCCAGGAGCCCCCATGCAACTCGCCGCGATCATCGTGTCGCTGGTACTCGCCGTGGTCGGCGTTGCGCTGTTCAGCCGCGCCATCGCGCAGATCTACCGGTTCGTACGGCTCGGCCAGGACGTCCCGGCGGGCACCCGGACCAACGACTGGACCGCCCGCACCGCCACGGTGATCAGGGAGTTCCTCGGCCACACCCGGATGAACCGCTGGGGCGTGGTCGGCGTCGCCCACTGGTTCGTCGCGGTGGGCTTCTTCTCCCTGGTGCTGACCCTGGTCAACGCCTTCGGCCAGCTCTTCCAGGCCGACTGGACGCTGCCCGTCATCGGCACGTGGCTGCCGTACGAGCTGTTCGTCGAGTTCATCGGCACCATGACGTCGCTGGGCATCCTCACCCTGATCGTCATCCGGCAGCTGAGCCACCCCCGGCGGCCCGGGCGCAAGTCCCGCTTCGCGGGCTCCAACTTCGGCCAGGCGTACTTCGTCGAGGCCGTCATCCTCGTCATCGGCCTCGCGATCATGACGCTGCGCGGCCTGGAGGGCGCGCTCGCCGGCGTGCACCACTACGAGGCCGCGTACTTCGCCTCGTACCCGCTGGTACTCGCCTTCAAGGGACTGAGCGTCTCCACGCTGCAGAACCTGGTCTACCTCACGGCCATGATCAAGATCGGGACGTCCTTCATCTGGATGATCACGGTCTCGCTGATGACCGACATGGGCGTGGCCTGGCACCGCTTCCTGGCGTTCCCGAACATCTTCTTCAAGCGCAACGCCACCGGCGAGACCTCCCTCGGCGCCCTGCTGCCGATGACCTCCGGCGGCAAGCCGATCGACTTCACCGACCCCGGCGAGGACGACGTCTTCGGCGTCTCCCAGGTCGAGCAGTTCTCCTGGAAGGGCCTGCTGGACTTCTCCACCTGCACCGAGTGCGGCCGCTGCCAGTCGCAGTGCCCCGCCTGGAACACCGGCAAGCCGCTCTCCCCGAAGCTGCTGATCATGTCCCTCCGGGACCACGCGCACGCCAAGGCGCCGTACCTGCTCGCGGGCGGCGGCAAGACGATGGAGGGCGAGGAGAAGGCCTCCGAGGAGCAGCTCGCCCAGGTGCCCGCCGCGGCCCTCGCCGAGGCCGAGCGCCCGCTGATCGGCACCGCCGAGGAGAACGGCGTCATCGACCCGGACGTGCTGTGGTCCTGCACCACCTGCGGCGCCTGCGTCGAGCAGTGCCCGGTCGACATCGAGCACGTCGACCACATCGTCGACATGCGCCGCTACCAGGTGATGATCGAGTCCGCGTTCCCGTCCGAGGCGGGCACGATGCTCAAGAACCTGGAGAAGAAGGGCAACCCCTGGGGCCTGGCCAAGAAGCAGCGCCTGGAGTGGACCAAGGAGGTCGACTTCGAGGTCCCGGTCGTCGGCAAGGACATCGAGGACCTCTCCGAGGTCGAGTACCTGTACTGGGTCGGCTGCGCCGGCGCCCTGGAGGACCGCGCCAAGAAGACCACCAAGGCCTTCGCCGAACTGCTGCACATCGCGGGCGTCAAGTTCGCGATCATGGGCGGCGACGAGAAGTGCACCGGCGACTCCGCCCGCCGCCTCGGCAACGAGCCCCTGTTCCAGGAGCTCGGCATGGAGAACGTCGCCGCGCTGAACATGGCGTTCGGCGAGGACGACGAGGACCCGGCCACCAAGAAGCCGAAGTCCGCGAAGAAGATCGTCGCCACCTGCCCGCACTGCCTCAACACGCTCGGCAACGAGTACCCGCAGCTCGGCGGCGACTACGAGGTCATCCACCACACCCAGCTGCTCCAGCACCTGGTGGACGAGGGCAAGCTGATCCCGGTCACCCCGGTCGAGGGCATCATCACCTACCACGACCCGTGCTACCTGGGCCGCCACAACAAGATCTACACGCCCCCGCGCGAGATCATCGGCAAGGTCCCGGGCCTGCGCAACGAGGAGATGCACCGCCACAAGGAGCGCGGCTTCTGCTGCGGCGCCGGCGGCGCCCGGATGTGGATGGAGGAGCGGATCGGCAAGCGCATCAACAACGAGCGTGTCGACGAAGCGCTGTCGCTGAACCCCGACATCGTCTCCACCGCCTGCCCGTTCTGCCTCGTCATGCTCACGGACTCGGTCAACGGCAAGAAGAACGACGGCAAGGCGAAGGAGTCCATCCAGGTCGTCGACGTCGCCCAGCTGCTGCTCGACTCCGTCAAGACCCCGGTCGACCCGGCCGGCGAGGCCGAGACGGAGACCGCGCCGGAGCCCGAGCCGGTCAAGTAACACCGGCCCCACGACCGACGGCGCCCCCTGCTCGCACAGGCAGGGGGCGCCGTCGCGTGTCCGCCACGCGGTCAGGCGCTCTTCGGCCCCGCCTGCTGCACCACCTCGAAGGACCACAGGGTCGAGCCGGAGGCGGCCGGCTTCGGGCGTTCGGCGCCCTCTCCGCCGCCCTGGTGCGCGGACTTCATCGGCCCCTCCATCCAGGCCTGGAACGACTCCTCGTCACGCCAGCGCGTGTACACGAGGTAGGTGTCGGTGCCCTCGACGGGGCGCAGCAGTTCGAACCACTCGAAGCCGTCGGAGTTCTCCACCGCGTGCGCCCGCGAGGCGAACCGCTTCTCCAGGGTCTCCCGCTGCTCGGCGGGGACGGTCAGCACGTTGATCTTCACTACGCTCATGGCACCATCCTGCGACAGCCGCGGGCCTGCCGCCGCCGCGGCCGTGCCCGGCGCACAGGCAGGCACAAACGTTTACCGAACTCACGTACAACCCTTACGCCCCACCGCAGGTCTCCTGATCGCCGACCGGCCGGTGAACCGCGGGACAACTCGCGACGAACACGGACGGTCCGCACACCATCGTCTGCGGATGCCCGCCAGGCATCCCCCGCATGCCGTAGGAGACCGCATGCACCTGCACACGCGACTCGCCCTCGCCACGGCCACCGCCGCCGCGCTGACGGGCGGTCTGCTCACGTTCGCCGCCTCGCCCGCCACGGCAGCCGACTCCTTCAAGGTGGCGAAGGCCGACTTCAACGGCGACGGCATCGGCGACATCGCCACGTCCGCGGTCGGCGCCTACGTCAGCGGCCACAAGAACGCCGGCCAGGTCGTCGTCCTGTACGGCTCCGCCTCCGGCGTCACCTCCGCCAAGCGCACCACCATCAGCCAGAACACCTCGGGCGTCCCCGGCACCGCCGAGGCCGGCGACTTCTTCGGCGCCGAGATGGCGTACGCCGACTTCAACGGCGACGGCTACGACGACCTCGCCGTCGGCGCCCCCGGCGAGAAGGTCGGCACCGACACCGACGGCGGCGGCGTCGCCATCCTCTTCGGCTCCAGCAGCGGCCTCACCGGCAAGGCCGTCGACCTCCCCGACCCCGCCCCGTCCTCCCACGACTTCTGGGGCAAGGACCTGGCCGCCGGCGACTTCGACGGCGACGGCAAGGCCGACCTGGTCGTGGGCAGCTCCTCCAGCACCCTCTACCTCTACAAGGGCGGCTTCACCACCTCCGGCGCCTACGGCAGCCGCAGCACCGTCAAGCCGCCCATCATCTCCGGCACCAACGACGACCCGTACGGCCCGATGAGCCTGACCGCCGGGGACGTCAACGGCGACGGCCGCACCGACCTCGTGGTCGACGGCTACGAGACCCAGACGTCCTACGGCTGGAACACCAACTACTGGCTGCCCGGCGGCGCGAGCGGCCTGAGCGGCTCCACCGCCAAGGCCCTCAAGCCCGGCATCATCACCGCCATCGGCGACATCAACGGCGACGGCTTCGGCGACATCGTCAGCGGCGCCGGCTGGGACGCCACCACCGGCGACGGCACCCCCGTCCCGGACTCCTCCAACGGCGGCCGGGTCAACGTCACCTACGGCTCCGCGTCCGGCCCCGCCGGCACCACCGGCATCAGCCAGAACACCGGCAGCGTCCCCGGCACCTCCGAGAAGGGCGACGGCTTCGGCTGGGACCTCGACCTCGGCGACGTCAACGGCGACGGCTACCAGGACCTCGTCGTCAGCAGCCCCGACGAGGACATCGACGGGGTCACGGACACCGGCATGGTCACCGTCCTGTACGGCTCGGCCTCCGGCGTGAACACCGCCTCCGGCGCCCAGGCCTTCGAGCAGAACACCCCCGGCGTGCCCGGGACCAGCGAGAAGTCCGACCTGTTCGGCGCCGACGTCAAGCTCGACGACGTCACCGGCGACGGCAAGGCCGACCTGGTCGTGGGCTCGTACGAGAACAGCGGCAACGGCGGCATCACCTACCTCCCGTCCGACGGCACGAAGATCACCACGAGCGGCTCGCGCTCCTTCGGCCCGTCCAACGTGAGCGTCTCCACCAGCGGCACCCCCCAGCTCGGCGCCGTCTTCGCCGACTGAGACCCCGTCCCGCCGACCCCTCCGCCTCGCCCCGCCGTCCGACCAGCCTGCCTCACCGGGAGAGCCCCGATGCGCACAGCCACCTCCGCCGCCCTCGCGGCCGCCCTGCTCACCGCGGGGCTGACCCCGCTGGCGCTGAGCACCCCGGCCGCCGCCGCGGTCGCCAAGCAGTACGACGACTTCAACGGCGACGGCCACCGGGACCTGGCCTTCCAGGGCCACAGCCGGGACGGCGGGGGGAGCGGCGCCGTCACCGTCGTCTACGGCGGCGCCAAGGGCCCGGACACCGCGCACACGCAGACGGTCGACCAGGACAGCCCCGGCGTGCCCGGCACCGACGAGGAGGACGACCTCTTCGGCGAGGCCCTCGCCGGGGCCGACCTCGACAAGGACGGGTACTCCGACCTGGTCGTCGGCAACCCGACCGAGAAGGTCGGCCGTGACGAGTACCGGGGCACGGTCACCATCCTCTGGGGCTCCGCCTCGGGCCTGTCCGGCGGCACCACGCTCACCCCGAAGAGCTATGCCAACCGGTCCCAGGCCCACTTCGGCGCCTCCCTCGCCACCGGCGACTTCACCGGCGACGGCTCGCCCGACCTCGCGGTCGTCGGCGGGATGGAGACCTGGCTGTACCGGGGCCCGTTCACCAAGGCCGGGCACACCGGAACCGTCAGCGAGATCGACAAGACGGACGCCGGCTGGTACTCCTCCCGTCTCGTGGCCGGCAACGTCAACGGCGACGGCAGGACCGACCTCGTCGTCCTCGGCGAGCAGTTCTCCAGCGCCGGCGACAGCACTCCGAAGCAGCGCGCCTGGTTCCTCAAGGGCTCCTCCTCCGGTCTGGTCTCCGGTGCCTCCAAGACGCTGCCGGCCGGCGCCTGGGACGCGGCAATCGGTGACTTCGACAAGGACGGCTACGGCGACATCGCCCTCGGCCTGCCCGACCAGGACCACGGCAAGGGCGCGGTGACCGTGTGGCGCGGCTCCTCCTCGGGCCCCAGCGGCTCGACGACGTTCACCCAGGCCACCACGGGCGTCTCCGGCACACCCGAGGCCGACGACCACTTCGGAGCGGCCGTCTCGGCCGGCGACACCAACGGCGACGGCTACGCGGACCTCGCGGTCGGCGTGCCCCTGGAGGACGTCGACGGCACCGAGGACCAGGGCGGCGTGCACGTCTTCCGCGGTGGTTCCGGGGGCCTGAGCGGCAGCCGCTCCTCCTGGATCCCCGAGACGACCGCCGCCCCGGCCACCACCGACGCCGAATTCGGCTACACCGTCCGCCTGCGCGACCTCACCGGCGACGGCAGAGGGGAGCTGGCGATCGGCCTGATGGGCGGCGCGGTCCTGCTCCGCGGCACCTCGACGGTCCCGGCGACGTCCGGTGCCGTGCGGCTGCCGATGGTGGGGGGCGCCTTCCTGGACTGACGTTCCCGGGCCGGCGTGCCCGGACGCCCTGTGCCGCTGTGCCGGCGCGTCCCTGAGGCCCGGCAGGGCGGGACCCCTGGAAATCCCCGGGGCCGTGCCCTGACGGTCCCTTAGGGGATGTCACAGGTCGGCCGCAAAGCCCGGCCCGGACGCCGGGGCCGGGCACGTCACTCTCCGGGACCGGGTACGTTCGATGACGTGGCTGGATTCAGGATCGGACGCGGGGACCGGGACAACCGCACCCCCCAAGGACAGCAGGCGCCGCAGGGACCGTCGTACGGCCGGCCGGGACCGCAGCACGGGCAGCCGGGAGCGCCGTACGGGCAGCCCTCCGGGCCCTCGTACGGCTACCCGCAGGCGCCGCAGCGGCCGCACCCGCAGCCGTACGCGCAGCAGGGGCAGCCGTACCGCTACCCGGGCCCGGCGGGCGAGGACGGGCCGGAGTACTTCGGCGACGGCGGCTACCCGGGCGGCGCGGGCCAGGACCCCTACGCGGCGAACAACCCCGGCCACACCCAGGCGTTCTCGATCGACGAGGCCGCCGGCTACACCCAGGGCGCGACCTACCAGGCCGGCGCTGCCGCCGCCCCCGCCGCTCCGCTGGGCCCACCGCTGCACTGGAAGGAACTGCTGAGGGGGATCGTCCTCTCCCCCAACCAGACCTTCCTGCGCATGCGGGACTACACGATGTGGGCCCCGGCGCTCATCACCACCTTCCTCTACGGCCTGCTGGCCGTGTTCGGCTTCGACGGCGCCCGCCAGGACGCCATCAGCGCCACGCTCTCCAACGCGGTGCCGATCGTGCTGATCACGGCGGTCGTGATGGTGCTCGGCCTGTTCATCCTGGGCGTGGTCACCCACACCCTGGCCCGCCAGCTCGGCGGCGACGGCGCCTGGCAGCCGACGGTCGGCCTGTCCATGCTGATCACGGCGCTCACGGACGCGCCCCGCCTGGTCTTCGCCATGTTCTTCGGCGGCGACGCCGGTTTCGTGCAGCTGCTCGGCTGGGCCACCTGGATCGGCGCGGGCGCCCTGCTGACCCTGATGGTCTCCCGCTCCCACGACCTGCCCTGGCCGAAGGCGCTGGGCGCGTCGGCGATCCAGCTGATCGCGCTGCTGTCGATAGTGAAGCTGGGGACGTTCTAGTCCTCGAGGCACGGCACGCGAAAGGGCCCCGGCAAGGCAGCCGGGGCCCTTCTTCATATGCGCCATGCGCGCGGTCGTGGCAGGGTTTCCGGGGCTGGGGTTTCCGGGGCTGTACCGGGGGCTGGAAATCCATCCTCTCCACCGAAGCCGGGACCCGGCACCAGGAACGACGAAAAGGCTGGCCGAATGAAACTCGCCGAGAGTTTTGCACTTCTGGGCAAGCCCACCACAATCAGAACCTCAACTGCCACCAGACCTGAGACCCGAACATGAAACGGCCCGGCGGCCGGGCGCATGCGCGCCGTCGGCCGCCGGACTGTGACGTTCAGCCGTTGTTGTTGTTATTGTTGTTGTTCGCGCCACCGCCGCCGTTGTTGTTGTTGTTGTTATTGTTGTTGTTCGCGCCACCGCCGCCGTTGTTGTTGTTGTTATTGTTGTTGTTCGCGCCGCCGCCGTTGTTGTTGTTGTTATTGTTGTTGTTCGCGCCGCCGCCGTTGTTGTTGTTGTTATTGTTGTTGTTGGCCCCACCGCCGTTGTTGTTGTTATTGTTGTTGTTGTTCGCCCTGCCGCCGTTGTTGTTGTTGTTATTGTTGTTGTTGGCCCCACCGCCGTTGTTGTTGTTATTGTTGTTGTTGTTCGCCCTGCCGCCGTTGTTGTTGTTATTGTTGTTGTTCGCGCCACCGCCGTTGTTGTTGTTATTGTTGTTGTTGTTGTTGGCTCCGCCGCCGTTGTTGTTGTTGTTATTGTTGTTGTTGTTCCGGTGCCCCTTGTGGCGGTTGTTGTTATTATTGTTATTGTTGTTGTTTCCGCCTCCGCCGTTATTGTTGTTGTTATTGTTGTTGTTGCCTCCGCCGTTGTCGCTCGGTGCCATCACGTGAGCGACTGTCGGGGTCGGGGCGGCGAACGCGGCGGAGGGGATCATGGCCCCGCCCGCGGCCAGAGCGGCCGATGCGGTCAGCACCGCGGTACGCTTTGCGATCTTGCGGATCATGGTGATTCCTTTTCGAGGACTAGGTGATTGTGCCGATTCAGGGCCTATTCGATAGGGCCATCCATTCGGCCTGATGAATCAATTAGGCCCCCGCCACTCCGCCCGCGTCATTCCCCGAAATCTCGTGACTTGACAACCGGCCGGGTTGGACTCATTCGTCAGCATGCTCTGACGGCGCCGGGGGCACATCGGGTGGACGCCCCAAGTTCCACCCCGGCGCACCCCACATCCCACCGGGAATGAGGGGCACCACCCCACCCAGCCGACCCGACTTGATCGGTCTGGATCTTTTGCGCGGCACCGGTCACAGAGGGAAACTGGCGGGTGATGGACCTGCTGGAGCGAGAGACCGTGCTCCAGGACCTCACCGGCCACCTACAGGACGCCGTGAGCGGCCCTGGGCGTCTGGCTCTTGTGCGCGGTGAGGCCGGCATCGGAAAGACCGCCGTCGTCAACCGTCTGACCCAGCTGGCCGGTCCCCAGATCCGGGTGCTGGTCGGCGCCTGCGACCCCCTGGCCACGCCCCGCCCCCTCGGTCCCCTGGTGGACCTGGCTCCGCGCCTGGGCCAGGCGGTGCGTACCGCCCTGACCGGCGCGCTGTCCGGCGCCTGCCGCCCCGACGAGGTCTTCGACTGTCTGCTCGCCGACCTGAGCTCCTATCCCAGCCTGCTCGTCGTGGAGGACGTCCACTGGGCCGACGAGGCCACGATGGACCTGCTGCGGTATCTGGCCCGCCGCCTGCCGAGCGTTCCGGTGCTGCTGGTGGTCACCTACCGTGACGACGAGATCGGTCGCACCCACGACGTGACCGCCCTCCTCGGCACCCTGGCCGGCTATCCGTGGGTGTACCGCCACGACCTCGCCCCGCTGAGCCGGCGGGCCGTGGCCCGGCTGGCCGCCGGGCACGTCGTCGACGCCGAGCACCTGTATCAGGTCTCCGCCGGCAACCCGTTCATCGTCACCGAGATCCTCGCCGCCCCCGGCGAGTCCGTCCCGGCCACGGTGCGCGAGGCCGTCGCCGGCCGCCTGGCCGGCCTGTCGGCCGCGGCGCGTGAGGTCGTCGACGTGCTCTCCGTCCTGGGACGCCGGGCCTCGCTGCCGCTGCTGGCCGGCATGCTGCCGTCCTGCGAGGAGGCGCTCGACGAGGCCGTGGCCGGCGGAATCGTACGGACCGACGGGCAGACGGCCGAGTTCCGCCACGAGCTGACCCGGCTGGCGGTGCTGGAGTCCGTCCCCGCCGCCTGCCGTCTCCGGGTGCACCGGCAGGCGCTCGCGGCGCTGCGGTCCGGCCCGGTCGCCGCGGACGATCTGACGCTGCTGGCCGATCACGCCGAGGGCGCCGGGGACGCGGCCGCCGTACTGGAGTTCGCGCCCGCCGCGGCCGCCCGTGCCGCCGCGCTGGGCGCGCACCGGGAGGCGGCCGCCCAGTACGCCCGTGCCCTGCGATACGCCGACCACCTGCCGGCCGCCCGGCAGAGCTCCCTGCTGGAAGGCCATTCCCAGGCCTGCCTCCTGTCCGGCCGGCTGGACGAAGGGGTCGCCTCCCGCCGCCACGCGGTGACGCTGCGCCGCGCCCTGGGCGACCGGCTGCGCGAAGGGGAGAACCTGCGCTGGCTGTCGTGGTGGCTGTGGCCGGACGGGCGGGCCGTAGAGGCCAGACGGACCGGCCTGGACGCGGTGCGGGTGCTCGAAGAGCTGGGGCCGAGCCCGGAACTGGCCCGGGCGTACCTGAACCTGTGCCAGCTGGCCTGTTACGGGCATGAGGCGGTCACGGTGACCGACGCCTACGCCGCGAAGGCGATCGCCCTGGGTGAGCGCTTCGGCGATGCCGGGGTGGTCGTACAGGCGCGCTTCCACGCCGCGGCGGCACGCATGCTGACCGAGGACTCCGGCTGGACGGACTGCGAACAGGCGGTGACCCTCGCCATGGCGCGGGACCTGCCGGAGGACGCGGCCCTCATGGCGCTCAACATGTGCTGGTTCACCGCGCTCAAGCGCGACACGGCCGGGACCACCGTGGCCGTGAACCGTGCGGAAGCGTATTGCCTCGATCGCGACCTGTTGTCGTACCTGCTGTGTACACGGGCCTGGGGAAGCTGGGGGCTGCTGGCCCGGGGCCTGTGGACCGAGGCCGCCGACGCCGCGCAGAACGTGCTGTCCCACCCCGGCTCGCCCCCGGTCGTCCGGGCCCTGGCCCTGACCGTCCTGGCCCTGGTGCGGGCCCGTCGGGGCAAGGGCCAGGTGTGGCCGCTGCTGAAGCGGGCGGCCAACCTGGTCGACTCCGACTGCCTGCTGGACACGGGCCTGGGATGGGAGGCCCGGGTGGAGGCGGCCTGGCTGGCGGGTGACCACGAGCGGGTGCGGACGCAGGCGCAGCACGGCCTGGACGCGTTGGCCGGACGTACCCATCCCTGGCTGTCCGGGCCGCTGGCCTGCTGGATCCGCCGCGCCGGAGGAACACCCCCGCAGGTGCCCGCGGCCGGACCCTGCGCCCTGGAGCTGGCCGGCGACTGGGCGGGCGCCGCGGCCGAGTGGGACAGGCTCGGCTGCCCGTACCAGGCCGCGCTGGTCCGCCTGTCCGGCGACGCGCCCGCGCTGCACGAGGCTCTCGCCGCCTTCGAGGCCCTCGGCGCCCGGCCGGCCGTGGCACGCACCCGCGCCGTGATGCGTGCCCGCGGCGTCCGCCCGGTCCGGCGTGGCCCGCGGGCGGCCACCCGCGCCAATCCGTACGGGCTGACCCTCCGGGAGATGGACGTCCTCAAGCTGCTGCACGAGGGCCTGTCGGATGCCGAGATCGCCGCGCGCCTCTACATCACACCCAAGACCGCCGGGCACCACGTGGGCGCCGTACTGGCCAAACTCGGCGTCCACAGCCGGCAGGACGCCGCCCGCAAACTCCACCATTCCGAGCGCTGAAACCCAGCAGTCCGACGGGTGACGACCATGCAGAAAGCAGCCTCACGGATCGCCGGCCTCCTGATCGCGGCCTCCTGCTGCCTGACCCTCGGCGGCTGGGCCGCACCGACGGGTTCCCCGGCCGGGCCCGCGCCCGCGAAGTCGGCGCCCGAGTGTTATGCGACAAAGCGCGACCCGACCACCGTCGTGTGCTACCGGACGTCCTGGAAGGCCGAGTTCAGGCACGGCAGCATGGTCTACGTCCCGCTCCTCATCCAGGTGCCCACACCGTCGCCGCCACCGCCGGTGACGACCGTCGACAGCCTGGACGACATCCGCCCGGCCGACACCCCGTGATCCCGAAGGGCGCCCGCGTCAGCGGCGGATGCGAAAGCCCTCTCCCCCCGGCTCACGCACCCGGTGCCCTCAGGCGTCGAGCACCTGCCCGGCCCGCTTGACCACGGGCGGCTCGACGCTCCACGGGAAGTTGATCCAGTCGTCGGTCCGCTTCCAGACGTACTCGCACTTCACGAGGGAGTGGGACTTCTCATAGATCACCGCGGAGCGCACCTCGGCGACGGTGTCGAGGCAGAAGTCGCGCACCAGCTTGAGCGTTTTGCCGGTGTCGGCGACGTCGTCGGTGATCAGGACCTTCTTGTCGGAGAAGTCGATCACGTTGGGGACGGGCGCCAGCATGACCGGCATTTCCAGGGTGGTCCCCACCCCGGTGTAGAACTCGACGTTCACGAGGTGGATGTTCTTGCAGTCCAGGGCGTAGGCGAGCCCGCCCGCGACGAACACTCCGCCCCGGGCGATGCTGAGCACGATGTCGGGCTCGTACCCGTCGTCGGCGATCGTCTGCGCCAGTTCCCGGATGGCGACGCCGAACGCCTCGTAGGTCAGGTTCTCCCGCACTTCACTCATGTCGCTGTGGCCCTCACACCTGGGTCCGGTGGAAATTGACGTAGGACCGCGAGGCGGTCGGCCCGCGCTGCCCCTGGTACCGGGAGCCGTACCGCTCGCTGCCGTACGGGAACTCGGCGGGCGAACTGAGCCGGAACATGCACAGCTGCCCGATCTTCATCCCCGGCCAGAGCTTGATCGGCAGGGTGGCGAGATTGGACAGCTCGAGCGTGACGTGCCCGCTGAAGCCGGGGTCGATGAACCCGGCGGTGGAGTGCGTGACGAGCCCGAGCCGCCCGAGCGAGGACTTGCCCTCCAGCCGCGAGGCGAGGTCGTCGGGCAGCGTGATGACCTCGTACGTCGACGCGAGCACGAACTCCCCGGGGTGCAGGATGAACGGCTCGTCCCCCTCGGGCTCGACCAGCCGGGTCAGATCGGGCTGCTCGACCGAGGGGTCGATGTGCGGGTACCGGTGGTTCTCGAACACCCGGAAGTAACGGTCCAGCCGGACGTCGATGCTCGACGGCTGCACCATGGATTCGTCGTAGGGATCGATCCGTACCCGCCCGGCGTCGATCTCGGCCCGGATGTCCTTGTCTGAGAGAAGCACGTAGCGAGGATACGCAAGGCGCGCGCAGCCGTGACAATCGTGACGACTCCGCGCGCCCGGTGACGGCTCACGCCTTCTTCGAACAGCGGCGGCCTCGCGCCGCGCCTCCTGCCTTCCCCTGTCGCGTCCTGCCGCCGCCGCATCCGCCGCCGGCGTCTGCGCCAGGGCTACGGCGTCCTCGGCTAGCGCTTCTCCAGGGCGACCGGCACCACACTGCGGAGCCGGGCGCACCGGGGGCACCTCATGAGCCGGCCGGGGCCGAGCCGGTCGGCCTGCTGCATCGGGAACGAAGCGGTGCTGAAGACGTGCCCGTCCGCGCAGCGGACGACAGTGCGTTCCATCAAGTCCCTCAAGTCCCTTCCCCAAGAGCCTCGTCGGGCTTTACGACCCTGACGACAAAAGCCACATTACGGGATCAAAGAGACGACTCTCCAGGCGGCGCTCCGGCCTCCCCCGAGCCCTCCGCGAGGCCTCTACGGTACGCCCCAACTCCGCTCGCCCGCAGCCGGATCCCACCCCGGGAAACGACGCAGACCCCCGGACTCTGGGCACCAGGGGTCTGCGATGATGTACAGTGAGCAAGGTCCGGACACGGGCTCCGCGAGGGTCATGTCCGTACTTACGCGGGTGTAGTTTAATGGTAGAACATCAGCTTCCCAAGCTGAGAGCGCGAGTTCGATTCTCGTCACCCGCTCCAGAGAGAAACCCCAGGTCAGCAGCCTGGGGTTTGTTTGTTGTCTAGTCCAATTTGAGGGTGGCGTGCCCTCCGCGTGCCCTAAGTCGAGGCTGAGCGGTCACCTCAGGGGTGCCTGGATGCCTCTCTGGCCACCCCCGCCCTGGTTCGTCTCAAATGGCGAGACGCATTTCGTGTGACCTGCGCCACAGGTTGTGTAAATGGTGGTGAAGTCCCTTACGCAAAGGGCGACTTGCGGGCTTGCGCGCAGCTGTCGACCATCCGGACTGCACTTCGGTCGTTCCGCAGCGGCAGCATGAGCGGGTGGTTCACAATGCGCGCCATGCCCATGAGGTACGACCGTTCTCGAAGACGCCGAACGTCATCGCGTTGTGGGCGTCCCACGAAGAAAGGGACGCCCTGCAAGCTCCCCCAGGAGATCGGCCGAGGCTGTCGGCACCACGCCACCCGAGCTGAGCGTGAAGCTGCCGCCGAGGAGGCAAAAGCTCGGACCGAGAGGGCGAGGCAGCAGGCAGAACGAGAACAGCGGACGATCAGAGTCGTGCTCTCGCTCGTCACCCTGGCCGTGTTTGTTGGCCTTGGCGTCGGTGTCTGGGATGCCTGGAAGGACGATCAGCACGAGTCCATGTGCCAGCCACACCGAACCGAGGCCCTTGCGCTGAGCGACAAGGCCCGCGCCGTACGGATTCCTTTGGTGTTCGCCGGCGACCCGAACATCAGCATCCTGCAGTTCGGGACCAAGCTCCCCGACGATCTCGGGAACCTCGACACCACATCGGCCACCGAGCTGGACATAGCAACGGCGTACGCCAAGAAGCGCGACCTGGCTGGTCAGGCTGCACGCATTGTTCTCGACCACCAGGAGTGCTTCGACAGCGACTTCATCGCCGAGGCCACCCGCATAGATCAGGCCCCTACCGAGGTCAGCCGGGTAGAAATGCCCTCACCCGCTCACTGCAGCGACGGGTGGCCGTCCAGCTCCATCGGCCGACGAGGTGCGTGTTCACACCACGGCGGCGTTGTCGCTGGGCTCCCATGGGCCACGTTGCTCTTCGACTGATCTTGTAGGACGCGGCAACCCAGGGCTTCGACTCTTGCCTTAGGCAGACACCAGGTCTCCCAACGCTTCACGAAGGGCGGTGCCTACGACAGGTCCTGCCACGGCCACCTGTCGAAGCTCTTCGCCCTTCATGTAGCGGTAGCTCTGTGGAGGGTGGAAAGCCCCCGCGGAGCGCAGCGCGCTGAGCGTCACCGGCTCGTCGAAGGAGACGGGATCCTCCAGCGTGAGGCCGCTCGCCTGAGTCGCGCCACTCATGTAGGCGTCGTACTCACGCCGAGTGATTCCCGTCTGGGCGCTGTGGGCGGACCACACCTCCTTTGGGGAGGCGACATGGACTGAAGCGATGCGCGCCATGCCCACCACAGCCATGGTGGGCGCGGTCGCGTACAACAGAACCGGGGTTCCGGGTGGCGCAGCGACGCGTTGGCGGCGGACCTCCACCGTCTTGCTGCCGGCCAAAATCGCGGTGGCGAAGCGCGGGTGGACGGACAGCAGCATCGCGCGTTCCGGATCGTTCACGTCGTTCGGTGCCCCTCTTGGTAGATCGCCTGGAACAGCTCCTCGCTGATCTTGGACAGCGAGATCAGCGAACTCGGCGACCACGGTAGTCCCCGCTCCCTGGCCAGCGAGGTCAATCGCCGCAGCGTCACCGGCTTCGGGAAGATCTCGGTGTCCGAGAACCTCAGTGCCATGGCGTGGCCGGAGGTGTCAGCAGCTGCTTGAACCTCAGCTCGACCATATACGCCCAGGTGTTCGAATTTCGAGAAGAGGGTGTCGGGCGTGTCGATGAGCACCTCGTCGAGTCGCGAACTGCCCACCACCATTTGGCCTTCGCCCGGGGAACTGCCCTCGCTGACGTACCAGAGCAGGCGAGCCGGGACGCTCTCCCCGCGGCGGCCCGAGGAACGGTAGTAGACGTGCTCCCTGCTGATGCCCAGGGCGTCACTCCGAGGAATGAGCATGGCCGGGACGTTGAACAGCTCGGTTGACCAGCGCGGCTTGATGGGCACCAGGAAGGACGGCAGCCCCGAGTCGATGACCTTCGCCGGCCACCATGCCCGCTCCACCACGGCGGCTACCTCGGCGGGCATGCCGACGCGGAGCGCGGTCGTCTCCACGGTCAGCTCGCGGGCCAGTCCGCCCGCCACGGCCTCCACCTCGGCAGCCGTCCCGCACACATTCACGAGGAGGGCGACAAGCCTGCCGTCATGCTCGAAGAACCCGTCGTCGCCTGCCGCGGACTTGGCGGCCGCGGAGGGATGCGAATCGCTGATGCGGATGATCTCTGCACCGCAGTCCCGGCCAAGCCGCTTGATCAGGAAGAGGAGCTGCCGGGCCAGAGTCTCTTCCAGTGGGTGGCTGGCCGTACGAAGGACGGGGACAACCAGCGTTCGCCCATCCAGCGCCCATGCGTAGAGGGCAACCGGGTGGCCCTGACCATCCCTGAGCAGTTCGCGGCGCCAGGCGACCGTACCCCCATTCAGCGACCGCAGGCGCTCGGCGAAGGCCGAGCCGTCGTCGCCACCCGCCTGGTGGAAGAAGGCGACCAGTTCGCCCTCTGCGCCTGGTGCCACCTCGCCGGACCGGAAATCCGTCCCCATCAGATCGGCCGGGCGATACACCTGGGCCTGCCGCAACTCATCCACGTGCAGCGTCACGGTGGAAGGCGAGACGACCCGGACCCGGGCGACCTCCCAGGCCACGTCAGCCAGGCGGGACAACAGCGGATCGCGGGTCGCCAGGACTTGCAGACCGGCACATGAGGTCTCGGCCACGTACCGCAGGCAGAGCCGAAGCTCAGCGCCGACGGTCAGACTGGGGATGGCCTGCGTGGCGGCCACGAGTAGTTCACGGGTTCGCTCGTCCACAGCTGCCGAGTCGGGGGACAGCTTGCGCAGGCCGGTCAGAGCCGCCCGCTGGTGCTGACGCTCTGCCGTGTCTGTGAGGTCCCGGATCTGATGAACCAGCTGGGGTGTGTATGCGAGCTCGATGAGATCCGCCATCCAGCCGGCTTCCAGTGCGCGGGATTCCTCCGCGTCGGCCGTGTCAGCGAGGCCGCGCAGATCGGCGAACACTCCGTGGTCGACCGTTACCACCAGGAGCGCGTCGCTCTCCATCTCCGTGAACAGGTCCGGATGGCCGAGGTCCAACCACCAACCGTCCAGGATCTCGCCGTCACGGCCGCGGCCTCGCACCTCACCATCCGGGACGAAGCCGAGACTCCTCCACATCCCGCTCAGGTTGTAGTCCCGTCGGCACTTGGCCTTGATCCCGAGTCGCTGTGGGTACCGCTCTTTGATGCCCTCCACCAGCCGGCGGGCGATGCCCCGGCCGCGCTGTTCCTCCGCCACACACAGGTGTGCGAGCCGAATACGCGCGCTCCTCTTCGGCAGTCCGAACAGCGCATAGCCGAGCACCTCGTCCGCTTCAACCGCGGCCAGAAGGCCGCCATCCTCCGCTGCCTTCCGGTAAGCAGGAGGCGTCAGAAGCCCCAGCGTCTTCGTGTAGCGATCACCCAGGGCTATGGCCTTGTCGATCAGCTCGTCCTGCGCAGGCGAAACGGACACCAACTTGATCGCCATTGCTCCCCCCTCCAGTTGGGCCGGTCACGGCCGCCCACAACTCCCCTGTCAGTGCATGCAGGAAAAGCTGATCTCACTCACGGCCGTCTCTCAAGGGGGCACAAGGGGCGCACGGTAATGCGGAGACTGTCGCACGCGGTGCCGACCGTCCCGGAGTCCGGCCGACGCAGCCGTCCGGCCGGACTCCGTAGGTCACGGCTTCCTTCGCCTACATGGCTTTCGTCTGCTCGGCAGCTGACGCGCGCAGCCGCTCTCGCACCTCGGCGTCGATCCCCTGGGCCAGCTTGCGCTGGTGCTTCGCCGTGGAGTGCTGGTAGATCAGCTGGGCCCGCTCGGAGGACTGGCCGGCGCGGACCATGAGGTCCTTCAGCTTGGCTCCGGTGTCGGCGGCGAGGGTGTTGCCGGTGTGTCGGAGGTCGTAGAAGCGGAAGTTGTCCGCCATGTCGACCTTCTTCCTGGCCTTGCGCCACTTCCGCCCGAAGGTTGAGCGGCGGAACAGTGCGCCCTTCTCCCCGACGAAAAGGAGGCCGTCCGGCTCTTTCTCAGCGAACCACTGCAGGTGGCGGCGCAGCTCGGGGAGCAGGAAGTCGGGCAGGTAGACGGTGCGCTTGCCCGCCCGGGACTTCGGGTCGCCGGTGACCCGCTTGCCGTTGGTGAGCTCCGGGGAAGCCTGCGTGATCCGCAGGGAACATTCGTCGAGATCGACACTGCGACGGCGCAGCTCGGCCAGTTCCTCGGGGCGGAGCGCGGCGAACGCGCCGAGCAGGACCATCAGGCGCCAGCGCGGGCCCATGGCGTCGGCCAGGTCGAAGACCTGCCCGATCGTGGCCGTTGGACGCTCGTCGGCCTCCTCCTTGCCAGCGCCCTTGATACGGCACGGGTTGCTGCGGAGCAGGTCATCGTCGACCGCCGTCTGCAGGATGGCCTTCAGCAGCCGGTACGACCGTGGTGGCGCCGGTCGCCTTCAGGCGCTCGGCCCGCCATGTACGGATGCTGGGCGAGCTGATCTCGTCCAGGTCCTTGCCTCCGAAGGTCGGCAGGATGTGCAGGCGCAGCAGGCCGTTGTAGCGATCGACCGTCGTCGGGGCCAGCCCGCGCTCCCTCAGCCAGCGCAAGGCGTACTTCTTGAAGTTGACTGCCCCAGCGTCCGGGTCGCGCCACTGGTTGCGCTCGATGTCGGCGCGGGTGAGGTTGAGCCACTCCTGCGCGTCGGACTTGGTGTCGAACGTCTCCGGCGCGGTGTAGCGCTGCCCGTCCGGTCCCAGGTAGCGGGCCTGCCATCGGCCGGAGGGGAGCTTGCGTACCGTGCCGAACTCGCGCCGCCGCTGCGGCTTGCGTCCCGCCATCAGGCCGCCTTCCCGTAGCGGGCACGGATGCGGCGGACCGGCTCGACGGTGCGCGCCTCGACGTACTCGGTGATCGCGTTTTCCGGGATGCGCACCGGGCGACCGAGCTTCACGTAGCGGATGCGGCGCTCGGCGATCAGGCGGCGGACGAAGCGCTCCCCTGTACCGAGCATTTCGCCGGCCTCGGCCACGGTCAGGAGCCGGTCAGTCATTCGCCGTCACCTCCTGATCGGTGCGAGCGGTGCGCTGGGAGCGGGGAAGGGCAGAGGGTATTGCGGGTCGGCGCAAGGGCGACGGGTCCTTTACTCGGGGGGGTCTGGGCGGCTGGCCGTTGCTGCTGGCAGCGCTTGGGGTTACGCGGCGCGAGGCCCCTGGAGGAGTTCCTGGGGCGAGACACGGAGGGCCTGAGAGAGAGCGACGAGGTCGTCGATGTCGCAGCGGCGTTGGGCGCGTTCGATGCGGGACAGCATCGTGTTGGTCATCGGACGGCCGAGGGCGGTGACGCGGGCGGCGAGCTCGCGCTGGGCGAGGCCGCGTTCGGTGCGGAGGATTTCGATGCTGCGGGCGGTCCGTATTCCGGCCGTACCGATTTCCAGGGATCGTGCTGCCATGGCTCCATTTGTAGCTTGCATTCGCCGGTTTGGTTAACCGGGGATCGTCGGCTATGTTCCGCCCGGCGAACGGGCGGGAGTTACCTCTGGGCTGGGGGTTCGGGTATCCGTCGGGCGTTGCCTTCGTCGGCCCGACAGTGCGCTCTGACGTGGGATGTTGTGTTGTAGCTTGCGCCGCAGCAGGGAGTCAACGGTCTCCCGATGTGATGCTTCTGGCTTCAACTGACAGGGCATTATTTCGGCAACCGCCGATTCGGGTTTATGGTTTTGGTGATGCTTCGTAGCACAGGTTCGCCGTCAGCTGTCTGATTTCCTGGCGGAATGCTGGACTTGTGCGGCATGCGTGTGGCTGTCTTGGCTATACGACGCCACCAGCCCTCCCCCGCGCCTTCGGACCGGGGCTGTGTGCAACCCCCTCCCTGTGCAACGCCCGACGAGGGCCGACCGCACCTCCCCTCCCTGACCTAGGAGCCGCCGCCCGATGAGCTACGACGCCCGTGAATGGGTGTGGGACCACAGCCACAGCAAGGGCACCGCCCGCATGGTCCTCGCCCTGATCGCCGACCGGTGCCGCGACCGGCACTGCGTCGCGTACGCGTCCGTGCCCACCCTCATGAAACGCGCCAACGCCTCCCGCACCGCCGTACGCGATGCCCTGGCCAAGCTGATCGCCAGCGGCGAGCTCGTACAGCTCACCGACCGCAAAGGGCCGCGGGGAGAGACGTACTACCACCTCCCAGTCGCCGCCCGGTTCCTCGCCGAGCAGACCGCGGAGGGGAACCGGAATCCGACCCAGGGGGGTCAGATTCCGACCCTCGGGGGGTCGGAATCCGACCCGGCCGAGCACGTCGAAGGGGAGTCGGAATCCGACCCCGGGGAACAGAATCCGACCCCCAGGGGGTACGGATTCCGACCCAGAGGGGGTGCAGATTCCGACCCCCAGAACAGAAGAGAACCGAAGGTGAACGGTAAGAGCAGCAGCTCTGCCCCGCTCATCTCCGCCATCGAGTGGCAGATCGACACCGATGCCCGTTCCTGGCTGCAGCACCACGGCCACCTCGACCGCCTCGGCGAGGACGCGATGCACGCCGCCGACGAGAAGTGGCGCACCTACCGGGCCGCCTGGGCGCCCCGCACCGCCGCCGCGTGGGCAGCCGACTGGCGCGCGTGGATCGCCCGGGAACACACCCCCGCCCCTGGCCGCCCCAAGCTCTACGCCCTGCCAGGCGGCACACCCTCCCCCCCCAACACTCGGCATGACGCGCTCCGAGGCGCACATGGCCGCCCTGCTCGCCGCCCTCGACGAACCGACCGGAACGGAGTAACCCGCCTTTGGACCGACGCGAAGTCGCCGCTGTCCTCGCCTACGTCGGACGCCTCGATCCCCGCACCATCCGCCCCGGCACGGGCGAAGCCCGTGACCAAATCGCCCAGTGGCAGGAGCTGCTCGACGACGTGCCCTTCGCCACCGACCACGGCTGGGACGTCCGCGAGGCCATACGGTCCCACGTCCTCGACTCGCCGTACCCGATCCTGCCCGTGGACGTCGCCCGCCGATGGCGTCCCCACCGACGCGACCGCCTCGAGCGGCACACCGACCCCATTCCCGCCGCCGACCCGGACGATCCGGCCGCCTGGCGAGCCGAGCTGCTGCGGTCCCGGAACGCTGTCGCCGCCGGCATAGCCTCCCCTACCACGCACCGGCAGATCGCCAGCGGTGGCCGGCCTCGCGACGTCGAGGGGCGCCTGCGCGAGATCGGCTCGTGCATCCCGCCGGCCGTCCGCGCCGAGCTGGCCCGCTACCGTCCGAACCGCGCCGCTCGCGAGGCCGCCGTCGCCGGGGGCATCCCCGATGCACTCAGAGTCCGGTGCAACTGGTGCCAGGCACCCGTGGGCTCCCCTTGCCGTCAACGAAGGGCGAGCCCCGACGGCGCTGCCCGGGGCAATGCCATACGCGCGACCCCTCACCCGTCGCGCATCGACCTCGCCGCTGCCCGGACGGACCGACACCGAGCTGCGTGACGCAGCCCGGCGCCGCTCCTCGCGGCAGCTACGTGGGGCTACGACCGTCGGTCCCCGAACCGGTCGTACACGACTCCCACGAGCACTTGGGGACCGCGTCCCGGGGACCGTGTGACGGCTGCCGGGGACCGGTCCCCTCTGAAGCCGCAGCTCAGAGGGCCTTTCATACCGGTCCCAGAGCGTCCCCAGAACGGGGACCGTCCCCGCAGCAGTACCTTCGGTCCCCTCGGGGACCGGGACCGTGCAGGAAAACGGGGACCGTCCCCGTGACGACGTGTCAGGGGGACCGTCCCCGATGAGCGTCGCGTCCCCGTCCCCAAGCGTCTGGGGACCGTGCACCGCGGCACTTTGGGTACCGGTCCCCGTCGCTCTCCTTTCAGCCGCAGCCCTCGCTCGGACAACGCCCATCTCGGTCGACCTGTCCAGACCTCAGCCGACCACCGCCGAATTGCTCCGACCGCTGCCCTCGCTCGGCGACCCGGCGACTCAGCTCCCCTACCGAACACCCCGGAGAACCACGCATGCACGACCGACACCATGAACACACCAACCGGCAGGAGACGCCCACCGCCCCCGACAACCGCGCAGCAAGTTATCCGCCAAGACAGTCTTCCCCGGTGGGGAAGACTGTCCAGGCGCAACCCGCCCCGGGGGTGGCGGGTCCGGACTGGCACCAGGGGGCGCCAGTCCGGGAGGCAGCGGCCGTGGGGGGATCGCAGCCAGAAGGGCAGTCGCCAAGCTCCAAGCACCGCACCTCCGAGAAGACCGCGCGCAAGCGCTGGCCGAGATCCGGCAATGACAAGCGCGTTCACGTGTGCTGTGTCCGTCTCAACGACACCGAGAAAACCGTCCTCACCGCTGCTGCCGCGGCGACCCGAGCGAGTCTGCCCGCCTTCCTCGCCCGCAGCGGCCTCGCCGCCGCCAGTGACCTCAACAACACCGCCGCTGCCATAGCCGGACGACGAGAAACAATCTCGGAACTGTTCGCCACACGCCGGCACCTCAACCAGGTCGGCAACAACCTCAACCAAGCCTCCAAGGCCCTCAACTCCGGTTCCTGGCCTGTCGAGATCGACGCCGTCCTCGCCGCCGTAAACCGCGCCGTTCACCGCGTCGACTACGCGGTGCAACAGCTCATCGCCCAGCACTAGGAAGCAGCGCGGGCAGGATCCGCGAGCGCTGGGTGGCGTCTCTGAGAGGAGTCGGCCAGTGCTCAGAGCAGTGCACCGAGCCGATGACCTTCTCGCAAGGCAGCCAGCCGACCTGCCAGTTCCCGCGGCCCGATCTTGCTCAAGGCCCAGAGGCTGCTGGCACGCCGAGCCCAGCACCAAAGCGGGTCCTCCGTATCCACAGGGGTGTGGAAGGGCAATACGGAGATGCCGTGGGCATCGAAGGGGGCAGGGTCGAGGTAGCGCGTACCGCCGGTGCCGCACAGATAGTGGGTGCTGCCGGTGGCTGCCGCGAGATCGGCGAGGCGCTCCGATCGGTTGTGACGGGTGCGGATCCGACCGCTGTCCAGCACCTCCCTGGCCCAGCCAAGCGCAGCGAGCATGGCGAGCGTCGATGCTCGCGCAATACGTGCCACACGATCAGTGGTGTCCAATGCGTCCAGGGCCGCGTCGAGAACATCGCGCACGGCGTCCCTGTGGCCACTGCGGCCGTAGTACTGGCGCACAAGCAGCTCGACAGTCCTGCGCGAGCAATGAGGATCAACGAGCCGCGCCTGGCTGATTAGTGTCGGCCGCCCGTGGGGAAGGTGTGTCGGTAGCGTGAGCCACTGCTGCCGACCGGGATCGTCCAAGGCGGCGAGGCGAGCGCGGTGCTGGTAGTCGCGCCGGGCGAACTGTACGTCGTCGAGGACGATCCAGCGGTCGGCGGCGAAGAGCTTCGCCAAGGTGGACAGGCGTGGGAACAGGTTCGGCTGATGGATCGCGCAGACCTCGCTTGGTGGACCGAAGCGGGATGACTCAGGTGCCGATGAGGCGGCTGTCGAAACCGGCACCCAGGAGGCGCTCGTAAGCCTCATACACATCTCCCGGCACGTCCTGCTCGATGGCGAAGCCGAGCTTCGGGTACTCGATCACCCGTTGCAGGTCGCCGACGAGCATGTCGATGACGAGTTTCTCGTCGCCGATCGACTTGATGTAGTCGTCCAGCTCCAGCGGTTCGGATGCGCATACGACGTCCACCTCGGGCCACAGCTTGCGGCATGTCGCGTACGAGCGCCGCTCCATGTACGGCTTGGAGATCAGAAGCAGCGACTCCACCTCCACGTCGGCCTCGGTGAGCAGCTCGCGGGAGAAGGTGATGTTCTGCCCGGTGTTCGCGGCTTTCGGCTCCACGAGAATCGCTTCGTCCGGCACGCCCAGGCTCAGGGCGTGCTCGCGGTAGTGGACAGCCTCACCGCGCGGGAAGCGGGCGCGGGTGGTGGGGCTGTTGCCGCCGCTGAAGACCAGGACCGGGAAGAGACCGGCACGGTACATTTCGGCGGCCGTGGTGGCCACGCCCAGGTCATGGCTGCCCAGGCCGATCGCCGCCGAGCAGGGCCGCTGCTCATGGCCCATTTGGTGGTAGTTCCAGATCAGCGTCGCGTCGTGGAACTGCTGGTCGGTGATCTGGCGCTGCTCGTGCTCCGGCACTGGCACTCCCTGGCTCATCCCTGCTGGTCCTTCCGGATGCCCTCGATACTGCGCAGCTGGTGGCTCAGCCCGTACTGCTGGGCCACCTGAGCCGCCTGATCGAGGACGGACAGCCCATCATTCCGGGTCGCCGCGTCCGACAGAAGGATGTGCCCGTAGGCGGTGTCCAGCCGCACTCGCTGCATCGGCGAGTCGACCGTGCCGGTGGTGCGCGCGACGTCGATGTAGTGCAGTGCCTGCTTCAGGTCGCCGGCGCCTCGGTGGGCCAGGGCCAGCTTCTGGTGGGCGACCGACCAGTCCTCCGGCTCGCCGAGGTCCTCGAAGGCACGGGTGGCGGCTGTCATGACCTGGGTGGCGTACTCGTTGTTGCCCTTCTTGCTCAGCGCGGTACCCACCCAGAGCCGCGCCCTGGCTCGATCGCGAGGGCTTAAACGCTCGTCCGTGGCAAGCAGTTCGTACTGGCGGGCGGAGGCGTCGAGCTGACCCGACATCTCCTGGACGACGGCGAGGGAAAGATCGATCTGGGCCACTCGGCGCGGGATGTCGAGCTCGGTGAACATGCCGCGAGCTGCGGTGTAGGAATGCCGGGCGGAGAGCGGGCCGAGGACCGCCCCCTGATCCCGTTGCAGGTCCCCGAGAAGCACGAGGGAACGGCCATAGAGGTACAGGCCCTTGTCGTCCAGGTGATGCGGGTCGAGGCGTCCCAGCCAGCGGTTCAGCAAGGTGGTGGCGAAGGGAAAGTCCTGGCGGCTGATGCAGACGACCGCGCGCTCAATGTCCTCGGCCCACGTCTCATGGTCCGCCAGCCGCGCGCTCTTGCGCTCAGGGAACAGCAGCGCCTCGAACCGGGCCTGGGCGGCGGAGTCCGCACGGGCGAGCGCGGTGTCGAGGATGGCTTGGGTGTCCGGGCGGGGCTGGGTTTCGCTGCCGAGGCTCTCCCACTTGGCGACCGTGCGCAGCGCGACACCGAGGTGCTCGGCGAAGGTGCGCGTACTCATGCGCAGCGCTGCGCGCAGGGCGCTCGCTTCCCGGCCGGTCCATTGCTGCACGCTGACCACGGATGACCTCCCTCCGTCACGTATGGAAGCACTCTCGGTGACGACGCGGGGCGGGAAGTGCAACGAAAGTGCAACAGCGGGTCATTTCAAGGCCGTTCGCGGCAGTGGACGCTGGGGACATGGACGACGAACTCATCACGGAACGCCGCCCCGTGGCCTTCCCCCAGGTCTTCGGCTACCTGCGCCATGTATCCGGTGGCCTGGCCCGCCACGCGGCGCTCGTCTCCTGTCTCACCGAGTACTGCCGACAGCACGAACTGCGCCTGTGCGGAGTGTTCACGGACCGAGAGGCGACGACTGCCGCCCGGTCTCCCGCCTTCGTCGGCCTCCTCGACGCACTCGAACTGCCCGACACCTATGGCGTCGTGGTTCCCGCCCTCAGCCACCTCGGCCCGAGGCGCGTTGCGACCGACCGACAGCGGCAGATGACGGCGCCAGGCACTCGTCTGATCGTGGTTCGCTCCACCAGGCCGGCAACGGACCCCGCACCCTCCCTCATCGCGAGCCCCGGCCTCCTGCGCCAAGGGGGAACGTGATGTCCCTTCGCGAAGCACTGCGCAGCGCACCTACGGTCAACGACATGCCCAGCCTGCGCCTGCTCCGAGTCGGCGACGGCTGGGACCTCGTACGAACCTCCGCGGACATCGGGTTCCTGGCCCTGGCCCACCTGCGGGCCACCGGCGCGGCGATCGGTCCGGTGCTCTACGACGGGCCCAATGAACGCCTCTACTACGCCGTTGGAACCGGCACCGCCGAAAGGTGGGGCGAACTGCCGGTACGGCATCTGTCCACCAACTCTTGGCTCGTCGCGCCCAGCCTGGAACAGATCGACGACTGGCTAGGCGGCTGGTGCGAGCTGCCTGACGACGACACCCTCACCGATGCCGACGCCCTCCACGCCGCGCTCCAGCACCCCTATGTCAGTGCCGCTCTGAAGGAGGTGGGCCGGTGAGTGTCCGAGCAGTCGTGTGCCCCAAGGAATGGACGCTCCAGCCCGACCGTGAGCCCGACGCCGAGCCCGCAACCTATGCGATGCAGTGCTCGGTCTGTGGTGACAACTCGCCGCCCAGCGTCGACTTCGCCGAACCCCAGAGCTGGGTGTTCGAGCACGGAGGCCGCAACCCCTCGCATCACACATACCGGGAGATCATCACGCGGCCGTGGCGGGCATGGTGGAAGCCCTGATGGGCCGCACCGTGAGCCGACTGGCCCGCTACACGGGCCCGCTGCTGATCATGCTGCTCTCCGCCTCATGCGGCTTCGTGATTGGCGTGACGGTCGCCACATCTCCGGCCCATCCCTGAGTTCCCGTCCCTGCCGGACGTAGCCGATCGAGACGTTCCCCCACTCCGAGAAGCCCTGGCAGGGGCGGGCTGCAAACCCCGCCCCGGGCGGATCAGCCGCCCGAGCCCATGGACAGGTCGAGCGCCGTCCGGGGCGGGTCCGCAATGCACCTCATCTCTCACACCAGGAGGAACCAATGCCGAACAGCACCACCACCGCCCCGACGGCCGGTCCGGTCCGGCCGGGCCTGGTCAAGGCCCGTCGCAGGATCCAGGCCGCCCGCGAGCGCGGCGTCACCCCGTCCGACGGCGGCAGCACCGGCCGTACCGACGGCAACGACTGATCCGGGAGGAAACGCGTTGTCGCCGCTGAACCTGGCGGCTCACCTGGGCCAGGACGAGTTCCTGGCCCAGGTGCTCCACCGCCACCACCGCCACGTCCCGGCCGCCATCACCAACCCCGGCAGCCTGATCACATGGGACGACGTCAACACCATCCTGGCCACCCACCGCCTGGAACCGCCCCGCTTCCGCCTCTCCGCAGACGGCGAGATGCTGCCCGCCCACCGCTACACCGCCCCGGTCACCACCCGCCGGCACACCGTCTGGCACCGCCTGCACCCAAGCGAACTGCACGCCCGCCTCGCCGAGGGCGCCTCCCTGGTCATCGACGCCGTCGACGAACTCCACCCGCCCGTCGGCCGCGCCGCGATGGAGCTGGAGCACTGGCTGCGCACCGGAGTGCAGACCAACCTGTACGCCTCATGGACCGCCCGCGAGGGCTTCGGCGTGCACTGGGACGACCACGAGGTGATCGTCATCCAGATCGACGGCGCCAAACGCTGGAAGCTGTACGGCCCCACCCGCACCGCTCCTATGTACAAGGACACCGACGAGCCCGAACCACCGCCGGAGCAGCCGATCACGGAGCTGGTCCTGCGCCCGGGTGACCTGCTCTACCTTCCGCGCGGCTGGTGGCACTCGGTGGCCGCCTCCGAAGGCGAACACTCCCTCCACCTCACCTTCGGCATCCAGAGCGCCACCGGCGCCCAGCTCCTGTCCTGGCTCGCCGATGACCTGCGCCGCCACGACGTCCTGCGCGAGGACCTGCCCGTCCACGCACCAGCCACCCAGCAGACGGCCTACCTTGAACGGCTGCGCAAGGAAGTCACCACCGCCCTGGAAAACTCGGATCTCGTCGACCGGTACACGGCGATGCGCGACGGCACCGACCTCACCCGTCTGCGGCCGAGCCTGCCCCACATCACCGGCATCCCCGCAGACCCGGACCTCCGCATCAGGCTGACCACCACACGATCTCGCCTGGAACCTGCGGCCAACACGGACAGCGTGATCTTCCGAGCCTGCGACAACGAGTGGGAGATGGCTGAGGAAGTCCGGCCCCTCCTCCAGCACCTGCTGTCCGCCGCACCCAGCACCGTGTCCCTCGGCGAACTGGCCACAGCAACCGGCCTGCCAGTCGCAGAGATCGCTGCCATCGCCTCGGAGCTGAAGGACGGCCAAGCGATCACAGTGGAAGGAGACGGGCGATGAGGACAGCGGCTCTGGGGCTGGGCACGTATCGCATCCGCCCTTCCGTACTGAACGAAGCCGTCGTCCGCGCAGCCACCAGCCCGGCCGACGCGTGGATCGACACAGCGCCCAACTACCTCGACGGCCGGGCCCAGTCGCTGCTCGCCCCCGCGCTCGCCCGGCACCCGATCCCGGTTTCGACCAAGGTCGGATTCCTGACCGCTCAGGCCACCAAGGATGCCCTTTCCGACAGGGCCCTCACCCTCGAGGACGCAGAACGCGGCCACTGCCTGAGCACCCCGTACGTCCACTGGCAGTGCGCCCTCAACCGCACCGAACTCGGCCGCGACCGCCTCGACCTCGTCTTCGCCCACAACCCCGAGCACTCCGCCAGCGACCCGTACGAAGCCCTGCGCGCCGCCTTCACCGCCCTCGAAGCAGAAGCAGCGGTCGGCACCCTGACCGCCTACGGCGTCGCCACCTGGGACGGCTTCGACACCGGCACCCTGGCCATCCCCGCCCTGCACCAATTGGCCTCCGAAGCCGCCGGCACGGAACACCACCACCTGAGAGCCATCCAACTGCCCGTATCCCTGGTCACCGCAACCGCGTTCACCCAAGCTCTGGGCGAGGAGGGCCCCATCGCTCAGGCGGCGGAACTCGGATGGCAGGTGTACGCCTCAGCGCCTCTGTTCGGCGGCGAGCTGCCGCGCCTGGTCACCCTCGAACTCTCCGCACTTCTGGCCCCGCACCTCACCACGGCCCAGGCATGCCTGCTGGCGGCGGCATCATGCCCCGGAGTGACACGGATTCTGCTCTCCGCCTCCACCCCGGCACACTGGGCCGAAGCCCAAGCCGCCCTACGAAGCCCGGCCATTCCGACCCCCACGCTGCGAAAGGTGCTGGATGTACTCGCCGCCACCTGACCTCACGGATCAGCAGCGCATGCGCAGAGCCTTCACTCGGTCTGCGGAGACACTGGGTGTAACGATCGCCGGCCCCGAGTTCTGGGGCTGGCACGGCCGCACCCTCAGCAGCCGTACCGAGCACCCAGGACGGGGCGCCTGCTGGCTGAGGCTGCTCTCCGCACCGCAGGACAAGGGGGCTGGGAAAATCTGGGAGGGCAACCGCCATGCGGCCGCAGTCTTCGACGGACGCGTTCACAAACCCCTGCTGCACGACATCACACAGTCAAACAGCGACGGTTACGCCTACCGTGCCGAGCTGCACGAGTACGTCACCGAACGTGTCTGCTCCCCTAGCCCGGTCCTGCGCGCAGCCTTGGCCCCGCCAACCTCCTGGTGGGAGTCCCTCCGCGCGGACCTCGACCACGTACATGCTGCCCCCACGGACCGCGTGGCCGTACGGCAGGAGTGGGTGGACCGCACCGTCCCACGCTTCCTCGACATTCCTGGCCCCCGTATCACGGACTGGGCGACCGCCCACGGAGACCTGCACACCGCCAACCTGACGACCACCACCCCCTACCTGCTCGACTGGGAAGGCTTTGGCCTGGCACCGGTCGGCTATGACGTCGCCATGCTGCTGGCCTACTCCCTGCTCACCCCCGCCTTCGCCCACCGAGTCCGCGATAACTTCCCCGTACTCAAGACGGAGCCCGGGCGCATCGCCCAAATCATCGTTATCACCGAGCTACTGCAATCGGCATCACGCGGTGATCACCCCGAACTCGTCCCGGTGCTCCGCCTTCTGGCAACGGAACTGTCCTAGCGCACCACGATGCCCTGGTGCGCTAGGGCCCCGAAAAGTACAAGGTGCGTCCACGCCCTCGCCTACACCGGGCATCAGTCTGGCCGCGCAGGCCCGCGCCGACAAGGCCGTCGCCGCCTGATCCCGGGCCCTGACTCAAGAGGAGTTCGTGCACACCGCCGTGAGCGCCCTTCACCGCTACCTCGCGGGCGGTCCTCAGGTCTCACTCGACCATCCGCGTCGCCCCCGGGGATAGCCCAAACGTAGCCCGCCCCGAGGCCCTGGCCAGCGACCTGAACCGTCTGCGAACGTCCTCCAGCCTTGCTGGCAGCGCTGTGCCAGGCGGGTCCCCATTGGGGAGCGCTGCCCCTCCTCGACGACAGCGGCGCTTGCCGATCAGAGCCGACGACTCACCCTGAACCGTGCGGGGATGGCTCGACGACCTCGCACTTCTCGTTGATGTCCATGTGGTGAGCCTCATAGCAATGCCTGCCACGAGAAATTGGCAATCTACACCGCTCGACCTAAATAAAAACATAGCAGGCAATATTCGAATCAAAATGATCAATAGATGCCACCTTTCGTCATTAACAGGGCAATGCGATACCCCGCCGCAACGAAGAAGCTAGAGTATTCATTCCTTTCATGAATTTATTGAATGCGGGGAAGCGATGCTCGACGCTGGAAATGGAAATCACACTTTTCCGACTCCTCGCAAATGGACTCAGCGATCCAGCTCCATCCCGTGGGTCCCAGGGAACGTAGAGCAAATGATCGAGAACCTGCACAGTCTGCTACTTGACATCAATGGTGACGAGGTGCTGGAGAGGCCGTTCACGTGGCCCGTCGGCGGGGTAAGGACGACAATCAAGGCAGCCGTCCACAGCCTCGGCTCCTGCGGACTCATCGCTAAGAAGGGTGACACACTACATCTGACCAACGAAGCCCGCATTTTCCTCGACCTCAAGGATAGCAACTACCTAATTGCAACGTTTCACGCCAATGTACGCTTCGTTGGGGAGATGCTGCGCGAGATCGGCCCAGGGAAGAGCCACACCGATCTAAACGTGGCAGCTGCTACGTCTTATGGGCTGAAGTGGAACACCCTCGACCAAGTGCGTCGACGTTCTAGTTGGTTTCGCGCTGCCGGCCTTGCCGAATTGTGGAGTCACAATCAGGTAGTTCTGACTGATCTGGGAAATTCACTGTGTACCAAGCTTCATTTGGCGCAGACTAATGAGATCCCGGGATTCTCCAACATCTATCAGGACGCGCCCGAGCTAAAACCTGCAGGGCCTCTTGTACTCGCAGAACTAGGTAGACATGACCAGGGCACACTGGCAACCCGTAAACCCCAGTGGGGATACCTCGCCGGTGGTTGCTCGCTGGAGAATATCCGCTTTCTCACCGACCTGGCATCACCCCAGACCACCAAAGACGACTATGTTCGACAGTGCGTCGAGCAACTTGCAGTCAAGGAGTCATCAGCCGAGCAGACTCTTTGGACCCTCAGGGCCTTGGATCTCCTTGAGCAGATCGGCATGCACACCTTCGCGCCGACAGCTCTAGCCACCGAATGGATTACCTCAGGGAACCCAGTTGACCTGGTGCGCATCCTTCACGCCAAAGTGACACTGGTTGGCGAAATCCTATCTGGCCTACGCGAGGAAACGGAAACCGGGGCACTTCTGCGTTGGCTGACCACCAATTTTCCTAACCACCGCCTGTCCCGTGCAGAATTGACTCGGCGACTTGCACTCTTGAGCGATACGGAACTCATCGAGCGAATCGGTCATACGAGATATCGGATCACTCCGCTGGGTGAGCTATTCCACGACTCCGTTCCCCTCCTGGAACGGAAGAATGTCTCCTCTTCATCGCCTCATGGGCCCTCACGCGAGCAAGCGCCTGACGCTATGGAGGATGATCTCGTCGTACATGCGGCAGAAGTCCTCAGGTCATCTTGCGACAGCGCCAATCCTCGCAGTTTCGAGGACGCCATTGAAGCTTCTTTCAATCTTTTGGGGCTCGAAGTCGAACGGCACGGCGGCCCTGGAAAAACCGATTTGGTCTTGACGTTCTGGATTTCACCGACGAGGCGGTGTCGTGTAATCGTCGAGGTCAAGACGGATTCGGCTGGCACAATCCACGAAAATGATATCAAGTTCGACGCTTTGGAGGACCATCGAAAGAAACACAAGGCGGAACGCGTAATTGTAGTGGGTCCGGGATTCGGGGGCCGCCTTCCCCAATGGGCGAAAAGTAAATGCATCCCCCTGGTCTCCGCCAGTGACATCGCAGACTGGCTCAGTCGTTCGGTGCACACTCGCCTCTTTCCGCAAGAATTGTTCAACCTTATCTTCTCCGATTCAGCAGAGTCAATGTGGACCGCCGCCACACGGAGCCTTGAGGCCATCAGTCAGGTCTCCGATGCGCTCTGGGAAAGTGGAAACGACAAAAATGACATTGCCTTCAACGAAGGCGCACTGACTAATCGCGACATCTGGCGCATGAGCAAGGGAAGCGAGAGAGTCCCTCTTAGCCCTGATGAGATCGAGAATGCCCTCGACCTTCTGGCTAACCCGCTAATCGCAGCCTCCATTAAAGCAAAGAACGGCGAATACACATCGACGGCTGCGCCTCAACTTGTCGCTGCCCGTCTGCGCACCTTCGCCAACGTTCTTGAAAGCGGCCTCCCTTCAGCCACCAAGTTTTCCGTCCCCGACAGTCGGGTGTGCCCCCCTGAGACAGAAGAACCCGCTGCACAGAATCCCGCCAGTGCCACGCTTGATGTTACTCCGGAGAAAGTACGACGATGGGCTAAGTCCAGCGGGCGTCCTGTCAGTTCCAGGGGGCGCCTACCGAACAGTCTCATCGCCGAGTACCTGGCCAGTGTCGTAAATGACGGCTGATAGCAATCAACCAGCTGTGCGCCCTTCCAGCGTCCCGCGCGCAGCGGTCGATGGTGCCGTTCCACTTTTCGTGTCAGGATGGGCAAGTCGTTTCGCCTAGGAGGCAGAGGACAGCACTCGCAGCAGGCTAAACCCGTCCATCGTGCCGTCGCCCGGCCCAGCAGCCAAAGCTGTCGCGGGCGTGTGCATCTGCCAAGCCAATGTGTAGCGGCAATTCATGCCCGAGGGACAGCACCACAACGGACCAGTTGCGTCTCCGCAGAGAATCCCTGTGCAGGCTCGTGCCCAACGCGTGCCCATAAGACCGGGTAACCACGGTGAACAGCGGTACAGAACCAGCCCATGCCACCGTACTAGATGCGACGTACCCCCAGGTCATAGCAGTGTCGGCCTCGAAGCGCCGTCGCTTCCCAAGCTGAGAGCGCGAGTTCGATTCTCGTCACCCGCTCTTCTTGAAGCCCCAGGTCAGTGGCCTGGGGCTTGTTTATTGATGAGCCGTCCCTGCGTTTAGCGGGCCTCCCGCCGTCGACGATTGGGCACGCGGAGGGCACGAGTTCTGAGGCGGCAAGCCGCCCGCATCGCAACACGGCGCTGACCTGCTCTTTGACGTAGCTGAGCGAGAGGTTCGCACGGTCTTGAGCCCTCAGCCCGCCCTTCCCGGACAACACCGGGCACCCGCCCCACACCGCACCTCGCAGTGGGTGGATTCAAATCTTTTGCGGAGGCGGTCACTTGACCGCGAAGGAGCCCGCATCAGAGCGGAAGGTCGCCAGGGAGTACCCGAGCGGCCTCCTGCCCGCTTCGATTGTCGGCCTCACGCAGCGTGACCAAGCTCGCCGACGTTACCGGCGATGCCGTACCTGCAGACGACGACCACCCTGGCCGCGGGCGACCACGTCACGGACGGCGGGGTGGAGGACATCCTGGGCAGAGCAGGGCTCATGTGCAGGGGCCTGGCCGCCTCCGCTGAGCCAGGCCCGTCCGTTGACGCCTCAGCACGGTGCGTGGTCAGGTCCGTCCCTGCCGTAGATGGCGGGAAGCGGCGAGGCAGGAGGACAGCCATGTCGCCTCCTCGCGGTTGATGATCAGGTCCGCAACGGTGATCATCCCGTCCATCGGGCCGTCGAGCCGAATCGAGTGGTCACCGACGAGGAACATCTTCCAGTCCGCGTCGCTGTGCCAGAGCCGAGCGGTTTTCTCACCCCGACGCTGGGCGAACACGAGTTCCTCTCCGTACTCGTTCATGAAGTATCCGACGTAGTCCTTGTCGGTGATCTCACCGCCGCACAAGCGGGCCAGGAGCGGTTCGATCGCGGGTGTGTCGGTCATGCGGCGGACTCCTCGTCCGGGCCGGGGTCTGCGTCCTGCCGTGCCGATGACAGAGCCAGCATGCGAGAGGCTGAATCCAGCAGGGTCTCGTATGTGATCACTTCTATGCGCGCCTGGTGTGTGTTGTAGGTTCGCAGCGTCTCCGCGATCTCCTGGGAGGTGACGTCCCCGGTCACGTAGCGTGAGTGTCCGATCACGACGGTCGCCGACGCCCGGCGGGTGTCGACTCCGTGCTCGGCCAGGATGCTCGGGCGGTTCTCGTCCATGGCCCGGAGGTAGTTCTGCGCCTGGGAGACCGCGCGGTGCGCCGGGGCGCCCAACATGAGGTGGCCGGAGCGTCGTACAACCAGGTCCTTGATGTTGGCGCGCTTGAGCTCCACCACGTGCAGGGAGCCGTCGCCGCGCAGGAGCGGGATGTCAAGGATGGCGTCCGGGGTGTACTGCCGGCGTGCCAGCTCGGCCACGTAGGCCCCGCCGAAGATCCATTCCTGGTTCTTCAGACAGCCATGGAGGGCACTCTCGGAGCTGCCCGGATCCTCCACCGCGGTACGCAGGGCCGCCAGGCCGACCTGCCTGGCCCGCAGTTCGAGTAACTGGGCCAGCATGCCGGCATCGACATCAGCCAGGACGTCGCTCATCATCCGGGCGGCCTCGGCGGAGGCGGGCCGGGGCAGGTTGCGGAGCACCATCTCCATGTGTCCGTATTCCTGGAGTCGCCTCGCCTCCTTGGTGGAGAGCCGGATACCGCCCTCGCCGTCCCCGAGGCCCAGGTAGTCGACGGACTGGGCTATGCCGCGAAAGAGGTCACGGGCGTCGGCGGCGCTTGCGCCGGGCTTGTCGCGGCACAGGACGTCAAGGGCGGCGACCGCCCTGTCCGCACCCAGTGCGGCCATCCTGCGCATGTGTTTCTCGCTGCGCTGTCGGGCTTCGTCGTCGTAGTAGTTCTCAAGGATGTCAAGGAACAGTTCGCCTCCGGCATAGGCGGCGAAGCGCTGAAAGCGCTGGGCGAATGCGAAGTCGCCTTGGAGGATGGCCTCTTGGGCCACGTCCTCCAAGGCGTTCACCAGCGGCCTGCCCTTGCCGTACGTCCCACCGAAGCCGCCCATGATGTGCAGCACCGCATCGACGCGCTCCCGGACGCGCGCGTCCTCAGTCAGTTCCCGTGCCGTCTGGACGAGTTTCCAGAGCGTGAAGCCGGATCGAAATGTCGTCACGCGGGCACACTAAGGCCGGCCACTGACAATCACGCGCCAGCAGTCTCTGTGCACGTGCGAAGGCGTTCCCCGACTGGACGTCCGACCGAGTCCGGCTCGACACCGTGCTCGTCCGAGAACGCACCGTGACCAGCAGTCTTCGCGCGCCGTGCCCATAGCGTGCCCGTAAGAGCGGACAACCACGGTCAACAGCGGTGCGATCCGACCCGCACGACCGGCCGAGTAAATGCCATCTGCGCAGGTCATAGACCTAGTGACCAGTCCAGCGCCGTCGCTTCCCAAGCTGAGAGCGCGAGTTCGATTCTCGTCACCCGCTCCAGAGTGAAGGCCCAGGTCAGAGACCTGGACCTTGTTTGTGCGATTGATCAGCAAGCTCACCGGCGCGCAGAAGCCACAGCTTCCGGCAGGTCGCGTAGTACCGCATCGCGCAGCGCCGTCGGCGCATCTCGGAGCCAAAGGCACGCCCGGAACGTCTCAAGACCGGGTCCGGCCAGGCTGGACCGCAGCCGGCGCCACCGGTCCGTCGTATCACCAGGGCAGAGGTTCAGGGCGGCGGTCCCACCACCATCCGTGGGACGAGGCGGCGCCCTCCGCCGGAAGAAGCTCCTTGCGGAGCAGACCGCCGGTGTCATCGACTGTCAGCTCGGCGAAGAGGGCGTCCAGAGGCGCAAGAGAGTCCCGGAGCAAGACAGTAAGGTCCTGCGGGAGTCGAGTGCGGACTTGCTCCAGTTCGTCGCGCACTTCGAGGCGTTCACCGTAGAGGTCCGAGGGATACCAAGCGGAAGGCGCCCACGCGGCTTCCATCTGGCGGACGAGTTTTTCCCACGCACCGAGGCGATCGCTCGCCGTCCAGGCCGGCGATCCCAAGGTGCCGGCCTCGTCCGGGTGCATGCGTCGCAGGTACGCGGCGAAGGCGTCGGCGAGTGGCGTTGCGATCTTCAGTTCGCGGACCACTTCCGGAATCCGGGCCACCGTGACATGCGGCAGTCGGCCGACGGGATCCTCCACCCGGTCGATCGTGTAACGAGGTCCGTCGTCGGAACCGTACAGGCGTGCTCGCGTGACCAGACCGTCTTCCCCGGCCAGCCAGTACGCACTCGGCGGCGCTTCTTCGGCGGGGAAGAGAACCACGGTGTCTGCCGCCCGGGCGAAGACGGACGCCAGGTCGCGCTCGCTGGGTTGCGGTTGCACGGACTCCTGGACATAGATGTCCAGGGACGCGGACACGTCACCCAGCACCGTGACCTTGTCGCAGAACACCAAGGCATCCCAGTTGCGCAGCTCCTGGTCAGTGTCCTCGTCAGCGACGTCGATCTCCTGCACACGGACGTTCAGACACTGCGCAAGTACCGCAGGGGCAACGTCGACGCTCAAAGGCTCTACGGTGAGGAAGTTGTACGTCATGACGGATAGGTCCCGTTGTAGATGTCCAAGGCCTTCTGCACGGCCTGTGGGTTGTTCACGAAGCGCGGGGCACGGGTCAGCTGCGGGGCCGCACTGATGTCGCCCTTGGCCTTGACGATCTGCTGGAGCGCGGCGTACTCGTTCCGGTCGAGCTTGACGATGCCCTTCGTTGTCATGGCCCAGGCCGTACGGCCAGAAGCTGCCCGGTTCCGACGGCTCGGCCATGAGCGGCCGGCTCTCCCGTGTCGGGTACGAGTACAGGTCGGCGGGCGGGAGCGTCGCCCACCGGTACGTCGCGCTGCGGCGCGGCCGGTGCAGTGCGCCCGCTCGCCCAGCAGTGCACCGCGGGCAGCGATGTCTCCCCGGTAGGCCGAAGGCACCGAGGCGGACAGTACCCGCAAGTTCAGCGGGACAACCAGGTCAGCACCGCTGTCGTCAGGAACACGACGACCGCCGCCAGCCAGACCGTCAGGGGCGTCGGCCCCGAAGACCTGACCGGCGCCCACTCCTCTCCCTCCCGTGACAGCAGCGCGTCCGCGAACGCCTGTGCCGTCTGCGGTCGTTCGTCAGGGTCAACGGACAGCGCGGCGCGAAGCAGTGCTTCGATGCCGTCCGGAACCCCCAGCTCCCTGGGAAGGGACGGCAACGACGTCGTCGACGCCTGCTGCGTCACAAGGACGGTGCGACCGCCCGACCCGAACGGCTTGCGTCCGGTCAGCAACTCGAACGCGACGACACCGAGGGCGTACACATCGGCCCGGCCGTCGAACCCGCCTGTCTGGAAGGCCTGTTCGGGCGCCATGTACGCGGGAGTGCCGGTGGTGACTGTCAGCCCCGACGCGTCGGCCAGTCGCTTCGCGCTGCCGAGGTCCGCGACAAGTACGGCGGCAGGCGTGCGGCCGGTGTCGAGCAGGAGGTTCGACGGCTTGATGTCGCGGTGGACGACGCCCGCGTCATGGAGCACCTGAACCGCGTACCCGGCCTCGGCCGCGAGCCGGAGCGCCTCCGCGGCCCGGCAGTGCCCCGTCTTCTCGGCCAGCGTGCCGCCTCGGACGTAGTCCATGACGAAGTACGGCCGGTCGTCCTGGACGCCGACGTCGTGAACGCGCACGACACGTGGGCTGGAGATCCTGCGGAGCAGCCTCGCCTCCGCCAGGAAGCGCTGCCGTACATCGGCGTTCGACGCCCAGTTGTCGGCCAGCACCTTGACCGCGACATCGGTGTCGAGCTCGGGGTCGTATGCCTTCCAGACGGTGGCGAACGAACCGGCTCCCAGCCTGTCCTCGAGGAGATAACGACCTAGCTTCTGCATGTGGCAACATTTTTCCCGGGGCGATGTGGCGGATGGGGCCGGCGGTGGTCGGGAACCTCCGTGCGACCCAGTGGGGTCCAGGTCGGACGATAGCGGGGGGACAGCAGGGTGCTCGAGGAGGATGAGCTGACGCACCTCGTGGCGTCTGCCCAGGCAGGTGACCGGGCGTCCCTGGACCGCCTCCTCGTGAGGCTTCGGCCCACCGTGCTGCGCCGCTGCGCCCGGTTTCTTCCGCACCACGCCGACGCCGAAGAGGCCGCGCAGGACGCCCTGTTGTCCATCAGCACGCATCTGCACGAGTACACCGGGCGGGGCTCGTTCCTCGGCTGGGTGACGGTGATCGCCTCGAACGCCGCCAGGTCCACGTATCGCTCGATGCGCCGACGCGCGGAGGACAGTCATGCCGTCGTTCCCGACGGTGCCGATCCACGGACGACGAGCGTCATCGCGGGGACCCGCCTGGACCTGATGGAGTCGCTGGCCGCACTGGAGGAGCGGCACCCGGCCCTGGTGGAGTCCTTCGTGCTCCGCGATCTCGGAGACCTGACCTATCTTCAGGTCGCCGAGATCACCGGCGCTCCTCTGGGCACGGTCAAGGACCGCATCCATCAGGCCCGCCGCTTCATGCGGGACCGCCTCGGCGGTGGCCTCTGAGACGCCCCGGCTTCCCGCTCTCACGTGTGCATCAGCTCGACCGCGGGCCGGGAGGTGCTGCCGTGCGTCCTCGGACGATCGCCGTCATCCTGGCGGTAGCCATCGGACTCGGCCTGCTGACCGGTCGGTTCGTCCTGCCCGCGCCCTCTGCTCCGGCCACCCCGAGGGGGACGCCAGGCGCTGCGGCGTCCTCGCCGGGCAACGGCTCTCCGGCGCCGAGGCCCGCGAGCGGACCCATGACGAACCGGCACTTGCTGACGGCGGCCGAGTTCCGGAAGGTGGGTCTCTCCAAGCGCATCTACGTGCGGGATCGCGTCGGAGACGGCAACTACGCCAACGCGACCTGCACCGGCGAGAAGACCCTCGGTGAGACGCTGGGAGCGTACGGCGCGCACTTCCGCGGCTTGGTGACGAGCAAGGACACAGGCCCCGGCGACCCTACCGAGGCGGCGGACATCGACGACCAGGTCGCACGCGAGGTCGCCGACGACGCCGGCAGCCGCGCACTGGCTCAGAACTACGCGGAACGCCTGCTGCTGGAGGAAGTGCCGTGCCAGAGCGAGCCCGCCACCCACTGGGTCTACGGGCCGACGCACACGATCGACGTCGCTGCGGACATCACCGCGAGTTGGATGGGTGTGTACGGCGGCGACCTGAACACCACGGGGACCGCGCCACGAGGCAAGGAGCCGTGTGGAGGCGTCGCCGTACTCCGCAACGGCACGCACTACGGGGTCCTGGAGATCGATGCCTGCCTGGACACGGCTGCGATGACGCGGATCGTCCGTGCGGCCGTGACACGGCTCTGAGACCGTCCCCGCCCCACCAGTGGACGTGATACGGGTCACATCGATCGCGGAGATCGCGATCCAACATCTCCGCTGCCCCCGGCATCTCCCAGATGTACGACGACGCCAACCGCGTCGCGACCAGACAGGAGATGAGATGTCCGACAACCAGGCAGCCCGCAGGAAGTCCGCGCGTCGCGGCCGTACCGCAGGAACAGCCGCCGCCGTCGGTGCCGCCCTGATGGCGGTCGGCATCGGCGCGCTTCCCGCCGCCGGCGCGGACACGAGTTCTGCGAGCCGGCCGGCGACCGCCCTTGCCGCCGCTGCTGCCGGACCCGGCCTCGGTTCCGCCGCCCTGATGCAGAGTGACGACTTCTTCCAGCAGGGCCTGGCGCCGGTCCGCGCGACGGTGGACCTGACCGGGAAGCAAGCTCTCTCGGCATGCTCCGGCGAGGAGACGATGCGCGAGCTGACCAAGGGGAAGGCCGCCGCCTATGCCGACGTGACCTGGACCTTCGACACCAAAGGCACCTTGCTGACCGAATCCGTCGCGGACGGTGCCACCGGCGCATCGGCGGCCTCGTACGCGAAGCAGCTCGACAAGCTGGTGCGCGGCTGCCAGAACGAGCCGCGGGGTCACTGGTACTACGGCAAGGGGCACACGATCACCGTCAAGGCCGGCGAGGGAAGTTGGTACCCGGCCTTCAGCGGCGACGGCAAGGTTGCCGGCGGCGTCGCGGTGATCCGCAGCGGCCACCGGTTCGGCATCGTCGAACTCACCGGTCAGCCCAGCGACGACCCCGGCTACATGGAGGGCATCACCGCCGGTGCCGTCAACCGGCTGGCCGACTGATCTGATCCGGGCGGTTCCGGGACCTGTTCACGTGGGTGCTGCCCCCGTCCTGGGACCGTCCGGGCCCGCTGATGAACGTCTGGTCGGCGTTCGGTGAGGCATGCGGCCGGTTTCGGAAGGCCGGCGGCCACCAGGGCCTCGTAGGTGGCCGCCGTGTCCTCGATGTGGAAGCCGAAGTGGTTCATGCCTGCACACTGGCGACGGCCTCGCCCGCGCCGCGCCCTCCACGTGCCCTGGTGAGCTCCGGGCGCACGTCGCCCGGCGTGAAGGCCCCGGGCGCGCCAACAACCACGAGCGGAGAATCCAATTCCGCTTGAGTGCCCCTCCCACCTGCAATGATTCGTGCCTGCGGATTGGCTCAATCGTCATGCTCTGGCATCATCCCGTCATGGGGAGATCGGGTGGGGACCTGAAGGCCTGGCTGTGCGGGCTCGACGATGTCGGGCTGCGTGAACTTCTCTGTGTTCCGGGTCCCTTGCCGCATTTGGCGAAGGTCCCCTCTCCCAGCAGGTCGGTTCGGTACGGCAAGCGTGAACTTCTTGCCGCGCGCGCCTGGTTGGGCCGTGCCAATGTGCGCGACGTCAGGTTCGTGGCGGAGGCCGCGGCGAAGTTCGCCGGCGATGTGCTGGCCGCCCGTGAGGACCTGCCCGCAGAGGGCTTCGAGGGGGCGGACCCCGAGGTTTTCGAGGCGCTGTTCGCCGCACTTCCGCCGGTGCTGGCCACGTTGACGCTCCACGCGCTCGCTTCGGAGGAGGGAACGCCTCGGCAGGCGATGGTGGAGGAGCACTGGACGCGGTTTGCCGAAGCAGCAGCCAAATCGGTTGACGGGCCTGATCCAGAAGCGGATCAGGAAATGTCTCTGCGGGAGAAGAGCAACGGGGGAGGGGCCGTGGCCGAAGCAGGCAGCGAGAGCGGCCAGTGCGGACAGGAGATGACGGCCCTTTCCGATCCGGTTACGGCGTCGGTCCTGGAGAAGACGCTAGGAAGGCTTCGTCCGAAGGCAGAGGAGCTCAGCGGCCTGTTGCGGTCCACAGCTGAGGACGTGGACGACGGACGTGCCGTTCCGGACAGCGTGCTGGCACGTGTGGCCGAATGGAACAACGAGCGAGCGACTGCCGCGCAAGCGGCGCAGAAGGTCGGCCGGGGATGGCCGGAGGACAGCGGGTGGTCGCAGCTGCAGCGGGTTGTCGACGATCTGCGCGCCGAGGAGCAGAGGGCGGGTGAGCGGGCGAGCCGTATCGCCACGCTGCAGGAACAGCGGAAGGGGCTGCTGGCGACCCTGCGGATGATCGAGCAGACCGGTGGAGGGTCGCACGTAGACCCCATGCGGCAAGCGCTGCGGGCTCTGGACGAGCAGATCGCGGAGCTGGGAGGGGAGGCGGTCGGGACCGACCCGGAGGCCGACGCGGACGCGGTCCGGGTGCCGTCGCCCCGAACGGAAGACGAAGCCGCAGGGCAGACGCCCTCGCGCGGAGGTGCGCAGCCGGATGATGGGGAGGAGGAGGCGGCCTCGGCGACCGGCCCCGGGCCGCTCGACCTGGCTGAGCCGCCCGAGCTGCCCGTGACGCCCGAGCCGGCCGCCCCGTTCACGTCGGCCACGGCGACGCCCGCCGTGGAACCGGCCCTGACGCCCGAGGACGCCCCGGAGGAGGCGTGCCCCCGGCCGGACAGCCGCGTGTCGACGGAGCCGTCCTCCCGGCGGAGGATGCCCGAGCCGCCGAGGACCGGCACCGGGGGAACCGACGGGACCGGGCCCGAGACAGCCGCCGTGACGGTTTCCCCTCACACGCCTGTCGACCCGGCATCGGGGGAGGCGGACGAAGCGGACACGAAGGGACCCCTCGTCTGGCAGGGGAACCCGCTGTCCCCGGAGGGCCCTTCCGTCTCCCCGGTGGAGCGTCTGGTGCAGGCCGGCCGTTTCCAGGAGGCGTACTGGATGACCGTCGGCTCCGGGGAACCCTCCTACCGTGCCGATTGCCTCGCCTTCGCCGACGCTGCCTTCGCCACCGTCCTGCCGGAGGACGGCACCGCGGTGATCTCCCGTTTCGGCCCCGACCTGGAGCAGCTCCAGAGCGACCGCCCCGCACTGATGGTGGCCGCGGTCGCCTCCGTCCGGGCGGGACTCGTCGCGGGCCACCCGAACGACGTGCTGCTGCAGTGCGACCCTTGCGCCTCTCTCCCCGGTCCCTGGCGCCACCTGCTGGAGTGCGCGCTCGACATCCTGAAGCGTTTCCAGCCGCTGGACCCGGCGGCCCTGCGGTTCTCCGTCGACACGAACCCCTCGCTCACCCGCACCAAGGTTGCCCAGGAGGCTGCACGGCTCCGGGAGGAGGTGCCGAAGCTCAGGATCGGCTACGCGCGCGCCACCCAGGTGCAGAACCTGCTGATGCGCCACGACCAGCCGCTCGGTTTCGCCCTGCGGGCGATCGAGAACTGGGCCTCCGGCGCCGCCGAGCGGTCCGTGCTGGACGACGCCTGGCGGGTGTTCAGCAAGCGTGACGCGGCGGAACGGATGATCGAGGAGGCCGACGCGGCGATCCGCACCCCGAAGCAGGCCAAGGTGCCGATCGAGGCGAAGGCCCGGCGATCCCTGATCAGCCGCATCGACCAGGTGGTCACCCTGCTGGTCCAGGCGCGCGCCCTGGCCGCGTCGGAGGTCGAGGAACGCAGCGACACGGTGACGGACCTGGGCCACGCCCTGGCACAGGTCAGGGAGGAGGAACCGCCCCCCGGCGTGGAAGGCGCGGCGCTGCTGCGCCTGCGGTGCTGGCTCGAGGGCCAGGACGCGCCGTCCGCCACGGGCCCCCGGAAAATCATCCTCGAGGGCTCGGACGAGACGGAGGACGGAAAGGAATACGGTTCGGACGGGTACGGGTCGGTGCCCGCCTTCTCTCGGGCGCTGCGCCCCGCCGCCGAGGCGCTGCTCGCCTCCCCCGACCTGCCGCGCACCCCCGAGGGCAAGCCGGATCCGGCCGCTCCCGGGTTCGTCGAGGCGATGGGCGCGTTGCTCGGGCCGGTGGACGTACCGTCCGTGCTCCTCGCCTACGCCGAGCGCGGCGACCTGCACCTCGCGGACGCCCTGGTCGAGGCTCTCGGCCAAGGGCTCGTCCCCGCCGTCGGAACGGACGACGGAATGCTGCCGGTCGACTGGCGGGTGCGGCGCGACACGCAGTGGGCGCGCTGGTCGTCGATCCGGGCAGAGCGGCACCGTGTGGCGTCAGGGCTGCTCGCGGAGCTGCGCACCCAGCAGAACCTGGACGTGGTCACCGAACGCGACCTGGTGGGACGTCTGGAGCAGTTGGAGCGGGCCGTCCCCGAGGGAGCCTTCCGCACCACGGTCGAGCGGATCCGCCGTCTGGAGGCCGAGCTCGAGGACCGAGTGCAGGCGCATGTGCGCAGGCTGCGCGGCCAACTGGAGTCGATGAACCTGTCCGAGAAGGACCGTGACCGTATCCACGGTCTGCTGGAAGCGGGCGACACCGTCACCGCGGAGGAGTGCCTGGCGCTGCTGCGCAAGGGCGACAGCCTGCCGGAGTGGAGCGGCGAGGCGCCGGGAGAGGATCTGGAACGTTTCGTCGCCGGGCTGGAGATCGTCACCCCCGTCAAGTCGGGTCAGCAGGGCGTTTCGGCACGTCCGTGGGCGGATGCCTACGCGGACGGGGAGCCGCTGACCGACACGGCGCTGGCCGGCCTGGAATCCTGGGACGCACTCGGCAGGCCAACGACCCGCGGCGCGGAGTGGCAGAAGCACGTGCCGACCGTGCTGCGTCTGCTGGGGCTCGAGGGCCGTCCGCCCTCCCGCGACGACCAGCGCCAGGTGCGCGGCATCCTCCGGCTCAGCGCCAAGCTGCGCGCCGACGAGAGCGCGCCCGGCTATGTCGCGGATCTCGGCTCCGCGGCCTCCACCTACACGATCCTGGTGGTGACCGACGAACTGCGCGGCCGCAGTCCGCTGGAACTGCTCGACCGCAACGACACCGGCGCGTGCATCATCCTCTACCTCTACCCGCTGGGCATGGCGGGCCGCCGCAAGCTGGTCATGCACGCCCGGACGTCGTCGCAGCAGGCGCTGGTCGTGGACCCTGCCGTCTTCGGCTGGGTCGTGGCCCGGTCACCGCGCTCCTTCCGCGCGCTGCAGCGGGTGACCCTGCCGTGGACAGGGTTCAAGCCGTACACGCCGTTCGTGGCGGGTCTGGTGCCGCCGGAGGTCTTCTACGGCCGGAGCGAGGAGATGGCCGAGGTCGTGAACCCGCTGGGCGCCCTTTTCCTGTACGGAGGCCGGCAGCTCGGAAAGTCGGCGCTGCTCCGCAAGGTTGAGGCGGACTATCCGTCGAGCCCGGAGCGCAAGGCCGTCTACCTGGACCTGAAGGCACGCGGGGTGGGGGAGGCCGAACCGGCCGAGCGGATCTGGCCGGTGCTCGCCGCGGAGCTGAAGCGGGTGGGCATCCTGGGGCCGAAGGTGTCCACCGCGATGCCGCCGGACCGGCTCGTGGAGCAGGTCCGGCGCTGGCTGGAGGAGAATCCGGACCGGCGAGTACTGGTGCTGGCGGACGAGGCGGACGCCTTCCTGACGGCCGACTCCAAGGCGGTGCGCGGCGCAGGCGGCGATGGCACGTTCGCCAACGTGGCGCGGCTGAAGGGGCTGATGGACAGCACCGACCGCCGCTTCAAGGTCATCTTCGCCGGTCTGCACCAGGTGCAGCGGTTCAGCAAGCTGTCGAACGTGCCGCTGGCACATGGCCGTGAACTGCTGATCGGCCCACTCAAGCCGGCCGAGGCGCAGCGGCTGGTCGTCGGGCCAATGGCGGCGTTCGGGTACCGCTTCGAGCGGGCGGAGCTGGTGTGGCGAGTCCTCGCCGCTACCAACTACCAGGCGTGCCTGGTGCAGATCTTCTGCGAGCGGTTGGTCACCGCGCTGCGTGAGAAGCCGGTCGGCTCGGCGCAGTGGCCGATAACCGTCACCGAGGAGGACGTCCGGGCCGTGACGCGGTCGGCAGAGGTGCACCGATCCATCGCCGAGCGGATGAGGCTCACCATCAACCTGGAGGACCGCTACCGGGTGCTCGCCCTGGTGATCGCGCTGCGCAGCCATGCCGACGGCTTCCAGCGGGGCTACGACGCCGATGAACTCCTGCACGCGGCGAAGGCGCACTGGGAGGACGGCTTCCGCAGTCTGACCGCCAATGACGTGAAGATCTACCTGGACGAGATGGTCGGCCTGGGGTTGCTGACCCAGCAGGTCGGCGACCACCGGCGTTACGCGGTTCGCAGCCCCAACGTGGTGCACATGCTGGGCACCCTGGAGGACCTGGAACTGGAACTGGAACAGACCGAGTTCAGCCTGCCGTACGACTACAACCCGCGGTTCTCGCGGCGTCTGGTCGGGCAGGACCGCGAGGGGGTGCACCGTTACAGCCCGCTGACCGAGCAGGAGTTGTTCCTCGCCACCAGCCCCGGACTCCGCCTGGTGTGCCTCACCAAGGCGCACGGGCCGAAGCTGGCCATGGACGCCGTCCGGTCCTACGCCGAGGCGCGCGGGCTCGCCGTCTACAACGCGGCGCCGGACACGCTCGTCGACGTCCTGACCAAGGCCACCCGAGACCGGCTGCCGGGCGTGGTCGTCGCCGACCTCCGCTACCTGGGCATGGACAGTCTCACCGAGGCCCTGGAACGGTTCTGCCAGTACACGGCGATCTCCCGGGAGGACAAGAACCGTGCGGTGATCGCCCTGGTGGATCCGCGGGCGCGGTCGGTACTCGACGACGAGCGGGTCACCGAGGTGATACGGCCTGCGCGGTGGAACGTGGACAGTCTTCGGGCGTGGCCGGAGTGCCCGTTCGACACCCCGGACAAGAGGAGCCGCCTGGTGGACGCGACGGGTGGCTGGCCGCATCTGGTGGAGCGCACCATCGATCTGGCGACCCGGGGCGGGGCGACCCTGGAGACGGCCCTGCAGACGAGCAAGGCCGTGTACGACCGGGAGGAGGCTGCCCGCGGCCACCTGGAACGGGTTGAACTCGACGTGCGGACCCTCGCCCTGCTGGGCACCTGGGTTCAGTACCTGGAGCCCGGTGAAGCGTCCACCCATGTGGACATCGCCGCGGTCACCGGTCTCACCATCGAGGAGACCTCCGAGTTCATCCGCAGGCTGGAAAACCACGGCGTCCTGGACGACGGGGAGGAGGGTTACGCCCTCGACCTGGTCACCTTCCGGGCACTGCAGACGGTGGAGCGCCAGGCGTGACGTACCCCACGGTGATCGGGCGGACGGCGCTGCCCGGTGTCCGGCTCCGGCTCGCCCGTCTGGCGCACGACCTGGAACGGGGACGCAGTTGCCTGCTGTTGCTGCCCGCACGGCTGGTGGACGGGCCCGGGTCACCGAGCGAGGACCTGCTGGACGACGTGCTGCACGAGCTGGACGACTACGTGCTGCTTCCTCCGGCCGGGACCGGCGACGCGGCCCCGCCCACGGCTGACGCCTGGCTTCCCTCACAGCGGGCGGCACCCGACACCGCCCGGTGGTCCGGCCTCGCCCCGGTCCTGGACTACGACGACGGACTCGGCGACCTGTTCGGATCCGCGCCGCCGACGGCGCCAGAACCGGGGGCGCCGCCGAGGCCCGGGTCAGCCTCGCCTGCGCCGCCGCCCCTCCAGGGCGGGCCGGGGCGGCAAGCCGGCGGCCCGTCCGAGGCGGAGGCGCTGGCCGGCCTCCTGGAGCGTCTCGCGAAGGAGGTGAACCTCCAAGGCGACATGGCGGACGGCGACGAGGAGGGGGACGTGCTCACCCGTCTCGTCCGATGCCGGAACGGCGAGCCCGAGATCAGGCCGGTGGTGGTCCGGGGATGGCGCGAGTCCGCGCCGTCCGCCACCGGCCATCTCCTGCGCCGCATGGTGGCGGTGACGAAGGAGGCCGGTCTGCCGCCGGGCCGCGGCCCACGGGCCTTGGTGGTCGCCACGACCGACGACCTGCCGCCCGGCCTGCCCGGCCAGCTCGTTCGCGAGGACGTGGCGGTCCACTGGTGGTGGGGCGTCACTGGCCGCCTGGACACCGCGACGGTGGTCGCCCTCTCCCGCCCGCCGCTCGACTCCTCCCTCGCCGGCAGGCAGCTCTACGAGGCCGTCGCCCAAGCCACCATCACGGAGATCTGCGGCCCCTTCCTCGACATCGCGTCGTCCTTGGCCGCGCGGTGGGCCGACGGCCGCCCGGAGACCCTGCCGGACGCCCTGCGCGAGGTGATCGAGGCCGGACCCGTCCCCGAGGCGTTCCTCCTGTCCGACCAGACCCTGGCCCGCGGCCCGGGCGCTCACCCCGACGAAACCCTGCTGCCCGCCTGGAACGCGGCCGCCGTTGAGAGCTGGGACGGCCGGCTCCGCCGTCACCCGGCCCACTTCCTGGACAACGAGCACGCCATGGCATCCCAGGTGTGGCTGGCCCAGAACCACGTGCTGCTCCCCCTGCTGGACGCCTCACGCGAGCGCTTCGCGGACGTCGTCCGGGCCAACGCGCGCCTCCCCCTGCAGCGCCTCGCCGAGCAGTACGGACCACGCCGCGACCTGGACGAGGGCGGCGTGCCGACGAGCACCCTCATCGAGACCATGGAGGTGGGCGCCATGTGGGGAGCCTTCCGCGACGGTGCTATTGCCCTGACCCAACGCGACCGCCGTCACCTCCGCATCCTCCGCGACGCCCGCAACCGGCTCGCCCACCGCACGCCGTTGGACGGGGAGGGACTGCAGACGCTGATCAAAGAACTATGCCGGTAGAGACGCCTGCCCGACACAAGATTGAGGATGCCCTGCTGAGGGCGCGAGCCCTCGGAGAGGCGGGTGGGTGGGTGTCGCGTACCCGAGTGGGGGCTTTCGCCAGGTTCCGGCCTGGGCGGGGCGGAACCTGGCGGGGGAGCGTCGTCAGAGGACGTCGACGTAGTCGCCCGGGGCTGTGGCGCGGGCGGTGGTGGACGAGCCTGCGTAGGTGTAGCGCCAGTAGCCGTCCGTCGACGCCGTCACCGTGGTCTTCAGGTTTCCGTAGCTGTCCGTGGTGATCGTCCTCACGGTCGTGTACGTGGACGTCCCCTTCTTGCGGAACTGCAGCGTCGCCTTCTGACCGGCGTATCCCTGGTAGCCGCCGCGCGTCTCCCAGTCCGCACGGGAGAGCTTGCCGGTGATGGTGAGGGTCTTGCCCTTGGTCACCGGCTCGGGAGCGGCGTTCGCCGTCAGCAGCGCGTCGCGCAGCACGGGCACCGACTCGGCGGTGTGCAGGTCGACGTGGCCCTTACCGTCCGCGGACTCGGCCCAGGCGGCCAACTTCCAGGCGCCGGCGAGAGAGTTGCGGCCGAGGGTCCAGCGCGGCTGGATGTACGCGAAGGACGCCTCGCAGGTGGACGTGGTCGCGCTGGCCTTGGTGCAGGCCGCCGGCAAGGCCCCGTAGAGGACGGCGTCGGGGGTGTCGTACGACCCCTTGTAGAGGTACATGTCTCCGCCGGCGATCCCCGACGGGTCGGCGGCGGTGAACTTCGCCTTGAACTCCTGCAGCGGCGCGTCGGTCAGCTCGACGGGCTTGCCCCCGTTGACCACGACGTTCGAGATGCGGGTCTCCCCCACTGTCTCGTCGCCCTGCGGCGCGGGGCCCGCGAACGCCCGCGCGATGGTGCGGCGGAGTATGCCTCCCTGGTCGTCGGCGGCGGTGACGCGCAGAGAGACGAAGGAGGCGGTGGCGGGAACGTCGACGGTCGCCGAGCCGTCCGACGCGACGGCCGGATCCGTCCAGGTCCTGCCGTCGTCGGTGGAGTAGGCGAGCCCGGTGATCCTCGTGTTCGCCTGCGCCGCATCCGTGTTGCGGGTGGTCGCGCTCGCCTCTACCCGGACGGGACCGGCGGCCGCGCGGCCGTACTCGTCGAGCCCCGGCACACTCAGCCGGGCGTCGATCAGCGGGAGTTCGCGGCCTGCCGCGTACTCCGAGCGGAACGTCCACTCACTGCGCACGTCGGTGGACAGCCGGGAGTACGGCACACCGCGGTGGACGGTCTGGTCGAGGGTGTACGTCCCCTGCAGTGACGGCAGGCTGGACGACGTCACCGCGTCGCCTGCGCCGAGGCCGTCGGCCTGGGCGTAGGTGACACCGTCGGAGGAGGTGAGCTTGTACGAGTAGGTCGCGCGGCCGTCGCTCGCCGCGTGGCCGGCCGTGTCGCTGAAGGCGTTCGGCTCGTAGAGCCAGACCTTCCCGTAGTTCCGCTGCGAACCGCCCCGTTCCCGGCGGAGTGGCTGCAGCGGGGCCGCGCCCAGGGTCTCGCCGGCACTGGTCCCGGCGGGCAGCGTGCGGTCCGGGAGGTTCAGGCTGAGGTCGCCGGTGCCGTAGGACAGCAGTCGGCTGTAGGTGATGCCCGGGGTGGCGTACTCGGTGACCGAACCGGCGACGGGCACCGCGCTGCCGATGTAGACACCCGCCCACTCGCCGATGGAAGGGACGCTCTGCAGACTGGCCGTCGTGCGCGTACCCGGGGCCCGCACCCTCGTGATGGTCTTCGCCAGGGCCGAGGTACGGACCGTCGCGACCGGCGAGGCGGGCACGGTCGTGGTGAAGCTGTGCGTGAGGTCGTAGCGGTACGGGCTCGGCACGCTCGCCGAGGAACCCTTCCTGCCGAGCACCTCGTGCAGGCGCAGCGACACGCCGCTCACCGAGAACGGAGTGACGTACACCTTGTCGGCCCCCGAACCGGCGAAGCCCGCCAGGTCGCCGCCCGGGACGCTGATCCACACGGCGGACGCGTGCCGGGTGGCTGTGGTGTCGTCGGTGTGGATCGCGGTCTCCTTGGCCGCGCTCTGGTCGAAGGAGACCGTCGTGGCGGCCGAACCGACCGAAAAGGTACGGGTGAGCAGGTAACTCGGCTCCTGCCAGTCGTTGTGCAGCGCGACCGAGAAGTAGTCACCCGGCGGCAGCTGCACGGTCGATGAGGCGCCCGCGGTGTCGCTGTTGACGGCGTACGACGTCCAGGTGCGGCGGTTCCAGACGTAGAACAGCTTGGACACGACGTCGGCGTGCGTGATGGTGAGCTTGACCGAGTACGCCGACGCGGCGGCGCTCGTCGTCAGGGGAACGCTCCGCGCGTCCTTGGTCCGCGCCGTCAACGGAAGTTTCGCGGTGGTCCGGTCTGCCGTGGACTTCCCGGCCGACCGCACGGACACCGTGCCCTTCACCGACGCGAAGGAGTAACGGGTGGCGCGACCCGGGCCTTGCTCGCCCGACGTCACCCGGACGTCCCGTCCGTGGATGAGCTCGATGCGCCCGTCGGGCCCCATCGCAACGCTCCTGGTGCGCAGTGCCGCGTCCGCTGCCGGCGCTACGGCCCCTACCGTGGCCGGTCCGCTGTCCGACGCCGTCGCGGTGGGCGCGACCAGTATCGAGGCGGTCAGCGCCGCTCCGCACAGCGCCGCCGCGGCGCGTCTTCGAACCCGCCCTGCGTGAAAAACAGACATCAATTGCCCCCCTGACTGTTTCCTCTGGGACCGCCCGCAGCGCATCTGTCGCGTCTGCCGCGGGGAACGGTCGGCTCACTGCGGCAGGACAGTTGACCTGCCGGGCAAAGATCAGCAGCATACGCCTGTGATCAGGCATCATCCTGCGATGGCACCGGGCCATCGTGGCGGCTGAACCACGGCACGATGTGCGTCGGCTGCGGGAGCGTCTTCGCGGCTACCTCTTGGCCGTGCCGGTCGGGGCCGGCTTGGCGGTCGTAGGTCACTGGTGGGTGCCCGAACCGTGGGCAGCGAGCATCGAGACCATGCTCTTCGCACTGGTCGCCTGCGTGCTCTACGGCGAGATCCGCGCCTGGCGTCTCCGTCGTATCCGCCGTGTGCCCGACTGAGCGACGCGCAGGGGCGGCGGTGCTTCGGCGACGCGGACGGCGAGGTCGCCTGCTTCGTGGCGGACATGCTGGTCCTGCACGAGGCAACACGGGTCCGACCCGCTCACTCCGCGGGGCACTGGTGACGTGACGGGGAACGGTCAGCGGAGCGGTCATCTGTCGGGGCGGGAGGACAGCCGCTGCCCAACTCGCCCCGGCTGTCGGTGCTTCGGCGTGTGCGGCTCAGCCTCGTTCGATCGTGCGCTGTGCGGCTTCGGTGAGTGTCGTCGCCGTGCGCACCGCGCTGGCGATGGCGTCCTCGGCGTCGAGGCCGCACAGGTCGGTGAGGGAGAAGAGGGCTTCCGCGGAGACGACCACGGCGAGGTCCCGCTTGAGCTGGGCGAGGGCTTCCGGGTCCGTCGCGCCCAGGGTGTCCTCCAGCGGGCGGAGCGCGAGGTCGATCAGGCCGAAGCGCACACCGGGCCGGGCGGTCGCCGTCTCGGGGCGGGTGATGGTGGCCGCGATCACGGCGCGCACCGCTCCCTGCCGGAGAAGTATTCCGCGCAACAGGAACTCGCAGGCGAAGGCGACCCGTTCGACGGGGTCGGTGGAGTCCGCGACCGGCGCGAGCGCCTCGGCGGGCGGCGGCCAGGCGCCGGCCAGGGCCTCACTGATCAGCGAGGGCAGATCGGGGAAGTAGCGGTAGGCGGTGGCCTCGGAAACCAGGGCCGCGCGCGCGATCGCGGGCATGGTCACCTCGCCACCCATGCCGATGAGTTCGCGGGCGGCTTCGAGGATCGCCGTACGTGTGCGCTTCTTCTGATTGGTGCGGCCGCCGGTGGCCGTCCGCGTCGTCGCCACGCGTGCGTCTCCTTTCCTGTCCCGCCCTTGCGCCGGAAGATTATCACTGACTGCTCTCGTTGTGAGAGTGCACTTGCATGACGAGAGTCTGCCCCTCTAGTCTGCTTCGTGAGAGTTCGCTCTCATGAAAGGGGACGGCGATGACCGAGGTTTCCGTGGTCGGTCCGGACGACGGCGAGACGATCCGTCTGGGCCCGGCGCAGATCCGCATCCTTGAGGACGGCAGCACCACCGGGCACCGTCTCGGCATGGCCGAGATCACCCTCGCCCCGCACACCCAGGGACCCCCGCAGCACCGCCACGCCCAGCACGACGAGGGCTTCTACGTGGTCTCCGGCACCGTGCACTTCACCGTCGGTGAGACGACCCATGTCGCGCCGCCCGGCACCCTCGTGATGGTCCCGCCCGGCGCCCCGCACACGTTCGCCAACGCCGGCGACGAGCCGGCGGTGATGATCAACACCTTCACGCCCGACCTGTACGTGCAGTACTTCCGCGACCTGCGCGACATGGTCGCCGCCGGCCAGGAGCCGACCCCGCAGGCGACCGTCCAGGTCATGGGCCGGTACGCCACCGTGCCGGCGACCGACTACGCCTGACGGCCCGCGTCCGTCACACCCGTCAACCCCGTCTCGGACACCGCCGTAACCCCGTCGTCAGACACCCCCTTGGAGACTTGCATGACGAGTACGAACCGTGCGATCACTCTCACCCTCGACGCCGGTGACGTCGATCTGAGCTTCACCGTCGACGAGCGGGGCAAGGGGCACCCCTTCCTGCTCCTGCACGGCGGTGGCGGTCCGCAGACCGTCACGGGGTTCGCGGGGCTCCTGGCCGGGCAGCGGCCGGCGCGGGTCATCACCCCCGTCCACCCCGGTTTCGGCGGCACCGCCCGGCCCGACTGGCTGACCGACGTGCCCACGCTCGCCCAGGTCTACGGACGGCTGCTGGAGGAACTCGGCCTGGAGGACGTCACCGTCGTCGGCAACTCCATAGGCGGCTGGATCGCCGCCGAGATCGCCCTGCTCGGCGGCGACCGGATCGGCGGGGTCGTCCTCGTCAACGCCGTCGGCATCCAGGTCCCCGGCCACCCGGTCGCCGATCCCTTCGCCCTGACGCCCGCCGAGCTGTCCGCTCTCTCCTTCCACGACGCCGACAGGTTCCGCATCGACCCGAGCACGTTCTCCGCCGAGCAGCGTGCCACCGCGGCCGCCAACCGGGCCGCGCTGCAGGTCTATTCGGGTCCGCACGCCATGGCCGACCCCACGCTGCGCGAGCGCCTGGCCAAGGTCACGGTCCCCGTCCTCGTCGCGTGGGGCGAGAGCGACCAGGTCGCCGACACCGAGTACGGACGTGCGTACGCCGCCGCCGTCCCCGGCGCCGAGTTCGAGATCCTTCCCCGCACCGGTCACATGCCCCAGATCGAGACCCCCGGGCAACTCCTCACCACGGTCTGGGACTTCGCCGAAGCCCACACCAACCACCGGCCGGCCCGCTGACCCGGAGATGTGGCTTCCGGACGCGGCTGCAACGACCGCCGTACGGCCCTGCAGCCGGCCTGTTCAGATCGGTCGGTGGCGTCGGCGGACTCCCGCCTGCTCTGCGAGGTGGCCGGTGCCGCCGAGGACGATCACCTGAAAGGCCGCACGGACGTAGGCGGTCACGAAGCGGGAGATCCTGCGGGTGCTGCGCATGGTGGGTCGCCTTCCTGCTCGAATCCGGGGGCTGGTCCTTCAAGGGGTGCTGAGCCGTCACCACTGGACGGCGTCGTCCATCGACTGCTGCCAGTACGTGACCTTGAGCGAGTCGTCGACGTAGACGCCCTTCGCGGGCAGCGAGGGGTGAGCGCTCGTGCCGACGCTCTCGTTGCCGGAACGGCCGTGGAAACTGACCGTCAGGGAGTTCACGGTGTGGCCGTTCGTGCCGCTGCCGTCCGTGGCGGACAGGTTCACGGAGGCATAGCCGGACTCGCCCGGCCCGAGCGCGACGACCGCCTGCGGCTGCGATGCCTCGATGACCGGGGGCACCGCCTGCGCCTCGCCGAAGCGGACGGCCGGGTAGCCGTAGAGATAGCAGGGGACGCTGCCGGTGTTGGTCACGGTGAGCAGCATGTGGTTCACCGGGCGGTTCAGTGGGGCCGCGACCGTCCTGGTGTTGGCGCCCTCGCAGGTGACCGGCTTGCCGGAGGGGACGCGCGCCTTCGACGCAGACGCGCCCGCGGCGGGCCGTGCCGTGCCGGTGGTGCCCCCGGCCTGCGGGGAGGAGGAGCCGGCGCCGGAAGAACCGGAAGAAGGGGCGGCGGAAGAAGGCGCGGTGGTGGGGGAGTTCGGCGTCGCGGTGGCCGGCGTCGGGGCGTCCGACGCGTGGACGCCTGTTCCGTCCTCGCACGCGGTCAGGGAGAGCGCGGCGAGAACGGCGGTCGCGGCGGCGGCGACGAGACGGGCGCGGGTGGTGCGGAGGCTGGACATGCGGGCTTGCCCCTTCGGTGTTCGGGTGCGGTGATGATTGGATGGCCGAAGCTTGTGAGGTGATCCGTCCCGGCCGCCACGCACAGCGGGCAGTTGGGGATGCTGGAACACCGAAACAGGCTGTGACCAGGGGGAACGCGGTGCGCCTGGAACGCACGGCTGGAACACGAGGGGACGGGGAACGGGGTGTCGGGGACGACTGGGGCCGGGGGGACGGAGGCGTTCGCCCGGCTGCTGCGGGAGCTCAAGGACCGCTCGGGGCTCAGCTACGGGGCGCTTGCCCAGCGGATGCACATGAGCACGTCGACGCTGCACCGCTACTGCAACGGCACGGCGGTGCCCGTCGAGTACGCACCCGTGGAGCGCCTCGCGCGGGTCTGCCGGGCGACCCCGCAGGAGCTGGTGGAACTGCACCGGCGCTGGATCCTGGCCGACGCGGCACGAACGCGAGGAAACAAGGGGCCGGGAAGCGGGGGGACGGGAGGCAAGGGAGCGGACAAGGGCGCGGGGACGGATGCGGCTCAGCAAGCCGGCTCCGCCGGTTCCGCTGATGCCGGTTCCGACGATGCCCTTGACGCCGTGGAGGCCGCAGAGAGCGACGGCGAGAACAGTGGGCCGGTCGTCGTCGACGTGCCCCGCACGCTCGCGCCGCCGCAGCGTCCCCGCCCTCCCCGTGGTCGCCGTACCGTACTGGTCGCCTGCGTCGCGGCGGCCGCCGTGCTGGGAGCCGTCGTGTTCACCGTGCGCCCGATGCTCGGTGGCGGGAACGGCACCGAGGATCAGCAGGCGGCCGGTGCCCCCGCCAGGGCCACCGGCACGGCGGGCGCCGGGAAGGCGTCCGCCTCGCCGTCCCCGAGCGTGAAGGGACACAAGCCGTCCGCATCGGCCTCCGCCTCCGCCACCGCGTCCGAGGGGGCGGCCGAGCCGGGTACGGCCCAGGGCGGCAGGCAGGGCGGGGCCCGGCGCGCCGACGGCGGGGCCACCGGAGCCGTACCGCTCACCGTCGGCATCCGTCCCTACGTCTACGACGACCCGTGCAGCCAGCACTTCCTCGTCGACAGCGAACCCGGGCAGGTCGGCCCGCCGGCGCCGAACGAGCAGGACGCCCCGCGCTGGGCCGCCGCGTACGGGGCGGTGTCCTCGGGCGAACAGCGGGTCGCCCTCACCGTCCAGGGCACCGGCGAGGAGACCGTGGTCCTGGAGGCGTTGCACGTGCGCGTCCTCTCCAAGGGCGCGCCGCTCGCCTGGAACGACTACTCGATGGGCGTCGGCTGCGGCGGCGGTGTCGACACCAAGTCGTTCGACATCGACCTCGACAACGGCAGCCCCACGGTCACCGTCAAGAACGGCCAGCGCGACTTCCCGTACAAGGTCAGCGAGTCCGACCCGGAGGTCTTCTACGTCACCGCCCACACCAAGGCGCACGACGTGCGGTGGGACCTCACCCTCGACTGGTCCAGCGGCGGCCGCCACGGCACCGTCCACATCGACGACAAGGGCACCCCGTTCCACACCAGCGCCGACGTGAACCGCCCGGGGTACGACTACCCGCTGGGCGGCAGCGAGTGGATCAGAAGGGACGGCTGACGAGATCGGCCCGCCGCCGATTTTCGCCGCATCCCGTCGTGAAACGCCAGGTCAGCGGACCGGCGCGGTGGCTGCCGTGTGGATCTGTGCCGACGGCCACACCAAACGGGTCGCAGATGGGCTCATACTGAGTCATGACAAAGCCTGCTGCGCCCAAGCGTCACCTGCCCACGAGCCCCTTCAAGGCCCCGGTAGCACCGGTTCCCAAGCACTTCGTCGTGGGCGACCAGGTCACGCACGACGTGTACGGCCTCGGCCGCGTGATCGGCATGGAGGAGGGCGTCGCGGCGCTCGTGGACTTCGGCTCGGCGCAGATGCGGATCCTGAGCCCCTACGCCAAGATGACCAAGCTGTAGGACCGCCGTGTCCGGTCGGGACACGCCCAGGACCCCTTCGGGTACCTGACACGAAAGAGAGCCCCCCATCGAAGTGACGTCACTGTTCTCCGCGCTGGAAGAGCAGCCCCGCTCTTCCGCCGCGGCATCGCCGCGCCCGGCGACCAACCCCTTCCAGGCCCCCGACTTCGTCCCTGACTCCGGGTACGGCGAGACCTCGCCGCTCGCGGGCTCGCAGGAGTCCGGCTCGAGCCTGCGTGCGGCACAGGCCGAGGCAGCCCGGCGGGCGGACCGCAACGGCTGAACGGCACCGTCGTCCCCGCGGCGTTCACCGGCCGGGGCCGCGAAAATCTGACTCCGCCGCGACAGAAATACCCACCGCGGCGGAACAGGAATTACCGGACGCCAACCGCAACGCATCGCCGTTTCCGTTCGGCCTGTGTTAGCGTGGCGGCAGTTGCAGTTTTGGTTGCCAGAGATTTTTTTCTTTGCAGAGCTTTCCGGAACCTTCCGGAGGGGTGATCATCGCGGCGACTCGGCTCCGCAGAGTGCGGGTCCGGCACTGCCCCCCAAGGGAGATTCATTATGGCATCTGGCACCGTGAAGTGGTTCAACGCGGAAAAGGGCTTCGGCTTCATCGAGCAGGACGGCGGCGGCGCTGACGTGTTCGCCCACTACTCGAACATCATCAGCAACGGTGGCTTCCGCGAGCTTCAGGAAGGCCAGAAGGTGAGCTTCGACGTCACGCAGGGCCAGAAGGGCCCGCAGGCCGAGAACATCGTTCCCGCCTGACGCCGACGCGAAATCCGTCGCGAGCCGGCGGCTCGCGCATCATGTGGTCGGGGCCCGCACTCTTGGGGTGCGGGCCCCCACTCATTCACTCTGCCCGTTTCCCGGATTCCCCGGACCACGGACAGCTACGGGCCGGCACGAAAAGGCCCGCCCTTCACTTTTTCTTCGGCTCATTCTTGCGAATCCGCATGCGGTCCTGCACCGCCGGACGGAATTCCTCGATACGCCGCATCGAGGAAGGTTCCTCCATGAACCGCACCCGCCGTACCGGCGGCACGTCCAATGGCTCCCGCGCGGAGGGAAGGCCCGCCCGTTCGGCGGGCTCCGCTCCCGGCAGCCGCTTCCGTTCGCAGGGGGCGGGCCGCCAGGGCTCTCGTCCGGGCGCCGGTCGCAAGACCGGCCAGGGCGCGCGCCCCGCCGCGCGCCGACAGGAGTTCGCCCTGCCGGTCACCCTCACCGAGCCGCTGCCGGCGGTGCGGACGTTCGCCGAACTCGACATGCCCGCACGGCTGTCGGCCGCCCTCGTCGCCGAGGGCGTGACCGTGCCGTTCCCGATCCAGGCGGCCACGCTGCCGAACGCGCTGGCGGGCCGGGACGTCCTGGGCCGGGGCCGTACCGGCTCGGGCAAGACGCTCGCCTTCGGACTGCCGGTGCTGGCGCGTCTGGACGGGCGGCGGGCCCAGCCCCGGCAGCCGCTCGCCCTCGTCCTCGTACCGACCCGTGAGCTGGCCCAGCAGGTCACCGACGCGCTCGCCCCGTACGCCCGCGCCCTGCGCCTGCGGCTCGCCACCGTCGTGGGCGGCGTGTCGATCGGCCGCCAGGTGAACGTGCTGCGCGCCGGCGCGGAGGTCGTCGTCGCGACGCCCGGCCGCCTGCGGGACCTGATCGAACGCGGCGCCTGCCTGCTGGACCAGGTCGCCGTCACCGTCCTCGACGAGGCCGACCAGATGGCCGACATGGGCTTCATGCCCCAGGTGACCGCGCTGCTCGACCAAGTCCCCGCCGGCGGCCAGCGGTTGCTGTTCTCGGCCACCCTGGACCGCAACATCGACCTCCTGGTACGCCGCTACCTGCACGACCCCGTCGTGCACTCGGTCGACCCGTCCGCCGGCGCCGTCACCACGATGGAGCACCATCTGCTGCACGTGCACGACGACGACAAGCACACCGCCGCGACCGAGATCGCCGCCCGCGACGGACGCGTGCTGATGTTCCTGGACACCAAGCACGCGGCGGACCGGCTGGCCAGGCACCTGCTGTCCGTCGGCGTGCGCGCGGCGGCCCTGCACGGCGGCAAGTCCCAGCCGCAGCGCAACCGGACGCTCGCCCAGTTCAAGGACGGCCAGGTCACGGTGCTGGTCGCCACCAACGTCGCCGCCCGCGGCATCCACGTCGACGGCCTCGACCTCGTCGTGAACGTCGACCCGCCCGGCGACCACAAGGACTACCTGCACCGCGGCGGCCGTACCGCGCGCGCCGGCGAGTCCGGCACGGTCGTCACGCTCGTGCTGCCGCACCAGCGGCGCGCGGTGGACCGCCTGATGGCCGACGCCGGCATCACCGCGCGCACCGCCCGGGTCCGCCCGGGCGAGGCCGAACTGCAGCGCATCACCGGCGCCCGCACCCCCTCGGGCGTGCCCGTGGCCCTCGCCGTACCGGCCGACGCCCGTCGCGAGGGCACGGGATCCGCAGGACGGCAGCGCAGGGGCCGGGCCGCCGCGGCTCGGTCCCGCCGGCCCGCACGCAGGAACCCGTAACCGCACCCGGGGGCGCGCCCTTGGGGGCGGAGCGGGCCGCCGCTCCCCTGGGCCTCCTCGCACCCGCCCCTGACCGTCATCCAGCCGCTTCGCCCGCCGGCTCCGTTCGCCCGCTCCACCCGGACGCGGTGGTGCCGTCGGTCCTTCCGGCGTCTTTCCCCACCCTGTGGAGGCATCCATGCGCTGTGTCATCGCCCGTTTCCCGTTCGACCTGACCAAAGGCGAGGTCGAACAGTCCATGAGCGGCATCGCGCCCGAACCCGTCACCGGCGTGTCCGTGACCATCGGGCGTCGCCTGTACCCCGTGATGCAGGTCGGGGAAGTGATCACCCGGCAGAACCGCCGGGACTTCACCGTGGCCGAGATGCGCCGGGCGCTGACCCGGCTGGGCTTCACCTGCCACGAGGCGCCCCCGGTCGCCCCGGCCCCGCACACGCGAGCCGACGAGGACGCGCTCGGCTGGTGACGCTCCCGGCCGGGGACCTCTCGAGGGCGACCGCAGATGATGCGTCGTCCTCGGGTTGGAACCCCGGAGATGTGGCACCCGGCCGGTGGCGGGCCGGACACGAACCGCGTCCCGCAGGGCCGACGGTTCGGCCATGAGCCGCGAGCCGCGCGAGGCCGGTACGGCCCGCTCCCCCGGTTGTCGCCGCGAGGCTGCCCGGCGACAACCGGGCGCGTCAGCTGCTCCCTCCCGCTGACACCCTTCGCCCGCGCTCGGCTTGCCGCCCGACGGCGTTCTCGGCGGAGCGGGGCAGGCGGGTGAGGGGCTCAACCAGTCGTCGGTGCGCCGGAGAAGGGGCGTCAGTCCTGGCCGCGGACGACGGCGACGGGGCAGTGTGCGTGGTGCAGCAGGGCCTGGCTGACCGAGCCGAGCAGCAGGCCGGTGAAGCCGCCGCGGCCACGTGCGCCGGCCACCACCAGCTGTGCGTCGCGACTCGCCTCGATCAGGGCCGGGCGGATCCGGGAACACACCAGGCGCCGCTCCACCGCGACCCGGGGCCACCGTGCCTGCCAGGGGGCGAGGGTCTCGTCCAGCAGCCGCTGCTCCTCCTCGCGGAGCGCCTCGATGTCGATCACCAGGCTCAGCGGGTCGCCGCGCCCCTCGTGGGCCCGTTCGCTGCGGGTGTTCCACACGTGCACGGCCAGCAGACCCGCACCGCGCACCGCCGCTTCGGCGAAGGCGAACTCGACCGCGCGTTCGCCCGCCGGGGAGCCGTCCACCGCCAGCAGCACGCAACCGGCCGGGTCCGCACGGCCCCGCACCACCAGCACCGGACAACGGCCGTGGGCGGCCAGATGCACGGCGGTGGAACCGAGCAGCAGGCTGCCGAAGGCGCCCAGCCCGCGGCTGCCCACCACGACGAGCGAGGCGGTGCGGGACTCCCTCTCCAGCACCATCACCGGCTCGCCGGCGGTGATCTCGCGTGTGATGTCCACCTGGGGTGCGATCGCGCGGGCCCGCTGTTCCGCCTCGGCCAGCGTGCCGTCCGCCAGCTCGCGCAGTCCCGCCGCGGCGGGACTCCACGGCGGCCCACCGGGCGGCGGGTGGATCGACGGCCATCCGAAGGCATGCACCAGCCGCAGCCCCACTCCGCTGAGCGCCGCCTCGCGTGCAGCCGTCTCGACCGCCTGCAGGCCGGCCGGTGAGCCGTCGACTCCCACCACTACCGGTTTGGCCATACCGCGCCTCCTCGCCGGCCGGCTGGACGGCCGCCGTCCCGGCTCCCGTCCATCGTCCGCCACCGCGTCGCGCGGCGCATCGGATGTCAGGCGCGGTACGAACACGCGTCTCCCCCGGCGACGGCGCCGAGGGCGGCCTGCGTGGAAATCTGTCACGGCGAGCCCACATCCGCGGACCCGGCGGCGTTAGGGTTGCCGGACGGGGCAGTGGGTGCCGACTCTGCGCAGCCGGGGACCGCGCCCGCCCGGGCCCCTCGCCGTGTCCCCCAAGTGAAGGTGTCATGCCCGCTGAGAACGCCACCGGCGCCGGCAACCTCGACGACGACGACTTCCCCGCCTACACCATGGGACGGGCGGCGGACGTCCTCGGCATCACGCCCGCCTTCCTGCGGGCCGTGGGCGACGCCGGGCTGATCACGCCGCTGCGTTCGGAGGGCGGCCACCGCCGGTACTCCCGCCGCCAGCTGCGCATCGCCGCCCGCGCCCGCGAACTGGTCGACCAGGGCACCCCCGTCGAGGCCGCGTGCCGCATCGTCTCGCTCGAGGACCAGCTCGAGGACGCCCATCGCCTGAACCGCGAAATGCGCCGGAAGCTGGACGGGCGCGACCCGGATACCTAGTCCGGCGAGTGGAGAATTGCTGGCTGCGGCACGCGAGGATTACGGCTGCTGAAAAACGCTCCGGAAATCACACGGGCGCCGGGACCCGACCTGTGTTAGCGTGATAGCAGTTGCAGTTTTGGTTACCAGTACTGAATGCCGAGAATTTTTTTCTTTGCAGAGCTTTCCGGATTCTTCCGGAGGGGTGATCATCGCGGCGACTCGACTCCGTGAAGTGCGGAGTCCGGCACTGCCCCCCAAGGGAGATTCAATATGGCATCTGGCACCGTGAAGTGGTTCAACGCGGAAAAGGGCTTCGGCTTCATCGAGCAGGACGGCGGCGGCGCTGACGTGTTCGCCCACTACTCGAACATCGCCACGAGCGGCTTCCGCGAGCTTCAGGAAGGCCAGAAGGTGACCTTCGACGTCACGCAGGGCCAGAAGGGCCCGCAGGCCGAGAACATCGTTCCCGCCTGACGCTGACGCGAATCGTCGCGAGCCAGTGGTTCGCGCATCGTAGGGCCGGGGCCCGCACCGTCGAGGTGCGGGCCCCGGCTTTTTGTGTTCGAGGACGGCTCGAGGACGGCTTTCTTCTGCTCAGGACGGAATTCCCCCCGGCCGCGACGGGACGCGGAGGGCGAGGAGCGCGACGTCGTCCAGGCCGGGCGGCTCGGTGCGGCGCAGCAGCTGGTCGGTGAAGGACGGCAGGGGGCGGTGGGCGAGGGCGGCGGCGTGCTGGCGCAGCCGCTCCAGGCCCTCGTCGAGGGTGCGGCCGGGTGCTTCGATGAGACCGTCGGTGTAGAGCACGAGGGTGCAGCCCGGCGGCAGGACGGCGGTGGCGTCGGGGCGCGGCCTGCGCAGCCCGGTGCCCAGCAGCAGGCCGTGGCCGTCGGTGAGGTACTCGGCCAGGCCGTCCCGGGTGACGAGGAGCGGCGGCGGGTGGCCGGCGTTCGTCCAGGACAGCTCCCACCGGCCGTCGCCGGCTTGGGTGACCCGGGCCAGGACGAGGGTGGCCATCGCGACGTCGGTGATGGACGTGATCGCCTCGTCGAGGCGTTCCACGATCCGGCTGGGGGGTTCCTTCTGGGCCCAGGCGTAGGCCCGCAGGATGTTGCGCAGCTGAGCCATGCCCGCGGCGGCCTCCAGGTCGTGGCCGAGGACGTCGCCGACGACGAGCGCGGTGGCGCCGTCGGACAGGGTGAAGGCGTCGTACCAGTCGCCGCCGACCTGTGAGGCGTCGGGGGCGGGCAGATAGCGGACGGTCATCTGCAGGCCGGGCACCGGCGGCATCTGGGGCAGCAGATGGTTCTGCATGGTCTCGGCGACGGCACGCTGGCGCTGGAAGAGGCGGGCGTTGTCCAGGGCCAGGCCGGCGCGGCGCGCGATGTCCTCGATCAGCGGAAGGTCGGCGATGGTGAAGCGCCCCTGCTGCTTGCCGCGGCCCAGCGTGAGGGCGCCCAGGACCTCGCGGGTGCTGCGAATGGGCGCGATGGCCGCGGAGTGGATGCCGGTGGCCTCGAACAGGCGGCGCTGCTCGACCGCGATGCCGGAGTCCGGGGCGCCCTGGTAGGTCTCGGGGCCGGCCAGAGCGGAGGCGACGCCCCGCAGCGCCCGGGACAGGGGCATCGAGGACTCCTCGGGCACCGGCGGCATCGGGCCTTCGAGGTCCTCGTGGTGCGTCAGGGTGTCGCCGTCCGCCTGGACCACAGCGGTGCGCCACACCTCGTCGCGCTCGGTGATCAGGTCGATGACGACCCAGTCCGCCAGGCGCGGCAGCACCAGGGCCGTCAGCCGGCGCAGGATCTCCTCCGTCTCGAGGCTGGACGTCAGCCGGGTGGTGGTCTCGGCGAGCAGGGCCAGCCGCTCGAAGTCGGTCAGCGTGGCGGCGGGGTGATCCGGGAGCGCCTCGGCGCCGGAAACCGGCTGGGGAACGTGGAAGACGACGAGTGTGCCGGGGCGGTCGTCGCCGAGGTCGTACGGCGTGATCGTCCAGGACACGGGCATCGGGGCGCCGTCGCCGCCGGCGAAGTAGTCGCCGTCCCCGTGCGCCGGGGTGCCCGCGTGGAACGCCTGCCGCATGCCGCACTGCATCGTGGGCAGCGGCTCGCCGTGCGGTCCGCGGTGCAGCAGGTCATGGGCGTCCTGCCCGAGGAGTTCGGCGGCGGGGCGGCCCAGCAGCCGCTCGGCACGGCTGTTGACGGCCACGATGCAGCCCTGCTCGTCCGTGACGTAGGCGCCGGTCCCGATGGCCTCCAGCGCGGGGTCGAGCTCGCGCGGCACCGTGTTCCCCGGTTCCGTCATGTCCTCGCCTCCTGGGGATCGGACCGGCCGCCTCGCGCGCCGCCCGTGCGTACAGAGTGTGTCTCGCGGGTCTTCCCCCACCCGTGTGCCCACTTGCCGGGGAGAGCCGGCCCCTCGGGCCGAGGTGTGCGTGGCAGGCGTCCGCCGGCCGGCCGGAGCGGGCCGTGCGCACGCCGTCGCCCGTGTCCGGCTACCTCTCCCGAGAGCCGCCTGGCGTGCGGCGTACACGCTGGGCGACGTCGCGCAGTTTGATGTTGTGGTGCTGGGAGATGCGGCGCAGCGCGTCGAAGGCGTCGTCCTCGCTCAGCCGGTGGCGTTCCATGAGGATGCCCATGGCCTCGCCTATGGCGTGCCGGGTCTCCAGGGCGTGGCTCAGCTGTTCCTCGGTGCTGGCACTGGCGAGGGCGACGGCGCAGTGGGACGCCAGCACCCAGCCGGCGGTCTCGCTCGCCTCGGTGAAGGCGCCGGGCTGCCGGGAGTACATGTTCAGGGCGCCGAAGTCCTCGCCCCGGGCGTACAGCAGGAAGCCCATCATGCTGCCCACCCCGAGCCGGCTCGCCGCCGGGGCGTACTTCGGCCATGCGGGCTGCGGCCGCGTCATGTCCATGATCCGGTAGGCCCGCTCGGCGTCCTCCCGGCGCGCCGCGTCGAAGCAGGGGCCCTGCCGGAACCGCCCCTGGAGCCGGTCGGACTCGACGGCCAGGTCGCCGCAGGCCGCGAGGGTCACCGCCTCCTGCTTGCGGAGGGCCAGCACACCGGCCGCCTCGCAGCCGTCGACGATCTCCACGGCCGCGGAGGCGATGCGGTCCAGCGTCGCCTGCACCGAGTCCTGTTCCAGCAGCTCGCGCGCGAGGATCGCCAGGCGTTCCGCGAACCTCTCCCAGTCCACCCACGCCACCCTTCTCCGTCCGGGCCGGTGGAAGTCGTCTGCCCCGTGCCTACGAACCTAGTCGGACCGGAATGACGACGCAGGTCGTGGCGGCGTGGGCGGTCAGCTGCCCGTGGGAAGAGGGGAGGCCCCTGGCGTGCTCGCCAGGGGCCTCCCCCGTTGCCCGGGTACGTCCGGGCGGCTCAGCCGGTGAACGCCGCCGTGCCGTTCGGGACGCCGAGGCCGGACGGGCCGTCGTATCCGGTGGTGCCGGTGCACAGGTACGACCCGCCGCAGCTGCCGTTGGAGCCGCTCGTCACGTCGTACAGCGCCGAGGTGTGCGCGTACGGGAAGGACGACGGATAGGAGCCGGCGGACGGGGTGCCGCCGAGCGCGTAGGTCGCCGCGATCAGCGGGGCCGAGGCGCTGGTGCCGCCGAAGACCATCCAGCCGCTGCCCTGGGCGTAGCTGTCGTACACCGCGACGCCGGTGTTGGGGTCGGCGACCGCGGAGACGTCCGCGACCGTGCGGTTGCCGCAGCCGGTGTCCTTCTGCCAGCTGGGCTTGGCGTCGTAGGAGGAGCAGCCGGAGCCGGCCCCGCTCCACACGGTGTCGGTCCAGCCCCGCGTGGTGGAGGCGGTCTTCAGGGAGGTACCGCCCACCGCCGTCACGTACTTGGAGGCCGCCGGGTACTCCACGCCGTAGCCGTTGTCACCGGAGGAGACGGTGATGGCGACGCCCGGGTGGTTGAAGTAGGTGGAGTCGTACGTCGCGTCGTTGGCGGACTCGGAGCCGCCGTAGCTGTTGGAGACGAACTTCGCACCCAGGCGGACCGCGGTGTTCACGGCCGTGCCGAGGTTGGTCATGCTCGCCGAACTGGCCTCCACCAGCAGGATCCTGCAGTTCGGGCAGGCCGCGCTGACCATGTCGAGGTCGAGTGAGATCTCCTCGGCCCAGCCGGAGTTGCCGCGCGGGTACTTGGTGCCGCCGCTCTGGTCCACCTTCGTGAAGCAGCCGTTCGCCGTGGTGCAGGCCGGAAGGCCGTACTGCGAGCGGTAGGTGGCGAGGTCGGACTCGGCGTTCGGGTCGTCGTAGGCGTCGACGATGGCCACGGTCTGGCCGGAACCGCCGGTCGCCGAGGGCAGGTTGTACGCCGACTGCAGCGAGGCGGGCCCGTAGCCGGAGGGTGCGGCGGCCGCCGTCAGGTCGCTCTCGGCGTGCGCCGAGCGCGGGGTGCCCGACGTGACCTGGAGGGCATTGCAGGCCATCTGGTCCTTCTGCGTCGGGGTCGCGCAGGCGTGCGCGACGGTGACGCCGTGGGCCGAGGTGGTCGCCTGGGCGGCCTGGCCGACCGGGGCGGCCAGGGCGAGGGCTGCCGTGGCCATGGTGGCGACGGCGGTGAGGGAAACGGTTCTGCGCAACGTACGTCCTCCACGAGTGGGGTGAACCGGGAAGAGCTGTGGGGGGTGCGCGGCGGTACGACCCCGGCACAGGGTGTGTGCCGAGGTCGCGCAGAACGTACGGATGTCGGGCCCACGTCAACAAGGTTGAAGATCGAAGGAAGAACGTTCCTTTGCCGTTGCCGGGAACTTCATGTGCCGTTGATGAGCAAGCCATGGCCGAAAGACGCCCCAACCATGGCTTGACACATCCGCTGGTGGTGGCGCAGCAGCACGTCGGCGCACTCGGCGTCGTGCGCCACGGACGGGTGGGTGCGGTCGCGCTGCCCGTCCCGGCGGTCCCTGGGCACGGCCCGCAGCAGCTGCTCGTCCAGCGGTGTCTCGGCCCGGTCCAGCAGCAGCGCCGGCCGGCCGACCCTGAGCAGCCAGCCCGGCGCGCCCGCGTACGACGCCTCGCGGTCCTCGCACAGCGCCCGGAAGAACGGTGCTTGTGAGGAAGGCAGTTGGGCGAAGGCCGCGTACGGCCCCCGGGCGCGGGGGCCGTACGCGGCGCGGATCAGGCCGGTGTCCGCACCGCCGCGGCCGGCGCCTCCTGCCGGCGTACGACGGGCCGCCGCCGGGCCGGCAGGAGGGTCGGGTGGGCGACGCCCCAGGCCGCGCCCTTGCAGACCAGCTCCTTGTAGAGGGCGGCGGTGCGGCCCGTCAGGGCGGCGCGGACGGCGCGGTCGTCGGCGGTGACGTACTGGATCAGGCCTTCCCTGCGGCCCAGCGAGATGCACTGGTTGAAGTAGCGCACCGGCACCGTGGGGACCCTGGCGCCGGTCAGGCGGGCCGCGATGGCGTCGGCGGCCTGCCAGGCGGAGGGCACGCCGGAGGCGCAGGACATCCGCAGCGGCTTGTTGCCGGGGCCCATGGCCAGGGCCGCGTCGCCGATGGCGTACACGTCCGGGTGGGAGACCGAGCGCATGGTGCGGTCGACCACGATCTGGCCGGTGCCGGCGATCTCCAGGCTCGTGGCCTTGGCGATCGGATGGACGGCGAAGCCGGTGGTCCACACGGTGACCGCCGCCGGCACGGCGCGGCCGTCGGCGGTGGTGACGCGGCCGGCCTCGACGGCGGTGACCTCGGTGTGCTCGTGCACGGTGATGCCGAGCCGGTCGAACACCTTCCGCAGGTGCCGGCGGCCCTTGGGCGAGAGCCAGTCGCCGAGGCCGGCGCGGGCGGCGAGGGCGACGTCGAGGTCCGGGCGGGCCTCGGCGATCTCGGTCGCGGCCTCCAGGCCGGTGAGACCGCCGCCGACCACGAGCACGGGCTGCCCGGCGGCCAGGCCGGCCAGCCGCTCGCGCAGCCGGAGCGCTCCGGGACGGGAGGCGATCTCGTGGGCGTGCTCGGCGACTCCCGGCACACCCTGGTCGTTCCGGCCGCTGCCGAGGGCGTACACGAGGGTGTCGTACGGCAGTTCCCGGGTGCCGTCGTCCGCGTCGAGGACGGTGACCATCCTGCGGTCCACGTCCACGCCGGTGACCCTGCCGACGGTCACGTCGACGCCGGTGCCCGCGAACATCCCGGCGAGCGGGCGGCGCGTGAGCGACTGGCCGGCCGCGAGCTGGTGCAGCCGGACGCGTTCCACGAAGTCGGGCTCGGCGTTGACGAGGGTGATGGTGACGTCCTCGGGACGCAGCCGCCTGGCGAGGCGCCCGGCGGCGGTCGCTCCGGTGTATCCGGCTCCGAGGACGACGATGCGGTGCTGCATTTCCCGGCTCCTGTCTGCTGCTGTCTTCAGCGGGCTCGCCCCTTGAACCGGGCGGCCCGCCGTTTCCTGACAGGAACCGGATGTGAAGCGGCTCACACCGCGGTCAGAACACGCGGAGCAGGGGTTCGCCGTGGTCGGCGGCCGCCCACAGCCGGGTCGCGCGCTCGAGCTTGTCGGGGTTGACCTGGTTGCGGAACGCGGCGATGCCCTCGGCGGTGATCTCCAGGCACATGACGCCGATGACCCGGCCGTCCACCACCACGACGAGGGCGGGTTCGCCGTTGGCGGTCGCGGCGAAGACCTCGGCGGTGCCGCCGACCAGGGCGCGCTTGGCCTTGCTGGGCTTGAACAGCCCCCGCATGAAGGTGGCGACCGCGCGGGCGCCCTCGAACGCCTTGGCGCGGGCCGGGACCTTGCCGCCGCCGTCGCCGATCGCGACGGCGTCCTCGGTGAGCAGCCGGACGAGCGGCTCGGTGCGGCCGCTGGTGGCGGCCGCGAGGAACTCCTCGACGATCCGCCGGGCGGCGGCCCGGTCGACCTCGGAGCGTGCCCTGCCGTCGGCGACGTGCCGCTTGGCGCGGTGGAAGATCTGCTGGCTGGCGGCCTCGGTGATGTCGAGGATCTCGGCGATCTCCCGGTGCGAGTAGGCGAAGGCCTCCCGCAGCACGTACACCGCCCGCTCGTTCGGGGACAGCCGCTCCAGCAGGGTGAGGACCGCGTACGACACCGATTCGCGCTGTTCGGCGGTGTCGGCGGGCCCGAGCATCGGGTCACCGGCGAGCAGCGGCTCGGGCAGCCACTGGCCCACGTAGGTCTCGCGCCGGGCGCGGGCCGAGGCCAGCTGGGTCAGGCACAGGTTGGTGAGCACCTTCGTCAGCCAGGCCTCGGGGACCTCGATGCACCCGGTGTCGGCGGCCTGCCAGCGCAGGAACGTCTCCTGCACGGCGTCCTCGGCCTCGCTCGCGGAGCCGAGCATCCGGTAGGCGATGGCCTCCAGCCGGGGCCTGGACGCCTCGAACCGGTCCACGTCGCTCATGCTGATGGCCATGCCCGGGATCCTAGCTGGCGGGTCCGGTCGCGTCCTCGGGGTACCGGGGGTGTCGCACCCCCTAGCGGGCGCTGTGGGCGTCGGGTGCGGGCAGGTGCTCGCCGGGGGCCACGGCGGGTTCCGGGGCCGGCCGGGCGCTGCCCCCGGTGGGGGCGGCGGGCGTCGCGGCGACGGCGGACCGTCCCGCGGACTGCGCCGGCAGGTCGCCGTCGGCGGCCCAGTACGTCGTCGTCCAGGAGCTGTCGGCGGCGATCGCCGAGGCGATGGCGGTGCGGTTGGCCTGCGGGTAGGAGGCGTTGCCGCCGAAGGTCTGCACGAACCAGACGCTCGCGGCCTCCTGGCCCAGGTAGTACGAGGCCGGTGCGGACAGCGTGGACTCGGCGGACCAGAGCATGGGCCCGTACGTGGCCGTGGCGGCGCCGCCCGCGACCGCGTTCTGCCAGGTCCAGGTGTCCTCGACGGTGGCGCCCGTCGGCGCCGTCCACCAGAAGCGGGCCAGGTTGGCGGCGACGTCCTCGTGGGTCTTGCCGCCGATCGTCCAGAAGCTCCACGCCTTGTCCAGCGTCACGTGCTCCATCGCCTGCGTGGCGTTGTAGCCGACCGTGACGAGGTTCGTGGTCTTCGGGTTCAGGGCGTTCAGGTAGTTCCTGACCGACGCGGGGACCGTCCTGCCGTTGGTCAGCAGGACGACGCCGGTGCCGTGGTAGCCGAGCGCGCCGGCGGCCGTGGAGGCGGCGATCGGGTCGTGGTAGTCGCCTCCGTCGGCGACGAAGATCCAGCTCGGGGTCGCGTTGATCTGCTTGGCGACCCGGGCCGACAGCGCCGGCAGGTCGGTGCCGTCGAGGCGCAGCGCCTTGTAGCCGAGCGCCTGCACCTGGCTCGCCACCTTGGAGCCGAGGATGCGGGTGCCGCCGTTCAGGTAGACGGTGCCGCCCTTGGGCAGGGACCGCTTGAGCTCCTTGGCGGCGGACGCGTCCAGGCCGCTGCCGGAGGTCATCAGCACCGGGCCCTGCTTCTCGGCGGCCAGCGCGATCGCCGGGGCCGAGTAGGTCGCGTTGCCCTTGTTCACCAGGACCGCGGACTTCGCGGCGAGCAGGCCCTGCACGTGCGGTGCGCCCACGGTGTCGAACGTCCAGCGGGAGGCGGCGGCGTCGATGCCGGTGGATCCGGTGCCGTAGACCCGGGTCAGGGAGTTCCTGCGCAACGGCTGCCAGGACGGCCTGGCGCCCTTGCCCGCCCCGGTGACCTGGGCCGACGTGCCGCTCGCCAGGTCGAGCAGCCGTACCGTCTGCACGTCGTCGGACCAGCCGGCGTGCGAGCTGTGCGCCTCGTAGGCGATGCGGCCGCCCGCCGGGTCCCAGGCCGGGTACAGGTGGTCGGAGGCGTCCGTGGTGACCTGCTGCACGCCGGTGCCGTCCGCGTCGGCCGTGAACAGCTGGGTCCAGCCGTCGACCTGGCGGGTGAAGACCAGCTTGGTGCCGTCCGCCGAGAAGACCGGGGCGGAGCCGGAGGCGATGACGTTCTTCAGCGCCTTGGCGGACGGGTCGTACGTCCAGATGCCCTGGCTGTCGGAGCAGCCGTTGTGGTGCCGTTCGAAGGCCAGCGTGCCCGCCGGGCTCGCCGTCGGGTGGGTGTCGCACACCGTCGACGGCTCCTGAGTGTTCGTCAGCAGCGGCTCCGGCGCCCAGGATCCGTCCGAGGGTCCGTAGGCGAGCTGGCCGCCCGTGCTGAACACCACGTACCGGCCGTCCAGCCAGAACACCGGGTCCTCGTACGACGCGCTGGAACGCATCTTGGTGGCCCAGGGCAGCGTGACGAGCGAGGTGGTGCCGGTGACCCGGCCCGTGGCCAGCTGGCTCCAGCCCGCCACCACCTTGCTGCCGTCCGGCGCCCAGTTCGGCACGTACCCGGCGTTCGGGATGTTGGGCACGGACCGCAGCCCGGACCCGTCGGCGTTGACCGTCTCCACCCCGGTGGAGCCGCCGTACAGGCCGATCCGGCCCCCGGTCACCTCAGCCTGCGCGGCCTGCGCGCCCGGTGCGGCGGCACCGAGCAGGCCGGCCGCCATCGAGACGGCCGACGTGAGCGCCGCGATACGACGGCGCGTGCGAGATCTCAACGAGAAGTCCCCCCTGCCACATGCCTGCGTGACCCCGCAGGTCACTGCTGGAAGCAGGACGGTATGTGAGGACGGACGGGGGGCGCCGGAACGGGTGTTCGAACAGTGGGTGAACAACTCCCGGGGGCCGGGGGCCGGGGGCCGTGTGCGAGGGCGTGTTCCTGCCGTCGGCGTACTCGGCTCGGCGCAGCGGACGTTACTTCCCCCGTCGGACGCGCAGGGCCGGTGCGGCGGGCCAGTCTGGCGGGGTGCCGGAGCCGGAGCTGGAGGAAGCGAAGTGAGTCGTCGACTGTCGCCGAGGGCCCGCAAGAGCTGGGTCGTCGTCCATGTGGTCGCCTCGGTCGGCTGGCTGGCGCTGATGCTCTGCCTGCTCACCCTCGGGGCGACGGCCCTGGTGACGGACGACGCCGGCACGCTGCGGACCGCGTACCGGGCGATGGGCATGCTGGGCGACGCGCTGATCGCCCCGCTGAGCCTGCTCACGCTGCTCAGCGGGGTGGTGCTGGGTCTCGGCACGCCCTGGGGGCTGTTCCGCTTCTACTGGGTCACCACCAAGTTCTGGCTGACCCTCGCGGCGACGGCGGCCTCGCTCTTCGCGCTCACCGCGCGGCTGCACGACGCGGTACACGCCGTGGACCGGCATCCGACCGGCTCGATCGCGGCCATGCACCTCGGTTATGTCCGCTACAACACCGTGATCGTGCCGGCCGTCGCACTGCTGCTGTATCTGGCGATGGTCGTGCTGTCCGTCTTCAAACCGTGGGGGCGCCGGGTCACGGCACCGGTACGGGACTTCGTGCGGCACGGCGGGGCATGAGGAGCGACGCGCCGCACCACCAGGGTCGAGCACGCAACCCACCGACGCGCCGGCGAACACGGTGAGGCACCGGCGTCGTCGGCCTCAGCTCTGGCGCGGGTCGGGCTTGAGGACGGCGAACAGGGCCTGGGCCGGGTCGGCGAGCCAGGCGACGCGGCCGACGCCGGGGATGTTCGCCGCCGGCATGACGACCGAGCCGCCGCCCGCGGCCGCCGCGGCGACCGTCGCGTCGGCGTCGGCCACCGCGAAGTACGGCACCCAGCGCGCGTCCTCCCGCTCGTCCGCCAGCGGGGCCACCCCGCCGAAGGAGCCCTCCTGCTGGTCGCCCTCCGCGATGCTGAGCACCTGGTACGTCATGCCCGGCCCCTGCATCTCCTGGGTACGCCAGCCGAACAGCCCCTGGTAGAAGCCGATGGCCGCCTGCGGGTCGCGGACGTGCAGCTCCACCCACACCAGGGCGCCCTCCTGCGACGCCCGCTGCAGTCCCCGCCCGGACTGCAGCACCGCGAACTGGGCGCCCTGCGGGTCCGTGAACTGGGCGAACGTGGCCTCGCCCATGCTCATCGGCGCGGTGCGCACCGTGCCGCCGGCATCGGTCACGGCCCGCGCCGTGGCCTGGGCGTCGTCGGTGCGGAAGTACGTCATCCAGGCGGATCCGGCCCCCGGTTCGGTCAGCGGGCCGAGCCCGGCGACGGTGCCGCCGTCCCTGCGGAAGAAGCCGTAACCGCCGCCCTCCGGCCCCGCGGAGGCGAACTCCCAGCCGAGGACGGCGCCGTAGAAGGCGGCGGCCGCCCGGGTGTCGGGGCTGCCGAGGTCGATCCACTCGGGCGATCCGGTGCGGAACTCTGTACCGAGCATGCGTCTCCTCCTGCCGGTCCGGTGCGCACGCCGCCCGCCACTATGCCGACGGCGACGCCCGGGCACGGCCGGGACACGGGCAAAGAACCCCAGGAATCTGCGCAGGAGTGCCACACGGGCTGCACACAGCCTTTCGAAAGGCTCGTTACCGTGACGGACGCCCGCTGCCCCTTGACCTCAGGAAGACCACAGATGGACTACTGCTCCTCGTGCCGCCGGCACCTCAATGGCGCCCTGGTCTGCCCGGGGTGCGGTGCCTACGCCCCGGACATAGCCCCGCCCCGCACCACCGCCCCCCTCACCGGCGGACCCGCCCCGGCGCCGCCCGCCGACGACTGGTTCACCACCGGACACCCGGCCGGAGCCCCCGGCTCGGACACCGACGCCGCGGCCGACGTCACGGACGCCCCGCCCGCTCCCCAGGGCCGCGCCGCTCGCCGTCGGCAGCTGGCGCGCTGGAAGAAGAACCAGCGCCGGGCCGTGGTGGCGACGGCCGTCGCGCTCGTCGGCGGCGGGATCACGCTCGCCTCGCTGGACCGCGGCAGCGGCGACAAGGCGCAGGCGGCCACCGCGCCGGACCACCGCGGCATGAGCCTCACCGACGAGCCGTCCGCCGCGCCCAGCCGGCCGGCGCCGACGCCCGCCTCGCCCGCCGCCGGCCACCGGCACACCCCGGCCACGCCGACGGCGCACACGCCCGCCGCCGGCGTCCCCCGGCAGCAGTCCGCCGCACCGGCGCCCCGCACGGTCCAGTCCGCCGGCCGGCCGCACACCGCCGCGGCGGCCCCCCAGCAGGCCGCCTCCGCCTCACCGGCCACCCCGGCCGTCCCGCGGCAGCGCGGCACCACGACGTCGTCATCCGGAACGGGCACAGGCACGGGTACGGCCACGGACACCGGCACGAGCAAGACCTCCTCCGGTACGGCAGGCCAGCCGGCCTCCGGCACCGGCGGCGGCACCTCCGCGTCCTCCCCGTCCACATCGTCCCCGTCGCAGACCTCCTCCTCCGGCCAGCTCTGCCTGGTCCTCCTCTGCGTGGGCTGACACCGGGCGCCCGGCGCCGGACCCACGGGGACGAGGAAGCAGGCCGTCAGCGGGGTCCTGCCTTCCGGGTGCGGTTGATCGCGGACTCCACTGCCGCCACGCGGTCGGCGAGCAGGCCGAGGGCCGCTACCGCGCGGCTCAGCGGATCGTCGTCGGGGCCGCCGAGGGTGCGGGCGCGGACGTGGGCGGTCTTCAGGTCGGCCCAGCGGGCGGCCTGGGCCTCGGTGAGGGTGCCGCGCAGTTCGGCGAGTTTGAGGAGGCTGGCCTCGGCGCCCGTGGTCAGGGTCTGGGCCTCGGCCGTGTAGTGGTCGTCGACGACCGCCTCGCGTTCGGCGTCGTTCATGACCGGGCGCAGACGCCCGGCGATCTTGTTCATGTCGCGGTAGGAGCCCTGGAGGCGGAAGGGCGGCTCGGTGCGGGCGTCCTCCGACTGGGCGGCGGAGGCGATGTAGGCCGCGTTGACGCGGAGCACGGTGTCGCGGACCGCCGTCAGATGGCGCAGCAGCGCGAGCACGGCGTTCAGTTCGGCCGCCGGCATCGGGTGGGTGAGGCGGTCGGCGCGGGCCGTGGGGTCGGCCGCCGCGAGCCGGACCAGCAGGTCCAGGTCGGCCCGGTCGCGGGCGGCGAGCGGGGCGAGCACCGGGTTGGCGGTGAGGGCGTTCTCCACGAAGCTGAGCGCGAAGACGTCCTCCTTGCCGGTCAGGACGTCGCCGAGGTTCCACACGTCGGCGCGGCTGGCGAGCATGTCGGGGATGCGGAAGCGGTCCCCGGACTCGGTGTAGGGGTTGCCGGCCATGCAGACCGCGAACCGCTTGCCGCGCAGGTCGTAGGTGCGCGGCCGGCCGTCCCACACGCCGTCCACGCGCCGGGTGGCGTCGCACAGCGGGATGAACCTCTGCAGCAGCTCGGGCGAGGTGTGCTGGATGTCGTCCAGGTACAGGAGCGTGTTGTTGCCGGCCGCCAGCGCGAAGTTGACCTTCTCGATCTCGCGGCGTGCGGTGGCGTTCGGGGCGTCGGCCGGGTCCAGCGAGGTCACGGCGTGGCCGAGCGCCGGGCCGCTGACCCTGACCAGCATCAGGCCGAGCCGGTCGGCGACGTACTCCATGAGGGTCGTCTTGCCGTAGCCGGGAGGCGAGACGAGAAGGAGCAGACCGCCGGTGTCGGTGCGTTTCGACGCGCCGGTGGTGCCGAGCTGGCGGGCCAGGCTGTCGCCGACCAGCGGCAGGTACACCTCGTCGACCAGGCGGCCCCGGACGAACGCGGGCATCACGCGCGGGCGGTGCTCGTCCAGGCGGAGCCGGTCGCGTTCGGCCGCCACCAGGGCGGTACGGCGGCGCTGGTAGGCGCGGAAGGCGGGCACGTCCGAGGCCGCGAAGCGGGAGGTGCGGGCCAGGAACTCGTCCAGCCGGAGCAGGAGCCGGCCGCCGGCCACGCGCGGGTGCGTGCCCAGCAGTCCCTCCACCGTCGCCGTCAGCGGGGCGTCGCCGTCGTAGCGGGGCAGGCCGGGGCACAGTTCGGCGGCGACCGCCTCGGCCAGCTCGCCGGGCGTGGCCTCGGCGCCGGTGGCGGCGGCGTACGCGGCGAGCCAGGCGTGCACCACCTGCCGGCGCGCGGCCAGGCCGGTCAGCCCCTCCAGGTCGGTGCGGTAACTCCCCTCCGCGTGCCGGAACTTCTCCAGCAGCGTGCGCGCCGCGGCCCCGAGGACGAAGCCCTCCGGGCCGCCGGTCAGCTCCTCGAAGAGGTACGCGGCGGCCGGCGCGCCCGGCGCCGGCGCCTCCCACGCCTCGATCGCCCCGGCCAGCTCCCGCTGCAGCTCCCCGATGGCCGGCACGGCCCCGAAGGCGTCCCGGGCGCGGGCCAGCGACACCGCCCGCCGGGCCCACGCGGTGCGGGCCTCCTCGGTCGTGCCGTGCGCCCAGAACAGCTGCGCGGCGGCACGCGCGGCGGGCTCGTGCCGCAGGGTCCCGGCGCCCTCGTACAGCGGCAGCAGGGCCCGGAGCACGAGTGTCGCGTCGTGGTCGTGGACGCCGCGCTCGTAGCCCTCGTCGTACGACTCCTGCGCCGCCCGGCGGACCAGGCCCGGCAGGTCGTCGGCGGCGGTGAGAGCGGCCGGGCCGTGCTCGGCGAGCAGGCGGGCGGCGAGGTGCTCGGCGCGGTACACCTCGGGTGACTCCGAGGGCAGGTGGCGGTCCCAGCAGGGGCGGTACGCGGCGAAGTCCGGGTCGGCGACCGGGGCCCGGTAGTCGGTGCCGGTGACGGCGAAGGCCAGGGTGTCGCCGTGCGGGACGAGGGTGAGGTCGAGCGGCTGGGTGTTGACGGCGAAGCGGTGGCCGCCGAGCAGCAGGGTGCGGCCGTCCCCGTCGTACAGGTCGGCGCGGTCGCGCAGGGCGCGGGCGGCCTCCTGGCGGGCCGACTTCAGCCGGCCGTCCAGCTCCTCGGCGCGCACGCTGTCGCCGAGGGCGCGCAGCTCGTCGGCGGTGCGGCGGACCTTGGCGACCAGCGGGTCGGAGGCGAAGTACGCGGCGACCGCGTCGCCGTCGGCCAGGGTGGCGGCCCGGCGGCCGACCGTCTCCAGCATGCGCCCCGCCGAGACGGCGAGCTGCTCGGCGCGGCGTGCGCGGGCGTCGGCCAGGGACTGCTTGCGGGCGGCGAACGCCTCGTAGATCTCGGTACGCCGGCCGGCCAGCTCGGCGAGGAAGCCGTCGTACTCGGCGAACCGCCCGTCCAGGTCCTCCAACCGGGCGAGCACGGAGGCGAGTTGGTCGTCGCACTGCTCGGGCGTGCCGGACGCGGCGAGCGCGGCGGTGACGGCCTGGGCGAGCAGCGCGGTCTCGGCGGCGAACTCGGCCCGGCCCTCACTGTCCTTCAGGGCGCGGCGGCGGCCGTCGAGAAGGGCGCGTGCGCGGTTGACGCCGCCCAGCACCTCGGCGATCCGCTCCAGCACGGCCGTACGGACGACCGCGTCGGTGATGTCGAGGCCGGTCACCACCTCGGTGACGGTGCGCAGCCCGTCGGCGAGGCCGTCGAGCCGCTCGGCGACCGGCCGGGCGCCCGCCACGGTCTCGACGGCCGCCGCCTCCCCGGCCAGGTGCTCGACCTCCGTCTCCTGGGCGGCGAAGGCGTCCTCGCGCGCCAGGAACTGCACCGCGCGCCGCCCGAACCCGGCGAGGTCGTCCTCGGCGGCGGCCGCCAGCGCGTCGATGCGGGCGGTGTCGGCGTACCGCAGGTCCCGCAGGGTGAGCAGGTGCCCGTGCGCCCGCCGCAGTTCGGTCAGGCCGCGCACCCAGGCGGCGGCCTCGCGCGGGGCCTCGCCGCGCAGCCGGCGCACGACGGCCGCGATCCGCGCCTCCGCCTCGTCGAGGGCGACGGCGGCCTGCCGGGTCAGCTCCCGTACGGTCTCGAACTCGCCCAGCACCTGCTCGGCGGTCGCCCGGACCTGCTCCAGCGGTTCGGCGAGCCCGCCCAGTTCGGGGTCGGCGAGCCAGTGATGGGCGTCGGCGGCCCGCACGCACGCGGCGGTGAGCGCCCGGTACCCCTCGCTCGTCTCGATGCCGTCGGTCACCAGCCGGGCCACGGACAGGCAGTCGGCGAGCCCGCGCACGAGATCGGCGTTGCCGACCCGGGCCAGCGCGCCGGTGCCGGCGCGCAGCGCGGCGGCGTGCGTGTCGGAGACGTACGGCGAGGTCCACCACTGCACCGGATGGGTGTGCGCGGGCTCGTCGCTGGCGACCCGCAGCACGGCGAGCGCGCCGTCCTCGAACAGCGCCCAGCCCCGGCACGGCAGCGGAGCGGCGACCTCCTTGCGCAGGGTGTTGTACGACAGCAGCAGCGCGCGCCCTCCGGCCCGGGACCGGAAGGCGTACAGCACGTCCTCGCCGTTCGGCGCGCGCACCTCGCGCTCGAACTCCAGGCCGGCCGCGTCGAGGTCGTACGTCTTGTGGGCGCCGCCCGCGAGGCAGTACCCGCCGGGGAAGACGATCCCCTGCTCCTCGGGCAGCCGCCGGCACGCCTGCCCGATGCCGTCGAGCCGCACCACCGTGCGGCTGAGGGTGTCGAAGACGAGGTACCGGTCGTCCTCCTCCTTGTACGGCCGCACCCGCAGCAGCACCAGCGCGCCCACGCGCGCGTGCCCGACGGCCGCGTCCGCGAGCGCCTGCAGCGGCTCCTGCACGGGCTCGGCGTACAGCTCCTCGCCTTCCGCGGTGCGCACGGTGAGGGAGCCGCCGACGGTCGAGACGCCGAGCCCGCCGGGGACGGCGACGTACGGGCCGCCGCGTTCGAGGACGTGGTCCTCGCGGGTGGTCTGCGTCCAGGTGAGGTCCTGCGCGGGCGGGAAGACGTCGTCGCGGTCGCCGCGCGCGTCGAGGAACGCCACGGCGCCGTCCTCGGCGACGCGCCAGCGCAGCACGCGGACGTCGTCGGCCTTCTCGCCGGTGCGGAACACCGCGAGCAGCCGGCCGTCGACCCGGCGCAGGCGCAGCAGGCTCGCTTCGCGGTAGTAGCGGTGCAGGGCGGTGAACTCCTTGGCGAACGCAGGGTCGTCGAGGAGTCCGGGGACCGCGTCGTCCGGCAGCTCCTCGCCGTCGCGGTCGTGGAGCGCGAGTACGGCGGTGGCTCCGCCGGTTCCGCCGGTCGCGCCGAAGAGGAGGGTGTCCCCCACGGCCACGATGTCGCTCGGCACGCACGCGTGCGGCGTCCCCAGCCGGGCGGTGGCAACGAGGTCCAGTTTCGCCGACCCGAACTCCTCGGCCCGGCGGGCGTTCAGCGCCTCCGCCCTGCGGGCCAGCTCGGCCGCCTGCGCGGCGAGCCGGTCGCGGAGGACCTCGTAGGTACCGTCTGCCTGCGGCGCCTCGGCGGTGGGCATGTCGTGTGCGCTTCCCTTCAGTGGAGCGTGCGGCTACGAGTTCGGGGCCGTGTGCCAGGCGCTTGCGCAGCTGCGGGCAGTCGTGCCGCCAGGGGCGGCACGGGTGGGCGCAGCGGCACCTCACAGCGAGCAGCGCGCCCAACCCGCTCGCGCCCGCCTCAGCCAGGAGTACCGCTTCCGTTCAGGGCCGTGAGCGGCGTGTCCTGAAGGCCCAGTTCGCTTGCGCGGTCGAGCAGCTTCTGCAGCTGCCCGGCGTTCGGGCCGCCGCCCTTGATCTGCTTCATCAGCAGCGCCGACACCGTCAGGTTCCGTACGTCCGCCGATCCCAGCGATCCCAGCACCCGGCTGATGTCGTCCGTGAAGCTGCCCGAGCCGTCCAGCCACGGCTTCGCCAGGGCCTGCGCGGTGCCGGAGCTGGAGAGGAAGCCGTCCACGCCCTTGCCGAGGGCGATGGAGGACACCAGCCGGTCGAAGAAGACGGACTCCCCGCCGACGATGTCGATGTCGGCGTGCTCCAGACCGGTCGCGAGGACCGTCGCCTGGGCCTCGGCCACCTGCCGCTGGGTCTCCAGGCCGGCCAGCCGGATCTCCTTCTCCGCCTGGAGCCGCAGCCGGTACTCCTCGTGCCCGCGCGACGCCTCGTCCAGCGCGGCCATCGCGGCGGCCTTCTCGGTCAGACCGGCGGCCTCGGCCTTCAGCTTCTCGCCGATCGCGGCGGCCTCCGCGAGCGCCTTCGCCTGGGCGCTCTCCGCCTCGGCCAGGCCCTTGGCCCGCGCACCCTCCGCCTCGGCCTTCAGCCGCGCCGCGGTGGCCTCCGCCGCCGCCCGCGCGCCCTCGGCCTGAGCGAGCCCCTTCGCCCGCGCGCCCTCGGCCTCGGCGAGCGCCTTGGCCTGGGCGCCCTCCGCCTCGGCCCGCAGCCGTGCCTCGGTGGCCTCCGCCTCCGCGCGGCCGGCCTTGACGGTGACCTCGGCCTCCTTGTCGCGGACCTGCACCGCGGCAAGGCCTTCGGCGGCGGCCTCGGCCTGGACGCCCTCGGCGAGCCGCAGCTTGGCGCGGGCGTCGAGGTCGGCGGTCTTCAACCTGGCCTCGGCGAGGGTGAGTTCCTCGGCGGCCCGGTGCGTGGCGGCCTGTTCCGCCGCCTCGGCGGCCTTGATGTCCTTGACCAGCTTCTCCTGCGCCTCCGCCTCGGCGGCGATGACGAGGGCCTGCCGCTCCCGCTCGGCCTCCTCGACCACGCGGAGCTTCTTGATGGACTCCTCCTGCTCGGCGACCGTGCGGTCCACCGCGACCCGCTCCCGGATGACCTCGGCGATCTCCCGCTTCTCCGCCTCGACCTCCTTCTCGGCGGAGATCCTCGTCAGCTGGGTCTCCCGCTCGCGCGCGATGACCTCCAGCAGCCGGTCCTTCTCGATCCGCTCGTTCTCGACGGCGAGGACCCGCTCGCGGTTCTTCGCGGCGACGGCGATCTCCCGGGCCTGGTTCTCCCGCTGGACGCCCAGCTGCTCCTCGGTGCGCAGGAAGGCGGCCTGGGCGCGCAGCCGTTCCTCCTCCACCACGCGGGCGGTCTCGGCCTCCTCGCGGGCGCGGGACGTCTCGATCTCCCGCTTCTGCTTGATCTCGGCGTCCGCCTGCCGGCGCTCCAGCTCCAGGATGGCCTCGCGGGCGTCGACGTCCTGGCGGGTGATCTCCTTCTGCTCGTTGCGCCTGGCCTCGTTGGTGCGCACGTGCTCGACCGCCGTGAGCTCGGTGATCTTGCGGATGCCCTCGGCGTCGAGGACGTTGGCCGGGTCCATCTGGGACAGCGGGGTCTGCTCCAGGTAGTCGATCGCCGCGTCCTCGAGGTGGTAGCCGTTGAGGTCGATGCCGATCAACTCGATGATGTGGTACCGGAGTTCCTCACGCTTGGTGTAGAGGTCGGTGAAGTCCATCTGCTTGCCGACGGTCTTCAGCGCCTCGGAGAACTTCGCGTGGAACAGCTCCTGCAGCGTGTCCTGGTGGCTGGCGCGCTCGGTGCCCACGGTCTGGGCGACCTTGATGACGTCCTCGACGGTCTTGTTGACCTTGACGAAGAACAGGATCCTGATGTCGGCGCGGATGTTGTCCCGGCAGATCAGGCCGTCCCGCCCCGAGCGGCTGATCTCGATGGTCTTCACCGAGATGTCCATGACCTCGGCCTTGTGCAGGATCGGCAGCACCACCTGGCCGGTGAAGGAGACGTCGACCCGGCGCGTCTTCGACACGATGAGGGCCTGGCTCTGGTCCACCTTCCGGTACAGCCGCGAGAACCCGAGCAGCGCGAGCAGCACGACGACGAGACACGCGGCGACAAGCGCGCCGAGGACTTCCATGGCATACGTCCTTGCGTCAGACGACGAAACCGGAGCCCCCTCAGGGCCGCGGTGCCGGGCGTCTGCGTTGCCCGGCGCCGCGGCCCTCCGCAGTGCTCCCCCGCGGACGATGGTGCGGCCCCGGCCGCGGCCCGCGCATTGCCGGTTTCCGGCAGTGTTCACTAGGGTCTGCATGCCGGACAGGCGCCAAGGATGTGTCACCGGCGCGTCAGGATCGCGGGAATACGGGGACCACGGGGGACGGGAACCGCCATGGGGGACGAGCACGACAGACACGGCGCGCCCGAGCACTATCTGGACGGGTTCGCCCGGACGCTGGCGGAGGTCGCTGCCACCGGCCGGCGGCTGACCAGGGAGGAGCTGAAGGCCCGGCGGGCCCTGGGCGAGCAGGCCGCCGACGCCGGACACGGGCTGCGCGCGCTGATCGTGGCCCATCTGGCCGCCACCCGCGCCGCCTGGCCGTCCGTACCCGGCTCGGCCGACAGCCGCCTCGCCACGCTGGCGGCCGTGGAACAGGCGATCGACGCGTTCGCCGAGGGCTACGAACGCGCCCAGCGCCTGACCGTACGCCGGGAGGAGGCCGCGCGCCGGGAGTTCATCGACGACCTGCTGTACGGCCGCAGCGACCTCGGCCGGCTCGCCGAGCGCGCCGAGAGGTTCGGGCTGCGCCTGTCCCGGGCGCACGCGGTGGCCGTCGCCGAGGGGCCGTCCGCGTATGGCGAACAGGGGCCGGTCGCGCGCCGGGTCGAGGCCGCCGTACTCGCCCGCTTCGACTCCCGCAGCATCCTGCTGACCACCAAGAACGGACGGATGCTGTGCGTGGCGCCGGGCGAGGAGGACGAGATCCTCCAGCACTTCGCCCAGCAGGCGCAGGCCGCGACGGACGGCTGCCGGGTCGCCATCGGCCGGCCGCAGCACGGTGCGGGCGGAGTGGTGCAGTCGTACGAGGAGGCCCTCGCCGCGCTGGAGATGGCGGCGCGGCTCGGTCTGCCCGGGCCGGTGCTGCGCGCCGCCGACCTGCTCGTCTATCCGGTGCTGGCCCGGGACCGGCAGGCACTGGTCGACCTGGTGTCGCACACGCTCGGCCCGCTGACGGCGGCGCGTGGGGGAGCCGTGCCGCTGCTGGACACGCTCGGCGCGTACTTCGACTCCGGGTGCGTGGCCGCGGAGGCCGCGCGGCGCCTCGCCCTCAGTGTCCGCGCGCTGACCTACCGCCTCGACCGCATCCGCGCACTCACCGGCGCCGACCCGGCCGACCCGGCGCACCGCTACATGCTCCAGACAGCGGTCATCGGCGCCCGCCTCCTGGACTGGCCGAACCAGCCGCTGTGAACGCGGCTTTCCGACAAGGCCGTTGCTACTCCTCGTCGTCCGTGGTGCGCACCGGCGTCGCCCGGCCCGGCTCCCGCGGTTCGGCCGTCTCGGCGCGCAGCAGCAGGACGTCGCCGATGAAGAGGTCGTACACGACGATCCCGGCCACGGCGCCGATCAGCGGGCCGACGATCGGGATCCACCAGTAACCGCTGTACACGCCGGACACGCTGCCGGGGAAAGCGAGGCTGTTCCAGCCGGCCGCATAGGTGAACAGGCGCGGCCCGAAGTCACGGGCCGGGTTGATGGCGTAGCCCGCGTTCGCGCCGTAGGACATGCCGACGGCGGCGACGACGAAACCCACGACCAGCGGCCCGAGGTTGGCCTTCACCGCCTGGTTGCGCACGTCCAGGACGGCGGCGATCAGCATCAGCAGGAAGGCCGTGCCGACGATCTGGTCGACCAGGGGGCCCCACACACCGCCGTGGAAGTACGCCGCCGGGAACGTGGCGAAGATGGAGAAGGTGGCGTTCGTGTGGCCGTTCACCTTCGGCCCCGGTGCCGCGCTGTCGTAGGCGTGGATGGCGTCGTGGTAGACGAGGTACACGATCGCCGCGCCGGTGAGCGCCCCGGCGACCTGCGAGAACCAGTACGGCGGCACCTTGGCCCAGGGGAAGCCGCGGCGCACCGCCATGGCCAGGGTCACCGCCGGGTTGATGTGGGCCCCGCTGACACCGCCGGCCACGTACACGCCGAAGACCACGGCGAACGCCCAGCCCCAGGTGACCAGCAGCCAGTCGCCGGCCGCCAGGAAGATGGTGGTCGGCGTCGCCGCACGGCCGGAACCGGGCAGTGCGGCGACCGCCATGGCGACCACACCGCAGCCGAAGGCGATGAGCACCAGCGTCCCCAGGAACTCGGCGAGGCACTCGCCGAGCAGCCCTCCCCGGCTTCTCAGCCGCGACGGCTTGATGATCGGGGGGATGTCGACAGCCATGCGGGCCCCCTTGAAGAGAGCGATACGGCCAACGTCACCATCTTGGCCCACAAACCCCTGCTGCGCAGGTTGACGGTGCCCGGTCAGCCGTCCACGGGGCGGGGCGGGCCGGGGCCGTCTCCGGCTCAGGCGTCGAGGTCGTCGGCGAAGTGCCGGAACCCGTGCCGGTCCCGGTGCAGCCCCCACAGGGTCCGAGCCAGCACGGCCGGGTCCTTGCGCGCGTGCCCCGGGGTGATGGCACCCGGGATCACCAGCTGGGCGACGTGGATGTCCTCGCCCGCGAGGCGTTCGTGCAGCAGATGGCCGTACGCGCTCTCCGCGGCGAACGCGATGGAGGTACCGGCCCGTTCGGTGTGCGGTACGGCGGCGGTGCCGCCGTTGACGAACAGGATCGTGCCTCGCCCCAGCCGGCGCATCCCGGGCAGCACCTGCTGCACGGCGGCGACGGCTCCGTACACGGAGAACTCGATGGGCCCCACGAGGTCCCGGTGCCTGGTCTCCAGCACGGGCCGCATGAAGTCCCGGTGCGGCACCGGGCTGTACTGGAGCACCTCGACGGTGCCCAGTTCGTCCGCGGCCCGGGCCAGGGCGGCGGACAGCTCCTCCGGTCTGCGCACGTCGGCGGTGAAACCCCGTGCCCGGACGCCGTCGCCGCCGAGGTCGCGCACCAGCGCGTCCAGCCGCTCGCGGTCCCGGGCGAAGAGGGCGACGGCGAACCCCTCCTGCCCGAACCGCCGTGCGACGGCGGCTCCGAGACCCGGTCCGGCACCCACGATGGCGATGGTCGTCATGCCCTGCATCCGTACCGCGGACCGGGGCCGTCCACACTCACCGCCGAGCGTGCCGGACGGCGCGTGGCGCGATTGGGCCGTCCGGGTGCATCCGTCACCCGGACGGCCGAGCGTCGGCCGCTGAGCGCCACCCGGACGCCCTCGCGCGGCAAATATGGCGGGTAGCCGACGTCATGGCGTGCGCGGACCGCGAGCAGCAGGAGACAGACGACTTGTGAGCATCCTCAACGAACCCCATGGTGCCGCCGCGGCCGCGGAGTCGTACGAGAGTGAGATCCCGCTCAGGGGCAGGCAGCCCGGCAACGTCGTGGTGAAGTGGCTGACGACCACCGACCACAAGACGATCGGCACCCTGTACCTGGGCACGTCCTTCGCGTTCTTCCTGGTCGGCGGCCTGATGGCGCTGATCATGCGGGCCGAGCTGGCCCGGCCGGGCCTGCAGATCGTGTCCAAGGAGCAGTTCAACCAGCTGTTCACGATGCACGGCACCGTGATGCTGCTGATGTTCGCGACGCCGCTGTTCGCCGGTTTCACCAACTGGATCATGCCGTTGCAGATCGGGGCGCCGGATGTGGCGTTCCCGCGGCTGAACATGTTCGCCTACTGGCTGTACCTGTTCGGCTCGCTCATCGCCGTGGGCGGCTTCCTCACCCCCGACGGCGCGGCCGACTTCGGCTGGTTCGCCTACACCCCGCTGACCGACGCGAAGTTCTCCATCGGACTGGGCCCGGACCTGTGGATCATGGGCCTGGCCTTCTCCGGTTTCGGCACGATCCTCGGCTCGGTCAACTTCATCACCACGATCATCTGCATGCGCGCCCCCGGCATGACCATGTTCCGCATGCCGATCTTCACCTGGAACGTGCTGCTGACCGGTGTCCTGGTCCTGCTGGCCTTCCCGGTGCTGGCGGCCGCGCTGTTCGCCCTGGAGGTGGACCGCCAGTTCGGCGCCCACGTCTACGACGCCGCGAACGGCGGCCCCCTGCTGTGGCAGCACCTCTTCTGGTTCTTCGGCCATCCGGAGGTGTACATCATCGCGCTGCCGTTCTTCGGCATCGTCAGCGAGATCATCCCCGTGTTCGCCCGCAAGCCGATGTTCGGCTACATGGGCCTGATCGCCGCGACCATCTCCATCGCGGGCCTGTCCGTGACGGTGTGGGCGCACCACATGTACGTCACCGGCGGCGTGCTGCTGCCGTTCTTCTCCTTCATGACCTTCCTGATCGCCGTGCCGACCGGTGTGAAGTTCTTCAACTGGATCGGCACCATGTGGAAGGGCAGCCTGTCGTTCGAGACGCCGATGCTGTGGGCGACCGGCTTCCTCGTCACGTTCCTCTTCGGCGGCCTGACCGGTGTCATCCTGGCCTCCCCGCCGATGGACTTCCACGTCTCCGACTCGTACTTCGTGGTGGCCCACTTCCACTACGTCGTGTTCGGCACGGTCGTCTTCGCGATGTTCGCGGGCTTCCACTTCTGGTGGCCGAAGTGGACCGGCAAGATGCTCGACGAGCGCCTCGGCAAGATCACCTTCTGGACGCTGTTCATCGGCTTCCACACCACGTTCCTGGTCCAGCACTGGCTGGGCGCCGAGGGCATGCCGCGCCGGTACGCCGACTACCTGGCCGCCGACGGCTTCACCGCCCTGAACACGCTCTCCACGATCGGCTCGTTCCTGCTCGGCCTGTCGATGCTGCCGTTCCTCTACAACGTGTGGAAGACGGCCAAGTACGGCAAGCCGGTCGGCGTGGACGACCCCTGGGGGTACAGCCGTTCCCTGGAGTGGGCGACCTCCTGCCCGCCGCCGCGGCACAACTTCGTCACCCTGCCGCGGATCCGCAGCGAGTCCCCGGCGTTCGACCTGCACCACCCCGACATCGCGATGGGCGAGCACGCGCTGCAGGCCCCGGCGGGGATGCCCGACCGGAGCCAGGGGTGAGCGGTCCGCCCCGGCGCCTGCCCATGCAGGGGGCCGACGACGCGCTCGCCAACCAGGTCGAGGGCTATCTGCTGTGGCAGGCCCGGATCGCCGAGGCGGAGCAGCGGGCCCGGGAGTTCACCGGCCCGCTGGAGTGGCTGACGACCGCGCAGCGCGAGGAGGTCGAACGCCGCTACACCGCCGACAGCCTGGCCCGGGCCCGCGCCGACCTGGAGCGCATCGCGGCCCGCTGCGTGTCCCTGCGCGCCGAGTACGAACACCGCTACCGGGACCTCAAGCGCCGCTGCCTGGCCGTCACCCTCGCCGTCTGCGCGCTCTGCGCGGCCCTGGCGGGGCTCCTGGTACTCCTGTGACCCGGCCGGCGGCCCCCGCTGCCCGGACGCACGCCGTCCGGACTCACGCCATCCAGAAGAAGACCGCCGTCATCCGCTTCTCCTCCAGCGTCGTGCCGTGGTACGCCGTCGCGCTGTGCACCAGGTTGGCGTTGTAGAGGAGCAGGCGGTTGTACCGGTGGGGGACGCGGACGTCCTCCTCGAAGTGGCCGGCGGGCACGAAACGGGTGCCGAGGGCCTCGACGAGGTTGTTGTGCGGGGCCTGGACGATGTTGCCGCCGAGCCGGCCGCCCGGCAGGGACTGGCGGTAGAACGCGGTGCCGCAGGCCCCCGGCACATGGGGGTTGAGGTAGAGCACCGCCGCGTACCGGCACAGGGCGCGGGAGTCGGTGTGCGGGCGGGGCTCGCTCTCGCCCTCGCCGACCACCTGGACGCAGTTGTGGTTGAGGGTGCCGCCGCCGGGCGCCTGCTGCACCCACAGCTCCTTCGCCCCCGTCGCCTTCTTCACCAGCCGCTCGATCACGGCGAGTTCACCGGGCTCGAGTCCCGGCATGGCGCGCAGGCCGGGCCAGGTCTCGGAGGTGTACGGGTAGCCCTTGACCCAGTCGTCCTTGGCCAGGCAGCGCTCCCGTACGGCGTCGACGTCGGGCAGGGCGTCGTCGATGACCCAGTAGTCGCGGCCCTTGGTGGGCTTGCGGTAGGGCAGGACGGGAAGGGCGGCGCCGCCCGGGGGGCGGGGCGCGGGCAGACGGGACGGCGGTTGTGGGGGCATGCGGCGAATCTAGGACCGCGCTTCGTCGCCTTCTCCCGGAGACCGGTCAACGTTTCACCAACCGTTTGTCATGCACACCAACACATGGCAATCCGTGGCGGAGTCCCGGCCCCGCGCCACCGCGTACGCGTCCTGCGCGCCCTGGGCGCACTTTTTACCCGCGCCACCGATACGAATCGCTCCCGCGTCCGTATTGCTGTGCGTCCGAACCGCCCGGAGCCGCCGTCGCCCTGGGCGGATCCACGACCGGGCAGGAGGCACGGTGCGCTTTTCGCGGAACGCGACGGGAACTCTCTTCGTGGGCGGTGCGATGGCCATGACGCTCGCGGCCCTCGCCTACCCGAGCATGCTCGGCCTGACCAAGGCCACCACCGCCCAGGACCGCATCATCGCGAACACCCAGTGGGGCCCGCTCACCGAGCAGGACCGGGACTTCGTGGTGAAGGTGCGGTCGGCCGGCCTGTGGGAGTACCCGGTGGGACAGATGGGGCTGCAGAAGGGCACCACGCCGGGCGTCATCACGGCCAGCAAGCACCTGATCGACGGGCACGCCGCGCTGGACACCACCTGCCGCAAGATCGCCCCGCTGCTTAACATCACCCTGCCCAACCTGGCCAGCCCCCAGCAGCAGGGCTTCGTCAGCCAGTTGAAGGCGGACAACGGGAAGAAGTTCGACACCGACTTCGCCAACATCCTGCGGATGACGCACGGCGCGATCTTCAACGCCATCGCGAAGATCCGGTCCACCACCAAGAACTCGCTGGTGCGCGCCCTCGCCGACCAGGCCAACGACACCGTGCTGGACCACATGACGGTGATGGAGAAGACCGGTCTCGTCGACTTCGACCAGACCCTCTTCCAGCAGACGACCCCGCCGAAGCTGCCCGCCTCCGACCTGACCCCGCCGCCCCCGGCCCCCGGCCAGCAGCAGGTGGTGCTCACCCCGCCGCCGACCGCCACGTCGACGCCGGTCGACCTCAGCGGGCTGACCGGCGGCAACGCGTCGGGGCCGAGCCCGAGCCCGACGGTGCGCTGAGCGGTCCGCTCAGCCGAGCCAGACCGTGGTGTCCGGCGGCAGGGTCCGGGCGTCGGGCAGGGGCGTGCTGGCCAGCAGCGGCTCGCCCGGCGGCAGCGGTACGGGCCCGCCGCCGAGGTTGGTCACGCACCGCCAGCCCTCGCGGCGGGTGAAGTCCAGGACCCCGGCGGGGCTGTCGGCCGCCCAGGTCAGCGTCTCGCCCTCGAGCAGCTTGCGGCGCAGCCGCAGGGCGGTGCGGTACAGCTCCAGGGTGGAGCCCTCGGCGCCCGCCTGGGCCTCGACGGCGTACCGGGCGAAGGAGGACGGCTGGGGCAGCCACGCCGCGCCGGGCCCGAAGCCGTACGACGGTCCGCTCGTCGTCCACGGCAGCGGCACCCGGCAGCCGTCGCGGCCCTTGCGGACATGGCCGGTCTGCTCCCAGATCGGGTCCTGGAGGACCTCGGTGGGCAGGTCGGCGACCTCGGGCAGGCCGAGCTCCTCGCCCTGGTAGAGGTACGCCGATCCGGGCAGCGCCAGCATGAGCAGGGTCGCGGCGCGGGCCCGGCGCAGCCCGGCCGCGGCGTCCAGTGCGGGCGCGGTGCCGCCGGACATCAGCCAGGCGTCCGGGTCGGTGCCGGGCGGCAGCATCAGCCGGGAGGCGTGGCGTACGACGTCGTGGTTGGACAGCACCCAGGTGGCGGTGGCGCCGGCGGCCCGCGCGGTGGCCAGTTCGTCGGTGATGACGCGGCGCAGCTCGTCCGCGTCCCACCCGGCCTCCAGGTACTCGAAGTTGAAGGCCTGGCCGAGTTCGTCGGGGCGCGCGTACAGCGCGCGGCGGGCGCCCGGGACCCAGGCCTCGGCGACCGCCGTGCGCGGCGGGCTGTAGGCGTCGAACACCTTGCGCCAGTCCCGGTAGATCTCGTGCACCTCGTCGCGGTCCCAGTACGGGTGGCTGCCCGGCGGCACCAGCGGCAGGGCCGTCTCGCCGGTCGCGCCGATGCCCCCGATGTCCCGCAGCGGCTCGGAGAGGTCCTTGGCCAGGCCGTGGGCGACGTCGACGCGGAAGCCGTCCACGCCCCGGTCGGACCAGAAGCGCAGGGTGGCGCGGAAGTCGGCGCGGACCTGCTCGTGGTCCCAGTTGAGGTCGGGCTGTTCGGGGGCGAACAGGTGCAGGTACCACTCGCCGTCCGCGGTGCGGGTCCAGGCGCTGCCGCCGAAGACGGACGGCCAGTCGGTGGGCGGGAGTTCGCCGTGCGCGCCCCGGCCGGAGCGGAAGACGTAGCGCTCGCGGGCCGGGGAGCCGGGGCCGGAACGCAGGGCCTCCTGGAACCAGGGGTGCTGGTGCGAGGTGTGGTTGGGGACGAGGTCGACGACGACCTTCAGGCCGAGCCGGTGGGCCTCGGCGACCAGGGCGTCGAAGTCGTCCAGGGTGCCGAGGCGGGGGTCGACGTCCCGGTGGTCGGCGACGTCGTAGCCGCCGTCGGCCAGTTCGGAGGGGTAGAACGGGCTCAGCCACAGGGCGTCGACGCCGAGCGCGGCGAGGTGGTCGAGGCGGCGCGTGATGCCGCGCAGGTCGCCGAGCCCGTCGCCGTCGGCGTCGGCGAAGCTGCGCGGATAGACCTGGTAGATGACGGCCTGGCGCCACCAGTCGGGGTTCTTGGAGGAGAGGTCCGGAAAGCGGTCTGCCATGCGGGCTCCCTTCGGGGGTGGACGACAGTACAGGACATCTGTCCCCATTGCCCGGAAAAGGAACCCTTGCGTCTCCGGCGGTTCGGCCGCGTGCGGTGGCCGCGCGGAGGGGCCGTTCACTTCCCCGGCGGAGCCTGGACGCGCTACGGCCGCTCCACCGCGTCCAGGTACAGCTTCACGTAACGCTCCACGTCCACCTCCAACGCCACGTCGACCAGCGCCTGTTCGCGCGCGCCCTCGTGGATCTCCGACTCGCCGGGGCGGGGGCGGCGGTCGACCAGGGTCTGGCCCCGGGTGGGGCCGGGGGCGAGGGCGACCTCCACCGGGAGGAGCCGGGTACTGATGCCCTGCGGGTCGACGACCGCGCACACCGCGCCCGCGTCGCCGAGTCCGCCCGCCTCCTCGGCCTCCGGGGCCTCGCCCTGGAAGGTCGGCCGGTGGGCGAGGAGGTCGCCGGCCAGGCGGGTGCCGGGGTCGGTGCTCGCGCGCATCCGGTGCACGTCGGCGGCGGGCACGACGACCTGCATGAAGACGTCGAGGCCGTACATCGTGATCGGCACCCCGGCGGTGAGCAGGATCGCCGCCGCCTCCGGATCGTGCCAGACGTTGAACTCGGCGACCGGCGTGGCGTTGCCGGTGGCCACCGCGCCGCCCATGAACACGATCCGCTCGATGTTGCCGGTCACCTCCGGGTGGGTGCGCAGCAGCAGGGCGATGTTCGTCAGCGGCGCGGTCGGGATCAGGGTGACCGGGCGCGGGGAGGCCAGGATCTCGCGCCGCAGGAGCGTCACGGCGTCCACGTCCGCCGGGGCCCGGGACGGCGCGGGCAGGCCCAGGTCGCCCATGCCGTCGGAGCCGTGCACGTGCCGCGCCGAGCGCGCCGGCTCGATCAGCGGGCGCGCCGCGCCCCGGCCCACGGGGATCTCCGGGGCGCCCGCCCGCTCCAGCACGGTCAGGGTGTTGCGGACCACGCCGTCGACGTCCGTGTTCCCGGCGACGCAGGTCACCGCCCGCAGATCGAGGCCCGGGTGGCGCACGGCCAGCAGCAGCGCGAGGGCGTCGTCGACACCGGTGTCGCAGTCGATGATCACGGGGGTGGGCTGACCGGTCACGGCGGGCTCCTTCCGTCACGCCGACCTTAGATCAGGACGGACCGGCGCGGTCACTCCCACAGGGCGGTACCGCGCGCCCGCACCCGGCCGGCGATCCGGTCCAGCAGTTCGGGGACCGGCAGCTCCCCGGGCCGCCCGCCGCCGCGCAGCCGTACGGCCGCCCGGCCGGCCCCGGCCTCCCGCGCGCCGATCACCGCCTGGTACGGCACCAGGCGCGCGGCGCGGATCCGGGCGCCGAGGGTGCCCTCGGCCGGACCGGCGGCTTCGGCGCGCAGGCCCAGCGCCACGGCCTCCCGCACGACCCGGGCCGCCTGCTCCCGCTGTTCGTCGGAGACCGGCAGCACCACCAGCTGGACGGGCGCCAGCCAGGCCGGGAAGGCGCCGGCGTGCGCCTCGATCAGGTGGGCGACGGCCCGCTCCACGCTGCCGATGATGCTGCGGTGCACCATCACCGGGCGGTGCCGGGCGCCGTCCGCGCCGATGTACTGCAGGTCGAAGCGGGCCGGCTGGTGGAAGTCGATCTGCACGGTGGACAGGGTGGACTCGCGCCCGGCCGGGTCGGCGATCTGCACGTCGATCTTCGGGCCGTAGAAAGCCGCCTCGCCCTCCGCCTCCTCGTAGGCGACGCCCGACTCCTCCAGCACCTGCCGCAGCAGCCCGGTGGCCCGGCGCCACAGCTCCGGGCCGGCGACGTACTTGCCGCCCTCGCCGGGCAGCGACAGCCGGTGCCGTACGGCCTCGATGCCCAGGTCGGCGTAGGCGCGGGCGATCAGCTCCAGCGCGGCGCGGGCCTCCTCGACCGCCTGGTCCAGGGTGCAGAAGACGTGCGCGTCGTTGAGCTGGATGGCGCGCACACGGGTCAGTCCGCCGAGGACGCCGGACAGTTCGGCGCGGTGCATGCTGCCCACCTCGGCGATCCTGAGCGGCAGTTCGCGGTAACTGCGGGAGCGGGACCGGTAGATCAGGGCGTGGTGGGGGCACAGGCTCGGGCGCAGCACGACCTCCTCGGCGCCCAGCCTCATCGGCGGGTACATGTCGTCGCTGTAGTGGTCCCAGTGCCCGGAGATCTCGTACAGCTCCCGTTTGCCGAGCACGGGCGAGTACACGTGCCGGTACCCGGCAAGGCGTTCGGCCTCGCGGATGTACTCCTCCAGGGTGTGCCGTACGACCGCGCCGTCGGGCAGCCAGTACGGCAGGCCGGCGCCGATCAGCGGGTCGGTGCCGAAGAGGCCGAGTTCACGGCCGAGGCGGCGGTGGTCGGGGATCTGCTCGTTCATCGGGGTTCCTCCGCGGGTCCGGTGGGCGGGGCGAGGAACCGGGAGGACGCGGCAACGCCGAAGCCCCGGGGCGCTCGCCCCGGGGCCTGGATGCTGGTCAGCTGTCAGCGCGCCGGGACGGTCTCCGGCGTCGTCGTGCTCTTCGGGCACTGCGGGGCGCGCTGCATACGGGGACGGTAGCAGGCGGCGAAGCCGCCGCTCGAGCGCATTACGGCAGACCGCCGGGACCGGCCGGGCGGGGCGGAGTCCCCCGCTCACACCGGTCCGGCGGGCCTTTCACCCGGTTCCGGCGGGCCGGTCACCCGGACGGACGGGAGCGCTGGTGAGGCGGCCGGGGCGGTGGTGCCGTGAGATCAGGGACCACCGGCAGGTGCCCCCACCGGCGGACACGCGCCGGCGACCCCACCGGCCCCGAGCGCTCAGGAGGCACCGATGACCCCCGCGATACGCCCGCGCGACCCCCGTGCCCCCAAGATCCTCGGCGACCACGGCGGCCACGGACACCCGCCGGCCCCCGGCGCCCCGGACGACCCGGAGCCGCAGCACAGCCGCCTGCCCGGACTTCCAGGACTTCCAGGACTTCCAGAACATCTCAGGCTTCCCGTGCTCGCCCGCCTCGCCGATCTCCCCCGCGGTGTCGTGCTCTCCCTCATAGCCGTCGGGCTCGTCCTCGCCGGCGGCTGCGCGGCGCTCGTGCTGAATCAGCAGGACACGGCGACGCCGCCGATGCCGACGATCGACAAGCCGTCGAAGACGCCGAGGACCTCGCCCCGGCCCGACGGTTCCACGCTCACCGACGAGCAGGCCCGGGCCGCGCTGCTCACCCAGAGCGACCTCGGTGCCCCCTGGACGGCGACCCAGGGCGCGGCCACCTGGCGGGACCAGCTGCTGAAGGCGACCACCTCGGCCGGCGACTGCCAGCGGCTGCTGGACGCCCTCTACACCGACGAGATCCTCGGCGGCCCGGCCCGCGCCGCCACCGGCCTGGACGACACCGACACGGGCGCCCAGCTGCGCTACCAGATCGCCGCCCGCCGCCCCGCCGACGTCGACGCCGCCCTGGCGTGGCTCGGCACGATGCCGGCGCGGTGCGCGCGGTTCACGGCCACCACGCAGACCGGCATCCAGGAGGACGTCCAGGTCGGCGACGCCCCGCTGCCCAAGGTCGGGGACAGGAGCCAGGGCCTGCGGATCAGCCTCTCCGCCACCGACCGCGACGACCGGCACGCCGTGCTCACCCTGGAGGTGGCCGCCGTCCGCGCCGGCCAGGACGCGTTCGCCCTCACCAACGGCGGACTGGGCGACGTCCCGAACGACGCGACGCAGGCCGCGGTCCAGGTCGGCGCCCTGCGCCTGGCGGACGTCCGCAAGCAGGGCAGGGCGCAGGTGTGACCCTCACAGCGGGGGCTGCGCCGGGGCCGGGCCCAGGGTCGTCGTACCCGGGGCCGTGCGGTGGCCGAGACCGGTGCGGTAGGCGTCCAGGGCGGCCTCCACGCGGCCGGTGCGGCGGAACAGGTCGCCGAGGAGGCGGCACAGGTCGGCCAGGTCGCCCGCGGCGCCCGCGCGTTCCAGCAGGCTGAGCGCGCGGACGTAGTGCTCCTCGGCGGCCTCGGTGTCCCGGGCGTCCTCGGCGATGATGCCGAGCAGCCGGTGGGCCGCGGCGGCGTGCACCGCGCCGCGCTCGGAGGAGAAGTCGCCGAGGACGCCCTGCAGGAGGACGGCGGACTCCTCGGACTTGCCGCGCCGGTGCAGCACGTCGGCGAGTTCCACGGCGGCCTGGCTGCGGTACAGGGCCGCCCGGCTCTGCGCCAGCATGGCGTGCGCCTGGCGCAACTCGGCCTCCGCACGCTCCAGTTCGCCGTTCTGCGCGCACACGTACCCGCGCATCCAGTGGCAGTTGGCCAGCTCGGTGCGCAGCCGCAGCCGGCCGTACAGCTCGGCCGCCTTGGCGAGGGAGGCGTCGGCCTCGGCGACCCGTCCCTCGGCGATCAGGGTGCGGGCCACCGAGCGGTGCATCCGGGCGATCAGCGCCGGGTCGCCGGACTGCGGGGCGAGCGCGAGCGCGAACTCGGCGGCCTGGGCGGCGCGGGCGTGCGCGCCCATGTCCATGTACGGGCCGATGACGCTGGCGTAGAGCAGGAGCAGGGCGTCGGGGTCGTGCAGTCCGCCCCGGTTCAGCTCGTCGAGGGCGGACTCCAGGAGGTAGACGGAGTACCGGAGTTCGCCGGCGAGGTAGTGCGCGACCGCGCGGCCCCGCACGGCCGGGACGCGCACCGGCAGCGACTCGTCCGCCAGGCGCCGCTCGGCCCGTTCGAAGAACTCCCGCGCACGCTCCAGCTCACCGGTCTCCAGCGCGCATTCGCCGAGCCCGAGCAGCGCGGTCGCCTGCTCGCGGTCCAGGGCGTGGGTCTCCGCCCGGTCCAGCAGCGCCGCGTACTGGACGGCGGCCTCCTCGGCCCGTCCGTCGGCGAGGATCCGCTGGGCCTCGGTGAGCGCCAGCCTCAGGTCGGTGGCGAGGTGCGCGGGCCGGCCGACGGCCAGCTCCTCGAAGGCCACGCCGAGCCGGCCGGCGATGTGCCGCAGCGCCTCGTCGGAGGCCCGCACCCGGCCCGCCTCCAGGGTGGAGATGTAGGCGGGCGTGTAGGCAGGCTCCGCGAGCTGCCGCTGGGTGAGTCCCCGCTGGGTGCGCAGCTGCTGCACGCGCTGCCCTATGACCACCGGGTCGTCCCGCTCCGGCATCCCCGCACCCCCAACTCCCCTGGCGCCTCTTGCCGTTGGCACCGCTCACCCCCTAGGTTAAACGGAGGATTAAGTGTGCTTAATACGTCGCTGTTGTGTTGCGAGGTCGCCGTGCCGGGACGTACAACCGCACCCTACGGAAACACCACCGTGCGCAGAGCCGTGGCCGCAGCCGTGATAGCCGCGACGGCCCTGATCCTCGCGGCGAACGCCGGCCCGGCCCATGCGGCGAACCCCGGCCGGACCGCCGAGACCCAGCAGGCGGCGCCCGCACGGCACGGTTAGGCCCCGAACGGCAGCCTGTGGGCGAGGCCGCCGGAGGCCTACCCTCGCGTCATGACCTCTGCCGCCGCCCGTGCCGCCCTGGCCCTGACCGCCGACCTGCCGGTGCCGGACCTGGAAGACCTCTACCGCGACCTGCACCGCCACCCCGAGCTGTCGCTGACCGAGCACCGGACCGCCGGGAAGCTGGCCGAGCGGCTGGCGAAGGCCGGGTACGAGACGGCGCAGGGCGTCGGCGGCACCGGGGTCGTGGGGCGGCTGGCCAACGGGGACGGGCCGACCGTGCTGCTGCGGGCCGACATGGACGCGCTGCCCGTCAAGGAGGAGACCGGGCTGCCGTACGCCTCGCGGACGGACGGCGTGATGCACGCCTGCGGCCACGACCTGCACGTCACCTGGCTGACCGGCGCCGCCGCCGCGCTCGCGGCCGGACGGGACGCCTGGGCCGGCACCCTGCTGGTCGTCGGGCAGCCCGCCGAGGAGAGCGGGCAGGGGGCGAGCCGCATGCTCGCGGACGGGCTGTACGAGCGGTTCGGGCGGCCCGACGTCCTGCTCGGCCAGCACGCCGTGCCCGGCCCGGCGGGCCTGTACCCGCACTCGCCGGGGCTGATCCTGTCCGCCGCGACGGACGTGGACATCGTGGTGCACGGCCGGGGCGGGCACGGCTCGCGCCCGGAGTCCACCGTGGACCCCGTCGTCACCGCCGCCTATCTCGTGACCCGGCTGCAGACCGTGGTGTCCCGGGAGATCGCCGCCGGCGAGTCCGCCGTACTGACCGTGGGCCGGATCGAGGCCGGCACCCGGCACAACATCATCCCGTCCGAGGCGCGCATCTCGCTGAACCTGCGCACCCAGTCCGAGTCGGTACGGCAGCGGATGCTGGAGGCGATCCGGCGCATCGCGCGCGGCGAGTGCCTGGCCGCCGGCTGCCCGCGCGAACCCGACGTCACCCTCGGCAACACCTTCCCGGTGACCGTCAACGACGCGGACACCGACGCCAGGGTCGCCGCCGTGCACGGGGAGGTCTTCGGCGCGGGCACGGTGTTCGACCCGGGCCCGGCGATGGGCAGCGAGGACTTCCCGCAACTCGCGCTGGACAACGCGATTCCCTACTCGTACTGGTTCGTCACCACGACGCCCGCCGAGGTCTGGGACCGGGCGCCCGGCGACAGCCTGCCGGAGAAGTTCGCGGCCGTGCCGAGCAACCACAGCCCGCACTTCGCTCCCGATCTCTCCGTGATCGCCCCGGGCGTCCGCACGCTGGTCTCGGGGGCGCTGGCGCTGCTGCCGGAGGCATGACCCGGTCCTCGCTCACCCGCCGTACGAGGCCGGTCGTCCTCAGGGGGCGGTGGCCTGCAGCTGCCGTAGCTGACGGCGGACGTTCTCCAGCGCGCCCTGCCGCCGCCCCGGCACCCGCAGCCTCAACTCGGCTAGCTCGGGCCCGAGTTCGCGCGCCCGCGCAGGGTCCGCGATCCGCGTCCACTGATGGTGCGCGCGGTCCACGGCCGCCTCGACGGCGGGCGCGTCCACGGCCTGCCCGGCGGCCAGCCGCCTTCGGGCGACCGCCAGCCAGGCGCGGCAGCTGCGCACCGCGTCCCCCGCGAACATCGCGAGATCGGCGCGCACTTCGGCCCAGTGCAACGCCTCCTCGGACACCGCCCCCCGCGCCCCTACGGCACGCTCCTCGTACCGGGCGGCAAGAGCCTCGGCCTCCTCGTGCCGCCCGCTCCGAACGGCGGCGCTGATCAGGGCGTGGGGGTCCTGGCCGGGGGTGGGCGCCGGGAGGTGCGGGGTCGGGGTGCCGGGGCGGGGCGCCTGGCTGTTGCCGGGCGGTACCGGCTCCGTGGCGTGCGCATCCCGGGCGGCCGTGGGCGAGACGGGGCCGGCGGCACGCGTCTCCTGCCCGGCCCCGGACGGGACCGGCAGCGCGGCGGGCGGGGGCGAGCCGATGGGGGCCGGGGGTGTGGGACCGGTGCCGGGCACGAGCGGGGCAGGCCGGCCGGGTCGGGTGGGTGCGTAAGCGAACGGAGGCCTGGCACCGCCGGGCAGGGACAGCAGCAGGTCACGGCCGGCGCCGGCGTCCGCGATGCGGGCCAGCGCCTGCTCGTGCAGCTGCGGGAGCGGCGGCCGGTAGCCGCTGCGCAACAGCGTGGCCACCGCCTTCATGTACGCCGGCTCGGCCACCCCGCGCCGCCCGGCGACAGGGGCGACACGGCCGTACACCGCGGCGTTGGCCCCGCAGTCCAGCCCGCGCTCGGCGACGTGGCGCCAGGCCTCCGCATCCGCGTGCAGGTCCACGACGAGCGCGGTGTCCGCGGCGGACCGCAACCGCAGCTCCTCGCGTACCCAGTGCCACGGCAGCGCGGTGTAGCGCACCGTGGCCGGCGTGGTGCGGGCCAGCGCGAGATGCGGCAGCCGCTGCCGCCGGTCCAGCTGCAGTTGCCCGGCGACGTACACGGTCAGCGGCCCCGGCGCCGCAGCGGCGGCCCGCAGCCGGGTCAACACGGCCTGCGGCTCCAGCGGATCGGCGAGTTCGACGACGTTCGCGGTGTCGCTACCGGACAGCACGGCGGGTGCGACGGCGGCCAGCACCGGCAGCACCCCGGCCGCGTCCACCAGGCGTCCCCGGCCCAGCGGCGAAGCCGCGAGCAGCAGCACGGTTCCGGGCATCGTCCCTCCCCCTGTCGGACCCAGATCGGCTCTCCAGCCAGCACCGTAACCGCTGCGGCTGCAAACGCGCGCCCCACCGAGGCGACAGGCCCGCAATCGCCCCTCTTCACCCCCTTCGCCTCCCGCGCCTCCGCCCACTCCGTCACCCATCGCCCACCCGCAGCCGCCATCAGGCCGGCGATCGCGTCTCACCCTCGTCGCCCTCCCTGCCCTCCTCTCCCCCCGCCGCTCGCAGGCGCCGTACGGCGAACACCGTGGTGTCGTCGGCCAGGCCGCCCCGGCAGTGGTGGAGTACGCCGTCCCGGACCCGGCGGACCAGTGTCCGGGGGTTGGTCTGCGCCGGGTCGGTGGTGACCGCAGCGGTGATGTCCTTGACCAGCGGATAGAAGGCGCCCCCGCGGTCGCGGGCCTCGGTCACGCCGTCGGTGACCAGCAGCAGCGTCTCGTCGTCGGCCAACCGCACCCGGTGCACCGGCGGCAGCCCGCCCCCCAGGTCGCCGAACCCGATCGGCAGCCCGTCGCCGCTGGGCAGTTCGCGGAGCCCGCGCGGGCCGACGGCGAGCGCCGCCTCGTGACCGAAGTTGACCAGCTCGATGTTCCCGGGACCGCCCTCGGGAAAGCCGATCAGCACGGCGGTGGCGAACCGGTCGCCGTCGTCCCGGCCGAGCGCGGCGACGTGCCACCGGTGCCGCAGCATCCGGGTCTCCAGCCGCTCGGCGACGGTCGCGAGTTCCTTCTCGTGGTAGCCGGCCTCCCGGAACGTGCCGAGCAGCGCCGCCGCCGTCTCCACCGCGCCGAGCCCCTTGCCCTGTACGTCACCGACGAGGACCCGGGGGCCGTGCGGGCTGGGCTGGATGTCGTAGAAGTCGCCGCCGACCCGGGCGTCGACGTCCGCGGCCAGATAGACCCCGGCGTGCTCGAGACCGGCCCAGGGCGTCGGCAGCGGACGCAGCACGGTGCGCCGGGTCGTCTCGGCGATGTCCTGGATGTGCAGGTCATGCCGCTCCTTGCGCATCCGCGCCGCCGAGGCCACCACGGCCAACAGGCCGCCGAGCGCGACCAGGATGAAGTCGGCGAGCCCGGCCCGGTACTGGTGAGGCCAGGCGCTGTCGACCGCGATGAACGCCACCACCGCCAGCACGGCGTAGCAGCCCGTCGTCCACACGCCGCAGATCGCGGCGGCCGTGCCCGGAACCAGCACGATCCAGGAGACGATCCGGAACCGCTCGCTGGTGCCGAAGTCGAGCAGCACGATCCCACCGAGCAGCAGCAGCGGGGACACCAGGGCGACGTTCCGGCCGTACCCGTGCAGCGGTTGCCGCCGCCGGCCGTACTCCATCTCCGTCACGCGGGGCAGCCTCCATGTTCCTCGGTTTCCCAGCGAAACACGCGAGCGAAGCCGTCGCATCCGGGCACCCGTCACCCTCCTGGCCGACTTGCCGGGCCGCGCCTCCCGGTGTGCTCTGGAAGCCGGGGGCGAGGAGAGAGAGGAGTGCTCTCATGGCTCAAGCGGCACCCGCGCCGGGTGGCATGCCCCGCCCCGGCCGTACGGGTTCGATCGAGCGCCGGACCTCCGGCGTCCCCGTCCGTCCGCCGGACGTCTTCGACGCGCGCACGCACCGCATCGCGCACATCGCCGTCCCGGTGGTGCTGGGCCTGGTCTACGGCTACTGGGTCGCGGCCAACGCCCGCCAGGGCGGCCCCGTCACCGGCGGCAACCTGCTGCTCGGCTGGCTCAGCGCGCTGGTGTTCGCGGTGGGGTGCATCGCCCTGCTGACGCTGGCCCCGCGCATGCCCCGGGAGGTGCACGCGCTGCTGTGGACGGCCTTCGTCGGCATCGCCTTCGGCTTCCTCTACATCCAGACACCGCACTCGGTCTGGCGGGCGGTGATGATGTCGCTGGTCATCGCGGCATGCACCTTCGCCGCGTTCTTCTACCGCTACTACACGCGCGAGGACGCCTTCGGCCGCCGGGTCCGCTGAGCCGGGCCGAGCGGGCGGCCGTACGGGCCGGGAGCGGCCGGCACACGGCACGGCGACCGGGTCACGGGGCCGGCACACGGCACGGTGACCGGGTCAGGCGTGTACGACGGCGGCGTGGGCCCCGGTACGCCGTGACCCACGCCCGCCCTCCCGGGTTCCCCGCTTCCCTCACCCGGCCGTGGAACCCGGCCCGAGGACCGGACTCCCTCCCCACACCAGGAAACACCCGTTCGGGTGAACCCTCCACCGGAGAGCGGAGGCCCCGCTTCCCCCAGGAGTGCGGTCCTTCGCCCGAATGCAGTCGCCCCGCTCGCGGCCCCGCCCCGCAGGCCGTTGCCTGGAAGCGTGCCCCCACGCCTCAGGAGCGCCCTGTCGGCCGTACTGGTCGCGCTGTCCTGCCTCCTCGTGCCGTTCGGCACGCTGGCGGCCTGGGCGGCGTACGGTCTCGCCGACACGGGCCGGTACGTCACCACGATGGCGCCGCTCGCCGCCGACCCGAGCGTGCGGGAGGCCGTCGCGGACACGGTCGGCGACGGCATCCTGCGCGCGGTGGACCAGCACACGGACGTCCGCCCGGCCGGGGGTACCCCCTCCGGGGGAGGTTCGCTCCGTCCGTTCGTGCGGGACGCGGTGCGCTCCTTCACCCAGACCGAGGCCTTCCGACTCGCCTGGGACACCGGAAACCGGGTCACCCACGACGCGGTCCTGCGGGCCCTGCGCGAGGAGGACGACGAGTCGGCCGGACGCCCGGTCACCGTCGACCTCGCCCCCATCACCGATCAGGTCAAGCGGCAGCTGAGCCGGGACCACGTGCCGCTCGCCGCCCGCATCCCGGTGGAGCACACAGCGGTGTCCGTCCTCCCGGCGAGCCGGCTCGCCGCCTTCCGGAAGGGGTTCCACGTGCTCGAAGTCGCAGGTCTCTGGCTGCCGGTGGCGGCCGTCGCCCTCGCCGCCACCGGGATCGCCCTCGCCGTGCACCGCCGGCGCGCCGTCGCCGCGACCGCGCTGGGCACCGCCCTGGGCGGGGCCCTGCTGTCCCTCGCCGTGGCCGTCGGCCGCGGCCTCACCCTCGCCGACCTGCCCGCGGACGTGCCCCATCCGGCGGCCGGCGCGGTCTACGACGCCCTCACCGCGAGCCTGCGCACGGCCTCCTGGCTGCTGCTGGGGCTGGGCCTGGCGGTGGCGCTGACGACCTGGCTGACCCGCCGTCTGCGCCTGGGCCGCCCGGCCCGGCCCCGGCCCCCGTCCGGCCCGGGCACCCCACCACCGCCCCCGGTCCACGCGCCGACCCGGGCCCGGACCTGACCGCTGGGCCAGGGCCGGGACACCGGAGAAGCCGGAACGCTCCGCGCCCCGGCATCCGGTACGGGACCCTCTGTCCCCACGGTGCGGACAGCCGGCGTCCCCACCCTGTGGACAGCCGGCGTCCCCCACCCTGTGGACAGCCGACCGAGGACTCCCCACCCGCCGAAGCCGCCGCGCGCACAGGCCCCGACCGCGCCCGAGGACACCCGGATCCCGGACCTTGGGGGAGGCCGACCCGCCCACGGCGCAACCAGCGCCCCCCTCCGGCCCGGTCACGCCCTGGCGCCCGCCCGAACACCCCCCGTACGCTCGCCCCGTGAACCGTCGCCGCGGACGCAGGCTCGGCGCCTGGTGTGCCGGACTGCTGCTCGCCGGGGTCGGTGCGGTCGCCGGCTGCCGGGCCGCCGGCACCGACGGTGTCACCCCGGTGCCCCAACTGCTCGCCTTCCTGCCCTGGCTGCTCGTGCCGACCGGCTTCGCCCTGCTGTGCGCGCTGCTCGCCCGCTGGTGGCCGGGCCTGGTGTGCGGGGCCGTCGTCCTCGGCGTGCTCGCCTGGTACGTGCGGCCGTACGGCGGCGCCGCCGACCCCGGCGGCCCGCCGCTCGCCACCCTGCGCGTGCTGACCTCCAACGTGGAGTTCGGGCGCGCCACCCCCGCCCTGGTGCCGCTGATCCGCGACCGCCGGCCGGACGTCGTCTTCGTCGAGGAGTGCGAGTTCGCCTGCCAGGGCACCCTGGAGACCGAGTTCGCGGCCGCCTACCCCTACCGGCGGGCGGTCCGCGCGGCCGGCTCCCACGGCTCGCTCATCCTCAGCCGCTATCCCTTGAGACCGACGGCCGGTGTCCCCGGCACCATGGGCATGCCCGGTGCGCTCGCGGACGTGCACGGCACCGCCGTACGCCTCCAACTCGCCCACCCCATGCCCCCGCTGCCCGGCCAGGTCGGCCTGTGGCGCCGGGAACTCGGCGCGCTCCGCGCCTTCGCCGCCGCCGGCCGGAACACACCCACCGTCCTGGCCGGCGACTTCAACGCCACCCGGGACCACGCCGCCTTCCGCCGCATCCTGGACACCGGCCTGACCGACGCCGCCCGCCTCGCCGGACCCGGCCTTGCCGCCAGCTGGCCCGCGCGCACCGCGTCCGTCTTCGGCGCTCAGATCGACCACGTCCTGCTCTCCCCGGACTTCACCGCGGCCGACGCCCGCTTCCTGCGCGTGACCGGCACCGACCACCGCGCCCTCGTCGTGGACGTCACCCTCCACCACCGCGGCTGACTCCGCCCCGACCGGTCGGCGCGCGACCGCGACACGCCCTCGCACCGGCGCCGGACCGAGGCGGCCGACCAGCGCCCCGCCGGGACCCGGACGAGCGCCACACCACTACGACCCCTCGCCGGACGGGCGCCACACCACTACGACCCCTGGCCGGACCGGCGCCCGGACCTGGGACGACTCCGGCCCCCAGGGAACGAACCGGTGATAATGGCCGCATGTCGCGCGAGTTCCCCGTCGGCCTCACCCCTCCCGACTGGCTGGTGCGGAACCTGCGCCCCGAGCAGGCCCCGGTCAACAAGGCCGCCGTGGCCCGGGCCGCCGTCGCGATGGCCCTCCCCCTGGTGCTCGGCTTCGCCGGCAGTCACCCGGCGTACGGCGCCCTGGCCTCCATGGGCGCCCTGTCCGGCGTCATCGGCGACACCGCCGACGCCTACCGCATGCGCATCCTCAACATCGCCGTACCCCAGCTCTTCGGCGCGGTCGGCGTGACCCTGGGCACGCTGGTGTACGGGCACGGCTGGTACGCGGTCGCCACCGTCACCGGGATCGCCCTGGTCTCCGGCATGATCTCGACGATCGGCGCGGTGGCCTCGGTCTCGGGCCTGCTCCTCCTGCTGAACTGTGTGATCGGCGCGGGCCTCCCGCTGCCCCGCCCCTGGTGGCTCGCCGCCACCCTGATGACCGGCGGCGGCCTGCTCGTCCTGCTCCTCGCCCTGCTGGCCTGGCCGTTGCGCTCGGGCGTACCCGAACGCACGGCGGTCGCCGCCACCTACCGCACGGTCGCGGCCCTGCTGGCCGTCTCCGGCACCGACCGCACCGAGGCGTACGAGGAGGCCCGCCGGACGGTCACCCAGTCCCTGAACCAGTCGTACGACCTGATCCTTGGCCGGCGCGCCCGCCACCACGGCCGCAGCCGCGAACTCACCCGGCTGCTCGCCCAGTTGAACGCGATCACGCCCGTGATGGAGGTGGCCCCCGCGGCCCATCTGGCGGGCCGCCCCCTGCCGCCGCAGGTCCCCGAGGCGGTCGGCCACCTCGCCCGGGCCGTCGAGACCGGCTACACGGGCCCGATAGCCCTGGACCTGCCGCTCCCGACGACCGAGACGGCGCGCGCCGTGGACCACGCCCTGCGCCACACCGCGGCGGTGGTGACGGCCCCCGACACGGACCCGCGGGGAATCGACGACCCCCTCGGCCGGCCGCCGGCACTGGGCATCCGCACGGCGCGAGCGGCCCGCAACGTCGTCCTCTCCGCCAACTCCTGGCGCTACGGCGTACGCCTGGCGCTCTGCATCGCCGTCGCCCAGGCCCTGGTCTCCCTGGTCCCGGTCCCGCGCTCCTACTGGGTGGCCCTGACGATCACGTTCGTGCTCAAGCCCGACTTCGGCTCGGTGTTCTCCCGGGCCCTGCTGCGCGCCCTCGGCACGGTGGCGGGCCTGGTGATCGCGGCGGTGGTGCTGGCGGAGGTCCCGCTGGGCTGGTGGGACGTACCGGTGATGCTCGTGCTGGCCCCGCTGATCCCGGCCCTGACCCCACGGGGCTACGGCTACCAGACGGCGGCGATCACCCCGGTGATCCTGCTCCTCTCCGACCTGCTGAACCACCAGGGCACGGCGCTGCTCCTGCCCCGCCTGACGGACTCGCTCCTCGGCTGCGCCATCGCCCTGACCGCCGGCTACCTGCTCTGGCCGGAGAGCTGGCGCACCCGCGTGGGCGACCGCCTCGCGGACGCGGTGGCGGACACGGCCCGGTACGTGGAGACGGCGTTCGGCGCCGACGGCGACCCTGCCGCCCGGGCCCGTATGCGCCGGCGGCTCTACCGCGACCTGTCGGTGATCCGTACCGAGTTCCAGCGGGCCCTGACCGAGCCGCCGCCGACCGGCCGGCGCGCGGCGGCGTGGTGGCCGCTGGTCGTGGCGGTGGAACGGATCGTCGACGCGACGACGGCGGCCCGCGTCCGGGTGCGGCACGGGGCGCCGCCGCCGTCCCCGGCCGAGATCGCCCACGTGGTGATGCAGCTCAGGGAGTTGTCGGAAGGCGTACGGGACGCCGACGTGCTGATCCCGGTCCGCACCGATCTCACCGGTCCCGCGGGCAGTGTCCTCGAACCGCTGCGGCAGGAGGTCGCCGCGGCCCGGTCGATCGCTTCCCCCCACTGAGCCCTTCGCTAACCTTACGTGTCCGTCCTGGCCAGGGATCGACGGGCATCAACTCACGAAGGGTTGCGCACATGGGCATTCTCACTCTCCTGCGGAACGCGTTCAGCCGCTCACGCAAGGGACGCGCCACACCGGCAGAGGATGCGAACTCCCTGCACAGGGGGGCGGAAGAGCCGGCGAAGGCGGAGGCCGCCCAGCCGGAGGAGTCCGCGTCCCGCCCCGCGAAGCCGGAGGAGCAGGCCCCCCGGCCCACGCAGCCCGAGCGGCCGGCCGCCTCCCTCCCCGCCCAGCAGCAGGCCCCCGCCGAGGCCGAGCCCACCACCCCGACCGTGCCCGAGCCCCGCCGCGAGGAACACGAACTGGTCTCCGCCGTCTTCGACAGGATCCAGGTCCCCCGCCCGGCAGAACCGCACAGCAACTCCTCCACCCCGGAAACCCCCGAGCCGGAGACCCCCGAGCCGAAGGCCGAGGAGCCCGAGGCTGCGGCGGAGCCGGAAGCCGAGCCCCAGCCGGTCGCGGAGAAGCCCGAACCGGGGGCGGAGCCGGAGGCCGAGCCTCAGCCGGTCGCCGAGAAGCCTGAAGCCGAGCCGGAGCCGGTCGCGGAGAAGCCGGAGACCGAGCCGGAAACCGAACCTCAGCCCGCCGCCGAGAAGCCGGAACCGGAAACCGAGCCGGAAACCGAGCCCCAGCCGGTCGCAGAGAAGCCTGAAGCCGAGCCGGAAGCCGAACCTCAGCCCGTCGCCGAGAAGCCCGAACCGGAGGCCGGGCCCGAGGCCGAACCTCAGCCGGTCGCAGAGAAGCCTGAAGCCGAGCCGGAAGCCGAACCTCAGCCCGCCGCCGAGAAGCCCGAACCGGAGGCCGGGCCCGAGGCCGAACCTCAGCCGGTCGCGGAGAAGACCGAGACGGAAGCCCAGCCAGAACCGCAGCCGGAAGCGGAGCCGGAGACCGAGCCTCAGCCGGTCGTGGAGACGGCGCCGGCCGAAGACACCCCCGCCGACGCCGACGCACCCCGCAAGACGACCCCCGCCACCACCCTCGCCAAGGTCAAGTCCCGCGCCCCCTCCCTCACCGCCGCCTACAAGGCCGCCACCACCGCCCTCAAGAAGCACGACCTCACCGGCACCCGAGCCAGGATCTACCTCGTGCTGGACCGGTCCGCGAGCATGCGCCCGTACTACAAGGACGGCTCCGCGCAGGCCCTCGCCGACCAGACCCTCGCCCTCGCCGCCCACCTGGACCCCGAGGCGACGGTCCACACCGTCTTCTTCTCCACGGAGATCGACGGCACCACCGACCTCACCCTCACCCCGGACCACGAGACCAAGATCGACGACGTGCACGCCGGCCTGGGCCGCATGGGCCGTACCAGCTACCACGCCGCCGTGGAAGCCGTACTCGCCCACTACGACAAGCACACGGAACAGACGGAAGGGAACGAGACCCCCCGCACCCCGGCCCTCGTCGTCTTCCAGACCGACGGCGCCCCGGACGCGAAGACCCCCGCGACGCAGGCCCTCACCGATGCCGCGGCGTCGCACCCCGCCGTGTTCTTCTCCTTCGTGGCCTTCGGGGAGCACGACAACAAGGCCTTCGACTACCTCCGCAAGCTGAAGACCTCCAACACGTCCTTCTTCCACGCGGGCCCCGCTCCCCGCGAGCTGACGGACGCGGAACTCTACGAAGGTGTACTGGCCGCCTGGCGGCCGTGACCGTCCGTGATTCCGGGGCCGCCCTTTCCCACCCGGCACATCCCACCCAGCAAAACGGGAAACGGGCGGCCCACCCCTGTCGGCTACGATTTCAAGGTTCGAAACCGCAGAAAACGCAGCGACCTGGGAGCAGCCACGATGGCTCGACACCTCATCACCAGCGCCCTTCCCTACATCAACGGGATCAAGCACCTGGGCAACATGGTGGGGTCCATGCTCCCGGCGGACGTGTACTCCCGGTACCTCCGCCAGCGCGGCCACGACGTCCTGTACATCTGCGCCACCGACGAGCACGGCACCCCGGCCGAGCTGGCGGCGAAGGAGCAGGGCCTGCCGGTGGAGGAGTTCTGCGCCCAGGCGCACGACGCGCAGAAGGCCGTCTACGACGGCTTCCAGCTCGCCTTCGACTACTTCGGCCGCAGCTCGTCCGCGGAGAACCGCGAGATCACCCAGCACTTCGCCCGCAAGCTGCACGAGAACGGCTTCATCGAGGAGCGGGCGATCCGCCAGGTGTACAGCCCCACCGACGGCCGCTTCCTCCCGGACCGCTACGTGGAGGGCACCTGCCCGCACTGCGGCTACGACAAGGCCCGCGGCGACCAGTGCGAGAACTGCACCCGCGTCCTGGACCCGACCGACCTGATCAACCCGCGCTCGGCGATCTCCGGCAGCACGGACCTGGAGGTCCGCGAGACCAAGCACCTGTTCCTCCTGCAGTCGAAGCTGGAGAACGAGGTCCGCGAGTGGGTGGCCCGGCACGACAAGGACTGGCCGCAGCTGGCCTCCTCCATCGCCCACAAGTGGCTGACCGAGGGCCTGCACGACCGCGCGATCACCCGTGACCTGGACTGGGGCGTCCCGGTCCCGGCCGACACCTGGCCGGAGCTGGCGGCCGAGGGCAAGGTCTTCTACGTCTGGTTCGACGCCCCGATCGAGTACATCGGCGCGACGAAGGAGTGGGCCGACCAGGACCCGGAGAACCGCGACTGGAAGTCCTGGTGGTACGACGCGGACGACACCGTGCGCTACACCGAGTTCATGGCCAAGGACAACGTCCCCTTCCACACGGTGATGTTCCCGGCCACCGAGCTGGGCGTGCGCGAGCCGTGGAAGAAGGTCGACTACGTCAAGGCCTTCAACTGGCTGACGTACTACGGCGGGAAGTTCTCCACCAGCCAGAAGCGCGGTGTCTTCACCGACCAGGCGCTGGACGTCCTGCCGGCCGACTACTGGCGCTACTTCCTCATCGCCAACGCGCCCGAGTCTGACGACTCGTCCTTCACCTGGGAGCACTTCACCGCCACGGTCAACAAGGACCTCGCCGACACGCTCGGCAACTTCGTCAACCGCGTGCTGTCCTTCTCGAAGAAGCGCTTCGGCGAGGAAGTGCCGGCCGGCGGCGAGCCCGGCGAGGCGGAGACCCGGCTGGGCGAGGAGATCGCCCGCCTCCTCGGCGAGTACGAGGAGCAGATGGAGGCGATGCAGTTCCGCAAGGCGGCCGCGGCCCTGCGCGCCCTGTGGTCGGCGGGCAACTCCTACCTGGAGGAGAAGGCCCCCTGGCTGCAGATCAAGACGGACAAGGACGCCGCTGCCCTCACCCTGCGCACGGCGATGAACCTGATCCACCTGTACGCGGTGGTCTCCGAGCCGCTGATCCCGGCCACGGCCAAGGTGATGCGCGCGGCCTTCTCCCTGCCGGACGACGCCGCCACCTGGGTCACCGCGGACGAGGCCAGGTCCCTCGCCTCGGTCCCGTCCGGCACCCCGTTCACGGTCCCGCCGGTCCTCTTCGCCAAGCTGACCGACGAGGACCTGGCGGCCTACAAGGAGCGCTTCGGCGGCGAGGAGGCCTGACCCGGTCTGCCTCCTCCTGAACCATGCGCCTCCTCCTGAATCAGGGGAACAGGGGACATCGCCGCGCATGTCACACCTAAACTTTTACGATCGCTGCGTCAGTGCGTGTGGGTGAAGGCGGGGGATCAGGGCGATGGTCATGCAGGCTGCCAGAGCGGAAGCGGTGTCCGGCTCCCCTGTTCCGGCCCCGGGCCAGCGCGTGACCGTACGGAACCGCCCCTGGGTCGTGACCGACGTCCTCCGCTCGACCGCCGCGAGCGATGATCCGGCACGTGCCGCGGAAGCCGCTCCCAGCCACCTGATCACCCTGTCGTCGCTGGAGAGCGACGGCCGGGACGAGGAACTGCGGGTGGTCTGGGAGCTGGAGCAGGCCACGGACGTCCACGACCAGTACGAGCTGCCCTCGCCGGAGACCGGCTTCGACGATCCGGGCCGCCTGGACGCCTTCCTGGACGCGGTGCGCTGGGGTGCGATCGCCTCGGCCGACAAGACGGCCCTCCAAGCGCCGTTCCGTTCAGGCGTCGAGATCCAGGACTACCAGCTGGACCCGGTGGTCCGCGCCCTGTCCATGCCGCGCACGAACCTGCTGATCGCGGACGACGTCGGTCTGGGCAAGACGGTCGAGGCCGGCCTGGTGATGCAGGAGCTGATGCTGCGCCACCGCGCCCGCTCCATGCTGATCGTCTGCCCCGCCGGCCTGACGCTCCAGTGGCGCGACGAGATGCGCGACAAGTTCGGCCTGGACTTCCGCATCGTCAACACCCGGATGCTGCGGGAGCTGCGCCGCTCAGCCGGCCTGTACGCCAACCCGTGGACCCACCACCCGCGCCTGATCGTCTCCATCGACTGGCTCAAGCGCGAACGCCCGCTGCGGATGCTGCGGGAACTGCTGCCGCCGGTGCCGGAGTACCCCCGGGCGTTCGACCTGCTGGTCGTGGACGAGGTGCACACCTGCGCGCCCTCCGGCACGGGGAAGTACGCGGTGGACTCGCAGCGCACCCGCGCCGTGAAGCTGCTCGCGCCGCACTGCGAGCACCGCCTCTTCCTCTCCGCGACCCCTCACAACGGCTACCTGGAGTCCTTCACCGCGCTCCTGGAACTCCTCGACGACCACCGGTTCGCCCGTGGCGTCAAGCCGTCCGAGGAGCAGCTGCGCCGGGTGATGGTGCGCCGCATGAAGTCGGACCTGCCGCCGCTGTGGAACGGCAAGCCGCGCTTCCCCCGGCGGGTGCCGCACGCCCTGGAGGTCGACTACAGCGACGCGGCGCGGGAGGCGTACGCCAAGCTCGCGGAGTACGCGCGCTCGCGCCGCGACGGCCAGGGGGACGGGAAGGCCGGCCGGACGGCCGCCGACTTCGTGACGACCCTGCTGAAGAAGCGCTTCCTGTCGTCGCCGAAGGCGTTCGCGGAGACGATCAGCACCCACCTGAAGACGATGACGTCCCGCCAGGCCGGGCCCGCGGACGATCCGGCCCCGAGCGTCCGGGTGCTGCGGCCCCTGATCGACGGCGTCGAGGAGGCGGAGGAGGAGAGCGAGCAGGAGCAGGCCGAGGCGGCGGCCCGGGCCCTGACCGCCGCCCGCCAGGCCATGCGCCCGCTCTCCGACCACGAGCACAGACTGCTCAGGGAACTCGACGCCTGGGCCGTGGACGCCGGGAAGCGGCCGGACGCCAAGTTTGCCCGCTTCCGGGAATGGCTGGACGGCATCGTCTGTCCCGACGGCCCGCTGGGCGACTGGGAGCCGGAGCGGGTGATCGTCTTCACCGAGTACCGCGACACCCAGCGCTGGCTGTACGGACAGCTGATCGCCGCCGGATACCCGGCGGAGCGGATCGCGCAGCTCTACGGCGGTCAGGACCAGGAGGAGCGGGAGCAGGTCAAGCAGGTCTTCCAGGAGAGCCCCGACCTCTCCCCCGTCCGTATCCTGCTCGGCACCGACGCGGCCAGCGAGGGCATCAACCTCCAGGCGCACTGTCACCGGGTGCTGCACTGGGAGATCCCGTGGAACCCCAACCGGCTGGAGCAGCGCAACGGCCGAGTGGACCGGCACGGGCAGAAGGCCGACCAGGTGGACGTCTACCACTTCGTGCCGCGCGGCTGGCAGGGCTTCGACCCGGCCCACGACCATCAGACGGACTCCGGCTACGAGGACGGCGCCCTGGAGGACGAGCTGCACTTCCTCGCCGTCGCAGCCCGCAAGACGGAGCGGATCCGGGAGGACCTGGGCAGCGCGGGCGAGGTGATCGCCGCGCAGGTCGAGCAGAAGATGCTGGGCCGGCGTTCGAGCTGGACCACCGCCGACGCCGAGATCACGAAGCGGTCGGGCAAGGCCGTCCTGAAGGTCGAGCGCGACCTGGCCCGCGACCTGGAACGCCTGGTGGAGGCGCTGTCCGAGAGCCGTCAGCAGCTGCATCTGCACCCGGAGACCGTCGAGCGGGTCGTCCGTACGGGCCTGATGCTCGCCCACCGGAAGGACCTCACCGAGGTCCCCGACCCCCGGCCCGACCGGGCCGCCCGCTGCTTCCGCCTGCCCGAGCTGCCCGGCGCCTGGGCGCGGGCCCGCAACGACGGCCTGCGCCACCCGCTCACCGGCAAGGAGCGCCCGGTCGTCTTCGACGAGGCGGAGGCCCGCGACCGCACGGACGTGGTGCACCTGCACCTGGGGCACCGCCTGGTCCAGATGTGCCTGCGGCTGCTGCGGGCGGAGCTGTGGTCGAGCGGCGCGGGGGCCCGCCTGTCCCGGGTGACGGCCCGGGTGGTGCCGGACGGTGCGCTGCGGCAGCCGGCCGTGGTCGCGCACGGCCGCGTGGTCATCACCGGCAGCGGCGGGACGCGGCTGCACGAGGAGGTGATCACGGCGGGCGGGCTGATCGAGGGCGGCAAGTTCGTCGCCGGGAAGATGGAGGACGTCGACAGGTGGCTGGCCGAGGCCACGGAGGAGCTGCCCGCCGAGGGCGTCCTCACCGAGCTGACCGACCTCTGGCCGCAGCTGGAGGACCGTCTCGCCCGCGCCTTGCAGAACCGGGCGAACCGGCGCTTCCGCTCACTTGAGACCATGCTCGCCGAACGGTGCGAGCAGGAGGTCGAGGGCATGCGTGCGGTCCTGGAGGACCTGGGCCGCTCGATCCGGGCGCGGCTCGACGACACCGGGCACTGGCAGCAGGAGTCGCTCTTCGACATCGACGACGAGCGCCGCCAGCTGCGCGCCGACCGCGAGGCGCTGCTGGAGCGGCTGCGGAGGCTGCCGGAGGTGACGGAGACGGAGACGGCCGCGCTGCGCCGCCGCTGGGCCGATCCATCCCCCCGCTGGTTCCCGGTCGCCGTGACCTTCCTCGTCCCCCGTTCCCTCTCCGCCACCGCCCGCCAGGAGAACCGCTGATGCCGACCGCCGCCCGCCCTGCCAGGAAGGTTCCGCCGAAGGGCTCGGTCCCCACCCCTGCCCAGCAGCACGAGGACTGGCTGCGGCTGCTGCGGCCCGACGGCCCGTTCGTCTCGCTGCCGGTGCTGGTCGGGGCGTTCCCGCAGGGCCTGGACACGATCCCGCCCGAGACATGGGAGCGGCTGCGGCAGGCCTGGGCGGAGGTCCAGGAGGACCCGGCGCTGCTGCGCTCCGCGTGGGAGCAGTTCGTCCTGGCGGAGCTGCTGGGCTGGCGGGCGCCCGGCCTGCGCGAGGGCGCGGCGATCCCCGAGTCGCTGCGGGCCGGCGCGAACACCCCCGACGCGGTGCTGGTCGGCCCCGGCCGGTCCGGCGGGCTGGCCCCGCGCGCCCTCTTCTTCCGCACGGACGACTGGGAGGGCCCCCTCAACCGCCCGCGCGGCGAACAGCCCGGCCTCGCCGACCGCGCGGCCGAGCTGTGCCGCGCCCGCGAGGTGCCGCTCGCCCTGCTGACGAACGGCCGCGAGTGGGCCCTGGTCCACGCCCGCCCGAAGGAAGCGACGACCATCGCCGTCTTCGACGCGGACCTGTGGACCGAGGAACCGATCCTCGCCCGCGCCTTCACCAGCCTGCTCACCGCGAGCCGTGTGATCCGCCCGCCGCAGGACGCCGAGGGCAAGCCGACCGACTCCACGGCGGGCCTGTTCGCCCGCACCGCCGACGCCCAGTCCGAGGTCACCGACACCCTGGGCCGCCAGGTGCGCGAGGCCGTGTCCCTGCTGGTGGCGGAGCTGTCCCGGCTGGACCGCGAGTCGGGCGGCGACCTGCTGCGGGGCGTACCGGCCAAGCAGGTCTACGAGGGCGCGCTCACCGTGATGATGCGCCTCGTCTTCCTCCTCTACGCCGAGGAACAGCGCCTGCTGCCCTCCGGAGACGAGCTGTACGACGCCTCGTACGCCATCGGCCCCCTCCACGACGAGCTGGCGAAGGCGCAGAGCCTGCACGGCGACGAGCTGGGCGACCGGGTCGAGGCGACCTGGCCGCGCCTGCTCGCGGTGTTCGCCGCGATTCACGGCGGCAGCACCCACGACCAGCTGTGGATCCCGCCCTACGGCGGCTCGCTGTTCGACCCGTCCCGCTTCCCCTGGCTGGTCCCGGCCAAGGTCACGGACCGGGTGGTCTACGAGATCCTCGACGCCCTCCTCACCCTGCGCGCCCGCAAGGGCTTCAAGGGCAGGGAACGCCTGTCCTACAAGGGCCTGGACGTCGAGCAGATCGGCCATGTCTACGAGGGTCTGCTGGAGTACGGCTGCCACTGGGCGGAGGAACCCTACGTCGGGGTCTCCTTCGGCCGGGACAGGAAGTACGAGGCGGTGCTGCCGCTGACCCGCCTGGAGGAGTGGTCGGCGGCCGGGACGCTCGCAGAGCAGGTGGCGGCGGCGACGGGCACGAAGCCGGCGACGGTTCAGGCGGCCCAGGCCAAGTCCGGCACGGTGACGGTCGAACTGGAGACGGCGTGCGGCAGTGACCCGGCCCTGGTCGAGCGGGCGGCTGCCTTCTCCGGCCTGTACGGCACGGACCTGCGCGGCGAGCCGAAGGTGTGGCCGGCGGGCTCGATCATCATGGTCCGCTCCGGCAACCGGCGTGACACCGGCACGCACTACACGCCGAAGGCGCTGGCGGAGGAGGTCGTCGAGCACACGCTGGCACCGCTGTGCTACTCGCCGGGTCCGGCGGAGGGCGCGGACCCCGGTGTCTGGCGGCCGAAGAAGGCCGAGGAACTGCTGAAGCTGCGGGTGCTGGACCCGGCGATGGGTTCGGGAGCGTTCCTGGTGTCGGCGTGCCGGTACCTGGCGGACCGGGTGGTGGAGGCGTGGCTCCGGGAGCCGGAGCTTCCGCCGGAGATCACCCGGGACGTGGACCGGGACGACCACGAGCAACTGCACCAGATCGCCCGGCGGTTGGTGGCCGACCGGTGCCTGTACGGGGTCGACCGCGACCCCATGGCCGTGGAGCTGGCCAAGCTGTCGCTGTGGCTGGTCACGCTGGCGAAGGGGCGGCCGTTCTCGTTCCTGGACCACGCGCTGCGGTGCGGGGACTCGCTGATCGGCGTCATCGACGTACGCCAGGTCAGGCAGTTCCATCTGGACTGGCAGGACCGGCAGTTGAGCCCCGAGGTCGCACGGGCACTGGAGAACACGGAGTCGCTGCTGTCGCAGGCCGCAGATCTGCGGCGCCAGATCGAGTCGACGGCGGTCACGGACATCCGCGTTGTGCGGGACAAGGCCGACCTGCTGGCGAAGGCGGAGGCCCTGAGCGGCAAGCTGCGGCTGGCGGCCGATGCCGTGGTGGGCGCGGCTCTCGCTGCCGAGGGCATCTCCGACGAGGAGGCGTCCGAGATCACCGGCGAGGAGAACGTCGGCGGGGCGCGGGGGGCCGCGCGGTTCCGGGACGCCAAGGAGGACGCGAAGAGCCGGGCCTACCGGAACCGGCTGGAGGCTGTGGCGGGGCTGGTCGCTACGGCGCTGGGGGACGATGACGAGGTCGCGGCTGAGGCTGCGGCTGAACGGGCCCGGGAGATCGTGGAGGGGTGGCTGAAGGGGCCTCGGGCGGAGGCGGTTCGGCCGTTGCATTGGCCTTTGGAGTTTCCTGAAGTTATGGGGGTGGGGGGCTCTGCTGGATTCGATGTCGTGGTGGGAAATCCGCCGTTCATCGGTGGACAGAAGCTGACGGGAGCGTTGGGGCAGGACTATCGCGAGTACCTGGTCAATCGGATTGGCGGCGGCAAGCGGGGGAGCGCGGACCTGTGCTCGTACTTCCTGCTGCGCTACCTGTCGCTGGCGCCAGGTCGTCGCACGGGGATCATCGCCACGAACACTATTGCCCAGGGCGATACCCGTGAGGTGGGGCTGGATCAAGCGACGACAGATGGGTGGGCGTTGTACCGGGCGGTGAAGGCGCAGCCGTGGTCCGGCACTGCTGCCGTGGTCGTATCGCTCCTGTGGCTGGCCGGGAAACTCGGGCAAAGTGAGGCTCCCGTGTTGGACGGCAATGAGGTGCAGGGGATCACGCCAGGACTGGATCCGGCGTCTCGGGCGTCGGGTGTGCCACATCGTTTGGTGGCGAACGAGGCACAATCGTTCCAAGGGGCAATCGTGCTGGGTAAGGGGTTCATCCTCACTCCCGAAGAGGCTCAGGAACTTATCGGGAAGAACCCCAGGAACGCGGAGGTTATTCGTCCCTACCTCAACGGAGAAGACCTGTATCAGCGTCCGGGTTGTACAGCGAGTCGCTGGGTCATCAACTTTGAGGACTGGCCTCAGAAAAAGGCTGCGGAGTATGCAGAAGCGTTCGCAATCGTAGAGCGAGACGTGAAGCCGGTTCGAGCGCGGAACAAGAGAGCGGCGCGTCGCGAACGGTGGTGGCAGTTCGCCGAGCGTGCCTCCCAGTTGTACGAGGCGATCTCGGACATGGATCGCGCCATCGTGATCGTCCGGCATAGCAAGTCGCTGATTCCCAGCCTGTTGCCAACTAACCAAGTTTTCTCGGAAGCAGTGTCGGTGATTGCCACGTCGTCGACCGCTCAGCTTGCACTCCTGTCCAGCACACCACACGTGGCCTGGGCCTGGCATTGGGGCTCCAGCCTAAAAGGTGACCTCCGCTACAACCCGTCGGACATCTATGAGACATTCCCCCGCCCTGACGAAACATCGCGTCTTCACCGGGCAGGAGCAGTACTGGAAGCAGCCCAGCATGCTGTGATGTCAGCCCAAGACATGGGTCTCACCGACGCCTACAAACTCGTCCACTCCAAGTCTGAGTCCGCCCCCGACATCGAAGCGATCCGCCGAGCACATATTGAGGTGGACCAGGCCGTCGCCGCGGCCTATGGCTGGACCGATCTCGACCTCAAGCATGGGTTCCACACCACGCCGCAGGGCGTTCGCTTCACCATCGCGTCGGACGTCCAGACAGAGATCCTGGATCGGCTTCTTGAGCTGAACCACGCCCGCTACAAGGAAGAAGTGGAGAAGGGCCTGCACACGCCCGAGGCTAAGCGGCGACGCGCTGCCGCTCGTAAGGCCAAGGCAAAGGCTCGGGCCGCCGCGCGTAAGTCCAGTACCGCTTCGGGGGACTTCGACGACGGCGCGTTGTTCGCTCAGCCCGACGCGCTCTTCTGAGCCGTACGGCAATGCCCCGCGCCCGGTGGCGACCACGGGGCAGTCAGTCGGGAGGTCAGCTCTCGGACGCGTACGCCACGAAGTCTGCCCAGGCCTCCGGCGCGAGGGCGAGGCGGGGGCTGGCGTCCCGGTACTTGGAGTCGCGGACGTGGATGGTGTCGGGGGTGGTGGCGACCTCCACGCAGGAGTTGCCGTCGCCGCTGCTGCTGTAGCTGCTCTTGAACCACGCCAGCGTGGAGCCGTCGCCGGGGGTGGGGTTGCCGCTCATGTTTCTCCAAGCATCTGCTCGATGAAAGCCCGCGACTCTCGGGGCGTGAGCGCCTGGGCCCGGATCATGCTATAGCGCAGGTCAAGGATGCGGATCTGCTTCGGATCAGTCACCGGGCGACCGTTGAACGCCCCCTCGGAGCGCCCTACCGCCGTACCGTCCGGGAACTTCAGCACCTCGATGATCCCGCCCGTACCGAAGTGTTCCTCGACGTCTGTCGGCATGACCTGGATTGACACATTCCGCAACTCCCCCAGCTCAAGCAAGCGTTCGAGCTGTTGACGCCACACCATTCTGCCCCCGACCGGCCGCCGGAGCGTCGACTCTTCCTGGACGAAGCTGAGCGTCGGCGCGGGTGACCGCTCGAAGATCGAACGGCGAGCCATGCGCGCTGCCACCATGCGCTCCGTCTCCTCGTCCGAGTAGGCAGGAAGCCACGCGCCGAAGAGCGCCCGCATGTGCTCCTCGGTCTGCAACAGACCGGCGATGTTGCTGTTCTCGTACACCCCGATCTCGACCGCCCGCGCCTCCATCTGCGCCAGATCCCGCACCTTCTTCGGATACCGGACCTTCGCCACATCCTCCTTCATCGCGGCGAGCAGCCCACCCGCCCCCAACACCTCGTCCGCCCTGTCCAGATACTCGGGCCGGGGAATCCGCTTCCCGCTCTCGATCTTGTAGACGAGATCCTCGCCGTACCCCACGGCCTTCCCGAAGTCGCCGGCGCGCATCCCCACCGCCTCGCGCCGCAGCTTCAACTGCCGCCCCACGGTGGCGACCACGGCCACGCCCCACTCGTCGTCCGGGTCCACCTCCCACCCCGGCTCGTCAGCCTCGGTCCTCAGCTGCCGAACCTCGCCGTCCACCGACATGCGCGCGCCCCTCCGTCGTACCGCCTCGTGCCAGCCACGCCCTACCCGTACGCGACGGCCCGACAAGCCCGGACAGCACCGGACAACGACCGGACAGTCACCGTACGCAACCACGACGTCACTCCCCACGGTAGGCATATCCGGCCACGCTGAGTGACGTGAATCAGAAACTCCCCCAACCCGGCAGCCCCATCCGCAACTTCAGCGTCCTGCTGTCCCCCACCCCCCGAGGCGCACGCCTCGCCCGACTGCTCGCCACGGAACAACTGCGCACCTGGGGGATCTCGTTGGACCCGGCGCGGCTCATCGTGGCCGAACTGGCGAACAACGCCGCCACCCACGGCCGCGTCCCCGGCCGGAACTTCCGGCTCCTGCTCTACGTGGTCGGCCAAACCCTCCGCATCGAGGTGACGGACACACGCGGTGACCGGATTCCGCACCGCCAACCCGCCGGCCTGACCGCCGAATCCGGCCGCGGCCTGACCCTCGTCGCCGCTCTCGCCGACCGCTGGGGCGTCACCCACGGCCTGCCACCCCGCAAGACCGTCTGGGCCGAACTCACCTTCCCCGCCCCGCAGTCACCGGAACATGAAAGCCCACTCTCCGGTCCGACCTGCGCTCCCTATGCACTACCCACCGGGGAGAAAGAACCCCACCAAACCCCACCCCTCCCTCCCGCCGGGCAAACTCACCCCCGCGAGTGAATATGCCCAAGTGGGCTGGATTTGGGACCGGTTGCCTGCCCTACGCTCAGCGCCAGCAGCACCCAACAACCCCAGACATGCGACGGCCCTCGCCGGGACTGGCATCCCAGTGCGAGGGCCTGACCACCGAGGAAGATTGGCCCTTCCCGATGGACACCGAAAACCCTAGCGCGCCCTCGCGCGCCCAGTCCCGTCTCCGGGGCAAAAACCACCCCGACGGGCACCGGACCGCCGGCGTCGTCCACGACCACGTCCGCCACACCGAGAACTTCACGGTGATCGGCAACGACCTGGCCCAGCACCCGGAGCTGTCCCTGCTCGCCATCGGACTGGCCTGTTACATCCAGTCCGTCCGGCCGGGCACCGCCGTGGACATCAAGACCCTCGCCGCCCGCTTCCCCGAGGGCCCCACCCGGATCGCCGCCGCCCTGCGCGAACTCGAAACCCACGGCTACCTGCGCCGCACCCGCGAGCGCACCCCCACCGGCCGGATCGTCACCCGCACGGTCTCCTGCAACAGGCCCGGTCACCGCGCCGCCCGCGAGACGACCACCCGCAGGCCCGCCCGCCGCACGGCCCCGGACGAACCCGCGCCACGCAAGCGTCGCCTTCCCGCAGTCCCGAAGCCGTCGTACCCCGCGCCCGCCCTCCTCCAGACCGCCGTCGACGTCCTCGCCGGCCTGCGCCGCCACGACCCCCGCCTCCTCCTCTCCGCCACCGACGCCGAACACCTCGCCCCCGGTGTCGCCGCCTGGCTGGAACGCGACCTCACCCCCACCGCCGTACGCCACGCCCTGACCGAGAACCTGCCCAACGAGCCCCTGATCCGCCCGGCCGCCCTCCTCGCCCACCGCCTGACCGCCCAGCTGCCGCCCCCGCCGCCGTTCCGGCTCCCGGCCGCACCGGCCCCTGAGCCCCGGCACCCCCTCCAGACCTGCGACGGCTGCGACCGCGCCTTCCGGGCCCCCGCCCCGGGCCGCTGCCGCGACTGCCGATCCGATCTCCCGGAGGCCGCCTAGCATGGACGTGACGATCCTTGCCCCTGGGCACACACGAGGAGCGAGCGCCATGACCATCGCACCGGACAACGCGCGACAGGGCGCTTCACACCGCTACCGGGCCATGCGGGACTACGTTCAGTCCGCGGACGACACCCTGCCCGGCAAGTTCGAGATCACCCGGGAAGGGATCGTCCACGACATGATGTCGCCTGTCGGCCCTCATGAGCTGACCACCGTGCACCTGCGGAGGCGCCTGGAAAGGGTGATGCCGGAAGAGATCGTGGCTCACACGGGCGAACCGGATGTCGAGGACGAGTCCCAGGGCCTCATGCGCCGACCGGACATCATGGTGATCACCATGGAGGACATGGACGTCCCGGGCTCCTTCGACCCCCGTACTCTCATCGCCGCCGTCGAGGTCGTGTCCCGCTCCAACCCGGACAACGACTGGATCACCAAGATGCGCGACTACCCCCTGATGGGCATCCCCGTCTACGCGATCTTCGATCCCCGCACTGGCACCGGCGCGGTCCTGACCGACATCCACCCCACCCCCGACGGCCCCCGCTACGCCACCCGCAAGGACTTCGTCTACGGCGAGAACGTCACCATCGCCGACTGGACCATCTCCACCGAGGGCCTGCCTCGATACGAAGGAAGCAGCGACGAGCAGCGGTGAGCCCCACCCACGACGTACAGCACCCTGGGTTCTCCGCTGGGCCCGGGACATCGAGATCGCCCGCCGCCCCGAGCTGTCCGCTCGCTTCGAGCGCGCGCAGAGCAGGCTGGAGGCCGAAGATCCCGCCGTCGCCGAAGAAGCTCTTCGGGAGCTGGCCGCCGTACTGGACGAAGCCATGAAGGCAGTACGCGGTTGAGCTGGAAGCGGGAGTACGCCTTCGGCGCGGAGGAAAGCGCGCGTACGGCCCCCGTCGACTTCCTCGCCCAGGTGGCAGCCGCCTCGGTGACTCCTGCCCAGGCCTCTACTCCGGTCGCACCGTGAACTCCCGCACCCCCCGCATCCGCACGCCCGTCCCCCGCGGCTCCAGGTCTCCGGTCACCGTCACCTCCCACCCGAACCGCCAGGCGTCCGCCGCCCGGTCGATGTCCTCGGCACGCAGCTCCACCCGGACACTGCGCTGGCGCCGGTAGTCATCGTGCAGGAAGGAACCGAAGATCGTGGCCTCGCGCGGGTGCACATCCCGGTGCAGCTTCTTCACCACCCCGTGCAGAACCGCGCCCTCCTCGCGGCCCAGCCGCTCGCGCAGGTCCTGCGCCACGGCCTCCAGCGCCACCGCGTGACGCCGGCTGATCGCGACCGGCGGCGAGGGCTGCTCCACCGGCCGCTCGGACGACCACGCGAAGGAGAGGGAGAAGTCACGGCGCTCCTCACCCGCGATCCTGACCAGGGCCTCGCACAGGTTCGCGGACAGGCCGGCATCCGACATGTGCTCGACGTGCGGCACGGAGTCCTGGGCCAGGGTCAGCTCGGCGGCCTTGTGCGCGCAGGTGACACCCGCGTACAGCATCCGGGAGACCCGGCGGGCGAACGGTTCGGGCCGTTGCGCCGCCAGGCTGCGCTGCCGAGTCAGCTCCGTCTCGTCGAAGAGAGAACCCTGGCCCCTCCGGTCGTGCCCGCCGTAGGCACCCTCCGGCAAGGGGACGTGAGCGGCGACGACGTAACTGCCGACACGCGTCTGGTCCAGCCGTACCGACGCCACATGGTCCTTCACCGGCTGCGGTTTCCGCGCGGGCTGTACCGGCCGAGGCCCCAGCGCCGAGGACGCCGCCGCCGTGTGCAGGTCCTTCAGACCGGTCAGCGCCGACACCAGGTCGAGCAAGGGAGCCGTACCCGACGGGCCGGGCGGCACCAGGCGCAGGAACTGCCAGTCCACCGGCGGCAACCGCATCTCCCGCAGGATGTCACCCGCGGGCCGCGCCTCCACCACGGCCAGCGTCTCCAGGATGTCGGCGACCCGGCCGGCGTAGTCACGGCGGCGCCGCACCGGCACCAGCAGTTCGTACGGCGGGCCCGGCTCGTCGCGCGGCTTCCACTCCCACAGCTCGGCACCCGACAGGTCCCGCTCCGCGCTCCAGCCCTTGCCGCTCAGATAACGCCGGACGACCTCGGGCGCGAGGGTCGCGGCCTGCTCGAACTCCGCGTCGGTGATCACCGTCATGCCACCCCCACCAGCTCCCGGTAGTCCTCGGCGAACAGGTCGTGCAAGGAGTCGACGGTCAGCAGGTTGGCACGGGGGACGTAGACCGTGCGCGTACTCGAGCCCGATGTGTTGGCGGGTGCTACAGGCTTCTGGTCGTGCAGGCACAGCCAGTACGCGGCGTGGCTCAGGCGTAACCGCTCCTCGGTGGCGTGCGACCAGGCGTGGGGGTCCGCCGGAGCCAGCACGAGGAACAGGAAGCGGGGCATCTCGTAGTCGTTGCCGGCCAGCTGGTTGTAGTTCTTCACCTTGAGCGGGTAGCGAATGTGGTCGTCGTGGATGTCCGGGGACGACGTGCACTTGACCTGTGCCTCAATGGCCGGATATCTACGGGTCCCTCTGCGTCCCGCATACCCCAACTGCCAGTCGACGCCGACCCGGTCGCGCTCCTTGCGCGTCACGTCGAGGTTGGCCGCCGTGGCCAGCATGCGGATGAACTCCTCGCCGAAGGCGCCACGATGGCCGTTGTCGCCGAAACCCTGCGATCCCTGCACCCAGGCGGGCGGGGACGCGGGACCGCTCGGCCCAGTGGATTTCGGGGCGAACAGCCGCTTCAGCAGGTCGTTCGGCTGCTGGTGCGGGATGCCGCCGGTCGTGCTGTCCGTCATCTGGCCCCGTTCACCCCCGAACACCGCACGCGCGGCGCGCGCCTGCTTCTCATGCGCCTGTGTACCCGTCGCGGGACGCACGGTAACGAAGGTCACACCGTCGGCCAACAGCCTTGATCGGAATCAGGCCGCGGCGGGCCCACCGGACGCCCCGGGAACAACCGGTCACCGGCCCACGGACCGGGTCCGATACGGGAAGTCCGTGTCCGATGTCAGTGCGCGCGCCTACTCTTTGCCCGTGACCCAGCAGCCTCTCACCGGCCCCGGTCCCGAGCCGGCCGCCGGCCCCGCCGCACCGGTGCTGTCCGCGCCCACGCACCGGCAACTGCGCGACAAGCTCGCCGAGCTGGTCGTGCGCGACCTCCTGGGCCCCACCGGGGACGAGCCGGAGGAGTTGTCGGAGGGCAACCCCCTGGACCACTACATCATCGGGCGGCTGGCACCCGGCGGTGTCCGCGAGGAGGGCGACTCCGACCTGAAGACCGTCGGCAAGGTCGTCGAGCCCGAGACGCTCGAGGAGCCGGGCATGGCCCCCGAGCAGGAGCCCGAGGCCGGCGACCCCGACCCGTCCGCGCCGTCCATGCCGAGCCTGCACCCGTCGACGCTGGGACTGACCCTGCGGGTGGCGCGCGACATCCAGGAGCTGAGGGTCGACTGCACCTGGGCGCGCTACGAGCGCGGCGAGTCGGAGATCGAGGGAAACCACCGGCGGGTCTGGCGCCGGGTGCCCTGTTCGGGCACCGTCACCGTGAAGCTGGCGGAGGGCAGACTCGCCGCCCAGCCGGTGCACCCGCGGGACTTCCCCCACATCGTGGTGCGTGGCCGGGCCCGGCTGCACGAGGGTTCCTGGCTGGTCTCGCTGTTCCTGGTCAACGGGCAGGAGAACAAGTCGGGCTGCACCCACTGGATGTTCCAGGCCTCGATGACCGTGGCGGGCGCTCCGGGCACCGCTCCGTTCCTGCCGCGCCGGGCCGTCGAACTGCCCGGAGACGACCACGACGAGCGCCGCTCGCTCGCCATGACCTACCGCTTCCACCCCGAGTTCGCCGTCGGCCACGGCACCGGCGTGCACGCCGAGGCCGACCCGGCGGACGCCCGGCGCGCCGTACGCCTGACCACGACGGCCACCCCGTCGTACGAGATCCCGCACACCGACGTCCCCGATCCCCGCCGCGACCCGCGGGACGAGGACCTGCCCGAACTCGGCGACCTCGTGCTGGACATGCGCGAGCTGAGCCGACTGGAGGCCGCTCCCCTGCGGGCCGCGCTGCAGCCGCTCGTCGACGGGTACCGGTCTTGGATCGAGCGTCAGCGCCGGTCCGTCGACGATCCCGCCGTCGGCCTCGACGCCTACCGTGCCGAGGCCCTGGAGAACCTCCGGCTCGCCGGTGTGGCGGCCGACCGCATCCAGGCCGGCATCGACGTGCTGCGGGACGACCCCGACGCTCTCGACGCCTTCCGGTTCGCCAACCGTGCCATGTGGCACCAGCGTGTGCACACCATCGCGGCCGCAGACCGGCGCCGTACGCCCGCGCTGTCGCTGGACGAGGCGGTCCGCGCCGCCGACCTGCCGGAGAACCGCAGCTGGCGTCCCTTCCAGCTGGCGTTCCTGCTGCTCAACCTCCCGTCGCTCGCGGACCCCGCCCACCCCGAGCGCGCCGACGACCGCGGGGCGCTGGCCGACCTCCTGTGGTTCCCCACCGGTGGCGGCAAGACCGAGGCCTACCTCGGTCTGACCGCGTTCACCCTCGCCGTCCGCAGGCGCACGCCGCACCTCGGCGGCCTCGACGCCGAGCACGGCGTCGCCGTGATCATGCGGTACACGCTGCGTCTGCTCACCATCCAGCAGTTCCAGCGCGCCGCCGCACTGATCTGCGCCTGCGAGGTGATCCGCCGCGAGGAGCCTGCCCGCTGGGGCGACAACCCGTTCCGTATCGGTCTGTGGGTCGGTGGCCGCGTCACCCCCAACACCACCGACCAGGCCGCCGAGTGGGTCAAGGAACGCAAGAAGGACAAGGGGTTCAGCGGCTTCGGACGCACCGGGTCACCGCACCAGCTCACGAGTTGCCCCTGGTGCGGAGCGAAAATGGAGGCGGGCCGCGACATCGCCGTGGAGCCCACCCTGCGCCGGACGTTCATCACCTGCCCCGACGCCTACGAATGCCCCTTCGGGGCCGCCGCCTTCGGGCTGCCGGCCGAGCAGCGGGGACTGCCGATCCTCGTCGTCGACGAGGAGATCTACCGTCTCCCGCCGAGCCTCGTCATCGCCACGGTCGACAAGTTCGCCCAACTGCCGTGGCGGGGCGAGACGCAGGCCCTGTTCGGCCAGGTCTCTCGCCGGTGCACGCGCCACGGATACGTCACACCGTCCGCCGTCGACAACGACTGGGAGTCGTCCAGCCATCCGCCGGGCAACGGCCACCCGGCCGCTTCCACCGTGGACGCGCAGCGCGTGCGCCCGCCGGACCTGATCGTCCAGGACGAGCTGCACCTCATCTCCGGTCCTCTCGGCTCCCTCACCGGCCTCTACGAGACAGCCGTGGATCTGCTGTCCACCTGGGAGCCCGAACCGGGCCGGAGCGTGCGGCCGAAGGTCATCGCCTCCACCGCCACCGTGCGCCGTGCGGACCGGCAGATCCACGATCTCTTCGCCCGCCGCACGGCCGTCTTCCCGCCGTCCGGACTCGACGCCGACGACACGTTCTTCGCCCGGCGCCGCGACACCGCCGAGACCCCCGGCCGCCGCTACGTGGGCATCTGCGCCCAGGGTGTGCGGACCAAGTCCGTGGCGATCCGGGTGTTCGTCGCCCAGCTCGCCGCCGCCCAGCACCTGTACGAAACCTACGGCCCGAGCGACCTGACCGACCCGTACATGACGCTCGTCGGCTACTTCAACAGCCTGCGTGACCTCGGCGGCATGCGGCGGCTCGTCGAGGACGACGTGTCGGCGAGGCTGCTGCGGGCCGACCGCCGAGGGCTAGCCGCCCGCCGTATCGGAGAACCCGCCGAGCTGACCAGCCGCATGGCGTCCGAGGCCATCCCCGACATCCTGGCGAAACTCGACCTCGCGTTCGGCCGCAGGCCCAAGGGATCCCCCCGGCCCATCGACGTCCTGCTCGCCACCAACATGATCGCCGTCGGAGTCGACGTCGCCCGGCTCGGCGTCATGGTCGTCAACAACCAGCCCAAGTCGACCGCCGAGTACATCCAGGCCACGAGCCGCGTCGGCCGCCGCGCGCCCGGTCTCGTCTTCACCGTCCTCAACTGGGCCCGGCCGCGCGATCTCTCGCACTACGAGACCTTCGAGTCCTTCCACGCCAGCATCTACCAGCACGTCGAGGCCCTCTCCGTCACGCCGTTCGCCGATCGTGCCGTGGACCGGGGACTGACCGGTGTCCTCGCCTCCCTCGTCCGCAATCTCAAGCCGGACTACAACCCCAACCGGGGCGCACAGTGGGTGGACCGCCGCGGCGAGGTCGTCAGCCATGCCGTGCGCTCCCTGGAACTGCGCGCCCGGGACGTCCTGGCCGACCAGCACGTCGTCAACGAGGTACGGACCCGGCTCGACGCCCGCCTCGACTACTGGGAGCAGAAGCGCCGCGCACCCGGCGCCGTCCTCGGATACCGCGCGGCCAAGCGGCAGGGCGACGTCGCCCCGCTGCTGCTGGAGCCGGACAGCGGCCCGTGGCGGCTCATGACCTGCCCCACCTCACTGCGCGAGGTGGAACCGCCGATCCGGCTGATCTTCACCGGTGCGACAGGACCGGAACCCGACGAGGAACCGCCCTACGCACCGCGTGTGCAGGACGACGACCACGCCGGCCCGGCCGATGGCGACGACGACCCCTGGGAGAGGACATGAGCAGCCCCACCACCCAAGCACTCCGTGTGGGCGAACTGCGGCCCAGCCAGCTCCTGCACACCTACGGCATCGGCGCCGTCACCGACCTGCCCAACCTCTCGACCATGGTGATGGGCCTCGACGACTGGGACCCGGTCCGCGCGCGCGTCCTGACCGAGGACCGCCTCCTGGCCGCCGTACGCCGCCGCCTCGGCGGCTCGGTCACCGCCCTGCGCACCCCGCCCCACCTGCCGGAGAACCCCGCCGACCCCTACGGCGACTGGACCAGGACGGGCGTGCCGGTCGCCCTGTTCCCCCGGTGGCTGCGCTGCTCCCGCGAGCGGTGCAACCAGCTGGCACCCGCTTCCAGCGGCCTCTTCCAGCTGCGGCCCAACCTCTACCGGCCGGAGAAGACCAAGTACGTCCACACCAACTGCGGCGGTCCGGGCAAGGGCCAGCCGACGGCCCTGCCCGCCCGGTTCCTGGTCGCCTGCAAGGACGGCCACATGGACGACTTCCCCTGGGTCTACTTCGTCCACAAGGGCGACGACGCCTGCGACAACCCCACCCTGAGCCTGACCGAGTCCGGCACCACCGGCGAAGCCGCCAACGTCTTCGTGCGCTGCACGTGCGGGGCGGTCCGTTCCATGGCGGACGCCATCGGCCAGGCCGGGGAGAGCAACCTGCCGGCCTGCCGCGGCCACCACCCCCACCTCGGCACCTTCGCCCCGGGCGGTTGCCGCGAGTTCGCACGGACGATGGTGCTGGGCGCCACCAACAGCTGGTTCGCCTCGCAACTGAAGGTGTTCAGCATTCCGCGTGCCGAAGAGCCCCTCACTCAGGCGGTCAAGGAACACTGGAAGCTGCTCTCCCCGCTCGCCGCCGTTCCCGCGGACGCCGCGAAGATGCTGCTGCCCACGCAGGCATGCTGGCCCGAGCTGGAGCAGTACGGCGCGGACGCCGTGTGGACGGCCATCACCAAGGAAGCACAAGCGGTCACAGGTGAGCCGGAAGAAGAGGACGAGGAGTTCGACCTCATCACGCCCGAGTGGCGGGCCTTCACTCATCCACGCGACCATGCACTGCCGGACTTCACCACGGTCCGCGAGCGGCGGGTGCCCGACGGGACGGCGGAGTGGCTGGACAGCGTGGTCTTGGTCCACCGACTGCGCGAGGTGTCGGCACTCACCGGCTTCACCCGGATCGAGGCTCCCGAATGGCTGCCGGACGAAGAGGTGCGCACCCGCCCCGGAGCGCCCCTGAGCCGCAACGACCCAACCTGGGTTCCCTGCGCCGAGCTGCGGGGTGAGGGAGTGTTCCTGGCGCTCAAGGAGCGGCCACTCGCCGATTGGGAGCGACGCGACGCGGTGCTCGCCCGGGAAAGGGTCCTCCAGGACGCACACCGGGACTGGTGCCTGGCCCGCGGCGTGGAGCCGCGCTGGCCAGGAATCAGGTACGTGCTTCTGCACACCCTGGCGCACGTGCTGATCCGGCAGTTCGCGCTGGACTGCGGCTACGGCGCCTCGGGCATAGCGGAGCGGATCTATGCCCGCTCCGGCCCCGACCCCATGTCGGGCATCCTGCTCTACACCGCGGCCCCCGACAGCGAGGGAACCCTGGGTGGACTCGTCTCGCTCGGACGCCGTGACCGCCTCGGGCCGGCCATCGCCCAGGCCCTCGAAGAGGCGAAGCTGTGCAGCTCCGACCCGATGTGCTCCGAGCACGATCCGCGCATCCATGCCCGGTTGCACGGCGCGGCGTGCCATGCGTGCCTGTTCGCGGCGGAGACGTCCTGCGAGCGGGGCAACCACTACCTGGACCGGGCACTGCTGGTGGAGACACTGGCGGACGACGCCTGTGCATTCAGGCCATGAGCCGCCCGCAGCCGATTCCCGGCCAGGAAGGGCCGAGCGGAGCGTCCCGGGCAGGCGTCCCGGCCGCTCGCAGTGGCGCGTCCTCCGCTCGCCTGCCCGCTCTTCTCGCCGCCCTCTGCGAACGCCTGCCCGAGGACAGGCGCGTCGCCCTGGAACGCGTCCTGGAAGCGGCCACCGGGCCGGACGACGCCCGGGTCAGCCGCTTCGCCGCCGGGGAATCGGCCGCCGGCCTGGCGCGCCAGCTCACGGACATCATCCATGCCTGGCGCACCGAGGCACCCGCCTTGACCGGAGCCGGACTGGCACTTGCCCTTGCCACGGCCCGGTCACTGCCACGCCCGAAGCCGACCCAGGTCGTGGTCAGCGGGCCCCTCGGCGCATCCGTACCGGCACGGCTGACGAGCGGTGTCGCCATGGAGGTGATCCGCTCCGCAACCACATCACTGCTGATCGCCAGCTTCGCCGCGCACGGCGCTCGGGATGTTGTGCGAGAGATAGGGCAAGCGGTCGACAGAGGCGTCCATGTGGACCTTTTGCTTGAGGAATCCACACAGGCAGCAGCCGCCTTCGCCGCGCTGCCCCGTGGAGTGCGCATCTGGCACCGCGTGGGGGCAGTGGGAGTACTGCACGCCAAACTGATCGCTGCCGACCGGCACACGGCGCTTTTGGGCAGCGCCAATCTCACCGACCGGGCGCTGTCAGACAACATCGAACTCGGTGTGGTGCTCCGTGATCCCCAGCTCGTTAAGGGTCTGGTCGACCATTTTCACTGGTTGCTGACCCCGGAGCACAACATCATGCGTCAGGTGTGAACCGACTCCTCACGCCTCGCGACGGTACCTCAGCACGCCCGCGCCGGTGTCAGCGTCCCGTTCACGGTCGACTGAGCGGTACGCATGAGAAGCTCCCCTCGATCATCGCGACGGCAACCCGGGAAGAACCTTGAACGTCCCCGAACCCCACCACCGCCTCCTCGCCGACGTCGTCAGTGCGGGCGGCGCCTACGGGCTGGTGCTCGCCGGTGGATACGCGGTGCAGGCGCACGGTCTGGTGGTGCGCCCGCATGCGAATCTCGACTTCGCCACGGAGAGTTCCGAGGCGATGGACCGGATCGCCGCCGCCGTCGGCGCCGCCCTGGAGGCCCGCGGACGGCGGGTCCGGGCGGGGACGGTCACCGCGCTCACCGCGCAGCTGACGGTCGTCGATCCGCCGACGGGCGAGCCCTGTGCCGTGGCCCTGCACAAGGAAGCCTTCTGGCAGCCGCCGGAGCTGACCGAGTACGGCCCTGCCCTCTCCCTGGAGGACGCCGTCGGCACGAAGATCCGGGCGCTGTACGACCGCGGAGCGGCCGTCGACCTGATCGACGCGCGGGCCGCCGCTGCCCGCTTCTCCCTGCCGGATCTGGAGGCGCTGGGCCGCCGGCACGCCCATGACCCGTTCGATCTGCCGACGCTGCAGTCCCGGCTGACGGGCACGGACTTCTACTCCGACGGGGACTTCCTGCGGTACGGCCTCGAGGAGGCCGAGGTCGCCGCCCTGCGCGCCTGGGCCCAGGAGTGGTCCGACGACATCGCCGAGCGACTGCTCGAAGACGGCGCGTCCCCCGACATCGAGCCGGACACGGAGTCCGGGCCCGACGCGGGGGACTGAAGTAACGCGGAGGACCGCAGAGCGGCGGCGCCGTCCTACTTCGGCTGCGGCTTCCTGATGCTCAGGTGCAGCTCGCGCAGGCGGGTCTCGTCCAGCTCGGTCGGGGCGCCCATCATCAGGTCCTGGGCGTTGCCGTTGAGCGGGAAGGCGATCGTCTCGCGGATGTTCGGCTCGTCCGCGAGGAGCATGACGATGCGGTCGACGCCGGGGGCGATGCCGCCGTGCGGCGGGGCGCCGAAGCGGAACGCGCGGAGCATGCCCGCGAACTTCTCCTCGACGGTCTCACGGTCGTAGCCCGCGATCTCGAAGGCCTTGAGCATGATCTCCGGCTCGTGGTTCCGGATCGCGCCGGAGGACAGCTCGACGCCGTTGCAGACGATGTCGTACTGCCAGCCCAGGATGTCCAGCGGGTCCTGGGTCTCCAGGGCCTCGAGCCCGCCCTGCGGCATGGAGAAGGGGTTGTGCGAGAAGTCGATCGCGCCGGTCTCCTCGTCCTTCTCGTACATCGGGAAGTCGACGATCCAGCAGAAGCGGAAGACGCCCTCCTCGAAGTGGCCGGCGCGCTTGGCCGCCTCCACCCGGACCGCGCCCATGATCTTGGAGACCTCGTCGAACTCGCCCGCGCCGAAGAAGACCGCGTGGCCGGGGGCCAGCGAGAGCCGCTTGGTCAGCTCGGCGACGTTCTCCTCGGTGAGGAACTTGGCGATCGGGCCGGACAGGGAGCCGTCCTCACCCACGCGGACCCAGGCCAGGCCCTTCGCGCCGAGCGAGACGGCGAACTCGCCGAGCTGGTCGAAGAACTTGCGCGGCTGGTCCTGGACCGCCGGCACCGGCAGCGCGCGCACGTGCTTGCCGGCGAACGCCTTGAACTCCGAGCCCTCGAAGACGTCGGTGATGTCGACCAGTTCCAGCTTGGCGCGCAGGTCCGGCTTGTCGGAGCCGTACTTCGCCATCGCCTCGCGGAATGGGATCCGCGGGAAGGGGGAGGTGACGTGCCGGCCGCCGCCGAACTCCTCGAACAGCTCGGTCATCAGCTTCTCGACCGGCTGGAAGACGTCCTCCTGCTCGACGAAGCTCATCTCGATGTCGAGCTGGTAGAACTCGCCCGGCGAGCGGTCCGCACGGGCGTCCTCGTCGCGGAAGCAGGGCGCGATCTGGAAGTAGCGGTCGAAGCCGGAGATCATCAGCAGCTGCTTGAACTGCTGCGGGGCCTGCGGCAGCGCGTAGAACTTGCCCGGGTGCACACGGGAGGGGACGACGTAGTCGCGTGCGCCCTCGGGGGAGGTGGCGGACAGGATGGGCGTAGCCATCTCGTTGAAGCCCATCGCCGACATCTTCTGGCGCATGGCCGAGATGACCGCCGTACGCAGCATGATGTTGCGGTGCATGCGCTCGCGGCGCAGGTCCAGGAAGCGGTACTCCAGGCGCCGCTCCTCGTTGACCCCGTCCTCGGTGTTGATCGTGAAGGGCAGCGGGGCCGCCGCGCCCAGCACCTCGACGTCGCCGACCTCGATCTCGATCTCGCCGGTGGGCAGGTCGGGGTTCACGTTCTCGGTTCCACGTGAAACAACGCGGCCGTCCACGCGGACCACGGTCTCCTTGGACAGCTTGTCCAGGGCCTCGTACGCCTCGGTGCCGGGGCGGGCGACCAGCTGCGTGATGCCGTAGTGGTCGCGCAGATCGATGAAGAGGATGCCGCCCAGGTCGCGCCGATTGTGCAGCCAGCCACTCAGCCGGACGTCGGTGCCGACGTCAGAAGCGCGGAGCTGGCCGCAGGTGTGGGACCTGTACCGATGCATCGTCGTTCATCCAGTCTTTGCGGATCGGGTGTCGCCAGGCGGGTACGGCCTAGGCCACCCCAAGGGTACCGGGCACCCCAACCTGGGCTCCCCACCCTTTTCCCGTGCCGCACGCCGGAGGATCCTCCGAGCGTCCCGGGACCGGCCCTCCTCTTCCTACGGTGGCACCCATCCGTCATATCTTCTTAAAGTGGGCGAATGCGTACAGGCGAGCCCCTCCCGTCTGTCGGGGACGTCCTAGCCGCCCTCGCGACCGGGCTGTGGCACTGGGACACGGCCGCCGGAGAAGTCACCGTGGACGCGGAGGCCGCGCGGCTGCTCGGTCTGCCCGCGGAGGCGACCACCCTGACGGAGGCCCAGACCCGGGCCCGGCTGCACCCCGTCGACTGGAACGAGATCACCGGAGTGATCCCGCTGGCCGTCGCCGAGGGCACGCTCGCCGAGGTGCGCATACGGATCATGGACGAGCAGGGCAACGTCCTGCGGGTCGTCCGCAGCCGGTCGAAGCCGTCGTACGACCCCGTGCGGCAGGCCTACGAGCTGATCGGCACCCTCCAGGAGGTCACCGAACCGGCCCCCGGCACCTCCGCCGCCCGCAGCGCGGTCACCGGCGACTGGCGGCGCTCGCGGGAGGCGTTCCTGCTGGACGCGGGCCGGGCACTGGCCGAGGCGCGGTCCACCACCGAGGTGCTGCGGGTGGCCGGCGGCCTGTCGATGCCGGGGTTCTCGCCGGACGGCCTCGTGGTGTTCGGGGTGCAGGGCGACCGGCTGACGATCATCGGCCAGCACGGGCACCAGCCCGGCGACCTGGGCCCCTTCTCCCACATGCCGCTGACCACCGGCTATCCGGCCGCCGAGGTCGTCCGCACGGGCCGTGCGGTGTATCTGTCCTCGCCGCAGGAGTACAAGGAGCGCTATCCGGCGTCCTGGCCGCTCGCCCGCCACTTCGGCCGGCAGTCCTGGGCCTTCCTGCCGCTGACCGTGGCCGGACGCCCCATGGGCGCCTGGATGGCGGCGTTCGCCCATCCCGTGGCGTTCACCCCCGACGAACGCGCCGTGCTGACGACCGTGGCCCGGATGCTCGCGCAGGCGCTGTCCCGGGCCGGCGCCGCCGAGGAGGAGCGGGAGCTGACCGAGGGCCTGCAACGGTCCATGCTGCCCTCGCTCGGCCCGGAGATCCCCGGGCTGCGGGTGGCCGCCCGGTACATCCCCACCGGCGGCGGACTCCAGGTCGGCGGCGACTGGTACGACATGATCCCGCTGCCCTCCGGCCGCTTCGCGCTGGTCATGGGCGACGTCCAGGGCCATGACGTACGCGCCGCCGGACTCATGGGCCAGCTGCGCATCGCCCTGCGCGCCTACGCCTCCGAGGGCCACCGCCCGGACGCCGTGCTCTCCCGCGCCTCGAGGTTCCTGCACGGCATCACCCACGACGACGGCGCCGGCCACCCGGCCGACCCGCGCTTCGCGACCTGTGTGTACGCCGAGGCCGACCCGGTGACCGGGATACTGGAGATCGCCCGCGCCGGGCACCCGGACCCGGCGATCCGGATGGCCGACGGCACGGTGATGACGCGGCCCACGGCGGGCGGACTGCCGCTCGGCATCGACCCCGACCCGGACTATCCGACGACCCGGTTCACCCTGGAACCCGGCGAGACGCTGATGATCTGCACCGACGGCCTGATCGAGACCGGCGGGCACGACCTGGACAGCGGCTGGCGCCGGCTGCGGACGATCCTGGAGGAGCATCCGGCAGACGACGAGGTCGATCCGGAGTCGCTGGCCGACGCGCTGGTGCAGGGCGTGCACGGGCCGTCCTCGCACCACACCACCGGGCCGCTGGCCGACCGCCGCGAGGACGACATCGCGCTGGTGCTGCTGTGCCGCCCGCTGGAAGGCACCGTGCGGCCGGCGGTCCGGCGCACCCTGCTGTCGGTGGCGCAGGACGAGCCGGCCCGGATCGCCGACGCCCGCCGGCATCTGAGCGCGCTGCTGCACGACTGGGGCTCGCCCGAGCAGGTCGACTCGGCGGTGCTGCTGGTCTCCGAGATGATCACCAACGTCCTGGTGCACACCGACACCGACGCGCTGCTGCTCGCCGAGGTGACGGGCGGGGCGGGGCTGCGGCGGCTGCGGGTGGAGGTCACCGACGCGGGCGACGACCTGCCGCACAAGCGCCGGCCCGGCGAGCTGGCCTCCTCCGGCCGCGGCCTGATACTGATCGAACTCCTCGCGGACGCCTGGGGGGTGGAGCCGCGGGGCGAGGGCAAGAGCATCTGGTTCGAGCTCTACGAACCGGGCGGCGTCTCGGCGGACGGGCCCGCCGGTGCCGCGGAGGAGGGCGCCGCGTAACGCGTCCGCAGCTCCTGTACGACCCCGAAGGCGGCGGCGGTCAGCGGTACGGCGAGCAGCATGCCGAGGATGCCCGCGACGGACGCCCCGGCGGTGATGGCGAGCATCACCACGGCCGGGTGCATCTGCACCGTCCGGCTCTGGATGACGGGCTGCAGCACGTGCCCCTCCAGCACCTGCACGGCGAGGACGACGCCGAGCGCCCACAGCGCGATGACGAAGCCCCGGTCGGCGAGCGCCACCAGGACGGCCACCGTGCCGGAGACGAAGGCGCCGAGATAGGGGACGTAGGCCCCGACGAAGACGAGCGCGCCGAGCCCGACCGCGCCGGGCACCTGGAGGATCAGCAGGCCGACGGTGATGCACAGGGCGTCGATGAGGGCGATCACGGTGGTCCCGCGCATGAACCCCTCCACCGCCTGGAAGGCGCGCCGGGCCACGGCCTCCAGCATGTCCCCCGAGCCGCGGGGCGCGAGGGCGCGCAGGGTCTGCACGGCGAGGTGGGAGTCGCGCAGGAAGAAGAAGACGAGCAGCAGGGCGAGCACGGCCATCGCGAGGGACTCGCCGACCACGCTGACCCCGCTGATGACGTTGGAGGCGGCCGTGCTCCCGAACCTGCTCAGCAGCTTGCGGGAGTTGACGGCGAGGTCGTCCAGGCCGGTGCCGGCGGCCCCGAAGCGCGCGGCGACGCTCTTGGCGGCGTGCCGCAGCGAGGCGATGATCTCGTCGCCGGTGCCGATGAGCGCGGCGACGACGATGCACACGGCGCCGCCGACGACGGCCACGACGGCGACACAGGTGAGCCCGGCCGCCACGGAGGCCTGCACCCCGGCCCGCACGAGCCGCCGGTGCAGCGGGCCGAGCAGCGCGGTGCCGAGCAGGGCGAGCAGCACGGGTGTCACGGCCGTACGGAACTCCCCGCACAGCCGCACCCCGACCCATCCCACCCCGGCGACCAGCAGCAGTACGGCGCACCAGGCGGCGAGGCGGCGGACGGGGTCGGGCAGCAGCTGCACGCCTCCAGCGGATCATGCCCCCTCGACGGGTGTCCTGCGCACGACGCCGGGCGGGTGAGGCGGTGCCGGTACCGGTACCTGACCGGTGCAGGTACCGGCGTCCGCCCGGCGGCGGTGGCGGCTCGTCAGGCCTGCGGGCCGGTCTCCGTCATGCCGTGGACCGCCGGGATCGAGCCCAGCCGGCCCTTCTGGTAGTCCTCGAAGGCCTGCATCAGCTCGTCCTTGGTGTTCATGACGAACGGGCCGTAGTGCGCCATGGGCTCACGGATCGGCCGTCCGCCCAGCAGCACGACCTCCAGGTCCGGGGTGTGGGAGTCCTGCTGGGCGTCCGCGCGGACGGTCAGCGAACCCCCGGCGCCGAACACGGCGGTCTGGCCGAGGTGGATCGGCCGGCGCTCGGTGCCGACGCTGCCGCGGCCCGCGAGGACGTAGGCCAGGCCGTTGAAGTCCTCCCGCCAGGGCAGGGTCAGCTCGGCGCCCGGGGCGAGCGTGGCGTGGATCATCGTGATCGGGGTGTGGGTGATGCCGGGACCCTGGTGGCCGTCCAGCTCGCCCGCGATGACCCGCAGCAGCGCACCGCCGTCGGGGGAGGTGAGCAGCTGGACCTGGCGGCCGCGGATGTCCTGGTAGCGCGGCGCCATCATCTTGTCCTTGGCCGGGAGGTTCACCCACAGCTGCAGGCCGTGGAAGAGACCGCCGGACACGACGAGGTGCTCCGGCGGGGCCTCGATGTGCAGCAGGCCGGAGCCGGCGGTCATCCACTGGGTGTCGCCGTCGGTGATGGTGCCGCCACCGCCGTGCGAGTCCTGGTGGTCGAAGATCCCGTCGATGATGTAGGTGACGGTCTCGAAGCCGCGGTGCGGGTGCCAGGGGGTGCCCTTGGGCTCGCCCGGCGCGTACTCCACCTCGCCCATCTGGTCCATCATGATGAACGGGTCGAGGTGGCGGTAGTTGATCCCCGCGAACGCCCGGCGCACCGGGAAGCCCTCGCCCTCGAATCCGCTCGGAGCGGTCGTGACCGCCAGCACGGGACGCGCCACGGCGTCGGCGGGAGCGGTCACACGGGGCAGCGTCAACGGGTTCTCGACGGTCACTGCAGGCATGGTCGGTACCTCCTTGTGGACCCAGTTTAGTTGAGCGTTGAACTTTCTGCCACCCCTAACAGAACGAGCCCGGAGGGCATTCCCTCCGGGCTCGCGGGCGGCGACGGCCGTCAGCCGTCGGCGGAGCAATGGCGCCTAGCCGCCATACATCCGGCGCATCGCGAAGTCGACCATCTGCTCCACCGCCTTCGCGTCGAACACCATCCGGTGCTCCCCCTCCATGTCCAGGACGAAGCCGTAGCCGGTGGGCAGCAGGTCGATCACCTCGGCGCCGGTGATGACGAAGTACTTGGACTCCTTGCCCGCGTACCGGCGCAGCTCCTTGAGCGAGGTGAACATGGGGATCACCGGCTGCTGGGTGTTGTGCAGGGCCAGGAAGCCGGGGGTGTCGCCACGCGGGCAGTACACCTTCGACGTGGCGAAGATCTGCTGGAAGTCCTCGGCGGACATCTGCCCGGTCGTAAAGGCGCGCACCGCGTCGGCGAGCGAGGGCGGGGACGGCTCCGGGTAGAGCGGCGGCTGCTGGCCGTACCCGCCGACACCGCCGGGCTGCTGCGGCGGGGCGTACTGCTGCTGGGCGGCGGCGCCGTCCATGGGCTGGCCGTATCCGTACATGGCGCAAGAGTACCGAGGGCGGGCGGCGCCGTGGGGCGCCGCGGGATCCAACCCCCGGCCGACGCCCGGGCGGTGCGCATACCGGGCGGTCACCCGCCTTCCGCGCGGGCGGCCGCGGCGGCCGGCCGCCGCGCCCCGCGCGCTGCTCACGGGCGGGCGCACGGTCCGGTTCCCGGCCGCCGAGGAGTAGACCCTTCTCACACTTGCGGGGGCGGGGCTTGCTTCTTATTACCGGCGGGTAGCATCATCGTGGCTACTTGTTGGTACGTGAACTAGGTGCGAGGAGTCAGTGCCTCGCCGATCCCTCTACGGAGCCGTGACCATGGGGCACTACAAGGCGAATCTCCGCGACATCGAGTTCAACCTCTTCGAAGTACTCGGCCGCGACAAGGTGTACGGCACCGGCCCGTTCGAGGAGATGGACGTCGACACCGCGAAGAGCATCCTGGAGGAGATGACCCGCCTCTCGGAGAACGAGCTGGCCGAGTCCTTCGCCGACGCCGACCGCAACCCGCCCGTCTTCGACCCGGAGACCAACACCGCGCCGGTCCCGGCGTCCTTCAAGAAGAGCTACCAGGCCTTCATGGACTCCGAGTACTGGCGGCTCGGCCTGCCCGAGGAGATCGGCGGCACCACCTCGCCGCGCTCCCTGATCTGGGCCTACGCGGAGCTGATCCTGGGCGCCAACCCGGCCGTGTGGATGTACTCCTCCGGCCCGGCGTTCGCCGGCATCCTCTTCGAGGAGGGCAACGAGGTCCAGAAGCACATAGCGAAGATCGCCGTGGAGAAGCAGTGGGGCTCCACCATGGTGCTCACCGAGCCCGACGCGGGCTCCGACGTGGGCGCCGGCCGCACCAAGGCGATCCAGCAGGAGGACGGCTCCTGGCACATCGAGGGCGTGAAGCGCTTCATCACCTCCGGTGAGCACGACATGTCGGAGAACATCCTCCACTACGTGCTCGCGCGTCCCGAGGGCGCCGGCCCCGGCACCAAGGGCCTGTCCCTGTTCCTCGTGCCGAAGTACCTGTTCGACTTCGAGACCGGCGAGCTGGGCGAGCGCAACGGCGTCTACGCCACCAACGTCGAGCACAAGATGGGCCTGAAGGTCTCCAACACCTGCGAGATGACCTTCGGCGACAAGCACCCCGCCAAGGGCTGGCTCATCGGCGACAAGCACGACGGCATCCGCCAGATGTTCCGCATCATCGAGTTCGCCCGCATGATGGTCGGCACGAAGGCGATCTCCACGCTGTCCACCGGCTACCTCAACGCGCTGGAGTACGCCAAGGAGCGCGTCCAGGGCCCGGACCTGGCGAACTTCATGGACAAGACCGCGCCGAAGGTCACCATCACCCACCACCCGGACGTGCGCCGCTCGCTGATGACGCAGAAGGCGTACGCCGAGGGCATGCGCGCCCTGGTGATGTACACCGCCTCGATCCAGGACGCGATCCAGATCAAGGAGGCCGCCGGCGAGGACGCCTCCGCCGAGCACGCCCTGAACGACCTGCTGCTGCCCATCGTCAAGGGCTACGGCTCCGAGAAGGGCTACGAGCAGCTCGCCCAGTCGCTGCAGACCTTCGGCGGCTCCGGCTTCCTGCAGGAGTACCCGGTCGAGCAGTACATCCGGGACTCCAAGATCGACACCCTGTACGAGGGCACCACCGCGATCCAGGGCCAGGACTTCTTCTTCCGGAAGATCGTCCGCAACCAGGGCGCCGCGCTGAACTCCCTCGCCGAGGACATCAAGAAGTTCCTGGCGCTCGGCACCGGCGGCGAGGAGCTGGCCGGCGCCCGCGAGCACCTGGCCAAGGCCGCCGTGGAGCTGGAGGCGATCGTCGGCCTGATGCTGACCGACCTCGCCGCCACCGAGCAGGACACCAAGAACATCTACAAGGTGGGCCTGAACACCACCCGCCTGCTGATGGCCTCCGGCGACGTCGTCGTCGGCTACCTGCTGCTCAAGGGCGCCGCGGTCGCCGCCGAGAAGCTGCCCACCGCCTCCGCCAAGGACAAGGCGTTCTACACCGGCAAGATCGCCGCGGCGAAGTTCTTCGCGGCGAACGTCCTGCCGGGCGTCACCCTCGCCCGCAAGGTCGCCTCCGGTGTGGACCTGGACCTGATGGAACTGGACGAAGCCGCGTTCTGAGGCTCTGTAGATACCCTGTGCGGGCCCGCTCCCTTTCCGGGAGCGGGCCCGTGCACGTCGTTAAGGTGAATCCATGAGCGCACCAGTCCGCTTCGACCGCGGCCACACCGACGACCTGATGTCCTTTCTCGCGGCCGGCCCGACGCCGTACCACGCCGTGGCGGCCGCCGCCGAACGGCTGGAGAAGGCCGGCTTCCGGCAGGTGGCCGAGACGGACGCCTGGGACGGCGCCAAGGGCGGCAAGTACGTGCTGCGCGGCGGCGCGATCATCGCCTGGTACGTCCCCGAAGGCGCCGAGGCGCACACGCCGTTCCACATCGTCGGCGCCCACACCGACTCCCCGAACCTGCGGATCAAGCCGCGCCCGGACAGCGGGGCGCACGGCTGGCGCCAGGTGGCCGTCGAGATCTACGGCGGCCCGCTGATGAACTCCTGGCTGGACCGCGACCTGGGCCTGGCCGGCCGGCTGAGCCTGCGCGACGGCTCCACGGTCCTGGTGAACGTGGACCGGCCGCTGCTGCGCGTCCCCCAACTCGCCATCCACCTCGACCGTTCCGTCAGCAGCGAGGGGCTCAAGCTCGACAAGCAGCGCCATCTGCAGCCGGTCTGGGGCCTCGGCGACGACGTCACCGACGGCGACCTGATCGCCTTCCTGGAGCAGGAGGCGGGGCTGGCCGCCGGCTCGGTCACCGGCTGGGACCTGATGACGCACCCCGTGGAGGCCCCCGCCTACCTCGGCCGGGACCGGGAACTGGTCGCCGGTCCGCGCATGGACAACCTGCTGTCGGTGCACGCGGGCACGGCCGCGCTGGCCGCCGTCGCCACCTCCGGCGCCCGGCTCACCCGCATCCCCGTACTGGCCGCGTTCGACCACGAGGAGAACGGCTCCCAGTCCGACACGGGCGCCGACGGCCCGCTGCTCGGCACGGTGCTGGAGCGTTCGGTCCTCGCGCGCGGCGGCTCCTTCGAGGACCGGGCCCGCGCCTTCGCCGGCACGGTCTGCCTGTCCTCCGACACGGGCCACGCCGTCCACCCCAACTACGCGGAGCGGCACGACCCGACGCACCACCCGCGGGTCAACGGCGGCCCGATCCTCAAGGTGAACGTCAACAACCGCTACGCCACGGACGGTTCGGGCCGCGCCGTGTTCGCCGCCGCCTGCGAGAAGGCGGGCGTGCCGTTCCAGTCGTTCGTCTCCAACAACTCCATGCCCTGCGGCACCACGATCGGTCCCATCACCGCGGCCCGGCACGGCATCAGGACCGTGGACATCGGCGTGGCCATCCTCTCGATGCACAGCGTGCGCGAACTGTGCGGCGCCGACGACCCGTTCCTGCTGGCCAACGCCCTGACGGCCTTTCTGGAGGGCTGATCCGGGCGCCGCCGACGGCTAGTCGGGGCCTCGCCGGGTACCCGGACGGCACCGGAGATTCCGGAACCGAAAGGGGAGGCGACTTCTCATGGGGCTCGGAGGATGCATCATCCTCATCGCCGTGGGGGCCATCCTCACGTTCGCGACCGACTGGCACATGCACGGTGTCAACCTGACCGTCGTCGGCGTGATCCTGATGGCCGTGGGCCTGATCGGCGTGGCGACCTTCAGCGGAATCGCCCGGCGCCGGCGGGTCGTGATGCCGCCGACGCCGGTGGTCGAGGAGGAACCGCACCACCATCACCACCACGTCGACGGCTACAGCGACGGCTACGGCGTCTGAGGAGGGTCCTTGATCCGGTGAACCTGCCTGCCTACTGTTCGTCCATCCCGGCCAGGACGAGGGGCAGGCGGTCCGCGCCGTCCGCGGTGAGACGGACCGGGACGCCCCAGTCCTGCTGGTGGACGTGGCAGGCGGGGTAGTCGTTGGCCGGGTCGTCGTCGCAGCTCGCCGCCATGGCCGAGACGTGCAGGACGCCCTCGGCGACCTCCGGGTTCAGCTCCAGGTCGCGGGAGAGGTCCGTGTCCGCGCCCTCGCCCCCGAGCAGCAGCTCGGGCGGGGTGGAGGAGACCAGCAGGCGGGTGGAGGGGCCGTACCGGGTGTCCAGCTTCTGGCCGGCCGGGGCCTGGAAGACGACGTCCAGCCGGAGCCTGCCGGGCGCGACCTCGGTCGCCGCCCGCTGGGTGCGGTGGGCGACCGCCTCCACCCGCACCGCCTCCTCCGGCAGCCGCAGCCGGGTCAGCCGGTGCCGGGCCGACTCCACCACCACGATGTCCTCGCCGGCGAGCACGGCGTCGCTGGGCTCGCGCAGATCCGTGGCCAGGGTCGTGACCTCGCCGGTCGCCGGGTCGTAGCGGCGCAGGGCGTGGTTGTAGGTGTCGGCGACCGCCACCGAGCCGTCGGGGAGGGCCGTCACGCCCAGCGGATGCTGGAACAGGGCCTGCCCGGCGGCGCCGTCGCGGTGCCCGAAGTCGAACAGCCCGGTGCCGACCGCGGTGTGGACGTGTCCGTCCAGGTCCACCCAGCGCAGGGCGCTCGTCTCGGAGTCGGCCAGCCACAGCCGCTCGGCGGTGGCCGCGAGACCGGAGGGCTGAGCGAACCAGGCCTCGGCGCCGGGTCCGTCCACCAGCCCCTCGTTGGTCGTGCCGGCCGCCACGCCGACCGTGCCCGCCTCGGGATCGTACGTCCACAGCTGGTGCACGCCCGCCATGGCGATCCACACCTTGCCGGCGAACACCGCCACGTCCCACGGCGAGGAGAGGTCGACCTCGCGGGCCGGCCCGGCGGTGGCGGACCCCTGCCACCACTGCCGCCCGGTGCCGGCCAGGGTGGTCACCCCGCCGGAGGCGAGGTCCAGGCGGCGCAGGGCGTGGTTGACGGTGTCGGCCACCACCACCGCGCCGTCCTCCAGCAGGGCGAGCCCCTGCGGCTCGTTGAAGGAGGCGTTCTCCGGGCCGCCGTCGGCGAACCCGCGCGAGCCGGAGCCGATGCGCCGTACGACCGTCTCGGCGTCCTCGGCCAGCTCCACCAGCTGGTGCCGGGTGGTGTCGCTGACCAGGAAGTTGCCCGACGGCAGCAGCAGCGCCTTGCCCGGGAAGCGCAGGGTGGTGGGCTGCGGCTCGGGCGGCACGTACGGCCCGTCCCCACGGCGCAGCGTGCCCTTCGCCCCGTGCTCCGCCTCCAGCTCCCCGACCAGCCGCTCGATGGCGTGCGCGTGCCCCTCGCCCGCGTGCTGCGCGACCACGTACCCCTCCGGGTCGATCACCACCAGGGTCGGCCAGGCACGCACCGCGTACTGCTTCCAGGTGGACAGCTCCGGGTCGTCCAGCACCGGGTGCTCCACGCCGTAGCGCTCCACCGCGTCCACCACCGCCTGGTGCTCGGCCTCGTGCACGAACTTCGGCGAGTGCACCCCGATGATCACCACCGTGTCCCGGTGCTTCTCCTCCAGCTCGCGCAGCTCGTCCAGGACGTGCAGGCAGTTCACGCAACAAAATGTCCAAAAATCAATAATTACGATGCGTCCTCGGAGCCCGGCAAGGCTGAGCTCCTTGTGACCCGTATTGATCCAGCCGCCCTTGCCGATCAGTTCGGGGGCGCGAACGCGTGCGTGCTTCGCCATGATCGGGACCAACCACACCCAGGCCTGAGCTATTCCTCGTGGCTTGCGCCCACCCAGACGATCCGGAGCCGTTTCTCAGGATCGAACCGTTGCCCCCTGCCCTGAGCCCTGACGTCCACGTGGGCGGGCACATCCTCCTGGCGGTCGCCGACCGTGAGGGTGCGGGTGGGCTCGAACAGGAGGACTTCGGCGCGCCGGGGCGCGGACGGCTTGTGGTAGGTGCCGCGCGGGACGGTGAACACCGAGCCGCTGGTCAGGACGACCGTGCGCGCCCCGGCCGGCTCGCGCAGGCCCAGGGCGCGCATCGTCAGCTTCTGCACGGGCAGTTTCGCCCTCGCCGAGGCCGGGCTGCTGGACGGGCGCCGGGCCACCACCCACTGGATGTGGGCGGACGCCTTCCGGGACCTGCATCCCAAGGTGCTGCTGGAGCCGGACGTGCTCTTCGTCGACGAGGGCGACGTCCTCACCGCCGCCGGCAGCGCGGCCGCCCTCGGCCTCGGGCTGCACCTCTGGCGCCGCGACCACGGCGCCGAACTCGCCGCCGCCGTCTCCCGGCGCCTGGTGTTCGCCGCCCACCGCGACGGCGGCCAGCGGCAGTTCGTGGAGCGGCCGGTGCCCGACGTGCCCGACGAGTCCCTCGGCCCGCTGCTGGCCTGGGCACAAGAGCGGCTGGGCGATCCGCTGACGGTGGCGGACCTCGCCGCCCGCGCGGCCGTCAGCCCCGCCACCCTGCACCGCCGCTTCCGCGCCCAACTGGGCACCACCCCGCTGGCGTGGCTGACCGGAGAACGGGTGGCCCTTGCGTGCCGCCTCATCGAGCGGGGCGAGGAGCGCCTGGACGTCGTCGCGGCCCGCAGCGGCCTGGGTACGGCGGCCAACCTGCGGGCGCGGCTGCGCCGGGAGACGGGGCTCAGCCCGTCGGCGTACCGGAGGCGTTTCGGGCCGGCGGCGCCGTGACGATCAACGCGCGGCGGGGAACGGTACCCGCATGAGACTCCTCGTACACGACCGGCTGCTCGGCATCGGCGACGATTACTGGATCGAGGACGAGCACGGCCGCAAGGTCTTCCTCGTCGACGGCAAGGCCATGCGGCTGCGGGACACCTTCCAGCTGAAGGACGCCCACGGGCGGGTGCTCATCGACATCCACCAGAAGATGTTCGCGCTGCGCGACACCATGGTGATCGAGCGGGACGGCGAGGGCCTGGCGACCATCCGGCGCAAACGGCTGTCCCTGCTGCGCCACCACTACCGGGTGTCGCTGGTCGACGGCACCGAACTGGACGTCAGCGGCAGGATCCTCGATCACGAGTTCGCCATCGAGTACGACGGCGAGCTCCTGGCCGTGATCTCCCGCCGCCGGCTCACCCTCCGGGACACCTACGGCATCGACATCGTGCGCGAGGACGCCGACCCGGCCCTGCTGGTCGCGGTGGCGGTGTGCGTGATCCACCTGGCGCAGAAGGAGCGGGAGGACGACTGACACCGCCGACCCGCCCGCCCTCTGGCACCACAGGGCGCTCCAGGCCCAGCGGTCGCCCGCCGGCGGTACGAGGGCTCAGGTCAACCGGTCGCCCGCCGATGCCGCGAGGGTCAGGCCGCAACCGATCGCACGCCGATGCTGTCGCGGATCAGCCCCAATCGGTCGCCCGTCGGCGTCGCGGCGGCTCCAGGCCGACCGGTCGCCGGCGTCGCGGCAGCTTCAAGTCAGTGGTCGCCGACCGGCGTACAGCGCTCAAGGCACATCGGCCGCCCGTCGGCGCGCGGCTCCAGGCCCAGCGGTCGCCCGCTAGCGGCGCGGCGGCTCCAGGCCCAGCACGCGGTCCTTCAGCGCCGGGAACTGCTCGCGGGTGGCCGCCACCTTCGCGGGGTCGAGGTCGACGGTGAGGATCTCCTCGTCCGGGCCCGCCTCGGCGAGCACCTCGCCCCACGGGTCCACCACGATCGAGTGACCCGCCTGGGGAACTCCCGCGTGGGTGCCGGCCGTTCCACACGCGAGCACGAACGCCTGGTTCTCCACCGCCCGTGCCTGAGCCAGCAGCGTCCAGTGCGAGCGCCGTCGCTCGGGCCAGCCCGCCGGGATCACCAGGGTGTCGGCGCCCGCGTCGACCAGGGCACGGAAGAGTTCGGGGAAACGGAGGTCGTAGCAGGTGGCCACGCCGAGCGTGGTCCCGGGCAGCCGGACCGTCACCAGGTCCCGCCCGGCGCCCATCAGGACGGCCTCGCCCTTGTCGAAGCCGAAGCGGTGGATCTTGCGGTAGGCGGCGGCCAGTTCACCGGAGGGGGAGAAGACGAGAGAGGTGTTGTAGAGGGGCCCGTCAGGGTCACGCTCCGGAATCGACCCCGCGTGCAGCCACACGCCCGCGTCGCTCGCGGCCTTGGCCATCGCCTCGTGCGTCGGCCCCTCCAGCGGCTCGGCCTCGCGGCCGAACTCCTCGTAGGCGAAGGCGCCGGTGGTCCACAGCTCGGGCAGGACGACGAGGTCGGCACCGGCCTGTTCCCGGACCAGTGCGGCCACCCGCTGCCGCCGGGACTCGACCGATTCGTCCTCGTTCACAGCGATCTGGATCAGCGAGGCGCGCACACTACCACCGTCCTGGCATTCGAGTCGTCCACACCGGCCTACGATCGTCACACGAAAGCACTGCCGGGGTGCCTGCGGGGAGCGTAACTTAGCCTCCCAGACACCCGCCGAAGTGCAGCCACCGCCCGCTGGCACCGCCGCCACAACCTGCCCGTGTACCGACCGCCGAGGGGTCCCGTTCCGTGAGTCTGCATCCCACCCTCCAGCCCTACGCCGATGCCTGGACGCACTCCATCGAAGCGATATCCGAGATGGTGCAGCCGCTCGTCGAGGGCGAGTGGAACCGGCGGACCCCCTGCCCGGGCTGGTCGGTTCGGGACATCGTGTCGCACGTCATCGGCATGGAGTGCGAGATGCTCGGCGACCCGCGCCCGATCCACTCCCTGCCCCGCGACCTGTTCCATGTCACCACCGAGCACCAGCGGTACATGGAGATGCAGGTCGACGTCCGCCGCCACCACACGGCGCCGGAGATGACGGCCGAGCTGGAGTACACGGTCATCCGCCGCAACCGGCAGCTGCGCAACGAGTCCCGTGACCCCGGCACCATGGTGCGCGGCCCGCTGGGCAAGGAGATCACGCTGGAACAGGCCTACCGCATGCGCGCCTTCGACGTGTGGGTGCACGAACAGGACCTGCGTACGGCCCTCGGCCGCCCCGGCAACCTGGACTCCCCGGGTGCGTACGTGACCCGCGACGTCCTCCTGGACGCGCTCCCCAAGGTCGTCGCGAAGGACGCGGACGCGCCGCGCAGTTCGGCCATCGTCTTCGACGTGCACGGCCCGGTGGAGTTCCTGCGCACGGTCCGCGTCGACATCCAGGGCCGCGGCACCCTGGAAGCCACCCCGGCCCTCGGCCCGGCCGCCACCCTCACCCTCGACTGGGAGACCTACGTCCGCCTCGCCTGCGGCCGCGTCACCCCCGAGGCGGTCGCCGACCGGGTCAAGACCGAGGGCGACCCGGCCCTGACGGCAGCGATCCTGGCGAACTTCACGGTGACGCCGTAGGGGGTGCCCCGCAGGGCGCGAGCGGCGGTGGTGACGGAGAGCCGCCGACGGCGCGGAGCCGGGAAGGCTGGGCGGCTCCTCGAGCGACGTCGGGCGGCTTCTCGAGCGACTGGAAACGGGTGGCGCGTGGGTGGGAGAGCGTCGGCGCGGGAGAGCGTCGGCGTCGGAGCTAGGCCGCAGGCACGTGCACCGTCTCCACCCGGCTCGCCACCAGCCGCTCACGCTCACGCCGAGCCGCCCGCCCCCGCAGCCGCAGGATCTGCGAGACCCCGAGCGCCTGCAGCACGAACACCGCCGAGAACGCGACGCCGTAGTGGTCCCCCGTGGCGTCCAGCAGCACCCCGATCGCGAACAGCGTCGTCATCGAGGCGACGAAACCACCCATGTTGGTGATCCCCGACGCCGTCCCCTGCCGCTCCGGCGGATTCGCCGGCCGGGCGAAGTCGAACCCGATCATCGAGGCCGGCCCGCACGCGCCCAGCACCGTGCACAGCACGACCAGCAGCCACATCGGCGCGTGCGCCCCGGGATACGCCAGCGTCGCAGCCCACAGCGTCGCCGTCGCTCCCACCGTCCCCAGCGCCAGCGGCAGCCGGGCCGCATGGTGCCGGGCGACGATCTGGCCGTAGACCAGACCGATCACCATGTTGGACAGCACGACCAGCGTGAGCAGGTCACCGGCCGTGGCCCGGCTGAGCCCCTGCGCCTGCACCAGGAACGGCATCCCCCACAGCAGCAGGAACACCATGGCCGGGAACTGCGTGGTGAAGTGCACCCACAGCCCGAGCCGCGTCCCCGGCTCCCGCCAGGCCGCCGCGATCTGCCGGCGCACGTACGCCGCGCCCTGGTGCGCGACGGGCTCCGGCTCGTACCCCTCGGGGTGGTCCTTGAGGAACAGCAGCGTCAGCACGAGGACGACGACGCCCGCGAGCGCGCTGCCGGCGAACGCCGCGGTCCAGCCGATGCCGTGCAGCAGCCGGGCGATGACCAGTGTGGAGACCAGGTTGCCCGCCATGCCGACGAGCCCCGCGAGCTGCGCGACCAGCGGTCCGCGCCGGGCCGGGAACCAGCGGGTGCCGAGCCGCAGCACGCTGATGAAGGTCATCGCGTCGCCGCAGCCCAGCAGCGCACGCGAGGCGAGCGCGGTGCCGTAGGACGGGGAGAAGGCGAAGCCCAGCTGCCCGGCCGTGAACAGCACCGCCCCGATGCTCAGCACCTTCTTGGTGCCGAGCCGGTCGACGAGCAGGCCGACGGGTATCTGCATGCCGGCGTAGACCAGCAGCTGGAGGATGGAGAACGTCGACAGGGCGGAGGCGTTCACATGGAAGCGGTCCGCCGCGTCCAGTCCCGCCACCCCCAGTGACGTACGGAAGATGACGGCGACGAAGTAGACGGCGACGCCCGTGCACCACACGGTGACGGCGCGTCGGCCGCCCGGCGGATCACCCGGGAGGGTGGGGTTCCGTGCCGGGGTGCTCATCGGACCTCACCCCGCGCGAGGTGCTCGAACCAGGTCACATGCCGGTGCACGACCTCGACGGCCGCCTCCGCGTCCCCGGCGCTCAGCGCCCGCAGGATCTCCTCGTGCTCGGCGAGCGTCTTGGCGATCCGGTCGGGGTGGGAGTGCATGACGGCGACTCCCATCCGCAGCTGCCGGTCGCGCAGCTGGTCGTAGAGCCGGGACAGGATCTCGTTGCCGCCGCTGCGCACGATCTCGGCGTGGAAGCAGCGGTCGGTCACCGCGGCCCCGGCCAGGTCACCGGCGGCGGCCTGCGCCTTCTGCTGCTCCAGCAGCTCGGCGAGCCGCTCGAGCAGCGCGGGCGGGGCGGGTACGGCCTTGCGCGCGGCGTGCTCCTCGACCAGCTGGCGGGTCTCCACCACGTCGGCGATCTCCTGCGCGGAGACCGGCAGGACCAGGGCGCCCTTCTTCGGATACAGCCGGATCAGGCCCTCGACCTCCAGCCGCAGCAGCGCCTCGCGCACGGGCGTGCGGGAGACCCCGACGGCCTCGGCCAGCTCGCCCTCCGTGAGGAGGGTGCCGCCCTCGTAGCGACGGTCGAGCACGCCCTGCTTGACATGGGCGTACACGCGGTCGGCGGCGGGCGGGGGCTTGTCGTGCCGGCGGGCCGGCTGCTGTACGGCCGTCTTCATGGCCACAGCATAGATACAACACGTACGCAAGGTGCAGCGGCGTCCACCATCCGGACGGGACGTCGAGCCCGGCGCCCCGTGCGACGAAGATCTCCTGCAGCATCCGTGCAACCTTCTGTGCTACTTACGTGTCTCACACTTGCGGCCTCTTGCTCTCGCCACCTCAACTCGGCCGCACTACAGGGGCATTCACGACTATCGGGGTACATCACTTTGATTACCGGCATTAAGGGCACCCGCAGCACCAGCATCCGCAGAGCCGCCGCCGTCGCCGTCACCTCCGGCGCGCTGCTCGCGACCGGCGCCCTCACCGCAGCTCCCGCTCAGGCCGTCACCACGCCCTCGATCATCGCCAAGGGCGGCTACGCGATGAACAACGCGAGCGGTACGACGCTGTTCAAGAAGGCGGCGGACACCCGTCGCTCAACCGGTTCCACCACCAAGATCATGACCGCCAAGGTCGTGCTCGCGCAGTCGAACCTCAACCTCGACAAGCAGGTGACGATCCAGAAGGCGTACAGCGACTACGTCGTCAAGAACAACGCCTCCCAGGCCCACCTGATCGTCGGCGACAAGGTCACCGTCCGCCAGCTGCTGTACGGCCTGATGCTCCCGTCCGGCTGCGACGCCGCCTACGCGCTCGCCGACACCTACGGTTCCGGCTCCACCCGCGCCGCGCGCGTGAGCAACTTCATCGGCAAGATGAACGCCGCCGCCAAGAGCCTCAACCTCACGAACACCCACTTCGACTCGTTCGACGGCATCGGCAACGGCAGCAACTACTCGACCCCGCGCGACCTGACGAAGATCGCCAGCAGCGCGATGAAGAACGCCACGTTCCGCGCGATCGTCAAGACGAAGTCGTACACCGCGAAGACGATCACCAAGACCGGCAGCACCCGCACGATGGCCCCGTGGACCAACACCAACGGGCTGCTCAGCAGCTACAGCGGCACCATCGGCGTGAAGACCGGCTCCGGCCCGGAGGCCGGCTACTGCCTGGTCTTCGCCGCCACCCGCAACGGCAAGACCGTCATCGGCACCGTCCTCGCCTCCACCTCCATCCCGAACCGGGAGTCGGACGCGAAGAAGATCATGAACTACGGCTTCGCCACGCTCGGCTGACACACCTGAGGCACTGACGGGCTCGCCGCGCAAACGGCGGGCCCGTTCGCATGTGCGGACTCGTCCGCGTCTGCGGCAGTGTGCCGCAGCCGGAGGCATTGGGACGGCAGCCGGTCCGCCCGGTGGTCCCACTCGGCGTCAGTGCGCAGCTCCCTCCCTTCCGGGTCCGGTCGTCACCCCCGCGGGGGCAGCTGGTCGTAGGTCTTGAAGGTGTATGAGGCGTCGTAGGACAGCAGGTTGCCTTCGGTCGCCGGCAGACCGAGGCGTCGGTCCAGGAGCCCGGTGAGCGGCCCGCAGTGTTCGGCGGCCGGGACGGTGAACGTGTCGTCGTAGGCCGAGAACTCGATCACCGGAGGGTCCTGGGAGACCCACGTCGAGGGACCGGAGCGCTTCAGCCGGAAGTCGACCGGTGCGTCCGCCCCGATGGCGCAACTGTGCGGCAGCAGCGGGCCGGTGAGCCGGAACCGCAGGCTGAGCTGCCCGGTGTAGAAGTCGGACCGGCCGCCGTACTCCGGCTGTATCGCCAGCCCCGCGGTCGCGCGGTCCCCGGCCGGGATGCCCGTCAGGCCCCCCGGTATGGCGGTGGGGGAGCTGTGCATCGCGCCCCACACCTGGCCCTTGCCGCCGTCCGGCATCGGGCCCTCGGCGTGGGTCATGGTGATCGGGGCGAGGCCGCCCGTGACGTCGCCCAGGGTCAACCGCGGGGCGGCCGTGTGCACTTCGCATCTCCACCGCGCCGGGTCGACGCCGTCGGGCAGCGGCGGGCAGTCACCGAAGACGGTCGCGGCCGCAGTCGGGAGGCGCGGCGCGGCATGGGCGGCGCCCGGCACTCCCACCGCCGCCGTACCGGCGAGGACGGCGGCGCCCGCGACGGCGGCGACACGGTGGACGGAGGAGGAACCCGGACGTACTCGGGGGGAACCGGGGCGACCGGCAACGGATTTCGTCATGGCACCAGCGTGCCGCCGTAGCCACCCCCTCACCATCCGTGACGTCCCTGACACCACCCCGACCGGTCCCTGACACGACGTCAGGGCCGGTCCCTCCGCGGTGTGCGGGACGTCCCAGGTCAGCGCAACCCCGGAAGCCGTCGAAGCTCCCCGATCCCCAGCGCTCTGCCGACCACGACGTAGACGAGCCCGAGTGCGAGCGAGCCGGAGACGGTCGTCAGCGCGGCGCTCACCGTGCCGTGCCCCGCCACCCGGGCACAGGTCCGCGCCGCCGCCCAGGCCGCCACCGCCGCGACCCCTCCGGCGCCCAGCAGCCTGGCGTAGGTGCCGCGCAGGGTGCCGTCGTCGAGCCGGCCGCCGGTGCGGCGGGCCAGCAGGCGGGCGGTCAGGAGGAGCCCGGCGGCGTAGGAGACGGTGTAGGCGCCGGCCATCCCGGTGACCGCCCAGCGCGCGGGCAGCAGCAGATGGCAGGCGGTGGCGAGCGCGACGTTGACGACCCCGATCCACACGGCCATGAAGAACGGCGTGCGGGTGTCCTCGAACGCGTAGAAGCCGCGCAGCAGCAGGTACTGCGCGGAGAACGGGATCAGCCCGAGCCCGAAGGCCTGGAGCATGTGTCCCAGGGGCTGGGCCGTGGCGGGATCGGCGGCGCCGTGCGCGAAAAGGAGGACGGCGATGTCCGGCCCGAGCGCGGTGAAGAGGAAGGCGGCCGGCACGATCACCACCCCGCTGACCCGCAGCGCCCGGGACAGGTCGGCGCGCAGATCGGCGATCCGCCCCTCCGCGGCAGCCCTGCTCATACGCGGCAGCAGGGCGGTGACGAGCGAGACGGTCACGATGGACTGCGGCAGCATCCAGATGGTCTGCGCGTAGCTGTACGCCGTGTAGCCGACGCCCGCCTTCGGCAGCTGCTGGTCGGCGGCGTTGGCGTAGTTGGTGACGACGGTGAGCGCGACCAGGTTGGTCAGCACGAACAGCAGCGTCCACTTGGCCGCGTGGATCCCGGAACCGAGTCCGGCTCCGCGCCAGTCGAACCGGGGCCGGAACCGGAAGCCTGCGGCACGCGCGAACGGGATGAGCGCGAGGGCCTGTACGGCGATGCCGAGGGTCGTCCCGACGCCGAGCCATCGCACCTGGGCATCGGTGACGTCGGTGACGGAGCGGGGCACGGTCATCATCCCGAGATACACGCCGAACATCGCCACGAGCACGACGTTGTTGAGCACCGGCGTCCACATCATGGCGCCGAACCTCTCGCGGGCGTTGAGCACTTGGCCGTAGATGGCGAAGAGCCCGTAGAAGAAGATCTGCGGAAGCAGGAACCGTGCGAAGACGACCGTCAGCCGGTACGCCGCGTGCTCCTTGGGCGTGTCCCGTATGTACAGGCTCACGATCTCCGGCGCCGCCCACACGGCGAGCGCGGTACCGACGGCCAGCACACTGACGACGAGGGTGACGAGCCGCTGCTCGTACGCCCGCCCGCCATCGGCGTGCGAGGCACGCGCGCGTACCAGCTGCGGAACCAGCACGGCGTTCAGCGCGCCGCCGATCAGCAGGGTGTACAGGCTGGTCGGCACGGTGTTGGCCGTGTTGTACGTGCTCGCGAGCAGTCCCGTCCCGAGCGCGGCCCCTTGCAGCACCTGCCGGACCAGCCCACTGGCCCGCGACACGACGGTCCCACCGGCCATGAGCACCGAGGCCCGCCCGGCACCACCCGCCGCCCGCGGCTTCACAGGCCGCCCGGCGGCCTTCTCCCCCGTCACCATGCCGTCACATTACGGCAGTTGTGATCAGTCCCGGCCAGATGCCTGGCGAAACGGCCGGTCAGCCGGTCGCCGCGTTCCGTACAGCCGCCGCACATCCGGGCCCGGGGCACGGGCCGCCATCTGCCGGCCGGAGCCCCGAGGGCCATTGGCCGCCTTCATCCGCTCCCGCGGCGGAGCCGAGGACGGCGCGCCGGTGTATGTGCCGAAACAGTCCTGAGCGAGCCGGAAAGCAGAAGGGGGCGGCCGCACGTCGCGTGTGCGGCCGCTCGCGCTTCCAGGCTGTCCTGGCCGTCACGCCCAGGTGATCAGCCTCTTCGGCTGTTCCAGAATCGCCGCCACGTCCGCCAGCACCTTCGAGCCCAGTTCGCCGTCCACCAGGCGGTGGTCGAAGCTCAGCGCCAATGTGGTGACCTGGCGCGGCTTGACCTTGCCCTTGTGGACCCACGGCTGGAGCTTGATCGCGCCGACCGCGAGGATCGCCGACTCGCCGGGGTTGAGGATCGGCGTGCCGGTGTCGACGCCGAAGACGCCGACGTTGGTGATGGTCACCGTGCCGCCCTGCATCGCGGCGGGGGACGTCTTGCCCTCGCGGGCCGTCGTCACCAGCTCGCCGAGGGCGGCGGCCAGCTGCGGGAGCGTCTTTTCGTGCGCGTCCTTGATGTTCGGCACGATCAGGCCGCGCGGAGTGGCCGCAGCGATGCCCAGGTTGACGTAGTGCTTCTGGACGATCTCCTGGTTGGCCTCGTCCCAGGACGCGTTGATCTCCGGGTTGCGCTTGATCGCGACCAGCAGGGCCTTGGCGATCAGCAGCAGCGGGTTGACCCGCAGACCCTGCATCTCCTTGTCCTGCTTCAGCTCCTCGACCAGCTTCATCGTGCGGGTGACGTCGACCGTCACGAACTCCGTGACGTGCGGAGCCGTGAACGCCGAGCCGACCATCGCCGCCGCCGTCGCCTTGCGGACGCCCTTGACCGGGATGCGGGTCTCGCGCGCGCCGTCGTAGGACGCTGCCGGCGCCGGAGTCACCGGTGCGGCCGGGGCCGCTGCGGCGGGGACCGGCTGCTCGGCGGGCCGTGGTGCCGCCGCCGCGTGGACGTCCTCGCGCGTGATGATGCCGTCCGGGCCGGACGGGGTGACCGTCGCCAGGTCGACGCCGAGGTCCTTGGCCAGCTTGCGCACCGGCGGCTTGGCCAGCGGGCGGGGCTTCTCGGCGACCGGCGGGTGGCCGTTCAGCTCGGCCTGGATCGCCTGGGCCGGCGCCGGGACGCTCACCTCGGGACCCTTGCGGGGGCGCCGCTTGGTGGCGGAGGTCGACACGCCGTAGCCGACGAGCACCGGCTGGCGGCCCTCCGGCTTGGGCTCGGCCTCCTCGGCGGCGGGCTGCGGCTGCTGCACCGGCGCCTCGGCCGCCGTACCGCCCGTCACGTCCACCGCGATGATGGGCGTGCCCACGTCGACCGTGGTGCCCTCGGGGAAGTGGAGGGCGCGGACCACGCCGTCGTAGGGGATGGGCAGTTCCACCGCCGCCTTGGCGGTCTCCACCTCGCACACCACCTGGCCGTCGGTGACGGTGTCACCCGGCTGGACGTACCACTTGAGGATCTCGGCCTCGGTGAGTCCCTCGCCGACGTCCGGCATCTTGAACTCGCGTACGGACGCTTCCGTCATCGTCGTCACGACCTTCTCCCTCAGTACGCCAGCGAGCGGTCGACGGCGTCGAGCACGCGGTCCAGGTCCGGCAGGTACTCCTCCTCCAGGCGGGCCGGCGGGTAGGGGGCGTGGTAACCGCCCACCCGCAGGACCGGTGCCTCCAGGTGGTAGAAGCAGCGCTCGGTGATCCGGGCGGCGATCTCCGCGCCGGAGCCGAAGAACACCGGGGCCTCGTGGACCACGACCAGGCGGCGGGTCTTCTCGACGGAGCCCTGGACGGTGTCGAAGTCCAGCGGGGACACCGAGCGCAGGTCCAGGACCTCCAGGGACCGGCCCTCCTCGGCGGCCGCGTCGGCCACCTCCTGGCACAGCTTCACCATGGGGCCGTACGCCGCCAGGGTGAGGTCGGTGCCCTCGCGGACGACCTGCGCCTTGTGCAGCGGGGCGGGGATCGCCTCGGCGTCCACCTCGGCCTTGTCCCAGTACCGGCGCTTCGGCTCGAAGTAGATCACCGGGTCGTCGCTCTGGATGGCCTGCTGCATCATCCAGTACGCGTCCGACGCGTTCGACGGCGAGACGATCTTCAGGCCCGCCACGTGCGCGAACAGGGCCTCGGGGGACTCCGAGTGGTGCTCGACCGCGCCGATGCCGCCGCCGTAGGGGATGCGGACGACGACCGGCAGCTTCACCTTGCCCAGCGAGCGCGCGTGCATCTTCGCGAGCTGGGTGACGATCTGGTCGTAGGCCGGGAAGACGAAGCCGTCGAACTGGATCTCCACCACCGGGCGGTAGCCGCGCAGGGCGAGGCCGATCGCGGTGCCGACGATGCCGGACTCCGCCAGCGGGGTGTCGATGACGCGGCTGTCGCCGAAGTCCTTCTGCAGGCCGTCCGTCACGCGGAACACGCCGCCGAGCTTGCCGACGTCCTCACCCATGATCAGAACCTTGGGGTCGGTCTCCAGGGCGCGGCGCAGCGACTCGTTGATGGCCTTGGCCATCGCCATCTTCTCGGCCATCTCAGTGACCCCCTTCTGCGTCCGCGAACGACGCCTGGTAGGCGGCGAACTGCGCTCGCTCCTCGTCGACGAGCGCGTGCCCGTCCGCGTACACGTTCTCGAAGATGGCGAAGTGGTCCGGGTCGGGCATGGCGCGGACCGCTTCGCGCACTCGCTTGCCCAACGCCTCGGACTCGTGCTCGAGTTCCGCGAAGAATCCCTCGTCCGCGTGGTTTGAGGCCTCCAGATACCGGCGAAGGCGCAGGAGCGGATCCTTCGCCTCCCAGGCGAGGCGCTCGTCGTCGCCGCGGTAGCGGGTGGGGTCGTCGGAGGTGGTGTGGGCGCCCATGCGGTAGGTGTACGCCTCGACGAGGGTGGGGCCCTCGCCGCTGCGGGCGCGCTCCAGCGCCCACTTGGTGACCGCGAGGCAGGCCAGCACGTCGTTGCCGTCCACGCGCACGCCGGGGAAGCCGAAGCCCTGGGCGCGCTGGTAGAGCGGCACCCGGCTCTGCTTCTCGGTCGGCTCGGAGATCGCCCACTGGTTGTTCTGGCAGAAGAACACCACGGGGGCGTTGTAGACCGCGGAGAAGGTGAACGATTCGGCCACGTCGCCCTGGCTGCTCGCGCCGTCGCCGAAGTAGGCGATCACCGCGCTGTCCGCGCCGTCCTTGGCGACGCCCATCGCGTAGCCGGTGGCGTGCAGCGTCTGGGAGCCGATGACGATCGTGTACAGGTGGAAGTTGTTGCTGTTCGGGTCCCAGCCGCCGTTGTTCACGCCGCGGAACATACCGAGCAGGTTGGTCGGGTCGACCCCGCGGCACCAGGCGACGCCGTGCTCCCGGTAGGTCGGGAAGACGTAGTCGTCGTCGCGCAGCGCCCGACCGGAGCCGATCTGGGCGGCCTCCTGGCCCAGCAGGGAGGCCCACAGGCCCAGCTCGCCCTGGCGCTGCAGGGCGGTGGCCTCGGCGTCGAAGCGGCGGGTGAGCACCATGTCGCGGTACAGGCCGCGCAGGTCTTCGGGGGTGATGCCGGCGACGTAGGCGTCGTACTCGGCGTTCTCGACCCGCTCGCCCTCGGGCGTCAGCAGCTGTACGAGCTCGGGCTCGGTGCTCTGCGCGGCGGTGGCGCGGGGGGTGCGCTTGGTGCCGGTGGCTCCGGACTTGGTACCGGTCGTGCCGGTCTTGCTGCCGGTGGTGCCGGCTTTGCCTGCGGCGCTGCGGCGCGGCTTGCGCGTGGCACTGCTGTCCACGGTCACGTGTGCTCCTCCGTCGTTCCGGCCCCCGGGGTTGCCGGTAGGCCAGTGCGGCTCACCTGTTTCGACCACCGGGCACGGGGTGGGTGCCACTCGGCCGGGAACAGGCGTGACAGGTGCCCCGGCGAGCGCCCTGCAACCATCACGTTACCCACAGCTCCACATTTCTGTGAAACCCCACCTGACCTGCGATTTTGCTTGGATTTCCAAGTAAATCGAGGAGGTGTGGAAGCGCGCTGGTCACAGCCTTGCGAAAGGCCGGAGCAAAGCGCACGTTATATCGCTGACCCAGGTCACGGGAAGAGCTGTGTGTGAGACCGATCGCGCACACAAGGCAGGACATGTCCGGGCGTTCTCCCGCGACGGCCGTGAGGGTGACCGCTGCGGCGCACGGGACGGGACAGGGCGCCGCTCGCCGGCAGCCGCTCGTCGCGCCCTTGATGGGGACGGAAAATCACGGAGCCCTTTGCGGCAGGCGGGAACTCGTCGGGGATTTTCGAACAACGCGCCGCCTCCGGAGAGGGAATCATGATCAGAATGCGCGAGGAACGCACGCCCCGGACCATGGCGTGACCGAATGCGATCGACGGCGACTTCCTGTGACAACGCCCAGCTCACAGCCTCTTTTCGTGCCCTACGATCTGCGGCGTGCCGCGCTCATGTGTACCACCCCCCGTACCCCACGCGCCCCCTTTGGGCACCTTGCTGCGCCTCTACGCCGCCGGTACGGCCCTCACGTGCGAGCCGGTCGACCAGGGGCTGCTGAACCGCGGCTACCGGCTGTGCACCACGCGCGGCCGCTACTTCCTCAAGCACCACTTCGACCCCGACACCGCCGACCCCGCCGCCATCGAGCGCCGGCACCGCGCCACCCAGCGGCTGGCCGACCTCGGCGTCCCGGTCGCCGTACCCCTCGCGCACCGCGAGGGCCGCACGGTCGCCGTCGTCGGCGGCCACGCCTACGCGCTGCACCCCTGGATCGACGGCAGGCACCGCCACGGCGGACAGCTCACGCGCGGGGAGAGCGCGCGCCTGGGCGCGGTCCTGGGCGCCGTGCACGCCTGTCTGGAGCGGGTGATGCCGCCCAAGGGGCGCACGCGCCCCGCCACCAGCCCGCACCCCGTGGAGAGCGCCGACCCCGCCGACACCTACGCGCTCATCGACGACCTGCTCGCCCATGTGCGCCGGCACCGCCCCGCCGACGCCTTCGACGAGCTGGCCCGGCACCGGCTGCTGGAACGCCGCGCGCTCCTGGAGCAGCACGCGGACCGCCGCCCGCCGCCCGGCGGCTCGGTGGGCTGGGTGCACGGCGACTTCCACCCGTTCAACGTGCTCTACAAGGACGACACCCCGGCGGCCATCGTCGACTGGGACCGGCTCGGTGTGCAGCCCCGCGCCGAGGAGGCCGTACGCGCCGCCGCGATCTTCTTCGTACGGCCCGCGGGCACCCTCGATCTGCCGAAAGTGCGCGCCTACGCGCGCGCGTACCGGCGTGCGGCCGACGCCACGCCCTCGGAGCTGGCGGCGGCCGTGCACCGGGTGTGGTGGGAGCGGCTGAACGACTTCTGGATGCTGCGCTGGCACTACGAAAAGGGCGACACGCGCGCGGACTGCCAGTTCCCGGCCGCGTCCGCGCTCGCCGTGTGGTGGACGCGCGAGTACGAGGCGGTGTGCCAGGCGTTCACCGGCTGACCCCGGCCCGCCTCCGCGGGGCGGCCCCGGTGGCCGCACCGGCGGGCGCGCCTCAACCGGTCGTGCCGGTGTCCGCGCCGCCGTCCGCCGTGGTTCCGCCGTCGGTGGCGCCGTTGGTCGTACCGCTGTCCGTGCCGCCGTTGGTCGTACCCGTGTCCGTGCCGCCGTTGGTCGTACCCGTGTCCGTGCCGCCGTTGGTCGTACCCGTGTCCGTGCCGCCGTTCGTGGTGCTGCCGCTCGTGGACTGCGACGGGGAGGTCTGCGGGTCCGTGGGCTCGTCGGTCGGGCCCGTGGACTGCGACTGGGACGTCTGCGGATCCGACGGCGTGTAGCCGGACCCGCCCGAGGTCGAGCCGGAGCCGTCGTCGGTGGTGGTGCCCGTGGGCTGGTCGGTGGTGTCGTCCGTCGGGGACGGGGTGTGCGAGTGGTCCTTCGGGGCCTGCGAGTGCGTCGCGGGCGGCTTCGTGTGGGTGCCGGTGCCCTGGCCGCCGGTGTTGTGCTTCAGCGCCAGTGCGACACCCGCCGTGATCGCGACGACCGCGAGGACGGCCAGCAGCCACAGCTTGCCGCGGCCGCCGCCCTTGTTGCCGTGCCCCTCGAAGCCGCCGTCGTCGCCGCTTCCGTAGCCCTGCGGCAGGATCGGCTGCGGGATCTGCGCGGTGCCGGAGCCGAAGTCGCCCGGGTGCTGCATCGCGGTCGTCCGCGCGAAACCGCCCGCCGGGGTGTGCCGGCCGTCGTGCGCCTCCACCGGGCCGGTGTTCCAGGTGCCGGTGTGCCCGCCCTGCTCGTACAGCATCTGCAGGCCGTACTGGACCAGACCGCGCATCTCCTCGGCCGTCTGGAACCGGTCGTCCGGCTCCTTGGCGAGCGAGCGCATCACCAGGCCGTCCAGCTCCGGCGGGCAGCCCTCGGAGACCTCCGAGGGCGGGGTCGGGATGTCCTGGACGTGCTGGTAGACCACCGACAGCGGGGTCTCGCCGGTGAACGGGGGCCGCAGCGCGAGCAGTTCGTACAGCAGGCAGCCGGTCGCGTACAGGTCGGAGCGGTGGTCCACGGCCTTGCCGAGCGCCTGCTCCGGGGAGAGGTACTGCGGCGTGCCCATGACCATGCCGGTCTGCGTCATCGTCGTCGACGCGCCGTGCAGGGCGCGCGCGATGCCGAAGTCCATCACCTTCACGGCGCCGCTGTTCGTGATGATCACGTTGGCGGGCTTGATGTCGCGGTGCACGATGCCGTGCTGGTGCGAGTAGGCGAGCGCGTCCAGCACCCCGGAGACGATGATCAGCGCCTGCTCGGGGCCGGGCGCCTCCGCGTTCATCAGCAGGTCGCGGATCGTCCGGCCCTCGACCAGCTCCATCACGATGTACGGCACGGACTGGCCGCCGACGACGTCCTCACCGGAGTCGTACACGGCGACGATCGCGTGGTGGTTGAGGCCGGCCACGGACTGCGCCTCGCGCGTGAAGCGGGCCTTGGAGACCGGGTCCTCGGCGAGGTCCGCACGGAGCAGCTTCACCGCGACGGTACGGCCGAGACGGACGTCCTCGGCCGCGAACACCTCGGCCATGCCGCCCCGGCCCAGCCGGTGGGTCAGCCGGTACCGGCCGTCGCCGACGAGCCCTCCGTTGCCCCATGTCTCCGGCGCGTCCGACATGCCGCCGCCACTCGCCTCGGGGTCGGACGGGCCCTGGGCGCGCTGCGTCTGTGCCATCAGTCCTCGCCGTCGTTTCTGCCCGCGGTGCGCGCGGTGTTGTCACGGTCTCCGTCCGCCCACGCTACAGCCTCCGCGCGAACCACCGGTCCGGAACCGGTACCGGGACCGGCCCAAGCCGGACCGGCCATCAAACCTGTAGCACGCGCTGTCGTGCAAATTCCGTGTGCCGGCCGTACGTCCCCTGTAACGCTTGCGCGACGCTTCTTGCGCGTACGGTCACGGAACGGGCACCGCGCTTGACGTGCCAGGACCCTCGGGCAGACTTGGCCGGGAATGACACATTCGATCAAGGCCCGTGCGAAGAGCGAAGGCGCCGGACGGCCGATGGGGGACGCGGAGAGATGAGCCAGGACGGCGCACACGGCCGGTACGCGGGACGGGCCCTGGCCGGCGGCCGCTACCAGCTGCGGGACCTGCTCGGCGAGGGCGGCATGGCCTCGGTGCACCTGGCCTACGACGCCGTGCTCGACCGCCAGGTGGCGATCAAGACGCTGCACACGGAACTCGGCCGGGAACAGGCGTTCCGCGAGCGCTTCCGCCGCGAGGCCCAGGCCGTGGCCAAGCTCACGCACACCAACATCGTCTCCGTCTTCGACACCGGCGAGGACGATCTGGGCGGCATGACGACGCCGTACATCGTCATGGAGTACATCGAGGGCCGCCCGCTGGGCTCGGTCCTCGCGGAGGACATCCGGCAGTACGGCGCGATGCCCGCCGACAAGGCGCTGAAGGTCACCGCGGACGTGCTGGCCGCACTGGAGATCAGCCACGAGATGGGGCTGGTCCACCGCGACATCAAGCCGGGCAACGTGATGGTGACCAAGCGCGGCGTGGTCAAGGTCATGGACTTCGGCATCGCCCGCGCCATGCAGTCCGGTGTGACGTCGATGACACAGACCGGCATGGTCGTCGGCACCCCGCAGTACCTCTCGCCCGAGCAGGCCCTCGGCCGCGCCGTCGACGCCCGTTCCGATCTGTACTCGGTCGGCATCATGCTGTTCCAGCTGGTCACCGGGCGGCTGCCGTTCGACGCGGACTCGCCGCTGGCGATCGCGTACGCGCACGTGCAGGAGGAACCGGTCGCCCCCTCCTCGATCAACCGCGCGCTGCCGCCCGCGGTGGACGCGCTCGTCGCCCGCGCGCTGAAGAAGAACCCGAACGAGCGGTTCCCGAGCGCGGAGGCCATGCGCGACGAGTGCCTGCGCGTCGCCGCGTCCCTCCAGGCGGCCGCGCCGAGCATCGTGCCCGGCGCCGGGCCGACGCAGAGCGGCGCGGGCGTCGGCTCCGCGGTGTTCCCGCCGGTCGACCGCAGCGCCCAGGCGGCCCCCGGCCCGGTGCAGACGCCGTACCAGCCGGGCCCGTACGGCGCACCGCAGACACCGGTGGCGGGGTACGGCTACCCGCAGCAGGGCCCGCAGAGCGGCTACCAGACGCCGCCGCCCGTGGGCTACGGCCCGCAGGCCCCGCAGGCCGCGTCGACCCCGCCGCCGTACGTCATCTCGGGGCAGCCGTCCGTCCCGGGCTCCGGCGGGGGCAAGAGCAACAAGCCCGTGATCATCGGCTCGGTCGTGGTGTCGCTCGTCGCGGTCGTCGCCCTGGTCGTGGCGCTCACGCTGAACAACAACGGCAGTGACGACAAGGGCGGCAGCGGCGGCGCGAGCGCCTCGGCGTCCTCCCACCCGTCGGGCTACCGCGCGCCGGACAGGACCCGGGTGATCGACCCGGCCAAGTGCACGGATCCGACGGAGTCCTACAACGACGAGACGAAGGTCCTGCTGCCGGACTTCCGCTACAAGGACATCAACTCCGTGAAGAAGTGCCTCCAGGCCGGGCACTGGAAGTACAAGACCACCCGCCAGGACGACAACACGTGGGAAGACGGCACCGTCCTGGACCAGTTCCCCGCCCCCAACACGGAGGTCGACCCTAAGAACCCGGGCACCATCGAACTGACCGTCTCGACGGGCAGGCCGGCCTAGAAGACACGGCTCCGAAGGCTCCGCGGGACGGGGCCGCAAGGGACGGCGAAGGGCCCGGCGCCGATGCGCCGGGCCCTTGGCCGTGTACGGCTCCGCGGGCGCGTCCCGCCCGCCCGTACGTCCTCTTACGGGTACGCGCCGCTTGCCGGTGCGCACCGCTCACGGGTACGGCAGGTACGTCCGCTTACAGGTAGGGACCGCCCGAGCGGCCCGCGGTGCGGTGGTCGTCGCCGCCCTCATGTCCGGTCATGCCCGGCGGCAGCGCGCGGCGCATCTGCTCCAGCTGGGCCCGCGCGGCCATCTGCTGGGCGAACAGCGTGGTCTGGATCCCGTGGAAGAGGCCCTCCAGCCAGCCCACCAACTGCGCCTGGGCGATCCGCAGTTCCGCGTCGCTCGGGGTGACGTCGTCGGTGAACGGGAGCGAGAGCCGCTCCAGTTCCTCCACCAGCTCCGGGGCCAGGCCGTCCTCCAGCTCCTTCACCGAGCTGGCGTGGATCTCCTTGAGCCGCACCCGGCTCGCCTCGTCCAGGGGAGCGGCGCGCACCTCCTCCAGGAGCTGCTTGATCATGCTGCCGATCCGCATGACCTTGGCCGGCTGTTCCACCTGCTCCGTGACCGGGGTCTCACGGGACTCGTCGTCCCCGTTGCCGCCGCCGAGCGCCATCCCGTCCTGGCCCACGACGAGGATCTGGGGATTCTCCGGCGACCGTTCGTTCCTCGGCATCTCCATGCCGCCATTCTCTCGCACCCGTACACCTCATCACCGTGGTGCCCCCTCGTGGGGGTGATCCACCGTTTAGACCCGACGGCCCATCCTGAAATGTCCGGCTCGCCATTGAATGTGAGGCTGGATCCGTCGGTCATCCGGCCGTCCGCCCCTCCACCTGCCCCATCGACCCGGCTTCCATTCCCAGCCCCCTCCCCTTGCCCCCCTTGTCCATCCGCCCATCGCTCCCGCCATCGGGCTCCAGGAGGTCACCGACGTGACTCCATGGCTGCGCACATCACTCCGCTGCGTACGGCTGCTGCCGCTCGTCCTCGCCGTGTCCCCGCCGGCGTACGGCACCGTCACCGCCCACACCACGCCCGCGTACGCCGCCCACCCCGGTCCGAGGACATCCCCCGATTCCCCGCACCGGCCCGCCCCGCACGACACGGCCCAGGCCCCTCCGGCCCGCCCGGAGCGGGCAGAGCACGGGAAGCACGCGGGGCGAGCGGACCGCGGCGACTCAGAGCCGTCGGAGGGCGGCGCCGGTTCGATGAGTCCCGGCCCCGATCACTTCGGGTTGCCCGTGCCCGGCCGCACGCCGATACCCCCCATACCCTCGGACTCCGCCTCCGCCTCGTACCGTCCGACGACCGTCGAGCCGACCCGCGCGGGCAGCCGGCCCGGCGAAGGGCGGATGCGGCCCGGACGGCCGGACGGTCCGGCGGCCGAGGTCGAGGGCGACGACCCCATACCCACCGCCACCCCCAGCAGCCACCAGGCGGAGGAACCCGAGACCGCGGACCTTCCGACCGCCACCCCGACCCCCTCGAACACCCCCGGTTCGGCCGGCCTCCACCGGCCCCCGCCCCAGAACGCCGCCCCCCAGGGCGAGACCGACCAGCCGGTCCTGCAGACACTCCCGCTGGGCAGCGGCCTGGTCCTCATAGGCCTGGGGCTGGCCCTGGCCCTGCTGGGCCTCAGACTCCGCAGAGACTGACCACCAGCCCCGGAAAACACCCCTCGCGGGACCACCGTCCCGTCAGCCGTCTCCCGGCGTTACGACGTCACCAGCAGCACTTTCCCCACGTGTCCGCTCTCCTCCACCACCCGGTGCCCCTCGGCCGCCTCCGCCATCGGCACCTCGCGGTCCACGACCGGACGGACATGCCCGCCGGCGACCAACGGCCACACGTGCTCCCGCACCGCCGCCACGATCGCCGCCTTCTCGCTCAGCGGCCGGGCCCGCAGCGAGGTCGCGCTGATCGCGGCCCGCTTGTTGAGCAGCGTGCCGATGTTCAGCTCACCCTTGACCCCGCCCTGCAGGCCGATGATCGCGAGCCGTCCGTTGACGGCGAGCGCCCGCACATTGCGGTCCAGGTACTTGGCCCCCATGTTGTCGAGGATCACATCGGCCCCCGCGCCATCGGTGGCCCGCTCGATCTCGGCGACGAAGTCCTGCTCCCGGTAGTTGATCAGGATGTCCGCGCCCAGCTCGGCACACCGCTCCAGCTTCTCCTTGGTGCCGGCGGTCACCGCGACCTTCGCCCCGACGGCCTTGGCGAGCTGGATCGCCATGGTGCCGATGCCGCTGGACCCACCGTGCACCAGCAGCGTCTCGCCGGGCCGCAGATGGGCGATCATGAACACGTTGGACCAGACGGTGCAGACCACCTCGGGCAGGGCCGCGGCCTGACTGAGGCCGACACCCTCGGGCACGGGCAGCAGCTGCCCGGCCGGTACGACGACCTTCTCGGCGTAACCGCCGCCCGCGAGCAGCGCGCACACCTCGTCGCCGACGGCCCAGCCGGACACGCCGGGACCGAGCGCGGCGATCCTGCCGGAGCACTCCAGGCCGGGGTAGGGGGAGGCCCCGGGCGGCGGGTTGTAGAAGCCCTGCCGCTGCAGGATGTCCGCACGGTTGACGGCGCTGGCCACCACCTCGACCAGCACCTCGCCCTCACCGGGCGCCGGGTCGGGCACCTCTGCCCACACCAGCGCCTCGGGACCACCAGGTTCGGGAATCGTGATCGCATGCATGCCCGTGACGCTACTCCCCACGACTGCGCCCCCGAGGCAGACCCGCTCGCCGGCGTCTATGGCGTGGGTTCCGGACGTTTCACGTGAAACACACCTCGATTCCCGCGGTCGCCCACGGCAGTTCGAGCAGCTCGGTCTCCTCGCCCTGCCGGGCGCCACCGGGCGGTACGACGGCCAGCGCGTCGGCGGCGGCGATACCGCGGAGCATGGCCGGCCCGTTGTAGTGCAGCGGTACGGCATGGTCGCCGCGCAGCACCACGGGAATCAGCCGGGTGTCGTACGGATGCCCCTGAACGGCGTCGCTGAGCGGCAGCGTGTACGGCTCGGGGGCCGGGTGGGCGGCCAGGGTGCGCACCAGCGGCTCGGCGAGCGTCAGCAGGCCGGACACGGCCGCGAGCGGGTTGCCGGGCAGACCGACGAGGTACTGGGCGTCCTTGGTGCGGGCCAGCAGCATGGGGTGGCCGGGGCGCACCTTCACGCCGTCGACGAGGAGTTCGGCGCCGAGGCGCTCCAGGATGGGGTGGACGTGGTCGACGGGACCGCCTGCCGTACCACCCGTGGTGACGATCAGGTCGGCCGCGGAGCCGCCGACGGCCTTGCGCAGGGCCTCGGCGTCGTCGCCGATCCGGCGTACGGAGATCACCTCGGCGCCGAGGGCGCGCAGCCACGGCGGCAGCATCGGGCCGAGCGCGTCCCGGATCAGCCCGTCGTGGGGCAGCCCCTCGGTCAGCAGTTCGTCGCCGAGCACGAGGACTTCGGCACGCGGTCGCGGTACGGCGGTGACGGTGTCGTATCCGGCCGCCGCGGCGAGGCCCAGGACGGCCGGGGTGACCCGGGTGCCGATGGGCAGCAACTGGTCGCCGCTGCGGCACTCCTGGCCACGCGGGCGGATGTCCTGCCCGTGCTCGATCTCCCGCGTGGCGTGCAGTCGCCCCTGCGCGTCGGTCCGTCCGTGCTCGCTGCGCAGGACGGCGGTGGTGTCGGCGGGGATGCGGGCGCCGGTGGCGATGCGGACCGCCTCGCCGTCGGTGAGCGGTTCGGGCTGGGCGTGCCCGGCGAGCACTCCCTCGTCGCGCACCTCCCAGGGGCCGGGTCCGGCGACGGCCCAGCCGTCCATCGCGGAGGTGTCGAAGGAGGGCAGGTCGGTGAGCGCGTCGAGCGGGGCGGCCAGCACCAGGCCGAGGGCGTCGCCGAGCGGCACGGAGACGGGGGCGCGGCGCGTCCCGGCTCGTGCGGCGCGGGCGGCGATCTCGCGGGCCCGGTGCCAGGGGGCGGCCCGGTGCCGGTGGTCGCCGGGCGTCTCGGACCCCGGGGCGGGGGGCCGGTCCGTGTGGCCGTCCTTGGCTTCCCTCACGAGGGCCAGCGCCTCCTCGACGTCGAGGTCGTCGCCGTCCTCGGCGGGCGCCGCGGCGCGCGTTCCCGGGGCGGTCATCCGGCGTCCGGGGCGCTCGGGCCCCCGCTGCTCGCTTCCTTGCCCCCGGCGTTCTCTTCCTCCCAGCGCAGCGCGAGCGCGGCGGCCTTGCGGGCGGCTTCGGCGACGGTCTCGGGGCCGCCCTTGCCCTGCGCGGCGGCGTAGCCGACGAGGAAGGTGGTCAGCGGGGCTGCGGGCCGGGCCACGCCGTGCGCGGCGTCACGGGCCAGGTCGAGCAGGACGCCGGTGTCGACGTCGAGGTCGATGCCCAGCTCGTCCTTGACTGCGGAAATCCATTCATCCAACACGTGCCCATGCTCCCTGATGCGTGCCCTGGCGTTGACGAGGTCGTCCCAGGTGTCGCAGTCGAAGGACGCGAGCGGGTCCGGGACGCGGGTGAGCTTGAGGGCGCCGGTCAGCCGGCGCAGGGGCAGTCCGCTCAGGCCGTCGGGCCCGGCCGCGAGGTCGGCCAGCTCGCGGCGGAGCACGGCGGTGCGGTAGGCGGCCACGAGCGGCTGGTCGCGGCCGTCGGCGTCGGTGAGCAGCGCACCGTCGGCCCCGGTGTCGCCGAGAGCGGCCAGCAGGCGCCGCAGCGTGGCCGGCCGGAGGAACGGCAGGTCGGCGGAGAGGACGACGGCGTGCTCGGCCTCGGCGAGCCGCAGTCCGGCCTCCAGCGCGGCGACCGGTCCGGCCCCGGGCGGCTCCTCGCGCGCCCACAGCACCGGCCGCGCGGTGGGCCGTCGGTCGGCCACCACCACGGTCGTCCCGGCGTCCGCGCAGGCGGCCAGGACCCGGTCGAGCAGTGGCCGGCCCCCAACTCGCAGACCGGGCTTGTCGGCCCCGCCGAGCCGTCGGGCGGCGCCTCCGGCCAGCACGACGGCGTCGTACGGCATGGGCGTCGCCGGCGCGGCGGGGGCGTTGTCGGTCACCCCCCGAGTATGTCCCGGGAGGCGCCGCTTTGTATCTCCCGCGGGGCCTTGCCCGCAGGCCCCGCGAGTGTCACAGCGTGCGCAGGAGCACCGCGGGCTGCTCCACGCAGTCCGCCACATACCGCAGGAAGCCGCCGGCCGTGCCGCCGTCGCACACCCGGTGGTCGAAGGTCAGCGAGAGCTGGACGACCTGGCGCACGGCGAGCTCGCCCTCGTGCACCCAGGGTTTGGGGACGATCCGGCCGACGCCGAGCATCGCGGCCTCGGGGTGGTTGATGATCGGGGTGGAGCCGTCGACGCCGAAGACCCCGTAGTTGTTCAACGTGAAGGTCCCGCCGGTGAGCTCGCCGGGTGTCAGCGTCCCGGCGCGCGCGGCCTCGGTGAGCCGGGCGAATTCGGCGGTCAGCGCCTCGGCATCGCGCGCGTGAGCGTCCCGGACCACCGGCACGACGAGCCCGCGGTCGGTCTGTGCGGCGAACCCGAGGTGCACATGGTCGAGCTGGACGACCTCGCGGGCCTCGGTGTCGACGAAGGAGTTCAGCTCGGGGAACCGGGCGAGGGCGGCCGTGCAGATGCGGGCGAGCAGCGCGATGAGGGAGATCTTCGGCCCGCCCGCCGCGTTCATGGCGGCACGCGCGCGCATGAGCTCGGTCGCGTCGGCGTCGACCCAGCAGGTGGCGTCCGGGATCTCCCGGCGGCTGCGGGAGAGCTTGTCGGCGACGGCGCCGCGGACGCCCTTGAGCGGGACGCGGGTGCCTGCGGCGCGCGCACCGGGAGCGGCGGCGGGCGCCTGCCGGGCGGGGGCCGCGTGGGCGTCCTGTGCCGCGGGTGCCGCGGCGGCCTTGGCCCGCAGCGCGTTCTCGACGTCCGCGCGCAGGATCAGCCCGTCAGGGCCCGAACCGGCCAGCTGCCGCAGGTCCACACCGCCCTCCCGGGCGAGCCGGCGGACCAGGGGGGAGATCACGGGCACCGGGCCCTCGGCATGGGGTGCGCCCACGCGCGCGTGGGCGGTCCCGCCGGCTGCCGTACCCGTCGGCGCGGCAGGCGCCGGAGCGTCCGCCCGGGCTGCCCCGGCGGCCGCGTCCGGGCTGTGCCCTCCGTCCGGGCGCGTCCCCCGGGGCGCGCTCGCGGTACGGCCCGTCCCGGTACTGCCGTTCGCGGCGGCCGGACCCGTCGGCGCCGGCCGCACCCTGCGGCGCCGGGCCGGGGCCTGTGACGTGCCGTATCCGACCAGGACGTTGCCGGATCCCTCGCCGTCCCCGGAGGGGGCCTGCGGGCCCACGGCCACCGTCAGCAGCGGTGCGCCGACCGGCAGTTCGGTGCCCTCCTCGCCGAGGAGGGCGGTGACCACGCCGCCGTACGGACAGGGCACCTCGACCATCGCCTTGGCCGTCTCCACCTCGACGACCGGCTGGTCGACGTCGACGACGTCGCCGACCCGGACCAGCCAGCGGACGATCTCCGCCTCGGTGAGGCCCTCGCCGAGGTCGGGGAGCTTGAACTCCAGCACCTGTGCCATCAGCCCTCGGCCTCCCACTGCAGCCGGGCCACGGCGTCCAGAATGCGGTCGACGCCGGGCAGATGGTGCCGCTCCAGCATGGGCGGCGGGTAGGGGATGTCGAAGCCGGCCACGCGCAGCACCGGCGCCTCCAGGTGATGGAAGCAGCGCTCGGTGATCCGGGCCGCGATCTCGCCGCCCGGCCCGCCGAACCCGGTGGACTCGTGGACGACGACCGCGCGTCCGGTGCGCCGTACGGCCGCGCAGACCGTCTCGTCGTCGAACGGCACCAGCGAGCGCAGGTCGATCACTTCCAGGTCCCAGCCCTCGGCCTGCGCGGCCTCGGCGGCCTCCAGGCAGACCGGCAGGGAGGGACCGTAGGTGATCAGCGTGGCGCTGCTGCCCGGGCGGCGGACGACCGCCCGTCCGATGGGCTCCACGTCCGTGGGGTGCTCGGGGTTCCAGGAGTCCTTCGACCAGTACAGGCGCTTGGGCTCCAGGAAGACGACCGGGTCGTCGGAGGCGATGGCCTGGCGCAGCAGTCCGTAGGCGTCGGCGACCGTCGCGGGCGTGACGACGTGCAGGCCCGGCGTGGCCATGTAGTAGGCCTCGGAGGAGTCGCTGTGGTGCTCGACGCCGCCGATGCCGCCGCCGTAGGGGACGCGCACGGTGATCGGCAGGGGCATCCTGCCGCGCGTGCGGTTGCGCATCCGGGAGACATGGCTGACGAGCTGCTCGAACGCCGGGTAGGCGAACGCGTCGAACTGCATCTCCACCACCGGCCTGAGGCCGTACATGGCCATGCCGACGGCGGTGCCGAGGATGCCGGCCTCGGCGAGCGGGGTGTCGGTGCAGCGGTCCTCGCCGAACTCCTTGGCGAGGCCGTCGGTGATCCGGAAGACACCGCCGAGGGTGCCGACGTCCTCGCCCATGACGTGCACGGCGGGGTCGGCGGCCATCGCGTCGCGCAGCGCGCGCGTGAGGGCCTGCGCCATGGTGGCGGGCTTGACGGCGACGGTGGTCATCGGGCGCCGCCTTCCTGCGCGCCGTGCTGCTCCTGCTCGGCCTCCAGCTCGGCCCTGAGCAGGGCGCGCTGTTCGCGCAGCTGGGCGGTGGTCTCGGCGTAGACGTGGTCGAAGAGGGCCATCGGGTCCAGCTCGGGATCGCGGTTCATGCGTTCACGCAGGGAGGCGGCCATCGCCTCGGCGTCCTGGCGGGCGGCCTCGATGCCGGCCTCGTCAAGCAGTCCGCGCTCGGTCAGCTCCGCCTCCAGCAGCTCGATCGGGTCGTGGGCGCGCCACGCCTCGACCTCGGCGTCGCCGCGGTAGCGGGTGGCGTCGTCGGCGTTGGTGTGGGCGTCGATCCGGTAGGTCACCGCCTCCACCAGGGTCGGTCCGCCGCCCGCACGCGCCCGCCGTACGGCGTCGCTGAGGACCTCATGCACGGCCGCGGCGTCGTTTCCGTCGACCAGCCGGCCCGGCATGCCGTACCCGACGGCCTTGTGGGCCAGGGAGGGGGCGGCGGTCTGCTTGGCGAGCGGGACGGAGATCGCGAAGCCGTTGTTCTGCACGAGGAAGACGACCGGGGCCTGCCAGACGGCGGCGAAGTTCAGCGCCTCGTGGAAGTCGCCCTCGCTGGTGCCGCCGTCGCCGACCATGGCGAGGGCGACGACGTCGTCGCCCTTGAGGCGGGCGGCGTGCGCGAGGCCCACGGCGTGCGGCAGCTGTGTGGCCAGCGGGGTGGACAGGGGGGCGACGCGGTGTTCGTAGGGGTCGTAGCCGCTGTGCCAGTCGCCGCGCAGCAGGGTGAGGGCCTCCACGGGGTCCACACCGCGGGCGACGACGGCGAGGGTGTCGCGGTAGCTGGGGAAGAGCCAGTCGCGCTCTTCGAGGGCCAGGGCGGCGGCGACCTCGCAGGCCTCCTGGCCGGTGCTGGAGGGGTAGACGGCGAGGCGGCCCTGCTTGGTGAGCGCGGTGGCCTGCGTGTTGTAGCGGCGGCCGCGCACCAGCTGGGCGTGGAGCCGGCGCAGCAGGTCGGGGTCGGCCTTGGCGACCGCCTCGGTGCCGAGGACGCGGTAGGGCTCGGCGTCGGGCAGCAGCGGCGCGGGGTCCGTACGGGGCTGCCAGGCGGGCGGCGGCGATGGCCGGTACGCGCCCCGCTGCTCCAGAACCGTCATGACGGCACCTCCTCGTGGGAGCGGCTACGAAGGCGCATCGGCTGTGAGGCGCCTCACCAACCGATTGTTCGGTCGCCGGCACATTTTGGCTACAGGCGGCTCCAGGCTGTGGACAAACGGTTCTCCACAGCCTGCAATGAACGCAGGACGTCCACGGCGAGGGAGCGGGGGGCAATGGCAGCTGAACAAATGGCCGACGGACCGCAGAACGGTGCCGCGCTGCCGCCGCCGCGCCCGCTGGACGCGATCGACCAGGACATCCTGAAGATGCTGCAGGCGGACGGCCGCGCCTCCATACGGTCGGTCGCCGAACGGGTCCACGTATCGCGCGCCAACGCCTACGCGCGCATCAACCGGCTGGTCGAGGACGGCGTCATCCGCGGGTTCAGCGCGCGCGTGGACCACGAGCGGGCGGGGCACGGCACCTCGGCGTACATCACGCTGAAGATCGTCCAGAACACCTGGCGCACGGTCCGCGAGCAGCTCAGACAGCTGCCCGGCGCCTCCCACATCGCGCTCGTGGGCGGCGACTTCGACGTGCTGCTGCTGGTGCACACGCCCGACAACAGGGCGCTGCGCGAACTGGTGCTGACCCGGCTCCAGGCCATCCCCGAGGTGCTCAGCACCCGCACGCTGCTGGTGTTCGAGGAGGAGGACGTGGAGCCGGAGGCGTGAATCCGGGGCGGCCGGTGCCGGCTCTGCTTCAGGCCCGGTGCCGGCTCTGCTTCAAGCTCCGTGTCAGCTCTGCTTCAGGCCCGCGAAGGCCAGCCGTACGACCGCGTCGGCGACCTCGCGTTCACCGGCGCCCCGCGGGTCCGGCCGGTACCACTCCACGATCGAGTTGATCATCCCGAAGACCAGCCGGGTGGCCAGCCGGAACTCCACGTCGCCGCGCACGTCCCCGTCCGCCGCCGCCGCCTTCAGCAGCTGCGCGACCCGGTGGTCGAAGTCGCGCCGCCGCTCCAGCGCCCACCGCTCGGTCGCGGTGTTGCCGCGCACGCGCAGCAGCAGCGTCACGTACGGCAGCTCGCGGATGAGCACCTCGACCATGCGCCGTACCACGTGCTCGAGGCGGTCGACGGGCCGCCCCACGCGCGCGTGCTCCTCGTCCAGGATCGCGAACAGGCCGTCCAGGGCACGGCTGACGGCCCGCCGCAGCAGCTCCTCCTTGCCGCTGACGTGGTGGTATATCGACGACTTGGAGATGCCGGCCGCCTTCGACAGGTGCTCCATGGAGGTGCCGTCGTAACCGCGCTCGATGAAGACCTGGACGGCGACGGAGAGCAGCGTCTCGGGCGTGTAGGTGTCGCGCTTGGCCGTGGTCATGACGTGCCCTCCCGCTTGTCCTCGACGGCGTACGCATGGCGGTAGAGCGCGAGGGAGGGCGCGTAGCGTCCGGAGGGGTCGCGCTCGTGCATCTCGTCCAGGACGTCGAAGGCGAACGTGCGGCCGAGCCTGCGGTCCCACTCGAACGGGCCGAGGGGGTAGTTCACCCCGAGGCGCATCGCCGTGTCGATGTCCTCCTCGGTGGCGACGCCCTTGGCGACGGCGTCGTGGGCGAGGTCGATGATCCGGGCGACCGTGCGCGCGACGATCATGCCGGGGACGTCGCCGATGACGCTGACGTCCTTGCCGAGGGCCTGGAACAGGCCGGTGGCCTCGGCGAGGGTCTGCGGCGAGGTGTCCTGCGAGGCGGACAGGGCGATGCGGGTGGCGGTGCGGTAGTCGAGGGCGAGGTCGAAGTAGACGACGTCACGGAACTCCACGGAGGTCTGGCCGTCGGCGAGGACCAGCTGGCCACCGCTGGGCAGGACCAGCCGGGTGCCGTTGTCCTCGTCCTCCTCGCGGACCTGGATGCCCGCCTCGCGGATCAGCGTGAGCAGCTCGGCCGCCGGGCCGAGGCCGCCCTCGGCGACGACGTACGCGGGCGGCTGCTCCTTGTCGGCGGTGTGCGGCTCGGGCCGCTCGGCGCCTTCGGTGTGGTCGTACCAGCCGTGCCCGGTCTTGCGGCCGAGGCGGCCGGACTCCACCAGCCGGCGCTGCGCCAGGGACGGGGTGAAGCGCACGTCCTGGAAGAAGGACTGCCACACGGAGCGGGTCACGGACTCGTTGACGTCCTGGCCGATCAGGTCGGTCAGCTCGAAGGCGCCCATCTTGAACCCGCCCGACTCGCGCAGGACGGCGTCGATGGTGGCCGGGTCGGCGGCCTGCGCCTCGTAGACCGCGAAGGCCTCGGCGTAGAACGGCCGGGCGATCCGGTTGACGATGAAACCCGGGGTGTCGGCGCAGGCCACCGGGTTCTTGCCCCAGGCGCGGGCCGTCTCGTACGCGCGCGTGGCCGACGTGACGTCGGTGGCGAACCCGGAGACCACCTCGACCAGCGGCATGAGCGGGGCCGGGTTGAAGAAGTGCAGGCCCACGAAGCGGCCCGGATGGCGCAGGGCGCCGCCGATGGCCGTCACCGACAGCGAGGAGGTGTTGGTGGCGAGCAGACAGTCCTCGGCGACGATCTTCTCCAGCTCGCCGAAGAGCTCCTGCTTGACGTCCAGCCGCTCCAGGACGGCCTCGACGACCAGCGCGCAGTCCGCCAGGTCCGCGAGGCTCTCCACGGGCGTGAGGCGGGCGCGGGCCGTATCCCGGTCGGCGGCGTCAAGCCTGCCCTTCTCCACGAGCCGGTCCAGACGGGCGCCGATCGCCGCGGCCGCGTCCCGGGCACGCCCGGCGACGGCGTCGTACAGCCGCACGGGGTGGCCGGCGACCAGCGCGACCTGGGCGATGCCCTGGCCCATGGTGCCGGTGCCGACGACCGCGACGGGGCTGCTGAGGTCGAGTGCTGTCATGTGCGCGATCCTCCCGCACGACGTTTTCCACAGATGCGGCAGGCCCCCTTGTCCCGACCGATCGTTCGGTTACTCTAGCCCTGACCGTCCCGCCCGTCACCCGCCACCGACAAGAACGAGGCGCTTCGCGCCGCACCTGCCGATTCCTGCCAGGTTTCCGCCCAGGTCATGGACTCGAAGAAGAGTTCTCCAGACGAGGAGTTGGTCCCGTATGGCCGCCGAACTGACCGCCCACGAGCTGATCGCCAAGCACCGGCCCACGCTCGACCAGGCGCTGGAAGCGATCCGCACGCGCGCGTACTGGTCCCCGCACCCCGAGCACCCCAAGGCCTACGGCGAGAACGGCAGCCTGGACGCCGCGGCGGGCAAGGCCGCCTTCGACGCCCTGCTGGGCAACCGCCTCGACCTCACCGACCAGCCCGGCACGGACGACTGGGTGGGCGGCGAGGTGTCCCCGTACGGCATCGAGCTGGGCGTGACCTACCCGCACCCCGACATCGACGTGCTGCTGCCCGCGATGAAGGCCGGGCAGCGCGCCTGGCGGGAGGCGGGACCGGAGATCCGGGCCATGGTCTGCCTGGAGATCCTGAAGCGCATCAGCGACCGCACGCACCAGTTCGCGCACGCGGTCATGCACACCTCCGGCCAGGCCTTCATGATGGCGTTCCAGGCGGGCGGCCCGCACGCCCAGGACCGCGGCCTGGAGGCGGTGGCGTACGCGTACGCGGAGCAGATCCGCACGCCCGAGACGGCCGAGTGGACCAAGCCCCAGGGCAAGCGCGACCCGCTGGCCCTCACCAAGCAGTTCACGCCGGTCCCGCGCGGCCTCGCCCTGCTCATCGGCTGCAACACCTTCCCGACCTGGAACGGCTACCCGGGCCTGTTCGCCTCCCTCGCCACCGGCAACGCGGTCCTGGTCAAGCCCCACCCGCGCGCGGTGCTGCCGCTCGCGCTCACCGTGCAGATCGCGCGTCAGGTGCTCACCGAGACCGGCTTCGACCCGAACCTGGTGGCGCTGGCCGCCGAGCGCCCCGGCGAGGGCATCGCCAAGACCCTCGCCACCCGCCCCGAGATCAAGATCATCGACTACACCGGGTCCACGTCCTTCGGTGACTGGCTGGAGGCCAACGCCCGCCAGGCGCAGGTCTACACCGAGAAGGCCGGCGTCAACACGGTGATCGTGCACTCCACCGACGACTACAAGGGGATGCTGTCCAACCTGGCCTTCTCGCTGTCCCTCTACAGCGGCCAGATGTGCACCACCCCGCAGAACCTGCTGATCCCCCGGGACGGCATCCGCACCGACGAGGGCCCCAAGACCTTCGACGAGGTCACCGCCGACCTCGCCCGCGCGGTCGACGGCCTCCTCGGCGACGACGCCCGCGCCAACGCCCTGCTGGGCGCGATCGTCAACCCGGACGTCAAGGCGCGCCTGGAGGCCGCCGCCGGCCTCGGCGAAGTCGCCCTCGCCTCGCGGGAGATCACCAACCCGGACTTCCCCGGCGCGGTGGTCCGCACGCCCGTCATCGTCAAGCTGGACGGCGCCAAGCCGGATGCCGAGGCCGCCTACATGAGCGAGTGCTTCGGCCCCGTCTCCTTCGCCGTCGCCGTCGACTCCGCGCACGACGCGGTGGAGCTGCTGCGCCGCACGGTCCGCGAGAAGGGCGCGATGACGGTCGGCGCCTACACCACCGACAGCGAGGTGGAGCAGGCCGTCGAGGAAGTGTGCCTGGAGGAGGCGGCCCAGCTGTCGCTCAACCTGACCGGCGGGGTGTACGTGAACCAGACCGCCGCGTTCTCCGACTTCCACGGCTCGGGCGGCAACCCGGCGGCCAACGCCGCGCTGTGCGACGGGGCGTTCGTGGCCAACCGGTTCCGGGTCGTGGAGGTCCGCCGCGAGGCCTAGGAAGGCGTGAGCGCGCCCCCTGCGCTCCAGTGGTAGAGCGTCATCGCCACGCTCGTGGCCAGGTTGTAGCTGGAGACCTGGGGGCGCATCGGCAGGGACAGCAAGTGGCCGGCACGCGCGCGCAGTTCCGCCGACAGTCCGCTGCGCTCGGAGCCGAAGGCGAGGACGGCGTCGTCCGGGAGCCGCACGCCCCGGATGTCGTCGCCCTCGGGGTCCAGCGCGAACACCGGCCCGGGGGGCAGCTCGTCGACGTCCAGCCGCTCCACGGCGGTCGCGAAGTGCAGGCCCGCGCCGCCGCGCACCACCGTGGGATGCCAGGGGTCGAGCGTGCCCGTGGTGACCACGCCGGTCGCCCCGAAACCGGCGGCCAGCCGGATCACGGCACCCGCGTTGCCCAGGTTGCGCGGGTTGTCCAGGACCACGACGGGCGCGGTGCGGGGCAGGTGGGCGAGCCTGCGCAGATTCGCCTCGCGTGAAGGTCGTACGGCGAGCGCGGCCACCCCGGTGGGGTGCCGCCGTGGGACGAGCGAGGCGTACGCCTCCGCGGGCACCTCGGTGAGCAGCGCGTCGAGCGCGTCCCGTACGTCCCCTGCCAGGTCCTCGGCGAGGGCGAGCGCGGCCCGCCGGTCCGTGGCGACCGCCACCGGGACCTCGGCGCCGAAACGCAGCGCGTGCTTGAGGGCGTGGAAGCCGTCCAGCAGCACGGCGTCACCGGCATGCTCACGCCAACGGATCAGCGGGTCGGTCATGCGGTGAACCCTCCCCCACGCTCGGCTGCGCTCGCGCGAGGGGACCCCCATCGGCCGTGCGCGCCGTCCTCGGAGGCGACGCCGGGGCCGTCGCCGGAAGAGCGCGGTACGGGCACCCCGCGGCCGTCATGCTCGTGCCGGACGAGCCGTCCACGCGCGCGTGCGGCCAGTGCGCCCAGCCGGCGCAGGAACGACGTCGGCAGGAAGACCGCGTCCGCGGCGATCATCGCCAGCGAGAAGAACGGCAGGCCGAGCACGACCGCGATCACCGCGTGCTCGGTCATCATCAGCGCCAGCAGGACGTTCTTGACCCGCCGGTTGAACAGGGTGAACGGAAAGGCGACCTGCACCGCGACCGTGCCGTAGGCGACGGCCAGCATGATCGTGCCGCTGGAGGACATCAGGTCGGCGAGTCCGGGCCACGGCGAGAAGTAGTCCAGGTGGAGTGGGTAGTAGACGGCGGTGCCGTCCTGCCAGCGCGAGCCCTGGATCTTGTACCAGCCGGCCGTCGCGTAGATCAGGCACGCCTCCGCCATGATCACGAGCAGGCCGCCGTTGTGCAGGACGTTGGCGACGACGTCCAGCAGGATGCGCGGCTGCTGTGACACCGCCCGGCGGCCGACGGCCCACCACAGGCCCTGCACCGCCCAGGCCGTCCACAGCAGCGCGGGAATCAGCCAGCCGTTGCCGAACCGGCCGGTGAACGTCGCGACGAGGAGCGTCAGGCCGAACACCGACCACAGGGCGGGGCCGACCCGGTCGGCGGGCACCCGCTCGCCACGCGCGCGTGCCGCCTCGTCGCGTGCCGTCCGCCGCGCGTCCAGGGACCACACCTGCCCGCAGCGCGTGAACACGAGGTAGAACGACATCAGGTGCAGGACGTTGTCACCGCCGTCGCCCATGAAGACGCTGCGGTTCTGCAGCGACAGCACGCCCACCATGAACAGCACGGACGCCGTCCGGGTGCGCCAGCCGAGCAGCAGCGCCGCGGCGGCGGCGATCGCCAGCGCGTAGCAGCACTCGAACCACAGCTGGCCGTGCGACCACAGCAGCGCCGTGAAGGCGTGGTTGTCGTCGGTCAGCTCCTTGGCCAGGTTCCAGCCCCAGGGGCCGGCCGGGCCGTACAGCTCCTCGCGGTGCGGGAACTCACGGAGCAGGAAGAGCAGCCAGGTCCCGGCGAAGCCGATGCGTATCACGGCGCTCTGGTACGGCCCGAGAGCCGACCCGGTGACGTTGGCGATGCCGCGCGAGAGGGTCAGGGAGAGCCGGTTCACCGCACACCTCCCGCTGCCTCGTCGGCCGTCACGGTCCACCAGGGCAGCACACGGTAGACGGGCTTGTCGGACACGCGCTCACCGCTCCACGCCGGCGGTTGCACATTGGTGGTGCTCGAACGGATCTGCACCCGCTGGATGATCCCGTCACGGCCGGCCGGATACGTCCGGTACAGGCGCATGACCACGATCCGGCGCAGGTACTGCTCGGAGAGGGAGCCGCGCATGCCGACGGGGCGGTTGTCGGCGCTGTGCGTGGCGGTGAAGAAGTCCCAGGCCCGGCGCAACTCGTTCTGCTGGGTGTGGCTCGGCACCGGGTTGCCGTCGATCGCGGCGCCGTCCTGGGCGGAGAGGTCCGTCCAGCCGGTGGTGCGCAGCCCGCCGTCCTTCGTGCGTACGACGGCGCGCACCTGGACGGCGATGTTCTGCTGCAGCGGGTTCGGCGCGAACAGCTTCCAGTTCTGCTCGAACTCCGGGAACACCCACTCCTCGACGGCCTTGCCGTGCTGCTTGGTCACCGTGTTGGCCGGGGCGAGGCTGAGGAACACCATCAGCAGGTGCACACAGGCGGCGACGGCGACCAGCGCGAGCGCCAGCGCCGCGGCGACCTGGTACCGGGGAGAGAGGGCGGCCACGCCGGTACGGGGGGCGGGGGGCGGCGCGGAAGCACCGGACCCGGCGGCGCTGACCGGCTGGACGGCCCCGTCCGGCTGGGGAGAGACGGTCGGATGAGCAGACGCTCCGGGCTCGGCAGACTCGCCCGGCTGGCCGGGCCCGGCCGAGGAGGTCGCCCCGGAGGGCTCCGCGCCGGTCACACCGCCGCCCACGCCATCGGCGTCCTCCGCTCCCTTGCCCGCCGCAGCGCCCTCACCGCCCGCGGAACCGGGTGCCGCCGGGGAATCCGTGCCGGCCACGAGGTCCACCTCGGTCTGGGAATCCCCGCCGGCCACGAGGTCCACCCCGCTCTGGGAGTCCCTGCCGGCCGGGGAATGCCCGCCGGCCGTGGAATCCCGGCCGGTCAGGGCATGCAAGCCGTCCGGGGGGCTTTCCGACAGACGCGCCCCGGCCGGCCCGCCGGGGTCCTGCCGGGCCCCCGGGTCCTCGTCGTACGCGTCCATTCCGCCCCGTCCCCCGTTTCGGCTCGTCGTGCGGCTCGGTGGTCCGCTCAGTGATCCGGCGCCGCAACGAGCGCCCCGTCTTTCACGTACGCCACTCGGCGTCAGCACGGAACGGTACTCAGCCCAGGCCACCCGGCGCAGCCCCGGGTACGGCCCACGGCCGTGGTCCGCGCCACGCGGGGACGGCGCCGCCCCGGCCCGACCTGGTCTCACCTGGCCTCGCGCTGTCTGTCCACAGGCCGGGCGGCGGAGTTTTCCACAGCGGTTGACACCCCACGGCGGCCCGGCACACCATTGATGCGCACGGACCGAACGATCGGTCGGGACAGATGTCACCGCAGAGCCCGAGGTCAGGGGGACCGCATGGCCACAGCAGCCCCGCAGCGCACGGCCCGCACAGCGGCGGACGGCGCGCCGGACACCGTCGACACGGCGGCCTTCCAGCAGGCCTTCGACGCGGCCGTGGCCGCCGACGAGCGCATCGAACCGCGCGACTGGATGCCGGACGCCTACCGCGCCACCCTGATCCGGCAGATCGCCCAGCACGCGCACTCCGAGATCATCGGCATGCAGCCGGAGGCCAACTGGATCACCCGCGCACCCTCCCTGCGCCGCAAGGCGATCCTGATGGCCAAGGTGCAGGACGAGGCCGGCCACGGCCTGTATCTGTACAGCGCGGCCGAGACCCTGGGCGCCAGCCGTGACGAGCTGCTCGACAAGCTGCACAGCGGCCGCCAGAAGTACTCCTCGATCTTCAACTACCCGACGCTGACCTGGGCCGACGTCGGTGCGATCGGCTGGCTGGTGGACGGCGCCGCGATCACCAACCAGGTCCCGCTGTGCCGCTGCTCCTACGGACCGTACGCGCGGGCGATGGTGCGGATCTGCAAGGAGGAGTCCTTCCACCAGCGCCAGGGCTACGAACTGCTGCTGGCCCTGAGCAAGGGCACACCCGAGCAGCACGCGATGGCCCAGGATGCGGTGAACCGCTGGTGGTGGCCCTCGCTGATGATGTTCGGCCCGCCCGACGACGAGTCCCAGCACTCCGCGCAGTCGATGGCGTGGAAGATCAAGCGCCACTCCAACGACGAGCTGCGCCAGCGCTTCGTCGACATCTGCGTCCCCCAGGCCGAGTCCCTGGGCCTCACCCTCCCGGACCCGGACATCCAGTGGAACGAGGAGCGCGGGCACTACGACTTCGGGCCGATCGACTGGACGGAGTTCTGGGAGGTCCTCAAGGGCAACGGCCCGTGCAACGAACAGCGGATCACCCAGCGCAGGCGCGCCCACGACGAGGGAGCGTGGGTACGGGAAGCGGCCGCCGCCTACGCCGCCAAGCACTCCGGCGGCAGCGGCCGCACCGGTCAGGCAGGACACGAGACAGGAGCGGAGCGAGCATGAGCACCACCGACTGGCCTCTGTGGGAGGTCTTCGTGCGCTCCCGGCGCGGCCTCTCCCACACCCACGCCGGCAGCCTGCACGCCCCGGACGCCGAGCTCGCCCTGCGCAACGCCCGCGACCTGTACACCCGCCGCGGTGAGGGCGTGTCGATCTGGGTCGTCCCGGCCGCCGCGATCACCGCGTCCTCGCCGGACGAGAAGGACCCGTTCTTCGAGCCGGCCGCCGACAAGCCCTACCGGCACCCGACCTTCTACGAGATCCCGGAAGGGGTGAAGCACCTGTGACCGCCACCGGCCCCGCCACCGTCCCGGTGACCGCCGCCCTCGCCCTCGGCGACGACGCCCTGGTGCTCTCCCACCGGCTGGGCGAGTGGGCCGGACACGCCCCCGTCCTGGAGGAGGAGGTCGCCCTCGCCAACATCGCCCTCGACCTGCTCGGCCAGGCCCGGATACTGCTGTCCATGGCCGGCGACGAGGACGAACTGGCCTATCTGCGCGAGGAACGGTCCTTCACCAACCTCCAGCTGGTCGAGCAGCCGAACGGCGACTTCGCCCACACCATCGCCCGCCAGCTGTACTTCTCCACCTACCAGCACCTGCTCTACACCGAACTGGCCGCGGGCGACGGCCCCTTCGCGTCCCTCGCCGCGAAGGCGGTGAAGGAGGTCGCCTACCACCGCGACCACGCCGAGCAGTGGACGCTCCGCCTCGGCGACGGCACCGAGACCAGCCACGAGCGGATGCGCCGTGCCTGCACGGCGCTGTGGAGGTTCACCGGCGAGATGTTCCAGCCGGTGGAGGGCCTCGACGCCGACTGGGCGGGCCTGGACGCACGCTGGCAGGAGTCCGTCCAGGACGTGCTCCGCCGTGCCACGCTCCCGCTCCCCGAGGGTCCGCGCACCGGCGCCTGGTCGGCCGGCGCCGGCCGACAGGGCCTGCACACCGAGCCGTTCGGGCGGATGCTCGCCGAGATGCAGCATCTGCACCGCAGCCACCCGGGGGCGACATGGTGACCACCACCTCCCTGGAGGCGGAGCTGCTGGAACTGGCCGGCTCGGTACCCGACCCCGAACTGCCGGTGCTCACCCTCCAGGAGCTGGGCGTGGTGCGCGCGGTGCACCTCCACGGCCCCGACACGGTCGAGGTCGAGCTGACCCCGACGTACACCGGCTGCCCCGCCATCGAGGCGATGAGCGTGGACATCGAGCGGGTGCTGCGCTCCCACGGCATGCGCGAGGTCACGGTCCGCACGGTGCTCAGCCCCGCCTGGACGACCGACGACATCAGCCCCGAAGGGCGGCGCAAACTCCGGGAGTTCGGCATAGCTCCCCCGCGGGTGCGCGCCGCCTCCGGACCGGTGCCGCTGACGCTCGGCCCGACCCGCACCGAGGAAGCGTCCGCCGGGAACGGGGCCGCCGGGAACGGGGCCACCGACGCCGCACTCGCCGAGCCCGTCCGCTGCCCGCACTGCGGCTCCGCCGACACCGAGCTGCTGAGCAGGTTCTCCTCCACCGCGTGCAAGGCCCTGCGCCGCTGCCTCGCCTGCCGTGAACCGTTCGACCACTTCAAGGAGTTGTGATGGCGCGCTTCCACCCGCTCCCGGTGGCCGCGGTCGACCGGATCACCGACGACTCCGTCGCCCTCACCTTCACCGTCCCGCCCGAGCTGCGCGAGGAGTACCGGCACGCACCCGGCCAGCATCTGGCGCTGCGCCGCCGGGTCGACGGCACCGAGATACGGCGCACCTACTCGATCTGCTCCCCCGCCCCCGACCCGTCCGGTCCGGGCCCCGACACCCTGCGGGTGGGCGTGCGGATGGTGGAGGGCGGCGCCTTCTCCGCCTACGCGCTGAAGGAGATCAACGTCGGCGACGTCCTGGAGGTGATGACCCCGGCCGGCCGCTTCACGCTGGACCCGGCGCCGGGGCTGTACGCGGCGGTGGTCGGCGGCAGCGGCATCACCCCCGTGCTGTCCATCGTCTCCACGCTGCTGGCACGCGAGCCGGCGGCCCGGTTCTGCCTGATACGCAGCGACCGCACGGCGGCCTCGACGATGTTCCTGGAGGAGGTCGCCGACCTGAAGGACCGCTACCCGGAGCGGCTCCAGCTGGTGACGGTGCTCTCCCGCGAGGAGCAGCAGGCGGGCCTGCCGTCCGGACGGCTGGACCGCGAGCGGCTCACCGGGCTGCTGCCCGCGCTGCTGCCGGTCGGCGAGGTCGCGGGCTGGTTCCTGTGCGGGCCGTACGGGCTGGTGCAGGGCGCCGAGCAGGCGCTGCGCGAGCTGGGCGTGGACCGGTCCCGCATCCACCAGGAGATCTTCCATGTGGACGCGGGCGCGCCCCCGGCCCCCAGCGCCCAGGCTCCCGTGCACAGCGCGGTCACCGCCCGCCTCGACGGGCGCGGCGGCACCTGGCCGGTGCGCGACGGCGAGACGCTGCTGGAGACGGTCCTGCGCAACCGCCCCGACGCGCCTTACGCCTGCAAGGGCGGTGTCTGCGGGACGTGCCGCGCCTTCCTGGTCTCCGGCGAGGTCCGCATGGACCGCAACTTCGCCTTGGAGAAGGAGGAGACGGAAGCCGGGTACGTCCTGGCCTGCCAGTCGCATCCGCTGACGGAACAGGTGGAGCTGGACTTCGACCGCTGAGACGGGCGACCGCCGAGACGGGCGACCGCCGAGACGTGCGACCGCTCACGTGCGCGACGGCCGAGACGCGCGTACGCCGCCTCGGCGTGAGCCGGCTCCGCGAGGCCGGGCGGGCGGGCGGGTGCCGCAGATCACCGCGCGGCCCGGACAGCAGGGATGAGACAGCAGGGGTGAGCTACAGGACGAAGCCCGGCCGGCCGTCGTCCGTGATCACCGGGCGGCCCTTCGCCTCCCAGACCTGCATGCCGCCGTCGACGTTCACCGCGTCGATGCCCTGCTGGACCAGGTACATGGTGACCTGCGCCGAGCGGCCGCCGGAACGGCAGATGACGTGCACACGGCCATCCTGCGGGGCGGCCTCGGTCAGCTCGCCGTAGCGGGCCACGAACTCGCTGAGGGGGATGTGCAGCGCTCCCTCGGCGTGGCCCGCCTGCCACTCGTCGTCCTCGCGGACGTCCAGCAGGAAGTCGCCGTCCTTGAGGTCCGTGACCTCGACCGTGGGCACACCAGCTCCGAAGTTCATGCCCCCGACGCTACCCGAAGGACCCGGGGTCCGGCCGAACCGAGCCGCGGCTCAGGCCTGCCCCAGCAGCGCCGCGAGCTCCGCCTCCCGCTGGGCGATGTCCGAGCGCAGCTTGCCGGCGATCTCCTCGATCAGCCCGTCGGGGTCGTCCGGGGCGAGCCGGAGCATGCCGGCGATCGCGCCCTCCTCCAGTTCCCGGGCGACGAGGGTGAGCAGTTCCTTGCGCTGGGCGAGCCATTCGAGGCGGGCGTACAGCTCCTCGGCGGGGCTCGGACGCCGCTCGGGCGGCACCGGGCCGGCCGCCCACTCCTCCGCCAGCTCCTTCAGCAGGGCCTCGTCTCCACGGGCGTAGGCGGCGTTGACGCGGGTGAGGAACTCCTCACGCCGCTGCCGTTCCTCTTCCTCCTGTACGAGGTCGGGGTGGGCCTTGCGGGCCAGCTCGCGGTAGAGCTTGCGGGCCTCCTCGCTGGGCCGCACCCGCTCCGGGGGCCGCACGGCCTGGTCGGTCAGCATGGCGGCGGCCTCCGGGAACAGGCCGTCGCCGTCCATCCAGCCGTGCAGCAGCTCCTCCACACCGGGGATCGGCAGGACCCGGGCTCGGGCCTCCTCGGCGCGCCGGATGTCCTCCGGATCACCGGTGCGGGCGGCCTTCGCCTCGGCGATCTCGGCGTCCAGCACCTCGATACGGGCGTAGAGCGGGCCGAGCCGCTGTTCGTGCAGCCGGGAGAAGTTCTCGACCTCGACGCGGAACGTCTCCACGGCGATCTCGTACTCGATCAGCGCCTGCTCGGCGGCCCGTACGGCCCGCTCGAGCCGCTCCTCGGGGCGCGGGGACTGTTCGGCATCCGGGGTCGTCACGCGAACAGGGTAGGCGGTCCGGGCGGGACGGGACGCCGTAGGGCCGCCGGTGGCCTCGTCCGCCGGGTGCGGGTCCGCGTTGGTGCGAGCGCGCAGGCGGCGGACCGCATCCGGGGGACCGAGCCGCCTCGGCGCTGCGCAGCCGTATGCCGGTGGCGGAGCAGGCCCCCCTCGCGGGCACCGCCGTTCCACGCTGTGCGGTACCCGGGAAGGTCACTGCGCGGTGCCCGGGAAGGTTGCTGCCCGGTGCCTGGGAAGGTCACTGCCCGCTACCCGAGACGGCCACTGCGCGGTGCCCCAGAAGCTCCGCGCCGGTCACACGCCCAGTTCGGCGGCGATCCGGCCCGTTCTGATGCCGGCCACCAGGTCGGCGTGGTCGGCCTCCGTGCGGTCGGCGTAGGTGACGGCGAAGGCGGCTATCGCCTCGTCCAGTTCCTCGTTCTTGCCGCAGTAGCCGGCGATCAGGCGAGGGTCGGCGCTGTGGGAGTGCGCGCGGGCGAGCAGGGCGCCGGTCATGCGGGCGTAGTCGTCGATCTGGTCGGCCGGGAGGGCGGCGGGGTCGACGCTGCCCTTGCGGTTGCGGAACTGCCGCACCTGGAAGGGGCGCCCCTCGACGGTCGTCCAGCCGAGCAGGATGTCGCTGACCACCTGCATCCGCTTCTGGCCGAGGACGACCCGGCGGCCCTCGTGCTCCACCGGCGGCGCCTCGAAGCCGGCGGTGGCCAGGTGGGGGAGGAGCGCGGAGGGGCGGGCCTCCTTGACCTGCAGGACCAGCGGCTGTTCGCGGTGGTCGAGGAGGAGTACGACGTAGGAGCGGGTGCCGACGCTGCCGGTGCCGACCACCCGGAAGGCCACGTCGTGCACCGCGTGCCGGGCGAGCAGCGGGTGCCGGTCCTCCGGCAGGGTCGTCAGGTACTCCTCCAGGGACGCCGCGACCGCCGCGGCCTCGGCGTCCGGGATCCGGCGCAGCACCGGCGCCGCGTCGACGAAGCGCCGCCCACCGTCCTCGTGCGGCTCCGTGGACTTCGCCGCGAACCGGCCGCTGGTGTTGGCGCGGGCCTTCTCCGAGACCCGCTGCAGGGTGCCGAGCAGGTCGTGGGCGTCGGTGTGGGAGACCAGTTCCTCGTCGGCGATCGCGTTCCACGCGTCCAGCACCGGCAGCTTGGCCAGCAGACGCATGGTGCGGCGGTAGGCGCCGACGGCGTCCCGCGCGGCGGCGCGGCACGTGTCCTCGTCCGCGCCGGCCTCCCGCCCGGCGAGCACCAGCGAGGCGGCGAGCCGCTTCAGATCCCACTCCCAGGGGCCGTGCACGGTCTCGTCGAAGTCGTTGAGGTCGATGACGAGGTCACCGCGGGCGTCGCCGTACAGACCGAAGTTGGCCGCGTGCGCGTCTCCGCAGATCTGGGCGCCGATCCTGGTCATCGGGGTGCGGGCCAGGTCGTACGCCATGAGCCCGGCCGCGCCGCGCAGGAAGGCGAACGGTGTCGCCGCCATCCGTCCGACGCGGATGGGGGTCAGCTCCTCGATACGGCCGGCGTTGGACTCGGCGACCGCGGTCACGGCGTCGGGTCGGGCGGCGTCGAGGTCGAGCGCGCGGTGCGCGCTGCGCGGAACGCTCGACCGCAGCGCCTTGCCCTCCTCCTTGGGCGAGCCCTGCCGCGGCCACTGGGCGAACCCGCGCACCCTCGGCAGCCGGCGCGTCTCCCGGCCCACCGCGTCCGCCAGCGTTTCCCCACCGGTTCCGGTCACCGCGACCGCCTCCCCCGAGCACCGTCGGCTGAGATCCGACACGAACATCAACTCGTGCAGACCGTACAGCGGGTGACGCAAACACGTCAGGCCCGCGACGGCCGACGGGCGGCCCGGAGAGAACTTCCTCACAGGCGCTCAGCGGTGAGGCCGTAGGCCGTCCGGCGGAGGAACGAGGAGAGGATGGGCGGAGGCTGGGGGAAACCTGTCGGCAGGAGGCACCGGACGCACAGGGGCGAGGAGGTCACAGGAGGCAGGAGGCCACAGGCTCAGGAGCCTCCGCCTGCTCCACCGCATCCCCACACCCGCCTGCACCGCATCCCCGCCCCCCTGCACCGCCACCACCGGCCGCCCAAGGGACCCGCCATGCCCGAGCTTCCCGATGTCGAAGGTTTCCGCAGGGTGCTCATCTCCTGCGCGCAGGGCAGGGTCATCCGCCGGGTGGACGTGCGCGACGCGGGCGTCCTGCACGGGCTGGGCGCGCGGCGGCTGGGCGAGGCACTGGAGGGGCGGCGGTTCACCGAGCCGGAACGGCACGGCAAGTGGCTGCTCGCCCGCACCGACGGCCCCACCCTCCTGCTGCACTTCGGCATGACGGGGCGGCTGCTCTGCGCCCGTCCGGAGGACCCCGTGGAGCCGCACGACCGCGTCCTGTTCGAGCTGAGCGGCGGACACCGGCTCCACTACCGCGACCAGCGCAAGCTCCAGGGTCTCTGGCTGGCCCAGGACGACTCCGGTGTGGCACGGATGCTGGAGCGCCAGGGGCCCGACGCGCTCGCGGTGGACCGTGCCGGCTTCGAGGACGTGCTCTGCGGGCGCCGCGGGCACATCAAGACGACGCTGACCGACCAGTCCGTGCTGGCCGGTCTCGGCAATCTGCTCGCCGACGAGATCCTGTGGCGTGCCGGGCTGCACCCCGGCAGACGGGCGGGTGATCTCACGGAGGCCGAGCGCCGGTGCTTGTACAGGCACATGCGCCGCACGCTGCGTTCCGCGGTCGACGCGGGCTGTGTCCCGCCACGCGACGCATGGCTGACCGGCCGCCGCGACGACCCCGATCCGGTCTGCCCACGCTGCGGTGCCCATCTACGCCGTACCCGCATGGCGGGCCGCGGCACGGTGTGGTGCCCGCGCTGCCAGCCGGACGCGGCCTGAGGGGTCGAGCGCACGGGACACGGGCGTCCCGCGGACACTCTCTTCCGTGAGATAGCTCACCGGCGAAGCCGGCCACCGGTCACCGGCCACCGGTCACCGCCTCTGTGCGATCCCTCACAATCGTGGACCGCAACGCGAAACGGGCCCCTGCCGTGACTTCCGTCACCGGCAGAGACCCGTCTCGTCTCTGTGCGCGAGGGGGGAGTTGAACCCCCACGCCCTTGCGGGCACTGGAACCTGAATCCAGCGCGTCTGCCTATTCCGCCACCCGCGCATTGGGTGTGTCTTCCAGTCCCGGCCCTTTCGGGCTGGCCCCTTCCGACACGCAGAACATTAGCACGCCGTACGGGGTGGATTCACATCCCTTCCCGCCGCCCCGGGGCCCGCCCCGCCCGACGCCGCGGGTACCCCCGGGGTCCGCCCCGCCCGACCCCGCCCGCCCCCGGGGGTACCCGCGCCGCACGCGGCGCCGCCCGGATCCGGCCCCACCGCCCTGCGCCCCCTCCCTCTCCCCAAACCTCTCCCCACCCCTCTCCACCGATCCCTCCACCCGTCTCTCCGCCCATCCCCATCCCCGTCCCCCGGCCACCGCCCCTCCCCAAACCAACGTCCCCTACCCACTCCACCCGCCTTGCACGTTTCAACGAGACCCGGTTCACGTATCAACCTCGTACCGGTACCGGCCGTCTGCCCAGGAGGCGGTCCGGGTGCACAGCGGGGTGCGGGACACTGGTCTGCGGCCGCCTCTACGATCCATGGCAGGAACCGGCTGATCGCCGGGCGCGTAGATACGATCAGTGAGCAGGACGCGGTAGCAGCGGCAGTACGCAGTACAGAGCAGGGCAAGGCAGACGGCAGGGACGGAGGAGGTGCCCCATGGGAGTCCTGAAGAAGTTCGAGCAGCGTCTCGAAGGTCTGGTGAACGGCACCTTCGCCAAGGTCTTCAAGTCCGAGGTCCAGCCTGTGGAGATCGCCGGCGCGCTCCAGCGCGAGTGCGACAACAACGCCACGATCTGGAACCGCGACCGGACCGTCGTACCCAACGACTTCATCGTGGAGCTGAGCGCGCCGGACTACGAGCGTCTCAGCCCCTACTCCGGGCAGCTCGGCGACGAGCTGGCCGGCATGGTGCGCGACTACGCCAAGCAGCAGCGCTACACGTTCATGGGGCCGATCAAGGTCAACCTGGAGAAGGCCGACGACCTGGACACCGGTCTGTACCGGGTGCGCAGCCGCACCCTCGCCTCCTCCAGCAGCCAGCAGGCCCCCGCGGCCCCGGCCCCCGGCCGTCCGGCGCCGGGCGCCCCGGGCGGCTACGGCTACCCGCCCGCCGCGCCCGCCGGCGTGCCTCCGATGCCGTCGGCGCCGCCGCCCGGCGCCCGGCCCGGTGGCTACGGCTATCCCCAGCCCGCCACGCAGCGGCCCGCGGCCGCCCCGGTGAGCGGCGGGCGCACCCGCTACTGGATCGAGATCAACGGCACCCGCCACCAGATCTCCCGCCCGACGCTCGTGCTGGGCCGCAGCACCGACGCCGACGTACGGATCGACGACCCCGGCGTGTCCCGCCGGCACTGCGAGATCCGGACCGGAACGCCCTCGACGATCCAGGATCTCGGGTCCACCAACGGCATCGTGGTGGACGGGCAGCACACCACCCGCGCTACGCTCCGCGACGGCTCGCGGATCGTCGTGGGCAGCACCACCGTTATCTATAGGCAAGCCGAAGGGTGAAGCGGGGGCAATGTCAGAGCTGACCCTCACGGTCATGCGGCTGGGTTTCCTGGCCGTACTGTGGCTGTTCGTGATCGTGGCCGTGCAGGTCATCCGGAGCGACCTGTTCGGTACGCGCGTCACCCAGCGCGGATCGCGTAGGGACGCCGGGCGCCAGCAGCAGGCGCCCCGGCAGCAGGCCGCCGCGCCCCCACCGCAGCGCGGCCAGCAGGGCGGCGGCCGGCGCGGCCGGAACGCCCCCACGAAGCTGGTCGTCACGGAGGGCACGCTGACCGGCACCACGGTCGCGCTCCAGGGCCAGACGATCACGCTGGGCCGGGCGCACGACTCCACGATCGTGCTGGACGACGACTACGCCTCCAGCCGCCATGCCAGGATCTACCCGGACCGCGACGGTCAGTGGATCGTCGAGGACCTCGGTTCCACCAACGGCACCTACCTGGACCGGTCCCGGCTGACGACCCCCACGCCGATCCCGCTGGGCGCGCCGATCCGCATCGGCAAGACCGTCATCGAGCTGCGGAAGTAGTACGACAATGAGCGAGCGGAGCGAGCACGCAGCGGCAGGCCGCACCCCGGTCCCCGGCGCGCTCCCGACCGGAGGGTGGGCAGTGTGGCTCGACACGACCGGCTGTACCCGGAGCCGATGGGCGAGGTGGGCATGAGTCTGTCACTGCGCTTTGCCGCCGGATCGCACAAGGGCATGATCCGCGAGGGCAACGAGGACTCCGGTTACGCAGGCCCCCGGCTGCTCGCCATCGCCGACGGCATGGGCGGCCAGGCGGCCGGCGAGGTCGCCTCGTCCGAAGTGATCTCCACCCTGGTCACGCTCGACGACGACGTACCCGGCTCCGACATCCTCACCTCCCTCGGCACGGCCGTGCAGCGCGCCAACGACCAGCTGCGCGCCATGGTCGAGGAGGACCCCCAGCTCGAGGGCATGGGCACCACGCTGACCGCGCTGCTGTGGACCGGGCAGCGGCTCGGGCTCGTGCACGTCGGCGACTCGCGCGCGTACCTGCTGCGCGACGGCGTCCTCACCCAGATCACCCAGGACCACACCTGGGTGCAGCGGCTCGTCGACGAGGGCCGGATCACCGAGGAAGAGGCCACCACGCATCCGCAGCGCTCCCTGCTGATGCGCGCCCTCGGCAGCGGCGACCACGTCGAGCCCGACCTGTCCATCCGCGAGGTCCGGGCCGGCGACCGCTATCTGATCTGCTCCGACGGCCTGTCCGGCGTCGTCTCCCACCAGACGCTGGAGGAGACCCTCGCCAGCTACCAGGGCCCGCAGGAGACCGTGCAGGAGCTGATCCAGCTCGCGCTGCGCGGCGGCGGCCCCGACAACATCACCGTCATCGTCGCCGACGTCCTCGACCTGGACACCGGCGACACCCTCGCCGGGCAGCTGTCCGACCAGCCGGTCGTGGTCGGCGCCGTCGCCGAGAACCAGCACCATCTGCACGACAACGGCATCATGCAGACCCCGGCCGGCCGCGCCTCCCACCTGGGCCGCCGGCAGTCCGGCCACGGCGGCGGCGAGTTCGGCCCGCCCGGCTCGGGCGACACCGGCTACATCCCGGCGGGCAGCTTCGGCGACTACGCCGACGGCGACTTCACCAAGCCGCGCGGGCAGCGCAGGTGGCTGAAGAGATCCCTCTACGGCGCGCTCGCCCTCGCCGTCGTCGGCGGCGGCCTCTACGGCGGCTACCGGTGGACGCAGACGCAGTACTACGTCGGCGCCAAGGGCGAGCACGTGGCGCTGTACCGCGGCATCAGCCAGAACCTGGCCTGGGTGTCGCTGTCGAAGGTGGAGAAGGACCACCCCGAGATCGAACTCAAGTACCTGCCGCCCTACCAGCAGAAGCAGGTCAAGAACACGATCGCGGCGGGCGGTCTGCAGCAGGCGCAGGCCAAGATCGAGGCCCTGTCGGTCCAGGCCTCCGCGTGCCGGAAGCAGGCGGAGCGCCAGACGGCCGAGTCGCAGCAGAACGGGAAGCCGGTCCAGGGTCAGGCCGGAGGGACCACGGGAACCACCCGCAGCGCCCTCACGTCCAAGGCGTCCCCGACTCCGCACCCATCCACGACGGCGCCCGCTACGAAGAACCCTTCGAAGTCCCCGTCCGCGACCGCCACTCCGAACCCCGGCCCGAGCCTCTCCGAGGATGAGCAGAAGGTCGTCGATCAGTGCGGCAAGCAGTAGCCGAGCCGCGAGAGGCCCTGTCACACGATGAGCAGTACGACTAATCCGCCGACGCACCACACGTCCACGATCGGCGCGATCGGCGCGCCGAGCCGCCGCAACACCGAGCTGGCCCTGCTGGTCTTCGCCGTGGCCGTCCCGGTGTTCGCCTACGCCAACGTGGGCCTGGCCATCAGCAACCACGTCCCCGCCGGGCTGCTGGAGTACGGCCTCGGCCTCGGGCTGCTGGCCGGCGTCGCCCATCTCGCCGTACGGAAGTTCGCGCCGTACGCCGACCCGCTGCTGCTGCCGCTGGCCACGCTGCTCAACGGGCTCGGGCTCGTGGTGATCTGGCGGCTGGACCAGTCGAAGCTGCTGCAGTCGCTCAGAGGCTTCTCCCCCGCAGCGCCCCGTCAGCTGCTGTACAGCGCGATGGGCATCGCCCTGTTCGCCGCGGTGCTGATCTTCCTGAAGGACCACCGGGTCCTGCAGCGCTACACCTACATCTCGATGTTCTGCGCCCTGGTGCTGCTCATCCTGCCGCTGGTGCCGGGCCTCGGGGCCAACATCTACGGCGCGAAGATCTGGATCCGCATCCCGGGCCTCGGCTCCCTGCAGCCCGGTGAGTTCGCGAAGATCGTGCTCGCGGTGTTCTTCGCCGGTTACCTGATGGTCAAGCGGGACGCGCTGGCCCTCGCCAGCCGCCGCTTCATGGGCCTGTACCTGCCGCGCGGCCGCGACCTCGGTCCGATCCTGGTCGTCTGGGCGATCTCGATCCTCATCCTCGTCTTCGAGACCGACCTCGGCACCTCGCTGCTGTTCTTCGGCATGTTCGTGATCATGCTGTACGTCGCCACCGAGCGGACCAGCTGGATCGTGTTCGGTCTGCTGATGTCCGCGGCCGGCGCGGTCGGCGTGGCGAGCTTCGAGCCGCACATCCAGACCCGTGTGCAGGCCTGGCTCAACCCGATGCGCGAGTACCAGCTCAGCCGCCAGATCACCCACGACGGCATCCTCCACTCCGACCAGCTGCAGCAGTCCCTGTGGGCGTTCGGCTCCGGCGGCACCCTCGGCACCGGCTGGGGCCAGGGCCACTCGGACCTGATCAAGTTCGCCGCCAACTCCGACTTCGTCCTCGCCACCTTCGGCGAGGAGCTCGGTCTCGCGGGCATCATGGCGATCCTGCTGATCTACGGCCTGATCGCGGAGCGCGGCCTGCGCACCGCCCTCGCCGCCCGGGACCCGTTCGGCAAGCTGCTCGCCGTCGGCCTGTCCGGCGCCTTCGCCCTGCAGGTCTTCGTGGTGGCCGGCGGTGTCATGGGCCTCATCCCGCTGACCGGTATGACCATGCCGTTCCTGGCCTCCGGCGGTTCCTCGGTGCTGGCCAACTGGGCGCTGATCGCCATCCTCATCCGCATCAGCGACACCGCCCGCCGCCCGGCGCCCACCCCCGCCACGAACCCCGACGCCGAGATGACCCAGGTGGTCCGCCCGTCATGAACAAGCCCCTGCGCCGGATCGCGATCTTCTGCGGCCTGCTCGTGCTGGCCCTCCTGATCCGCGACAACTACCTCCAGTACGTCAAGGCCGACCAGCTGGCGAGCGACAAGGACAACCGCCGGGTCGCCATCGAGCGCTATGCGCACCCGCGCGGCGACATCATCGTCGACGGCAACCCGATAACGGGTTCCGTCGTGTCCAAGAGCGGCGACTTCAAGTACAAGCGCACCTACAAGAACGGGCCCATGTGGGCCCCGGTGACCGGCTACTCCTCGCAGGCCTTCGACGGCAGCCAGCTGGAGAAGATCGACGACGGCATCCTGACCGGCAACGACGACCGGCTCTTCTTCCGCAAGACGCTCGACATGATCACCGGTAAGCCGCAGCAGGGCGGCAACGTCGTCACCACGCTGAACGCGGCCGCGCAGAAGGCGGCGTACAACGGACTGGCCCAGCGGGGCGGCAAGGGCGCGGTCGTCGCCCTGGAGCCGTCCACCGGCAAGATCCTGGCGCTGGCCTCCTACCCGTCGTACGACCCCTCGTCCTTCGCGGGCTACTCCGACAGCGACGCCAAGGCCTGGAACAAGCTGCAGAAGAAGAACAACCCGGCCGACCCGATGCTGAACCGGGCGCTGCGCGAGACCTATCCGCCGGGCTCCACCTTCAAGGTGGTCACCGCGGCGGCGGCGCTGGAGAACGGTCTGTACAAGTCGGCCGACGAGAAGACGAACTCGCCGCTGCCGTGGATCATGCCGGGCACCACGACCCCGCTGAAGAACGAGGGCAACATCCCCTGCGAGAACGCCACCCTGCGGGTCGCCCTGCAGTACTCCTGCAACTCGGTCTTCGGCAAGATCGGTTCCGACCTCGGCAACGACAAGATGCTCGCCGAGGCGAAGAAGTTCGGCTTCGACTCGGAGCAGTTCACCCCGGTCCGCTCCAACGCGTCGGTGTTCTCCGACCACATGAACCCGTCGCAGACCGCGCTGTCCTCCATCGGCCAGTACAACACCGCCGCCACCCCGCTGCAGATGGCGATGGTCGCCTCGGCCGTCGCCAACGACGGCAAGCTGATGAAGCCGTACATGGTGGACGAGCTGCAGTCCTCCAACCTGGACCCGGTCGCGAAGACCCAGCCGGAGGAGCTGAGCCGGCCGCTGTCGCCGGCGAACGCCCAGATCCTGCAGTCGATGATGCAGACGGTGGTCGAGAAGGGCACCGGTACGAACGCGAAGATCAGCGGCGTCACCGTGGGCGGCAAGACCGGTACCGCGCAGCACGGTGTGGCGAACAGCGCCAACCCGTACGCCTGGTTCATCTCCTTCGCCAAGATGCCCGACGGCAGCTCGCCGGTGGCCGTCGCCGTGGTCATCGAGGACGAGAGCGCCAACCGTGACGACATCTCCGGTGGCGGCCTGGCCGCGCCGATCGCGAAGAACGTCATGGAGGCGGTCATCAACGCCAAGAAGTGACCTTGCCCCAGGAAGTGACGCCGCTCACGTCTCCTCCACATCGCCGCACGTTGCGATACCGGTCCTGTATCGGGTTCCGGGCTTGGCCAGGTCATACAAAGCGAGCCGGGTACGGTAGGCCCGGACGGCAGCCTCCGGCCGTGCACGAGGGTGTGCGGCCGAGACCGACGGAGAGGGCTGGTAGGTAGCTATGGAAGAGCCGCGTCGCCTCGGCGGCCGGTACGAGCTGGGCCAGGTGCTCGGCCGTGGTGGCATGGCCGAGGTCTACCTCGCGCATGACACCCGCCTCGGCCGCACCGTGGCAGTGAAGACCCTGCGCGCCGACCTGGCACGCGACCCTTCCTTCCAGGCCCGGTTCCGCCGGGAGGCCCAGTCGGCCGCCTCGCTCAACCACCCCGCGATCGTCGCGGTCTACGACACGGGCGAGGACTACATCGACGGCGTCTCCATCCCGTACATCGTGATGGAGTACGTCGACGGCTCCACCCTGCGTGAGCTTCTGCACAGCGGCCGGAAGCTGCTGCCGGAACGCGCGATGGAGATGACCATCGGCATCCTGCAGGGCCTGGAGTACGCCCACCGCAACGGCATCGTCCACCGCGACATCAAGCCGGCCAACGTCATGCTGACCCGCAACGGCCAGGTCAAGGTGATGGACTTCGGCATCGCCCGCGCCATGGGCGACGCCGGAATGACCATGACCCAGACGGCGGCGGTCATCGGCACGGCCCAGTACCTCTCCCCGGAGCAGGCCAAGGGCGAGCAGGTCGACGCCCGCTCGGACCTTTACTCGACGGGCTGTCTCCTCTACGAGCTGCTGACGGTACGGCCGCCCTTCGTCGGCGACTCCCCGGTCGCCGTGGCCTACCAGCACGTCCGCGAGGACCCGCAGCCGCCGTCGGTCTTCGACCCCGAGATCACCCCCGAGATGGACGCGATCGTCCTGAAGGCGCTGGTCAAGGACCCGAACTACCGGTACCAGTCGGCTGATGAGATGCGCGCCGACATCGAGGCGTGCCTGGACGGCCAGCCGGTCGCGGCGACGGCCGCGATGGGAGCGGCCGGCTACGGCGGCTACCCCGACGACCAGCCGACGACGGCCCTGCGCCAGGACTCCGGCGCGGCGGCGACCTCCATGCTCCCGCCGATGAACCCCGACGACGGCGGCTACGGCTACGACGACCGCCCCGACCGGCGCAGCCGCCCGAAGAAGAACAACACCTCCACGATCCTCCTCGTCGTCGCGGGCATCCTGGTCCTGATCGGCGCGATCCTGATCGGCAAGTGGGTGGCGAGCGGAGGCAACAACGGCGACGGCAAGGTGCCGGTGCCGAACTTCATCGGCCAGACCCAGTCCTCGGCCAAGAAGATGGCCGAGAACGTCGATCTGAAGATCACCACCTCCGGCAAGCCCTGCGACGACCAGCCCAAGGGCAGCGTCTGCGATCAGAACCCCGACAGGGGCACCAAGGTCGACAAGGGCAGCACCGTCAGCCTGGTGATCTCCACGGGCGCGCCCAAGGTCGAGGTGCCGGACGTGCGCGGCATCCAGTTCGACGAGGCCGAGTCCCGGCTGACGGAAAAGGGCTTCAAGGTCGAGAAGAAGACCCAGGTGTCCTCCCAGACGCCGAACGTGGTCATCGACCAGGACCCGAAGGGCGGCACCAACCGGCAGAAGGGCAGCACGATCACCCTCACGGTCGCCAAGGCCGAGGAGCAGGTCACGATTCCCAACGACGTCATCGGCAAGTCCTGCGACGACGCGAAGGCGGAGCTGACCCAGCTGGGCCTGGCCCCGACCTGCACCAACCAGCCCACCACGAACCCGGACGACAACGGCAAGGTCACCCAGACCAACCCGCAGCCCGGCCAGCAGGTCAAGAAGAACACGCCCATCAGCCTCACGGTCGGCGTGTTCCAGCAGAACCAGCAGACGCAGGTGCCGAACGTCACCCTGCAGACCCTGAAGGACGCCGTACAGGCCCTGAAGCAGCAGGGCTTCAACAACATCACCGTCAACGGACCCAACGACGACAAGGCCCGGGTCGTCCAGCAGAGCCCGGCCCAGGGCACCCAGGCCGACCCGAACAACACCCAGATCGTCCTGAACACCGCGGACGTCGGCGGCGGTGACAACGGCGGCAACAACGGCGGCGGCCTCTTCGGGGGCATCAACGGCTGAGCCACCGGCCCGGCAGCACCGCGGGGCGGTCCCCACCAAGGGGACCGCCCCGCGGTCGTGCTGAAGGCCAGAGGTTCTCGAAGGACGTGGTCAGCCGCGCAGTTCCTTGGGCGGCGTCCGGTCGCTGTCCACCTTCTCCACCCGGACCAGTTCTCCCCACACCACGTACCGGTACTCCGAGGTGTACACGGGCGTGCAGGTCGTCAGGGTGATGTAGTGGCCCGGCTTCTTCCTGCCGGACTCCCTCGGGACCTGGTCGATGACCTTGACGTTGTACTTCGAGGTCTCGGGGAGGATCGAGTAGACCTTGTAGACGTACCAGTCGTCCCGCGTCTCGAAGACGACCGGGTCGCCCTTCTTCAGCTTGTCGATGTTGTGGAACTTCGCGCCGTGCCCGTCCCGGTGGGCCGCGAGGGTGAAGTTGCCGGTCTTGCCGGACATCGGCAGCGTCGCCTTGACCGGATCCGTGTAGTAGCCGGCCACGCCGTCGTTGAGGACGTTCGTGCCCGTGCCCTTCTCGACCAGGACCACACCGTTCTTCATCGCCGGCACGTGCAGGAAGCCGATGCCGTCCTTGGTGTTCAGCGCACCCGGCCCGGAGTCCGTGGCCTGCGCCCAGTGCCGGCGGACCTTCTCGGCCTGCTGGTCCGCCTTGCGGTCCGCTATCACGTTCGTCCACCACAGCGAGTAGACGACGAAGAGCGCCAGCAACAGGCCTGCGGTGATGAGGAGTTCACCGAAGACACTCACCGCCGTCGCGATACGGCCGGGGCGCCGGCCGCGCGGGGCGGAACCCGGATCGGACGCGTCCGTGTGTTCTTCGGTGTCGTCGGCGGTCGCTGCCACAGTTCCCTCTGCCCCTACTCGATGAGCGCGTCCGGTTTGCCCTTGCTGCGCGGGCGTTCCTCGACCATCTTGCCCCAGACGATCAGCCGGTACTTGCTCGTGAACTCCGGCGTGCAGGTGGTGAGGGTGATGTAGCGGCCGGGCCTGGTGAAGCCCGAACCCTTGGGGATCGGGTCCAGCACACTCGTGTTGGACGGCGAGGTCACCGGCAGCATCGAGGTCACCTTGTACACGTAGTACGTGTCCTGCGTCTCGACCACGACCGCGTCGCCGGCCTTGAGCTTGTTGATGTACCGGAACGGCTCGCCATGCGTGTTGCGGTGCGCGGCGAGCCCGAAGTTGCCCGTCCTGGCACCGGGCATCGCCGTCTTCAGCGGAGGCTCGCCGTAATGCCCGATCATGCCCTTGTCGAGCACCTTCGCGTTGCTGACGCCCTCCGCGATCGGTGCGACGACGTCCAGCTTGGGGATGTGCAGGATGGCGAAGCCCTGCCCCGGCTCGAAGACACCCGGGTTCCGCTTGCCGCTGGCCCAGTCGTTCTGCAGCTGGTGCGTCTCGCTGCCCGCCTGGGCGTGGGCCCGGACGTTGGTCCACCACAGCTGGTAGGTGACGAACAGGAGCATGAGCACGCCGGTGGTGATGAACACCTCGCCGATCACCCGGCTGGCGACGACCGCCGGGCTCGGCTTGCGCAACCGGGCCTGGCGCCGCGCCTCCACCCGGGACAGCGGCCGACCGGAGTCCGCCCCAGGAGGTGCCGTTCCGGCGGACGCGGTCTCCCGGCCACCGCCGTGCCGCCCGCCACGCCGCTTGGCGGCCTTTCTGCGCGCCGCACGGCCTCCCCGCGCCACTCCGGTGGCAGAGGAGCCTGAAGAGGCCGGAGAGGCCGCTGTGGCGCCGTTCTCGGCGTCTCCGGCCGCAGCGGGGACGCGCAGCGCCATCGTCTCGTCGTCGAGGGGGCCGCGGGGCGGCTCCTCGTATCCGGGCTCGGCGTACCCAGGCTCGTCGTATGCGGGCTTCTGGTACCCGTCGTATCCGGGCTCGGCGTACCCCGGCTCCGTGAATCCCGGCTCCCCGTAGGGGCCTCGCGCTCCTTCCGCGTGCCACTCCCCAAGCGCACCGGAAGCCCCGTACGACTGATCCCCGTACGAGGCATCGGTCTCGCGCTCCGGGCGCAGCGCGGTCACGCCGTGGCCCTGCCCACCACCGGGGCCAGCCCCGTCGACCTCGCCACGGCACCCTCGTCACCGCACTCCACCAGCCAGTTGGCCAGCATCCGGTGCCCGTGCTCGGTCAGCACCGACTCGGGATGGAACTGCACGCCCTCGACCCGGAGTTCACGGTGGCGCAGGCCCATGATGATGCCGTCGTGCGTGCGGGCGGTCACCTCCAGCTCGGCCGGGACCGTCGCCGGCTCCGCTGCCAGCGAGTGGTAGCGGGTCGCCGTGAACGGAGACGGCAGACCCGTGAAGACGCCCTTGCCCTCGTGCTCCACCAGCGAGGTCTTGCCGTGCAGCAGCTCCGGCGCCCGGTCCACCACACCGCCGTACGCCACCTGCATCGACTGCATGCCGAGGCAGACCCCGAACACCGGCACCCCGGTCGAGGCGCAGTGCCGGACCATGTCCACGCACACGCCCGCCTCCTCCGGCGTCCCCGGCCCGGGCGAGAGCAGCACGCCGTCGAACCCGTCCTGGGCGTGCGCCGTCGACACCTCGTCGTTGCGCACCACCTCGCACTCCGCACCCAGCTGGTACAGGTACTGCACGAGGTTGAAGACGAAGCTGTCGTAGTTGTCGACGACGAGAATCCGCGCACTCACTGGTTGTCCACCGTCACATCGTTGAAGGGCAGCAGCGGCTCGGCCCAGGGAAAGACGTACTGGAACAGCACATAGACCACGGCCAGCACCAGAACGAGCGAGATCAGCGCCTTCGCCCAAGCGTTTCCCGGCAGATGCCGCCAGATCCAGCCGTACATGCCGTCCCTTGCCGTCCCTTCCGTATCCCTACGGCATCAGACCCACGCCGTACGTCACCAGACTAACGGCGCGGCGCCTCCGGTTCGCCTGCCTCCACAGACTGTGCGGAGCGTGTACACCCGGACTTACGTGGCACAGGGTCGATCACCTCAACGTCCGGCGGCACGGTTTTGTAGGGCCCTTTGTCGATCCGAAACCAGCTTGTTCCACGTGAAACCGAGCCGCGGGACGAGTCGATCACTCATGGCATGACGGGCGACCGCCTACTGCACGGGCTGCGCGTAGTGCAGATCCACCGTGCCGGAGTAACCGGGCAGCGTCACCGTCCCGTCGTCGGTGACCCTCCAGCCGAGACCGTAGACGTTCACGTACACCATGTAGGTCTGGATCGCCTTGCTCGCCGCCAGCGCCTGCTGCAGCTTCTCCGGATCCCCGACCGCCGTGATCTTGTACGGCGGCGAGTAGACGCGGCCCTGGAGGATCAGCGTGTTGCCCACACAGCGCACCGCGCTGGTGGAGATCAGCCGCTGGTCCATGACCTTGATGCCCTTGGCGCCGCCCTGCCACAGGGCGTTCACCACCGCCTGCAGATCCTGCTGGTGGATCACCAGGTAGTCGGGCTGCGGTTCCGGATAGCCGGGGAGCTTGGCCGTGGCGTTCGGCGGAGCGTCATTGAGCGTGACGGTGATGGCGTGACCGGTGAGCTTCTGTGTGCCGGCGCTCTTCTCCAGCCCGCTGAGCTCGCGGTCCTGCGCCTTGCTGCTGCCGTCGTCGCTCTCCGCGAAGGACTCCACGCGCCCGCGCAGCGCCGCGTTGGACTCGTCCAGCTCCTTGTTCTTGCGGCTGCGCTGCTGGATCAGGTCGGACAGCTTCAGCAGAGAGCCGTCCTGCCGGATGTCGGTGCCCTTGGCCGTGTCGAAGCTGGTGAAGAAGATCAGCCCCGCGAGCGCGAAGACGGCCGCCGTGAGGATCCGCACGGGGCGGACACGCAGACGGCGGCCAGGGCCGGAGCCCGTTGAATGCGTCCCGGGGGAGTCGGCAGAATTGCTCAACGTACCCTTATCTCCTTAGGCGCCACGGAAGCACTACGCTAACGGACGCCCGGGGGAGCACACAGAGTCGTCATGTGGACCCCTTGTACGCTGCCCCGAGCCCCGTACCGGTTACCTGCGCGGCCACGCAGCGCATCGACAGGAGAGACCCTCGTGCCGAAGTCACGTATCCGCAAGAAGGCCGACTACACGCCGCCGCCCGTGAAGCAGGCGCAGGCGATCAAGCTGAACAGTCGCGCCTGGGTCGCACCTGTCATGCTGGCGATGTTCGTCATCGGCCTGGCGTGGATCGTCGTCTTCTATGTGACCGACGGCTCGCTGCCCATCGACGCGCTCGACAACTGGAACATCGTGGTCGGCTTCGGCTTCATCGCCGCCGGCTTCGGTGTCTCCACGCAGTGGAAATAGCTCTGCCCAGAGCTGTCCACCGAGTTATCCACAGCCGTTGTCCACATGGGGAAAAGAAAGACGATCTGTGGATAACTCATCGGGGGTTGACGCCGGTGTGACTGCCCTACCAACGCCCATACACCTGTTCGCCTCCTGTCTGACCTGCGGAAAAACATCCGAGCGACAGGGGGCACAGCTGTGCCCGCACACGGTGCACAAGATCCGCCACAGCCTGTGGACAACCGTTCGCTCTCAGGTGAGCTGAGCGGTCCTGACCAGCGTGAGCACCACCACGACGGCGAGTACGACCGCACAGGCGCCGTACTGGATCACCGTCCGCCTCTCCCGCGGGGCGTGGACCATCGCATAGCCCACGGCGACACCGGCGACGAGGCCACCGATGTGGGCCTCCCAGGAGATGTTGAAGCCCGGGGTGAACGTAATGATCAGGTTGATCACCAGAAGGGCGACGAGCGGGCGCAGGTCGTAGTTGAGCCGGCGCATCAGCACGCCGGTCGCGCCGAAGAGACCGAAGATCGCACCAGAGGCGCCCAGAGAGGGCAGGCGCGGGTCGGCGACCATGTAGGTGAGGGCGCTGCCGGCCAGGCCGGAGACGAAGTACAGGGCGAGGTAGCGGGCGCGGCCGAGGGCTGCCTCGAGGGGGCCGCCGATCCACCACAGGCTGAGCATGTTGAACAGGATGTGGGTGTAGTTGGTCGGCGAGTGCAGGAACATCGCGGTCAGCAGGCGGTAGTACTGCCCCTCGGCGACGCCCTGGACCGGGCTGAACAGGGAGAACTGGGCCTGGCCGATCAGTTCGAACCGGTCGGTGAGGCTGCTGCCCACGGCGAGCTGGGCGAGGAACACGGCCAGGTTGACGCCGATGAGGACCTTGGTGAGCAGGCGTGGGTCGGCCGTGACCGTGCCGCCGGCGATGGTGCGGGGCCGGGAGGCGGCGGGTGCCGGACCGGTGTCGCTGCCGCCGCGTACGCAGGCGGGGCACTGGAAGCCGACGGAGGCGCTGACCATGCACTCGGGGCAGATGGGGCGTTCGCAGCGGGTGCAGCGCACGCCGGTCTCGCGGTCCGGGTGCCGGTAGCACACGGGCGCGCGGTGGGCTCCCTGCATGCCTGCTGCGGCCTGGTCCATCTGTTCCCCTTGCTCGACGTGGGACTGGGGTGCCCCTGGCAGTACCTCGCCCCGCTCATCCTTGGTACGGACGAGCGGGGCGTTTGGTTCCCTGGGGTGCGCGGAGCGGTGGGCTCAGCCCTCGCGCTTCTCGACGACGACCTCGTTGATCACGACGTCGTCGACCGGACGGTCGTTACGGCCGGTGGGGACCGCGGCGATGGCGTCGACGACCTTCTGGCTGGCGGTGTCGGTGACCTCGCCGAAGATGGTGTGCTTGCGGTTCAGCCACGTCGTCGGGGAGACGGTGATGAAGAACTGCGAGCCGTTGGTACCCGGGCCGGCGTTGGCCATGGCCAGCAGGTAGGGCTTGTTGAAGGACAGGTCGGGGTGGAACTCGTCCTTGAACTTGTAGCCCGGGCCGCCGATACCGGAGCCGAGCGGGTCGCCGCCCTGGATCATGAAGCCGCTGATGACACGGTGGAAGATCGTGCCGTTGTAGAGCGGCTTCTTGCTCTTCTCACCCGTGCCGGGGTGCGTCCACTCGCGCTCGCCCTGTGCCAGCTCGACGAAGTTCTTGACCGTCTCCGGCGCGTGGTTCGGGAAAAGCTTGACCACGATGTCGCCGTGGTTGGTCTTCAGGGTGGCGTAAAGCTGCTCGGCCACGATCTGCCTTCCGTTGTCTTCCTGTGACTCCCCGATCCTCGCACGGCGAGGCCCGTGCGTCGCCCGGCAGCCACGAGTTCCGCCCGGAAGGCAGCGCTCGGCGGCGATTCGTGGCAGTGTCGAGGACAGGATCGGGTTGCCCGGGAATTTCCGGGATGGAGCCGAAGGGAGCGGTAGGCACCCATATGCCCGCCCACGCATGCCGTGCGGACCGTTGGCAGGCATGATCCGTAAAAGGGTGGAAAGTCGAACACCGTACGCCACCGAGGAGGAGGAACCCGTGACCCGCATCGACAGCGTGCGCGCCGCGACCGGCTCGGCGAAGGACAGCGTGCTGCACGCCGCGGAAGTGGTGGCGCCCTACGCCGACACGGCCAAGGAGCGTGCCGCGCTCTACGCGCAGGAGGCACGCGTACGACTGGCGCCCGTGATGTCGCAGGCCGCCGAACAGGCCCGCGTGCAGTACGACGCCCGGCTCGCCCCGCGTCTGGAACAGGCTCGTGCGCATGTGCCGCCGAAGGTCGACCTGGCGGCGCAGGAGGCCGCCGTGCGCGCCCGCAAGGCCGCCCGGCAGGCGGCCGAGTATTCGCGCCAGGCCGCCGAGTACTCGCGTCCGAGGATCGAGCAGGCCGTGGCCGCCGCGGCCCCGGTCCGTGAGGAAGCTGCCGCGCGGGGCGCGGCGGCGCTGGCCGCGTTGCGCGGTCAGGTCTCGGCGAAGGAGATCCAGAAGCTGGCCCGCCGGAATGCGCGCCGGTCCAGGACGGGCCGCACCGTGAAGGCGCTGGCGCTGCTGACCTTGCTGGCCGGTGGGGCTTTCGCCGCCTGGAAGTGGTGGGACAAGCAGGCCAATCCGGACTGGCTGGTCGAGCCGCCCGCCGCGACGGAGGTGCCCGAGTCCGGCGGCCGGCTGAGTTCGGTGGACGGCAGCGGTACCTCGGTCCTGGACCCCGAGGTCCAGGCGAAGCAGGCCGAGGAGGATGCCGCGAAGCACGAGGACGACGAGTAGACCGGCGGGCCGGTTCGTGCGTGAAAGGGGCCGTGGATCAGGCGAGTTGAAGCTCGCCGGACCCACGGCCCGTTTCACGTGAAACCACCCCGCCGCAGCCTCCCCTGGGTCATGGCCCGGCATCGTGAACGCGGACGCCGGTGCATGAACGGAGAAAGCCTCCCGATCTGCGTTTCCGCAGGTCGGGAGGCTTTTCTGGGTGGAGCCTAGGGGAGTCGAACCCCTGACATCCGCCATGCAAAGACGGCGCTCTACCAACTGAGCTAAGGCCCCGGGAAGCAGCGTCCGGCCGGAAAAGTCGCGTTCCGGTGGGCGCCGCAGACCAGAGTACCGGGTCACCCCGGGTATCCCGCAAAAAGATTGGGGGTCCCCGTGAATGACCACGCTCCGTAAGATGCTCGACGTGGTTCGCTACAGCGAACCGCGGTTTTCAGGGGTAGCGATGGGGAGACGCAATGGACGCCGCACAGCAGGAAGCCACCGCGAGAGCGCGGGAGCTGCAGCGGAACTGGTACGGGGAGCCACTGGGGGCGCTCTTCCGTAAGCTCATCGACGATCTCGGGCTCAATCAGGCCCGTCTCGCGGCGGTCCTGGGTCTGTCCGCCCCGATGCTCTCGCAGCTGATGAGCGGCCAGCGGGCGAAGATCGGCAATCCTGCCGTGGTGCAGCGGGTGCAACTGCTGCAGGAGCTGGCGGCGCAGGTCGCGGACGGCAGTGTGAGCGCGGCCGAGGCGACCGAGCGCATGGACGAGATCAAGAAGTCCCAGGGGGGTTCCGTGCTCAACAACACCACCCAGACCACGAGCGGTTCCGGGGCGCCCACGGTCAAGCGGGTGGTCCGCGAGATCCAGTCGCTGCTGCGCTCGGTGGCCGCCGCGGGCGACATCATCGACGCCGCGGACAGCCTTGCCCCGACCCACCCCGAACTGGCGGAGTTCCTGCGCGTCTACGGCGCCGGCCGGACCTCCGACGCTGTCGCGCACTACCAGTCCCACCAGAATTAGGACTCGCGGTCCGGTCCACGGAGGGGGTACGGGGACCGGGATCGCCTTCCGGTGAGGGCGGCTGGGCACGGGAGTCGGTCTGTGGTGGCGGACCGGTCCTCGAGCGGGGGCGGCCCGTATCGCTCGTCACAGGGGAGCAGGGCGCAAGCGCGGGGAAGCGGGGAAACAAGGGACCAGGGAACAAAGGCGGGGAACAAGGGGGGCGGGGGAACCGGCGCGGGTTCCGGGGGAGGAGCGATGGGCTGCCATGGGTGAGGTGTTCGCCGGCCGGTACGAACTGGCCGATCCGATCGGGCGCGGGGGCGTGGGCGCCGTATGGCGCGCCTGGGACCATCGCCGGCGGCGCTATGTGGCCGCCAAGGTGCTCCAGCAGCGCGACGCGCACTCGCTCCTGCGATTCGTGCGGGAGCAGGCCCTGCGGATCGACCATCCCCATGTCCTGGCGCCGGCGAGCTGGGCCGCCGACGACGACAAGGTGCTCTTCACCATGGACCTGGTGGCCGGCGGCTCCCTGGTCCACCTGGTCGGCGACTACGGCCCGCTGCCCCCGGCGTTCGTGTGCACCCTGCTGGACCAGCTCCTTTCCGGTCTCGCGGCCGTGCACGCCGAGGGGGTCATCCACCGGGACGTCAAACCCGCCAACGTCCTCCTCGAAGCGACCGGAACGGGACGGCCCCGGCTGCGGCTGTCCGACTTCGGCATCGCCATGCGGCTCGGCGAACCCCGCCTGACGGAGACCAACCTCGTGGTGGGAACGCCCGGTTATCTGGCCCCCGAGCAACTGCTCGGCGCCGAGCCAGACTTCCCCGCCGACCTGTTCGCCGTGGGGCTCGTCGCGCTGTATCTGCTGGAGGGCGCCAAGCCTGACGCCAAGGCGCTCGTGCAGTACTTCCTGGACAACGGAACTCCCGGGCCGCCCAAGGGAGTTCCGGAACCGCTGTGGCAGGTCGTCTCCACCTTGCTGCAGCCCGACCCGGCCGCGCGTTTCCGCACCGCCACGGGTGCGCGCAAGGCGCTGGCCTCCGCAGCGGAACTCCTGCCGGAGCCCGAGCCGGACGACGAGCTGATCGAGATCTTCGACCAACTCGGCCCGCTGCCACCCGGATTCGGACCGGACGGTCCGCTCAAGCGGGCACCCGGGGTGGCGTCGGACCTGGCGGAGAGCACGGATACGGGGTCGTCTTCCGGCGCGGGGACGGGCGCGGACAGGACGGATACGGGGCCGCTTTCGGGCGCGGGGACGGGCGCGGACAGGACGGATACGGGGCCGGTCTCGGGCGCGGGGACAAGCGCGAACACGACGGACACGGGGGCGGTCTCGGGCGTAAGGACAGCCGCGAATACGGGACCGTCGTCGGGTGCCGGCGCGGACAGGGGACCGTCTTCAGGTGTCGGCGCGGGCACGGGTTTCGGTGCAGAGCCGGATTCCGGTGTCGGCACGGGTACCGGCTCCCTCTCCGACACCGGCAGTTTCCGTCTGCCGCCACCCCAGGCATCCCCGCCCCCGCTCCGGGAACCCCTCACCTACGCGCAGGAATCCCCCGCCGCCGCCCAGCAGCCGCCGGCCTCCGGTTCCTTCCCTCCTCACCTCCCGTCCTACCAGCCGTACATCACGCCCCAGACCCACGCCGCCCGCACACACCGCACTCCCTGGAGCGCCGTACCGTCCGCCCATCCGGTGATGGACCCTCCGGTCGATGCCCCCACCGCTTCCTACACAGCCCAGAACGTGCCCGTGCAAGGCCGCGGGGCGCGCCGCCGGGCCGCCCGCAGGCGACGGACCGGGCCGCCGGCCGGGGTCGCGATCCCGCTGCTGTTGCTGGCGCTGGCCTGCTATGCCGTGGGTTTCTGGGCGTTGACCCGCGTCTGAGCGCGCCGTGCCGTCACCGTCCAGCCGGCGAGCACCAGCAGGAGCACGGTCCCGAGGCCGATCCCGCCGATCGCGACCAGCAGCATCGCTGAGCCGCCTCCCGCAGTACTGGTGAGGGCCGCCTCCCGGCCCTGCCGCGTGGGGGTGAACACGTCGTCCGGTACGGGATGCCCGGCGTACTCCGGTCCCGCGTGCGCCCGCCCGGTCACCCGGACCCGCAGCGTCACCGCGAACGGACCGCGTCCGAACGTACCGGTCATCCGCTCGCTGAGGTGCAGGACGAGGTAGTAGTCGCCCGCGAAGCGGACAGAGGTGACGCCGACGGGTACGGCGTAGCGGTTGGCGTACTCCACCGGCGGCACCGGGGCGAGTACGGCGGGCTTCTGTGTGCCGGTGTAGCCGAGGGCGGCGTCCTCGACGTAACCGCGGACGGGGTTGTAGAGGGAAAGGTCGAGGGCACCGCCGACATAGCCGTGACCAGCGGCGTTGCCCAGTTCGGCAGAGGCGTGCAGCTGCCGTCCCCAGTCGACCGGCACCTTGTAGAACCGGGTCTCGCCGGGCACGAGCGACGTACGCCAGACCCCTTGGCCGAGGGTGCTCGCGGAGGCGAATCCGGCGCCGCCAGGGCGGTCGTGGGGCTCGCCGTCGAGCGGTTCGGGCGTGGCGGAGTCCCAGGCCTGCGGCGCCGAGGTGGCTCCGGCCCGTGCCGTACGCGGTTCCGTGGCAGGCGCGATCTCCAGGTCCCAGCGCTGTGCCGACGCGCCGGTTCCTCCGGCGTCGAGGCGCTGGACGACCACGTAGTACGTTCCGGAGCCCTGGCACAGCGCATTGCCGGGCTCCCGCCGGGCGAGCGCGGTGAGCGGCCGGGGGCTGAGCCCGGCGCCGAAGCGGGCGTTGGCGTAGGAGCAGCGGGTGCCGTGGGCGTCCTGGAGCGACACGGCGATGCCGTCGGCGGCGGAGACGGTGGCGTCCGCGGGGGGTACGGCGGTGACGGGGACGTACGCCGTGTCGGTGGCCCGGAGTTCGATGCGGTAGTAGAGCTCGCCGTTGCTCGCCAGGGAGCTGCGGTAGGTGCGGCCCGCCTCCAGCCGGGGTGCCGTGGCGGTGCCCGGCGCCCCCGCGACGGCAGCGGCGCCGGGCGCGAAGGCGTACGGCTCCGGCGAGCCGTCCTCGGCGGCGGCCGCGATTGCGCGCGCGGACGTCGTACCGGCCGGCAGGACGAGCAGCGCGCACAGCCCCGTCAGCAGAGCCGCCCGTACGGCGCCGGAGACCGCCCGGCGTCCGGGGCGCCACCGCCGGGCCCCGCCCTGTCCTCGTTCCCGCACGTGCCGCCCTCCCCCTGTCGCCGCTCCCCGACCGGCGTGTCCGCCGCGCCAGCGCCGTACCGGACCGCGCTCCATCCTGCCGCGTGCACCCGCGCGCCATCCGGGCAATGCCTGCGGCCGTCCGAATCGCCCCGCAACGCCCGGTGGGCCTGCGCAACACAAAGCCCCGACCGCGAGGGGCGGTCGGGGCCTGCTTCAGATTCTGGAATCGGCACTCACGAACCCGTGGGCACGGAGTCAGTCGCCTCCGTCCACAGATCCTGCTCGGCGCGATCCGCCTGGATCTGGCGGTACACGAGGAGCCCGCCGATGGCGGCCAGTGCGACCAGGAGCAGCTTCTTCACCGCGCGACCTCGTCTTTCCTTGACGTAGGGGACCTCTGGCGCCCGACTATACACACCGGCCGATATCGATCGGTGACCTGCGCCGGAGCCCAACTCCCGCCTCCGGCAGCGCAATAGGCCAGGTCCGACGCCGTTCCGATCGGAGGGTGATCACACCCCCACGGACGGTTACTTTGCTCCCTCTTCGCTCAGCTGAGCAGGTTTTGGGGGCTTTCCAGGCCTCTTGCCGCCATCCGGGTGGTGTTCATCGGAACATCGACGCGCCACGAGCGTCGGTCCACCACTTCGCGGCCCACATACACATCATGAGCAAAGTACGCAAATCGCCCAACCCGAAAGTGAGGGGCCATGACCAAGAACAAGGTCATGACGCTGTGGACCGCCATCGTCACCGCCTTCTTCGCACTGTGCACCGCGCTCGGAATCGTCACCGCCACGACCGCCACGACCGCGGCGGCCGCCCCCAGCACCGAGGGCCCCCGCACCGGTACCGCGTTGAAGACCATCCCGGCGATCCCGGCCCAACGCCACTGGTCCTGGCCCCGCACCACGGCTCTGCCCCCCACGATGAAACAGCGCATCCGGGCCGAGGCCCACGGCAAGTCGCCCCGTTGCCGGCACCGTCCCCTCGCCGAGACCGAGACGGAGGACCTGATCACCGGAGAGTCCTCGACGGCCAGGCTCGACTGCTGACCTCGCACCCCACGCAGTACCGCAACGTCTCGACCACACGGCGACTTGCGTACGCAACAGTCGACACGGAAAGACCCCCGGCCGGGTTCGGCCGGGGGTCTCGCGCTGTTCCGGCTCCCGGGACGATCGACCGTGGCCCAAGGAACCGCGGCCGACGCGACCGCGGCCGACACACCCCGGGCGCGTCCCGCGCGTCCGAGGCTCTCCGGAAAGGGGTGAGTGCCGCCGTGACCCGGCGCGTCACCGTTGTCACCGCTGTCCACGGCCCCTCCGCGCGTTTCCTTCCGGACGCGTACGCCTCCCTGTGCGAGCAGCGGCTTCCCGGTGGCTGGGACTGGGAGTGGCTGATCCAGCAGGACGGTACGACGGACGAGGTCCGCCCGTACGTCCCGGACGACGCGCGTGTGAGCTTCGGCCAGGGCCGGCCGGGCGGTCCCGGGGTGGCCCGCACGATCGCACTGGCCCGCGCCAAGGGCGCGTACGTGAAGGTCCTGGACGCCGACGACCGGCTCACGCCAGGCGCGCTGGCCCGCGACGTGGCCGTGCTGGAGGCAGACCCGACCGTAAGCTGGACCACCTCCCAGGCCCTCGACCTGCTGCCGGACGGCACGACGGCCGGTTTTCCCGGCAACCCTGACGACGGCCCGCTCGAACGCGGTGCCGTACTCGACCACTGGAAGCGGAACGACTTCCGGGCCCCCGTCCATCCGGCGACCCTGTGTGTCCGGCGCGAGCTGCTCATGGCGCTCGGCGGCTGGATGGCGCTGCCGGCGTCCGAGGACACCGGGCTGCTGCTGGCGCTGGACGCGGTCGGCCACGGCTGGTTCTCGGCGGAGGCCGGCCTGCTCCATCGCAAGTGGCAGGGCCAGGTCACCGGCCAGGCGTCCCACGTCGACCCGGTCGAACGAGCGGCCCGCATGACGGTCGCCGAGGCCCGGGCTCGCGCCCTGGCGGCCTCCCGGTGGACCTACCCGGCCGCTCCGGCAGACCCGGCGGCCACCAGATGAGCCACGCCGTGCCGGCCTTCTCCCGCCGCCCTACTCCGTGAGCACGATGGCCTGGGAGGGGCACTTCCCGGACGTCACTGCCCGGGGGAGCACCCGCTGAACCGGACCGGGCTGTGAGGGGAGGACTGATGGACAGTGGCCGAGCACTCGAAGCCGTATGGGTGTTTCACGTGAAACACCCATACGGCGGGCGTTTCACGTGAAACGTCACCCGCCCCGTCCCGGCGCCGCGCCTGCCGGTGCGGCAAGGCCCCTGCCCGCCCGGTGCCGGTCCCTCCCCTCGTGGGGACCGGTACCGGGCGGTGCGGGGGCGTCAATCCGTGCCACGTCGGCTGGGCACGGACTGCAGAAGGGAGCCGCCTGGAGGCTCACGGCCCACGGGCTCAGGGAACGGTCCGGTCGCCGCTCCCTGCCTTCGGTCGCATCCGCTCAATCGGTGTCGGCGGGGTCCGCTCGCATGTCTCCGGTGAAGTTGGCCGAGATCCTTCGATGCTCGGGGCTGCCTCTCCAGGCGCAGGGCCGTGGCCTGTCCGGACGGTGTGTGAGCGGTCCGCTACCGGGTCCGGATCCTGCCATTTGAGGTCCGCGAGGAGGAGGGGACGACCTTCGCTGCAGTGCTTAACCGCAGGTCAGACATATAAGGTGGGTTTTCCGGTCCGGACGTGCAGATGCGGCGGCAAGTAAAGGGGTGGGACCTTGAGTTCCGACTCAGGGGCACGCACAGCCTTCGCCGAGCGCCTCGCGCTGCTGTACAAGGAGGCCGGAAACCCTCCCCTCAAGAGCGTCGCCGAGGCAGTCGTACGGCTGCAGCGGATCGACGAGCGGGGGCGGCCCGTGCGGGTCTCCGCCCAGCGGATCAGTGACTGGCGCCGGGCCAAGAACGTGCCGGCGCAGTTCACGGCGCTCGCAGCGGTGCTGCACATCCTGATTCCGGAGGCACGCCGGCTGCGGCCCACACCGGTGTCCCCGGGCCTGTACGACCTCGCGCACTGGCAGCGGCTCTGGGAGCGGGCGCTGGCCGACCCGGTCGGTGACCGGCCCGCGCCACCCGCTGAGGAAAACCGGCGGCCTGAGGCCCAGGCTCCGCCCGCCGGAGGCGTCTGCCCCTACCGGGGACTCGCGCCCTACCGGCAGGAGGACGCCCGATGGTTCTTCGGCCGGGAGCGGAGCACGAGCGCGCTCGTCGCCCAGCTGCGCGCCGCCGAGCGGACCGGCGGCCTGGTGATGCTGGTGGGCGCCTCGGGCGCCGGAAAGTCGTCCCTGCTGAACGCCGGCCTGGTCCCCGCCCTCCGCGGCGGCGCGCTGCGCGCTGGACGCGGTACCTCGAACCCGAGCGCCACGGCGTCCCCGGAAACCGCCGCCGGGTGGGTCCTGCACCTCGTCCCGGGCGCGGACCCCCTCGCCGAGCTGGTCGGCCGTATCCCGGATCTCGCCACGGTCGCCGCCGACGCGCGTCAGGCCGAGCAGGAGGCCACGGAGGACCCGGCCGTCCCCGGCTCCGACTCCCCCAAGATCGCCCGCGCGGCGCGCGAGGCCGTGTCGGCGTGGGTGCGGCGGGAGGCGCCCGGCGAGAGCCGGCCGGTCATCGTCGTGGACCAGTTCGAGGAGACCTTCACCCTCTGCGCCGCCGAGGCCGACCGGCGCACGTTCATCCAGCTGCTGCACGCCGCCTGCACCCCGTCCGCCGACTCCGACGAGCCCGCACCGGTGCTCGTCGTCCTCGGCATCCGCGCCGACTTCTACGAGCAGTGCCTCGGCTATCCGGAACTGGCCGACGCGCTGCAGCACCGGCACATGGTGCTCGGGCCGCTGACCGCCGCCGAACTGCGCGAGGCTGTGACCGGCCCGGCCAAGGCGGTCGGTCTGGAGCTGGAGCCGGGGCTCGCCGAACTGATCATCCGCGAGGTGAGCGCCGACGGACCGCGCGGAGCCCACGACGCCGGCGTGCTCCCGCTGCTCTCGCACGCCCTGCTGGCGACCTGGCAGCGCCGCAAGGGCGGGCGGCTGACCCTGGCCGGCTATCGCGCGGCCGGCGGGATCCAGGGGGCCGTCGCGGCGACCGCCGAACGCGCCTGGTCGAGGCTGGACCCCGCGGCCCGTACCGCGGCCCGGCTGCTCCTGCTCCGGCTGGTCCGGCTGGGCGAGGACACACAGGCCACGCGCCGGCGCGGCACCCGGCGCCAGTTGGCGGAGGAGTCCGCGGACCCGGGCAAGACCGAAGAGTCCCTGGAGGCCCTGGTGCGGGCCCGGCTGGTGACGCTGGACGCGGACACGGTGGAGATCACCCACGAGGCGCTGCTGCACGCCTGGCCCCGGCTGCGGCACTGGATCGAAGACGACCGGAGCGGACAGCTGCTGCGCCAGCGGCTCGAGGAGGACGGCCGGGCCTGGGAGGACTCCGGCCGGGACAGCGCGCTGCTCTACCGTGGCTCCCGGCTGGAGCAGGCCCGCAGCTGGGCGCGCTCGGCCGGCGACCCGTATCTGACCCGCAGCGCGGTGGAGTTCGTGGCCGCGGCGGTACGGCTGCGCAGGCGGACGGTGTGGATCAGCCGGGCCGCGGTGGCGGCGCTGGTGGTGCTGGCCCTGCTCGCAGGGGGTTCGGCGGTGATCGCCTGGCAGCAGCGGGACGACGCCGTGTTCGCCCAGGTGGTCGCCGAGGCCGACCGGGTCCAGCACACGGACCCGTCCCTGGCCGCCCAGCTCGACCTGGTCGCCCATCATCTGCGCCCGGACGACGAGGGGACGTACAGCAGGCTGATCTCGATCGTGAACGCGCCGCTGGCCACCCCCCTCACCGGCCACACGGGCGCCGTCTACCTGACCTCCTTCAGCCCCGACGGCAGAACCCTCGCCACAGCCAGCTACGACCGCACGGTACGGCTGTGGAACGTGGCCGACCCGCGCCGCCCCCAACCGCTCGGCAAGCCGCTGACCGGCCACACCAGCTGGGTGAGCAGCGCCGTCTTCAGCCCGGACGGGCACACCCTCGCCAGCGCCGGCGACGACGGGACGATCCGGCTGTGGGACGTCACCGACCGCGCCCGCCCCGTGCCTCTGGGCAAGCCGCTCACCGGCCACCAGGGCACGACCTACCTGGTCGCCTTCAGCCCGGACGGGCGGATGCTGGCGAGCGCCGGGGAGGACCGCACGGTACGGCTGTGGAACGTGGCCGACCCGCGCCGGCCGCGTGAGACCGGGGCCCTGCGCGGTCACACCGCCGCGGTGCGCAGCGTCGCGTTCAGCCCCGACGGCCGTACCGTCGCGGCGGGCGGTGACGACGACACGATCCTGCTGTGGAACGTGGCCGACCCGCACCACACCCGGCGGTACGGCAGCGCGCTCAAGGGCCACACCGACCTCGTGCACTCGGTGGCGTTCAGCCCGGACGGGCACACCCTCGCCTCCGGCAGCGCGGACGACACGATCCGGCTGTGGGACGTCACCCACCCCGCCCGCCCGTCCGCACTCGGCTCACCGCTGGCCGGCCACACCGGCCCGATCTGGTCGGTGGCCTTCAGCCAGGACGGCGGGCGGCTGGCGGCCGCCAGCGCCGACAGCACGGCGAGCCTGTGGAACGTACGCGACCCCTCGTCCCCCTCGCAGGTCGGGGAGCCGCTCGCGGGCAGCAGCGGGGAGATGTACGCCCTGCAGTTCAGCCCGGACGGGCGGACCCTGGCCACCGGCAGCGGCGACGGCAGGGCGCGCCTGTGGTCGCTGCCGGCCTCGGACATCGTCGGCCGCACCGGCGCGTTCCGGCCGGACGGCCGGGTGCTGGCCACGGCGGCCCGGGACGGCAGGATCCGGCTGTGGAACGTGACACGGCCCGGGCGGCCCGTGCAGTTGAGTGAGCCGTTCATGCAGGCGGACGGCGGCCACCGGGCACCGGTGTTCTCCCCCGACGGCCGGATCCTCGCCGTCCTCACCAACAACCATGCGGTGCACCTGTGGAACGTGAGCGATCCGTCCCGCCCGGTCGCCGCCGGTCTCCCCATCCACCTGCGGACCCGGTTCGCGGGACCCGACACGCTCGCCTTCAGCCCCGACAGCCGCACCCTGGCCACCCCCTACGACGACCGCACCGTTCAGCTGTGGAACATCGCCGACCCCGGGCGCCCCACCGTGCTCGGCAGACCGCTCTTCGGGCACCGGGGTTTCCTCAACGCCATCGCCTTCAGCCCCGACGGGCACACCCTGGCGAGCGGCAGCGCGGACAGCACGATCCGCCTCTGGAACGTCACCGATCCCGCGCATCCGACCGGCATCGCCCGGCTCACCGAGCACACCGGTCCGGTCAACGTGATCGCCTTCAGCCCCGACGGACAGGTTCTGGCCAGCGGCAGCGACGACGACACGGTCCGGCTGTGGAACGTCGCCCAGCCCGCCTCCGCGACCGCGCTCGGCTCACCGCTCATCGGCCACACGGAGGCGGTCAAGACGCTCACGTTCAGCTCGGACGGACGCGTTCTGGCCAGCGGCGGCAACGACAACACGGTCCGGCTGTGGAACGTCGCCCACCCCGCCTCGGCAAGCCCCATCGGGCAGTCGATGAGCCCGAACGCGAAGTCCGGCACGTTCCTGTCCTTCAGCCCCTCGAGCCGTGTCCTCGGGGTCTCCAGCGGCACCGACACGGTGCGCGTGTGGAGCCTGGACGCCGACGCGGCGATCGCGCACATCTGCGCGGTCACCCGGGGCGTGATGACTCCGCAGAAGTGGCACGAGTACCTGCCCCGGCTCTCCTACGACCCGCCGTGCGGTCATTGACCGGCCGCCAAGCTGACTTATTAACGACCGACTGGGCCCCACAAGGCCCCGGGGCTTGTTACCCTTGGCCACAGCCCGATCGCTGGTGCATCCCCCGTCGCCAGCGATCGGGCCCTTTTCATACGGCCTCCTCACACGCACCGGTGCCGGAGTCCGCCGTCGACCGGTGGCGACCGGCGACTTCGTGGACGTCCGCCAGCTGCGCAGAACCCCCACCGCACATACCGAAAGACCCCCGGACCGATGATCCGGGGGGTCTTCATGCTGTGGGGCTAACAGGATTTGAACCTGTGGCCTCATCCTTATCAGGGATGCGCTCTAACCAACTGAGCTATAGCCCCGCCGCGCTCTGCGGTGTGTGTCCCGCGCGCTGACTCCTGAAGATTAGCGCACGACCACGTCAGTCCCAAAATCGGTTGTCGGGGGACCGTCACCGGCGCGCTGGACAGCCGGTCACTCGTCCTCGGCCAGGGTCAGCTCGATACCGCCCACGAAGCCCGCGGACAGGTTGTAGATGAACGCGCCGAGCGTCGCGAGCGCCGTGGCCAGGACCACGTCGATGACCGCGATGACCGACGTGAACATCAGGACGTGGGGGAGCGACAGGAACGCCTGGAGGTCGAAGCCGTTCCCCTCGTTCGAGCCGGTCGCCTCCGAGATCGTGCCGCCCACCGTCGAGAACACGCCCATCGCGTCCATGACCATCCACAGCAGCGCCGACGCGACGATCGTGCAGATGCCGAGCGCGATGGAGAGCAGGAAGCTCACCTTCATCACCGACCACGGGTCGGCCTTGGCCACCCGAAGCCGCGCCTTACGGGTGCGTGGTGCCGTACGCGCACCCGTGCGAGGCCGCCGTACGGCGCCGGCGGGCGGCTGGGCCGGATAGGCCTGCGGCGGGTGATAGGGCCCGGCGGGCTGCTCCTGGCTCCGCTCCTGGGGGAGCGGAGACGGCGACTGCGCCTCCCCGGCCACGGCCGGTCCTCGGGTGTCCGTCACAGTTCCCCCCTGGGATCCAGACGTGCCGGCGGAGTCCTGTCCGGACGCCTTCACCGGCTTCAGGTTGGTCGTGTGCGGGTCGGCCGCGCTCCCCGCACCCGCCCTGTGCGCGGCGGAGCCACGGCCGCCGCCGTCCGTCTCCGTACCCGTGGGGGTACCGGCCGATCCGGCGCCCGTGGCTCCGCTCACGATGACTCACTCCTCGTGCTACTCGGCCGAGGGCGCCTCACCCTCGTCCGTGCCGCCGGCCTGGACACCCTCGGCGGTGTCGGCGGCTTCCTCGCCGTCGACCTCCTCCGCCTCGCGCCCCGCCTCGGCGTTGCGTGCGATGCCGACCACGGCATCGCGCTTGCCCAGGTTGATCAGTTGGACGCCCATGGTGTCACGGCCCGTCTCCCTGATCTCATTGACCCGTGTACGGATCACGCCGCCGGAGAGCGTGATCGCGAGGATCTCGTCGGTCTCCTCGACGACCAGCGCTCCGACGAGCGAACCGCGGTCCTCCACGATCTTGGCGGCCTTGATGCCGAGGCCGCCGCGGCCCTGGACGCGGTACTCGTCGACGGCGGTCCGCTTCGCGTACCCGCCGTCGGTGGCAGTGAACACGAACGTACCCGGCCGAACAACATTCATCGACAGAAGTTCATCGCCTTCGCGGAAACTCATGCCCTTCACGCCGGAGGTGGCGCGGCCCATCGGACGCAGGGACTCGTCGGAGGCGGTGAACCGGATCGACTGCGCCTTCTTGCTGATCAGCAGCAGATCGTCGTCCGCCGAGACCAGCTCGGCGCCGATCAGCTCGTCGCCCGTGCCGTCCTCGCGCTCCCGCAGATTGATCGCGATCACGCCGCCGGAGCGGGGCGAATCGTAATCCTTCAGAGGCGTCTTCTTGACCAGACCGGACTTGGTCGCGAGGACCAGGTACGGCGCCGCCTCGTAGTCGCGGATGGCGAGGATCTCGGCGATCGCCTCGTCCGGCTGGAAGGCGAGCAGGTTCGCCACGTGCTGGCCGCGCGCGTCCCGGCCGGCCTCGGGCAGCTCGTACGCCTTCGCCCGGTACACCCGGCCCTTGTTGGTGAAGAACAGCAGCCAGTGGTGCGTGGTGGAGACGAAGAAGTGGTCGACGATGTCGTCTTCCTTCAGCTTCGTGCCCCGCACGCCCTTGCCGCCGCGCTTCTGCGCCCGGTAGTCGTCCGTCTTGGTCCGCTTGACATAGCCGCCGCGGGTGACCGTGACGACGATGTCCTCCTCGGCGATCAGGTCCTCGATGGACATGTCGCCCTCGTACGGGATCAGCTTGGTCTGGCGGTCGTCGCCGTACTTCTCGACGATGGCGGCCAGTTCCTCGCTGACGATGCCGCGCTGGCGGACCGGGGAGGCGAGGATCTCGTTGTACTCGTTGATCTTCGCCTGGAGTTCGTCGTGCTCTTGGACGATCTTCTGCCGCTCCAGGGCCGCCAGGCGCCGCAGCTGCATCTCGAGGATCGCGTTGGCCTGGAGCTCGTCGATCTCCAGCAGGTCCATCAGGCCGCTGCGCGCGATGTCGACGGTCTCGCTGCGCCGGATCAGCGCGATGACCTCGTCGATGGCGTCCAGGGCCTTCAGCAGACCGCGCAGGATGTGCGCGCGCTCCTCGGCCTTGCGCAGCCGGAAGCGGGTACGGCGGACGATGACCTCGATCTGGTGCGCCACCCAGTGCCGGATGAACGCGTCCAGGGACAGCGTGCGCGGCACGCCGTCGACCAGCGCCAGCATGTTGGCGCCGAAGTTGGTCTGCAGGTCGGTGTGCTTGTACAGGTTGTTCAGGACGACCTTGGCGACCGCGTCGCGCTTGAGCACGATGACCAGGCGCTGGCCCGTACGGGACGACGTCTCGTCGCGGACGTCGGCGATGCCGCCGATCTTGCCGTCCTTGACCAGGTCGGCAATCTTCTGCGCCAGGTTGTCCGGGTTGACCTGGTACGGCAGTTCGGTCACGACCAGGCACTGCCGGCCCTGGATCTCCTCGACCTCGACCACCGCGCGCATCGTGATGGAGCCGCGCCCGGTGCGGTACGCCTCCTCGATGCCCTTGCGGCCCACCACCAGGGCGCCGGTCGGAAAGTCGGGGCCCTTGATGCGCTCCATGAGCGCGTCCAGCAGCTCCTCGTGGCTGACGTCCGGGTTCTCCAGGTACCACTGGGCGCCGGCCGCGACCTCGCGCAGGTTGTGCGGCGGGATGTTGGTGGCCATGCCGACCGCGATACCGGCCGAGCCGTTGATCAGCAGGTTCGGGAAGCGGGCGGGCAGGACGGTCGGCTCCTGGGAGCGGCCGTCGTAGTTGTCCGTGAAGTCGACGGTCTCCTCGTCGATGTCGCGGACCATCTCCATCGACAGCGGCGCCATCTTGCACTCGGTGTACCGCATGGCGGCCGCCGGGTCGTTGCCCGGGGAGCCGAAGTTGCCGTTGGAGTCCACCAGCGGCATCCGCATCGACCACGGCTGGGCGAGCCGCACCAGCGCGTCGTAGATCGAACTGTCGCCGTGCGGGTGGTAGTTGCCCATGACGTCGCCGACGACACGGGCGCACTTGTAGAAGCCGCGGTCGGGGCGGTAGCCGCCGTCGTACATCGCGTACAGCACGCGCCGGTGGACGGGCTTCAGGCCGTCCCGGACGTCGGGCAGCGCACGGGACACGATGACGGACATCGCGTAGTCCAGGTACGAGCGCTGCATCTCCGTCTCGAGCCCGACGGGCTCGACGCGCATGGCGAGTTCGCCGCCCTCGGTCTCAGGAGTCTCTGGGGTGTTCTCGTCGGCCATTGCTGGTGAAGATCCTTCCTGGTGCGGTCAGCTGAGACCGACTCAGATGTCGAGGAAGCGGACGTCCTTGGCGTTGCGCTGGATGAACTGGCGGCGGGCCTCGACGTCCTCGCCCATCAGGACCGAGAACAGGTCGTCGGCCTGGGCGGCGTCGTCCAGGGTGACCTGGCCGAGGACCCGGTGCTCCTGGTCCATCGTGGTCACACGCAGCTCCTCGGCGTTCATCTCGCCGAGGCCCTTGAAGCGCTGGATCGAGTCCTCGCGGACGCGCTTGCCGCGCTGGCGGCCCATCTCGATCAGTGCGTCGCGCTCACGGTCCGAGTAGGCGTACTCCACGTCGTCCCGGCCCCACTTGATCTTGTACAGCGGGGGGCGGGACAGGTACACGTGCCCGGCCTCGACCAGCGGCCGCATGAAGCGGAACAGGAAGGTCAGCAGCAGGGTGCTGATGTGCTGGCCGTCGACGTCGGCGTCCGCCATCAGGATGATCTTGTGGTAGCGGAGCTTCTCGATGTCGAAGTCCTCGTGCACGCCCGTGCCGAAGGCGGAGATCAGCGCCTGGATCTCCTGGTTCTGCAGGATCTTGTCGATCCTGGCCTTCTCCACGTTGAGGATCTTGCCGCGGATCGGGAGGATCGCCTGGTACTGCGGGTTCCGGCCGGACTTGGCCGAGCCGCCGGCGGAGTCGCCCTCGACGATGAAGATCTCGCACTTGGTGGGGTCGTTGGACTGGCAGTCGGCCAGCTTGCCCGGCAGCGACGCCGACTCCAGCAGGCCCTTGCGCCGGGTCAGGTCGCGGGCCTTGCGGGCCGCCACGCGCGCGGTGGCCGCCTGGATGCCCTTGCGGACGATGTCCGCGGCCTCGACCGGGTTGCGGTCCAGCCAGTCGTTGAGGTGTTCGTAGACCGCCTTCTGCACGAAGGTCTTGGCCTCCGTGTTGCCCAGCTTGGTCTTCGTCTGGCCCTCGAACTGCGGCTCGCTCAGCTTGACCGAGATGATCGCGGTCAGGCCCTCGCGGATGTCGTCACCGGTGAGGTTGTCGTCCTTCTCGCGCAGCAGCTTCTTGTCGCGCGCGTACTTGTTGATCAGCGAGGTCAGCGCGGCGCGGAAGCCCTCTTCGTGCGTACCGCCCTCGTGGGTGTGGATGATGTTCGCGAACGAGTACACACCCTCGCTGTAGCCGCTGTTCCACTGCATCGCGACCTCGAGGGACAGGCTCTTGTCCTTGTCCTCCGCCTCCAGGTCGATGACGGTGGGGTGCACGACCTCTCCCTTGCGGGAGTTGAGGTACTTCACGAAGTCGACGATGCCGCCCTCGTAGTAGTACGTGACGGTCTTGACCTCGGCCTTCTCGTCCGCACCCGCCTCGTCGGCGCCGCTGGTGGCCTTCGCCGACTCGCGCTCGTCGGTGAGCCTGATCGTCAGGCCCTTGTTGAGGAACGCCATCTCCTGGAAACGCCGCGACAGCGTCTCGAAGGAGTACTCGGTGGTCTCGAAGATCTCCGGGTCGGCCCAGAAGGTGACCGACGTGCCGGTCTCCTCGGTCGCCTCGTGCTTGGCCAGCGGGGCGGTGGGAACGCCCATCTTGTAGTCCTGCGTCCACCGGTACCCGTCGGTCTTCACCTCGACGGCGACCTTCGTGGACAGCGCGTTCACGACGGACACGCCCACACCGTGCAGACCGCCGGAGACGGCGTACCCGCCGCCTCCGAACTTGCCGCCCGCGTGGAGCACGGTCAGCACGACCTCCACGGCCGGCTTGCCCTCGGAGGGCACGATGCCCACCGGGATGCCACGGCCGTTGTCGACGACCCGGACGCCGCCGTCGGCGAGGATCGTGACGTCGATCGTGTCCGCGTACCCGGCCAGCGCCTCGTCGACCGAGTTGTCGACGACCTCGTACACCAGGTGGTGCAGACCGCGCTCGCCCGTGGAACCGATGTACATGCCGGGCCGCTTGCGGACCGCGTCCAGCCCTTCGAGCACGGTGATGGCGCTGGCGTCGTACGACGTCGAGGCGGTGGCCTCGCTGCGGGCGGAGGCCTCGGTGGCGGCCTCGGCGTTCACGCCGGCGTCGGTGGACGGGATGTTCTCGTTGGGGTTGCCGGAATCGGCCACGAAGCGCCCTTTCTGGCACAGCACGAGCCGGGCTCGTCGGCAGGTTGCCGGAGCGGCTGCGGCATGTTGCGGTGGTAAGCCTTGATCAGCGTTGCTCAGCTTTTCCCGGGCGGTCCCCACGTTGGGGCGGGATTGTCTTCCAGTCTACCGGTAGGTCTGACATCGATGGGGGTTTGCCGGTACCTGAGTCCCCATGTGCCGCCCTGAACCGGCCTCGATCGGGTCCCGATATACGGATGGGGGCTCCAAGGGGCTCACAGCGGCACTCAGCGCTTCGAGCCGTCAACCCTTGGCTACTGGGGGGTCAGATGGCGGTCCGGCCGTGCCGCGGACCCCGTCCGCACCGGCGACGGGGTGCCGCGCCGACAGCATGGTCACCTCTATGACGTGATGTACGTCACCCTTACGTCGGCCCGTACGTCAGCCGTACGTATCGCCGGGTCCGGAGCTTCCCGGGGCCCGCAGCGGGCCGTAGCGCCGGGCCGGACCGCCCGGGTTCAGCACCTTGATCATCCGTACCGTGCCGTGCCCCAGGTCCTCGTTGAGCCGGGCGACCAGCGCGGGCGCGAGATGGCGCAGCTGGGTCGCCCAGGCCGTCGAGTCGCACTGCACGACCAGCACGCGCTCGTCCTCGTCGTACCGCTGCGGCACGCAGTGCTTGGCCAGGTCCTCGCCGACGATCTGCGGCCAGCGGCCCATCACGCCGCCCACCGCCGCGGGCGTCTCCCAGCCGCGCTCGGTCAGCAGCCGGTTGATCGCCGCGCCCAGCGCCATCGGGTCGCGGCCGTCCGCACGCGCCCCGGAGCGCAGCCCGCCGCCGCGCCGGGCCTGCTTCTTCTGCCGCGCCGCGTCCCCACGCGCGCGTGCCTGCTCCTTCGCCGCGCGCAGCGCCACGCGCGCGAGGTCGACACCGGAGGGTTCGGGCACCTTCTTGTCCGGCATCTTCCTGGGGGTGGCTCCGTCGGCCTTCGGGGTGGGTTCGTCGGTGCTCATACGCGCTCCACCGTCCCTCCGGACACGGTGTACCGCGCCCCGGCCAGCATCCGCGGTACGTCGTCTTCCACGGCGGCGGTGACCAGCACCTGCTCGCCGGGCGCGACCAGCTCGGCCAGCCGGTCCCGGCGCCGCGCGTCCAGCTCGGCGAAGACGTCGTCCAGGACCAGCACCGGCTCGTTGCCCTCGGCCCGCAGCAGGTCGTAGGAGGCCAGGCGCAGGGCGAGCGCGTAGGACCAGGACTCGCCGTGCGAGGCGTACCCCTTGGCGGGCAGCTGACCCAGTTTGAGGACCAGGTCGTCGCGGTGCGGGCCCACCAGGGTGACCCCGCGTTCGATCTCCTGCTTGCGGGCCTGGGCCAGCGCCGCCATCAGCTGGGCGTAGAGATCCTCGCGCGCTTGGGCCTCACCGAGCGCGGACGGCTTGTACTCCAGCGCCAGCGGGCCGCCGCCAGGAGCCAGTTGCTCGTACGCCTTGTCGGCCAGCGGCTGCAGCGCGGCGATCAGGTCGAGGCGCTGGGCGAGCAACTCGGCGCCCGCGCGCGCGAGATGCTGGTCCCACACGTCGAGTGTGGACAAGTCCATGGACCGCCCGCCGTGCCGGCGCGCCAGGGCGGCGGTCTTGAGCAGGGTGTTGCGCTGCTTGAGGACGCGCTCGTAGTCGGAGCGCACCCCGGCCATGCGCGGCGACCGAGCGGTGATCAACTCGTCGAGGAACCGCCGCCGTTCGCCGGGATCGCCCTTGACCAGGGCGAGATCCTCGGGCGCGAACAGCACGGTCCGTACGATCCCCAGCACGTCCCTGGGCCTGACCTGCGAGGACCGGTTGATACGGGCGCGGTTGGCCTTGCCCGGGTTCAGCTCCAGCTCGACCAGCTGCTGCCGGTCGCCCTGCCGGACCTGCGCCCGGATGACGGCGCGCTCGGCGCCCATGCGGACGAGCGGAGCGTCCGAGGCGACCCGGTGGCTGCCGAGCGTGGCCAGGTATCCGACCGCTTCGACCAGATTCGTCTTGCCCTGCCCGTTGGGGCCGACGAACGCGGTGACGCCCGGGTCGAGCGGGACCTCGGCCCGGGCGTACGAGCGGAAGTCGGCCAGCGAAAGATGCGTGACGTGCATGGTCGTTTCGCCGGCCTTCCTCGGAGTGCTGACGGGCTGTGGATCGACGGGCTGGGAATCACGGGCCCGCGGAGCGAGCCCTGTGGATTCCCACGGCTTCTGTGGATTCCTCTGTGTTCTGTGGATCCCTAGGGACTGTGCGGATCCCTGTGGATCACTTCTTCGCCACGGCGTGGCCGCCGAACTGGTTGCGCAGCGCGGCGATCATCTTCATCTGCGGCGAGTCCTCCTGGCGGGAGGAGAACCGCGCGAACAGCGACGCGGTGATCGCCGGCAGCGGCACCGCGTTGTCGATCGCGGCCTCCACAGTCCAGCGTCCCTCACCGGAGTCCTGTGCATAACCGCGCAGGCCCTCCAGGTGCTCGTCGTCGTCCAGCGCGTTGACCGCGAGGTCGAGCAGCCAGGAGCGGATGACGGTGCCCTCCTGCCAGGAGCGGAAGACCTCGCGGACGTTCTCCACGGAGTCGACCTTCTCCAGCAGCTCCCAGCCCTCGGCGTAGGCCTGCATCATCGCGTACTCGATGCCGTTGTGGACCATCTTCGCGAAGTGGCCCGCGCCGACCTTGCCCGCGTGCACCGAACCGAAGTCGCCCTCCGGCTTCAGCGCGTCGAAGATCGGCTGCACCTTGGCGACGTTCTCCGCGTCACCGCCGTACATCAGCGCGTAGCCGTTCTCCAGGCCCCAGACGCCGCCGGAGACGCCGCAGTCGACGAAGCCTATGCCCTTGGCCGCCAGCTCCTCGGCGTGCTTCTCGTCGTCCGTCCAGCGGGAGTTGCCGCCGTCCACGACCACGTCGCCGGGCTCCAGCAGCTCGGCGAGCCGGTCGATGGTCGACTGGGTGGGCTCGCCGGCCGGCACCATCACCCAGACCACGCGCGGGCCGCTGAGCTTGCCCACAAGCTCTTCCAGGCTGTGGACATCCGCGAGATCCGCGTTGTGGTCGTATCCGATGACGGTGTGGCCCGCGCGGCGGATCCGCTCGCGCATGTTGCCGCCCATCTTGCCGAGGCCGACGAGACCGAGCTCCATCAGTTGTGTTCCTTAAGGTCGCTGTGTGGCGTGTGAGGCACCTTCGTGCCGTGCCGAGCCTAATCGCGACCCTTCGTGCACAGCTGTGGGCATACGCGCTCACCTGCGGAAACCAGCACCGGCCGACACAGGCGCCGGGCGTCCACAGCGGGCGCCCGGCGCTGTGCACAGCTGTGGAAAACGGTCAGCCGCTCAGCCGCACCGGCATGATCAGGTACTTGTAGGCGTCGTCGGCCTCGGCGTCCACCGCGGGCTTGCCGCTGAGCAGCGCCGGCTTGGTGGACGTCGTGAACGACAGCTGGGCCACCGGGGAGTCGATCGCGCTCAGGCCGTCCAGCAGGAACGTCGGGTTGAAGGCGATGGAGATGTCGTCGCCGTCCAGCTGGGCGTCGACCCTTTCCACAGCCTGTGCGTCGTCGCTGGACCCGGCCTCGAGGATCAGCACGCCCTGCTCGAAGCTCAGCCGCACCGGGGTGTTCCGCTCGGCCACCAGCGCCACACGCTTGACGGCCTCCACGAAGGGCGCCGTCTCGATCACGGCGACGGAGTTGAACTCGGTCGGGAACAGCGTGCGGTACTTCGGCAGGTCGCCCTCGAGCAGCCGCGTGGTCGTACGACGCCCGGCGCCCTCGAAACCGATCAGGCCCTCACCGGCGCCCGAGCCGGACAGCGCCAGGGTGACGCTGTCCCCTGCGCCGAGCGACTTGGCGGTGTCCAGCAGCGTCTTGGCCGGGACCAGGGCGACCGCGGAGGCGTCCGGGTTCTCCGGCTTCCACAGGAACTCGCGGACGGCGAAGCGGTAGCGGTCGGTGGAGGCCAGCGTGACCGTGTCGCCCTCGATCTCGATGCGCACACCGGTGAGGACGGGCAGCGTGTCGTCACGTCCGGCGGCGATGGCGACCTGGGAGACGGCGGCCGCGAAGACCTCGCCGGGGACGGTGCCCGTGGCGTTCGGCATCTGCGGCAGCGCCGGGTACTCCTCCACAGGCAGGGTGTGCAGGGTGAACCGGGAGGACCCGCAGACCACGGTCGCCCGTACACCGTCTGTGGAAATCTCCACCGGGCGGTTGGGGAGGGCGCGGGAGATGTCCGCGAGCAGCCGGCCGGAGACGAGGACGGTGCCCTCCTCCTCGACCTCGGCTTCCACGGATACGCGCGCGGAGACCTCGTAGTCGAAGCTCGACAGGCTCAGCTGGCCGTCCTCGGCCCTGAGGAGGAGGCCGGCGAGGACAGGCGCCGGCGGACGGGCCGGGAGGCTGCGTGCCGCCCACGCCACTGCCTCCGCGAGTACGTCGCGTTCCACCCGGATCTTCACCGTAAGCCGCCTCCTGCTGTTGCTACTGAGTCCTCCGACTCGGTGTCGCCGCCCACTGCGAAGGGAAGGACACCGGGGACCAGTCTGACGCACCGCACTGACAGTAGGTGCCCGTCGGGGTCAAGTCGCTCCAAGAGGCAGCCGGGCACGAGACGGCGAGTTGTGCACAGCCCCCGCTTCGAAACGAATGCCGAGCTATCTCTAGTCGGGAGTAGTAGTAGGGGCTGTGGATACCGTGGATAACCGCGTTTGCCCAGTTCAGAGCCGAGATTTTATCCACGGGTCCTGTGGGCGGCGCCGGTGGACAACCAGGGGCGTCTGTGGAGAACGGAAAGTTCTGCACACACCGCCCACAGCCCGAGGGTGGTTCTCCCCAGCTGCGTCCCCAGGTTTACCCAGGTTTCCCACACCCCAATCCGGCACCTTGGTGTGACGGCTTTCACTCGACGCGGTGAGAGGGGGCGTCGCGTTGCCGAACAGTGGACAGCCATGTGGAGAAGCCGGAGATCACTGGGGACAACCGGTCCCGGCCTGTGGGCCGCCGGTGGAAAACCTCGTGCACAGCCTGTGGATCTCCGCTCTGTCCACAGTCTGTGGAGATCATTCGTCCACGATTCCACAGGGGTCTGACCTGGGCGGATCCCCTATGAACAGCCTCCCTGTGGACGCCGCTCGGGACAACTCGGCAGTCCCCAGCGTGTGGACGGAAGAAAGTCACCGAATCTGTGGAGGATGGCCGTAACCCGGCAGGAATTCGAACACCTGGCAACGCCCGGACAACGCTCCCCGCGACCGCGACCGCGACCGCGACCGCGACCGTGCCCGGCGCGGCTGCGGCAGTCAGCCGCCGCGGCCCGGCCGCCGTGCCCGTCCCGGCGCGCAGTCGTGCCTCCCCCAGCGCCTCAAGAGCCGGGGCCCCCGGGCGGCACCGGTGGACGCACTGGTGGGCGCACAGGTGGGCGCGCGGCCATCGGTGCCGGCGCGGACCAGGGAGACCGCCCATGACCGGTCGCGGCGCCGGGCGCCCACAAGGGCGCCGCCCACTGTGGACCGCCGGGCATGGCAAAGGGCGCCCCCGGGACACGCGTCCCGAAGGCGCCCTCACCCGTCGGCGAGGCCGGCGGCAGCCGCCGGTCAGCCGTTCTTGATCCGGTTCGTCAGCTCGGTCACCTGGTTGTAGATCGACCGACGCTCGGCCATCAGCGCACGGATCTTGCGATCGGCGTGCATGACAGTCGTGTGATCCCGCCCCCCGAACTGCGCCCCGATCTTCGGCAGCGACAGATCGGTCAGCTCGCGGCACAGATACATGGCGATCTGCCGCGCGGTGACCAGCGCGCGCCCCCGCGAGGTGCCGCACAGGTCCTCCACCGTCAGCCCGAAGTAGTCGGCGGTGGCCGCCATGATCGCGGTGGCCGTGATCTCGGGTGCCGAGTCCTCGCCGCCGGGGATCAGGTCCTTCAGGACGATCTCGGTCAGCCCGAGGTCCACCGGCTGCCGGTTGAGGGAGGCGAACGCCGTCACCCGGATCAGCGCGCCCTCCAGCTCACGGATGTTCCGCGAGATCCGCGAGGCGATGAACTCCAGCACCTCCGGCGGGGCGTTGAGCTGCTCCTGCACCGCCTTCTTGCGCAGGATCGCGATGCGCGTCTCCAGCTCGGGCGGCTGGACGTCGGTGATCAGCCCCCACTCGAAACGGTTCCGCAGCCGGTCCTCCAGCGTGACCAGCTGCTTGGGCGGCCGGTCGGAGGACAGCACGATCTGCTTGTTGGCGTTGTGAAGGGTGTTGAAGGTGTGGAAGAACTCCTCCTGCGTCGACTCCTTGTCCGCGAGGAACTGGATGTCGTCGACGAGCAGGATGTCCATCTCGCGGTAGCGCTTGCGGAAGCTGTCGCCCTTGCCGTCGCGGATGGAGTTGATGAACTCGTTGGTGAACTCCTCGGAGCTGACGTACCGCACGCGCGTGCCGGGGTACAGGCTGCGCGCGTAGTGCCCGATGGCGTGCAGCAGATGCGTCTTGCCGAGCCCGGACTCCCCGTAGATGAACAGGGGGTTGTACGCCTTCGCCGGCGCCTCGGCGACGGCCACCGCGGCGGCGTGCGCGAACCGGTTGGAGGCGCCGATGACGAACGTGTCGAACAGGTACTTCGGGTTCAGCCGTGCGGTGGGCTCACCGGGCCCGCCCGCCGGCGCGGGCTGTGCGGCCAGCGGGCCGGGCGCGCCGGTGGCGGGCAGGTCCGGCCGACCGGGACCCCCCCGGTGGACGGGGCCGCCGGCAGGCTGCTCGGGCAGCTCGCGGCGGACGGGGTCGCGCTGGTCGTACTCGGCCCGTGGGGGCTCGTACTCGGGGCGCGCGGAGTCGTAGTCCCCGCGCCCCGCGTCGTAGTCCGCGCGCGGGGCGTCGTACTCACCGCGCTGCTGCTCGTACGACGGCCGGTCCATGCCCGGTGAGCGGTAGTCCGGGGACGGCGGGCCGTAGCCGTCGGGGCCGGAGCCGTAGGCGTCCTGGGACGACGGCGACGCGTACGGGTCGCGCTCGGGGAAGCCGAGCCGCGGCTGCTGCCAGCTGTACTCGTCCTGCGTGGGCCGCGGCCAGGCGCCGGGCTCGCGGCGCTGGTACTCGGAGGGGTACGCCGGGCGCACGACGGGGAGCTGGTCGCGGGACTGCTGCTCGGCCGGCGAGGGGTCGGCGGCGCGGTGGCGGCCGTACCCGTCGTACGACCGCTCCTCGTAGGACGGGCCGGACGGCAGCTCCGGCTCTTCGTAGCGCGGCTTGGGCGGCTGCTGCACCGGCGCCGCGGGTGCCGGCGGCTCGCCCGCGGAGTCGTCCACGGTGATCGCGATCCGGATGGGGCGGCCGCACTCGCGGCTCAGCGTCTCGCTGACGATCGGCGCGAGACGGCCCTCCAGTACGCCCTTCGCGAATTCGTTCGGTACGGCGAGCAGGGCGGTGTCCGCGACCAGCGCGAGCGGCTGGCAGCGCCGGATCCAGTGCTCGTCCTTCGCCTCGACACCCTGTCCGCGGCCTTCTCCGAGGAGCTGCTCCAGTACTCGCGGCCACACTGCGGCAAGATCGGCGGGTACGTCAGCCACAGGGCACGCTCTCTCACAGGTCCCACGAACGTGTGATCGCGGGACGGGTCGGGGGGGGTACTTCGGGTGGTCGGTGGGTCAAACCCGCCGGGGCGGGGGACAAAAGAACGAATCGGAGTTCAGCCACGGTAGTCAGCGCGGCGGGTACGGTTCAAGTTGTTGTCCCCAGCCTGTGGATAGTGTCTCTCCGTGACCCCCGGTTTGACCGGATGGCGCAGCCCCGCGTACCGTAACCAGGTCGAGTTGTCGATGGCTGCTGCCGCCTGCCTCCGATGGGCACAGGTCACGTCAGGTGATCGGGAAGCGGTGCACTCGGGCGTGACGCGAGCTACTCGTGGGCGCACGGTGACAGCCAAGACGGCACCCCGCAACTACCGATTTCTTTCTGGAGCCCCCGAGTGAGCAAGCGCACCTTCCAGCCGAACAACCGTCGTCGCGCGAAGACCCACGGCTTCCGGCTGCGTATGCGCACCCGTGCCGGCCGCGCGATTCTCGCGTCCCGCCGCAGCAAGGGTCGCGCCCGTCTGTCCGCCTGATCCCGATCAGGTCATGACGTCGTGCTGCCCACCGAGAACCGGCTGAGGCGGCGCGAGGACTTCGCGACCGCGGTTCGACGAGGACGCCGGGCAGGCCGCCCGACTCTCGTCGTCCACCTTCGTAGCGGTGCCACGGACCCGCACGCGCCTGGGGAGAGCGCTCCCCCGACGCGTGCGGGTTTCGTCGTGAGCAAGGCCGTGGGTGGCGCGGTCGTGCGCAACAAAGTGAAGCGCAGACTGCGTCATCTGATGCGTGACCGAGTAGCCCTGTTTCCCCCCGGTAGCCTGGTAGTCGTACGAGCGCTGCCCGAGGCGGGCGGCGCGGACCACGCACAGCTGGCCCGAGACCTGGATGCCGCCCTACAGCGGCTGCTGGGAGGGGGCGCGCGATGAAGTACCCGCTGCTGGCTCTGATCAAGTTGTACCAGTGGACGATCAGTCCACTGCTGGGGCCGGTGTGCAAGTACTACCCGTCGTGCTCCCACTACGGCTACACGGCCATCGACCGGCACGGTGCCATCAAGGGAACGGCACTCACCGCCTGGCGCATCCTCCGGTGCAATCCGTGGTCGCTCGGTGGTGTGGACCACGTCCCGCCGCGCAAGCGTCCGCGGTGGCACGAAATGCTGCGCAACGCTTGGCGCGCACGCAAGGCGGGGCCCTCCGCCGCCGAACCGGCCACCGGAACGGAGTCCGGAAGCCCTGCTTCCGAGCTCCCCCCGAGCCCGGCCGCAGAGACCTCGTCCCATGCCCAAGGAGCATGATTAGTGGACACGATTGCCAGCCTTTTCAGTTTCATCACCTGGCCCGTCTCCTGGGTCATCGTCCAGTTCCACAAGGTGTACGGGGCGATCTTCGGACCTGACACCGGGTGGGCCTGGGGCCTGTCCATCGTGTCCCTGGTGATCCTCATCCGCATCTGCCTGGTTCCGCTCTTCGTGAAGCAGATCAAGGCGACGCGCGCGATGCAGACGCTCCAGCCGGAGATGAAGAAGATCCAGGAGCGCTACAAGAACGACCGGCAGCGCCAGTCGGAAGAGATGATGAAGCTGTACAAGGAGTCGGGTACCAACCCGCTCTCCTCGTGCCTTCCCATCCTGGCGCAGTCCCCGTTCTTCTTCGCCCTGTACCACGTGCTCAACGGCATCGCGACGGGCAGCAAGATCGGCGCCATCAACGAGCCGCTGCTCGCCAGCGCCCGTAAGGCGCACATCTTCGGCGCCCCGCTCGCCGCGAAGTTCATGGACAGCTCGGACAAGGTCGCGGCGCTGGGCGCCACGCTGACCGACGTCCGGGTCGTGACCGCGGTCATGATCGTCCTGATGTCGTTCTCGCAGTTCTACACGCAGCGCCAGCTGATGACGAAGAACGTCGACACGACGGTGAAGACGCCGTTCATGCAGCAGCAGAAGATGCTGATGTACGTCTTCCCGGTCATGTTCGCCGTGTTCGGCATCAACTTCCCGGTCGGTGTCCTCGTCTACTGGCTGACCACCAACGTGTGGACCATGGGCCAGCAGATGTACGTCATCCACAACAACCCGACCCCGGGTTCCAAGGCCCAGGCCGCCTACCTGGAGCGTCTGACCAAGCACGTCACGCACCACGGCAAGGTCCGCCGGCGCAGCGAGAAGGCCATCGTCAAGGCGATCGTCGCCAAGGGCCGCGACCGCAACGAGTTCGAGCGCAAGTTCATCAACGCGCTGAACAAGGCCGGCCTCGCCGCGCAGGCCGACGGCAGCGTGGTGAAGAGCACGGCGCAGGCCGCGGCAGAGACCGTGGACGGTGCGGAGGCCACCTCGGCCACCGGCGCCGGAGCGGGATCCGCCGCTGCCCGGCGCCAGCAGCCCAAGCGCCAGTCCAAGGCCCAGCGCCAGTCCGGCGCGGCCAAGCAGGCGGGCGGGTCCACCTCGTCCACCTCGCTGGAGAAGTCCGACGAGCCGCAGGACAGCAAGCCCGCCGCGGCCCAGCAGGCCCCGAAGCCCGGCTCCGGCACCCGCAGCAAGGCCCAGTCCGGCCAGCGCAAGGGTGGTCCGCAGCGGCCCAAGTCCCCGTCCAAGAAGTAAGAAGGAGCCCATCCCGTGACGGAAGGCACCACCTCCGCCGCTGCCGACGGTGCAGACGCCCTGACCCGCCTGGAGCAGGAGGGTGAGATCGCGGCGGACTACCTGGAGGGTCTGCTGGACATCGCCGACCTCGACGGCGACATCGACATGGACGTCGAGGCCGACCGCGCCTCCGTGTCGATCATCAGCGACACCGGCAGCCGTGACCTGCAGAAGCTGGTCGGCCGGGACGGCGAGGTGCTGGAGGCGCTGCAGGAGCTGACGCGCCTGGCGGTGCACCGGGAGACCGGTGACCGCAGCCGGCTGATGCTGGACATCGCGGGTTACCGGGCCAGGAAGCGGGCCGAGCTGTCCGAGATCGGTGCCAAGGCGGCTGCCGAGGCGAAGAACACGGGCGAGCCCGTCAAGCTCAAGCCGATGACCCCGTTCGAGCGCAAGGTCGTACACGACGCGGTCAAGGCCGCAGGACTGCGCAGCGAGTCCGAGGGCGAGGAGCCGCAGCGGTTCGTCGTCGTGCTGCCGGCCTGATCGGCCCCCACGTTTCACCGGCCCCGTCTGTTCAGCAGACGGGGCCGAACTTTGTCAGCCTGGTAGTTCTGGTGGCCGGTGCGCGAAGCGCCGGCGCTGTACGGAAGGACGGTCCCCGTGACGGAGGCAGCGGAGCTTCCCCCCGCGCCCGAGCAGGCGCGGGAAGTGTTTGGTGATCGCTTCGCCGATGCGGTCCGCTATGCGGAGCTGCTCGCCGAGGCGGGCGTGCAGCGTGGTCTGATCGGACCGCGGGAAGTGCCCCGCCTGTGGGAGCGGCATCTGCTGAACTGCGCGGTGCTCTCCGAGGCCGTCCCCGAGGGAGTGACGGTCTGCGATGTCGGCTCCGGTGCCGGACTGCCGGGTATCCCCTTGGCCCTGGTCCGGGACGACCTGAACATCACCCTGCTGGAGCCGCTGCTGCGACGCACCAACTTCCTCACCGAGGTCGTCGAGCTGCTCGGCCTGGACCATGTCACCGTGGTGCGGGGCCGTGCCGAGGAGGTCCTGGGCAAGCTGCCGCCGGTGCACGTGGTGACCGCCCGGGCCGTGGCTCCGCTGGACCGGCTGGCGGCCTGGGGCATTCCGCTGCTGCGTCCTTACGGCGAGATGCTGGCGCTGAAGGGAGACACCGCGGAGGAGGAGCTGAAGGCCGCGGCCACCGCGCTGAGCAGGCTCGGTGCGGTCGAGACGTCGATCCTGCATGTGGGTGAGGGCATCGTGGACCCGATGTCCACTGTGGTGCGGGTCGAGGTCGGGGAGAGCCCGGGCGGTGTGCGGTTCGCGGCCAAGCGTGCCAAGGCCGCCAGGACGGGCCGGACGCGTCGCCGCCGTTGATCAGGAGCGGAGAACGCGTCGCCGCCGTTGATCAGAAGCGGAGGCGTTCCCCACCCCCTTCTGACGAGGAGACGTACTCCACACAAGGTGCCAAACCTACGCAGGCCGGAGTGTCGCAGAGGTCAGGTCGCCGCCGCTGTGCATCGTGTTTCACGTGAAACGTCGCTCACTGCTGCACGGGATCATCAGTCGCGGCCGCGCTGCGGCCGAACCTCGCGACCGCAAGCCCCTCGGTTCCCTGGGAGAGGAGCCTGCCTCCCAGGGGCCTTCGCCTCTCTCCCGGGAAGCCCCGCCTCTCCCTCGGGGCAATGAGTCCCTCTCCCGGGGCACGGAGTTGTCCACAGAGGTGGATTTCTCCACAGAACGCCAGGCCTCACTGGTTCACGACCCCGAAGGCATGGGAGGCTCTGTTCATTGCGAGCCTGAAGTCGAGGAGAGTGAATCCTTGCGGTCCGACGCCAACATCGCGGGACCGATGACCGATCCGGTCCCCGGTCCCCGTACCGAGTCGATGGGGGCGGATGTTTCACGTGAAACACCACCTCCGATGGACGACACTCCGATCGGTCGTGCGGCCCAACTGGCGGTAGAGGCTCTGGGCCGCGCCGGCGAAGGTCTGCCACGGCCTGAGCAGACCAGAGTCATCGTGGTCGCCAACCAGAAGGGCGGCGTGGGCAAGACGACGACCACCGTCAACCTTGCCGCTTCGCTGGCTCTGCACGGCGGCCGTGTCCTGGTGATCGACCTCGACCCGCAGGGCAACGCGTCCACCGCCCTCGGGATCGACCACCACGCCGAAGTTCCTTCCATCTACGACGTGTTGGTGGAAAGCAAGCCTCTCGCCGAGGTCGTCCAGCCGGTCCCGGATGTGGAAGGCCTCTTCTGCGCCCCCGCCACCATCGATCTCGCCGGTGCGGAGATCGAGCTGGTGTCGCTGGTGGCCCGTGAGAGCCGGCTGCAGCGGGCCATCCAGGCCTACGAGCAGCCGTTGGACTACATCCTCATCGACTGCCCGCCCTCGCTCGGCCTGTTGACGGTCAACGCGCTGGTGGCCGGCCAGGAAGTCCTCATCCCGATCCAGTGCGAGTACTACGCACTCGAGGGTCTGGGTCAACTGCTGCGCAACGTCGACCTGGTGCGGGGGCACCTCAACCCCACGCTGCATGTGTCGACCATCCTGCTCACCATGTACGACGGCCGGACGCGGCTCGCCTCCCAGGTCGCGGAAGAGGTGCGCACCCACTTCGGCGACGAGGTGCTGCGGACGAGCATTCCCCGCTCGGTCCGTATTTCCGAGGCGCCGAGCTACGGACAGACGGTGCTGACTTACGATCCTGGTTCGAGCGGTGCCCTCTCGTACCTCGAGGCGGCCCGAGAAATCGCGCTGAAGGGCATCGGCATCAGCTATGACGCCGGCCAGGCCCACATCGGCGCCCAGAACGATCCAAGCATGGTGGAGGGGATCCAGTGAGTGAGCGACGGAGGGGGCTGGGCCGTGGACTCGGCGCACTGATCCCGGCTGCCCCGACCGAGAAGAACCCGGCTCCGGCCGGTCTGGGTGGCGGAGCCTCCGCCTCTGCCGCGGCCGTCCCGGTGCTGACGACCGACCGGGGGGTGGCCGCGGCGAAGGTGGCCGCCCTGTCGCCTGTTTCACAGGAAACCGAGGAGTCTCCGGCGAGCGCCGCTGCGGAGGTGCCGGCGCCTCCGATGGGCGCGCACTTCGCCGAGATCCCTCTTGACGCCATCTCGCCCAACCCGCGCCAGCCCCGTGATGTCTTCGACGAGGACGCGCTTCAGGAGCTGGTCACCTCCATCAAGGAGGTCGGTCTCCTGCAGCCCGTCGTCGTACGGCAGCTGGGGCCCGCCCGCTATGAGCTGATCATGGGCGAGCGCCGGTGGCGGGCCTGCCGTGAGGCCGGCCTGGAGGCCATCCCGGCGATCGTCCGGGCCACGGAGGACGAGAAGCTCCTCCTGGACGCGCTCCTGGAGAACCTGCACCGCGCGCAGCTGAACCCGCTGGAAGAGGCTGCTGCCTACGACCAGCTGCTGAAGGACTTCAACTGCACGCACGACCAGCTGGCCGACCGGATCGGGCGCTCCCGGCCCCAGGTCTCCAACACGCTGCGTCTGCTGAAGCTCTCTCCGGCTGTCCAGAAGCGGGTGGCCGCCGGTGTTCTCTCCGCCGGGCATGCCAGGGCCCTGCTGTCCATCGAGGACTCGGAGGAGCAGGACCGGCTGGCCCACCGCATCGTGGCCGAGGGGCTGTCGGTGCGTGCCGTCGAGGAGATCGTGACCCTCATGGGCTCGCGGCCCCAGAAGCCTCAGCGCCCGAAGGGACCGCGGGCCGGCTCCCGGCTCTCCCCGGCGCTGAACGAGCTGGCGACCCGGCTGTCGGACCGCTTCGAGACTCGGGTGAAGGTAGACCTCGGCCAGAAGAAGGGCAAGATCACCGTGGAGTTCGCCTCGGTGGACGATCTCCAGCGGATTCTGAGCACCCTGGCTCCGGACGAGGGACCGGTGCTGCAGCAGGAGCTGCAGAGCGCGACCGAGGAACAGGACGACTGATCTTCGGCTGCCCCCTCGGGTATGAAGCAGGCGGGCCGTGTCCGGTGTGTACCGGAACACGGCCCGCTCTTTGCTTTGAGGCAGTATCGAGCGAATCACATCGTGGATACGATGCGAACGGGTATGGCGCATCCACCGGACAGCATCTGCACCTCTGAGTGGGGAGTCGGGGCCATGCGATCGATGAGCCGCACAGGACTGGTGAGCGCGGCCCTGAGCCTGGGAGCGGTCGGCGGATTCGTCGGCAGCCTGCTCAGGGAACGCAGTGCTCTGACAGCCGCTCGAGAGGCGGCGGGCGAAGGAAGCGAGGAACAGCCTTCATGGGGCGTCGGCTCGTGCCGCTCACGCTGGACAACCTTCAGGACCTCCCCCACCGCTGCCGATCGTGCGTCTTCTGGGAGCTCGACCCCGTCAGCGGAGAAGCGGCGGTAAAGGCGGGCACCGCGGCACTGGAGAAGGAGGCCTGGATCTCCGCTGTCCTGCTGGACTGGGGCTCGTGCGGCCGGGTGGTGTACGTCGACGACGTGCCGGTGGGTTTCGTTCTCTATGCCCCTCCGGCTTATGTCCCGCGCTCGACGGCCTTCCCCACCAGCCCTGTCTCACCGGACGCCGTGCAGCTGATGACGGCGTTCGTCATGCCCGGGTACCAGGGCCAGGGACTGGGGCGGGTACTGGTGCAGACGGTCGCCAAGGATCTGCTGCGCCGGGGCTTCAAGGCGATCGAGGCCTTCGGTGACGCCCGGTGGGAGGAGCCCGCCTGTCTCCTTCCAGCGGACCATCTGCTGGCCGTGGGGTTCAAGACCGTCCGGCAGCATCCCACGCATCCCCGGCTGCGACTGGAGCTGCGCTCGACGCTCTCCTGGAAGGAAGACGTGGAGATGGCGCTCGACAGGCTCCTCGGAGCAGTCCAGAAGGAACCGGCGCTCAGGCCGCTGTAGCTCAGCGCGCCGACGCAAGCGAATGGGCCAACCCGTCGGGGTTGGCCCATTCGTGTTTCACGTGAAACGTCACTCGGCGATGAAGTCGGCGAGGTCCCGCTCGATCGCCGCCTTCGGCTTGGCGCCGACGATGGTCTTGACGACCTCGCCACCCTGGTAGACGTTCAGGGTCGGGATGGACATGACGCCATACTTGGCGGCCGTACCCGGGTTCTCGTCGATGTTCAGCTTGACGACCTCGATCTTGTCGCCGTGCTCCTTGGCGATCGCCTCGAGAGACGGGGCGATCTGGCGGCAGGGACCGCACCAGGCGGCCCAGAAGTCCACCAGGACGGGCTTGTCGCTCTTCAGGACGTCCTCGTCGAAGGAAGCGTCGGTCACGTTCTTCAGGTCGGCCACAGCGGGCTCCTCAACTTGATCGTGCGGTGGGGCGGGGAAGGGAAGGTCAGACGGCGGCGGTCTTCTCGGGCTCGGCCTTGTCCTCGTCCGCGAGGGCAGCGAGGAAGCGCTCGGCGTCCAGAGCGGCGGAGCAGCCGGTGCCGGCGGCGGTGATCGCCTGGCGGTACGTGTGGTCGACCACGTCACCGGCGGCGAAGACACCGGTCACATTGGTGCGGGTGGACGGGGAAGCCACCTTCAGGTAGCCCTCCTCGTCCAGGTCCAGCTGGCCCTTGAAGAGCTCGGTGCGCGGGTCGTGGCCGATCGCAATGAACAGACCGGTCACCGGCAGCTCGGACAGCTCGCCCGTCTTGACGTTGCGCAGCTTGAGACCGGACAGCTTCTGCTCACCCTGGATCTCGGCGACCTCGCTGTCCCAGACGAACTTGATCTTCGGGTCGCCGAAGGCGCGCTCCTGCATGGCCTTGGAGGCACGCAGGGTATCCCGCCGGTGGACGATCGTTACGGACTTGGCGAACCGCGAGAGGAAGGTGGCCTCCTCCATCGCGGTGTCACCACCACCGATCACGGCGATGTCCTGGTCCTTGAAGAAGAACCCGTCACAGGTCGCGCACCAGGAGACACCACGGCCGGAGAGGGCGTCCTCGTTCGGCAGGCCCAGCTTGCGGTGCTGCGAGCCGGTGGCGACGATGACGGCCTTCGCCTGGTGGACCGTGCCGGCGGTGTCCGTGACGGTCTTGATCTCACCGGTGAGGTCGACGGAGACGATGTCGTCCGGAACGAGCTCGGCGCCGAAGCGCTCGGCCTGCGCCCGCATGTTGTCCATGAGGTCGGGGCCCATGATGCCGTCGCGGAAGCCCGGGAAGTTCTCGACCTCGGTGGTGTTCATCAGCGCGCCACCGGCGGTGACGGCGCCCTCGAACACCAGGGGCTTCAGCGACGCACGGGCGGTGTAGAGCGCCGCCGTGTAGCCTGCGGGCCCGGAGCCGATGATGATCACGTTACGGACGTCGCTCACGGCTTGATTCCTCGTCTCTGGTCTGCGTCAGTCGACCGGCGGGAGCCCCTTTCAGGACTCTCACCCCACCCAACGGATCCTACGGGGCGCGCATTCCCACTGTGTCAGGGCACACGCATGCCGGGCGGGATGACTGACGCAGCCTCCAACAGACTCAGGGCCGGGCGAAAGAGTGCTTCAGAAGCACGGTGCCGGCGGCGCCGTTCTGGCGGCCTATGCATGCCGCATCGACGATATAGACGGTGACGCGTGTGCTGTCGTCGCGGTCCGGCAGAACGACGAGGTAGGCGCTCTTCCCGGCGTAGGTACCGGTCTTGGCGGCCAGGGCCTGATCACCCCGCGGGATGGCCCGGCGGACGCAGTCGGGGACGGGGATCTCCGTCTGAAGCAGCGTATTGGCGCTCTCGGTGCCCTGCGGGGTGTTCTCACCGCCGGTGAGCCCGGACCGCGGATGCTGGCTGCTGTTGCCCCGCTGTGCCTTCTTCGTGGAGAGTAGATCGCGGACCTGGTTCTCGACGCTGGTTCCGGAGAACGCACTCACGGACGGGCTGGGCGTGCCGTGCGCCGTCGTGTCGGACGTGCCGCCGGAGAGTGACTGGAAGACCAGAGAGCCGACCCCCAGGACGGCAGCGGTGAGTACCGTGCCCAGAACGGCCCTGCGTCGTCGACCGCGCCCGCTCTTCTTCCGTCCCGGTCCGGTCGTAGCCTGTGGGCGCCCGGAGGGGCGATCGGCGGGGCGATCAAGCGGGATCGATGTTTCACGTGAAACATGGTCTTCGGTGGTGTCCCGCGAGCCGCTGGGCAAGGCCTCGGCGGCGAGAGCGGCATCGATCCGCGTGGCCACGTCGGCAGGCATGAGCTCCGCATCCGGCGCGGATCCCAGCAGTCCCCGGATCTCCTCCAGGGAGGCCTGGACGTCCGCGCACAGCTCGCAGGCCTCCAGATGGCGCTGTATGTCCGCGCCGCGGTCCGGAGGAAGCAGGCCTTCGGTGAGGTCGGAGATCTCCGCGACGTCCGGGTGCCCGGCCGCGTCTGTCGTGGAAGTCACGCTCGCCCACCTCCGCCCTTCACTACGGCTGAATCGCTCGGTCCTGGGTCCTCCGGGCTCTCCCCGGGAGACCCCGTTGCCGGTGGGACGGATGTCCCCTGCACCCGGTTCCGTCCCGGGCCGGGTTCTTTTCCGCTTCCGGAACCCTCGGGCCGTAGATGGGTGAGCAAGGGCAGCAGCCGGGCTCTGCCCCGGGCGCACCGGCTCTTCACCGTGCCCGTCGGCACATCGAGGATCCGGGCGGCTTCGGCCACGGGGTACCCCTGCATGTCGACGAGGACCAGGGCGGCACGCTGGTCGTGCGGGAGTGTGCCGAGAGCTTCCAGGAGCTGGCGGTGGACGTCGTTGCGTTCGGCGGGCGCCGAGGCCGACTCGTGCGGCTCCAGGAGCTGCTCCAGCCGCTCGGTGTCGTCGACCGGCGAGGTCTTCCGCGAGGCCATCTTGCGGGCACGGTCCAGGCAGGCGTTCACCGTGATCCGGTGCAGCCACGTCGTGACGGCCGACTGGCCCCGGAAGGTATGGGCAGCCCGGTACGCCGACACCAGGGCGTCCTGCACCGCGTCGGCGGCCTCCTCACGGTCCCCCAGCGTTCGCAGCGCGACCGCCCAGAGCCGGTCCCGATGCCGCCGCACGATCTCACCGAAGGCACCGGAGTCGCCTTCCACGTGGCGAGCGAGCAGCTCCTTGTCGCTCACTCCGTCGTATCCGGCGCCCTCCGCCATCTGCCCCCTCCGGTCCGGGTGAGACGTCAGCCCGTGAACTTCACTTCGCCGATGGCCTGCTTGTAGCCGGCGCCGGCATACGCGCTCGGGTCCGCACCCGAGTACGGCACGGCCGTCAGCCACACGAGGACGTACTGCGTCTTCGCCGGCTTGCTGACCTTGACCGTCGCGGTGGTGCCGCTGGTCGTGACCTTGCCGATCTGGTGCATCGAGTCCAGGGACGGGGGTGTCAGCGAGTCGGCCGAGTACAGCTCGACCGTGGTGTGGTCGCCGGGGTAGCGCAGGCTGATGGTGGCCGTGCTGAGGGACTTCGCCGAGCCGAGGTCGTAGACGATGCCGACGCCCGGCTTGTAGGGAGCGATGGTCGGACCTTCGTTGAAGGTCTTGGTGCGCCAGTAGGTCGACGGGTTCCCGTCGTACGTCTTGGCCACGTCACCGGGGTGCTGTGCGTCTCCCTCGGCGACGAATTCCTGACTGCCCTTGATGCTTATCGGCGTCGGCTTGGGCTGCGCGGCGCCCTTGTCCCCGTCGTCGGTCTGCTGGCTCTTGTTGGTGTCGTCGGACTTGCCGCTCTGGTCCATCAGCGCGTCCGCCAACTGCCAGCTGCCCAGGCCGAGAGCGGCGATGAGAAGGGCGGAGACCGCCCACTTCAGCGCCTTGCCGGTACGGCTCTGCAGCGGGGGCGGCGGGGTGGTGATGGGCTGGGTGGCGCCGGGGAGCGGCCCCGGACGGCCGTAGGTGCCCTGCTGGTAGGTCGTGCGCTGGTACTCCGGCGGGGCCGTGAACGCCGGCTCCGGCGGGCGGATGCGCGGCATCTCGCCGATCGCCTTCACCAGCTCCTCCGGCGTGGTGCACGGAGCCTCATGGCGGGAGGCGGTGGCGCCGTCGTTGGCGAGGGCACGCATGGCCAGTTCGGACAGACCCCGGTGAACACCGGCCCGCACCTGGTCCGGTGCGATGAGGCCGACGTCCTTGGGCAGCCCGGACAGACCGTACGCATCGTTCTCGTACGGCCAGCGCTGGGTCAGGGCGGCGTACAGCAGGGCGCCGATCGACTCGGTGTCGGTGCGCTGCGGGGTGTCGGAGCTGATGCCGCGCAGCGCGGCGTTCACGGCGAGGCCCCGGATGCGCCACTGGCCGGTGGAGGTGCGCAGGACGGCGTTGGGGTTGAGCCGGAGGTGGGCGAGGCCCTCGCGGTGGGCGGCGGCCATGGCGGAGGCGATCTGACTGACCATCTGGTAGGCGTCGTGCGGCTCCAGCGGGCCTGCCGTGAGGAGCGTGGTCAGCTCGGTGGCGTCGGGCAGCCACTCGTGCACGACATAGACGAGGTCGTTCTCCTCGACGGCGTCGAGGACCTGGACGAAACGGGGGTCGCCGAGCAGCGCGGAGGCACGGGCGGCGGCGAGCACGGAACGGGCCCGCGTGTGATCCGAGGGAAGGATGTGGACGCCGACGGCCCGACGGAGTTTCTCGTCGACCGCACGCCAACTGCTGAATCCGTCCAGACGGGTGACGCACTCCTCCAGCCGGTAGCGTCTGGCGAGCTTGTGACCGCTGTGCAGTTCAGGAGGCGAAGCCTTCTTTCCGGAACCCTCGGGCCCGCCGCTCCCCTGTGCCTGATCGCTGTCCGTGTCCCGCTCCGGGTTCTTGGCCACCCCGTCGGCCGTGGACTGGTCCGCCTTGGCGGTCAGCGGCTGCTCACCGCTGTTGTCTGCCACGTCGACGGCAGCCGTGCTCCGTTCCGCCACCGTCGTCCCTGCCTCCCCATCCGTTGCGCGCTGTCCGACGCCGAAACCAATTGTGCCCACAGTCCGCCGCTATGCACGACACACGGCGGCGGACGATGGTTGTGCGCCTACCCCCGCCTCAGCGGCCCAGACGCCCGCGGACCATGCCCACGAGCGAGTTCAGTTCCTCGATGCGCATCCGGCGGGCGGCGACGAAGAAGACCCCGAGCAGCACGGCACCACCGGCGAGCAGCGCGGCGAAGGAGCCCATGACGCCCTGGCCGAGGGTGTGCCCGATGCCGTAGCAGGCCGCGCCGCTGAGCAGGGCCGCCGGCACCGAGGCGATGCACAGGCGCGCGTACGTCCGCATGACGCGGGTGCCGTCCAGGTCGCCGCCGAGCCGCTTGCGCAGCCGCCGCCAGGCGACGCCCACACCGATCGCGTAGGCGAGACCGTAGGCGGCCGCCATACCGGCCACCGCCCAGCGGGCGGGAAGCAGGAAGTAGCACAGTGCCGAGGCGCCCGCGTTGACGGCGGCCACGATGACGGTGTTGTAGAAGGGCGTCCGGGTGTCTTCGTAGGCGTAGAAGGCCCGCAGGACGACGTACTGCACCGAGTACGGGATCAGGCCGAGGCCGAAGGCCATCAGCATGTAGCCCATGTTCGTGGCCTCGCCGGTGCCCGACGAGCCGAAGATCAGCGTGCACATCGGGATGCCGAGCGAGAGGAAGCCGAAGGCGATCGGGACGATGGCGACGGCCGTGGTCCGCAGGCCCTGGGAGATGTCGTCACGGACCGCGCCGCCGTCGCCCTCGGCGGCCGAGCGCGAGATACGCGGCAGCAGGGCCGCCATCAGGGACACCGTGATGATGGCCTGCGGCAGGCCCCAGATCAGCTGGGCGTTGGCGTAGGCGGCGAAACCGGTGCCGACGGTGCCGGAGTCCTTGCCGGCCGCCGTGGACAGCTGGGTGACGATCATGGCGCCGGCCTGGTTCGCGAGCACGAACAGGACCGTCCACTTGGCGAGCATCGCGGCCTTGCCCAGGCCGTGGCCCCGCCAGTCGAACCGCAGCCGGATCCGGAAGCCGGTCTCGCGCAGGTACGGGATCATCGCCAGCGCCTGGACGACCAGGCCGAGCAGCACACCGACGCCGAGCAGGCGCTGGCCCTCCGGCGGGATGTTCGTGACCGTCATGTGGGAGTGGGCGGCGGTGCCGTAGACCCAGATGAACATGCCCAGCGTCACGATGATGACGATGTTGTTCAGCACCGGGGTCCACATCATCGCGCCGAACTTCCCGCGCGCGTTGAGGATCTGACCCATCACCACATGGATGCCCATGAAGAAGATCGAGGGCAGGAAGTAGCGGGTGAAGGTGACGGCCACGTCGTTGGCCGCCGGGTTGGAGGCGACCGGGTTGGACAGCATGCGCACCAGCAGCGGCGCCGCGAACATCGCGAGGCCGGTCAGCGCGGCCAGGGCCACCATCACCAGGGTCAGCAGCCGGTTGGCGAAGGCCTCGCCGCCGTCCTCGTCCTCCTTCATCGCCCGCACCAGCTGCGGCACGAAGACGGAGTTCAGGCCACCGCCGACCGTGAGGATGTAGATCATCGTCGGCAGCTGGTAGGCCACCTGGAAGGAGTCGCCGAGGAAGCCGAGGCCGAGCGCCGAGACGATCAGGGCGGAGCGGATGAAACCGGTGAGGCGGGAGACCATCGTGCCCGCCGCCATCACGGCGCTGGACTTCAGCAGCCCGGCGGCCTTGCCGCCCTTCTTCGCGGGCGCGTCCGCGGGAGCCGCCGCCTCGGGCTGCGCGGCGCCGTGCGGAGCGGCGGGATCCGGGGCCGCGGCCGGGGCGGGCACCGGCGGCTGCGCCGGGGCTCCCGGGGCTCCTGGGGCGGCCGGGTAGGCGGCCTCGGCGTACGGGCTGCCCTGCTGGGGGCCCTGTCCGTGCGCCGGCGGGTACTGGCCCGCCGGGCCGTAACCGCCGCCCGGAGCGGCGGCCGGCCGCGCGTAGGCCGGCGGATCCATGGGTGCCTGCCCGCCACTGTGCTGCTGATCCTTGAAGAGGTGGGCGAACGCGTCAGGCTCGTGGTACCCCTCGGCCGAGTGCGTGACCGGGTCGTCCACGCCCACGAACTGGTGGGTACGCGAATCGTCGCCGTAGGGCCCGTACGCGGCGGGACCCTCCGGCTCCTGCGCCGGTGTCTGCCCCCAGCCACGCGGGTCAGGGGCGTACGGCTGCTCGGCGGGCCGGCCGTACGGCTGCTGCTGGTAGCCGCCCGGAGCGGGCGGCGGATGGGCGGCGCGGTCGTACCGCGCTGCACCGCGCGGGTCCTGAGCGGTGGGGTCCTGCGGCCGGTAGGGGTCCTGGTCGTAGGCGTCCTGGGGGTACATGTCCGCCGCGTGCTGCGGCGGTACCTGGCCGGGCTCCGGCGGCGTCTCGGGGTAGCCCGAGCCGGCCGCGCCCTGGCCGCGGTCACCGTCGTACGGCGCGTTCATGCTTACCCCACCTCATCGTCCCTGGCCCACTGGCCATGACCTCGCTCAACGGTCCACTCTCTCACCCGTCCCGGACGGGTCGGTGCGTTCCGGTGCGGTGTCCGGCGCAGGGTCACTCGGGTGCTCCGGGTCGTCTGCCCCGGAGGAGGAGACGGAATCCTCCGGCTCCTGGGGGAGACGGTCGGCGGGCGCGTCGGGGTTCCGGGACTCCTCGCCGGCCTGCTCTGCAGCGTCGGGGCCGCCCTCCTCCGTCTGGCCGGCCGACGCGCGCTTGCGCTGGGTGTACATACGGAAACCGGCGAGGACGAGAAGAAGGACACCGCCGCCGATGACCAGCATCACCGTCGGCGTGATCTCGGTGACCTTCACGTCGAAGCTGACGGGGGCGCCGTACTTCTGGCCGTCCTCGGTGTACAGCTGGGCGATCACCGTCGCCCGGCCGTTGGCGTTGGCCGAGGTGGTGAACTTCACGGACTGGCTGTGGCCGCCGGAGATCTCCACCGGCTGCTCGTAGTAGGCCTTGCCGCCGATCTTCAGACGGGTCGGCATGGTCGAGGTGAGCCGCAGCACCAGATGGCCGACCGGCTGGACGAGATTGTTCTGGACGGTCACCGGGATGGTCGCGCTGCGGCCGGAGAGCTTGGTCTCCGACTTGTCGATCAGCTTGACCTGGTCGGCCAGCTCGTCCAGCCACTGCTCCACGCCGTCCCGGTAACTCTCGGCCTCACCGCTCCTGCCGCGCCAGGACGTGGACATCTCACGGTTTATGGCCCGGCCGAACGGCGTGACGACGCGGGACTGGTCGGACAGGATCACCTGGAAGCTGTCGAGCTTGTCCTGGGTGCGCGCGATCTGCTCGAAGGCGGAGCGGGGCAGTTCGTGCCAACGCAGCGAGGAGGGGTAGGCCGACGTCGGCGGGATGCGCGTGGTGGCGTTCGGGTCCGGCTTGTCCTTGGCCGCCGCGGAGAGGTTCTGGGACTGGGACCAGTTCCCGTCCTGGAGCGCCTTCAACGCCGCGGCCATCGCCTGTGCCTGGCTCGCGGTGGGCATGCGCTGGGGGGCGACGACGATGCTGCGCTGCTTGTCCGTCTGCGCGTTCACCTCGAGGCTCTGCGCCAGGAACTCCTGCACGGCGAGTGTGGCCGAGTCCGCCTTCGTCAGGTCGCCCTCGAAGGCCGTGGACAACCGGGCGTCGGCGACCACGGCCGTGGTGCCCGAGCCGACCGGGCGGGCCGCGGAAGGCGTGTACGGCAGTCCGGCGTTCTCCTGGAGGCTGTCGCTGCGGGCGATCACGCGGTCGGCTCCGGCGGAGGTCGCGACCTTCATGATCGCGGGGTCGACGGCGCCCTCCACCGGCCAGGCGAAGTCGGTGCTCGGCGTGATGTGGAGCACGGTCCTGACGGTGGTGGCGGCGACGTCGGTGGCGTCCTTGAGGTGGCTGAGCGAACCGGTGACGCTGGTGCCGTTGTGCGCGAGGGACGCCAGGTCCGGGTCGGCGAAGGGCAGCGCGACGACCTCCTTGCCCGCCACCGCGTCCTGCAGGTGCGCCAGCCACTGCTTGGCGAGCGCCTGGTGATCCTTGGGGCCCGGTGTGGTGGTGCCGCCGGCGCCGGGCAGCCGGTAGTTGCCGGTCGCCATCGCGTCCACCGAGGCCAGCAGGTCCGGGTCGATCACCCAGGTGACGTCGAGGTCCCTGCCCAGTTCCACCATCTGGGCCAGCCGGCCGCCCGGTGCGAGTTCCTTGGCCAGGTCGTCGTTGCGGAACACCGGTGTCTGAAGCTCACCGGCTCCCGTCTTGGCCGTCATGTGGACCGTGGAGATCAGCGGCCACAGGTACGTCGTCTTGGTCTTGATGTCTGCCTCGGACGGCTGCCACGGCAGGAACGTCCGCTGGATGCCGAGCATCTGGTCCCAGGGCTGGGCCGCGGTCTGTCCGGAGAGGGAGACACCGAACGCGTAGACGCCGTCGTCACCGAGATCGAGCTTGGACACGGGGACGGAGATGCTGAAGTGCTCCGCGACACCCGGGGACAGCTTGGCGAACTTCTCCGTGTACTTGCCGCCGACCTCGGAGCCGGTTCCGCCCTGCAGGTCGTCGGAGTGCTGGGCGAGCGAGTCGATCTCCGAGCGGGTGTCCAGCAGGGGGCCCACCCGCAGGTCCACGTGCGCGCCGGTGACGGTCTGCTTGCCGTGGTTGGTCACCGTGCCCGACACGGTCAGCGTGTCGCCGTCCGTGGGCGCGCTGGGGGTCAGCGAGTCCAGGTCGACGGCCACCGTGCCCGAGGAGGCGGCCTGGGCGGGTGCGGCGGCGGGCAGCTGGAGCAGCCCGGCCAGCAAAGGCGCACCGGCGAGCAGCGCGCCGGTGCGTCGTAGCCACCGGCGGGCAGGTGAGGCAGGGGTCCCCTGGATGTCAGCCGCCTCGGCCACGCGCTCGCCCGTCCCTCGTCGTCGTCAGTGGTCGTCGGAATGTGCGTCCACGCATGGTAACGATGCGCGCTGAGTGGAAGTGCCGCGGTCTCCATCACAAGATCGGGAAACACCGGCGACCTGTCCTCTATATCCAGTATCGAGGGAAGACCTTTTGTACGCCGTAAGAGCAGCGCTTGCACGGGTATGGCGCCAGGTGTCCACCGCCTCTTTCACCGGGCCGTTCCGCGATCTTCACCGGGCCGCCCGTGGATGAAATGAAGGCAGCTCCTGGTCGCCGGGGCACGTACCCTCTTCTGTTGTGCCGAACCCGAACGAAGACACTCCCTCTGCCCTGAGCCAGGCGCAGCAGCGCGCGGTCGCCGAGCTGCTGCGGGTGGCGCCCGTCGCCGACGATCTCGCCCGCCGTTTCCAGGAGGCGGGGTTCTCCCTCGCCCTGGTCGGCGGATCGGTACGCGACGCGCTGCTCGGCCGGCTCGGCAACGACCTGGACTTCACGACCGATGCCCGTCCCGAGGACGTACTGAAGATCGTCCGGCCGTGGGCGGACGCGGTCTGGGAGGTCGGCATCGCCTTCGGCACCGTCGGCGCGCAGAAGAGCGCCCGCGTCGCGGACACCGACTGGAACTTCCAGATCGAGATCACGACGTACCGGTCGGAGGCCTACGACCGCACCTCCCGCAAGCCGGAGGTGTCGTACGGCGACTCCATCGAGGAGGATCTGGTCCGCCGGGACTTCACGGTCAACGCCATGGCCGTGGCCCTGCCGGAGAAGGAGTTCATCGACCCGCACGGTGGCCTGGAGGACCTCGCGGCACGCGTGCTGCGGACGCCGGGCACGCCCGAGGAGTCGTTCTCGGACGACCCGCTGCGGATGATGCGGGCCGCCCGGTTCGCCGCCCAGCTCGATTTCACGGTCGCCCCCGAGGTCGTCACCGCGATGACGGAGATGGCCGGACGCATCGAGATCGTCTCGGCCGAGCGGGTCAGGGACGAGCTGAACAAGCTGATCCTCTCCGCGCACCCGCGCAAGGGGCTGAGCCTGCTCGTGGACACGGGGCTCGCCGACCATGTGCTGCCGGAGCTGCCTGCCCTGCGTCTGGAGAGGGACGAGCACCACCGGCACAAGGACGTCTACGACCACACGCTGATCGTCCTGGAGCAGGCGATCGCCCTGGAGGAGAACGGCCCCGACCTCACCCTGCGGCTGGCCGCGCTGCTGCACGACATCGGCAAGCCGCGCACCCGCCGCTTCGAGAAGGACGGCCGGGTCTCCTTCCACCACCACGAGGTGGTCGGCGCCAAGATGACCAAGAAGCGCATGACCGCCCTGAAGTACTCCAATGAGCTGGTGAAGGACGTTTCACGGCTGGTCGAGCTCCACCTGCGCTTCCACGGGTACGGCACCGGAGAGTGGACGGACTCGGCGGTGCGCCGTTACGTCCGTGACGCGGGCCCGCTGCTGGACCGTCTGCACAAGCTGACCCGCTCGGACTGCACCACCCGCAACAAACGCAAGGCAGCCGCGCTGTCACGGGCCTACGACGGCCTGGAGGAGCGCATCGCCCAGCTCAAGGAGCAGGAGGAGCTGGACGCGATCCGCCCGGATCTCGACGGCAACCAGATCATGGAAATCCTGGGCGTCGGCCCGGGCCCGGTCGTCGGCAAGGCGTACAAGCACATGCTGGAGCTGCGCCTGGAGAATGGCCCGATGGAGCACGACGCGGCGGTAGCGGCTCTCAAGGACTGGTGGGCCGAGCAGAGCTGATCTGTGGCGGGCGCCAGCCCGGGCGGCGATGTTTCACGTGAAACATGCAGCAGGGCCGTGAGCGAGCGAGGGGCGGTGTTTCACGTGAAACATCGCCCCTCTTCGTCTGTGCGTCACCCGCTCCCCTCAGGAATGCCGTCTCGGCGTCGCTCGGAATGGGCCATGGCCGCGGTCACTCCGCCGTAGATCAAGGCGACCAGGATCACCAGAAGAGCCGAGCGGCCGTCCGGCGGCAGCATCAGGGCCGCCACTGCGGCGGCCCCCACGAAGGCCACGTTGAAGAGCACGTCGTACACGGAGAAGATCCGGCCGCGGAAGCCGTCGTCGACGGAGGACTGGACGATCGTGTCCGTGGCGATCTTCGCCCCCTGAGTGGTGAGGCCCAGGACAAAGGCCGCGGCCAGGAGGGGGCCGGTGGCGAACGGGAGGCCGAGGGCCGGCTCGAGGAGCGTGGCGGCACCGGAGCACACCACGATCCAGCGGCCAGGGCCGAGGCGTCCCGCCGACCACGGTGTCACTGCGGCTGCCGCGAAGAACCCGGCTCCCGACAGTGCCAGTGCGAGGCCGAGCAGCCGGAGTCCGCTCTCGGGGCTTGCCGACAGGGCGTACCGGCACAGCATCAGCAGAAGGACGAGAAGCGCGCCGTAGCAGAAGCGCATCAGCGTCATCGCGGCCAGCGCCCATGCGGCTGCCCTGCGGCGGGGAGCGGCCAGATGGCGGACGGCCGCTATGAGCTCCCGTGCCGTCTCGGCGAGGGCAGTGGCCATGCGCGGCCGTGCCGGCCGCCGGTCCGGGCCGAGGAGCCCGGGAGGAACGGTCAGGGAGGCCAGGCCGGCGCACAGATAGAGGAAGGCGCCGAGGAGGACCACGGCGGCGTCGGAGCCGGATGCCATGAGCCGTACGGCGAAGGCGAGGCCGCCGCCCGCGGCCGCGGCGAGCGTGCCGGCCGTCGGGCTCAGGGAGTTTGCGAGCACCAGGCGCTCGGTGTCCACCACGCGCGGCAGCGAGGCGGACAGCCCGGCGAGGACGAAGCGGTTGACGGCCGTGACCCACAGCGCCGAGGCGTAGAAGAGCCAGTCCGGGACATGGCTGACCATCAGCACCGCGGTGGCCGCGGCCAGCAGGGCGCGGAGCAGATTGCCGTACACGAAGACCTGCCGGCGCCGCCAGCGGTCCAGCAGGACGCCCGCGAACGGGCCGACCAGCGAGTAGGGGAGCAGCAGGACCGCCATCGCCTCGGCGATGGCGGTGGCCGAGGTCTGTTTCTCCGGGGAGAAGACCACATACGCGGCGAGCGCGACCTGATAGACGCCGTCGGCGCCCTGCGACAGCAGGCGAATGGAGAGCAGGCGCCGGAAGTACCGCAGGCGCAACAGGACGCGCAGGTCACGGACGACGGGCATGGGGCACAGCCTCACATATGCGGAAGGTCCCCGGGTCAGGGAACCCGGGGACCTTCACAGCCCTGGCAGGAGCGTTCTCGGGCGAGCGGGCGCCGTCAGGCACCCTGGCGCGCCGTGCCGGGTCGGACTATCGCTCGACCTCGCCGCGGATGAACTTCTCGACGTTCTCGCGGGCCTCGTCGTCGAAGTACTGGACCGGCGGGGACTTCATGAAGTAGCTCGACGCCGACAGGATCGGGCCGCCGATGCCGCGGTCCTTGGCGATCTTCGCGGCGCGCAGGGCGTCGATGATGACACCCGCGGAGTTCGGGGAGTCCCAGACCTCGAGCTTGTACTCCAGGTTCAGCGGGACGTCACCGAAGGCGCGGCCCTCGAGGCGGACGTAGGCCCACTTGCGGTCGTCCAGCCAGGCCACGTAGTCGGACGGGCCGATGTGGACGTTCTTCTCGCCGAGGTCCCGGTCGGGGATCTGGGAGGTGACGGCCTGCGTCTTGGAGATCTTCTTGGACTCCAGGCGCTCGCGCTCGAGCATGTTCTTGAAGTCCATGTTGCCGCCGACGTTCAGCTGCATCGTGCGGTCGAGGATGACACCGCGGTCCTCGAACAGCTTCGCCATGACGCGGTGCGTGATGGTCGCGCCGACCTGGGACTTGATGTCGTCACCGACGATCGGCACACCGGCCTCGGTGAACTTGTCCGCCCACTCCTTGGTGCCGGCGATGAAGACCGGGAGGGCGTTGACGAAGGCGACCTTGGCGTCGATGGCGCACTGGGCGTAGAACTTCGCCGCGTCCTCAGAGCCGACCGGCAGGTAGCAGACCAGGACGTCGACCTGCTTGTCCTTCAGGACCTGGACGACGTCGACCGGCTCCTCGGCGGACTCCTCGATGGTGGCGCGGTAGTACTTGCCGAGGCCGTCGAGGGTGTGGCCGCGCTGGACGGTGACACCGGTGCTGGGCACGTCGCAGATCTTGATGGTGTTGTTCTCGGAGGCGCCGATCGCGTCCGCGAGGTCGAGGCCGACCTTCTTGGCGTCGACGTCGAACGCGGCGACGAACTCGATGTCGCGCACGTGGTAGTCACCGAACTGCACGTGCATCAGGCCGGGGACCTTGGACGCCGGGTCGGCGTCCTTGTAGTACTCGACTCCCTGCACCAGCGACGCGGCGCAGTTGCCCACGCCGACGATGGCTACGCGAACCGAACCCATTCCGGTTGCTCCCTGTGTGTACGAGTGAGGCCCTGAGTGGGTCTCACGTGGCGGTGTCGTCGGGCGTATCCGTCCGGGGGGTGTCCCCGCGACGGGGCAGGCCGCCCGTCGATCCATTGGTGGTGTCCTGCTGAGCGGGCCCCCCGGATGCGGCACCCTTCAGGTCCCGTCCGGCCCGCTCGCTCTCGATGAGCTCGTTCAGCCAGCGCACTTCGCGCTCCACGGACTCCATCCCGTGGCGCTGGAGCTCGAGTGTGTAGTCGTCGAGGCGCTCCCGGGTGCGCGCCAGGGAGGCGCGCATCTTCTCCAGACGCTCCTCCAGGCGGCTGCGCCGGCCCTCGAGCACGCGCATGCGCACATCGCGCGACGTCTGCCCGAAGAAGGCGAAGCGTGCGGCGAAGTGCTCGTCCTCGTACGCGTCGGGGCCGGTCTGCGCGAGCAGCTGCTCGAAGTGCTCCTTACCTTCTGCCGTCAATCGGTACACGATCTTCGCCCGGCGTCCGGCGAGCGGAGCGGCGTCCTCGTGGGTGCTGCCCGGTTCCTCGATCAACCAGCCGTTGGCGACCAGCGTCTTGAGGCAGGGGTACAGCGTCCCGTAGCTGAACGCACGGAACACACCCAGGGACGTGTTGAGTCGTTTGCGCAGCTCATAGCCGTGCATCGGGGACTCGCGGAGCAGGCCGAGCACGGCGAACTCGAGGATGCCGGAACGTCGGCTCATCGTCGCCTCCTCTCGGTCCCGCTGATCGCTCACGCGGGTCTCGCCGTGCCTCTCAGCGCCTTTATCTCGCGCTGATGTATCGACTCGATACATCACGACGATAGAACGGCCTTCCGCAGGCGACAAGAGGGACGGTGGTGAACGGGATCACATCACCGGTTCACCTGAGGCAAGTTGCCTGATTTGGGGTGAACTTCACGGCTCGGCGGGTTTTGGCGGTGCGTAGTCTGTGCGGCATGCACAGCACCGGGAACCACGTGACACCTGGGGAGCGTCGTCGTCCCCGGTGCAGTACGGGTGAATGCAGAACCGACCACATCCGTACTTCGGGGGGACCGGAAACCAGCCGCCGTTCCAGGCGCGCACGGGTGCGCCTGCCCGAGGAGTAATCGTTCGATGAGCGAGCACCGTCGCAAACCGCCGCAGCCGCAGGGAGGCGGACGTGCCGCGGCCCGACGCGGCCAGCCCGGCTCGTCCTCCGGCCGCCGCGCGGCACCGCGAGGCGCCACCGGATCTCCAGCCGACTCCTATGGGTCCAGTTCCTATGGGTCGGGTCGCAGCGGACCGGGAAGTGAGGAGCGCCCCTACGGCAGCCGTGCCGAGGCCCGCCGGGCGGCGCAGAGAGGCAGTCGCCGCAGAGGCGCCGACAACGCGGGTCCGGGCGGCCGGCGCGGCGGCCCGACCGGTCCCGGGCGCGGCAGAGGCCGGGCGGCGACGGCCCCCGGCAGGAAGCGGATCATCGACTACCCCAGGGCCGACCGGTACGGCTGGCGCCGCTGGGTGCCCTCCTGGAAGCTCGTCTCCGGGCTGTTCATCGGCTTCGTCGGAAGTCTGGTGGCGGTGGCGGGCATCGCGTACGCGATGGTGACGGTTCCCAACGAGGCAGCGGTCGCCAAGGCGCAGAACAACGTCTTCTACTGGTCCGACGGCTCGGTGATGGTCGCGACCGGCGGTGAGGTCAACCGCCAGAACATGAACTTCGCCAGCATCCCGAAGGACATGCGCTACGCCGTCATCTCGCAGGAGAACAAGACCTTCGAGACGGACAGCGGCATCGACCCGAAGGGCATCGCCCGTGCTGTCCTGAACATGGCCCGCGGCGGCCAGACCCAGGGTGGCTCGACCATCACCCAGCAGTACGTCAAGAACGCGATGCTGAACGACCAGGCACAGACGCTGTCCAGGAAGTTCAAGGAGATCTTCGTCGCGATCAAGGTGGGAGCCCAGGTCCCCAAGGACCAGATCATGGAGGGCTACCTCAACACGACGTACTTCGGCCGCGGGGCCTACGGCCTCCAGGCCGCGTCCCGGGCCTACTTCAACAAGGACGCCACGAAGCTGAACGCGGGCGAGTGCGCCTTCCTCGCGGCGATGGTCAAGGGCGCCACGTACTACGACCCGGCGGGCGCGACGTCCCTCGATCCCGCGGCGACCCCGGAGGCCAACAGCAAGCGTGCCCTGGCCCAGATGCAGGACACCCTCGACAAGATGGTCAAATACGGCCACCTGAGCCCTGCGGAGCGCGCCAAGTACACAACCCTCCCCAAGATCCAGAACCCCCGGTCGAACGGCCAGCTGGGAGGCCAGATCGGCTATCTCGTCGACCTCGCCAAGGCGTACCTGGTCAACAACCCGGCCACGCACATCACCGCGGACGATCTGCAGAAGGGCGGCTACCAGATCTACACGACCTTCGACAAGAAGAAGGTCAACCAGCTGGAAGCCGCTGTGAAGAAGGTCCAGAAGGCGAACATCAAACCGAAGCAGCGCCCCGACACGGACACCCACGTCCAGTTCGGTGGGGCTTCCGTGGACCCGGCCACGGGCGCCATCAAGGCCATCTACGGCGGCGAGGACGCGACCAAGCACTTCACCGACAACGCGGACTCGACCGGTGCCCAGGTGGGTTCGACGTTCAAGCCGTTCGTCCTGGCGGCGGCCATGAAGTGGGGTGTGCGCAACCCGCACGGTCCGGAGTCGCAGCCGCAGGACGCTCGTACGGTCGTCTCCCCCAAGAGCCTGTACAGCGGCAAGAACAAGCTCAAGATCAAGAACTACGACGGGACGGTCTGGACCGACAAGGACGGCAAGGAGTGGCTGCAGACCAACGACGGCGGTGAGTCCGTCGGAGACCCGCCGAACTACAAGATCGACCTCCGCGAGGCGATGCAGTACTCGGTCAACTCCGCCTACGTCCAGCTCGGCATGGACGTGGGACTGGACAAGGTCAAGGAGAGTGCCATGGACGCCGGCATTCTCGAGAGCAGCCTCGCCAGCTCAAACTACCCCTCCTTCTCGATCGGTACGTCGGACCCGAGCGCCATTCGCATGGCCTCCGCGTACGGCACTTTCGCGGCCAGCGGTCAGCAGCGTGACCCCTACTCCGTCGTGAAGGTGAGCGACAAGGACGGTGTGGTCTTCCAGCACCGGGACAAGTCCACGGAGGCTTTCACCCCGCAGGTCGCCGACAACGTGACCGACGTGCTGAGGACCGTGGTGGAAAAGGGCACCGGTACCCACGCGCAGCTCCCCGGTCGCGAGGTCGCCGGTAAGACCGGTACCACGGACGGCAACAAGTCCGCGTGGTTCGTCGGCTACACCCCTCAGCTGTCGACCGCGATCAGCATGTTCCGGCTGGACGACAACGCGAAGAACAAGAACCGGACGTTCCTGGAGATGTACGGAACGGGTGGCCAGGAGAAGATCCACGGTGCCTCGTTCCCGGCCGAGATCTGGCACGACTACATGGCCCAGGCGCTGGCGAACGAGCCGGTCATGAAGTTCCCGACTCCGGAGCCCATCGGTAAGGTGCTCAACGCCGAGCCGAGTCCGGCACCGACCCCCTCGGTCAGCCAGAGCCGGACGGCGAGCCCGTCGCCGTCCCCGTCGCCCAGCGTGTCGTCCTCGGCTCCGTCCCCGTCGGCGAGCAACACCTGCCAGTGGAGCTGGACCAACAACTGCAACGGCAACGGTGGCGCCAACGGCGGTGCCAACGGCGGTACGGACACGGGTGGCACCACAGGAGGCACCGATCCGTCGCCGAGCGTCACGGACACGACTGGGGCCGGAGGCAACACCCGGGGCAATGGCAATGGGGGCCTCTTCGGCGGTAAGACCGGTTAGCCGCCACGCCTGACCGGTTGGCGAGCATTTCGACCGCCACGGGTGTTTCACGTGAAACATGGGCCGCCGCACTTCACCAGGTGCGGCGGCCCACGACGTTTTCCTAGACAGGTACGGCAGGATGTGCCCCATGCCCAGTGCAGAGATGACGCCTGCGAGCAGGTACGAGCCCGAGCCCGTGCGGCCCGCCACGGCAGAACCGGTGCGTCCGACCAGTGAGGACGAGATCGCCCGGGCCGGCAGCGAGCTGATCGGCGGTCCTCTGGGGCGGCGCGCGCTGCTCGGGACCTCCTGGTGGACCCCCGTACGGGTGGTGGCGCTCGTGGCGATCGGCATGTTCGCCCTCGGCCTGGTCCAGAAGGCGCCCTGCTATCACAGCGCCTGGTTCTTCGGCGCGAGCAGCCAGTACACGAAGGCCTGCTACTCCGACATTCCGCACCTCTACCAGGGCCGCGGATTCGCCGACCATCTCGTGCCGTACTACGACAAGCTGCCGGACGACATGTCCGGAGGCATGGGCTACCTCGAGTACCCGGTGCTGACCGGCCTGTTCATGGAGGTGGCGTCCTGGCTCACCCCCCACAGCGGCGGCATCCAGCACCAGGAGCAGTGGTACTGGTTCGTCAATGCCGGGATGCTGATGGTGTGCGCGGCCGTCATCGCCGTCTGCGTGGCCCGCACCCACCACCGCCGCCCCTGGGACGGCCTGCTGGTCGCCCTGGCGCCCGCCTTCATGCTCACCGCGACCATCAACTGGGACCTTCTGGCGGTGGCGCTCACGGCCGCCGCGATGCTGATGTGGTCCCGGAGCCGTCCTGTCGCCTTCGGCGTCCTCCTGGGCCTCGCCACGGCCGCCAAGCTCTATCCCGTGTTCCTGCTGGGCCCCCTGCTCCTGCTGTGCTGGCGCGCCGGCAAATGGCGGGAGTACGCACAGGCTGTGGGCGGCGCGGTGATCGCCTGGCTCGCGGTGAACCTGCCGGTGATGCTGTCCGCGTTCCCGGGGTGGTCGAAGTTCTACACGTTCAGCCAGGAGCGGGGCGTCGACTTCGGTTCGTTCTGGCTGATCTGGGCCCAGAACTCCAGCAACCCGCCGAGCACCGGCTTTGTGAACGCCGCCGCGATGGTGCTGGTGGTGCTGTCCTTCCTCGGCATCGCCGCGCTGGCCTTCACCGCGCCGCGCCGGCCGCGCTTCGCCCAGCTGGCCTTCCTGATCGTGGCGGCCTTCATCGTCACCAACAAGGTCTACTCGCCGCAGTACGTCCTGTGGCTGGTGCCGCTGGCGGTCCTCGCACGGCCCAAGTGGCGTGACTTCCTGATCTGGCAGGCGTGCGAGGTGGCGTACTTCCTCGGCATCTGGATGTACCTCGCGTACACGACCAGCGGTGACGCCCACAAGGGGCTGCCGACGCACGGCTATCACTGGGCGATCGTGCTGCACCTGGTGGGCACGCTGTACCTGTGCGCCGTCGTCGTACGGGACATCCTCATGCCGGAGCGGGACGTCGTGCGCCGCTCGGGCGACGACGACCCCTCGGGTGGGGTGCTCGACGGCGCGGAGGACGTCTTCGTGCTCGGCGCCGCAGCTCACCCGCCGCGGCACGCCGCGCACTTCGAAGGGGCCCAGGTGGACTGGGGCAGGCCGGCGTCCGCCTCCATGGAGGATGGTTCGCTCTGAGCGAACATACTGTCGGACAGAAATGAAGAAGGCCGTACACGCGGGATGCGCGTACGGCCTTCTCGCTGTCGTGTACAGCGGCCTTTTCGCTGATTGCGCAGGGCTTCCCGGTTGAGCGGGGGCGGGGCTCAGCGGTCCACGAGCCGGTCGAACTGCGTGGTGGTGTGCCGCAGATGGGCCACCAGCTCGTCGCCGACCTTCGGTTCCGGAGCGTCCGCGGGGACGAACAGGATCGAGACCTGCATGTGCGGGGGCTCGGCGAACCAGCGCTGCTTGCCACCCCAGACGAACGGAGAAAGGTTCCGGTTGACCGTGGCGAGGCCGGCCCGTGCGACGCCCTTGGCGCGCGGCATGACGCCGTGCAGGGCCTTCGGGGCCTCCAGGCCCACCCCGTGCGACGTACCGCCCGCGACGACCACCAGGTAGCCGTCGGAGGCCGCCTTCTGCTGCCGGTAGCCGAACCGGTCGCCCTTGGCCACGCGTGTGACGTCCAGGACGGCGCCGCGGTACTCGGTGGCCTCGTGGTCCCCCAGCCACAGCCGCGTGCCGATGCGGGCGCGGAACCGGGTCTGCGGGAACTGCTGCTGGAGCCGGGCGAGTTCGTCGGCCTTGAGGTGGCTGACGAACATCGTGTGCAGCGGCAGCCGGGCCGCGCGCAGCCGGTCCATCCAGCCGATGACCTCCTCGACGGCGTCGGACCCGTCGGTGCGGTCCAGCGGCAGGTGGATGGCGAAGCCCTCCAGCCGGACGTTCTCTATGGCCTGGTGCAGCTGGGGCAGGTCCTGCTCGCTGATGCCGTGGCGCTTCATCGAGGACATCACCTCGATGACGACACGCGCGCCGACGAGGCCGTACACGCCGTCGACCGACGACACCGAGCGCACCACCCGGTCGGGCAGCGGCACGGGCTCCTCGCCGCGCCGGTACGGCGTCAGCACCAGCAGGTCACCGCCGAAGAAGTCCTTGATGCGCGCGGCCTCGTAGGTGGTGCCGACGGCGAGCAGGTCCGCGCCCAGTCGCGTGGCCTCCTCCGCCAGCCGCTCGTGCCCGAAGCCGTAGCCGTTGCCCTTGCAGACCGGGACGAGACCCGGGAACTGCTCCTGCACGTGCTTGTGGTGCGCCCGCCAGCGCGCGGTGTCGACGTAGAGCGTGAGCGCCATGGCCGGACCGGAACCTTTCTCGTGGCTGCGGTGTATCAGAGGTGTGGAAGCTGTGACCCTATGGAACCAAACGGCCGCGGGTCAGCGGCGCGACATGTAGATGTCGAGTGCCTTGTGGAGCAGCTTGTTCAGCGGGAAGTCCCACTCGCCCAGGTACTCGGCCGCCTGACCGCCGGTGCCGACCTTGAACTGGATCAGACCGAACAGGTGGTCCGTCTCGTCCAGGGAGTCGGAGATGCCGCGCAGGTCGTAGACGGTGGCGCCGAGCGCATAGGCGTCGCGCAGCATCCGCCACTGCATCGCGTTCGAGGGCCGCACCTCACGGCCGATGTTGTCCGAGGCGCCGTAGGAGTACCAGACGTGCCCGCCGACGATCAGCATCGTCGCCGCGGACAGGTTCACGCCGTTGTGGCGGGCGAAGTACAGGCGCATCCGGTTGGGGTCCTCGGTGTTGAGGGCCGTCCACATGCGCTGGAAGTACGACAGCGGGCGGGGCCGGAAGTGGTCGCGCACCGCGGTGATCTCGTACAGCCGCTGCCACTCGGGCAGGTCCTGGTAGCCGCCCTGGACGACCTCGACGCCGGCCTTCTCGGCCTTCTTGATGTTACGCCGCCACAGCTGGTTGAAGTTCTTGTGGACCTCTTCCAGGGAGCGGTTGGCCAGCGGCACCTGGAAGACGTAGCGCGGCTGTACGTCACCGAAGCCGGCGCCGCCGTCCTCGCCCTGCTGCCAGCCCATACGGCGCAGCTTGTCCGCCACCTCGAAGGCGCGCGGCTCGATGAAGTCGGCCTCCAGGTCGCGCAGGCGCTTGACGTCCTGGTCCTGGATACCCCTCTTGATCGTGTCGGCGTTCCAGCGCCGGATGATCACGGGCGGCCCCATCTTCACCGAGAAGGCGCCCTGCTGCTTCAGGTGCGCCAGCATCGGCTGGATCCAGTCGTCCAGGTTCGGCGCGAACCAGTTGATGACCGGGCCTTCCGGCAGATAGGCGAGATAGCGCTTGATCTTGGGCAGCTGGCGGTAGAGGACCAGGCCGGCGCCGACCAGCTCGCCGGTGCGGTCGTCGAACCAGCCGAGGTTCTCCGAGCGCCACTCCGCCTTCACATCGGCCCAGGCCGGAACCTGCATGTGGCTCGCCGACGGCAGGCTCTGGATGTAGGCCAGATGTTGCTCGCGGCTGATGGTCCTCAGGGTCAGGCTCATGTCGGGGCGCTCCTCGGGCTGGTGTGTCCCCATGGGTCAGGGGCTCCGGCTCTCGCGCCGAAGCCTACTGCGCCCCGCGAGCGCCCCGACTGGGCGTACGGGCCTCCACCCCGGCCGGATACGTGGCCGGGGCGGGCCCGTGCGGTGAAAAAGGACGTCGGGCGGACGTCGTCCGGCCGTCAGCCGCTGACGAGGCCGCCGAACAGCCCCCCGTGCGCCATGCTGATCAGGAAACCGACCCCCGCGGCGCCGAGACCCAGGATCAGAACGAAGCGCTCCCGGGTGGTCACGGAGATCCACTGCCCGTAGATGCCGGTGCCGAGTCCCACCAGCCCGGTCCACGAGGACAGCAGGTGGAGGCCGTGGAAGAAGGATGTGATGAAGGACAGGAACCCGAGGACGAACGTCACCACCATCAGGGTGTCCTGAAGCGGGCGGCGCTTGCCGTCCGTGGCGAAGAGGGAACCGGCGACGTTGGGATGCAATGCCTGTGCCATGGGCACCTCCTGCGGAAGGCGGCGCATAGTAGCGCCCTACACACCCGACGTGTACAGGGTGACGGTGTTCAGGGCCGGATTTCAACCGGAAGCGGGTGTGCGGGTAGTCTGTACCGTCTGCACCGGTGTCTGCCCACGCCTGCCCAGGTAACACTGCGGGATCCCCTCACAGGCCCCCGATTGTCAGTGGCGGCCGATACCGTTGCGTACGCATCACAACCCTCCTGCCACGGAACGACCGTGGCCGCTGAGTCCAAAGGAGGTGGGTTCCACATGCGTCACTACGAGGTGATGGTCATCCTCGACCCCGATCTCGAGGAGCGCGCTGTCTCCCCGCTGATCGAGAACTTCCTGTCCGTCGTCCGTAACGGCGGCGGCAAGGTTGAGAAGGTCGACACCTGGGGCCGTCGTCGTCTCGCCTACGAGATCAAGAAGAAGCCCGAGGGCATCTACTCGGTCATCGACCTGCAGGCCGAGCCTGCGGTCGTCAAGGAGCTCGACCGCCAGATGAACCTGAACGAGTCGGTCCTCCGGACCAAGGTCCTCCGCCCCGAGACCCACTGAGCCCTTCGCTCAGCTGATCTCGGGATTCGAGTAGCCAGCAAGCAGCCAGAGCAGCAAACCCGCCGAGAGGTTCCCCCATGGCAGGCGAGACCGTCATCACGGTCATCGGCAATCTTGTCGACGACCCCGAGCTGCGCTTCACCCCGTCCGGTGCGGCGGTCGCGAAGTTCCGTGTCGCGTCCACCCCCCGCACCTTCGACCGCCAGACGAACGAGTGGAAGGACGGCGAGAGCCTGTTCCTGACCTGCTCGGTCTGGCGTCAGGCGGCGGAGAACGTCGCCGAGTCGCTCCAGCGAGGCATGCGCGTCATCGTGCAGGGCCGGCTGAAGCAGCGGTCCTACGAGGACCGTGAGGGCGTCAAGCGCACGGTCTACGAGCTGGACGTCGAGGAAGTCGGCCCCAGCCTGCGCAACGCCACGGCCAAGGTCACCAAGACCGCCGGTGGCGCCCGCGGTGGCCAGGGCGGTTACGGCGGCGGTGGCGGCCAGGGTGGCGGCGGCTGGGGCGGAGGCCCCGGTGGCGGCCAGCAGGGCGGCGGCGCTCCGGCCGACGACCCCTGGGCGACCGGCGCTCCCGCCGGCGGCCAGCAGGGTGGCGGCGGCTGGGGCGGAGGCTCCGGCGGCGGTGGCGGCTACTCGGACGAGCCCCCCTTCTAGGTCCTCGGACCACAGGTCCTCGGGCCAAGGACGGGCCGTACCCACACTTCTTGATCACACAGGAGAAACACCATGGCGAAGCCGCCTGTGCGCAAGCCGAAGAAGAAGGTCTGCGCATTCTGCAAGGACAAGGTCACGTACGTGGACTACAAGGACACGAACATGCTGCGGAAGTTCATTTCCGACCGCGGCAAGATCCGTGCCCGCCGCGTGACCGGCAACTGCACGCAGCACCAGCGTGACGTCGCCACGGCCGTGAAGAACAGCCGTGAGATGGCGCTGCTGCCCTACACGTCCACCGCGCGCTAAGGGAAGGGTGACCGACTCATGAAGATCATCCTCACCCACGAGGTCACCGGCCTCGGTGCCGCGGGCGACGTCGTCGACGTCAAGGACGGTTACGCTCGCAACTACCTGATCCCGCGGAAGTTCGCTATCCGCTGGACCAAGGGTGGCGAGAAGGACGTCGAGCAGATCCGCCGCGCCCGCAAGATCCACGAGATCCAGACCATCGAGCAGGCCAACCAGGTGAAGGCCCAGCTCGAGGGCGTCAAGGTTCGCCTGGCCGTCCGCTCCGGCGAGTCCGGCCGTCTCTTCGGTTCCGTCACCCCGGCCGACATCGCGTCCGCGATCAAGGCTTCCGGTGGCCCCGAGGTCGACAAGCGCCGCATCGAGCTCGGCGCGCCGATCAAGACCCTGGGCGCCCACGAGACGTCCGTGCGTCTGCACCCCGAGGTTGCCGCCAAGGTCAACATCGAGGTCGTCGCGGCCTGACGCTGCGCTCGGCTTGAACGGCTGAGAAGGGGGCCGTCCCTTGCGGGGCGGCCCCCTTTTGCATGTCCGTGGGCCGGAGACACTGCGCGCGTGTCCGTGCCTCGGAGACACTGCGCGCGAGGCGTGGGATGTTTCACGTGAAACCGGGGCCGGTGCTACACGGCGAAGCCGGGTCGGGCGCTACGCCCCGAGGCCGGGGCAGGTGCCATCAGGCCGAAACGGGGGCGGGCCGTGGGGTCGAAACCAGCGGGTCCGTTACGCCGGTACGGTCATCGGGTCGCGCCGGTCACGATCCAGCGCCCCGACCGCGTACGCAGCCACAACGTCAGCAAGCGGGTGGTCATCATGAGGGTCATCGCGGCCCACAGTGCAGTGAGACCTCCGCCGAGGGCGGGGACCAGCAGGGCGGCCGGGGCGAACACGGCGAGGGTGACGACCATGGCTCCGGCCAGGTACGGCCCGTCGCCGGCGCCCATCAGGACGCCGTCCAGCACGAAGACGATCCCGCAGATCGGCTGCGAGAGCGCCACCATCAGCAGTGCGGGCAGGGCGGCGTCCTTGACCACGGGGTCACTCGTGAACAACGGCAGGAAGAGCGGACGGGCCGACACTACGAGAAGGCCGAGGACCACACCGGTGGCGATGCCCCACTGGACCATGCGACGGCAGGCCTCACGGGCCCCTCGGGCGTCGTTCGCTCCGAGGTAGCGGCCGATGATGGCCTGTCCTGCGATCGCAATCGCGTCGAGAGCGAAGGCCAGCAGGTTCCACAGGGACAGGGTGATCTGGTGGGCGGCTATGTCGGCGTCGCCCAGATGCGCCGCGACCGCCGTGGCAATCACGAGGATCGCCCGCAGCGACAACGTACGGACCAGGAGCGGAACGCCTGCCTGAGCCGAGGCCCTGATGCCGGGCACGTCGGGGCGGAGGGAAGCCCCGTGCCGACGTGCCCCGCGCACGACCACGGAGAGATAGACGGCGGCCATGCCGCACTGGGCGACGACGGTTCCCCAGGCCGAACCGGCGATGCCGAGTCCCGCGCCGTACACGAGCCCGGCGTTGAGCGCGCCGTTGGCGAGGAAGCCCGCGACGGCGACATAGAGCGGGGTCCTGGTGTTCTGCAGCCCGCGGAGGACTCCGGTGGCGGCGAGGACGATCAGCATCGCCGGGATGCCCAGCGAGGAGATGCGCAGATAGGTCGTGGCATAGGGAGCGGCGGTCGCCGAGGCGCCGAAGAGGTCCACGATGCCCGGCGCCAGGGGGAGGACGACGGCGATGACGGCGATGCCGAGGAGCAGCGCCAGCCAGATGCCATCCATGCCCTGGCGGATGGCGGCCTGCAGATCTCCGGCGCCGACGCGCCGGGCCACGGCCGCGGTGGTGGCGTAAGCCAGGAAGACGAAGACGCTCACCGCGGTGGTGAGCAGGGCCGAGGCGACACCGAGACCGGCGAGCTGGGCGGTCCCGAGATGTCCGACGATGGCACTGTCCGCCATGACGAAGAGGGGCTCCGCGACGAGCGCGCCGAAGGCAGGGACGGCCAACGCCACGATCTCTCGATCGTGGCGCCGGCGGGTGGCCTCGGGCATCGCGGGAGCCTGTGTCATGAGCACTAATCTAATCGTCCACAGGTAAGCGATGCAACTGGCTATCACCCCTTACTTTTTCGATCGCGGCGTGTCGATTCGGGCACCGTTCGAAGCAATCTCGGCCCGACGGGGGAAGTTTTTCTTCTGCACAGCCGGTGGACGGTAAAGCTGCAGGTCAAGGGCGGGTTATGGGTGGGAGCGAGGTCTTGTTCACAGGGCTGTCCACCGGGTCGTGCACAGGTTTCGGCGAGTTCTCCACAGCATCCGGGCCGTCGTCCACATGGCCTGTGGATAACCAGATTGGCTGACGGTGCCGACGGGCCTACCGTTGTCCGGCGCCCGCTCCTTCCCGAGGCCCGGAGAGCGTCCTTCGAAGGCACCCTTTCCTCGGCCCTGGAATCCACACAAAACCGACGCGTCGGAACCGGAGTTGGGCCTCTCAGTTGTCAGTGTCGTGCCGTACAAAAGAGGACACGGCGAGGTCCGCCGCGCGGACGGGAGGAGGTGGCTCGGTGAGCATTTCCGAGCCCTTGGACGATCCGTGGGCCGACGCCGGACCCAGTGATCGCCTGCCGGCCTCCCGTCGACGCGGTGACGGCGGCCGGGGTCGTGACGAACAGCACGACCGGGGCCGGGAGAACGGCTCCTGGGACGGCGGTGGCTCCTCCTTCGAGCGGGTGCCGCCGCAGGACCTGGACGCCGAGCAGTCGGTGCTGGGCGGCATGCTGCTGTCCAAGGACGCCATCGCCGACGTCGTCGAGATCCTCAAGGGCCACGACTTCTACAAGCCCGCGCACGAGACGATCTTCCAGGCGATCCTGGACGTCTACGCCAAGGGCGAGCCGGCCGACCCGATCACCATCGCCGCCGAGCTCACCAAGCGCGGTGAGATCAACAAGGTCGGCGGTGCCGCGTATCTGCACAGCCTCGTCCAGACCGTGCCGACGGCGGCCAACGCCGAGTACTACGCGGAGATCGTCCACGAGCGGGCGGTCCTGCGCCGCCTGGTCGAAGCCGGTACGCGCATCACACAGATGGGATACGCGGCCGACGGCGACGTGGACGAGATCGTCAACCGCGCCCAGGCCGAGATCTACGCCGTCACCGAGCAGCGCACCAGCGAGGACTATCTGCCGCTCGGCGACATCATGGAGGGCGCCCTCGACGAGATCGAGGCGATCGGCTCGCGCAGCGGCGAGATGACCGGTGTGCCGACCGGCTTCACCGACTTCGACTCGCTGACCAACGGCCTGCACCCCGGTCAGATGATCGTCATCGCCGCCCGGCCCGCCATGGGCAAGTCGACGCTCGCACTGGATTTCGCGCGGGCCGCCTCGATCAAGCACAACCTGCCGAGCGTCATCTTCTCCCTCGAGATGGGCCGCAACGAGATCGCCATGCGTCTGCTGTCCGCCGAGGCCCGGGTCGCCCTGCACCACATGCGGTCCGGCACGATGACCGACGAGGACTGGACACGGCTCGCCCGCCGCATGCCGGACGTCTCGGCCGCCCCCCTGTACATCGACGACTCTCCCAACCTGTCGATGATGGAGATCCGCGCCAAGTGCCGGCGACTGAAGCAGCGCAACGACCTGAAGCTGGTCGTCATCGACTACCTCCAGCTGATGCAGTCCGGCGGCTCCAAGCGCGCCGAGAGCCGCCAGCAGGAGGTCTCGGACATGTCCCGTAACCTCAAGCTCCTCGCCAAGGAGCTGGAGATCCCGGTCATCGCGCTCTCCCAGCTCAACCGTGGCCCCGAGCAGCGCACCGACAAGAAGCCCATGGTCTCGGACCTGCGTGAGTCGGGCTCCATCGAGCAGGACGCCGACATGGTCATCCTGCTGCACCGCGAGGACGCCTACGAGAAGGAGTCCCCGCGCGCGGGCGAGGCCGACCTGATCGTGGCCAAGCACCGCAACGGCCCCACGGCCACCATCACGGTCGCCTTCCAGGGCCACTACTCCCGGTTCGTGGACATGGCCCAGACCTGATCCCGGCCCCGTGTGGGATCCCAGATCCCGTGTCCTTTTCCCACCGGCGATGTCCACCGCGTGGCCAAAAGGACAGGGGGGATGGGATTCATGCCCCGGGAGCGAGTAGTTCCCCTCTTTGTGTACAGGACCGCTCCGGTCAGCGTCTGTGCGCGTGGCCGGGGCAGGACCCCGGCGTTACGCGGCCAGAGGGGCCGCCTCGGGAAACGCGGGGTTGGTGGTCCGATGGGTACAGCGGCGGCCGCGCCGGTATGGCTGAGTGTCCGGTGTGGTGACGAGTCCGTGGTGGAGGACCTGGAGTGGCCGTCGGTGCCACTCGGGCTGCTGCGGGAGGCCCGGCCGTGGCGGATGTTCCGCTGGTACAAGGGGCAGCAGCACTATTCGGGCACGTACTGGTCGGCGACAGTGGGCGACCACGTGATCTACGAGTCGCGGCTGGAGCTGGGGCGGCTGCTGTTCGCCGACTTTGCCCCGGAGGTGCGGCACATCATCGCCCAGCCGTTCATGCTCAAGGCCGACGTGGACGGCAAGGTTCGCAAGCACATCCCGGACTATCTGCTGGTGAAGGATGACGGGCCGGTGGTCGTGGACGTCAAGCCGCGCTACCGGCTTGAGAAGCCGGAGATCGCGTTCACGTTCGCCTGGACGCGGGAGGCGGTCACTTCGCGCGGGTGGCAGTACGAGGTGTGGAGTGAACCGGATCCGTTCGTGCTGGAGAACGTCCGTTTCCTCGCCGGCTACCGCCGCGCCTGGCTGTTCGACCCGGATCTGGTGTCCGCGCTGCGGGCTGCGGATCTGGATGGGATGTCGCTGGGCGATGCTTTCCGGCTGCTCCCGCAGTGTCCTCGGCCGCTGGTGAAGTCGGCAGTACTGCACCTGCTGTGGTCTGGGCATGTGACGACCGCGCTGGACCGGCCGCTGAGCTCGGCGCACATGCTGCGGACGGCCGCATGAACGGGGCCGGGACCAGGCTCGGGGTCGGGACGCACTTCCGGCTGGACGGCGAGACGGTCGAGGTCGTGGAGTTCGCCAGCCTGGCCACGGGCATGCAGGTCGTCCTTAAGGACGGGCGCGACAGGCTGGCTCGCATGTCGCTGCGTGAGCTACTGACCTCGGACCGCGCCGAGCTGATCCACGACAGTGCGGGCCCGTCTTCCACCGATGACGAGGACCTCGCGGCGGTGGTGCTGAACCGGCTGACCAAGGACGAGAAGAAGGACGTCCTGGAGCGAGCCGAGCATGTCCGGGAGATGCTGACGGGCTACCGCTCCGGCAGCGAGGACCTCCCACGGCCGGATGAGCCGCGCCCGCAGTACGTCCCTGACCTGCCCCTGCGAGCTCGGTATGAGGCCAAAGCGGCGGAACTAGGGGTGACCGAGCGGACAGTGCGCCGGTGGGCGCGGGCCTTCCGGGAGCTGGGCGAGGCCGGGCTGGTGCTGAAGACTGCGCGGGCGGACAGCGGGCTGGGCAACGCCGATCCACGCTGGGTCGAGGCTGCGGAGGAAGTGCTGAAGGAGTACAAGGAGGAGTCACGGCCCTCGGTGAAGGTGGTGCTGGAGGAAGTCGAGGCCCGCGTCAAGGCCAAGTTCAAGCTGGTCAAGGTGCCGGTGCCGCCACGGACGACGGCCTACCGGTGGATGCAGGAGCTGGAGCGGCGTCATCCGACATTCCGGCTGAGCATGCAGCGCAACCGTGACATCGCCGATCGCCCGAAGGGGGTCTACGGGAAGCTGCGGCCCACGAGGCCGGGCGAGTACGTGTTGATGGACACCACGCGGCTGGACGTGTTCGCGCTGGACCCGGTGACGCTGCGGTGGATGCAGGCGGAATTGACGATCGCGATGGACTGGTACACCCGCTGCATCATCGGCCTGCGGGTGACTCCGGTGTCGACGAAGGCGATCGACGCGGCGGCAGTCCTTTATCAGGCCTACCGTCCTCAGCCGGTTCCGGAGAGCTGGCCGAGGGATGCGGCCTGGCCCGAACACGGCATTCCGCGCGGGGTGCTGGTAGAGGCCGAGGCCATCCACGGGCCCGCCACCGGGGTCTGGGGCCCGAAAGTGGCGCCCGAGACGTTGATCGTCGACCACGGCAAGATCTACCTGTCGGCGCATCTGACCAGCGTCTGCCGCCGGATGGGGATCTCAGTGCAGCCGGCAAGGCTGCGCACGGGCCGGGACAAGGGGCCGGTGGAACGGTATTTCCGAACCCTGCGGGAAGACCTGCTTCAGCGGTTGCCCGGCTACAAGGGGCCGGACATTCACTCGCGCGGGCTGAACCCGGAGAAGGACGCCTTCTTCTTCCACCACGAGTTGGAGGCGATCATCCGGGAGTGGACCGCGGTGACATATCACCGCAGGCCACACGAGGGTCTCGTCGATCCGCACCTGCCGAAGGTGGAGTTGTCCCCGGCGGTGATGTTCGAGCACGGGCTCGCGCGGGCGGGCTACATCGAGGTGCCCCGCGACCCGAATCTGGCCTTGGAGTTCCTCGACGTCACGATGCGCACGGTCCAGCACTACGGCGTCGAGATCAACGGCCGCCGCTACAACGGCAGCTGCCTCGACGGGCTGCGGGACATGGCCAGCTCCAACATCGACCTGGACAAGCGGCGGCTGGAGTTCTTCGCGGACCCCGACGATGTCACCCGGATCCATTTCCGAGACCACAAGCGCGTCTGGCACACGCTTCAGTGGGAACACGCGCCCAGCCTCGACATGCCGCTGAGCGATGAAGCGCTGCAGTTCGCCCGGCGTCTGGCGGCGAAGGAGTACACCTATCCCGACGACCGGCTCGCCATCGCCCTGCTGCTGAAGCGGTGGAACCTCGGCCTTGGCACTTCTCTGGTCGAACGGCGGATGGCGCTGAGGCTCTCCCGCGAACAGGTCGTCATTGATCTTCCCGTGCAGCAGGCCGGCGACGTCACTTCGCTGCCGTCGGTCGCCCGCGTGCTGTCCCTTCCCGAGCAACCGGCGCCTCCGGCGATCGAGGCCGTCCAGGAGGCGGAGGCGGGCGATGACGATGCCGACGGTCTGGAGGAGGTGGAAGAGGAACTTGACTTCTACGCCACGGCCTTGAAGGACATCGACGATGACGAGTAAGCCGACCCGCGCCCGGGCCGAGGAAGCCGATCTGCGCTCCCGGCTGGATCACCTCACGCTGTCCCGCAAGGAAGGCTTCGCCCGCCTCGCGGACGCCCCGCGCCGGACCCGTCCGGATCTCTTGCCCCACCGGCAGCTGAAGAAGCTGGGTGAGGAAGCCCTGGCCGAGTACAACCGCGCTCGCCGCAAATGGCACGCGAACCTCGGCCCGCTCGGAACTCCGCAGATGAAAGCCCTGCACGAAGACCTCTGGGACATCTTCGACAGCAACGACCAGGACAGCGACAAGGTCAAGGGCGGGATCGCCCTCGACGCCTTTCCCGGGCTAGGCAAGACCACGGCCGTGCTTGCCTTCGCGCGCAAGCTCCACCGCCGCATCATCAAGGAGGAAGGCAAATACACCGACGACGGACATGAACGCTGGCCCGTCTGCCGGGTTGGCCTGACCAGTAACACCGGGATGCGCGACTTCAACCGGGCCATTCTGGAGTACTTCGCGCACCCCGGCCGCTTCCGCGGCACCACGGCTGACTTCGGCTATCGCGCTCTCGACTCCGTGCTGTCCGCGGAAACGAAGCTGCTGATCGTGGACGATCTGCACTTTCTGAAGTGGAGGAACAAGAGCGGGATCGAGGTCAGCAACCACTTCAAATACATCGCTAACGAGTTCCCGGTGACCCTCTTGTTGGTCGGAGTCGGGCTGGAGAAACGGGGCCTGTTCAGCGAGGGAGCAACCTATGAGGACGGGGTCCTCGCCCAGACCGGACGCCGCACGACCCGGCTGGACATGGACCCATTCGACATCAGGACCGAGCAGGGACGCTGCGGATGGCGCGACACCCTCCTCGCGATCGAGGAACGCGTACTCCTCGCGAACAAACACCCCGGCATGATCGCGGACGACCTGTCCGACTACCTCTTCGCCCGCAGCACCGGACACATCGGTTCACTCATGACGTTGATCAATCGCGGCTGCCAGAGAGCCGTACGCACCGGTACGGAACACCTGGACAGGGAACTGCTGGACCGGGTGAAGAACGACGCAGCCTCCGAGGAGGCCCGCCAAGAGCTTCAACTGGCCTTTGAGAAGAACAAACTGACCAGCCTCCCGAAACTCCAGCGTTGCACAGCATCATGAGCCGTCCCGCTTTGCGCACATTCTCCATCAGGGTCGTGCCTCTTCCAGGAGAGGCACTCGACTCGTGGTTCGAGGCGATGGCCCACAGGCTCCACACACCCATGGGCGAACTGTTGCCCCAGCTGGGGCTGGCCCGTCATGCCAGAGCAAGACGAAAGACGGAATCAGAAGCCGACATTCCGCGCGACTGGGTCCAGCTCCTCCGACCCGCGGAGGTCAACGACATTGCGTATACCTGCGGCATCGATCCCGAGCAGGTCATCGCAGCAACCCTGGCCCACTACGACCAGCGAGCTCTGCTACTTGATCACCGCACCCGACAGGTCAAACGCTGGGTCCTCTGGGGCCGAGGCAGCGGCTCCCGCTACTGCCCCGACTGCCTGGCAGCTTCCGGCGGACGATGGCAGCTGGAATGGCGGCTCGGTTGGTCCTTCGCCTGCCTCCAACACCACAGGCTTCTGGCAGACACCTGTCCGCACTGCGGCTGCCTGCAGAGAAGCTACCCCTACCCCGTCGCCGGCATTCCACAGCCAGGGCACTGCGCGAACCCCGCGACCAACCGGTCCACCGGCCCGGAGTCGCCCCGCTGCCGAGCTGATCTTGCGCAAATGCCCACGCTGACGCTTCCGCACGAACACCCGGCCCTGGCTGCACAACGGATCGTGAGCGAAACGATCACCTCGGGGACCGCAGACTTCGGCATCTATGAACGTTCCGAGGTCCCTTCGTTGAATGCCTTGGCCGACCTCCGAGCGATCGCCTCCCGAATCCTGGCCGCCTCCAGAAGCGACCTCCTCGCGACCCTGGTCCCATCCGACGTACTCGATGCCCACAACACAGCCGGAACACCGCGGTCAGGGCCTCGCTCTCTGACCAATCCCACCGTCCGGCCCGGGTTCATGGCCCCTCCCACGGCCGCCGGCACCGCAGCCGGCGTCATCGCGGCCCTGCACATCTTGGGAGGCCAGCACGTCCAGCTGGCGGGCACCGAGCTTCGCCGGCTCACCGGACACCATCCGAGGAGCACCACACCGGCAACCCCGACCACGATGGCCGCCTGGGGCAAGTACACAAGCCCGCGACTGCTGGCCGTCCAGCTTGCGTCGATCGGCCCCGATCTCAGGTGCACTGACCAGCTCCGCTACCGAACGGCGTCAAACCGGCCCCGCTACCCGGACAGCGTCCATGACTCCCACCGTCGACTTCACTCGATCCCTGCGGTGTTCTGGCCAGCGCTGTCGCTACTGATTGCACCTCCAGCAGGCCACTATCAGCGCATCCTGAGGCCCGCCCTGTCCTGCATGCTCGGCCTCACCGGCAGTCGTCTGGACATGGAAGAGATCTCGAGCCGCCTGGGAAGCGCAACCAGCGGGCTCGCTGCCTCCAGAGTCATGCAGTATCTGCGACGCACCCCGTGGTGGACGGTCATGCAGAACGTCATGACCCTGCTGGCCGAGCAACTCGACGCACAACCGGCACCCATCGACTACGAACGCCGACGCCACCTTGACTACAGCGGCCTCCTGCCCCCTCAAGAGTGGGATGACATCTGCCGACGCACAGCGCAATTCCGCGGTCGTGAGCGGCGAATCCACGCTGCCCGCAGCCACCTCTTCGAACGCATCAGCGGACTCCCGGCCGAGCTCATGCCAGCTGAGACGATCGTGACGGAAGCCGAGACCCGCAAGTGGATCAGCGAGTTCACCACTCATCTGACCTCGGACCTGGCAACCGAGCTCGACCACACAGCCAAATCCTTCCTCGACCGTCACCGCATCCACGACGAGCCACTCACCTGGCAGCCAGACACCACGCTCCTGAAAGGACTCGAGCTCCCAGGAACCAACCCCGACGCTGTCAGCGTCGCGACCCTGCACGAGCTCATCGGCCGGCCTCGCATGACCGTCACGCAAGCGGCCAACCTCCTCGGCACAAGCAACGATGCGGTCAAGCATCTCCTCGCCGAGCATCCGCCGCCACCGCGACCCATCACCCCCGGTAAGGCCTGGGCGACAGGTCACATCAGTGCAGTGGCCCGGGCACAGCTACCGGAGTCTGAACTGCGGCGTCTCTACATCGATGAACGGCTGTCCATCCGCCGCATCTCCCAGGCAACAGGTATCAGCATCAGTGTGGTCACCGCTCTCACCTGTGAGTACGACATCGCCCTGCGTCCTACGGGCAGAACAAGCCGGGCGAAGCCCATCACCAGGGAATGGCTCCACGAGCAGTACACGGTTCACCGTCGACCTCTCGCGGACCTCGCCCGCGAGACCGGCATGAGTCCCACATCGATGGCTCGCTGGGCGAGACACCACCAGATCCCGACCCGCCGCGGCGGAGCCGGCCACAACCCAGCCCTCCGAGCCCTCGCCGACGGCGCTACCGCACCACCCTTACTTCGGCTGGCACTCGAACGCCGGGGCGGTCGTGAACACCTCCGCAACTTTGCCGCCGCGGCCTCCTACCCCACCCTCGGCGCCGCAGCAGACGCTCTGAACGTCAAGCGGTTCACTCTCGTCGGGCAGATCAACCGACTGGAGCGAGATCTTGGCGGGCCGCTACTGGAACGAGCGGTCCGCGGACGTCCCATGCGGCTCACAGCACTGGGAAGGCGAGCGAAGAGAGTGATCAACAAAGCCTTTCCAGACCAGGCTGCCAGCAACACCCCGCTTCGGAGAACAGACGGAAGCTGATCAGGGGGCAATTCTCTCCTCAGCTTGGGGTTACAGCCCGCGGGAAGACAAATAGTGAAGGACTGTCAGTGGGGGACGGTACCCTCAGATCTAGCTCAAAGAGGACCCCGGTGGCGTCGAGGTCGACGGGCACCGGGGTCTCTTCCTTACTGGCATTTGGAACCTACCTCGAACACAACGCCGAAGGCACTCAGTGCCGGAGTTTGTGATCATTGCCTCGCCGATCACGGCACACCGGGCCTCCTCGCGAAACACGAGGAAGGACCCCAGAACGTGCACCTGATAAAGGCCCGCGTCACCGACTACCGGTCCATCGAGGACTCCGAGACCTTCGACATCGAAGACGACGTCACCTGTCTGGTCGGCAAGAACGAGTCAGGCAAGACCACGCTGCTGCAGGCCCTCTACCGGCTCAAGCCGGTCGAGGACGTGAAGTTCGACGAGGTGATCGACTTCCCGGCCCGCAAGACCCGGGAGCGCAAGCGGCTCCCCGACGGGAAGCAGATTCCCGTGGTCCGCGCAACCTTCCGCTTCAATGAGGCGGAGATGAAGCAGATCGTGGACGAACTGGGACCGAAGGCCTTGCGCAGCCCGGAGTTCCAGGTCACCATCGGCTACCGCGACCCCATCAAGCGGTTCACGCTCCCCTACAACGAAGCGGCCATCGTCGACCACCTGCGCTCGGCTCTCGACCTGCCCGCAGCGGCGGCCAAGGCGCTCAGCGGCGCGAAGACGGTCAAGGATCTGCTCGACGCCCTGGACGAACTGGACGAGAGCTCCTCGGACGCCAGCGCTCTGGCCGAGCGCATCCGCGAATGGCGCGACAGCAGCGTGGTGCTGCACCTGATCGACGCCTACGCGAGTAAGTGGATGCCGACGTTCGTCTACTTCGACGACTACGACTCCATGCCCGGCAAGGTCTCGCTCCCAGACTTGATCCGACGCAGCGATGCCGGCGATGTCACGCGAGGGGAGCGGGCACTGCTAAGCCTTCTCGACATGGCCGGCGTATCTCCCGAGGAGTTCAACGACTCCGACCAGCACGAACGGCTCATCCGCGAGTTGGAGAACTCGGGCAACGTCATCTCCGACGAGGTCTTCGAGTACTGGTCGCAGAACACGGAGCTGGAAGTCCAACTGAAGACCCTCGCGCCGGAACCGGGCGCCCTGGCCCCCTTCGACCAGGGCCCGATCCTGCAGGTCCGGGTCTTCAACCGCCGCCACCGCGCATCCGTGCCCTTCGATGAGCGGTCCCGCGGATTCGTCTGGTTCTTCTCCTTCCTCGCCTACTTCAACGAGCTGGAGGCAGCCGGAACCACCGACCTGATCCTTCTGCTCGACGAACCCGGCCTTTCTCTCCACGGACGCGCCCAGGAGGACTTCCTTCGTCTGGTCGACGACCGCCTCGCGCCGAAGCACCAGGTCCTCTACACGACGCACTCGCCCTTCATGGTCGATCCCGACCACCTCAACCGCGTCCGAACCGTGATCGACATGGAGCGAGGCGGCGCCAAGGTCTCCTCTGAGATCTTCAAGGCCGACGAGGACACCGCCTTCCCCCTGCTGACCGCGATGGGCATCGAGATGACTCAGACGCTGTTCGTGGGAGAGCACATCCTGCTCCTCGAAGGCCCCAGCGATCTGATCTATCTGGACGTTCTCACGGATCTTGCCGAGGCGAACGGCTCCACCGGGCTCGACCCGCGCTGGGTGAAGACCCCCATTGGCGGCTCCGGCAAGCTGTCCACCTTCGTGACCCTCCTCGGCGCGAACAAGCTGAACGTTGCCGTCCTCATCGACTCCAGCACCAAGGACGTCGGTGCCGTCCAGCGACTCCGCGACAACGACCAGCTCTCCAAGAACGGGCTCGTCGAGATCAGCGAGTTCACCGACGCCGGTGACGCGGATGTCGAGGACCTGTTCGACCGTGACTTCTACGTCGAACTCGTGAACCGCGCCTATGCCGCCGAGTTGGCCACGCCCATCACCGCTGCGGATCTCAACGCCAAGGACCCCCGCGTCGTCCGGCAGATTGAGTCGGTCTTCAAGAAGCGGAAGATCGATACGCGGTTCAACCACTACAGGCCAGCCGCTGTCCTCCTCCGTGAGCAGAACGAACTCATCTCGAAGATCGACGCCGCCACGATCGCCCGCGCCAACCGGCTCTTCACCCGAATGAACGCTCTCCTCCCCAAGCGCTGAGGGGACCAGGGAATGACACGCTCCCGGCTGTCTCTCCTCAGCAAATAGGACAGTTCTGATGCGCACGGGTGAGACACGGAAGCCCTAGGAGTGAGTACAAAGGGGCTGGCTTCGGCGGCGGTGGGGCACTTGCCCCACCGCCGCCGACTTTATGCGCGCGGCCCCTCAGTGCACTGCCCACCGGTCCGAACGACTGGTCGCGCTCGGCCTAGTGGGCATATGACTCTGCTTGCCAATGAGCAACATCGAACTCGGTCGTAGTACATGGCGTAGTGGGCAACGAGGCATGCCTCAGAGGAGGAGCCACGAACCTCTTTTCCTGTCGCTTCTGAGGATTTGGACATGGTTGTGAGAATGAGCGGCTGGACACGGCCTGAGACATCGAGAGAGTTGGCAGGTCAGCGACGCGGCAGATGACACCGGCCGTCGGAACCTACACCCCGGCCGGAACAACACCTTCCGGCCGGGGAAATGGGCTCGACGTCCGCCGTGGCACCAGATGGACTGGGCTCATGACGTCATCTCAGGAAGACCTGCTCCCCGGGACGCGCCGCGCCCTGCTGCACCGGATCGCCGTCGCCCAGGCCGAGGGCCGGGCGCCCTCGCTGGTCGCCTCCGTGGTGCGGGGCGGCAGAGCCGTCTGGCACGGGGCCCGGACCTCGGTGGACGGTCACGGACCGGACGAGAACGTGCAGTACCGGATCGGGTCCATCACCAAGACCTTCACTGCCGTCCTGGTGATGCGGCTGCGCGACGAGGGCCTGCTGGACCTGGGGGACCCGCTGGAGAAGCATCTGCCCGGCACTGGCGCGGGTGAGGCGACCATCGCCCAACTCCTCGCCCACACCGCCGGGCTGGCTGCGGAGTCCCCGGCACCCTGGTGGGAGCGGACCCCGGGCACCCTGCGCCCGGAGCTGGGCGATGTGCTCGGCGAGCAGCCCCTTCTGCACCCTGTCGGCCGACGGCACCACTACTCCAACCCCGGATACACCGTGCTCGGCGCTCTGGTGGAGCAGGTGCGGGGCGCTCCCTGGGAAGAGGTGCTGCGCAACGAGATCCTCGAGCCGCTCGGCCTGCACCGTACGAGCACGCAGCCGCAGGCCCCGCATGCCGGTGGCTGGGCCGTGCATCCGTGGGCGGACGCGATGCTGCCGGAACCGCTGGAGGACCTGGGCAGGATGGCGCCGGCCGGCCAGCTGTGGTCGACCACGGGGGATCTGGCGCTGTTCGCCGCGTTTCTGGCCGCGGGTGACGACCGGGTGCTGAGCGCGGAGTCGGTACGTGAGATGCGCACGCCGGCCGCTCCCGCGGAGGCGGCGGACGTACTGGACGGGTCCACGTACGGCCTCGGCCTGCAGATCCAGCGGCGCGACGGCCGGCTCCTGGTGGGGCACTCCGGCTCGCTGCCGGGCTTCCTGGCGAACCTCACCCTCAGCGTGGAGGACGACGTGGCCGCGGTGGTGCTCGCCAACTGCACCAGCGGACCTCTGCTGGGCGCGGTGGGCGCCGACCTGGTACGGATCGTGGCCGAGGCGGAACCACGGATCCCGGAGCCCTGGCGGCCCCTGCGCGAGATCGATCCAACGGTTCTGGAGCTGACGGGGCAGTGGTACTGGGGAACCAGCGCCTTCGGTCTTCGGGTGACCGCCGACGGCCTTCTCGCCCTCGCCCCGCTGACCGGCAGCGGTCGGCGCTCCCGCTTCCGTTCCCATGGTGACGGCACCTGGACGGGACTGGAGGGGTACTACGCCGGAGAGCTGCTGCGGCCGGTACGGCGCCAGGACGGGTCCCTGAGCCATCTCGACCTCGGCTCGTTTGTGTTCACGCGGCAGCCGTACGACCCTGAGGCAGCCGTGCCCGGTGGAGTGGACCCGCAGGGCTGGCGGGGAATCGGCTAGGCATTCCTGGCGCAGGGGGGTTTCACGTGAAACACACCCCTGCGCTTTCGGGTTCGCCGGTGCCGTCAGAGCCGCAGCTTGAAGCCCTCGTGTGAGGCGCTGAAGCCAAGCCGTTCGTAGAAGCGGTGGGCGTCGGTGCGCGTCTTGTCGGACGTGAGCTGCACCATCCGGCATTCGAGCCGGCGCGAGGTCTCGATCGCCCACTCGATCAGCTGAGCCCCCAGCCCGCTGCCCCGCTCGTCCGCGTGGATGCGCACGGCCTCGATGAGGGCGCGGGTGGCACCCCGGTGCGAGAGGCCCGGAACGATCGTGAGCTGGAGAGTTCCGATCACACGGCCGTCGCGGACGGCGACGACGAGATGCTGGTTCGGATCGGCTTCCAGGCGTTCCAGCGCGGCCCGGTACGGAGTCATGTCGTCGGGGGACTCGCGCTTGGCGCCGAGCGGGTCGTCGGCGAGCATCGCGACGATCGCCGGAAGGTCGTCGCCGGTCGCACGCCGTATTTCAAGATCTCCCATGGGCGCACCCTATGCCGGTGCGTTCAGCGACTCCACCACCCGTACCAGCGGGGCCAGTTCGGGGTTCCGGGAGGCCTCGTCCAAGGCCTCGCGCAGGGCGGCGTCATTGGTGGGCCGCGCCTCCTCGAGGAGCCGCAGCCCCGCCTCGGTGACATTGGTGTAGATGCCGCGCCGGTCGGTGGGGCACAGATAGCGCTCCAGCAGGCCGCGGTCCTCCAGTCGGGTCACCAGGCGGGTGGTGGCGCTCTGACTGAGGACGACCGCGTCGGCGACCTGCTTCATCTGGAGATGCCCGCCCTCGCCGTCGTGCTGGCGGCTCAGTACATCCAGCAGTGAGTACTCGCGCACGCTCAGGTCGTGCTTCGCCTGCAGGGCGCGCTCGATGTGCGCCTCGATCCTCCCGTGCAGCGCAGACAGGGCGCACCAGCCCTGTGCGAGGGCGGTGAGCGCGGGATCCGTCGCCGTCATTGGTGTTCTCCTCCGTCCCGGAGCGGCTGCATCAAGGGTAGAGCAGTGCCGCAATTGCCCGCGCTTGCATATATCCCGCGTCTGCAACTATTGTGAACGCACGAAAAGCGCACATGCAATCGTCTGGGAAGGTGTACCCCTCCATGCCTCTCGCGCTCCTGGCCCTCGCGATCGGGGCCTTCGGAATTGGAACGACCGAGTTCGTGATCATGGGCTTGCTGCCTCAGGTCGCGGGCGACTTCGGGGTCTCCATCCCCACGGCGGGCCTGCTGGTGACGGGCTACGCGCTCGGTGTGGTCGTCGGCGCCCCGCTGATGACCGTGCTCGGCACCAAGGTCTCCCGCAAGCGCATGCTGATGCTGCTGATGGGACTGTTCATCGCCGGCAACCTGCTCTCCGCGGTGGCCCCCGTTTTCGCGATCATGCTGATCGGACGCGTGATCGCCTCCCTCGCGCACGGAGCCTTCTTCGGTATCGGGTCGGTCGTCGCGGCCGAACTGGTGGCACCGCACAAGAAGGCCGGCGCCATCGCCATGATGTTCACCGGCCTGACCGTCGCCAATGTCGTCGGCGTCCCGCTGGGCACGCTCATCGGCCAGCACGTCGGCTGGCGCGTCACCTTCGGGATCGTGGCTGCCCTCGGGGTCGTCGGCCTCACCGGCATCGCCAAGCTGGTGCCCGAGATGCCGAGGCCCGAGGGAGTGCACCTGCGGCACGAGCTGGCCGCCTTCAAGAACGCCCAGGTCCTGCTCGCCATGGCGATGACCGTCCTCGGCTTCGGCGGCGTCTTTGCGGCCATCACCTACATCGCGCCGATGATGACCCACATCGCGGGCTTCGCCGACGGCTCGGTGACCTGGCTCCTGGTCCTGTTCGGCCTCGGCATGGTCGGCGGCAACCTCGTCGGCGGCCGGTTCGCCGACCGCGCCCTGATGCCGATGCTGTACGTATCCCTGGGCGCTCTGGCCCTTGTCCTGGCGCTCTTCACACTCACCGCCCACAGCAAGATCGCGGCGGCCGTCACCATCGCCCTGATCGGCGCCCTGGGCTTCGCGACCGTACCGCCGCTGCAGAAGCGCGTGCTCGACCAGGCGCACGGCGCCCCGACGCTCGCGTCGGCCGTGAACATCGGCGCCTTCAACCTCGGCAATGCCCTGTCCGCCTGGCTCGGCGGCATCGTGATCGCGGCCGGCTTCGGCTACACGGCGCCCAACTGGGTGGGTGCCGCCCTCGCGGCGGCCGCCCTGGTCCTCGCCTTTCTGTCGGCGGCACTCGAACGCCGCGACGGCGCCCGCAGCACCGTGATCGCCTCCGCCACACCCACCGGGCAGCAGACGCCGGTCCACCACTGAGCCGTCGCAGCATCGAGCGCCTGACCGGGCACCTCTCACAGACCTCCGTGCCGGGGATCATCCCCGGTACGGCGAACACCCCCCTCTCATGAACACCCGAGGAGCAAACCTCCATGAGCACCACCGTCGTCGCCCCGCTGTCCATCGAGGACGCCGAACTGCTCGTCGCCACAGCCCGCCGCGCGGCGGAGGACGCCGGGGTCGCCGTCAGCGTCACCGTCCTGGACGCCGGCGGCCATCTGCTGGCCTTCCGCCGGGACGACCGGGCCGTGCTGATCTCCGGCGAGACCAGCACCCGTAAGGCGTACACGGCCCTCCAGCTGAACGCTCCCACCGCCGACCTGGTCGAGGCGGTGCAGCCGGGCGGGCTGTTCCACACGCTGCCCACGGCCCTCGACCGGCCGCTGCTGTTCATCGCCGGCGGGGTGCCCGTCCACCGGGACGGCCGGCTGATCGGCGCGGTCGGCGTCGGCGGCGGTGCTCCGGAGCAGGACCACGGCTTCGCCGTCACGGCCGTCCAGGCGCTCGCCTGAGCCACGAGCCCACGGACACGACGCCGGCCCCGCCGCACCAAGCGGCGGGGCCGGCGTTCGTCGTGCGGGGACTCAGCCCGCGGCCACGGTGAGGGGTGCGAAGCGGCGGGTCCAGTCCCCCGGGAGTTGTGTGATCCCGTATGTCATGACGGCGTTGAAGGCCACGGAGGCGAGTCCTCGCGCCTTCGCCCAGGCCAGCAGCTCCTCATGGCGCACGTCGATGTCGGTGCGCAGGGGGCGGTCCGTGCCCGCCGCCAGCGAGCCGATCAGTGCCTTCGCCGTTTCCGTGTCCTGGGCGACCAGCGGGCCGATGACATGGGTGTCCATGTTGGGCCATGCCGCCGTGTAGCCGGTGATGCGGCCGTCCTCCTCGGCCACCCGCAACTGGTCGGCGAAGGCAGGAAGCCGGGTGATCAGGGGAGTGCGGTCCGCGCCGAAGACCTCCTCGTCGAGACGCAGGATCGCGGGGAGATCCTCCGCGGTGGCGGCGCGGGTGGATACGCCGGACTCCGGGCCGCCCGGAGTGAAATGGCCCACCAGCATCTCCGCCCGGCCCGTCACCTTGAAACCCAGCTCCTCGTACAGAGGCCGGCCGTTCGATGTCGCGTGCAGGGTGAGGGGAGTGGTCCCCATGGTGGCCACGACATGGCGCATCAAGCGGCGGCCGACACCCTGACGAGCATGGCGTTCGGCTACCAGAACCATGCCGACGGCACCGAGATCCGGGCGCTCCGGTGGACCGTACTCCGTGACCACGCATGCGGCCACGAGACCGCCCGAAGGATCGTCGATCCCGTATCCCTTCCCGGCAGTGAGGAGGAAACCCCACTTGTGTTCCTCGCGCTGCCACCCCCGGTTCTCGGACAAGTCGGCGCATGCGGTGAGATCGCGAAGCGTCAGTCGGCGGATGGGCAGAGCAGCGAGGGAAGGAGTCGACACGCAGGTCAGGCTGTCTGACCGGCGCCGCGACGTCCAGCGGTTTCCCTGCAGACACACCGTCTTTTGGTCATGCCGTGGTCCTCTGCACAGCTCGTGGACAGCAGTACGTGTTTCACGTGAAACTTCGGCTGCCGTCGGCCTGGCGAGGGACGGGTGTGCGCGACCTCCGCCGGCAGGGTCGACTCCGGTTCACGTCCGGGACGGTGGTGCACAGGTCCCGCGCGGGCCGCTAGCAGGGCAGGCAGCCAGCGGGACGCAGAGCGTGCGAGCGGCGTTTCCGGGTATGCGACCGGCTCATACGCCGCACCTTGGCCGAGATCAGCCCGATCGCCGACCAGGTCACCTCGTACTTCTACGCGCTGCTCTTCGTCCGCCATCCCGAACTGCGGGCGCTGTTCCCGCCCGCGATGGATCTGCAGCGGGAGCGCCTGCTGAAGGCGCTTCTCACCACGGCAGAGCACCTGGACAACACCCCGGTTCTCGTCGACTACCTGCAGAACCTGGGCCGCGGACACCGCAAGTACGGGACGCAGGCCGAGCACTACCCGGTTCTTGGTGAATGCCTGATCGACGCGCTGAGCACGTATGCAGCCACCGTCTGGAGCCCGGCGACGGAAGCGGCCTGGGTGCGGGCGTACCGGACGATGTCCCAGGTCATGATCGACGCAGCGGCGGCGGAGGAACTGCGGTCCCCGGCGTGGTGGCATGCGGAGATCGTCGCGCACGACCTCAGGACTCCCGATGTCGCCGTGCTCACCGTGCGCCCGGACCAGCCCTACCCCTTCCTCGCCGGGCAGTACACGAGCGTGGAGACACCCTGGTGGCCGCGCGTGTGACGGCACTACTCCTTCGCTTCGCCGCCCCGCTCGGACGGCCTGCTGACGTTCCACGTGAAGGCCGTACCGGCCGGGTGGGTGTCCAACGCGCTGGTGCACCGCGCCCGCCCCGGAGACGTCATACGCCTCGGACCGCCGACCGGTTCCATGACGGTCGACCACACAACCGACCTGGGTGGCGGCACCGGCATCGCGCCTGTCAAGGCCCTGGTCGAGGACGTCGCCCAGCGCGGGGTGCGCAGGCCTGTCGAGGTGTTCTACGGCGCACGCACTCAGCACGACCTCTACGACATCGACACCATGCTTCGGCTCCAGCAGAGCCACCCCTGGCTGTCGGTCCACACGGTCGTCGACGAGCAGGCCCGCATCCAGCTCCCTGACGCACTGCGGGCCTGTGGGCCTTGGAAGGAGCACGATGCCTATCTCTCGGGCCCGCCCGGAATGATCCGCAGCGGCATCCACGCGCTCCGGGACATCGGCATTCCGCCGAGCCGCATACGGCACGACGCCGTGGAGGAACTGCTCGGGACCTGAATGCGCTAACCGAGGTCGGGGGCGTGCATGGCACGTACTCCCTCGATGTTGCCGTCCAGGTAGTGGCGCAGCGACAGCGGGACCAGATGGACGGAGGCGATGCCGACGCGGGTGAAGGGTACGCGGACGATCTCGTACTCACCGGCGGGCTCGTCCACCTCGGGGCCGTGCCGCCGGGCCGGGTCCATGGACTCCAGCCGGCAGACGAAGAAGTGCTGCACTTTCACACCGGTGGCACCGCCGTCCTCACCGATGTGCTCGACGGTGTCCACGAAGCACGGAACCACATCGGTGATCTTGGCGCCGAGTTCTTCGGACACCTCCCGGTGCAGGGCGTCCACAACGGTTGAGTCCTCGGGTTCGACTCCGCCACCGGGAGTGACCCAGTAGGGATCGACGCCCGGCTTGGTGCGCTTGATCAAGATCAGGTCGTCACCGTCGAGGAGAATGGCACGGGCGGTGCGCTTGACCACGGGTCGGACGGTCATGGGAGAAATGTGGCCCGGCTGGTTCCACGTGAAACATCGCACTGGGTCACCAGGGGTTGCCGCATGTGCAGGCCGTCTCGTCAGGTCTCAGCACCAGCCCGCGGCAGCCTGCTGAAGCCATTCGTGGGCCCGCGCTATATGAGGCATGGCAAGGGTGCCGGTGCGTACCACCAGGAAGTACGTGCGCAGCGGCGGCACTGGCGGATCGTGCAGCGTCGTCACCGTGCCGTCATCGAGGGCCGCGGCGCACAGATAGCGGGGCAGCACCGCGATCCCGGCGCCCGCGATCGTGCAGGCGAGCACCGCGCGTAGATCCGGAACGATGATCGTGCCCGAGGTCGCCGGACGGGAATCGAAGACGGAGGCCCAGTAGCGCGAGACGAAGGGCAGCGACTCATGGACCTCGACGACCGGTAGATCCTCCAGCGCGGGCGCTCCCTTCAGACGCAGCGCCTCCGCCCCGATCCGGTCCACCCAGCGCGGTGCGGCGACCAGCACGTGTTCCTCGTCGCAGAGCGGAGTCGCGGTGAGCAGAGCGCCGCGCGGACGCGCCGTGCTGATGGCCAGATCGTGATGTCCGGCGGCCAGTCCCTCCAGCGTCTCCTCCGCCGTGCCGAAGGAGGCGCGCAGAGCGAAGGGCTGGCCGTCGTCTCCGGTCAGCTCCGTCAGAGCGGGCAGGGCACGTTCGGCAGTGAACTCGGGCGGGCCGGCGAGGTGCAGGGTCCTGAGCGAGGACTCGTCGTCCAGACCGCTCTCGGCTATCTCCACCAGGGCGTCGAGATGGGGCGCGGCCTTGTGTGCGAGTTCGTCGCCGATGGTCGTCGGCGTGACCCCGCGCGCCTGACGCAGGAAGAGGGGCTTGCCCAGCTGCCGCTCCAGTGTGCGGATCTGCGAGGTGACGGCCGGCTGGGAGAGGCCGAGCAGGGCGGCGGCGCGGGTGAAGGAGCCGGCCCGGTGCACAGTGACGAAGGTGCGCAGCAAGGCCAGGTCCATGGCGTGCCCCTCCCCTATCCCTGCCCTCCTCCGGCCCAGGCAGGCCTCAACTATAAATATGTCGATAGGTCTCTGTCGCTAGCGTGATTGGACACTGACTGAGAGTCAACTAGCCTTGGTCGCACGGTTCTTCGCGCGCAGGAGCCGAAGACGGTCCGAGCCACGAGGGGGGAGGCTCGGACCGTCGTGCGCGTCGTCGGCCGGACGGCCATGTGCTCACTCGGCGGACTCGTCCAAGGCCCGCAACAGGTCGGCGATCAGGTCCTCGGGGTCCTCGGCGCCGACGGACATGCGGATGAAGCCTTCTGGGACCGCGTCCCCACCCCAGCGTCGGCGCCGCTCGGCCGTGGACCGCACCCCGCCGAAGCTCGTCGCGTCCTCCACCAGACGCAGCGCCTGCAGAAAACGCTCGGCACGCGCGCGTGTGGGCAGCGTGAAGGAGACCACGCAGCCGTAGCGGCGCATCTGCTGTGAGGCGATCTTGTGCGAGGGGTCGTCGGACAGCCCGGGATAGCGCAGGCCGGACACCTCCGGCCGCTGCTTGAGGGCCTCGGCCACCGCGAGGGCGGTGGCGTTCTGCCGGTCGACGCGCAACTGGAGCGTGGCGATGGAGCGGTGCGCCAGCCAGGCCTCCATGGGCCCCGCGATCGCCCCGACGATCTTCCGCCAGCGCCGTACGGCGGCCATCGCCTCGGCATCGCGGCCGGCGACATAGCCCAGCAGCACGTCACCGTGGCCGGTGAGCTGCTTGGTGCCGCTGGCCACGGAGAAGTCGGCGCCCAGCTCCAGCGGGCGCTGCCCGAGCGGGGTGGCGAGCGTGTTGTCGACGGCCACCAGGGCGCCCTGCGCATGGGCCGCCGCCGCCAGCCGCCGGATGTCGCACACGTCGAGCCCCGGGTTCGACGGGGACTCGATCCACAGCAGCCGGGCGCCGTCGAGGACGTCGAGCTGGGCATCGCCCGCGGTGGGGGCGGTGCGCACCTCGACGCCGTACGCCTCCAGCTGGGCGCGGACCAGCGGCAGCACCTGATAGCCGTCGGAGGGCAGCACGACCGCGTCCCCGGCACGCAGCTGGGAGAACAGCACGGAGGAGATCGCGGCCATGCCCGAGGCGAAGACCAGCGTCTCGACGTCGTCCCGCCCGGGCGCCTCCAGCTCGCCGATCGCCCGTTCCAGCAGCGTCCAGGTCGGGTTCTCGTCCCGGCCGTACAGGTACGGTCCCGTCGCCTCGCCGGGCAGGTGGAAGTGCGCCGCGAACACCGGTCCGGGCAGGGTCGGCTCGTGCTTGACCGGTTCGGGCAGTCCGGCGCGCACCGCGCGCGTGCCGTCGCCGGTACGACTCCCGGCCCGGGTGGCGTCGCTCATGCCGCTCTTCCTTCCAGCTGCTCGCGTACGGCGGCGAGCAGACCGGTGCTCGCCGCTTCCACCATCTCAAGACACTCCTCGAAGCCGTCCCGGTGGCCGTAGTACGGATCCGGCACCTCCAGGTCGTCACCGGCGGCGGGGTCGTAGGAGCGCAGCAGCCGGACCTTGCGCGCGTCCTCCTCGGTGGGCGCGAGTCGGCGCAGGGCCTTGAGATGACCGGTGTCGAGGGCGACCACGAGGTCGAGCCGGGAGAACCACGACGGCTGGAACTGCCGCGCGATGTGCTCGCAGGTGTAGCCGTGCTCCTGGAGGATCGACACGGTCCGCGGGTCGGCCGGCTCGCCCTCGTGCCAGCCGCCGGTTCCGGCGCTGTCGACCACCACCCGGTCCTCGAGTCCGGCCTCGGCCACGCGCGCGCGGAAGACGATCTCGGCCATCGGGGAGCGGCAGATGTTGCCGGTGCACACGAAACAGACACGGTAGGCCATGGCTGCCTCAGTCCTCGTCGGGCAGGACGACGTGCAGCGCCCAGGAGACCACGGAGACGATCAGGCCGCCGAGGACGGCCGTCCAGAAGCCCTGCACGTGGAAACTCAGGTCGAGCTTGCCGCACACCCAGGACGTCAGCAGCAGCATCAGCGCGTTGACGACCAGGGTGATCAGGCCCAGGGTCAGGACGAACAACGGGAAGGTGAGCACCTTCACGATCGGCTTGACCAGCCAGTTCACCAGCCCGAAGACCAGCGCGACGACGATCAGTGTGCCCGCCTTCCTGGCGGTGCTGTCACCCGTGAGAGTGATCTTGTCCAGCAGCCACACGGCGACCGCCAGGGCGCCCGCGTTGGCGATCGTCTTGACTACGAAATTCTTCATGTGTCTGATCGTGGCAGACCTGATCGGAACCGAGCAGTGAGACGAGGTCGGCAGCGGCGATGAAGGCATTCCGGCTGGACGAACTGGAGGCGGAGCGCGCCGCCAACGAGGGTGCCTACCTTCAGTTCCTGCGCGAGCGGAACATGTCCGTCGGCCTGTACGCCCTGAACGCGGGCGAGCGCGACCCGCAGAAGCCGCACAACCAGGACGAGGTGTACTTCGTCGTCAGCGGCCGGGCGTCGATCACGGTGGGACCGGAGACGACCGAGGTCGCGCGCGGCAGCGTGGTGTACGTGCCGGCCGGCGTCGCCCACAGGTTCCACCACATCAGCGAGGACCTGAGGGTTCTCGTCGTCTTCTCTCCGCCCGAGGCGTGAGCCTGGACCCCGGGATTCCCTAGGGGACGGATCAGGGGAGGACAAGGGGCGCGAGGCCACCGCGGGACCCCTGCCGGCCCTAGCATCGAGTGCAGAACATCGAAGCCGTACAGGGAAACAGGACGTGCGGCACGCGGACATACGAGAAGGCAAAGGACGAGGGCGATGCGAGAGATCTTCGCGGGACTGCCGTGGTGGGTGAAGTGGGTCGCGGTGCCGGTCATCGCCCTGGTCGTGTTCGGCAGCCTGATAATGACAGTGCTCGGCATCGTGATCGGCCTGTTGTTCAAGGCGCTGGTGTTCGTCGCCCTGGTCGCCGGACTCATCTACGTCGTACGGAAGTTCATGTCGAACTCCTCGTCACGCAGCGACTGGTGACGGCACCGGGCACCGGTGGCCTGGCCACGGCACCACCGGTCCCGGCAAGCTGAACACCGGTTTCCCTCGGGCGAGGGAAGTTTCCCGCGGAGGCCGTCCGGGTGCGGCGGCGGACGATTAGAGTCCGGAACCCCGCGGGGTCCGGCCCTGCGGGCGGCGCAGATCCCCTCCGTGCTCCTTCCCCGCACGGGCTGCCCCCTCGCGCTCCCGGGAGTGATCCTTGGCCACGGTCGACACCGCACTGGCGGAACCGCACGCACCCTCCACTCCGTCGCGCCCCTGCGCACCCCCCGCCCAGCGGTCGCCGTCCGTCGCGGTCCCCGAACAGCCGCACCCCCCGGACGTCTCAGGGCCGCCGCACCCCGACGCCGACTCCGGCCCTCCGCCCACCGCGACGCTCATCGGATCCGTCCAGCGCGCCATGCGCCTGCTGGAGACCGTCGCCGCGCACACGTACGGTGCCCCTGCCAAACAACTCGCCCGCGAGACCGGCCTCGCCCTCCCGACGACGTACCACCTTCTGCGCACGCTGGTGCACGAGGGCTATCTGCGCCGCGAGAAGGGGCTCTTCTTCCTCGGTGAGGCGGCCGAACGGCTGGGCAGCAGCGGGGCACAGCAGAAACGTCGCAGCGCGGTGGCGGACACGCTTGCGCACTGGCGAGATTCGATCGGTGTGCCCGTGTACTACGCGATGTACCGGGACGGCGAGATCGACGTCATGTGCGTCTCCGACTCCCCCGAGGCGCCGGCGGTCGAGGAATGGGCCGACTTCCGTGAGACCGGCCATGCGCACGCCATCGGGAAGTGCCTGCTCTCCCAGCTGGACGAGGACGCCCGCCGCGATCACCTCTCCCGTTATCCCGTGACGTCCATCACGCCGTACACCGTGCGCGACAACGACGCCCTGTTGCGGCTGCTGGCCCGGACGCCCCGCATGGAGCCGGTGGTGGAGCGCCAGGAGTACGCGCTCGGGACGATCTGCGCGGCGGTCCCCATCACGGTCGGTGCGACCGTGGCCACGATGGCGATGTCGCTTCCCTCCCACCAGGCCGACCGGCTGTTGCCCGCGGCTCGTCGGCTGCAGACGGAGATCGGGCGGCATCTGGGGACGCTCACGCTCTCTATCAGTATCTGAAAACTTACTCCTTGTGATCTGCTGTGCACGTTCAGCAAGATTTGACCACGGTCGGAGGAATCAAACCCGGCCAGTCGATGTCCATACGACGGGGTAGACGATGCGCGATTCCGTACAGGCAGAAGTCATGATGAGCTTTCTCGTGTCGGAGGAGCTCTCCTTCCGCATTCCGGTGGAGTTGCGCTACGAGACCTGTGATCCCTACGCCGTGCGGCTCACCTTCCATCTGCCCGGCGATGCCCCGGTGACCTGGGCCTTCGGGCGCGAGCTGCTGATCGACGGCGTCGGCAGGCCCTGTGGGGAAGGGGATGTGCACATCGCTCCGGCCGACGCCGAGGTGCTGGGCGAAGTGCTGATCCGGCTTCAGGTGGGGGGCGACCAGGCCCTGTTCCGCTCCTCGGCGCCGCCGCTCGTGGCCTTCCTGGACCGCACCGACAAGCTCGTGCCGCTCGGTCAGGAGGGTGCGCTGGCCGACTTCGACGCCCATCTGGAAGAGGCCCTGGACCGCATCCTGGCCGAGGAGCAAAGCGCCGGCTGAAGCGTTACGGCGGCGGAGGCCGGAGTGCCACGCCATGCCGCATGGGACAGTGCAGGAACGCTTCTGCGCGGCTGTGGCGCGGCCTTGGCCGACAAGGAGGCACCCAACGCGGAGTCACCTCCTCACCGCTTCCGGCGTCGTCCCCGCCCTCCCCGCGCGGGAACGGGCGACACCCCGGCCGGTGCCGGGGTGTCCGGGCCGGGACGGTCGGCCGCGACCACCAGGGCGGCCAGCGCGGTGGTGACCGGGACCGACGCGACCAGGCCGATGGAGCCCACCAGCGTGCGCACGATCTCCTCGGCCACCAGCTCGCTGTCGGCCACCGTTCCGACGCTGCTCTGCGCGATCGAGAACAGCAGCAGCAACGGCAGCGCGGCACCGGCGTAGGCGAGGACGAGGGTGTTGACCACGGACGCGATGTGGTCGCGGCCGATGCGGATGCCCGCCCGGTACAGCCCGCGCCAGCCCATCGAGGGGTTGGCCTCGTGCAGTTCCCATACGGCCGACGTCTGGGTCACGGTGACGTCGTCCAGCACACCGAGCGAACCGATGATGACGCCGGCCAGCAGCAGACCGCTCATGTCGATCGACGGATACAGACCGTGGATCAGGCCGGTGTTGTCGTCCGTGTTGCCGGTCAGCGCGGCCCAGCCGATGAACAGGGAGCCGAGCACGCCGATCAGCGACAGGGAGACCAGCGTGCCGAGCACCGCGACGGACGTCCGGGCCGACAGGCCGTGGCACATGTACAGGGCGATCAGCATGATGGCGCTCGCCCCGACCACCGCCACGAGCAGCGGGTTCGAGCCCTGGAGGATCGCGGGCAGGATGAACAGGGTCAGCACCAGGAAGCTCACGGCCAGCGCGACGAGCGCCATCACCCCGCGCAGCCTGCCGACGACCACGACGGCGAGGGCGAAGATCGCGGCGAGCAGAGTCATGGGGAACTGCCGGTTCACATCCGCCACCGAGTACTGCAGGTCTCTCGGTGCCGAGGGCTCGTAGGCGACCACCACCTTCTCGCCCTGATGCAGCTGGCGGGTCTGGTCCGGCTGGACGATCTCGGTGAACGTACGGCCCTTGTCCTTGCCGGTGTCGACCCGGACGGTCGCCTTCTTGCAGATGCCCTTCGCCTGTTGCTGCGCCGAGGTGCCCTCGGCCGTGGAGGTGTCTCCCGTCGGGGTGTCCCCGGAGGCGTTGACCGATCGGCAGCTCACCTCGACGACCCTGGTGACCGTGGCCTGTTGTGTCTCGCGGTCGAAGCCGACGCCGGTGCGCTTGTGCGGTGGGGCACCCCCGGGCCAGAGCACCAGCACGCCGACCGCGACCGCCGCTGTGAACGGGATCAGGATCGCGGCGATGACCTTGCGCAGGTGCTGGGAGACGGGGGCGGCGGGCCCATGGCTGTGACTGTGCCCGTGCCCGTGAGCGTGCCCCTGTTCCTGGCCATGCCCGCTTCCGTGCTCGACACGGTGCGCGTGACCCTGGCGATGGCCGGGCACCTGGTCAGCGCTGGAGTTCCCGGTGCCGGCGGTACGGCCGTCGTACTCATGGCCGCCGTACCCATGGCCGTCGGGTACGTGGCCGTCGGGCATGTGGTCCTCGTGCCGTCCTGGACCGCCTGGGCGCGGTGGCTCGGGCGGTCGGTACGGGTACTGCTCCATGCTGGTCACCGCCCGATCATTGCAAGAACGGCAGGGGGCCCACTGTTCATCGCGCCACAGATGACGCTAGCGTGGAGGCACCTTTGCACACGCGGGAGCTCGGAGCACCGGGCTGAGAGGGCGCTGACCTCCGTACACGCGATGTTTCACGTGGAACATGCCATGTTCCTCAGGAAACACCGGCAGACGGAAACCGCTGCGTCGACCGCCGAACCTGTTACCGGGTAATGCCGGCGTAGGGAGTAGGTCTCATGACCAACAAGGACGCACGCACGCCTGCCTCCGTTCAGGACGAGACGTCCCAGGAGGCCCGGAAGTCCATCGGCTGGCACAAGGCGTATGTCGAGGGTTCGCGCCCCGACCTGCGCGTGCCGGTCCGTCAGGTGCACCTCACCAACGGGCAGTCGGTCACGCTGTACGACACGTCGGGCCCGTACACCGATCCACTCGTCGACACCGATGTGCGCAGGGGCCTGCCGCCGCTGCGCGAGAACTGGATCATCGCCCGCGGCGACACCGAGGAGTACGCGGGCCGTCCCGTCCGTCCCGAGGACGACGGGATCAAGCACACCGCGCCGCGCGGTGGGCTCCGCAACCTGGACGCCGTCTTCCCCGGACGGCCGCGCCAGCCGCGCCGGGGCCGGGGCGGTGAGGCGGTGACGCAGCTCGCGTACGCCCGCCGGGGTGAGATCACACCGGAGATGGAGTTCGTGGCCATCCGGGAAAACGTCTCTCCCGAGGTGGTCCGCGAGGAGATCGCGGCAGGCCGGGCCGTACTGCCCGCCAACGTCAACCACCCCGAGATCGAGCCGATGATCATCGGCAAGCGGTTCCTGGTGAAGGTCAACGCCAACATCGGCAACTCCGCGGTGACCTCCTCCATCGAGGAGGAGGTGGAGAAGATGACCTGGGCGACCCGGTGGGGCGCCGACACGGTCATGGACCTGTCCACCGGCCGCAACATCCACACCACCCGCGAGTGGGTGCTGCGCAACTCCCCCGTCCCCATCGGCACGGTGCCCCTCTACCAGGCCCTGGAGAAGGTCGACGGCAAGGCCGAGGAGCTGACCTGGGAGATCTACAAGGACACGGTCATCGAGCAGGCCGAGCAGGGTGTGGACTACATGACGGTCCACGCGGGCGTCCGGCTGCCGTTCGTGCCGCTGACCGCCAACCGCAAGACGGGCATCGTCTCGCGTGGTGGCTCGATCATGGCCGCCTGGTGCCTGGCGCACCACAAGGAATCGTTCCTGTACGAGAACTTCGAGGAACTCTGCGAGATCCTCGCCGCCTACGACGTCACGTACTCGCTGGGTGACGGCCTCAGGCCGGGTTCGATCGCGGACGCCAACGACGAGGCTCAGTTCGCGGAATTGCGAACTCTTGGGGAACTCAACCGGATCGCCAGGCGTTTCAACGTACAGACCATGATCGAGGGCCCGGGACACGTCCCGATGCACAAGATCAAGGAGAACATCGACCTTCAGCAGGAGATCTGCGATGAAGCTCCGTTCTATACGCTCGGCCCGCTGACCACGGACATCGCGCCGGCGTACGACCACATCACCTCCGGCATCGGCGCCGCGATGATCGCCTGGTGGGGCACGGCGATGCTCTGCTACGTCACGCCCAAGGAGCACTTGGGCCTGCCCAACCGTGACGACGTCAAGACCGGCGTCATCACGTACAAGATCGCCGCACACGCGGCTGATCTCGCCAAGGGGCACCCGGGCGCCCAGGAGTGGGACGACGCACTGTCCGACGCCCGCTTCGAGTTCCGGTGGGAGGACCAGTTCAATCTCGCCCTGGACCCGGACACGGCCCGTGAGTTCCACGACGAGACCCTGCCGGCCGAGCCCGCCAAGACGGCCCACTTCTGCTCCATGTGCGGCCCGAAGTTCTGCAGCATGAAGATCTCGCAGGACATCCGCCGCGAGCACGGCACCAGCCGGACCGAGATCGAGGAGGGCATGGCGCAGAAGTCGAAGGAGTTCGCGGCGAGCGGCAACAGGGTGTATCTGCCGATCGCCGACTGAGCGGGACGAAAGCGAACGCGCCGGGCCTGGACGTCCGTTGAGGCGGGCGGTGCGCTCGAGGATCTGCGGGGACGGCGGCTGACCGGGGTGGTGGCGCCACACCGGTTGGCCGCTCGGCTCGCCGCCCGACCGGGTCCATGCCGTTCAGGTTCCAGGGCGTTCAGGGGGCGTGCCGGGGCCGTCCGGGTGTTGCTGCGGGTTCACTCGGGCTGGTGCTCCGGCCCGCCGAAGTCCGGGCTCGTGTAGTCGGGGCTGGTGAAGCTGGGCCGGCCGGACGCGGTGCCGTCGTCGGGACTGCTGAAGCCGGGGCGGTCGTATCCCAGGCGGGGCATGCGCCCGCGGGGTGCGGGCGGGGCCGTGTGGTGCGTGACCGGTCCGGGCTCGGCGAGCGCCTCCGTCAGGAACGGCACGATGCCGCGCTCCAGCAGGGCCCGACGCCAGGCCTCTCTGGCGCTGTCCAGCTCGCGGTGCGCCGCCTCGAGCGCCCGGGCCTGGTCCGAGCTGCCGTTGCGCAGGGCGGTCAGGAGCAGTCCGACCGCGGCCACGAGGATCGCGGCCGCGGTCACCGCGCCGAACACCCAGCCGGCGGTGAGCATGGTCCCGGCGAAGGCCTGGCCCGGGCTCAGTGTCTTCAGGATGTAGCCGACGAGAAGGAAGATCGCTGCAGCGGTACCGGAGAGGACGGGAGTCAGTACGGCGATGACCGCGACGGCGCCCGCGCCGGTGCTCTCGGCCGTCTCGCCGAGGGGGGTGACGACCCCGGCCGTGGCCGGACTTCCGTCGGTGGCAGGGGAATCACCGGCGGCCGCGGGGGCCATCGCGGGCTGGCGAAGTTCCTGGCGGATCTTCACATAGTGCTCGTATTCGGCCGCCGCGGCGGCCGTTATCAGGGCGGTGGCGTTGAGCGCCATGGTGCGCAGTTGCTCGGCATTGAGCCGCTGTCCGACAGCGGCCAGTTCCGGCCGCTGCGGGGCGGAGCGCAGCGCCTCATCGAGGAGCCGCTCGAATTCCTGGCGGTCCTCGTTCTGCAGGTGCTGCGGAACGCTGTTCATGTGCATCCCCCGATGCTCCGTAGGGCTTGGGGCTCGCACGCCGGCGAGCCGTCGGGCAGAAACGGAGGGGAGCCTGCTACGGATAAGCCGATGGTAGAGCCGTGACGGCACACGGAGACAGGGGGTTGCCGGAAATTGCCCCACCGGCCCGTGGACGCGCGGCCGGGGCGGCCGCTCGGCCGAACGGTCAGGTGGCCAGCGGAAGTTGCCGCACCAGAAGCTTTCCGGCCATGGTCACGCCGCCGTCCATCGCGATGGCGAGCCCGTCGGCGTAGACGTGCGGTTCCTCCACGACCGGGCCGCTGCCCTCCTCGCCGTCCTCGGAGCCGACCTCGCCGAGCAGGTAGGGAATGGGGCTGTGGCCGTGAACGATGCGGGTGCCGCCGTACGTATCGAGGAGGGAGCGCACGGCGTCGGCGCCGCCTTCGTCGCGGAAGGAGAACCGCTTGGTGAACTTGCGGAACAGATCCCAGCACTCGTCCGCGTCGTTGCGGGTGAGGGTCTCGCGGACGGTGTCGTTGACGGCCTCGATGGAGTCGCCGTAGTCGAGGTAGGCGGTGGTGTCCGAGTGCACCAGCAGATAGCCGTCGACCTCCTCGAGGGCGTCGAGGCGGGCCATCCACTGCAGGTGGTGGTCCTGCAGGCGGTCCATGTCGGTCTTCTGGCCGCCGTTGAGCAGCCAGGCCGCCTGGAAGGTGGCGGTGCCCGCACCGGAGTTGACGGGCGTGTCGCCGAACCGCTTCGCGCCGAGCAGCAGCAGCTCGTGGTTGCCCATGAGGGCCTTGCAGTAGCCGCCGGCCGCCGCGGCCTCGGCGGACAGCCGCATCACGAGGTCGATGACGCCGATCCCGTCGGGGCCGCGGTCGGTGAAGTCGCCGAGGAACCACAGCCGGGTGGTGCCGGCGCACCACTGGCCGGAGGCGTCGATCAGCCCCTGCTCCTGCAGTGCGGCCACCAGTTCGTCGAGGTAGCCGTGGACGTCTCCGACGACGTACAGGGGGCCGGGGCCGGTCGCGGGCTGCGGGGCCGGGGCGGCAGGGGCCGTCTCGGCGGTGGTGACCGGGCGGGGCTCCGCCCGGTTGATGACGGGCAGGTCGCGCTGGGTGGGCGTGTAGCCGTCGGGGTACGCCTCGTCGGTGGGCGGTGCGGTGTCGCCCGGGTGGGCGGTGTGGACGTACGGACCGGTCTCGTGGACGTACGCAGGTACCCGGAAGTCGCGCAGCGTCGTCGTCCGCTCCACTTCGGGTCCCTGACCGGCCCCCTGAGTCATCAGACCCCTCCACCATCGCGCCGCATCTGCACCCCTTCGGACTGCCTGGTCGCAGCGGTCCGCGGTGTCGTGGGCCCATCATAGGAATGCGCGTCGCGCCGTGTGATGACCCAGGGGTGGTGAATCGGAACAAGACTCCAGTTCACCGCGGCTTTCGCCCCGTTTGGGCAGATGTTCGGCCGGCTCGGAGCCGGCCGGACACCCGGCCCGTGCGCCGCCGGCCCGCCGAGCCCCCTTGCTCGGCCGGCGTGGGCCCGGGGCGAGCGCCCCGCTTTCCGCGCTATCTGTCGTCCGGCGTCCGCGGCGGACTGACCGTCGTGCGCGGCGGACGGCGCTGCGAGGAGGTGCGCACGATCAGTTCCGTCGGTATCACCTGCTCGACCGGCTGGTCCGACTCCACGCCCTCGATGGCGTCGATGAGGAGCTGGACCACCGCGGTGCCGATCCGGCGCGGCTTGAGGGAGAGCGTCGTGATGGGCGGCTCGGTGCTGGCGTACACCATGGACTCGCTGCAGCAGACGAGCAGCAGGTCCTCGGGGACGCGCAGGCCGTAGCGGCGGGCGGCGGCCAGCAGGTCGGTGCCGTTGGGGTCGAACAGCCCGTAGACCGCGTCGGGCCGGTCGGGGCGGGCGAGCAGCCGGTCGGCGGCGACGGCGCCCGCGCACGGGTCGTGGGCCGGGTAGGCCTCGTAGACCGGGTCCTGGCCGACCCGCTCGCACCAGTGCAGGTAGGCGGTGGTGGACAGGTGGGTGTACGTGTCCGTCGTGGTGCCGGTGAGCAGGCCGATACGGCGGGCGCCGGCGTCGGCGAGGTGGTCGAGGATGCCGAGGACGGCGGCCTCGTGGTCGTTGTCGACCCAGGCGGTGACCGGCAGGGTGCCGGCCGGGCGGCCGTCGGAGACGACGGGCAGGCCCTGCCGGACGAGCTCGGTCACCACGGGGTCGTGGTCGGAGGGGTCGATGACGACGGTGCCGTCGAGCGCGACGTTGGACCACACGTCGTGGCGGGAGGTCGCGGGCAGGATCACCAGGGCGTAGCCGCGGGCGAGCGCGGCCGAGGTGGCGGCGCGTGCCATCTCGGCGAAGTACGCGAACTCCGTGAAGGTGAAAGGTTCATCCCCGTACGTCGTCACGGTCAGGCCGATCAGACCCGACTTGCCGGTACGGAGGGTGCGGGCGGCCGCCGAGGGGCGGTATCCCAGCCGGTCGGCGACCTCACGGACGTGGCGCCGGGTGGCATCCGGGAGCCGGCCCTTGCCGTTGAGGGCGTCGGAGACGGTCGTGATGGAGACTCCGGCGGCGGCGGCCACGTCTCTGATGCCCGCCCGGCCCGGCCGGCTGCCTCGACGTGAGGTTTCCGCGCGGCTCACCTGGTGCTTCCCTGCTGCTGTCATGGCGAGCCGATAGTAGGGCTCATGCGGTGGGGTAGTGCGGACGCATATGCACGCGTTGACAGGCACGTTTCTGCAAGGTCGCGAGGCGCTAACTACCTTAGAAACAAAGCCAGTTGAACGATCCTTCGGCAAGACGTGTCGTGGTGGCGCGTATGGACCTGCCAAGTGCCCGATGTTTCGAAGAGGTCTCAACTCACCTGCACGAGGGATGCGCGCTACGGCGCGAGCCACCGGCGCGTAGATATATGTACGGCGCGCCCCCTGAAACGTACGCCTTCGTACGGCGATGCCCCGGGATGGGCCGGGACCGGGCCGGGTCGCGCATCGGAGGCCGGCGACCTGTACGCACCGGGGCCGAATCCTCATAAGGTGAGGAGTATTGGAAGCCGGCGGCGTCGACGGTCCGCCGGTGGTCGCGAGGAGGACTGCGGTGAGCGAGACGAGCCCCAAGCTGCGCGCCGAGCTGGAGGGTATCCCCACCTACAAGCCGGGCAAGCCGGCCGCGGCCGGCGGACCGGTCGCCTACAAGCTGTCCTCCAACGAGAACCCCTATCCGCCGCTGCCCGGCGTCATGGAGACCGTGACCGCGGCGGCCTGCAACTTCAACCGTTACCCGGACATGGCGTGCACCGGGCTGATGGAGGAGCTGTCGGATCGCTTCGGCGTCCCCGTCTCCCACCTGGCCACCGGCACCGGCTCGGTGGGCGTCGCCCAGCAGCTCCTCCAGGCCACCAGCGGTCCCGGCGACGAGGTGATCTACGCCTGGCGGTCCTTCGAGGCGTACCCGATCATCACGCAGATCAGCGGCGCCCGGTCGGTGCAGGTGCCGCTCACGTCCGGCGATGTGCACGACCTGGACGCCATGGGGGACGCGATCACCGACCGGACGCGTCTGATCTTCGTCTGCAACCCCAACAACCCGACCGGCACGGTGGTGCGGCGGGCCGAGCTGGAGCGTTTCCTCGACCGGGTGCCCGGCGACGTCCTGGTGGTGCTGGACGAGGCCTACCGTGAGTTCATCCGCGACCCCGAGGTGCCCGACGGCGTGGAGCTCTACCGCAACCGGCGCAACGTCTGCGTCCTGCGTACGTTCTCCAAGGCCTACGGGCTCGCCGGGCTGCGCGTCGGATTCGCGATCGCCCATGAGCCGGTCGCGGCGGCACTGCGCAAGACGGCGGTGCCGTTCGGTGTCAGCCAGCTCGCCCAGGAAGCGGCGATCGCCTCGCTGCGGGCCGAGGACGAGCTGCTCGGCCGCGTCGGTTCGCTGGTGTGCGAGCGCACGCGCGTGGTCGACGCGCTGCGCGCCCAGGGCTGGACGGTGCCCGAGACGCAGGCGAACTTCGTGTGGCTGCGGCTGGGGGAGAGCACGCTCGCGTTCGCTCAGGCCTGTGAGCAGCACGGTGTGGTGGTCCGGCCGTTCCCGGGCGAGGGTGTGCGGGTGACGGTCGGCGAGACCGAGGCGAACGACATCTTCCTGAAGGTGGCGGAGGCCTTCCGCAAGGAGCTGTAGCCCGGGGTGGGCCCTACTCGTCGATCAGTTCCACTCGGATGGGGTCGCCGTCTCGTACGGTCGCCAGCGCGCGGGCGTCCCCGTCCAGGCTTCCGAGGACGTTGCACGGGCTCGCGAGGCGGCACTCTCCCTCAAACTCCGTTCGGGGAGAGTCCCAGCCTCGCGAGATCGGCGTCGGCCCATAGGGGAGGGCGAGCGCGTCGCCGTCCGTCCAGAAGGCCACGGTGCCCGGCTCCACGACCTGCTGGGCGTCCGTTTCACGTGAAACAGAGACTCCTGTGTCGAAATAGACCTCCTCGCCCCATGTGCAGGCGCTGGAGGTGAGTGGCAGTGCCTTGGCGAGGGCTTGAGCGGTCGGGCTGTCTGCGTCGAGGGTCGCGGTGATGTTGCCCGCGGGCCAGGAGATGCGGATCTGCATGGCGCGCAATTCAACAAGATGTTGAAGTCGCTGCCAAGGTCTTGACGCGGAGGCGAAGGGGGACCCCCCGTCCCTTGCCGAAAATCAGTGCGTCATAATAGCTTGTGAATGTGAACGCGTTCACAAGCGCGTCCCGATTGCCTCGTATGTGCGTGACAAACGGGGCAAACCGCCGCTGTACCACGGCGTAGTAAGGAGAGTGACGACGTGGACCTGGCTCTGGCGCCGGAGACACTGGCGCGCTGGCAGTTCGGCATCACCACCGTCTACCACTTCCTGTTCGTTCCGCTGACCATCTCCCTGGCCGCCCTCACAGCCGGGCTCCAGACGGCCTGGGTGCGCACGGAGAAGGAGAAGTACCTCAGGGCGACGAAGTTCTGGGGCAAGCTCTTCCTGATCAACATCGCGATGGGCGTGGTCACGGGCATCGTGCAGGAGTTCCAGTTCGGCATGAACTGGTCCGCCTACTCGCGGTTCGTCGGTGACATCTTCGGTGCGCCGCTCGCCTTCGAGGCGCTGATCGCGTTCTTCTTCGAGTCGACCTTCATCGGCCTGTGGATCTTCGGCTGGGACAAGCTGCCCAAGAAGATCCACCTGGCCTGCATCTGGATGGTCTCCCTCGGCACGATCCTTTCGGCCTACTTCATCCTCGCGGCCAACTCCTGGATGCAGCACCCGGTCGGCTACAAGATCGACAAGGCGAAGAACCGGGCGGAACTGACCGACTTCTGGGCCGTACTCACCCAGAACACCGCCCTCAGCCAGGCCTTCCACACCCTGTCCGCGGCCTTCCTGACCGGCGGCGCCTTCATGGTGGGCATCGCCGCCTACCACCTGGCCCGCAAGAAGCACATCCGTGAGATGAAGACCTCGCTGCGACTGGGCCTGGTCACCCTGGTCATCGCCGGCCTGCTCACCGCGGTCAGCGGCGACACCCTCGGCAAGGTCATGTTCAAGCAGCAGCCGATGAAGATGGCGGCTGCCGAGGCGCTCTGGGACGGCCAGAAGCCGGCGCCCTTCTCAATCTTCGCCTACGGCGATGTGGAGAAGGGCCACAACACCGTCGCGGTCGAGATACCGGGCCTGCTCTCCTTCCTGGCCGACGACGACTTCACCTCGTACGTCCCCGGCATCAACGACGTCAACAAGGCCGAGCAGCAGAAGTTCGGCCCGGGGGACTACCGGCCCAACATCCCGGTCGCCTTCTGGGGCTTCCGCTGGATGATCGGCTTCGGCATGGCCTCCTTCGCCATCGGTCTGGCGGGACTGTGGCTGACCCGCAAGAGGTTCATGCTCCCGCAGCATCTGCGGGTCGGTGAGGACGAGGTGCCGCACCTGGTGCTGTTCAAGAACAAGGCGCTCGGCTCGAAGCTCACGCCCTGGTACTGGCGCATCGCGACCTGGACCCTGGCCTTCCCGCTGATCGCCAACTCCTGGGGCTGGATCTTCACCGAGACGGGCCGCCAGCCCTGGGTGGTGTACGGCGTCCTGCGCACCCGCGACGCGGTCTCCCCCGGTGTCTCCCAGGGCGAGGTCCTCACCTCGGTGATCACTTTCACGGCGCTGTACGCGATCCTCGCCGTGGTCGAGGTCAAGCTGCTCGTGAAGTACGTCAAGGCCGGCCCGCCCGAGCTGACCGAGGACGACCTCAACCCACCCACGAAGATCGGCGGCGAGACCCGTGACGCCGACAAGCCGATGGCCTTCTCGTACTAGGCCGGGGGAACAGTCATGCACCTTCACGACGTCTGGTTCGTTCTCATCGCCGTCCTGTGGACCGGCTACTTCTTCCTGGAGGGGTTCGACTTCGGGGTCGGCATCCTCACCAAGCTGCTGGCACGCAACCGCGTGGAGCGGCGGGTGCTGATCAACACGATCGGACCCGTCTGGGACGGCAACGAGGTCTGGCTGCTCACCGCGGGCGGCGCGACCTTCGCCGCGTTCCCCGAGTGGTACGCCACCCTGTTCTCCGGCTTCTACCTGCCGCTGCTGATCATCCTGGTCTGCCTGATCGTCCGGGGCGTCGCGTTCGAGTACCGGGCGAAGCGACCCGAGGAGACCTGGCAGCGCAACTGGGAGACGGCTATCTTCTGGACCTCGCTGATCCCGGCGTTCCTGTGGGGCGTGGCCTTCGGAAACATCGTGCGGGGCGTGAAGATCGACCAGCACTTCGAGTACGTCGGCAGCGTCTGGGACCTGCTCAACCCGTACGCGCTGCTCGGCGGTGTGGTGACGCTCACGCTGTTCACCTTCCACGGAGCGGTCTTCACTGCACTCAAGACCGTGGGGGACATCCGAGGGCGGGCACGGCAGCTGGCCCTGCGGGTCGGCCTCGTCACGGCTGTCGTGGCGCTCGGCTTCCTGCTGTGGACGCAGGCCGACCACGGCGACGGCAAGAGCCTGGTGGCCCTGGTCGTGGCGGTCGCCGCGCTGGTGGCCGCGCTGGTGGCCAACCAGTTCGGGCGTGAGGGATGGGCGTTCACGCTGTCCGGCGTCACCATCGTGGCCGCCGTGGCGATGCTCTTCCTGTCGCTCTTCCCGAACGTCATGCCGTCCACGCTCAACGGTGACTGGAGCCTGACGGTCACCAACGCCTCGTCGAGCCCCTACACCCTGAAGATCATGACCTGGCTGGCGGCCATCGCCACGCCTCTCGTGCTGCTCTATCAGGGCTGGACCTACTGGGTCTTCCGCAAGCGGATCGGTACGCAGCACATCGCTCCCGATGCTGCGGCCGGCGCCGCGCACTGAGTCCGCCGAGGGGTGTGTTTCACGTGAAACACACCCTCTGGACCGAAGGGCACGTTTCACGTGAAACCGATCGATCCACGTCTGCTGAAGTACGCCCGTGCCACCCGCCTCTTCCTGGTGGCGGTCGTCGGCCTGGGGGTCGTCGGTGCGGGGCTGGTGATCGCCCAGGCGATGCTCATCGCCGAGGTCGTCGTCGGAGCGTTCCAGCACGGGCAGTCCGTCGCCGAACTGCGCACGCCGCTGCTGCTGTTGGCGGCCGTGGCCGTGGGACGGTCGGTCGTCGCATGGCTCACCGAACTCGCCGCCCACCGGGCGAGCGCGGCGGTGAAGTCCGAACTGCGAGGGCGGCTCCTGGACCGTGCGGCAGCTCTCGGTCCCGAGTGGCTGGCCGGGCAGCGCACCGGTTCGCTGGTCACACTCGCGACGCGCGGAGTCGACGCTCTCGACGACTACTTCGCGCGTTACCTGCCCCAGTTGGGGCTTGCGGTGGTCGTGCCGGTGGCGGTGCTGGCGCGGATCGTCACCGAGGACTGGGTGTCGGCGGCGATCATCGTCGGCACTCTGCCTCTCATCCCGCTGTTCATGATGCTGATCGGCTGGGCCACCCAGTCCCGGATGGACCGTCAGTGGCGGTTGCTCTCCCGGCTGTCCGGGCACTTCCTGGACGTCGTCGCCGGACTGCCCACGCTGAAGGTGTTCGGCCGGGCCAAGGCCCAGGCGGAGTCCATTCGCCGGATCACCGGTGAATACCGCCAGGCCACGATGCGGACCCTGCGGATCGCCTTTCTCTCCTCCTTCGCGCTGGAGCTGCTCGCCACCCTCTCGGTCGCGCTGGTCGCCGTGACCATCGGTATGCGGCTGGTGCACGGCGACATGGATCTGTCCATCGGTCTGGTGATCCTGGTGCTGGCGCCCGAGGCGTACCTTCCGCTGCGGCAGGTCGGCGCCCAGTACCACGCGGCGGCCGAGGGGCTTGCCGCGGCGGAGGAGATCTTCACGGTGCTGCAGACACCGGCCCCGGAGCCGGGTACCGGTGCGGTGCCTTCCGGTGCGGTGGTCTTCGACGGGGTCACCGTGCGCTACTCCGGCCGTTCCGTTGATGCCGTGACGGACGTCTCGTTCGCCGTAGAACCCGGTGAGACGGTGGCCTTGGTGGGAACGAGCGGGGCGGGCAAGTCGACGCTGCTGAACGTGCTGCTGGGCTTCGTCCGGCCGGCACAGGGCCGGGTGCGGGTCGGGGGAGCCGATCTCGCGGACCTCGATATGACGGAGTGGCGGTCGCGGATCGCCTGGGTGCCGCAGCGGCCGCATCTGTACGCCGGAACCGTCGCGGAGAACGTACGGCTGGCCCGGCCCGACGCGGACGACAGCGCCGTGCGGCAGGCGCTGCGCGACGCGGGGGCGCTGGAGTTCGTGGACGCGTTGCCCGAGGGCGCCGAGACGGTGCTCGGGGAGGACGGGGCCGGGTTGTCGGCGGGTCAGCGGCAGCGGCTGGCTCTTGCGCGGGCCTTTCTCGCCGACCGGCCCGTGCTGCTGCTGGATGAGCCGACGGCGGGGCTCGACGGCGAGACCGAGGCGGAGGTCGTGGCGGCGGTCCGGCGGCTCGCGGTGGGCCGAACGGTGCTGCTGGTGGTGCACCGGCCGGCGCTGCTGGAGGTTGCGGACCGGGTGGTGCGGCTGGAGGCTGCGGACCGGGCGGTGCGGCGGGAGGGTGCGGGGCTGACGACCGACCGGGCCGACGGCGAGCGCTCCGGCGGGCTCCGTGGGATGGGTGCCCGGCCCCGCCCTGCCGAGAACCGACTGGGTGGGCTGGACGGCGAAGCCCCGGACGGCCGGCCCGGTGGGCCGGACGACGGAACGCCCGGCCGCCGGACCGCTGGGCTGGGCAGCGGCTCCTCGGGCGGCTCCTCGGGCGGCTCCTCGGTGCGGTCGCGGCGGGTGCTTGCGCGGGTGCGGAGGCTCGCAGGACCGTGGCGGGGGCGGGTGCTGCTGGCCTTGCTGCTCGGCAGTCTCGCGTTGGGCAGTGCGATCGGGCTGATGGCGACCTCGGGGTGGCTCATCTCGCGGGCCTCGCAACAGCCTCCGGTGCTGTATCTGATGGTGGCGGTCACCGCGACGCGGGCTTTCGGCATCGGGCGGGCCGTGTTCCGGTACGCCGAGCGGCTGGTGTCCCACGACGCCGTGCTGCGGATGCTGGCCGACACCCGGGTCGCTGTCTACCGGCGGCTGGAGCGGCTCGCGCCCGCCGGACTGCGGACCGCCCGGCGCGGTGATCTGCTCACCCGGCTGGTCGCGGACGTCGACGATCTCCAGGACTACTGGCTGCGCTGGCTGCTGCCCGCGTCGGTCGCCGTCACCGTCTCCGCCGCCTCCGTCGGCTTCACGGCCTGGCTGCTGCCCGAGGCCGGCGCCGCCCTCGCGGCAGGCCTGGTGGCGGCCGGCGTCGGTGTCCCGCTCGTCACCGCGACCGCGGCCCAGCGGACCGAGCGACGGCTGGCCCCTGCCCGCGGCGCTCTCGCCACCCGGGTCACCGACCTGCTCACCGGCACCGCCGAGCTGGCCGTCGCCGGCGCGCTCCCCGCCCGTGCGGAGGCGGCCCGGCGCGCCGACGGCACCCTCACCCGGATCGCCTCGCGCGCCGCCGCGGTGACCGCGCTCGGCGACGGGCTCACCGCACTGATCACCGGCCTGACCGTCACGGCCACCGCGCTGTTCGGCGCCCAGGCGGTGGCCACGGGCCGGCTGGGCGGCGTGGCGATGGCCGTCGTCGTCCTCACTCCCCTGGCCGCCTTCGAGGCCGTACTGGGGCTGCCGCTCGCCGTACGGCACCGGCAGCGGGCCCGGCGCAGCGCTGAGCGCGTCTACGAAGTGCTCGACGCCCCCGAGCCCGTGCGGGAGCCCGAGCGGCCCCGGCAGGCGCCCGCCTCGCCGTTCCCCGTGGTGGTCAAGGGGCTGGCCGCACGCTACGAGGGCCGGCAGCGGGAAGCGCTGGCCGGGTTCGACCTCACCCTGCGGGAAGGGCGGCGGGTCGCGGTCGTGGGGGCGTCCGGCTCAGGCAAGACGACTCTTGCCCAGGTGCTGCTGCGCTTCCTCGACCCGCAGCAGGGCTCGTACACGTTCGCCGGTGTGGACGCGTACGCGCTGGACGGGGACGACGTACGGCGGCTCGTCGGACTGTGCGCGCAGGACGCGCACCTCTTCGACAGCTCGGTGCGGGAGAACCTGCTGCTCGCCAGGAAGGACGCCACGGAGGCCGAGCTGCGCCGGGCGCTGGGCCGGGCACGGCTGCTGGACTGGGTGGACGGGCTGCCCGAGGGCCTGGACACGCTGGTCGGCGAGCATGGTGCACGGCTGTCGGGCGGCCAGCGGCAGCGGCTGGCGCTGGCGCGCGCCCTGCTGGCCGACTTCCCCGTCCTGGTCCTGGACGAGCCGGCCGAGCATCTCGACCTGCCGACGGCCGACGCGCTGACCGCCGACCTGCTGGCTGCCACGGAGGGCCGTACGACGCTGCTGATCACCCACCGGCTGGCGGGCCTGGAGGCGGTGGACGAGGTGATCGTGCTCGGCGCGGGCCGGGTGGTGCAGCGGGGCACGTATGCGGAGCTGCTCGCGGTGGACGGACCGCTGCGGGCGCTGGCGCGCCGCGAGGCGGAGGCGGAGTCGCTGGTGGCCGCACGCTGACGGGCACAGGGCAGGCACCGAGCGGATGCTGGGCGGGTGCCGGTCCGGGGGACGCGGCCACCGGCTCCCGACCGCTCAGCGCAGCCGCCCACGCGGCCACCCACAGAGCGGTGGCCGTGCGGGACGGTGGCTCAGAACCGGTCCGTCAGCAGTTGCTCGATCACGACCGCGACGCCGTCCTCGTTGTTGGCGACCGTACGGCCCGACGCGGCGGCGAGGACGTCCGGGTGGGCGTTGCCCATCGCGTACGACTGGCCGGCCCAGGTCAGCATCTCGAGGTCGTTGGGCATGTCGCCGAAGGCCACGACCTCCTCGTGCGAGATGCCGCGCTCGGCACAGCACAGGGCGAGGGTGCTGGCCTTGGAGACGTCGGGTCCGCTCAGTTCCAGCAGGGCGCTGGGGCTGGAGCGGGTGACGTTGGCCCGGTCGCCGATCGCGGTCCGGGCCAGGGTGAGGAAGGCGTCCGGGTCGAGGTCGGGGTGGTAGGCGAGGATCTTGAGGACGGGCTGGTCGGCGTCGGGACCGTCGGGGGCGAGGAGCCGCTCGGCGGGCAGGAGGTTGTCCGGTATCTCCATGTGCAGCTTGGGATAGTCCGGTTCCTGGTGGAAGCCGTACGTCTGCTCCACCGCGAACACCGTGCCGGGCGCCGCCTCGCGCAGCCGCTGTACGGCGTCCAGGGCGTTGTCGCGGGCCAGTTCGCGCACCTTGACGAAGCGGTGGGCGCCGGGGCCGCCGTGCAGGTCGACCACGGCGGCGCCGTTGCCGCAGATCGCCAGGCCGTGGCCGTGGACGTGGTCGCTGACGACTCCCATCCAGCGGGCCGGGCGGCCGGTGACGAAGAAGACCTCGATGCCCGCCTCCTCGGCGGCGGCCAGCGCGGCGACCGTGCGCGGGGAGACCGACTTGTCGTCGCGCAGCAGTGTGCCGTCGAGGTCGGTGGCGATCAGCCGCGGCCGTACGGCGGCGGACGGGGTCCCGGGCTGTCTGGTCGCTGAGGTCACCGGGCCATTCTCACGCATATGCCAGCACGCACGTGCGGAACTCCGCACAGATGAGACACAGATGACGCCCCACGCGCTCCTCGGCAGCGGCACGCTGAGCGCGTGGCCGGCGTCACCGGGCGGACCGGACCCGTCGCGGGACGGTCAGTCCAGCTGGGCGACGGCCTCCAGGGCGATCTGCTCGAACACCTTCTCGTCGGCGGCGAAGTCGGAGTCCGGGATGGGCCAGTGGATCACGATCTCGGTGAAGCCCAGCTCACGGTGACGGCCGGCGAAGTCCACGAAGGCGTCCAGCGACTGAAGCGGCCGGGAGCGGTCCGGAGTGAAGCCCGTGAGCAGGACCTTCTCCAGGTCCGCCACATCCCGCCCCGCCTCCGCGCAGGTCTCGGACAGCTTGGCGATCTGCCCGCGCAGTGCCTCCACGGACTGCTCCGGGGTGCCGTTCTCGTACAGCTTCGGGTCGCCCGTGGTCACCCAGGCCTGGCCGTGCCGGGCGGCGAGCCTCAGGCCGCGCGGGCCGGTGGCCGCCACCGCGAACGGCAGGCGGGGACGCTGCACACAGCCCGGGATGTTCCGCGCCTCGTGCGCCGAGTAGAACCGGCCCTCCTGCGTCACCGCGTCCTCGCTGAGCAGGCGGTCCAGCAGCGGCACGAACTCGGCGAACCGGTCGGCGCGCTCCCGCGGGCTCCACGGCTCCTGGCCCAGCGCCGTCGCGTCGAAGCCGGTGCCGCCGGCGCCGATGCCGAGCGTGATCCGGCCGCCGGAGATGTCGTCGAGGGAGATCAGCTCCTTGGCGAGGGTCACCGGGTGCCGGAAGTTCGGCGAGGTCACCAGCGTGCCGAGACGCAGCCGCTCGGTGGCGGCAGCGGCGGCGGTCAGCGTCGGTATCGCACCGAACCACGGGCCGTCGCGGAAGCTGCGCCAGGACAGGTGGTCGTAGGTGTACGCGGTGTGGAAGCCGAGCTGTTCGGCCCGCACCCAGGCCGAACGGCCGCCCTCGCTCCAGCGGCGGTAGGGCAGGATCACGGTGCTCAGACGCAGACTCATGCGTCCGAGGGTAAGCGGAGCCACCGACAACCCGGCCGACCGTCACCGTACGCTGCGGCTCAGCCACGGAGTGAGCAGGGCCATCGGGACGTGCTCCGTGTGTGCGCGGTCGCCGGGCAGTGGCACGACGAGCCGGTAGCCGGGCGGGAAGCGGCGCGCCCTGACGTGGGCGAGGCCGTCGAAGACGGAGCGGAGGAAGGCGGGCACGTCGTCGCGCGGGATGTCGGGGCACTCGACGCCCTCGACGGTGATCAGCGCGTCGTCGTCCGGGTAGAGCCGCACGCTGACCCGGGGTACGCCGCCGAATTCGACGTACGCCTCGTGCGGCAGGGAGCCGTCGGGGTCCGTGGTCACGCCGATGCCCGCGGCACTGCGACGAGAGGTCTGGTCGGCGCCGATGTCGTGGGTGACCTCCATCTCGCGCGCGTAGTGGGCGGCGAGGGCCCGCAGCGCGGTGACCGCGGCCTCGGTGGTCGGCAGATGTCCGGGCGCATGCTCCATGCCGTCGATCATGACGGGAGGGTGGCGTCCCGTGCCGGCGGGGGTGGGGCAGCGGGGTCGCTGGTTCAGCGTGGGCCGGGAAAGCGCAGGTAGCGCGGTGGTACGGCCTTGGTCAGCCAGACGCCGTTGGCGCTGACGTGGAACACGTGGCCGTCGTGGTGCATGGCGCCGGCGTCGACGGTGAGCACCACGGGCCGCCCGCGGCGCGCGCCGACCCGGGTGGCGGTCTCGCGGTCGGCGGAGAGGTGGACGTCGTGCCGGTTCATGGGCCGCAGCCCCTCCGCCCGGATCGCGTCGAGGTTGCGGGCGACGGTCCCGTGGTACAGATACGGCGGCGGGACCGCCGCGGGCAGGCCGAGGTCGACCTCGACGCTGTGGCCCTGGCTGGCGCGGATGCGGCTCCCCTCGATCGCGAAGCGCTGTTTGTCGTTGCGGGCCACCACGTCGTCGAGTTCCTCGCGCGTGAAGCGGAAGCCGTGCGCGGCGGCCGCGGCGATCAGCGTGTCGATCTCCACCCAGCCGCCCGGACCGAGGCTGAGCCCGATGCGTTCCGGCTGGTGGCGCAGGTGTCTGGAGAGATACTTCGACACCTTCACCAGGCGTCTGTCGTCGATGTGTCCTGCGTCTTGCCCTTCGTTCATGCGTCCAGCGTGCGGGAGAGACGCGGATCACGCAGGTTTTTTCGCTCGGAGGTTTGATCCACAACCAACTGTGGTTATGCACAGGCACGTTGGCCAATCTGTGGACAACTGACCTACATACCAGCTGAATTGGCCAACCACCCTTACGCAAAGACGTAATGAGGAAGGCCAACCCCAACTCCCAAGGATCGAGCGATGGTTCGACCATCCGATCCATGGCCTCCCTCAACCCACCGGCCGACCCGGCACGATCAGCAAGCACCTCTCACAACTTCGGCTCCACCCGCGCCAGTCGCCGCAGCGCCCCCGGCAGCAGCCGCGACAGCAGATGCGCGCCCTTCGCCTCCGGAGTCACCGGTACCACCGCCCTGTTGTGGACCACGGCGTCCAGGATCGCCTGGGCCACCTTCTCCGGCGGGTAGTTGCGCAGGCCGTACAGGCGGGCCGAGTTCTTCTGGAGGCGGCGTTCCTCGGCCTCGTCAACTCCCGCGAAACGGGCCGTGGATGTGATGTTGGTGTTGACGATGCCGGGACAGATCGCGCTCACTCCGATGCCCTGGTCGGCGAGTTCGGCGCGCAGGCACTCGGAGAGCATCAGCACCGCGGCCTTGGAGGTGCTGTAGGCGGACAGGACACGGGAAGGCTGGAAGGCCGCGGCGGACGCGGTGTTGACGATGTGGCCGCCCTGGCCGCGCTCGGCCATCCGCGCGCCGAAGAGCCGGCAGCCGTGGATCACGCCCCAGAGATTGACGTCCAGGACCTTGCGCCAGTCGTCGGACGACGTGGCGAAGAAGGAGCCGGACAGACCGATGCCCGCGTTGTTCACCAGCACGTCCAGCACGCCGTGTTCGCGGTGCACCTTCTCCGCGAGCTTCTCCATCGCCTGCTCGTCGGAGACGTCGGCCGTCTCCGCCCAGGCGTCGGGCGCGCCGATCAGGCGGCACAACTCGGCGGTGCGGGCGGCCGATTCGGCGTCGAGGTCGACGGCCACCACGCGCGCGCCGGCTTCCGCGAACGCGAACGCCGTGGCCCGGCCGATGCCGCTGCCGGCCCCGGTGATCAGTACCAACTGGCCGCCGAACCGGTCGGCATGGCGGCCGGTGGCCTGGGGCTCGGCGCGTCCCGCGTCCACCGACATGACGAAGTCCTCGACCCAGGAGACGAGTTGGTCGGGGCGGCTGCGCGGGACCCAGTGCTTGGCCGGGAGCGTGCGGCGGGTCAGCCGGGGCACCCACTGCTCCAGGTCGTCGTACAGCCGCTCCGAGAGGAACGCGTCCTCCTGGGGCGTGATGAGCTGCACGGGCGCGTGCGCGTACGCGTCGGGGCGCGGGTGACGCAGCCGGGCACGGACGTTGTCCCGGTACAGCCAGGCGCCGTGCGCCGCGTCGGAGGGGAGGGAGGCGGTCGGATAGCCGCCGCCGGGGACCTTCTCCATGCGCTGGAGGATCTTCGGCCAGATCCGGCCGAGCGGGCCGCGCCAGGCCAGTTCCGGCAGGGCCGGGGTGTGCAGCAGGTACACGTACCAGGACTTGGCGCCCTGGCCGAGGAGCTGGCCCACCCGGCGGGGCGTCGGACGCTTCACGCGCGCGTTGATCCAGTGCCCGAAGTGGTCGAGGGACGGCCCGGAGATCGAGGTGAAGGAGGCGATACGGCCCTTGGTGTGCTCCACGGTGACGAACTCCCAGGACTGCACCGAGCCCCAGTCGTGGCCGACCAGGTGGACCGGGCGGTCCGGGCTGACCGCGTCGGCCACGGCCAGGAAGTCGTCGGTGAGCTTGGGCAGGGTGAACCCGCCGCGCAGCGGTTTGGGCGCCGTCGAGCGGCCGTGGCCCCGGACGTCGTACAGGACCACGTGGAAACGGTCGGCGAGGCGGACGGCGACCTCGGACCAGACCTCCTTGCTGTCCGGGTAGCCGTGCACCAGCAGCACCGTGGGCCGGTCCGGATCGCCCAGCTCGGCCACGCACAGCTCGACCCCGCCGGTCGCCACCCGGCGCTCCCGCGCACCCTTCAGCGGCATGCCGGCCGTCACTCCTCGCGAAACGCCCGCCGTCACTTCTCCTCCGCCCAGCGCCGCACGTGCGGCAGATCGTCGTCCAGCCAGAAAGCGCTCTGCCCGGGGTCCTTGGAGTCGGTGACCACGAGGATCTCCTCGAACTTCGCACCAGCGGCGTTGTTTCACTCGGTCCACCTTGTGGGCGATCACCCCGAAGGGGTACGCGCGATGCCGGTTGGCATAGAAGGGCAGGTGGAACCAGTCCCGTACGCCGCGCTCGCGCAGCCACGCGCGCTGCATCCGCGCCGCCTCGCGCTCGGTCACGCCCGGCTCCCGTCGCGCCGCGACCGCCTCCGCGCACTCGTAGGCGAGGCGCTGCACCCGCCTGAACTCCCGCAACTCCACGGGGAGTCCGCTGCTCACTGCCGTCGTCATGCCGCCCCGTCCCGTCGTGGCGCCGACGCGTCCCGCCGGCCCGCCGACTCGTCTGCGGACCGCCGTACTCGTCCGTAACGTGACCCTCGTGAATGTGGCAGTTGTTAGAGGGGGCGTCAATAGCGGGATGGCGGGCTGTGGAAAACCGGGGGTGACCCTTGGGTGGGGGCGTCCCCTAGGGCGCCGTAATACCTGGGTCTGACGCGAAGACGGCTCTGAGGTCTGACGACTGGCGTGGCCCGGATCACTACCGTCGTAGGCGTGACTGTGATCGCGACCGAAAGCCTGAGCAAGCGGTTCCCCCGGGTGACCGCGCTCGACCGGCTGTCCGTGGACATCGGGCCCGGTGTGACCGGACTCGTCGGAGCCAACGGCGCCGGCAAGTCCACCCTGATCAAGATCCTGCTGGGTCTGTCCCCCGCCACCGAGGGCCGCGCCGCGGTGCTCGGCCTCGACGTCGCCACCCAGGGCGGCGCCATCCGCGAGCGCGTGGGGTACATGCCGGAGCACGACTGCCTGCCGCCGGACGTCTCGGCCACCGAGTTCGTCGTCCACATGGCGCGCATGTCCGGCCTGCCGCCCACCGCCGCCCGCGAGCGGACCGCGGACACCCTGCGCCACGTCGGCCTGTACGAGGAGCGCTACCGCCCCATCGGCGGCTACTCGACCGGCATGAAGCAGCGGGTCAAGCTCGCGCAGGCGCTGGTGCACGACCCGAAGCTGGTGTTCCTGGACGAGCCGACCAACGGCCTCGACCCGGTCGGCCGGGACGAGATGCTCGGCCTGATCCGCCGCATCCACACCGAGTTCGGCATCTCGGTCCTGGTCACCTCCCACCTCCTCGGCGAGCTGGAGCGCACCTGCGACCACGTCGTCGTCATCGACGGCGGCAAGCTGCTGCGCTCCAGCTCCACCACCGACTTCACCCAGACCACGACCACCCTGGCGATCGAGGTCACCGACAGCGACGCCCACCCCGACGGCACCCGCGCGGTCCGCGACGCGCTCCACGCGCGCGGGGTGAACACCGAGAGCGAGGGCCACGGCCTGCCCGGCGCCGGGCACATCCTGCTGCTGAGGGCCCAGGGCGAGGAGACGTACGACCTGATCCGGGACGTCGTCGCCGACCTCGGCCTCGGCCTGGTGCGCATGGAGCAGCGCCGGCACCACATCTCCGAGGTGTTCACCAGCAGCGACGAGGAGCGGAAGGAGGCCGTCGGACATGGCGGTTGAGCAGCCCCTGCCCACACCGGCCACACCGGCCGGCGACCAGACCCGCATCCACGACATCGGCTACCGCGGTTACGACGGCCCCCGCCTCGGCCGCGCCTACGCCCGCCGCTCCCTGTACGCGCAGTCGCTGCGCGGCGCCTACGGCCTCGGCCGCTCGGCCAAGTCCAAGGTGCTGCCCATGCTGCTGTTCGCGGTGATGTGCGTGCCCGCGGCCATCATGGTGGCCGTCGCCGTCTTCACCAAGGCGCACGAGCTGCCGGTGGCCTACACCCGCTACGCGATCATGCTGCAGGCCGTGATCAGCCTCTACGTCGCCTCCCAGGCGCCGCAGGCCGTCTCCCGCGACCTGCGCTTCAAGACCGTACCGCTGTACTTCTCGCGGCCCATCGAGACCGCCGACTACGTCCGCGCCAAGTTCGCCGCGCTCGCCTCGGCGATCTTCATCCTGACCGCGGCCCCGCTGCTCGTGATGTACCTGGGCGCGCTGCTGTCCAAGCTGGGCTTCGCCCACCAGACGAAGGAATTCGCCGAGGGACTCGTCTCCGTGGCCCTGCTCTCCCTGCTCTTCGCCGGCATCGGCCTGGTCATCGCGGCCGTCACCCCGCGCCGCGGCTTCGGCATCGCCGCCGTGATCGCCGTGATGATCATCTCCTACGGCGCGGTCAGCACGCTGCAGGCCATCGCCCATGTGCAGGACCACTCCTCCGCCATCCCGTGGATCGGCCTGTTCTCGCCCGTCACGCTCATCGACGGCGTCCAGTCGGCGTTCCTCGGCGCGACCGCCCGCAACCCCGGCGCGGTGAACCCGTCGACCGGACAGGGCGTGGTCTACGTCCTCGTCGTGGTCGCCCTGATCGCCGGCAGCTACGGCCTGCTGATGCGCCGCTACAAGAAGGTGGGACTGTGACGACCCTCAGCATCGACCACGTCTCCCGCTGGTTCGGCAACGTGGTCGCCGTCAACGACATCACCATGACCATCGGCCCCGGCGTCACCGGCCTGCTCGGACCCAACGGCGCCGGAAAGTCCACCCTGATCAACATGATGGGCGGCTTCCTCGCCCCCTCCACCGGCACGGTCACCCTCGACGGACAGCCGGTGTGGCGCAACGAGCAGATCTACCGGCACATCGGCATCGTCCCCGAACGCGAGGCGATGTACGACTTCCTCACCGGCCGCGAGTTCGTCGTCGCCAACGCCGAGATGCACGGCCTCGGCGCCAAGGCGGCCCAAAAGGCCCTCGCCACCGTGGAGATGGAGTACGCCCAGGACCGGAAGATCTCCACGTACTCCAAGGGCATGCGGCAGCGCGTGAAGATGGCGAGCGCGCTCGTCCACGACCCCTCGCTGCTCCTGCTGGACGAGCCGTTCAACGGCATGGACCCGCGCCAGCGCATGCAACTGATGGACCTGCTGCGGAAGATGGGCGACGAGGGCCGCACCGTGCTGTTCTCCTCGCACATCCTCGAAGAGGTCGAGCAGCTCGCCCGGCACATCGAGGTCGTCGTCGCGGGCAGGCACGCCGCCAGCGGCGACTTCCGGAAGATCCGCCGGCTGATGACCGACCGACCGCACCGCTACCTGGTCCGCTCCAGCGACGACCGGGCCCTCGCGGCGGCGCTGATCGCCGACCCCTCGACGGCCGGCATCGAGGTCGACACGACCGAGGGCGCGCTGCGCGTCCAGGCCGTCGACTTCGGCCGCTTCACCGCCCTGCTGCCCAAGGTCGCCCGGGACCACGGCATCCGGCTGCTCACGGTCTCGCCGTCGGACGAGTCCCTGGAGTCCGTCTTCTCGTATCTGGTCGCGGCGTAGGAGGCCGAAGATGTACGACCCCACTGTCGCCCGGCTCACCTACCGGGCCCTGCTCGGCCGGCGCCGGGCCCTCATCCTGGGCGCGCTGCCGCTGCTGCTGATCGTGATCTCCGTGGCCGTGCGCGGCCTGACCGGAGCCGACGACCAGACCGCCTCGGACGTGCTCGGCGGCTTCGCGATCGCCACCATGGTGCCGATCATCGGCGTCATCGCGGGCACCGGCGCGATCGGCCCGGAGATCGACGACGGCTCCGTCGTCTACCTGCTGTCCAAGCCGCTGAAGCGGCCCGCGATCATCTTCACCAAGCTGATCGTCGCCATCGCCGTGACCATGGTCTTCTCGGCGGTGCCGACCCTGATCGCCGGCCTGATCCTCAACGGCAACGGCCAGCAGGTCGCCGTCGCCTACACGGTCGCGGCGCTGGTCTCCTCCATCGCCTACTCGGCCCTCTTCCTGCTGCTCGGCACCGTCTCCCGGCACGCGGTGGTCTTCGGGCTTGTGTACGCGCTGGTCTGGGAGGCGCTGTTCGGCTCCCTGGTGCCCGGTGCGCGCACGCTCAGCGTCCAGCAGTGGTCGCTGGCCGTCGCCCACAAGGTCGCCGGCGGGGACCTGGTGACCTCGGACGTGGGCCTGCCGACGGCCACCGTGCTGCTGGTGGCGGTGACCGTGCTGGCCACCTGGTACGCCGGGCAGAAGCTGCGGACGCTGAAGCTGGCGGGCGAGGAGTAGGCCCGCGGCGCCCTGACCGGGGCTTCACCTCGTGCCGGGCACACTGGGCACACCGGATGCGTGGCTGGGAGGCCGGTGATGGCAGAGGAGACACCGCGAAACGACGAGCGCGGGCGGTCCGAGGCCGACGTCTGGGACGGGCTGGTCCTGGACGAGGAGTTCGTACGGGCCGCCGCCACGTCCGAGCCGTCGGCCCGGGCCCGGATGCTCGCCGCCCGCTGGCGGGCAGAGAAGCCGGAGCCGCAGCCGTGGCGCTCCGACGAGCCGCCGGCGGGCTGGTTCTTCAGCAAGGCGCGGCGCCGAAGGTGGCGCCGCCGGTAATTCGGTGGCGTCCAACTCGGTGGCGGGGCAGAGTGGTGGTGCCCCATCCGCCGGGATCGTCCCGGCGCCGTGTTCCGGGAGTGGAGGTGGGCGATGTCCATGCACGGCAGTACGCCCAGCTCCCGACAGGGCGGCCCGAGGCCGGCTCCGGTGTAGTTACCCCACCGTCGAGCCCCGAGGGGCAGCCCGGGGCGGCCGCTTCGAGCACGTGAGCGCTGCGCTTGCGTGGGCCGCCTTCCCTGTGGCCCTCTGTTGCCAGGGGGCACCCGCGCTGGGGCGGCCGGATGCGTTGCGCAACCCGGCGCCGTCAAGGTGCCTCCCCCACTCTCGACTTCGCTCGAGCGGGGGGACCTCCACCGCACACCCGTGCCGCCCCAGCAGCACGACTGCCCGCAGCCGCCGAGTTACGCCAGCAGCCTTTCCAGCACCACCGCGATCCCGTCCTCCTCGTTGGAGGACGTCACCTCGTCGGCCACCGCGCGGAGCTCCTCGTGGGCGTTGGCCATCGCCACGCCCCGGGAGGCCCACGCGAACATCGGGATGTCGTTCGGCATGTCGCCGAAGGCGATCGTGTCCGCGGCCTTCAGGCCGAGGCGCCGGGCGGCGAGAGAGAGCCCCGTGGCCTTGGACAGGCCCAGCGGGAGGAGTTCCACGATGCCCTCGCCGGCCATGGCGACCGTGACGAAACCGCCGGCCGCCTGCCGGGCGGCCTCCGCGAGCTCGTCGTCGCCCAGCGCCGGATGCTGTATGTAGATCTTGTTCAGCGGGGCGGCCCAGAGGTCGGACACGTCCGTGAACGGCGTCGCCGGGAGGCGGCCGGTCACCGCGTACCCGGGGCCCACCAGCACCTCGCCGTCGAGACCGTCCCGGCTGGCCGCGAGATGCAGCGGGCCCACCTCCGCCTCGATCTTGGCCAGCGCCACGCCCGCCAGCTGCCGGTCCAGGGTGACCGACGTCAGCAGGCGGTGCGCCCCGGCGTCGTAGACCTGCGCGCCCTGGCCGCAGACGGCGAGGCCGTCGTAACCGAGGTCGTCCAGGATGTGCCGGGTCCAGGGCACCGCGCGTCCGGTGACGACGATGTGGGCCGCGCCCGCCGCGGTGGCCGCGGCGAGCGCGTCACGGGTGCGCTGCGAAACCGATTCGTCGGAGCGCAGCAGCGTGCCGTCGAGGTCGGTGGCGATGAGCCGGTACGGGAATCCGGCGCTCACTTGGCGACCGGTTCCAGGACCTCGCGGCCGCCCAGGTACGGGCGCAGCACCTCGGGGACCCGGACGGAGCCGTCGGCCTGCTGGTGGTTCTCCAGGATCGCCACGATGGTGCGCGGTACGGCGCACAGCGTGCCGTTGAGGGTGGCGAGCGGCTTGACCTGCTTGCCGTCGCGGACGCGGATCGACAGCCGGCGGGACTGGAACTCGGTGCAGTCCGAGGTCGAGGTCAGCTCGCGGTACTTGCCCTGGGTCGGGATCCACGCCTCGCAGTCGAACTTGCGGGCGGCCGAGGCGCCGAGGTCACCGGAGGCGACGTCGATGACGCGGAACGGCAGCTCCAGCGAGGTCAGCCACTGCTTCTCCCACTCCAGCAGCCGCTGGTGCTCGGCCTGGGAGTCCTCGGGGGCGACGTACGAGAACATCTCGACCTTGTCGAACTGGTGCACCCGGAAGATGCCGCGGGTGTCCTTGCCGTGCGAGCCGGCCTCGCGGCGGAAGCAGGGCGAGAAGCCCGCGTACCGCAGCGGCAGCTTGTCGGCGTCGAGGATCTCGTCCATGTGGTAGGCCGCGAGCGGGACCTCGGAGGTGCCGACCAGGTACAGGTCGTCCTTGTCGAGGTGGTAGACGTCCTGGGCCGCCTGGCCGAGGAAGCCGGTGCCCGCCATCGACTGGGGGCGGACCAGCGCGGGGGTGAGCATCGGAGTGAAGCCCGCGGCCGTCGCCTGGGCCATCGCCGCGTTCACCAGGGCCAGCTCCAGCAGGGCGCCGACGCCGGTGAGGAAGTAGAAGCGGGAGCCGGAGACCTTGGCGCCGCGCTCGACGTCGATCGCGCCGAGCAGCTGGCCGAGCTCCAGGTGGTCCTTGGGCTCGAAGCCCTCGGCGCCGAAGTCGCGGATCGTGCCGTGCGTCTCCAGCGTGACGAAGTCCTCCTCGCCGCCGACGGGCACGTCGGGGTGGACGAGGTTGCCGAGCTGGAGCAGCAGCTCCTGGGTCTCGGCGTCGGCCGCGTCGCGCTCGGCGTCGGCAGCCTTGACGTCGGCGGCGAGCTGGCTCGCCCGCTTCAGCAGCTCGGCCTTCTCGTCGCCGGTGGCCTTGGGGATGAGCTTGCCGAGCTGCTTCTGCTCGGCGCGCAGCTCGTCGAAGCGGACGCCGGAGGACCTGCGTCGCTCGTCGGCAGACAGGAGAGCGTCGACGAGCGCGACGTCCTCTCCACGGGCGCGCTGGGACGCGCGCACACGGTCGGGGTCCTCACGGAGCAGACGAAGGTCAATCACGAGGCCAAGGCTACCGGTGCGGGCTCGCCGCTCACGAATCCCTATTCCATGGAGTTCCGTGAAGTTCGGATTCGCCGGTGTTTGTCGCTTACGTTCCGTTATGTGCGAATTGCCGAACGTGTCGCAGTGCGTCAAGGAAAAGTGTCCCACTCCCCGGGGCGGCGCACGGTCCGGCCACTGCCTTGACCGGATTCCCTTGCGGAGACCGAGACTTCACCAGCCGGCTGTCCACAGGAATCCACACCCTCCGGGAAGTTATCCACAGGCTGTGTGGAAGATCTGTGGACTACGGAATTGATCACTCCGGAAGTTGTCGCAGAACCGTGGAATTCCCCGTTCAAACAGGGACGACACCCACCTTCGAGTGGAAAAAGGTCGCTCCAAAAGATGAACCAAAGGAAACGGGTGGACGAAGGGTGATCTGCCGGGCGGTGGCCGCAACAGGGACTTCCAGGGCGATTTGTCGACTGGGTCGCACGTCGTTGTCGACTTGTCCCCAGGTCGAGAAGCGGACCTGTGGATAACTTCTGTGGATAACGAAGATATGCAGGTCGTACCGACTGGAAGCAGTCTACGACCGCGTCAGAACCGACCGTCCTGGCAGCGCGCCACCCAGTCCGCGGCCGCCATGAACTCCTCGTCCGACGTCCCCTGCCGGGTCGCCGGGGCCTCGGCCGGGGTGATGTCCGCGCGCGGATAGGAACCGAGGTAACGCACCTGGAGACAGATCCGCTTCAGCCCCATCAGCGCCTCCGCCATCCGCCGGTCGGAGATGTGGCCCTCGGCGTCGATGCAGAAGCAGTAGTTGCCGATGCCCGCACCGGTCGGCCGGGACTGCAGCAGCATGAGGTTGATCCCGCGCGAGGCGAACTCACCGAGCAGGTCGCGCAGTCCGCCGGGGTGGTCGTCGCGCTGCCACAGCACCACCGAGGTCTTGTCGGCGCCGGTCGGCGCGGCGGGCCGGGCCGGGCGGCCGACCAGCACGAACCGCGTCTGCGCGGTCTCCGGGAAGTCGTGGATCCCGGTCTCCAGGGCCTCCAGGCCGTAGCGGGCGGCGGCGAACTCACCGGCGAACGCGGCGTCGTAGCGGCCCTCCTGCACCAGGCGGGCGGCGTCCGCGTTCGAGGCGGCGGACTCCCAGTCGGCGTCGGGGAGGTGGGCGCGCAGCCAGTTCCGCACCTGGGACTGGGCCGCCGGGTGGGCGGAGACGGTCTTGATGTCCGACAGTTTCGTGCCGGGCCGGACCAGCAGCGCGAAGGTGATCGACAGCAGCACCTCGCGGTAGATCATCAGCGGTTCGCCCGCGACCAGCTCGTCCAGGGTGGTGGTGATGCCGCCCTCGACGGAGTTCTCGATCGGCACGAACGCCGCCTCGGCCTCGCCGGCCCGCACCGCGTCCAGCGCGGACTGCACCGACACATACGGGACGAGCTCCCGGGTGGCCGCCTCGGGGAGCGTCCGCAGGGCCACCTCGGTGAAGGTGCCCTCGGGGCCGAGATACGCATAGCTCGCTGGCATGTCCTCACCCTAATGGCCGCGGCTGGACCCGTCGTCCGCGTCTTACGAAAGCCACTCGACCGGGTGGTTTGAACACGGGAAACCGGCAAAGCACGTCACCCGGTCGTGCCCGGATCAGCCCTCCAGGAGCCGCTGCCCCACGTACTCGCCCTTCGCCGCCCCGCCCGGCACGGCGAACAGCCCGCTCGCCTCGTGCCGGATGAACGCGGACAGGGCGTCGCCGCGGTCGAGCTTGCGCTGCACCGGCACGAAGCCGCGCAGCGGGTCCGCCTGCCAGCAGATGAAGAGCAGGCCGGCGTCGGGGGTGCCGTCGGCGTCGAAGCCGTCGTGGTAGGAGAAGGGGCGCCGCAGCATGGCCGCGCCGCCGTTCTTGTCGGGCCGGGTGATGCGGGCGTGGGCGTTGAGGGGGACGACGTAGTCGCCCTTGGCGTCGGTCTTCTCCAGGTCCATCGGGGTCGTCTCGTCACCGCCGGACAGCGGCGCCCCGTTGGACTTCCGGCGGCCGATGACCGCCTCCTGAGCCGGCACCGACAGCTTCTCCCAGTCGTCCAGAAGCATGCGGATACGGCGTACGACGGCGTAGGAGCCGTTCGCCATCCAGGCGGGCTCGCCCGAGGCGGGGACGAAGATCCGCTGGTCGAAGTCGGCGTCGGTCGGCTTCGGGTTGCGGGTGCCGTCGAGCTGCCCCATGAGGTTGCGGGCGGTCATGGGGTGCGCGGTGGCGCCCGGGGTGCGGTTGAAGCCGTTCATCTGCCAGCGGACGCGGGCCGCGGAGCCGGCGTCCTTCTGGATCGCGCGCAGGGCGTGGAAGGCGACCAGGCCGTCGTTGGCGCCGATCTGCACCCACAGGTCGCCGTCGCTGCGTGCCTTGTCGAGGTGGTCGGAGGAGAAGTCCGGCAGCGGGTCCAGCGCGGCCGGCCGCTGCTTCTCCAGTCCGGTCCTGCCGAAGAAGGAGTGACCGAAGCCGAAGGTGATCGTCAGCGAGGACGGCCCGGCGTCGCGGGCCACATCCGTGTCGTCGTGCGGCGCCGGCTCGCCCGCCATCAGGCGCTCGGCCGTGGTCGACCAGCGGCGCAGCAGGGCCGCGGCCTCCTTGCGGCCGGCGCCCGCCACCAGGTCGAAGGCGACCAGATGACCGCATGCCTGCAGTCCCTCGGTGATGCCGGGCTGATGTTTCCCGTGAAACATCGCCCGGTCGGACCCCACGGACGTCAGCGGGGTGGCCGGCGCGGGGGCGGCGGCGTAGCCCACGGCCCCGCCGGCGGCGCCGAGCACGAGCCCGGTGGCGCCCGCGGTGCCGAGCAGCGCGCGGCGGGACAGGCCGCTGGGCGGGGAGGCCTGAGACACCTCGGTGGACGTGCGGGCCTCGGGGATGGACTGGTCGGGCATGGTTGTCGTTCAGCCGATCTGCGCGTTCTTGGAGACGGTCACCTGGTCGATGTCGGAGGTCCGCACGGTCACGGCGATCTTCCAGTCGCCGGCCATGGGGATCTGCACGCCGCTCGCCGACCAGTGGCCGGTCGTGATGTGCTCGGGGGTCACGGGAAGCGGGCCGATCTTCTTCGTCTCCAGGGTGAAGGCGACCTTCACCTCGGGGATGTCGAAGGGCCGGCCGCCCGGTCGCTGGACGTACACGTGCATCTCGTTGCCGCCCACGCGCGCGGGGTCGAGGTCGACGCTGACGATGCCCTTGCCGTGGGCGCCGCCGGTGTCGAAGGGCATGTCGAGAGTCAGCGCGCCGTTCGAGGGCGCCGTGGCCGACCCGGCGGAGGACGAGGAGGCGGCCTTGGCCTCCAGTTCGGTGCGGCCGGGCTCGGTCTGGGTGAGCCAGGTGGTGACGGCGAGCAGCACGACCGCGACGCCCGCCTCGGCGAGCACCGAGCGGCGCAGGCCGAAGCGGTTCCGGTCTCCGTCGCGCAGCCGCTTCTGCCGGGCGGCGGCCATCGCGGCCCGCTGCCGGGCCAGCTGCGCGGCACGCCGGGAGTCGCCGCAACCGGTGTCCTCGTCGGCGGCCTTGGCGGCACCCGCCTTGGTCGCACCCGCCTGGGCCGTGCCTGCCTTGGCCGCGCCCGCTTTGGCCGTGCCTGTCTTGGCCGCGCTGACGCGCTCCTTCTCGGGCTCCGCCGCGGCCGTACCGGTGCCGTCGGTGAGCCGGGCCGTCCAGCGGCGGGAGACGGACGCGATGCCGACCAGCAGCGCCACGAGCCCGATCTTCACCAGCAGCAGCTGCCCGTACCGGGTGTCGGTGAACGCCGACCAGGAGCCCAGCTGGCGCCAGGACTGGTAGGTGCCGGTCGCGACGAGCGCGACGACGGAGCCGAACGCGACCCGCGAGAAGCGGCGCACCGCGCCGGCCTCCACCGGTGTCTCGGCGGGCGCCCGGTACAGGGCGACCAGCAGGGCGGTGAGCCCGCCCAGCCAGGCGGCGACGGCCAGCAGATGGACGACGTCGACGGGCATGGCGATGCCCGGCTGGAGCCCGACCGAGGCGTGCTCGGCCATGGCCCAGCTGGTGGCGAGCCCGGCCGCGACGACCACACCGCCGATGGCGAGCCCGAAGGTCAGGTCCCGCTTCTCCTGGCCCTCCTCCCGCTTGGTATAGGTGCCGAAGAGGACGGCGACGAACAGCGCGGCGGCGGCGAGCAGCAGCAGCCGGGAGACCAGGGCCGCGCCGGTTTTGGTCTGCAGCACCTGGCCGAGCAGGCCGAGGTCGAAGACGTCGGCGGCCTTCCCGGAGGTGGTGTACGAGCCGCGCAGGAGCAGCAGCCACAGGGTGGCCGCGGTGAGCGTGAGCCAGCCCCCGACGACCAGCCGCTGCAGCGGCCGTACGCCCGCGCCGCGCTGCCAGCAGGCGAGCACGAAGGCCGCGCCGCCGACGAGCACGATGAAGCCCGCGTACGACGCGTACCGCCCGAAGGCGTAGAGCCCGCCGACGGCTCCGCCGCCCGCGACCGGTCCGCTGGCGGAGACCACGGTCTGCGAGGGCGCCCCGATGGAGAAGGTGTAGGCGCCGGAGACGGGGTGACTGTCGGCCGAGACGACCTGGTAGGTGACCGTGTAGGTGCCCTTGCCCAGGCCGCCCTTGAGCTTCACGGCGTACGTCGTGCCGCTGAGGTTGGCCGGGCCGCCGGTCTGGACCGGCTTGCCCCGGGGGTCGAGGACGCGCAGGGACTCGTCGTTCATCGCCACCTTCTCGGAGAAGGTGAGCGACACCTGGCTGGGCGCCTGCTTGACCACCACCCCCTGCGCCGGGTCGCTGCCGGTCAGCGCCGCGTGTGCCGAAGCCGGTCCGGCGCTCGCGAGCAGCGCGCCGGTGACGGCGAGAAGCAGCAGCACCCAGGTGCGCAGGCGCAGGGTGGCGGTCCGCGTCACAGTGGTCCCTCCCTCAGTGGCCGGTCGTCGGGTTGTACGTGGCGGACTTCACCGGCATCTCGACGGTGAGGGGCCCGGACTTGGCGAAGGTGAGCTTCACGGTGACCGTCTGGCCCTGCCTCGGCCGGCGCTTCAGCTTCTCGAACATCAGGTGGTTGCCCCCGCTTTTGAACACGAGTTGACCGTGCGCGGGTATGGCGAAGGAGCTCTGCTCCCGCATGGCGCCGCCCGTCGTGCTGTGCATGGTGACCTGGCCGGCGTCGGTGCTGGTCACTCCGGTCAGCTCGTCCGCGGCGCCGCCCTTGTTGGTGATCGTCAGAAAGCCGGCGGCCATGTCGGCGGCGACGGGTTGCGGCATGTACGGACCGCTCACCGACAGGTCGGCCTTCGCGCCGGCGCCGGACCCCGAGCCGGAGCAGCCCGCGAGGGCCAGCGCGCCGGCGAGTGCCGCGGCAGCGGTCAGGGCGGCGGGGCGGTGCCGGGCAGGCCGCCGGTCGGGTCGCCTCACGGCTTCGCCCCCTTGACCAGCTTGGGCAGGTCCTTGGTGTAGTCGTCGACCGTGGCGTCCTCGCCGTAGAGGACGTAGCCGCCGTTCGTCTTCGGGGAGAAGGCGATGACCTGGGTGCCGTGGACGGAGACGAGTTTGCCGTTCTTGTCCTTGGTCGTCGGCTCCACGGAGATGCCGACGGACCGGGCGCCGGCCTGGATGGTGGCGAAGTCGCCGGTCAGGCCGATGAACTGCGGGTCGATGCCCTTGAGCCACTTGCCCAGCTCGGCGGGGGTGTCGCGGCCGGGGTCGGTGGTGACGAACACGACCCTGAGGTCGTTCTGCTCGGCCTTGGGCAGCGACTTCTTCGCCACGGCGATGTTGCTCATCGTCGTCGGGCAGATGTCGGGGCAGTGGGTGTAGCCGAAGTACAGCAGGGTCGGGTGGCCCTGGGTCTCCCTGCGGAGGTCGTACTTCTTGCCGTGCGTGTCGGTGAGGACGAGGTCCGGCTTGGCGAAGGGCTGGTCGAGGACGGTGGCGGCCTTGCCCGAGTCGGACTCCACCGAGACCGCGGAGACCGGCGACTTGCCGTCGTCCCCGCTGCCGCAGGCGGAGAGGGTCAGGGTGGCGGCGGCGAGCAGCGCGGCCGCGGCGAACGTCTTCTTGTGCATAGAAAAATGTCCCAGATGTGAGTACTCCGGCGCGCACCGGGGGTCGTACGACGGCCAGGACAGCGTCGCACGCGCCGTACGGCCCCCGGGCGCGGTCGGGAAACGGCTCAGACGGTCCGGCGGCGGCCGGCGAGGACGCCGTAGGCGACGCCCGCGGCCCCGACGACGATGCCGGCCACGGCGAGCACGCGCGCGGTGGTGTCGGTGTCGTGGGAGCCGGTGGCGGCGGACGCGTTCCCGGTCCTGTCGGCGGTGTCCTGGGCGGCCGCCGTGCCGTGGTGGTCGCCGGCCGCGGCGGACAGCTGCAGCACCGGCGCCGGGTTCTCCGGCTCGTCCTGGCCGGCCTGCGGCGCCTCGATCCAGCGCACGACCTCCTTGTTGGAGTACGTCTGGATCGCCTTGAAGACGAGCTGGTCGGTGTTCTCGGGCAGCGCGCCGAGGGAGAGCGGGAACTTCTGGAAGTAGCCGGGCCGGATGCCCTTGCCGTCGGAGGCGGTCCAGGTGACCTTGGTGACGGTCTGGTCGATCTTCTCGCCGTGCAGGGTCAGGGGCTTGTCCAGCCTGGCCTTGACGACCTTCACGTCCCAGCCGGCGACGGGCTCGGGCATGACCGAGGCGAGCGGGTGGTCGGCCGGGAAGTTCACCTCGACCTTGGTGGTCGAGGCGGTGTCGCGCTCGTTGGGCACCTTGAAGTCGACGACGGCGTAGCCGCCCTTGGCCGCGGCGCCCTCCGGCTGCACGGTGACGTGCGCGAAGGCGGGGACGGACAGCGCCAGTACGGCCGTGCCCGTGACGGCGCCGGCGGCTGTAACACGGGCGAGGGCGCGCCGGGAGACGGCGCGGCGAGGGGCGATACGGGAAACCTGCATGGCAGGAGCACTCCACTCTGAGAGTTCCGCGAGTTCTGCGTTCTGCGAGTTCGCGGGTTCCGGTGACGAGGGGTACGCGGGCGTGGCCGTGCCGTTGCGGCGGGTGCACGCACGCGCGCGTGCCGCGCGACGGCGGCAGCCCTCTCCCGCCGGCTCGGTGTGCCGGCTCGGTGGAGTGGTGGCGCGCGTCGCGTCAGGCGGCGAAACGGAAGCGGCCGGCGGGCGGGCCGCGCCGGATCACCGTGTGCTGGAGTGCGGTGGTGTGCGGGCCGGGCACCGCGTCCCGGGCGGTACGACGGCCGCGCGGGAGGGGTGCGGAGGCGGGCAGCAGGCCGGCGCACAGGGCGCACACCAGGGCGAGCGCCGCGCGCAGGGACCGTACGAGCGCCCCCTCCGCGACTCCGTGCGCCGACAGCTCGATCAGCCGCAGCAGCGCCAGATCGCCACGGCGCAGGAGCCAGCCCGCGGCGACGGCCGCGAGCACGTGGCCGAGCAGCATCGGCAGCGAGGGCAGCAGCGCGGTGGCGGAGCCGGTGGCGTCGGAGGCGTGGTGCATGCCGCCCATGGCGGCCGCGGGCCGGCCCGAGCGGTCGATGAGGCGGGCGGCGAGCAGCAGGTGGAAGGCGCGCCCGGGGGTGAGGGCCGAAGGGTGTGCCCCGCACAGGAGCCGCGCTGCCTGCTCGACCAGCGCGGTGTCGCTCAGCGCGGAGCCGCGGGCGCCCGCCGCCCCCGTCGCCGTACCGCTCGTCAGGCCACTCGCCAGGCCGCCGGATGCCATGGCCGTACCGTGCTGGCCCAGCCCGAACAGCGTGTGCAGCGCGGTCTGGCCGAGCGCGAGGAGCGCGGTGATGCCCGGCAGCGAGCGGGTCCGCCCGGCGAGCGGCACCACGAGCACCAGACAGCCGAGGAAGCCCGCGCCCAGCGTCCACAGCGGCACGCTCGCGCAGGAGGCGAGGGTGTGCCCGCACGCGGCCAGCACGACGCAGACCGCGGCGAACACCGCGGCCCGCAGGATCCGGAGCCCGGTGCCGGGAGGCGCCGTGCGCGCGTGGGGGGCAGTCATGGCGGCCTCATCATCGCACTGCGCCGACCGGCGTCGTACGGCAGGGCGTGGTGACGCGGCGTCCGCGGGGCCGGCGGAACGTCCCCTCATACACCCATTCCTCCCCTCGGCGCATCGGCCGTATGGGCGGAGTCACGCCGACGGTGCGCTTACGTCCGCCTACGGGCGGCAATACGTATCGGTATGTCGAGCCGCGGCCAGGAGGCTGGAGCATGAGCATCTGGTGGTCACTCCATCTGCGCCGCGAGGCCGCGAGCGTGCCGCTCGCCCGGCGGCTGCTGATCGGCACCATGGAGACGGCGGGGGTCGACCCCGAGATCTCCTACGACCTGTCCGTCGCCCTCACCGAGGCCTGCGCGAACGCCGTCGAGCACGGCGGCGGGGACACGGCGCACGACGGTTCCTCGGAGGCGTACCGGGTGACGGCGTACCTCGACGGAGAGAAGTGCCGGATCGAAGTGACCGATTCCGGGCCGGGGTTCCCGCGCACCCAGGAGATCCGGCCCGCCCGTCCCGACGCCGAGCACGGCCGCGGGCTCTGTCTCATCCGGGAACTCGCCGATCACGTGCACATCGGCGCCAAGTCCGGCCGCGGCACCGTGGTCAGCTTCGACAAGATCCTCAAGTGGACCAAGGACCCTTCACTGCTGACGGCCTCCTGAGGCGGCTTCGTCAGCCCAGCACCTTCGCCAGCACCTCCAGCGCCTCCGGGTACACCCGCTCCCGCGGAGTGCCGTAGCCGACGACCAGGCCCTGCGGACGGCCCTCGGCGGGGCCGTGCCAGTGGGTGCCCAGGGCGCCGACGGCGAGCCCCTCCGCCTCCGCCCGCGCCAGCACCTCCGCCTCGTCGGGCACGTCGATCAGCGCGTGCAGCCCCGCCGCGATCCCGCGCACGCTCCGGCCCGCGCCCAGCCGGTCCAGCAACTGGTCCCGGCGTCGCCGGTAGCGCAGCCGGCACGCGCGCACGTGCCGGTCGTAGGCGTGGCTGTCGATCAGTTCGGCGAGCGCCAGCTGGCCGATGGTCTCGGTGTGGTGGTCGCTGTGCAGCTTGGCGTCGGCGACCGCGTCGACCAGGTGCGCCGGCAGCACCATCCAGCCGAGGCGGAGGGCGGGTCCGAGGGTCTTGGAGGCGGTGCCCAGATAGACCACCTGGCCCGGCGCCATGCCCTGGAGCGCGCCGACCGGCTGGCGGTCGTAGCGGAACTCCCCGTCGTAGTCGTCCTCGACGATCAGCCCGCCACGCGCGCGTGCCCAGTCGCCGAGCGCACGCCGCCGCTCCGGGTGCAGGGTCACCCCGGTCGGGTACTGGTGCGCCGGGGTGACCACCACGGCCGCGGCCTCGCCCAGCTCCTCGGGGCGCACCCCGCGCGCGTCGACCGGCACCGGCAGGACCGTTCCGCCGTTGCGCCGTACGACCTCCCGGTGGAACGGCAGCCCGGGGTCCTCCATGGCGACGGCGGCGCCGTCCAGCACGCGCGTGAGCAGCGCGAGGCCCTGGACGTACCCGGAGGTGACGACGATCCGCTCGGGGGGCGCCAGGACCCCGCGGGCGCGGCCCAGGTAGCCCGACAGGGCCGTGCGCAGTTCGATGCGGCCGCGCGGGTCGCCGTAGTCGTACGCCAGTGAGGGCGCCGTCGCGATGGCCCGGCGCAGCGCGCGCAGCCAGGCCGCCGCCGGGAACGCGCCGACGTCCGGGCTGCCCGGGCGCAGATCGAAACGCGGGGCACGCGTGCGGGCGTGGACCTGCGGGGTGCCGGCGTCCGGGGAGGGCGGCAGCGGGGCGACCCGGGTACCCGATCCCTGACGGGCCGTCAGATAGCCTTCGGCCACCAGCTGGTCGTACGCCGCCTTCGTCGTGCCCCGGGAGACGCCGAGGTCGGCGGCGAGCCGCCGGGTGGCGGGCAGCCGGGTCCCGGGCGCGAGCCGCCCCTCCCGGATGGCGTCCCTGAGGGCCCGCTCCAGCCCGCTGCGGCGGCCGTCCGCCGCGTCGGGTTCGAGGTGCAGGTCCACGCCCACACCGGTCCAGAAGTCGTCCACGAACACCCTCCCCCTAGGTACGTGAATCCCTCGGTGCGTGCATTCCTCACGCTGTCGCACACGCCGATGGCCGGGCACGGTCCCGGGTGCCCGGCCATCAGTGTCCGACTCAGCCCTTCAGCGACGCCATCCAGGCCTCGACCTCGTCGGAGCGGCGCGGCAGACCGGCCGAAAGGTTTCGGTTGCCGTCCTCGGTGACCAGGATGTCGTCCTCGATCCGGACGCCGATGCCGCGGTACTCCTCCGGCACGGTCAGGTCGTCCGCCTGGAAGTACAGCCCCGGCTCGACGGTGAGCACCATGCCGGGCTCCAGCGTGCCGTCCACGTACGTCTCGGTGCGCGCGGCGGCGCAGTCGTGGACGTCCATGCCGAGCATGTGGCCGGTGCCGTGCAGGGTCCAGCGGCGCTGCAGGCCCAGCTCCAGGACCCGCTCCACCGGGCCCTCGACCAGGCCCCACTCGACGAGCTTCCCGGCCAGCACGCGCTGGGCGGCGTCATGGAAGTCGCGGTACTTGGCGCCCGGCTTCACGGCCGCGATCCCGGCCTCCTGCGCCTCGTACACGGCGTCGTAGATCTTCCTCTGGATCTCGCTGTACGTGCCGTTGACCGGCAGCGTGCGCGTGACGTCGGCGGTGTACAGCGTGTGGGTCTCCACGCCCGCGTCCAGCAGGAGCAGGTCGCCGGAGCGGACCGGGCCGTCGTTGCGCACCCAGTGCAGGGTGCAGGCGTGCGGGCCGGCGGCGCAGATGGAGCCGTAGCCGACGTCGTTGCCCTCCACGCGCGCGCGGAGGAAGAACGTGCCCTCGATGTAGCGCTCGCTGGTCGCCTCGGCCTTGTCGAGGACCTTCACGACGTCCTCGAAGCCGCGGACCGTGGAGTCGACGGCCTTCTGCAGCTCGCCGATCTCGAACTCGTCCTTGACGAGCCGCATCTCGGAGAGGAAGACGCGCAGCTCCTCGTCGCGTTCGGCGGTGACCTTGTCGGTCAGCGCGGCCTCGATGCCGGCGTCGTAGCCGCGCACCACCCGGACCGGGCCGGTGGCCTCGCGCAGCTTGCCGGCCAGCTCGCGCACGTCGGCGGCCGGGATGCCGTACAGCGCCTCGGACTCGGCGAGGGAGTGGCGGCGGCCCACCCACAGCTCGCCCTGGCCGGAGAGCCAGAACTCGCCGTTCTCGCGGTTGGAGCGGGGCAGGAGGTAGATCGTCTCCTCGTGGCCGTCGTCCTTGGGCTCCAGGACCAGGACGCCGTCCTCGGTCTGGTTGCCGGTGAGGTACGCGTACTCGACGGAGGAGCGGAAGGGGTACTCGGTGTCGTTCGAGCGGGTCTTCAGGTTGCCCGCCGGGATCACCAGGCGCTCGCCGGGGAAGCGGGCGGAGAGGGCGGCGCGGCGGCGGGCGGTCTCGGCGGCCTGCGGAATCGGCCGCAGATCACGCAGCTCCGTGTCGGCCCAGCCGGACTTCATGTTCTCGGCCAGCTCGTCGGAGACGCCCGGGTACAGGCCGTTCTTCCGCTGCTTGATCGGCTCCTCGGCCTCGGCCTCCGGGCCCTCCGCGGTAGCGGAGTCGGGCACAGCCGGGTTGAGCTCGTCGGACACGTGATCCTCCTCGATACGCCATCTGATCTCCCCCGGGCCCGCGACGCTCCTGCTTGTGGCCGAGCGGGGACCTCCATCATCGTACGGTCGTACCAGGGCGGGACCGGGGCAGGACGCCCCGCTGCGCCCCCGCGTGCGAGCCGGGCGCTCAGTCGAAGCGGGCCGCCAGCAGCACCACGTCCTCCTCGCTGTCGGCCGCGTCCAGCCCGTCCGGCAGGACCGTGCGCAGGACGTGGTCGGCGACGGCGCCGGGATCCCGGCGCAGCGGTCGCGGAATGCTCGCGGCGGCCGTGTGCAGCCGGGCGAAGGCGCGGTCCATGGCCTCGCCGGTACGGTGCAGCAGCCCGTCGGTGTAGAGCAGCACCGTGTCCCCGGCCTCGGCCTGGACCTCCACGCTGGGCGCCTCCCAGCAGGCGAGCATGCCGAGCGGCGCGGAGACGGAGGTCTCGGCGAACTCGGTGCGCCGCTCGCCGATCAGCAGCGGCGGACTGTGCCCGGCGCCGGCCAGCGTGACCTTGCGCAGGGCCGGCTCGCAGTAGGCGAACAGCGCGGTGGCCGAGCGGGCGGGCTCGGTCAGCCGCAGCAGCAGCTCCAGGTCGGACAGGACGGCGACCGGGTCCTCGCCCTCCATCACGGCGTACGCCCGCAGGGAGGCGCGCAGCCGGCCCATCGCGGCCACGGCGCTCGGGCCCGAGCCGGTGACCGAGCCCACGGAGAGGCCGAGCGCGGCGTCCGGCAGCGGCAGCGCGTCGTACCAGTCGCCGCCGCCGCGCGGCCCGGTGCGGTGCCGGGCGGCGAGCTGGACGCCGGGCACGCGGGGCAGCCGGGTGGGCAGCAGCTCCTCGGTGATGGTCGCCATGCACGCGCGCGTGCGCTCCACTTCCACCAGCCGGGCGAGGTGCTCGGTGGCGTGCCGGACGTAGAGGCCGGCGAGGTGGCGCTGCCGCTCGTCCGGCTCGGCCGGCTCGTCGTAGAGCCAGACGGCGGAGCCGAGGCGGCCGGCGAAGTCGCCGGCGAGGGGGAGGGCGTAGCTGGCGGCGTAGCCGAGGCGGGCGGCCACCTCCCGGTGCCGGGGGTCGAGGCCGTCCTCGGCGCGCAGATCGGGGTGGACGACCTCGCAGGCCGCGCCGGCGTCGTAGGGCAGCGCACGGCGCGGGACGGTCTCGATGTGGCCGAGATCGGCGCGGCCGAGCCCCAGACCGAGGGTGGTGCGGGGGCCGAGTCCGTCGCCGGGCTCCAGGACGACGAGGCCGCGGCGGGCTCCGACCAGGGCGGCTCCGGCGCGCAGCAACTCGTGGAGGGCGGCGTCCAGGGCGTTCGTGCGGGAAAGGCGCTCGGTGAGTTCGTGGAGGGTGGTGAGGTCCGAGACCCAGCCGGCCAGCCGGTCCTGGAGGACGGCGCCGGGGGCGGGGGTGTTCGGGGCCGGGACGAGCGCGGGGTCGGGGGAGGGACCGGGGCCGGCGGCGGGGGGAGTCGGCGCGACAGTGTGTGCGGGCGGGGGAACCGCTGGATCGATTCCAGCCACTTTCGGAGGGTGCGGGGCGTTCATGGTGTCCGGCCTTCAGACCGGTGCGTATTGCTGAAAAGCATCGCAAACCCCCATGTCATTCTGCGCCGCTAGCAGTGTCTCCACATGTACACGCACTCGTGAGGGGATGTCCAGCATTGTCCTGCGGGGATTCCTGGTGTCCATGAGTCTGACGAGGTTTCTCTCCGAACCCCTTGCCTTACTGCCAAGTTGGCTGAAAACTGCACCAGGTATCGGTCCATTGCGGTCGACTGGCCTTGCTCCACGGAGCGTCACAGCGGTCGTGATGGGTACGTACTCGGAGAAGGCCAGGGGTGGTTGGGGGCCACCCGGAACCTGGCGACGGACCCGGGCGTCATAGCCACCGACGGCCGAGCCCCATCCTCCCTGGCGGAGGCGGAGAGAACCACGCGCGACGGCAAAACGCCATACTTCGCCACCCCCGCGCCGCAACCGTGCTTGTAATAGACGCCCACGGAGGCGGACGCGGCCCATGCTCGACCCCTTGGGGTTCCCCCTGTCGTGCGCAGGGGTGTGATGCGCCAACAGGTACGCACAGTGAAGTGATCGACACATGGTGTGATGTGGACCACGGTGTTGCCAGCGGTGCAACGGAAAGGAACGAGCGCTCATGCGCGAGATCCTCGGAAGGCGACGCAGGCTCCTGTCCAGGCGGAACGACGGGAAGCCCGGACGGAACGACGGGAAGGCCGAGCTGATCGGCGCGGCCCTCACCTTCGCGACCGAGTGGCAGTGGCCCGTGCTCCCGGGCGTGGCCCCGGACCCGCAGGGCCGGGCACGGTGCGGCTGCCCCGACCCCGAGTGCACGGTGCCCGGTGCGCACCCCTTCGATCCCGGCCTCCTCGCGGCCACGACGGACGCCCGCATGGTGCGCTGGTGGTGGACCAACCGGCCCAGCGCGCCGATCATCCTGGCCACCGGGGGCAAGGCGCCCTGCGCGGTCAGCCTGCCGGCGCTCGCCGCCTCCCGCGCGCTCGCCCTGCTCGACCGGCGCGGCATGCGCCTCGGCCCGGTGATCGCCTCCCCGGCCCGCTGGGCCCTGCTCGTACGGCCGTACTCCATGGAGGAGTTGGGCGAACTTCTCTACGCCAAGGACTTCGTCCCCGGCTCCCTGCGCTTCCACGGCGAGGGCGGCTACCTCGCCCTGCCCCCCTCCGAGACCGGTCAGGGCGCCGTCCGCTGGGAGCGGGCCCCGCTGCCCGGCTCGGCCGCGCCCTGGGTGCCCGACGTGGAGGCCGTGGTGGACGCCGTGGTCGACGCCCTCACTCGTACGGGTGTGAGCGCGCCCGAGTTGTAGGGGTGTCGGCGCGGGCGGGGCGGGCGAGCCCCGCTCGCTCGTTATCTTCCGCACATGCTGCGAATGTCTGGGGGACGCGGGGGACACGGCCGTCGGAAGTCCGGGAGCCCTCCCGGGAGGTACGGCCGCGGGTTCCCCTGGTGGGTTTCCCCGGCAGACGGGTGCGGCGGATCGGATGAGCCGCCGCTCCGCCGTCGCGTCCGTCGGGCCGCCGGCCGGCATGGCCGCCGGACGCCGCGGCACGCGGCGCGCGCCACGGGGATGCGGGCGACAGGGATGCGGGCGACAGGGGCGCGGCCGTCGACGGTATGGCCGTCGCCGTGGTGGCCGGCGCTGCCGGGCGGGCGGGACCCCCGGAAGCTGCGGCTGATCGCGCTCGCGGCCGCCGTGACGGCCGCGGTCGTGCTGCCGCTGGCCGTGGCCTCCGCGGGCCCGGTGGGCAAGGCGGCCCGGCAGGCGGTGGACGGCAGGGCGGGGAACGGCGGGGCGGGGAACGGCGGGGCGGGGAACGGCAGGGCGGGGAACGGCAGGGCGGGGAACGGCAGGGCGGGGGGCGGCAAGGCGGGGGGCGGCAAGACGGGGGACGCCGTACGGGCGTCGGGGCGGTCCGGCGTTTCCGGAAGCGACGGCGGCCCTGGTTCCGAGGGTGACGGCGGGTCCGGGAGCGCCGTCGGCTCCCGGGGCGCCGGGGACGCCCAGGCGCCCTCGCACGGCCGCGGCCCCGGGCTGCTCGGGACCGGTCTGGACATCGCCGCGCGCTGCGGCCCGCAGCTCACCTCACCCGACGGCATCGAGGCGCAGACCTGTGTGCTGACCCAGGGCACCGACACCTGGGCCCGCACCTACTACCGCAACTCCACCGGCGAGTCGCTGGACTCCTCGCTCAGCCTGATGGGGCCGGGCGACGGCAGCGTGCAGACGCGCTGTGTCACGGGCGCCGACGACGAGCCCGCCACCTGCGAGACGCCCCGCGAGCGCAGCCGGGGCGGCATGGACGCCTACACGGCCGTCACCGAGTTCTCCGCACACGGCAAGGACGGCGCGCTGCTGCTGCGCTCGGGCAGCAACACGGCCGACGGAGACGGCAACTCCGGCACGGCGTAGGCGAGTTGGCGGTCGGCCGCGCGCCGTGCACCGGGCGCGGACATGGAAAGACCCGGTTGCTGGCGACGGGGGATGCACCAGCAACCGGGCTACTGGAACGGTAACAAGAGATCGGCGGTTCGCAAATTCCGCGTCGGTCATTCGGCCACCGATTTCCCTGTCACCAAGGGGAGTTGTGACGGGATTCACCCGTTGCGGGGCCGCGCGCGCCTCACCGGCCGCTCGGCCGCCGGGCGCGCGCCGCGGCGTCAGCTGAGCGTGACCTGCCGGTTGGTGAGTCCACCGCGGGCCCGGCGCTCGTCCACCGTGAGCGGATCGGTGACGGCCAGGGCGGCGGCGAGGCGCTCGGCGAACTCGGCGGCCGGCTTCTCCACGTCGTCCGCCGTGACCCCGCTCGGCAGGTCCCAGACCGGCACGATGACGCCGTGCGCACGGAAGGAGCCCACCAGCCGGGTGCCCTCGCCCAGGTGGGAACGGCCCGCCGCGTGCAGCCGGGCGAGAGCGTCCAGAAGCTGCTCCTCCGGGTGCGGCATCACCCAGCGCAGGTGGTTCTTCTCCGGGGTCTCGCACCAGTACGCGGCGTCCACCCCCGTCAGCCGCGCCGTCGGGATGGCGGCGGCGTTGGCCCGCTCCAGGGACGCGGTCACCTCGGGCGCGGCGTTCTCCGCGTCCGGCACCCAGAACTCGAATCCGCTGTGCACGACCGGCTCGAGCGGTGCGGAGAGGTCGAGCAGATCCTGCAGCCGCGGACCGTCGGCGGGGGCGCGGCGGCCCTGCACCGGGGTGCCGGGCTCGGCCTTCAGGGCGCGCTGGAGGGTGTCGGCGAGGTCGCGGCTGAGGTCGCCGGACGCCGTGTCGTTCTGCAGGCCGAGCAGGACCGAGCCGTCGTCGCGGCGCAGCGCGGGCCAGGCCATCGGCAGCACCGTGGCGAGCGTGACCGAGGGGACGTCCGCGGGCAGGCCGTCCTTCAGGGTCAGCTCGGCCGTCGCGGCCGGCACCAGCTCGCGCAGCGCCACCCAGTCGCACTCACCGGGCAGGCCCTCGAACGGGCGGGGCACCAGCTCGGTGACCGCGTGCGCCGCGGCCCGGCCGTGGCACGCCTTGTAGCGCCGGCCGCTGCCGCAGGGGCAGGGCTCGCGGGCGCCGACCACCGGGATCTCCGCATCGCTGAGCTGCGGCCGCTCGGCCTTCGTCTGGGGTCGCTTCTTGGCCATCGTGGGGTCTCCCGGTTAGGGCTTTTCCTGTACGGGCGGGAGCCTAGCCGTTCAGACCTTGACCGTCGGGAACCTGTGGACAACGCACGCCCGCTCGACTCCGTCGGTGTGAACCTGTGGAAACTTCCGGTCGGCATCCGGCCCGCGTCCGGTCCCTGCCGTGCCCCTCGGCCTGCCGCGGTCCGGGCACGTGTCTCTCGGCCTGCGGGGGCCCGTCGCGGGGTCTCTCGGCCTGCGGGCCGGTCACCGCCGTGTCTCTCGGCCTGTGGGGGCGGTCGGTCACCGTCGTGTCTCTGTGCCTGCGGGCCGGTCCGGTCACCGCCGTGTCTCTGTGCCTGCGGGCCGGTCCGGTCACCGCCGTGTTCCTCAGCCCGCGGGCCGGTCCAGTTCCTCGAAGGCGTCCGCGAAGTCGAGGCCGGACATGTCCGGGAGCGCGGGGGAGGGGACGCGGGCGGGGAAACCGTTCCGCCGGCACGCCGCGTCGGGATCGTGGACGTCCTCGTGGACGACCACCCAGACCGTCACCTCACCGTGTACGTCGTCCCGGACGCCCCAGTCGTCGGCGAGAGCGGTGACGATGTTCAGTCCCCGGCCGCCGTGCGCGGTCACCGACGGCGTGGCCGGCGCCGGGCGGGTGGGGCCGCCACCATCCGTCACCTCGACGATGAGCCGGCCGCGCGCGTCGACCCGCCACGCGGCGCGCACGTCGCCGTCGCCGGCCATCGCGTCGCCCAGGGGCCGCCCGTGCTTGCAGGCGTTGCTCAGCAGCTCGGAAAGGATCAGTACGGCATCGTCGATGACCGATTCGGACACGCCCCCGCTGCGCAACTGCGCACGCATGCGGCGCCTCGCCATCCCCACGCCCGCAGGGCCATGGGGAACGGCCATGCTCGACGACGTGGGCACCTCCTGTGCCACCACCAACGCCACCCCCGAGACCTCCTTTGCCCCACGCCACGGTGTGGATGCCCCATTGGCCTGTACCGGAAACCGGCCAATCCCCTTCCGGTGACGCATTCGACACGGTCCTGTACGGAGCGAACGCGCCGGAGCACTCCCTGTGATGGAGCCTTTTCGTCTGGTCGTCGTATGGCTGGATTTCAGTGGTGTGGCCGAGGTGGAGGATTCAGCAGCCGCACAGCCGGGTCAAGGCCCGCGCAGAGCTTCTTTACCGCCCTCTTGAGATCACACGGCGGGTCACAGCCGTCCCAGCTGCCCCAGCACCGCGCGCGGGCGGTTGGTGATGATGGCGTCGACGCCGAGGCGGACGCACAGATCGACGTCCTCGGGCTCGTTCACGGTCCACACGTGCACCTGGTGACCGGAGCGTTTCAGCCGTTCCACATAGGCCGGCTGGTTGCGCAGGATGCGGATCGAGGGTCCCGCGATCCGGACCCCCGCTGGCAGCCGGCCGTCGCGCAGCCGCGGGGTGAGGAACTGCACCAGGTAGACCGTCGGCAGCGTCGGCGCCGCGGCACGCACGCGGTGCAGGGAACGCGCGGAGAAGCTCATGATCCGTACCTGGGACTCGGCGGCGGAGGCGGGCGCGTCCAGCCCGAACCGCTTCAGCAGCGCCAGCAGCCGCTCCTCGACCTGGCCGGCCCAGCGCGTGGGGTGCTTGGTCTCGATGGCCAGCTCGACCCGCCGTCCGGCGTCCGCGACCAGCTCCAGCAGCCGCTCCAGGGTGAGGACGGAGGTGTCCGCCGGGTCCTCCGGCCGGGCCACCCAGTCCGGCTCCTCGTCGCGGCCGCGCCAGCTCTCGCGCGTCTTCCAGGAGCCGAAGTCCAGGGCGGCGAGATCGGCCAGCTCCAGGGCGGAGACGGCGCCGCGGCCGTTGGAGGTACGGTTCACCCGCCGGTCGTGGACGCAGACCAGATGGCCGTCGGCAGTCAGCCGTACGTCGCACTCGAGGGCGTCGGCGCCGTCCTCGATGGCCTTCTTGTAGGCGGCCAGGGTGTGCTCGGGCGCGTCTTCGGAGGCACCCCGGTGAGCGACCACCTGAATGGAGCGCAGTGATGCGTGGGTCACCGCGTCATGGTGCCACCGTCCGGGGGTGCGCGGAGCGGCTCCGGCGCACCGAGTGGCCGTATATGTAACTTTTGTGGAAAAAGCCCTATGTAAAGAATGGCCATGGACCCACAGCAACCGCTTATGGTGCTCTGACGGCCCGTGGGAAAAGCTGACTGCATACACATGGAACAGTGACGACCGACCGCTGCACCATGCACAGCTGCCGAGCGTGACCGAGTGCGACCGAGAACAACAGCCGTGGACCGAGGAGAAGAGCTGTGAGCACCGAGAACGAGGGCAACGAGGTACCCAAGGCCCCGTCCGCACCTCCCGTGCCGGTGGACTCTCCCGCCGCCTCTTCGCAGGGCCCCACCGCCGGGGGAACCGAGCCGACGGCGCCTCTCCCGCCCGTACCGCAGAACGCTCCGAACGCCACCGGGCCCCACCCGGGCGGCCCTGCTGCGCACGCCTCCGCTCCGCAGGCGCCCGGCTCCGCCCCTGACGGCTCCTGGCCGCCCCCGCCGCCCGCCAACCCGCCGTACGGCGAGGGCCAGGCCTACGGCGCCGGTCCGGCCGGCGCCCCCGGTGGTTTCGGCGCGGACGGTGCGGGCGGCGCCGGCGGCTGGGGAGCGTCGTACCAGCAGCCCGCGCCCAAGCCGCGCAACGGGCGCGGCGGTCTGGTCGCCGCGGTCCTGGTGGCCGCGCTGGTCGCGGGCGGCCTGGGCGGAGGCCTCGGCTACACCCTGGCCAAGGACAACGACAACAACGGCTCCACCACCGTCTCCGCCTCCGACAGCGGCGCCACCCAGGTCAAGCGCGCGCCGGGCACGATCGCGCACGTGGCCGCCAAGGCGCTGCCCAGCACGGTCACCATCGAGGCCGAGGGCACCAACGGCGACGGCGGCACCGGCACGGGCTTCGTCTTCGACACCCAGGGCCACATCATCACCAACAACCACGTCGTCGCCGACGCCCTCGACGGCGGCAAGCTGACGGCCACGTTCCCCGACGGCCGCAAGTACGACGCCCAGGTCGTCGGCCACGCCCAGGGGTACGACGTCGCGGTCATCAAGCTCAAGAACCCGCCCTCCGACCTCAAGCCGCTGCCGCTCGGCGACTCCGACAAGGTGGCGGTCGGCGACGAGACGATCGCCATCGGCGCCCCCTTCGGCCTGTCCAACACGGTGACGACCGGCATCATCAGCGCCAAGAACCGTCCGGTGGCCTCGAGTGACGGCAGCGCCACCAGCAAGGCGTCCTACATGAGCGCCCTGCAGACCGACGCCTCGATCAACCCGGGCAACTCCGGCGGCCCGCTGCTGGACGCCTCCGGCGCGGTCATCGGCATCAACTCCGCGATCCAGTCGACCAGCAGCGGCGGTTTCGGCTCCGGCCAGTCCGGTTCGATCGGCCTGGGCTTCGCCATCCCGATCAACCAGGCCAAGTACGTCGCCCAGCAGCTGATCAAGACCGGCAAGCCGGTGTACGCCAAGATCGGCGCCTCCGTCTCGCTGGAGGAGTCCAGCGCCGGCGCGAAGATCACCGACCAGGGAGCGGCGGGTTCCTCCGCGGTCGAGCCGGGCGGCCCGGCCGACAAGGCGGGCCTCAAGCCCGGCGACGTCATCACCAAGCTGGACGACATGGTGATCGACAGCGGCCCCACCCTGATCGGCGAGATCTGGACCCACAAGCCCGGCGACAAGGTCACGATCACCTACAAGCGCGGCGGCCAGGAGCACACCACCGAACTGACCCTGGGCTCACGAGTCGGCGACAACTGACCCGCCCGGCACGCACGCGTACGGACGCCTCCCACCGGGGCGCCGAGGCACGGCACCGGGGGCCCCGGACCGGGAGGCTGCAGCGGGGCGCCCACGCCTTCCGCGCCGGGTGCCCCCGCCGGACGACGGACGCCGGCTCGTCCCGTCCCGGCTCCGGGGAGCGGCCCGGTGCGGACCACTCCGCCCGCCGGACCCTCGATCCCGGTACGCTGTACCCGCTCCGCCCCAGGTGGGCGGAAGCGAGGTGGGTTGCCCGAGCGGCCTAAGGGAACGGTCTTGAAAACCGTCGTGGCGCAAGCCACCGTGGGTTCAAATCCCACACCCACCGCGTAGCAGGTCAGAGACTTGCAGATCAGAAGGGGTGCAGCTCTCTCGAGCGGCACCCCTTCCGCGTGATCCTGTCTCACCTTGTCCCGGCACTGTCCCACCGTTGACCAGCGCGTGCGGCCAACCTGCGGCCAAGAATCACATCCTCTCAGCCTCGCCCTCGAGTTCGGGCAACCCTCGCTCGATCAGAGCGTTCATCTTGGCTTCCTCGCCGTCCAGCACCTTGGCGTGGTAGCGCGCACGCGTGGCGCAGGTCGTACGGGATCCGCGCGAGCGGAGAGGCCACCTGGGCAGGGGTGAGGGCCTTCCGCCGGGCTTCCTTCCACACCGCGCCGTACTCCTGCGAACGGACCGGGCCCCCGCGTACGGCGCTGAACAACCGGCCGTCCGCCGTGGCGCCGAAGGCGTCGAGGTGATCCCGCAGTATGGCCACCAGGACGGGCGGGATCGGCACAGGCCGGATCGCTCGCCGGGCCCGATGCTTCAACTGCCGCTCCTCGTACGGCTTGCCGTCGTCTGTCCCGGCGGAACCAACCTGCGCCAACAGCAGCGCACACCCACGGCTGTCGGCCGTCACCGGCAACCTCTGTGATCAGGCCGCGCCCCACCTGAACTCGGCCTGAAAAGCGGAGGTCGCCGGTGCGACCCCCGCCCCAGCCACAACCGCCCTGACCAGGGCATGAGCCCCTCTTCACCTTCACTGGAGAGGGGCTCTGTCATGTCGCCTGGGCCAACCGCTCTCAGGAGAGGGTGTCGCCCAGCTTCCGGAGTGCCTTCACGTCCGGTGCGATGGCGTACGCCTCGTATCTGGCCCACTCAGCGGCGTTCTCTTCCGGGGCCTGCTCGTGGTCTGCGTAGGGGTAGAGGCGGTTCTGCTTACCAACGCGGGTGGGCAGGATCGTGATGGTTCCGGCCTTGAAGGCGTCGTCCAGGGCGGCGACGACATGGTCGGTGTCGACGGCGTCGCAGATGACGCGGGTCTCGATAACAGACTGTCCCTTCGTGGTACATGTTGGGCATGTCGGATGGACAGCGGACGACCGGGCGGTTGCGGTCTCCGGAGGCGCGCCGCTGGGTGAGGTCCGGTTTGGTGGTGCTTGGCTTCGGCGCCGCCGCTGTTGTCGCGCACTTCTGGCTGGGACAGTCGTGGCACGACGTCCTGTGGATGGCCGCTTCACTGTCGTTCGTGTGGGTGGTCGTTCGAGAGGCCCTGGAGGGCAGGAGCCGTGGGCGGACCGGGCGGCGGGACCGTTGACGGTCGGCCGTGGAGTGCGGAAGGCCGCCGGTCCGACCCCGGCCCCAGCCACAGCCAGAAGGTCCCGTTCAGCGAACGGGGCCTTCGTCGTCTCAGGGCCTGGGGGAGGCAGCGGTGGGGGACGCGAGCTGGAGAAGACCCGGGCGCGGTACGGGCTGCTCGCGGTCGTCGTCAGCAATGTGGCGATCGCCATGGTCGCGATCTTCGGCTTGTGGCGTCAAGCCAGTCACCCGGTTGGTCCTCACGGCGCGTGCACCGGGCCGCCCGGCGTGATCCTGAAGCTCTGAGCCGAGCGACAGTCGCAGCCCTGACAGGAGCTGGCTATGGCAGACCATACGTGGGCGCCGCCCCCCGCTCCCCCGCCGGAGGTACTCCCGGAGTTGGATCTCCCCGAGCCCGGCCGGCAGCGCCGCTGGACCGTGCTGCTGCGCTGGCTCCTGCTGATCCCCCAATACATCGCCCTGCTCTTCTTGTGGATCGCCGCGACCGTCGTCATGGTCGTCGGCTGGTTCGCCGCCCTGATCACCGGGCGGCTGCCCGAACCGATCGCCTCGTTCCTGACCGGCTACCTCGTCTACTCGACCCGCGTCACCGCCTACGCGATGCTGTTGGCCGACGCCTACCCGCCGTTCGCCTTTCTGGCGCCGGACCACCCCGTCCAGGTCGAGGTCCATCCCGGGAAGCTCAACCGCCTCGCCGTCTTGTTCCGCATCATTCTGCTCATCCCCGCCACCGTCGTAGTGGAACTGCTCACGCTCGGCTGGTACGTGATCTGCCCCATCTTCTGGCTCATGGTGCTGATCCGCGGCCGGATGCCGCGCACGCTGTTCGAGGCGACCGCCGCCACCGCCCGCTACAACATGCGTCTGTCTGCCTACGTGATGATGCTCACCGCGGCCTACCCCAAGCGGCTGTTCGGCGACGCCCCCGCCCCTGGCGAGCAACCCCGCTCAGCTACCCGCCCGCTGCTGCTCAGCGGCGCGGGCAAAGCCCTGGTCGTCCTGTTCCTCGTCCTCGGGGCCGCGCTCTTGATCTTCGAGGAGTTCATCAGTGCCACCAACAACACCAGCACCACCTCACAGTCGTCTTCAGCCGCTTCCCGGCCGGCCCCAGCGAAGGAGTGATGACACGACTTGGCGTACGCCGACCCGTACGCCAGCAGCAGCGCACAACCACGGCTGTCGGCCATCCCTCAACAGCCTCTGTGATCAGGCCGCGCCCCACCTGGACGCGGCCTGAAAAGCGGAAGGTCTTCGGGGCGGCGAACCCTTCGTGTGCGCCTCACAGGCGGCGGCCGGTAGTGCGCGAGCCGCTGAGTCGCACTTTCTCCACGGGCTCAAGGCACCCGGCTGCGCTCCGCTCCGCCGGGCGCGCTCCCGGCTCCGCTGCGCGCTGCGCTCCTGCCTCCGGCCCGCTCCGCGCGCGCTGCGCCGACGCGCGCCCACTGGTGGATAGGGCCGGTGGCCATGAGCCGATCACCATTGCGCGGCGGTCAGAACAGTGCCTCCGGCGGGGGATCGGCCGGCACCGGGATGGAGGGGGCGCCGTCGCCGCCCGCGGGTTCATCGTGGCGGATGCGGGGGCTCCCATCCCGCACACCATCGACCCAGGCAGAGCCGAGCAGACGTGGTTCATGGCGTCCAGGTCGTTCGTACAGTGGCGCGCTCCGCCTGGACGCCATGAACTACGCCCGCTCCACGCCAACTCCTTGTTCCGCCAGGAAGTTGGCAGTGACATGCCATCATGGCGCCATTGCGGTCAAGATCCGGGAGACGCCATCATGACAGCTGCCGACGTCTATGACCGGCCGCCGTACCGCACCGCCGGACCGCGGCAGGCAGGTGGACCTGCCGCCTGGGTGCTCGACGCCTTCCTCCCCTGGCGGCTGGCCCGTCGCATCTACGGGCCGTTCCGTCTGTTCGGGTTCACCGCCGCCGACGTCGTGGGTCTCACCGGAGCGGGAGCCCTGTCCGGGAGGTACGCTCAGCCGGTCGCGACGGCCATCGCCGAGCGTGCAATCGATCCTGTCATCGAGCGGCTGCTACTGCCGCGCGCACTGCTGGGTCTCGGCCTCCTCGTGTTCGTCCTCCGGCTGGCAACCGGCACCGGCATGAACGACCTGATCGACGAGGCATTCGGTGACAGTCTCCTGATGCTGGGTACCGGACCGGTGTCGCTGCTCCTGGCCTGTGTGCCGCTCGTCGCCCTGGCCCGCCCCGGCACGAGATGGACGGTCGCCCGGCTGGCCACTCGCCCGCTGGTGACCGCGCTCATCACGGCCGGGCTCTGCGGCCTCTTCGTGTACTGGGCCAGTCACGGCGGGGCCAACTACCATCCGCGGTCGGTCACCGCACTGCTCGTCTCACTGATCCTCGGTCCTTGGCTCGTGGTGTTTTTCGGCTCGGTCCTCTACCTGATCCACCGCAACACCTTCAGCGTGGGCGGCCACCCCCTCGTCCGCCCCCTTGCCTGCGTCCCGCTCGCCTGGCTGACCGCCGTGGGCCACGCCCTCTTCATCGACTTCGCCTACGCCTACCCCCACGCCGACCCGCACCCGGCCTATTTCGTGGCCCTGTTCGCCGGCCCCGTCGGCGTCACCGTCACAGCCGTGATCGAGGTGATCCTGCTCCGCCGCCGGCAGGGGGTCGGCTTCCGGGGACCGCTTCCAGGCTGGACCCCACCGCGTCCTCGGATCACCCCGATCCCCGGCGACCTCGTAGCACGCCTGCGCGCGAATGTGGTCCAGTGTCACTCGTACGCCTGGCCGCAGGTCACAGACCGGAACGATGTCGTATGGGCCGTGACCCCCGTGACATGGGCCCGACAAACAGTCATGTGGCCGTACGTGCCCTCCTTCACAGAGGAAACGCGCCCTATGCTGCGCTCGGACCTCGAAGCCACGGCCGGGCCCCTGACCCCGCGATACCAACCGGGGGCCGGCTTCTGAGCGGCATTCTGGGCACTGGCCGTTCAACAACGGGGTTGCGCTGGAGCTCGCGCGGTCTCGATGGGCGTGACAAACGCCGGCCCAGGGGCGGCCCGACCCAGAGTCATGCGGAGCCCTGGACCAGGGGAGTGCCGCTTTCACGTTCGTTCGTCGGTTCAGGTCCCACACCCACCGCGGATGTTGTGCAGGAGCGCCTCCCAGGTGGCGCCCCTTGCGTGTGGTCAGGCGGGGATCGCGCCGTCAGGGGCGGTGCCCCGTCATGCGTGCTGCCGAGGCGATCGTCGCGCGGGCCTCGCGTTCGGTGAGGCCGGTGTCCAGGGCGGCCTCGGTGAGGGGGTCGGCGAGGGCGGGGCCGATGCCGTTCTCGTAGGCGCGGCAGGCCGCCCAGAAGAGGCGGGTGTTGCGCTGGCCCTCGTGCGCGGAGAGCACGAACTGGACCAGACCCCGGCCGTGGTCACCGGGGGTGGGCGGGGCCGGGTGCGCGGGCCGGGGCGGGGGTGCGAGCAGGCGCAGCAGGGACGGCGGGCAGGCCGCGGGTGTCAGGTGCGCGGTGCCGGGCGCGGTCGTGTACACGCCGTGGTCGGTGCGGGAGCCGGGGCCCACGAGGTAGCCGCCGGCGCCGCGGATGTCGATGCCGGGCGCGAGCCGGCCGGCGGAGTTCGGGACGACGACGTCCGGCGGGCCGGTGAGCCACAGGTGCCGCCCGCCGCTCGGGGTGCGGACGACGACCGTCTCCGGAATCGTGAACAGATGCCGCAGGGCGAGTTCGCGCAGCGCGGTCGAGGAGTTCGTGCCGGACTTGGTGTCCAGGTCGACGCCGATCAGGTGGTACGGCGGCAGCCCGCAGGCGATGCCGTAGCCGGTGGCCCAGGGCGCGGCGGCGAACAGCTCGCGGATGCGGACCGGGTCGGTGGAGGCGTCGTACACGCCGTGTCCGAAGCGGCCGCACTCGCCGTGGCAGCGCGCTCCGGCCGGGTCGGGGTCGTCGCGGTGGGGGGAGCGCAGGGCCGGGAGCTTCGTCCTGGACAGGGGGATGACGGCCAGGCCGCGTTCGGCGGCTGACAGCGCGTGCGCGAGGGCCAGCGTCGTGGCCTGCCGGTCGGTGGTGGCCATGGATCCATGGTCGTACGTACGTTCGAAAAAGGGAAGAGGGGGTGGATGCGGCGCGCCGGATGCGGGAGGTATGGGGGGATATGCGGCGGAACGATTCATCCCTTGTGTCGCTTGAGGGAGGGGAAGTTCGGCCTGGCTGCTTACGGGAGCGACGTGACGAAAGACGGCGATAGGGGTTTATCGACATGTCATCACGCTTGCGTGCGAATCGGACCTTCCGGGGTGGTTCGCCGGGGATTCGGTGGGCAACCCTGATCTCGCGACGTCGTCCACGACAGTCAGAGCGGTCGGCCAACCGCCCTGACACAAGCCGTAGTTCGCGTACTCCCGGCCCTAGGGCCCGAGTGCTTGGTTCTGGAGGAACACATGGCAAGCATCCGTACCGCCCGCGTTCTCGCCGCTGTCGTCGCGCTCCCGCTCGCAGCCGCCCTCTTCGGCGGCGTGGCGGCCGCCGACAACGGCGCCGTCGCGGACAACGGATCGAGCGCCAACGTCGGTGTGGCGGGGGTCATCGGCAGCGGAGTCGGCCACAACAACAACGGCAACTCGTCCACCACGCAGCAGAACGCGGTCGGCAACGGCGCCTCGAACCAGAGCAACACCGCTCAGGTCAACGGCTCTGCCTGGACGGCGATCCAGCAGGGCAACGAGAACGTGGCCATCCACTTCACCCGCCTGTGGTGAGCCTGGGGCGAGGCCCCTCTCGGTGAGGGTCCTCGTGGGGTGTGCTTCGGGGTCGTAACGCGTCTGCGCGGCGGTGCTTCGGTACCGCCGCGCAGACGTTTTCCGGCGCAGGGCGCAGGGCGCAGGGCAGTGCGGGGGGGGGCGGAAGGCAGCGGGCAGGGCGTGGCGTCGGGGGCCGGGCCCGGCACCGGCGGGGCGGGTGACGGGCAGTCAGCCGGCCTCGTCCCGACGGCCGGCCGCCGAGCCGGCGGGGCTGTCCGCCGTAGGGAGTCAGGGTCGAACCCGTAGGAGGCGTCATCCCGCCGTCCACCTTCAGGAGGTGCGGCAGGCCCCACCCCTACAACCTGAGGGGGACTCCGCTTCGGGACCTGCGGGCGATCCGCCGGAGGGTGCGCCGCTCCTAGCGTGGAGCCATGACCACACCCGTCTGCACCAGTGCCTCGGCCGCCGCAGCACCAAGGCGGCAGGCCCTCCCCCACCCCCGGCGGCCGCCGAGCGGGGAGGCTCCCACGTACCCGACGTTCGCGTCGTATGTGCGGGCCCGTCAGCCGGTCCTGCTGCGTACCGCCCGCTCGCTCACCGCGAACCCGAGCGACGCCGAGGACCTGCTGCAGACCGCGCTGGCGAAGACGTACGTGGCCTGGGAGCGGATCGAGGACCAGCGGGCGCTGGACGGCTATGTGCGCCGCGCGCTGCTGAACACCCGGACCTCGCAGTGGCGCAAGCGCAGGGTGGACGAGTTCAGCTGCGACGAACTGCCCGAGCCCGAGCCGGTGCCGGGCGACGGCGACCCGGCCGAACGGCAGGCGCTGCACGACGCCATGTGGCGCGCGATCATGAAGCTCCCCGCGCGGCAGCGGGCGATGGTCGTCCTGCGCTACTACGAGGACCTCAGCGAGGCCCAGACCGCCGAGGTGCTCGGGGTGTCGGTGGGGACGGTGAAGTCGGCGGTGTCGCGTGCGCTCGGCAAGCTGCGGGAGGACCCCGAGCTGGGTCTGGTCCGCTGACCCCGGTCGTCCGCGCCCCGGTTGTCCGTCGACCGGCTTTTCCGCCGGCCTCGGTTGTCAGCAGGCCCGCTTCATCGTCGGCCCCGGTTGTCCGCCGCCCCCTTCACCGTCGGCCTCGGTTGTCCGCCGCCCCCCTCACCGCCGCCCCCCGTCGTCCGCCGGCCCTGATTTTCCTCCCGAGTGACACACCCCCTAGTGACATACCGCGCGGTATGTGCGCAGAATCAGCGCACACCTCTACCACCGCGTAGGCAACGCCGCCCCGGGAGGACTCCGTGCTGAGCACCATGCAGGACGTACCGCTGCTGATCTCGAGGATTCTGACCCACGGGTCCACGGTCCACGGATCGTCGCGGGTGACCACCTGGACCGGCGAGGCCGGGCCGCACCGGCGCACCTTCGCCGAGGCCGGCGCCCGCGCCGCCCAGCTGGCGCACGCGTTGCGGGACGAGCTGGGCGTGACCGGCGACGACCGGGTGGCCACCCTGATGTGGAACAACGCCGAGCACGTCGAGGCCTACTTCGCGATCCCCTCCATGGGCGCGGTGCTGCACACGCTCAATCTCCGGCTGCCCGCCGAGCAGTTGGTGTGGATCGTCAACCACGCGGCCGACAAGGTCGTCATCGTCAACGGCTCCCTGATCCCGCTGTTCGCCCCGCTGCTGCCCAAGCTGCCGACGGTCGAGCACATCGTCGTCTCCGGCCCCGGCGACCGCACCCCGCTGCAGGGCGCGCACGCCCGGGTCCACGAGTACGAGGAGCTGATCGCCGACCGGCCGACCGCCTACGACTGGCCGGAGCTGGACGAACGCCAGGCCGCCGCCATGTGCTACACCTCCGGCACGACGGGCGATCCCAAGGGCGTGGTGTACAGCCACCGTTCGATCTACCTGCACTCCATGCAGGTCAACATGGCGCAGTCCATGGGCCTGACCGACCAGGACACCTCGCTGGTCGTCGTCCCCCAGTTCCACGTCAACGCCTGGGGCCTGCCGCACGCCACCTTCATGACCGGCGTCAACATGCTGATGCCGGACCGCTTCCTGCAGCCCGCGCCGCTCGCCGAGATGATCGAGCAGGAGAAGCCGACCCACGCGGCGGCCGTACCGACCATCTGGCAGGGCCTGCTCGCCGAGCTGAACGCCCGGCCCCGCGAGGTCTCCTCCCTCACCCAGGTCACCATCGGCGGCTCCGCGTGTCCGCCCTCCCTCATGGAGGCCTTCGACAAGCTCGGCATGCGCGTCTGCCACGCCTGGGGCATGACGGAGACCTCGCCGCTGGGCACGGTGGCCCGGCCGCCGGCTCATGTGGTCGGCACGGACGAGGAGCTCGCCTACCGCCTCACCCAGGGCCGCTTCCCGTCCGGCGTGGAGGCGCGCCTCACCGGCCCCGACGGCGAACGCCTCCCCTGGGACGGCGAGTCGGCGGGCGAGCTGGAGGTGCGCGGCCCGTGGATCGCGGGCGCCTACTACAACGGGCCCGGCGCCGAACCGCTGCGCCCCGCCGACAAGTTCAGCGAGGACGGCTGGCTGAAGACCGGTGACGTCGGCACCATCTCCCCCGACGGCTACCTCACCCTCACCGACCGCGCCAAGGACGTCATCAAGTCCGGCGGCGAGTGGATCTCCTCCGTCGAGCTGGAGAACGCGCTGATGTCCCACCCGGACGTCGCCGAGGCCGCGGTGGTCGCCGTACCCGACGAGAAGTGGGGCGAGCGCCCGCTGGCCACGGTCGTCCTGCGCCAGGGAGCCACCGCCGACTTCGAGGCCCTGCGCGCCTTCCTCGCCGAGGAGGGGAAGATCGCCAGGTGGCAGCTGCCCGAACGGTGGACGATCGTCGAGTCGGTGCCGAAGACGAGCGTGGGCAAGTTCGACAAGAAGGTCCTGCGCAGGCAGTACGCGGACGGGCTGCTGGACGTCACCCGGCTGTGAGGCGACGGGCCGGCGACCGGGCGGGCGTGCCTGCCGCCCGGTTCGCCCGCCCGGTTCGCCCGCCTGTGAGACCACCGCAGCGCGCCGAGGGGGGCACGAGGCCCGGTCGGCGCGTGTGCTAGTTGGTGCCGATCCTCGCCAGCAGGTCCACGATCCGGCTCTGCACCTCCGGGCTCGTGGAGCGTTCCGCGAGGAACAGGACCGTCTCGCCCGAGGCCAGCCGGGGCAGGTCGGCCTGGTCGACCGCGGCGGTGTAGACGACCAGCGGGGTCCGGTTGAGCTGCCCGTTGGCACGCAGCCAGTCGATGATCCCGGTGTGGCCCGCCTGCCGCCGCTGCACCTGCATCAGGTCCATCACCACCAGGTTCGGCCGGAACTGCCCCGCCAGCGTCACCGCGTCGGCGTCGCTCGCGGCCCGCGCCACCTGCATCCCGCGCCGCTCCAGCGTCGAGGTCAGCGCCAGCGCGATCTCCGCGTGCTCCTCGATGAGCAGCACCCGCGGCGGATGCTGCTCGCTGTCGCGCGGCGCCAGCGCCTTCAGCAGTACGGCCGGATCGGCGCCGTACGCCGCCTCGCGCGTCGCCTGCCCGAGCCCGGCCGTCACCAGCACCGGCACCTCGGCGGCCACGGCGGCCTGGCGCAGCGACTGCAGCGCGGTCCGCGTGATGGGCCCGGTCAGCGGGTCCACGAACAGGGCGGCCGGGAACGCCGCGATCTGCGCGTCGACCTCCTCACGCGAGTGCACGATCACCGGCCGGTAGCCGCGGTCGCTCAGCGCCTGCTGGGTCGTCGCGTCCGGCGCGGGCCACACCAGCAGCCGGCGCGGGTTGTCCAGTGGCTCCGGCGGCAGCTCGTCGTCGAGCGGCTGCGGACGCGGGGTGTCCGCGACCTCCACGGCGCCACCGGGGCCGTCCAGCGGCTCCGGCCCCTCGGCGGCGTCGGCGTCCGGCGCACCGATGGCGTACGACCGTCCGCCACCCTCGGTGCCCGGAGCGAGCCGGGGCTGCCCGGCCAGGGAGGGAGCGTGGGCGGGCGTCTGTCCGGCCAGGGACGGATGCGCGGGCGCCTGTTCGGCCGGCGACGGAGGCGCGGGAGCCTGGCCGGCCGGCGGATGGGGCCGGGCCGGCTGCTCCGGCTGCTGCTCCGCGTCGGGGCGCGTGCCCAGCTTGCGCCGACGCCCGGAACCGCCCGGCGCGTGCGGCGGCGGGGTCGCCGTCGGCTGCTGCACCTGTGCGGCCTGCCGGGAGAACGGCACACCCTGACCGAGCGTGCGGACGCTGATCGCCCGCCCCTGCGTCGAGTTCGGGTCGAGCGCTGCACCGGCGGCCGGCAACGGCTGCGCGGCCCGCGGGGTACCGGCGGCGGGCGTACCGGTCTGCGGCACACCGGGCGCCTGGGCGGGGGCCGGCGGCGATGCCACCCCGGTCTGCGGCATGGGCGTGCCCGCGCCGGGGGTGTCGTCGGTGCCCGGCCACTGCTGAGGTGCGCCGGGCGCCTGGGCTGGGGCCGGTCCGGCACCGGCCGGGGGCACGGGGGTGCCCGCGCCGGGGGTGTCGTCGGTGCCCGGCCACTGCTGGGGCGCGCCGGGCGTCCGGGCGGCCGTCGGCACCGGTCCGGCACCGGCCTCCGCGGGCAGCGGCTGGGCGCTCGGCGTACCGCCGGGCGGCGTCGCGGCGGCCGCGGGGGCGGGCTGCCGGCCCGGCGCGGCCTGACCGGAGGCGGCCGGAGCCGCCGGACCCGCAGGAGTCACCGGCTGCTGACCGGACGCGGGGACTCCGGGCACTGCCTGGGCCGCGGGACCGTTCTGGACGGGGAGGCCCTGTCCGGCCGCACCCTGCGCCGGAACACCGTGAACCGGCGTGCCCTGACCGGGAGTCGGCGGCACAGCCGGATGCGTCCCGGCCTGCCCGGGAGCCACCGGAACACCCTGAGGCGGAGTCACCTGACCCGGAACACCCTGGGCCGGAACACCCTGGGCCGGCGTGCCCTGGGCGGGTGCGGCCGGGGCAGCGGACGTCTGCGCCGGAGCCGTCTGGACAGAGGCTGCCTGGCCGGGGTGTACAGGGGTGGCCTGTCCCGGAGCGGCCGGGGGGCCCGGGGCGGGAACGGCCGGAGGCATCGGCGCCGAGGCCGGTGGTGCGGCGCCGGGCGCGCTGCCCTGCGCCGGTGCCACCGGATGAGCGGCTTCCGCGGGCTGGGCCACGGCACGGCGGCGCCGGCCGGTCGGCGCGCTGGTCGGATGCGGCTGCGGCGGAGTGTGGTCCGCGGCCTGGTCGAGGGGTACGGCGTCGTGGCGGCCCGCGTCTCCGGGCACGCCCCCGACGGCCAGCGGCGGCTGAGCGGGCACCTGCACCTGCCCGGGCCCCTGCCCCACGAACTGCGGCTGCCCCTCGACGACGCCCGGAGTGCCGGGACCCCCCGCCGGTACACCCGTACCCGGACCGACGGGCACACCCGTGCCGGGACCACCCACCGGCACACCCGCACCCGGGCCGACGGGCACACCCGTTCCCGTACCGGCAGGCACGCCGTCGCCCGGCGCGCCCCCGGGCGGGACCGTGCCCACCCCGTTCGCCGCGTCCGGGGACTGGGGCGAGCGGTCGGCCTCGGCGGGCGGGAGGGCGAAGACCGTACGAGGGCCGTCCGCCTCCTGGGCCGCGGCCCGTTCCGCCGCGGCGGCCAGCGCACGGCGGCGCCGCCCGGTCGGCTGCGCACCCTCGGCCGGCACGGGCTGCGCACCCGGTGTCTGCTCGCCGTCCGCCGCCGGCAGCGCGGGCGGCAGGGCGGCCTGCGCCCCGCCGGAGTCGGGCCGGGCTGGCACGCCCTGCGGGGGAACGGCCGCGCCGAGTCCCGTACCGGAGGCGGCGGCCCCGGCGGCATGCTCGGCCGCGGTCACCACCGCGCCCTCGCTCACCGCCGCGCCGTCACCGGCGCCGGCCTCGGCGGGCCGGCCACGGCGCCGCCCGGTACCGCCGGACGGGGTCTCCGCGGCCGCGGCCGGGACCGCGCCCGTCTCTTCGGCGGGCGGCGCGGCACGCCTGCGGCGGCGCCCGGTCGGCGCGGGCGACCCGGCCTCGCCGGGCTGGCCGGCGCCGGGCACCTCACTCTCCAGGAAGGCGTCGGTGGAGGCCCGCCGGGCCCGCCGCCGCCCGCCGCCGGCGGTCTGCTCGCCGCCCGCGGCCAAAGCCACCTCACCGGCACCGGCGACCTGCCCGGCCGACGCCGGTACGGCCTCCAGCTGCCCGCCCGGGGCATGCCCGCTCGCGTCCGGTGCGCCCTGCACGGCCGGCAGCTCCCCGGCGGGCGCCGTCTGCCCACCGGCCGCCGAGTCGACCGTCCCGGCGCCGCCGCCCAGCGGCACCTCCAGCACATAGGCGCTGCCGCTCATGCCCGGCACCTCGTGCGTCTGCAGCACGCCGCCGTGGGCCCGTACGATCCCGCGCACGATCGGCACGTGCACCGCGTCCCCGCCGGCGTACGGCCCGCGCACCTCGATGCGGGCGACCTCACCGCGCTGCGCGGCCGCGACGACGACGGTGTTGTCCAGATAACCGCCCGCGGACACGGGCGAGTTGCCGGTCGCGTCGACACCGGCGACGTCCGCCACCAGGTGCGCCAGCGCGGTGGCGAGCCGCTGCGGGTCGACCTCGGCCTCGATGGGCGGCGCGTGCACGGCGAACTGCACCCGCCCCGGACCGATCAGCTCGACGGCGCCCTCCACACCGGCGGCGACGACGGCGTCCAGCATCACCTTCGTGCGCGTGATGTCCTCGGCGCCCGCGTCCAGCCGCTGGTAGCCGAGGACGTTGTCGATGAGAGTGGTGATCCTGGAATACCCGGCGCTCAGGTGGTGCAGCACCTGGTTGGCCTCGGGCCACAGCTGCCCGGCGTCGTCGGCGGCCAGGGCCGCCAGCTCGCGCCGCAGCTCCTCCAGGGGCCCGCGCAGCGAGCGCCCGAGCAGCGTCAGCAGCTGCTCGTGCCGGCCGGCGAGGGCCTCGTACCGGTCCTTCTCCCGCTCGGCGAGCGCGGCGTACCGCTCCTCGCCGGCCGCGACCTCCTCCGCGTGCTTCTCGCGCAGCTCCTCGAGCTCGGTGACGTGCTGCTGGCGCAGCGCGGTCAGGTCGGAGGCGTGCTCCTCGGAGAGCCGCTCGAGTTCCTCCGCGTGCGCCTTCTCCAGCGCGGCCTTCTCCTCGACGAGGGCGTCGAGGGGGCGCCGGTCGGTGAAGGTCATCACGGCGCCGACGAGCTGGTCCCCGTCGCGCACCGGCGCGGTGGTCAGATCGACGGAGACCTTCTCGTCCCCCTTGGACCACAGCACCTGCCCGCGCACCCGGTGCTTGCGCCCGGAGCGCAGGGTGTCGGCGAGCGGAGACTCCTCGTACGGGAAGGGGGAGCCGTCGGCCCGCGAGTGCAGCACCAGCGTGTGCAGCTCCTTGCCGCCCAGCTCACCGGCCCGGTACCCCAGTATCTGGGCGGCGGCCGGATTGACGAGCACGATCCGCCCGTCGGTGTCGGTGCCGACGACGCCCTCCGCCGCGGCCCGCAGGATCATCTCGGTCTGCCGCTGGGAGCGCGCCAGCTCGGCCTCGGTGTCGACGGTCCCGGACAGGTCCCGCACGACGAGCATGAGCAGCTCGTCGCCCGTGTATCCGTAACCGTCGTACGCCTGCTGCCCGTTCTCCAGATTCGCGCTCGTGACCTCGACCGGGAACTCGCTCCCGTCGGTCCGCCGCGCGACCATCCGCGTGGGCTTGGTGCGCCCCCGCGGATCCATGTGATCGGGCCGCCGCATCGATCCGGGGATGAGCCGCGAGTCGAACTCGGGCAGCAGATCGAGCAACCCGCGTCCGACGAGCGCGGTGCCGGGCGCCTCGAAGGCCTCCAGCGCGATGGTGTTCGCGTTGACGACGGTTCCGTTGGCGTTGACCAGGACCAACGCGTCCGGCAGAGCGTCGAGTATGGCTGCGAGGCGAGCAGCGCCTCGGGATGGCCTGCTGCTCACGAGACGCCTTCCTCCCTGTTACCGCACCTTGCCGACCGCTCGGGCCATCTTGCCAACCGGCCCGCGACGTGTCACGCGAGGGAGTCTAAGCGCACACGTTGCGCTCGCGACGCCGGATGAGAGGGAGGTCCCACGACGAAGTGACACCGAACCGGCCACCTGCCCGCCGGCCACACCCCGCGACTCCCTGAGACTTTCGCGGGACCTTTACGGCACCGGTGTTTCCGTCAGGAAAAGCTCACGGCTCCCCGGCCGCCCGGCCCCTGCGCCACCCCTCTGGTCCCCTGCTTCCTCTCCTCCCCCACTCCTCTCTCTCCGCCGCGCCGGCCTTCGGCAGGAGGGGCACCATCCGGTCCCACCGGCCGGTCTCGCATCCGTTGCTGCGGTCGTACGCGGCGTCGACCCTGCGCCCGGCCCAGGTGCCGGTCACGTGGGCGGTGGCCGGGCCGCCGTAGAGCATGGTGCAGGCGGTGCCGGGCGCGACGGGGGCGAACAGATCCCGCCCCCAGTTCGTCTGCGCGTCGAGCACCCGGCACGCCTCCACCGCGTCCGGGTGGGTTCCGCCGGCCGGGTGACAGAACAGCTCGTACGTCCCGTCCCGCCCGGCCCCGGCGTGCCGCACGACCACGGTGAGGTGATCACCGGCCCGGTCCTCGGGCCGCACGGGCGGCGGCATGCCGGGCACGGCGACGGCGGGTACGGCGCGGGCGGCTCCGGCGGCGGGTACGGCGACGGCAGGCGAGGCGACGGCAGGGGCGGCGGCGAGCCCGACCAGGCCCGACACGGCGGCGAGGACGGGCGTGCGGCGGCCGCGCACGCGACCCCGCCGAGGGACCACCCGCCCGGGACCCCGCCACGCGCCGGCCCGCCCGGGACCCCACTCACGAAGAAAGACCATGCCGTGCCCAACGCGCGAGCCCCCCGGACGTTGCGTCCGCGCCTCGCCGAGCGGGAAGGCCTTTGCCCTGCGGCCCGACTGCCTAGTACCGTGGGGGGCGATTGGTGACAGGCCGCTCGGCTGTGTCATCATCTGCACGCACCACTCGCGCGCTCGCGTGAGCGGTTGTGCTGGAGGCGTCGCCTAGTCCGGTCTATGGCGCCGCACTGCTAATGCGGTTTGGGCCTTAAAGCCCATCGAGGGTTCAAATCCCTCCGCCTCCGCACCGATCCCGAAGCCCCGGTCCTCAGGACCGGGGCTTCGGCGTTCCGCCCCTTCCTGCCCCCTCGACCCACCTGCGGGCGTTTCCGCAGGTCACAAGGGGTGTGCGAATCGGATTTCACATGGCGGCGGCAGTCATGTAATGTTCTTCCTGTCGCCGGGACGGGCCGAAAGGACCGAAGCGGAGACAAGAACAAGAGAACAAGCACTCGTAGCTTAACGGATAGAGCATCTGACTACGGATCAGAAGGTTGCAGGTTCGAATCCTGCCGAGTGCGCACAGACCAGAGGCCCCGGAGTGATCCGGGGCCTCTGGTGTTTCCGGCGGCCGGTGCCGGAAGGAGCCGAGGAGGGTGGCTCAAAGGAGCCGAGGAGGGTGGCTCAGCACTCCTCGTCGGGGTCGTTCCGGTTCAGCTTCTCCAGGTACTCGTGGGCCAGTGCCGTCGCTCTCGTGAGCCAGTCCGTGATGATCGACAGCTCCTCGGGGGTGTAGTCGGAGAACAGCGCCGTCAGGCGTTTGTAGTGGCCCGCGTACACCGCCTCCACGCGCGTGACGGCGTCCGGTACGGCGGCCACCCGGACCCTGCGGCGGTCCGCGGGGTCGGGGCGGCGGGTGACGTAACCGGCGCGTTCGAGGCGGTTGAGGATGCCGGTCACCGCGCCGGTGGTCACGTGCGCGCGGGCGGCGAGGTCGCCGGCCGTCAGCAGGTCGTCGCCCGCCTCCAGGACGAAGGCGAAACACGTCAGGTCGGTGACGTTGAGGCCCAGCCGCCGGGCCAGTTCCTGCTGTCCGATCAGGTGGGCGGCGATGAGGTGGTCCATCTCCGACAGCGCCTGGTCCGGAGTGGCGGGCGGTCGCGGCGTGCCGTGCATCTTTCGGGATCCCTTAGTTCGTGAGATATTCGGGCGAGCGGATTTCTTAGTTGGTGAGGGAATTCTCCCCGGGTGACTGGAGACAGCTGTATGAGTCTGTACGACGAGGGTCACACGATCGCCGGCTGGACCGGCTTCGGCATCGCCACGGTGGGAAGCGCTGTGGTGGGGGCGGGGGTGTGCACGGCCTCCCTGCCGGTGGTCGTCGCCGGGCTTGCCGTGGTCGCCGTGAGCGTCCTGGTGACGTGGGTCCTGCACCTGGCCGGCTGGGGCAAGCCGCCGGGGGTGCGGCCGCGGGGGCGCTGGGGGATGCGGGTCCGGGACGCACAGGCGCGGGATGGCCATCCCGGCTGCGTCAGCTGCCGGCTGGCGGGGCGGGGGCGCCGGGCCTCGGAGCCGGCCGGGGTGGTGGGGACGCCGACGGCTGCCGAGCCGATGCCTCTTTCTCCTGCCGAGTGAAGGCGCACGCGAGGAGAGGAGGCCGGGCCCGGCGTGCCTGGCACCCGCGTGGAGTGGGGGTCTTCGCCGGGGGAGCCGAGCGGGTGCCATGCGCATCCTCACTGTCAGACCCCGCCCTTACCCTCACACGTGATGGGACGGGTGTGGAAGTGTTCGGGGCTCCGCTGGCCGGCGGGCGGGCCCGTGCTGCTGTGGGGCGGGGGGCGGTCCAGTGCGCTGCCCCGGGGGAAGCGGGTCGGTTTCGCCGTGCCGGCAGGGGGTGCGCGGACGTGCGTGGGGGCGCGGGGCCATGACTGCCCGGTGCGGGCGGTGGTGCCGGCGCGGAGTACGGGGGCCCGGTGCGAGGAGTGCGCACGGCTGGACCGGGCGCACTCCGTGGCCGCCGACACGCTTGCCGACGACCCGCGGCCGTACCGGGTGTATCTGGCGTGGTTCGGGCCCGGGATGGTGAAGGTCGGGATCACCGCGGTCGAGCGGGGCTCCGCCCGGCTGCTGGAGCAGGGCGCCGTCTGCTTCAGCTGGCTGGGCACCGGCCCGCTGATGGCCGCCCGGCGCACCGAGGAGCTGCTGCGGGCCGCGCTCCAGGTGCCGGACCGGATTCCGTACGCCGGGAAGCGGGCCGTGCGATCGGCGTTGCCGCGGGCCGAGGCGGAGCGCGCGGCCCAGGTGCGGGAGCTGCACGCGCGAGCCGTGGCGCTCCGCGGGTGGCCGGAGTCGCTGGCCCCCGAGCCCTGCGAAGTCGTCGATCACTTCGAGGTGTTCGGGCTCGCCGGTGCGCCGTCCGCCCTCGGGGAAGTGGTGGAACTCGTCCCCGGCGGTGGTGTGAGCGGTGAGCTGGTCGCGGTCGCGGGGCCCGATCTTCATCTGGCCGTCGGCGGACGCGGGGCGGTCGTGCTCGACACGCGTCTGATGAGCGGGTGGGAGCTGGTGCCGACGGCCACCGCCGGTGCCGGTGGACTCACCTTTCCGGTGCGGGAGTTCGACCGCCCGCAGGAGGGGCTGTTCTGAGGCGGGGGCACAGACCCTGATCCGGTGCGCTGCCTGAGATTCGCCTGTGTGTTTCTCAGGCAATTCACAGATCGAGGAAAGCCTCTTCTCAGAGGATCCCGACAAGGTGTGCACCATGACCACGACCTCGCCCCAGGGGCGCACCGAACTGCTGAGGCCGGACGGGAGCCCCGTCCGAGTGCTTGTGGTGGACGACGAGCTGTCGATCACCGAACTGCTGAGCATGGCTCTTCGTTACGAGGGCTGGCAGATCAGGAGTGCGGGGGATGGGCACGGCGCGATCCAGGCCGCCCGTGAGTTCCGGCCCGACGCCGTCGTGCTCGACATGATGCTGCCCGACATGGACGGGCTGACCGTCCTCGGCCGGCTGCGGCGGGAACTGCCCGAGGTGCCCGTCCTCTTCCTCACCGCCAAGGACGCCGTCGAGGACCGTATCGCCGGGCTGACCGCGGGCGGCGACGACTACGTCACCAAGCCGTTCAGCCTGGAGGAGGTCGTGGCGCGGCTGCGCGGGCTCATTCGCAGGTCCGGCGCGGCCGACCGGCGGTCGGACTCCGTGCTCGTCGTCGGCGACCTCACGCTGGACGAGGACAGCCACGAGGTGTCGCGGGGCGGCGAGTCCATCCACCTCACCGCCACCGAGTTCGAGCTGCTGCGCTTCCTCATGCGCAATCCGCGGCGCGTGCTCAGCAAGGCGCAGATCCTGGACCGGGTGTGGTCGTACGACTTCGGCGGGCAGGCCAACGTCGTCGAGCTGTACATCTCGTACCTGCGGCGGAAGATAGACGCCGGGCGCGAGCCGATGATCCACACCCGGCGCGGGGCCGGTTACCTGATCAAGCCCGCCGCGTCATGAGCGGACGGCGGCGGCCGGGTCCGCGGCAACGGCGGAAGCGGCAGCGGTGGCGGCCGGGGCAGCCGCGCACCCTGCGGACCCGGCTCGTCGTCGCGTCGGTGGTGCTGATCGCCGTGGTGTGCGCGGTGATCGGCACGGTGACGACGGTGGCGCTGCGCTCGCATCTGTACGAGCAGCTGAACGGGCAGCTTCGCGAGGCGTCGCTACGTGCGGCAGGCGGTTTCGGGCCGGTGCCGAGCGAGCTCAGGAACGGCGCCACCCTGCCGGACGGTCAGAGGGGCCAGCAGGACAGGCGCGCCCTTCCCGAGAAGAAGACGGACCCCGCCCAGTTCGTCGCGCGGGGCCCGCAGCCCGGCGGCACCATCGCGGCGAAGGTCGAGAACGGCGTGATCACCGACGCCCAGGTCGGCACCAAGGCGAAGGACGACAACAACGTCCCGCAGATGGACCCCAAGCCGCTGAACACGGCCCAGACCAAGGTGCTCGGCTCGGTGCCCAAGGACGGCGGGATCCACAGCGTCGAGATCCCCGGCCTCGGCGACTACCAGGTGCTGTACGTCGACGGCAACAACGGGACCTACTACGTCGCTCTCCCCACCGCCGAGGTGGACGGGACCATCAACACCCTCATCCTCGTCGAGATCAGCGTCACCGCCGCCGGCCTCATCGCCGCCACCCTCGCCGGATTCGTCATCGTCGGCGTGGCCACCCGCCCCCTCCGCAAAGTCGCCGCCACCGCCACCCGGGTGTCCGAACTCCCCCTGCACACCGGGGAGGTGAACCTCAGCGAGCGGGTGCCGGAGTCCGAGTGCGATCCGCACACCGAGGTCGGGCAGGTCGGCGCCGCGCTGAACCGGATGCTCGACCACGTGCACGGCGCCCTGCACGCCCGGCAGCAGAGCGAGATGCGGGTACGGCAGTTCGTGGCCGACGCCAGCCATGAGCTGCGGACCCCGCTGGCCTCCATACGCGGGTACGCGGAACTCACCCGACGCGGCCGCGAACAGGTCGGCCCCGACACCCGGCACGCCCTGGGCCGTATCGAGTCCGAGGCCGGCCGGATGACGCTGCTGGTCGAGGATCTCCTTCTCCTCGCCCGGCTCGACGCCGGACGACCGCTGCAGTTCGAGCAGACCGACCTCGTCCCGCTCGTGGTGGACACGGTCAGCGACTCCCGCGCGGCCGGCATGGACCACAACTGGCGGCTCGACCTGCCCGACGAACCCGCCCTCGTGTCCGCCGACGCGGCACGCATCCAGCAGGTGCTGGTCAACCTGCTCGGCAACGCCCGCAAGCACACGCCGCCGGATACGACCGTCATCGCGCGGGTGCATCGGCGCGGGGCGTGGATGTGCGTGGACGTCGAGGACAACGGGCCGGGGATTCCGCCGGAGCTGCTGCCGCACGTCTTCGAGCGGTTCGCCCGGGGGGACTCCGCGCGGTCCAGGGCCACCGGGTCCACCGGGCTCGGGCTCGCCATCGTGCAGGCCGTCGCCGCCGCGCACGGCGGCGCGGTGACCGTCGACAGCGTTCCGGGCCGGACGGTGTTCACCGTCCATCTGCCCGCGCTCGCCCCGGCCGTTCCCCGGCCGGCGCCCGAAGCGGACTGGCAGTCGCACTCACAGGCACAGCACAGTGCCACCACATGGGTGCGACAGGGGGCCTGAGTTGAGTCGGTTCCATGCGAACCGACTCTTCTCCCGGCACCCTGCCGGCGCGGGAGCACCTCCCGGCCGGAGACGCCGGTACGCCTGTCCTGGACGTAGTGATCCCCGTCCACAACGAGGAGAAGGACCTCAGGCCGTGCGTCCGCAGACTGCACGAGCACCTCACGCGCACCTTCCCGTACGCCTTCCGCATCACCGTCGCGGACAACGCGTCCACGGACACCACCCCCCAGGTGGCGGCGCGGCTGGAGGCGGAGATCCCCGAGGTCGTCACCTTCCGCCTGGAGCAGAAGGGGCGGGGCCGGGCCCTGCGGACCGTGTGGTCAGCCTCCGAGGCGCCGATCCTCGCCTACATGGACGTCGACCTGTCCACCGACCTCAACGCCCTGCTGCCGCTGGTGGCACCGCTGATCTCCGGCCACTCGGACCTCGCGATCGGCTCCCGGCTCGCCCGCACCTCCCGGGTCGTGCGCGGCCCCAAGCGGGAGTTCATCAGCCGGGCGTACAACCTGATCCTGCGCGGCTCGCTCCAGACCCGCTTCTCCGACGCGCAGTGCGGCTTCAAGGCGATCCGGCGCGACGTGGCGCAGGTGCTGCTGCCGCTGGTGGAGGACACCGGCTGGTTCTTCGACACCGAGATGCTGGTGCTCGCCGAGCGCGCGGGGCTCAGGATCCACGAGGTGCCGGTCGACTGGGTCGACAACCCGGACTCCACCGTGCACATCGTGCGGACCGCGACCGACGACCTCAAGGGCGTCTGGCGGGTCGGCAAGGCGCTGGCCACCGGCTCGCTGCCGCTGGACCGGCTCGCCCGGCCCTTCGGCGACGACCCGCGCGACCGCGAACTGACCAACGTCCCCAGGGGACTCGCCCGGCAGCTCGTCGGGTTCTGCGTCGTGGGCGGCCTGTCCACCCTGTTCTATCTCCTGCTGTACAGCGTCTTCCGGCAGTTCTCCGGCGCCCAGGTCGCCAACGCGCTCGCGCTGCTGGTCTCGGCGGTCGCCAACACGGCCGCCAACCGCCGGCTCACCTTCGGGGTGCGCGGCCGGGGCGGCGCGGTACGGCACCAGGCGCAGGGCCTGGTCGTCTTCGGTATCGGACTGGTCCTGACCAGCGGTTCTCTCGCCGCCCTGAACGCGGCCGGCGGCCACCCGGCGCACTCCACCGAGCTGGCGGTGCTCATCGCCGCCAACCTCGCCGCGACCGTGCTGCGGTTCCTGCTCTTCCGCGCCTGGGTCTTCCCGGACCGCGGCGAGCCCGGCACCGGCTCCCCGGCCGCCGCAGCCCACTCCGTCTCCTCGCCCACCTACGGCACGAGCCCGCTTCCGGCCCCGCCGCACGGGTCCACCCCACCGCACGGGTCCACCCCGCCGTACGGCACGACGGCCGTGCCGTACGCCCCGCTGCCCCAGCGGCCGACGCCGTACCCGCAGCCGTACGGGCAGCCGCCCCAAACCGCCCAGGTCCGCGCGGGTGAAGCCGCGGGCGGCCGCTGGAGGGACGTCACCATGCGACTGCAGCCGGTGCGCCCGCACGACACCGATCCGGGGGAGTCCCGATGACCGTCCACCAGGAAGACAGCCGTACGCCCGTCTGGGGGCCGCCGCCGACCGCCCCGCCGCGCGCCCCCGAGGCCGGTGCGCCCAAGCAGCCGGTCGCCCGCAGACTGTGGTGCGGCCGGCCCGAGGACCCGCGCTGGGCGCGCCCCGCCTTCCTCGGTCTGCTGGCCGCCACCCTCCTGCTCTACCTCTGCAACCTCAGCGCCTCCGGCTACGCCAACTCCTTCTACTCGGCCGCCGTGCAGGCCGGCAGCAGGTCGTGGAAGGCGTTCTTCTTCGGCTCGCTGGACGCGGGCAACGCCATCACCGTCGACAAGCCGTCGGCCTTCCTGTGGCCGATGGAGCTGTCGGTGCGGGTCTTCGGGCTGAACTCCTGGGCGATCCTCACGCCCCAGGTGCTGATGGGCGTCGGCACGGTGGCGGTCGTGTACGCGGCCGTGCGCCGCCGCTTCAGCCCGGCCGCCGGTCTGATCGCGGGCGCGGTGCTCGCGCTCACCCCGGTCGCCGCGCTGATGTTCCGGTTCGACAACCCGGACGCGATGCTGGCCCTGCTGATGGCGCTGGCCTGCTACTTCGTCGTACGGGCCGTGGAGGACGGGCGGACCGGGTGGCTGGTGCGGGCGGGCACCGCGATCGGCTTCGCCTTTCTCGCCAAGACGCTCCAGGCCTTCCTGATCCTTCCGCCGCTGGCGCTCGTGTACGCGGTCTGCGGGCCGGTGCGGCTGCGCAGGCGGCTGGGTCAACTGGCGCTCGCCACCCTCGCGCTGGTCGTCTCCGGCGGCTGGTGGGTCGCGATCGTCGAGCTGTGGCCGGCCTCCTCCCGCCCCTACATCGGCGGTTCGCAGAACAACAGCTTCCTGGAGCTGACCTTCGGCTACAACGGCCTCGGCCGCATCAACGGCGACGAGACCGGCAGCGTCGGCGGCGGGGGCGGCGCGGGCGGCTCCGGCCGCTGGGGCGCCACCGGGTGGGACCGGATGTTCGACTCCGAGATCGGCGGCCAGATCTCCTGGCTGCTCCCGGCCGCGCTGATCCTGCTGGTCGCGGGCCTGTGGGCGACGCGGAAGCGGGGCCGCACGTCCGTCACGCGCGCCTCGTTCCTCGTCTGGGGCTGCTCGCTGCTGATGACCGCGGCGGTCTTCAGCTACATGGCGGGCATCTTCCACCAGTACTACACGGTGGCCCTCGCGCCCTACCTCGCGGCCGTCGTCGGCATGGGCGCCGGGCTGCTGTGGGAGAAGCGGCGGGAGCTGTGGGCGTCGGTCACCCTGGCCGCCTCCGTGGTCGCGGCGGCCGCGTGGGGCTACGCCCTGCTCAACCGCACCTCCGGCTATCTGCCCTGGCTGAAGTGGCTGGTGCTGACCGGCGGCCTGGCGGCCGCGCTGGGGCTGGTCTTCGCCGGCCGGATCTCCCGCCCGTTGGCCCTCGGGGCGGCGGCGGTGGGCCTGGCGGCCGCGCTCGCCGGTCCGACCGCGTACACGCTCAGCACGGTGGACTCCGCGCACACCGGCTCCATTCCGACGGCGGGTCCGGCGGGCGCGAGCACGATGGGCTTCGGCGGCGGCCGGGGTCCCGGCGGCGGCACCGGCGGCATGCGCGGCGGCTTCGGCGGCGCGGGCACGCCCGGTCAGCCGGGCCAGGGCGGGCAGGGGCAGCAGAACGGCGGCGGCTTCCCCGGCGGCGGCACCGGCGGCTTCCCCGGCGGAGGCATGCCGGGCCAGAACCGGCAGAACGGCAACGGGAACGCGCAGGGACAGGGACGAACCGGCGGCGGCTTCCCCGGCCGGACGGGCGACGGCGGCGGTATGGGCGGGGCCGGCGGCCTGCTGAACGGCGCGAACGTGTCCTCGGCCGCCAAGAAGCTGCTGGAGCAGGACGCCGCGACGTACACCTGGGTGGCCGCGTCCATCGGTTCGCAGAACGCGGCGAGTTACCAGCTCGCCACCGGTGACCCGGTGATGGCGATCGGTGGCTTCAACGGCACCGACCCGTCCCCGACACTGGCCCGGTTCAAGAAGTACGTGGCGGAAGGAAGGATCCACTACTTCATCGCCGGCGGAGGCATGGGCGGCGGCATGGGCGGCAGTGGCAGCGGCAGCGCCGCGCAGATCAGCTCGTGGGTGCAGAGCACCTTCAAGAAGGTCACGGCCGGTTCGGCCACCTTCTACGACCTCACGCGCAAGGCGGGTTAGCCGGGTGGCCGACGGGGCCGCGCGGAGGCGGAACACCTCCTCGCGGCCCCGGCCGGTCACTCCCCGTCGGACACCAGCCGCGCCGGGAAGCCTCCCGTCGCCACCGGCCCCCACCGCTCCGGGGTCACCCGGATGATGGACTTGCCCTGCTTGAGCATCGCCTGCCGGTACTCGTCCCAGTCGGGATGCTCACCGGCGATGTTCCGGTAGTACTCCACCAGCGGCTCCACCGAGTCCGGCGCGTCGACGACCTCGGCCGTGCCGTCGATCTGCACCCAGGGGCCGTTCCACTCGTCGCTGAGCACGACCAGGCTGACCCGCGGGTCGCGCTTGGCGTTGCGGGTCTTGGCCCGCTCCGGGTAGGTGGAGACGACGATCCGTCCGGAGTCGTCGACGCCGCAGGTCAGCGGGGACGCCTGCGGCCCGCCGTCGGCGCGGCGGGTGATCAGCAGGGCGCGGTGCCGGGGCCGTACGAAGTCCAGCAGCTCGTCCAGCGATACACGGGTGTTGGTAGCGATGTTCGGTGCCATGGCACGGCAGCCTAGGGGGAGAACCCGCCCCCGTGGCTGACCCTGCTGTGCCTACGCCTGCGGCAGCGAGTCGCCCTGCACCGCCTGGATGTCCAGCTCCACCTTCAGCGTCGTGCCGATCGCGGCGATGCCGGCCTGCAGGACCTGGTTGTAGTTCATGGCGAAGTCCTCGCGGTGCAGCTCGGCCGTCGCGCGGAACGCGGCGCGCGTGCCGCCCCACGGGTCGGCGCCGGTGCCGAGGTAGGCGAGGTCGAGGTCCACCGGTCGTACGACGCCGTGCATGGACAGCTCGCCGTGCACCGTCCAGCGGTCGGAGCCCGCGGCGGTCAGACCCGTGGAGCGGTACGTGATCTCCGGGTGCTGCTCGACGTCCAGGAAGTCCGCGGACTTCAGGTGGGTGTCGCGCATGCCGTTGCCCGTGTCGATCGACGCGGCCTTGATCACCGCCTCCACTCGGGACTTGGTGACGTCGTCCGGCGCGATCTCGATGGTGCCGCCGAAGTCGGTGAACCGGCCGTGCACGCTGGAGATCCCCAGGTGCTGGGCGACGGCGGCGACGGAGGAGTGCACCGGGTCGATGGTCCAGGGGCCGGGCGGCGGCAGTTCGGCACCGCCCTGCCGGGCCAGCGTGACCGTGCCGATCTCGGCCCGGCCGCTCGCGGTCACGATCGCCGAGGAGGCCACGGGCGCGTAGCCGACGGCCGTCACGATCACGGTGTACGCCCCCGGCGCCAGCTCGGTGGTGTCCCGTACGGCTCCCTCGGCGTCCGCCTCGGCGCGCAGCACCTGCGTACCGGTCATGTCGGTCACCGTGACGACCGCGTGCGACACGGCCCACCCGTCCCGCGTACGGATCTTCGCGGTCAGTCCCATCCCGTTTTCTCCCTGCAAGCCTGTGAAGGCCCTCGAAGCCTTGCTCAATCGGTCTTGGCACACCGGCCCGTGGCGCGCGCCGGAAACCGGCAGGTCGTGTGCGCGCCACGGGCCGCGGCGGAACTACTCGCCCGGGTGGGCGAGTTCGATGTCGTGGCCGTCGACACCGCTGCCGGCGACGGTCAGGGCCGTCGCCACCGGCGGGTAGCCCGTCGCGATGACGGTGTACTCGCCGCTGTCCAGGTCGGCGAAGGCGTACGCCCCGTCGGCCCCGGTGGTGGCGGTGCCGACCACGTTGCCCGCCTGGTCGAGGAGCGTCACCCGCGCGTCGGCCAGCGGACCGTGCGGGGCCCGGACGACGCCCTGGAGTCGGGCGCCGGCGTCCAGGTCGATCTCGATCCGGGTGAGCCCGGTGGCGCCGATCTCGACCGGCAGCGCGCGCGGCCGGAAGCCGCTCGCGTTGACCGCCAGGGTCACCGTGCCCGGCACCAGGTCGGTCAGGGCGAAGTCGCCCTGCTCGCCGGTGGCGGCGGTGGCCAGCAGGTCGCCGCGGACGTCGGTGACGATCACCATGGCGTCCTTGACCGGCAGCGCGCTCCCGGCGGCCCGGACCACACCGGTCAGCCCGCTGGTGCCGCTGAGCAGGATGTCGTACGACAGCGGCTCCTCGCCCACCACGACGGTGGAGGCCTGCGGCTGGTAGCCGTCGGCGGAGGCGATCAGGACGTACGACCCGGCGCCCGGGGCGTCGACGGAGTAGGAGCCGTCGGCCTGGGCGACCGCGCGGCCCAGCTGGCGGCCGGACAGCGAGATCAGGGTGACCGCGGCCTGCGGGACCGGGGCGCTCTCGGCGCCGCGGACGAAGCCGTGCACCGGGGTGCCGCCGCCCGTGCCCGCGCCGGGCTCGGCGAGCGTGGCGATGGCGGTCGCCGCCGGCTGGGCGGCCGTGGCCGTGGCCCCGGAGGTGTCCGGCACGGCGGGGGCGGCCCAGCCGGGCACCCGCTCCCGGGCCGGAGCCTCGGCGGCAGCCTCCACGGCGGGGGCGGCCTCGGCCGGCACCTCGGCCGGAGCGTCCCCTGCGGCGGCCTGCGCGAGCGCGCCCTTGGTCTTCAGCGGGACCTCCTTGATGAACAGCGTGATCAGGAACGCGGCGGCGGCGAGGCAGCCGGCGATGAAGAAGACGTCCGCGATGCCGTGGCCGTAGGCGCTCTCCAGCAGCGTCCGGATGGGCGCCGGGAGCTTGTTCATGTCCGGGATGCTGTCGGTCGAGCCCGAGCTGCCCGCGAGGGCCGCCCGGTACCTGGGGCTGAGCGCGGCGACGCCGTCGTGGACGTAGTGCGTGATCCGTCGGGACATCACGGCACCCAGCGCGGAGACGCCGACCGCACCACCGAGGGAGCGGAAGAAGGTGACCGTGGAGCTGGCCGAGCCGAGGTCGGAGGGCGCCACCTGGTTCTGCGTGGCGAGCACCAGGTTCTGCATCATCATGCCGATGCCGAGACCCAGCAGCGCCATGAAGACGGCCATCTTCCAGTAGTCGGTGTCGTACCGGATGCCGCCGAGCAGCACCAGTCCGGCCGTGACCAGCACGCCACCGCTGACCAGCCAGGCCTTCCAGCGGCCGGTGCGGGTGATGAACTGACCCGAGACGGTGGAGGAGACGAACAGACCGCCGATCATCGGGATGGTCATGACGCCGGACATCGTCGGGGACTTGTCGCGTGCCAGCTGGAAGTACTGGCTGAAGAACACGGTGCCGGTGAACATCGCGACACCGACGAACAGCGAGGCCAGCGACGCCAGCGTGATGGTGCGGTTCCTGAACAGGCGCAGCGGGATGATCGGCTCGCTCGCCTTGGCCTCGACGAGCACGAAGACCGCGCCGAGGACGATCGAACCGCCGACCATCGCGTAGGTCTGCCAGGAGATCCAGTCGTACTTGTCACCGGCGAAGGTGACCCAGATCAGCAGCAGGGAGACGGCGGCGGAGATGAAGAACGCGCCGCCCCAGTCGACCTTGACCTCCCGCTTGACCACGGGCAGGTGCAGGGTCTTCTGCAGCACGATCAGCGCGATGATCGCGAAGGGGACGCCGACGTAGAAGCACCAGCGCCAGCCCAGCCAGGAGGTGTCGGTGATGACACCGCCGAGCAGCGGGCCGCCGACGGTGGCGACGGCGAAGGTGGCGCCGAGGTAGCCGGAGTAACGGCCGCGCTCACGCGGGGAGATCATCGCCGCCATGACGATCTGCGCCAGCGCGGACAGACCGCCGACGCCGATGCCCTGCACTACACGGCAGGCGATCAGCATGCCGGGGTTCTGCGACAGGCCGGCCGCCATCGAGGCGACCACATAGATGATCAGGGCTATCTGGACGAGGGCCTTCTTGCTGTACAGGTCGGCGAGCTTGCCCCACAGGGGAGTGGCCGCGGTCATCGACAGCAGGGCGGCGGTGACCACCCAGGTGTAGGCGGACTGGCCGCCGCCGAGGTCCCCGATGATGTGCGGCAGGGCGTTGGAGACGATCGTGGACGACAGGATCGCCACGAACATGCCGAGCAGCAGCCCGGACAGGGCCTCCATGATCTGCCGGTGCGTCATCGGGGCGTCGCCGTGGGAGCCTCCCCCGTGCTTGGCGTGAGCCCGCACACCGGCTGGTGTGGTCGTTGCCATGGGCTTCCTTCTCTTACGTGCTTGCGGGTGTACGGGTGGTCTCTTCGAGTGCGGGAGCGGGGAGCCGGAACGCGGTGGCCCGGCAGTCGCCGAAGGACGCGCGCAGGCGGGCCATCAGCCGGATCAGCTGGGCCACCTCGTCGTCGGTCCAGTCGGCGAGCCGCTCGGCGAGCAGACGCGTGGTCCGCCGGGACAGCTCGTGCAGTTGCTCCAGGCCCGCGGGCGTCAGCCGCAGGATGCGCGAGCGCTTGTCCGCCGGGTCCGGGTGCCGCTCGATCCAGCCGCGCGCGGCGACGTGCGCGACATGCCGGCTGGTGACCGACATGTCCACGGCGAGCAGCTCGGCGAGCTTGCTCATGCGCATGTCTCCGTGGCGGCCGAGCAGAGTCAGCACGGCGGCCGAGCCGGCCGGGCAGTCGGGGGGCAGGATCCGCCCCATGTCCCGTTTCACGGCTCCGACGGCACTGAGCTGACGCGCCAGCTCTTCGAACTGCGCCTGCTCGGCCATCACACCTCCCGATTTGTTGCTTAGGGCAACCATAATCCGATTGGTTGCTGCAGGCAAATAAAACGGGATCCAGTGGCGCAAAAACTTGGCAAAGGCAAGTATTGCGATCGTAAACACCCTGGTGGGTGCGGGTGAGGTGCCCCTGTCTGTCCGGGTGGCCCCGCACTTGGGTCGGTCACCTGGATTCGCTAGTGTCTCGGGCCATGGCTAACACCCAGGGCCCTCAGGGCAATTACGACCCCGCCGGCAGCACCCAGATGTTCCGCGCGTTCGTCGAAGAGGCTCCCCAGGGCCGGCAGCAGCAGGCGGCCACCTCCTCCGGCCCCCGCATCGGCCTGATCATCGGCGTCATCGTGGCCATCGCGGTGGTGGCCGGCGTCGCCTGGCTGGCGCTGAAGTAGCACGCACCGCCGGGCGGTCTGCGCGACGGGGCCGCCGGCGCCTCCGACGGGAGGGGTACGTCCCGCGTCCCGGTGTGCATGCCCGGAGCCCGGTGCGGGTGAGGCGGCGGCCGGGGCGCCGGTGTCATGCGACCGGCTGTGCGCCGCGTGCCGTACTCGCTACGGGGCCCGCAGGACGGTGTGTGGGGGTGCGCTCCGCGCCGGGCCGCCGGAAGCGGCGGCCGGTGCGCCTCCCGTTCGGGTGAACAGGGCGTGCCGGTACCGGAGTCGTCCCTGTTTCCGCTCCCTCCCTCGAGCGGCGCCGGTGATAGCGAGCCGGTCGGGGTGACGGCGGCCGTCCCGTGCTCTGCGGTGCCGACCGCGGTGACCGCCGCCCGGCCCGGCGCCGTCGGCCCAAGCGCCGAGGACCCCGCCCAGGACGACGAGGGCCACCGACGCGGCCGCGACGACGCCGTGGCGGCCAGGTACGGCTCCGGCGTGCGCGCCGCCGGCCGCGGCGGGGAGCCGCAGCCGCCGGACGGCCCTGCGGTGGCGCCCTCGGCAGCGGGCTAGTCGGAGATCAGGCCCTCCCGCAGCTGCGCCAGCGTGCGGGTCAGCAGCCGGGAGACGTGCATCTGGGAGATGCCGACCTCCTCGCCGATCTGGGACTGGGTCATGTTGGCGAAGAAGCGCAGCATGATGATCCGGCGCTCCCGGGGCGGCAGCTTGGCCAGCAGCGGCTTGAGCGACTCGCGGTACTCCACGCCCTCCAGCGCCGCGTCCTCGTAGCCGAGCCGGTCGGCCAGGGAGCCCTCGCCGCCGTCGTCCTCGGGGGCCGGGGAGTCGAGGGAGGAGGCGGTGTAGGCGTTGCCGACCGCGAGGCCGTCGACCACGTCCTCCTCGGAGACGCCGAGCACGGCGGCCAGCTCGGTGACCGTCGGGGAGCGGTCCAGCTTCTGCGACAGCTCGTCGCTGGCCTTGGTGAGGGCCAGGCGCAGCTCCTGCAGGCGGCGCGGGACGCGCACCGACCACGACGTGTCGCGGAAGAAGCGCTTGATCTCGCCGACCACGGTCGGCATCGCGAACGTCGGGAACTCCACGCCCCGTTCGCAGTCGAAGCGGTCGATCGCCTTGATCAGGCCGATGGTGCCGACCTGGACGATGTCCTCCATCGGCTCGTTGCGGGAGCGGAAGCGCGCGGCCGCGTAGCGGACCAGCGGCAGGTTGAGCTCGATCAGGGTGTCGCGGACGTAGGCCCGTTCGGGGCTGTTCTCGTCGAGTGCGGCCAGCCGCAGGAACAGGGAGCGGGACAGGGTCCGGGTGTCGATGTCCCCGGAGGCCGGCGGGGCCGGGAGATCGGCGGCCGCCGGGGCGGGCGGGGCCGGCACGGCGTCGAGGGCCGTGACGCCCTCGATGCCGTCGAGGACGTCGAGCGCGTCGAGCTCCTTGGGCGCTGCCTCGCTGTTCGCGGGCGTCAGCACCTTCGAGCTGCCCTGGTCTGCGGACATGCCACCCCCTTTGGGTCGCGGGACGGTCGGGGCGGCGCTGTCTTTCGGACAACGCAGCCTTCACCTGAATACCGGCGCGGAAGGCCCGGCAAACGCGTCTCCCGCAGAATGTCACATGTCGGCAACGCGCTGTAGTGACATGTCGACATGCGAGATGCGAATCGGCCCTGGAAAGAGGGGGTCTGACGCTTTGTCGGGTGGAAACTGTCGGCATCTGTGCTGGTGAGCGATTCGCTCGCGGCGGTGAGCGCTCGAGCGGGTTTGCGATGCAGGGGGTGATCCCGGACGTGCTTCCGTGCGCCCGCTGTGCTCCACCCCGATTCCTTCGGTGCGTCCTGTGCGTCCCGTGCCGTTCTATGCGTCGATGCGATTCGCCGAGCGCAGCCGCTGGAAGCTGCGGGCGAGGAGGCGCGAGACATGCATCTGGGACACGCCGAGTTCCGCGCTGATCTGCGACTGGGTGAGATTGCTGTAGTAGCGCAGGAGAAGGATCCGCTGTTCGCGTTCGGGCAGTTGGACGAGCAGATGCCGGACCAGGTCGCGGTGTTCCACACCGTCCAGGGCCGGGTCCTCGTAGCCGATGCGGTCCAGCAGGCCGGGCAGCCCGTCGCCCTCCTGTGCGGCCTCCAGCGAGGTGGCGTGATACGACCGCCCCGCCTCGATGCAGCTGAGCACCTCCTCCTCGCTGATCCTGAGCCGGTCGGCGATCTCGGCGGTGGAGGGGGACCGGCCGTGGAGGGTGGTGAGGTCCTCGGTGGCGCTGTTCACCTGGACCCACAGCTCGTGCAGCCGGCGCGGTACGTGCACGGTGCGGACGTTGTCCCGGAAGTACCGCTTGATCTCGCCGACGACGGTCGGCATCGCGAACGTCGGGAACTGCACGCCCCGGTCGGGGTCGAACCGGTCGATGGCGTTGATCAGGCCGATGGTGCCGACCTGGACCACGTCCTCCATGGGCTCGTTGCGGGAGCGGAAGCGGGCGGCGGCGTAGCGCACGAGCGGGAGGTTCGCCTCGATCAGCGCTCCCCGCACCCGGTTGTGCTCCGGCGTGCCCGGGGTCAGCTCCTTCAGCTCGGCGAAGAGGACCTGGGTGAGGGCTCGGGTGTCGGCCCCGCGCCGTTTCTCGGGGGGCGCGGGGTCCGGGGCAGGAGCGGGGGCCTCCTCCTGGGGCGGCGCAGTACTGGCCGACACGGTCAACGCCACCTCTTCATCACTCAATCATCGGTCAAAAGCGGTCATAGCATCACAAGACATGTGCACGCTGTGCAAGCACCCCCTCACGTCGTGTTGTGTTCAAATTTCGACAAGTTGGGGCTGTACGAGGGGGCCCCGGACACGCGAAAGCCCCCCGCCTTTCCAGCGGGGGGCTTCGCGTGCGTCGGGCTCAGAACTCGTAGTCGGCGATCACCCACGTGGCGAACTCGCGCCACATCGCGACGCCCGCCTGATGGGCCGGGTGCTCCAGATAGCGCTTGAGGGCGTCGGCGTCCTCGACGGCCGAGTTGATCGCGAAGTCGTAGGCGATCGGCCGGTCGCTGATGTTCCAGCCGCACTCCCAGAAGCGCAGCTCCTCGATCTGCCCGCCGAGGGCCCGGAAGGCCTCCACTCCCGCCACGACCCGCGGATCGTCGCGCTCGACGCCCTCGTTGAGCCTGAAGAGGACCAGGTGGCGGATCATGGGGCGTACCTCAGCTCTTTCCTCCGTTGACGACCCAGGTCATGAACTGGCCGATGGCCTTGGCCGCGTCCGATATGCCCTCGAAGCCTATCTGGACGTAGTCCGCCGCCTTGGCCGGGTCCGTGATGATCACATACAGCGCGAAGACCACGAGCACGTATACGGCGATCTTCTTGGCGTTCACCGCCACCGCGGCCTCCCCTGTCCGTGCGCCCCTGTTGCCGGCGGCGAGTGTAACCTTCAGCCCTTTTCCCGGGGCCAACGGTCCGCCGCCCGGGATCGTTTGCCCCGGCCTGTGCGCGAGCGTCCCCGTAAGAGGAGAAGTACGACGAAAAGCGCGACGAGAAAGGGCCCCGTCTTTCGACGGGGCCCTTCTGCGAGCGGTAGCGGAGGGATTTGAACCCTCGGTGACTTGCGCCACACTCGCTTTCGAGGCGAGCTCCTTCGGCCGCTCGGACACGCTACCGAGGGAGACCTTACAGCAAGGTGGCGCGTGCCCTGAAATCGGATTCCGGAGCCCCGGCGGCCGGTCCTGTCAGCGGCCCCGGAAGAAGTCCGTGAGGACCTGGGCGCACTCCGCCGCGAGCACGCCCTCGACGACCTCCGGACGGTGATTGAGCCGGCGGTCGCGTATCACGTCCCACAGCGAGCCCGCCGCGCCCGCCTTGTCGTCCCGGGCGCCGTAGACGACCCGGTCGAGGCGGGACTGGACGATCGCGCCCGCGCACATCGTGCACGGCTCCAGGGTGACCACGAGCGTGCATCCGGTCAGCCGCCACTCGCCGAGCAGGGCGGCCGCCCGCCGGATCGCGAGGACCTCCGCGTGGGCCGTGGGATCGCCCGTGGCCTCGCGCTCGTTGTGCCCGGCGGCGAGCACCGTCGCACCGTCCGCGGACAGCACGACGGCGCCGACGGGGACGTCCCCGCCCTGCACGGCCCGTTCGGCCTCGGCCAGGGCGAGTCGCATCGCGGGCCGCCAGCGGTCGCGCACCGGATCCGGCACGGCGGCCGGCGTGCCGGCGGTCAGCGGACGGTCTCCAGCACCTCCGAGGCGCCAAGGGCCTCGGCGATCGTGCCGAGCGCGTCGTCGGCGTCCAGCGAGCGCAGCTCCTTCTCGCTGATGCCGAGGTCGTCGAGGATCTGGCTGTCGCCGACGGGGCTGTGCGGGACCGCGTCGGCGGCGGCGCCCGGCTCCTCGTCGTCCTCGTCGGACTCGGACTCGCCGTCCTCGGTGCCGTCGAGGTCCAGGGAGTCCAGGTCCGGGCCGTCGTCGGCGCCCGGCTCCCGGCCGAGCAGCTCGTCGGTGAGCAGCAGCTCGCCGTACGCGCTGCGCTGGGCGGCGGCTGCGTCCGAGACGTAGATACGAGGGTCGTCCTCGCCGTCCACGCGGACGACGCCGAACCAGGCGTCCTCCTGCTCGATCAGCACGAGCACCGTGTCCTCGTCGGGAGAGGCTTCCCGGGCCAGGTCGGCGAGATCCGACAGGGTCTCCACATCGTCGAGCTCTGTGTCGCTCGCTTCCCACCCGTCTTCGGTGCGCGCGAGCAGTGCGGCGAAGTACACCGTGACTCTCCCACTGGTCATAGGCGTGCCGGTTGGGGGTCCCCCCGGCGGAGGTACTTGGGCGGAGAGAGCCTGGGCTCCGAGCCCCACCCACTCGGAATCGTGGCAGAAACAAGGCGTTCAGGGGACGTCTTCGGCGCCCTGTGTCTTGCAGCCACCTGCGGATCGTACGCGGCTTTTCCGGGCACACACGCACGCCCGACTCGCAAACGCCCAGCGCGGGCGCGGATCTTCCTTGTCCCAGAACTTCCTTACCGGTTCTTGCACAAGAGGATTCCCAAGCGTGTTCCTCCCTGCATTCGGTCTACCAGCGGAACGTCCGCATGCGCATCGCGTGGCGCAACCGGGCGGCCTTGGCGCGCCGGGGCTGGACCCGGGCGCGCAGCTCACGGGCCTCGGCGAGGTCGCGCAGGAACTGGGCGCGGCGGCGCCGGCGCTCCGCGTCCGTCTCGGGGACGGAACCGCCGCGTGTCGCGGGCCCACCGGCGTCCCCCGGCGCGCCGTCAGGAAGGTCAGGCAGGTCAGGCACGTCTCACCACCCCAGTCCGTCCCTCCCACTTTCCCCCGTACGGCCGCTTCGACGCCAGGGCCGGCGGGCTTTCGTTCGCAGGTACCGTTAGGGGCATGCGTCTCCATGTCGTCGACCACCCCCTGGTCGCCCACAAGCTCACCACGCTGCGCGACCAGCGCACCGACTCCGCGACCTTCCGCCGGCTGGCCGACGAGCTGGTCACCCTGCTCGCCTACGAGGCCACGCGGGACGTGCGCACCGAGGCCGTCGGCATCCGGACGCCGGTCGCGCAGACGACGGGCGTCAAGCTCGCCCGGCCCCGCCCGCTGGTCGTGCCGATCCTGCGGGCCGGCCTCGGCATGCTGGACGGCATGATGCGGCTGCTGCCGACCGCCGAGGTGGGCTTCCTGGGCATGATCCGCAACGAGGAGACGCTGCAGGCCTCCACGTACGCCACGCGCATGCCGGAGGACCTGTCGGGCCGCCAGGTGTACGTCCTGGACCCGATGCTGGCCACGGGCGGCACCCTGGTCGCGGCGATCCAGGAGCTGATCAAGCGGGGCGCCGACGACGTCACCGCGGTCGTCCTCCTCGCCGCTCCCGAGGGCGTCGCCGTGATGGAACGGGACCTCGCGGGGACGCCGGTCACGGTCGTCACGGCCGCCGTGGACGACCACCTCAACGAGCACGGCTACATCGTGCCGGGACTGGGGGACGCGGGGGACCGGCTCTACGGGGCGGCGGAGTAGGTTTCCGGGCCTGACAGGGGCCGGTGGGGCCCCTCGCGGGCGCGAGGACGGGTCCAGGCCGAGCATCATCCGCATCGTGGTGGACGGGCGCCCCTCGCCCGCGGGGGCGGGGGCGATCGGGTCTCCCCGTTCCCGCGCGGTCCGGCCGCAGCCGCGCACCGGCCCCGCGCCCCTGACGTGCCGCCGGTCAGCAGCTCTTCTTCGCGGTGGCCGCCGGCTTCGGGGCGGTCAGGGCCGTCAGCGCCTGCTGTGCCGCCGCCGGCTGGGCCAGGCCCTTGAAGCCGTCGCCGATGACCAGGTCGAGGTCGGTCCCCTTGCGGCCGTCCGTGCGCTGCTCGGCGCCGGCCAGCTGGGTGCCGAGCACCGGCAGCGAGGAGTTCCGGGCCGAGGCGGGGCCGAGCAGGATCCCGGCGCTCTTGACCTTCTTGTCGAACTGCTTGCTCGCGTTGCCCACGTCGCCGATCTTGAAGCCGCGCTTCTTGAGCGCGTCCGCGGTGTCCTTGGCCAGCCCGGTGCGGTCGGTGGCGTTGTAGACGTTCACGGTGATGTCGGCAGGCTTGGGCAGGGATTTCACCTGTGCGGCTGTATCGGTCCGGGGATGGCAGCGGGCCTTCGAGCCGGCCGCCGCGCTCTTCTTGCCGCCGCCGGTGAAGACGTCGATGAGCTGCAGGGTGCCCCAGCCGATCAGGCTGAGCGCGCACACGGACGCCACCACGGCGGCCACCAGCCGGGCGCGTCGGCGCGGCGGGCGCATCCGAGGGTATTTGTCCCCCGTGATCCGGTACTGACCGCCCATGCCGGGGGGTGTGAGCATGCTCATGAGCGCAGCGTAGTGCGCCCGAGCGGCGCTGCCTATTAGATGATCAGTCGATGCCGCTCAGCGGAACCCGAAAGGGTCAAGGGCCATGGGCCGATGGCCGTGTCGCGCCGGGTCAGTCGAGTTCGAGCACGCGCGCGTGCAGCACCTGGCGCTGCTGGAGGGCGGCGCGGACCGCGCGGTGCAGGCCGTCCTCCAGGTAGAGGTCGCCCTGCCACTTGACGACGTGGGCGAAGAGATCGCCGTAGAACGTCGAGTCCTCCGCCAGCAGGGTCTCCAGGTCGAGCTGCTGCTTGGTGGTCACGAGCTGATCGAGGCGGACCGGGCGCGGCGCGACGTCCGCCCACTGCCGGGTGCTTTCCCGGCCGTGGTCGGGGTACGGCCGGCCGTTTCCGATGCGCTTGAAGATCACACGGAAAGCCTACCGGTCAAGACCTTCCGGGCGCAGCCATGGCGGCGGAGTGCGGCGATTGAAAAGATGGAGCGAATCGCGCAAACGGGTTACTACCGGGAGTTGCTGGGCCGGATGCCGGGGCCCGGGGAAGCCCGGGCGAGTCGCCGGCTCGGTGCACGGGAGTGTTGTGCACAGGCTGTGGACCGTGAGCCGGCGGTTCGGCCCGGGGGTCACACCGTGCGCGGTACGGCCTTGGCGCGGCCGCGGATGCCGAACGCGGTGACGATCTCCCCGATCCCCACGACGACCAGCCAGATCCCGGCGACGAGGGTGAGCACGGCGACCGAGTGGAACGGCGAGTCGATGAGCACGATCCCGGCGATGAAGGTGATGACGCCGAGGAAGATCTGCCAGCCACGGCCCGGCATCCGGGAGTCGTGCAGGGCAGCCAGCGTCTGGGTGATGCCGCGGATCAGCCAGCCGATGCCGATCCACAGGGCGAGCAGCAGGATCGACTGCATGGGCCCGCGGAAGCAGAACAGGCCCAGGAGGATCGACAGGGCGCCGCTGATGAACGCGAGGACGCGCAGCGAGGTCGTCATGTGCGTACCGAAGGCGGAGGCCAGCTGGAAGATGCCGCTGACGACGAGATAGACGCCGAAGAGGACGCCGGCGGCGAGGAGGGAGGGGCCGGGCCAGACGAGGATCAGGACGCCGAGGATCAGCGAGGCGATCCCGGTGACCAGGACCACCTGCCAGGCGGCCCGGGACAGGGCGTGCAGGGACCCCTCGAACGGCGGCTCGGGCTCCCGGCGTTCGCCGGCCGGCGGTGCGGCGGCGTGGACGTTCCGGTCGTCGTACTCACGGCCCCAGTTCGGACCGCTGTTCGGTGCCTCGGTCATGGTTCATGCTGTGACCGGTGCGAGCGGCCCTGCTATCGGGGGCGGGCCGATCGGGTGAACACCGGCCGGCGGATCCGCCGAAGGCCCCGCCGACATGGGCGCTCCTGCTCGCGAGGGGAAGGGGGAGCGTGGCTGCCCTGCCTACCCGCGGCAGGCCTTCGTCGACCGGCCTCGCTCTACCCGCTGTGGGCCTTCACCGTCCCAACGGTCTACCCGCCGTGGGCCTTCACCGCCCCAACCGCCTAACCGCCGGAGGCCTTCGCTGCCTTGGCCGCCGCCTTCATCTCCTGCTTGTGCGCCCTGACCTTGGCCAGTGACTCCGGCCCGGTGATGTCGGCCACCGACCGGAAGGACCCGCGCTCGCCGTACGCCCCGGCCGCCTCCCGCCAGCCCTCGGGGGTGACGCCGAGCTGCTTGCCCAGCAGGGCGAGGAAGATCTGTGCCTTCTGCTTGCCGAACCCGGGCAGGTCCTCCAGCCGCTTCAGCAGCTCGGAGCCGCTGCGCACGTCCCGCCAGACCGCCTCCGCGTCCCCGTCGTAGTGCTCCACGAGGTACTGGCACAGCTGCTGGATGCGTTTGGCCATCGAGCCCGGGTAGCGGTGCACGGCCGGCTTCTCGGCGAGCAGCGCGGCGAAGGCCTCCGGGTCCATCGCGGCGATGTCGTGCGCGTCGAGGTCTCCGGAGGGTCCGACGCCGAGCCGGTCGGCGATGGTCCGGGGGCCCTTGAACGCCCACTCCATCGGTACCTGCTGGTCCAGCAGCATCCCGGTGAGCGCGGCCAGCGGGGACCGTCCGAGCAGCGCGTCGGCCTCCGGTTCCTGGGCGAGATGCAGGGTGACGTCCATGCGCCGATGATCCCGCGCGCGAGGCGGCGGCGCGCGTCGGACCGTGGTCGCGTACGATCCCTTCACAGAAGAGTTAGGGAAGGCTTACCTAATAAACCTCGGAAGGGCTCCCGGTGGCCATCGAGACGTACCGCGACGCCTGGGGCATCCCCCATCTACGGGCCTCCAGCGCCCGCGAACTCGCCCGCGCCCAGGGCCGGGTGACCGCACGGGACCGAGCCTGGCAGCTGGAGGTCGAACGGCACCGCGCGCAGGGCACCTCGGCCGCCTTCCTCGGCGCCGACGCCCTCTCCTGGGACGTCCTCGCCCGCCGGGCCCGCCTCGACGACACCGCCCGCCGCTGCTTCGCCGCGCTGGAACACCGGGATCCCGAGACGGCCGACTGGGTGCGCTGTTACGCCGACGGCGTCAACGAGGGCCTGCCCGCCGGCGCCGACCGGGCGCCCGAGTTCGCCCGCACCGGCCTCACCCCCGGGCCCTGGCGGCCCTGGACCCCGCTCGGCGTCTGGCTCGCCACGCATCTGCTGTTCGCGGGGTTCCCGGCCAAGCTCTGGCGCGAACAGGCGATACGGCACCTCGGCCGCGGCGCCGTCGCCCTGTTCGCCGCCGACGGCCGCGGCACCGCGGGCAGCAACGGCTGGCTCGTCACCGGCGCGCGTACCGCCACCGGCCACGCCCTGATCGCCGGCGACCCGCACCGCTTCATCGAGGACCCCGGCGTCTACCAGCAGATCCGCCTCTCCTGCCCCGAGTTCGACGTCATCGGCCTCGCCGTACCCGGCGTCCCCGGCATCGCCCACTTCGGCCACACCGGCACCGTCGCCGAGCCCCCGGCCTACCCGGAGGTCCTCCTCCCCTGGCTGGCGCTCGTACCACGCATCGGCCACGCCCTGGAACACCTGCTGCGCGCGGAGGAGTTGTACGGCATCGACCGCCTGGCCGCGGTCCGCGCGGCCCTCGAGGAGGTGGCCGCCGGGCCGCCGACCGGCACGTGGGCCGACACGCACCGCCTCACCCCCTGGCGGGCGCTCCCGGACGCAGCGGGGGACGACCGGGAGCCCGGTCTCGCGGGCGACCACGACTGCGTGCTGTGCACCTCCGCCGTCCCCGGCCTCACCGACCGCGCCGCCCGCGGTCCCGCCGCCCGTTACGTCTGGGACCTCGCCGACCGCGCGGCCAGCCGCTGGATCGTCCCCTTCGGCGCGGACGGCGTCCCCGGCAGCCCGCACCACCACGACCAACTCCCCTTGTGGCTCAGGGGAGAACTGGTCCCCGTCGGCACCGACTGGACCCTGCTCACCCGCGACTCCGACACCGACTCCGACACAGCCACCGACTCCCAAACCGCCACCGACTACGACACCGACACCGCCACCGCCACCGACTCCGACACCGAGGGGACCCGATGACCGCCCCGCACGAACAGCACGTCGACGGTTTCGGCACCGTCCGCATCCGCCCCCTCGACCCGGCCTCCGACGCGGACGTCGTCCACGCCTGGGTGAGCGAGGAACGCGCCGTCTTCTGGGGCATGAACGGCCTCACCCGGGACCAGGTCGCCGAGATCTACGCCCACATGGCCGGCCTCGACACCCACCACGCCCACCTCGTCACCAAGGACGGCGTACCGGCGGCCCTGTTCCAGACGTACGAGCCGGCCGCCGACCGGGTCGGCGCGTGCTACGACGTCCTCCCCGGCGACCTCGGCGTCCACGTCCTGCTCGCCCCGCCCGGCCCCGACGGCCCGCGCCCCGGCTGGACTTCGGCACTGCTGACGGTGCTGACGGCGTACGCGCTGCGCGTCCTCGACCGGCGCAGGCTCGTGGCCGACCCGGACGTACGCAACACCAGAGCGATCGCCCGCTTCGAACGCCAGGGCTTCGGACGCGGTCCGGAGGTCGTCCTGCCCGAGGTGGACCTCCCGGACGTGTACCTGCCGGAGAAGCACGCTCAACTGGCCTTCCTGGAGCGGACGGCACTCTGAGCACTCCGGCCGGTCTCTGCGTACTCATACGAGGCACGCGGCGAAGGAGGCGACGACGTGCGGCTGCACGACCGGCACCGGCGATGGGCACGACGGTTCACCCTGCTCTGTACGGGCCTCTTGCTCCTCCTCATCGGTACGGCGGCCCCCGCGTCCGCCCACGCGGCCCTGCGGACGACCGACCCGGCCGACGGAACCGTCCTGCGCACGGCCCCCCGGCACATCACCCTGACCTTCACCGAGTCGGTCGGCCTGCTCACCGACTCCGTGCGCGTCTACGACCCCGCCAACCACCGTCTGCGCACGGGCCCCGCCGAGCACGCCGGCGGCTCGGACACGGCCCGCGTCGCCCTGCCCGCCCGGCTCGCCGGCGGCACGTACACGGTGGCCTGGCGGGTGGTGTCGGCGGACAGCCACCCGGTGTCCGGCGCGTTCACCTTCTCGGTCGGCAAGCGCACGGCGACCACCGCGAGCCCGGTCCCCGACCGCACCGAGAACCCCGCCACCGCGGCCTTGTACAACATCGCCCGCTACCTCGCCTACCTCGCCGTGGCCGTCCTCCTCGGCACGGCGGCGTTCGTGGGGTACTGCCGCCCGCCGACGGCGGCCCCGCTGCGCACCCCCGTGCTGGCCGCCGCCTGGACCCTGCTCGGCACGACGACCGCGCTGTACCTCCTGCGCGCCCCGTACGAGGAGGGCGCCCCGCCCGCGGTCTCCCTCGGCGCGCTCAGCCACACGGCCACCACCCGCCCCGGCGCGCTCCTGCTCATCCGCCTGGCGCTGCTGATCCTGGCCGGGACCGTCATCGCGTTCCTGCGGGCCCGCCGCAGAAGGCTCCCGCGCCGTACGACGCTCGCCGTGGCCGCCGCCGTGTCCGTCCCGCTCGCCCTGACCTGGACGGCTGCCGACCACGCCTCGGCGGGCGTCCAGGTTCCCCTGGCCATCGCCTCCGCCACCCTCCATCTGCTGGCCATGGCGGCCTGGGTGGGCGGTCTGGCGGCCGTCCTGCGCACCCTGCGGCGCACCTCCCTCGCCACGGTGGCCCGTTTCTCCCGCCTGGCCTTCGCCTCGGTGACGGTCCTGGTCGTGACCGGCGTCTACCAGTCGTGGCGGGGCCTCGGTTCCTGGCAGGCGCTCAGCGGCACGACGTACGGCCGGACCCTGCTGGCCAAGCTGGCGGCGGTCACCGCGCTCCTCCTGGCGGCGGCCTGCTCCCGGGCCTGGACGACCCGCGTGGCCCGCGAATCGCGAACCGCCGAGGTCCACGAACCCCAAGCCACCGCGGTCCGTGAACCCCAGCCCGCCGCGGTCCGTGAACCGCAAGCCGCCGCGGTTCGCGAGCCCCGATCCGCCGCGGTCCGCGTCCCCGAACCGGCCACTGGCCCCCCGCTCCCCCCGGGACCCCCTGCCCCGCCCCCGCCGCCGGCCTTCCACATCCTGCGCCGCTCGGTGCTGGCGGAGGCGGCCGTCGCGGCGGTGGTCCTGGCCCTGACGACCCTCCTGACCAGCACGGCCCCCGGCAGGGTGGCCGAGGAGACCGCGGCGGCCCCGACCCCCGCGGCCGGCACCTCGGCGGCCGGCATCCCGGCGGCCTCCGTCACCACGATCCCCTTCGACGCGGGCGCCGGCGGCCACGGCAGCGTCCAGGTCACCCTGGACCCGGGCCGGGTCGGCCGCACCTCCGTCCAGGCGGTGGTCTACGGACCCGACGGCGGCCTGTCCACGGTCCCCGAACTCCGCGTCACCCTCACCCTCGCCGCCCAGCGGATCGGCCCCCTCGACACCAGGGTCACCGACCGAGGCGGCTACTGGGGCGCCGACTCCTTCGACCTCCCCCTCCCGGGCACCTGGACACTGAAGGTCACGGTCCGGCTGTCCGAACTGGACCAGGTGACGGTGTCGGCACCGGTGCGGGTGACGCGGTAGGCGGGGGCCGGGGCCTCGGCACCGGCGCGGATGGCAGGGTGCGGCGCGCGCTCGCCACATGCATGTGACGGGAGTCATCCTCACGAAGGTCGCCCGGCAAGCCGGAGACGGCCTGTGGAGCCGCCTGGAGTGAGCCGGCTTCGGGGCCTCCCCGAGTGAGCCGAGACGCCGACCGGGACGGAAACCAGGGCGGGCGAACGCCAGAGGGCCGGGCCACTGTCGTGGCCCGGCCCGCTGAACCGGCGGAGGATACGAGATTCGAACTCGTGAGGGGTTGCCCCCAACACGCTTTCCAACTGTCCGCGTGGTCGTCCGGGGGCGTTCGCGGGGGTTCGCGCGGCAGGTCAGAGGCGGTGTACGGACGGCGGCGAACCGTGGCGGCCGTCAGCGCACTGGACAAAGACCAGGACCAGGACAAGGACCGGTGCCGTGCACCTACCTCCATGGCTCGTCACCGGGGTGCACAGGAGAAACTGTGCTCGCACAAGAAGGGACGTGGGATCATCGTCACCATGCCAAACCCGGACGCCGCCACTCGAACACTGACCGTTGCTGGGCTATTCGCTGGCATTGGCGGAGTCGAGCTCGGGCTTGAGGCGGCAGGCATGCAGACCGAGCTGCTCTGCGAGTGGTGGGAGCCCGCTCAGGCCGTGCTTCAGCAGCGATTCCCGGGCATCCCGCTGCACGACGACATCCAGACCCTGCCAACGCTTCCTGACGTAGATGTCGTGACGGCCGGTTTCCCCTGCACGGACCTGTCCCAAGCGGGACGGACGGCCGGCATCCACGGGGAAGCGTCCGGGATGGTCAAGCACCTCATCAAGCTGTTGGGCGATGCTTCCCCGCAGTGGGTGGTCATCGAGAACGTACGGAACATGCTCGCGCTGGACCGCGGCACTGCCATGGAGTACCTGGTCGGTGAGTTCGAGCGGCTCGGCTACACGTGGGCGTACCGACTCGTGGACTCTCGCTTCACAGGCGTGCCGCAGCGACGCCAGCGAGTGATCTTCGTCGCTTCTCGTACGGAGAACCCCTGCTCAGTGCTCTTCGCGGACGACGCAGGCGAACGTTCTGAGAGTGACTACCGAGAGGACGCTTATGGCTTCTACTGGACGGAAGGCAACACCGGCCTAGGCTGGGCGCAGGATGCTCTGCCGACCCTGAAGGGTGGCTCGGCACTCGGCATCCCATCGGCGCCGGCCATGTGGGTACGCGGAGCCGAGCCGGGACGGGCCATTCTGACGCCGAGGATTGAGGACGCCGAAGCTCTGCAAGGCTTCCCTCGAGGTTGGACTGAGCCGGCTCTTGAGAAGGCAAAGCCCGGCGTCAGATGGAAGCTGGTAGGCAACGCCGTCACCGTCGGTGTCTCTGAGTGGCTGGGGCGTCGGCTAGTCGACCCCGGCACGTATGACGAGTCGAACCAGGAACCGCTCGTGAAGGGGATGCGCTGGCCCACGGCTGCTTGGGGTAGTGCGAGCCAGCGCTGGTCCGTCCCAGTGAGCTTGTGGCCCGAAAGGCATAAGTACCAGCACCTCTTGGACTTGATCGACGTGGACAAGGCTGCCCCCTTGAGCCTTCGCGCGACGGCGGGTTTCCACGGCCGACTGCTCAAGAGTCGGCTCCGCTACCCGCAGGCCTTCTCGGACGCGCTCAAGCTGCATGCGGAGCAGATGTCCATCTGTGTGCCTGCCTAGTGGAGCTGCTCGCACGAAAACTCGTCTCTCACCCCGCCGTCCTTCGTACGGACGGTGGGGTGAGTGGCTGCTGGAGGGCCAGCCGGTGAGACCAACAGGTCCACTGATGCGGCATCAGTAGCAGGCTGGAGGGAGCGATAGGGTGCCCCCGAAAGGGGTGGGTCTTGGAAGCCGTTGACATTCTCACAAGGAGCCTCAGTAGGGCCGTTCCCATCAATGGCCAGATGCTCCAGTACCACGGTCGCAGCGACCGGCATGGCCAGCTCATCTGCTGGGGGATCCTCTTCGACCTGATGCTGACAAGCGACTTGCTGCGCTGGCACGTGGAGACAGGCAAGGTGGTCTTCGGCATCAATCACACGTTGAGGAGCTTCTCACCGGAGAAGAAAAAGCGCCTTGACTTGGTGCTGTGCCGTCCGAAGGCCGGCGCCGCGGTCCCGAGGAGGCCCCAGACCCTGCGCACACTTGTGGACAAGCACGGCATCGAGCTCACCCCGAGACAGCAAAGGCTGTTGGAGAGCTTGCCTGTGATCGCAGAAGGGCCGGTCGGCAGCGTCCTCGTGGCGCTGGAGGCCAAGGCTTGCATGACCGAGCACATCAAGGCGCTTCCGCGACTCTACGACGAGCTGAACTCAAGCCATCAGATCGTGCACGGCCACTCGAGCCAGGCCCTCTCGATCGGCTTCTTTATGGTCAATGCGGCCGAAGAGTTCTACAGCCCGACGAACACGGGGAATCCGGGCCCAAACAAGCACAGGCAGCCCCACGCACTGCAGAGAGCTGTTGCGCAGGTCGCTGACCTTCCTCGTCGTAGTCATCACAGCTCCCAAGGCTTTGACGGGCTGGGGATCGTGGTGGTCGACATGGTCAACGACGGATTCAGCCCCTGCAGGCTGGTCACGGCTCCCCCGGCTCCTGCGGAGGACGATGTCCTGCATTACGACTCGATGGTGCAGCGCATGGCCCACGAGTACGACACCCGCTTCTCCATGATTTGACGCATCGAGCAGAGCCGGGTCGTCGGCAGGCTGATGACACGGCCCCGTTTGGGGTGCGATCTACTCAAAGGCAGATCGCGGTACAGGCTGCTCAACCCCTTGCGTCGGTCGGCCTACTCGCCCACCAACTGTCCGCATGACCGTGCGGGGGCTCCGTGGGAGTTCATGCGGCAGGTCGGACGGGGTGCGCGTACGGCGGTGAACAGTGGCGGCCGTCGGTGAACTGGACAAGATGCAGGCGGAGGGCGGCTTGGACAAGGTTCGCGATCGGGTGGTTGACGCAAATAGTCTCCCAGCGGCTCCAGCACGGGACGCGGACCGTGCCTCCGGCGCCGCGGTGTCCCCTAGCCGCCGACGTTGCGCCGAACGGCGCGAGCCCCCGGCCCGGGGTCTCCTGCGATCTCGCCCAAGATGTCGGAGATCACAGCTAGAGTCGTGGCCACCCACGTCGGCACTCTCGGATCGGCGATCACATGGCCAAGACAGTCTTCTACAGCTTCCACTACGAACAAGACGTTCACCGCGTACAGCTGGTTCGCAACATCAACGCGCTTGAGGGGCAACCGCTGCTGAACTCCCAGGAATGGGAGCAGGTGCGCAGGCGCGGGGATCAGGCGATCAAAAACTGGATCCACGACCAGATGGCGTACAAGAAGGCCGTCATAGTCCTGATCGGCAAGTGCACGGCAAGTCGGCCATGGGTTATCTATGAGATTGAGAAGGCGTGGGCTGATAAGAAACCACTTCTGGGAATCCGCATCCATGGGCTCTCGTCGCTGGGAAGTGTTGATACCGCGGGTCCCGACCCCTTCGCGAAAGCTGAGGGTGTGGGCTCGGTACCGATCTTTGACCCTACGATTCGGGATTGGTCGGGGAAGATCGATAGTAAGGCCACCTATAACAAACTGCGCGATAACCTGGAGACTTGGTCGAGCCAAGGGGTGACCAGGCGATCGTGGTAAATCCCGCCGCATGCCCGTTCTGTGCAATTATCGCAGGGGACGATGCCAGCGCGAGGCTGGTGTACCGCAGCCAAGAGGTGACAGCATTTTTTCCTTTGGAGCCAGCCACCCGTGGTCACACTCTAGTTGTGCCAAACCGTCATGTTGCGGACCTCGCCGATCTAAGCGCTGCTGAGGCTCGTGACTTGGGTGAAGCGGTCCTCAAGACAGCGCGTGCGATCCGTTCAGCTCTCGCGCCGGATGGATTGAACGTGATTCAGTCCACCGGGGCGGCTGCTACCCAAACCGTGCCCCACGTTCACTTTCACCTGGTGCCTCGTTGGCCCGGGGATCGCATGACACTTCACTGGCCCACGGGTGCGGCTGAAGACGACCAAGCTCAGACCCGGACCCTGGCCGCGATTCAGGCTGCCCTTCTGGGCGAGCAAAGCACTGTCAAGGCCGAAGACCGTCGGCAGCATCTGTCATTTATCCAGGCCGTTGTTACCCGTATGTCGCAGGCGTCGTCCGCTTCCAAGTCGTGGCTGCTTCCGATAGTAACCGTGACTTATGGATACGCGATCACTAGCAAATCCTTCTTCGTAGCGCTTCTCGGCTGCCTGGCAGTACTTGTATTCGGCGTTCTCGATGCTAATTACCTCAAACAGGAGCGGGCCTTTCGTAAGCTCTACGACGAGGTAGCGGCAGGTCGCCCCATTCCGGCATTTTCCATGAACCCGGCTCTGGCGTCACCAGCGGGCACCCGCGTGAACTACTGGCCAGATTGGCCAGATGTGCGCTCGTGGGCCGTCGCTCCCGTCTATGGGCCCTTGCTGCTGGCCGGGCAGGGTGTAGCAGGCTGGCTACTCTGCCGCTGAGACGGCTGGCGAGCAGCCATCTACTGAGAGGGCGCGCCGGTCTTCCAAAGACGAGGACATGAGCGGTGTCGAGCGACGGAGGGAAGGCGAACCCCATCGGTCGGTGGCGCGGGGCATGGCAACCTTGTTTCCGTTAGGTGCCCACTGGGCCACCGTCGAGGTCGAGGGAGGGGAGCCCACGTGCCGCAGGGCAGTCCGCGAGGTACGTACCTGGAGGTCTCGGAATCCCTCCGCGAGAAGATCAGGGACGGCGAGATCACTGAAGCGCTGCCGTCTCAGTCGGCACTTGTGGGCGAGTACGGCGTGAGCCGCAGCACCATCGAGCGGGCGCTTGCCGCGCTCAAGGCCGATGGTGTGATCGAGTCGGTACAGGGCGCCGGATGGTTCGTGGCGGGGACCGGCGACCGCCGGCCGTTGGTCGAGCGGGTGACCGACCTGTTGCGCGGCGGTGAGGTGAAGGTAGGCGACCGCTTCCCCACCGAGAAGGAGCTGTGCGAGCGGTTCGGCGCGTCCCGGACCGCCGTGCGTTCCGCCATCGCGCAGATGGAAGGGCGAGGGTTGATCGGCAAGGGAGCAGGGAGGGGGAGGGAAGTCCTCACCCTGCCGACCGGACGGGAGGCACAGACGGCATGACGACGACGGAACGCACGGAGTTCGACGCGGACGCGGCAGAGGCCATCCTGCGCCGGGCATGCGCGGTCGCCGACCTGGAGCCGGACGGCATCGAGATTGTTCGGCTAGGCGACCATGCCGTGTTCCGTGTCGACGGCGGCCGGATCGTCTCGCGGGTGGGGCGGGGAGCCGACCGGCTTGCCTCGGTACGGCGAGAAGTAGCGGTGGCCCGGTGGCTCGCTGACCAGGGGTACCCGGCCGCTCGTCTCGTCACGGACGCCGAACAGCCGATCGTGATCGAAGACCACCCGGTCACCTTCTGGGAAGGGCTCGCAGACGGCGACACGTACGCGAGTACGGCGGAAATGGGCGTGCTACTGCGGCGGCTTCACGAACTGGAGCCGCCGCCTTTTTCGCTGCCGACACTCCAGCCGTTCGACAAGGTCGCGAGCCGCCTGGAGTGTGCCACCATCCCGGAGAAGACCCGTGCATTCCTTCGCTCGATGGCGAGGGATTTGGAGGCCGAGTATGGGCGCCTCGAATTCTCGCTTTCATCGGGTCATCTGCACGGTGACTTCAACGTGGGTAACGTGCTGCGTGACACGGCAGGCAATCCGCGCGTGATTGACCTGGATGGGTTCGCTACGGGCCCCCGCGAGTGGGACCTGATGCAGACAGCCATGTACTACGACAGCTTTGGGTGGCACACAGAAGCGGAGTATTCGGATTTCGTAGCTGGCTACGGCTTCGACGTGCGTGAATGGGGCGGATACGCCGTACTCAGGAGTGTGCGAGAACTGCTGATGGTCACGTGGCTCTCGCAGAACGCGGGGGCGAACCCTCGGGCCGCTGACGAGGTTGAGAAGCGGGTAGCGACTCTCCGGTCAGGTGGATCACGTCGAGACTGGGCCCCCTTCTAGGGTGTCAAGCCGCATTGCTGCCACAGGCGGAAGGTGCGTGCTTCTTCCGCAAAGGTACGAAATTCCATAGCGCCTCGCATGGTGGGCGAAATACGTTCACGGAATTCCCGGACGTACTGAACGCAGCGCGCTGACTTTAGTCCCTCGCCGAGTTGTAGCGCGGTCTTGGCGATTTCGCAGCCGCGCCCGATCTCTCCTTGGTTGATATAGGCTTCGGCCTGCACCATCGTCGCGAAGAAGTCGCTTCGATTGTTCAGGCCGTCGCCGAAGATTGAACCGGCGCCCCGTTCTGCCGCTTCCGCAGACCGTCCCAAATCGCGGAAACAATGGCCAATCTCGGCTGCAAGTTCCACCTCGTCGAAATACGCGATGTACGGCGGATCGCTGTCCGGAGTCCGCTGACTGAGTTTGCGCTCTGCCTCCACCAGGGCCAGGTCGCATCCTCGTTCGTCGCCGAGACGGGCCAGGGCACGTGCCTCCATGGCGTGGAACTGTGCGGACATCGTGGGGCCCAGTACGCCGGCCGGTCCTGTGTAGGCCGCCCGAGCAAGGGTGGCCGCGTCCTGGTAGCGCCCGAGGAACGTGGCTTGGTGGCTCATCGCGGAAAGGATGCTGCCGCCAAGAAGCCGGTCACCTGCCGCTTGGGTCATGCGCAGCGCCTGGATGAAGTACCGCTGAGCGATGCCGTGAAGCCCGCTGTCGTACGACATCCACCCGGCGAGCAAGAGCGCTTCCGCCACGGCCGAGTAGAGCTGTTTGCCCACGTCGTCGGAGTACTTGCCGTCCAGCATCGGCCGGACGTCCGTGTGCAGGTACTGGATCAGCGCGCGTCGAGCGTGGCCACCGCCGAACTTGCCGTCGAGCATGCTGAACGCGTCGGCAGTGGAGCGGATCATCTCTACGTCCACCGTGCCAATCGCGCGGTTACCAGCGCGCGTCAGCTCCCCGTCCGGCGGCGCGACGATCCAACGCAGGGAAGCCGCGTTCCAGGCGGCCGAGTCCGGCTGCGCCCTGACCAGTACCTCAGCCTCAGCAAGGTCGGCACGCCAGAGGTCTGCGACGGTCTTGGCCGTCGCCTCGGGCCTGTCCGCGAACTCAAGTCCGAGGTCAGGCCGTATGGAGGACACTGCCGCGTCCCCCATGCCGATGTCGTCCAAGGTGAGCCGGCGACCAACCTTCTGCCCGACGGCATCCGCGATGTACTGCGGCATATTGCCGCGGGGGATCGCCCCCTTGAGCCACCGCGAGACGTACGTGTGATCGCAGGTGATGTCTTCACCCGACCGAGCGGCAGCGGCGACCACCGCGCGAGCAAGGGACTTGTGTGAGAAGTCGCCTTCCTGCATGAGCGCGGCCAGTCTGGCATTCCGGTCTGCCATGGGACCCCCAGAGTGCGGCCGTAGTACCAGCTTGACTCATCGTCACTCTACGCAGGTCAGGCCCGGGGTGTAGAGGGTTCGCACCTGCGAGTGCACGAGTGCACCCCCAAGTACTCGCTCCCGAACCGGGCGCCGGATGGCGACAGTTGAATCACCACCGCACGGGACAGGCCGGCGGATCCGAGTCGAAAGCCACGGGTTGACGGCGCGGAATCCTTCTGCCAACGTGAGTGGTAGGTAATACACACCACGCTTCAGGGTGTGTGGAGCCGAGACACGCCTGCCGCAGGCAGGCAGCACCACTCGCCGACCAACAGGTCGGAGGGGAGTGGCAGACACAGCCCGTCGGCTGTCAGACCCGGTGCGAACAACCTGGACAGCGGTCCACGAGCGCAGAACCGAACTCCGCAGGCTCGTGAGTGCATTGGCACTGAGACACCGAATCCCGAGCGAGGGAGACTCCCCGCGATGACCGGTCGGTGGATAGGACCGCGGCGACACAGCTTCCGAGTGTTGCCACGGACGGACTAGGCACTCCCTCACGTTGCGCGTGAGAGCCGAAACGGACGATGTCGCAGGAAGACCACGGCCGCCGCTTCGAGCGCTCACGCGGCCTTCACCTTCGTTGACCTCAGCCGATGGGAGGTCTCATGCACCGACGAAGACTGTGGGCGCCGCCGTGATGGACCGGCCGGCGGACGCCAGTACGCCATCCGGTTTCGTGAGCGCGGAACGCACGCTCACGGCCAATCCGGTCCGCTCTCTTCCTGCCATCGCAGCGGCTAGCGCTGCGGCTGGTTGCCTCCCTCGCCCGTCCGGTCCCGCACTTGGTGCGGCGGTCGTACGGGCGGGGCGTGGGGAGCCGGATTTACCCGCTTCAACGGCTCGCGGCTCCGGTGTTGACGCACCGGAGCCGCTGTTGTTCGGGCCGTTCCCGTCTCACTGGAGTCCATCCCATGAAGTACATCGTTGCTGGTCATGAGGCCGTCACCCACGCTGATTTCGCGGAACTGGCGCTGGGCACCCCCCTTGAGCTGTGGCTCGGGGTCGACGGCGAGAGCGACGAGGAACGCGCGGCCCGCCTGGACGCGGCGCGCGACATCCTCTCCGACCCCCAGTTCAGTGACCTGCCCGACGACCTGATCCGCCTGGCCGCGCGAGTCGTCGAGGAGAACCCGGACCTGTTCAACGTGGTTCCGCTGGTCCGCCCCATCCGTCGCCGCACGGCGCGCAAGGGGGTCGCGGCATGAACGAGGGCCTGAGGTTGGACGACTTGGCCGTGCCGCTGCGGGCGCTGCGCCTGCTCGCTGCGGACTTCGGGCACCTCGCAGCCCCGACTGTCGCGGTGACCACCATCTGGCCTGACCGGCTGGAGTTCTCGTTCCACGGCGACCTGGCCGACTTCGAGGCGTGGCGCGATGCACTGGGGATCGCCCCGGACGCAGTGGAGCACCGGACGCAGAGCGGTGGCCGGACGCGTGTCCTGCTCGCGTATGGCCAGTACGCGGGCGCCACGGTGAAGCTGGTCGCTTACGCCGACATGGCCGCCCCAGCGTTGGCGGGAGCAGCGGCCTGATGCCGACGCTGGCCGAGTGCTTCGACCCCACCGGCGCCCGGCACGGCATTCCCACCTACCCGTGGCGCTGCGCGCCGGACGGGCTGGCCACCCGGCGGCAGTTACGGGCCCGTGGCCTGCGCCCCGGCGGTCAGCCGGTCGCCGCGCAGATCCTCCGCCTCCGCCGCCGACGTGGGCCGCTGGTCGCCTACCTCTACCGGCTCGAGCAGGCCAAGCCGGTCCGGCCGATGACGGAGGCGAAGCGCCGGGCACTGGAGTGCGCGATGCGCGCCCGCCGGACCTGCCCGCGGTGCCGCACGGACGCCGGCTACGTCATCCCCGCATCCCTCGGGGTCTGCGTCCCCTGCGCCTACCCCGACGACCATCGCGCCGCCTGACCGGACCGGCCAAGCGGTCATCCTCCCGACAAGGAGGCAAGCAGTGAAGCATCCCCCGGAGAAGTCCCTGAGCTGGGGCCAGACACTCGTACTGGGCGCCGCCGCGCTGCCCATGGTCGGCTTCGGCGGCCTGGGCGCGTGGGGCACCTACAGCAACATCACATCCGTGTTCCACCGCTCCGCCACCGCGCTCGGTGTGGTCGCCGCGGGTGAGGGCGCCACGCTGGTCCTGGCGCTGACCCTGGTGGGTCTGACCATGCTGGGCCAGTCCTCCCCGGCGGCCGTGCGGGTCGGTCTGTGGACGCTGCCGGCGGTGGCCTCCGCCACCGGCGCTGCGGTCGCGCCGACGGGTACGGAGTCGGTGGTGTTCGCCTTCACCCCGATGGCCATGTGCGTGGCCGCGGAGGGGATGGGCCTGCTGGCCCGCCGGATCGTGGTCTACCGCACCGGGGTGGACGCCGAAGCGCAGCGCCGCAACGCCGCGGTCGTGCAGAAGCTCGCCTACCACCGGGCCCGTGCCGCGAACCACCCCGACGAGGGCGCGCGCAAGGACTCGGAGCTGAAGTCGTGGAGGCTCGCGAAGAAGGTCGGTGCGGGTGACGCTCTGCTCGGGGCGCACCTGGTCGACGTGCAGCGCGAGCGGATGACGGCGGGCGCGGATGCCGCGCTCGCGGGCATGTTCGCTCTGCCCGTCACGGCCCCCGTCACGGGCGTGACGGCCGCTCCCGAACTGGCCGCCGTCGAGGCTGCGGGCGAGGGAGGCGTCACGGGCGTCACGCCTGCCGTCACGGAGGAAGACACGCAGGTCACGGCCGAGTTCGAGCCGGTTCCGGCCGGGGCCGTCACCCCCGTGACGCCTCCCGTCACACCCCCCGTGACGCTGGAGGAGATCGCGGCCGTGGCCGGCGTTCCGACCCCGCAGCCCGGGGAGCCGCTGACGGATGAGCAACTGGTCGTCGTACTGCGGCACCTGCGCTACAGCGACGACCCGCCGCTGTCCTACCGCCAGGCCGTGACCGGCTTCCGCGAGGGCGGGTTCGTCGGTGGTGAGCAGCGCGTGCGCAAGGCGTGGGGCTCGCTGATGTCCCACGAGGAATCCGACGCCTAACCCGGCGTCCGGCACCACCAATGACGGCCAGCCCAGGGAAAGTGGGCTGGCCGTCGTTGCGACTGCCGGAAGCAGTCGAGCACCAGTGAAGCAGACCCGGTGAGCCCCGGCGAGCGGCACCCTCGCAGACCCGGCGCGCAGACCCGGCGAGCTTGTCCCGCCATCCCGCCCACCACCCGCACCGCAGGCGGGCGGCGGCGCTTACCGCTCATTCAGCAGGCCCGGCCGCAACCTTCCACAGCCCCGGCCGGGCCCTACTCCCCAAAAGGAGTGCTCTCAGCATGACGGAACTCAGCACCGAGCCGGTAGCCGTCGAGGCTGCCCCGACCACACCGCCCCCGCCGCCCGACGCCCCGCCCGCCACTTCGGCTCCGGGTGCGGCGGAGGTGGAGCACACGCCCGGCGGCTGGCCGGTCGTCCCCCTCGCCCTGACCGGCGCGAACAGCACCGTCGGAGCGGTCGCCGCCGCCTCTCTGGCCGGCGGCCCGATCGCCGCCATGGTCGCCGCAACCGGCGTCGTCGTGCTGGGCACCTTCGCCGCCGCCCGCTCCCACAAGCCCAACTCCCGCCGCGACGCTCGCCGGGCCGCGGCTCGTACGGCCGGGCGTACGGTTGCCCGCAGCGCGGGCCTGCGCCGAAGCGGCTCGGGAGCGGCAACGGGCGGTCGCGGCAGTGGCGGCCGTTCCGCGGGCACCGGCCACGGTCGCACCGGTAGCCGCTCGGGTGGTGTGCCTGGCCAGCACCGGCGCAGCACCGGCCCGGCCGCACGCCATGGCACCGCCACCAGTGGCAAGGCAAGCGGGAAGACGAGCCCCGGCGCGGCCCGGCGCCTGACCGGAACGGCGGGTAAGGCCGCGAGCCGGGCCGGGCAGATAAGGGCCCTGCGCGCCGCGCAGAAGGCTGCGGGCGCCTCCCGCGCCGACAGGCGGGCGCAGACCACGGCCGCACGGCGCGCAGTGGCCGACGCACGCCGCAACGCCAAGGCCGCAGCGGGACTCAACCGGTCGGGCAAGCACGGCAATCGCGCAGGTCGCCTGATGGGCGCCGCTGCCCGCAAGGCTCGCGCGGTGCGGGATGCGGCGGTCGCCAAGCAGCGTGCGCTGCGCGACAAGAAGGCGGCCGGAACGGTGGCCACACAGCGTGCCCAGGTGCGCAAGGCACCGGCTCGGAAGGCGGCCCGCAGGGCGCTGCGCCGGTCGGCGGCCCGTTTCCACGGCCGCCGCCTGCTCGCCGCCCTGCTCGCCCTGCCGCTCGGTCTGCTCGGGCTCATCACCAGCCCGATCGGCCGGAAGCTCAACATCCCGTGGCTGATCCACCCCGGCCGACGGCTGTATCGGCGGCTGGCCGGTGTGGCGGCCGAGCAGCGCGCTGCCCGCGATGCGGCGATCCGCGAGGAGCTGGCCGAGCAGGAGGCCGCCGCCGACGCGCAGGCCGCCGAGGACGGCACGGACGGCATCGCGGACGGCGTTGAGCGGCCCGCGACCACGGTCCCCACCAGCAGCAGCACATCCGAGGTGAGTGAAGGAGAGCACGTGTCCGGTTTCCGGTTCGAAGAGGCTGCGGCCGAGATGGAGCAGGCCGCTGGCCAGTACGACCCCGAGAACGCCATGGAGATCCTGGCCATGGTCGAAGGGCTCCCGGCCGCGCTGACCAGCGTGGCGAACGTGATGAAGATCCTCGCCGAGCGCTCCGACAGTGAGTTCCCGCTGGAGAAGGAGATCGCGGACGGCTTCAACGACATCTTCGGTGCCCTGATGAGCGCCGTCGCGGTCGCCGAGGACATGGGCCCGCTGTTCCGGCAGGTCCACGAGCAGGACATCGCCCGGCACGAGGACCCCCGCAACGGCCACGAGGCCGAGAAGGGCTGGAACGTCTGACCATGGCCACCACCGCCACCAAGCAGCAGCCGAGTGGCCCGGTGCTGGACTGGAGCGCCGGTCACGGACCCGTGACCGGCGCCCTGTCCGCCACCACCGGAGCCTTCGCCGTCGCCACCACCGGCGCCGCGACCGGCATGCCCCCGGGTTGGGCGCTCGCCGTCGGCGCGGCCGGCGCACTCGGACACACCGTCGTCGGGCTGCGCCTGCGCAATGCCGGCCGCACCCTGGCCACCCGCGCCGCCAGCTGGCTCGTCGGCGCCGGATGGACCACCTGGGCCATGACCCACGGCCCCCTGACCTGGGCAGCCCTCGGATCACTGGCCACCATCGGCGTCGGCATCGGCGCCGCCGCCCGCTCGGTCGCCCTGTACGAGGAGGCCCGCGAGGAAGAGGCGATCGCCGCGGAGCAGCGGCAGATCGCCGCCGAGCTGTCCGCCGAACGCCGGGCGATTGCCGCCGAGTGGATCGACCGCATCCAGCGGGTGTGCTCCATCACCGTCCGCGTCGTCGGGGTGGAGAAGTGGGAGACCGGCACCGGGTACTCCATCGACGCCGAACTCCCGCCGGGCGGCGCCACGTGGAGCAAGATTGCCGCCGAGTCGGCGCGTCTGTCGGCGGATGCGCGGCTGCCGCACGGCTGCACCGCCACCGCTTCCCCCGGCATCCACCAGGGCCGCGTCATCATCGACGTGACAACGGTCAACGTGCTGGAGCAGGAGCGGACCTACCCGGCCGAGTACGGGCCGCTGTCCGTACACACCGGCATCCCGTGGGGGTACCGCACCAACGCAGAAGAGATCCGGGCCTACCTGCGCGAGCAGTGCGCGCTGGTTGTCGGCCCGACCGGTTCGGGTAAGACGAACCTGGTTCATCTGATCCTGGCCGGGTTCGCCCGTGCCGAGGACATGCTGACCTGGGTCATCGACCTCAACGCCGGGTCGGCCGGCCTGCCCTGGGTCCTGCCCGCTCTGAACGGCGAGATCAAGGCCGAGGGCGGCAAGCCGGTGCGGCCCGGGGTCGACTGGTTGGCCGGGACGTTCGATGAGGCCATGACGATGCTGGACACCGCCGTGCGGGTGGCCAAGCAGCGCAAGATGGGCTATCAGGATCTGCTCGCCCGTCACAACACCGATCTGCTGCCCATCAGCGCGAAGATTCCGCAGATCATGCTGGTGATCGATGAGGGTGCGGAGATCCTGGCGAGCCCGGACCGGCAGATGCGCAAGCTCGCGGAAAAGATCCTGGAAGTGATCCGGATTGCCCGCGCCATGGGCATCCGCACCGTGCTCACTGCCCTCGGGGCAACCGGCAGCGTGCTGGGCAACCTGATGATCCGGCGGGAGGCCAAGGTCCGTGTCGCCCTGACCGGCGGCGAGACCGAGGGCATGGACCTGTCCAAGATGTTCCCCGGCTCTCGCGGCCTGCGCGTGGAACAGGCGCCGTACAAGGGCGCCGGGTTCATGGGCACTCCCGAGTCCCCGGCCGCGCTGTTCAAGGCGTGGCGGATCCTGCCGAACCAGATCCGGGAGATCATCGCCGCCACCTCCGACCGGCATCCCGTGCTGGACGACATCTCTGCCAAGGCGGCCGGGCCTGCCTACGCCCGCCGTTGGGATGCCGAGCGCACCGCATGGATGCGCGATCACACCCCCACCGATGACGCCCCGGGCGCCGGGCCGTCCTGTGAGGGGCTGAACCTGTCCGCCCTGCGCAGCGAGCGGCCGACCGAGCAGGGCTCGCCGGAAGACGAGATGCTGCGGCAGTTCCGGGCCCAGATCGATGCCCAGTTCGCCACGGCGCCCGACCCGCACGCCCCCGCCGCCGACGACGCGCCGCCCGCCACCGGCGGGCTGAACCTGTCGGCGCTGCGGGGCGAGCAGGACAACCCCGCACAACAGGCCGCGCTCGCCGCGCTTCTCGCCGCTGGCCCGGCGGGTACCGGGGCATCAGCGATCGCCCGCGCGCTCGGCGACGAGTACGGCACGACCCGTCAGACCGTCGTCGGCTGGCTCAAGGCGTGGGTGGAGGACGGCATCGCGGTCCGCGTCGGAGAGGGCACCAAAGCCCGCTACGTCCACCGCAAGCACGCCCCCGAACAGCCCGACGAGAGCTGATCGCTTGTCGCCTGTCGCCCGCGAAAGACAAAGCCGCCCGGGGAGGGTCTGGACGCCCGGAAACGGCTTGTGACCTGCAAGGCGACAAGCGACAAGACAAGACAAGCGACAAGCGAGACGACAAGCCACACGACAAGCCACACGACAAGCGACACGACAAGACAAGGCACGGGCAGCACCCCGCCCCGGGGCGCTGCCCGTCACGTTTCCCGGGAGGCCGCTCGTGATCCTGACCCTCTCCGCCGTCGCCCTCTTCGGGGTGCTGGCCTTCGTTCTGCTGCGGGGCCGCTACGTCGGCCCGTTCAGCGCCCTCGTGCTCTTCCTGTTCGGCTTCTTCACCGCCGGCACCGGAGCCGCCGGCCCCGTCCGCGCCATATGCCGCGCGCTCGCCGACGCTGCCCGCCACCTCACCTGAACCCGGCTGGAGCCCACCATGCCCGACCACGACTCTGCGGCCTGGCAGCCGCGCATGACCGACACGGAAGCCGCAGCCGAGGCCCGCCGGATCATCGAAGACGCCTACCGGCCCGTGCCGCAGATGCCGACCGCCTACCGCGACACGACCCCGCTGCCCGCCTACGGCCCCACGCCGCCGGTCCCGCAGCCGGACCGCCGGATCGTGCCCGCGTGGGCCGCCGGTACTGCGGTCGCCGGTATCGGCGTCGGCGCCACCTGCGTCGGTGTCGGCTGCGGCATCTGGCTCGCCTGCCAGGGCTTCGCCGCCGTGACCCTGACCAGCGTCCTGTTCGTCACCCTCCCGATCGCCGCCGTGGCCGCGGTCGCCGCCGCCATCGGCGCCGCCCTTCGGTCACTCAAGGCCACGCACACCGAGACCCACCACCACTACGCCGGACCGGTCCGGCAGGAGACCAACACCATCACCGCGCCCGCGTACGGGCTGATCGCCCGCAATCGCAATGAACTCAACCGCTGACCAGAGCAAGAGAGGAACCGTGTTCGAGATCCGCGTGATCTGCGAGCCGGACGACGCCGACCGCATCGGCCACACCTTGGCCGAATCGTTCGACATCGGCCTGGCACGCCAGTACCCCACCCGGGACGGCAAGCGCACCCGTCTCTACTTCACGGCCGACCACCGCACCATCACACCCGAAAGCGAGTGACCTCATGTCGTTCGGAGAGACCCCGATCACCCTCGTCGGCAACCTGACCGACGACCCCGAGCTGAAGTTCACCGAGGGTGGCGCCGCGCTCGCGAAGTTCACGATCGCCGTCACCCCGCGAAGCTTTGACCGCAACAGCAACCAGTGGAAGGACGGCACCACCGCGTTCTACCGCTGCGCCGCTTGGCGCACCCTCGCCGAACACGTCGCGGATTCCCTGGGCAAGGGCTCGCGTGTCGTCGCCATGGGCCGGATGCGGCAGCACGACTGGACGACCGATACCGGCGAGAAGCGCTCGATGCTCGCCGTCGAGGTCGACGACATCGGCGCGTCCGTCCGCTTCACCACCGTCCAGATCAACGGCAAGCGCCCCGCCCAGAAGGGCCAGGCTGGCGACGACCCGTGGGCCGCGACCAACGCCCCTGCCACCGGCGGCGCCAGCGCGGCGGAAGGCGCCGAACCGCCGTTCTAGAAGGCCCGGGGCGACCGTCCGATCTCGCCAAAGACACGCGGTCGCCCCGGTCCAACCAGTCCACAACTGACCTGTTGGAGGCACATCCAGCATGACCCTTCACTCCGCCGTGCCGCCGGAGGGCGGCAACGTCAGCCTGTGCACCGGATCCGGTGCGCTGGACCTGGCCGTGGAAGCCGTCACCGGCCTGCCCACTTTCCTGGTCGGCGAGAAGGACCCGGCCGCATCGCGGCTGCTGGCCGCTCGCATGCCCAACGCCCGCAACGTGGGCGACATCAAGGCCGTCGACTGGGCCGCACTGGCCGCCTCGATGCCGCGCCCGGCGGCGCTGACCGCCGGTTTCCCCTGCCAGGACATCTCCAACGCCGGACCTCGGGGAGGGATCGCCGGTGACCGCTCGGGACTGTGGAAAACCGTCGCCTGTGCCATTCGCCACCTTCGACCCCGACTCGTCTTCCTGGAAAACGTCGCCGCCCTGCGAAGCCGGGGACTCGACGTCGTCGCCGCGGACCTGGCCGCGTGCGGGTATGACGCGCGGTGGATGTGCCTACGAGCTTCAGATCCCGAAATCGGCGCCTGCCACCGCCGGGACCGCTGGTTCGCAGTCGCCTATCCCGCTGCTGAAAACCCCCACGTCGCAGTTGGGACGCAACGGCGGACCCCAGCACCCGGACAAGCGCCGCGCCGGCGGGCACGGGCCCACGCTGGAGGACGAAGTGGTCTTCTTGCTGCCCCCGACGGACGCATGACGCTGCTGCCCACCCCGGCCGCCGCCGACGGCACCGGTGGCCCCGGCACCTCTCCGAAGCGCAAGGGCGGCATGAACCTGCGCACCGCCGTCACGCTGCTGCCCACCCCTGCCGCGCGCGACTGGAAGTCCGGCGCCTCCAGCCTGCTGGAGACGAACTCCCGGCCGCTGAACGAAGTGGTGGTCAACCTGCTGCCCACGCCGAAGGCGTCGGACGGGCCGCACGGCGGCCCGAACCAACGCGACCGGGCCGGGAACTACTACCTCCCCGGCCAGGCGGTCCGACTGGATGACCGGTGGGTGGCCACCAACGGCACCGACTACGGGCCCGCCATCCGCCGCTGGGAAGCCGTTCTCGGACGGCCCGCACCGGAGCCGACCGAACCGGGTACCAAGGGCAACCGCCGGCTGTCCCCGGCGTTCGTGGAATGGATGATGGGCGCCGATCCCGGCTGGGTGACGGGTGCGGACCTGGGCCTGTCGCGCTCGGACCAGCTCAAGATCCTCGGCAACGGCGTCGTCATCCACCAGGCCGTTCACGCCTACCGCGCGCTGCTCGCCACCCTCGCGGCCCCTGCCCAGCTCGCCCTGGATATCGCCTAGAGACGCCCGGGGCGACCGCCCGATCTCGCCAAAGACACGCGGTCGCCCCGGCCCAACCAGTCCACAACAGACCTGTTGGAGGCATCCAGCATGACCCATCGCACCGACGCGCGGCGAGCAGACCTGCTCGCCGCCGCTCTGGCCGCCGCCGGTCGCGGCTGGCACGTCCACCCGCTCCGACCTGGCGGCAAGGCGCCCGCGCTGCATGGCGAGCACGCCTGCCCGCACAGTGGCCCGTGCGCCAGCGGCCACGTGAAGTGGGAGCAGCGCGCCACCACCGACCCCGACCGCATCCGCGCCGCCTGGACGACGGGCCCCTATAACGTCGGCATCGCCACCGGCCCGTCCGGCTTGGTGGTCATCGACCTGGACGTGCCCAAGGAGGAAAAGTACAAGGGCAGTTCGGACGCGCCTTGCGGCGCGACATTCTTTTCGGCGCTCTGCGAGCGCGCCGGACAGTCATGGCCGACGACCTACACGGTGCGGACGCCCAGCGGCGGCATGCACCTGTACTTCTCGGTGGGGCCCGGCATCGAGCTGCACAACAGCGCGCGCACCCTCGCCCCGTACGTCGACACCCGCGCATGGGGCGGCAACGTCGTAGCGGCGGGCAGCATCACCCCCCAGGGCGTCTACGACGCTGTCAACCGGTGCCCGGTGGCCGAGCTGCCCGCGTGGCTGATGCGGGAGCTTCAGCGGCCCGCCCCCGCCCCCGTGGCCATGGCGCCGCTCATCGTCCCCGGTGCGGCCACCCGTCGGGCCACGGTTGCCCTGGAACGCGAGACCGCTGCCGTTCGGGGCACCGGGGAGGGCGGCCGGAACAACCGGCTGCTGGAGGGCGCCCGCGCCCTGGGGCGGTTCGTCGCATGGGGCGAGATCGCCCGGGACGTGGTGGAGGAGGCTTTTCAGGCGGCCGGTGAGGCGGCCGGACTGGCCCCGGCCGAGTGCCGGGCCACCATCCGCAGCGCCCTTGACTGGTCGATTCGCACCTGCCGGCCCAGGGACGCCGCATGACCCCCCGCCCTGAAAAGCCCACCCCGCCCAAGTCCGAGCGCTCGCGCCCGGCTGGTCGCGGCGCCGACCGGGGCCGTGGCACGAAGAGTGACGGCCGACAGGCCGTCCTTTCAGCTCTTCGTTCTGACCCGCACCCGACCGGCCACGCCCGCCACGACGCCGACGAGCCGACGCCGGACCGGCCGGGGATCCGCATCTACGCCCCGCCCGTCTACCGCCACCACTACGACGGCGCGCGCTGGTCCAAGCGCTACGGCGACACCCCCACCGCCGCCTACGCCTGCCCCTGCGGCCACACCGACACCGCGCGCGGGCGGGACGACGTGGCCGCCCTGGTCGCCGACTACGCCGCTCACAAGCACTTCTGCACCGGCACGCCCGCCCAGCACCACGAAAGGAGGAACGCCGCATGACCAACACCAACGCCTCCGCCCCATCCATCGACGGCGCCGCCCTGCTCGATGAGGTCGAAGCGTTCCACCGCCGCTTCAACATCTTCCCCACCGAGTCCGCGTACGTGGCCGTGACGCTGTGGGACGCGCACGCGCACCTGATCGACGCCTTCGACGGCACCGCCCGCCTCGCGTTCCTCTCGCCCGAGCCAGGGTCGGGCAAGTCTCGCGCGCTGGAGATCGTGGAGACGCTCACCCCCCGTGCGGTCACCACGGTCAACGCCTCCGCCAACGCCCTGTTCCGGCTGGTGGAGGCCGACGGGGGAACCCCGACGCTGCTTTTCGATGAGATCGACACCGTGTTCGGGCCCAAGGCCGGGGGCAACGAAGAGGTCCGCGGGTTCCTGAACTCCGGCTACCGGCGCGGGGCGAAGTCCCTGCGCTGCGTCGGGGACGGCTCGAACCAGTCCACCGAGTGGTTCTCCTCGTTCTGCGCCGTCGCCATGGCCGGACTCGGCTCTCTGCCGGACACGATCCTGACCCGCTCGGTCATCATCCGGATGCGCAAGAAGGCCCCCAACGAGAAGGCCGAACCGTACCGCCGGCGCGTCCACGAGAAGCAGGGCCACGCCCTGCGTGACCGGCTCGCCGAGTGGGCCACCACCGTGCACGACCAGGTCGCCGAAGCCTGGCCCGAGATGCCCGAGGGCGTCTCCGACCGGCCCGCCGACGTGTGGGAACCCCTGCTCGCCGTCGCCGACGCGGCCGGTGGCCACTGGCCCGAGCGCGCCCGCGCCGCCTGCGTCGAACTCATCAAGGCAGCGGGCGAGGGGAACGAAGCCTCACTCGGGGTCCGCCTGCTGACCGACCTGCGCGACAAGGTGTTCTGCGGCGCCGACCGCATGCCCACCGCAGCCATCCTCGAAGTCCTCCACGGACTCGATGACGCCCCCTGGGCCGACCTGAACGACGACGGCAAGCCCCTCACCGCACGTGGGCTGTCCAAGCTGCTCAGCCAGTACGTCCGCCCCGACAACACCCCCATCCGGCCCCGCGGCATCCGGGTCGGCAGCGGAACCCCCAAGGGCTACTACGCCGAGGATCTGACCGACGCCTGGGCACGCTACTGCCCCCCGCCCCCCGAGAAGTCCGCAACAGCCGCAACAGCCGCAACACCGCAGGTCAACGGGGGTGAATCCGTGGCGGAAGACCCCGACGGAAGCCGCCACATGCTCGCGGAAACCGGCACACGCCCGCTGCGCGCCGTCGGCTGACACCCCCGCTCCCACGGTGCCGCCGCGCCACCGCGCGGCGGCACCTATCCGCAACACAACCGCCATCCGCCACAAATCCAAGCCGCTGACCTGCAATGTTGCGGCGTGGCGGATGTTGCGGATTCCCAGCAAGGGCCCGCCGCCCTCACCGTCGCGAGACGAAGGAGATCCGCCGCATGGACACGGCCCAACTCGCCGACTCCATCGACCACACCCTTGTCCTTCTGACCGTCGAAGAGGCCGCCCGCCGACTCCGCATCGGCCGGACCACGTGCTACGCGCTCATTCGCTCCGGAGAGCTGGAGTCCATCGACATCGGCCGCCTGCGCCGCGTCCCCGCTGACGCGCCGGCCGCGTACCTCGCTCGCCGACGCGCGGCCCGACGAGCCGCTTGACGACGTTCGAGACGGCGGGCAGTCCTCTGGGACTGCCCGCCGTCTCGGTTTCCGCCCCGACAGGGAGAAAGCAGGAGTCTGCCTGTGGCAGAAGAGAAGAAGCGCACCCGCCGCGCCAACGGCGAATCCGCCATCTACTTCGGGAAGGACGGCCGTTGGCACGCGCGAGTGCCGATGGGCTACAAAGACGACGGCACGCCGTACCGCCGACACCTGACGCGCCCGACGCGCAAAGAGTTGGTCGACGAGGTTCGCAAGCTGGAGAAGCAGCGCGACGAGGGTTCGGCGCGGCAGCCCGGCAAGCCGTGGACCGTCGCAAAGTGGCTTGAGCACTGGGTGGAGAACATCGCCCGGCCCGTCATCAGCGAGAACACGTACGCCGGCTACGAGGTGGCCGTACGGGTGCACCTGGTTCCCGGCATCGGCAAGCACCGACTTGACCGCCTGGAACCGGAGCATCTGGAGAGCCTGTACCGCCGGATGCAGAACTCCGGCAGCAAGCCGGGCACTGCTCACCAGGCCCACAGGACGGCCCGCACCGCCCTGGGGGAGGCGGTACGGCGCGGCTACGCAGCCAAGAACGCTGCCGCCCTGGCAAAGCCGCCGCGCATGGAGGAGGACGAAACCGAGGTTGAGCCCTACTCGGTGGACGAGGTGCAAAGCCTGCTGCTCGAAGTCAACAAGCGCCGGAACAGCGCCCGCTGGATGCTCGCCCTGGCTCTCGGACTGCGGCAGGGGGAGACGCTTGGGCTGCGATGGTCTGACGTCGACCTGGACAACGAGTACCTGAAGCTGCGCCGAAACCGGCTGCGGCCGAAGTACGAGCACGGTTGCGGCGACGCGACCCCCTGCGGCCGGAAGGCCGGCTACTGCCCGGACCGGGTGCAGGTACGGCGCGAGACCAAGAACACCAAGTCCCGCGCCGGGCGCCGCGCGGTGCCTCTCCCTGGCCCGTTGGTCGTGATGCTCCGCGCTCACAAGGAAGCACAGGAGCGAGAGCGCGAGACTGCCGGAAACCTGTGGGTGGAGTCGGAGTACGTGTTCACCAAGCGGCTGGGTGGTCCGCTCAGCCCGAACACGGACTATCACGACTGGAAGAAACTGCTGGAGGACGCCGGGGTCCGTGACGGTCGACTGCACGACGCCCGCCACACGGCCGGCACGGTCCTGATGCTGCTCGGGGTCCCGGACCGGGTGATCGACCAGATCATGGGATGGGAGCCGGGAGGCGCCGCCAGGATGCGGGCGCGGTACCTGCATGTGACCGACCCCATGCTGAAGGAGGCGGCCCGGAAAATCGAGCGCGCCATCTGGGGAGCACCGGAAACACCGTCTGTGGACAAAAACCAGGACAACGACGGCTGAGTGAACAACGAAGCGGCCCCGCTGTGATCAGCGGGGCCGCTTCGTTTCGCCTGTTCAGGCGGCTGCGGAGGATACGAGATTCGAACTCGTGAGGGGTTGCCCCCAACACGCTTTCCAAGCGTGCGCCCTAGGCCTCTAGGCGAATCCTCCGCCGGAAACATTACATGACCGAGGGGAGTGCTTGCGAACCCGTTCCCGCAGGCCCCCGTCGATTGCGGTCCGCAGGCCGCGATCGGGTACTCTGGGCGCAGCCCCTCACGCGGCGCTATCTGACTGAACTCCCCCAGGGCCGGAAGGCAGCAAGGGTAGGTTGGCTCTGGCGGGTGCGTGGGGGGCGCTCGCGTTCCCGGGGCCGGTGGCCGGGACCGGTTGTCAGTGGCCGCCTATAACCTCGTATGCGTGTCGTCTCTCGCGCTGTACCGCCGCTATCGCCCGGAGACCTTTGCCGAGGTCATCGGGCAGGAGCATGTCACCGACCCGCTGCAGCAGGCGCTGCGGAACAACCGGGTCAATCACGCGTACCTGTTCAGCGGGCCGCGCGGCTGCGGCAAGACGACCAGCGCTCGGATCCTCGCCCGCTGCCTGAACTGTGAGAAGGGTCCCACCCCGACCCCCTGCGGCGAGTGCCAGTCCTGCCGCGACCTCGCGCGCAACGGACCCGGCTCGATCGACGTCATCGAGATCGACGCGGCCTCTCACGGTGGTGTGGACGACGCCCGTGAGCTGCGCGAGAAGGCGTTCTTCGGCCCCGCGAGCAGCCGGTACAAGATCTACATCATCGACGAGGCCCACATGGTCACGTCGGCCGGCTTCAACGCGCTGCTGAAGGTCGTCGAGGAGCCGCCGGAGCATCTGAAGTTCATCTTCGCGACCACCGAGCCCGAGAAGGTCATCGGCACGATCCGGTCGCGTACGCATCACTACCCCTTCCGGCTCGTCCCGCCGGGCACCCTGCGGGACTACCTCGCCGAGGTGTGCCAGAAGGAGAACATCCCGGTCGAGGACGGCGTCCTGCCGCTGGTCGTGCGCGCGGGCGCCGGGTCCGTGCGTGACTCCATGTCCGTCATGGACCAGCTCCTCGCCGGCGCCGGTGAGGAAGGTGTGACGTATGCCATGGCCACCTCCCTCCTCGGCTACACCGACGGCTCCCTCCTCGACTCCGTCGTCGAGGCCTTCGCCACCGGTGACGGCGCCGCCGCCTTCGAGGTCGTCGACCGTGTCATCGAAGGCGGCAACGACCCGCGCCGCTTCGTCGCCGACCTGCTCGAGCGGCTCCGCGACCTCGTGATCCTCGCCGCCGTGCCGGACGCCGCGGAGAAGGGGCTGCTGGACGCACCGGCCGACGTCCTGGAGCGCATGCAGGCCCAGGCATCCACGTTCGGCGCCGCCGAGCTGAGCCGCGCCGCCGACCTCGTCAACGCGGGCCTGACCGAGATGCGCGGCGCCACCTCGCCCCGCCTCCAGCTGGAGCTGATCTGCGCCCGCGTGCTGCTCCCCGCCGCCTACGGCGACGAGCGCTCGGTGATGGCCCGCCTCGACCGCCTCGAACGCGGCGTCCACTTCTCGTCCGGCACCGGCGCGCCCGCCATGGGCTACGTCCCCGGCCCGGACGCCCACGGCGGCACCGGCATGCCCTCCGTACCCCCCGGCACCGGCCCCGCGGCGGCCCGCGCGGCAGTACGAGCGGCCGGCGGACCCGGGGGCGGTCCCGGAGGCGCGGGACCCGGCGCCGGTGGTCCTGGCGCCGGTGGTCCGGGTGCGGGTGGTCCTGCTGCCGGCGGTCGGGGTGCGGGTGGTTTCGGCGCCGGGGGCCCCGGGGCGGGCAGTCCTGGCGCCGGTGGTCCCGGCATGGGCGGTCCTGGCGTGGCTGGTCCGGGTGGCGGAGGTCCTGCTGCCGGTGGTCCGGGTGTCGGTGGCCCTGCTGTCGGTGGTCCGGGTGCCGGTGGTCCGGCTCCGGCCGGTCCCGTGCCCACGGGTCCCGCGGCGCCGGTGCCGGCTCCGGCCCAGTCGTCGACGGCGGCCGCCCCGTCCAGCCCCGCGGCCGCTGCCCCCGCCTCCGGCGCCCAGGCACCGGCATCGGCGGCGACCGGCGGTGCTCCCGCTCCGGGCGCGTGGCCGACGCCGGCTGCCGCCGGAAGCGGCCGGCGCCCCGGTGGCTGGCCCACGGCCGCGGCACCCGCGGGCGGCGCGCCGCAGGGCCAGGCACCGGGCCGCGCCCAGGCAACCCCCCAGCAGCCCTCGGCGCCCAGTGCCGGCCCGGCATCCCCGGCCGCGCCCGCCGCAGCCCCCGCCGGTGGCCTCGACCCCCGCGTGCTGTGGCCGAACATCCTGGAGGCCGTCAAGAACCGCCGCCGCTTCACCTGGATCCTGCTCAGCCAGAACGCCCAGGTGGCCGGATTCGACGGCGCCACCCTCCAGCTCGGCTTCGTGAACGCCGGCGCGCGTGACAACTTCGCCGGCAGCGGCAGCGAGGACGTGCTGCGGGCGGCGCTGGCGGAACAGTTCAACGTGCAGTGGAAGATCGAGGCGATCGTCGACCCGTCCGGCGGCGGTTCCGCACCTCCGGCCACGGGCGGCCCGGGCTCCGGCGGCGGAGGCGGCTACGGCGGCGCGCCCGCCGGAGGCCCCGGGGGCTACGGCGCCCCGGCCGCACCCCGCCAGGCCGCTCCCCAGCCGGCACCGCAGGCGCCCACGCCCCCGCAGCCCGGCCCCCCGAGCGCCCCTCCGGCACCGGCCCCCGCCCCCGAACCCCCGCCGGTCGCCCCCGAGGACGACATCCCCGAGGACGACGACCCCGACCTGGACGAGTCGGCCCTCTCCGGCCACGAACTGATCGTCCGCGAGCTGGGGGCGACGGTGGTGGAGGAGTTCTCGAACGAGTAAACGAGCAGCCGATCGGTCGACGGCCGTCAAGGCCCGCCGTACAGCACCCTGTCACTCGGCGGGGTCCAGCTCCGAGCCGCGCACGCTCGCGTCGATCGAGCCTGCCTTCCCGTGTCACCCCCGCCCTGCCCACCCCGGACGGCACCCCTTCAGCCGGCCGAGTCGAGCGGGCGGGTACGCCGACGGGCGGTCGGGCACCGGGCCGCTTTGGAGGAAAGCCCAACAAACCCGGCCCCCGGCCTTCGGCAACCTTGCCATTAGGCTGACCCCGTGAAGGTCCTCGTCATCGGCGGCGGCGCCCGCGAACACGCCCTGTGCCGCTCCCTGTCCCTCGACCCCGACGTCACCGCGCTGCACTGCGCCCCCGGCAACGCCGGCATCGCGGAGGTGGCCGAGCTGCACCCCGTCGACGCGCTCGACGGCAAGGCGGTCGCCGAGCTGGCCGCAGGCCTCGGCGCCGACCTGGTCGTCGTCGGCCCGGAGGCCCCGCTGGTCGCCGGCGTGGCCGACGCCGTGCGCGCGGCGGGCATCCCGGTGTTCGGCCCCTCGAAGGAGGCCGCGCAGCTGGAGGGCTCCAAGGCCTTCGCCAAGGACGTCATGGCGGCGGCCGGAGTGCCGACCGCGCGGTCGTACGTCTGCACCACCGCCGAAGAGGTCGCCGAGGCCCTCGACGCCTTCGGCGCCCCCTACGTCGTCAAGGACGACGGCCTCGCCGCCGGCAAGGGCGTAGTCGTCACCGACGACCTGGACGCCGCCAAGGCGCACGCCGCCGCATGCGACCGGGTCGTCATCGAGGAGTTCCTCGACGGCCCCGAGGTGTCCCTCTTCGCGGTCACCGACGGCGAGACGGTCGTGCCGCTCCAGCCCGCCCAGGACTTCAAGCGCGCCCTCGACGGCGACCAGGGCCCGAACACCGGCGGCATGGGCGCGTACTCCCCGCTGCCCTGGGCGGACCCGAAGCTCGTCGACGAGGTGCTCCAGACGGTCCTGCAGCCGACCGTCGACGAACTGCACCGCCGCGGCACCCCCTTCTCCGGTCTGCTCTACGCGGGCCTGGCCATCACCAGCCGCGGTGTCCGGGTGATCGAGTTCAACGCCCGCTTCGGCGACCCGGAGACCCAGGTCGTGCTGGCCCGGCTGAAGACCCCGCTGGCCGGCCTGCTGATGGCCGCCGCCACCGGCCACCTCGCCGACCTGGAGCCGCTGCGCTGGAGCGAGGACGCGGCCGTCACGGTCGTCGTCGCCTCGCACAACTACCCCGGCACCCCCCGCACCGGCGACCCGATCACCGGCCTGGACGAAGTGGCCGCCGAGGACGCCCCGCACGCGTACGTGCTGCACGCCGGCACCAAGCGGGACGGCGACCGCGTCGTCAGCGCGGGCGGCCGCGTGCTGTCCGTCACCGCCACCGGCGCGGACCTGACCGAGGCCCGCGAGCGGGCGTACCGGGCGGTGGGCCGGATCCGTCTGGACGGCTCCCAGCACCGCACCGACATCGCCGCGAAGGCGGCCCAGGCCGCCCAGGCGGACCAGGCGCGGACGGCCTGACCCGCGCGTGCCGCGACCAGGCGCCGACGACCTGACCGGCGCGTGCCGCGGGCAGGCGCCTGGCCGTCTGACCTGCGCTTGCCGCGCCGGTTGTCCGCGCGACAGCCGTACCCAGGCCCCGGATCCCCGATCCGGGGCCTGATCTTTGCTTTCTGTCACGCACCTCTGACCAAAGCCATTCCATCGAGTGAGCGGTCGCCCATACGGATGACGGGGGCCGGGGCCCCAACTAGGGTGCCGCGCAAGCTTTCCGGCACTTGGCCCACCGGCATTGCGATGTCAGTGGCGGGTGCCACAGTGGGGGAGTGAGCATCACCAGGAGAGCACGGCATCGGCAGCGAGGGGGTGAGGGCCGGTCGTGACCGGAATCGGTGCGGAGATGGGCGCGCAGGCCGCGCGTTCCAGGGCCCTGGCCGTCCTGCGGGTCCGTGGCCGGGCGCTGGCCGTGGCCGTGCTGCCCGCAGCCGTCGCGGTGATCCTGCTGGCGGGCGGAGCCACCGGCCGCCTCGTCGGCCGGGGCTGGGACACGGCCCGCCTGGTCGTGAGCGTCCTCGCCGTGCTGGTGCTGCTGGCCGCCGCCGGTTTCGCCCTGGTCGTGGCCCGGGCCCGCCCCGCCGTCAGCCCGACGGTGCCGATCCCGGAGGAGTCCGCCCCGGACCTGTACCGGATGGTGCGCGACCTGGCCGACCGGCTGGACGTGCCGGCCCCCTCGGCCATAGCGCTCACCCCGGACTGCGACAGCTGGCTGGAGGACCGTACGCACTCGGCTCACGGCCCGCCCACGCGCCCCGCGTCCGACGAGGACGAGGCGGTGGGCCCGGGCCGCCGCCGGGCCCCGGCCGCCCCCGTGCTGGTCATCGGCTCCCCGTTCCTGTGGTGGATGCGGGTCGGCGAGCTGCGCGCGGTCCTCGCCCCGGTCATCGCCGGTACGGGCCCGTCGGCGCACCCCGACATAGCGGCCGCCCGGCGCTTCGTGCGCGGTCTGGACGCGGCGGTCGCGGTCGCCGCGACGCCGGGCCGCTGCCCGCTGACCCGCGGCCTCTGCGCGGCCCTCGGGTGGGTGGCCCGGCTGCTGCTGCGCGGCTGCCGGGAGCACGCGGCGCAGATGGAGCGGGGGGTCGCCGCGGCGGCGGCCGAGCGCGCCCAGGCCGTCGACTACGGCCTGCGGATCGTCGCCCAGGAGCAGGTCGGCCTGGCCTACGCCGGCTGGGACCGGCTGCTGACCCGGGTGGCGCTGCCCGCCTGGCGGATGGGCCGCTGGCCGTCAGGGCTGGACGCGGGCGTGGTGGCGGCGCTCACCGAGCTGTCCCGGCGCGACCGCCTGGCCGAGGGCTTCACCTCCCGGCTCGGCGAACGTCCCGCGTGCGACCTGCTGGAGGAGCCGGGCGTGGTGGACGAAGCCGCGTCCCTGCTGGCCGCCCGCCTCTTCCACGGCGGCCCGGCGGAGCCCGGCCCCGACTGGGCGCCGGTGGACTGGCAGACGTATCCGGAGGAGGTCGTGGACCGCACGTGGCGTGCGAACGCGGCCCGCCTGCACCGCGTCCTGGACTCCCTCGGCGTCCGTCCCTCCTTCGACCCCACCGCCCCCGACCCCGGCGGCCCCACCCTGGCCCGCGTCCTGGACCACCTGACCGAGCCGGCCAAGGACACGGCGATACCGAACCCCCCGGCCCCCACCCCGCACGCCCCCCGGACGAGCCCCGCGCAGTCTCGTCCCCAGCACGCCGCCCACGCGGACCTCCGGCAGGCACCGGGCGACCCCCTGCCGGACGCCGCCCACGCCGGACTGCCGCACGCACCCGGCGACCTCGAGCCGGACTCCGCCCACGCGGAACCCCGGCGGGCACCCGGCGACCTCGAGCCGGACTCCGCCCCCACCGGACCCGCGCAGGCACCCGGCGACCGTGAGCCCGACGCCACCTGCGCCGGACTCCCCGAGGCACCCCCAGAGGCCGAAGCGGACCCGGTGGCCGACGAACCCACCGGTACCGAGCGCAGCGCCACCCTCGCCGCCGGGCTGACCGCCGAGCTGGCCCGGGAGGAGGCCGGCGTGGCCGGAAGCGGTGCGGCCGCCGCCGGCCAGAGCACCGAGCGCGCCCTGTGGGACGACGGCGGCCTGCCGCTCTTCCCGCTGCAACCCCCGCGCACCGCACGCGAGTTGCTCACCGAGCACGTCACCGCGATGGTGTGCTGCGCGGCCGTCGACACCGCCGGCGCGGTCCCCGCGCTGGACTGGCTGGACGGCCCCTCCCTGCTGGTCGGCGGCGAGCGGGCCGCCGACCTCACGCCCAAGGTGCTCAGCCTGATCGAGGAGGGAGATCCGGGCCCGCTGCGCGACTGGCTGGCCGCGTCCGGAATACGCCCCGAGAAGCCCGTACGGCTCGTCTGAAGCCCGGAGCCCCCGGAGCCCCTGAAGGCCCTGAGGCCCCTGGGCCCATGGAGCCCCTGGAGGCCCCGCGAGGCCCCAAGACCTGAGTCCCCGGAGCTCTGAGACTCCGAGGATGTCGAGGAGGCGGAGGCACCCCGGAGGTGCTCGAAACCGGCCGACGCGACAGGCCTCCCGCACTCACGCGAGCACCGTAGAAGGGGATCCCCGTCTTCCACTTCAGGTCAATTCGCAACGACTAGTGACCGAGCCCGTGCGTTATGTGATGTGCTGGGAGCGACCACGCACTTGGCAAGAGCGAGCGACATACGACAGCACGTCCGAGCAATGTGCGCACCACCGAGCACGGCGAGCACGGCGACCACCACCGAGACAGGACCACACGGGGGACGAGGGAGGGGAGCGATCATGGCCTCGGACCACATCCGCCGCTGGGAGTCCGGAGCACTCGCGCACGCCGTCACGGACCCCTTCGGCCAGGGCCCGGTGCCCTGGCTGCGCGGCAGCGAGACCTACTTCGACGACACCGGCCACGTCGTGCCCTGGTACGTCGACCCGAGCCCGCAGCCGCTCACCGGCGTCGGCCCCGCCCGTCCCGCCCCGCGCGTACCCGGCCCCCGCTCGGCCGACGACGTGCACCGCCAGATCAAGGGCTTCACCTCCACCGGCGCGGTCGCGCCCGGCGAGGCGATCGACTTCCACGTCACGGTCGACCCGCCGCAGGAGTTCAGCGTCGACATCTACCGGATCGGCCACTACGGCGGCGACGGCGCCGCGAAGATCACCACCAGCCCGCGGCTGTCCGGCATCGTCCAGCCTCCGCCGCTGACCGCCGACCGCACGGTCTCCTGCCACCACTGGTGGCTGTCCTGGCGCCTCCAGGTGCCCTCGCACTGGCCCATCGGCGCCTATGTGGCCGTCCTGACCACCGCCGACGGCTACCGCTCCCACGTGCCCTTCACGATCCGCGACGACCACCCGGCCGACCTGCTCCTGCTGCTGCCGGACATCACCTGGCAGGCGTACAACCTGTACCCGGAGGACGGCCGTACGGGCGCCAGCCTGTACCACGCCTGGGACGAGGAGGGCTGCCTCCTCGGCGAGGCCGACGCGGCGACGACGGTCTCCTTCGACCGCCCGTACGCGGGCGCGGGCCTGCCGCTGCACGTCGGGCACGCCTACGACTTCATCCGCTGGGCCGAGCGCTACGGCTACGACCTCGCCTACGCCGAGGCCCGCGATCTGCACGCCGGCCGTGTCGATCCCGGCCGCTACCGGGGCCTGGTCTTCCCCGGGCACGACGAGTACTGGTCGGTGCCGATGCGCCGGGCCGTGGAGGAGGCCCGCGACCGGGGCACCTCGCTGGTGTTCCTCTCCGCGAACACCATGTACTGGCAGGTGGAGCTGGGGCCGTCCCCGTCCGGTGTCCCGGACCGGCTGCTGACGTGCCGCAAGCGCAAGGGCCCCGGAAAGCCGGTGCTGTGGCGCGAGATCGACCGGCCCGAGCAGCAGCTGATCGGCATCCAGTACGCGGGCCGGGTGCCCGAGCCGCATCCGCTGATCGTCCGCAACGCCGACCACTGGCTGTGGGAGGCGACCGGCGCGCGCGAGGGCGACGAGATCCCCGGCCTGGTCGCGGGCGAGGCCGACCGGTACTTCCCGCGCACCCCGCTGCCCGTGCACGAGGAGCGCGTCCTGCTCGCCCACTCCCCCTACACCGACAGCGAAGGCGTCCTGCGCCACCAGGAGACCTCCCTGTACCGCGCCCCTTCCGGCGCCTGGGTCTTCGCCTCCGGCACCTTCGCCTGGTCCCCGGCCCTGGACCGCCCCGGCCATGTGGACACCCGTGTCCAGCGCGCCACGGCGAACCTCCTGGACCGCATCTGCAAACGCGACTGACAGCCGCCGCCATCGGTCACCCCGACCGGTCACCCCGACCGGCCATCCCGATCCCTCTCGCCGACCGTCCCGATCCCCCGACCGGCCGTCGCGAGACCCCTGGCCGGGACCCATCGCCCCCATAAGGGAGAATCGAGGCACTTGGACAGAACCACGGGGAGGAACCGTGTCCGGATTCGTAGAAAAGCCCGAGCCGATCCAGGTTCCGGGCCTGGTGCACCTGCACACCGGAAAGGTGCGCGAGCTGTACCAGAACGAGGCGGGCGACCTCGTGATGGTCGCCAGCGACCGCATGTCCGCGTACGACTGGGTGCTGCCCACGGAGATCCCCGACAAGGGCCGTGTCCTCACCCAGCTCTCCCTGTGGTGGTTCGACCAGCTGCGCGACCTGGCCCCCAACCACGTGATCAGCACCGAGCTGCCCGAGGGCGCCCCCGCCGACTGGGCGGGCCGCACGCTGGTCTGCAAGTCGCTGCGGATGGTCCCGGTCGAGTGCGTGGCCCGCGGCTACCTGACCGGCTCGGGCCTGCTGGAGTACAACGAGTCCCGTACGGTCTGCGGCCTCGCCCTCCCCGAAGGCCTCGTCGACGGCTCGGAACTCCCCGCCCCGATCTTCACCCCGGCCACCAAGGCCGAGGTCGGCGAGCACGACGAGAACGTCTCCTACGAGGAGGCGGCCCGCCAGGTCGGCGCCGACACCGCCGCCCAGCTGCGCCAGATGACGCTCGCCGTGTACTCCCGTGCCCGGGACATCGCCCGGGACCGGGGGATCATCCTGGCGGACACCAAGTTCGAGTTCGGATTCGACGGCGACACGCTCGTCCTCGCCGACGAGGTCCTCACCCCCGACTCCTCCCGGTTCTGGCCGGCCGACCAGTGGCAGCCGGGCCGCGCCCAGCCGTCGTACGACAAGCAGTTCGTCCGGGACTGGCTCACCTCCGCCGAGTCCGGCTGGGACCGCCGCAGCGAGCAGCCCCCGCCGCCGCTGCCGCCGCAGGTCGTGGAGGCGACCCGGCAGAAGTACATCGAGGCCTACGAGCGGCTCACGGGCATGACCTGGAGCTAAGGTCAACGAAAAGACCCCGGTCCAGTGGACCGGGGTCTTTCTCCGGAGCGGACGACGAGGCTCGAACTCGCGACCTCAACCTTGGCAAGGTTGCGCTCTACCAACTGAGCTACGTCCGCCTTGCGCCGTGGCGCGAGAGCAACTATACCCAACCTCGCTCCCGGGCGAGACGCACTGCCGCATGACGGTTCTCGGCGCCGAGCTTCGTGACGGCCGAGGAGAGGTAGTTCCGTACGGTCCCGGGGGACAGCGCGGCCCGCTCGGCGATCTCCGCGACCGGCGCGCCGTCGGCGGCCAGCTCCAGCACCTCGGTCTCCCGCGAGGTGAGCGGGGAGTCCCCGGCGGAGATCGCGTCGGCGGCCAACTCCGGGTCCACATAGCGGCTTCCGGAGTGCACGGTCCGGATGATCTCGGCGAGCCGCTGGGCGCTGACCGTCTTGGGGACGAACCCGCGCACACCGGCCGCGAGGGCCCGTTTCAGGTGGCCGGGCCGCCCGTGCCCGGTGACGATCAGTACCTGGCAGCCGGGCAGTTCGGTGCGCAGGGATGTGGCGACCTTCACACCGTCGGCGCCCGGCATCTGAAGGTCCAGCACCGCCACATCGGGTGCGTGGGCCCGCGCCATCGCCAGCGCCTCGGGGCCGCTGGCCGCCTCCGCGACGACCAGGAGATCGTCCTCCAGGGACAGCAGCGCGGCCAGCGCGCCCCGGATCAGATGCTCGTCGTCGGCGAGCAACAGCCGTACCGGAGTGCTCATGAGATGACTTCGCTCACTTTCTGCCCGACATCCCTCAGCGGCACCTCTGCCGTCACCCGGAAGCGGCCGCCGTCGACCGGCCCGGCCTCCAGGGTCCCGCCGACGACCGCGAGCCGCTCCCGCAGTCCGGCGAGCCCGGAACCCCCACCCCCGTCGGGGGTTCCGGCCAGCCCGTCGTTCTCCACCGTCAGCACCACGCACTCCTGCGACACCCGCAGACACAGCACGCATCGCCCGGCGTCCCCGTGCCGCAGCACGTTGGTGGTCGCCTCGCGCACCACCCAGCCGAGGGCGGACTGCACGTCGGCGGGCAGCCCTGCGGGTTCCGCCCGGACCTCGCAGTCGATGCCGGCGGCCGCCAGGACGCCCTGCGCGCCGGCGAGTTCGGCCCCGAGGTCGGCCTCCCGGTAGCCGCGTACGACGGCCCGCACCTCCCGGTGGGACTCCTGCGCGATCCGCTGCACCTCGATCATCTGTTCCACGGCCTCCGGCCGCCCACGCCGGGCCAGTTGGACGGCCAGCTCGCTCTTGAGCGAGATCACCGACAGGTTCCGCCCCAGCACGTCGTGCAGATCCCGGCCGAACCGCAGCCGTTCCTCGGCGACGGCGAGCCGGGCCTCGACCTCCCGGGCCCGTTCCGCCTCCCACAGCACGGCGAGGGTCCAGGCTCCGCAGCGGCCGGCGAGCAGCGCGAAGATCACCTGGAAGATGCTCATCGCAGCGGTCGCCACCAGACCGACGCCGTCGTGGTCGGCGAGCCCGACGGCAGCCGTGAGCAGGACCGTGAACAGCGCCGCCCGGCGCAGGAACACACCGGTGGGGACCGTGAGTCCGTACAGCAGCGCGTACGGCAGCACCAGGCCACCGATCGCGAACCGGACCGTCATCGCCTGGGCCGCGTGCAGTGCGGCGAGCGCCACGAGCAGCGCGCACGCCAGCCCCAGCAGGACGGCCGGCGCGCGGTGCGCGCCGGCCGGCAGCTCGGTGCGGCCCAGGTAGTGGTCGAGCGCGGGCCGGGTGAGCCGGTTCGACAGCACGCACTGCAGCACCGCCAGCAGGGCGAGGAGGGCGCCGAGGACGGACGCCGCGGGCCGGTGGGCGAGACCGCCGCCGACCAGCGGCAGCAGCACCCAGCAGGCCATGATGAACCAGACCGTGCAGTACCAGGTGAGGACGCTGAACAGCTCGACCCGCTCGGCCTTGCTGCGCTCACCCCAGTGCCGCTGCTGCCAGCGCCGTATGCGCCCCACCATCCGCGCGCCCCCCTTTCCTCAGCGGCGTGGGTCCCACCGGAACCACCGCCGTACCGCACACATCGCCACGATGAGCCACGCCACCGCGGTCGCCGCCGTGACCAGTGTCTCGTGGATGCTCGACTGGCCGGTCCAGCCCGCACGGACGAGCCGGACCGCCGGGGACAGCGGAAGCAGTTCGCAGACCGAGGCGAGCCGGTCGGGCAGGACCTCGGTGGGGATCGTGATGCCGGAGCCGATCATGGAGACGACCACCAGGGGCAGCGCGGTGACCTGTGCGCTCTCCACGCTCCGGGTGAAGGACGCGGTGAGCGCGGCGAGCGCGGCGCTCAGCACGAGCCCCGCCGCCAGCCCCAGGAGGGTCAGGTACGGCGCCCTGGGCGCGCCGGTGTGCAGCAGCACGGCGCAGCCGGTGCACAGCAGCACCGCCTGGGCGAGGCCGAGACCGACGGCGGGCAGGGCCGTGCCGGTGAGGATCTCGGCGTCGGAGAGTTCACCGGTGCGCAGCCGTTTGAGGACGAGTTCCTCCCGGCGGGCGACGTAGGCGCTGACCAGGGACGTGTAGACGGCGAAGAGGAAGGAGAACCCGATCGCGGTGGTCGTCAGCACCACCCCGATGTTCAGTCCCTCCTTCTTCAGGTCCAGCTGGTCGAGGGCCGGCCGCATGCTGAACGGCACGGCGAGCGGCATGACGAGCGCGGTGAAGACGGCGCTGCGGTTGCGTCCGAGCAGGGCCAGTTCGGCCCGCCCCAACGCCCGCATCCGCCGCCCGGCGGCAGCCCGCGCGACTCCGCTGCCGCCACGGCTGCCCGCCCGGACCGCGCGCACGCCGCTTCCCCCGGGGCCGGCGGCTGCTGCGTTCACGTCGTCCACCTGACCCACCCCGTTCTCTGCTGTCGCCCGACTCACGCCGTTCACCGCGCCACCTCCCGCTCCCGCGCGATCTCCAGGAACGCCTCCTCCAGTGAGGCCGACCGCATGTCGAGGTCCCGCAGTTCGAGTCCGGTCCGCTCGGCCCAGGTCAGCAGTGCGGTGGCGGTCCGCTGCAGATGTGCCGTGTGCAGCCGTACGACTCTCCCGGCCGTCTCGTGCCGGCTGACGCCGAGGCCGGCGAGCGGGGGCAGGTCGCCGAGGAAGTAGCCCTCGGGCAGCTCGAACGAGATCCGCGCCGGGCGGCCCGCGGTGACCTCGGCCGGGGTCCCCGAGGCGGCGATGCGCCCCTGGTGCAGGATCGCGAGCCGGTCGGCGAGGCCCTCCGCCTCCTCCAGGTAGTGCGTGGTGAGCAGTACGGTCGTCCCGGACTCGCGCAGTGCGCGGACCAGTTGCCAGGTGTCGCGGCGCCCCTCGGCGTCGAGCCCGGTCGTCGGCTCGTCGAGGAACAGCACCTCGGGTTCGCCGAGCAGCGCGAGTGCCAGGTCCAGGCGCCGCCGCTCGCCCCCGGACAGCTGCTTGACCCGGACGCCGGCCTTCCCGGCGAGGCCCACCAGGGCCAGCGTCTCCTCCGCCGGCCGGGCCCCGCTCGTACAGCCCGCCCACATGCGGGCGGTCTCGGCGACGGTCAGCTCGGAGGGGAAGCCGCCCTCCTGGAGCATGACGCCGGTGCGCGGGCGTACGGCGGCCCGCTCGCGGTAGGGATCGTGGCCGAGGACCCGGACCCGGCCGTCCGCCGGCTCCGCGAGTCCTTCCAGCAGTTCGACCGTGGACGTCTTGCCCGCCCCGTTGGTGCCCAGCAGCGCGAAGATCTCCCCGCGGGCCACCGAGAAGCTGATGCCGCGCACGGCCTCGAACCCGCCCCCGTACACACGCCGGAGGCCGCTGACCTCGATCACGTGCTCGTGTTCGTCGATGTCCATGCCCTCAGCGTTCCGGCGGGCGGGCCGGATCGGCAGTGCGCGGTGTCATCGCCCGGCATGACAAATGTCAGAAGGGGGACCGGGATCGCGCGGATCCGGGGATCGAGGACCGGGGGCATCGGGGCGTCGGGGCGTCGGGGCGTCGGGGCAACGAAAAGACCCCGGTCCACTGGACCGGGGTCTTTCTCCCGAGCGGACGACGAGGCTCGAACTCGCGACCTCAACCTTGGCAAGGTTGCGCTCTACCAACTGAGCTACGTCCGCACTGCTCCCGACCGGCTCCCACCGATCGGTGCGAGCACCAGCCTACCTGATCCACAGGAGTGGTCGTGACAAGCGGTGCCGGAGCGGGTGACAGGAATCGCACACTGCGCCTTCCCCCTGGAAGGGGGATGTTCTACTACTGAACTACACCCGCACGCTCCTCGGGGTTTCGCCTTTCCGGCCTCGCCCCTCGGCGTGTCCCAGACATTAGCTGATCAACAGGGGGGTCGCGCAAGTCGGCTCCCCCTGCTGCCCGGTATGCCCAAGTGCGCGGCCCTCAGGGCTCGCTGACGGACCCTGAGGACTGCCCCTTCGCGGGCTTCGCCACCCCGGGGCGGGGTTCACTGCGCGGCGCTGAACGCCTCGTAGACCTTCTTGGGGATGCGTCCACGGGCCGGGACGTCCATCTTGTTGGCCTGGGCCCAGGCGCGGACGGCCGCCGGGTCGGGCGCGACCTCCGTCTGCTTGTACGCCTTGCCGGAGCGCGACCGCTTGCGGCCGGCCTCGACGTAGGGCGCGAGCGCCTTGCGCAGTTTCTTGGCGTTGGTTTCGTTCAGGTCGATCTCGTACGACTTGCCGTCGAGTCCGAAGGCGATCGTTTCCGCCGCTTCCGAGCCGTCGATGTCGTCAAAGAGCGTGACCACGACCTTTTGCGCCACGAATATCGGTCCCTTCGTGCGGCACGTCGATACAGCTCAACGGCGATGACGTGCCGAGTATCGGCTATTGCCAATTCATTTGTACAGTGCCCGGCATTGCAAAGTGAAGCCCGACTAAATCCGTCCGCGTGTCCGAAGACAATAGGTGAACGGGGCGGACTGTGGAACTTTCCCAGAACTTTTCGCGGGCGCGCGGCTCCGACACCCGATCGTGATGCGCCTCACGTAGTTTCCTACAACTCTACTCGCGTAGAAATTTTGTGCGGGTAGTCTGAAGGGACCTGCTCAGCACCACACACCGGGAGTGCCAGTGGCACGCGTCGTAGTCGACGTCATGCTCAAGCCGGAGATCCTCGACCCCCAGGGCCAGGCGGTCCAGCGTGCGCTGCCGCGCCTGGGTTTCGAAGGGATCTCGGACGTCCGTCAGGGAAAGCGTTTCGAACTGGAGGTTGACGGGCCGGTCGACGAGGCCGCGCTCGCCCGCATCCACGATCTTGCGGAATCCTTCCTCGCGAACACCGTGATCGAGGACTTCACCGTCAAGGTCGAAGAAGTGGCGGAGGCGGCGAAGTGACCGCTCGTATTGGCGTCGTCACTTTCCCGGGCAGCCTCGACGATCAGGATGCCCAGCGCGCGATCCGTCTCGCGGGCGCCGAGCCGGTCGCCCTGTGGCACAAGGACAAGGACCTCAAGCAGGTCGACGCCGTCGTCCTGCCCGGCGGTTTCTCCTACGGCGACTATCTGCGGGCCGGTGCCATCTCCCGGTTCTCGCCGGTGATGGAGACCGTCATCGAGCAGGCGAAGGCAGGACTTCCGGTCCTCGGCATCTGCAACGGCTTCCAGATCCTCACCGAGGCCCACCTCCTCCCGGGCGGCATGCTCGGCAACGACCACCTCCACTTCATCTGCCGCGACCAGAAGCTGCGGGTGGAGAACGCGGAGACCGCCTGGACCAGCGACTACCGCGCCGGCCAGGAGATCCACATCCCGCTGAAGAACATGGACGGCCGGTACGTCGCCGACGAGTACACCCTCGACAAGCTGGAGGCGGAGGGCCGCGTGGTCTTCCGGTACCTCGACTTCAACCCGAACGGCTCGCTGCGGGACATCGCCGGCATCACCAACGAGGCCGGGAACGTCGTCGGCCTCATGCCGCACCCCGAGCACGCCGTCGAGCCGCTGGTCGGCACGGGCCGTACCGACGGGCTCCCGTTCTTCACCTCGATCCTCAAGAAGCTGGTCAACGCATGAGCCGGACGCCTCTGGACACGGTCGAGCACGCGGCCGCGACCCCCGACGTCGAGCTGCCCTGGGCCGAACTGGGCCTGAAGAAGGACGAGTACGAGCGGGTGGTGGAGATCCTCGGCCGCCGCCCGACCGGCGCCGAACTCGCCATGTACTCGGTCATGTGGTCCGAGCACTGCTCGTACAAGTCCTCCAAGGTCCATCTGCGCCAGTTCGGCGAGAAGGCGCCGCAGAGCGACGCGCTGCTCGTCGGCATCGGCGAGAACGCGGGCGTGGTGGACGTCGGCCAGGGTTACGCCGTGACCTTCAAGGTCGAGTCGCACAACCACCCGTCGTACGTCGAGCCCTATCAGGGCGCGGCCACGGGTGTCGGCGGCATCGTCCGCGACATCATCGCGATGGGCGCCCGCCCGGTGGCCGTGGTGGACCCGCTGCGCTTCGGCGCGGCCGACCACCCCGACACCAAGCGCGTCCTGCCCGGCGTCGTCGCCGGCATCGGCGGCTACGGCAACTGCCTGGGCCTGCCCAACATCGGCGGCGAGGTCGTCTTCGACGCCTGCTACCAGGGCAACCCGCTGGTCAACGCCGGCGCCATCGGTGTGATGCGGCACGAGGACATCCATCTCGCCAAGGCCTCCGGCGCCGGCAACAAGGTCATCCTGTACGGCGCCCGGACCGGCGGCGACGGCATCGGCGGCGCCTCGATCCTGGCGTCGGAGACCTTCGACGACGCCAAGCCGTCGAAGCGCCCCGCGGTCCAGGTCGGCGACCCCTTCCAGGAGAAGCTGCTCATCGAGTGCACCCTGGAGGCCTTCAAGGAGAAGCTGGTCGTCGGCATCCAGGACCTGGGTGCGGCGGGCCTGTCCTGCGCCACGTCCGAGCTGGCCTCCAACGGCTCCGGCGGCATGCGCGTCACCCTGGACGACGTGCCCCTGCGTGACTCGACCCTGTCTCCCGAGGAAATCCTCATGAGCGAGTCGCAGGAACGCATGTGCGCGGTCGTGGAGCCGGAGAAGGTCGAGCGCTTCCTGCAGATCTGCGAGAAGTGGGACGTCATCGCCACCGTCATCGGCGAGGTGACCGACGGCGACCGGCTGGAGATCTTCTGGCACGGCGAGAAGATCGTGGACGTCGACCCGCGCACGGTCGCCCACGAGGGCCCGACCTACGAGCGGCCGTACGCCCGCCCGGACTGGCAGGACGCCCTCCAGGCCGACGACGCGAACAAGCTGCCCCGGCCGGAGACCGGCGAGGAGCTGAAGGACCAGGTCCTGAAGCTGGTCGCCTCCCCGAACCAGGCCTCCAAGAAGTGGATCACCCAGCAGTACGACCACCTCGTGCAGGGCAACACCGTCCTCGCCCAGCCGGAGGACTCCGGCATGATCCGTGTGGACGAGGAGACCGGCCTCGGCGTCGCCATCGCCACGGACGGCAACGGCCGCTACGCCAAGCTCGACCCGTACACGGGCGCGCAGCTGGCGCTGGCCGAGGCGTACCGGAACGTGGCGACGACGGGCGCGAAGCCGCTCGCGGTCTCCGACTGCCTGAACTTCGGCTCGCCCGAGGACCCGGCCGTGATGTGGCAGTTCGCCGAGGCCGTGCGCGGTCTGGCCGACGCCTGTCAGCAGCTCGGCACGCCGGTGACCGGCGGCAACGTCTCGCTCTACAACCAGACCGGCGAGGCGGCGATCCACCCGACGCCGGTGGTCGCGGTCCTGGGCGTGATCGACGACGTCGCCCGCCGCACTCCGGTCGCCTTCCAGGAGGAGGGCCAGCTGATCTACCTCCTCGGCGACACCCGCGAGGAGTTCGGCGGCTCGGCCTGGTCCCAGGTGATCCACGACCACCTCGGCGGCCTGCCCCCGAAGGTCGACCTGGAGCGGGAGCGGCTGCTGGCCGAGATCCTGATCTCCGCCTCCCGCGACGGCATGATCGACTCCGCGCACGACCTCTCCGACGGCGGTCTGATCCAGGCCGTGGTGGAGTCCGCGCTGCTCGGCGGCAAGGGCGCCCGTCTGGTCGTACCGGACGGCCTGGACGCCTTCACCTTCCTGTTCTCCGAGTCGGCCGGCCGCGCGATCGTCGCGGTGCCGCGCTCGGAGGAGGTCCGCTTCAACGACATGTGCGGTGCGCGGGGCCTGCCGGCCACCCGGATCGGTGTCGTGGACGGAGACACGGTGGAGGTCCAGGGCGCGTTCACGCTCACGCTGGAGGAGCTGCGGAAGGCCCACGAGGAGACCATCCCGGCGCTGCTGGCCTGACCCGCCCGCGTCGGCGGCGGCCCGCACCACCCCGACGGGTGGCGCGGGCCGCCGCCGTGTCCGCCCGGGGCCGGGCTCACAGGTCGCCGAACTGCTCCAGGAGGACGTCGACCGGGGTGTGGGCCGCAGCGGGCGCCGCGCCGTCGTGGAGCATCCGTTCCGCCCAGATGACCTTGCCGCGCGGGGTGTACCGCGTCCCCCACCGCTGGGCGAACTGCGCGACCAGGAACAGACCCCGCCCGCCTTCGTCCATGGTCGCCGCCCGCCGCAGGCGCGGAGAGGTGCTGCTGGCGTCCGAGACCTCGCACATCAGGCAGCGCCCGCGCAGCAGCCGCAGGGTGACCGGCGGGGCGCCGTACCGGATGGCGTTGGTGACCAGCTCACTGACGATCAGTTCCGTGGTGTAGGCGTCCTCCTCCAGCCCCCACTGCTCCAGCTTCTCCCTGCACCGGGCCCGCACCGAGGGCACGACCGCCGGGTCGGGCGGCACGTCCCACTCGGCGAGGCGGGAGCGCGGGACCAGCCGGGTGCGTGCCACCAGGAGCGCGACGTCGTCGCGGCGGTGCGCGGGTTTCAGGGCGTCGATCACCGCCTGGCAGGTCTCGTCCGGAGTGCACCCCGTGGCCGTGGCCAGCGTCCGGCGCAGTGCGTCCAGCCCGGCGTCGAGGTCGCGCGCACGGTCCTCCACCAGGCCGTTGGTGTACATCACCAGCCGTGCGCCTTCCGGCAGGTGCAGCTCGGCGGTCTCGAAGGGGTAGCCGCCCAGACCGAGCGGCGCGGAGACCGGCACCTCCGGGCAGAGCACCGTCCCGTCCGGAGCGACGACCACCGGGACGGGGTGCCCCGCACGGGCGATGGTGCAGGTCCCCGTCACCGAGTCGTAGATCGCGTACAGGCAGGTCGCCCCCGTCACGCCCTCTCCCTCGCGGCCGTCGCCGGTGGAGTCCTCGTTGTCCATGCGGACGACCAGGTCGTCCAGCTTCCCCAGTACCTCGTCCACCGGGAGGTCCAGGGAGGAGAAGTTGTGCACCGCGGTGCGCAGCCGCCCCATCGTGGCCGCCGCGTGCAGCCCGTGACCGACGACGTCGCCCATCGCCAGCGCCGCCCGTGCGCCCGGCAGCGGGATGACGTCGAACCAGTCGCCGCCCACCCCGGCCTCGGCCGGCAGGTACCGCCAGGCCACCTCCAGCGCGTCCTGCTCGGGCTGCCCGCGCGGCAGCAGGCTGTGCTGCAGCGTCACGGCCGTCGCGTGCTCCCGGGTGAACCTCCGGGCGTTGTCGATGGCCACCGCCGCGCGCGCCGTCAGCTCCTCCGCGAAGGACAGATCCTCCGGCTCGAACGCCGGGGACCGGCGGGTCCGGTAGAAGTTCGCCACGCCCAGGGTGACGTTCCGCGCCCGCAGCGGCACGGCCACCAGGGAGAGCATCCCCCGCTCCAGGGCCGTGCGCGTGCGCTCGGGAGCTTGCTCCCGCCAGCCGTGCGCCCGCCACAGGTCCGGCTCCAGCACGCCGGTGCCCCGCTGCAGCGCCAGCATCTGCGGAGTGCCGGACGACAGCGCGATGACGTCGTCCAGCGGATACACCGGCATCAGCTCCTGCGCGCCGCCGATCGCCGTGCGCCGCAGACAGCGCCAGCCCTCCGCCGTCGGTTCCCATCCGTGCAGCACCGGTTCGAGCAGATCCACCGTGACGAGGTCGGCGAACCGGGGCACCGCCGCGTCGGCCAGCTCCTGCGCCGTGCGCCGCACGTCCAGCGTCGTCCCGACCCGCATTCCGGCCTCGTACAGCAGCCGCAGCCGCTCCCGCGCCACCTCGGCCCGGCCCGACACCGTCGCCAGCTCGGTGGTGTCGCGCAGGGTGACGACGCTGCCGCTCCGGCGGTCGCCCGGGAACGTGGGCCGCTTGTTCACCGCGAGCAGCCGGTCCCGCACGGGACACACCTCGTCGGTGACCTCGTCCGGCGAGGTGAGCAGGGCCGTGAGCGCCTCCGGCAGGCCCAGGTCCAGCACCGAGGCGCCCGGTGCTCCCACGGACAGGCCCAGCAGGCGCCGGGCCTCGTCGTTGGCGACGACCAGCCGCCCGCCGGCGTCGGTGATCAGCACTCCTTCCCGTACGGCGTGCAGGACCGCGTCATGGTGCGCGTACATCCCCGCCAGCTCTGCCGGGGCCAGGCCACCCGTCTGCCGCAGCAGCCGCCGGGCCACCAGCGTCGTGCCCGTCCCGGCCAGCACCAGCGCGGCCAGGCCGGCGCCGAGGGCCATCAGCAGCTGCGGCAGCCACAGGTGAGCCACGTTCTTCACCGTCAGGCCGGCGGAGACCAGTCCGACGACCGTGCCGTGCGCGTCGGTGACCGGCACCACCGCCTGTACGTCCGTCCCCTTGCCGGCCGGCAGGGGCGGCCCGCCGGCCTGCTCCACCACGGTGTGGCCGTGCAGCGCCGGTGCGAGGGTGCCGACGAACTTCTTCCCGATCTCCCGGGGATAGGGGTAGGTGTAGCGGATCCCCTGGGTGTTCATGACGACGACGAAGTCCACGCCCGCCCGCTTGCGCGCCGCCTCGGCCCGCGGCTGCAGCACCGCCGTGGGGTGCCGGCTGCGCAGTGCCGGGGCCGTGCCCGGGGCGTTCGCGAACGACTCGGCCGCGACCACCGACGCCCGGCGGCCCTCCCGCAAGGCGTCGTTCGCTGCCTGCGTCACCAGCCCCGCCACCGCGGCGGAGACGAGGAGCAGCACGATCAGGACCTGGAGAAGGAACACCTGCCCGGCCGAGCTGCGAGGGTTGATCAGGCGAGGGAGCTGACGAGAGCGCCCGAAAGGCACCTCCACGTACCCTTCATAACACTTTCGGCACCGCCCGGCTGGCCGTGCTCGAAAAGGGCCTGAAGGACCGTGCCGCGGAGGCATAGGCTCACCCCCATGCCACCGGCCACCAAGCGCGCCCGCAGCTACGACCCCGCCAGAACCCGGGCAGCCGTCTTCGCCCAGTTCCTGAACGTGCGAGAGGCCGTGCGGCGTCTCGGTCCCGAGCAGCTCGCCCGGACCACGCGGCTCGGCGGGTGGACCGTACGCGACCTCGTCGTGCACATCGGCATGGCGCTGACCGCGATTCACCGGGCGCTCGATCTGCCGGAGCCGCCGAAGGCGGACGCCGTGCTGCTCGACTGGCCCTTCGCCACCGCGGCCAACTCCGCCGCCATCGACGAGTTCACCCGGCGCCTCGCCGCCGAGCACGCCGACCTCGACGCCTATCTCGCGGACGTCGGGCAGTCCCTGCGTGCCCTCCTCGACGAGCACCCCGGCAGCCGGATTCTCGGGACGAGTGCCGGTTCCATGTCCCTGGACGACTACCTGGTCACCCGTACCGTCGAGCTGGTCGTCCACACCGACGACCTGAACGCCGCCGTCCCGGGCCTCGAGGTGCCGTACGACCGCCAGGCCCTGGCCGCCGCCACCCGGCTGCTCGCCGACGCGCTCGCCGTGAAGGCGCCCGGCGGCTCCACCGAGGTGCGGGTGCCGCCGTACGCGGTGGTGCAGTGCGTCGAGGGGCCCCGGCACACCCGGGGAACCCCGCCGAACGTCGTGGAGACCGACCCGCTGACCTGGATCCGGCTCGCCACCGGCCGCCTGGGCTGGAAGGAGGCCCTGGAGGAGGCCAAGGTGAGCGCGAGCGGGGAGCGCGCGGACATCGGGGGGCTGCTGCCGCTGATGGCGTGAGCGGAAACCATCCCAGCGGCAGCATCCGCGCGGAACCGCCTGAGCGGAACCCGCGGGACCGGTCGGCCGTCGAATCAGCATGAACCGGTACAAGCAACGCATGATCCTCGCGCCGGCGGCCACCGTGCTCGCCGCGCTCACGCTGGCGTGCGGCAGCGGGAAGGCGGACAGTGGTGCGGTGACCGTCCAGCAGTCCGTGACCGGCATCAACTGGCGGGTCGACAGCCTCACCGTCGGCGGTACGACCCGGCACGCGCCCGCCTCCGCACGCCTGCGCATCGACACGGACGGCAAGGCGGCCGGCAACCTCGGCTGCAACCAGTTCAGCGCGCGGGCCACCGTCCACGGCGACCGCATCACCCTCGGCGATCTGCGCACCACCAGGATGGCCTGCGGCCCGGAGCGGATGGACTTCGAACGCGCCCTCGCGCGCGCCCTCACCACCGGCACGCTCACCGCCAGGACGGACCACGGGAAACTCACGCTCACGGACGGCGACGGCGACCGCATCCACCTCAGCGGCAACGCGCCCGGATGATGTGCGACACCTCACGTGCGCACCCGGCGCCCGGCCCGCCCGGCGCCGCCCGCCGGTCCACCGGCTGCGCCTGAAGCACCTCGCTGACCAGCGCGAACGCGGAAACCCACAAGGTGATCGACGGGCGCGAGCCGTCGTCGGCACGGATCCCCAATTCGGACCAGTGGTCGACCTCGCCTACACTCGGTGGCGTGCCACGTGGTGACGGTCGACTCAATCACGATCTGCTTCCCGGCGAGAAGGGCCCCCAGGACGCTTGCGGCGTCTTCGGTGTCTGGGCTCCGGGTGAAGAGGTCGCAAAGCTCACGTACTTCGGGCTCTACGCCCTCCAGCACCGGGGTCAGGAATCCGCGGGAATCGCGGTCAGCAACGGCTCCCAGATCCTCGTCTTCAAGGACATGGGCCTGGTCTCCCAGGTCTTCGACGAGACCTCGCTCGGCTCGCTCCAGGGTCACATCGCGGTCGGTCACGCCCGCTACTCGACCACCGGCGCCTCCGTGTGGGAGAACGCCCAGCCGACGTTCCGCGCCACCGCGCACGGCTCGATCGCGCTCGGCCACAACGGCAACCTGGTCAACACGGCGCAGCTCGCCGAGATGGTCGCCGACCTGCCGAACGACAACAACAGCCGCTCCACCCGGGTCGCGGCCACCAACGACACCGACCTGCTGACGGCACTGCTCGCCGCCCAGGTCGACGAGGACGGCAAGCCGCTCACCATCGAGGAGGCGGCCCACCAGGTCCTTCCCAAGGTGCGGGGCGCCTTCTCGCTCGTCTTCATGGACGAGCACACCCTCTACACCGCCCGTGACCCGCAGGGCATCCGCCCGCTGGTGCTCGGCCGGCTGGAGCGCGGCTGGGTGGTCGCCTCCGAGACCGCCGCCCTGGACATCGTGGGCGCCAGTTTCGTCCGCGAGATCGAGCCGGGCGAGTTCGTCGCCATCGACGAGAACGGCCTGCGCAGCTCCCGATTCGCGGAAGCGAAGCCCAAGGGCTGTGTCTTCGAGTACGTGTACCTGGCCCGCCCGGACACCGACATCGCCGGCCGGAACGTGTACCTCTCCCGCGTGGAGATGGGCCGCCGGCTCGCCAAGGAGGCCCCGGTCGAGGCCGACCTGGTCATAGCGACCCCGGAGTCGGGCACCCCGGCCGCCATCGGCTACGCGGAGGCCTCCGGCATCCCCTTCGGCGCGGGCCTGGTGAAGAACGCCTACGTCGGCCGGACCTTCATCCAGCCCTCGCAGACCATCCGCCAGCTCGGCATCCGCCTGAAGCTGAACCCGCTGAAGGAAGTCATCAAGGGCAAGCGCCTGGTCGTCGTCGACGACTCGATCGTGCGCGGCAACACCCAGCGGGCCCTGGTCCGCATGCTGCGCGAGGCCGGCGCCGCCGAGGTCCACATCCGGATCTCCTCGCCGCCCGTGAAGTGGCCCTGCTTCTTCGGCATCGACTTCGCCACCCGCGCGGAACTGATCGCCAACGGCATGACCATCGAGGAGATCGGCACCTCGCTCGGCGCCGACTCGCTCGCCTACATCTCCATCGACGGCATGATCGAGGCGACCACCATCGCCAAGCCGAACCTGTGCCGCGCCTGCTTCGACGGCGAGTACCCGATGGAGCTGCCGGACCCGGAGCTGCTCGGCAAGCAGCTGCTGGAGACCGAGCTGGCGGCCGGTCCCGCCGCCACGGCCGCGGCCGACGCGATCCGTCGCCCGTAACACCCCTGCAGTACGACACGAAAGCTCTCACAGTCATGTCTGAGACAACTGGTGCCAGCTACGCAGCGGCGGGCGTCGACATCGAGGCGGGCGACCGCGCGGTCGAGCTGATGAAGGAGTGGGTGAAGAAGACCCGGCGCCCCGAGGTCCTCGGCGGTCTCGGCGGCTTCGCCGGACTCTTCGACGCCTCCGCCCTCAAGCGCTACGAGCGCCCGCTGCTCGCCTCCGCCACCGACGGCGTCGGCACGAAGGTCGACGTCGCGCGCCGCATGGGTGTCTACGACACGATCGGCCACGACCTGGTCGCCATGGTCATGGACGACATCGTGGTGTGCGGCGCCGAGCCGCTGTTCATGACCGACTACATCTGCGTCGGCAAGGTCCATCCCGAGCGCGTCGCGGCCATCGTGAAGGGCATCGCGGAGGGCTGTGTGCTCGCCGGATGCGCCCTGGTGGGCGGCGAGACGGCCGAACACCCCGGTCTGCTGGGCGAGGACGACTTCGACGTCGCCGGGGCCGGTACGGGCGTCGTGGAGGCCGACCGGCTGCTCGGCGCGGACCGCATCCGCTCGGGCGACGCGGTGATCGCCATGGCGTCCTCCGGGCTTCACTCCAACGGGTACTCCCTGGTCCGCCACGTCCTGCTGAACACGGCCGGCCTGGCCCTGGAGTCCGAGGTCGCCGAGCTCGGCCGCACCCTCGGCGAGGAGCTGCTGGAGCCCACGAAGATCTACTCGCTGGACTGCCTGGCGCTGACCCGCACCACCGATGTGCACGCGTTCAGCCACATCACCGGCGGCGGACTCGCGGCCAACCTGGCCCGCGTGATCCCCGACGCGCTGCACGCCGTCGTCGACCGCTCCACCTGGACCCCGGGCGCCATCTTCGACCTGGTCGGCAGGACCGGGAACGTCGAGCGCCTCGAGCTGGAGAAGACCCTGAACATGGGCGTCGGCATGATGGCGATCGTCCCCGCGGAGTCCGCCGACGTCGCCCTCGCGACCCTGGCCGACCGCGGAGTCGACGCCTGGGTGGCCGGCGAGATCACCGACCGGGGCGCGAAGGAGACCGGCGCGGAGCTGGTCGGAGACTACGCCGCCTGATCCCGCGGCCGGCGACCGTGCCGACAGCACAGAAACCGGTCGGTGGCAGTGCCACCGACCGGACTGGTCAATGCAAGGTCAAGCGCCGCGACGGTGCTGGTGAGGACTCTCGTCCTCATCCTCGTCGTCGTCCTCGTAGAGGTCGGCGTACCGACGGTACAGGTCGTCGTCGTCATGCTCATCGGCGTCCTCGAAGCGGTCACCGTTCGGCGACTGGTTCGACGGCGACGTCGATGCGCCCAGCTCCTCGGCCAGGCGTGAGAGGTCCGTCCCACCGCTGTTGTACTTCAGCTGGCGGGCGACCTTCGTCTGCTTGGCCTTGGCCCGGCCGCGCCCCATGGCTCGACCCCCTCAACGACGGGGCTCGACGGCCCCAGAGTCTGACACGCGTTCATGATCTGGAACGGACTCTCCATGGAGAGGCCGGTCCGTAGGGCTTCCACGGTACCTGAGCCCGCGCCCATACGGTACGTCGCCCGCAGCACGCGCGTGTGCGCAGGACCGTCGAGGCGCCCTGTCCTCGCTGGTCAGTGGCGATTTTAACCACTTATCGGGGAACGACCCGCCGGTGGAAGTGAGAGTTCTCTCCAAGTTCCCGCCGACGGGTACCGCTCACCTGTGCGACCGGATCACTGCGGAGCGTGCCCGGAGCGCGCCTCGGCCATCCGCTGCTCGGCGATCCGGTCGGCCGCGGCGGCCGGCGGAATCCCGTCATCCTTCGCACGTGCGAAGATTGCGAGCGTGGTGTCGAAGATCTTCGCGGCCTTCGCCCTGCACCGGTCGAAGTCGAACCCGTGCAGCTCGTCGGCGACCTGGATGACACCGCCCGCGTTCACCACGTAGTCCGGCGCGTAGAGGATCCCCCGGTCGGCGAGGTCCTTCTCCACACCGGGGTGGGCGAGCTGGTTGTTGGCCGCGCCGCACACCACTCTGGCGGTCAGCACCGGGACGGAGTCGTCGTTCAGGGCGCCGCCGAGCGCGCAGGGCGCGTAGATGTCGAGCCCCTCGAGCCGGATCAGGTCCTCGGTGCCGGCGACCGCCGTCACGCCCGCGGGGTACTGTTCGAGGATCCGCTGGACGGCGTCCTTGCGCACATCGGTGATCACGACCTCGGCGCCCTCGTCGCGCAGGTGCCCGACCAGGTGACGGCCGACCTTGCCGACGCCGGCGATGCCGACCTTGCGGTCGCGCAGCGAGGGGTCGCCCCACAGGTGCTGGGCGGAGGCGCGCATGCCCTGGTAGACGCCGAAGGCGGTGAGGACGGAGGAGTCGCCGGCGCCGCCGTTCTCGGGGGAGCGGCCGGTGGTCCAGCGGCACTCGCGGGCCACGACGTCCATGTCGGCGACGTACGTGCCGACGTCGCAGGCGGTGACGTAGCGCCCGCCGAGCGAGGCGACCATGCGGCCGTAGGCGAGCAGCAGCTCCTCGGTCTTGTCGCGCTCCGGGTCGCCGATGATCACGGCCTTGCCGCCGCCGTGGTCGAGACCGGCCATGGCGTTCTTGTACGACATGCCGCGCGCGAGGTTGAGGGCGTCGGCGACCGCCTCGGCCTCGGTCGCGTACGGGTAGAAGCGCGTGCCGCCGAGGGCCGGGCCCAGGGCGGTGGAGTGGATGGCGATCACGGCCTTCAGGCCGGTGGCGCGGTCCTGGCAGAGCACGACCTGCTCGTGGCCTCCCTGGTCCGAGTGGAACAGGGTGTGCAGGACATCGGCAGGTGCGCCAATTACGTCGGTCACTGTGGTGACTCCTGTGTAAAGAGCGACGTTGTGGGGTGGACCCCTGGGGGCACCCCCACTGGTGGTGGGGGAGGGTGGCGGGGTGCCATGCGCGGCCGGTGGGCCGCAGACATGAGCGTAGAGCCTTGGTGCGACCACCATCCGTGCAGTGTTCAGGATCACTCTCCCGTGCCGCTTCCGCACGCATGACCGTGGGACGATTTGCAGTGGTTTCGAGGCGGACCCGATGGGGAGGGAGCAGGCGTGCCGAAGGTGTCCTCCGTGGTCGTCCCCTATGCCGCGTACCTGCGCGTGTACGAGCCGCTGGGCGCCTTCCCCGAGCCGGAGCGCGACCACTGGGCGCGCTACGCCCGCCGCCCCGACCGCCCCACCTACCAGGACGAACTGCGCCGCTCCCTCGCCGACTTGCTGCCCACCCCGCCGGTCGCGGTGCCCGTGCACGAGAGCAGCGACGCCTTCGTGGCGGAGGTCGACGGCGTGGTCTGCGTGTGCCCCTGGCGGACCCGGCTGCGCGGCTGGCAGGCGCTCGGCGAGCTGGCCGAGGAGCTGCCGGCACCCGTCCTGGACGCCGTGCTGCCCCCGGTCGTACGGCGCCAGGCCGCCCAGGACTACGAGCGCTGGCTGGCCCGCAACCCCGACGCCCGCCCGTGGATCCGCACGGCGACCTGGCAGGTGCCGCTGAACTGGTTCGTGCTGGTCTCCGACGGGGAGCGGCAGTACGAGAAGGGCACCGCCGACGTGCCGCCGCTGCTGCGCTACCGCACGCCCATGGTGCAGGCCCGGCGCCGGGTGGCGCGGGCGCTGCGCACGCTGCGGGACACCGTGGAGGAGGGGCCGCTGATCGACGGTCTCGTGGACGTCGGGCGCTGGCTGGAGGAGTTCCATCCGCGCTCGCTGGTGGAGCTGGACTACGGCGGCCTGGTGCATGTGCTGCCGGCCGGTGAGCTGGAGGGCGACCACTCGGCCGCGGACGTGGCCGAGGGCATCGACGCGCTGCGCCGGGGCGACGGGGCGGCGGCCGGGGAGGCCTACGCGCGGCTCGTGGAGCGGTGGCGCGCGGTGCGGGACCGGCGCTCGGCGAACTGAGGTTCCCGGATCGCGGCGAGAGTGACGTAGGTCACGGCTCGAACGGCGTCGAACAGCGTACGGTCTAGGCCACTTGACCCGCTCACGGGACGATGGTCCCGATCTGGACTTTTGTCTCAAGGGTGATGGACAGCACTTACAAGAGCCTTGCCCTAAGTGCCGCCCCTCATGCCAAAATAGGACAAGGAGTCCGGGGAGGACTCCGTTCGCCCAACTGTGCTCCAATGTGGGCGGATTCTCAGCATTGCACGCTTTGGGGGGTCTCGTGACTCCTGATCGTCCTGTGACTGATCGTCACAGTGGCGTGACTGTCCGCTATGGCATGGTCCATCGGCTTCCGTCGCTGATGGACACCTGGGAGGGCAATTCCATCGGTTTGGCCGACGCGGCTGGACAGATGGTGTAGTTGTAGTGCCGAGGACAAGCCGTTCGTCCTATAACCGACTCGACTCGCGTCCGCCATTTCGGGCAACGCGGGTCAAGGTGCAGAATTTAGAGGAAAGAACCGAGAAGGTTCGGTTCTCCCGAGGAGGCCGCTCATGACCGCTCGCACCCCTGATGCCGAGCCGCTGCTGACCCCGGCTGAGGTCGCCACGATGTTCCGCGTCGACCCCAAGACGGTCACGCGGTGGGCGAAGGCCGGCAAGCTCACGTCCATCCGTACGCTCGGCGGGCACCGCCGCTACCGCGAGGCCGAGGTCCGCGCTCTGCTCGCGGGTATCCCGCAGCAGCGCAGCGAGGCCTGAACAACCGCATAACCGGGCAATACGGCTGGTCCCCCAACCCGCCGAGGCGCCCGGAACCCTAGCTCCAAGCGACGCGGGACCTGCCCCAACAGGGCCCTCGCCCAAGCCGAAGAGAACGTTGTAGGCAGCGACACAGGGTGCGTCGTCGATCGCGCTGGACTCCGCCGGGTCCAGCGCGATCTTTTTTGTGCGCGGCCGGGGTGCGAGTGCCGTACGTGTGCGCGGCCTTGTCGGAGTCTGGGCGGGGGTGTCGGAACGGCTGTGGGGCAGCCCTGAGAGCAGTGCAATTGCACATATTAAATTGACCCGTTGTAGGACCGGGGTAAGTACCGCCCTTTCGGAAACTCATGCGGTGACTCCCGTCACATGGCTCGGCTGTTGTTGCCGGCGGCACGAGTGCGCTAAAGGAGCGGTGCCGTGCCAGCGTCCCACGCCTGCACGGGTGTTGGGGCTCGGACGGGGTCAGGCGGTGCGGGGACGTTCGTCCTCGGCTTCCTCGTCGCTCGCCTCGAGGTCCCGCGAGCCGGCGTCCATCGCCAGCCGCAGGAGGTGATGGCAGATGGGACAGTGGCGGGTGAGATGCCGGTAGGACGACGCGGCCGACAGATGCGCCCTGAGCAGCGCCCGCGTCTCGTGCCTGACCGATGCCGCCATACCCCACCTCCGCGGACCGCACAGGGGAACGGGCCCTGTCTTCTGGGTACCGACGGAATGTGACGCCGTCAAGGTGCCGAGCGCCTGCGGCGGAGGCGAAGAGAGGGCGGCTTCAGGGGGCTCCACCGCCCCGGAGCGCCGTGGCAGGGCGACGAGGGCCGGTGGGGCGGCCATGCACCCTTGACGGCCGCGAGCCCGCTCTGCGGCCCTGAAGGGACGCGCAGCGCTTGATCGCGGCTTCGCCGCGGGCGCGGCCTCCGGGTGAGGCGGGGCGGTGATGGGTGTATGACTGAGGCCCGCATCCCTTTCGGGTGCGGGCCTCAGTCGTTTCTGCGGTCCTGACGGGATTTGAACCCGCGGCCTCCACCTTGACAGGGTGGCGAGCACTCCAAACTGCTCCACAGGACCAGGTTTCGCGGCGCTTTGGTTGTGCACTGCGCTGCGAGAAGAGACTGTACAGGAGGCGAGGCCGCCTGGTCGAACTCACTCCCTGTGCGTGTGCTGTCACGGCACTGCCGAGTCGATCGCCTTCACGATCCGCTTGTCGGAGACGGGGTACGCGGTGCCGAGGGCGTGGGCGAAGTAACTGACCCTCAGCTCCTCGATCATCCAGCGGATGTCCAGGACCTGCTGCGGCACCGGACGGCCCTGGGGGAGCTGCTCCAGGAGCCAGGCGTACTCGTCCTGCATCTCGTGGACCTTCTCCATACGCGTGGTGTCCCGCTGGACGTTCGTCGGCATCTGCTGCAGACGCCGGTCCGCCGCCACCAGGTAGCGCATCAGGTCGGGGAGGCGCCGTATGCCGGCCCACGTGACGAACCCCGGCTTCACCAGGGCGTCCAGCTGCTTGCGGACGTCCGTCAGGTTCGCCAGCAGCGCCGGGCTCTGCACGGCCTTCAGACGGCGCTCACAGGCCTGCCACGCGGCCAGCACCTGCTGCACCTGGGCGACCGTACGGACCGTCGTGTCGACGATCTCCGCGCGCACCCTGTCGTACAGCTTGCGGTACGACTCCTCGTCCCACGCCGGGCCGCCGAAGTCCGCGATCAGCTTGTCGGCCGCCGCCATCGCGCAGTCGTCGAAGAGGGCCTGGATCGAGCCGTGCGGGTTCGCGGACAGCGCCAGCTTCTGGGCGTTCGTCAGCTTCTCGGACGCGAACTTCGCCGGGTTCACCGGGATGTTGCGCAGGATCAGCCGCCGGGTGCCCTTCCACATCGCCTCGGCCTGCTCGGCCTCCGTGTCGAAGAGGCGGACCGAGACCGTGTCGCCGTCGTCGACCAGGGCCGGGTAGGCCTTGACCGGCTGGCCGGCGCGGCGGGTCTCGAAGACACGGGTGAGCGTGCCGATCGTCCAGTCGGTCAGGCCCGTGCGCTCCAGGGACTCGCCGCCCTCGCGGGACGCGGTCGCCGCCGCTGCCTGGGAGAGGGCCTTGCGGGCCTTCGGCTTCAGGCGCAGCTTCAGGGCCTGAAGGTCCTTGTCCTCGGCCAGCTTCCGGCGTCGCTCGTCGACGATCCGGAAGGTGATCTTCAGATGGTCGGGGACCTTGGACCAGTCGAAGTCGTCGGCCTCGAACGGCACGCCGACCATCCGCTTCAGCTCGCGGGCCATCGTCACCGTCAGCGGCTCCTGGAGGGGCACCGCCTTCTCCAGGAACGCCTTCGCGTAGTTCGGCGCGGGGACGTAGTTGCGGCGGATCGGCTTGGGGAGGGAGCGGATCAGCTCCGTCACGACCTCCTCGCGCAGGCCCGGGATCTGCCAGTCGAAGCCCTCGTCCGTGACCTGGTTGAGCACCTGGAGCGGGATGTGGACGGTCACGCCGTCGGCGTCCGCGCCCGGCTCGAACTGGTAGGTGACCCGGAACTTCAGGTTGCCCTGCCGCCAGGTGTCCGGGTAGTCGGCCTTGGTGACCGCCTCCGCCGACTCCCGGATGAGCATCTCCCGCTCGAAGTCCAGGAAGTCCGGCTGCTCCTGCCGCTTGCGCTTCCACCAGGAGTCGAAGTGCGCGCCGGACACGACGTGTCCGGGCACCCGCTGGTCGTAGAAGTCGAACAGCGTCTCGTCGTCGACCACGATGTCCCGGCGCCGCGCCCGGTGCTCCAGCTCCTCGACCTCGCTCAGCAGCCTGCGGTTGTCGGCGAAGAACTTGTGGTGCGTACGCCAGTCGCCCTCGACCAGCGCGTTGCGGATGAACAGCTCGCGGCTGACCTCGGGGTCGATCCGGCCGTAGTTCACCTTGCGCTGGGCGATGATCGGGACGCCGTACAGCGTGACCTTCTCGTACGCCATCACGGCCGCCTGGTCCTTCTCCCAGTGCGGCTCGCTGTACGTCCGCTTCAGTAGATGCCCGGCGAGCGGTTCGACCCACTCCGGCTCGATCTTCGCGTTGACCCGCGCCCAGAGCCGGGAGGTCTCCACCAGCTCGGCCGACATCACGAACTTCGGCTGCTTCTTGAACAGCGCCGAACCCGGGAAGATCGCGAACTTGGCGTTGCGGGCGCCCAGGTACTCGTTCTTGCTGCCGTCGCGTACGTCCTTCATCCCGATGTGGGACAGGAGGCCGGCGAGCAGCGAGACGTGGATGCGGTCGGCGGGGGCGTCAGTACCCGCCGAAGGCTCCTCGAGGTGCATGCCCATCTGCTTGGCGACCGTGCGCAGCTGGGTGTAGATGTCCTGCCATTCGCGGATGCGCAGGAAGTTCAGGTACTCCTGCTTGCACATCCGGCGGAACGAGCTGGAGCCCCGCTCCTTCTGCTGCTCGCGGATGTACCGCCACAGGTTGAGGTAGGCGAGGAAGTCGCTGGTCTCGTCCTTGAAGCGGGCGTGCTGCTGGTCGGCCTGGGTCTGCCTGTCGGCCGGACGCTCGCGCGGGTCCTGGATGGACAGGGCCGCCGCGATGACCATGACCTCGCGGACGCAGCCGTTCTTGTCGGCCTCCAGGACCATCCGGGCCAGACGCGGGTCGACGGGCAGCTGGGCCAGCTTGCGGCCGGTCTCGGTGAGGCGCTTGCGCGGGTCCTTCTGCGCCGGGTCCAGCGCGCCCAGCTCCTGCAGCAGCTGCACGCCGTCGCGGATGTTGCGGTGGTCCGGCGGGTCGATGAAGGGGAACTTCTCGATGTCGCCGAGGCCGGCCGCGGTCATCTGCAGGATGACGGAGGCCAGGTTCGTCCGCAGGATCTCGGCGTCCGTGAACTCCGGGCGGGCGAGGAAGTCCTCCTCGGAGTACAGGCGGATGCAGATGCCGTCGCTCGTACGGCCGCAGCGGCCCTTGCGCTGGTTGGCGCTGGCCTGCGAGATCGGCTCGATGGGCAGCCGCTGGACCTTGGTGCGGTGGCTGTAGCGGCTGATCCGGGCGAAGCCGGGGTCGATGACGTACTTGATGCCGGGCACCGTCAGGGACGTCTCGGCGACATTCGTGGCCAGCACGATCCTGCGCCCGGTGTGCGGCTGGAACACCCGGTGCTGCTCGGCGTGCGAGAGCCGGGCGTACAGCGGAAGGATCTCCGTGAACCGGTACTTCTTCTTCTCCAGGGCATCCGCGGTGTCCCGGATCTCGCGCTCCCCGGAGAGGAAGACGAGGATGTCGCCGGGGCCTTCGGCCTGGAGTTCCTCGACGGCGTCGCAGATCGCGGTGATCTGGTCGCGGTCGGCGTCCTCGGAGTCCTCCTCCAGCAGCGGCCGGTAGCGCACCTCGACCGGGTAGGTCCGGCCGCTGACCTCGATGATCGGGGCGTCGCCGAAGTGCCGGGAGAACCGCTCGGGGTCGATGGTCGCCGAGGTGATGACGACCTTCAGGTCCGGCCGCTTCGGCAGCAGCTGGGCCAGGTAGCCGAGCAGGAAGTCGATGTTGAGGGACCGCTCGTGGGCCTCGTCGATGATGATCGTGTCGTAGGCGCGCAGCTCGCGGTCGGTCTGGATCTCGGCGAGCAGGATGCCGTCCGTCATCAGCTTGATGAAGGTGGCGTCCGGGTTCACCTGGTCGGTGAACCGCACCTTCCAGCCGACGGCCTCGCCGAGGGGCGTCTTCAGCTCCTCCGCCACGCGCTCGGCGACGGTCCGGGCGGCGATGCGCCGGGGCTGGGTGTGCCCGATCATGCCGCGCACGCCGCGGCCCAGCTCCAGACAGATCTTCGGGATCTGCGTGGTCTTGCCGGAGCCGGTCTCACCGGCCACGATGACGACCTGGTGATCGCGGATGGCGGCCGCGATCTCGTCCTTCTTCTGGCTGACCGGCAGCTGCTCCGGGTAGCCGACGGCGGGCACGCGGGCGCGCCGCTCGGCCATGCGGGCCTCGGCCTTGCCGACCTCCGCCTCGATCTCGGCGAGGACGGCGGCGCGGGCCTCCGGCTTACGGATCTTGCGCGCGCCCTCGAGCCGCCGGCCGAGCCGGTGCGCGTCGCGCAGCGACAGCTCGGTCAGACGGGGGGCGAGGGTGCCGAGAGCGGGGGCTGGGTGCGTAGACATACGCGACCCAGGATCTCACCCCGGCCGAAAAACACGCGAACCATTTGACTCGGAGCGCCAGCCGCCTGCCGAGCTGCCAAAGTAGCCGGTATGTCCGATTCGCGCTGGACGGCCTTCAAACGGTCCCCCTTCCTCCCCGCGACGGTCCTCCTCCTGCTCATCGCCGCCGCGGCGGGCCTCTTCGCGGGCTCGTACACCTACGCCATGGCCAACCCGACCCCGCACAGCATCCCCGCGGCGGTGACCGGCGCCTACGACGCGCCGGCGGCCCGGCGCTTCATCGGGGGCATGGAGCAGGCCCTGCATGCCTCCCTGAAGCTCCATCCGTACGGCAGCAGGCGGGACGCCGTCGGCGCGGTCGACCAGCAGAAGGTGTTCGCGGTCGTCGATGCCCCCGCCGGCGGCCGGTCGATCGTCCTGGACGTGTCCGGCGCGTCCGGCGCGACGGTCGCGCAGGTGCTCGCGGAGGCCGGGGCGAAGGTGGGCAAGGCCACCGGCACCACCGTGCTGGTCCGCGACCTCAAGCCACTGCAGCGGGGCGATCCGAGAGGACTCGCGATCTTCTACATCTCGCTCGCCGCCGGGATCGTCGGATTCGTCGGCGCCATCCAGCTCAGCGTGCACGCCCGGGCGCTGAACCCCCTGGAGCGCATCGCCTACATCGTCGCCTACGCCCTGCTCGGCGGGTTCACGATCGCCGCGGTGGTCGACTGGTGGCTGGGGGCGCTGAAGCTGCCGTTCGCGGAGTCGTGGGCGATCCTCGCCCTGACGATGCTCACCGCGGGCATGGTGTTCACGATGTTCAACACCCTGGTCGGACGGTGGGCCATGCTGCCGACCTGGGCGCTGATGGTGCTGCTCGGCAACCCGTCGTCCGGCGGCGCGGTCTCCTGGCCGCTGCTGCCGTCCGCGCTCGGCGCCATCGGCCGCTGGCTGCCGCCCGGCGCCTCGGTGAACGCCCAGCACACCGCGGTGTACTTCCGCGGCCACCAGCACGCCTTTCCCTTCCTGGTACTGGCGGGCTGGACGGTCGTCTCCTGCACGGTGTTCCTGACCTGGCGGCACCGCCACCCCGGCGGCCGCCCGGAGGAGCCGCCCACGCCGTCCTAGGAACCGGTGCGCTGAGCGGGCGCCGTGGCGGGAGCCGGGCCGGTGTGCTGAGCGGGCGCCGCGGGGGAGCCAGGGTCGGCGGGGCGAGAGGCCGTCGCGTCCCTCAGGCCGATCGACTTCGCCGTGTTGGCGACGGCCTTGATGCCCAGATAGGCGGTCGTCATGCTGCTCACGGCGGTGAACGCGGCGGTCAGGATGCCGACGATCACCGACTCGTCCCCGTCGAGCCGCCACACACCGAACATCGCGACACCGGCGATCGCGAGATTGCTGACGATGACAGCGAGCAGTCCGTACCGCGCCCGCGTCTTCTCCACCTCGGTGTCGTCCGCCACGGATCCCCCCACAGACCAGTACGACCATGCCCCGTACGACGAAGGCCGCGCACCTTTTCAGGCCGCGTCCCGGCGGGGCGTCGCCCGATCATAGGGGGCCGGGGTGCCGGGTGGTAGGCGTCCCACTCGCCCAGCGAGACCACGTGCACGTCCGGGACCACGGTCACCTGCACGTCGACGTACACCGTCGTACCCGAGTACGACCTGCACTACAACGCCTTGGCGGATGCGACGTCCCCGGACGGCCCAGGGACGGCCCGGGGCTGACCTGGAACAGAACCGCCCGCCGGCCACCGCCAGCCGGTGGCGTGCAGGGCTTCCGCCTGCGCTCTGACGACGACTCGGAGCTGATCCGCGTCAGTGATGCCGACGTACCCCGGTTGCGCGGTCGATTGAGCAGCATGCTTGCGATAAAAGCCGCCAGGAGCTTCGATCATCCACCCGTCGGATGCGGCAGCGCAGAGAAGAACGACAGCGACCGTCTCCCAAGCGGGGAGCGGCGGCCACGCCCCGACCGAAAGCAGCAGCGGCGTTCGCGCGGTCAGCTGCTGCCCCATGACGGGAAAGCGGTCCTCATCGAACGCGGCCAGCAGCGTCTCGTAAGTGAGGGGACCTTCCGGGGGGTCATAGGGTCCCGCGACCGTGGAGCCGTCCGGCAGCAGGTCCAGCCCTGCGGAGACGCACCATCCCATCTCCGGGTGATCTTCCATCGCGGCGATGTCCCGGACCAAGCCCCCGGGTGCGATCAAGTCGTCTGCGTCCAGTGTGCGTACCAGCTCGCCGGTTGCTCGCGACAGGGCCAGCGTGCGGGCCGCCCCGGCACCGCCCTTGCTCCCCGTTCCGGGCGAGATCCAGGACTCGTTTGGGAGGGCGTTGAGTGGCCTGCCCGTGGTCCCGTCTTCCTGGACGAGCCACTGAACGTCCCATCCATCGGGGAGACGGTCACGCTCAGCCTGGAGAGACTCGTAGGCGTCGAGCAGGTATCCCTCCCCTCCGTCGTAGACGGGTGTTACCACACTGATGATTCGCGTCATGACCATCGCCTCAAAGGTGTGACGTAACGGAGTTCCACGCGGTCCGCGGGCAGCGGTATGTCAGTCACCTCGACAGCCTGACCGGCGGTGGAGTACGAAACCTTCCTCACGCGGAGCACGGGGCGTACCGGTTGGCGTAACCGACACTGAAACGGCCCCACCGAAGATCTTCGGTGGGGCCGTACGCCCTGATAGGACGGCGGTGGCTGGGGCCGGGGTCGAACCGGCGACCTTCCGCTTTTCAGGCGGACGCTCGTACCAACTGAGCTACCCAGCCACGGTGTTTCACGTGAAACACCAGCGGTCCTGACGGGATTTGAACCCGCGGCCTCCACCTTGACAGGGTGGCGAGCACTCCAAACTGCTCCACAGGACCCAGCGTGCATGCAACAGTGTCGCACACGGTATTGCGTGCCCCCAACGGGATTCGAACCCGTGCTACCGCCTTGAAAGGGCGGCGTCCTAGGCCGCTAGACGATGAGGGCTATCGGCCCGCCTGGGCGCTTCGTCAGCGCGTCGGGGACGTGAGAAGCATATGGGATGGCGGGGAGTATCGCCAAAACGGTTTAGGGCGAGGGGGTCGACGCGGTCGGGGAGGAGGGGGACGGGGTGCCCGGGGATGATCCGGCCTTCGGGCGGTTCTCGTCCGCCAGATGGCGGCTGACCTCGGCCGTCGTCTCTCCGAGCCCGCCCAGTTTGATCGCGTCCCAGGCCTGCAGACGGTGGCTGTCGCGGTCGAAGTAGAGGATCGAGGCCTCGACGGGAGCGGGGTACTGGTGCTCCACCGCGCGCAGTCCGCTGCCGCCCGTGGAGCCCTCCATACGCAGCCGGGTGCCGTACCGCAGCATCTCGTCCCCTTCGTGGTGCAGATGGCCGCACAGCACCAGCGGCACCTCGCCGTCCGTCTCACGGGCCGCGGACGGCTCGTGGGCGATCGCGACGTCGACCGGGGTGCCGCCCGCCCGCTGGTCGCGCAGGGCGCTGGCCAGCCGGTCGCCCGCCAGCTGCTCGGCCGCGTTCCCGCCGGGCGCCACCGAGCGGTCCGGGGTGAACTGCGGGTCGCCGATTCCCGCGAACCGCAGGCCTGCCACGGTCTCCGCCCGGCCGTCGTCCAGGACGTGCACGTTCTTCATCCGCTCCAGATAGCGCTGGGTGGTCCGGGAGTCGTGATTGCCCCGCACCCAGACGTACGGCACGCCCAGACCCCGGATCGGGTCCAGGAAGCCGTTCTCCGCCGCCGTACCGTGATCCATCGTGTCGCCGGAGTCGACGATCACGTTCACCTTGTACTGCTCCACCAGCGAGGCGATGATCTTCCAGCTCGCCGGGTTGAGGTGGATGTCGGAGACGTGCAGGACCCGGATGGTGGAGGGGTCCGGCTGGTAGGCCGGGAGCGTGGAGGTGACGTCGTAGAGCTTCGTCACGTTCGTCACCAGGCGGGCCAGCTCCTTCTGGTAGACGTCGAAGTCGGTGACGATGCTGCGCGCGTTGCCGACCACCGCCGGCGCCGAGCTGAGCAGCCCGGAGAACCTCGGCTCCAGCACCGACTTCGGGTTCCACGTGGCGTACGCGCTCGCCCCCGACGCGGCCAGCAGGGCCAGTGCCAGGCCGCCGGCGGCCAGGGCCCGGCGGGGCCTGCGGTAGACGGCGAGGCCGAGGGCGGTGGCTCCGGCGACCACCGCGGCACAGGAGCGCACCGCCAGGTCCAGCGTGCCGTGCTCGACGTCCTGGGCGATCTCGTCCTGGAGGCCGGAGATCCGCTCGGGATGGTCGACCAGGGCCTGGGAGCGCAGCGGGTCGAGCTGGTCCACGTTCACGTCCAGGCGGACGGGCGCCACATGGGTGTCCAGGCTCAGCGCGCCCAGCGGGGAGACGTTGATCTTCGTGCCGCCGGCCAGGGACGGGCGCAGCGCCATCGTCGTGTTCATGGGACCGACCGGGGCCCGTACGTTCCCGACGATCAGCAGCCCCAGCCAGGCGCCGACCAGCACGACCGCCGTCAGCCCGAGGGCGCGGAGCCACGGGTGGGGACGCGCGGCGAGCTCCAGGGCGGGGAGCGGGCGGGTGCGGTGGGTGCGGCGGAAGGCGGGGAGCAGGCGGGTCGCCGTGAGGTGGCGCAGACGGGTCGTCATCCTGCGGAACACTGTGACGGGGACGCGGACCATTGGGGCCGTATGCCCGGGTGCGGGGGCGGATATGCGGTGCCGCACCGGTCTCGTACGGCGCCCGGTACCGGACAATGACCATGTGCTGGAGATGACGCGCGAGGAGTTCGAGGAACTGGTCGCCGAGGCGCTCGACCGGATCCCGCCGGAGCTGATGCGGCTCATGGACAACGTGGCGGTGTTCGTGGAGGACGAACCGCCCGCCGACGATCCCGAGCTGCTCGGCCTGTACGAGGGCACCCCCCTGACCGACCGGGGCGAGTGGTACGCGGGGGTGCTGCCGGACCGGATCACCATCTATCGCGGGCCGACCTTGCGGATGTGCGACAGCAGGGAGGACGTCGTCGCGGAGACCGAGGTGACCGTCGTGCACGAGATCGCCCACCACTTCGGCATCGACGACGCCCGGCTGCACTCCCTCGGCTACGGATGAGCCCGATACGGCGCGGCGCGTGTCCTCTTGTGGGCGGCGGGAGTTGGGGAGGTTGACTTCTCCTCTCGCCTCCGGAGGTGGCCGCCGTGCGCCCCTTGTCCGTACCCGTCCGGCTCACCGTCACGGCGCTGACCCTCGCCGCGGCCGCCGGCTGTGTGAACGTGGGTGACGACGCGGGCCGGGCCAGGCCCGCGCACTCGGCCGGCCGGCACGGCGGCGAGGCGCCCGACGGCGGCCCGGTCGAAGGCGCCGGCGGCTTCGGCGGGCACGACGGCAAGGCGGGCGACGACAAGCACGGGCACGACCGCAAGGCGAAGCGGGACGGGGACTCGGCCTCCCCCTCGGCCACCCCGTCCGGCGAGAAGAGCGCGACCGCGGCACCGGCGAAGCCGGGCACGACCGTCCGGCCCGGCGACCCCGCGCCGACCAAGGCGCCGCCGACCCCGCCGGCCACCTCAGCCCCGCCCGCGCCGCCGGCCTCGACCCCGCCACCGGTGACCTCCGCGCCGCCGTCGGCCGAGCCGTCCTCCTCGGCGCACGAGGGGCCGGGGTCGCAGCTCGTCGAGCGCGAACCGGCACCGGAGCCCGCGGCGGGGGCGGCGGTGTGAGCGCGGGGAACGGTGTGCGGGGCGGGGCCTGACCTGCGGGGACGGGCGCAGTTTGCCTTCGGGGGTGGTGAGTGCGTATGGTGGCAGATCGTTTGATCCCATTTGCCCGGCGCCAACACAGAGCGCGCCGTGTGGCGCGTACTCTCCTTTGCCGTGGCGGACCGCATTGAGGCGGTCGTGAGCGAATCACGGAGTTGACGGGCGCGTGCCGAAGAGACTCCGGAAGGTTTCGCATTCGCATGTCCGTGTCCAGTACTGATCAGTTCGTCGTGTCCGAGAACGAGCTCGCCGAGTTCGAGGGCGACCTCGCCGACGCGACGTCCGAGATCACCGAGGCCCCCGAGGCCGCTGACACCCCCCAGAACCAGACCCCCCAGACCACCTTCGCCGACCTCGGCCTGCCCGAGGGCGTCGTGCGCAAGCTCGCGCAGAACGGCGTGACCACCCCCTTCCCCATCCAGGCCGCGACCATCCCGGACGCCCTGGCCGGCAAGGACATCCTCGGCCGGGGCCGCACCGGCTCCGGCAAGACCCTCTCCTTCGGCCTGCCGACCCTGGCCCGGCTGGCCGGCGGCCGCACCGAGAAGAAGCGGCCCCGCGCCGTCATCCTCACCCCGACCCGCGAGCTGGCCATGCAGGTCGCCGACGCCCTCCAGCCGTACGGCGACGTCCTCGGCCTGAAGATGAAGGTCGTCTGCGGCGGCACCTCCATGGGCAACCAGATCTACGCCCTGGAGCGCGGCGTCGACATCCTCGTCGCCACCCCGGGCCGGCTGCGCGACATCATCAACCGCGGCGCCTGCTCGCTCGAGGACGTGCAGATCGCCGTGCTCGACGAGGCCGACCAGATGTCCGACCTGGGCTTCCTGCCCGAGGTCACCGAGCTGCTCGACCAGGTTCCGGCCGACGGCCAGCGCATGCTCTTCTCCGCCACCATGGAGAACGAGATCAAGACCCTGGTCGACCGCTACCTGAACGAGCCGGTCTCGCACGAGGTGGACGCGGCCCAGGGCGCGGTGACGACCATGTCGCACCACATCCTCATCGTGAAGCCCAAGGACAAGGCGCCGGTCACCGCCGCGATCGCCTCCCGCAAGGGCCGCACGATCATCTTCGTCCGCACCCAGCTGGGCGCCGACCGCGTCGCCGAGCAGCTGCGCGAGGCCGGCGTGAAGGCCGACGCGCTGCACGGCGGCATGACCCAGGGCGCCCGCACCCGCACCCTGGCCGACTTCAAGGACGGGTACGTCAACGTCCTGGTCGCCACCGACGTCGCCGCCCGCGGCATCCACGTCGACGGCATCGACCTGGTCCTGAACGTGGACCCGGCCGGCGACCACAAGGACTACCTGCACCGCGCCGGCCGTACCGCCCGTGCGGGCCGCACCGGCACCGTCGTCTCGCTCTCCCTGCCGCACCAGCGGCGCCAGATCTTCCGCCTGATGGAGGACGCCGGCGTCGACGCGGCCCGCCACATCATCCAGGGCGGCGCCGCCTTCGACCCGGAGGTCGCCGAGATCACCGGCGCCCGCTCCATGACCGAGGTCCAGGCCGAGTCCGCCGCGAACGCCGCCCAGCAGGCCGAGCGCGAGGTCGCCCAGCTCACCAAGCAGCTGGAGCGCGCCCAGCGCCGTGCCGCCGAACTGCGCGAGGAGGCCGACCGGCTGGTCGCCCGGGTCGCCCGCGAGCGCGGCGAGGACCCGGAGGCCGCCGTGGCCGAGGCGCAGGCGACGGCCGCCGAGGAACTCGCGGCCGCCGAGCAGACGGCCGAGCGGGAGACCGCGCGCGAGGAGCGTCCGGCGGCCCCGGCGCCGTACGAGCGCCGGGAGCGGCGCGGCTTCGACCGGGACCGGGCCGACCGTGGCGAGCGGGGTTTCGAGCGCCGTGAGGACCGGGGTGACCGTCGCGACGAGCGTGGTGGCCGCGGCTTCGAGCGCCGTGACGACCGTCGCCCGTTCGACCGTGACCGCCGCGACGACCGGGGTGGCCGTTCCTTCGACCGGGACCGTGGCGAGCGCGGCGGCTTCGAGCGCCGCGACGACCGGAGTGACCGCCGGGACGAGCGCCGTCCGTTCGACCGCGACCGCCGCGACGACCGCGGTGGCCGTTCCTTCGAGCGCCGCGAGGACCGGGGCGACCGTGGCTTCGAGCGCCGGGACGAGCGCCGTCCGTTCGACCGCGACCGCCGGGACGACCGCGGTGGCCGTTCCTTCGACCGGGACCGCGGCGAGCGCGGCGGCTTCCGCCGGGACGAGCGCGGTGGTCACCGGGGCAGCGACCGGCCGTTCAACCGCGACCGTCGCGACGACCGCCCGGGCTTCCTCCCGCACTCCCGCCGTCCGTCGAGCGGGGGCAGCCCCACCGGCGGCCACGAGCGTCCCTACGGCCGCCGTGACGACCACCGTGGCAACGGCTCCTTCGGCCGCCGCGAGGACAAGCCGCGCTGGAAGCGCAACGGCTGACGCCGAGTGACATCCGCGTGACCCGGCAAGGGCCCGTGCGACTCCGGTCGTACGGGCCCTTTTTCGCCACCGCGTGACGCATGTCGCGCCACCGGCAGGGGAATTGCTGGGGGCATGACAGATGATGACGTGCGAGTGAGTGGCCTGTCGGACGAGGAACGGCTGGCCCAGCTCGGTTACACCCAGGTCCTCGCCCGCAGGATGTCGGCGTTCTCGAACTACGCCGTCTCCTTCACGATCATCTCGGTGCTGTCCGGCTGTCTCACCCTCTACCTCTTCGGCATGACCACCGGCGGCCCGGCAGTGATCACCTGGGGCTGGGTGGCGGTCGGCCTGATGACCCTGTTCGTCGGCCTGTCGATGGCCGAAATCTGCTCGGCGTACCCCACCTCGGCGGGCCTGTACTTCTGGGCCCACCGCCTGGCGCCTCCGCGCTCGGCGGCGGCCTGGGCCTGGTTCACCGGCTGGTTCAACGTGCTGGGCCAGGTCGCGGTGACCGCCGGCATCGACTTCGGCGCGGCCTCCTTCCTCGGCGCGTACCTGAACCTGCAGTTCGGCTTCGAGGTGACCCCGGGCCGCACGGTGCTCCTCTTCGCGGCCATCCTGATCCTGCACGGCCTGCTGAACACCTTCGGCGTCCGGATCGTCGCGTTCCTGAACGACGTGAGCGTGTGGTGGCACGTGCTCGGCGTGGCGGTGATCGTCGGCGCGCTGGCCTTCGTCCCCGACCGCCACCAGTCGGCGGCGTTCGTGTTCACCAGGTTCGTCAACGAGACGGGCTGGCACAGCGGCGCCTACGTCGTGCTCCTCGGCCTGCTGATGGCCCAGTACACGTTCACCGGCTACGACGCCTCCGCCCACATGACCGAGGAGACCCACGACGCGTCCACGGCGGGCCCGAAGGGCATCGTCCGCTCCATCTGGACGTCGTGGATCGCCGGCTTCGTGCTGCTGCTGGGCTTCACGTTCGCCATCCAGTCGTACGACAAGGAACTGACCTCCCCGACCGGCGCACCCCCGGCCCAGATCCTCCTGGACGCGCTGGGAGCGACCTCGGGCAAGCTGCTGCTCCTGGTCGTGATCGGCGCCCAGCTCTTCTGCGGCATGGCGTCGGTGACCGCCAACAGCCGCATGATCTACGCCTTTTCCCGCGACGGCGCGCTGCCCTTCTCCCGTGTCTGGCACACGGTCAGCCCGCGCACCCGCACCCCGGTGGCGGCGGTCTGGCTGGCCGCGCTGGCCGCCCTGGCCCTCGGCTTTCCGTACCTGATCAACTCGACGGCGTACGCCGCCGTGACGTCGATCGCCGTCATCGGCCTCTACATCGCGTACGTCGTCCCGACCTTCCTGCGGGTCCGCAAGGGCGCCGCCTTCGAGCGCGGACCGTGGCACCTGGGCCGCTGGTCGGGCCTGATCGGGGTCGTCTCGGTGACCTGGGTCGCCGTCATCACGATCCTCTTCATGCTCCCCCAGGTGTCCCCGGTCACCTGGAAGACCTTCAACTACGCCCCGGTCGCCGTCCTGGTCGTCCTCGGCTTCGCGGCGACCTGGTGGCTGGTCTCGGCCCGCCACTGGTTCCTCACCGCCGACCGGGCCCCCGCCCCGAACCTGGTCGAAAAGTGACCATCCGGAGCCTTGGTCCCCTCCCGACGCGGCCGTGTCACCGATACCCGATCGGAGACACGGCCTCGTCCGGCTATGCTCGGACAGGCAACATCGCCTGGGCCCTTAGCTCAATTGGCAGAGCAGTGGACTTTTAATCCATTGGTTGTGGGTTCGAGTCCCACAGGGCCTACGGACGCGGGAGAGGGGCCGCCCTCTCACTGCCCGGCAGCGCCCGGGCCGGCTTCGGCCGGTCCGGGCGCTGCCGTGTGTGCGGGACCTCGCGCGCGGGGGACGGGGACCGGATTCCGGCGCGCGCCGCGGGCCGCTGCGTGGTGCTCTGGGAAGGGAGTCCCCCCGTCGAGTGACCTCCGTCCCCGGGTGACCCGATGCACGACCAGGAGGCCTGCCATGGTGCACCGGAAGCCGTTCCGACGCCCCGCCACCACCGTCGCCGCCGTCGCCGCCGGAGCCGCGACTCTCGCCACCGCCCTCGCGCTCACCCTGGGTTCCGCCTCCGGCCGGCCGCCCGGCACCGACTGGAACGCCGTGGGCCGTGCGATCGGGCAGCCGCTGACCACCGAGGCCCAGGACGTGCACACCGCCGAGTGGCTGCGCACCGACCTGCACGTGGTCAACGCCGGGGTGACCGAGAACCCGGCCATGGAGCTGAACGCCGAGGCGTCCTTCCATCCGGTCGGCGACGGCCGGACGCTGCTGATCGGGGAGGTCACCCTCACCGACGGCGAGGTGGGCACGGTCGTCGACCGCCTCCAGCGGGGCGGGGTGGAGGTCACCGCGCTGCACAAGCACCTCCAGGGCGAGACCCCGCGCCTGTGGTGGCTGCACTACTGGGCACTGGGCGACGCCGTGCGGATCGCCCGCACCGTGCACGGCGCCCTCGCCACGACCGGCATCCCGCTGAGCCGGAAGACCGGCGCCGAGCGGCCGATCGCCCTTGACGTCGCCGGGCTGGACCGCGTCATCGGCACGAAGGGCGAGAACGAGAACGGCGTGCTCCAGTACCACGTCCCGGTCTCCCGGCCCGTCGCGGACACCCGCGCCGGAACCACGCTGCCGTACCTCATGGAAGCCTCGACGCTGCTGATGTTCCAGCCGCTGGGCGGCGGCCGGGCGGCGGTCAACGGCGACTTCACCATGACCGCCGGCCAGGTCAACCCCGTGGTCCGCGCCCTGCGGGCGCACGGCGTGACCGTCATCGAGCTGCACAACCACCTGCTGTACGAGCAGCCGCGCCTGTTCTATCTGCACTTCTGGAAGACCGGCGACGCCACCACGCTCGCCCACGGCCTCCGCGCGGGCCTCGACCGGATCCACGCCCCGCGCGGCTGACCGGGGCGCGGATCCACACGCCGCGCGCCTGGCCGGGGCGGCGCGGCTCGGCTCGGCTCGGCTAAGGCTGCCCCGCGGCCGGCGGCTTGACGGCGCGGACGATCGCCGAGTGCATGCCGTCGGCGACCTCGTGGGTCGGGGTGACGGTGATGCCGGTGAAGCCGGCGGCCTCCAGGCCCGCCCGGTACTCGGCGAAGGACAGGGCCCCGGCGATGCAGCCCACGTAGTCGCCGCGCAGCGCCCGCTGTTCGGGGGTGAGGGCGTCGTCGGCGACGACGTCCGAGACGCCGATACGGCCGCCCGGCCGCAGCACCCGGAAGGTCTCGGCGAAGACGGCGGGCTTGTCGACGGACAGGTTGATCACGCAGTTGGAGATGACCACGTCGACGGTGTTCGCGGGCAGCGGGATCGCCTCGATGGCGCCTTTGAGGAACTCCACGTTCGTCGCGCCCGCCCTCGCGGCGTTGGCCAGTGCCAGGGCCAGCATCTCCTCGGTCATGTCCAAGCCGTACGCCTTCCCCGCCGGCCCCACGCGGCGCGCCGAGAGCAGCACGTCGATGCCGCCGCCGGAGCCGAGGTCCAGCACCCGCTCCCCTTCGCGGAGTTCGGCCACCGCGGTGGGGTTGCCGCAGCCCAGGGAGGCGGCGACGGCCTCGGCGGGCAGAGCGTCGCGCTCCTCGGCGGCGTAGAGGGTGGAGCCGAAGTTCTCGTCGACCTCGACGGGTTCGGGGCCGCAGCAGGCGGTGCCGCCCTCGCTGACCTTGACGGCCGCGGCTGCGTACCGCCGGCGGACGGTCTCCCGCAGATCGGTGGACTGCTCGCTCATCTCTTCACTCCTACGGCCTGTATTGAAGTCCGTCGATGTAACCTTGCGCCTTGGATCGAGAAACGTCAACATAGAAGCATGTCGAAACAAGAGCTCGAGGTGATCGGCCAGGAGAGTGCCGCCGCCTGCTGCCCGGGCCTGGCCGCCGCACCGCTGGACGACGAACGCGCCGCGGAGTTGGTCAGGGTCTTCAAGGCACTGGGTGATCCGGTACGGCTGCGGCTGCTGTCGATGATCGCCTCGCGGGAGGGCGGTGAGGTGTGCGTCTGCGAGATGACGCCCGCCTTCGACCTGTCCCAGCCGACGATCTCCCACCACCTCAAGCTGCTGCGCCAGGCCGGTCTGATCGACTGCGAGCGCCGGGGGACGTGGGTGTACTACTGGGTGCTGCCCGGCGTCCTGGACAAGCTCGCCGGGTTCCTGACCAGGCCACAGGCCACCGGGGTGACGGCGTGACCGCGTCCCTCGGCCGCCGGGTCGCGGCCGAGGCGCTGGGCACCGGGTCGCTGGTCGCCGTGGTCGTGGGTTCCGGCATCCAGGCGACCGAGCTGTCCCACGACGTCGGCGTGCAACTGCTGGCCGACTCGCTGGCCACCGTGTTCGGCCTGGGCGTGCTGATCACGCTGTTCGGACCGGTCTCCGGCGCGCACTTCAACCCCGCCGTCACTCTGGCCGTCTGGTTCACCGGCCGCCGCACCGGCACCGGGCCGGGCCTGCGCGAGGTCGCCGCGTACGTGCCCGCGCAGATCGCCGGGGCCATCGGCGGCGCGGTACTGGCCGACGCCATGTTCGGCGTGCCGCCGGCCGCGTTCTCCGGCCACGAGCGGTCCGCCGGGCATCTGCTGCTGGGCGAGGTCGTGGCCACGGGAGGGCTGATCCTGCTCGTCCTCGGCCTGGAGCGGGCCGGCCGCGCCGCGCTCGCGCCGGTGGCCGTCGCCTCGTACATCGGGGCCGCCTACTGGTTCACCTCCTCCACCTCCTTCGCGAACCCCGCCGTCACCGTCGGCCGCGCCTTCACCGACACCTTCGCCGGGATCGCCCCCGCCTCCGTCGCCCCCTTCGTCGGCGCCCAACTGCTGGGCTCCGTGCTGGGGTTGGCCGCCGTGACGGTCGTGTACGGCCGCCAGGCGCCCAACCGGACCGACGGCACCGCCGTACCCCCCGGCGCATCCGCACCCGCGCCCGGCCCCGGACTCGAGGCCGAAGCCGGACTCGCCTCCTCCTGACCGACCCTCCGCCTGCTAGGACACCCCGCATGAGTTCCGCCGCCCAGCGCCCCTCGGTGCTGTTCGTCTGCGTCCACAACGCCGGCCGTTCCCAGATGGGCGCCGCCTTCCTCGCCCGCCTCGGCGGCGACCGGGTCGAGGTCCGCTCGGCCGGCTCCGCCCCCGCCGACGCGGTCAACCCCGCGGTCGTCGAGGCCATGGCGGAGGTGGGCATCGACCTCTCCGCCGAGACGCCGAAGATCCTCACCACCGAGGCGGTACGGTCCTCGGACGTGGTCATCACGATGGGCTGCGGCGACGCCTGCCCGGTCTTCCCCGGCAAGCGGTACGTGGACTGGCCGTTGGACGACCCGGCCGGCCAGGGCGTCGAGGCGGTCCGCCCCATCCGCGACGCCATCGCCCGGCGCGTCCGCGCCCTGCTGACCGAACTGGGCATCCCGGCCCAGGCCGGATAGAGCAGTCCGGCGTCCGACGCGTCCGCCGAGGAGGCGGTTCCGACGATCGCCGCCCTCGCCCGGCTGCTCCTCTCAGGACCTCGGACGGCACATGGCCGGCCTCGGCGTGGATGTGCCGGACGAGGGCGAAGTGGCCCGGGTGGTCCGTCATGAGTCCCGCGAACCCGCGGGCCAGGGCGGCCAGGTCGCGCTCCGGGTACTCGGCGTGCGGCGGCCGTTCGGGATGCGGCACCGAGGGCAGGCGGGCGAGCCGGGAGTCCCGGACCTCGCTGGACGTCCACGTCACCACGGTCTGGAAGGGCTGTGCCTTGCCGCCGGGGAAGTGGTCGTGGCGGGTGCGCGGGGGCGCCCGCCTCACCCCACCCCCAGCTCCGTCAGCGGCAGCGTGTGGCGGGTCTGGAGGACCTTCGCGCGGAGGTAGCGGACGTTGTGGGGCGTGGTGAAGACACCGGTCGGGATCCGGTCCCGGACGGTGACGCCCAGGGTGCGCAACTGCTCGGCCTTGTCGGGGTTGTTGGACAGCAGGTCCAGTTCGCCGATGCCGAGCGCGGCCAGCATCTGCGCGGCGGCCGTGTAGTCGCGGGCGTCCTCCGGCAGGCCGAGCGCGGCGTTCGCCTCGTAGGTGTCGAGGCCCTGGTCCTGGAGGGCGTACGCGTCGAGCTTGTTGTAGAGGCCGATGCCGCGGCCCTCCTGGCGGAGGTAGAGCAGGACGCCGCCGCGGCCGGCGATGCGCTCGACCGCCTCGCGCAGCTGGGGTCCGCAGTCGCAGCGGGCCGAGCCGAAGACGTCGCCGGTCAGGCACTCGGAGTGCAGCCGCACCAGCGGGACCGCGCCCGGCGCCGGGTCGCCGAGGACGACGGCGACGTGCTCCTGCCCGTCGGTCAGGCCGTGGAAGGTGACGAGCTCGGCGTCGACGCCGTAGCCGTCGTGGAAGCGCAGCGGCACCCGGACGCGGGCGCGCGGCGTGGCGGCGGGAGTGTCGGGCATGCGGATCCCTCCGGAGGCTTTTGCTTCAGATTTGAAGCAGCTATACGCAGGGACCCTACCGCATGCTTAAAAGTTAAAGCAATCAGTTTCCGCCGGCCGGGGAATCGGGGCCGGAACAGGACGAACGGCGCCGCCAGGGCACCTCCTCCGTCCGGGGAGCGGCGCCCTCGCCCTGCAGGCCGCGCGCGATCCCCGTGCAGATCTCCTCCAGCTGCCCCACCTGCTCCGGCGTGAGCCGGTCGAAGAGGGTCGCGCGCACGGTCTCGACGTGCCCGGGCGCCGTACGCTCCAGTACGGCCATGCCCTCGTCCGTCAGCACGGCGATGCTGCTGCGCCTGTCCCAGCGGCAGTCCTCCCGGCGCACCAGCCCGTCCCGCTCGAGCCGGCTCACCGCGTACGTCAGCCTGCTGCGCGTGATCTTCAGCGTCTCGGCGAGATCGGTCATCCGCAGCCGCCGGTCGGGCGCCTCGGAGAGGTTGGCCAGCACGGAGTAGAACAGATGGGGCATGCCGGCGTCCTGCTGGAGCTGTCGGTCGACGGCGTCCTCCAGGAGGCGCGACGCGGCGAGATACGCGCGCCAGGCGCGCAGCTCCTCGGGGCTGAGCCAGCGGGTCGTCATGCCGCCAGTGTAAGTTTGTTTAAAACTTGAACCAAGTCACGCCACCCCGCAGGGAGACCGCGCCGATGTCGTACCCGTACGTGCTGCTGTCCGCCGCCGTCTCCCTCGACGGCTACCTGGACGACACCGGCCCCGACCGGCTGCTGCTGTCCAGCCCGGCCGACTTCGACCGGGTCGACGCGGTCCGGGCCTCCGTCGACGCCATCCTCGTCGGCGCCGGCACGATCCGCGCCGACAACCCGAGGCTGCTGGTCAACTCGGCCGAGCGGCGCGCGGCCCGGGTCCGGGCGGGCCGACCGGAGTACCCGCTGAAGGTGACCGTCACCGCCACCGGCGACCTCGACCCCGGCGCGCGGTTCTGGCACACCGGCGGCGACAAGCTCGTCTACACCACCGACGAGGGGGCGGAGCGGGCCGCCGGCCGGGTCGGCGACGTCGCCGACGTCGTCCCGCTCGGCCCCGGCCTCGACTGGCGGGCGCTGCTGTCCCACCTGCACGACGTGCGCGGGGTGCGGCGGCTGATGGTCGAGGGCGGCGGCACGGTCCACACCCAGCTGCTGCGGCAGGGCCTCGCCGACGAACTGCAGCTGGTCCTCGCGCCGCTTTTCGTCGGCGACCCGGCCGCGCCCCGCCTGTTCGGGCCCGGCGGCTACCAGGCCGGCCGGCTGCGGCTCACCGAGACCCGCCGTATCGAGGACGTGGTCCTCATGCGGTACGAGCCCACGGCCCCCGGCAGCGGTCCGCTGCCCACCGCCGCCGACCGGCACTGGCTGCGCACCGCCTGCGAGCTGGCCGCGCTGTGCCCGCCCGCGAAGACGGCGTTCAGCGTCGGTGCGCTGGTGGTCGCCGCCGACGGGACGGAACTGGCCCGCGGCCATTCGCGGGAGGGCGGGGACGCGGTGGTCCACGCGGAGGAGGCCGCGCTGGCCAAGGTCGATCCGGCCGACCCGCGCCTGGCCGGCGCCACCGTCTACAGCAGCCTCGAGCCCTGCGCCCGGCGCGCCTCGCGGCCCGCCCCCTGCGCCGAGCTGATCCTTCGCGCGGGGGTACGGCGGGTGGTCACGGCGTGGCAGGAGCCGGACACGTTCGTGCCGGGGGCCGACGGGACCGGGGTGCTGGCCGGCGGGGGCGCGCAGGTGGTCGTCCTGCCGGAGCTGGAGGACCTCGCCAAGGCGCCGAACGCCCACCTGCTGGGGTGAACACTCCGGGCCGGGGAACACCCTGGGCCGGAAAACACCCAGGGCCCGGAAACCAGCTGGTTTCCGGGCCCTGAGCCTTCAGTAGCGGGGACAGGATTTGAACCTGCGACCTCTGGGTTATGAGCCCAGCGAGCTACCGAGCTGCTCCACCCCGCGTCGTTGTGACTCCAGCATACACCAGTCCGAAGGCCGCCCGACGCCATCCCCGGCCGTCCCTCACCAAGAGTGACCGGACGACCGCCGTCCGCATAACATCTGAGACACCATCAAAAACACCGATGCTGCTGTTCGCTGACCAACTCGCCCCTTTTTCCGCAGTCTTGGCCGGTAAGTCCCCGGCCGGAAACCTTAATGATCAAGCCGAACGGCTTGGAAAGTGCCTGTCAGGTCTATTAACGTTCGATAACGCAGCGCGGTCGTCCCAGCCGTCACAAGAGGCGGCTCCGTGCGCACGCGCCGAATCCCGCGAGGGAACCGGGGAACCACCACCTTGGGGTGAATCACGCGGATGCCGTCGTGAACTCGCAGAGTCCACGACCGGTATACGCGCGTAGGAGACCTTCCTGCTCCGAACCCGTCAGCTAACCCGGTAGGCGGAGGAAGGAAAGGAGCACGCCCGAGTGGCGTCCAACCGGCCCGCCCCAGAAGCCCCCTTCATGCCCCAGCAGGCCGAGCCGGAGACCTTCGGCTACGGCGCCTACCGCGCCGAGGAGGGCCCCTGGGAGGAGTGGAACCCCACCGAGGACTCCGTCGCCCCGGTCCGGGGCCGGCACCGGGTCGCCAAGCAGCGCGGCGGCTTCGCGCGCAGCTCCACCGTCCTCGGCGTCGGCGTGATGGCCGCGGTCGGCGCGGGCGGCATGGCCAGCGCCAACACCGGCAAGCCGCCGGTCTCCATCTCCCTGCCGGACCTGGACTCCGTCGAGCACATCTTCGGCGACTCCTCCTCCGCTCCCGAGGCCGCCGCCACCGGGCTCAGCAAGGTCGGCACCACCACCGACAGCGCCGAGACCGGCAACGCGGGCGAGGCGCTGCGCAACCGGATCATGGCCCAGGCCGAGCAGCAGCGGGGCCAGGCCGACAGCAAGGCCACCACCGCCGCGCTCGCCGCCGCCGAGAAGCAGACCGCCGACGCGGCCGCCAAGGCGGAGAAGGAGGCCGCCGCCAAGGCCGCCGCCGCCAAGGAGAAGGCGGAGGCCGACGCCGAGAAGGCCGCCGAGGCCAAGCGGCTGGCCGAGCTGGCCAAGCAGTACACGCTGCCGGTCGTGTCGTACACGATCACCGGCACCTTCGGACAGCCCGGCGCGATGTGGTCGTCCGGCTACCACACCGGTCTCGACTTCGCCGCCCCCACCGGCACCCTCATCAAGGCCGTCCACAGCGGCACGGTCACCGAGGCGGGCTGGGCCGGCGCCTACGGCTACCGCACCGTCCTGACCCTGGACGACGGCACCGAGCTGTGGTTCTGCCACCAGTCCTCGATCAACGTCTCCGTCGGCCAGAAGGTCTCCACCGGCCAGGTCATCGGCCGCGTCGGCGCCACCGGCAACGTCACCGGCCCGCACCTGCACCTGGAGGTCCACCCGAACGGGCAGGCCACCGGGATCGACCCGGCGCCCTGGCTGCGCGACAAGGGCCTCAACCCCTGAGCCGCACCGCTCTTCTCGCGGGATTCCCACGCCGGCGGCGGAATGCGATCATCCACCGCCGGCGTTGACTTGGAGCATGACTTCTCTGCGCACACTCGGTTCCTCCGGCCTCGAGGTCTTCCCGCTCTGCCTGGGCGGCAACGTCTTCGGCTGGACCGCGGACGAGGAGACCTCCTTCGCCGTCCTCGACGCCTACGCGGAGGCCGGCGGCAACTTCATCGACACCGCCGACTCCTACACGGCCTGGATCGAGGGCCACAAGGGCGGCGAGTCCGAGACGGTCCTCGGAAAGTGGATCAAGTCCCGCGGCAACCGCGACCGTGTCGTCGTCGCCACCAAGGTCAGCCAGCACCCCGAGTACCAGGGACTGTCCGCCGCCAACATCAAGGCCGCCGCCGACGCCTCCCTGCGCCGCCTGGACACCGACTACATCGACCTCTACTACACCCACTTCGACAAGCCCGAGATCCCCGTCGAGGAGATCATCGGCGCGCTCGACGAGCTGGTCCGGGCGGGCAAGGTCCGGCACATCGCCGCCTCCAACATCAGCCCCGAGCGCCTGAAGGCCTCGCTGGACTTCTCCGACCGCGAGGGCCTGGCCCGCTACGTCGCCCTCCAGCCCCACTACAACCTGGTCTCCCGCGACACCTACGAGGGCCCGCTGCAGGACCTGGTCGCCGAGCAGGGCCTGGCCGCGGTGCCGTACTTCTCCCTTGCCGCGGGCTTCCTCACCGGCAAGTACCGGCCCGGCACCAAGGTCGACAGCGCCCGCGCGGGCCGGGCCCAGGGGTACGCCGACTCCGAGCGCGGTCAGAAGGTCCTGGCGGCCCTGGACGAGATCGCCGCCGCCCACGAGGCCCCCGTCGCCACGGTCGCCCTCGCCTGGCTCGCCGCCCAGCCCACCGTCACCGCCCCGATCGCCTCGGCCCGCACGGTGGAGCAGCTCCCGGCCCTGCTCGCCGTGGTCGACCTGAAGCTGACGGAGAAGGAGGTCCAGACGCTGACGGAGGCGTCGGCCTAGTCCTTCGCCGGCCGCAAGCCCCGCCGCGGCGCTCGGCCACGACGGCGCATTCCGGCGGTGCCGAGCTCCCTGCAGCCCGATCGGCTACGACCGATACGGGTTGTAAGCGGAGTAGGGCGCCGCCGGATACCCGTACGCCGGCCAGTAGGGCGTGGGCGCCGGCGGCGTGTACACCGGCCGGGGCTGCGGGATCACGCGTGCCGCGTACTCCAGCGCCGGCCGGGCCAGATCCCGCCGCTTCCACAGCTCGTCCAGCAGCTCCCGCTCCCGTACGACGAAGTCGGCCCCCGCCTTGCCGCGGCGCCCCCGGTGCCGCAGGAACGCGAGCGAGGTGGCGTACGCCTCGTACCGGGCCACGGCCCGCGCCGCCGGCCGGCCGCCGTGGTGCCGGGCGTAGTCCCGGGCCGTGCGCCGCGCCCGCATCGACCCGAGCGCGAACGGCTCGGCCGGCCCCAGCCATCCGGCCAGCACATACGCCGGCAGCTCCTCCCGCACGGTGCGCAGCTCCCGCTGCCGCGTGAAGATCGCGAGCCAGGTCAGCAGCCCGAACACGGGCACCATGAATCCGCCGTAGACGGCGAAGAACCCGAACTCGCCGAAGGTGGAGGAGCCGTTCCAGAAGGCGTGCATGCTCATCGCCAGCAGCAGACCGCCGAGCGGCAGCAGCACCCGCCGGGCCCGCTGCCGCTCGGCGGAGAGCGCCGAGATGCCGAAGCCCAGGCCGGTGAGGGTGGTGAACAGCGGGTGCGCGAACGGCGACATCACGATGCGCACGAAGAAGGTGGCGGCGGTGACGGAGGCGATGCCGCTGCCGCCGCTGACCTGGTCGGCCCCGAAGGCCGTGCCCAGGTAGAGGATGTTCTCGGTGAACGCGAACCCGGTGGCGGTGATGCCCGCTATCACCACCCCGTCGACGATCCCGGTGAAGTCGCGTCTGCGGAAGAGGAAGACCAGCAGGACGGCGGCGGCCTTGGCGGACTCCTCCACGATGGGCGCTATCACGGTGGCGCCCAGGGTGTCGGCACTGGCCGGATCGGCGGTGGCGGTGGCTATCCACTTGGTCGCGAAGCTGTTGGCGACGATGGCTATCAGCGCCGCCGCGCACGCTCCCCAGGCGAAGGCGAACACCAGGTTCCGCCAGGGGCCCGGCTCCACCCGGTCCAGCCACCGGAAGGCGGCCATGAGCCAGGGCACGGGCAGCACGGCGAGGCCGAGCCCGACGAGAAACCCCTCGGTGCCGGTCTGCCGGCGCACCAGCGCCAGGATGACCAGACCGGACATGGCCAGCAGGGTGATCAGCGCTCCGTACCGCACCCACTGGCGCTGCCACCAGTGCGGATGGCGCAGCACGGGGCCGTGCGGGCCCGGGGGATACGTCGGGAAGGGAGGACTGGTGGCCACGGCATCGACCCTAACGGTGGCGGGACGAAGGGCTGGAGTTCTTTATCGGTCCTGCCGACCGGACCGATCGCAGTCCTGCCGGTCGCCGGGACCGCTGTCCCGGTGCGGTACGCGGCGGAAGAGCAGATCGTTCACCACGTGTCCCTTCTGGAGTCCCTGGCCCTCGAAACGGGTCAGCGGCCGGAACCCGGGGCGCGGCGCGAAACCGCCGTCCGCCTGCGTGTTCTCGAAGTCGGGGTGCCCGGTGAGCACCTCGAGCATCTGCTCGGCGTACGGCTCCCAGTCGGTCGCGCAGTGCACGATCGCGCCGGGCCTGAGCCGGGTCGCGGCGAGGTCGAGGAACGCGGGCTGGATGAGCCGCCGCTTGTGGTGCCGCTTCTTGGGCCAGGGGTCCGGGAAGTACACCCGCAGCCCGTCGAGCGAGTCGGGGGTGAGCATCTCCCTGAGCAGGATGATCGCGTCCCCGTTGGCCACCCGGACGTTGGTCAGGCCGTTGCGGTCGGCGAGCGCGAGCAGATTGCCCTGGCCCGGGGTGTGGACGTCGACGGCGAGGATGTTCGTGTCCGGGTCGGCGGCGGCCATCTGCGCGGTGGCCTCGCCCATCCCGAACCCGATCTCCAGCACGACCGGTCTGTCGTTGCCGAACAGCCCGGCCAGGTCGATGACCCGCTGCCCGTCGATGTCCAGGCCCCACTTCGGCCACAGCCGCTGCAGCGCGTCCGCCTGCCCGGCGGTGACCCGGCTGCGCCGCGGCTGGAAGCTGCGGATCCGCCGCTCGAAGTGCGAGCCGGCGGGGTCGGCCTTGGGACCGTCCGGGAACCGCGGCTCGCCCTTGGCCCGGGTGTGCCGGACGGGCACACCGGCGGTGCGGGGGGCGGGCGTGGGGGCTTCGGGCGCGTTCAGGGAGTCAGACACAGTGCTTCCGATTTTACGGGGCACTACGCGGACGCCTTCCCGAGCATGTCCAGCACCCGGCGCCCGATCTCCCGCCCGATCGGCAGGGAGGCCGTGGCCGCCGGGGACGGCGCGTTGAGCACGTGGACGGCCCGCGCTCCCTCCCGGATGAGGAAGTCGTCGACCAGCGTGCCGTCCCGCAGCACCGCCTGGGCCCGCACCCCGGCGGGGGCCCGCACCAGGTCGTCCGCCCCGACCGCGGGCAGCAGCCGGCGCACCGCCTGCAGGAACGCCCCCTTGGACAGTGAGCGGTGCAGCTCGCCGGCGCCGTATCTCCAGTGCCGCCGGGCGATCGCCCACGACCCGGGCCACGCCAGGGTGCCGGCCAGCTCCCGGGGGCGTACGACCCCCCAGCCGTACCCCTCCCGGGCCAGGGCCGGCACCGCGTTGGGCCCGATGTGCACGCCGCCGTCGATGCCCCTCGTCAGATGGACCCCGAGGAACGGGAACGCCGGGTCCGGCACCGGATAGACCAGTGCGCGCACCAGCTCCGGCCGGGCCAGCTCGTAGTACTCCCCGCGGAACGGCACGATCCGTACCCCGGGCTCGTCCCCGGTCAGCCGGGCCACCTCGTCGCAGTGCAGCCCGGCGCAGTTGACCAGCACCCGGGCGCGGACGACGTCTCCGCCCGCGGTGAGGACGGCCACGCCGCGCTCCGGGCGGCGGTCGATCCGGACCACCCGGGCGCCGTAGCGGATCTCGGCGCCGGAGGCCTGCGCAAGCTGCCGGGCCACTCCGGCGAAGTCGCACACGCCCGTGCTGCCGACGTGTATGGCGGCGAGGCCGCGGACCTCGGGCTCGTACTCCCCGATCTGGGCGGCGCCCAGCTCGCGGACCGGAATGCCGTTCTCCCGGCCGCGCTGCACGAGCGCGTGCAGCCGGGGCAGCTCCTCCCGCTCGGTGGCGACGATCAGCTTGCCGGTGACGGCGTGGGCGATGCCGTACTCGGCGCAGAACTTCACCATCTCGGCGGCGCCCCGCACCGCGTACCGCGCCTTGAGCGAGCCCGGGCGGTAGTAGATCCCGCTGTGGATCACGCCGCTGTTGCGCCCCGTCTGGTGCCGGGCCGGACCCGGCTCCTTCTCCAGCACGGTGACCGCCGTGCCCGGCGCGGCCCGGGTGATCGCATACGCCGTGGACAGCCCGACGATCCCCCCACCGACCACGAGCACATCGCAGTCGTACGCCCCGACCGGCACCTGCACCACCTCCCACCTCGATAGTGCACTGCGCCACTGACAACGCCTTCAAACACGGGCGGTGAGGCTTGTCATGCCGGGGCCATGAGCAGCGGCCGGGCCCGCTCCCGCAGCTCCACCACCCTCGGTTCGTCCCCGTACGGCTCCAGGCGGTGCAGCAGGTCCTTCACGTACTCCGTCGTCCGGGCCGAGGAGATCCGCCCGGCCACCTCCACGGCCCGCACCCCCTGCTCACAGGCGGCGTCCAGATTCCCGGACTCCAGCTCGGCCACCGCCGAGACCACCAGCCGCAGCCCGTGCGACCGCACGAACTCCTCGGTCGGCTTCGACAGCGCCTGTTCCGTGAACCGCCGCACCTGGCGGGGCGCCTTCAGATCGCGGTAGCACTCGGCCGCGTCCGCCGCGAACCGGTCATAGCCATAAAAACCAAGCCAAGACGGGTCGTTGTCCCCCTCGCGTGATCGCTCCAGCCATCCCTCCGCCGCCTTCAGCGCGGCTCCGGCGGCCTGTGCGTCGCCCGCACGCGCGTGTGCCCGCGCCTCCACCAGCCGGAAGAAACTCATCGTCCGCGCGGTGGCCAGCCCGCGGTTGCGCTCCAGCGCGGCCTGCGCCAGGTCGACCCCCTCGTCGCCGAAGCCGCGGTAGGTAGCCTGCAGCGACATGGAGGCCAGCACATAGCCGCCCAGCGGAACGTCCGCCGCCGCCCGCGCGAGCCGCAGCGCCTGGATGTAGTACCGCTGCGCCGCCTCCTGCTGCCCGGTGTCGAAGGCCATCCAGCCGGCGAGCCGGGTCAGTTCGGCGGAGGCCCCGAAGAGCGCGCGGCCCACCTCGTCGGAGTAGGAGCCGAGCAGCAGCGGCGCCGCCTCCACCCGCAGGCACTCCGGCACCATCGACGAACGCCAGTCCCCGCCGCCGTACTTGGAGTCCCAGCGCCGGGCGTCCTCGGCGGCCTCGCGCAGCTTCTGCACATCGCTGTGGCCGACTTTGATCGGTGCGCCGGAGCCGTCCGCGGAGCCGGCCTCCCGCGCGACCGAGCTGTCGGCGGGGGTTATCAGCCAGCGTGAGGCGGGCGTTGCGTATGCGCTCACTGCGAACGATCCGGCGAGCGACTGCCAGATGCCGCCGGAGCCGGCGCGGCGGCCCGCGAGGTCGAGGCGGTACAGCTCCGTCGCCGACTTCACCGCCTGGCCGACGTCTCTGGGGAAGGCGAGGCCCACTTCGGGCGCGGGATCCGCGTCCGCCAGGCCGATCTCGTGGAGCGGCACCGGGCGGCCGAGCTTCTGGCCGATGGCGGCCGCGATGAGGTGCGGCGCCGCTCCCTGCGGCACCATCCCCTTCGACACCCAGCGCGCCACGGAGGTCTTGTCGTAGCGAAGAGTCAGACCGCGTTGGGCGCCGAGGTCGTTGACGCGCCGCGCGAGTCCGGCGTTGCTGATTCCCGCGAGGGCGAGAACGGCGCCGAGTTTTTCGTTCGGCCCGCGTTGCTCCCTGGACATGCGCCACCCCTCGACACAGACGGCTGCCGCGCTGGCATAACCATGCGGCATTCGTAAACCCAGCGTAGTTCGCCGCATCCCAAGCGTTAAGGGGCATTGTTCCGGATGGCGGGATTGTGGTCCGTACGGAAGTGCGGTCCTGTACGCACCGTGCACGGCCGTTCGCCGCGTGCCCCGGCGCGTGTGGCCGTGCGCCCGTCCGTGCGCTCTTCTCCGGCCACCTCGGGAGCGGTTCCATGGGTCCTGCGTGGGTCGGCCCGCTGTACTGGATCCAGTGGGCTGGGGGACACCGCCACCTTCATCCCCGCGGGTGGCGGACCGGTCCGGGAGGCGATGCCCGCCTCCCGGACTGTGCGCGTATCCGCGCCGCCGCACGCTCCGAGGGCCTGTACGGAGCGTGCTCATCTTCCTTTTGGTTCAGCAGATTTGGCTGAAAATCGCCCCTGTCTGTCGCGGTGAACTCCCGCTCCGACCACGCAAGTTCGGGGCGCGAAGGGCGTCTTGGGGGAGCGTACAGGGGGCGCATTCACGTCGTGTTCTTCCGGCTCCCGCCCTGCGGTTCCCTCGATCGAAGCCGGTGCCGCCGACCCTCCACAGCGCTTGCTTCGTGGCAGCATGGGGTCCGGTTCGTGCGGTGCACTGTTGTCCACAGGCTGTGGAGGCGTCGATGCGGTGGTTGGTGGGTTGGAGCAGCACCGCCGCGAGCTTCGCCGGCATCGGCTCAGCGGGCGCCACCGGGTATGACGGCGAGACCCTGCACCCGGTCGGCTCCCAGCTGCTGTGGGGCGACCCCGATCCGCTGTGGGCCGTCGGCGACTGGCGCCCGGACGAGGTGCGCGTGGTGAAGGCCGACGCGGACAACCGCATCGCCGTCCTCGGCATCTGCGGCGCCTCCGACGACGAGCTGCGGCGCGGCCTGTTCACCGCGCGCGGCGGCGCCCTGCGCCATCTGACCGCCTGGCCGGGCAGCTACACGGCCGTCGTCAAGGTCGGCCGCCGCATCACCGTCTGCGGCGATCTCGCGGGCGCCCGCCCGGTGTTCCACACCCCCTGGGCCGGCGGCACCGCCTACGCCACCGCCGCGCTGCCGCTGGCCGACCTCATCGAGGCCAACCTCGACTTCGGCCACCTGGCCGCCCTGCTCGCCGCCCCGGACGTGCCGGCCGCGCTGCGCGACACCACCCCGTACGAGGGGGTACGGCGCGTCCCGCCGGGGCACGCGCTCGTGCTGCGCGCGGGCTCGCGCGAGATCGCCGGGTACGAGCCGGTCGCCTCCCTCGCCGTGGCCGCGCCCCCCGCCGACCCCGACAGCGCCGTGGACGCCGTCCGGGACGCCCTCGTGGAGGCGGTGCGCGCGCGTCTGTCGGCGCCCCGGCACGTGCCCGACCTCGACCCCGGGCCGGTGCCCGGCATGGGACCGGCCGAGCGGCGCGCCCGGCGCGGCATGCCCGTGCCCGGCATCGGCGCCGACCTCTCCGGCGGGCCCGCCTCCGGCACCCTCGCGCTGCTCGCCGCCGGGCTGCCCGGCAGACCCGGCACGCTCCTCGGCCACGGCACCGGCGCCGGCGAGCGGCTCCTCGCCGTCACCTTCAACGACCTGGCCGTCGGCGGCCGGGAGGCGGAACTGGAGCGCGCCGGCGCCCTCGCCGCGGGCCCGCGCCTGCACCACGTCGTCGTCACCGGCGCCGAGGAGACCCTGCCGTACGCCGAGCTCGACGGCCCCCTCACCGACGAACCCGGGCCCTCGCTGGTCACCGCCGCACGGCACCGTGCCCGGCTCGCCGCAGGCAGCGCCGACCACTTCACCGGCCACGGCGCCCGGCAGGTCCTGGACGCCCACCCCGCGCGCCTCGCCGACCTCCTGATGGACCGCAAACGGCGCCATCTGGTCCGCCCGGTCGCCGCGCTCGCCAAGGCCGACGGCTCGGTGATGGTCCCCGCGCGCGTGTACGGCGCCGCCCGCCGGCTCGCCCGCACCCCCTACCGCGCCGGCCTGGAGGTGCTGGCCGAGCGGCTGATGCGGCGCCGCTTCGACGAGCCCGGCGGAGCGGTCGGCGCCTCCCTCGCCGCGCTGACCTGGGCCAGACCCGGGCCGGCCGCCCGCTGGCTGACGGGCGAGGCACTGGCCGAAGTATCGGTTCTGCTGCAGGGGGAGGCGGACCGCTCGGCGACCGGCGTGCAGCGTCCCGGCGAGTACCGCGCGCGTGCCGCCCTCGCCCGCCACGCCGCCGACCTGCGCGTCCTGGAACAGGCCGCCGAGATCCGCTCCCAGCGCCTGCACGCACCCTTCCTCGACAACCAGGTCGTCCGCGCCTGCCGCGCCCTCCCGGAGGCCCTGCGCGTCCAGCCCGGCGCCCGCGCCTCGATCCTCCGTACGGTCCTGGAGGGCGCCGGCGTCACCGGCCTCCCGCCCGGCTGGGGAGCCCCCTCGCACGCCTCCTCGGCGGCGGCCGCCCGCGCGGGACTGCGCGTGGCCGCCGAACCGCTCCAGGACCTCTTCGCCAGTCCCCTGCTGGCCGACGCCGGCCTCGTGGAGGCCCGCGTCGTCCGCAAGGCGCTGCGCTCGGCGGCCGACGGCGAGTCCCTCCCCCTCGACGGCCTCGCCGACCTCATCTCCCTGGAACTCTGGCTCCACCGCCTCCTGGCCCGGCGGGGCACCTGCTGGACGGGGACACCGACACGCGCGCGTGCGGTGCCGTCGGGGATTCAGCCGCGCCGGGGTGCTCTGGCTTCCGGCGCGTGAAGGCTGAGGGTGCTGTCCCTGCCCTACCGGGGGCTGCCGCCCCCAGGCTCCCGCGGGGGGTGGTTCCCGCCGTGCCCTTGTGCGGGTCCGTCGTGGGCGGTCGCGCCCACGCGGCGGAGCCGCATATCGACGCAGCGCCGGAAACCCGCTCGGCCACAGCCCGGGGCACCGGTCCCGCGCCGGTCGGTGAAACCCCGTCGCCCCACCCCCGACGCCCCGGGACAATGACCGGGTGCGGTACAGAATCCTGGGCGTGGCCCAAGCGGCGGACGAGCAGGGCACCCCCCTGCCCATCGGCGGCCGGCGCCTCCGCACGCTGCTCACCGCCCTGGCCCTCCGCCCCGGCCGCCCCACCGGCGCCGACACCCTGATCGACGAGATCTGGCCGCAGGACCCGCCCCAGGACGCCCCCGCCGCCCTCCAGGCCCTCGTCGGCCGGCTCCGCCGTGCCCTCGGCCGCCACGCCGTCACGTCCACCCCGGGCGGCTACCGCCTGGAGGCGACCGCGGACGACGTCGACCTGTTCGTCTTCGAGCGCCTCGTCCACGCCGGCACCAAGGCCCTCGCCGCGGCCGACCCGGCCACCGCGCACCGCGCCCTCACCGAGGCCCTCGCCCTCTGGCACGGCCCCGCCCTCGCCGACCTCCCCGACCGCACCGCCGCCACCCGCCCGGAGGCCCTGCGCCTGGAGGCCGCCCGCGCCCGCGCCGCCGCCGCCCTCGACCTCGGCCGCGCCCCCGACGTCGTACCGGAGCTGACGGAGCTGACCGCGGCCCATCCGCTGGACGAGCCGCTGCACGCGCTGCTCATCCGCGCGCTGCGCGACGCCGGCCGTGCCGCCGACGCCCTCGCCGCGTACGAGTCGGTCCGCCGCACCCTCGCCGACACCCTCGGCGCCGATCCGGGACCGGAACTCAGGGACCTGCACGCGTCGTTGCTGAGGCAGGAGACGCCCGGGCCATGCCAGCCGTCCAAGCCGTCGATGCCGTCGGAGGCGTCGGGGGCGCAGCCAGCGCCGGCCCAACGCCCCGAGCGCACCGGCAATCTCCGCCCCCGTCTGACCTCCTTCGTCGGGCGGGAACCGGAACTCGAGGCCATTCGTTCCGACTTGCACAGGGCCCGCCTGGTCACGCTCACCGGACCGGGCGGCTCGGGAAAGACCCGCCTCGCCGAGGAGGCCGCCGCAGGGCTTCCGGAGGCGTGGATGGTCGAGCTGGCCCCGCTCGACCATCCGGAGGCGGTGCCCGGCGCGGTGGTCAGCGCCCTCGGTCTGCGCGAGACCGTGCTGCTGACCAACGAGCTGGCGGCCCCGCAGGCCGACCCCGTCGCCCTGCTGATCGAGTACTGCGCCCCGCGCAGCCGGCTCTTGATCCTTGACAACTGCGAACACGTCATCGGCGCGGCAGCCGCCCTCGCCGAGACCCTCCTCACCCACTGCCCGGGGCTCACGATCCTCGCGACCAGCCGTGAACCCCTGGGCGTCCCCGGTGAGTCGGTGCGCCCGGTCGAGCCCCTGGTCCCGGAGCAGGCGCACCGGCTGTTCGCCGAGCGCGCCAAGGCCGTCCGTCCCGACGCCGATGCGGTGCTCGCCGACACCGAGGCCGTGGCGGAGATCTGCCGCCGCCTGGACGGGCTGCCGCTCGCCATCGAGCTGGCCGCCGCCCGGCTCAGGCTGCTGACCCCGCGGCAGATCGCCGACCGGCTCGACGACCGCTTCCGCCTGCTCACCTCCGGAAGCCGCACGGTCCTGCCCCGCCAGCAGACCCTGCGCGCGGTCGTCGACTGGTCCTGGGACCTGCTGGACGAGCGCGAGCGCACGGTGCTGCGCGAGGTGTCCGTGTTCGCCGGCGGCTGGGACCTCGCCGCCGCCGAGGCCGTCTGCACCGGACCGGCGGCCGACCTGATCGGCGCCCTGGTGGACAAGTCCCTCGTCGTGGCCGCGCCCTGCGGCCCCGACGGCTCCGGCGGCATGCGCTACCGCATGCTGGAGACCATCCACGAGTACGCCACCGAGCGCGCGGCGGAGGTCCCCGGACTGCGCGCTGCGGCCGAGCGCCGGCACCGCGCGTGGGTGCGGGCGCTGGCGGAGGAGGCCGACCCCCGCCTCAGGTCGGCGGACCAACTGGTGTGGATCTCCCGCCTGGAGACCGAGCTGGACAACATCCGGGCGGCCCTGGACCGCTCGGTGCGCGCCGGCGACGAGCCGGAGGCGGGCGCGATCGCCCTGGCGATGGGCTGGTTCTGGTGGCTGCGCAACCACCGCCGGGAGGCGGTCGCCCGGGTCCGCATGGTCCTCGGCCTGGGCGTGGCCCTGGACACCCTCACGGCCCCGGACGCCCCGGACGCACTGGACGCCCCGGCGGACCTGATGTCCCTGGTCGAGTCGGCCGACCCGGTCGGCGCCTTCCTCGCCAAGCCCGACGGCGAGGCGGGGCATCCGCTTCGGGAGCTGCGGATGGACCTGCGGATGCTCCACCTGTTCCTGACCTCGGAGTCGGGCGCCGACGACCTCGTGGCCGACCCGCGCGCCCCGCAGTACCTGGCGCGCGTCCGCGCCGCCTACGAGTGCGGCGGCCCCCAGGCCGCCCGGCTCCCGGGCATCGTCTGGCCGCTGACCGCCTACTACCTGGGCGGCGTGGCGGACCTCGGACCGGACATGGCCGCGGCCGTCGCCAACTGCCGCGCCTACGGCGGCGACTGGGAGGTCGGCGTCTCCCTGATGTACCGCACCCATGTGGTCGTCGACTCTCCGGGCAACCTGCGGGGCGTGGACGAGGACCTGGCCGAGCTGCGCATCCTCAGCCGGCGTGTCGGGGACCGCTGGATGCGGGCCCAGGTGTGCAGCGCGGCCGGCGAGGCGGCCATGGCACGCGGCAGGTACACCGAGGCCCGCGCCGAGTACGAGGAGGCGCTGCGGCTCGCCCATGAGGTGGGGGCCCACGCCGAGTCGCCGTTCCTGAAGGCGCGCCTCGCCGAGATCGCCTACCGCTCCGGCGACGCCGAGGCCGCGCTGGCCGCGCTGGACGAGGCGGGCGCGGCCGCCGACCGGTACGCGGTGCCGGAGTCGCGTGCCTTCGTGCTGCTGATGCGCGCCCACATCGCCCTGCACTTCGGGCAGACCGCCCGGGCGCGGGAGCTGTACGAGGAGACCCGCGCGGTGGCGAGCGGCGGCACCCCGCCCCCGCAGTTCGAGGCGGCCCTGCGCACCGTCGAGGCGCTGCTCGCCGCCGAGGAGTCGGGTCCCGCGCACGGGCTGCCGATCCTCGCCGAGGCGCTGCGGCAGGCCGTGGACCGGCGGTGCTCGGAGGCCATCACGGCGGTGCTGGTGGACACCGCGGCCGGGCTGCGGGCCCGGTGCGGCGATCTGGCCGGTGCGCTACGGCTGTTCGCCGCCGCGGACCGGTGGCGTGACGGCAACCCGCGCCCCGAGCCGGAGGCCGGCCAGGCCGCCCGGGTGCTGGCCGAAGCCCGCGCGGCCCTGCCCCCCGAGCGGTACGAGGCCGAGCTCGCCCGGGGCGCCTCCCTGGGCGTGGCCGATGTCCTGCGCGACATCGGCGCGGCGGCGGCTCCCGCCGGACAGGGCCGGTGACACCGCCGGGGCCTGCCGGCAGGTGAACCGGGACTCCGCCCAGTCCGCGAGGGCCGCCCGGTCGAAGAGCTCGCTGTGCGGTCGCACCACGAGCCGTACGGTCCTGCGCCCGGTCAGGTTCACATGGACGGGCACGGCAGGGTCGTTTCCCTTGACCATGCCGGACTGCCACAGCCGTACCCCGTCGGCGTAGACGGAGAAGGACACCTTGCCGAGGCCGAGCGTCATGTCGTCCACGCCGGCCAGTGCGTCGTACGCGGTGCACTGCCGGTTGAGGGCGATGGCGACGGAGGACTCGCCGTGCACGGTGACCCCGTGCGCGTACTGCTCGCCGTCGACCGACAAGCCGTAGCGCCGCCACACCCAGCTGCTCTCGCCGAGCTGGATCTCGGGCTTGGTGCCGTCGCCCGCGACGTCGTAAGCGAGGGCGCTGACCTGGTACACGGTGAGCGCCGGCGGCGGAGAAGGCGCCGGCGTGGGTTCCGGTGGGGGCGTCGGCGTCGGTGTCGGGGTGGGCGTCGGCCTGGGCCGGGGCGCTGGCTTCGGCGTGGGTTTCGGAGTGGGTGGGGGCGTGGGTTTCGGTGTGGGTGGGGGCGTCGGGGTGGGAGACGGCTCGGGGGCGAGCACCACCGGCTCGGGCGAGGGCTTCTCCGTCGACGGGGCCGGCTTCGGCCCCGGGGGCTGGACGGCGGGCGCGGACGGGGCCGGCTTGGCGGCCTCCTTCGCCGGCGGGTGGCTGTCGTTCACCAGGACCAGCGCCACCGCGGCGGCGGCCACCGCGACCACACCGGCCGCGATCCCCGCCTTCACCGGGGCGCCGAGCCCCTCCGAGGCCGCGGTGCCGCCCGCGCCACCGGCCCCGCCGGACGACCCCCCGGCCGCCGCGGCCGCACCCGCCGCGCCGGCGCCGGCGCTGCCCGCGACGATCCCGAGCGCCTTGGCGTACCCGGCGGCCCCGAACCAGCCGATGACCGCGACCGGGACGACGCCGGGGATCCCGCCGGCGACCTCTTCGATCTGCGCGGCCGCGAGCCGGCACCTGGCGCATTCCTCCAGGTGCTTGCGCAGGCCCCGTTCCGCGCGGATGCGCAGTTTGCGGCGGGCGTAGGTGCCGAGCTGGTCGGCGTAGCGGGCGCACTCCTCGTCCCCGGCGAGGGAGGCGCTGACATGGGCCTGGAGATAGGCCTGCTTGAGCCCCTCGCGGGCGCGGCTCGCCAGCACGCGCGTGCCGTTGGCGTCCAGCCCGAACAGGACGGCCACCTCGCTCGGGGACTCGTCCTCCACCTCGGTGTGCCACAGCACGGCCTGCCAGCGCTCGGGCAGCGAGCGGAAGGCCCGCATGGCCAGGGACTGCTCCGCCTCGTGCATCGCCCGCACATCGGCGCCCAGGTCGAGACCAGCTCCGAAGGAGCCCATGGACGCGGTGTCGTCGGACACCTCGGAGGCGCGCGTGGCCTGCTGGGCGAAGACGGCGAAGTCGTCGACGAGCTGCTCGCGCCGGGCGGACTTCGTCCAGTGCGCGGCGACGCGCCGCACGGAGGTCAGCAGGTAGGCGCGAACGGCGTGCTGGGGACCGGAGCCTCCGCGCACCGCCTGCAGCATCCGCGCGAAGACCTCCGCCGTCAGGTCGTCGGCGGTGTGCCCGTCCCGGCAGCAGGTGCGCGCATAGCGCCGTACGGCTTCCGCGTGCCGCCGGTACAGCTCCTCGTACGCGGAGTCGTCGCCGCCGCGCATCCGCTCGATCAGCTCGCCGTCGTCGGGCGGCGTCTCCCGGGGCGGCGGCAGGACGCTGCCTTCACGCTGGGCGGGCACGCTCGCGTCGCGGCGCCCCGCGGAAACCGGCGGTCCGCCCTGGTTCGGCACCTGCGGCCCCGTAGGCCCGGCGGCCTCCGCGCCCGCGTCGTCACCGCGTGACTCGTCCCACCCGTCAACGCCCATCGCGGAAAGCCCCCGACCCCCGACCAGCCCCATCCGTCACCGGCACAGGGTGCCACAACGGCTTCTGGACAAGGCCCGCATGTGCACGGCATCCACTCATCCGAGGGCTGTGGCCGCCAGACTTTCGGCTGCTCCTCGAAAGAGTGAACCCCACCCCTGAGGGGCGCGTGATCTGCGGCTCCGGCGCGATGGGGTCCGTGCGGAGGCGATGGCTCCCGTGCCGGAGGCGATGGGGTCCGTGCGGGGCCGGGCGCAGCCGAGCCCGTGAGGAAGCAGCGACAAGCCGCGACGGACCCGCAGCCCGGGGGCCACGGGTCCTTCCGCCTCCTGCACGCGCTCGCTGCTCGGCGCCGCTACGCGGGACGCGACCGCAGCCCGTCCAGCAGGATGTCCAGCAACCGCGCCGACGCCGCCGCCTGCTGCGCGGCATCCGGCAGGGACGGCGCCGCCGTGGCGATCACCAGCAGCACATCCCCCACCGACACGTCCGCCCGCAGCTCACCGGCCGCGCGGGCCCGTTCCACCAGCTGCCCGACCACTTCGAGCAGCGTCCCGACCCCGCTGTCCTCGGCGCCCTGGGCGGACTCCGGCACCAGCCGAAGCTCCCCGCCCCCCGGCTGCACCCGCTGCTGCGGCACCCGGGCCTCCTCGGCGGCGCCCGCCGGCGCGCCCGGCCCGGCCGGAGTGGCGGAGCCCGGCGCGGAGCCGACCCGCAGCACCTGCGGCGGCAGCAGCCGCCCCGCCCCCGACGCCACGGACGTCCGCAGGAACCGGGACAGCGCCGACCACGGCTCGTCCTCCTGCCCGAGCGCGGCCCGCGCCTGCTCGGTCAGCCGCGCGGTCTCCTCCTCGGCTATGCGCCGGACCAGGACGTCCTTGCTGGGAAAGCGCCGGTACACCGTGCCGACACCCACCCGGGCGCGCCGCGCCACGTCCTCCATCGGCGCGCCGTACCCCAGCTCGCCGAACACCTCACGCGCCGCACGCAGTACGTGCTCCAGATTGCGCTGTGCGTCCACCCGCAGCGGAGCCGTACGCGGCCCGTCCGCGCGCCCGTTGCCCACCGCCGCGTTCATCGCCCCGCCGCCCGGTGCGAGCGCGGCTGCGGATGACCAATGCGTATCCCGAACATGCATGTGTTTCCCCCGGTAATGACGTCTCCCCCCGGAGACTCCCCGCCTCTGTCGCGAAGTGCGTGGAACTGACGTCGTTCTCGACCGGGTCCCCGCGTCGCGGAACCCGTTCGACCACATCCCCTACACCCCGTCGACACACGAACATAGTTGAGAGGAAGTCAATTCAGAAGGGGCAGGTTCCGCACAGTGCGCCCCCCGATCGGAGTACGGGTCCGCTACATCCCCTTTCATCGCCTTGGCGCACCCTTGCCCGCCCCCGCTGACCTGCCCCGTTTCGTCCCGCTCCGGCGGCGCGCCCGGCCCCGCGCCCACACGGTCGCCGGTCACACAAATTGCCGGGGCTGTGGACAAACAACTGCGCCGGGTGCGTCATGGGATGGTGAAGGAACGTGCGCGCATTCTGGTTGTCGGCGGCGGCTACGTCGGGATGTACACGGCACTGCGGCTCCAGCGGAAGCTGAAGAGCGAGCTCAGGCGGGGTGAGGTCGAGATCACCATCGTCACCCCGGACCCCTACATGACGTACCAGCCGTTCCTTCCCGAAGCGGCCGCGGGTTCGATTTCGCCTCGCCATGTCGTCGTACCGCTGCGGCGCGTCCTGGACCGGTGCCATGTCGTCGTCGGCGAGGTCACGTCCATCGACCACGCGGTGCGCACCGCGGCCGTCACCACCCTCGCCACCGCCGAGGAGGGAAAACCGGCCGAACTCCTCGGCTACGACGAACTGGTGCTGGCCCCCGGCTCCGTCTCCCGCACGCTGCCCGTCCCCGGCCTCGCCGAGTACGGCATCGGCTTTAAGACCGTCGAAGAGGCCATCGGGCTGCGCAACCACGTCATCGAGCAGATGGACATCGCCTCCTCCACCCGCGACCCCGCGATCCGCGACGCCGCCCTCACCTTCGTCTTCGTCGGCGGCGGCTACGCGGGCGTGGAGGCGCTCGCCGAACTGGAGGACATGGCCCGCTACGCCGCGCGCTACTACCACAACGTCCGCCCCGAGGACATGAAGTGGATCCTCGTGGAGGCCTCCGACCGGATCCTGCCCGAGGTCGGCGAGGAGATGGGCCGCTACACCGTCACCCAGCTGCGCCGCCGCAACATCCAGGTCCTGCTCGAAACCCGCCTGGAGTCCTGCGCCGACCGCGTCGCCGTCCTCAGCGACGGCCAGCGCTTCCCGACCCGTACGGTCGTGTGGACCGCCGGCGTCAAACCCAGCCCCCTGCTCGCCGCCACCGACCTGCCGCTCACCGGACGCGGCCGGCTGAAGTGCACCGCCCAGCTGACCGTCGACGGCACCGAGCACGCGTGGGCGGCCGGGGACGCCGCCGCCGTTCCCGACGTCACCGCCGCGGAACCCGGCACCGAGACCGCACCCAACGCCCAGCACGCCGTCCGCCAGGCCCGCACCCTCGGCGACAACATCGTCCACGCGCTGCGCGGGGAGCCCCTGGAGACGTACGCCCACAAGTACGTCGGCTCGGTCGCCTCCCTCGGCCTGCACAAGGGCGTCGCCCAGGTCTACGGCCGCAGGCTGAAGGGCTACCCTGCCTGGTTCATGCACCGCGTCTACCACCTCAGCAGGGTGCCCACCTTCAACCGGAAGGCCCGGGTCCTCGCCGAATGGACCCTTGCCGGGCTCTTCAAGAGGGAGATCGTCTCGCTCGGTTCGCTCGAACATCCCCGGGCGGAGTTCGAACTCGCCGCCGGTGGAAAGCCTCCTCACAGCCCCTCGGACGACCCGAAAGGGTCGTCCTGACCGGACCCAGGAACTCCCCGGCCCGCCCAGGCGTCTGACGGATGTCGCCGCGGCGCGCCCCCTGCCAGACTGCCCCACGTCCTCGGACGGGCACCCGCCCGCCCTTAAGCACCCACGAGGCTTCTTCCCAAGTGAACTTCACGCGCTGGAGCGCCCGGCTCCCCGGAACGCAGCGCCGCGCCGCCGCGCGGACCGAGACCCCGGTCTCCCCGGACCGGCGGGGGGAAGGCTCCGTGCCCGCGGCCCGCGCCGGCCAGCCGGCCGACGGCACATCCCCGGTGCCCGCCGTCGACGAACTGCCCGCGCGCGACGTCCTCGACCGCGTCCCGGCCCTCGTCGCCCTGGTGCACGGCCCCGACCACCGCCTCGCGTACGTCAACGACGCCTATACGGCGGCCTTCGGCGTACGGCCGCTGGGCGAGCCCGCGCGCGAGGCGCTCCCGGAGCTGTCCGAACTGGGCCTGCTCCCGCTCCTCGACCAGGTGCTGCGCAGCGGCAAGCCCCGCACCCTGAAGTCCCGCAAGGCCGTCGACGGCCGCTCCTACACCTTCACCTGCACCCCGGTCGCGGAGGACGGCGACGACGACGCGGGCGTCCTGGTCTTCGCCACCGACGTCACCGACCACGCCGAGGCCGCCGAGCGGCTGCGCGCCAGCGAACGCCGCCAGCGCGAAACCGCCGTCACCCTCCAGCGCTCCCTGCTCCCGCAGGAGCTGGAGGAACCCGACGACCTGCGCATCGCCGCCACCTACCAGCCGGGCGGCACCGAGGCCGCGGTCGGCGGCGACTGGTACGACGTGATCACCCTCGGCGGCGGCCGCACGGCCCTCGTCATCGGGGACGTGATGGGCCGGGGCGTGCGCGCGGCAGCGGTCATGGGCCAGCTGCGGACGGCCGTCCGGGCCTACGCGCGCCTGGACCTGCCCCCGCACGAAGTGCTCCAGCTGCTGGACGGCCTCGCCGCCGAGATCGACGCCAACCAGATCGCCACCTGCGTCTACGCCGTCCACGACCCCAACGAGGGCCGCCTGGTGTACGCCTCCGCCGGCCACCTGCCGATCCTCGTCCGCGACGAGAACGGCACGGTCTCCCGCGCCGACGAGCCCACCGGCCCGCCGCTCGGCACCGGCGGCTGGGTGCACTCCTCCGGCTCCATCGCCCTGGGTCCGGGCTCCACGGCCGTCCTCTACACGGACGGCCTGGTCGAACGCCGGGACGAGGACCTGGACGAGGGCATCGCGGCGCTGGAAGGAGCCCTCGCCGGCGCGACCGGCGCCCCGCAGGTGATCTGCGACCGCCTGGTCCGCTCGGCCGGCGTCACCGCCGACCACGACGACGACGTCGCCGTCCTCGTCCTCCAGCACCCCGCCCGCACGGGTCCGGACGGCGACCTGTTCCGCAACGCCGCCCTGGAACTCCTCGGCGGCGTCGAGGCAGCTCCCCGCGCCCGTGCGTTCGCCTCGGGCGTGCTGACGAGCTGGCGCTTCCCGGCCGAGCTGCACGACCTCGGCGTCCTCGCCGCGAGCGAGCTGGTCGCCAACTCCCTCCAGCACGGCACGCCGCCCATGCGACTGCGGCTCCGCCGCACCGACCGCCGCCTGATCATCGAGGTCACGGACGGCGACGACCACCTCCCGCGCCGACGGCGCGCGGAACCGGCCGACGAGTCCGGCAGGGGCATCGCCATCGTGGCGACCATCGCGTCCAACTGGGGCTCCAGACGCACTCCGGGCGGCGGCAAGGCCGTGTGGTGCGAGTTCGCACTGCCGAAGGGGTAGGGCGCCATGGGGCAGGCACCTCTCGGCGAGCAGCGCCCGGACATGTCCAGCGACGGCACCGGGCGCCTTACGCCTACGCGGTCAGGGACTGAGCCGGTGCCCCACCCCGGGCGACCACCCGGGTCCGGGCCAGCCAAGGCCGGTCCTGCACCGGGGTGAGCCGCCTGCCCAGCCGCAGGGCCAGCACGCTGATCCCCAGCGAGAACGCCAGGAAGGTCACGACGTACGGAGTCGGCAGCGAGGCCCCGAGCGGCCCCCCGACCGCCGGCCCGACAGCCAGCGCGAGCTGCTTGACCAGCGCGAACGCCGAGTTGTACTGCCCCGCCATCCCCTCGGGAGCCAGGTCGGCGACCAGCGGCGCGACCGTCGGCGACAACATCGCCTCACCCAGCCCGAACAGCGCGTACGTCGACACGAACGCGGCCGTCGCCATCTCCCGGCTGCCGTGCCCCAGCCCCGCGTACCCGGCGGCCACCCAGGCCACGGCCCAGATCAGACCGACCGCGGCGATGACCCGGGAGCGCCGGCTGCGCTCCACGAACTTCAGCACCGCGAACTGAGCGACCACGATCATCAGCGTGTTCGCCGCCAGCGCCGTCCCCAGCGCGGAGGTGGATATCCCGGCCGCCTCGACGCCGTACGCGCTCAGCCCGGACTCGAACTGGCCGTAGCAGGCGAAGAACAGCACGAACCCCAGCACGCACAGCTGCACCATCGCCCGGTTCCCGAGCAGCTGCTTCCAGCTGCCCTTCGCCGACCGCGCGGGCGCGTCCTCCATCCGCGGCGAGTGCGGCATCCGCACGGTCGCCATCACGCCGACCAGCAGCAGGAAGATGGCCGCCTCGACGGAGAAGAGCAGCGTGAACGACGACACGCGCGTGGTGTCGACGAGGTGGCCGCCGATGAGGCCGCCCATACCGAGCCCCAGGTTCTGCAGGAAGAACTGCGTCGCGAACGCCCGCGACCGCGTGTCCGCGGAGGAGCAGTCCACGATCATCGTCGCCAGCGCCGGCTGCATCACGGCCTGCCCGGCGCCGAGCGCCGCGGCCGACAGCAGTACGGCGTCGGTGCTCCCCGCGAGGCCCAGGCTCAGCGCGCCGAGCGCGGCGGCGACCAGGGCGGCGAGCAGGACCGGCAGCGGGCCGCGCCGGACGATCGCCCGTCCGGCGAACGGCAGCACGATCAGTGCGGCCACGGCGAAGACGGCGAGCACGAAACCCGCCGTCATGGCTCCCAGGCCCCGGACCTGCGCCACATAGACGTACAGGTAGGGGACGGTGAAGCCGAGCCCGAACGCGCTGAGTGCGTTGCCCACGTGGATCCGGCGCATCGCTGCGCCCATCGCCCTGGTCACGTTCACCTCTCTCACTAGTTAAACCTGAAGACTTCAAAGCTAAAGTTCGAAGCTAAAGACTACACATCGAAGGACTTCAACGCAAAGGCCCTGCGTGCGATACTGCGCCCATGGCCGACACCCCCGGCGTCACAGAGCCGACGCTCGAAGAGCAGATCGCCGCCTACCAGCGCGAGTTCCAGGACCTCGACCCCCAGGTCGAGAAGATCGTGTCGGCGCTGTCCCGGCTCAACCGCCGGATGAACGTCGCCTACGGCCGTCAGACCGCCGCCCTCGGCATCAGCAACGCCGAGTGGGAGGTGCTCAAGGCGCTCGTCCTCTCCGGCGCCCCCTATCGCATGGGCCCGAGTGAGCTCGCCAAGCGGCTCGGACTCACCCCGGCCGCGATGACCCACCGGATCGACCGCATGGTCTCCGAAGGACTGGTCACCCGTAAGCGGGACGAGTCCAACCGCGTCCGAGTCATCGTCGAGCTGACCCCGGAGGGGCGAGAGAAGTGGCTGGAGGCCATGCGCCTGGCGACCGTGTTCGAGGAGGACCTGCTCCAGGACCTCACTCCGGCGGAGCGCGCGGTCCTCGGCGAGGTGCTGACCAGGCTCCTGCGCCGGGTGGAGCACGCCCAGCCGGACGCCGGCGGCCGGCTCAGCGACCTCGACTGAGACCGGCGTAAAAAATCTTGACAGGGGGGTGTTGACACGCCCCGGGGTGATCCGTAAAGTTCTTCGGGTTGCCACGGAGCCGTAACGGTTCTCCGGCAGCACTTGGCCGCCCCGAGCGGCACCCCTCACACCAGAAGCACGATCTCCCGGACGGGTTGATTTCGGCGTGCCCGAATTCGATTCGAATGGAAGCCCGGTGGCCCGATTTGGGAATCGCCGAGCGGATCCGCTAAGGTTTGAGACGTCGGAACGGCCCAACGGCCGGGAGGACAAGCCCCCCTGACTGGGAGTCAGACGCCGAAAGGGTCTGATAGAGTCGGGACCGCCGGAAAGGAAACCGCGAGAGCGGGAACCTGGAAAGCGCCGAGGAAATCGGATCGGAAAGATCTGATAGAGTCGGAAACACCGAAGGGAAGCGCCCGGAGGAAAGCCCGAGAGGGTGAGTACGAAGGAAGCGACCGTTCCTTGAGAACTCAACAGCGTGCCAAAAGTCAACGCCAGATATGTTGATACCCCGTCTACCGGATTGTTCCGGTGGCGAGGTTCCTTTGAAAAAAACACAGCGAGGACGCTGTGAACGGTCGGGCTTATTCCGCCTGACTGTTCCGCTCTCGTGATGTGTCGCCCCGATCACGGGGAAGCATTCACGGAGAGTTTGATCCTGGCTCAGGACGAACGCTGGCGGCGTGCTTAACACATGCAAGTCGAACGATGAACCTCCTTCGGGAGGGGATTAGTGGCGAACGGGTGAGTAACACGTGGGCAATCTGCCCTGCACTCTGGGACAAGCCCTGGAAACGGGGTCTAATACCGGATACGAGCCTGGGAGGCATCTCCCGGGTTGGAAAGCTCCGGCGGTGCAGGATGAGCCCGCGGCCTATCAGCTTGTTGGTGAGGTAACGGCTCACCAAGGCGACGACGGGTAGCCGGCCTGAGAGGGCGACCGGCCACACTGGGACTGAGACACGGCCCAGACTCCTACGGGAGGCAGCAGTGGGGAATATTGCACAATGGGCGCAAGCCTGATGCAGCGACGCCGCGTGAGGGATGACGGCCTTCGGGTTGTAAACCTCTTTCAGCAGGGAAGAAGCGAAAGTGACGGTACCTGCAGAAGAAGCGCCGGCTAACTACGTGCCAGCAGCCGCGGTAATACGTAGGGCGCAAGCGTTGTCCGGAATTATTGGGCGTAAAGAGCTCGTAGGCGGCTTGTCGCGTCGGTTGTGAAAGCCCGGGGCTTAACCCCGGGTCTGCAGTCGATACGGGCAGGCTAGAGTTCGGTAGGGGAGATCGGAATTCCTGGTGTAGCGGTGAAATGCGCAGATATCAGGAGGAACACCGGTGGCGAAGGCGGATCTCTGGGCCGATACTGACGCTGAGGAGCGAAAGCGTGGGGAGCGAACAGGATTAGATACCCTGGTAGTCCACGCCGTAAACGGTGGGCACTAGGTGTGGGCAACATTCCACGTTGTCCGTGCCGCAGCTAACGCATTAAGTGCCCCGCCTGGGGAGTACGGCCGCAAGGCTAAAACTCAAAGGAATTGACGGGGGCCCGCACAAGCGGCGGAGCATGTGGCTTAATTCGACGCAACGCGAAGAACCTTACCAAGGCTTGACATACACCGGAAAACCCTGGAGACAGGGTCCCCCTTGTGGTCGGTGTACAGGTGGTGCATGGCTGTCGTCAGCTCGTGTCGTGAGATGTTGGGTTAAGTCCCGCAACGAGCGCAACCCTTGTCCCGTGTTGCCAGCAGGCCCTTGTGGTGCTGGGGACTCACGGGAGACCGCCGGGGTCAACTCGGAGGAAGGTGGGGACGACGTCAAGTCATCATGCCCCTTATGTCTTGGGCTGCACACGTGCTACAATGGCCGGTACAAAGAGCTGCGATACCGTGAGGTGGAGCGAATCTCAAAAAGCCGGTCTCAGTTCGGATTGGGGTCTGCAACTCGACCCCATGAAGTCGGAGTCGCTAGTAATCGCAGATCAGCATTGCTGCGGTGAATACGTTCCCGGGCCTTGTACACACCGCCCGTCACGTCACGAAAGTCGGTAACACCCGAAGCCGGTGGCCCAACCCCTTGTGGGAGGGAGCTGTCGAAGGTGGGACTGGCGATTGGGACGAAGTCGTAACAAGGTAGCCGTACCGGAAGGTGCGGCTGGATCACCTCCTTTCTAAGGAGCACTTCTTACCGGGTTCGCTCGGTCAGAGGCCAGTACATCAGCGAACGTCTGATGCTGGTTGCTCATGGGTGGAACGTTGACTACTCGGCACACTCGGTCTGCTTCTCTTCCTAGTACTGCTTCGGCGTGGAACGGAACGGTGAAGAGGCGAGGGTGTCGGGCACGCTGTTGGGTGTCTGAGGGAATGAACTTCTCCTCAGTCGCCGGCCCCAGTGAACTCGAACCGGTTGGTTCGGGGTGGTGGGTGGCTGGTCGTTGTTTGAGAACTGCACAGTGGACGCGAGCATCTGTGGCCAAGTTTTTAAGGGCGCACGGTGGATGCCTTGGCACCAGGAACCGATGAAGGACGTGGGAGGCCGCGATAGTCCCCGGGGAGTCGTCAACCAGGCTTTGATCCGGGGGTTTCCGAATGGGGAAACCCGGCAGTCGTCATGGGCTGTCACCCATACCTGAACACATAGGGTATGTGGAGGGAACGCGGGGAAGTGAAACATCTCAGTACCCGCAGGAAGAGAAAACAACCGTGATTCCGGGAGTAGTGGCGAGCGAAACCGGATGAGGCCAAACCGTATGCGTGTGAGACCCGGCAGGGGTTGCGTATGCGGGGTTGTGGGATCTCTCTTCCATGGTCTGCCGGCCGTGGGACGAGTCAGAAACCGTTGATGTAGGCGAAGGACATGCGAAAGGTCCGGCGTAGAGGGTAAGACCCCCGTAGTCGAAACGTCAGCGGCTCGTTTGAGAGACACCCAAGTAGCACGGGGCCCGAGAAATCCCGTGTGAATCTGGCGGGACCACCCGCTAAGCCTAAATATTCCCTGGTGACCGATAGCGGATAGTACCGTGAGGGAATGGTGAAAAGTACCCCGGGAGGGGAGTGAAATAGTACCTGAAACCGTGTGCCTACAAGCCGTGGGAGCGTCGGAAGCACTTCGGTGCTTCTCGTGACTGCGTGCCTTTTGAAGAATGAGCCTGCGAGTTTGCGGTGTGTTGCGAGGTTAACCCGGGTGGGGAAGCCGTAGCGAAAGCGAGTCCGAACAGGGCGCTGTAGTAGCACGCTCAAGACCCGAAGCGGAGTGATCTAGCCATGGGCAGGTTGAAGCGGAGGTAAGACTTCGTGGAGGACCGAACCCACCAGGGTTGAAAACCTGGGGGATGACCTGTGGTTAGGGGTGAAAGGCCAATCAAACTCCGTGATAGCTGGTTCTCCCCGAAATGCATTTAGGTGCAGCGTCGTGTGTTTCTTGCCGGAGGTAGAGCACTGGATAGGCGATGGGCCCTACCGGGTTACTGACCTTAGCCAAACTCCGAATGCCGGTAAGTGAGAGCGCGGCAGTGAGACTGTGGGGGATAAGCTCCATGGTCGAGAGGGAAACAGCCCAGAGCATCGACTAAGGCCCCTAAGCGTACGCTAAGTGGGAAAGGATGTGGAGTCGCACAGACAACCAGGAGGTTGGCTTAGAAGCAGCCACCCTTGAAAGAGTGCGTAATAGCTCACTGGTCAAGTGATTCCGCGCCGACAATGTAGCGGGGCTCAAGCGTACCGCCGAAGTCGTGTCATTCGTGCATATAGCCCTAACGGGTGCACGGATGGGTAGGGGAGCGTCGTCTGCCGGGTGAAGCAGCACCGGAAGGTAGTTGTGGACGGTTGACGAGTGAGAATGCAGGCATGAGTAGCGATACAAACGTGAGAAACGTTTGCGCCGATTGACTAAGGGTTCCTGGGTCAAGCTGATCTGCCCAGGGTAAGTCGGGACCTAAGGCGAGGCCGACAGGCGTAGTCGATGGATAACCGGTTGATATTCCGGTACCCGCTGTGAAGCGTCAAACATCGAATCCAGTGATGCTAAGCCCGTGAAGCCGCCTGCTGTCGTCTTTGACGTCAGTGGGAGTGGTGGAGCCGGTGACCCGAGCTGGTAGTAGGTGAGTGATGGGGTGACGCAGGAAGGTAGTCCATCCCGGGCGGTGGTTGTCCCGGGGTAAGGGTGTAGGACGCAGGGTAGGCAAATCCGCCCTGCACGTAGTCTGAGACCTGATGCCGAGCCGATTGTGGTGAAGTGGATGATCCTATGCTGTCGAGAAAAGCCTCTAGCGAGTTTCATGGCGGCCCGTACCCTAAACCGACTCAGGTGGTCAGGTAGAGAATACCGAGGCGTTCGGGTGAACTATGGTTAAGGAACTCGGCAAAATGCCCCCGTAACTTCGGGAGAAGGGGGCCAGTCCTGGTGATCGGTCTTGCACCGTGAGCTGGGGGTGGCCGCAGAGACCAGCGAGAAGCGACTGTTTACTAAAAACACAGGTCCGTGCGAAGCCGTAAGGCGATGTATACGGACTGACGCCTGCCCGGTGCTGGAACGTTAAGGGGACCGGTTAGCTCACTTTCGGGTGGGCGAAGCTGAGAACTTAAGCGCCAGTAAACGGCGGTGGTAACTATAACCATCCTAAGGTAGCGAAATTCCTTGTCGGGTAAGTTCCGACCTGCACGAATGGCGTAACGACTTCTCGACTGTCTCAACCATAGGCCCGGTGAAATTGCACTACGAGTAAAGATGCTCGTTTCGCGCAGCAGGACGGAAAGACCCCGGGACCTTTACTACAGTTTGATATTGGTGTTCGGTTCGGCTTGTGTAGGATAGCTGGGAGACTGTGAAGCATGCACGCCAGTGTGTGTGGAGTCGTCGTTGAAATACCAGTCTGGTCGTGCTGGATGTCTAACCTGGGTCCGTGATCCGGATCAGGGACAGTGTCTGATGGGTAGTTTAACTGGGGCGGTTGCCTCCTAAAGGGTAACGGAGGCGCCCAAAGGTTCCCTCAGCCTGGTTGGCAATCAGGTGTTGAGTGTAAGTGCACAAGGGAGCTTGACTGTGAGACCGACGGGTCGAGCAGGGACGAAAGTCGGGACTAGTGATCCGGCGGTGGCTTGTGGAAGCGCCGTCGCTCAACGGATAAAAGGTACCCCGGGGATAACAGGCTGATCTTCCCCAAGAGTCCATATCGACGGGATGGTTTGGCACCTCGATGTCGGCTCGTCGCATCCTGGGGCTGGAGTCGGTCCCAAGGGTTGGGCTGTTCGCCCATTAAAGCGGTACGCGAGCTGGGTTTAGAACGTCGTGAGACAGTTCGGTCCCTATCCGCTGTGCGCGTAGGAGTCTTGAGAAGGGCTGTCCCTAGTACGAGAGGACCGGGACGGACGAACCTCTGGTGTGCCAGTTGTTCTGCCAAGGGCATGGCTGGTTGGCTACGTTCGGGAGGGATAACCGCTGAAAGCATCTAAGCGGGAAGCCTGCTTCGAGATGAGGACTCCCACCCACTTGATGGGGTAAGGCTCCCAGTAGACGACTGGGTTGATAGGCCGGATCTGGAAGCACGGTAACGTGTGGAGGTGACCGGTACTAATAGGCCGAGGGCTTGTCCTCAGTTGCTCGCGTCCACTGTGTTGGTTCTGAAACCACGAACAGCCCCGCCCGGTGAGGGTGGTGCGGCGTTCACAGTTTCATAGTGTTTCGGTGGTCATAGCGTGAGGGAAACGCCCGGTTACATTCCGAACCCGGAAGCTAAGCCTTACAGCGCCGATGGTACTGCAGGGGGGACCCTGTGGGAGAGTAGGACGCCGCCGAACAATTCTTGGGGAAGGCCCACGCCGCACGGCGTGGGCCTTTCTGCGTTTACAGGACGGTGGCTCAGAAGCTCACCTCCGCGGTTTTCACCGTTCCGCCGCGACGGCCCGGCGCATGCTGGCCGCTCCAGTACAGGTTCGTGTGAGCGATGACCTGCTCCGGGGCCGGCGCTCCGTACTCCGTGAGGTCCTCCGTCGTATGCGCGTCGGCGACCAGAGTCACGTCGTAGCCCCGGGTGAGAGCGCCGTGCAAGGTTGAGCGGATGCAGAAGTCGGTCTGGGCGCCCGCGACGACGAGATGCCCTACCGCGCGCTCCGCCAGGACGGCCTCCAGGGTGGTGTCCTCGAAGGAGTCCCCATAGCGCTTGGGGATGAGGGGCTCGGAGTCGAGGCGCTTCAGCTCGGGGACGTACTCCCAGCTCTCGGTGCCCGGCACCAGGTGCTCGTCCTGGTGCTGCACCCAGATCACCGGCGTTCCCGCGGCGCGCGCCTTGTCGACCAGGACGCGGATGTTGGCGATGACGTCGTCGCGGTGCGGCGAACTCGGTGCCATGACACCGTTCTGGACGTCGATGACCACCAGCGCGGTGTGCGGACGTCGGGACAGTGTTGTCATGGCGGCCACAATATGGGGTGCCACTGACAACCGCCCGCACTACGGTGGCCCTCATGAGCACCTCGACCAGCGGTGACTACGTCATCCGCGCCATACGACCGGACGACTGGCCCCGAGTGAAGGAGCTGCGGCTGGACGCGCTCCGGGACCCGATGGCGCACCTCGCCTTCCTGGAGACGTACGAAGAGGGCGCGGCGCGGGCGGACGTCTTCTGGCAGGACCGGGCGACCGGATCCGGTGAAGGGTCCACGACGGCCCGGCAGTTCGTCGCCGAGACACCCGACGGAAGCTGGGCCGGCACGGTCACCGTGCTCATCGAGGAGCCCGGGACCAAGGACTGGGCCGGGTATCCCGTCGAGTGCCGGCAGGGGCATGTGGTCGGTGTGTACGTCCGGCCCGAGCACCGCGGGAACGGGCTGATCAAGGCCTTGCTCGACGCCGGTGTGGAGTGGGCGCGGGAGCGGGGCGCCGAGCGGATGCGGCTGCTGGTGCACCAGGACAACGAGCGGGCCCAGGGCGCCTACCGCAAGGCGGGGTTCGCACCGAGCGGGGTGGTCGTGCCGTTCGTGCGGGACGCGTCGCAGAACGAGGTGGAGTTCGTGCTCCGGTGGTCGTCCTAGACCGGTAGCTCCTGATGCGGCCAGCGGGTGCGGGCCTGTTCGCGGGAGCGGAGCAGAGCCAGGGCCGGCAGACCCTGGTCGGCGCCGGTGGCGAGCAGGTCCGGGAGCTGGGGGAGCGGGGCTACGGCCGCGATGTCGTCCAGGACGAGCGTGAGTGGTGGGTCGAGCCGACCGGAGGATGACCGTTCGGCCATGCGCCGGCCGCGCTCGACCACGCTCGAGACGAGGGCCGTCAGCAGCGGCATCGCGCCGGGACTGCTCCTGGGGTCCTCGATGGATTCACCGACCACATAAAGCGTGCCCCCTTCGTGCACGAAGGAATCCAAGGCGAGCGCATCAGTTCGGTTTGGGGTGCATGCCTCGCGGATGTTGACCGTGGACAGCGCGGACAGCGCACGGCTGGTCAGCTCCTGGGCGATGTCGCGGCGCTCGGGGTGGGCGGTGAGCGCGGCCTCGAGCTCGCCGGCGGCGCCGGGGGCGGCCTTGGGGTGGGTGCGCAGGGTGCGTACGGCGTCCTGGATCTGGTTGCCCTGGGACCAGCGGTGCACGTGGCGGATGGTGCGGTTCTCCAGGGCGGCGGCGTGGAGGTAGCTGCGCAGGAGGGTGAGCGCGGTGTCGGCGACCGCCTGGTCGATCCTGGCCGTGGGCCGCACCGGGGCGAGCAGGGCGGTGGCCCGGTGCACGGCCGTCTGCTTGTCCTCGCAGCCGCTGGTGGGCGACCAGTGGAGGCGGGCCGGGGTGTCGCAGAGGTGGGCGGGGTCGTACAGGAGGGTGGGCCCCAGTTTGGCTCTGGCGTCCTTGGTCTCGGACCAGAGGGCGGGGTTCGAGGTGACGACCAGGGCGGGGCCTTCCGCGTCGCGCACGGCCTGCGCAGCGGCCGTCAGGCGGGCCTCCCTGGGGGCCACGACGATCTTCTCCCACCTGCGCACCGGGCCATGGCCCGCCGGGTCACCGGTCACCGGACCACCGGTCATAGGACCACCCACCGGACCGGTCACCGGCCCACCGTCCGCCGGCAACTGTGCCAACGGCGCCTGGGGCACCGGACTGGGCTGGGCCACCGCGGGCTGCGGCGCCGGCTCCGGTGTGGTCGTGCTGGGCTGCTGCGGTGCCGGGACGGGTTCGGCCGGCTGCGGTTCCGTACGCGGCGGCAGTACCTCGTGCCGCTGCTCCGGCGCCGTCGGCTTCGCGTTGTGGGCGCGTGCTCGCGCTCTGCCCGCCCGCCATCTGGCCACCACGCCCATCACGAAGACGGTGAGGACGAACAGGATCATCAGCTGGCCGATGAACAGACCCCAGAACAGGCCCCAGCCGGAGAGCTGGGACGCCGGGGTGCCGGGCCAGGCGCCGGTGATGTCGTGGGGTTCGCCGATGAGGTGGCGCATGGCCAGGGGGGTGCGGGTGAAGGAGACGCCGTGCGGCCAGGCGCCCTTGGCGAAGAGGGCCGCGAGGCCGGTGGCCGTCCACACCAGCACGGTCATGCCGAGGAGGAACGCGAGTGTGCCGACCAGGAGCCCGTCGGGGATGCCGCCCTGCCCCTCCCGGCGGTCCTCGCGGCGGTCGCGAGCGTCCGGTCTCACCCGTTCCTCCCTGCGTGCCCGAAGTCCCTGCCTGCGCCTCAAGCCACCGTCGACTCGGAGTCGCCCAGATGCTGTTCCACGAAGGCCGCCGCCCGCTGCTCGGCCTCCAGCTCGGCGGCGCGCAGGGCGTCGTCGGCCACGAGGTCGCTGGAGGACTCGGTCATCGCGCGGTCGGTGAAGACCAGCGGGCGTTCCGTCTCCGTGACCAGGTGTTTGACCACCTGGACATTGCCGTTGACGTCCCATACGGCGATGCCGGGCGTCAGTGTCGGGATGATTTCCACGGCCCACCTCGGCAAACCCAGCACCCGGCCGGTGGCCCGCGCCTCGTCCGCCTTCTGCGCGTAGATCGTCCGGGTGGACGCCATCTTGAGGATGGCGGCCGCCTCCTTCGCCGCCGCGCCGTCGACCACGTCGGACAGATGGTGGACGACGGCGACGAACGACAGACCCAGCCGGCGGCCGAACTTCAGCAGCCGCTGGAACAGCTGCGCCACGAACGGGCTGTTGATGATGTGCCAGGCCTCTTCGACCAGGAAGATGCGCTTCTTGCGGTCGGGGCGGATCCAGGTGTGCTCCAGCCACACGCCGACGATCGCCATGAGGATGGGCATGGCGATGGAGTTGCGGTCGATGTGGGAGAGGTCGAAGACGATCAGCGGGGCGTCCAGGTCGATGCCGACGGTCGTGGGGCCGTCGAACATGCCCCGCAGGTCGCCGTCGACCAGCCGGTCCAGGACGAGAGCGACGTCCAGGCCCCAGGCGCGTACGTCGTCTATGGCGACGTTCATCGCCTCGGCCGACTCCGGCTCCGGGTGCCGTAGCTGCTCGACGATGTCGGAGAGGACCGGCTGGCGGTCCAGGATCGACTCGTTGACGTAGGAGTGGGCGACCTTCAGCGCGAAGCCGGACCGCTCGTCCAGCCCGTGCCCCATCGCGACCTCGATGATGGTCCGCAGCAGCGCGAGCTGGCCGGTGGTGGTGATCGCCGGGTCGAGGGGGTTGAGCCGGATGCCGTGGTCCAGGGCCGCCGTCGGGTCCAGCCGGATCGGCGTTATCCCCAGCTCCTCGGCGATGAGGTTCCACTCGCCGACGCCGTCCTCGCCCTGGGCGTCCAGGACGACGACCTGGCGGTCCCTGAAGCGCAGCTGGCGCAGGACGTAGGTCTTCTCGAGGGCCGACTTGCCGTTGCCGGACTCGCCGAGGACCAGCCAGTGCGGCGCCGGGAGCTGCTGGCCGTACAGCTGGAAGGGGTCGTAGATGTAGCCCTTTCCGGAGTACACCTCGCGGCCGATGATGACGCCGGAGTCGCCGAGGCCGGGCGCGGCCGTGGGCAGGTAGACCGCCTGGGCCTGGCCGGTGGAGGTGCGCACCGGCAGCCGGGTGGTCTCGACCTTCCCGAAGAGGAAGGAGGTGAAGGCGTCGGTGAGGACGGACAGCGGATCCCGCATCGGCGAATCAGCCCCTACCTTCGGATGCCGGTGGCGAACGGAAGTGTGTTCACGAAGGCGCGGTGGTGCTCTCGGTCGCACCACTCCAGCTTGAGGTACGACTTGCCGGCGGAGGCTCTTATCGTCCGCTTGTCGCGGGCGAGGGCGTCCGGATTGCGGGAGGAGACGGTGATGTAGCCGACGAGGTTGACGCCGGCCGCGCCGCTGGCGAGGTCCTCGCCCCGCTGGTCGAGGCGGTTGTGGGCGGCGACGTCGCGCGGGTCGACGGTGCGGTTCATCTTGGCGGCGCGGGAGGCCTCGGCCTCGTCGTTGGTCTTCTCGGTCAGCATGCGTTCGATGGCTACCTCGGTGGGTTCGAGATCCATCGTCACGGCGACCGTTCGGATGACGTCCGGGGTGTGGACGAGGAGGGGGGCGAGGAAGTTGACGCCCACCGGGGTCATCGGCCACTCCTTCACCCAGGCGGTGGCGTGGCACCAGGGGGCGCGGGTGCTGGACTCGCGGGTCTTGGCCTGGAGGTAGGTGGGCTCCGTGGCGTCCAGCTCGGCCGGCCAGGCGTTGCGCTTGGTCATGGCCTGGATGTGGTCGATGGGGTGGTCCGGGTCGTACATGGAGTGGATGAGGGAGGCGAGCCGGCTCTGCCCCAGGGGCTGCCGTACCCGGATGTCGGCCTCCTGGAGCCGGGAGCAGATGTCGGTCAGCTCGCGGGCCATGACCACGGCGAGGCCCGCGTCCCGGTCGACCTTGCCGCCGCGGGCGCGGACGGCGCGGGCCATGGCCTGTGCCTCGGCGGCCAGTTCGCGGTTGTAGTGCATGCAGGCGACGAGGTAGGCGCGGTGCTGCTCGCTGCTGGTGGACACCATGGACTGCAGCTGGTCGTACGACTGCTGGAGCCAGCCCGGGGAACGCGGGTCGCCGCGCTGGGCGACGTCCTTGGCGTGCGCGTCGGGGTCGGCGGGCAGGGTGCGGGCGAGCATCTGCAGGCGGGTGACGAAGCCGTCTCCGTTGGCGACGTGCTTGAGCAGCGTGCCGAAGCGGTCGACGAGGGCTTCCTGGTCCTCGGAGTCACGCAGGCCGACGCCGGGGCCCTCGATCTCGATGCAGGCGGTGACGGTCTTGCGGTCGGCGTGCAGCAGTACGGCGATCTCATCGGGCCCGAAGGGGGCGGCGAGCCAGGTGATCCGGCCGATGCCGGGCGGCGGGCCGATCTCGATCTCCCGCCCGTCGAGCCGGGTGCCGGCCTCCATGGCGCCGGACCGGTAGACGGCCTGGCCGCGCTTGACGGTGCGTTTGTAACTGCGGTTGATCTCGAACCACTTGTAGAAGGTGCGGCGCTTGTACGGCACGTAGACCGCGGCGAGCGCCAGCAGCGGGAAGCCCATCAGCAGCACGATGCGCAGGGAGAGCACCGGGACGACGAGCCCGCACATCATGCCGAGGAACGCGCCCGCGATGATCAGCGCGATCTCGCCGGACTCGCGGTTCCGGCCGATGATCGCGTTCGGCCGGGCGCGGCCGATGAGATACGTACGGCGGGGCGTGACCGGATGGGACAGGTGGGACTCGGTCGTCAACGCCCTTCACCTCCCGTGCGGTTGATGTTGCGGGTGTTGCCGGCGTGCGGGGTGTTGGCGGGGCTGGCCGGGCTGGGCGCGCGGGGCGCGGGTGCGGCGGAGGGGACGGCTCCGCCGCCGGTGGGGGTACGGCTGCTGTGGGCGGCGACGCCGCCGGTGGCGGGGTTGGCGGGGCGGGGGGTGCTGCTCTGCCCGCCTGCCGTGCCGTTGCTGTCGGCGCGGGTGCTGTGGGTCTTGATGCCCTGGGCGACGAGGGTGGCCGGCGAGCTGATGACGGCGGCGGCCTTGGACTCGGCGCCCTGCATGATGCGGTTGTTGCGGCCGTTCGCGATCTCGTCGCCGAAGCCGGGGACGAAGCGGTAGATCATCGCGCTGGCGAAGATGGCGAGCAGGATGATGGCGAGGCCGGAGACGACGGCGGAGAAGGCGTCGGGGCCGTTGCCGCTGGACAGCGCGCCGGCGAGGCCGAGCACGATCACGATCACCGGCTTGACGAGGATGACGGCGATCATGATGCCGGCCCAGCGCCGTACGTGCCCCCACAGGTTCTTGTCCACCAGGCCCGCGTAGACGACGGTGCCGAGGAGGGCGCCGACGTAGAGGAGCGCGGCCCTGATGACCAGCTCCAGCCAGAGGACGCCGGCGGCGAGGATGCTGACCAGGGAGACGACGATCAGCATGATCGGGCCGCCGCCGATGTCGGTGCCCTTGCCGAGGGCGCCGGAGAAGGTGCCGAAGAACGTGTCGGCCTGGTCGCCGGTGGCCTTGGCGAGGACGTCGGTCACTCCGTCGGTCGCGGACACGACGGTGTAGAGGATCAGCGGGGTGAAGGCGGACGCCAGCACCGTCAGCCACAGGAAGCCGACGGCCTCCGAAATGGCGGTGGTCAACGGCACGCCGCGCACCGCGCGCTTGGCGACGGCGAGGAGCCACAGCAGGAGCGTGAGGATCGTGGACGCGGCGAACACGATGGCGTACTGCTGCAGGAACTTGGGGTTGGTGAAGTCGACGTTGGCGGTCTCCTTCACGGCTTTGCTGAGTTTGCCGATGGTCCAGGAGGCGGCGTTGGCACAGCCCTTGGCGAGGGAGGAGAGGGGGTCGAGGGTGTCGGTGAGGGGGTTGTCGGGGGTGGAGCCGGTGAGCCCGCTCTTGGATCCGCCGTCTTTTTCGCAGAACTGTTTGGCGGGGCCGACGATGAGGTCGCACTTGTCGGTCGACGGGGTCGGTGAAGGCGCGGCGACGGCTCGTGCGGCCAGCAGAAAGAGGGCACCCTGAACGGCACTGAAGGCAGTGGCGATCTTGAGTACGCGGCGCGCGCTACCGGGCATAGGTGAAGCCTCCGTACTCCTCGACGGCCCTGGCCATCTGGTCGGCGTTGGATGCCTTGTCGTCACCGGGGACGGGCGCGGGACCGTCCTTCTGGGAAAAGCTCCTGACCTTCCAGTCACCGTTGGTCCACTGCAGTTGAAGGGTCAGGGTGAACCAGTCGCTGGTGACGGGATTGGTCGAGTCGCTGCCGGCCATGCCGAACACGCCGGTGCACCAGACGTCGACAGACGCGGTGGAGTCCGAGTAGCTCGTCGTCTTGGTACCGAGCGGTGCCGTGCGGGACACGTAGGTGTGGCCGGCGGGGGCGTCACCGTTCGCGTCGAGCCCGATGTTGCTCAGGAACTGCTTGTCGTACGCCTTGTTGAACTTGTCCGACAGGGCAGCCTGCTGATCCGCTGCGAACACCTGGCTGATGATCTCGCTTCTTCTGCTGGGCTTGAGGATGTCGGTCGAGACGAGCACCACCGCGTAGTTCGCCGCCGCACTCTCCGCCCCCTGCTCCGTATGGGCGAAGCCCGAGGGGATGCCGCCGGTCTTCGTGTCCACCGGGCGGGTGCCCGTGGCGGCGGTGGATGACGTGTGCGGCTGGGAGCCCTTCGTCGTCGACCCGTCGGACGACGACCCGTCCCCCCTGTTGGCGAAAGCGATCGCTGCGATGAGGAGGACCACCACTCCGACCACGGTGACCAGGGAGCGGGAGGAGGAGCGGTGGGGGGTTCGGCGGGGGGCGCCGCCGTAGGGGTCGGTTTCGGGGAGGCGGGTGCGGGTGTGGCCGGTGTCGTCGTAGTCGCTGTAGGCCTGTTCGTCTCCGGAGGTCATGGCGTGCGCGCTCCCTCACCCTCGTAGGCGTACGACGGTAGCCGTGCTGGTTGCCGCGCGGGCGCGGTCTGGTGACTCGACATCAGGGAGACGCAACCTTCGGGGACTTAGACCGCCATGCCGTACACGATCGTGAACAGGGTGCCGAGGGAGCCGATGATGAAGACCCCCGTCAGGCCGGCGATGATCAGGCCCTTGCCCTGTTCGGCGCTGAAGGTGTCGCGCAGGGCCGTGGCGCCGATGCGCTGTTTGGCCGCGCCCCAGACCGCGATGCCGAGGCACAGCAGGATGGCCACGGCCATGACCACCTCGATCATCACCTTGGCCTCGTTGCCCAGGCTGCCGAAGGGGCCCCAGTCCGGAGCGATTCCGCCGATGATGGTGTTGATGTCTCCCTTGTCGGCCGCAAAGAGCATGTAAGTCACCGCCCCTGGTGGATAGTTCCGTCGGCCCCCTGCGGTGTGCAGAGGTCAGGCCTCATTGTCGCCGACAACTCCGCCGGCGTATGTCGACTTGACGTCATTGACTGGCGGGTTTCGTACGAACAGCGCGTTCGGTCACTCTGTGTATCACGGCAGGTCACGCCGGGCAACGAGGTCCGATCGGAACCTGTCGTGTGCTTCCGTCGTTGTCCACCCTCGCGACCTGGCACGTTTTCTGACGGCCGGTCGGGTGAGGCGTCGGGACGATGTTCTCATGGGACGGGCGCCGGAACTGGCCAAGCCCCCAGGGCGGCCCTCCGCGGCCGGGGTGCCGGTGGTGCGAGGGGTCCGGGCGGGAAGACGGGTCGCGGCCGGCTGTCGTGGCCCGTCTTCCTTCCGTGCCGCCGAGGGGGCCCCACGTCCCCCTCACCTGGCGGCTCCCCGTGACCCGACGGGGTGGCCGGTCGGCTCGCCGTGAAGGCCGAGACGCGCTGGGGTGCCCGGGCCGGCCGGGCCGTCGTGGCCGGGCCCTGCGGTGCAGAAGTGATCCGGTGCCCTCGGTGCCGTTCCGGACCGGAGGGGGCGGTGGCCCGCGACGACCCTCACCTTGTTGAGCGCGCGACAACAAGGGGCTTTCGGAATTCTGACTTCCGCGTTACTCGGGGCGGTTGGCGGATTGCCGGTCGATGACGGTGTGCTGGGGCTGCGCTGGGCGCGGCTTGACCCTGGGGCCGGGCCGGGACTCAGCGGGGTTTGAGGCCGTGCAGCAGCAGGTGGACGTGTTCGTCCAGGCCGCTCAGGGTCTCCTCGGCGTCGAGCGCGCAGGCGGCGATGAGGGCGGCGAGGCCGTGCAGGCTCGCGGCGACGGCCATGGTGATCCGCTCGGGGTCGCCGGCGATGATGTCGCCCTGCTCCTGGGCGTCCGCCACCATCCGGGTGAGGGAGCCGAAGGACTGGTCGACGGCCGCGGCGAGCCGGTCGGAGCTGTCGGGGTCGTGCTTGCGCGCGAACATCAGCTCGAGCAGCTCGGGGTGGTCGACGGCGAAGCCGAGGTAGGCGCGGGCCAGGGCCGTCATCCGCCCCTCGAAGGTGAGTCCGGGCTGTGCGGCGGCGGTGCCCAGGGCCCGGTTCAGCCGCTCGTACCCCTCCAGTGCGAGGGCGTCCATGAGGGCCTGCTTGTCCCTGAAGTGCCGGCCGGGGGCCGCGTGGCTCACGCCGACGTCCCGTGCCAGCTCGCGCAGGGAGAGCGCGCCGACGCCCTTCTCGCGCAGGGTGCGCTCGGCGCTCTTGAGCAGGGCTGCGCGCAGGTCTCCGTGGTGGTAGGGGCGGCTGGCGGACGACGGGGGCATGCCCGCCATCGTAACTCGATGTTGTCATTGACAGCATTGTTGTCGGTGTCTACTTTGGAGGGCATGGCTGACAACTGGAACGCGACCCGCCTGCCCGACCTCACCGGCCGTACGGCCGTGATCACCGGCGCCAACAGCGGCCTCGGCCTCGCCACCGCCGAGGCGCTGGCCCGCGCCGGAGCACACGTGGTGTTCGCCGTACGGGACCTCGCGCGGGGCTGCGCCGCCGCGGCGAAGGTGAGCGGCAGCACCGAGGTGCGGCGCCTGGACCTGGCCGACCTGGACTCGGTGCGGGAGTTCGCGGACGGCTGGGACCGCCCGCTGGACCTGCTGATCAACAACGCGGGCGTGATGATGCTGCCCGAGCAGCGCACCAGGCAGGGCTTCGAGATGCAGTTCGGCACCAACCACCTGGGGCACTTCGCGCTGACCAACCTGCTGTTGCCGTATGTGCGGGACCGGGTGGTGACGGTGTCCTCCGCCTACCACCGCTACGGCGACAAAGGGATCCACTTCGAGGACGTGAACCTGCGCGGCCGCTACACCCCCACCCGCGCCTACTCCCAGTCGAAGCTGGCCAATCTCCTGTTCACCCTGGAGCTCCAGCGCCGCCTCGCCGAGGCCGGCTCCCCCGTGCGCGCCCTGGCCGCCCACCCCGGCTACGCGTCCACCAACCTCCAGAGCCACCACGCCAGCGCCCTGGCCCGGGCCGCCCTGTCCGTCGGGAACAGGGTGTTCGCGCAGAGCGACAGGGCGGGCGCCCTGCCCACCCTCTACGCGGCCACCCAGGACCTCCCCGGCGCCTCCTACGTCGGCCCCTCCGGCCTCGGCGAGATGCGCGGCGCCCCCACCCTGGTCGGCCGCAGCCCGGCGGCGAGCGACCCGGAGGCGGCCCGGCGCCTGTGGACCCTGTCGGAGGAGCTGACGGGGGTGGAGTGGGGGCTGAAGCCGGCCGGCTCGTGAGGTCAGTGGGGTGACGTAGCGTAATCGTAGGTGGCCGGAGCGTCGGTGAGGCGGAGCGGTGGCGTCGTCGGCGCCCGCGGCTCGCGGCGTCGGCAGGTTTCACAGGAAAATCTCAGATAAGTCGCGGTCCGATTCTCACGTTCGTGGGGGACAGTGAGCACTGATGAAGCGCACCTCACGCATCAGGGTCACCTCGCGCCCCACGTTGCTCGGCGCGGTGGTGATGCTCGCCCTGACCTCGGCGTCCGTCGCGGCCGCCGACGACGGGCCGGGGCCCTTCGGGGTCACCGCCGACGCCGTCGCCACGCGGCACACGGCACGGGTCGGCGCGCTGTTCGGCGCCGACCGGGCGGACGACCTGGCCGGCGGTCACTTCTGCACGGCGTCGGTCGTGCACAGCCCGCAGGGCAACCTCCTCGTCACCGCGGCGCACTGCGTGAACAGCGCCGACAACGACCTGGTGTTCGTGCCCGGCTACCGGGACGGACAGGCGCCGTACGGGGTGTGGAAGGTGACCGGGCGCTACCTGCCCGACGGGTGGGCCAAGGACCAGGACGAGGACAGCGACCTGGCCTTCGCCACCGTCGAGAACCTGCACGGCAGGCGCCTCGAGGACGTCGTGGGCGCCAACCGCTTCACCACCGGTACGGCCACCGGGGCCACCGCCGTGACCGTCATCGGCTATCCCGACTCCCGCGAGGTGCCCATCAGGTGCACCAACAAGCCCGTCGCGCACAGCCGCACCCAGCAGCGCATCGCGTGCCCGTCCTTCGCCGGCGGCACCAGCGGCAGCCCCTGGATCAACGGTGACGCCCAGGTCGTCGGCGTCCTCGGGGGGCACGAGGAGGGCGGCTCGACCGACAACGTGTCGTACAGCGTCGTGCTGGGCACCGAGGCGGCCGAGCTGTACAAGGACGCCATCGGCGATCCCTGAAGCGCAGGCGACGGGAGGGCGGCGGGCGCGGCAGGCGCGCCGGCGAGCGGCCGCCGGCCCGGCGCGCTGACCGTCCGGGCGCGGATCGCCGCCACCGGCCGGGTCGTGCCGTCCTTCGTCGCCACGTTCGGCTTCCCGGTCCTGGCCTTCGCCGTCGCCGCCGCGGCCGTCCGCCGGGCGAACCGGCGCGGACACAGGGTGTTCGGCGCCGGCGCGCCCGCGGGGACGGCACCGGCCGGCGAGAAGGGGGCCGACGCGGCGCTGGGCACGACGTCGACGAACAGGACTCCGCTGAGCGGGCGCGGATAGCGGCTGCCAAAGCCTGGGCGGGCGCGACCGCACGGCCCGCGAGGCTGTCCGCGCGGTCCGCTCGGACAACTCCCCGCGGTTTTCGGCCCGATGCCCAGCGGCGGTGCGTGAGATTCCGCTGTGAGCGGCGTATTGCGTTCTCGTGCCGCGGGCCCGCGCGCTCTTAGACTGCTCCGGGTGGACTGACCGGTGGCGAGGGGCGGTTGACGGTGCGTAAGGCGTGGGTCGTCGGGGGCGCCCTCGTGGGGGCCGGGATGGGCTTCGTCATGCTGCTCGTCATCGGGGTGTACGTCGTCGCCGGGAACCTCGTCAACGGACTCGGCACCGGCGGCCGGGCGCTCGCGACGGGCGCCGTGCCGGCCGCCTACAAGTCGCTCGTGCAGAAGTGGGGCAACCTGTGCCCGGCGCTCACCCCCGCGCTGCTCGCCGCCCAGCTGTACCAGGAGAGTGGCTGGAACCCGACCGTCGTCAGCCCCGCCGACGCCCGCGGCATCGCCCAGTTCATCCCCAGCACCTGGGCCACGCACGGCATCGACGGCAACGGCGACGGCAAGCGGGACATCTGGGACCCGGCCGACGCGATCCCGTCGGCCGCCTCCTACGACTGCGAACTGGCGAAGTACGTGAAGGACGTGCCGGGCAACGTCTCCGACAACATGCTCGCCGCCTACAACGCCGGCGCCTACCGCGTCATACGGTCCGGCGGCGTCCCGCCGATCGGCGAGACGCAGAACTACGTCAAGCGCATCCGCAGCCTGGCGCAGAGCTTCGCCGCCCCCGCCCGCCGTATCGACCCCACCCAACAGGCCGCCGGAGCCATCGCGTTCGCGCAGAGCAAGCTCGGCACGCCGTATCTGTGGGGCGGTGAGGGATCGGCCTCGCAGGGCGGCCGGTTCGACTGCTCGGGGCTCACACAGGCCGCGTACGCGAAGGTCGGGATCACCCTGCCACGGGTCGCCAACGACCAGTACAACGCCGGGCCGCACCCCTCGCGCGGTCAGCTCCTGCCGGGCGACCTGGTGTTCTTCTCCACCGACCTGGGCGACTCGCGGGCCATCCACCACGTGGGGATCTACGTGGGCGGCGGGTACATGATCGACGCGCCGCGCACCGGGGCCGTGATCCGGTTCGACCCCATCGACACCCCCGACTACTTCGGCGCCACCCGCGTCACCGAGGATGGCGCAAAAGCGCTCCCCACGAAGGTGTGACCCAGCGTGAACCCGCCCCCTGAGCTGGGGTGATGAGTCTCTCTTCGATAACGTCTGCGTGATCATTCAGTGGAGAGTGGAACGCATTGATGGGGGCCGTGCGTTCCTGTTGACGTAGCCGAGCGGACGTCAGTACGGGCAGTTGCGACAGTGCAGCGGAAGCGGATCTACGAACCACGGGGGTAGGAGCGGCGCACACGAGGTGCGTCCGGCAGACGACGAAGGGGCCGCAGCACCATGGCTGTACTCGCCGAATCCGGATCGAACCCCGACGTCGGCCTGCTCTACGACATCAACGGCCTCGCCAAGGACGCCCCGCACTGGTTCGACCAGACCATGGAGTTCGTCGGCGAGTACGGCCTGCTGCTCGCCATGGTCCTGCTCGTGCTGTGGTGCTGGTGGACCGTGCGGCGCCGGGGCGGCGAGAACGCCGCGCCCTCCGTCGCCGCGCTGGTGTGGGCGCCGCTCGCGGCCGGCCTCGCCGTGCTGGTGAACGTCCCCATCCGGGGCTTCGTGGCGCGCCCCCGGCCCTTCGTGGAGCACCAGGGGCTCGACGTCCTGGTCTCCGGCAAGACCGACTACTCCTTCGTCAGCGACCACGCGACCATCACCATGGCCCTGGGCGTGGGCCTCTTCGTCGCCAACCGCCGCTTCGGCCTCGTGGGAATAGGGCTCGCGCTGCTGGAGGGCTTCTGCCGGGTCTTCATGGGCGTGCACTATCCGACGGACGTCGTCGGCGGCTTCGCCCTCGGCACGGCCGTCGCCCTCCTGCTGTCCCCGCTCGCCATGGCACTGCTCACCCCGCTGATGCGCGCGGTGGAGCGCTCGCCGCGGGCGGGGTGGATCGTTCGCCGCAGGGCGGTGAGCGGGGCACGTGAGGGTGCGGTGCTGGGCGGCACCCGCAAGCCGGTGGAGTCCGAGGAACGGGACCTGGCGGCCTAGCCGGCCGGGGACCCGCCTGCAACCCCTGCGCCTACAACCCCTGCGCGTACGAGAAGAACCGCTGCGGGTCGTACTTCTGCTTCACCTTCCCCAGACGGCTCACCGCGTCCCCGTAGTACGCCTTCTTCCAGTTCGTCAGCGTCGGGTCCGTGTAGTTCTGGTAGGCCGCGCCGGAGGCGTAGGGAGCCATCGCCTTGTGGGCGGAGTCCAGCCACGACTGCGCCGTCCCCCCGGAGGCCCCCGCGCCCCAGGACGCGATGTACTGGGCCAGCATCCGGGAGCGGCGGTGGACGAAGGCCGTCGCCGTGGGGGAGACGCGGTTGACCGCGCCGCCGAGGGCCGTGAACGCGATGCTGCCCGCGCCGCCCCGCACGGAGGCGATCTGCCGCAGCACCGTCTGGATGCCCGCCGCCGACAGCGAGCGGTCGAAGAAGTCGGAGCGCGCCGCGTACGTCTCCCGGCCCAGCCGGCCCTGCGGCGAGCGGCCCGGGGTGGGGCCCGGCAGATGGCACTGCGCGTCGGTGGCGAAGGAGGAGCAGCCGGCGTAGACCTCCATCGCCTCCTCGTAGCCGCGGCGGCGCAGGCTGACGGAGGAGGCGTTCGCGCGGGCCGCGTGGGCCAGCCGGTCCACGGCGTTCTGCAGCTCGCCGTAGGTGCCGAGGGAGAAGCAGGCCACGGAGACGGTGGGAGTGCGGCCCGGCGCGCACTCCAGGTGCAGGGACGACCAGATCTCGTCCGGCTGCCCGGGACCCCACTCCTGCCAGGCCTTGAGCACGGCCGCGGCCTTCGGCCAGGGCCAGGTCAGGTACGCCGTGACCGCCTGCGGCGCCGGATGGGTCCGGAACTGCAGCTCGGTGACGACGCCGAAGTTGCCGTTGCCGGCGCCGCGCAGCGCCCAGAACAGGTCGGTGTGGCTGCTCGCGTCGGCCGTCACCTGGGTGCCGTCCGCCGTGATCAGGGTGGCCCGGGTGAGGCTGTCGCAGGTCAGGCCGTACGCCCGCGACGCGACCCCGTGGCCGCCGCCGAGGACGAGGCCGGAGACGCCGACGGTGGGGCAGGAGCCTGCGGGTATGGTCACGCCCTTCGCGGCCAGCGCCCGGTAGACGTCGATCAGCTTGGAGCCGGCGCCGACCACCGCCTGTCCGCCGGAGACGCGGATGCGGTTCAGCTTCGACACGTCGAGGACGAGGCGGTTGTCGCCGGAGGAGTAGCCCGCGTAGGAGTGGCCGCCGTTGCGTATGGACACGCGTACCGCGTGCGCCCGGGCGTAGGCGAGGATCGTGCGGATGTCGTCGGCGTGCGCCGCGTAGGCGACCGCGGCGGGCTTCAGGCCGTCGAAGCGGGTGTTGTACAGCTGGTGGGCCGTGGTCCAGCTCGCGTCCCCGGGACGGACCAGGGTGCCGTCCAGGTCGCGGGCGAGGGCCGCCCAGTTCGCCGCCGCGTTCTCGCTGGTGGTCTTGAACGGGGTGAGCGAGGATGTGGCCGTGTGCGCGGAGGCCGAGGCCCTGCCCGCGCCCGAGCTGCAGCCGGTCAGTGCGGTCGCGGCCAGTACGGCCGTGCCGCCCGCGATGAACGTACGCCGTTCCATGCCCATCGTCCTGTGTCACCCTTCCGCAGGCCCGCGTGGCCTGTCGTGGGGTGAGACGACCGGTTCGACGTGTTGGTTCGTAACAGTTCATCCACAGGGAACCGAACGCCGATGACGCGTCCGCGTAACCCGGCGGCCGGAACCTCCATGTGTTCTCCCCGTGAGCATTCCGTGACCTAACCAGGCCGACGGCAGGGGTTCACCCCTCGTTCACTTCCGGCCATCGGCGGCTTCACCTGTTCTGCCTAATTTCGGCCGTGCACGGTGCGGAGCGCGGCCCTAAGCGCCCGCGCTGCCTCCATACCTCGCACGCCGCCGACCGCGGCGGCTCCTGGAAGGAACTCCCGAAAGTGAAGCTTCAGCGCAAGAACCGGCTGCGCGCCCTGTCGCTCGGTGCGATCGCCGTGACCGGCGCCCTGGCCCTGACGGCGTGCGGCTCCGACGACAACGGCGGCGGTTCCAAGGCCTCGGGCAACCCGTCCGGCGCCACCAACGCCTCCTCGATCAAGTGCGACAACGCCAAGGGTCAGCTGCTCGCAGACGGCTCCTCCGCGCAGAAGAACGCGATCGACGCCTGGGTCAAGAACTTCTCCCAGGCCTGCGGCGTGCAGATCAACTACAAGGGCGGCGGCTCCGGTGCCGGTGTCACCTCCTTCACCCAGGGCCAGCTCGCCTTCGCCGGTTCCGACTCCGCGCTGAAGCCCGAAGAGGTCGCCGCCTCCAAGAAGGTCTGCAACGGCGGCCAGGGCATCGACCTGCCGATGGTCGGCGGCCCGATCGCCCTCGGTTACAACGTCCCGGGTGTCGACAACCTGGTCCTGGACGCCCCGACCATCGCCAAGATCTTCGACAGCAAGATCACCAACTGGAACGACCCGGCGATCAAGAAGCTGAACCCGTCGGCGAAGCTGCCCGACCTGAAGATCCAGGCGTTCCACCGCTCGGACGAGTCCGGCACCACGGACAACTTCACCAAGTACCTGATCGCCACCACCCCGGACAACTGGAAGTACTCCGGCGGCAAGGCCTGGCAGGCCAAGGGCGGCCAGTCCGCTCCGCAGTCCGCCGGTGTGGCCCAGCAGGTCAAGCAGACCTCCGGCGCCATCGGCTACTTCGAGCTGTCCTACGTCAAGGACGGCATGAAGGCCGTCTCCATCGACACCGGCGCCAGCAAGCCGGTCGCGCCGAGCACCGCGTCCGCCACCGCCGACATCGCGGCCGCCCAGGTCGTCGGCACCGGCAAGGACCTGACGCTGAAGCTCGACTACAAGACCAAGGCCGAGGGCGCCTACCCGATCACCCTGGTCACGTACGAGATCGTCTGCGACAAGGGCAACAAGGCGGACACCCTGCCCGCCACCAAGGCCTTCCTGCGCTACATCGCCAGCGAGGACGGTCAGAAGCTCCTCTCCACGATCGACTACGCGCCCGTCCCCGACGAGATCATCAGCAAGGTCCGCACCACCATCGAGGGCCTGAGCTGACCTGATCCGAAAGTGCGGCCCGCGCCCGACAGGGCACGGGCCGCACCGTCCGGTGCACCGCCGCCATGAGCCGCCGCCCGTGAGGGCGCCCGGCTCCGCAGACCGGAGAACCCGATGGACATACCGACCAAGACCACAGACGCACCGCCCCCCACGCCCCAGCCCTCGCTCGCCGAGCAGAAGCGCAACGCCCGCGGCGCGACCCGCCCCGGCGACCGCATCTTCCTCGGCCTGACCCGCGGCTCGGGCATCCTGCTGCTGGTGATCATGGCCGCGATCGCGGTCTTCCTCACCTACCGTGCCTCCCTCGCGATCAGCAAGGACCACGGCAACTTCCTGACCACCTCCGAGTGGAACACCAACCTCATCCCGCCGACCTTCGGCATCGCGGTGCTGGCCTTCGGCACGATCGTCTCCTCGGTCATCGCCATGGTCCTCGCGGTCCCGGTCGCGGTCGCGATCGCGCTGTTCATCACGCACTACGCACCCCGCCGCCTGTCCGGCCCGGTCGCGTACGTGATCGACCTGCTGGCCGCCGTGCCGTCCATCGTCTACGGCCTGTGGGGCGCCCTCGTCCTGGTGCCGCACATGAACGGCCTGTACGGCTGGCTCAACGACTTCTTCGGCTGGACCGGGATCTTCTCCTGGGACAAGGGCGCGCCGCGCTCCATGCTCACCGTCGGCATCCTGCTCGCGATCATGATCCTGCCGATCATCACCAACGTGAGCCGCGAGGTGTTCCGCCAGGTCCCGCGCATGCACGAGGAGGCCGCCCTGGCCCTCGGCGCCACGCGCTGGGAGGTCATCCGCATGTCCGTGCTGCCCTTCGGCCGCTCCGGTGTGATCTCCGCGTCGATGCTCGGCCTCGGCCGCGCGCTCGGTGAGACGATGGCCGTGGCCACCGTGCTCTCCCCCGACTTCATCATCCACGCCAGCCTGCTCAACCCGGGCGGCGGCACCTTCGCCCAGAACATCGCCAGCAAGTTCAGCGAGGCGACCGAGTTCGGCCGGGACGCGCTCATCGCCTCCGGTCTGGTCCTGTTCGTCATCACGCTGCTGGTCAACGGCGCGGCCCGGCTGATCATCGCCCGCCGTGCGGAGTACTCGGGGGCCAACGCATGAGCACCGCAAGCCTGACCGACAAGCGCCCGAGCTCCCTGCGGGCCGCGAGCCTGCCCAGGTGGACGCCGTGGGCGCTCGCCGCCGGCTCCCTCGCCCTGGGCATCGGCATCTCCGCGGCCGCGGGCCTGCACAGCAAGATCCAGTGGGGTCTGATCGCCGCGGTCCTGTTCGTCCTCGGCACCTACGGCGTCGCCGCGCGCGTCGAGGGCCGCCGCCAGGCCAAGGACCGCGTGGCGACCAGCCTCGTCTGGGTCGCCTTCCTGCTCGCCGTGATCCCGCTGGTCTCCCTGATCTGGGTGACCATCGTGCGCGGCGTGAAGGTTCTCGACGTCTACTTCCTGACCCACTCGATGGGTGTCGTCGCCGACACCGAGCCCGGCGGCGGCATCTACCACGCGATCATCGGCAGCCTGGAGCAGGTCGGCCTCGCCACCCTGATCGGCGCCCCGATCGGCGTGCTCACCGCCATCTACCTGGTGGAGTACGGCCGCGGCCGGCTCGCCAAGGCGGTGACGTTCTTCGTCGACGTCATGACGGGCATCCCGTCGATCGTCGCCGGCCTGTTCATCCTGTCGCTGATGCTCATCTTCAAGATGCAGCCGTTCGGCTTCGCCGGTTCGCTGGCCCTGGCCATCCTGATGATGCCGGTCGTCGTCCGCTCCACCGAGGAGATGCTCAAGCTCGTCCCCAACGAGCTGCGCGAAGCGTCGCTGGCGCTCGGTGTGCCCAAGTGGCGCACCATCCTGAAGGTGGTCCTGCCGACCTCCATCGGCGGCATCACCACCGGCATCATGCTGGCGGTCGCCCGTATCGCCGGTGAGACCGCGCCGGTGCTGCTGCTGGTCTTCGGCAACCCGTTCATCAACAACAACCCCTTCGAGGGCGCGCAGGCGTCGCTGCCGCTGTACATCTACCAGCAGTTCGCCAACAGCGCGGGTTCCGGAGCGGCGTACGACCGCGCATGGGCGGCGTCCCTCACGCTGATCGCCTTCGTGATGATCCTCAACCTGGTGGCCCGCGGCATCGCCCGCTGGAAGGCCCCCAAGACCGGTCGCTGAGGGCGGCCACACAGCGACCGAGCTTGAACTTTCTGGAAGTGAAGTAGACGACATGGCCAAGCGAATCGACGTAAGCGGACTGACCGCGTACTACGGCTCCCACAAGGCGATCGAGGACATCTCGATGACCGTCGAGCCGCGTTCGGTGACGGCGTTCATCGGCCCCTCCGGCTGCGGCAAGTCGACGTTCCTGCGCACGCTCAACCGGATGCACGAGGTCACGCCGGGCGGCCGCGTCGAGGGCAAGGTGCTCCTCGACGACGAGGACCTGTACGGCCCCGGGATCGACCCGGTGTCCGTCCGCCGCGAGGTGGGCATGGTCTTCCAGCGCCCGAACCCCTTCCCCACGATGTCGATCTTCGACAACGTGGCGGCGGGTCTGCGCCTGAACGGCAACTACAAGAAGTCGGAGCTGAGCGACATCGTCGAGAAGTCGCTCAAGGGCGCGAACCTCTGGAACGAGGTCAAGGACCGCCTGAACAAGCCGGGCTCCGGCCTCTCCGGCGGCCAGCAGCAGCGTCTGTGCATCGCCCGCGCGATCGCGGTCGAGCCGAAGGTGCTGCTGATGGACGAGCCGTGCTCCGCGCTGGACCCGATCTCCACGCTCGCGATCGAGGACCTGATCGGTGAGCTGAAGGAGCGCTTCACGATCGTCATCGTGACGCACAACATGCAGCAGGCGGCGCGTGTCTCGGACCGTACGGCGTTCTTCAACCTCGCCGCGGTGGGACAGCCGGGCCGGCTGATCGAGATCGACGACACCGAGCGCATCTTCTCCAACCCGTCCGTCCAGGCCACCGAGGACTACATCTCCGGCCGCTTCGGATGATCGTCCCCTGATCCCCTCGCGGTGCTGCATGGCGGTGCCACCGTGAGGACGCAAAAGGGCCCGCCCCTGGCTCCCGGGGGCGGGCCCGTTGCGTTCGGTGTCACGGACTGAGGTCCAGCACGCGGACCGGCTCCCCGATCCACGCGTCCGGGCTGGTGGTGGCGATGACCGCGCCGTCCGGACGGTCCGGGGTGGGCTGTGCCGCGTACTGACAGTGCGCCGCGGCCCATGTGTGGTGCCGGGCCACCGCCAGGGCGGCGGGCAGGTCCAGGTCCAGGACGGTGATGGCGGGCAGGGCGGCGAGACGCTCCGCCGTGCCGGGACGCGTCCGGTCGGCCTCGGCCAGGGCGCACGCCGGGGCGTACAGGTACCAGCCGGCCTCCACGTGAGCGCGGTGGATCAGCCGGGAGGCAAGGACGTTGCCCTGGCCCGCCGCGGCCATGGCGGTGGCGTCCAGGAGGATGTGCATCGCATCGCTCACAGGGCCGCCGCCCGGGCCAGCCGCCGGTCCAGCTCGCTGTCGAGGTCCCGCTCCTCCGCCGGAGTGGGGGCGTAGCCGGTCCACTCCCTCAGAGCGGCGCGGGCCTGCTCGGCCCGCTCGGCGGGGGTGAGCAGGGTCTCGGCGAGCCGGGCCAGGTAGGCGCGCAGCGACCCCTAGAGCACCGTCAGCTTCTCCAGGCCGAAAGCCAGCGCAGCGACCAGCGCCGCCGCCGGCATCGTGATGAACCAGCCCAGGACGATGTTCTTGGCCACGCCCCAGCGGACGGCGTTGAGGCGCTTGGTCGCGCCGACGCCCATGATCGCCGAGGTGATGACGTGGGTCGTGGAGATCGGCGCCTTGAAGAGGAACGCCGTGCCGAACATGATCGACGCGCCGGTCGCCTCCGCGGCGAAGCCCTGCGGCGGGTCCAGTTCGATGATCTTGCGGCCCAGGGTGCGCATGATGCGCCACCCGCCGGCGTAGGTGCCGAGCGAGAGCATGACCGCCGAGACCAGCTTGACCCAGACCGGGATCGGGTCGCCGAAGGTCTCGTGGCCGGAAATCACCAGTGCCATCACGACCACACCCATGGTCTTCTGGGCGTCCTGGAGACCGTGGCCGAGGGCCATGCCGGCCGCGGACACGGTCTGCGCGATGCGGAAGCCGCGCTTGGCCTTGTGCGGGTTGGCCCGGCGGAACAGCCACATGATGGCCAGCATGACGACGTAGCCGACGATCAGGCCGACCACCGGGGACAGGAACATCGGAATGATGATCTTGTCCAGCACGCCGTTCCAGTGGACCGCCGTACCGCCCGCCAGGGCCGCGCCCACCAGGCCGCCGAACAGGGCGTGGGAGGAGGACGAGGGCAGGCCGAAGTACCAGGTGATCAGGTTCCAGGTGATCGCGCCGAGCAGGGCGGCGAAGAGGATGCCCATGCCGGTCGAGCCGGACGGGGTCGCGATCAGGCCCTCGCTGACGGTCTTGGCGACGCCGGAGCCCAGGAAGGCGCCGGCCAGGTTCATGACCGCCGCCATGGCGAGCGCCGCCCGCGGGGTCAGTGCCCGCGTGGAGACCGACGTGGCGATCGCGTTCGCCGAGTCGTGGAAGCCGTTCGTGTACGTGAAGAAGAGCGCGACCGCGATGGTCACGACCAGGGCGAAGGTGTCCATCGACGCCTCAGGACTCCTTGACGGCGATGGTCTCCACCGTGTTCGCCACGTGCTCGAACGCGTCCGCCGCCTCTTCCAGGACGTCCACGATCTGCTTGAGCTTGAGCACCTCGATCGCGTCGTACTTGCCGTTGAAGAGGTGGGCCAGCAGCTTGCGGTGGATCTGGTCCGCCTGGTTCTCCAGGCGGTTGACCTCGATCCAGTACTCGGTGAGGTTGTCCAGCGTGCGGAGGTTCGGCATCGCCTCCGCGGTCAGCTCGGCCGCCCGGGCCAGCACCTCGATCTGCTGCTCGACGCCCTTCGGCAGTTCCTCGACGTTGTAGAGGACGACCAGGTCGACGGCCTCCTCCATGAAGTCCATGATGTCGTCGAGGGAGCCGGCGAGGGAGTAGATGTCCTCGCGGTCGAACGGCGTGATGAACGAGGAGTTCAGCTGGTGGAAGATCGCGTGCGTGGCGTCGTCACCTGCGTGTTCCGCGGCCCGCATACGCTCTGCGATCTCGGCCCGGGCGGAAGCGTCCGCCCCGAGCAGTTCCATCAGGAGTTTCGAGCCCGTGACGATGTTGTCCGCGGACGCGGCGAACATGTCGTAGAAGCTCGTCTCCCTGGGGGTCAGACGAAAGCGCACGTGGGTTCCTCTAGGTGCTTCGGTTTCGGTCAGGCTGATGCTAGGCGCATCATCCGGCCACGGCTATCGGGCCGCATCCCAGTGTCGCCCATCGGTCAGGTTGATCAGCACGGGGGCGGGCCAAGGGCTCTCTACCCCGGAAAGTTGGTTACGATATACCCAGTAGGGGTATGTATCCCCGATTGTGCCCGCCGCTCGTCCCGAAATGGAGGCCCGCGATGACGACGACCGAGGCCGGCGCCGAAACGGCACCCTCCGAGACCATGGGCGAGACCGTGAGCGAGACCACGGGCGCGGCCGCGGGTGAGACGGCGCACACCGCGCACGCCACGCACGGCTACCACAAGCAGAAGGACGAGCACCTCAAGCGGCTGCGCCGGATCGAGGGCCAGATCCGCGGCCTGCAGCGGATGGTCGACGAGGACACGTACTGCATCGACATACTGACCCAGGTGTCCGCCTCCACCAAGGCGCTGCAGTCCTTCGCGCTGCAGCTGCTGGAGGAGCACCTGCGGCACTGCGTGGCCGACGCGGCCCTCAAGGGCGGCGACGAGATCGACACCAAGGTGGACGAGGCGACGAAGGCGATCGGCCGCCTCCTGCGGTCCTAGGCCCTGTCGTCAAACTCGGAGGGCGCGGGCTCCTACGCCGGGTCGTAGGCCCCGCAGGCCTCGCGTTCCTCGGCGACGCGGAGCACCTCGTCGATGCTCTCCAGGCTGAGCCGGTCCTCGGCCGCGGAGGCCGCGATGATCAGCTCCCCGCACAGTTCGATCTCGGCGAGGGCCACGTGGTCCTGCACCGCCGTACCGCCGACCGGAGCCACCCGCCTCACCTTCTCTCTGCCGTCACCGGCTTCCTAGAGTAGGGAGTGGTCTACATACCGCGCATGGCACGGACGGGCTACTTACGCACCGGCGGTAGGGACTAGTCGCTGTCCTCGGCGATACGGCCCGCGTAGATGTCCGCCGAGCGCGGCAGCCGTACGTCGGCGGGGGCGCCGAAGTCGTACAGCAGGGTCGTCGAGGCGACCGCCACGGGGGTCTTCTGCCGGCCGTTGACGAAGCTGAAGCGCTGCCTGAGCTTGCGGATGCGGCCCTGGTCGTCGAGATAGGCGTCGAATGGGACTTCGGCCGTGGCGAACCCTTTCGCCGCCGCGGCCAGCGGTCCCCGGTTCCCGGCGGAGGCCAGGCGGGCCGCGCCGCGCAGGTCCGCCGTGCCCCGGTAGTGCAGCACGGGGGTGCCGGCGACCTCGGTCCGGCCGACGTAGGCCGCGGTGCGGGTGCCGCGCAGCACCTCGGCCGCCGCGTACGGGTCGGTCGCGCCGCCGGTGACCAGATTGCCGTCGGAGAGCGTGGCGATGTCCACCCGCACCCACTTGTCGGCGGGCACGCCCGCGCCCCGGTTCTTCATGAACAGGGCGCCCGGCGCGAGGAGTTCGGTGATCGGCTGGTGCTCGGAGGTGCCCGCCGGATCCTCGGGCAGCACGACGGTGAGCCGGCCGAGGCGGTGCCGGTAGTCGTAGACGCCCCGGCCGCGGATGGTGACCCGGGTGCCGCCCGTGGCCATCTCCATGGAAGTGGCCGCCCGGGAACTGCCCGCCCCGCGCAGGGTGTCGGCCGCCCGGCGCAGCACGGCGACCGGATCGCCCCCGCCCTTGACGTCCTCGGCGGCGGCCCCGCTGCCGGAACAGCCCGTGGCGCCCGCCCCGAGGCCGAGCATGATGCCGACCGCGAGGACCGTACCGCCCGCGCTTCTGTGCTGCCGCCGCTCCATCGCCTGCCTACCCCCAGCCGGTACGTCCGTCACGGGCCCCCTACTCGTCCGGTCAACGACGGGCAGGGGGGCGCCGTCACGCGGCGAAAGGAGTGGACGGCGCCCTACGAGCCCTTTACCGCAGGGCCGGTAACGTTGTCGGAGTGGCGCAGCAGGAGGGGCCGGAGCGCGTCCGGCGGGGGCAGGAGCACCTCACCTCGACGACGGAACAGGGCCGGTTCTGCGTGGCCCGCTGCACCTGTGGCTGGCGCGGCCCGGCCCGCCGCGCCCGCAGCCAGGCGCGGACGGACGCGGAGGCTCACACGGCCGGCCTGTGAAGGGCGTCGACCAGCTCGCGGTCCCGGATGTGGGTGAGCCGGCTGCGTGCGGCGGCGGGGGAGAGCCACAGGATCCGGTCCACCTCGCTGTTCGGGGTGAAGCGGCCGGAGACCGCCTCGGCCGCCCAGTACCGCACCTGCTTGAGCCGGCCGCCCGCCACATAGCGCACGGTCGGCAGCTCGGCCCCGGGCCGGGCGGTGTACCCGGTCTCCTCCGCGACCTCGCGCAGGGCGCCCGCGAGCGGGTCCTCACCCCGCTTGAGCTTGCCCTTGGGGTGGGACCAGTCGTCGTACTTCGGCCGGTGGACCAGACAGATCTCCAGGTCCCCGGAGACCGGCGAGCGGCGCCACAGCACGCAGCCGGCCGCCCGCACCAGGGTGTCGTCCACACCGCCCTCCTCGGCAGAACTCAGGGTGTGCTGACCGTCCGCTTCTGCCAGGCCTGCTGGAAGGCGAACCTGGCGGCCTCCACCTCGTGCCGCTGGTCGGCGTGGAGCACGCCGAGCGCGTACGCCGTCGCCGGGGCGATCCGGGGCGTACGGGCCGCCTGGGCCGCCGCCGCTGCCGCCTCCGAGGCGTCCCGGTGCCGGTTCAGCGCCCGGCCGGCCGCCAGCAGCCGCACGTCGACGGGCATGTTGCCGCCGTGCAGCGCCTCCTGGGCGTACCGGTGCAGCCGCAGCAGCAGCCGGACCTGGTGCCAGGGGCCGTCCTGGGGGTGCGGGGCCGGGTCCGGCGACAGGCCGTGCACCAGGGCCTCCGCGTTGTAGGGATGGCCCGCCGTGACCAGGGGGAGCGCCGCGATCGCCGCTGTCAGCCGTTCCTCCGCAGCGGCTGCCAGCGGGCGCAGGTCGGTGGTGGACGCGGCAGGGGTGAGGGGCACCTCGCTGGCCAGTACGGCGACCTTGTCGGCGACGGCGTGGAAGCGGCTGGATCCCAGCGCCTGCAGCGCTGTGGAGTGGGCCCTCGTCCGGGCGAGGGTGAGCTGGCGCTCGAGCAGGGCGCCTGCTTTGGCCGCGCCCACGGTGAGGGTGCCGCGCTCTGCCGTCGCCGTCGCGTCGGCCGGGCCGCCGGTGTTCTCCACTGCCGCTTTCAGCGGTACGGGCGCCGCCCCGGCGGCTGCCGCATCACCCGTGCTCGCCGCCGCGCCGACGCCCGCCGCCACGGCCTGGCCCGGGAACGTCGTAGCCCCCGACAACCGGTGCAGCGCCTGCAGCAGCCGTTCCAGCCGGGCCTCGTACGCGTGCTCCAGGCCCAGCGTGCCGGACAGCCACGCCAGCTCGGGGCGCATCTCCTCGGACCAGTCGGCGTCGAGGAGCGGGCGGAAGGTGTGCAGGCTGCCGCTGATGCGGCGGGCCGAGCGGCGCAGCAGCCGGGCCGCGTCGACGGACTCCTCCGCGCCGCCCGCCGTATGCCCGCCGGTCTCGCGCTGCAGGCGCAGGGCGCGCAGGAACTCCGTGGCCTGGGCCCGCAGGTACGACGCGAGGGCGTCCCCGGTCACCTCCCCGGCCGCGGGGTCCGTCGGGTCAAGGTGTTGCTGTGCCACGCCGGCGCCTCCGGGCGTCTATGAGCATCTCCTGGACGTTGCGCAGCGGCTGTCCGTCCGCGTCGGTCGCGTGCCGCGTCCACTCGCCGTCCGGGCCGAGGTGCCAGGAGGAGGTCGCGTCGGACATGCCGGTGTCGAGCAGCCGGTTCAGGGCCGCCCGGTGGGCGGGGTCGACGACCCGCACCAGGGCTTCTATCCGGCGGTCGAGGTTGCGGTGCATCATGTCGGCGCTGCCGATCCACACCTCGGGCTCGCCGCCGTTGCCGAAGGCGAACACCCGGGAGTGCTCCAGGAAGCGGCCGAGGACCGAGCGGACCCGGATGTTCTCCGACAGGCCGGTGACGCCGGGGCGCAGCGCGCAGATGCCGCGCACCCACACGTCCACCGGCACGCCCGCCTGGGACGCGCGGTAGAGGGCGTCGATGACCGCCTCGTCGACGATCGAGTTGACCTTGATGCGGACGAAGGCCGGACGGCCCGCGCGGTGGTGCTGGACCTCCTTCTCTATCCGCGAGATCAGACCGTCGCGCAGCGACTTCGGAGCCACCAGCAGCCGGCGGTAGGTCTCCCGGCGCGAGTAGCCCGACAGCCGGTTGAACAGGTCGGAGAGGTCGGCGCCGACCTGCGGGTCGGCGGTGAGCAGGCCGAGGTCCTCGTACAGGCGCGCCGTCTTCGGGTGGTAGTTGCCCGTGCCGACGTGGCTGTAGCGGCGCAGCGTCTCGCCCTCCTGGCGGACGACGAGGGACAGCTTGCAGTGCGTCTTCAGGCCGACCAGGCCGTAGACGACGTGGCAGCCGGCCTCCTCCAGCTTGCGCGCCCACTTGATGTTGGCGTGCTCGTCGAAGCGGGCCTTGATCTCGACCAGGACGAGGACCTGCTTGCCGGACTCGGCGGCGTCGATGAGCGCGTCGACTATCGGGGAGTCGCCGGAGGTGCGGTAGAGGGTCTGCTTGATCGCGAGGACGTCCGGGTCGGCCGCGGCCTGCTCCAGGAACGCCTGCACGGACGTGGAGAAGCTGTCGTACGGGTGGTGCAGCAGCACGTCGCGGGTGCGCAGGGCGGCGAAGATGTCCGGCGGGGACGCGGACTCCACCTCGGCGAGGTCGCGGTGGGTGCCGGCGACGAACTTCGGGTACTTCAGCTCGGGCCGGTCGAGGCTGTGGATCCGGAACAGGCCGGTGAGGTCGAGCGGACCCGGCAGCGGGTACACCTCCGCCTCGGAGATCTTCAGCTCGCGCACCAGCAGGTCCAGCACCTCGCGGTCGACGGACTCCTCGACCTCCAGGCGCACCGGCGGGCCGAAGCGGCGCCGCATGAGCTCCTTCTCCAGGGCCTGGAGCAGGTTCTCGGCGTCGTCCTCCTCGACCTCCAGGTCCTCGTTGCGGGTGAGGCGGAAGGTGTGGTGCTCCAGCACCTCCATGCCCGGGAACAGCTCCTCCAGGTGCGCGGCGATGACGTCCTCGATGGGGACGTACCGGCCGGGGCTGCTCTCCAGGAAGCGGGACAGCAGCGGCGGCACCTTCACGCGCGCGAAGTGCTTGTGGCCGCTGACCGGGTTCCGCACGACCACGGCCAGGTTCAGGGAGAGGCCGGAGATGTACGGGAACGGGTGCGCCGGGTCGACGGCCAGCGGCGTGAGCACGGGGAAGATCTGGTGCCGGAACAGCGTGAACAGGCGGGCCTGCTCCTTGTCGGTCAGCTCGTTCCAGCGGACCAGGTGGATGCCCTCCTCCGCGAGTGCGGGGGCGACGTCCTCGTGGTAGCAGGCGGCGTGCCGGGCCATGAGCTCGCGCGAGCGGGCCCAGATCATCTCCAGCACCTCGCGCGGCTGCAGCCCCGAGGCGGACCGGGTGGCCACGCCGGTGGCGATACGGCGCTTCAGCCCCGCCACCCGGACCATGAAGAACTCGTCCAGGTTGCTGGCGAAGATCGCGAGGAAGTTCGCGCGTTCCAGCAGCGGCGTGTTCGGATCCTCGGCCAGCTCCAGGACCCGTTCGTTGAAGGCCAGCCAGCTGCGTTCGCGGTCCAGGAAACGGCCCTGCGGCAGCGGAGCGCCGTCGCTCCTCGACTCCTCGTACGCGTCGAGGTCCGCGTCGAGGTCGGGTTCGAGGTCGGAAACCGCTCCCTGCGCGACATGCGTGCGGTGCGCGGCTATGGAGCCCACGTCGGGCTGGATGCGCTGGACCTCTGCCTGGGTGTCGTGCTGGCTCATGAACCCATTGTTCCGCGCTACCGGCATCACGGGCGCATCGGAACGTGCGGGCGGGAGCGTCCCGGCCCCGTTCTGGGCGGGCCCCTCGGGGGGCGGCGAAGGCTCTGGCACGGCGGGCGTCATTGGCCGAGCGTCGCAAGCCAGGCTGAATCAACGGTTACGGAGACATGACGTCCGGGATAGCGAGGGGCGGATCACAGGGGGCGCGGTCGCAGAAGCGACGGACGCGGCGCGGGGCCGGGGCGGCCTTCCCTCACCCGCGCATGGTGATCAGGCTCCACGGCGCCCTGGCGGGCGGTCCCGGCCGCCCGCCGGGGCACGTCACGTCTCCGTGCGGTACATCAGGTCCGTCTCGTACGTCGTGAACCCCAGTCGCTCGTACACCGACACCGCCGCCTGGTTGTCGGCGTCGACGTAGAGCATCGCGGTCGGCAGCTGCTGCCCCGCCAGGTGCCGCAGGCCGATCGTGGTGAGCGCCTTGCCGAGGCCGCCGCCCTGCTCGCCGGGGCGGACGCCGAGGACGTACACCTCGCCGAGCCCCTCCTCGGCGTGCACCTTGGTCCAGTGGAAGCCGATCAGCTCACCGCGCCGCTCGGCGAGGAAGAACCCGGCCGGGTCGAACCACGGCTGGGCCTTGCGGTCGTCGAGGTCGCGCTGGGTCAGCGAACCCTGCTCGGGGTGGTGGGCGAAGGCGGCCGCGTTGACCGCGAGCCAGGCCGCGTCGTCCTTGCCGGGCACGAAGGCGCGCACGCTCACGCCCTCGGGGAGCACCGGCTCGGGCAGCTTCAGGTCGGTCAACGGCCGCCGCATCTGCCGCAGTTCGCGGAACAGGGTCAGGCCGAGCACCTGGGCGAGGTGCCGGGCGGCGGGATGCCCGCCGTGCGCCCACACCCGCAGCCGCTTGCCGGAGGCGGCGAGCAGCGCCGCACCGAGCGCCCGCCCGTGCCCGTGCCCGCGGTGCGCGGGGCGGACGACGAGTTCGGCGGCCGGGGCCTCCACGGGGTCGGTGTCCTCCAGCTGGGCGTAGCCGACGAGTTCGCCGTCGATGGTCAGCAGCAGGTGCGAGACGCCCTCGCGGGCCTCGCCTCGCAGCTGCAGCCGGCCCTGTTCGGACACCGGCTGCTGCCCGTCGACCGCGGCGGCCTCGGCGAGCAGGGCCCGCACCGCCTCGGCCTTGTCGGGGGTGAGCGCGGAGTGGGTCTCGATGGAGCGGGCGGGGAAGGCCCGTGCGGTGTCGTCGCTGCTCATGCGTAGAGAGTAAGGGGCGGAATCGGCGCCGACGACACCGAAGACCCGGTCGGCGGGAACGACTGGGCCGGGAATTCGTGAGGCGGGGTCGCCGGGTGCCACGTGGCCGCACCGGGGGCCCCGCCTCCGTCGTGTCCGAGGAGATGTCCACAGCTGTGGACGTGGGTGGGGCCGAGCCAGTGGCCGGGGGGCCTCGTGCGTGGGCTTCCTCGGGAGCCGGCTCGGTCAGCAGGGCGGGCCAGTCCCGGCCGGCGGCCCAGCCGGCCATGGCCTCGACCGGGCCCGCGCTGCTGCAGTTGGTCGGGGTTTTGACGGGCCCCGTGCCGCTCGCCGGGTCGGGGCCCGGGTCGGCTTCGCCGCTCAGCCCGTCAGGGTCTCCGTGGGCTCCGGGGTCTCCGGCGGCGGGACCGGTGCGCCCGGCAGCCGTACCGTCGCCACCGTGCCGCCGCCCTGCGCGGGGGTCAGGGTGACTTCGCCGCCCGCCTGCTGGACCGTGCGGGCCACGATGGACAGGCCGAGGCCCGAGCCCGGCAGGGCCCTCGCGCTGGGGGAGCGCCAGAAGCGGTCGAAGACGTACGGGAGTTCGTCCTCGGGGACGCCGGGGCCGTGGTCGCGGACGGTCAGGACCCCGTCGGTCAGCCGCACCTCGACCGTGCCGCCCTCAGGGCTGAACTTCACCGCGTTGTCCAGGATGTTGACGACCGCCCGCTCCAGCGCGGAGGGCTCCCCGCGGACGTACCAGGGCTCCAGGTCCGCCGTGATCGTCAGCTCCGGGCCGCGCAGCCGGGCCCGGCGCAGGGCCGCCTCGACCGTGTCCTCGAAGGAGACCACCTGGACGCGCTCACCGCGCTGGCCCTCCGAGCGGGACAGCTCCTGCAGGTCGCCGATCAGCGCCGCCAGCTCGGTCACCTGCGCCTTCACCGAGGCGAGCAGCGCCTTGCGGTCCTCCGGCGGGAGCGGCCGGCCCGTCTCCTCGCTGCGGGTGAGGAGCTCGATGTTCGTGCGCAGGGAGGTCAGCGGGGTGCGCAGCTCGTGCCCGGCGTCGGCGATCAGCTGCTGCTGCAGGTCGCGGGAGCTGGCCAGCGAGGCGGTCATGGAGTTGAAGGAGCGGGACAGCCGGGCCACCTCGTCCTCGCTGTCGTCCTCCACGGGGATGCGGATCGTCAGGTCCTCCGTGCGGGCCACGTGCTCCACGGCCTCGGTGAGCTTGTCGACGGGCCGCAGGCCCGCACGGGCGACGGCGAGGCCCGCGGCGCCGGCGCCGACGACTCCTATGCCGGACACCAGGAGCAGGATCAGAGCCAGGTCGTTGAGGGTCTTCTCGGTGTTCTCCAGCGGTACGGCGGTCATCCAGGCGGCGCCCGAATACACCTGCGGCCCGGTGTCCGTGAGGATCACCAGCGGCATGGTGAGCACCCGGACGGGGTTGCCGTCGGTGTCCGTGCCGTTGCGCAGGATGCCGCCCTGGCTGGTGTCGTGCCCGACGATCGCCCGGTCTGCCGAGGTGGTCCGCACCACGCCCGGCGAGTCCGCCGATACACAGGCCGTGCCGTCCGGCTTGACCAGCTGCGAGTAGATGTTGTTGTGGGCCGGCAGCCCGCTGGAGGAGTCCGTCGGGCTGTGCGGGCACGCCGTCAGCAGGTCGACCACCTGCCCGGCCCGCACGGGACGCTGCGAGGAGGTCTGCAGGTCCTTGTCGATCAGGTCGTACAGCTTCCCCTGCACGATGAACCAGGCCGTCACCGACACCGCCGCCACCGCGAACGCCACGGCCGCCGCGACCAGCATCGCCAGGCGGGTCCTGATCGGCAGGGAGCGGTACCGCCGTACCAGCCTCTTCACTCGGCGCCGCCCTGTCGCAGGACGTACCCCACGCCCCGCACGGTGTGCACGAGCCGCGGCTCGCCGCCGGCCTCCGTCTTGCGCCGCAGGTACATGACGTAGACGTCGAGGGAGTTGGAGGAGGGCTCGAAGTCGAAGCCCCAGACGGCCTTGAGGATCTGCTCGCGGGTGAGGACCTGGCGCGGGTGCGCCATGAACATCTCCAGGAGGGTGAACTCCGTGCGGGTCAGCTCCACCGGCCGGCCGCCCCGGGTGACCTCCCTGGTCGCGAGGTCCATGCGCAGGTCGGCGAAGGTGAGCGCCTCGTCCTGCTGGGCCTGGGCCGACACCGCGGCCGCGTACGAGCTGCGCCGCAGCAGCGCGCGGATACGGGCGAACAGCTCGTCCAGCTCGAAGGGCTTGACCAGGTAGTCGTCCGCTCCGGCGTCCAGCCCGGTGACCCGGTCGCCGACCGTGTCCCGGGCCGTCAGCATCAGGATCGGCGTCGTGTCGCCGGCGCCGCGGATGCGGCGGGCCGCCGTCAGGCCGTCCATGCGCGGCATCTGGATGTCCAGGACGACCAGGTCGGGCTTGTAGGCGGTGGCCTTCTCCAGCGCGTCCGCGCCGTCGACGGCGACCTCCGTGTCGTACCCGTCGAAGGCGAGACTGCGCTGGAGCGCCTCGCGTACGGCCGGCTCGTCGTCGACGATCAGGATGCGCTGGGGGTCACGGTCGCCTTCGGCGGGGCTCATCGCTCGCGGTTCCTCGGGATGCGGTGGGTGGGGGGGGTACGGGGGCTTGCCGCTGCCTCTCAGCGTGCCACGCCGGGGGACCGGAGGGCACAGACCCGCGAGGCGCGCCACCGAGGGTCAGGCGAAGGCCGGGACCGCGGTCAGGCGGAGCAGCGGCACCTTGCGGCGGTGGGTGCGCACGGGGGCGGTGCGCAGGCCCATCAGCTCGGGCACCGGCGTGGCGGTCACCTCGGGCGCGCGCCGCACCGGCTCGGGCTTGCGCGGCGCCGGGACGGTGGCGTTCAGGTGGAGGGCGACCGCGAGGGCGAGGACGACGTCGGCGGGACCGTGGTCGGCGATCTGGTGCGAAACCTTGGTGATCATGACGTTCTCCCTGCTGACCGTGCGTGGGTTAGCTGCTGTTGCCGGCCCGCAGCTTGGCCAGGTCGGACTTGACGGTGTTGACGGGGATGGCGAAGCCGAGGCCGATGCTGCCGGCGTCCGAGGACGACGAGGACTGCCGGCTGGAGGAGTACATCGCGGAGTTGATCCCGATGACGTTGCCGCTCGCGTCGATCAGCGCGCCGCCGGAGTTGCCGGGGTTCAGCGAGGCGTCGGTCTGTATGGCCTTGTAGGTCGTCGTGGAGGAGCCGGTGTCGCCGTTGAACTGGCGGCCGCCGAACTGGAACGGCCACTGGCCGTCGCCGCCCTGGTCCTGGTTCTCGTCCGTGGAGACGGTCACGTCCCGGTCGAGGGCGGAGACGATGCCGCTGGTGACGGTGCCGGTCAGGCCCTCGGGGGAGCCGATCGCGACGACCGAGTCACCGACCTGCACGCTCGAGGAGTCGCCCAGCGACGCGGGCTTCAGGCCCGAGGCGCCGCGCAGCTTGATCAGCGCCAGGTCCTTGGAGCTGTCGGTGCCGACGACGTCGGCGGTGTAGCTCTTGCCGTCGCTGGTGCGCACCTTGATCGACTGCGCGCCGGAGACGACGTGGTTGTTGGTGACGATCTCGCCGTTCGACGTGATGATCACGCCGGAGCCGGTGGAGGAGCCGTTGCCGAGGGCCGCGTTGATCTCGACCACGCTGGGGCTGACGGCCGCGGCGATCGCGGCGACGTTCCCGCGCTTGCTCGACGGCACCGCGTTGGCGGCCGTGCCCGCGGAGGCGACCGTGTCCTTGCCGGTCAGCTCCTGGAAGCCGTACGCCGTGGCGCCGCCGACCGCGGCCGCGACGATCGCGACGGCGGCGAGGAGGGCGACGGGGCCCCGGTTCCGCCGCTTCTCGTGCGGGGCGGGCTCCGCGGCCGGCTCGTACGGCGGCGGGGGCGGCCACTCCGGGTTCACGGGAGCGGAGTAGCTGGGCTGCTGGGGGTATCCACCCTGGCTCTCGGTCATGCCCATAAGAGTCCCCCGCGACCATGAGAGCTTCCTGAGTGCCCGCTGAGAAGCCCGGCAGAAGCTCGTTCGCCCGATATGAAGGCGCTGCCCGGCGTCCTGGGCCGGGCTCTCACCCGGCGTTCATAACGCCTGGTCACAGCCCGGTCACAGCCTGCTCAGGGCGCGGCCGGCCCGTGCGCGCAGCCGCAGCTCGTGCGCACCACGAGCCGGGACGGGAAGGTCTTCAGCCGCTCCCGCCGCGAGCCGGCCACCCGCAGCCCGTCGTCCAGCACCAGGTCGACCGCGGCCCGGGCCATCGCCGAGCGGTCGGAGGCGACCGTGGTCAGCGGCGGGTCGGCCAGCGCCGCCTCCTTGATGTCGTCGAAGCCGGCCACCGCCAGCTCGCCGGGCACGTCGATGCGCAGCTCGCGGGCGGCCCGCAGCAGGCCGATCGCCTGGTCGTCGGTGGAGCAGAAGATCGCCGGCGGCCGCTTGGGGCCGGAGAGGATGTCCAGGGCGACCCGGTAGGCGTCGTAGCGGTTGTACGGCGCCTCGAACAGCCGGCCCTCGGTGGGCAGGCCCGCCTCCGCCATGGCCCGCTTCCAGCCCTCGACGTGGTCGGAGACCGGGTCGCCGACGGCCGGGGTCTCGGCGGTGCCGCCCATGCAGGCGACGTAGTCGTAGCCGTGCTCCAGCAGGTGGCGTACGGCGAGCTGGGCGCCGCCGAGGTCGTCCGTGACCACGGCGACGTCGTCGATGGCCTCGGGGCGCTCGTGCAGCAGCACCACCCGGGCGTCCCAGGCGTCGATCTCGGCGGCGGCGAGGTCGTTCAGCGCGTGGGAGACGAGGATCAGCCCGGAGACGCGCATGCCGAGGAAGGCGCGCAGGTAGTGGACCTCGCGTTCGCCGATGTAGTCGGTGTTGCCGACCAGGACCATCTTGCCGCGCTCGGAGGCGGCCTGCTCGACCGCGTGCGCCATCTCCCCGAAGAAGGGCTGGCGGGCGTCCGGGATGATCAGGCCTATCAGGTCGGTGCGCCGGGAGGCCATCGCCTGGGCGACCCGGTCGGGGCGGTACCCCAGTTCCTTGATCGCGGCGAGGACACGCTCGCGCGTGGCCGGGGCGACCGGCCGGGGTCCGTTGTTGATGACATAACTGACGACGGCGGTGGAGGTTCCAGCCAGCCGTGCCACGTCATCGCGAGTCACCTTGGCCACGCGCGGAGTCTACGCGGATTGACCCGGTCCGGGCAGGGCGTATCACTGCTTGGATGTGCGTGAGCAATGCCCCGCCCGGGGGATGTCCATGCCTGGTCCGGGAAATCCGCGGAAATCCCGGGGAACTAGACGAGTAAGTCCGAAGGGGCCGAGTGCATGAAGCGAGGGTCTCGTTGGTCCGTTTGTGACGACAGACCTCGAAACCCTCGCGACTGCACTGTACGTGAAGATCGATGACTCTCTGGCAGGATCGCGTCGATGGGGCCGCCCGCCGAGCCTGAGCGATGCCGAGTTGTTGACGCTGGCGGTGATGCAGGCCCTGCTCGGGTTCGTCTCCGAAGCCCGCTGGCTGCGGTTCGCCCGCGTCCATCTGGCGGCCGAGTTCCCCTACCTGCCCGGGCAGTCCGGGTACAACAAACGCCTGCGGGCCGCGAACACGCTGATCAGCAGGTTCATCCGCACCCTGGCCCGGGACAGCGACCTTTGGCACGACGACGTGTGGATCGTGGACTCCACCCCCGTGGAGTGCGCCCGCTCACGGCCCACCGCGAAGCGCTCCGACCTGGCCGGCTGGGCCGGCTACGGCTACTGCCCCTCGCACTCCCGGTTCTTCTGGGGCCTGCGTCTTCACCTTGTGTGCACCCCCGGCGGCCTCCCGATCGCCTGGGCCCTGGCCAACCCCAAAGTTGACGAACGCGAGGTGCTGGCCGACATGCTCACCGGCGACCAGGACCTACTGGCCACCCACCCCGGACAGACCATCGTCGGCGACAAGGGCTACGTATCCAGGCACCTCGACGCCTTCATGGCCGAGCACGGCCTGACCCTGCTGCGGCCGACCTACCGCAACATCACCCCCCGGCCCGGCGAACACCTTCTCAAGCCCATCCGACAGCTCATCGAGTCGGTGAACGACACCCTCAAGGGCCAGCTCGACCTCGAGCGTCACGGCGCGAGAACCCCCGCCGGCGTTCTCGCCCGTGTCGGACAACGGATCCTCGCCATGACGACCGCGATCTGGCACAACCGCAACACAGGCCGAGCCATCACACGCTCACTGATCGCCTACGACCACTGACCAACCCTTCGGACTTACTCGTCTAGGCCTCCGCGTGGACCTCGGCGTCGTCACGGGCGACGGAAGTGTCCGGGTTCTCCTGCTTCGCACGGTCCGCCCTGGCCTTGGCGTCCTCGCCGGACCGGTCCGGCTTCTCCGGCGTAACGAATCGATAACCGACGTTCCGGACCGTGCCGATCAGCGACTCGTGCTCCGGGCCGAGTTTGGCGCGCAGCCGCCGTACGTGCACGTCGACCGTCCGGGTGCCGCCGAAGTAGTCGTAGCCCCACACCTCCTGCAGCAGCTGGGCGCGGGTGAAGACCCGGCCCGGGTGCTGGGCGAGGTACTTGAGCAGCTCGAACTCCTTGAAGGTCAGGTCCAGGACCCGGCCCTTGAGCTTGGCGCTGTAGGTCGCCTCGTCCACGGAGAGGTCGCCGTTGCGGATCTCCATCGGCGAGTCGTCGCTGACGAGCTGCTGGCGGCCCATGGCCAGCCGCAGCCGGGCCTCCACCTCCGCCGGTCCGGCGGTGTCGAGGAGCACGTCGTCGATGCCCCAGTCGGCGGTCACGGCTGCGAGGCCGCCCTCGGTGACGACCAGGATCAGCGGACAGCCGGGGCCGGTGGACCGCAGCAGCTGGCACAGGCTGCGCACCTGGGGCAGATCGCGGCGGCCGTCGACGAGGATCACGTCGGCGCCCGGGGTGTCGACGAGGGCGGGGCCCTCCGCCGGGGCCACCCGCACGTTGTGCAGGAGCAGGCCGAGGGCGGGCAGCACCTCCGTCGACGGCTGGAGGGCGTTGGTCAGGAGCAGCAGAGAACTCATACGTCTGGTTCCTCCTCGGTCCCTGCGAGGCAGTGCGGACGGGTACTGCTCTGCGATCCCGAAGGCCCCGTACACCCGCGGTCACCCGAGGTTTCCCGCTTCGTATACAACGCTTCCGAAAGCACAAAAGGACCCGGGGGCTGCGCTGCCCGAGTCCTCTGCCCAGCAGAATAGCCCACATGAGCAACGGTCCGGCAGGTCATGTGGCACGTTCCACCGTTCGTCCGCATGACGAGACAGGCAGACAGGGCCCTATCCGGACGTTCCTGTGCAGCGCCGACGGGGTTTCGATCGATTCCGTATACGATCCGGGCGCCGTCGTGTACGAAAGCGCCGAAAACCCTCCGGACGCCGGCCGTTCCCCCGCCCGTGACCTGGTGTTCGTCGTCGCCCACGGGTTCACCGGGGACGTGGACCGGCCGCATGTGCGACGGGTGGCGGGCGTGCTGCGCGCCCACGGCGCCGTCGTCACCTTCTCCTTCCGCGGACACGGGCGCTCCGGCGGCCGGTCCACGGTCGGCGACAAGGAGGTCCTGGACCTCGCCGCAGCGGTGGAGTGGGCGCGCGGCCTCGGGCACGCGCGCGTGGCGACCGTCGGCTTCTCCTTGGGCGGCTCGGTGGTCCTCAGGCACGCGGCCCTGCACCCCGGCACGGTGGACGCGGTGGTCTCGGTCAGCGCCCCGGCCCGCTGGTACTACCGGGGCACGGCCCCCATGCGACGGCTGCACTGGCTGGTCACCCGCCCCGCGGGCCGCCTGGTCGGCCGCTACGGCCTGCGCACCCGCATCCACCACCGGGACTGGGACCCGGTGCCGCTGTCCCCGGCCGAGGCGGTGCCGCGGATCGCCCCCACCCCGCTGCTGATCGTGCACGGCGACCGGGACGGCTACTTCCCCCTCGACCACCCCCGGATGCTCGCCGAGGCGGCCGGTGACCACGGCGAACTCTGGGTGGAGGCGGGCATGGGACACGCCGAGAACGCGGCGGACGACGGCCTGCTGAGCCGGATCGGGGAATGGGCGGCGGTCAAGGCGGGCTAGCCTGACAGCACTCTTATTTCATTCTTGCTGTCGATCGAGGAACGAGATGCCCAAGGTCACGGTGCGCTACTGGGCCGCCGCGAAGGCCGCGGCCGAGGTCGCCGAGGAGCCGTACGAGGCGGACACGCTCGCCGACGTGCTGGCCGCCGTGCGCGCGCGACACCCCGGTGAACTCACGCGCGTGCTGCAGCGCTGCTCCTTCCTCGTCGACTCAGACCCCGTCGGGACCCGCGCGCATGAGACGGTACGGCTGGCCGAGGGCGGCACGGTCGAGGTGCTCCCGCCGTTCGCAGGAGGATGAGGCGATGAGCGACCAGCCGTATCAGGGCGGCCAGCCGTACCAGGGCGGCCCGTACGAGGGCTACGACCCGCACCGGCAGCAGTACCCGCAGCAGCCGCAGTGGCCCGGGTACGAGCACCAGCAGCAGTCCTACGACCCCCAGCACACCCAGCAGTGGCAGGGCCGGACCTGGGAGACGCAGACGCACGCGCCGGTGCAGACGCCGGTGCCGGCGGAGACGGCGTACCTGTCGGCGGTGCAGCAGCAGCCGTACGAGGGGCAGCACCAGCAGCAGTACGCGACGCCGGCCGGACCGGAGGGGCAGCCCGCACCCGCACCGCAGGCCGTGGCGGAGCCCGAACCTGCCTACGGCCCCGCCACGCTCGCCGGGAACTCCCGGATCACCGATGCCCAGCGGGCCCGGCTGGAGGGCCGGTCGCCGATCATCGAGCCCGGCATGCAGCCGGCGCTGCTGACCGCGGCGCTGGGCCTGCTGCTCGCCGTGACGGCGCCCGTCGCGTCGTACGCGCTCCTCGTGCCGCTCGTCGTGCTCCAGGGCGTGACCGCGGCGGGCTGGTTCCGGCTGAACGGCATGTGGCCGGCCCGGCAGGGCATCGCGCTGGCGTTCCTCGGCGGGCTGACCGCCGACGCCGCGGTCCTGGCCGCCGGCCGCGACCACGCCCCCGCGGCCATCCTCGGGCCGCTCGGCATCTGGGTCCTGCTGTCCCTGGTCCTGCAACTGCGCTCGCACGCCTCGCCGGACGAGCGGATGTACGGCCTGATGGCGACGGTCGTCTCGGCGGCGCTGTCGGTCCTGGCCACCGGGTATCTGGGCGCCGGCGCGCACGCGGTGTCCGTGGGCGCGGCGGCGGTGGCGGTGGCGGTCCTGGCCCGGGCCCTGCCCCTGCCGACCTCCGCGTCCGTCGGGGTGTCGCTGCTCGCGGCGGCCGGCGCGGGGATCGCGGCCGGGGGGATGACAGGGCTGGGCGCGAAGGGTGCGCTGCTGGGTGCGGCGGCCGGCGTCTGCGCCCTGATCGGCCACCGGGTGGCGAGCTACGACTACCCGTCCCGCTTCGTGCACTTCACGGCCGGCGTGGCGCTGCCGCTGTCGGCGGCGGCCCCGGTGGTATGGGTGCTGGGACGGGCGCTCGGTTAGCGCCGCCGTCCGCGGCCGGGTTCACCCGGTCGGCGGGTGGCGGAAGGCCGGGCGAGTACGGTGGCCCCGGTGCGCCCGGGTCCGCCGGACGCGCGCCGGGCGTGTCTTTACCCGACAATGAAACAAGCCGGATCCCCGGCCCGATTCCGGCGGGCCGGGGATCCTTGTCATACAGCGGGCTGTGATCAGTCCCAGTCGCCGCCCCGGCCGCCGTCGCCGCCCCAGCCGCCGTCGCCGCCCCAGCCGCCGTCGCCGCCCCAGCCGCCGTCACGGCCGCCGCCCCAGCCGCCCCAGCCGCCCCAGCCGTGGTCGCAGACCACGCGGAAGCTGCCGACCACGCCGTCCTTGACCTTCAGGTCGCGGATCTGCCGGATGCGCACGCCGTCGCTCTGGCTGTGCGGGCCGACGGTCGCCACGGGAGCGCCGTTGTCGCAGACCGCCCCGCGGAACACCTCGACGGTCTGGTGGCTGTCGTTGCGGATGTTCAGCGTCCGGGCGCCGAGGCCGCTGACCACGGTGATGCAGTCACCGGGACGGGCCGAGTAGGACCGCTCGTTGATCTCGATCCGGCCCTCGAAGTGGGGGCGCCATCCCTCGTGGCCGCCGCCCCGGCCCCCGTGGCCCTCGTTGCCCTTGCCGTTGTTGTTGCCGTTGTTGTTGTTCCCGTTGTTGCTGGCACCGCCGTCGAGAGGCGCGGAGGCGACAGCGGCCGGAGCAGCGGCCGGGGCCGCCTCGGGCGCGGACGCGGCCGCAGCGTAGGTGACACCGGTCGCGGCCAGAGCCGCGGCAGCCGCCGCAGCGGCGGTGACAGCGGTGGAACGAGAGATCTTCATGGTGCTTCTCCAGTCTCTGAGACTCGCCGACTCGTCGGCCGGTCGTGAGGAACGTATTGACCGAACGCCGCCGCTGTCACGCGTGAAATGTCATGAGATCTGTTTTTTGTGCGCCAATCGGGCGTTATTCTGCGATTGGTCGCCGTTCATCGCCCGCTGGCGTCGTGTCAAATCACCCAAGAAACAAGGGAGTTGGGGAGCACTAGCCCTTTTGGATGATCTTATGACTAATGGCCACTCTCGCGGCAAGCGTGTCGTTGCCGCCGCAACGGGGCGAGTCGCGCTAGGAACGGCCGGCGAGGCGTGGATCCGGCAATGTCGAAGGGCCGTATTCCGTGGGCTTCCGGCCCCGGGGGTACGGCCCTTCGACGGTCCTGGACGGTCCTGGGCGGCTGACGGACGACTGCTCGGCGGCTGCTGGGCAGGCTCCTGGGCGGCTCTTCGAGTCGGCCGCGAGGAAGGCCTGAGCCGGGCCTGTGCGCTCTTCTCCGCCGCGAACCGCCGCCCCGGCCCGGCAGTCCCGTACCGGCACGCGAAAGGGGCCGAGGGCGCGGTTCACGCGCCCTCGGCCGCGGACCCGCCGCCGGCGAACTGTCATGGCGTCACCCTCCTGTCCGGCGACGCTCCTTGCGCCCGGCGGTGGACATGCCGGAGCCCCGGCCCTATTCCGGCGGGCCGGGGCTCCACTGTTGTCGCAAGGGGCTGAGGGTTACTTCCCGTCGTCGCCGCCACCCCAGCCGCCGTCGCCGCCGCCCCAGCCGCCGTCGCCGCCGCCCCAGCCGCCGCCACCCCAGCCGCCGTGGCCACCGACCACGCGGAAGCTGCCGATGACGCCGTTCCTGACGCGGACGCCCGGCGTGCAGCGGACGCGCACGCCGTCGCTCTGGCTGTGGGGACCGACGACCGCGACGGGAGCGCCGTTGTCGCAGACCGCCCCGCGGAACACCTCGACGACCCGGTGGCTGTCGTTGCGGATGTTCAGCGTCCGGGCGCCGAGCCCGCTGACCACGGTGATGCAGTCGCCCGGGTGGGCCGAGTAGGACCGCTCGTTGATCTGGATCCGGCCCTCGAAGTGGGGGCGCCATCCCTCGTGGCCGCCGCCGCGGCCCTCGTGGCCCTCGTTGCCCTTGCCGTTGTTGTAGTTGTCGTTGTTGTTGCCCGTGCCGGCACCGCCCATCGGCGCGGCAGGAGCCGCCTCGGGCGCGGGAGCCACGGCGGCCGGAGCGGCGGGGGCCGCCTCCGGCGCCGAGGCGGCCGACGCGTAGGTGACGCCCGTCGCGGCCAGAGCCGCGGCTGCCGCCGCGGCGGCCGTCAGGGCGGTGGAACGAGAGATCTTCATGGTGCTTCTCCAGTCTCTGAGACACCGACACGTTGGCCGGTCGTTTGGAACGTATTCGGCGATCTCCACGGCTGTCATGTCGGGAAAGTCGTGAGACTGGGTTTTCGTAGGCCGATTGAGGGATTTGTTGCTTATGCGCCCCACATCTCGATCACCGGGGGGCCGTCAACTCGGCAACCACAAAGGGCAATTGACGCATCACTAGACCCTTTGGATGATCTTATGACAAATTGCTACTCCGCGAGAGAGTGTGTCGATGCTGGCGCACGGAGCCAAGACGCGCTAAGGGCGGCCGGCGAGGCATGGGCCGGCATGCCGAAGGGCCGCACCCCACCGGCGTCCAACCCAGGGGTGCGGCCCTTCGACCGTCACTGTGCCGCTGCTGCGCGCGGGACCAATCAGACCGCGATGGCGACCTCGGCCAGCGCGCCCTTCTCCGCCACGACGACCGTACGGTCCGCCGTCGCGCCCGGCACCAGGGCACGCACGGTCCACGTGCCCTCGGCCGCGTAGAACCGGAACTGGCCGGTCGCCGAGGTCGGCACCTCGGCCGTGAACTCGCCGGTCGAGTCGAGCAGCCGGACGTAGCCCGTCACCGGCTCGCCGTCGCGGGTCACCTGACCCTGGATCGTGGTCTCACCGGGCTTGATCGTCGAGGCGTCCGGGCCGCCGGCCTTCGCTCCGCACATGCTGTTCTCCGAAAGGGGTTGGACCGGGAGGTCGGTCGGGATGGGGTACCTGTTGCCTTACTTGCCGGAGCCGAGCTCGATCGGCACGCCGACGAGGGAGCCGTACTCGGTCCAGGAGCCGTCGTAGTTCTTGACGTTCTCGACGCCGAGCAGCTCGTGCAGCACGAACCAGGTCAGGGCCGAGCGCTCGCCGATGCGGCAGTAGGCGATCGTGTCCTTGGCGAGGTCCACGTTCTCCTCGGCGTAGAGGGCCTTGAGCTCCTCGTCCGACTTGAAGGTGCCGTCGTCGTTGGCGTTCTTCGACCACGGGATGTTCTTCGCGGTCGGGACGTGGCCCGGGCGCTGCGACTGCTCCTGCGGCAGGTGGGCCGGGGCCAGCAGCTTGCCGGAGAACTCGTCGGGCGAGCGCACGTCGACCAGGTTCTGCGAGCCGATGGCCTTGACCACGTCGTCACGGAAGGCGCGGATCGAGGTGTCCTGCGGCTTGGCCTTGTACTCGGTCTTCGGGCGCTCCGGGACCTCGTCGCCGGGGACCAGCTCGCGGGCGTCCAGCTCCCACTTCTTGCGGCCGCCGTCGAGGAGCTTGACGTTCTCGTGGCCGTAGAGCTTGAAGTACCAGTAGGCGTACGAGGCGAACCAGTTGTTGTTGCCGCCGTAGAGGACCACCGTGTGGTCGTTGGCGATGCCCTTCTCCGACAGGAGCTTCTCGAAGCCCTCCTGGTCGATGAAGTCGCGGCGGACCGGGTCCTGGAGGTCCTTGGTCCAGTCGATGCGGATCGCGTTCTTGATGTGGTTCTTGTCGTAGGCGGACGTGTCCTCGTCCACCTCGACGATGGCGATGGCCGGGTCGTCCAGGTGCTCCTGCAGCCAGTCGGCGTCGACCAGGACGTCGGTGCGGCTCATGCTCTTTCTCCTCCGGGGCAGTTGCGGCGGGGCGTGCGAGTAGACAGGGGGCGCGCCCGAGAAGGCCGGGCGGCGCACGGGTGCCCTTCCAGCAGGGCAGGGCCGAGATGCGGAAGTCGGGGACTTTCGCTCAGAAGGGGCGACAGAGCATGGCGGCAACGCGGCACAGGTCCACTGCCCGCCGCTTCGTGAGATCCGCCTGTCGCTTCATGCCGACGATCGTAGGGACGTCCGGGCGGGCGTGTCACCGGTGTGTCGTATGCCGAGACGCGATCGTCCGAATGGCGGGATGCAAGGAGCGCCTCGACAGCCGTCGTACGGCCGCCGGGTGCTCGGGAGGCCCGCGCATCTACGCTACGGACCCGATCGTCTCGCCAGTCGGACGCTGTGCGTCCACCGGCTCTGGTCCTACCCCGCCAGCCGGACGTCGGAACCCTTCACGGTGACCTGTACGCCGTCCTTGGCCGCCCGCACCGAGTCCAGCTTGATCCCGCCGGGGAGGTGGTCGATGACCTGCTGGAAGTCGGTGATGTTGCGTACGCGGCTCTCGGCGAGGGAGAGGGCGGCCAGCTTGGGCAGGGAGTCGGCGTGCACCTCGACCTTGTTGTTCGCCACGGTCACGGAGCTGAGCACGGACACCGTCCGGTCGACCGGGACGGTCAGGAGCTTGCCCGTCACGTGGACCGCTACCTTGATCTTGCCGTTGCCGCCGTCGGAGAGGCCCACGACCTTGGCCGTGAGCCCCGGGGCCACCTCGGTCGGCTGGGACTTCGCGGTCCTCAGCAGCTCGGCGTAGGAGATCGTCGCGGTGCCGGTGGCGCTCGCCGCGGTGGCGGAGCTGTAGTCGCCGGAGAAGGAGACGCCCTTCATGTCGGCCTGCAGATCGTCGATCCGGATCGTCTTGCCGGCGGTGCCGGTGGCGGCCTCGTAGTCCTTGATCCCGACCTCGACGTCGTCGAGCGACCCGCCCGCGACCTGGGTGAGGAACGGGAACCCCTTGATGTCCACATCCGGCGTCGAGGCCAGGTTCTCCGACGACTTCAGCTTGTCCGCGGCCTCACCCTCCGCGAAGTGCACGGCCACCCGGTCCGCGATCACGAACAGCCCGCCCAGGATCACGACGAGGATCAGGAAGATTCGCAGGGCGCGCATGTGGGGTTCCCCCGGGGACGAGAGCGGTCTACGGCTACGTCACGGTAACCCTGCGGGCGCCGACCGGGCGGCCATTGTCGATCAGTTGTGACAGGCACGACCCGGCCTACCCTGTACTCATGTACGCGCGGCGGCGTCACATCTACTTCGCCATGATGGGGATCTGCATCGGGCTCTTCGTCCTGGCCTGGGGAGTCGTGCGGATCTGGTCGGTTCCGGCGGCCGTCGGCATGTGCGTCGTGGCCATGGTCATCCCGCCGGTCGCCGCGATGATCGCCAACCGGCGGGGCCCGGAGGACCGCTGGTGGGACGACCCCTCCGGCGATCCCCAGTCCGACGAGTGGTGGGACGAGCTGGACGGCAAGAAGCCCCCGCGTGCCTGAGCGGTCAGTAGACGAGCGCCTGGGTGTCGTCGGCCAGCGCCTCCTGCACGAAGACCTGCGCGCCCGCGATCCGTACGCCCTCGATGACGTCCTTCTCGGTGATCTCCCGGCGGGCCGCGCACTGGGTGCACAGCGTGATGCGGCCGGCCGCCAGGACGGACTCGATCAGATCCGGCAGCGGGGCGGCGTGCGGCAGCTCGAACTCGGCGGCCCGCCCCGGCAGCGCGAACCAGGACGACTCCCCGGTCAGCCAGAGCGAGACATCCACCCCGCTGGCCACGGCCACCGCCGCCACGGTGAACGCCTGCGAGCAGCGCTCGGGCGCGTCTGCCCCGGCCGTCACCTTGATCACGAGCTTCTTGGTCATACCGGCAGCGTAGCCGTGCGCCCGGCCGCCGCGATGAGCATGCCACGCAGACGGCGCCGAGCAGGCCGCTGACGGGGGCCGGCCGGCCGGCGGCCACGGCGACGCGGACGGGGGCCACTGCGCCGGGACCGCCGACGGACATCCCGTCCTTCGCCGCCGGCCCGAACAGCGAGGGAACCGCCCGCGCCCCTGCTGATCGGCGCGGGCGCCCGGGGTGCGGTCGTGTGCGCCGGTCAGGGGCGCCCGGCTCCGGGTCAGGCGGCCGGCGCCAGGGCCTCCCGTACCGCCGCGCGTGCCAGTGCGGCCGTGGGGTCGACGACCGGGAGGCCGGCGCTCAGCTCACCGAGGAGCAGAGGCAGTTCCGTGCAGCCCGCCACCAGCAGGTTCGCACCCCGCGCCGCCAGCTCCTCGGCCGCGCGCTCGACCAGGCACACCGCGGCGGGACCGGTGTCGCCCGCCTTGACCCGGCGGATGGCGCCCGTCACGGCCTCGCCCTGGGAGAGTTCGCCCGGCACCACGACCCGCAGCCCCGCCGCCTCCAGGACGCGTTGGTACAGCCCGGCGCGGACCGTGCCGGTCGTGGCCAGGAGCCCGACCGACCTCACCTCCGGGTGGTGGGCACGGATCTCACCGGCCGTCTCCGCGATCATGTCGAGCATCGGTGCGCGCACACTGGCCCGCACCTGGTCGAGGAAGGCGTGCGCGGTGTTGCAGGGGGTCGCGATGACCCGTGCCCCCATCGCCTCCAGCCGGTGCGCACCGCGGACCAGCCAGGGTGTCGGGTCGGGCCCGCCCCCGATGAGCGCCGCGGAGCGGTCCGGGACCGAGGGGTCGGCCCACACCACGACCGGCAGGTGATCCTGGTCGGCACCGGCCGGGGTCGCGTCGATCACCTTCCGGTAGAAGTCGACCGTGGCCAAGGGGCCCATTCCGCCCAGGATTCCGATGGTCATCTCAGGTCCCCCATTGGTCGAGTGCGAGTTTGCCGACCAGCACGAACACGACGACGAGCAGCACGGCCCGTACGAAGCCGCTGCCGCGTTTGAGCGCCATGCGGGCGCCCACCGAGGCGCCCGCCAGGTTGAACAGCGCCAGGAAGGGAGCGAGGGCCCACAGCACCGTGCCCTGGTACGCGAACATCGCGAGGGCGCCCAGGTTCGTCCCCACGTTGACGGCCTTGGCGGTCGCCGACGCCGTGACCATGTCCATGGACAGGACCGCGACCAGGCCGATCACCAGGAAGGTGCCGGTGCCCGGGCCCAGCAGGCCGTCGTAGAAGCCGATGCCCGCGCCGACGAGTCCCACGGCGGCCAGGACCCGCTGCCGGGTCACCGCGGCGCCGGGCCGCTGTCCGAACTGCGGTCTGAGGACGACGAAGGCGGCGACGGCGACCAGCAGCACCATGATCACGGGGCGCAGGACCTCGCTCTTCACGTCGGCGGCGAAGAACGCCCCGCCCACCGCCGCGAGGGCCGCCACGGAACCGAGGCGGGCCGCGAGCCGGACGTCGACGGGGGCCCTGCGGGCGTAGGTCACCGCGGCCGCCGAGGTGCCGACGACACCGACCGCCTTGTTGGTGCCCAGGGCGTACGCCGGGGCCAGGTGCGGGAAGGCGATCAGCAGGGCGGGCACCTGCAGGAGCCCGCCGCCGCCGACCACCGCGTCCACCCAGCCCGCGAACGCGGCGGCGATGCAGAGCAGCGCCGCCGCGGTCAGGGTCAGGTCATGCACGGGCATAGCTGTCCTTGCCGAGCACCCGGCCGCCGGCCCGTACCAGGACGTCGGCGCGCAGCTCGCCGGGGTAGGGGTAGAACCGGCGCAGCCAGCGGTCGTCGCCGTCGTAGCGCGGTGTGAAGTCGCTGCGGCCGTGCACCACGATCCGGTTGTCGACCAGGAGCAGGTCGCCCCGCTCGGCCCGCACCGCGCGGTGCACCGTGTGCATGGCGTGGTTGAGCCGCTCCAGGGCGGCCTGCGCCTCGGGGTCCGTGCCGAAGGTGTTGTGCATGTTGAACCGGACCCGGGTGCCGGGGGCGTCGGCCGGGCCGTCCATGAGGACCGGGTGCGGCTCGGTCACCGGCCGCTGGTCCTCGGCGAGACCCCGCGTGAAGGAGAGCGGGAAGCGGCTGCGGTAGCGGTCGGTGCGCAGCAGCTCCCGGTCGGCGGCGGTGAGCAGCGGCTCCGCCTCGCGGACCGAGGCGACCATGGTGGCCGCCTGCCGGTCGTGGTCGGGCCGCAGGCACAGCAGGCCCAGGTGGGAGGGGCGTACCGGGTGGTGGACGTTCTCGGTGTGGAAGTCGAAGAGCGTGGAGCCCGAGTTCAGGGGCTTCGCCGCGTCGCCGGCGACCGGGTAGACGTCGTGCACGAGTGCCCCGGACTTCTCGTCCTCGTAGCCGATCAGTCCGCCCAGCGGGTGCGCGACCAGGGCGACGAGCAGGCTCGAGGCGTGCCGCTCGCCGAGGACGTTGGCGCCGTACGCCGCCGGGGTCGCCGGGATGTCGCCGACGGGCAGTCCGCGCACCACGAGCAGGCCGTGGTCCGGAGGCGTGTCACGGAAGGACTCGATGCCCGCGCGCAGCCGGCCCGGCAGACGCTCGGCGAACGAGGCGAACACCTCGGTCTGGATCATCTGTTCCAGGGGGCCCGGCAGCTGGGTCACCTCACGCAGCAGTTCGTCGAGAAGGGCGGCCTCGGCCGGCTCCAGGGTGAGCGCGGCGAGCTCGGCACGGGGTTCCGCGTAAGTCGTCATGCCGGAGATCCTGTGGCCCGACAACCGTCGCGACCAGGGAAGTTGACCGTCCGGAAACGTCCATGACCCGCACCGGTCACACCCAGGACCTGTCCGGTAGGGGACGCGGCCGGAACCGGACGCCCCCGGGCGTGCCGCCCGGCGCGTGCGGTGCGGCAGCATGTGGGGCGGCGCGGCAAACGCTTCGGGGGAGGTGTCGCGATGTCTGAAGTCTCTTTGTTCTCCTTCATCTGGGGCTGAGCCGGTGCGAGCGATGCGGTCGGTGTCCTTCTCGGCGGTCAACGCGGGCGTGGTGGCGATGGCGGTGTCCTACGCGGGGCCGCTCGCCCTCGTCCTGGCTGCCGCGGACAAGGCCGGCCTGAGCGCGGCGCAGCGTTCGTCGTGGGTGTGGGCGATCTCCATCGGCGCAGGCCTGACCTGCGTGGGACTCAGCTGGTGGACCCGGACCCCGGTGATCACGGCGTTCTCGACGCCGGGCGCCGCCATCCTGGTCACGGCCCTCGCACAGCACGCCTACGCCGAGGCCGTCGGCGCCTTCCTGTGCGCGGGCGTGGCGGCCACGGCGCTGACCGCGACAGGGGTGTTCGCCCGGGTTCTCGCCCGGATTCCGGAGGGCGTCGTCTCGGCGATGCTCGCCGGGATCCTCTTCTCGTTCGGCACGGCGATCTTCACATCGCTGCGCTCGGCCCCGCTGCTGGCCGGCAGCATGGTGGCCGGCTATCTGCTCGCCAAGCGCCTGTGGCCGACCTACGCGGTGATGTGCGCGCTCGCGGTCGGGCTCGCCGTCGCCGCGGCCGACGGCGGCCTCACCCTGCACCTGACGGGGCCCGGCCTGGCCGTGCCGCACCTGACGGCGCCGCACTTCTCGGCCGGGGCCCTGCTCGGCATCGGCGTGCCGCTGCTCGTGGCCACGCTCGCCGGCCAGTACGCGCCGGGGATGGCCGTGCTGCGCGCGGACGGCTACCGGCCCGACGAGCGCCTGGTGTGCGCGACGACCGGCGCGGTGTCGACGCTGCTCGCGCCCTTCGGCTCGCACGCCATCAACCCGGCGGCCATCACCGCCGCCATCTGCACCGGACCCGAGGCGCACCGCGATCCGGGCAGGCGGTGGGTCGCCGGGGTGAGCTGCGGCATCGGCTACCTGGTCGTGGGCTGCTTCGGCTCGACGCTGGTCGCCCTGTTCACCGGATTGCCGAAGCCGCTCGTGGCGACGCTGGCCGGGGTGGCGCTGCTCGGTGCGCTCAGCGGAAGTCTGGCCCGTACGGTCGCCGACGAACGCCACCGCGACGCCTCGGTGATCACCTTCCTCGCGACCGCCTCGGGAGTGACGGTCGCCGGCATCGGCTCACCCTTCTGGGGGCTCCTCGCCGGGGTCGTCGCGCACCTCCTGCTCCGGAGCCGCCGGGACCAGCCAGCCGGCGCGCTCGGCGAGGACCGCGACCTGGAAGCGGCTGGCGGCGCCGAGCGCCGAGGTCAGCTCGCCGACCATCCGGCGGACGGTGCGGGCGGAGACGCCGAGCCGCCGGGCGACCGCCTCGTCGGTCAGCCCCTCCGCGAGTAACCGCAGGACCGCCTGCTGCCGCCGGTCGGGCCGGCCCTCCGCAAGCTCGTCCCTGACGGCACGCACCCCCGTGCCGAACGCGGCGGCCTGCGCCCACGCGTGCTCGAACTGGCTGCGGAACACCTCCACCAGCGAGGGGTCGTAGACGACGACGGCCGCCTGCTGCCCGTCGCTGCCCGTGGCGGGCACGATCGCCAGGTGCCGGTCGACGACGATGAGCCGGTGCGGCAGCGTCACGGCGGTGCGCACCTGACCGCCCGCCTTCTGCACCTCCCGCAGATAGCCGGTCATATGGGGCAGTGCGGCGGACGAGGCGAGATGGACGGTGCGCATGGCGACCCCGCGCCGCAGTGCCCGCCGGTCGCGCGTGAGGCCCTCCTCCACCATGTGCTCGGGCACCCCGCGCGGGTGCAGCGAGACCACCTCTTCGTACGCCTGCTGCGCGGCGTCCTCCAGGGCGGCCGCGATATTGGTCGTGCCCTCCACCAGCTGGGCCTGGGTGCCGGACAGACGCATGGCGTGGATGGGGTGGAAGTCGGTGAGCATCCGCACCATCGCCTCGCGGGTACGGGTGGTCTGGTCGATCAGCTCGGCGACGCGGCGGGCGTCGGCGGCGAGAAGGTGATGAAGCGCCGATTCGGACGACACGCAGGCCCAGCCGCTGGGCGTGGCGGTGGTCCGCACCAGCAGGCCGAGTTCGGACAGCACCTGGATGGCCGCCGTGTACTCCTCGCTGCTCCAGGCGAGCCGCCGGCAGACGGCCGCCGGTGTCCAGGCGGCGTCCTGGACGGCGATCTCGTAGAGACGCTGCGCGAGTTTGTGCTCCAGCCCCGTACTGCTGGTCAAAAGTTCCCCCTCGTCGGCACTGCCCCCCGGGGCAGCGAAAGGGCCGTCCCTCCCGCGCCGGGGAGTGACGGCCCTTGTCACACGGCACGAGACCCTACGCGAAACGGGAGACACGCGCCGGGGCCGATGACGGCTGACCTGGCCGAGAGCGCCCGGTCCGGGACGCGTAAGCTGGGGGCGGCCCTGTCGTATCGCGTACTGCCCGCTCATCCGAGGAGCACCCGTGGAGACTTTCTTCGAAACCCTGCTGGTCCTGGTCTGCGTCGGCGTGCTCGCCTTCGCGTACCTGACCGTGAAGAAGCTGTACCAGGGCCAGCGCTGACCCCGTACCCGGCAAAGATCCAGGAAACCCGCCACTCATGATCGAGATCCCGTCCGACCTGCACAAGAGCCTGGTCCCGCTCGCCTTCCTGCTCGGCAACTGGGCGGGCGCGGGCGTGCACGACTTCCCCGGCTCCGAGAAGTGCAACTTCGGTCAGGAGGTCAGCTTCACCCACGACGGCCGTGACTTCCTGGAGTACCACTCGCACACCTGGGTGCTGGACAAGGACGGCAACAAGGTGCGCCCGCTGGAGTCGGAGTCCGGCTTCTGGCGGATCGACGCCGACCGCAAGGTCGAGGTGACGATGACCCGCGACGACGGCGTCATCGAGATCTGGTACGGCGAGATGGCCGACAAGAAGCCGCAGATCGACCTGGTCACGGACGCCGTGGCCCGCACGCCCGGCTCGCGCGCCTACAGCGGCGGCAAGCGCCTGTACGGCTACGTCAAGAGCGACCTGATGTGGGTCGGCGAGAAGCAGACCCCCGAGGTCCAGCTCCGCCCCTACATGTCGGCCCACCTGAAGAAGGTCGTCACCCCCGAGGACGTCGAGCGCTGGGCCAAGGCCCTGCCGGACGACCTTCCGGACGACGGCATCGCCTTCTTCAAGTGAGCCTTCCGGCCCCGTAGCTCTAGACTTTCCGGTGTGGTGAGCACCGACTGGAAGAGCGACCTCCGGCAGCGCGGCTATCGGCTGACGCCGCAGCGGCAGCTTGTCCTCGAAGCCGTGGACACCCTCGAGCACGCGACCCCCGACGACATCCTCACGGAAGTGAAGAAGACGGCGTCGGGGGTCAACATCTCCACCGTCTACCGGACGCTGGAGCTGCTGGAGGAACTGGGCCTGGTCAGCCACGCCCACCTCGGGCACGGTGCGCCCACCTATCACCTCGCCGACCGGCACCACCATCTGCACCTGGTGTGCCGCGACTGCGAGAACGTGATCGAGGCCGATGTGGACGTGGCCGCCGAGTTCACCGCGAAGCTGCGGCAGCAGTTCGGGTTCGACACCGACATGAAGCACTTCGCGATCTTCGGCCGCTGCAAGGACTGTTCCCTGAAGAGTTCAACTACCACGTCGTAGGCTGGCGGTATGAAGAGCCCCCTGCTGTCCCTGCCCGGCGCCGTCCCCGCCGAGGGCGTGGACGAAGGCGTCGCCGCGCACTACGGCGACCTGTTCCGCGAGCAGCGCGCACTCGCCGACGGCGCCGGTTTCGTCGACCTGTCCCACCGCGGTGTCGTCACCGTCAGCGGTGAGGACCGGCTGAGCTGGCTGCACCTCCTGCTCACCCAGCACGTCAGCGAGCTGCCGGCCGGTGAGGCCACCGAGGCGCTGATCCTCTCCGCGCACGGGCACATCGAGCACGCGCTGTACCTGGTGGACGACGGCAGCACCGTCTGGGCGCACGTCGAGCCCGGCACCCAGGACGCGCTGCTCGCGTACCTGGAGTCGATGAAGTTCTTCTACCGGGTCGAGGTCGCCGACCGCACGGCCGACTTCGCGGTCGTCCACCTGCCCGCCGGGTCCATCGCCGAGGCGCCCCGGGGCGTGGTCGTCCGCGAGACGCCGTACGGCCGTGATCTGTTCCTGCCGCGCGAGGACCTGGAGTCCTTCGCCGCCGCGCACGGGCCGGCCGCCGGTCTGCTCGCCTACGAGGCGCTGCGCGTCGAGCAGCACCGGCCCCGGCTCGGCTTCGAGACCGACCACCGGACGATCCCGCACGAGCTGGGCTGGATCGGCACCGCCGTGCACCTCCACAAGGGCTGCTACCGGGGCCAGGAGACGGTCGCCCGCGTCCAGAACCTGGGCAAGCCGCCGCGCCGGCTGGTCTTCCTCCACCTCGACGGCAGCGAGGTGCACCTGCCGGTGCCGGGCACCGAGATCCGGCTCGCGGACGAGGGCCCGGACGGCCGCAAGATCGGTTTCGTGACGACGTCGGTACGGCACCACGAGCTGGGGCCGGTGGCGTTGGCCCTGGTCAAGCGCAACGTACCGGTCGACGCGCGGCTCCTGGCCGGAGAGACCGCGGCCGCGCAGGAGGTCGTGGTCGAGCCGTAGCCGTACGGCCGCGGACGCGCGCGGCCGGCGGGCTGGATCTCCAGCAGCACGGCTAGATCTCCAGCAGCACCGTGAACGGCCCGTCGTTCGTCAAGGACACCCTCATCTGCGCGCCGAACCGGCCCGTCGCCACCGTCGCGCCCAGCGCCCTGAGCTGGGACACCACCTCGTCGACCAGGGGCTCGGCGACGTCTCCGGGGGCCGCCGCGTTCCACGTGGGCCGGCGGCCCTTCCTGGCGTCCCCGTACAGGGTGAACTGGCTGACGACCAGCAGCGGGGCGTCGACGTCGCTGCACGACCGCTCGTCGTGCAGCATCCGGATCGACCAGAGCTTGCGGGCGAGCTGCGCCGCCTTCTCCTTGGTGTCCTCGTGGGTCACCCCGACCAGGACGCACAGCCCCTCGCCCTCGATCGCGCCGACCGTCTCCCCGTCCACGACGACGCTCGCGCCGTCCACTCTCTGCACCACCGCACGCATGCGGACCATCATGCCGGGTGCCCGGTGGGCGGTCACAGGGGGTCCAATATCGATCCCTTACCCCCCATCTGGGGCTGTTCGGGGGCACTCGGTCACATAGGGGCCGGTTGGGGTGGCACGATGCTGTCACACGCCGGTCGAGGGGACGGTCACACGCACGATGAGCACACCGAGTACCAGCGGGCAGCTGGGGGCGCAGGGGACGTACCGGCCGCCCGTCCAGCGCGCCGACGAGCCGGAGGGCCCCGTGCATCCGGCGGACCCCGTGCACCCGGCAGCCCCCGTGCGTCCGGCGGGCCTCGCGCCGTCCGCGCGGCCCGAGCCGGAGCTGGCCCGGCTGAGCCTGCCCGAGCTGCGAACCCTGCGCCGCGACGCCCAGCGCGACGAGGCCGACCTGAGCTATGTGCGGCGGCTGCTGCAGGGCCGGATCGACATCCTGCGCGCGGAGCTGTGCCGGCGCGGACGGGCGTCCGTGCCGGCGCCCGCGGACGGTTCGATGGTCGACCGGCTCCCGGAGATCCTCAAGGACGCCCCCGCCCGGCACCGCTCCTCGGCCCGCCATGTCACGCTCGGCACCCCGCACAACGAGGAGTACCGGCAGCTGGCCGCCGAGATGCTCGCCGAGGTCGAGCTGAGCGATCTGCAGGCGCGCACGGATCTGGAGCTGACCGCGGCCATGGGGCGCCTGATCCGCTACGAGCAGGAGGTCTCCGGCCGCCGGCACCGCCTGCAGCGCACTACCGACGAGTGCAGCGCGGAGATCGCCCGCCGCTACCGGGACGGTGAGGCGCAGGTGGACGACCTGCTGATGTGAGCGGGGCGAAAAGGAAGCGACACGCGCGCGCGGCGCGCCTACGGTGGCCCCATGACCGACGTCCGCACCGTCACCGAGGCCGAGTTCGACGACTGGCAGCGCGCCCTGAGCACCGGTTTCCTGCGGCCGCCCGTGATGCCCGCCGAGCAACTCGAGGCGCGGCGGGCCCAGTTCGTGCCAGGCCGGCTGCTCGGCGCGTTCGACGGCGGCCGGTGCGTGGCCACCTTCCGCTCCTTCGCGCAGGAGGTGACCGCCGTCGGCGGCGCGGCCGTCCCCGCGGACGCGATCTCCGGTGTCACCGTCAGCCCCACCCACCGCCGCCGCGGCCTGCTCACCCGCATGATGAGCCGGGACCTGGCGGCGGCGAAGGAGCGCGGTGACGTGGTCGCCACGCTGATCGCCGCCGAGTACCCGATCTACGGCCGGTACGGCTTCGGCCCGGCGACCTGGACGAGCGAGTGGACCGTCGAGGTGCCCCGGGCCGGTCTCGACCCGCGCTGGTCCGGGCCCGGCGACGGCGGCCGTATCGACCTCGTGGACGGCGAGGAGGTGCGCAAGCTGGGCCCCGAACTGCACGAGCGGTTCCGCAGGGCGCAGCCGGGCGCGGTCAGCCGGACCGAGCTGTGGTGGCAGGCCCACACCGGGGCCGTCCGGCTGCACGCCGACTGGACCGAGCCGTTCCACGCCGTCCACCGCGCGGCCGGCGGCGAGGTCCAGGGCCTGGTGACGTACCGGTCCGACGAGACGTGGAACGGCATGCAGCCGGAGCAGACCGCCACCGTGCAGGAGCTGATCGCGACCACCCCGGCCGCCGAGCGCGCCCTGTGGCTCTACGTGTGCTCCATCGACTGGATCACGAAGGTCAAGAGCGGCTCCCGCGGCCCCGACGACCTGCTGCCGTACTACCTCCCCGACCGGCGCGCGGCCCGGATCACCGACCACGCGGACTGGTTGTGGGTGCGCGTCCTGGACGTCGTGCGCGCCCTCGAGGCGCGGACGTACGACGTGGCGGAGACGCTGGTGCTGGAGGTCGTGGACAGCGACGGCCTGGCCGCGGGGCGGTTCCGGCTGGACGCCGCGCCGGAGGGCGCCTCCTGCGCGCCCACCGGTGAGAGCGCCGATCTCACGCTGGGCGCCGGTGAGTTGGCCTCGCTGTGGCTCGGCGGCGAGTCGGCGCTGCGGCTCACGGCGCTCGGCCGCGTGCGGGAAGAACGAGAGGGCGCCGCCCGGAAGGCCGACGCCCTGTTCCGCTCGCCCGGGCGACCCTGGTGCCCGGACCTGTTCTGACAGCTCCCTTCTCCCGGGGGCGCTGACTGTGCATCCGTAGCGAGCTGTTCAGTTGTGGCTGTGCTGCGTTGTTCGGTTGTGGCTGTGCGATGTCGTGTTCAGTTGTGACTGTGCGCTTCGGTGGCCGTCCCCTGTCCGGGCTCCCGGCTCCCCTCCGGAAGGGAGCCCGGTCGGCCAACCACTGGGAAGCTTGACCATGTTGTGCAAGTTGGCAGCCAACTTCACCTGACTTATGTCCGTTGGGAAGCGGCTCATAACCAGCTATCACAGAACTGCCGCAACTTGGCGGGAAGTTGTAGTGTTTGTCCGTGGACCCGGAGCACGCCTCCGCCAGTGGACGGACGAGGTCGCAGCGGCCTCACCCGTCCCACCGCGACATCGCCGACGAACTGCGCAGCCGGATCAGGACCGGTGTGCTGCGGGCGGGCCAGCGCATGCCCACGCAGGCCGAGCTGGCCGACGAGTTCGGCGTCGAGCGCGGTGCGGTGCGCCAGGCCCTGCGCATCCTGCAGTCGGAGCACCTGCTCACCAACGTTTCCAAGGGCAGCCCGGCCACGGTGGCGGGCGTGCCGGCACCGGCCCGTATGCCGGCCGGCCCCGCGGCGCCGCCGCAGCCCACCATGGTCGGTCTCGCTCCCCGGATCGCGGAGGCCTTCGCCGCCCCTCACGTGCGGATCGACGCGCTCTGTCTGACCTCGGTCTCGCTCACGCTGGCCATCGGCGAGCCACTGCGGCAGATCCACGCGGGGCGGCTGAAACCGGCCAAGATCGATGTGCGGGTGCTGCTGCCCAGCCGGGACATCGATCTCGCCTTTCCGGCGCCGGTGGCCGCCGACGACCACGGCCTGCTGCACCGGCGCTGGCTGGTGCAGCGCAACGCGCAGGGCCTGGTGCTGCGGCAGAACCTGCTGGCCCTGTCCGCCACGCACGGCATCGACGTGCACGTGTCCTTCCGCGCGCTGCCGTTCACCCCGCCGGTCAAGCTGTATCTGCTCAACGGGTCGGAGGCGCTGTTCGCGTACTACACGCTGCGGCGCCGCGAGCGGGAGATCGAGCACGAGCATCTGGAGCTGTACGACGCCGACGGCACGCGCTCGATGCTGTTCGCCTTCGAGCGGCGTGCCGGGCTCCGGGACGACGCGTTCGTGGAGCAGTCGCGACGGTGGTTCGAGGCGCTGTGGGAGACGATCAGTTCGGAGCTGCTGCTCAGTACCTAGGGCGCGGTGCGCGGGAGTTACAGCGCCGGGCCCGCCAGGAGCACGGCGAGCAGGACGGCGCCGGCCGAGACGGCCTTGTGACTCCTGGTCTCGAGGCCGACGGAGATCAGGAGCAGTCCGGCGGCACCGGCGAGACCGAACTTCCACTGGACGAGTTGCTCGACGAGGAGAGCGAGGGCAGGCACGGCGGTTCCCCCATTCCGAAGATTGGCCAACTTGCAAAAGTTGGCAACCAACTCCATCTAAGTTGTCCCCACTTGGTCATGGTTCATAAACAACTTCCCGGCAACTCCCCAAAGATGGGTCAGAGTTGTAGCGTTTGGTCGTGACTCAGGAGCATGTGGCAGTGAACGGCAGCAGGAGGCTCACCCCCCAGGAGATCGCCGACGCCCTGCGCCGGCGCATCCGCACCGGGGAACTGCGTCCCGGCGAGCGCCTGCCCACCCAGGCCGAGCTGGCCGGGGAGTTCGGCGTCGAGCGGGGCGCCGTACGCCAGGCGCTGCGCGCCCTTCAGGAGGAGGGGCTGCTCGCGGACGTCAGCAAGGGCAGCCCGCCCCGGGTCGCCGAGTCGTCCGCGCCGCGCGGCGAGCCGCAGCCCACCATGGTGGCGCTCGCGCCCCGGCTCACCGAGGCGTTCTCGGCGCCGCACGTGCGCATCGACGCCGTCTGCCTGACCGCGCAGAGCCTGATCCCCGCCCTCGGCGAGCCGCTGCGCCTGATCCACGAGGGCCGGCTGCGCCCGGAGCGGATCGACGCCCGCATCCTGCTGCCGTCCCGCGACATCAACCTCGCCTTCCCGGTCTCGGTCGACGCCGGGAGCGAGGAGGACGACGCCGTGCACCAGCGCTGGCTGGCCATGCGCAACGCCCAGGGCCAGGTGCTGCAGTACAACCTCCAGGCGCTGCGCGCCACCCATGACATCGACGTCCAGGTCACCTTCCGCGCGCTGCCGTTCACCCCGCCGGTCAAGCTGTACCTGCTCAACGGGGTGGAGGCGCTGTTCGCGCACTACATGATCACGCGCCGCGAGGAGTCCACCGACAGCGGGGAGACGCTGGAGATGTACGACACGCTGGGCTCGGAGTCGCTGCTGTTCTCCTTCGAGCAGCGGGCCGGCGAGCGGGACGCGGCGTTCGTGGAGCAATCGCAGAAGTGGTTCGACGCCCTCTGGGAAACCATCACGACGGACCTGACACTCTCCTAGTGACTTCTGATGCGACGCAGACTGAGACGACGCAGACCGGACAGAGCGCGAGCGAGATCGAGATGCTCCGGGATCTGATCGAGAACGCCCGCGTGGTGCTGTGGGACTTCGACGGACCGATCTGCCGGCTCTTCGCGCGGCACAAGGCCGAACGGGTGGCGACCGGGCTGGTGGAGTGGCTGGCCGGGCGCGGGCTGCACAATCTGCTCAGCGACTCCGAACGCGGCTCGCTGGACCCGCACGAGGTGCTGCGCGCCGTGGACCTGCGGCACCCGGGCAGCGACCTGGTGACCGAGCTGGAGGAACGTCTCACCCAGGAGGAGCTGCGGGCCGCCGGCTCCGCGCACCCCACCGCCTACGCCGACCCCCTGATACGCACCTGGTCCGCGGTGGGCGCCCGGCTGGCCATCACCACCAACAACTCCCCGAAGGTGGTCACCGCCTACCTGGACGACCGCGGCCTCACCGGCTGCTTCGCCCCCCACATCTACGGCCGCACCGCCGATCTGCAGCTGCTCAAGCCCGACCCGCACTGCCTCAACCGCGCGCTCGTCGCGATGGGCGCCGCCCCCTCGGCGGCCCTGATGATCGGCGACTCGCCGTCCGACCTCGCCGCCGCGCGCGGCGCCGGCGTGCGCTTTCTCGGCTACGCGCGTAACGCAGAGAAGGGGAAGCTTTTGCGGGAGGCCGGAGCCGCGCACGTGGTCCGTTCGCTGGAGCCGTTGCTGCGCGTGCTGTGGAGCCGGTGACCGCCGGGCGCCCGGCGTCCGGCGCCTCGGCCGCCCTGCTGCGGCGCGCCCGCCCGCGGATCCACGCCGTAAGCGACGCCACCCCTCCCGCGGCCCAGAGGAGGAGCTGAGCCAGGTCGTCGATCTGCACGTCGAACCCGAGCACATGTATCGTCACGGCTTCCTCCCCCGCGGGTCCCGGCAACCGGTCAACCGCCCGGCCTTGCGCGGTTGACTGCCTGACTTGACTGCTTGTGGCAGCATGCCCGGCCAAGTAGATCCAGTAACAAGGGCAGTTGACTTGTCTGGTTGACTGCCCGGCCGGGTTTGCCGCCGACTCGCCGGAGGTACGTACCCCCTGTGGCGGCGGAGCGGCACGACGAGACCGACGGCCGCAGATTCCTCCAGATCACGGAGGAACTGCGGGCGCGGCTGGCCGACGGCTTCTATCCGGTGGACGGCTATCTGCCCACCCAGTCCATGCTGGCCAAGGAGTTCCAGGTCTCCCGGGACACCGTGCAGCGGGCCCTGCGGGTGCTGCGCAGCGAGGGCTGGATCGAGTCCCGGCAGGGCAAAGGCTCACGGGTGGTCAGGAACCAGCGCGTCCACTCCCCGACGCCCCGGGCGAGCCGGTCCCGGCGCCAGCTGACCCTCGGTCCGCTGATCGCCGAGGCGTTCGAGCAGCCCGAAGTCACGATGGACATCTACACCCTGACGTCGGAGAGCCTGGACACCCACATCCATCTGCAGGCCGAACGCATCCGCGCCGGCATCATCGCCCCCCGGCGGATCGCGCTGCGCCTGATCCTCCCGTCCGCGATCGACGCCCTGCCCTACCCGCGGGCGGTGGACGGCACGGACGACGCACGGTTGCGAGCACGGCTGCGGGGCATCGCCGAGACCCACGTCGCCTCGCTCGGCAAGGTCCTCGGCGAACTGCGGCGCGAGGGGCTCGTCCCCGAGGTGGAGTACGCGTTCCGCCACGCGCCCATCGCGCCCATGTTCAAGCTGTACGTCATCAACCGCTCCGAGGTGCTGCACGGCCTGTACATCCCGATCGTCCGTCCGGTGATGCTCGACACCGACGAGGAGGTCGCCGCGGTGGACGTCCTCGGACTCGGCGCGACCCTCACGCACCACGTCCGCGACGGCCGGAAGGACTCGCCGGGAACGACCTTCGTCGACAGCATGACGACGTGGTTCGAGGCCACCTGGCACCTGCTGACGGACGAGGCCGCGAAGTCCGCGCCGCAGTAGGCCACGCCGTTCGAGAGAGCGTCGAGCGCTGTGCTGTAGCATGCGCGCACCGCATGAGCAACTGCTCCCGTTCGTACGTACGGGACGGCAATCGTGCCGACCCGAGGCGGCCTGATGCGTAACCGAGCGCCAGACACACCCGTTGTGGCTACTCGACCACGGTTCCGGTCGTGCGGAAAGACACCGCGTTTTATCGTTTGCCATACTTTCCACCAGCGCGAGCAATTCGGAGCGGCCAGTGGGCGCACCTGACGTTCCCCGCCTCATTCGCGGGGAACGCGCCGGACCCGGCACAGTGCAGGCGCTGTACGAGAGTTTCGTCGATCTCGCCACCCGGCAGGGCGAGCGGACCAGCGGTCACCACAACGAGAACTACCGGACGGCGCTCACCGTCCCCCTGGCGCACCTCCTCGGGCGGGACCCCGATACCTGGGTGACGGTACGGATCCGGCGGGCGAAGGCGCTGCCGGTGGTGATCAGGACCTGGCAGAACGAGGCAGAGATCCTGCGGGCGGTCAAGAGCGCCCTGCCGCATGTACCGGAGTGCCTGGCCGAGGGCGACGGGTTCGCGATCCACAGCTATGTGGAGGGCGTACCGCTCTCCCGCGTCTGCGCCGACGGCAAGCCCGTCGACACGCTGCTGATCAAGGCACTCGCCGGGCTGCTCGCCCAGATGGCCCAGGTGCGCCGGGGCGCGCTGCCGCCACTGCCGGCCGGCTGGCCCAGCAACGACCAGGACAGCCAGGGCTTTCTGCAGACGCTGGCGCACCTCGCCGACCGGCAGATCCGCCGGCCCAACTGGCAGGCGTTCGGTGGCCTGTTCGCGGCGCTGGGCATCCCGGAGGACGCGCTGCTCCGCCTGGCCGAGCGGGTACCGCCGATGGCGCGGAGGCCGTACAGCCTGCTCCACGCCGACCTGCACCGCGACAACCTGATCATGACGTACGCCGGGGACCCTCCCCTGATCTGCGTCGACTGGGAGCTGGCGACCTACGGCGATCCCCTGCACGACCTGGCGACCCATCTGGTGCGGATGCGGTATCCGAGACACCAGTGGCCGGAGGTGATCGACGCCTGGGCCGAGGCCATGCAGCGGATCCGCCCGGGGGCGGTCAACGGTCTGGCCAAGGACCTGCGGCACTACATCGCCTTCGAGCAGGCCCAGTCGGTGTACCCGGACGTCATGCGCGCCGCGATCTCCCTGGACGAGGCGTTCGACCAGAAGGGGCTGGACCATGCCACGGGGGAGGTGCGCCGTGCCCTGGAGGCGGCCCAGGAGCCGCTGAACCTGCGCAGTCTGCCCAGCGAGACGGAGATCGAGCGGATCCTGTTCCGCTGGCGCATCTCCCGGGAGAATACGCGCGACGGTCTCTTCTCCGCCTTCGTCGCCCCGTCCTGGAACCCGGACAAGCGCGTGCCCGAACGCGAGGACTTTCCCTACCCGGCGGTCCACGCGGCACTGCACGCGGAGGGCGCCGCACCGGCCGGACGCGTGTTCAAGGGAACCGCTCACCTCAATTCCGTGGTCCGGGTCCCCGGAATCGAATTTCCCGTGGTGGTGCGCCGTAAAGTGGCGAACGTCTGCCGGCGCGAGCGGAGCTTTCTCAGCGAGCACGCGGTGCTGCGGGCCATCGAGGACTCGAGGGTTCCGGTGGCGGCGCCGCGGGTTCTCGCCCTGGGCGAGAGTTATCCCGGGAAATTCCGGAAGGACAGCTTCGCCATCCACACCTACGAGGGCCCGCTCGACACGAACCGGCCGCCCGAGCACCCGGTGCACGGCCTGCTCCCGCACGAGGCGGACCGGCTGGTCGAGCAGCTGTGCGCACTGAGGCACGTGGACTACACCAAGCTCGACCCGGCGGCCGCCGAGCGGGACTTCGGTTTCTACGGCTGGCTGGCGGACCAGCTCGTCGCGCTGGTCCGGAAACTGCCCAAGGAGTCACAGCAGCTGGCCCGCCTCCTCGGCCTGCCCGAGGCGGACCGGCTGCGGCAGATGCTGGCCCGGCACGGCGTGAGCCCGCGGAAGCCGACGCTGCTGCACGGCGACCTGAATCCCTGGAACCTGGTACGCCGCGACGACGCACTCGCGCTCACCCTCATCGACTGGGAGCTGGCGACCGTCGGCGACCCCCTGTACGACCTGGTCCGGCACATGCATCTGACGCCGACCCGGCCGGAGATCCGGGACCGGATGTTCCGCCGCTGGGAGGCCCTGATGCCCCCCGAGTACACCCGCGACTGGCAGCAGGACTGGCGGGTCTACCGGTGGATCGAGATCGTCCGCTCGGCCTACGTCGACCTCGACCGCCTGGTCACCGGCGCCAGCCTGGACGCCCCCAACGTCCGCCGGGCCGTCGACTCCTACGCCATGACCCTGGCCGCGGCCAAGGGCTCCCTGGGCCTGCCCGTGCGCCCCACGGCGAACCCGTATCTGGCCCGCGCCCTGGCCTAGGCCCTGCCGGGTGCCGTTCGGCCCGGGCGGGGTGCGCTCCCCGCCCGGACCGCTCGGCCCCGCCCCCTCACGCCCCCACGTACGCCGCCAGGTGCTGCCCCGTCAGGGTCGACCGGGCGGCGATCAGGTCTGCCGGAGTGCCCTCGAAGACGACGCGGCCGCCGTCGTGGCCGGCGCCGGGGCCGAGGTCGATGATCCAGTCGGCGTGGGCCATGACGGCCTGGTGGTGTTCGACCACGATGACCGACTTGCCGGAGTCGACCAGGCGGTCGAGGAGGGCGAGCAGTTGTTCGACGTCGGCCAGGTGGAGGCCGGTCGTCGGCTCGTCGAGGACGTAGACACCGCCCTTGTCGGCCATGTGCGTGGCCAGCTTCAGCCGCTGCCGCTCGCCGCCGGAGAGCGTGGTGAGCGGCTGGCCCAGGGTGAGGTAGCCGAGGCCGACGTCGGACATCCGCTCGAGGATCTTGTGGGCCGCCGGGACCCGTGCCTCGCCGGTGGCGAAGAACTCCTCCGCCTCGGTCACCGACATCCCCAGCACCTCGGCGATGTCCCGACCGCCCAGGGTGTACTCCAGCACCGAGGCCTGGAACCGCTTGCCCTCGCACTCCTCGCAGGTCGTCGCGACCCCCGCCATCATCGCCAGGTCGGTGTAGACGACCCCGGCGCCGTTGCAGTTCGGGCAGGCCCCCTCGGAGTTCGCGCTGAACAGCGCCGGCTTGACCTCGTTGGCCTTGGCGAACGCCTTGCGGATCGGCTCCAGCAGGCCCGTGTACGTCGCCGGGTTGCTGCGCCGCGAGCCGCGGATCGGGGTCTGGTCGATCGACACGACGTCCGCGTCCGCCGGCATCGAGCCGTGCACCAGCGAGCTCTTGCCGGAGCCGGCCACACCGGTGACCACGCAGAGCACGCCCAGCGGGATGTCGACGTCGACGTTCCGCAGGTTGTGCGTGGTCGCGCCGCGGATCTCCAGGGCGCCCGTCGGCTTGCGCACCGTGTCCTTCACCGTCGCCCGGTCGTCGAGGTGCCGGCCGGTCAGGGTGCCGCTCGCCCGCAGGCCCTCGACGGTGCCCTCGAAGCAGACGGTGCCGCCCGCCGTACCGGCGCCCGGACCGAGGTCGACGACGTGGTCGGCGATCGCGATCGCCTCCGGCTTGTGCTCCACGACCAGCACGGTGTTGCCCTTGTCGCGCAGCCGCAGCAGGAGTTCGTTCATCCGCTGGATGTCGTGCGGGTGCAGGCCGATCGTCGGCTCGTCGAAGACGTACGTGACGTCGGTGAGGGACGAGCCGAGGTGCCGGATCATCTTCACGCGCTGCGCCTCGCCGCCCGACAGCGTGCCCGCCGGGCGGTCCAGGGAGAGGTAGCCGAGGCCGATCTCCACGAACGAGTCGAGGGTGTGCCGCAGGGACGCCAGGAGCGGCGCGACCGTCGGCTCCGACAGCGACCGCACCCACTCGGCCAGGTCGCTGATCTGCATCGCGCACGCGTCCGCGATGCTCACGCCCTCGATCTTCGAGGACCGGGCCGCCGCGGTGAGCCGGGTGCCCTCGCAGTCGGGGCAGACGGTGAAGGTGACCGCACGGTCCACGAACGCCCGGATGTGCGGCTGCATGCCCTCCCTGTCCTTGGCGAGCATCGACTTCTGGATCCGCGGGACCAGACCCTCGTAGGTCATGTTGATGCCCGCGATCTTCATCCGGGTCGGTTCCTTGTACAGGAAGTCCTGCAGCTCCCGCTTGGTGAACTTCCGGATCGGCTTGTCCGGGTCGTACAGGCCGGACTCCGTGTAGAGCCGGTAGTTCCAGCCGCCCGTCTTGTAGCCGGGGATCATCAGCGCCCCCTCGTTGAGGGAGAGGGAGTCGTCGTAGAGCTGGGTGAGGTCGAGGTCAGTGACCGTGCCCCGGCCCTCGCAGCGCGGGCACATGCCGCCGGTGATGCTGAAGCTGCGCCGCTCCTTCACCTGCTGCCCGCCGCGCTCCACGGTGACCGCGCCGGCGCCGCTGATCGAGGCCACGTTGAAGGAGAACGCCTTGGGCGATCCGATGTGCGGCCTGCCGAGCCGGCTGAACAGGATGCGCAGCATCGCGTTGGCGTCGGTGGCGGTGCCGACGGTGGAGCGGGGATCGGCGCCCATCCGCTGCTGGTCCACGATGATCGCCGTCGTCAGCCCCTCGAGCACGTCGACCTCGGGCCGGTTCAGCGTCGGCATGAACCCCTGCACGAACGCGCTGTACGTCTCGTTGATCAGCCGCTGCGACTCCGCGGCGATGGTGTCGAACACCAGGGAGCTCTTGCCCGAGCCGGACACACCGGTGAACACGGTCAGCCGGCGCTTGGGGATCTCGACGCTGACGTCCTTGAGGTTGTTCTCCCGGGCGCCGTGCACCCGGATCAGGTCGTGTCGGTCGGCGGCGTGCGGTGCGATGGCGTCGTCCATGGCGGTCACGGTAACCGGGGCGGCCCGGCCGGCGCTTCTCCGATTCTGACGTTTTCGCGGGCGGTCCCACCCGCGCGCAGCCGGCGGTGTGAGCGCGCCCGGCCGGTCAGCCCTGCGGGCCGGTGAAGTCGTACACCGCCCAGTCGGCGAGCGTGCGATAGCCGAGGCGCCGGTAGAGGGCGTTGCTGGCGGGGTTGGACAGGTCGGCGAACAGTACGACGTCCCGCGCGCCCGCGGCCAGCGCGGCGCGGCTCACCTCCGCCGTCACGGCGCCCGCGTAGCCGCGGCCGCGCAGGTGGGCCGGGGTGTAGACGACGTCGACCTGGATCTGGCCGCCGATCAGCGGGTTCATGCCCGCTACCGAGACGGGGACGCCGTCCGGGGTCTCCCAGAGGGTGTACCGCTTGTCCGCGAAGCGGGTGCCGGCCCACGTGCCCGCGTCGATGGACACGTCCTCCCCGACGGCCCTGGCGAACTCGCCGCACCAGAACATGGCTTCTTCGAGGTCCTGCTCGCCCAGGACCCGGGGCCGTCCGGCGGGCATCGGCTCCGGCGGGGTGAGCGTGCCGAGCCGGTACAGCCGCAGCCGCGGGCCGCGCGGGCTCGCCGTCGCGCCGGTGTGCCGCCGCCAGGCCTCGGCGAACGCGGCGGCGCTGTCGTGGTCCGCGCCGACGGAGGGCAGCCGGTGCCCGAGGCCGGCCAGCCGGGCGGCGAGGGCGTCGGCCTGCTCGGACGTGAGCGGCGTCAGCCCCAGCCCTCGGGGCGGGAGCCGGTAGAAGGCGGCGCACACCTCGCCCGCAGGCTCCAGCACACCGAAGACGGGGTCCCCGGCGCAGAACGCCCCCGCCCCCCGCCTGCGCACCCTCTCTGCCCAGGTCAGCGCCATGACGTGCGCACCGGGCCGTGAGCGCAGGAAGTCCCCGGCGCGGGCGAGGAAGTCGTCGACGTCTTCGGTGAGGTGCCAGTCGTCGGGGCGCATGGGTGAGGGATTGCCCCGTCTCCGGGAAGGCGAACCGTGTCGGGGCCGTGACAGCCCGCCCGCGCCGAGCCATGGCCTTTCTGGTCGCGTAGTGCGCGGCAGACTTTTGCAAGCAGGTGCTTGCAAAAGTTAGCGACGGTGGGGCAAGGTGGAGGCATGGCATCACTGAACGTCGGCAATCTCGGCGAGTACCTGCGCGAGCAGCGGCGTAACGCCCAGCTGTCGCTGCGGCAGCTCGCCGACGCCGCCGGGGTGTCCAATCCCTACCTGAGCCAGATCGAGCGCGGGCTGCGCAAGCCGAGCGCGGAGGTGCTGCAGCAGGTCGCCAAGGCCCTGCGCATCTCCGCCGAGACGCTGTACGTCCGCGCCGGGATCCTCGACGCCGAGCGGGACCGGGACGAGGTGGAGACGCGTGCCGTCATCCTCGCCGATCCCTCGCTGAACGAGCGGCAGAAGCAGGTGCTGCTCCAGATCTACGAGTCCTTCCGGAAAGAGAACGGATTCGGGGTCGGCGAGCCCGCCGCGGGCGAGGAGGCCGGGGACCCGGCCCAGGACACGGACGTGGACTCCGGCGCGGCCGACGGACCGGATGCCGACGCGGACCCGCGGCGTACGGCCGGATAACCGGACCAGGGCGCCGGCCGTACCACCGCGGACCACACCACCTCAGCCGAACGCGAATCCGGGAGGACCTGATCACCATGGCCATCACCGACGACCTGCGCAAGACCCTCAGCGACCCGACTCCGCTCTACTTCGCCGCCGGCACCGCCGACCTCGCCCTGAAGCAGGCCAGGAAGGTGCCCGCCCTGGTCGAGCAGCTGCGCGCCGAGGCGCCGGCCCGCATCGAGGCCGTGCGCAACACCGACCCCAAGGCCGTGCAGGAGAAGGCCGCCGCCCGGGCCAAGGAGGCGCAGGAGACCCTGCAGAACAAGGTCAACGAGTTCCTCGGCACCCTCGACGTCGACCTGAAGAAGCTCGGCGAGCAGGCCCAGGACCTCGCGCTGCGCGGCGTCGGCGTCGCGGCCGAGTACGCCGTCAAGGCGCGTGAGGCCTACGAGAAGGTCGCCGAGCAGGGCGAGCAGGCCGTGAAGCACTGGCGCGGCGAGGCCGCCGAGGAGATCGAGGACATCGCGGTCGCCGTCGAGGGCAAGCCCGAGCCGGGCGAGGTCAAGCACGAGCCGAAGCCGGCCGAGGCCGACTCCGCCGACAGGAAGCCGGCGGCGAAGAAGGCTCCGGCCCCGCGCAAGACGACCACCCCGAAGAAGACGACGCCGTCGGACAAGTGACCGGCGGCGGCGAGGTCACAACGGGCCGGGCACCTTGGGGGTGTCCGGCCCGTTGTACGGGTACGGTGGCTGTACGGACTCGACTCGGGTGGTGGGCATTGTGCTGATGACGGCAGTCGGCGGAGTGATGTGGCTGATCTTCACCGCCATGCTGGCGCTCGCCATCGTGGCGTTCGTGATGGCGGCCATCTTCCGCGAGGACGCGTACCGCGCCGCGGACAAGCAGAACAAGGGCTTCTGGCTGATCATCCTGGGCATCGCGGTCGCCGTGAACCTCTTCGTCCCGATGCTGTTCCTGCAGCTCGCGGGCCTGGTCGCCACGATCGTCTTCTTCGTGGACGTCCGCCCGGCGCTCCAGCAGGTGTCCGGCGGCAGGGGGTTCCGCCGCCGCGGGCGCGGCAGCAGCAGCGACGGTCCGTACGGGCCGTACAACGGCGGCCGCTAGAGACTTCCCCGCCTGGGCCGCCCGAGGGCGGAGACCTCCGCCCCGGGGCCGCCCGGCGACGACGAGCCACCCCCTACGGCGAGACTGCGCTCACGGCGCCCGGTCCAGCAGCACCACGGCCACGTCGTCGGTCAGCTCGCCCCCGTTGAGCTCGCGCACCTCGCTCACCGCGGCCCGCAGCAGTTCCTCCCCCCGCAGTCCCTCGGCCAGCTGCCGGCGGATCATCGCGACCATGCCGTCCTGGCCCAGCCGCTCCCCGCCCTCGCCGACCCGGCCCTCGATCAGGCCGTCGGTGTAGAGCATCAGGCTCCACTCGGAACCCAGCTCCACCTGCATCCGCGGCCAGCGGGCGCCGGGCAGCAGTCCGAGGGCGGGGCCGTTGTTGTCGTACGGCAGCAGGCGGGCCTGCCGGCCGGGACGGGCGAGCAGCGGGGCCGGGTGTCCGGCCAGGCACAGGCCCGCGTGGCGGCCGTCGGGTGCGATGTCCACCGTGCACAGGGTCGCGAAGATCTCCTCGTCGGCCCGCTCGTGCTCCAGCACCTGCTGCAGCGTGCCGAGCAGTTCGTCGCCGCACAGGCCGGCCAGGGTCAGCGCCCGCCAGGCGATGCGCAGCTCCACGCCGAGTGCGGCCTCGTCCGGGCCGTGGCCGCAGACGTCGCCGATCATGGCGTGCACGGTGCCGTCGGGGGTGCGCACGGCGTCGTAGAAGTCGCCGCCGAGCAGCGCCCGGGAGCGGCCGGGGCGGTAGCGGGCGGCGAAGCGCAGCGAGGAGCCCTCCAGCAGGGGCGTGGGCAGCAGGCCGCGCTCCAGCCGGCGGTTCTCCTGCGCGCGCAGCCGGCCCTCCGCCAGCCGCCGCTCGGCCGTCTCGGAACGCTTCCGCTCCACCGCGTACCGGATGGCGCGGCTGAGCAGCCGGCCGTCCAGCTCGTCCCAGAAGAGGTAGTCCTGCGCGCCGACGCGTACGGCCTCGGCGCCGCGCTCGGCGTCGCCGGAGGCGGTCAGGGCGAGCACGGCGTGCCGGGGCGCGAGCCGGAGCACGTGCTTGAGCACGGCCAGCTCGTCGTCGCTGTCGCCGCGGCCCGGCGCCGGGAGCGCCAGGTCGAGCAGGATGCAGTGCACGTCGTCGGTCAGCAGCCGCTCGGCCTCGGTGAGGTTGCGGGCGGTGCGCACGCGGATCGGCTTGCCGGCCGAGTCCAGCAGGTCGGGAACGATCGGCGAGCCGGCCGGATCGTCCTCGATCAGCAGCAGGGTGAGAGTGGCGCCGCCGCCACTCGTGGGCGCGGCGTCGCGGTGAGCCTCTTCCTTGAGGGGGCCGCCGACTGCGGAGGCGGCCTCAGCCTGACCACTCTCCACGGCCGGGATCGCTCTCTGCCGCGGTACGGGTACGGGCATCGTCTTGGGTTCCTTCCCTCCCCCCGAGGGCACGGGCGGCGCCGAGGGTCTCGATGCCGCCGACGGGGACCATAGCGGGTGGTCGCGCCCCGATGGAATGGTGTGAGCCGCGTCGCTCCCGCGCAGGCCGTTGTCATATGCCGCGTTCCGTACCGCAGTTGGACAGGCTGCCGGAGGTGCGGGAATGACGAAGCTCACGTCCGGCCGGGGTTTGGGCGGGGTTTGGCGGTGGGGTGGGTCACATGGCGTACGTCACGTGGGCGCACCGAGGGACGCGGGACTGTGTTCGCCATGCGGCTCCGCCGCGCGGCCGCGAGGCCTACGCGTCCGGCCGTACGACGCCCAGGATCGGCATCGAGCCGGCGCCCGCGATCGTCACGTCCCGTCCGGGGCGCGGGGCCTGGATGATCGTGCCGTCGCCGATGTAGAGGGCGACATGGCTGGCGTCGTCGAAGTAGATGATGAGGTCGCCGGGGCGCATGTCCGTGATGCCGATGTGCTTGAGCTGCTTCCACTGCTCCTGCGAGGTGCGCGGGATGGGATGGCCGGCCGCCGCCCAGGCCTGGGAGGTCAGGCCGGAGCAGTCGTAGGCCTTCGGGCCCTCGGCGCCCCAGACGTACGGCTTGCCGAGCTGGGCGGCGGCGAACGCGACGGCCTTCTCGCCCTGCGCGGACGCCCTGCCGTGGATCCGCTTGAGGATGCCGGTGTCCAGCCAGCGCGTCTGCGCCTTCAGCGCGGCCTGCTTCTCCAACTCGGCGAGCCGCTCCCGGTCCTTCTTCTCCAGCTGCGACTCGAGCTTCTCGGCGGCGGAGATCTGCCGCTCGATCCGCTTCTTCGCGGCGGCCTTGGCCCGGCGCTCGGCGTCCAGCTTCTTCCACCGGTCGGCGGCGTCTGCGGCGTACGACCGCAACTGCTTCTGAGTGCCGGCCAGTTCGCTCATCAGCGTCCTCGTCGCCCGCTGGCCCTGCAGGACCAGTCCGGCGCCGTCCAGGACCTGCCCGGGGTCGTCGCTGAGCAGGAACTGGGCGGTGGGCGGGATGCCCCCGGTGCGGTACTGCTCGCGGGCGGCCGCGCCCGCCCGGTCCTTGAGCCCGGCGAGCCGCCGCTGCCCCTCCTCGATCTTCCCGGCCAGCGCGTCGATCCGGGCGGACTGCTGCTTGGCCTTCTCCTCGGCCGCGTTGTAGGCGTCGGTGGCGACGGCCGCGTCGTGGTAGAGCCGGTCGAGCTCCTCGCGGACCTTCTCGAGGTCCTTGCCCGGCGGGGGAGTCGGCGAGGTGCTGGGGCGGGGCGCCGGGGCGGCGAAGGCCGTGCCGGGCGCTCCCAGCACGGTCACGGCGCAGACCACCGTCACGGCGGCCGAGAGAACGCTGCGCTTGCCCCAGCCCATCGCACATGCCCCCAACTGATTTACCGTCAGTAACTTCACGACTCCGGGGGGATGGTGTCACGTCGCGCCGCAAAACGACAGGAGGTCGGATGTGCTCTTCCCCCTGATGGCCGCCCCGGTCCGACGATCTCCCCGCCGATGTGACGAACGGCGCACGAGGTTCGTTCCCTCCCGCCGGCCCCGGACGGGTGATTCAGTTCCGGGGCGCCAACGCCTGCCACGCCACGGTCACTTCGCCCTGCCGCCAGCGGGCGGGGGAGTCCGTCACCGGCCAGTCGGCCGTCAGGTCCCGTACCGCGCGCATCCAGCGCTGGCGGGCGCCGTAGGCGGCGAAGGGCGCGGCGGCGGCCCAGGCGCGGTCGAAGTCCCGCAGGAAGGCGTGCACCGGCTCGCCGGGGACGTTGCGGTGGATCAGCGCCTTCGGCAGCCGCTCGGCGAGGTCCGAGGGCCGCTGAAGCGAGCCGAGCCGGGTGGCGAAGGTGACGGTCCGCGGCCCCTCCGGGCCGAGCGCCACCCACACGTGCCGCCGCCCGATCTCGTCGCACGTGCCCTCGACCAGCAGCCCGCCGCGCGAGCCGTCGCCGGCCGGGGCGAGCCGCGCGCACAGCCGCGCCCACACGGCGGCGACCTCGGCCTCGTCGTACTGGCGCAGCACGTTGGCGGCCCGGATGAGCACCGGCCGCCCGGGTACGGGCACCTCGAAGCCGCCGTGCCGGAAGGTCAGCCCCTCCCGTTCGTACGCCTTCGCCGCCGCGACCCGCGCCGGTTCGATCTCGATGCCGGTCACGCGGGTGCGGGGCGCGGCCGTCCGCAGCCGGCCGAGCAGTTCCACGGCGGTCCAGGGGGCGGCGCCGTAGCCGAGGTCGACGGCCAGGGGGGCCGCGGCGCGGCGCAGTTCGGCGCCGTGGGTGGCCGCGATCCAGCGGTCCATGCGGCGGAGCCGGTTGGGGTTGGTCGTCCCGCGCGTGATGGTTCCCACGGGCCGGCGGGAGGCGCGGGCTGTCATACGTACGAGAGTAGGCGGCCCGGCGCATCGAACGGTTGCTCGACCGACGGTAATGATTGGGTAAAGCGCCGTGATCGGGAAATGGCCCGGGGTCCCGGCACTGTTGGACCTGTTCGGAGGGCGAGGTCGGTCCTCCGTCCGGCATGCCCGCAGCAAGGAGAGGACCGCCACGTGAGCCAGTACGTCAGCAGGCTCGGGCGACGCTCCCCGTCGGCCGCGCCACGGCTCCGGCTGCACCGCAGGCCCCGCAGAGTCGCCATGCTCTCCGTGCACACCTCCCCGCTCCACCAGCCCGGCACCGGTGACGCCGGCGGCATGAACGTCTACATCGTGGAGCTGGCCCAGCGGCTGGCGGCGCACGGCATCGAGGTGGAGATCTTCACCCGTGCCACGGCCGGCGGACTGCCCCCCGCCGTCGACCTGGCCCCCGGTGTGCTGGTCCGGCACGTCGACGCCGGCCCCTACGAGGGCCTGGCCAAGGAGGACCTGCCGGCCCAGCTGTGCGCCTTCACGCACGGCGTGATGCAGGTCTGGGCCGGCCACCGCCCCGGCTACTACGACCTCGTCCACTCCCACTACTGGCTCTCCGGCCACGTCGGCTGGCTCGCCGCCCAGCGCTGGGGCGTCCCCCTGGTGCACGCCATGCACACCATGGCCAAGGTCAAGAACGCCAACCTGGCCGACGGCGACACCCCCGAGCCCGCCGCCCGCGTCATCGGCGAGACCCAGATCGTGGCCGCCGCCGACCGGCTCATCGCCAACACGGACGAGGAGGCCGGCGAGCTGGTACGGCACTACGCCGCCGACCCCGCGAAGGTCGCCGTCGTGCACCCGGGCGTCAACCTCGACCGCTTCCGCCCCGCCGACGGCCGCGCCGCGGCCCGCGCCCGCCTCGGCCTGCCCCAGGACGCCCTGATCCCGCTCTTCGCGGGCCGCATACAGCCCCTGAAGGCCCCGGACGTGTTGCTGCGGGCGGTGGCGGTGCTGCTGGACGAGCGCCCGGAACTACGCTCCCGCATCCTCGTCCCGGTCGTCGGCGGCCCGAGCGGCAGCGGGCTCGCCAAACCCGAGGGACTGCAGAAGCTCGCCGCACGGCTGGGCATCGCGGACGTCGTACGGTTCCGCCCGCCGGTCGGCCAGGAGCAGCTCGCGGACTGGTTCCGGGCCGCTTCCGTGCTGGTCATGCCGTCCTACAGCGAGTCCTTCGGGCTGGTGGCGATAGAGGCGCAGGCGACCGGCACGCCGGTGCTCGCGGCCTCGGTCGGCGGCCTGCCGGTGGCGGTGCGCGACGGCGACACCGGGTTCCTCGTCCGCGGCCACGATCCCGCCGACTACGCGCGCGTGCTGCGCCGTTTCGCCGACGAGCCGGACCTGGCCGCCCGGATGGGCCGCGCCGCCGCCCGGCACGCGCAGTGCTTCGGCTGGGACCGGGCCGCCGTCGAGACCGCGGACGTCTACACGGCCGCGACCCAGGCCCACCGCCGTCGCGTACGCTCCCACCATGGGTGATGTCGAGAAGGCCGGACAGGTCCTGGAAGGCGTCCTGAAGGACGCCGAGCTGGAGTGGGAGAGCCCCGAGCCCGGAAACTACGTGGTCAAGCTGCCCGGCACCCGCAAGCTGTCCACGACGGTCTCCTTCCTCGTCGGCCGCCACTCCCTGTCGCTGAACGCGTTCGTCATCCGGCACCCCGACGAGAACGAGGCGGGCGTCCACCGCTGGCTCCTGGAGCGCAACCTCAAGCTGTACGGCGTCAGTTACGCCGTCGACCGCCTCGGCGACATCTACGTCACCGCGCGCCTGCCGCTCGCCGCTGTCACCCCCGACGAGATCGACCGCCTCCTCGGACAGGTCCTCGAAGCGGCCGACGGCGCCTTCAACACGCTCCTGGAACTGGGCTTCGCCTCCTCCATCCGCAAGGAGTACGCCTGGCGGGTGTCCAGGGGGGAGTCCACGCGCAACCTGGACGCGTTCAAGCACCTGATCGAGCGCCCGACCGACTGACGTATCGCACGACCCCTTCCCACCACCCGTAGGGAGTGGCATGCTCACGGCCAACGCATTCCTGAACGTCGTTCATATTCGTGAATACGAAGAGGCGGGTGGACATGAGCGGCACACACCTCACGAGACGGACCCTGCTGACCGCGGCCACGGCCGTGGCGCTCGGCGCGACCACCACGGCCAGGGCGGCGGCCGCCGATCGGCCCCAAGTACCGCAGATCTGGGGCGAGTTCATCCGCTCGCCCTTCACCCACCCGCAGATCCCCTACGTCGGACGCGCCGGCTGCCGCGGCGGAGCACCCGGCCTGCCCCGCCCCCGCCACTTCGCCGACGCCACCGAGTACGGCGCCGTCCCCGACGGCACCACCGACTCGGCGCCCGCGATCAACCGTGCCCTCGCCGCCGCCGGAAGGGCCGGCGGGGGCACGGTCACCCTCCCGCCCGGCACCTTCCGCATCGACGACCTGATCCGCATCGGCGACTCGGGCGTCGTCCTGCGCGGCGCCGGCAGCGGCCGTACCACCCTGTACGCGACCAGGAACCTCACCGAGCTGATCGGCGTGTACGGCTCCCGCTACGGCGGCGACAAGTCGTCCTGGTCCTGGGCGGGCGGGCTCATATGGCTCGCCCCGAAGGCTCGCTGGGACGCGCTCGTGGCCGCGATCCGGTCCCGGGCCTGGCCCTTCGAGGGCTGGACCGGCAACAAGCGGGACGAGTGGACGGCGCTGACGGCGGTGGAACCCGCCACCCGGGGAGCGTGGACGGTCACCGTCGCCGATCCCGGGGGGCTGCACCCCGGCCGGCTCGTCCTCCTCCGGCTCGCCGACGACGAGGCGCACACCCTGCTGCAGCACATGGCGGGCGGCGGCCCGGGCCCGGCGTCGTACTCCTGGGACGACAAGACCAAGCTGCTGTCGTACGTCCCCTACGAATGGCCGGTCCGCATCACCCGCGTCCGGGGCCGCAGGATCACCCTCGAACGCCCCCTCCCGCTCGACCTCCGCCCCGAGTGGCAGCCCCGGTTCACCACCCACGTCCCCGAACTGACCGGATCGGGCGTCGAGGGCCTCACCCTGCGGGCGGTGCTCACCCCGCAGTCCCCGCACCTGCTCGACAAGGGCTACAACGGGGTCGTCCTGCAGTGCGCCTACGACTGCTGGGTGGACGACGTCACGGTGACCGACGTGGACAACGGCTTCGGCCTGGTCGCCGCCTCCGCCTGCACCCTGCGCCGCACCCGGGTGGCCGGCCGGGGCTCGCACCACCCGTACTTCTGCCGCGAGGGCTCCCACGACAACCTGATCGAGGACTTCACCCTCGAGCAGCGCACCGTCCCGGCCCCGCCCGGCACCCAGCTGCACGGCATCAACGTCGAGGGACTGTCCTCGCACAACGTGTGGTCACGCGGCCGGATGGAGATGGGCACCTTCGACAGCCACCGCGGCCTGCCCTTCGCGAACATCCGCACCGACATCACCGTGAACAACAACGGCCGGCACGGCGGGGACGCCAGCGCGGGGCCCCTCTTCGGCGCCCGCTTCACCCACTGGAACATCAGGGTCACCAACGGCCGCGCCGGCCTGATGAAGATCGACGCCCTGGCGCCCTGCTCCGCCACCGTCGGCCTCAACACGGTCACCGAGTTCGACCAGACCGACGTCCCCGACTTCAGCGGGGACCTGCACTCCCGGCTGGAGCTGTACGGCACCACGGACGCCGTACGCCCGCGCAACCTGTACGAGGCTCAGCGGGAACTGACCCGATAGCGGCCCGGCGTCACCCCGACCAGCTTCCTGAAGTGCCGGGTGAGATGGGCCTGGTCGTAGAAACCGGCGGCCGCGGCCACCTCGCCCGGCGCCAGCCCGTCCAGCAGCAGACGCCGGGCGCGCCCCACCCTGAGGGACATCAGGTACTGGTGCGGGGCGATGCCGTAGGCGCCGCTGAACGCCCGCACCAGGTGGGCGGGGTGGGCGTGCAGCACACGCGCCGCCTCCTGCAGCGACAGGCCCTCGACCACCCGGGCGTCCAGCAGCTCCCGCAGCCGCCGGCCGAGAACCGGGTCCGGACGGTGCCGGGGCGGGTCCGTGCGGCGCCGCAGATGGTCCCGCAGCCGCTCCCCGACGAGCGTCAGCCGGCTCTCCGCCTCCAGCTCGTCGCCGGACCGGGCCAGCGCCGCGTGCAGCTGCCCCACGCGCCGCCGCAGCACCGGATCCCGCAGATCCGGCGTGTCGACGGCGGGCCCGATCAGATCGTCGCCGAGCCGGCTGCCGTCCAGGTACACGACCCGCTTGCGGAAGCCGTCCGGGGTGGCCGGGGAGCCGTTGTGCGGCACATGCGGCGGCAGCAGCGTGACGGTGTCGTGCGGAGTGCCGTGCTCGTGCCGGTCCAGGTCGTACCGTACGGCGCCGTCGTCCACGATCAGCAGCGTCCAGGCGTCGTGGACGTGCATCGGATAGGCGTACTCGGTGAAGCGGGCGTGGAAGACCTCCGTGACGCCCGGAACGCGGGGGCGCCACGCGCTGACTTCCTGCCGGGCGGCCACGCAAAGAACGTACAAGACCGGGCCGTACGACGCCCGGCAGTCTCATTCCATGAGCGCTGAACCCATCCGTTTCGACACGAAGATCGCCGTGCTGCTGCGCGAGGACCTGGAGCCCTGGCAGCGGCTCAACGTCACCGCGTTCCTGGTCAGCGGCCTCGGCACCCGGGTCCCCGAGGTGATCGGCGAGCCGTACGAGGACGCGGACGGCGTCGGCTACCTGCCCATGTTCCGCCAGCCGGTGCTGGTCCTGGAGGGCTCCAAGGAGACCCTGAGGGCGGCCCACGAGCGGGTGCTGCGCCGCGCCCTGCCCCGGGCGGTGTTCACGGCCGACCTGTTCGCCACGGGCCACGACGGCGCCAACCGCGCGGCCGTGCGGGCCGTACCGACCGCGGACCTGGACCTGGTGGGTCTCGCGGTGTACGGCCCGCGGGGCGGGGTGGACAAGGCGCTGAAGGGGGCGCGGATGCATCCCTGAGGCCCTGGTTTCTTTCTGCCTCAGTCGAACATGCCGGGCTGGTAGTCGCCGGCGGGCTGCTGGACGATGACGTTGAGGCGGTTGTAGGCGTTGATCAGGGCGATCAGCGCGACCAGCGCGGCGAGCTGCTCCTCGTCGTAGTGCTTGGCGGCGTTCGCCCACACCTCGTCCGGGACGCCGCCGGCCGCGTCGGCGATCCGGGTGCCCTGCTCCGTCAGCTCCAGCGCGGCCCGCTCGGCGTCGCTGAACACCTTGGCCTCCCGCCAGGCGGCGACCAGGTGCAGCCGCTGGGCCGTCTCCCCGGCGGCGGCCGCGTCCTTGGTGTGCATGTCGGTGCAGAACCCGCAGCCGTTGATCTGGCTGGCCCGGATCTTCACCAGCTCCTGCGTCGCGGCCGGCAGGGAGGAGTCCGAGACGACCTTGCCCGCCGAGTTGACGTACCTGAGGAACTTGCCGGCGACCGGGTTGCCGAAGAGGTTCAGCCGAGCGTCCATGGTGTGCTCCTTTTGTGGTTTCCCTTGTGCTTTCCGATGGCTGCACCTCCTTGACGGATCGCTCCGGACGGATGTGACGGGGCGGGTGTGTGACCTGGACCACTGTGCTGCCGGCGGCGACCGCCCCTCGCACTGCCCTGTGAACGGAATCTGCACAGGGCGTACGCAACCCCGGGGTGAGCGGGTTCGGTTGGTGGGGAGTTGTCCCGGTCGGCGCGGCGGTGGCAAGAGTTGTGGGCCGCCTGTGCGGCGCGGGGTGTGGAGGATTTGGCCCCAACACGTGACCGTACGTGCACGGATGCGTCGTCCGGCGCCGCAACTGGGCCGGTGGAAGCGGTGGTTGGGTGGATGCCCGGCACGCTCCGTGGTTTGATCGCTCGCACCGACGGGATCGCGCCAGGTGTCCGGAAAGGACGGCGCGTGCCCACGGTCGCGGCCCCAACGTCAGTCCCCGGCGGGCCGCTTCCCCTTGGACCATGTGGACCATCCATGCGAAGGGCAGTTTCCTCATGAACGCCGCTCACCAGATCCAGACCGCCGAGATCGCCGACGCCGACCTCGACGCCGTCTCCGGCGGCCTGGCCCCCCAGGCCAGCATCACCGCCGACTCCACGACCCTGAGCACCGCCGACGCCCTGTCCCAGCTCGGCGCCGTCCAGGGCGAGGTCCTGGGCGCCCTCAGCCAGCCCCACCAGATCGGCGTCAACCTCGCGTTCTGATCCGGACACCACCGCCCCCCGCCGGGATTCCGGCGGGGGGCGGTGGTGCGTGGACGGGGTGATGGGTGCCCGCCCCCTCCCCCCCCCCGCATCCCAGCCTTTCGGGCGCCCAGGCTCGCAAGCCCCAGCTCCCGGGCCCCGAGCCCGCAGGCTCCAACCCCTCGCGCACCCGGACTCGTACTCCGACCCCTCGCGCACCCGGGCCCGCAGGCCCCATCCCTGACCTGCTCGAGCCGCCCCGGCCCCCTGGCGGAAGCCCCCCGCCTGAGCTCCTTCCCGCTTAAGCGCCGCAGGCCCCCGCCCTGGCCCCTCACGCCGTGCTGGTCTCGGTCTCGGCGCCCTCGGTGTCCGTCCGCGGGCTCGCCGCGGCCGCAGTCTCCTTCGCCGGCCCGCGCATGAGCAGCGCGTACCCCAGCCCGGCGATGGTCCCGATCGCCGCACACATGCCCCACAGCCACGGCGCGCCCCAGCGGTCGATGACCGCGCCGGACATCAGCGGGGCGACCAGCGCGGCGACGGACCAGGACAGCGTGTACACGCCCTGGTAGCGGCCGCGCCCGTGGACCGGGGAGAGCCGGACGACGAGGCCGGTCTGGGTCGGGGCGTTGACGATCTCGGCGAGGGTCCACACGCACACGGTGACCATGAAGACGCCGACCGAGCCGGCGAACGCGGTGAGCCCGAAGCCGTACCCGGCGAGCAGCGAGGAGACGACCAGCAGGGTGCACGGGTCGCGGTGCTCGATGACCCGGGTGACCGGGATCTGCAGGGCGACGATCAGGATGCCGTTGACGGCGACGGCGAGGCCGTAGTCGGCGGGCGAGAACCCGGCCCGGCCCATGGCCACCGGCAGCCCCACGGAGCCTTGCTGGAAGACCAGCGCGGCCAGGAACGACAGCCCGACGACGGCCATGTACCGCCCGTCGCGCAGCACGGTGCCGAGCCCGATGCCGGCCTCCGCCTGCCGGGCCGTGGCGGTGGGCCGGGACTCGGGCAGCCTGAGGAAGACGACGACCGCGCAGACGGCGGTCATCCCGGCCTCGATCAGGAACCCGGCGAGATAGCTGTACTCGGCGATGAACCCGGCGGCCATGGAGGAGACGGCGAAGCCGAGGTTGATGGCCCAGTAGTTGAGGGAGAAGGCGCGGACGCGGTCCTCGGGCCGGACGATGTCGGCCATCATCGCCTGCACGGCGGGCCGGGAGGCGTTGGAGGCCATGCCGACCAGGAAGGCGACGGCGGCGATGGCGACCGGGTCGGTCATGAACCCGAGGAGCGCGACGGACGCGGCGGTGGCCGACTGGGCGACGAGCAGCGTGGGCCGCCGTCCCAGCCGGTCGGCCATCACGCCGCCGGCGAGGGAGGAGACGACGCCGCCGAGCCCGTGCAGCGAGGCGACGAGACCGGCGTACGACGCCGAGTAGCCGCGGTCGAGCGTGAGGTAGAGGGCCATGAAGGTGGCCACGAAGGCGCCGAGCCGGTTGATCAGGGTGCTGGTCCACAGCCACCAGAACTCGCGGGGGAGTCCGGAGACGGTCTCCCGGGCGGCACGTCTCAGACGGGCGACGGCGGACATGACAAGACCCCCCATGGATCGGCGGACACCCGGTCCGGGCGCCGTAAGCAGGCCGGACAGTAAGTGGCTCAAGCGGTAAGCACACCTTACATACGCGGCCGTTCGCCGGCCACCCGATTAACAGACGCCGCCGGCGGTCCACCCACCGGTCGTCCGGGACGACGCCCCGAACGCGTGGATTACGCTCTGACCCATGGCCGACGCACCGTACAAGCTGATCCTCCTCCGCCACGGCGAGAGCGAGTGGAACGCGAAGAACCTGTTCACCGGCTGGGTGGACGTCAACCTGAACGAGAAGGGCGAGAAGGAGGCGGTCCGCGGTGGCGAGCTCCTGAAGGACGCCGACCTTCTCCCGGACGTGGTCCACACGTCCCTCCAGAAGCGCGCGATCCGCACGGCCCAGCTGGCCCTCGAGGCCGCGGACCGCCACTGGATCCCGGTCCACCGCAGCTGGCGCCTGAACGAGCGCCACTACGGCGCCCTCCAGGGCAAGGACAAGGCGGCCACGCTGGCCGAGTTCGGCGAGGAGCAGTTCATGCTCTGGCGCCGCTCCTACGACACCCCGCCGCCGCCGCTCGCCGAGGACTCGGAGTTCTCCCAGTTCGACGACCCGCGCTACGCCACGCTCCCGCCGGAGCTGCGCCCGAGGACGGAGTGCCTGAAGGACGTCGTCCACCGGATGCTGCCGTACTGGTTCGACGCGATCATCCCGGACCTCCTGACCGGCCGCACCGTCCTGATCGCCGCCCACGGCAACTCGCTGCGCGCCCTGGTCAAGCACCTGGACGGCATCTCCGACGCCGACATCGCGGGCCTGAACATCCCGACCGGCATCCCGCTCTACTACGAACTCGACGCCGACTTCAAGCCGACCACCCCCGGCGGCAAGTACCTCGACCCCGAGGCGGCCGCGGCGGCCATCGAGGCGGTCAAGAACCAGGGCAAGAAGAAGTAAGCTCACACGAACAAGCCCCCCACCTGCTGTTTCATGGCAGATGAGGGGCTTGTCGGCATCCTGGGGCCGTCAGGCGCGTCGGCGCCAGCGGCGAATGCGGACGTTGAAGATGATCAGCAAGGCCGTCGGGATGGCGATCCTGGCGGGCGCGTTGGCCCACAGGCTGGGGTGCGTCGTGGCTGGGGCGGTCGGCTCCGCGGCTTTACGGAGCCGCTTTGGCGCGAGCCTCGAAGATCATGGCCCCAACGTCGTGCTTTACCGGGCAGGTCCACTACCTGCCCGACGCGCTGCAAGCTTACGGGGCCATATCACTCGCGCCAAGGCAGCGCCACCCCAAAGCCGCTACGCCGACCTGAGCGTCACGAGGCCGTTACCGCTCACCCCCGCCGGAGGAACGGGGACTGCGGCCGGATCCGCCGACGGATTCGTGACTGCCGCCTCTCTGGGGGGCCGCGTGGTGGTTCAGCACCTTCATGATCTCCGAGGCCAGCACATCCGCCAAAGCAGGCGCGAGAGATTCCGCCAACGCGGTCGCGAGCATCTGCGCGAGCAGCACCCGTTCCAGTTCCGAGGAACGGGAAGGCGGCCGGGAAAGCAACGCCGTAGCCGCTTCCATCAGGGCTCCCGCCAGTGGGTCCTTTCCGTGCTTGACACCGGTGCCGGTGTGGGGGATTCCGGCATCGCGCACCATTTCCTCGAAGATTTCGTCGACGAAGGCCCCCAAGGGATCCCGTTCGGATTTGTCGCCGGACTCAGCTGCCATTGTGTTTCCTCAGGTCTTCGGTTGCCGTACGGGACCTGCCCCCCGATGCCGACGACTGCCGGGATCGGGGGGCAGAGTGTCGCTTTTCCTGTCAGCGACGCATGAGCGCCGCAAGGAGGAGAGGATGCTGGATCAGAGACTCACCGCGCTCCTCGCGGCGACGGCGCATGAGTGCGGCGAGGAGAAGCGGGTGCTCGATGATCGACTCCTCACCGCGCTCCTCACGCCGACGGCGCATGAGTGCGGCGAGCAGGAGCGGGTGCTCGATGATCGACTCCTCACCGCGCTCCTCACGCCGACGGCGCATGAGTGCGGCGAGGAGAAGCGGGTGCTCGATGATCGACTCCTCGCCACCCTCCTCGCGGCGACGGCGCATGAGTGCGGCGAGCAGGAGCGGGTGCTCGATGATCGACTCCTCACCGCGCTCCTCACGCCGACGGCGCGCGAGTGCGGCGAGGAGAAGCGGGTGCTCGATGATCGACTCCTCACCGCGCTCCTCACGCCGGGACAGCAAGGCTGCCAGCAGAAGCGGGCCGAAGGCGGATTCCTCGCCGATCTCTTCCTGGCCTACCTCGGCCTTTTCACGAGTGGGAGTCTCCGTCGCTGCCGTCATGGTTTCCTCTTTCCTTCACGCATGACTCGGCGGAGTGCTCAGCTGACACAAGACAGGCCTCGCGCTCCGCCCTTCAGCGCCATCGTCGAGGTGCGCGACGCCGACCGCATTTCGATCATGCTCCATGTGGCCGCAGGATTCGCGACACTCGCGCCGGTCGAGAGCACGGGTTACCTGGCGCAGCATCTCCGTCCCGCTTGGGGGATCCCGGTTGCGGCACCTTCAGGCTCTTGTGGTCACTTCCGACATGGATATCCGGTGCCATGTCCGTGCCAGATCGTGCGGGGAACCGCAGGGAACGCCGGGAGGCGGGTAATCGGTCATCTCGGTCACGTCCGCTTGCTCCTATGTCAAGCGGCCGCCGCAGCGGCCCCTGCTCGAGCGTCGACCCTGTCGGTTCTTGTGACCTGCAGTAAGGAAGACCGCTGTCTCGGCCCACGACATCGCCCGCGTCGGTTGAGTCGTCAAGCGCATCGGAGAGGTCGATGCGATCGGTTTCTCCGTCGGCGGGGGCCTGTGCACCGACAGGCGGCCCACCCAGGTCGGCTTCTTCGGTTCTTCCGGGGACTGAGCCTCACGGGCGAGGGCCGCACCGGCGCAGCACTGCCACTCCTCGAAGGCCCGCCATGATTCTGCTCCTCCAGGGCACTCGGACGGTGAGCGTGGAGGTGTTGAGATGAGTGCCGGAGAAAAGGCCAAAGCGACAGCCGAGCAGGTTGTAGGAAAGGCCGTGCGAACGCTTGCTCACGCGGTGCACAAGGATGATCTCGCGGCCAAGGGTGCCGCCCTCGAAGCGCGGGGCAGGATGCGGGGAGCGAAGGAAGAGGCCAAGGGGTCCTTCAAGCGCTGAAATACGTCACCCCACACGACCCCGTGCGGCAGTGTCAGGTGCCGGGCTTCGTGCTGCGGCTGGGTTCGACTCCGCGAGCTGCTTGGTCGTGCCGTCCCTCGGCAGGACCGGACAGGTGCGGTTGCGTCCGCTGCCCCAGCTCCGCCTGTCCTCCCGCCTCGCGGAGAGCCGCGACCGCGCTCTCGGCGGCCTCCTCCGGTAGGCGATCCAGGATCACGACCGGGGCTTGATCCACCAGAGCCTTGCTGCGCCAGAGGCTCAGCCCGGTCAGCCGGCGTACGACCCGGACCACGTCGAGCGGACGGCCACCGGGATGGACGAGCACCACGTCGCGGGGCACCTCGGCACAGACGAACGCGACGTCCATGACCGTCATCCCCGTTGCCCTCCCCGCGTCCGCTCAGGGGCGTACGCGCCCCAGCCGCCGCAGGCGCCGTGTGCCGCAGGAATGACCCGCCCGCGCTCACCCAGTGTGCCGGACCTCGTGCATGCCCAGTGGCAGCGCCCAGAACAAGCTGTCGCCCGTGCGCTACCGTGGCTCGCTTGTGTCGCGCACCTAGGGGGGTTTGATGCGACGAACCACGACAGTGGCGAGTGCCGTCACCGTACTCGTACCGCTTCTGCTGGCCGGAGCCCCGGCCGCGTCCGCCGCGGGCAAGGGCTCGCTCACCGTCACGACGCTGGACCGCGGCGGCAAGCCGGTGTACGCCCAAGTGGCCGTCTACAACACGAAGACGAACGACTTCCGCTACATCGAGAGCAACAAGGCGGCCTCGCTGCCCAACGGCAGCTACGAACTCGTCACCTCCTTCACCGACGCCGCGGGCGGGCATGCCACCGTCGGCGGGCACAGCGTGACGGTCTCCGGGGCCACGAAGACCACGTTCGACGCCCGCCAGGGCCGCCCGGTCAACGTCTCGCTCAGCCCCGGTCCGGGCAGCGGGTACGACCACACGGTCAGCGCGTACGTCTGCGCCGCCGACAACGGACCCGCCAGCATGGGGATTTCGGCGGAAGCCGGCGACCTGTACGTCATCCCGTCCAGCAGCAAGGCGTACGAGCTGTCGTACGGCACCGCCTACCAGCCCCGCTCGACCACCGGGGGCGACTTCTGGCTGGCGTCCGCCACCCACAAGGGCGGTGTGCCGTCCGGGGTGTCCGCGACGCTCAAGCAGTCCGGGCTCACCACCCTGAAGGTGTCCGCCCGTTCGGGCCCCGACAGCGGACAGGCGATGTTCTCGTTCGACTACTCGTCGGACGGCGACAGCTGCTCGTGGGGCCCGAACACGCTGCAGTTCCAGCGTGACCTGCCCAACTCCTTCAGCGCCCACCTCCCGCCCGGACAGTGGAGCGTCGGCCAGCACGGCCACGACTTCGCCTACGACGGGGCCCACACCTACGCGGCCGGCAAGACGACCTCGCTGCCCCTTGGCCGCGCGGTCTGGGGACCCGGCGGGCGGCTGCCCAACACCTGGTACAAGCAGCTGTACTTCGGGTCCATCAACCCGTTCGCCGACCCGACCCTCCCCGCGGGCGGGATCCTGGCCGGCGGTTCCGTCAAGCTGACCCACGCGGGCAGGACGCTGTACTCGCACACCTACAGCCCCTCGCAGGAGATCGACGCGCACCCCGTGATCCCCGGTGCCGGCTGGTACACGCTCACCCAGACCGGCCACCGCAGCCTGCCGTCCGGCTCGCTGTCGACCACGTCCAGCCTCAGCCTGCACTTCTACGCGGACCCCGCCAAGAACCAGCAGATCCGGGACTACATCACCCGCTTCTCGCCCGGCGCGCTCGACAGCAGGAACCAGGCGGCCCCCGGTTCCACCACGACCGTCGTCCTCGGCATGCAGCGCAACGGCACGGACGACAGCACGGTGCAGCAGCTGCCCGACGCGGTGAAGTCGGTGCAGGCCTGGTACACCACCGACAACGGCGCGACCTGGCATGCCGCCGCCGTGAAGCTGTCCGGCGGCAAGTGGACCATGGCCGTCCACAACCCGGCCTCGGGTCGCGTCGGTCTGCGCTCCACGGTCACGGACACCCACGGCGACAGCTCGACGACCACGGTGTACAACGCCTACGCCGTGAGCTGACGGGCGGTGAGGCGTAGGCGTATCCACGCAGGGCCGGTGTGAACGAGGTCATACCGGCCCTACGAGGTCGTACCGCCCCTCAGCCGCACCTGCAGGGGCCGCCCGACTGGCACCCGCACCCGCAGCCCGAGCCGCAGCCGCAGGCGGCTATCAGCGGAAGGCTCCTGGTCTCGGCGGGCTGGTCGGTCTCGCGCTCCCGCGTGGGGTCGGGCGTGGTGCCGGGGGATTCGGCCATGGGTCCCTCCTAAACACTGGGGCAGGGATGCCCTCGCCCATTGCATGCCCGTTTCCCTGGGCGCATCAACGGCGCACGGAGGCGCCCCCGCGCCCCGCACCCCACGCACCGCACCACGGAGCCGCCCCCGCCGTCGGCCGCGGCCCCCCTCGGCCGCAGACGCTCCGGCCCAGGCCCCCTGCCGTCGGCCGGAGACGCCCCAGCCACGGGCACCGCGCCGTCGGCTCTCGGCCGTCGGCGCCTCGGCCACAAGCCCCCCGGCCGCAGGCGCCGCGCCCTCGGCCGGAGACGCTCCGGCCACGGGCGCCGCGCCGTCGGCCGCAGACGCCCCGCCGTCGGCAGAGGCCCCTCGGCCGCAGGCGCCCGCCCTCGGCCGAGGGCCCCCGGGTCAGCAAGAACCCCGCCCCCCGGCTCACGCCCCCAGGGGCTTACGCGCCCTCGACGCCCGTCACCGGCTGGATGTCCGGCTGGAGATCGTCCGCGTGCTCGCCCGTGACCAGGTAGACGACCCGCTTGGCGACGGCCACGGCGTGGTCGGCGTACCGCTCGTAGTAGCGGCCCAGCAGGGTGACGTCCACCGCCGTCTCGATGCCGTGCCTCCAGCGCTCGTCGATCAGGTGCTGGAACAGCGTGCGGTGCAGCAGGTCCATCTCGTCGTCGTCCTGCTCCAGCTGCAGCGCGAGGTCGACGTCCTTGGTGATGATCACCTCGGCGGCCTTGGCCATCAGGCGCTGCGCGAGCTGGCCCATCTCCAGGATCGTGGCGTGCAGGTCGTTCGGCACCGCGCGCTCGGGGAAGCGCAGCCGGGCCAGCTTCGCCACGTGCTGGGCGAGGTCGCCGGACCGCTCCAGGTCGGCGGACATGCGCAGCGAGGTGACGACGATCCGCAGGTCGGTCGCCACCGGCTGCTGCCGGGCGAGCAGGGCTATGGCCCGTGCCTCCAGGTCGTGCTGGAGTTCGTCGACCTTCTGGTCCGCCTCGATCACGCTCTCGGCCAGCTTCAGGTCGGCGTCCAGGATGGCGGTGGTGGCGCGCCCGATCGCCGACCCGACCAGCCGGGCCATCTCCACCAGACCGTCGCCGATCGAGTCCAGTTCCTCGTGGTACGCGTCCCGCATCAGGGTTCCCTCTCATAGGTGTGCTTGGTCCCCACGCTCCCACGTTCTGCCCCGCACGCGTCCGTTTCCGCCACCCCAAATGAACCATTACTGGCCCCAAGGTGAACTCTGGGCGACGAGTGTCCGAGGTCCCGCATCGGAGGCTGGGGGGATGTCACAGGGCCTGCTTAACCTGGAGGCATGGACGTGAACGCGGCGGTCGCCGCAGCGGCAGCGATCGCCGGGGTGCTCACCGGCGTCATCGCCATGCTGGCGTTCCGTTGGAGCGAACGCGACCAGAAGCGACCGACCAGGACTTCCTTGCACACCGACCCCGTACTCCCGCCGGGCGTGGACACCGTGCTGTCCGTGCTCCGTTCCTCGGCCGTCGTCCTCGACGAGGCCGACGCCGTCGTCAAGGCCAGCTCCGCCGCCTACGCCCTCGGGCTGGTCCGCGGCGGCAAGCTCGCCGTCGAGCCCATGCTCCAGATGGCCAGGGACACCAGACGCGACGGCGAGATACGGCAGGTCGAGCTGGACCTGCCCCGGCGCGGCACCGGACGCGGAGAGGCCCTCGCCGTCTCCGCGCGCGTGGCCCCGCTCGGCTCCCGCCTGGTCCTGCTGCTGGTCGAGGACCTGACCGAGGCCAGGAGGATCGAGGCCGTACGACGCGACTTCGTGGCGAACGTCAGCCATGAGCTGAAGACGCCGGTCGGCGCGCTCTCCCTCCTCTCCGAGGCCGTCATGGACGCCTCCGACGACCCCGAGGCCGTACAGCGCTTCGCGGGCCGGATGCAGATCGAGGCGACCCGCCTGACCAACCTGGTCCAGGAGCTGATCGACCTCTCCCGGGTGCAGAACGACGACCCGCTGGAGGACGCCGAGCCCGTCCGCGTGGACGAGCTGGTCGCCGAGGCCATCGACCGCTGCCGGCACCAGGCCGGCACCAAGCAGATCACCATCGCCGCAGGGGGGACGGCCGATCTGCACGTCTGGGGCAACCGCGGCCAGCTCGCCGCCGCCCTCGGCAACCTGGTCGAGAACGCCGTGAACTACTCCCCGGCCCGCACCCGCGTCGGCATCGCCGCCCGCAGGGTCAGTGCACCCGGCGGCGACATGATCGAGCTCGCCGTGACGGACCAGGGCATCGGCATCTCCGACAAGGACAAGGAGCGCATCTTCGAGCGCTTCTACCGCGTCGACCCCGCCCGCTCCCGGCAGACCGGAGGCACCGGGCTGGGGCTCGCGATCGTCAAGCACGTGGTCGCCTCGCACGGCGGGGAGGTCACGGTCTGGAGCGCCGAAGGCCAGGGCTCCACGTTCACCCTCAGGCTGCCGGAGGCGGGTGCGGCCCGCGACCGCGCACAGCAGCACCCCGACCTCGACGACGATGACGAGGCCGGCGGCGCCCCCGACCCATCCCCGTACGAACCGCTTCCCGCCCCGGAGGTCCTTCCGTGACCCGAGTGCTCGTCGTCGAGGACGAGGAGTCCTTCTCCGACGCCCTGTCGTACATGCTCCGCAAGGAGGGCTTCGAGGTCGCCGTGGCGGCCACGGGCCCCGACGGACTCGACGAGTTCGAGCGCAACGGCGCCGACCTCGTCCTCCTCGACCTGATGCTGCCGGGCCTGCCCGGCACGGAGGTGTGCCGCCAGCTGCGCGGCCGCTCCAACGTCCCCGTGATCATGGTGACGGCCAAGGACAGCGAGATCGACAAGGTCGTCGGCCTCGAGATAGGGGCCGACGACTACGTCACCAAGCCCTTCTCCTCGCGTGAGCTGGTCGCCCGCATCCGCGCCGTGCTGCGCCGCCGCGGCGAGCCGGAGGAGGTCGCCCCGGCCGCGCTGGAGGCCGGTCCGGTCCGCATGGACGTCGACCGCCACGTGGTCACGGTCGGCGGCTCCAAGGTCGACCTGCCGCTGAAGGAGTTCGACCTGCTGGAGATGCTCCTGCGCAACGCCGGCCGCGTCCTGACCCGCATGCAGCTCATCGACCGTGTCTGGGGCGCCGACTACGTGGGCGACACCAAGACCCTGGACGTCCACGTCAAGCGCCTCCGCGCCAAGATCGAGCCCGACCCGGGCGCGCCGCGTTACCTGGTGACGGTCCGGGGGCTGGGATACAAGTTCGAGCCGTAAACCGACCGGACACAGCGGTACGACGAAGGGCGGCACCCCCTGGTGGGGTGCCGCCCTCGTGCGTACGGCGTGCTCAGCGGGCCGTACCGCCGCTCACTGGCCGGCGGCCGACTGGGACGCGGAGTCGCTCGGGGTCGCGCCGGCGCCCGCCGTCGCGGTGTCGCTCGCGGTCGCCGACGGGGTGGCCTTGCCCTTGCCGTGCCTGGCCGGCTTGGTGCTGCCGGAGGCGGTGGCGCCCGGGGCGGGGGAGGCCGTCGCCGGGGTGGACGGGATCTGGCTCGGGCCCCACTTGTCGAAGTAGCTGGTGGCCGGCACCACGAAGGCGCGCAGGCTCACGGCGCCGGTCTTGCTGAACGTGAAGGTGATCTTCTGGGCGTTGCCGTCCTGGACCGACTCGCGTCCGCCCGGCAGCTCGGCGGAGGCGTTCCCCTTGCCGCCGAGGATCAGCGAGCCGTGCGCCGGGACGGTCAGGCTGCCGCCCTTGGCCGGGGTCAGCTTCACGGTGCCGGTGCCGCCGGCGATGGAGACGGACTGCAGGGTCTCGTTCGTGCTGCCCGTGTTGAAGAGGGTCGCGGAGATCACGGCGGGACCCGTCGACTTCAGGTCGGGCTGGGTGATGACCAGGGCGTTCTGCACCTTGATGTTGCCGACCGTGGTCGCGGCGTTGTCCGGCTTGATCTCCAGGGTCTGCGAGTTGGTGCCGGCGCCACAGGCGGCGAGCGAGGCGATCGAGAAGACGATGGCGGAGGCGGCGAGGGCGCCGCGTCGAAGGCTGCTGCTCACGGCGGCGGCAACTCCTTGAACGCGCGGGCGGCTCCCCTTATAAAGCCGCCCTAAGGATCTGTCAGCGGCCTTAGGTTACCGAGCCGTTCCCGGCCCGCCGCACCCGACCCTCCCCGAGCGCCCCCCGACCCTCCGGCTGGGGTAGCGCGAACCCTGCGTCACTGCGGTCACAAGTGACCCTCCAGTCACTTTGCCGGGCGTCTGTCCGGCATTCACATAACCGGGCGCAAAATTTCCGTGAAGGAATGCGTGAGCCCTCGCTGGTCACCGCCGATATTGATCACGCTCCACGTTCCGGGCGGGCGTTGATCAATTCCGGAAACGGCCCGGATCCGCCTCCCGCCCCCGAACGGAGTAGCGGAAGTCGTACGCTTGGAAGCGGACAAAACGGGACGTTCATCCACTTGGAGACGGCTCCCGGAGTGTGTAACGTACGCGTTTCACCTCGCCCGCAGAGCCCCTCCGACCTGCGAATTCCCGGTTCGCCAGGTACCTCGCAGCACGTTCCTGTCGCAGTTGTCAAGCCCCGAGATATGCCCTGACCTGCGAAAACGCCATTCAGAAGACGGCGTATCCGTGTTACCCTGGATAGCCACGGAAGGGGTACCTGTCACATGACGTTCAAGGTTGGCGACACCGTGGTCTATCCCCATCACGGGGCCGCGCTGATCGAGGCCATCGAAACTCGCCAGATCAAAGGCGTGGACAAGACCTACTTGGTGCTGAAGGTCGCCCAGGGTGACCTGACGGTACGTGTGCCAGCGGACAATGCTGAGTTCGTGGGCGTGCGTGATGTGGTCGGTCAGGACGGGCTGGACCGGGTCTTCGAGGTGCTGCGCGCGCCGTACGCCGAGGAGCCCACGAACTGGTCCCGTCGCTACAAGGCAAACCTGGAGAAGCTCGCCTCCGGCGATGTCATCAAGGTCGCGGAGGTCGTGCGTGACCTGTGGCGCCGCGAGCGTGAGCGAGGGCTCTCCGCCGGTGAGAAGCGCATGCTCGCCAAGGCCCGCCAGATCCTGGTGAGCGAGCTCGCTCTCGCGGAGAACACGAACGAGGACAAGGCCGAGGCCCTGCTCGACGAGGTGCTCGCCTCCTGACGCGTCACGGCGGCGACTCTTCGCCTCCGTCAAGCTCAGTACGAACACAGTGAGATGCCGCGGTGCCCGCTGACACTGACCCTGTCGCCGGGCGCTGCGGCATGTCCGTGCCCGCACACGGGTGTTCCCGTGATGTTCCTCGTGAAACCAGTGGACCGGCCCCCCGATACTTGATGTGCCGGGCCCGGGCGGATGGCTCGACCAGGGTCACGGAAAGGGTCCGGTCAAGGCGTCGCGCCCGGCACTCCTGAAGGCCATACCCACCTAGGTCGAGCACACAAACCTGACAGGAACCGATGTCTGACGAATCGCGCCCTTCGCCCGCGCAGACCCCCGTCGCCGCCGTGATTCCCGCCGCCGGCCGGGGCGTCCGCCTCGGTCCGGGCGCCCCCAAGGCGCTGCGCGCGCTGAACGGCACGCCCATGCTCATCCACGCCGCCCGCGCGCTCGCCGCGTCCCGGCACGTCTCCCTGGTGATCGTCGTGGCCCCGCCGGACGGCGCCGCCGAGGTCAAGTCCCTGCTCGACGCGCACGCCCTGCCCGGCGGCGGCCCGAGCGGCAGCCTGGGCAGGACCGACTTCCTGGTCGTGCCCGGCGGGGACAGCCGCCAGGAATCGGTGAAGCTCGGCCTCGACGCCCTGCCCCCCGAGTACGGCGTCGTCCTCGTCCATGACGCGGCCCGCCCGCTGGTCCCGGTCGACACGGTCGACGCGGTCATCGAGGCCGTGCGCGACGGCGCCCCCGCGGTCGTCCCCGCGCTGCCCCTCGCCGACACCGTCAAGGAGGTGGAGCCCGCCACCGAGGCCGGCGCCCCCGAACCGGTCGTCGCCACCCCGGAGCGCGCCCGCCTGCGCGCCGTCCAGACACCGCAGGGCTTCGACCGGGCCACCCTGGTCCGCGCCCACGAGACGGTCACCGGCAACGTCACGGACGACGCGAGCATGGTCGAACAGCTGGGGCTGACCGTCGTGGCCGTACCCGGGCACGAGGAGGCCTTCAAGGTCACCCGCCCCCTCGACCTGGTCCTCGCCGAGGCGGTCCTGGCCCGCAGGAGGCTCAACGATGGCTTCTGAGCCGCTGTTGCCGCAGGTGGGCATCGGCACCGACATCCACGCCTTCGAAGAGGGCCGCGAGCTGTGGTGCGCGGGCCTGAAGTGGGAGGGCGAGGGTCCCGGCCTGGCCGGGCACTCCGACGCGGACGTCGTCGCCCACGCCGCCTGCAACGCCCTCTTCTCCGCCGCCGGGCTCGGTGACCTGGGGCAGCACTTCGGCACCGGGCGCCCCGAGTGGTCCGGCGCCTCCGGGGTGACCCTGCTGACCGAGGCCGCCCGGATCGTCCGCGAGGCCGGCTTCACCGTCGGCAACATCGCCGTCCAGGTGGTCGGCCCCCGCCCCAGGATCGGCAAGCGCCGGGAGGAGGCCCAGAAGATCCTCTCCGAGGCCGCCGGCGCGCCCGTCTCCGTCTCCGGCGCCACCACGGACGGCCTCGGCTTCCCGGGCCGCGAGGAGGGGCTGATGGCCATCGCGACGGCACTGGTGGTGCGCACGGGCTGAGGACGGCCGCCGTGGTGCGGGTGAGCCGGGGGCGTGCGAGGGTACCCTCACGACCATCAGTGATCCCTGGACTCCGGAGGGTGCCCATGTCCGCCGTACTGTCCGACCAGCTCAAGTCCGTGCTCGACGGCAAGGTGTTCATCGTCGTCGGCACCGTCCAGCCCGACGGCAGCCCCCAGCTGTCCCCGGTCTGGGTGAAGCGCGACGGCGACGACCTCCTGTTCTCCACCACGGTCGACCGCCGCAAGTACCTCAACCTGGACCGCGACCCCCGCGTCACCGTCGCCGTCCTCAACCCCGAGCAGCCGTACGAGTACGCCGAGATCCGCGGCACCGCCGAGCTGACGACCGACGGCGGGCCGCAGCTCATCGACGAACTGAGCATGAAGTACACCGGCAAGAAGTACGCGGAGTTCAACCCCGAGGCGGCCAAGGACGCCCAGCGGGTGGTCGTCCGCATCAAGCCGCGGAAGGTCGTCGGGCGGCTCTGAGCCCGACATCGCGGGGAAGAGGCGTGAGGCACCCTGTCGCGCCCACTACCCTGGAGTGGTGACTATTCGCCTGTACGACACCAGCGCCCGGCAGATCCGTGACTTCACCCCGCTCAAGCCGGGCTGTGTCTCGATCTACCTCTGTGGCGCCACCGTGCAGGCGGCACCGCACATCGGGCACATCCGGTCGGGGCTGAACTTCGACATCATGCGCCGGTGGTTCGAGTACCGCGGCTATGAGGTGACGTTCATCAGGAACGTCACCGACATCGACGACAAGATCATCGCGAAGGCCCACGAGCAGGGCCGCCCGTGGTGGTCCATCGGGTACGCGAACGAGCGCGCCTTCGACGAGGGCTACACCGCTCTGGGCTGCCTGCCGCCGACCTACGAGCCGCGGGCCACCGGCCACATCACCGAGATGGTCGAGATGATGCAGCGCCTGATCGAGCGCGGGCACGCCTACGCGGCCGACGGCAACGTGTACTTCGACGTGCGGTCCTTCCCGCAGTACCTCCAGCTCTCCCGGCAGGAGCTGGACAACCTGCTCCAGCCCTCCGGCGAGGGCGAGACGGGCAAGCGGGACCCGCGGGACTTCGCGCTGTGGAAGGCGGCCAAGCCCGGTGAGCCGACCTGGCCGACGCCGTGGGGCGAGGGCCGCCCGGGCTGGCACCTGGAGTGCTCGGCGATGGCGCACAAGTACCTGGGCTCCGCGTTCGACATCCACGGCGGCGGCCTGGACCTGATCTTCCCGCACCACGAGAACGAGATCGCCCAGGCCAAGGCCTACGGCGACGACTTCGCCCGGTACTGGGTGCACAACGCCTGGGTCACCATGGCCGGCGACAAGATGTCCAAGTCGCTCGGCAACAGCGTCCTCGTGTCCGAGATGGTCAAGCAGTGGCGGCCCATCGTGCTGCGCTACTACCTGGGCACCCCGCACTACCGCTCGATGATCGAGTACAGCGAGGAGTCGCTGCGCGAGGCCGAGGCGGCGTTCGCGCGGATCGAGGGCTTCGTGCAGCGCGTGACCGAACTCGCCGGGAAGACCGTGGAGCCGGCCGCCGAGGTGCCGCCCGCGTTCGCCGAGGCGATGGACGACGACCTGGGCGTGCCGCAGGCCCTCGCGGTCGTGCACACCACCGTCCGGCAGGGCAACAGCGCGCTGGCCGCCGACGACAAGGAGGCCGCCGTGGCCCGCCTGGCCGAGGTGCGGGCCATGCTCGGCGTCCTCGGTCTCGACCCGCTCGACGAGCACTGGGCGGGCGAGTCGGAGCAGGGCGAGGACCTGCACGGCGTGGTCGACAGCCTGGTCCGGCTCGTCCTGGAGCAGCGCGAGTCCGCCCGCGCCCGCAAGGACTGGGCCACCGCCGACGCCATCCGCGACCAGCTCAACCAGTCGGGCCTGGTCATCGAGGACAGCCCGCAGGGCCCCCGCTGGACCCTCGGGGCCCGGTAGCCCGAGCCTTGATCGATTGTGCTGCCCGGCCCCCCGGGCGGCACACTGCACAGACGTCACAGACGTACGCACACTCGTTTCCGCAGAGATTTCCGTAGAGAACAGGTAGGTCATGGCCGCGAACAACCGCCGCATGTCCGGCAAGAAGGGCGCGCAGGTCGGCAGCGGCGGCAAGCGGCGCCGGGGCCTCGAGGGGAAGGGCCCGACCCCGCCCGCCGAGATGCGCAAGGGCCACGCCAAGCAGCGCGCCGCCGCGGCCAAGGCCCGCCGCGCCCAGGGCCGCGCGCCGCAGCGCCGGGGCGGCGGCAAGTCGGCCTCCGAGCTGGTCGTCGGCCGCAACCCGGTGGTCGAGGCGCTGCGCGAGGGCGTCCCCGCCTCCACGCTCTACGTCCAGCAGTTCATCGACAACGACGAGCGGGTCCGCGAGGCCCTCCAGCTCGCCGCCGAGCGCGGCAACATCAACCTGATGGAGGCCCCGCGCCCCGAGCTGGACCGCATGACCAACGGCCTCAACCACCAGGGCCTGGTCCTGCAGGTCCCGCCGTACGAGTACGCGCACCCCGAGGACCTGCTCGACGCGGCGGCCGACGAGGGCGAGGACCCGCTGATCGTCGCCCTCGACGGCGTCACCGACCCGCGCAACCTCGGCGCGGTCGTCCGCTCCGTCTCCGCCTTCGGGGGCCACGGCGTCGTGGTGCCCGAGCGCCGCTCGGCCGGCATGACCGCCGGCGCCTGGAAGACCTCCGCCGGCACCGCCGCCCGCACCCCGGTGGCCCGCGCCACCAACCTCACGCGCGCCCTGGAGTCGTACAAGAAGGCCGGACTCACGGTCGTCGGGCTCGCCGCCGACGGCGAGGTCGAACTCGGCGATCTGGAAGCCCTCGACGGCCCGGTCGTCATCGTGGTCGGCAGCGAGGGCAAGGGCCTGTCCCGCCTGGTCGGCGAGACCTGCGACTTCCGGGTGCGCATCCCGATGCCGGGCGGCGCGGAGTCCCTCAACGCCGGTGTCGCGGCGGGCGTCGTCCTCTACGAAGCGGCACGCCGCCGGAGCTGAACACCCGTCCGACACCTCACCCGTGCGGGGTAATTTCGGCGTCCATATGGCGCTAGGGCCGAGTTTGACGGGGTCCGGACACATCCGCCCGGTCAGAACAGTGTCCTAACTCCACGTCACTCGGTTAGATGAGTGTGGACACCAGAACACCCCGCACACCCACGGGGGACCGCTCGTCGGGATTCCAGTCCGGACCCGACGACGCTCCCGCGCTGAGCATGGTGAAGGTGCCGAGCGATCCGGCGCAGGTCATCGTCAATCACGCCAGCTTCCGCGTGCAGCTGGGCGCGTCGTCGGCCACGCGCACCCGATCCCCGCGGATCGCCCGGTATCCGAGCGCCGTCCAGGACTCCGCCCGGATGCCCGTCGTGGGCACGGCGGGCCGGGCGGGCGCCGCCGGCCGCCGCCGCCCCGTCGTGTGGAGCGGCAGGTCCGCCCCCGACGACACCGGCGCCCACCGGCTCCTCCAGGCCGTGCGGGGCAGCAGCGTCCGCCACACCGAGGAGCCCGAGGCCGGCGCCACCCAGGTCATCCCGCGCGTGGAGACCGGCTACGCCGACACCTACGACCGCACCTACGACGAACTGGAACAGACCGTCGGGACCCCGCTCGTCGGCCACCAGCGCACCGCCCCCGACGGCACCCGGCTGCTGCCTTCCACGCACCCGGTCGGCGGCGCCTACGACCAACCCCCCTACACGGACGACGGATACGAGGGCTACGACCCGTACGCGGACGCCGCCGACCCCGGCGCCCCGCGCCCCGCCCGCCGCCACGCGGACGACCCGGCCCGGCACGCCTACTACCCCGGCCGCCGGATGAACCTCGGCGTCGTCCTCCTCCCGCTCCGCATCTTCCTCGGCTTCATCTCCATCTACGCCGGCATGGGCAAGCTGTGCGACCCCGTCTACTTCGACGGCGGCAAGCGCGGCTCCATGGTCAAGTGGCTCAACACCCTGCACCCCTGGGACGTCGCCGAGCCGCTGCGCCAGTTCGCCCTGCACCACCCGGTCGGCTCCGGCCTCGTCATCGCCTTCCTCCAGGTGGTGGTGGGCGTGCTGACCATCCTCGGCTGCTGGCAGCGCGTGGCCGCGGTCGTCGGCGCGCTCCTGTCCGCGGCGCTGATCGTCACCGTCAGCTGGAAGACGGTCCCCGCGTACGACGCCCCCGACATCATCTACCTGGCCGCCTGGTCGCCGCTGATCATCGCGGGCGCCCCCGTCTACTCCGTGGACGGCCGTCTCGCCGCCGGGGCCTGGCGCCGCCTCGGCCCCCGCGCCGACATCTGGGACCTGCGCCGCTACGTCCTGCGCCGCGGCGCGCTCCTCACCGCCCTCACCGTCGGCGTCACCCTGCTCGTCGGCTCGCTGCTCGGCGGCGCCGTACGCGACTCCAGCCGCGTCGTCGTCCCCGGACCCGGCGAGGCCCCCCGCAACAACCTGCCGGGCTCCCCGCTCCCGCAGGACCCCGGCAAGCGGCACAGCAAGAGCCCGGCGGCCTCCACGTCGCCCACGGGCGGTGCCACGGCCGGCGCCAGCCCGTCCGGCGCGGCGACGACCCCGGGCGCCACGCGCAGCGCCGGCGGCACGACCACGACGCCCACCCAGACCCAGGGCACCACGGGCCAGGTCCCGCCGCGCCAGTCCTCCCCGACGGGCGGCGTCCCCAGCACGACGGCCGGCCCGACCAGCACCGGCGGCACGGCCGGCGGCGCCTCGTCCTCGGGCGGCACGAGCGGCTCCGGCGGCTCCTCGTCCTCGGGCCAGCCCGGCCTGGTGGGCGGCTTGCTCGGCTAGCCGGCGGCTCCACACGAAAGGGGCCCCGTACTTCCTCGAGTACGGGGCCCTTTCGTGTGTCCGTGTCCGGTGTGCGGGGAACCGGGGGGCCCGCAGGACGGCACGAGCAGCGAACGCGCACCCGCGCCCCGCTACCGCCCCAGCGCGGCCAGCTCCTTCGCCGCCTCCGTCAGGTCCTTCGCGGTGTCGATGGCCCGCCAGTACGCCCCCTGCGGAATGGGGAAGCCGAACAGCCTCCGCTCCCGGGCCAGCCCGGGGAACGTGGTCCGTTCGTGGTCCCCCCGCTCCGGCAGCAGCGAGGCGAACTCCGGCGCGAAGACGTACACGCCCGCGTTGATCTCGAACGTGGACGGCGGGGCCTCGATGAAGTCGGTGATGTGCCCGAACCCGTCGGTCTTCACCGCGCCCCAGGGGATGCGCGGCCGGGCGAGCGCCAGGGTCGCCGTGGCGTCCCGCTCGGTGTGGAAGTCGGCCATGTCCCGCAGGGAGAAGCGGGTCCAGATGTCGCCGTTGGTGGCGTACCAGGGCCGGTCGGGGCGGGGGAGATGCGCGGCGGCGTACTTGAGGCCGCCGCCGCGGCCGAGGGGCTCGGTCTCCACGACGGTGGTGACGGAGACGGGCAGGTCGGCGGAGTCCAGCCACTTCTGCAGGACCTCGGCGAGGTGGCCGCAGGAGACCACCACGTCGGTCACGCCTTCCTCGGCGAGCCAGGCCAGCTGGTGGCCGATGATCGGGGTGCCCGTGCCGGGGATCTCGACCATCGGCTTGGGCCGGTCGTCGGTGTAGGGACGCAGCCGGGAGCCCTGGCCCCCGGCCAGGATCACGGCCTGGGTGGGGCGCGACGCGGCGTTGGGATGGGTCATGACCGCACTGTACGCGGCGCCCCGCCGGGCCCGGCCGGCAACGGCGCGCTCCTTGGGGTGCCGTTACCCGAAGGAGCGCCGTCGGCGGCCGTCAGCTGTGCGCCGCGAGCACGCCCGAGGCGAACGCCGTGTCGCACACCGGGCGGGCGTAGGACTGGGCGCGGGAGGCGCCGTAGATGCGCACGGCGGCCTGGCCCAGGGCGCGGGCGATGGCGGAGCAGTGCCGGGCCAGCGAGGGGTGTCCGTTGACCGCCTGCTGGAGGTGGGTCAGGACGACGCCCGGGTTCTGGTCCTGCAGCTCGCTCATCAGGCGGTCGCGGAGCACGTCCTGCGGGGCCTGGGAGACCGTCTTGGTGGCGACCTCCGCCGAGGAGACGTCGGAGGCGGCCAGCACCGAGCTGGAGGGGCTGCCCGTCCAGTTGACCCGGGTGACCGCGAGGGTCCCGGAGAGCACCAGGACGACGGGCAGGACGAGGGCGAGAGTGCGGCCGATCCGGCGGGCAGGGCCGCCCCGGTGGCCGCGTCGCGTCTGAGGGGTGGTGGAGTGCTTCACGCGTGTGAGGGTAGCGCGCGGTAATGATTTGGCGACATTCAGTCACCCCTTCGGGGGATGAAGAGGCGCTGATTTCTGGGTAAGGGGTTGACGCGCTCCGCCCGGAATGATCGCTGTGCCGGGGTATTTCCCGCGCGTGTACGACGCGAAAGGGGCCCCGCGGCACTCCGCGGGGCCCCTTTTCGTCAACCTCGCCGCGAAACGGCAGCTCGGTGGCGTGAACGCGGTCAGTCGGACAGCCGCTCACCGGAGGAGGTGGAGAACACGTGGATCTCGCCCGGCCGCGGCACGACGTGCAGCGTGGAGCCCTTCTCCGGGACCTGGCGGCCGTTCACACGGACCACCAGGTCCTTGACCTCGCCGCCGACCTCCGCGGTGCCGTAGACGTAGCCGTCGGCGCCCAGCTCCTCGACGACGTTCACGGACACGGCGAGACCGGCCGGCGCGTCCGCGCTGTCCTTCGTCAGGGACGCGGCCGCACCGCCGTTGTGCTCGACCACGTCGAAGTGCTCGGGCCGGACACCGACCGTGACCGTGCGGTCGCCCTTGTCGGAGGCGGCCTTCAGCGCGTCCCGGTTGACCGGCACCACGCTGTTGCCGAACTTCACACCGCCGTCGGTGATCGGGACCTCGACCAGGTTCATCGCCGGGGAGCCGATGAAGCCGGCGACGAAGAGGTTCGCGGGCCTGTCGTACATGTTCCGCGGCGAGTCCACCTGCTGCAGGATGCCGTCCTTGAGCACGGCCACCCGGTCGCCCATCGTCATGGCCTCGACCTGGTCGTGGGTGACGTAGACGGTGGTGATGCCGAGACGGCGCTGCAGCGAGGCGATCTGCGTACGGGTGGAGACGCGGAGCTTGGCGTCCAGGTTGGACAGCGGCTCGTCCATGAGGAACACCTGCGGCTCACGCACGATCGCGCGGCCCATCGCGACACGCTGCCGCTGACCACCGGAGAGCGCCTTCGGCTTGCGGTCCAGGTACTCGGTCAGGTCGAGGATCTTCGCGGCCTCCTCGACCTTCTGCCGGATCTCCGCCTTGTTGACGCCGGCGATCTTGAGCGCGAAGCCCATGTTGTCGGCGACCGTCATGTGCGGGTAGAGGGCGTAGTTCTGGAACACCATGGCGATGTCCCGGTCCTTGGGCGGCAGGTGCGTGACGTCGCGGTCACCGATGCGGATCGCGCCGGCGTTGACGTCCTCCAGGCCCGCGAGCATCCGCAGCGAGGTGGACTTTCCGCAACCCGACGGGCCGACCAGGACGAGGAACTCACCGTCCTCGATCGCGATGTCGAGCGAGTCGACGGCGGGCTTCGTGGAACCCGGGTAGATCCGGGTCGCCTTGTCGAACGTGACTGTGGCCATGGTGAATGGGCCCCCTTCTACCGGCAGGAACGTGCCGGACGATCCGTTGTAGGAAGGTGGTTGGTGTAGTCCACACGGGTGAACTGGGTCAGGACGGTACCTTGCGAACACCTGAGCTGTCAGTACCTAGGCGACTTTGACCTACGCCCGATCTTTGCTCTGAGCGCGTCACCCTCACAGGTGACGGTTCCTGTTTCATCACCCACTGCCAGCCCATACAGCTCTACTGAGCTGCGCTGACCGGTCTTACACGGGCTCCGCAGGCTTTGCGGCCGACGGTCCGTCGGTCCGTACGCGCAGCCGGCTACGCGGCGGCCAGCAACCGCAACCCCTCCTGCCGGAGGTTCACGGCCGCATTCACATCCCGGTCATGCAGCGCACCGCATGCGGCGCACGTCCACTCTCTGACCGATACGTCCATCTTCGGCCCCAAGGCACGACACGCCGAGCAACGCCGAGTCGAAGGGAAGAACCTGTCCACGAACACCAGCTGCCGCCCGTACCACTCGCACTTGTACCGCAGCTGCCGTACCAGCTCACCCCAGCCGGCATCGAAGATCGTCTCGTTCAGCCTCGCCTTCCTCCGCCGTCCCTTGCCACGAGCCGCACGCGTCAGGTTCGCGACCGAAAGATCCTCCACCACGAGCACTTGGTTCTCGCGCACGAGGCGGGTCGTCAGCTGGTCGAGCATGTCCCTGCGCACGTCACCGATCAGCACGTACAGACGCGCGATCTTCTGCCTGACCTTGTTCCGGTTCCTCGAGCCCCTCACCTTCCGGTGCAGCTCCCGCTGCAACCGCGCCAGCTTCTCCGCATACCGCCTCAACAATCGCGGATGATCGAACTTCGTACCGTCGTCCAGGGTGACCAAAGACGCCAGCCCCACATCCAGCCCCACCGCCTTCGGCTCCCGCGTCCCCGGCGCGAAAACCGCAGGAAGCGGCGCTATGCGCTCCTCGACCAGCGTCGACACGAAATACCGGCCCGCGCGGTCACGCGTCACCGACAACCGCACCGGAACCACACCTCCAGGCAACGCCCGCGACCAGCGAATGTCCAATGGCTGCGACTGCTTGGCCAGCGTGATCGACCCAGTGCCGGGCTGCTGCGGATCCTCGACCCACCTGAAGCCCCTACGGCTATATGTTGCCGAATCCCGCGCCCGACCCTTCTTCTCTCGTTTCGGATACTTGGCTCGTCCCTTGAAGAACCGCTGGTAGGCCTGGTCGAGGTGGCGCAGAGACTGTTGAAGCGTGACGGAGGAAACGTCGTTGAGCCACTCCTTCCCTTCCGCCCGCTTCCACCCCGTCAGAGCCCGACACGTCTCCGCGAACCCCACATGCACCCGATACCGCTCCCACGCATCGGAACGCAGCGCCAACCCCTCGTTGTAGACCCACCGACACGCACCGAACGTCCGCTCCAACTGCTCGGCCTGCTCCTCGGTCGGATAGAAGCGGAACCGGTACAGGCGGTGATGGGCTTCGGGGTCCTTGGCGTGCGACTGCAGCCGGCTCGCCCTGCGCGTGTGGTGCTTGCGGCGGCCGGCGATGCCGAGCACCTCGCGCTTGATGTGCTCGGCATCGCCGCCCCGCTCCGCCATCGGCTCCGGCTTCACCGCAACCTTCTCCATGGACCCTCCCCCGACGATCCGACCTTCGGAACAGCACGTCAGACCGATCAACGAACGGGTGCACGGCTGGTTACGCACAGTTTTTCGGACGCACGGAGCCCGGAAGTTCGTGGCTAGGGGGAAGGGGGCTGTGTACAGTGGTGCCGCCTTCGCGTACGGCGTGGTAGTGCGTGGCGCCCCCTTAGCTCAGTTGGCTAGAGCGCGTGACTTGTAATCTCGAGGTCGTCGGTTCGACTCCGACAGGGGGCTCTGAAAAACCGCTCCCACCTGGGGTTCTTCTCGGTGGGACGTTCTCCCGGCCCCGGATTCTCGTCCGGGGCCGTCTTCGTGGGCGGGTTTCTCGGCGTGTCTCGTGTGGTGATCACTCCCGCATGGTGGGACACCGGAGAGAGGGCACCGCCGGAGGGACGGGAGAGCGCCTGTGACCACGCCGCCGATCGACTACCGCGCGCTGTTCGCCGCCACTCCCAGCCCGTACCTGGTCCTGGGCCCCGATCTCGTGATCCTCGACGTGAACGGCGCCTACTGCCGGGCGACCGGCCGCACGGCGGAGGAGCTGATCGGGCGCTACCTCTTCGATGCGTTCCCGGACAATCCGGCCGATCCGCACGCCGACGGGGTGCGGAACCTGAGCACCTCCCTGCACCGGGTGCTGCGCTCGAAGGAGCCGGACACCATGGCGGTGCAGAAGTACGACATCCCGGTGCCCGGCCGTCCCGGGGAGTTCGAGGAGCGCTGGTGGTCCCCGGCCAACACCCCGGTGCTCGGGCCCGGCGGCGAGGTGGCCTGGATCATCCACCGGGTCGAGGACGTCACCGACTTCGTGCTGTCCCACACCGCCCGCTCCCGGGAGGGCCGGGCGCTGAGCGAGCGGGAGGCCATGGAGGCCGAGCTGTACGCGCGGGCGCGGGAGCTGCAGATCGTGAACGAGCAGCTGCGGCAGGCCCACGCCCGGGAGCGGAAGGTGGCCGTGACCCTCCAGGAGGCGATGATGCAGGCGCCGGACCTGGCGCAGCATCCGAACATCGCGGTCCGCTACCTGCCCGCGGCCAAGGGGCTGAACGTGTGCGGTGACTGGTACGACGTGGTGGACCTGCCCGACGGCGCCTACGCGGTCGCGGTGGGTGACGTGGTCGGCCACGGCCTGGAGGCGGCCGCCGCCATGGGCATGCTGCGCAGCGCCCTGTCCGCCGCCGTGCGCGCCCTGTGCGAGCCGGCCAGGGCGATGGAGGTGCTGGGTCTGTACGCCCGGTCGGTCCAAGGGGCCCTGGCCACCACCGCGGTCAAGGCGGTCGTCTCCCCGCGCGGCCGGCACATCACCTACAGCAGCGCCGGTCACCTGCCGCCCGTCCTGGTCCGCCCCGACGGCACCTTCATCCTGCTCGACCAGGCCACCGACCCGCCGCTGGGCGCCCGCCCGCACCACGTCCCGCGCCCCCAGGCCGCCGTCGCCTACGCGCCCGGCGACACCCTCGTCCTCTACACCGACGGGCTCGTCGAGCGCCGTGACGAGGACATCGACGCCGGCCTGCACCGGCTCACCGCCACCCTCGCCGGCAACGCGCGGCTCGGCCCCGACCACCTGGCCGACGTGCTGCTCTCGCGTCTCGGCGTCAGCAGCGGCGGGCACGACGACATCGCGCTGATCGTCGTCCGCCTGTAGTGCCCGGGAAAAGTGCCGCTGATCCGGGAGTCTGCGCAGGTCAGGGCTTGGTCAGCATCCGGTGCGGAGGCGGCGTGCCAGTTCCAGCCCGCGTTCCCCGACGGGCCGGCCGTCCTTCACGTCCCACAGGACGTTCTGCAGCAGCCGGCCCAGCGTCCACGCCAGGGCACGGTCCCGGTCCAGGCCGAGGATCTCCGTCATCGCGTCGAAGCGCCGGCGGACCTCGGCCGCCTCGAACCGGTTGTCCAGTGCCGGCCACAGCTCGAATCCGGGGTCGCCCGCGAGCGGCTTGGGGTCGATGGCCAGCCAGTCGGCGCGGTCGGCGGCCAGCACGTTCTCGAAGTGCAGATCCCAGTGGAGCAGCCGGTCGCCGGGCTCGCCTGCGACCTCGCGCACGGCGGCCGCGCAGTCGGCGACCGTGCGGCGGGTCGCCGGGTCGGGTATGCGCTTGAGCGCCCACGGTGTCCGCTCCAGCATGGCCGCGGCGATGTCACCGAGCCGGCGCATCCCGGGCGGCGCCGGGAAGGACGTCAGGTGGGCCAGCAGCCGTGCGATGACGACCACCGCCGCACGGGTGTCGGCCACGGCGGACAGCATCCGCGAGGCGTCCAGGCGCTCCAGCAACATGGTGCCGGTCGCCGGATCGTGGTCGAGGAGGCGTACGGCGCCGTCGCCGTCCCACGCCCGCAGCGCGACCGGTTCGCCCTCGCTCTCCTCGTCCGGCAGCTGCAGCTTGAGGACGGCGGGTGTGCCGTCGGCGCGGACGACCGGCAGGACCAGCGCGCTCACGCCGTTCATCGACGGCCCGTCGAGCCGCAGCCGCCAGTGGTCCAGGAAGGCGGCCGCGAGACCCGGCAGGGCCGCGACGAACGCCCGCCCCGCCGCGCCGTTGTACCTCTCCTGGGCCTGGGCCAGCTCGCCGGGAATGTCGATCACGGGCCGGACGATACTGGCATGCGTGAATCGGCTCATGGGAATCAACCGGGACTTCGGCGGCGTATGGGCGTACATCCGCAGTGCCCCGGGCACCTATGTGTGGCTCCTGGTGCTGTTCGTCACGACCGTCGCGCTGCACCAGATGTCACCGGAGTTCGAGCAGCACTTCCTGCGGCAGCGGTCCACCAACATCCACGAGTTGTCCCACAACCCGGTGCGGGTGCTCATCTCCAGCGCGATGTGGATCGACAGCGGGCACTGGCTGCCGTACGTCCTGCTGTACACGGTGTTCCACGCGCCCGCCGAACGCTGGCTCGGCACCGCCCGCTGGCTCGGTGTGTGCGCCTGCGCGCACGTGCTCGCCACGCTGATCAGCGAGGGCGCCCTGCTGAAGGCGATCCGGGACGGCATGGCCCCGCACTCGGCGGTCAACACCCTGGACATCGGGGTGAGTTACGCGCTGGCCGGTGTCGTCGGCGTCCTCACCTACCGGATCGCGGCGCCCTGGCGCTATGTGTATCTGCTGGTGGTCCTGGTCGTCTTCGCGCTGCCTCTGGCCGAGGGCCGCACCTTCACCGAACTCGGTCATTTCGTCTCCGTGCTGATCGGCCTCGCCTGTTATCCGCTGACGAGAGGCCGCGGAAAAGCATGGAATCCGAAGGAGACACTGGAGGCTTTGAGGGGTTAACGTCCCGGCCATGAGCAGCTCGGCAAGCGGCGCCGTCAACGGCGGGATCTCCTTCTGGTACGCGGACGACGGCCTTCCGGCGGTGCGGGAGCCGCTGCCCGGGGACGCGACCGCCGACGTCGTGATCGTCGGCGGCGGCTACACCGGTCTGTGGACGGCGTACTACCTGAAGAAGGCCGCCCCCTTCCTGCGCATCACCGTCCTGGAGCAGAAGTTCTGCGGCTACGGCGCCTCCGGCCGCAACGGCGGCTGGCTCTACAACGGCATCGCGGGCCGCGACCGCTATGCCCGGCTGCACGGCCGCGAGGCGGCCGTACGGCTGCAGAAGGCGATGAACGACACCGTCGCCGAGGTCGTCGCGGTCACCGAGGCCGAGGGCATCGACGCCGGCGTGCACCGGGGCGGCGTGCTCGAAGTGGCCACCACTCCGGCCCAGTTGGCCCGGCTGAAGGCCTTCCACGAGCACGAGCTGTCGTACGGCGAGAAGGACCGGGAGCTGTACGGGGCGCGGGAGACCGCCGAGCGGATCCGGGTCGCGGACGCGGTCGGCTCCACCTGGACCCCGCACGGTGCCCGCCTGCACCCCGCCAAGCTGGTCAAGGGCCTGGCGGCGGCCGTGGAGGCCCTCGGCGTCACCATCCACGAAGCGACTCCGGTGACCGAGATCCGCCCCAAGCACGCCGTCACCCCGTACGGCACCGTCCGCGCCCCCTACGTCCTGCGCTGCACGGAGGGCTTCACCGCTTCCCTGAAGGGGCAGCGGCGGACCTGGCTGCCCATGAACTCCTCCATGATCGCCACCGAGCCGCTGACCGAGGAGCAGTGGGCGTCCATCGGCTGGGAGGGCCGCGAGACCCTCGGTGACATGGCCCACGCCTACATGTACGCCCAGCGCACCGCCGACGGCCGGATCGCGCTCGGCGGCCGGGGTGTGCCGTACCGCTTCGGGTCCCGCACCGACAACGACGGCCGCACGCAGCCGGCGACGATCGAGGCCCTGCACGAGATCCTGACCCGCTTCTTCCCCTCGCTGGCCGGTGTGCGGGTGGCGCACGCCTGGTCGGGAGTGCTGGGCGTGCCGCGCGACTGGTGTGCCACGGTGACCCTCGACCGCTCCACCGGGCTCGGCTGGGCCGGCGGCTATGTCGGTTCGGGTGTCGCCACCGCCAACCTGGCCGCCCGCACCCTGCGCGACCTGGTCCAGCGGGACTCCGGCCAGGGCGGCCGGACCGAGCTGACCGACCTGCCCTGGGTGAACCACAAGGTCCGCAAGTGGGAGCCGGAGCCCTTCCGCTGGCTGGGCGTGCACGGCATGTACGCCACCTATCGCGCGGCCGACCAGCGGGAACGGCTGCGGCCGGGCACGGAGTCGTCGCGGCTGGCGCGGGCGGCGGACCGGGTGGCGGGACGGCACTGACGGGCCGCGCCGGGCCGGGTTAGCCTCCCGGCATGATCCGTGCCGCGACTGCAGACGACATCCCCGCCATCCACGCCATGATCCGTGAGCTGGCCGCGTACGAGAAGGCCCCGGAGAAGGCGAGGGCGAGCGAGGAGCAGCTCGCCGAGGCGCTGTTCGGCGAGCGGCCGGCGGCGTTCGCGCACGTGGCGGTGGACGACGCGAGCGGTGAGCCGGTCGGGTTCGCGCTGTGGTTCCTGAACTTCTCGACCTGGCGCGGGGTGCACGGTATTTACCTGGAGGATCTGTACGTCCGCCCGGCCGCGCGCGGCGGCGGGCACGGGCGGGCGCTGCTGACCGAGCTGGCGCGGATCTGCGTGGAGCGCGGGTACGGCCGGCTGGAGTGGTCGGTGCTGGACTGGAACCGGCCCGCGATCGGCTTCTACGAGGCGCTGGGCGCCCGTCCGCAGGACGAGTGGACGGTGTACCGGCTGACGGACGGGGCGCTCGCGGCGCTGGGCTCAGCCCACTGACTCCACGACCGGCGGTTTCGCGGCCGTTCCGTGCTTCGGCGCCCTGGCCGTCACCATGACGGCGGCGACCAGGCCGGCCAGCAGCATGACGGCGGCCGCCCAGCCGATGGCGACCGTGTAGCCGTGCACGACGCCCGCCGGGATCACCGTGGCCTTCTGGGCGGGGCTGCGCAGATGGGCGGTGATGTAGGCGGTGCTGCTGGTGGTGGCGATGGTGTTGAGCAGCGCCGTGCCGATGGAACCGCCCACCTGCTGCGAGGTGTTGACGGTCGCGGAGGTCACGCCGGAGTCGCGCGGGGCGACGCCCGCGGTGGCGGTGGCGAACACGGGCATGAAGGTCAGGCCCATGCCGAGCCCCATCAGGAGCAGGGCGGGCAGGATCTCGGTGGGGTAGGAGGAGTGGACCGTCATGCGGGTGAGGAGCAGCATGCCGCCGGCGGCGAGGGCCATGCCGGGGGCCATGAGCGTGCGCGGGGCCACGTGGTGCAGCAGCCGGGCGGAGATCTGGGTGGAGCCGGTGATGATCGCGGCGGTCAGCGGCAGATAGGCGAGACCGGTTTTGACCGGGGAGTAGCCGAGGATGACCTGCAGGTAGTAGGTCATGAACAGGAACAGGCCGAACATGCCGATCGTCGCGAGCATCATCGTCAGGAAGCAGCCGGCGCGGTTGCGGTCCTCGAGGATGTGCAGCGGCAGCAGGGGGCTCGGGGCGCGGTTCTGCCACCACACGAACGCGGCGAGCAGGGCGACGCCGGCGGCGAAGAGGGCGAGCACCAGGGGGTCGCTCCAGCCGCGCGGCTGGGCCTCGCTGAAGCCGTAGACGAGGGAGACCAGGCCGCCGCAGCCGAGTGCGGCGCCGGGGACGTCGAGGCGGGCCTCGCGGTGGCCCGGGCGGTCGTGGAGCAGGGCGAAGGCGCCGACGACGGCGAGGACGGCGATGGGCACGTTGACGTAGAGGCACCAGCGCCAGTTCAGGTACTCGGTGAGCAGTCCGCCGACGATGAAGCCGATCGCCGAGCCGCTGCCGGCGAGGGCGCCGTAGATGCCGAAGGCCTTGCCGCGTTCGCGCGGGTCGGTGAAGGTCGTGGTCAGCAGGGAGAGCGCGGACGGCGCGAGGACGGCGGCGAAGACGCCCTGGAGGGCGCGGGCGCCGAAGAGCATGCCGGAGCTGGTGGCGGCGCCGCCGAGGGCGGAGGCGACGGCGAAGCCGACGAGCCCGAAGACGAAGGTGCGTTTGCGACCGACGAGGTCGGCGATGCGGCCGCCGAGCAGCAGCAGGCCGCCGAAGGCGAGGGTGTAGGCGGTGATCACCCACTGCCGGTTGCCGTCGGACATGTGCAGGGCGTGCTGGGCGGAGGGGAGCGCGATGTTCACGATGGTCGCGTCGAGGACGACCATCAGCTGGGCGAGCGCGATGACGACCAGGGCCCACCAGCGGTGCGGATCCGTTCCCTCGGGGGTGTGTCCGGCGTCGTGTGCGGGGGCGCCGGCGTCGCCCGTTCGGCCGGTACTCATCTGGCCAGAAGACCACGAATCGGGGCGTAGTGCACCCCCGTCGGCGGTTTTGTCGTGCTGATCAGGTCCAGTGTTATCTGTCGGATATTGGCCGGTTATCGGCCTGTTCGTCATGGTTCCAGTACCACCTTTCCGATCGTGCCGCGGTTCTCGAGCGCGCGGTGCGCGGCGGCCGCCTCCGCGAGCGGGAAGCGGGTGACGGCCGGACGCAGCCGGCCGTGGGCGGCCTCGGCGAGCGCGCGCAGTTCGAGTGCGCGCAGGCCGCCGGCCCTGCGGAGCATCTCCGGGCCGAGGACGGACTCCGACAGGCCCTCGACGGCGTACCCCCGGCCCTCACTGATCCCTTCGGCGGACCAGCCGAAGACCAGGTGCCGCCCGCCGGGTCCGAGCAGGGCGACGGCCTGCCGGGCCGCCTCGCCGCCGACGCCGTCGTAGACGAGCGTGGCCGGCCTGCCCCCGAGGTGGGCGCGGACCTTCGCGGGCCAGGAGCCGTCGGTGTAGTCGACGGCGAGGTCGGCGCCGTTCGCCCGGACGCGGGCGGTCTTGGCGGGGCCGCCCGCGAGCCCGATCACGGTGGCGCCGGCGTTCCGGGCGTACTGGACGAGCAGGGTGCCGATGCCTCCGGCGGCGGCCGGCACGACCACCACGTCGTCCGGTCCCGGCTCGGCGAACCCCACGATCCCGAGCGCCGTGCGGCCCGTGCCGATCATGGCGACGGCCGCGGCGAAGTCCAGGTTCGCCGGGATCTCGTGGACCCGGTCGACGGAGGCGACGGCCCGTTCGGCGTACCCTCCGGGCGCGAAGCCGAGGTGGGCGACGACCCGCTTGCCGAACCACAGCTCGTCGGCGCCGTCACCGAGCGCGTCCACCACTCCGGCGACCTCCCGGCCGGGCACGGTCGGCAGGGCGGGCAACTCGGGCAGCGGGCCCCGGTGGCCGGCGCGCAGCGCGGCGTCGAGCAGGTGCACCCCGGCCGCGGCGACCGCGATCCGCACCTGGCCCGGGCCGGGGACCGGGTCCTCGACCTGCTCGTACGTCAGGTTCTCGGCGGGCCCGAAGGCGTACAGACGGACGGCGTGCATGGCGAACCCCCTGGCGGACGACCGGCTCATCGCGCCCACCCTCCGACCTCAAGTCCGCTTGAGGTCAAGCACGGACCGGTACTGCGGTGCATGGGACGGACTCTCCCCCTCGGGTCGTCACCTCGTTCCACGCATACGACGGTTCGCCCGGCCGGAATGTGACATCACCCGGGCCTGCCCAGGCCAGGGGCATTGTCAGTGGCGGGGTGCAGCATGAGGGCATGGCGAGGAGAGCGACGGACGGCCGTGCGGCGGGCCGGGCAGGGGTGAAGGGCGCGCGCCGGCCGGAGCTGCGGCTGCCGCCGCTGGAGCCCTGGTCCGGCGGCGGACTGGCGCCGGACGGGGACTATGACGGGCTGGAGTTCCAGGGCGCCGACCTGACGGGGCAGGACGGCGGGGGCGCCCGCTTCATGGACTGCGCGCTGACCGGCTGCCTGGTGGACGGTACGGCGCTGGGCCGGGCCAGAGTGCTCGACTCGGTGCTCAGCGGGCTGCGCGGGGTGGGCACGCATCTCGCCGAGTCCACCCTCCGGGACGTCGAGCTGATCGACGCCCGGCTGGGCGGCGCCCAGTTGCACGGCGCGGTCCTGGAGCGGGTCGTGGTCCGCGGCGGCAAGATCGACTATCCCAATCTGCGCGAGGCCCGCCTGAAGGACGTCGTCTTCGAGTCGTGCGTGCTGGTGGAGCCGGACTTCGCGGGCGCCACCCTGGAGCGGGTGGAGTTCGTCGACTGCGCGCTGAGAGAGGCCGACTTCGGCAGCGCGACGCTGAAGGACGTGGACCTGCGCGGGGCCGCGCCGCTGGAGATCGTCCGGGGCCTGGACCGGCTGTCGGGGTCGGTGATCAGCACCGCGCAACTGCTGGACCTGGCACCGGTGCTGGCGGCGGAGATGGGGATCCGGGTGGAGTAGGAGGGCTCAGGGAATCCTGGGGAAGCGGGCCTGGAGGGTCCAGATCGCCGGGTTCTCCGCGAGGTCCTCGTGGAGGTCGGTCAGGTCGGCGATCAGGTCGTGCAGGAAGTCGCGGGCCTCGCGGCGCAGTTCGGCGTGGGAGAAGCTCAGCGGGGACTCCTCGGCCGGCACCCAGTCGGCGCTGATGTCCACCCAGCCGAAGCGGCGCTCGAACAGCATCCGGTCGGTGGACTCGGTGAAGTCCAGCTCCGCCCGCTGCGGCCGGGCGGCGCGGGAACCCATCGGATCCCGGTCCAGCCGCTCCACGATGTCGCACAGCGCCCACGCGAAGTCCAGCACCGGCACCCATCCCCAGGCCGTGGACAGCTCCCGGTCCGCCTCGGTGTCCGCGAGGTACACGTCACCGCAGAACAGGTCGTGCCGCAGCGCGTGGACGTCCGCGCGGCGGTAGTCGGTCTGCGGGGGGTCCGGGAACCGGTTGGAGAGGGCGTAGCCGATGTCGAGCACGGAAGAGATGGTGTCACGCCCAAGGGGCGGCCCCGGACCCGAGGACCAGACCCGGTGATCACCCGGAACCACGGCACTTAAGATCACTGACATGTCCAGATCCGTACGCCTTGTCCCGGCCGTCGCGGCGCTCCTCGCCCTCACCGCCGCCGCGTGCGACGGCGGTGTCCGCGGCACCCCCGGCGGATCCGGCGTACACGACCCGTACTTCCCGAAGGCCGGCAACGGCGGCTACGACGTCGGGCACTACGACCTCGCTCTCGACTACGCCCCCGTCACCCGCCGGCTCACCGGCACGGCCGTCATCACCGCCCGCGCCACCCAGGACCTGTCCGCCTTCGACCTGGACCTCGCCGGGCTGCACGTCGACTCGGTCACCGTGGAAGGCCGGAAGGCCCGCTTCAACCGGGCCGGCCAGGAACTCACCGTCCGCCCGCACGACGACCTCCGCAAGGGCGAGACCTTCCGCACCACCGTGCGCTACTCGGGCGTCCCGCACACCCTCACCGACCCCGACGGCTCGCAGGAGGGCTGGCTGCCCACCGCCGACGGCGCCCTCGGCCTCGGCGAACCCGTCGGCTCCATGGCCTGGTTCCCGAGCGACGACCACCCCGGGGACAAGGCGTCCTACGACATCACGGTGACCGTCCCCGAAGGCCTGCAGGCCGTGTCCAACGGCGAGTTGGCGGACCAGTCCACCCGGGACGGCCGTACGGCGTTCCACTGGCACGTCGCCCAGCCCATGGCGACCTACCTCGCCACCGTCGCCGTCGGCCGCTTCCGCCTCACCCGCGGCACCGGCCCGCACGGGCTGCCGATCCTCACCGCCGTCGACCCCACCCAGGCGAAGGCGAGCGAGAAGGTGCTCGCGCAGCTCCCCGAGGTCGTCAAGTGGGAGGAGACCAACTTCGGCCCGTACCCCTTCTCCTCCACCGGCGCGATCGTCGACCGACCCGACGACTCCGGCTACGCCCTGGAGACCCAGAACCGGCCCGTCTTCCCCGGCGCCCCGGACACCGGCACCCTCGTGCACGAACTCGCCCACCAGTGGTACGGCGACTCGGTCACCCCGAAGTCCTGGCAGGACATGTGGCTCAACGAGGGCTTCGCCACCTACGCGGAGTGGCTGTGGTGGGAGGACCACGGCGGCGAGAGCTGCCAGCAGACCTTCATGGACTACTACAACGGGAAGGACAAGGCCATCTGGGCCTTCCCGCCCGCGAAGCCGTCGAGCGCCGCGCACATCTCCGACGGCCCCGTCTACCAGCGCGGCGCGATGGTCCTGCAGAAGATCCGGCAGAAGGTCGGCGACGACACCTTCTACGACATCATCCAGGGCTGGGCCGCCGCCCACCGCCACGGCAGCGCGAGCACCGCGGACTTCACGGCGTACGTGCAGAAGAAGGCCCCGCACCAGGACTTCACCGAGATCTGGAAGGACTGGCTGTACGGAGACGGCAGGCCGGCCCGTCCGTGACCGGAGCGGTGTCTTCTAGGCGCCGCGCTCCAGGGCGTCCCGCATCGCGGCGCGGGCCGCCCGGACGGCCTGCGCGTGCCGGAGCCGGTGCTCCTGGAACCGCGGTGTGTCCGGCGCCGGATCGCCCGCCGCGAACACCTCCAGCAGCTCGCGCAGGGTGGTGTACACGTCCTCCATGACGGCCGTCGTCTCCTGCGGGGCGCACAGCAGCACGGTCTCGCGGACCTCGTCGCAGCCGGAGGCGCGGAAGGCGTCCCGTACGGCGGCGTCCGGGCGGCCGGCGTGGCCGTCCCGGTGGGCCAGGGCGGCCGTGTGCCTGTCCTCGTACGCCAGCCGGTACCGGGTCAGGCAGGTGACGTAGAGGTCCCGCCGCTCGCGCCGGTCCCGCTCGCCGGTCTCGCGCCGCCACCGCACCCGGTCGGCGAGCAGCGTCGCGCCGACACCGACGACGGCGCCGAGGCCCGTGCCGGCCAGTGTCGTCCAGTCCACCGCCCGCTCAGCCCTGCCACGCGTCCAGCAGCCCGGCGAGACCCGGCGGCCACACCGGTTCGGGCTGCTCGGCCAGTTCGCGCCGGGTCCACCAGCGCCAGGTGAGGATGCCGTCGGCGGTGTGCGCGGCGGCGAGGTGGGGGCCGGCCGGGTCCCGGCGCGGACCGCGGGCGACGTAGACGTGCTCGTGCTGGCGGACGCGCGTGCCCGAGTGGGTGAAGTCGTGTTCCCACGTGCACAGCAGCGGGCCCGGCTCCAGGTCCGTCCAGCCGGTCTCCTCGGCCAGCTCCCGCAGGGCGGCCTCGCGCGGGGACTCGCCGGGCTCCAGGCCACCGCCGGGCAGCGCCCAGTGGACGCCGACCTCCACGTTGTCGTACCGGAGCAGAAGCACCGTGCCGTCCGGGGCCACCACGGCGGTCCGGGCGGCCTGCCTCGGCGTGCGCTGCGGGTCGCCCAGCACCTTGCGCAGCACGGCGCAGGGGCGGCCGAGGGCGCGGTCGGGGCGGTGGCCGACGACCTCGTAACCGAGGGCGGTCCAGAAGGCGAGGGCCTTGGGGTTGTTCTCGAGCACGGCGAGCCGTACCGCGCTGCGCCGGCCCTGGGCGCGGAAGCGGTCCTCGACGAGCCCGGCGATGGCCCGGCCGTGGCCCTTGCCGTGCTCGGCCGCGTCCACCATCAGCAGCCCGATCCACGGATCCGGGTCGGCGGGGTCGGGGTGGTGGGCGAGCGTGCAGGCGAGGCCGACGAGGCGTCCGTCCTCCGTGCGGGCGAGCAGCACCTCGGCGCCCGGCACGGCCAGGTCCCCGGCCAGCGCGGTCGCGACCTGCTCGGGGCGAATGTCGTCCGGGTCGGGAAAGTCGCCGCTGAGCCGGTGGAACTCGCGGTTGGACGCGTAGAGCGCGGTCAGCTCGGCCAGCAGCGCGGGCGGCAACTCCCGGTCGGCGGGAAGGGGTTCCAGGATCACCCGGGCACGCTAACCCCGCCGAGGCGCCGCCCACTCCCGGTTTTCCGCCGCCGGGAACCCGCGCGTGTCCCGGCCCGCAGGCGGACGCACAGCGGCGCCGGGCCTCCGGCCGCGGCCGACGGCGGCCGGAGACCGCCGCTCCCCGCGACCAGAGGCACCACACCGCAGACCCGGTGGAGAAGGGCCGCATACAGAGGCGCCGCGACAGAGGCTCCCCGACAGAGGCGCCGCGGCAGGGGGTTCGGCCCCGCGTCCGGTGCCCGGGCGCCCTCACACAAGCGGCCGGAGCCCGGTGCAGGGTCCGGCGTCCGTCAGACGTTGACGCCGAAGTCCTGGGCGATGCCGACCAGGCCCGAGGCGTAACCCTGGCCCACCGCGCGGAACTTCCACTCCGCGCCGTTGCGGTACAGCTCGCCGAAGACCATGGCCGTCTCGGTGGCGGCGTCCTCGGAGAGGTCGTAACGGGCGATCTCGGCGCCGCCGGCCTGGTTGACGATGCGGATGTAGGCGTTGCGGACCTGGCCGAAGTTCTGGCCGCGGTTCTCGGCGTCGTAGATGGAGACCGGGAAGACGACCTTGTCGATGTCGGCCGGGAGCGCGGCCAGGTTGACGTTGATCGCCTCGTCGTCGCCCGCGCCCTCGCCCGTGCGGTTGTCGCCGGTGTGGACGATGGTGTTGTCCGGGGTCTGCTTGTTGTTGAAGAACACGAAGTGCGCGTCCGAGTAGACCTTGCCCTGGGCGTTCACCGCGATGGCGGAGGCGTCCAGGTCGAAGTCCGTGCCGGTGGTGGTGCGGACGTCCCAGCCGAGGCCCACGGTGACGGCGGTCAGGCCCGGAGCCTCCTTGGTGAGCGAGACGTTGCCGCCCTTGGACAGGCTTACAGCCATGTTGGGAGTCCCTTCCCTTGGATATGGGTGGTGCAGTGCCGTTGAAGCTACCGTCACCACGAAGAACGTCGAGGGGGGTCCCCGCGGTTCCGGATCCCTTTACCTTTTTTACCGAGCGTCCTTCCCGCCGGGCGGAAGGACGCGGCCGGGAAATCCAGGTGACGGGGACAGGCCGGGACCGGGAACATGGGACGCATGTCCGGTCCTTACGTCATCCGCGGCTCCGTCTCGCTCCCCGAGGCCGAGCTGGTGTGGCGTTTCTCCAGGTCGTCCGGGCCCGGCGGACAGCACGTCAACACCAGCGACTCGGCCGTGGAGCTGCGCTTCGACCTCGCCCGCACCGAGGCGCTGCCGCCGGTGTGGAAGGAGCGGGCGCTGAAGCGGCTGGCGGGCCGGCTCGTCGACGGCGTGGTGTCCGTGCGGGCCTCCGAGCACCGCTCGCAGTGGCGCAACCGCGAGGCCGCCGCCGTACGCCTCGCGGCCCTCCTCGCGGAGGCGAGCGCGCCCCCGCCGAAGCCGCGCAGACCCACCCGGATCCCGCGCGGCATCAACGAACGCAGGCTGCGGGAGAAGAAGCAGCGCTCGGAGACCAAGCGCGGCCGCTCGGGCCGCGACTGGGGGTGATCCCCGGCCGGGTGTGCCCTTCAGGGTGTGGCCGCCACCACGGAAGGCACCTCCGGCGTCACATCCGTGCTCCGCGGTTCGTCAGTGAGGTGGAAGACCCGCGACGACGGACGGAAGAGGCCGGGCAGCCCGATGAGTGAGCATGAGCAGCACCACCGTGACGACGCGTTTCTCGCCGAGCGGTTCGAGGCGTACCGGACGCATCTGCGGGGCGTCGCCTACCGGATGCTGGGCTCGGCCGCGGAGGCCGAGGACGCGGTGCAGGAGGCGTGGTTCCGGCTGAGCAGGACCGACACCAGCGAGGTCGGCAACCTCGGCGGCTGGCTGACGACGGTCGTCGGGCGGGTCTGCCTCGACATGCTCCGCTCCCGCCGGTCACGGGGCGAGGAGCCGTTGGACACCTGGCGGCCGGGTCCCTCCGCCGAGCCGGACCCGGCGCAGGACGCCGTGCTCGCGGACTCGGTCGGGCTGGCCCTCCTGGTCGTCCTGGACACGCTCTCGCCGGCCGAGCGGCTGGCGTTCGTGCTGCACGACCTGTTCGGGGTGCCGTTCGAGGAGATCGCCGACCAGCTCGGGCGCAGCCCGGCCGCGGCGCGGCAGCTGGCCAGCCGGGCGCGGCGGCGGGTGCGGGGCGCGGGCGCGCCCGAAACCGATCTCGTACGGCAGCGGGAGGTGGTCGAGGCCTTCCTGGCGGCCGCGCGCGAGGGCGACTTCGACGGGCTGCTGGAGGTGCTCGACCCCGACGTGGTGGCGCGCGGCGAGGCGGGTGTGACCGTCGGTGCCGCGCAGGTCGCCGCCGGCGCCAAGCGCTACGCCGCCGTGACGCGGGTGGCGCAGCCGGCGCTGGTCGACGGCGCGACGGGGCTCGTGGTGTACGTGCAGGGCCGCCTGGAGCGGGCGCTGACGTTCACCTTCGTCGCCGACCGCATCACGTCCATCGACGCGGTGACGGACCCCGAGGAGCTGGCCGAGCTGACCGTCGAGCCGGTGTAGCCCGGCCGCCCCGCGCCGGCCGGGCGCGGGGCTCAGCCCAACTGCCGGTAGCGGCCCCGGAAGTACAGCAGCGGGCCGCCCTCCGCGCTCGGTACCCGCGCGGTCAGGACGCGGCCGATGACGAGGGTATGGTCGCCGGCCGTCACCCGCTGCTCGGTGCGGCACTCGAGCGTGGCCAGCGCCCCGCCCACCAGCGGGGCGCCGGTGACCTCGCCGCGGACGTAGGGGATGTCCTCGAAGAGCAGGCGGTCGCTGATGCGGCCCTTCATGGCGAAGCGGCCGGCGATGTGCCGCTGGCTCTCGGCGAGGACCGACACCGCCCACAGGGGCTGCTCGTCGAGCAGGTCGTCCATGCGGGCGCCCGTGCGCAGGCTCACGAGGACCAGCGGCGGGTCCAGGGAGACGGACAGGAAGGCGGTGGCGGTCATGCCGACGTCCTCCGTGCCCGGCGCGTCCGGGTCGTCCGGGTCCAGCGGCGGCTCCTGGGCGGTCACCAGGACCACTCCGGCGGCCAGTCGGGACATCGCGGCCCGGAACTCGTCGTTGCTCACCCCCTCAGCATGCCCGGAAGCGGCGAGGGCGGTGGGGGAAGGACTGTTCAGCACACCGGAAACGCTAGTCTGCGCCGTTCGCGGGCCGCATCGGGCCTCCGCCCGAGGCTGGTCCTAGGTCCAGCGGCGGACGCGTGTGTGCATGATGTGTACGTACACCCAAAGCATGCGATCAGAAAACGCACGGGTAAAACGCGGAAACTCCACTCAATTGTTCACGTTCACCTGTGACTTGAGTCACAAGAAGCAGGAATTGTTGACCCTGTGTACCGAGTGGGCAGCGCGCTGTGATTCAGTGGCGGGGAACTGAAAAGCACCGTAAGAGGCAACCCTTAAGTAGCGCCGAAGACAACCCTTGATTCGCTGCGAGGTCTCGGGGGGAGGGCGAGCATGGAGACCGAGTCGGAGCCGTATGTCCGTCTTGCGTCCCTGCGACAGCTGCACCAGGTCATGGCCGACATGAACACGGCACGCAGCCTGGCCGACACACTGCAGACCGTCGCCGACGGCGCCGTACACGCCCTCGGGTACGAGATGGCGTGCGTGAACCTGGTCCGTCCCGACGGCGACCTCGTCGTCGCCGCGTTCGCCGGGAACTCCGCCGCCGAGGCCCTGATCACCGGCCGGGTCGGCTCCCGCGAGTCCTGGGAGCGGCGGCTGAACATGGGCGAGCGCTGGGGGGACCTGGTCTTCATCCCGCACACCGAGGGATGGGTGCTGGACGACGACGACGTACCGCAGTGGTTCACCGACGGGCCCGCACCGCGCTTCGAGGACGAGTGGCACCCCTCCGACCGCCTCTTCGCCCCCATGTACGCGCCGGGCGTGCAGGGCGGCGGCTCCGGTGAGCTGCTCGGCGTCATATCCGTCGACCGGCCGCGCAACGGCCGGCGGCCCGGCGCCTGGGGCCGCGAGGCCCTGCAGATGTACGCCTTCCAGGCCGCCATCGCGATCAGCAACGCGCGGCTGCGCGCCAACATGCAGCGCGCCCTCGTCCGCCTGGAACGCGAGCAGCAGGCCCTGCGGGCGAGTGAGGAAAGCTTCAGGCAGGCCTTCGAGTACGCGCCCTCCGGCATGGCGATCGCCGAGATGGGCGGCGAGCAGCACGGCCGCATCCTGCGCACCAACGACGCCCTGTGCCGCCTGCTGGGCCGCCCCGCCTCCGCGATGCGCCGCTACTCCTTCTCCGACCTGGTCCACCCCGAGGACATCGGCACCCTGCTGCGGACCTCGGCGGAGGGCGGCCGCGCCGAGCTGCGCCTGGGCCGCCGGGACGGCACGTACGTCTGGGTGTCGCTGCGCAACTCCGTCGTCGCGGACGCCGCCGACGGCCCCCGCTTCCTGCTGACCCACGTCGAGGACATAGAGGAGCGCAAGCGCCGCGAGCTGCAGCTCGCCCACCGCGCCTCGCACGACTCCCTCACCGGCCTGCCGAACTCCGCCGAGCTGCGCTCGCGCCTCGCGGCCCGGCTGTGCCGGCGCCCGGCCCACGCCGAGTTGGAGTCCCTGGACGCGGCCTACAGCCACCCCGCCTTCGACATGCCCGCGGGGCACGGCTTCGACTTCCGGCCGGGCACGGACGGCTACGACGCGTACGACCACCATGTGCACACCGTCGCCCCGGAGGACGGCCGCGACGACGGCACCAAGGGGCTCGCGGTGCTCTTCTGCGACCTCGACGGCTTCAAGTCGATCAACGACCGGTTCGGGCACAACGCGGGTGACGCGGTCCTCATCGAGGTCGCGCGCAGGCTGTCGCGCGGGGTCCGGGACGGCGACACGGTCGCCCGGCTCGGCGGCGACGAGTTCGTGATCCTCGCCGACGGTCTCGGCCGGGCCGACGCCCAGGACCTCGCCGTACGGCTGCGCAACGAGATCATCCAGCCCATCCGGGCCGAGGGCCGGGCCGTCCGGGTGGGCGCCAGCTTCGGCATCGGGTGGGCGCACTGCGGCATGACGGCGGACGAAGTGTTGAAGTCCGCCGACGAGCGGATGTACGTAGAGAAACGATCTCGTCCCAAACAGCACCGACGCGCCGGGTGAGCCCCAGGTCAGCGCGCTGATGCGGTCCGAGTCACCCGTTTGGGGCAGCGAGAGCGGGTAGGCTCGCACTTCCAGACCTGTACCGCATCCACCCGCACCCGCTGAGGAGACCTAGGGATGACGCCCGGCGAAAACGGCCCGAGCACGCCCGAGGACGACGACCCGTTCGGCTACCTGTACGCCGACGGTCAGGCCAGAGGGGCTCAGCCGCCGTCCGGCGGTTACGGCTACCCGAACTCGGTCAGCAGAGTGCGCACGGTGGGCGAGCGTCAGTACGGCCAGCAGCAGCCGGCGTACGGCCAGCCGACGATGCCGCAGCAGCAGGCCGGCTACGGCCAGCCGAACGCCTACTACCAGGCCCCCGAGACCCTCCCCGGCGGCGCCCCGCCGAGCACCCACCGCTCCGCGCCCCCCGCACCGGGCCGCCGCGGCCCGAACACCAAGGGCCTGCTGATCGGCGCGGTCGCGGTGGTCGCCGCGGTCGTCATCGGCATCGGCATCGCCATGCTCAACGGCAACCCGGACGACAAGAAGAACGAGGCCGGGCCCAGCACGTCCCCCACCCGGTCCCAGAACCACAGCCCGAGCCCGTCGAACAACGACTCACCGGCGAACAACGAGCTGAAGACCGACGCGGCCGCCGACGGCATCCAGCTGGCGGGCGGCGCGGCGAAGGCCTCGGACGTCAAGGGCGCGCAGAGTTCCGACGGCTCCTACGTGGGCGGTCTGAACCAGGTCGGCGCCTCGATCACCTGGAGCGTCGACGACGTCCCCGCGCAGGGCGAGTACACCCTGTTCACGCACTTCAGCGTGGCCGGACCGGACCAGAAGATGACGGTCAGCATCAACGGCAAGCCGTTCGCCACCGGACTGCCGCTGAAGAACTACACCCACGCCAAGGACGGCGACTACGCCCACGGCTGGACGACGACCTACGTGTACCCCACCCTCAACAAGGGCTCCAACACCATCTCCATCTCCTGCCAGCCCGGCGACCAGTGCAACGCCCTGATCGACCAGCTCTGGCTCCAGCAGGGCGAGCACACGCTGCACGGCTAGGCCGCGCCGGCCACCCCGGTCACCGCTACCCGTCCCAGCAGTTCCTCGTACGCCGCCCGGTCGAACTCGCCCGCCGCCGGTGCTCGTACGGTCGCCGCCGAGAGGGCGGCCGCGCGGGTCAGGCGGTCCGGCCAGGGGAGTTGCTGGACGAGCCCGGACAGCAGGCCCGCCACCGCCGAGTCGCCCGCGCCGGTCGGGTTGCCGTGCACCGCGGCCGGCGGGGCGGCGCGCCAGCGGCCCTCCGGGGTGACCGCCAGCAGGCCCTGCGGGCCGAGGGAGGCCACGACCGCGTGGGCGCCGCGCCGGCGGGCGTCCTGGGTGGCGCGCAGCGGCTCGTGGGAGCCGGTGAGTTCGGCCAGTTCCTCGGCGTTGGGTTTGACCAGGTCGGGACGGGCGGCCACGCCGCGGCGCAGCGGTTCGCCGCTGGTGTCCAGCAGCACGGGGACCCGGTGGGCGCGGGCGACCCGGACCAGGTTCGCGTACGCCCCCACCGGCACGCCCGGGGGCAGGCTGCCGCACAGGGCCACCGCCGAGGCGGACGGCAGGAGTTCGTCGTAGCGGTCGAGGAAGGCGCCCCACTCGGCGGGCGCTATCTGCGGGCCCGGCTCGTTCAACTGGGTGGTGTCACCGGAGAGTTCGTCGACGATCGCGATCGTGCGCCGGGTCGGGCCCGAGACGGGGACGAGGGCGTCGGTCAGGCCGGGGACCCCGGCCAGCCGGTCGCGTATCTCCCGCCCGGTCCCGCCGCCCGCGAACCCCGTGACCGTCACCTCGTGCCCGAGCGCCGCCAGCACCCGGGCCACGTTCACTCCCTTGCCGCCGGCCCGCTCGACGACCTCCGACACCCGGTGCGAGGCGTGCGGCCGCAGCGACCGCACGCGATAGGTGAGGTCGAGAGCGGTGTTCAGCGTGACCGTGAGGATCACCCGGGCCGGCCTCCCTCGAAGTCCCTGCGGCACGTCACCCGCGCCTGCCGTCGGTTTCCGGGTCCACGATCATGCCAAACAGACGGCGGCCCGCCCAGTCGTGAGCAGGCCGCCGCCGGGGGAGAATGCGGGCGGATCAGGCCAGTTGGGGCGGGGTGACCACCCACTCGCCCCGCCGCATCACGCCCTTGAGGTCGAAGTCCGCGTCCACCAGGAGCAGGTCGGCGTCCTTGCCGGGCTCCAGGGAGCCGATGCGGTCGAACAGGCCCAGCAGGCGGGCCGGGTTGACGGACAGGGCCGTGACGGCGTCCTGCACCGGCAGCCCGTCCACGGTCACCGCCCGCTTGAACGCGCGGTCCAGGGTGAGCGTGGAGCCCGCGATCGAGCCGCCCTGAACCAGCCGGGCCACGCCCTCGCTGACCTCGACCTCGAGCGGGCCGAGCATGTAGCGGCCGTCGCCGGTGCCGGCCGCGTCCATGGCGTCGGTGATGAACGCGACCCGGTCCGCGCCCGCGTGGTGGAAGGCCAGCTGGAGCGCGGCCGGGTGCAGGTGCGTGCCGTCGTTGATCAGCTCGACCGTGACCCGCTCGTCCTCCAGCAGCGCGGCGATGGGCCCGGGGGCGCGGTGGCCCAGCGCGGGCATCGCGTTGAACAGGTGGGTGGCGACCGTCGCGCCCGCGTCGATGGCCTGCACCGTCTGCTCGTACGTGGCGTCCGTGTGCCCGATCGCCGCGATGACACCGTGCTCGGCGAGCAGCCGTACCGAGTCGACGCCGCCCGGCAGCTCCGTGGCGAGCGTGACCATCACCGCCCGGCCGCGCGCCGCGTCGATCAGCTTGCGGACCTCCGCCGGGTCCGGGTCGCGCAGGAGCGCCTCGGAGTGCGCACCCTTGCGGCACGGCGAGATGAACGGTCCCTCGAAGTGGATGCCGGCGATCTCGCCCTGCTCGGCCAGTTCGCTCAGCATCCCGGCCTGCCGCGCCAGCAGGTCCGTCTCGTCGGTGACGGTGGAGGCGACCAGCGTGGTGGTGCCGTGCGCGCGGTGCGTGCGGACGGCCGTGAGGACGTCGTCGGCGGTGCCGGAGAAGGAGGCTCCGCCGCCGCCGTGGTTGTGGATGTCGACGAAACCGGGGATCAGCCAGTGGCCGGACACGTCGATCACCGGGGCGCTGTCGGCGGCCCGGGCCACGATCCGCGTCCCCTCGACGGACACGCGCCCGTCCTCCACCACTCCGCTGGGCAGCACCACCCGAGCACCTGCGAGAACCAAGCTGGGAGCCATCAGGCGGTTACCTCCGAGGGGTCGGTGGGGTCGAGGAGATCGCGGGCCAGCAGACCCGCGCCGAGGCAGCCGGCCGTGTCCCCCAGCGCCGCCGGGACGATGCCCGGGAGTCTCTGGAACGTGACCCGCCGCTGTACGGCGTCCCGCAGGGGCCGGAACAGCACGTCCCCGGCCTCGGCGAGCCCGCCGCCGATGATCAGGGTGCGCGGGTCCAGCAGGGTGAGCGCGGTGACCAGGCCGTCGGCGAGCGCGTCGACCGCCTCCTGCCACACCCGGACGGCGTTCGGATCGCCGGACGTGACGGCCTTGGCGCAGTCGGCGGCGTCCGCCTCCGGGTCCCCGCAGGCCGCGGCCCACGCCTCGCTCACGGCCGACGCGGAGGCGTACCGCTCCAGGCAGCCGCGCTGCCCGCAGGGGCACGGCAGCCCGCCGGGCCGTACGACGACGTGGCCGATCTCGCCCGCGAAGCCGTGCGCGCCCGCCTCCACCCGTCCGTCGATGCCGATGGCGCCGGCGATCCCGGTGCCGAGCGGCACGAACAGGAACCGGTCGGCGCCCCGGCCCGCGCCGATCCGGCCCTCGGCGAGCCCGCCGGTGCGCACGTCGTGGCCGAGGGCGACCGGGATGCCGAGCCGTTCGCCGAGCAGGGCGCGCAGCGGTACGTCCCGCCAGCCGAGGTTGGCCGCGTAGGAGGCGACGCCCCGCTCCTCGTCCACGATGCCGGGGACCGCGATGCCGGCAGCGGCGGCGCCCTCGCCGTAGTGCGCGAGGCCGTACGCGTGCAGCTCGGCGGCGAAGTCGAGGATCGCCGCGACCACCGCGTCCGGTCCGCGCTCACGGCCCGTGGCGCGGCGGGCGCGGTGGAGCAGCCCGCCGTCGTCGCCGACGAGGGCGGCCTTCATCCCGGTACCGCCCACGTCGAGGGCGATGACATGTCTCACCACGGTCCCTAGTGTGGCCCTCCCACCCGGGAGAGGTCTAGTCCACTCACGTGGTGTAGACCTTACGTGTCCACATGTTGAACGGTTCAGACAGCAAGGTTGAGGTTTTGAGGGTGCGTCGGCGTACGGCAGGAACGATCGCAGTGGTGTCCGCACTGGGCATGACGGCGGTCCTCGGCGGCTGCGGGAGCACGGGCTCCTCCGACGTCACCCTCAGACTCGTCGCCGCCGACTACGGCGACTCCCCGGCCGACAGCTCCAAGAAGTACTGGGACGCCCTGGCCAAGGAGTACGAGTCCAAGCACCCCGGCGTGAAGATCGACGTCAGCGTCTACTCCTGGAACGAGGTCGACGCCAAGGTGAAGGACATGGTCGCCGCCGGCCACGCCCCCGACCTGGCCCAGATCGGCGCCTACGCCGACTACGCCGCCGCCGGCAAGCTCTACCCGGCCTCCGACCTGCTCTCCATACGAACCCAGGCCGACTTCCTCTCCCAGCTCTCCGAGGCCGGGCAGTGGAACCACACGCAGTACGGCATCCCGTTCGCCGCCTCCACGCGCGTGCTCTTCTACAACAAGACCCTGTTCGCCAAGGCCGGCATCACCCCGCCCACCACCTGGGACGAACTGGCCGCCGACGCCAGGGCCCTCAAGGACAAGGGCGTGAAGTACCCCTTCGCGCTCCCTCTCGGCCCCGAGGAGGCCCAGGCCGAGACCATGCAGTGGATGCTCAGCGGCGCCGGCTCCGACAACGACGGCAACGGCTACACCGACGACATCGGCACCTACACCATCGACTCCGCGCCGAACGTCCAGACCTTCACCTGGCTCAAGGACGACCTGGTCGGCAAGGGCCTGACCGGGCCGGTCGCACCCGGCAGGCTGAACCGCGCGGACGCCTTCGCCGCGTTCGCCGACGGCCAGGTCGGCATGCTCAACGGACACCCCACGCTGATCCAGCAGGCCGAGAAGAAGGGCGTGAAGTTCGGCATGGTGCCCACGCCGGGGCGCACCGGCCCGGCCCGGTCCTCCATGGGCGTCGCCGACTGGATGATGGCCTTCCGGCAGAACGGCCACCGCGACCAGATCGGCGACTTCCTCGACTTCGTCTACAGCGACAAGAACGTCCTCGCCTTCTCCCGCGAGTACGGCCTGCTGCCGGTCACCGGCTCCGCCTCGACGGCGATGAGCGAGTCGGACGCCGCCTCCGACAAGGCCCTGCGCCCCTTCCTCGACCAGCTGCCCACCTCCGAGCTGTACCCCGTCGGCAAGACCTCCTGGGCGACGGTCAGCGCCGCCGTGAAGCAGAACATCGGCCAGGCCGTCGCCCCCGGCGGCGATCCCGCCGGCGTCCTCAGCCGCCTCCAGGCCACGGCGACGGCGGCGGACAGCGGCGCCGGGAACTGACCGCCGCTGTCAGTGCCCGGCGCTACGGTGGCTGCCATGGAACTCGGCCCGCGCGAACACGCCATCCTCGCCCTGGAGCGCCGCGGCTTCCCCGGCCCCGGCGCGAAGGAGCGCGCGATACGCGAGCAACTGGGCCTGTCCCCGGTCCGCTACTACCAGCTCCTCAACGCCCTGCTGGACGACGAGCGAGCCCTGGCGGCGGACCCGGTGACGGTGAACCGCCTGCGGAGGGTGAGGGAGTCCCGCAGAGCGGAGCGCTGAGGTCTGGCAGGGCGCCTTCACAGCCGGGCGGAGCCCCCAGGCGTGAGGACGGCCCGCGCTGGATACTGTCGCGGTATGGACCCTATGCCGACCCCAGCCACGCAGCCCGGCCGGGACGGACTCGCCGCACTCCTGGCGAGGCCCCGCGCAGCGCTCGTCGGCCTGGACTTCGACGGCACGCTGGCCCCCATCGTCGCCGACCCCGAACAGGCCCGCGCCCACCCCGAAGCCGTACCCGCACTCGCGGCCCTCGCCCCGAAGGTCGCCTCCGTCACGGTGATCACCGGCCGCCCCGCCGGCGTCGCCGTCCGCTACGGCGGCTTCGCCGGCGTCCCCGGCCTGGAGCACCTGACCGTCCTCGGCCACTACGGCGCCGAACGCTGGGACGCGGTCACCGGCACGGTCACCGCCCCGGCCCCGCATCCCGGCGTCGCGGCGGCCCGCGCCGAGCTGCCGGGCGTGCTGGACCGCGCCGGCGCCTGGCCCGGCACCTGGATCGAGGAGAAGGGCCGGGCGGTCGCGGTGCACACCCGCCGCGCCGCCGACCCGCAGGCCGCGTTCGAGGCGCTGCGCGGCCCCCTCACCGACCTCGCCGCCCGGCACGGACTGATCGTCGAGCCCGGCCGCATGGTCCTGGAGCTGCGCCCGCCGGGCATGGACAAGGGCGTGGCGCTCGCCGACCACGTCCGCAGGACCGGCGCCGAGTGCGTCGTCTACGCCGGCGACGACCTCGGCGACCTGCCCGCCTTCGCCGCCGTCGACAAGCTCCGCTCCGACGGCGTCCCCGGCCTGCTGGTGTGCAGCGGCAGCACGGAGGTCACGGAACTGGCGGAACGCGCGGACGTGGTGGTCGACGGCCCGGCCGGCGTCGTGCACCTGCTGCGGTCGCTCGCGGCTCAGCTCGGCTGAAGTTCCTGGAGTGCCCGCAGCTGGTCCAGGAACCAGCGGGCGGGCGGCAGCGCGGTGGCCGCGTCGGCCAGCCGTTTCGACCGCTCCGCCCGCTCCGCGTCCGGCAGGCTCAGCGCCTCGTGCAGCGCCCGCGCGGTCTCCAGCACGTCGTAGGGGTTGACCGCGAACGCGTGCGGGCCCAGCTCCTCGTACGCGCCCGCCTCCCGGGACAGCACCAGCGCGCAGCCCTCGTCGGAGACGACCGGCACCTCCTTGGCGACCAGGTTCATGCCGTCCCGGATGGGGTTGACGAGGGCCACGTCGGCGAGCCGGTAGGCGGCCAGCGAGCGCGCGAAGTCGTCCTTGACGTGCAGCACCACCGGGGTCCAGCCGACCGTGCCGTACGCGGAGTTGATCTCCTCGGCCACTCGCTGCACCGCGTCTGTGTAGTCCCGGTACACGGCGAGGTCCTGCCGGGACGGATAGGCGAACGCGACGTGCACCACCCGCTCCCGCCACTCGGGGTGGTCCTCCAGCAGCTGCCGGTAGGCCAACAGGCCGCGCACGATGTTCTTGGACAGCTCGGTGCGGTCGACGCGGACGATGGTCCGGCGGCCCTCGCCGATCTCCTCGCGCAGCGCGGCCATCCGCTCCTCGACGTCCGGCTCGTGCGCCCGCTTGCGCAGGAAGTCCCCGTCCGCGCCCAGACCGTGCACGCCGATCCGCGTGTCCGCGGGCATCCCGGACTCCAGGACCGCCTGCGCGCAGTCCCGGAACGCGTCCGCCCAGCGCTGTGTCAGGAACGCCACCCGGTCGGCGCCGAGCATGCCCGCCATCAGCTGCTCGCGGATGTCGTCCGGGAGCAGCCGGAAGTACTCGGGCGGCGCCCACGGCGTGTGCGAGAAGTGACCGATCCGCAGGTCCGGGCGCAGCTCGCGCAGCATGCCGGGGACCAGGCACAGGTGGTAGTCCTGGACGAGGACGGCCGCGCCGTCGGCCGCCGCCTCGGCCAGCGCCTCGGCGAACGCGCGGTTGTAGGTCTCGTACGACGCCCACTGCCGGCGGAACTCCGCGTCGAAGACCGGCTCCAGCGGGGTCTGGTACAGCATGTGATGCACGAACCACAGCACCGAGTTGGCGATGCCGTTGTAGGCGTCCGCGTGCACGCGCGCGTCGATGTCCAGCATCCGCACCCGCTGCCCGCCGCTGTCCTCGGCCGGCAGCAGCCCGCCGCCGGCCCGCCGTACGGCCTCGCGGTCGCCGTCGCCGAGCGCCGCGCACACCCACAGCGAGTCCGCGTCCGAGCCGATGGCCGACAGTCCCGAGACCAGCCCGCCGCCGCCCCGCCTGGCGCGCAGCGCACCGCCCTCGTCCACCGTGTACGAAACCGGGCCGCGGTTGGACGCGACCAGCACCTGAGCTCTCTTGACCGCAGCATCCGTGGAAGCCATGGTCCTCAACCTAGCCCCGCCCGGAAACGCTCAAACGTACGGTCGCGCCCGGCGCGCCGCCGTATACGAACGGTTCACGCCACCTTGCGTTCCGCGTACTCCGCGATCTCCAGCATCGGCGGCCGCTCCTCGGTGTCCACGGAGTAGGTGCGCGGTTCGAAGCCGTCCTCGCCCCGCTCGAACTGGGTGAGGCAGGGCCGCACCAGGTGGCCGCGCGCCAGCCTGAGCTGGGCGGTGCGGTAGATCGCGGCTGCCATCCGGCCGAGCGCCTGCCCGTCCTGGTGGCGGTGCTTGCGCACGCCCACGTCCACCTGGGCCAGCGCGTCGAGGCCGACCAGGTGCAGGGCGTCCACCAGCATGCCCAGTTCCACGCCGTAGCCGACGGGGAACGGCAGCTGCTCCAGCAGGCTGCGCCGGGCCGCGTACTCGCCGCCCAGCGGCTGCACGAAACCGGCGAGCTGCGGCCAGTGCATGTTCAGCAGCGGGCGGGCCATCAGCTCGGTGACCCGGCCGCCCTGCCCCGCGGTTCCGGCGAGCGGGCGGTCGTACATGCCCTTGACCAGGTCCACGCCGGGGTCGGTGAGCAGCGGGCCGACGATCCCGGAGACGAAGTCGGCGGAGAAGTCCCTGAGATCCGCGTCGATGAAGCAGACGATGTCGCCGCTGGTCACCAGCAGGGAGCGCCACAGCACCTCACCCTTGCCGGGGACGGCCGGAACGCGCGGCAGGATCTCGTCCCGGTGAACGACCCGGGCGCCCGCGGCGGCGGCGACCTGGGAGGTGCGGTCGGTGGAGCCGGAGTCGACCACGACGATCTCGTCGACGAGCGGGACCCGTTCCACGAGGTCGCGGCGGATGACCGCGACGATGTCGCCGACCGTCTCCTCCTCGTTGAGCGCGGGCAGCACGACGCTGATCGTCTGGCCCGTGCGCTGCTTGGCGGCGAGGATCCGGTGGAGCGGGCGATCGGCCACGGACCAGGAGCGGGTGGCCAGCCAGCGCTCGACTTCTTCCAGCACGGTCTGCGGCTCCTCACTGTTCGTGATCGCACGGGCTGCACCGTGTGATCCATCTCGCGGTTCGGACGACTATCTCAACTGTCCTGGCCTTCGGTTACAGTCTTGAACAACGCCGGTGACCATCGCATGTCGGGGGTCAGCGTGCGTCGACAACCGCATACCGCTCATCCAGAGGGGCAGAGGGACACGGCCCGATGAAGCCCCGGCAACCCTCCAGTCGGTTCTCGTAGATCACTGCTGATCGCTCCGCGAGGCTCCCGGCTAGGGAAGGTGCCAAATCCGTCTCACGGCGAGATGCGTCGTGAGGAAGATGAGGAGAAAGGGCCTCGCCTCACATGGCTGTGCAGACAGTTGCAAGCTCCAGCAGTTCCACCGTCGATCTCGGCCCCGCCGCGGCCCTGAGCTGTCGCGAGTGCGGTCACCGCGTCCCGCTCGGCCCGGTCTTCGCCTGCGAGGAGTGTTTCGGCCCGCTGGAGATCGCCTACGACTTCTCCGCCTACGACACCGAGGAACTGCGCCGCCGCATCGAGTCCGGCCCGGCGAACATCTGGCGCTACGCCCCGCTGCTGCCCGTCCCGGCGGACGTGGCCGACAAGCCGAACCTGAACCCGGGCTGGACCAAGCTGGTCAAGGCCGACAACCTCGCGGCCGAACTCGGCGTCACCGGCGGCCTGTTCGTCAAGGACGACTCCGGCAACCCGACCCACTCCTTCAAGGACCGCGTGGTCGCGCAAGCCCTGGAGGCCGCGCGCGCCTTCAGCTTCACCACCCTGTCCTGCTCCTCCACCGGCAACCTGGCCGGCGCCGTCGGCGCCGCCGCCGCCCGCGCCGGCTTCCGCTCCTGCGTGTTCATCCCGCACGACCTGGAGCAGGGCAAGGTCGTCATGGCCGCGGTCTACGGCGGCGACCTCGTCGGCATCGAGGGCAACTACGACGACGTGAACCGCTTCTGCTCCGAGCTGATCGGCGACCCGGCCGGCGAGGGCTGGGGCTTCGTCAACGTCAACCTGCGGCCGTACTACGCGGAGGGCTCCAAGACGCTGGCGTACGAGATCTGCGAGCAGCTCGGCTGGCGGCTGCCCGACCAGATCGTCGTCCCGATCGCCTCCGGCTCCCAGCTCACCAAGATCGACAAGGGGCTGCAGGAGCTGATCAAGCTCGGTCTCGTCGAGGACAAGCCGTACCGGATCTTCGGCGCCCAGGCCGAGGGCTGCTCGCCGGTGTCGACCGCCTTCAAGGCCGGGCACGACGTCGTACGGCCCCAGAAGCCGAACACCATCGCCAAGTCGCTCGCCATCGGCAACCCGGCCGACGGGCCGTACGTCCTGGACATCGCGCGCCGCACCGGTGGCGCCGTGGAGGACGTCACGGACGAGGAAGTCGTCGACGCCATCAAGCTGCTGGCCCGCACCGAGGGCATCTTCGCGGAGACGGCGGGCGGCGTGACCGTCGGCGTCACCCGCAAGCTGCTCAAGGACGGCGTCCTGGACCCGACGAAGACCACGGTGGTCCTCAACACCGGCGACGGCCTGAAGACGCTGGACGCGGTGGCCGGCACCGGGCTGACCGCGACGATTCGTCCCACCCTCGACTCGTTCCGCGAGGCGGGGCTCGTCTAGCGGCCTCGTCCTATCGTTTCGTCCGCGGGCCGGTGGGGCTGGTCGCCCCCAAGCTCTCGCGCCCCTGGGGCGCCGCCCCGCCGTACCTGTGAACCCGACCGGAGGTCCCACCGCATGAGCGTGACCGTTCGCATCCCCACCATCCTGCGCACCTACACCGGCGGCCAGGCCGAGGTGACCGCCGAGGGCGCCACCCTCGCCGAGGTCATCGAGGACCTGGAGAAGAACCACACCGGCATCGCCGCGCGCGTCCTGGACGACCAGGGCAAGCTGCGCCGGTTCGTCAACGTCTACGTCAACGACGACGACGTCCGCTTCGAGCAGGGCCTCGAGACGGCCACGCCGGACGGCGCCGGTGTCTCCATCATTCCGGCGGTCGCCGGCGGCTGATCATTACCTTGGGTAATGGCTGTTACTCGTTGTTCGTTGAATGGCCCCCTCCGTGAGAGAAGCGGAGGGGGCCATTCTGTGTGATTGAGCGCGGTAGAGTTGGGGAACGCGCTCCCGGTCGGACAGGTCGGGAACCCCGCATTCATGCCGCACGCCCGACAAGAAGTAGCCAAACTATGCGGGCTTTATGCGGCTTTTGTAGTGCTTTGTGGAGCCCGACTTGCCCTGAAGTCGGGCGAATTCTCACCACATTCCGGACCGTCGCCGTCCAGAATTCTCGTCCGATTGACCTGTTGCAGACGGCAGTTGGACAGATACATTCAGCCGCGGTCGACGCGTTCCGGCGCACGCCCCCGACCGTTGGGGGGTGAGGTCTGACCCGGGTCCGCGAAGTGTGGATCTGTGCAAGGGCCAGTAATAGGGGAGTTAGGCATGGCTCAGGGCACCGTCAAGTGGTTCAACGCGGAGAAGGGGTACGGCTTCATCGCGGTCGACGGTGGTGCGGACGTCTTCGTCCACTACAGCGCGATTCAGATGGACGGCTACCGCACCCTGGAAGAGGGCCAGCGGGTCGAGTTCGAGATCTCGCAGGGCCAGAAGGGCCCGCAGGCCGACATGGTTCGCGTCACCGCCTGAATGTTTCCGCCGAAGGGCCCGCACCTCGCACAGGGTGCGGGCCCTTCGCCGTGCCCGGAGCCGGCCGGGCCGGCCGGGGCGGTCACCCGTGTTCGCGCGCGGCTGACGAGGGCCGCCGTACCCCTGTAGGCGCTTGCACTCGGCATGCCCGAGTGCTAATCATTGGCGTTAGCACTCTGAAGGTGAGAGTGACAGTGAAGGACCGGGTCGGTGAGGCCCGCAGGCTGGGTGGGGCAAGGAACCACGAGGCCGGCGAGCCGTCCGTCGCGGGCGCGGGCGCGGTCCGAAGGAATCACCCCCAGTCCTGGAGGGACCACTTCACATGGCCAAGATCATCGCGTTCGACGAGGAGGCGCGGCGCGGCCTCGAGCGCGGCATGAACCAGCTCGCGGACGCCGTGAAGGTGACGCTCGGCCCCAAGGGCCGCAACGTCGTCCTCGAGAAGAAGTGGGGCGCCCCCACGATCACCAACGACGGTGTCTCCATCGCCAAGGAGATCGAGCTCGAGGACCCGTACGAGAAGATCGGCGCCGAGCTGGTCAAGGAAGTCGCCAAGAAGACGGACGACGTCGCCGGTGACGGTACGACCACGGCGACCGTTCTCGCCCAGGCCCTGGTCAAGGAGGGCCTGCGCAACGTCGCCGCCGGCGCCAACCCGATGGCTCTGAAGCGCGGTATCGAGAAGGCCGTGGAGGCCGTCTCCGCCGCCCTGCTGGAGCAGGCGAAGGACGTCGAGACCAAGGAGCAGATCGCCTCCACCGCGTCCATCTCCGCCGCCGACACCCAGATCGGCGAGCTGATCGCCGAGGCCATGGACAAGGTCGGCAAGGAAGGCGTCATCACCGTCGAGGAGAGCAACACCTTCGGCCTGGAGCTCGAGCTCACCGAGGGCATGCGCTTCGACAAGGGCTACATCTCCGCCTACTTCGCGACCGACATGGAGCGCATGGAGGCGGTGCTCGAGGACCCGTACATCCTCATCGCCAACTCCAAGATCTCCTCGGTCAAGGACCTGCTCCCGCTGCTGGAGAAGGTCATGCAGTCGGGCAAGCCGCTGCTGATCATCGCCGAGGACGTCGAGGGCGAGGCCCTGTCGACCCTGGTCGTCAACAAGATCCGCGGCACCTTCAAGTCCGTCGCCGTCAAGGCCCCGGGCTTCGGCGACCGCCGCAAGGCCATGCTCGGCGACATCGCCATCCTCACCGGCGGCGAGGTCATCTCCGAGGAGGTCGGCCTCAAGCTGGAGAACGCGACCCTGGACCTCCTGGGCCGCGCCCGCAAGGTCGTCATCACCAAGGACGAGACCACCATCGTCGACGGCGCCGGCTCCTCCGAGCAGGTCAACGGCCGCGTCAACCAGATCCGCGCCGAGATCGAGAACAGCGACTCCGACTACGACCGCGAGAAGCTGCAGGAGCGCCTGGCGAAGCTCGCCGGCGGTGTCGCGGTCATCAAGGCCGGCGCCGCCACCGAGGTGGAGCTCAAGGAGCGCAAGCACCGCATCGAGGACGCCGTCCGCAACGCGAAGGCCGCCGTCGAGGAGGGCATCGTCGCCGGTGGTGGCGTGGCCCTGCTGCAGGCCTCCCAGGTCTTCGAGAAGCTGGAGCTCGAGGGTGACGAGGCGACCGGCGCCAACGCCGTCCGCATCGCGCTCGAGGCCCCGCTGAAGCAGATCGCCGTCAACGCCGGCCTCGAGGGCGGCGTCGTGGTGGAGAAGGTCCGCAACCTGACCCCGGGCCACGGCCTGAACGCCGCGACCGGCGAGTACGTCGACCTGGTCGCCGAGGGCATCATCGACCCGGCGAAGGTGACCCGTTCCGCGCTGCAGAACGCCGCCTCCATCGCCGCGCTGTTCCTCACCACCGAGGCCGTCATCGCCGACAAGCCGGAGAAGGCCGCCGCGCCGGCCGGCGGCGGCATGCCGGGCGGTGACATGGACTTCTGATCGACCTCTGGTTGATCGCCTGTCCTATGAACCGAGGGCGGCACCCACGGCTTCCGGCCGGGGGTGCCGCCCTCGGGCGTGTGCCGGGGCTAGGCGCTCGGCGTGACCGCCACCGACAGCGTGTCGCCCGGCTTCAGCCTGTTGTAGAGCCATACGGCGTTCTTCGCGTCGAGGCCGATCCAGGTGCCGGTCCGGGGGGCGCAGCTCAGTGAGCCGGCGTAGAGGCTGGACCCGTCGGTGCCGCGGAGTTCGACCACGTACGGTTCGGCCACCTTGCAGGCGGACCTGGCGAGTGCGTCGACGGTGTCCCGCGTGAGGTCGAGTTTCGCGGCGACGGTCAGCAGGCGGGCGGAGGCGCGGGTCGGGAAGCCCGAGGTGATGGGCATGACCCGGCCGTCGACGGTCAGGGCCCGCTTCTCGAAGTCGACGACGCCGGTGACCGGGGTCGTGAGAGGGGTGGGGGACGCCGGTGGCCGGGGAGCGGTGGCCGCCGGGGCCTGACGACGGGCCGGGGCGTCGCCCGAGCCCAGCGTCAGCGCGAACGCCGCCAGGGCGAGGGCCGCGGCGCCCGCGCCGAGGGCGAGGGCCGTGCGACGGCGGCGTCCCCGGCGAACGGCCCGGCGCCGGATCTCGGGGGCGGCGACGGACGGGTGCGTCTCGTGCGCCGTCGCCAGCCCGCGGAGCACGGCGGTCAGTTCATCCGTGGTGAGCTCGTCCGACACGGCCGCCCTCCTTCCGTACCGGCTCATCGGCCTCGTCCGTGCCCAGCTGCTTCGCCAGTGCCGCCCGGCCCCGCGACAGCCGGGCCTTGACCGTGCCCACGGGCGCGCCGGTCTCGGAGGCTACCTGCTCGACGCTCAGGTCGCACAGATGGTGCAGGACGATCGCCAACCGCTGCGCCTGGGGCAATTGGCGCAACGCGGCCACCAGTGCGGTGTGTTCGGGCCCCGGGCCGGGAACCGACTCGGGCGGCGTGTGCCGGCGCATCAGCTCCAGCCAGCGCCTGGCGCGCCGCCAGCGGCTGACCGCCAGCCGTACCGCGACCGTGCGGATCCAGGCCTCGGGGGCGCTGTCGGCCAGGAACGACTTGCGCCGGTCCCAGGCGCGTACGAACGCCTCCTGCACCACGTCCTGGGCCTCGCCGTGGTCCCCGGTGAAGGCATACAACTGCCCGGTCAGGCGGGGAAAGGCCGCCGCGTAGAAAGCGTCGAACTCGTCCTCGGTCATGCCCTCCGCCGGAGTCTTGCCGCGTCATGCCGCGTCTTGCTGAGCCGTGCCGCGTCTTCCTGGGTTTCCGTCTCCCGTGCAACCCGCCCGTCCCGCCCGTGCGTACAGGTCGCGTGGGCCGCGTGAGCGGCGTACATCGAAACACACGTGACCCAAGGAGAAGACGATGCGGACGGGTGCCCGGATCCATGACGACTTCGCCGCCTACGCGCGCACCTGCTGGCCCCGGCTTCTCGTCACCGCGATGTTGCTCACCGAGAACCTGCCCGAGGCGGACGAACTGGCCAGAAGGACGCTCATACGGACGTACGCGCGCTGGCGCCGCGTTCCGCGCAACGACATCGACTTCCACGTACGGCGTCACCTCGTGCGCAGCTGGCTGCGGCGTCCGTGGCCGCTCGTGCGGCGCTCCGCACGGCAACGGGCCGTGCTGGTGCTGCGGTACGGGGAGGGGCTGCCGGACGCGCAGATCGGTCAGTTGCTCGGCGTCTCCAAGGGCGCCGTGCGCCACCTCGCCAAGCGTGGGACGAAGGCGGCCGGAGGCGACGAACGGCGGCTGCGCGAGGCCTACGCCACCGTGGCCGGTGACGTGACTCCCGGCCCGCTCCCGCTGGACGAGGTGACCGCGCGCGGACGGGCGTGGCGGCGGCGCCGGGCCGCGGTGGTCGCCGGAACCTGTGCGGCGGTGCTGGCGGCCGGGGGCTTCCTCGCCGCCGTCCGGGTAGCCGGGAGCGGCCCGGACGGCTCCTCCGGCGCGGTGGCCGTCCGGGCGGTGGGTTCCATACGGATCGTGGCGCCCGGGGAGCGGGTGCAGGCGGCGCCCGGCGTGGAGATGTGGCTGACCGCGGACGGCAGCCACTGCTCGACGCCGGAACAGGCCGACCAGTTCCGCGCGTTGGACGCCTACCCGCGCCACGAGCCGGGGGTGTCCCTGCAGGCGGCGCCGGTGAAGGGCGGGTACTTCCTGTCCGGCCTGTACTACGGCGTCTCCGGTGACCCGGGACGTGTCGAGCTGAGCACCGCCCACGGCGAGGTCCCGGCCAAGGTGCTCACCCTGGCCGGCAGCCCCGGCTGGGGCGTCTGGTACGCGACCACGGCACTGTCCGCCCAGGACACCAAGACGCTCGTCGTCGAGGGCATGGAGAAGGCCCGGAGCGCCGGGGGCGGTGAGGGCGGCGAGGGCGTCAGGGTGTACGACGCCGCGGGCACCGTCGTGGCACGGCTGCGGAGCGGGGGGTGGTGGGCATGACCCCGGAGCTCAAGGAGGAGCCCAGGGAGAAGCCCGGGGAGGAGGGCCAGAAGGCGGGGCCCGAGCGGGCGTTCAAAGCGGCGCGCAGGTCCGCGAGTTCGCGACGCGTCCCGCTCCGCGTCCGGCTGCGCCGCAACCGGGGCCGTATCGCCCGCCGGCTGCTGGCCGCCTTCCTGCTCCTGCTCGCCCTGCTGGTCGGCGCGGTCGTCGTCGCGTACAAGCTCACCGTCATTCCCGAGCCGCACCCGGACACGGTCGTCCAGAGCACCGTCTTCCTCGACGGGAAGGGCGCCTACCTGGGCCGCCGGGGCCCGGTGGACCGTCAGGAAGTGCCGCTGTCGCAGGTTCCCCGGTACGTCCAGGACGCGGTGATCGCCGCGGAGAACCGTTCCTTCCGGACCGACTCCGGCGTCTCCCCGAAGGCCCTCGTCCGTGCCGTCGGGGCGGCGCTGACCGGCGGCGAGCGGCAGGGCGGCTCCACCATCACCCAGCAGTACGTCAAGAACGCGCTGCTCAGCCCCGAGCAGACCCTGTCACGCAAGGCGCGCGAGGCGCTGATCGCGCTCAAGCTGGACCGTACGCGCTCCAAGGACGAGATCCTGGAGGGCTACCTCAACACCGTGTACTTCGGCCGGGGCGCCGCCGGCATCCAGTCGGCCGCGCGCAACTACTTCGACGTCGACACCAAGGATCTCACGGTCTCCCAGGGCGCCGCCCTGGCCGCCATCATCAACCTGCCTTCCTACTACGAGAAGGCCGGCTCGGACCCGAAGGTCACGGCGACGCTCCAACGCCGCTGGGAGTGGGTGCTGGACGCGATGGCGGGGAGCGGGAGCATCACGGCGAAACAGCGGGCCGAGGCCCGCTTCCCGGCGTTCCGGTTCTATCCGCCCGGAGCGACCGACGGACAGCGGCAGTACCTGATCGACGTCGCGGCGAAAGAGGCCGCCCACCGGCTCGGCATCAGCGAGGACCAGCTGGCGCGCGGCGGCTACACCGTGCGCACCACCTTCGACCTCCCCCTGCAGGACTCCACCGCGGAACAGGTCAAGGGCCTGAAGTCCGCCAAGGGCGGTGTGCGGCTGCACACCGCGGTCGTCGGCATCGAGCCCGGCGACGGTGCGGTGCGGGTGCTGTACGGCGGGTCGGACTACGCCCGGCAACCCTTCAACGACGCGGTGAGCGGGGCGGTGGAGGCGGGTGAGGCCATGACGCCGCTGGCGGATCGGCCGTTCGGGGCGCCGCTCGCCGGGTTCCAGAAGACGGCCGCGCCCACACCGCTGAAGCTCACGTCGGCGTACGCGGCGGTCGCGGCCGACGGCATGTACGCCGAGCCGTACACCGTCGCCCGCATCACCCGCGACGGCCGTACCGTCTACTCCGCGCACCCCGACCGCCACCGGGTCCTGCCCGAGAAGGCGGCCCGCGCTGCGGCCGCGCCGGTCCCGGGCGGCGTCCGGACCACCCCGTCCGGCGGCCCTCCGGCGAACCTGTTCACGGCGGGAGCGGGCGGCGGCATCACCCGCCGCACGGTGTGGACCGTCGCCTACGACGACCGGCTCACCCTGACCGTCGCCCTCTTCGCCGACAAGCCGGGCGAGAAGAAGGACACGACGGTGCCTGCCCAGCTGCCGACGTCTCCGTCACCGACGGAGTTCACGGAACAGACGGCGACTCAACTCTGGGGACGCTTGAGGTGATCGACGAACGCGGACCAGGCCGAGGGCCGGAACACGAGCTTCGGGCCGTGGGGGTTCTTGGAGTCGCGGACGGGGACGAGGGCGGGAAGGTCGTGGGTGACTTCCAGGCAGTCGTTGCCGCCGCCCCCGCTGTAGCTCGACTTGTGCCATTCGGCCGTGCTCAGGTCGTACTCAGGGATGTTCCTCATGGGCGTAATCCTCCGCCAACGCCTCGACCAGAGCCAGGGACTTCTCTGGTGACAGCGCGGAGGCCACGAGGAGGTCGAACACCAACCTCAGCCGGGCGACCGTGGCCGGGTCGTCCTCCAGCCGACCGGTGCGCACTCCCTCGAAGTAGACCAGGGGAGGGGCGTCCTCGAACTCCATGAGCTTCAGGGCGCCCTCCATCGCCGGGTGCGCTCCCGCGCTGAAGGGCAGCACCTGCACGATGGCCCGGCGTCGGCGCATCAGTGCGGAGACGTGCCGCAGGGCCTCCGTCATCACCGCCCGGTCCCCGACCGCCCGACGCAACGCGGCCTCGTCAAGCACCGTCCACAACACCGGCTTTGTTGGGTGGTCGAGCAGACGGGTCCGCTCCATTCGGCCCTGCACCCACTCCTCGACGGTCTCCTCGGGCGTCATCGGGTCGTAGGCGCGGTTCACGGCCCGTGCGTACCCGCGTGTCTGGAGCAGTCCGGGGATCAGAAGCGGGGTGTACTGCCTGATCGCCGTGGCTTGAGCCTCGGCCTCCGCCGCCTCCACGAAGTCCTCGTGGAACTTGGACTTGGCCGCCGCCTTGCAGTTCCGCCTGAAGAACCCGTCCGTACCCAGGACGTCATCCAGCATCCGCGCGAGGTCCGGCTGGATCCGCCGCGTCCCCGCCTCCAGTTGCCCGATGAACGACCCGCTGACGAACAGCCGTTGCCCCAGCTGCTCCTGGCTCAGGCCGTTCCGCTCGCGGGCGTGCCGTAACTCCGCGCCCAGCAGGGCGCGTGGTGATGAGGACGGGTCGAGGTCCTTCGGTCCCGGCATGGCAACTCCTCGTCCTACGGACAACGTTGTTGGGACGCTGTATCTGGCCAGGTTAGGGCGTCGACGGCCACGCTGTGTGGCGAAAGGGAACACTCAGCGTGGAGGAAATGGCGCAATGGAAGTGAAGGAAACGAACGCCGACGACAGGCCCGCCCGCACGGCCGAGGAAGCCGTCGAGCGGCTGCGCGCGGCCCTGTGCCGGGTCGGCGTCGTCCTGCCCTCCCTCCGGGTCGACCCGTTGAGCGTCCCGGGAGAGGATCCGTACGCCCTGGTCGACCTGGGGCGCTGCAACATCGGTGTGGCCTCCCGGCTGGCGGCCGCTCTGAACCGTGCGTGCGAGTATGCCGTCGACGCGCGCAGCGGGCGGGTCGGTGAGGTGATGGGGCGCGTGGGCGGCCGGGTGCAGTTGCGGCCCCTCGGCGGCGGGCGGGAGTGGGACTGTCCGCCGGAGTCGGTGGAGCCCGCGCCGCCGGAGGCGGTGCTGCGGGAGCGGGTGCGGCAGTTGAACCGGGCCAGTGTGAGCGGCGTCACCTGAGGGCTCGGCGGGGGCGGGAATGTGGCCCGGCGCATAGGCGGTTACTTCAGAAGCTGCAACAATGCGCGCACACATACCATTCGGTCAGTCGAGTCATTCACCAGGAGCCCCCACGTGACCGTCACCACGTCCGCCTCACGCGCGGCCCAGATCCTGTCCCGTCCGATCACGCTGAACGGCCTGACCGTGCCGAACCGCATCGCGATGGCGCCGATGACCCGTATGTTCTCCCCGGGCGGCGTCCCGGGCGAGGACGTGCTGTCGTACTACGCCCGCCGTGCCGCCGCCGGTGTCGGCCTGATCGTCACCGAGGGCACGTACGTGGGGCACCCCTCGGCCGGCGAGAGTGACCGGGTGCCGCGGTTCCACGGCGAGGAGCAGCTGGCGGGCTGGGCGAAGGTGGCCGAGGCCGTGCACGAGGCGGGCGGCACGATCGTGCCCCAGCTGTGGCACATCGGCATGGTCCGCAGGGAGGGCAAGCCGCCGTTCCCCGAGGCGCCCGCGATGGGCCCGTCCGGTCTCGTGACCGCGGGCGCCGAGCCCACCGGCAAGGCCATGACGCAGAAGGACATCGACGACGTCGTCGCCGCGTTCGCCCAGGCGGCCGCCGACGCCGAGCGCATCGGCTTCGACGGCGTGGAGATCCACGGCGCCCACGGCTACCTGGTCGACCAGTTCCTGTGGGAGGGCACCAACCGCCGCGCCGACGCCTACGGCGGCGACCCGGTGGCCCGCACCAGGTTCGCCGCGGAGATCGTCGCGGCGGTCCGCGAGCGGGTCTCCCCGGAGTTCCCGGTCATCTTCCGCTACTCGCAGTGGAAGCAGCAGGACTACACCGCCCGGCTCGCCGAGACCCCGGAGGAGCTGGAGGCGATCCTCACCCCGCTGGCCGCGGCCGGCGTCGACGTCTTCCACGCCTCCACGCGCCGTTACTGGCTGCCGGAGTTCGACGGCTCGGACCTGAACCTGGCCGGCTGGACGAAGAAGCTCACCGGCAAGCAGACCATCACCGTCGGCTCGGTCGGCCTCGACGGCGACTTCATCAACGCCTTCCAGGGCGAGGGCTCCCCGGTCAAGGGCATCGACAACCTCCTGGACCGCCTGGAGGCCGAGGAGTTCGACATGGTCGCCGTCGGCCGCGCGCTGCTCCAGGACCCCGAGTGGGCGGCCAAGGTGCTCGCCGACCGCTTCGAGGAGCTGAAGCCGTACGACGCGGCTTCCGTGAAGACGCTCAGCTGAAACTCCTTCTTTCCGGTGCTCTCCGACGGGCACTCGTGATCGCCGCCGGGCGTTCTTCTGACGACCAGTGAGGACCGAGGAGCGAGCATGACGACGAGCGAGTCCCCGTCCCCGGAGAGCGGCGCCCCCCGAAGCGGCGTCCCGGACGCCGACGGCCCCGGCCCCGTGGTGCGCACCGCCTCCGGCGCGGTGCGCGGCCTGCGGGAGCGGGGGTTGTCGGTGTTCCGGGGCATCCCGTTCGCCGCTCCGCCGGTCGGCGCGGCCCGCTTCCAGGCCCCGCGCCCGCCCCGCCCCTGGGACGGCGTGCGCGAGGCGTACGCGTTCGGCCCGCCGCCCCCGCAGGAGACCGGCTTCCTGGGGCGCACGGCCCAGCTCCCCGCCCCGCAGGCGGACGACTGGCTCACGGTCAACGTGTGGACGCCCGACCCCGACCCGTCCGCCGCCCGCCCGGTGATGGTGTGGATCTACGGCGGCGCCTTCAAACTGGGCCACGGCGGCCAGCCCGGCTACGACCCGCGGCACCTCGTCCACGAGGGCGACGTGGTGGTCGTCACCTTCAACTACCGGGTGGGGATGGAGGGTTTCGCCCACTGGGACGGCGCCCCGGCCAACCGCGGCCTGCTGGACCAGATGGCGGCCCTGGAGTGGGTCCAGGAGAACATCACGGCCTTCGGCGGCGACCCGGCCCAGGTCACGGTCTTCGGCGAGTCGGCGGGCGCGGGCTCCATCGCCTCCCTGCTGGCGATGCCGAGAGCGCGGGGCCTGTTCCGGCGCGCGGTGGCCCAGTCCGTGCCCGGCACGTTCTTCTCCGCCGAGCTGGCCCGCGACCTGGCCGCGGCACTGGCCACCGAGGCGGGCCGCGGCCCCACGGCCGCCGATCTGGCGGCGGTCGAGCCCCAGCGCCTCACCGAGGCGGGCGCGGCGCTCGGCGCCAAGATGGCCCAGTACACCGACCGCTGGGGCCAGGTCGCCCCGACCACCGTGCCGTTCGCCCCGGTCGTCGACGGCGAGATCCTCCCCACCACCCCCTGGGAGGCGCTGGCGGCGGGCGCGGCACGCGAGGTGGACCTCCTCGTCGGCCACAACCGCGACGAGTACCGCCTGTTCCACATCATGTCGGGCCGCTACGGCAGGATCACGGACGACCTGGCGGCGGCGACCCTGCGGCTGTACGCCCCGGGCGGCGAGGCCGGTGAGAAGGCCTACCGCGCGGCCTACCCCGAAGCCTCCGCCGAGCAGCTCTTCGAACGCGTCCAGACCGACTGGCTGTTCGCGATACCGAGCCTGCGGCTCGCCGAGGCCCAGCACACCGGCGGCGGCCGGGCCCACGTCTGCGAACTGACCTGGCGGGCCCCCGAGAGCGGCGGCCTGATGGGCGCCTGCCACGGCCTGGACATCCCGCTGCTCTTCGGCACGTACGGCGCGGACCTGGGCGGCCTGCTCTTTCCCGGCGGCAGGCCCACACCGGAGGCGGAGCGACTGTCCGTCTTCATGCGCGACGCGTGGACGGCCTTCGCCCGTACGGGCGCCCCCGGCTGGCCGGCCCACGACCCGCACACCCGCCTGGTGCAGATCCTCGACGCCGAGCCGTCCGTGGCGCCGTACCCGGAGGAGCGCAGCAGACGCATCTGGGAGGGGCACGGCTTCCCGCCCCTGCCGCTGCCGGCGTGACGGGACCTGGCTCGGCCTTGACGGGTCCTACAGGTTGCCCATGGGCTCGATGTCGACGTGCACGGGCGTGCCCCACACCCGCAGCACCTCGTAGTCGGTGAACTCGTGCACGAGCCGGTACGCCATGGCGGGCCGCGACGAACGCCGCTGCGCGGCGAGATAGGCCTCGGCCTCCCGCCGGTCCCTCCTCGGCGTCCCGCACAGCTGCCACTCGCGCCCGTTCCACGCCTCCGGCAGCCAGCGCTGCTGCGGCTGCGGCCGGTCGCCGCGCACGCCGTACCGCGAGGGCGCGGCGGGGGCGGGCCCGGCGGCGCCCGGCCGGCCCTGGAACTCCGACCGCCGGGCGGCCCGCCGCCGCGTCTCGCACAGCAGACACAGGTCGGGCGCGCTCTCGTCCACGGGGCCCTGCGGATGCTCCGGGCACCGGGTGGCGGGCGCGCCGCCGGCGACACTCTCGTCCAGCAGATCGAGCGCCCGCCGCAGATCCGCCTTGATCTCATGCAGCCGCGCATCCGGGGTGTCGGCACCCAACGCCTCCCCGTGCTCCCCGAGCACCCGAAGCGCCCTTCCCAGAGCGGCGAGCTGGCCGTGATTCATATCAGTCCGCGCAGTCCTCGAGTTCCTCGACGTCCGGTAACCCCCCGACGCCCGGTGACGACGGGCCGGGCCTGACCGGGAGTCTCAAGGGTAGGCCAGCCGGGGACCGCCCTGGCGGGCGTGCAGGGGACTACGACGCTCTGTCACCGGCGGCGGCCGTGAGGGCTCAGCGGTGGCGGCCGTGGATCAGGCTGTCCGCGGGGCAGGCGGGCGCGGGCTTGCCGAGGGGCAGCGGGGCGACGGACTTGACCACCGGCACCACGAGCAGATCGCCGGCGCAGACGGCGGTGCCGGCGGCGGTCCAGTGACCCTGGGCGCCGTTGTGCCCCCGGGCAGCGAGGGTGCCGGGGTGCACGGGAGCGGTGAGGCCGCCGGCGTGTGCGGGCGCGGCGAGGGCGGCGGCGGAACCGGCCGTCAGGGCAGCGGTCGCCAGGAGCTTCTTCATCTTCGTCATGCCGGGGGAACGACCGGTCACCGCCCCGCGTCACGCCGGTACGGCCACGCGCCACGGGCCGCGGGGACGGCCACGCGCCACGGGCAGCCGGGGCAGCCACCGGGGGCGGCCGTTCGGTGCGGTGGGCCGGGGGCAGTCGCCGGGGTGGTCGTTCGGTGCGGTCGGCCGGGCGGTGCCGTGTCATCGAGCCGTGCGGCGGTGGCGCGCCGCACCGCCGTCCCCACCACGGCCGTCGCGGCGGTCTCCCCGTGTCCCGGCGTCCGGCTCAGCCGCTCGCCTCTTCCAGGGCCGCGCGCAGGTGGCCGTTGGACTCCTGAAGGAGGCGCGCGGCTGTCGGGGCGTCGACGCCGGTGAGGAGGGAGAGGATCGCGTTCTTGACCTCGCCGCCCGACTCGGTGAGGGCCTTCTCGATCTCGTCGTCGGACGCACCCGTGGCGAGGGACACGATGCGCCGGGAGCGGGCCCGGAGTTTGTCGTTCGAGGCGCGGACGTCGACCATCAGGTTCCCGTAGGTCTTGCCCAGCCGGATCATCGTGATCGTCGACAGCATGTTGAGCACCAGCTTCTGCGCCGTGCCCGCCTTCAGCCGGGTGGAGCCGGTGATCAGCTCGGGACCGACCACCACCTCGATGCCGTGCTCGGCGGCGGCCGCGAGCGCGCTGTGCTCGTTGCAGGCCAGGCCGATGGTCAGCGCGCCCAGCGCACGGGCGTGCCGGACGGCGCCGACCGCGTAGGGGGTGCGGCCGGAGGCGGAGATGCCGACGACGGTGTCGTCCGGGGTGAGCCGCAGCGCGTCCAGGTCCCGCCGGGCCAGCTCCTCCGAGTCCTCGGCGCCCTCCACGGAGGTGACCATCGCCTCGGGCCCGCCCGCGATCAGGCCGACGACCTGCGCGGGATCGGTGTTGAAGGTGGGCGGGCACTCCGAGGCGTCCAGCACGCCGAGCCGGCCCGCGGTGCCCGCGCCGGCGTAGATCAGCCGCCCGCCGCGCTCCATGCGTTCGGCCACGGCGTCGATGGCGGCGGCGATCCGGGGAAGCTGCGCCGCGACGGCGGCGGGCACGGCGGCGTCCTCGCCGTTCATCAGGCGGGCGATGTCGAGGGTGGGCAGACGGTCGATGTCGGCCAGCTCGGGACGGAAGGCCTCGGTGGTCAGGGAGGCCAGTTCGGTGTGCAGGTCGGGCGAGTTCATGAGGGGGGCGGCTTTCTCCGGTGGCAATCAGGTTCGGGCGGGTGGCCTCCCTGGGGGCGCGGGGCTGTGTCCATGCGCGGCACCGCCGCGCCGGGCGTGTCCCCGGGCCGGGCGGAAACCGCGGCTCGGGGAACCAGCCGTACACGACCCGCAGACGCCCACAGGCAGTCGGCCCTGCGGTCTATCGCGAAGAAGTACGGTGCCGATGGGCCAGCGCCTCGTACGACGCGGCCAGAGCAGGCGCGGCCGATTCGTACGTGCGCTGCGCCACTCCCACGAACAGGCAGTCCACCACGAGCAGTTGACTGGTCCGCGAGGACATCGCGGCCGGTCGCAGCTCGCTCTCCCGTGAGGTGGACGTGGTCAGTACGTGGTCGGCGTACTGGGTGACCGGCGAGTCCGGCCGGCCGGTGATGGCCACGGTGGTGGCCCCGTGCTCGAAGGCGACCCGCAGCGGCTCGATGACGTCCCCCGTCGAGCCGGAGTGGGTGATGGCGATCGCCACGTCACCCGAACGGAGCTGCACCGCGTTGGTCACGGCGAGATGCGGATCGCTGTGGGCGTGGGCTATGAGGCCTATGCGGAGCAGTTTCTGGGTGAGGTCCTGGGCGACGAGCCCGGAGGCTCCTATGCCGTACACGTCGGTGCGCCGGGCGGCGGCCAGCGCGGCGACGGCCGCGCCGAGCTGGACGGTGTCCAGTCCGGCGGCCGTGTCGGCGAGGGTCTGCTGCTCCTCGTAGGCGAGTTTGGTGACGACGTCGGCGATGGGGTCGTCCACCGCGATGTCGGTAGTGATCGCCGGCGCCCGGCCGGACTGCTGCTGTGCGGCGAGGCCCGCGAGCGCCAGGCGCAGGTCGCGGTAACCGGGGTAGCCGAGCAGCCGGGCGGTGCGGACGACCGTGGCCTCGCTGGTGCCGGTGAGCTCGGCGAGGCCGGTGACCGTGAGGGCCGCGCAGCCGGCCGGGTCGCTCGCGACCGCCTCGGCGACGCGCTGCATGGACCGGGTCATGGACGGGGCCAGGGTGCGCACCTTCGCGGCGAGGGAGCCGCCCGGACTGCCGAAAATTTCCTTCAGGTCCTGGGTCACGTATGAAAGATATTTTCGGTTCGGCGTCCCGGTCAAGAGCGCGCACAATGGCTTGTATGGAGCCCATCAGTCCCTTGAGTCCTCTGGAGCAGGCGTTGCACGCGGCCCGCGCCCTCGTCCTCGCGGACCTGGTCGCGCGCGAGGTGGCGGAGGCGGACGTGGTCTCCCTGGTGGAGGACTCCGTGGCCCAGCGCCGCTGGTGGCTCGAGCAGTGGCCGGACGGCATGGGCTACGTCGCCGGACTGGTCGCCCAGGACGTCCAGGACGCGCTGCTGGAGCGGTACGGCCGCTGGCCGCTGTGCCCGGTGTGCGTCTCCGGCGACCCGCACGCGCTGGACGTGGAGCCCGAACTGGGCCCCGACCCGCACTGGGTGTGCCACAAGGCGGGCGTGAAGGTCGCGGCCGTCGGCTCGCTGGGCTCCGCCACGGGCGGCACGGCGTCCTCGTGACGCGGTGAGGCGCCCGTGACCCTCTACATCGACCCGCCCGCCTGGCCCGGTCACGGCCGTATGTGGTCGCACCTGGTCAGCGACACGTCCTACGACGAACTGCACACCTTCGCCGAGACGCTGGGCGTGCCGAGGCGCGCCTTCGAACGCGACCACTACGACCTGCCGTCCCACCGGTACGCCGACGCGGTCGCGGCCGGCGCCGTGGAGGTCAGCAGCCGCGAAGTGGTGCGGCTGCTGCGGGAGTCGGGACTGCGCAGGCGCAAGGGGGCGGCTCAGCGGCGGAGTTCGTAGGCGAACTGCTCGCCCTCGTCGCTGACCCGTGTGAACCCGGCCCGGCCGACCACCGCCTGGGAGGCGGTGTTGTCCCGGTCGACGGTCGCGAACAGGGAGCTGACGTCGTCGCGGGCCAGCGCCCAGTCCGCGAGCGCGCGCAGGGCCTCGGTGGCGTAGCCCTGGCCGCGGGCGCCCTCGACCAGGTCGTACCCGATCTCCACGCGACCCTCCTCATCCGGGACGCCGTGGAAGCCGATGCCGCCGATCGCGCGCCCGTCCTCGTGCCGGACGAGCACGAAGACCCCGAACTCGGGCCGGTGCACGCCCGCTTCGTACGCCTTCACCAGCATCCCGGCGGCCTCCCGGGTGCCCTCGTACGGGCCGCCGTCGAGCCAGCCGAAGCCGCCGTCGCCGCCGAGGCGCAGGTCCCGCGCGGCGGCCGGGCGGACGCCGGTCAGGGTGACGCGCTCGGCGGGGATGACGAGGTTGTTGTTCCAGCGCCACTCTGTGACCCGGGCGCGGCCGGGCAGCTCGCCGCGGCCGGTGGCCCACAGCAGGGTCGGCCAGGGGGCCGGACCCGGCTGGACGTGGGGGAAGAGGCAGGCAAGGAGGGATTGGACGAGTTCGGCGGGCGGTTCGTAGGACAGACCCAGGCCCAGCGCCATGTCGTGTGTGTGCAGCAGCACCTCGGCGATGCCCATCGCCGCGAAGCCCTCGGCGTCGGCGCTGCGGAACGGGTAGGGGTGGAAGCCGCGGGCGCCGGGCGGCGCGGTGCGGACGGCGGCGGCGAGCAGCGCGCCGGTGGTCTCGATGACGTGCAGCAGGCCGGCGTTGTCGGTGTCCTCGTCGAGGGTCAGCTCGAAGGGCACGTAGGCGTCCTGCGCGCGTCCGGCCAGGTTGGCGGCGTAGGCGATGAGGTCGTCGGCGACATGCACCGCGGTGGTGTGGCAGTCCCACTCCAGCGTCCCCGCCGGTACGGCCTTCCAGTCCCGGCCCACCGCCGCCCGCAGCACCGCCGTGGCACCCGCCACGGCCTCGGTCACATCGTCCCCGTTTATCGGTCGCATGGGGCGAACCCTAGGGGGCGGGGGTGTGTGGGGTCGACAGCATTACGTCCGAGGCCTGACGCGGTCGGTGGGCGAGGGTCGGGTTCCCGCCAACCCGTGGGCCGGAAGCCCTGCCGCGTTGCTCTCGACAACACCCGAATGTGATGATCCGACGCATGGCAGAACACGGGGGTGATGCCGGCCGGGCCGGTGATATACGCAGGTCACGGCTGGCGGAGTACGCGGACATGGCGGGGCACGAGGACACGCAGGCGCCCGCACCGAGCGACCCGAACACCCAGTCTTTGCCGGAGCATTCACTTTCCTTTGCTCCCGCCGATGCCCCGGCCGCCGCCTCGGGTGCCCTTTCGGAAACGGACGAGGTCGCTCGCAGGCGGCGGCGTGAGTTCGCCGCCGTGCTGGGCGCGTTCCGGCGTCGTCGCGTTCTCGTCCCGTACGGGGACAACGGCGCGGCCCTGACGGTGGAGATGCACGGCGTGCGGTGGCTGCTGGCGTTCACCCACGAGGCCGCGCTGGCTCGGTATGCGAGGGCGCGGGGGGAGGGTGACCGGTCCTGGCGGTACCGGATGGTGTGGGGTGCGGCGGTGCTGGACGCCGGTGTGCCCGCGGTGGCCGGTGCGACCGGGTTGCCGTGCGGGGTGCTGGTGGACGCGGGTGACGGTCAGCGGGGGCTGGTGCTGCCGCCGGTGGCGGGGATCGTGCCGGAGGCGGTCGCCGTGGACTGGCCGCACAGGGATGCTGAGTTGGGGACGGAAGGGGGAGGGTCGTGACGACGCCGGGCGGGGGCGCGCAGCCGGACCTGCGGGTGCAGGGGCTGGCCTTGATGGCCCAGGGCATCAACAAGGCTCTGAGTGAGCTGGATGCTCTGGGTGCGATGAAGGGCTGGGCCGGCGCGGGGCGGGGCTTCACCGGGTTGGAGATGGACGGCAAGGACGCCGGGGACGACCATCTCGGTGCGGTGCTGCACGAATTCTGTGAGCGCTGGCAGTGGGGGGTGCGTTCGCTGGTGGAGGAGGGCAACGCGCTGGCGGAGGGGATGGGGCTGGCGGCCGGTACCTTCCATCAGACGGACGAGTACGTGAAGGGTTCGATGAAGGTCGCCTACAACTCCGTCGTCGGTGACCCCTTCGCCTCCAACGACCAGGTGGCCAAGGAGAGCTGGGACCAGATCAACCACGCGGGCCAGACGACGGGGTACGGCGAGAAGGACCGCGAGAACCTGGTGCGGTCGGTGAAGAAGACCGGCTCGGGCATGCTGCACGACGTGGAGACGAGCGAGGGCGTGCCGGGCGACCCGCTCTCGTCGGTGGTGCGTGATGTGGCTGGTGGTCAGTGATGTCGTTCACCAGCAAGTTCAACCACGTGGTGGGTTCCCTCAAGTCGGGCTACGACGATGCGAAGCGGGAGACCGGCCACCTCCTCGACGAAGGCGCTCACGGCCTGGGTGACGCGCTGGACTTCGTCGGTGCGCACGGGACGGCGGACAAGGTCGATGACTGGGGCGACAACGTCGCCTCCAGGCTGGGCGCGCACGTGGACGAGCAGCAGCTCGGCGAGACCGATGACCCGAAGGAGCTCATCCACGGTGATGCGTCGAAGCTGCGCGAGACGGCGGGGCATCTGAAGAACTTCGCCGCGGCCTTCGGCGCCGTGGCCGCAGGCATGCAGAAGCTGGACTCCTCCGGTTTCCGGGGTGAGGCGGCCGATACCTTCCGCAGGAAGTTCGCCGCCCATCAGGTCAAGTGGCGTCAGGCCGCCGATGCGTGCGGTCAGGCCGCCTCGGCGCTGGAGAACTTCGCGCACACGGTGGAGTGGGCGCAGGGCCAGGCACGCGAGGCGGTGGCGAAGTACCGCGAGGGTACTGCCGCCTCCGAGGCCCACCACAAGCAGGTGCAGGCCTACACCGACGCGGTGGACCAAGGCAGCAAGAACCCTGGCCCCAAGCCGCCGGAGCAGGATCCGGGGGATGCGGCCAGGCACGCGGCCGAGCAGATCCTGGCCGCCGCCCGGCGCCAGCGCAACCAGCTCGCCGCGGAGGCCGCCGAGCGGGTCAAGGCCGCTCTGGAACACGCCCCGCACGAGCCGTCGGCGCTGAACCAGCTGAAGCTGGACGGCGCTGATGTGCTGGATGCCGCCAAGACGGAGGACATGCGGTTCTTCGGCGGCTTCGTCCGCGGGGTCGGCGACCTGAACAACCTGCTGCGCAACGCCAACCCCCTCGACCCCTACGCCCTCACCCACCCCTACGAAGCCCTCCAGTCGAAGGTCGAGTTGCTGGGCGGCGCGGTCCACCTGCTCACCCACCCGACCGAGACCGGCGACAAACTGTGGAACTCCTTCCTCAAGGACCCCGGCGGAGTCGGCGGCGAACTCGCCCCCCAGTTCCTCATCCCGGAAGCCGGCGCGGAAGAGGTCGCGGTCGACGGGGCCCGCGTCGCCGAAGACGGGGTGAAAGGCGCGGAAGGCGCGGAGAGCGCGGCCGGGAAGGCCCCCCGGGAGACGGTGAACGAGGACCCACCGCAGCATTCGCACGACGAGAACAGCACGGAGAACGGCGGCACCGATCCGATCAACCTCGCCACGGGCAAGATGTACCTGCCGCAGACGGACGTCACCCTGCCCGGCGCCCTGCCCCTGCTCCTCACCCGCCGCGTGGAGTCCGGCTACCGTCTGGGCCGCTGGTTCGGCCCGTCCTGGTCCTCCACCCTGGACCAGCGTCTGGAGATCGATGCTGAGGGAGTCGTCTACGTCACGGAGGACGGCCTCCTGCTGTCGTACCCGCACCCGGCGCCTGGCGTGCCCACGGTGGCGAGCCACGGCCCGCGCCTGCCCCTGGACCGGGTGGACGGCGGCTACACCATCACCGACCCGCACACCGGCCGGGTTCGGCACTTCGCCGACCGAGGCGACAGCCTGGCCGTCCTGGAACAGATAGACGACCGCAACGGCAACTGGATCTCGTTCGAGTACGACGCCGAGGGCACCCCGGTGGGCGTGTTCGCCGGCTCCGGTCAGGGCGTCCGCATCACCACGGACGCGGGCCGCATCACGGCGTACCACCTGGCCGAAACGGGCGAGGAACTGAAACGCTTCGCCTACACGGACGGCAACCTCACCGAGGTCTTCAACTCCTCCGGCCTGCCCCTGCGTTTCACCTACGACGACCGTGGCCGCGTCACGTCCTGGACGGACACGAACGACCGCAGCTACAGCTACGAGTACGACGAGCAGGACCGCTGTATCGCCGAGGGCGGCTCGGCCGGCCACATGACCCTGCGCCTGACCTACGAGGGCCCGGACCCCACGACAGGCCTGCGCACCACGACGGCCACGACCGGCGAGGGCCACACCCGCCGCTACCTGGTCAACGACACCTGGCAGGTGGTCGCGGAGACGGACGCCCTCGGGGCGACGACCCGCTACGTCCGCGACCGCCACCACCGCCTGACCTCCACGACGAACCCGCTGGGCCACACGACCACCTTCGAGTACGACGAGGCGGGCAACCTCACCCGCCTGGTCCGCCCGGACGGCCGCGAAGCGAGAGCGGAGTACAACGACCTCGGCCTGCCCGTGAAGGTGATCAACCCCGACGGCACGGTGATCCGCCAGACGTACGACGAGCGGGGCAACCGCACCTCGGTGACGGACCTGGCCGGCCAGACGACCCGGTTCACGTACGACGAGGCCGGACACCTGACATCGATCACGGACCCGCTGGGCCACACGACCACGGTGCTCTGCGACCGCGCGGGCCTGCCCGTGCAGGTGACCGACCCCCTGGGCGCGGTGACCCGCTACGAACGAGACGCCCTCGGCCGCCCGACCACGATCACCGACCCCACCGGCGCGACAACCCGCCTGGAATGGACGCTCGAGGGCCACCTGACCCGCCGCACGGCTCCCGACGGCACGACGGAGACGTGGACCTACGACGGCGAGGGCAACTGCACCACCCACACGGATGCTCTGGGCGGCGTCACCCGCTTCGAGTACACCCACTTCGACCTGCTGACCGCCCGCACGGGCCCGGACGGCGTCCGCTACGAGTTCGCCCACGACGCGGAACTCCGCCTGACGAAGGTCACCAACCCGCAGGGCCTGACCTGGAGGTACGAGTACGACGCTGCAGGCCGCCTGGTGGCGGAGACAGACTTCGACGACCGCGCACTGAGGTACGAGTACGACGCCGCAGGTCGCCTGCTCTCCCGCCGCAACGCCCTCGGCCAGGTCACGTCCTTCGAGCGCAACGAACTGGGCCAGGTGCTCCGCAAGGACTCGGCAGGCCAGGTGACGACGTACGCGTACGACTTCACGGACCAACTGGCTCAGGCTGTCGGCCCGGACGGCACGACCCTGACCCTGCTGCGCGACCGCCACGGCCGTCTCGTCTCGGAGACGGTGGGCGGCCGCACGGTGACGTACACCTACGACACTCTGGGCCGCCGCACGGGCCGCACGACCCCGACCGGCGCGGTCTCCACCTGGTCCTACGACGCGGCAGGTCGCCGTACCGGCATGGTGGCATCGGGCCGCCCGATCGACTTCACCTACGACGAGGCGGGCCGCGAACTGACCCGCCACATAGCCGAAACGATCACCCTGGAGAACAGCTTCGACCCACTGGGCCGCCTGACGACTCAGTCGGTGACGGGGGCCGAGGGCGGTCTGATCCAGCACCGGTCGTACACCTACCGGGCCGACGGCAACGTGATCGGCATCAACGACCACCTGTCCGGCACCCGCCGCTTCGACCTCGACGCAACGGGCCGGGTGACGGCAGTCCACGCGGCGAACTGGACCGAGCGCTACGCGTACGACGAGGCAGGCAACCAGACCCAGGCGTCCTGGCCGTCGGACCACCCGGGCCAGGAGGCTACGGGCCCCCGCTCCTACGTGGGCACCCGCATCACCCGAGCCGGCAACGTCCGCTACGAACACGACGCACTCGGCCGCATCACCCTCCGCCAGAAAACCCGCCTCTCCCGCAAGCCGGACACCTGGCGCTACGAATGGGACGCAGAAGACCGCCTGACCTCGGTCGTGACCCCGGACGGCACCCGCTGGCGCTACACCTACGACCCCCTCGGCCGCCGCACCGCAAAACTCCGCATGGCGGCCGACGGCGAGACGGTCGTGGAACGGGTCGACTTCACCTGGGACGGCACCACCCTCTGCGAACAGACCACCACCTCTGCCGACCTCCCCAACCCGGTCACCCTCACCTGGGACCACCAGGGCCTGCGCCCCCTGACCCAAACGGAACGCATCACCGCGGCCGACGCACCCCAAGAAGAGATCGACTCCCGCTTCTTTGTCATCGTCACCGACCTGGTCGGCACCCCGAACGAACTCATAGACGAACAGGGCGAGATAGCCTGGCACACCCGAAGCACCCTCTGGGGAACAACGGCATGGGCGGCGAACAGCACCACGTACACCCCCCTACGCTTCCCAGGCCAGTACTACGACCCCGAAACCGGTCTCCACTACAACTACTTCCGCCATTACGACCCGGAAACGGCCCGATACCTCACACCAGACCCGCTCGGCCTCGCACCAGCAGCCAACCCAGCGGCATACGTCGACAACCCTCATATATGGGTCGATTCGCTTGGGTTGGCGCCGGACTATCCGGATGACGGGAAACAGAAACTACCGACCGGCGGAGATGTTCCGGGGGATTCTCGGGGATACAGCAGACCGGATATCGGACGCTACGACTACTCATGGTCCACGTACGACAAGGCACTCTCAGCCGTACGGGAACGCCTCGGCGATTTGGGTCCAGATTCAATTAAGATGTACGACTACAACCCCAGGACGGGAGAGGGCACTGGAACCTTGATCGGTGAGCAAACTCCCGACAAGCAGCGTGGGTGGCGAATAGATAATCTCGATGGCCACGTAAATTATTGGGATTGGTCCACCGGCAAGAAGGGCAAGGGCGGTACGTACGGCCACGACTGGTTCCCGGCGGACCCGTCAACGCCTGGATCTCGGCACATCGGATGGGCGCCATGGCAGGACAACAATGGCAACATAATCGAAGGTAACTAAACCAAGGAAATAAGGAATCCTGAGGGCGAAAGGAACCGGAAATGCCTCCCCGTCTAAGTGAAATCTTGAGCTCAATAGGGACCGAAGCGAATGCGGCAACCTTCGAACAGTTTCTGCATGAGCTCGGTGGTTCGCTTGAAAGGCTTGCCGATCTCACTCGAAACGCAGATCGCTCAGTCGATGTGACAGACTTTGATGCGAATGAACTGAAGGGCGCTTTTCGCGACTCGATCGAAGACGTGGGACAAGAAGTGATTATCGCGTGGCCCGCTGACCATGTAGCGGCGCGGACCGCCTATCGGGATGCACTTGAGCGGATCGACGACCTCTGGTACCCAAGCATGGATGACTTGGTGGTCATTGATACCCGAGAAGAAATGGGAAGGATCATCATTCTCGATCACGAAGAGAGACTCTTCTCCGCCTCACTCGCCACCTGAGTGTTAAGTCGGGGTCAGCGATGAGAATGAACGACAAGATGCTTGCTCTGGATTGAATGTGGTGGTGCTGAAGAGAGAGCTTCGAGCCGACACACCGGGCGTGGTCCCATCCGACCGAGGTCGACCCTTTCAGCGCAGCTGCACGCCAGCTGGCACCGCTCGATGCGTTCACTCAAGAGGCCTGCACCGCGTCGGATAACACGCACGACTGTCTCGCCGCACCCGACGTTTCCTGCGAGAACGGGGAAGCGAAGGCGGAACACGTCGATTGGGGCATCGCATATCTCGGCGGCACTTCCGGAGACAGACGCTCCGGTGCTGCCGGATCCAGCGTCGGGGGAGCGGTGTCGTGGCCGTAGCATGGTCGCTGACTCGTGCTTCAAGTTGCAGACAATTGAACCGGGGGAAGGCATGTCGTTCGGTCCGCCGCCTGTGGGATTCGGGCCTGCTGCCCCGCCTGCCTGGACGCCTCCGACGGACATCGAGCAGGCGTTGTGGGAAGCCAAGGCGCGTGAGGACTGGGCTGCGTACTTCGACACGCTCGCTCGGCACCATCTCTACTTCGAGATACGGCGCGACAAGGCGGATGCCGATTCCACCAAGCTTCATACCGTGTTCGGGCACGATCCCCGGGTGGCCGGCGGGCGGATCTGGGCCGTCTACACCGAGGGCATGCTGCCCGTTCCCGAGCCGCACCGCGTGTTCGAGCGGAGGTCGCTCAGATGGTTCGCGCGGGGGTGGGCGCCCGCCGATCCGCCGTGGATCGTGGTCAACCCCGGCAGCCCCTGCGAGGCCTTCCTCCCCTCCGCACCGCCGCACTCCGGGGTCTGGGGCCGGCACGGTGAGCGGCTCGGCGTTCCGGGATGCGGTCTGCGGCTGCGCACGCTCCAGGTCGGGGGACCGTTGCAGGGCGCCGTCGCCCACGGGCTGGCCTGCGGGGCTCTGCTGCTGGCACGTTGCGGGCGTCCGTGGAACGCCTTGGCGTTCCACGGTCACGGTTACCTCCAGGAACGCGAGCGGCTGAAGGAGTCGTGGGGTGTCACCAGCCGCGCCGACTGGCAGGAACAGCAGCGCACCCTCCTCGACCCCGACGGCGTCAACCCCGTGTGGGAGTTCGCCCTCGAACTGCGTCGCACCATCGCGCGTGACTTCGGCGGGTACGTCGACACCGCGTACTGGCGCGACGCCGCCGCCCGTGTGCTGCGCCGGCGGGCGGAGGGGGAGGTGGTCATCACTCCGGACGGAGTCACCACCGCCCCTGCCACCCCGGGTCCCGAGACCGAGGCGCGGGTCAACGGGGTGCAGCAACTCATCGGCAGGATCGCGCGTTACGAGGCGCGGTTCCGGGCCGATGGGCTGCTGGACGAGAACGGGTTCGTCTCCTCCGTGTATGCCTGGAACCTGGGACGGGCCTCCGGCATGGCGCGGTGGGGTCTGGGTTCCCGTTACTGCGACCTCGCGGAGGCGGAGGCGGCCGTCCTGGAGGCCGGCCGGGCCGCTGCACGCTCCTACCGGTCCTGGCAGGACTTCTCCGCCGCCTACATCCTGGGGCGGTGCCTGCACTTCGACGAGGAGGAGTTCGGCGGGTGGTACACGGGCGTGCTGGAAGTGCACCGGCTCCTGATGTCCGCGCCCGGCAGCCCGTGGCTCACCATTCCGTTCCGGTGAGCTGACAGCCGGCTGGGGGCCGGGGTTTCTCAGGCCGACAGCATCTCCAGCTCCGAGGTGAGGTTGTACCGCGCCGTCGCCTCCCAGTGCTCCCGGCCGTACGGGGTGTGGAAAAGGCGGGGGAGGGCGAGGAGTTGGCGGAGGATCGCCGCGCGGCCCTCGCGGAAGGCGTCGTTCGGGACGAAGTGGTACTCCTCGCGGACCTCGGCGGTGTAGACGGCGTACGCCGACGGGGGCGCGGCCAGGATGGCGAGGTCGGCGTCGCACAGGACCTGGCCGTCACGGTCGTCGTCGGCCGGGTCGTGGGTGACGGTGAGGCGGACCAGGCGGGCCACCTCCGCGGTCTTCGCCTCGGGAACACCCGCTTCCGGCAGGGCGCGCTCGGCCAGCCGGGCCGAGCGTTCCTCGTTCTCGGAGCGCTCGGGAAGGTAGACGGCGTCGTGGAACCAGGCGGCCAGGCGTACGACGTCCGGGTCGGCGGCGTACTTCTCCAGGACGTCGACGTGGTCCAGGACCGCCGTCAGGTGTTCCACGGTGTGGTAGCGACGCTGCGGCTCCCGCCAGCGGGTGAGCAGGTTGTCGGCGTACGGCGCCGGGTCGGGGCCGCCACCGGGCGCGCGGGCTGCTTCCAGCGCGCGGGCGAAGCGGAGGCGCAGGGCTTCGAGGTCGGCCATGTGCCCATTGTTCCGTGACGCACGCCGTCGGCGCCCCTAGCGTGGCCCCATGACTGACGTACAGGAAGTACGGGACCCCGAACTGCCCGGGCGGCTGCTCAGCCTCGAGCGGGACGCCCTGATACCGCTGCTGCGCTCGCGCCCGGACGCGGACTTCGCGCTGCCGACCACCGCGTGTCCGGGGTGGTCGGTGCGGGATGTGCTGGCGCACTGCTCGGCCGCGTTGATCAGGGTGGTGGAGGGCCGGTTCGAGCGGGGCGTGTTCTCGCCCGAGTCCAACGACCGGGACATCGCCGAACGGGCCGAGTGGTCGAACGCGCAGGTCGTGGACGAGCTGGAGCGCGGGATGACCGAGGCCGGGCCGGTGATCGCCGACGCGGGCGGGGCGCTCGACATGATCGCGCTGGGGGAGTGGGTGCACGCCGGTGACGTGCGCGACGTCCTCGGCGCGCCGGGGGCGTACGCGGGGGCCGGGCTGCCGGACGCCCTGACGCTGCTCGTCCGGATCACCCGGGAGAGGGATCACCTGCCGCTCCACGCCGACCTGGACGACGTGGACGAGCCGCTGCGGTTCGGCGCGCCGGTGGCCGCGGCGCCGCCCGCCCGGTACATCGGCGACGCGGCCACGCTGGTACGGCTGTACGCCGGGCGGCGGGTGGACGGGGACGGGTACGAGCTGGCCGGCGCCCGGGAGGGGGACCTCAACATCTTCGGGTGACCGGGTTCCCTCGGCTGACGGGGTTCGCTCGGTGACGGGTTCCCTCGGGTGGCGCGGGAACCCGCCGGGCACAGGCGTAGTCTTGGAATTGGACTAGACCTGTAGAGCCGTCGGTCGTGTCGGCCGTACCCGCCGCGGAGCCGATGAACGCCGATGAAGATGAATGGGGTGCCATGAGCAAGCGTGCAGTCCTGGAGGTGATCGCCCTCGACGTCGAGGACGCGGTCGCCGCCCAGGCCGGAGGCGCGGACCGCCTGGAACTCGTCACCGACATGGCGGCCGACGGGCTCACCCCGTCGGCGTCCGTCTTCGCCGGGATCCGGGCCGCCGTCGACATCGACCTGCGCGTGATGCTCCGCCTCACGGACGGGTTCGCGGCCGGCGACGTCTCACGGCTGGTGGGCGTGGCCGGGGAGCTGCGGGAGGCCGGCGCCGACCAGTTCGTGCTCGGCTTTCTCGACGGGGACGGCGGGGTGGACCTCGCCGCGGTGGAACGGCTGGCCGACGTGCTGGACGGCTGCGCGTGGACGTTCCACCGGGCGATCGACCGCGCCGCCGACCGCGACGCCCTGCGCAAGCAGCTCGCCGGCCTTCCCGGCCTCGACACCTACCTCACCGCCGGGTCCCCCGCCGGGGTCGACGAGGGGCTGCCCACACTGGTCGAGGAGGCGGGGCGGCGCGGTGAGCCGGGGTACGGACAGGAACTCCTGGTCGGCGGCGGCCTGCGCCTGGAGCACGTCCCCCGGCTGCGGGCCGCCGGCATCGACGCCTTCCACATCGGCGGCGCGGCGCGCTCCGCGGGGTGGGACGGGGCGGTCTCCGAGCAGGCCGTGGCCGAGTGGCGCAGGGTGCTGGACGGGGGAGTCGCCCGGCAGGTGGCCCCCTAGCGCCTCGGGTGGGCGCCGGCGGGTGGGGCCCTGGGGCCTCGGGTGTCCGGCTAGCCGTTCAGCGGTTGCAGGCACAGCGACAGGTCGCCGTCCTTGCTGTATTCCGGATCGGCGAGATAGTCCCCGGCCGGACAGGAGCCGCTGTCGGGGGAGAGGACCCGGAACTCGGCCTGCGATGAGCCGCAGTCGACGGGCCGCAGATCCTGGTCGGACCAGTCGCCGTCGTTCCGGGCACAGGAGCCGACCGTCAGAGTCGGGTGGTCACTGCCGCTGGGGCCGGCCACCAGTCCGATGACCATGAGCGCAGGAACGGCCAGCATCACCAGGCCGAGCAGGCACAGCGGGATCAGGGCCAGCACCCCGGCCGGCCGCTGGAACACCGGCTTGCCCGGATCCAGTGGCGGCCGCCATCCGGGCGTGACCGTGGCGGGGATGCGTCGTATCGCGGACCGGGCGCCGAGATTGATCAGCAGGGTGACGGGCGTGATGAACACCGACATCGGACCCCACCAGCCCAGCAGCAGGGTGTCGGCCTGCATCTGCCGGAAGACGGCCAGTCCGCAGGTGTGGCACAGGACGCCCCGCCGCCGCAGGAACCGCATGATGACCAGCATGCCCTGGTGGCCACGGACCGTCACCGGCGCGGCGGGCGCCGCCCCGCAGACCTCGCACACGGCGGCCGGCCCACCCGGCGGCAGCGGCGCGCCACCGTACTGCGGCACCGCGGCGAGGGCTGGCGGGTACGCGCCAGGACCCTGGACGTACGGCCCCGGAGCCGGCCGGTGCGGTCCAGGAACGGCCTGATAGGGCCCGGGACCCGCCTGGTACGGCCCAGGACCGGGCTGGTACGGCCCGGGGGTCTGCTGGTACGCCGGGTGCGGAGGCGGTGGAGTGCTCAACGGAGGCCTTTCCGTGGGGACATGCCGGAACGGCACGACACCCTAGCCGTCTGCCGTCAGGCCAACTGCGGCGGCAGCGGCGCCGAGTGGGCCACGATCAGACCCGACACCGCTCGGGTGAGCGCCACGTACAGCCGCCGCAGCCCCGTCCGCTCGTCCGGTTCGCCGTCCACCACCGCCTGCGGCTCGTCCAGGACCACGTAGTCGTACTCCAGGCCCTTGGCGAGGGAGGCCGGAACCAGGGTGAGCCGGGTCTCCCGGGTGGTCTCCTCGCCGGGCGCGAGGCAGGTGATCCCCGCGGCCGTCAGCGCCTCGGCCAGCGCCGGGACGCGGGCGTCCGCGGCGATCAGGCCGGTCGAGCCCTCGTTGCGCAGCAACTCCTCGCAGGCGGCGACGACGTCGGACGTCCCGCCGGCGTCACGGATCTCGAAGAAGCCGGGGTTCTCACGGACGGAGGCGACCGGGGTGAGGCCCGGGGCGATGTGCGGCAGCAGGCGGGAGGCGTAGGCGATGACGTCGGTCGGGACGCGGAAACCGGCGGTCAGCTCCTCGATGACCCCCGCGGGCTTGCCGAGGTGGGCCAGCGCCTCCTCCCAGCTGCGGGTCGCCCACGGGGTCGTGCCCTGCGCGAGGTCGCCGAGGACGGTCGCGCTGCCCGTGGTGCAGCGGCGGCCGACGGCCCGGTACTGCATGGGGGACAGGTCCTGCGCCTCGTCCAGGACGACATGGCCCAGCGAGTGCGTGCGCTGGATCAGGTCGGCCGCCTCGTCGACCAGCACCGCGTCCGCCGGCGACCACTTGGCCGACTTCACGCTGCGCACCGGCCTGGCCCACAGGATCGTCTTCTGCTCGTCCTCGTCCAGGATCCCGGCCGCGTGCTCGGCGAGGAAGTCCGCGTCCGTCAGCAGCCGCAGGACGAGTTTCGCGGGATCGACCTGCGGCCAGACCGTCTTCACCGCCGCCTTCACGGCGCTGTTGCGGGCCACCGCGTCCTGCACCCGGTCGTCCGGCGCCTCCCCGGACCGCTCCATCTGCACCAGCACCGCGTGCGCGATCCGCTGCGGCAGGGCCTCGCGGGCGGCGCCGTAGCGGATGTCCCGCTGCAGCAACTCCCGGACGATCTCCTCCAGTTCGTACGCCGGAACCCGCCAGCGCCGCGAGCCGCGCACCACCACGACCGGTTCCGTCGGCATCGTCACGTGGGAGTACAGGGCCCGGCGCAGCACCTCGGCCATCCGGGCGTCGCCCTTGATCACGGCCGCCGCGGCGTCGTCCGTGCCGCGCACCTCGACGTGGGCGACCAGGTCGTCCACGGTGGCCTGCTGCACCGTCAGCTCGCCCAGTGCGGGCAGGACCTGCTCGATGTAGTGCAGGAAGGACTTGTTCGGCCCGATGACGAGGGTGCCGGTGCGGGCCAGCCGCTCCCGGTGGGCGTACAGCAGATACGCGACCCGGTGCAGGCCGACGGCGGTCTTTCCGGTGCCGGGGCCGCCCTGGACGCAGACCGTGCCGGACAGGCCGGCGCGGACGATCTCGTCCTGCTCGGGCTGGATGGTGGCGACGATGTCCCGCATGGGGCCGACGCGCGGCCGCTCGATCTCCTGCTGGAGCAGTTTGCTGGCGGTGGCCGCCTCGGCCGGGTCGGAGAGGTGCTCGTCCTCGTACGCGGTCAGCTCGCCGCCGGTGTAGCCGAAGCGGCGGCGCAGCGCGATGTCCATCGGGTCCTTCTTGGACGCCCGGTAGAACGGCTGCGAGACCGGGGCGCGCCAGTCGATGACCATGGGGTCGCCGTCGGCGTCGTGGACGTGCCGCCGCCCGATGTAGAACCTCTCCCCGTACGCCCCTTCCGCCTGGTCGGCGCCCGGTGCGTGCAGATAGTCCAGCCGGCCGAAGAACAGCGGGGTGTCGCTGAGGTCGGCCAGCGCCTTGATCCGCTCGTCGATCTGGCGGGACAGCACCTCGGCGTTGACCCAGTTAGCGGTGACGTCCCGGATGTCCAGCGCCTCCACGTCCTCGCGCATGGCGCGCAGCGCGGCGCGGGAGGCGGCGAGGTGGGAGCGCTCTCGGGCCAGGGGGTCGTCGTCGGGCGTGGACGTGAGCACGGGGATGCCTCCGGTGGACCTGCTGGGTGGCTACGACGATGCCGCCCGGTTTCCGACCGGGCGACGGCACTCCGCGGAGGGGAGGCGGGCAAGAGCGGAGATTTTAGGGGAGCGCGCGGGGGCGGGGCCAATGAATTTCCGGCCGGGTCCGCTGCGTGCGTGCGTCGGTTGCGGCCGCCGGGCCTAGGGGACGCGCGCCCCGGAAGTAGGGGCCTGGCTCCACCCGAAGATCTACGCGGAGCCGTCCGGAATTGGACCCGGAGACCGATGCGGCTGATATGTCCGGCGATCCACCATGGAGTCATGAGCGCAGCAACCATCTCTCCAGGCCCCGCCCGGCCGCCGTCCGGGGCCACGGCCGTGGACGGCCCCCACCACCACTGGCTCGGCAACGCCCTGCGCGCCGTCAAGGTGTTCGCCAAGGCCGCCTTCGGCGTGATCATCCTCGGCGAGTACGGCGAGGAAGCGGGCATACGCCGCCAGTGACGGCGGCACAGGCTCCCCGCCGGCTCAGCTCGTGCTGTCCTCCGCCAGGATCTCGTCGGCGTCCACGATCCGGTAGGCGTAGCCCTGTTCGGCCAGGAAGCGCTGCCGGTGGGCGGCGAAGTCCTGGTCGATGGTGTCGCGGGCGACGACCGAGTAGAAGTGCGCCTGGTGCCCGTCGGCCTTGGGGCGCAGGACCCGGCCGAGGCGCTGGGCCTCCTCCTGGCGGGAGCCGAAGGTGCCGGACACCTGGATGGCGACCGTCGCCTCGGGCAGGTCGATGGAGAAGTTGGCGACCTTCGACACCACCAGCACGCTGATCTCGCCCTCACGGAAGGCGTCGAAGAGCTTCTCGCGCTGGGCGTTGGACGTCTCGCCCTTGATCACCGGGGCGTTCAAGTGCTCGCCCAGCTCGTCGAGTTGGTCGATGTACTGGCCGATGACCAGGATCTGCTGCCCGGCGAACCGGCGCACGATCGCCTCGGTCACCTTCCGCTTGGTGTCCGTCGTCGCACAGAAGCGGTACTTCTCCTCGGTCTCGGCCGTGGCGTACGCCAGCCGCTCGGACTCCGTGAGGTTCACCCGGACCTCGACACAGTCGGCGGGCGCGATGTAGCCCTGCGCCTCGATCTCCTTCCAGGGCGCGTCGAACCGCTTCGGCCCGATGAGCGAGAACACGTCCGACTCCCGGCCGTCCTCCCGCACCAGCGTCGCGGTGAGGCCCAGCCGGCGGCGTGCCTGCAGATCGGCGGTGAACTTGAAGACAGGAGCGGGCAGCAGATGCACCTCGTCGTAGACGATCAGACCCCAGTCCCGGGAGTCGAAGAGCTCCAGGTGGGGGTAGACACCCTTCCGCTTGGTGGTCAGCACCTGGTAGGTGGCGATGGTGACCGGGCGGATCTCCTTCTTCGTGCCGCTGTACTCGCCGATCTCGTCCTCGGTCAGCGAGGTCCGCTTCACCAGCTCGTGCTTCCACTGCCGGGCGGAGACGGTGTTGGTGACCAGGATCAGGGTGGTGGACTTGGCCTGCGCCATCGACCCGGCCCCGACCAGTGTCTTGCCGGCGCCGCAGGGCAGCACGACGACACCGCTGCCGCCGTGCCAGAAGTTCTCCACGGCCTGCTTCTGGTACGGCCTGAGCGCCCAGCCGTCCTCCAGCAGCTCGATCGGGTGCGCCTCGCCGTCGACGTACCCGGCGAGGTCCTCGGCCGGCCAGCCCAGCTTCAGCAGCGTCTGCTTGATCTGCCCGCGCTCGGAGGGGTGCACGACGACCGTGTCCGGGTCGATCCGCGCCCCGACCAGCGGGATGATCCGCTTGGACTTCAGCACCTCCTCCAGCACCGGCCGGTCGGTGGTGGTCAGCACGAGTCCGTGCGCGGGGTGCTTGGAGAGCGTGAGCCGCCCGTAGCGGTCCATCGTCTCGGCGATGTCCACGAGCAGCGCGTGCGGCACCGGGTACCTGCTGTACTGCACCAGCGCGTCCACGACCTGCTCGGCGTCGTGCCCGGCGGCGCGCGCGTTCCACAGCCCGAGCGGGGTGACCCGGTAGGTGTGGATGTGCTCGGGGGCCCGCTCCAGCTCGGCGAACGGCGCGATGGCCCGACGGCAGTCGTCGGCCCGCTCGTGATCGACTTCCAGGAGCAGGGTCTTGTCGGACTGGACGATGAGGGGACCGTTCACGCGGGCTGCCTTTCCGAACGGCTGGACGGGGCCAAACATCCAGTGTGCCGCACCCGGCGGCGATCACCCTCAGTCCTCCGCCAGCTCCGCCACTCCGGTGATCCGGTGCAGGGGGTAGGCGCGGACCTCGTCCGCGGTGTGGTCGTACGCCGTGACGAAGCCGCCCTCCACCTTGACCGGGGCGATGACGCGCTGGCTGGCGGCGCCGTCGGCGTTGACGTAGCCGATCCACAGGGACGCGCCGGTCAGCACGGCGGCCTGCACGGTGGCCAGGGTCTCGGCGGAGGAGGAGCGGGGCGGTTCACCGCCCGGCGGGGGCTCGCCGACCGGCTTGCGCGGGGCGGTGGCGGCCAGGTCGCCGGCCCGGATCGCGCGGATCGCCGCCGACAGCAGCGTGGCGTCGGGCGGCGGCGGTCCGTCCGGGACCGGCTCGGGCGCGGTGCGCGGCGGGGTGCGGTGGGCGTGGGCGCGGGCGATCAGCACGTCGCCCTCGGCGGACTCGGCGGCCGGTGCGTAGCCCATCGCGCGCAGGCCCTCCAGCAGCGCGGCCGGGTCGGACTGGGTGGCCAGCACGGTCGGGGCGAGGCGGCGCAGGCGCAGGGCGGCGGCGCGCTTGTCGGCCAGGATCTCGTTCAGCAGGCTGTCGTCGTCGCAGCGCACGTACGCCGAGGCCGCGCCGACCCGGAGGTGGCCGTGTTTGCGGACCACGTCGTCGATCAGATAGGCGAGCGGCTGCGGCACCGGGGTGCGGGAGTGCTGGGCGAGGAAGGCGTGCAGGTCGGCGGCGGTGTGACCGGCGTCCAGCGCGCGGCGCACCGAGGCCGGGGTGAAGCGGTACACGGTCGCGCCGCCCTTGGACTCCACGTCCGCGAGCACGTCCAGCACATCGGCGAGGGGGCGCTGGAGCGGCCCCGGCGCCACCGCCGTCAGGTCGGCCTGGAGCAGGACGTGGTCCAGCGGCTCGGGGAGCAGCGGCGCGAGCAACCGGGCGGCGGCGGCCGTCGCCACGGCCTGCTCGGCGGGAGGGAGCGGGGCGAGGACGGGCGCGGGCCGGTGGTGATGGTGCACGGGCAGTTTGTCACCGGGGCCGGAGGACTCGGCGGGCCCGGTGCCGGCGACGGCCGAGGAACCAGCGGTGGTGGACCGGGCGGCGCCGGTGGTGTCCGGCGCGGTGCCGGCGGCAGACCGGGGCGTGCCCGGGGCGGTCGAGCCGGTGCGTCGGCCCGTGCCGGGGGCCGGGGCGCCCAGCAGGGCCCGGCCGTGCGTCGACAGGGCGCCGCGGCCGGTGATGCCCAGCAGTTCCGCCTCGGACAGGGTCCAGCGGGCGAGCCGGGAGCGCAGGTCCTCCTCGGCGCCCCGCTGCTGTCCGCGCAGGGGGCGTTCCCAGCGCAGGCGGGCCAGTACCGCGTCGGCGTCGGGTGCCGCGCCGGCCGGCAGCCCGGCCAGCAGGGTCAGCACCCGGTGCCGTACCTCGGGCGCGGCCGAGCGGTCCAGACCCGGGCCGAGCGCGGCGAGGGTACGGTCCTTCGCGTCCCGGCCGCCGACCAGGCCCGGCGTCCGGGTGGCCGCCAGCCAGGCCTCGGCGAGACGGGCCCAGCGTTCGGCGGCGGGCCGCTCCAGCCACTCGTCGTAGGCGGGCGTGGCCGCGTACCGCTCGTCGGCCTCGCCGTCGGAGGCGATCAGACCGGCGGCGTAGGCGAGTTCCACCCAGAACGCGGCGACCGGCTCGGACACGTCCAGGGCCACGGCGGTGCGCTTCAGGTCGCGGACGCTGAGGCCACCGGCCCGCAGGACCGCCGGGCCGCCCTCGTCCCAGTCCTTCAGCAGTTCCTCGACCGTGGCGAGCGCGGTGTACGCCTGCCCGGCCGCCGTCGTGTCCACCACCTGCGGGCTGTGGGTGGCGGCCGGTTCGACGGCGGGCGGCAGCGGCTCGGGGGCGCGGTGGGCCCGGCCCTGACGCAGGTGCAGGGCCACCTCACGGGGCAGCACGACCGTGCCGGGCGCGGTCGGCAGCAGCAGGCCGCGATCCAGCAGCCAGCGCAGATGCGCGGCCGGCTCCGGGGTGACCTGCCCGTACGGCGGCCCCCACACCAGCCGCGACAGCACCTCCATGGCGGGCTCGGGAGCGCCGGCGAGCAGCTTCGCCATCTTCTTCCGGTCCGAGAACAGCGCGGTGAGCGCGGCCACGGCGGACACCGAGTCATGGGTCGAGGGCAGCCCGGCCGCCGTGACGATCTCCTGGATCCGGCCCGGCGACATGCCCGAGGTGGCCTCCTGCACGGTGGGCCCGAGCCCGGTCGGGGAGGGGTGCTGCGGGGACGGCGCGAGGAGTTCGCGGGCGGTGCGGACCAGCCGCAGCCGGTCGTCGTCGCCCCACACCAGCGCCTGCTCGCGCAGGGTGCCGAGGGCGTGCGGCAGCGCGGCGGCGACCGTCTCGTCCCCGGCGTCCCCGGCCATCAGGCCGAGCAGCGTGTCGTACGACGCCGGGTCCGGGGCCACGGCCAGCGCCTCCGCCGTCTGCAGCGCGAACCGGTCGAGCCGCTCCAGCGCCCGCAGCACCGAGGCCCGGGTGCCGGCCCGGGTGGCCAGCTGGGTGAGGTCGGTGGGGACGGGCGTGATGAGGTCGGGGCGGCTGCGCAGCAGCGCGGCCAGGGAGGCGTCGTCCCGCGCGCGCAGCGCTTCCGCGAGGGAACGGGGTGCTGGGTGGGCCGCTTGGCTCATCTGACCCACGGTAGCGGCTGCCGCCCCCGAGGGGAGCGCCCCGGGACCCGGTACGGGCCGGCGGACACCTCTCTGCGCTACCGTCCTCAGGGGGTTTCATCGCCGCCACCCCGGAGGGGCTTGCGTTGGGGATCGAGAGCGACCAGGTCGTCTACGAGTACCTGAGCCGTGTCGGAGACATCGCTCAGCAACGGCAGCTGCCGTCGGCCACGCGGATGCGGCTCGTCTCCGAGCTGCGGGGCGAGATCGAACGGCACCGGGCCAAGGCGACGGTCGACAGCCCCGCGGCGGTCCGCCGCATCCTGGACCGGCTGGGCACCCCGGACGAGGTGGTGGCGGCCGCGGGCGGCGGGTCCGGCGCCGGCCGGGTTCCGCAGCCGACGTCCGCCGCCGTGCCCGTACAGCCCGCGCCGGCCGAGCCGGAGCGCCGGCGGAAGCAGCCGCAGGAGCCGGCCGGCGGTGACGGTGACAAGGGCGGAGCCGGGGAGCGCCGCAAGGGGCTGCGCCGGGTCGTACCTCGCCCGCGCCCCTCCACGACCGAGGCGGCGTCCGCGCCCTCCGTCCCGCGCGACGCCCCGTCCCCGCCGCACCTGGCCCCCGCGCACGAACTGGGGGACAGCGCCGTACGGCCCGACTGGTGGCGTCTCGGCGGGAATCCGTTCGGCGTCTCCGCGGAGACGGACTCGGTGCCGGGGTTCGTGGGCGGGGTGGAGATCCCGGAGCTGCTCCGGCGCCCGCCGAAGGAGAAGGCGCCGGCGGAGCGTGCCGAGCCGGAAGAGGCCGCCGAGCCCGAGCCCGAAGCGGAGGCCGGGCCCGCCGGGCGCCGGCGCCCGGCGCCCCGCCCGGCCGCCGGCTGGACCAACCCCCTTCTGCTGCTGGCCGCCGCCGCGCTGGTCGCCGGGGCGGTGCTCGGCAACTGGTTCGCCCTGCTCCTCGGCTGGGTGATCGCCTACGGCTCCCGGCGGCTGACCCCCGCGGAGACCAAGGTGGCCGTGATGGTCCTGCCCGGCACGGCCGTCGCCGCCGGGCTGGTCTGGCTGTGGGGGAGGGTCAACGGCCGCTGGGGCGCCCCGATCGCGCAGGGCCACATGAACGACGCGGTCGCCGGGACGTGGCCGTGGGTGGTGCGGGGAGCGGCGATCGCCTCGGCGCTGTTCCTGGTCTGGCGCTCCCAGCGCACCCGCTGAGACACCGGCCGAAGAGGGCCGCTGACCGGCGGCGTCCGCCCGGGCACCCCGCTGACACAATGACCCATATGACATTCACCGTCGGTTTCGACCTCGACATGACCCTGATCGACTCCCGGCCCGGCATCCACGCCTGTTACACGGCGCTGGCCGAGCGGACCGGGACGTTCATCGATGCCGATCTGGCGGTGACGCGGCTGGGGCCGCCGCTCGCCGAGGAGCTGATCAACTGGTTCCCCGCGGAGCGGGTGCCGGAGATGGCCGACCTGTACCGGGAGATGTACCCGCTGTACGCCATCGCCGCGACCCCCGCGATGGCCGGCGCCCGCGAGGCGATAGCCGCGGTGCGGGCGGCCGGCGGCCGCACGATGGTGGTCACGGCGAAGTACGAGCCCAACGCCAAGCTGCACCTGAGCCACCTGGGCATCGAGCCGGACGTCGTCGTGGGCGACCTGTGGGCCGAGCGGAAGGCGGAGGCGCTGCGGGAGTACGCCGCCGGGGTGTACGTCGGCGATCACGTCGGGGACGTGCGCGGCGCCCGTACGGCGGGAGCCCTGTCGGTCGGCGTGGCGACCGGACCCTGCCCCGCCGGGGAACTGCGCGCCGCCGGGGCGGACGTCGTCCTCGACGATCTGTCCGCCTTCCCCGCGTGGCTGGCCGGTTACCGGGAGGCCGAGGCCTCGCGCGCCTGACGGCGGCCCGCGGCGACCGTCCGCAGGACGCCCGCGCCCGCGAGGAGGAAACCGACGGCCATGAGCATGCTCAGGCCGTACATGTAGGTGGGAAAAGGCTTCGTGCCGAGGAACAGCGGGACCACCGTGACCACGGTGGCCAGCGCCCCGGCGAAGAAGACGATCGCACCGGCGCGGATCAGCCCGTCACCGGGTGCGGCGGAATTCGTTTGGGTTTTGTCACGCACCGGACCAGGGTAGTTCCCAGCGCGAGGGAACAACCGGGGGACGTCTTGTCACCCGCCCCGAGACCATTAGCCTTGGTAGCGGCGGGTCATGGACGACCCGCTCTAGTGCTATCAAGAGCACTTTCGAAGCATTTTCCCCAACTAGTACGAGGACGAGGACAGACGGTGCCGACCGGGCGTGTCAAATGGTTCAACAGCGAGAAGGGCTTCGGCTTTCTCTCCCGCGACGACGGCGGTGACGTCTTCGTCCATTCCTCTGTTCTCCCCGCCGGAGTCGACGCGCTCAAGCCGGGACAGCGCGTGGAGTTCGGCGTCGTGGCCGGTCAGCGCGGTGACCAGGCGCTGTCGGTGACCGTCCTGGAGCCGACCCCGTCGGTGGCCGCCGCCACCCGCAAGAAGCCGGACGAGCTGGCCTCGATCGTGCAGGACCTGACGACCCTCCTCGAGAACATCACCCCGATGCTCGAGAAGGGCCGCTACCCGGACAAGGCCTCCGGCAAGAAGATCGCCGGCCTGCTCCGCGCGGTCGCCGACCAGCTGGACGTCTAGCCGCCGTACGGGAGACAGCCGGCCGTCCTGCAGGGCCGTACTACGGAAAAGCGAGCGCATCCGGGCCGAGGGGCGGCACCAGCCCCTCGGCCGCCGCGCGTGTGAGCAGCCCGCGCACGGCCGCGTAGCCGTCCTCGCCGAGGTCGGCGGTGAACTCGTTCACGTACAGCCCGATGTGCTGGTCGGCCACGGCCGGGTCCATCTCCTGGGCGTGCGCCATGACGTACGGGCGGGACGCCTCGGGGTCGTCCCAGGCGGCCCGCACGGAGGCGCGCACCGCGTCGGCGAGCCGGTTGAGCCGCTCCGCGCCCAGCGAGCGCCTGGCGATGATCGCGCCGAGCGGGATCGGCAGCCCGGTGGTCCGCTCCCAGTGCTCGCCCATGTCGGCGAGCTTGTGCAGACCGTAGTTCCGGTAGGTGAACCGGGCCTCGTGGATGACGAGCCCGGCGTCCACCTTGCCGTCCCGGACGGCCGGCATGATCTCGTGGAACGGCATGACGACGATCTCGCCGACGCCGCCGGGCAGGGTGTCCGCCGCCCAGAGGCGGAAGAGCAGGTACGCCGTCGACTTCTCGCTGGGCACCGCCACCGTACGGCCCGTCAGGTCCACACCCGCCTCCCGGGTGAGCACCAGCGGCCCGCAGCCCCGGCCCAGCGCCCCGCCGCACGGCAGCAGGGCGTAGTCGCCGAGGACGTACGGCAGGACGGCGTACGACACCTTCAGCACGTCGAACTCGCCGCGCTCGGCCATGCCGTTGGTGATGTCGATGTCGGCGAAGGTCACGTCCAGCGCGGGGCCGCCGGGGACCCGGCCGTGGGCGAGGGCGTCGAAGACGAAGGTGTCGTTCGGGCAGGGGGAGTACGCGATCTGCAAGCGCTCAGCGGTCATACGGTTTCCAACTCTCCAGTGCGGGGGCGAGCTTCCCGAACGCCTCGGTGAGGGCGGTGAGGGCGTCGCCGATCCGCCAGGCGGCCCGGTCGCGCGGGCCGACCGGGTTGGACACGGCGCGGATCTCCAGCACCGGCACCCCGTGCGCGGCGGCGGCCTCGGCGACCCCGAAGCCCTCCATGCCCTCGGCGAGCGCGCCCGGGTGCCGGGCGCGCAGGGCGGCGGCGCGGGCGGCGGTCCCGGTGACGGTGGAGACGGTGAGGACCGTGCCGGTGCGGGCGCCGGTCGCCTCGGACACCAGGCGCACGGCGGCCTGTGGCGGCCGGTGGGTGACGGTGCCGAAGCCCAGCTCGGTGACCGGGAGGAAGCCTTCGGCGGTCTCGGCGCCCAGGTCGGCCACGGTGATCGCGTCGGCGACGACGAGCGAGCCGACGGGCGCCTCGGGCGGGAAGCCGCCGCCGATCCCGGCGCAGACGACCAGGTCGTACGGGGCGCCGTCGAGGGCGGCGGCGGTCAGGGCGCCGGCGGTGGAGGCGGCGGCGAGGGCCGGTCCGACACCGGCGGCGAGCAGGTCCCAGCCGCCGGCGGTGCGGCACAGCAGCGCGCCGGGGAGCCGTACCTCGGCCGCTTCCCCGGCAAGCGCCCGTGCCACCGCGTCCCGCTCGGCGGGAACCGCGGTGGCCACGAGGATGCGCGCCAAGGCCGTGATCAGGCCTTCTTCAGCTTGAACGACCACATGCCCTGGTTGGACTTCGAGCCCATCCGGACCGTGAGGGTGTTGGTGTCGCCCTGGGTGCCGTACTGCTGGTTGAAGAACGCGCTGCCCGGGATGGTGCGGTACGTCTTGTTGCTGACGTCGGTGAACTGCTGGCCGTTGACCAGGAGCACCCAGCCGGTGTCCGCGATCTTCGGGTCGACGCCGATGCGGACCGTCTCGTCCTGGTCGACCTTGATCGACTTGGCGTTCCCGACGTTCTTGACGCACTTCGCCAGCGACTTGGCGTCCAGTGCGTTGCCGTCGTTGTAGCAGGTGGCCTCGGAATTGACCGAGCTGTCGCCGACGGTGACCGTCGCGACGGGCGCCGGCTTCTCGCAGGCCGACAGGGCGAGCAGTCCGGCGGAGACGAGGCCGGCGGCGACGACGACGCGGCGGCGGCGCACAGCCCGGTGTACATCAGCGGCTTCGCCGCGGGGCAGCATGGTCATGGCCGAAGGCTATCGGGCGCCCCGATCCGTCCGCCCACGTGGGGTGCGGCGTGCCCGGTTCGTTACGCCGGCCGTGCCCCTGGCCGGCGGGACGCCGGTTCGTCGTCCACCGGCAGGTCAGGCGACCCGGGAGTGCGGCCGGCCGCCGTGCCGGGCCGAGGCGAGCAGGCCCTTGAGGGTGGTCAGCCAGCCGGCGGCGACGAACACCGCGCCGATCAGCAGGCCGACGGTGCCGTCCAGCGGCAGCACGATGCCGACGGCGCCGCCGAACACCCACGCCATCTGCAGCAGCGTCTCCGAGCGGGCGAACGCCGAGGTGCGCACCAGCTCCGGCACGTCCCGCTGGATCAGGGCGTCCAGGGCCAGCTTGGCCAGCGCCTGCCCGAACCCGGCGACGGCCGCGAGACAGGCCACCAGGAACGCGCCGAAGAACAGGGCGGCCACGATCGCCGTGCCGAGCACCACCGCGCCGACGGCCACGATGATGATCTCCGGGGCGCGTGACTTGAGCCAGGAGCCGACGGCCGTGCCCAGCGCGTTGCCCGCGCCGGCGGCGACCCCCACGACCCCGAGCGAGACCGCCGCGCTCTCCCCGGTCAGCGGGTGCTCGCGCAGCAGGAAGGCGAGGAAGAAGATCAGGAAGCCGGACAGGCAGCGCAGGGCCGCGTTGGCGCCGAGCGCGTGCGTGACGGCGGGGCCCACGGTCCGCAGCCCCGGCCGCTTGATGCCCTCCTTGTCCTTCCGGCGCTGCGTGCCGTGCAGATGCTGCTCGTCGGCAGCGAGCAGCGCCACGTCCTCGCCCTTGGCGGAGTCCACCTTGGGCGGCAGGGAGAACGACAGGAACGTCCCGCCGACGAAGATCAGGAAGGCGCCGTACAGCGGCCAGGGATCGCCGACCCGGTGCAGCCCGGCCGCGACCGGCGCGGCCACACCGGTGGCCAGCAGCCCCGCCAGGGTCACCCGCGAGTTGGCCCTGACCAGCGAGAACCGGGGCGGCAGCAGCCGCGGCACGACCGCGCTGCGCACCACGCCGTACGCCTTCGACGCGACCAGCACCCCGAGCGCGGCCGGATACAGCTCCAGGCTGCCGCTCGCCACGGCGCCCGAGACGACCAGCGCCAGCAGGGCGCGGGCGAGCATCGCCCCGGCCATGGCCGCGCGCCGGCCGTGCGGCAGCCGGTCGAGGAGCGGGCCGATGACCGGGGCGAGAACGGTGAAGGGCGCCATGGTGATGGCGAGATACAGGGCGACCCGGCCGCGCGCCTCGTCGGTCGGCACGGAGAAGAACACCGTGGACGCGAGCGCCACGGTGACCATCACGTCGCCCGCGCCGTTCACGGCGTGCAGCTCGATCAGCTTGGCGAGGCCGGACTCACCCGCCCCGTGCGCGTGCGTGGCTCTGCGGATCCCGCGCGCCGCCCCGGTCACCGGGACGTGCAGGGCACGCCCGACGGAGCGGACGGCGCCACCGGCCCGGCTCGCACCGCCACCTCGAACACCACGCCTGTCCGCGGTCGCCACGTGGTTCATAGTGCCCTGAGAAGCGGTGGGATAGTGCGGTACCGCGCGGAAGAGGCCGAGGGGCGGCCGGGGCCGAGCGGCGGGCGGGAAGGAATCCCGCGTGGCGGCGAGGAATCTTGTTCGGTGTAGCGTGCGTATCTCAGCCATAACGCAGAATGGATGGCAGAGGTGCGCCCGAGCGCGCGGATGCATGACGTCGATGCGGTCCCCAGGTCCGCTCCGTCGGCAGGCCCGCCTTCAGGCAGCCGCCCTCGACGAGACGGCGTAGGAGAGAAGCGATACCTGTGAGCGCAGCGACAACGCGAAGCCGCACCCCCGACCGTCTGTGCGCCGAGGCGGTCGATCTCGCCCGCTCCGCCGCCGAGGAGGCCGCCGCTCCCGGCGTGGTCGGGGAGCACGTGGGCCTCGTCTCCGAGGGCGACCGCGTTGTCACGCACTTCTTCGAGTGCAAGGAACCGGGCTACCGCGGCTGGCGCTGGGCGGCCACCGTGGCCCGCGCCTCCCGCGCCAAGATCGTCACGCTCGACGAGGTGGTGCTCCTGCCCGGCCCGGACGCCCTGCTCGCCCCCGAGTGGGTGCCGTGGAGCGAGCGGCTGCGGCCCGGCGACCTCGGTCCCGGCGATCTGCTCCCCACCGACCAGGACGACCTGCGTCTGGAGCCCGGTTACACGGGTGAGGACGAGCCGCCGCCGAACTCGGCCGTCTCCCAGGAGATGGCGGAGCTGGCGGAGGCCGAGGACGCCGACGTCACCCCCGGCGCCCCCGCGGTCCAGCCCACGGCCCCCTCCCGGGGCTCGATCGCCGCCGTCGCCGAGGAACTGGGCATGCGCCGGGCCCGGGTGCTGTCCCGCTACGGCCTGCACGTCGCCGCCGACCGCTGGGAGGAGTCGTACGGCCCCAAGACCGCGATGGCCCAGGCGGCCCCCGCGACCTGCATGACGTGCGGCTTCCTGGCCCCCATCGGCGGCTCCCTGGGCCAGGCCTTCGGCGTGTGCGCCAACGAGTTCTCGCCCGCCGACGGCCATGTGGTCTCCCTGGCCTACGGCTGCGGCGGCCACTCCGAGGCGGCCGTCATGCCGAAGCCGCCCCAGCCGGCCCCGCCGGTCATCGACGAGACCCGCGTCGACCCCTTCCCGCTCCGCCCCGCCCGCGACTCCGGCTCGGTCCCGGAGACGGGCGACGAGGACACGGCGGAACTGGGGCATTCCTGACCCGGGTTCTCACCGTCCGGAAGCCGGTGGGCGTGGCCGGGTGACAGTCCGGGCCGCGGCGGCGACCGCCCGCCGACCGGCGGAGCTGCTCCGGGTCCTGTCGCCGGACTCCCGCCGTCCGCCCGGCGGGCGGGCCTCCCGCCCGCTGCGGGGCGGCTGACGCAGGCCGTGGGCGTGCGCGCCGGAGGTTCCTGGCCGAAGGCCGGGGGAGGGAGTGCGACGACGGGGGCCGGGGCCGCCCGCTCCCCCGCGGGTCCGCCCGCGCCGCGCTGTACCTTCGTCCTCACGCGTGATGAGGAGTGTGAACGTGAGCAGCAAGTACGTGCGGCCGGCGGCCGAGGGTGCCGATCCGTTCGGGACGGCCCGGCTGCGCCGTGGTGTCCTCGACGCCTGGGCCACCAGCCCCGCCCGGTTCCGGGAGGACGCCAACGCCGAGGAGGACCTGGTCCTCGGCGGCTACCGGGACCGGCTCGTCGTCGAGCTGGCCCAGAACGCCGCCGACGCCGCCGCCCGGGCGCGGGTGCCCGGCCGGCTGCGGCTCACCCTCCACGGCGGCGTTCTCGTCGCCGCCAACACCGGCGCCCCGCTGGACGCGGCCGGTGTCGAGTCGCTGTCCACCCTGCGCGCCTCCGCGAAGCGGGACGAGGAGGTCACCCAGGGCGCCGTCGGGCGGTTCGGGGTCGGGTTCGCGGCCGTGCTCGCGGTGACCGACGAACCCGCGATCGTGGGGCGGCACGGCGGTGTCCGCTGGTCGCTCGGCGAGGCGCGGGAGCTGGCCGCCGAGACCGCCCGGCACAGCCCGGGGCTCGGCGACGAGGTGCGGCGCCGGGACGGCCATGTGCCGCTGCTCCGGCTGCCGTTCGCCGCCGAGGGCACCGCCCCGGACCCGTACGACACCGCCGTCATCCTGCCCCTGCGGGACGCGGCCGCCGCCGATCTCGCCGAACGGCTGCTGAACGCCGTCGACGACGCCCTGCTCCTCGCCCTGCCGGGCCTGACGGAGGTCGTCATCGAGGCCGGCGGCGCCGAGCGCACCCTGCGCCGCCGCGACGAGGGCGCCGTCGTCGTGGTGGAGGACTCCCGCGCCGGCACCACCCGGTGGCGCACCGCCTCCGCGCACGGCCCGCTCACCCCCGACCTGCTGGCCGACCGGCCCGTGGAGGAGCGGCTGCGCCCCCACTGGTCGGTGACCTGGGCCGTACCCGAGGACGCGGACGGACGGCCGGTGCGGCCCCGGACCACGCCCGTCGTGCACGCGCCGACCCCCAGCGACGAGCCGCTCGGCGTCCCCGCCCTGCTCATCGCCTCCTTCCCGCTCGACACCACCCGCCGGCACACCGCTCCCGGCCCGCTCACCGACTTCCTGGTGCAGCGCGCCGCCGACGCCTACACCGAACTGCTCGCCGACTGGCGGCCGGTGACCGACGGCATCATCGACCTGGTGCCGGGACCGCTCGGCAAGGGCGAGCTGGACGGCGCGCTGCGGCAGGCCGTGCTGGAGCGGCTGCCGCGCACCGCCTTCCTGCCCCCGGCCGTCTCCGCGCAGGGCGACGACCAGGAGCTGCCGCAGGCGCTGCGGCCCCGGGACGCCGAGGTCGTGGAGGGTGCCGGGGCGGACACCGTGCGGGTCCTCGCCGAGGTGCTGCCCACCCTGCTGCCCGCCGGACTCGAGCGGCGCGTCGAGCTGCGCACCCTCGGGGTGGCCCGGCTGCGGCTCGCCGACGCCGTCGACCGGCTCGCGGGCCTGGAGAAGGACCCCGGCTGGTGGTGGCGGCTCTACGACAGCCTCGCCGGGGTCGACCCCGACCGGCTGTCCGGACTTCCGGTGCCCCTTGCCGACGGGCGGACCACCATCGGCCCCCGGCAGGTCCTGCTGCCCGCCCCGGACGCCGCCCGGATCGACGCGGACGTCCTCGGGCGGCTCGGCCTGAAGGTGGCCCACGAGGACGCCGCGCACCCGCTGCTGGAGAAGCTGGGCGCGCTGCCCGCCACCCCGCGCGCGGTGCTCACCACTCCGCAGGTGCGCGCCGCCGTCGCCGCCTCGCTGGACGAGGAGGGCGGCATCGGGGGCTGGGAGGAGGACGCCCCGGACGCGGAGGAACTGGCCGACACCGTGCTCGCGTTGGTCCGGGACGCGGGCCTCGAGCCCGGCGACGAGCCCTGGCTGGGTGCGCTCGCCCTGCCCGACGAGGACGGGGAACTGGCCCCTGCGGGTGAACTCGTCTTCCCCGGCAGCCCTTTCGCCCGGGTGATCCGCGAGGGGGAACTGGCCGCCGTGGACCAGGAGCTGGCCGACAAGTGGGGTGAGCAGCCGCTGGCCGCCTGCGGTGTGCTCGCGAACTTCGCGCTGGTCCGCGCCACCGACGTGGTCCTCGACCCGGACGAACTGGAACCCAGGGAGGGCGACTTCGCCGAGCCCGACGACGCCGGGCTGCTGGACGCCGTCGACGTGTGGTGCGAGGACGTCCTCGACCGCTTCCCGGACAGCCCGGTGCCGCCGGTCGCCACCGAGCTGGTCGCCGTGCGCGACCTGGACCTGGTGGACGACGACCGCTGGCCGGAGGCCCTGGCACTGCTCGCGCAGCCCCCGCTGCGGGACGCGCTCACCCAGCCGGTCCGCATCCTGCTGCACGACGGCACCCACGAGACCGTACGGCCGTACACCGCCTGGTGGTTGCGCGGGCACCCGGTCCTCGACGGGCGCCGCCCGGCCGGGCTGCTCGCCGCCGGCGGGGACCCGCTGCTGCGCGGGCTGTACGACGAGGCCGACGCCACCGGGTTCGAGGACGAGCAGGTGCTGCGCGCCCTGGGCGTGCGCACCTCGGTCGCGGCCCTGCTGGACGAGCCCGGCGGCGCCGCCGAGCTGCTGGACCGGCTCGCGGACCCCGCGCGCACCGTGACGCCCGCCCAACTGCACGGCCTGTACGGGGCGCTGGCCGAGATGGACCCCGAGCAGGTGACCCTGCCGGAGGAGCTGCGGGCCGTGGTCGACGGCCGGGTGGAGGTCGTGGACGCGGCGGAGGCGGTCGTGGTCGACTCGCCCGACCTGCTGCCGTTCACGGCGGGCGTCCCGCTGCTGCCGGTACGGCCGTCCCGCGCGGCCGAGCTGGCGGAGCTGTTCCAGGTGCGGCGGCTGAGCGAGTCCGTCACCGGCGAGGTGCACTCCGAGGGGACCGAGCACGAGGTGCCGGAGCCGGTGCGGGTGCTCCTCGGCCCGCGCACGCCCGAGACGTACGTGGAGCACGACGAGCTCGTCGTGGACGGCGTGGAGATCGACTGGCGGCTCACCGACGACGGCGTGCTGCACGCGGCCACCCTGGAGGGGGTCGCGGCCGGGTTGGCGTGGGCGGCGGGACAGTGGCCCCGGCGCTTCGAGGTGGCGGCCCTGCTGGAGGACCCGTCCCGGACGGAGGAGCTGGCCCGGGACCGCTGGTTCGACTGACGGCTGCCCGGCGGACCGCCTCCGGAAATCTCTTACAACTTCTTCAACTTCCGTACAACCGTTCCCCTGCGTGCCGAGTCTGACCCAGCGCAGTCACCGGACTCAGCCATCGCCACGCACGCAGGGGAACACATGCGTCCACGCGCCACCGCCGCCGTCGCCGACGGCACCTTCGCCGTCCCGGCCGCGCCGGCCGGCGGCCCCGGCACGCCTCTCCCGCGCGGGCGCCTCCGCCATCGCGGCGGTGAGCGCCGCCCGTGAGGCCGAAGGCACGGCAGCCGTTCGGTGAAGCCGCCGGAAACTCCCGGCTTCCGTCGTACAACCAGTCGATTCCCTCGCGGGTCTGATGCCGTGAGTCGACTGACTCCTTGATCACTTTGGACCCCGGGTCCACTTTCTCCACACAGGGGAACCCATGCGTATTCGCGCCACTGTGGCCGCCGTCTCCGGCGCCCTGGCCCTCTCCGCCCTCGTCGTGCCTGCCGCGCAGGCCGCCGGCGGCTCCGCGACGCCCTCCAAGGCCGACATCCTCAAGATCCGCGAGGCCGCCCAGAAGGCCTCCTCCGGCAAGACCGCGTTCGCCGCCTCGAGCGACACCGACGAGCCGTACGCGATGGACGTCACCTTCTCCGACTTCAAGATCGCCAGTGCGGTCAAGGTCGGCACGACCAACCACGTCGCCACCACGGTCACCTACACGATGACCCACGGCGCGGACGTCGACATCACCGCCGACGACTTCTTCACCGGCCCCTACATCTACAAGGGCGCGTTCGACACGCCGGACAACATGCTCTTCGGCGACGCCCCGGCCACCTGCACGCCCACCACGTCGACCACCGCCAGCTGCAAGGGCGACATCGACGTCTACCCGGCCGAGGGCGAGCTGATGAACTCCGACGCCGGCACGTGGCACGGCGGGGCCCTCGCCATCGCGTACAACGGCCAGGACCCGAGCAGCCCCGACTTCGACATCACCAAGGTCGGTTACGCCGACCAGGGCGACCTCGGCACCACGCTGGTCCAGCGCTACTCCAAGCTGACGGTCAACGCCTCCCCCGAGCCGGTGCGGAAGGGCAAGACCATCACGGTCACCGGCAAGCTCTCCCGGGCCAACTGGGAGGACAACAACTACCACGGCTACACCAACCAGCCCGTGAAGCTGCAGTTCCGCAAGAAGGGCTCCAGCACCTACACCACGCTGAAGACGATCAAGTCGGACTCGTACGGCAACCTGAAGACGACGGCCACCGCCTCGGTCGACGGCTACTGGCGCTTCTCCTTCGCGGGCACCTCGACCACCCCGGCGGTCAACGCCACGGGCGACTTCGTCGACGTGCAGTAATGGATCGGTAAGCCTGGCACAAAATCCGGTTCGCGGGGGCTCCAGTCGTACAACCGCCGGCAGCCCCCGCGGATCTGATCGCGTGAGTCGACCGACTCCACGATCACTTCTCCCTCCAAGGGAACGCACATGCGCATACGTGCCATCGCGGCCGCCGCTTCCGGCGCCCTGGCCCTCACCGCCCTCGCAGTCCCGGCCGCGCAGGCCGTCACCGACTCGGGCTCCCCCTACACGCTGAACGTGAGCTTCTCCGGCGTGTCCGTCGCCAAGGCGATCAAGGTGGGCACCACCAACAAGGTCAGCGTCACCTACACGTACACGCTGACGCACGGCTCGGACGTGGACATCCACGCGAGCGACTTCTACACCGACGCCTTCCTCTACCACGGCGCCTACGGCGACACGGCCCCCGAGCTGTACGGCGACAACCCGGCCGACTGCACGGACGTCACGTCGACCACCGCCACCTGCACGGGCTCCATCGACATCTACCCGTCCGACGCCGACCCGAAGAGCGCGGACGCGGGCACCTGGAACGTGGCCGTCGAGGCCGTCGCCTTCAACGGCCAGGACCAGCAGAACCCCGACATGAGCAAGGTCGGCTACAAGGACCAGAGCGGCCTGGGCACCACCCTGGTGCAGCGCTACTCCAAGCTGACGACCACCGTGAGCTCGACGTCCGTCTACAAGGGCAAGACCTTCACCGTGTCGGGCAAGCTCTCCCGCGCGAACTGGGACGACAACCTGTACCACGGCTACGCCAACCAGCCGGTCAAGCTCCAGTTCCGCAAGTCCGGCACCACCACGTACACCACGGTCAAGACGGTGTACACCGACTCCTACGGCAACCTGAAGACCAGCGCCACCGCCAACTACAGCGGCTACTGGCGCTACTCCTTCGCCGGCACCACGACCACCCCGGCGGTCAGCGCCACGGGCGTGTACGTCGGCGTGAAGTAGCCCCGGCCTACTCGGCGAAGCGGCGGCCGGCCCAGGTCCAGAGCCACTCCAGGGCGGCCGCCGCCACCACCGCGACGCCGACGGCGGTCCACGGCATCGTGAGCCCCACCAGCCGCAGCGCGAAGAAGGCCTGCAGCGCGGGCACGGCCAGCACCAGCAGGAACGCCGCTCCCATGGCGGCGACCAGGGTCAGCCGCCACCAGGTGTAGGGGCGGGCGATGATCGCCAGGATCCACAGGGAGACCAGGAAGAGGGTCAGCGTCGCCGCGCTGGTCTGCGCGTCGAGCCGGCCGCCTCCGGTGTACAGCCCCCGGGCGATCAGATACGTCACGAAGGTCGCCGCCCCCGCCACCACCCCGCCCGGCAGCGCGTACCGCATCACCCGGCGCACGAAGTGCGGTCTCGCCCGCTCCTTGTTGGGCGCCAGGGCCAGGAAGAACGCCGGGACGCCGATGGTGAGCGTGGACAGCAGGGTCAGGTGCCGGGGCAGGAAGGGGTATTCGACCTGTGCGCAGACCACCAGGACCGCCAGCAGCACCGAGTAGACGGTCTTCACCAGGAACAGCGTCGCCACCCGGGTGATGTTGCCGATCACCCGGCGGCCCTCCGCGACCACCGACGGCAGGGTCGCGAAGCTGTTGTCCAGCAGCACGATCTGCGCCACCGCCCGGGTCGCCTCGGAGCCGGAGCCCATGGCGACCCCGATGTCGGCGTCCTTCAGCGCGAGCACGTCGTTCACGCCGTCGCCGGTCATCGCGACCGTGTGCCCGCGCGACTGCAGCGCCCCGACCATGTCCCGTTTCTGCCGCGGGGTGACCCGCCCGAACACCGTTGCCCGGTCCAGCGCCGCGGCCATCCCGGCCCGGTCGGCGGGCAGGTGCCGGGCGTCCACGGCCGTCCCCGCGAGGCCGAGCTTGCCGGCGACCGCGCCGACCGACACCGCGTTGTCGCCGGAGACGACCTTGGCGCTGACGTCCTGCTCCGCGAAGTAGCGCAGGGTGCCGGCGGCGTCGGGCCGCAGCCGCTGCGCCAGGACGACGAGGGCGGTGGGGCGGCCGCCGCGGGCCGGGTCGGGGTCGTCCAGGTCGCGGCTCGTACGGGTCAGCAGCAGCACCCGCTGCCCCTGCTCGTTGAGGCGCTCGGTCTCGGCCAGGGCCGGGTCGCCGGGCGGGAGGAGGACGTCGGGGGCGCCCAGCAGCCAGGTGCTGGACTCGCCGTCGGACTCGCTGAACGCGGCCCCGCTGTACTTGCGGGCCGAGGAGAACGGCAGCGACTCCACGCAGCGCCAGTCCTCGCTGTCCGGACAGGCGTCGATGATCGCCTGGAGCGAGGCGTTGGGCCGCGGGTCGGACTCGCCGAGCGCGCCGAGCACCTTGCGTATGTACGCCTCGTCGGCGCCGTCCAGCGGCCGCAGCTCGGTGACGTCCATGCCGCCCTCGGTGAGGGTGCCGGTCTTGTCCAGGCAGACGGTGTCGACGCGGGCCAGCCCTTCGATCGCCGGCAGCTCCTGCACCAGGCACTGTTTCCGGCCGAGCCGGATGACGCCGATCGCGAAGGCCACGGAGGTGAGCAGCACCAGTCCCTCGGGGACCATCGGGACGATGCCGCCGACCGTGCGGGCCACCGCGTCCCTGGGATCGTGGTTCTTGACGACGAGCTGGGTGACGACGAGCCCGGTCGCGGCCGGGACCATCATCCAGGTGACGTACTTGAGGATCGTGGAGATGCCGGTGCGCAGTTCGGAGTGGACCAGGGTGAAGCGGGAGGCCTCCTCGGCGAGCCGGGCCGCGTAGGCCTCGCGGCCGACCCTGGTCGCCTGGAAGGCGCCGCCGCCCGCGACGACGAAACTGCCGGACAGCACCGGATCGCCGGCCCGTTTGACCACGGGGTCCGCCTCGCCGGTGAGCAGCGACTCGTCGATCTCCAGCCCGTCGGCCTCCGCGCAGACGCCGTCGACGACGACCTTGTCGCCGGGCCCGACCTCTATCAGGTCGCCGAGCACGATCTCGTGGACGGCCACCGGGAGGGCGGTGCCGTCGCGGCGCACCGTCGGCCGGGCCTCGCCGATCACCGCGAGCGCGTCGAGGGTCTGCTTGGCCCGCCACTCCTGGACGATGCCGATGCCGGTGTTGGCGAGGATCACGAAGCCGAAGAGGCTGTCCTGGATGGGCGCGACGAAGAGCATGACCAGCCACAGCACGCCGATGATCGCGTTGAACCGGGTGAAGACGTTGGCCCGGACGATCTCGCCCAGCGACCTGCTGCTGCGCACCGGTACGTCGTTGACCTGACCGCGCGCACGCCGCTCGGCCACTTCGGCGGCGGTCAGCCCGGCCGGCCGGCTCACGGGCAGGGCCACGGGGTGCACGGGGTCGAGTTCGGCGCCCGCGTCGGTATGGCTCATGCCATCGACGGTACGTGGCGATTTATCCCTTTGCCCGCCTTCCGGCCGGCCGGGCTAGTGAGCCGACGTCGACCGCAGCGACGCCGCCTTCCTGATGGCGGCGTCCCGCCTCCTGACGTACCAGATGCCGATCAGCCCCAGCCCGCCCCCGGCCAGGCAGGTCCACAGCCACCACAGGTGCCCGTGGTCCTCGAACCAGCCGTAGAACGGGAGCTGCACGAGGAAGAGCGCGAACCAGACGATCGTCCCGCCGGTGATGGTGGCGACCACAGGGCCCTCCAGGGGCTCCGGCGCCTCGTGCTTGGGGGTCCACTTGGCCATACCGCACAGCTTACGAGGCGATCAGGTCTACGCGCGGAGATAGCGATCTACGACTCATACGTTCATACTGAAACCGTTTGTCTGTGTCCACTTCTGTTCGTACGAAACTCCAACAGGGCTCGGGGGAACCCCGTTGGTGATGAGGTAACGCATGTCCACCTCGGCACCCGCCAAGGTCCCCACCCCCGAAATCCCGGGCGGTGCGCCCGCCCAGGGCCCGCTCGACCGCTACTTCCGGATCTCCGAGCGCGGCAGCTCCGTCGCCCGTGAGATCCGCGGCGGTTTCGCCACCTTCTTCGCGATGGCGTACATCATCGTGCTGAACCCGATCATCCTCGGCAGCGCGAAGGACATGTACGGGCATCACCTGGACAACGGCCAGCTGGTGACGGCGACCGCGCTGACAGCCGCGTTCACCACCCTCCTCATGGGTGTCATCGGCAACGTGCCGATCGCGCTCGCCGCCGGCCTCGGCGTCAACTCGGTCGTCGCGCTGCAGCTGGCGCCCCGGATGTCCTGGCCGGACGCCATGGGCATGGTCGTCCTCGCGGGCTTCGTGGTGATGCTGCTGGTCGCCACGGGCCTGCGCGAGCGGGTGATGAACGCCGTGCCGTTCGGGCTGCGCAAGGCGATCTCGATCGGCATCGGCCTGTTCATCATGCTGATCGGCCTGGTCGACTCCGGCTTCATCACGCGCATGCCGGACGCGGCGCAGACCACCGTCCCGGTCCAGCTGGGCGTGGGCGGCCATCTGCACGGCTGGCCGGTGCTGGTCTTCATCCTCGGCGTGCTGCTCACCTTCGCGCTGATCGTCCGCAGGACGCCGGGCGCGATCCTCATCTCGATCGTCGGCATGACCGTCCTCGCGGTGATCCTCAACGCGGTCACCACGATCCCGTCCTGGGGCCTGACCGTGCCGAAGTGGCCGGGCAACCCGGTCGCCACCCCCGACTTCGGCCTGGTCGGTCACGTCAGCCTGTTCGGCGGTTTCTCCAAGGTCGGCGTGCTGACCGGCGTCCTGTTCGTCTTCACGGTCCTGCTGTCGTGCTTCTTCGACGCGATGGGCACGATCATGGGCGTCGGCGACGAGGCGAAGCTGACGGACGCCGAGGGCTATATGCCGGGCATCAACAAGGTCCTGTTCATCGACGGTCTCGCGGTCGCGGCGGGCGGCGCCAGCTCCTCCTCGGCCACCACCGCGTTCGTGGAGTCCACCGCCGGTGTCGGCGAGGGCGCCCGCACGGGCCTGGCGAACGTCGTCACGGGCGGCCTCTTCGCCGTCGCCCTCTTCCTCACCCCGGTCGCCACGATGGTGCCGTCCCAGGCGGCGACCCCGGCGCTGATCGCGGTCGGCTTCCTGATCCTGTCGAACTCGGTCAAGGAGATCGACTGGGCCGACTACACGATCGCGATCCCGGCGTTCGTGACGATGCTGATGATGCCGTTCACCTACTCGATCACAAACGGCATCGGCATGGGCTTCATCACCTTCACCGTGCTGCGCCTGGCGGCCGGCCGGGCCCGCGAGATCCCGGTGCCCATGTACGTGGTGTCGGCGGTCTTCGCCTTCTACTACCTGATGCCGGCCCTGGGGCTCACCTGACCGGCGGGCGTCACCCGACGCCGTAGAACTTCTCCGTCTCCTCGACGGCGGCCTGGAACCGCTCGTCGAAGTCGTCCCGGATGAGCGTGCGGACCACATAGTCCTGCACGCTCATTCCTCTTTTCGCCGCATGGTGCCGGAGCCTCTCGAGCAGCTCCCCGTCTATCCGCAGGCTGAGCACACTGGTCCCCATGCGTACGAGGGTCGCCACATCCGGGGCCCCGATGCGTCACTTTCCGGAACCGACTCACTCATACGGGTGATCGATGGGTTCAGTGGCGGGTATCACGGGCCTCCCGGCGTGTCACGGTAGTCCTTAGGCAGGGTAATGAGATACCCTAAAGAACATGCCGGACCTCACCCATGGCGACGACGCTGCCGCCGTGAACTCACTCCGCTCCGCCGTGATGCGGCTGTCCCGTCGGCTCAAGCACCAGCGGGTCGACGAGTCGCTGAGCCCGACGGAGATGTCGGTGCTCGGCACCCTCGCCCGCTGCGGCTCGGCCACCCCGGGCGAGCTCGCCCGCAAGGAGCACGTGCAGCCGCCGTCGATGACCCGCATCGTCGCGCTGCTCGAGGCCAAGGGGCTGGTCCGGCTGGAGCCGCACCCCGAGGACCGGCGCCAGAAGGTCGTCACCCAGACCGAGCAGGCCGAGGCGATGCTCGAGGAGAGCCGCCGCAAGCGCAACGCGTTCCTGGCCGGCCTGGTCGAGGGCCTCGACGAGGACGAGTGGGCCACCCTGCGCGCCGCCGCCCCTGTGCTGGAGAAGCTCGCACACCTGTAAGCCCGCTGTTGTCGGAGGAGTGAACCGCAGGGCGCGCCGGTGCCGAGAGGCCGAACGCGCGGAGGCCCGAGGGGGTGAGCGCGATCGGCCTCTCGGCACCGGCTCAAGGCGCCCGGAGGTGAACGACCAGAAACAAGGAGGCGAACGCTTTTGAGTACGGGATCCGGAACACCTTCCGCCCCCGCACCGACCACCCCCACGACCCGCACCGCCCGCACGTCCTCGATGTTCAGCTCGCTGAAGATCCGGAACTACCGCCTCTTCTTCCTCGGCCAGGTCGTCTCCAACACCGGCACCTGGATGCAGCGCATCGCCCAGGACTGGCTCGTCCTCAGCCTCACCGGCTCCTCCGCCGCGGTGGGCATCACCACGGCCCTGCAGTTCCTGCCGATGCTGCTGTTCGGCCTGTACGGCGGTGTCCTGGTCGACCGGCTCCCCAAGCGCCCCGCGCTGCTGGTCACCCAGTCCGCCATGGCCGTGGCGGGCCTGGTGCTCGCCTTCCTCACGCTCTCCGGCCATGTCCAGGTCTGGCACGTCTACGTCGCCGCCTTCGCCGTGGGCCTCGCCACGGTGGTCGACAACCCGGCCCGGCAGTCCTTCGTCTCCGAGATGGTGGGCCCCGAGCAGCTGCAGAACGCGGTCAGCCTGAACTCCGCGAACTTCCAGTCCGCCCGCCTGGTCGGCCCGGCCGTCGCCGGTGTGATGATCACCGGTGTGGGCACCGGCTGGGCGTTCCTCGCCAACGGCCTGTCCTTCGTCGCGCCCATCGCCGGCCTGCTGCTGATGCGCGCCCGCGAGCTGCACGTCGCCGAGCGCGCACCGCGCGGCAAGGGCCAGCTGCGCGAGGGGCTGCAGTACGTGGCCGGGCGGCCCGAGCTGATCTGGCCGATCGTCCTCGTCGGGTTCATCGGCACCTTCGGCTTCAACTTCCCGGTGTGGCTGTCGGCCTACGCGAACGGCGTCTTCCACTCCGGCGCCGGCTCCTACAGCCTCTTCAACACCCTGATGGCCGTCGGCTCCCTGTGCGGCGCCCTGCTCGCCGCCCGGCGCGGCACGGCCCGGCTGCGCGTCCTGACCGCCGCCGCGCTGGCCTTCGGCACGCTGGAGGTTGTGGCCGCGCTGGCCCCGTCGTACTGGCTGTTCGCGCTGCTCATGGTGCCGATCGGGGTCTGCGGCCTGACGGTCAACGTCACCGCGAACACCGCCGTGCAGATGGCCACCGACCCGGCCATGCGGGGCCGGGTGATGGCCCTGTTCATGATGGTGTTCATGGGCGGTACGCCGCTGGGCGCGCCCGTCGTCGGCTGGATCACCGACACCTACGGCGCCCGGATCGGCTTCGCCCTCGGCGGCGTCGTCTCGGCCGCGGCCGCCGCGGTCGTCGGCCTGGTCCTGGCCCGCGTCGGCGGCCTGCGCCTGACGGTGGGCTGGCACCACGGGCATCCGCGGGTCCGCTTCGTCCCGCGGGAGCGGGAGGAACTGGCGACGGCGGCGTAGGCCTCCGGCGGGGGCGCCGCGGGGTGCCGGCCGTTGCCGGGTGCGGGCGCGTCGTGGCGGGTCGCGCCCGCGCGGCGGAGCCGCATATCGGCACAGCTCCCGCGCCCCCAGAGGGCTCGCCTGCCTGCGCCGGCGGGCGAGCCCCTACAGCACCCGCCTCGCCAGTACCTGGCCCGGCCAGTCGTTGTGTTCGCCAGAGGTGTAGGTCTCCGTCGGGGTGAAGCCGTTGGATTCGTAGAAGGCGACCAGCTTGCGGTCGTCGCCGGCGTAGCAGTCCACGCGCAGCAGGGAGATTCCGGCCCGCCGGGTCACCTCGGCCGCATGGGAGAGCAGGGCCGCCCCGGCGCCGTGGCCCTTGAAGCGGCGGTCGGAGGCGAGCCAGTGGATGTACCGCTCGGGCTCGCCGGGCGGCGGGAGGTGGGACAGACAGGCACCGGGCGCGTCGCTGAGGGTGAGCGTCGCGGCCGGTACGCCGTCGACCTCGGCGATGTACGTGCTGCCCTTGTCCATGTACCCGGCGACCGATTCCGCGACCCTCGGGTTCTCCGACAGCGGCTTGCTTCCCCACTGGCCGGTGCGGCCCTGTGAGACCAGCCACTCCACACTGCTGTCGAGCATGGCGAGTATCACGGGGATGTCGTCGGGGCCGCCGTCGCGGATGGTGATCGTCATTGACTCATCATGCCCACCGCCGTCTGCGATGGTGAAGGCATGAGACTCTTCGCCGCGGTGCTTCCTCCGGAGCCCGTCGTCCATGAACTCGCCGCCGAGGTCGCCAGGTTGAAGACGCTGCCCGGCGCGGAGCGGCTGCGCTGGACCAACCGGCCGGGCTGGCACTTCACCCTCGCCTTCTACGGCGAGGTCGCCGACGACCTCGTGCCGGACCTGTCGGACCGCCTGGCCCGGGCGGCCCACCGTACGGCGCCCTTCGCCCTGGCCCTCTCCGGCGGCGGCCAGTTCGGGGGCGGCAAGGCCCTGTGGACCGGCGCCCTCGGCGAGGTGGAGGCGCTGCGGCTGCTGGCCGACCGGGCGGAGTCGGCCGCGCGGAGGGCGGGCGTGCCGATGGGGGAGCACCGCCGGTACAAGGCCCACCTGACGGTGGCGCGGGGCCGGGACTCGGTGGACGTACGGCCGTATGTCGAGCTGCTCCGCGAGTTCACCGGCAGGACCTGGACGGTGAACGAGCTGGCGCTGGTGCGGAGCTTTCTGCCGCGCTCGGGGGTGGCGGGCGAGCAGCCGCGCTACGAGGTGGTCGCCCGCTGGTCCCTGGGCGGGGCCGGTTAGGCTCGATGACGTGGACCCGAAGACACGGAACCGGATCATGGCCGGTGTGCTTGTTTTGATGTTCGTCGTGGTCGCCGTGGCTGCGGCGGTCAGGTAGGCCTGGGCTGGGCTGGGGAACTGCGGCTGGTTCCTCGGCTGCGGCGCCGTCGTGGCCCGTCGCGCAGTTCCCCGCGCCCCTTACGGGGTGCACGCCCCACCCGGTACTACCAGGCGAAGGCCTCCGGGGACGGGCCCGGACCCGGGAAGACCTCGTCGAGCTGGGTCAGGAGTTCCTCGCTCAGCTCCAGCTCCGTCGCCCTGATCGCCGACTGCAGCTGCTCGGCCGTGCGCGGGCCGACGATGGGACCGGTCACCCCCGGCCGGGTCAGCAGCCAGGCCAGGGCCACCTCGCCGGGCTCCAGGCCGTGCTTGTCGACCAGGTCCTCGTACGCCTGGATCTGGGCGCGGGCGGCCGGGTCCTTGAGGGTGTCCGCGGCCCGGCCGGAGGCGCGGCGGCCGCCCTGGACCTCCTTCTTGATCACGCCGCCGAGCAGACCGCCGTGCAGCGGCGACCACGGGATGACCCCGAGGCCGTAGTCCTGCGCGGCCGGGATGACCTCCATCTCGGCGCGCCGCTCGGCGAGGTTGTACAGGCACTGCTCGCTGACCAGGCCGATGGTGCCGCCGCGGCGCGCGGCGACCTCGTTGGCCTGGGCGATCTTGTAGCCGGGGAAGTTGGAGGAGCCGACGTAGAGAACCTTCCCCTGCTGGACCAGGGTGTCGATGGCCTGCCAGATCTCCTCGAACGGGGTGTCCCGGTCGATGTGGTGGAACTGGTAGAGGTCGATGTAGTCGGTCTGCAGCCGCTTGAGGCTGGCGTCCACCGCGCGCCGGATGTTCAGCGCGGAGAGCTTGTCGTGGTTGGGCCAGGCCGGCTGCCCGTCGGTGCCCATGTTGCCGTAGACCTTGGTGGCGAGGACGACCTTGTCGCGGCGCTCGCCGCCCTTGGCGAACCAGTTGCCGATGATGCTCTCGGTCCGCCCCTTGTTCTCACCCCAGCCGTACACGTTGGCGGTGTCGAAGAAGTTGATGCCCGCGTCGAGGGCGGCGTCCATGATCGCGTGGCTGTCGGCCTCGTCCGTCTGCGGTCCGAAGTTCATCGTCCCGAGGACGAGCCGACTGACCTTGAGTCCCGTGCGTCCAAGCTGCGTGTACTTCATGGTCCTCTAGCCAACGGCTTGAAGTGCGCTCTAAGCAAGGGCTTTCGACCGGAGGTGTACCGGCTCCGAGGCCGAGGCCGCCCGCGACCGCCGGTTCCCGCTTGGCGAACTGGCCCGTGAGCAGGGGCTGGCCTTCCCGGTCGCCTCCCGCGCCTGCGGCAGTTCCAGGGAGGCGTCGTGGTGCTCCTTGCTCCGCCAGACCTCGGTCACCCGGATCGTCACGTCGTCATCGTCGGCGAGGCCCACGACCTACGCGTCGCAGCCGGCCGCGCGGAGGCCGTCGGCGGCGCCGAGGGGGATGGCGACGACCTCGTCGCGGGAGCCGGAGTGGTCTCCATGGAGGCGATGCAGCCGTAGGTCATGAGCCGCATCCTGGCATCCGGCGCGTCAGTCGCGAGGGAACTCCTCGGTCTTGAGCGTGAGGCCCAGGTCGGTGGTGGTCATGTCGACGTCCGCTCCGAAGAGGACCGTCAGTTCGCTGACGTAGTCGCCGTCCTTCGGCTGGGTGTAGAGGTGGCACTTGCCCTGGTAGGGGTCGGCGATGAGGTAGACCGGGACCTCGGCGGTGGCGTAGGCCGTCTTCTTGGGGCCGTAGTCGTTGTGTCCCGTGCCCTTGGAGATGACCTCCGCCACGAACTCGACGTCGTCACAGCGCCACAGGCCCCCGGGTGTCTTCTCGGCGCCTTCGGCCACGAGCGTGACGTCGGAGCAGAAGCCGTTGAGGTGGCCGGGGTAGTCGATCCGGACGTCCGACTTGACGCGCCTGCGCGGGTACTTGGTGCGCAACTGCTCGTAGATGTCGGCGATGATCTCCCAGTGGGTGTCCCGCTGCGGCGACATGAAGATGGCCCCCTCGACGATGTCGACCTTGTATCCCTCGGGGGTGGTCCGCTCGAGCGACTCGAACAGGTCGTCCAGAGTCAGCTCGCCGCTCTCCTCGGCCATCTCGATCCTGTCTTCAAGGACGGTCATCGTGGCGCTCCTCCCCGGCTGCCCCAACGGACGAGTGCAGCCGCGCGGTTCAACGATACGCACGGTGACGGGGAAGCGGCGGAATTCGGTCAGCTTGTTCCGGCCGCGTACGCCTGTCCGATTCCCCACGCCTCCCACATCGCCCCGGCGAACGCCGCCGCGATCCGGTGCTCGCCGCTCGCGTTGGGGTGCGTGCCGTCGTACGTGTCGGCGTGGATGTCGTAGCCCTCGGGGCGCGGGGCGAGCAGGATCGGGGACTGGTGCTCGTCCAGGTCGGCCGCGCACTTCGCCAGCAGGTCGTTGAACTGGTCCACCTGCGCGGCGAACGGCTCGTCCACCTGGGCCCGGATGTTCGGGATCACCGGCAGCAGCACCATGCGGACGCGCGGGTCGGCCTCGCGTGCGCTCGCTATGAAGGCCCGTACGTTCTCGGCCGTCTGCTCGGCGTTGGTGTAGAAGCCCAGGTCGATGAGGCCGAGGGAGACCAGCAGCACGTCCGCCCGGTGCCGCCGTACGGCCTCGCCGATCAGCGGGGCCATGTGCACCCAGCCCTCGCCCCAGCCGGCCAGGTGACGGCGGGGGAACCCGGGGTCGGCGTAGTCGTACGACACCGGAGCCTCGGCGGCCTTGTCGTACAGCTCCTCGCGCGGCCCGACGAAGGTGAACGGGCCGCCGTACGTCTCGCGCAGGTGCCGCCACAGACGGTAACGCCATGTGTGTTCGCCCGCGCTCCCGATCGTCATGGAGTCACCTACGGGCATGAACCTGAGCATCCGCTCATGATGGACGATCTTCCGCGCCGGCGGGGTGTGAGGCCCACCACGTCCGACGGCCCCCGGAAGGGCCCCGCAGGGTGAACGACCGCGGACGATGGCAGGCTTGGGACATGCGCCGATCGTCCGCCGTCCTCGCCGGGTTGCTGCTCGCCGGCGCCTGCGCGCTGCCCGCCTCCGCCGCCGGCGGGGACGGCGACCAGGGGTTCACCTTCAAGGACCCGCGCATCAGCGAGTCCAGCGGGCTCGCCGCCTCCCGCCTCCACCCCGGCGTCTACTGGACGCACAACGACAGCGGCCACGGGCCGTACCTCTACGCCGTGGACAGCCGGACCGGGAAGACCGTCGCCCGCGTCACCCTGCGCGGCATCGGCGCCCCGCGCGACGTCGAGGCCATCTCCATCGGGCCGCACAACGAGATCTATCTCGGCGACATCGGCGACAACCTCGGCGGCACCTGGCCGTACGTGTGGATCTACCGGCTGCCCGAGCCGAAGCAGCTGCGGGACCAGACGGTCACCGCCACGCAGTACGTCGTGAAGTACGCCGACGGGCCGCGCGACGCCGAGTCGCTGGTGGTCCATCCGAAGACCGGGCGGGTCTACATCATCGACAAGAAGGAGAACGGCGGGCACCTGTACGAGGGTCCGGCCACCCTCTCCCCGTCCGGCACGAACGTGTTCCGGCCGGTCGCCCCCGTCGACCTGTGGGCCACCGACGCGGCGTTCTCCCCGGACGGACGGCAGTTGGCGGTGCGCGGTTACTTCGGCGGGATCCGCTACGACTGGAACGGCGGCCGGATCAAGCGCGAGGGCCGGCTGGACGTGCCCCTGCAGGGGCAGGGCGAGGGCGTCACCTACTCCGCCGACGGGACCCGGCTGCTGTACAGCAGCGAGGGCGCGGGCAGCGAGGTGGTGGCGAAGGACGCGCCGGGCACCGGTGCGGCCAAGTCGCCGTCCGCCGCCGGGAGTTCCGCGCACAGCGGCGGGGACGCCGGTGCCGGCGGCGGGAGCCTGAAGGTCGGGGCCGTCGTGGTCGTGGCCGGCATCGCCGCCCTCCTCGGGTTCAGCCGGCTGCGGCGGCGCGGCTGAGCGTCGACGCCCCCTGGTGCCGGGCTCGGCGCCACCTCGCCGACGTGGCTGAACGCCCCTTGGCCGCCGAGGCCGGGCGTCTGCGTCGTCTCCGTGTGCTCGCAAGGGATGCGTGCCGAGTGTCTTGACGTGGGCATGGCGCTCGCGTTTTCTAAGGGGTGCGCGGCGCATGGGAGCGCTCCCATTCCATCAGTACGAGCCGCGCCTCCCGAGAGGACAAGGCACATGTTCCGCAGCCTGCGAAGAGCGCTGTGTGCAGCCGCCGCCGCGCTCCTCCTGCCCCTTGCCGGGGCACAGACCGTCCACGCGGCCACCGCCGGGACGCACGTGAAGGCCACGGCCGACGCGCCCGGCGCCGGTTACTGGCACACCAGCGGCCGGCAGATCCTGGACGCCGCCGGGCAGCCGGTGCGCATCGCCGGGGTCAACTGGTTCGGCTTCGAGACCGGCAACCAGGTCGTCCACGGCCTCTGGACGCGCGACTACAAGAGCATGATCGACCAGATGAGGTCGCTCGGTTACAACACCATCCGGCTGCCCTACAGCGACGACATCCTCAAGCCCGGCGCCATGCCGAACAGCATCGACTTCTCCAGCGGCAAGAACGCCGACCTCCAGGGCCTGACCTCGCTGCAGGTCATGGACAGGATCGTGGCGTACGCCGGACAGGACGGGCTGAAGGTGATCCTGGACCGGCACCGCCCGGACGCCGGCGGCCAGTCCGCGCTCTGGTACACCTCCTCGGTCCCCGAGTCCACCTGGATCGCCGACTTGAAGGCGCTCGCGTCCCGCTACAAGGGCCAGGACACGGTCGTCGGCATCGACCTGCACAACGAGCCGCACGACCCGGCCTGCTGGGGCTGCGGCGACCAGGCCACCGACTGGCGTCTGGCCGCCGAACGGGCCGGCGACGCGGTCCTGTCCGTCAACCCGAACCTGCTGATCTTCGTCGAGGGCGTGCAGACGTACAACGGCGTGTCGGGCTGGTGGGGCGGCAACCTGATGGGGGCCGGGCAGTACCCGGTGCGGCTCGACGTGGCGAACCGGGTCGTCTACTCCGCCCACGACTACGCCACCAGCGTGGCCCAGCAGAGCTGGTTCAGCGACCCGTCCTTCCCGGACAACATGCCCGGCGTCTGGGACAAGTACTGGGGCTACCTCTTCAAGCAGAACATCGCCCCGGTGTGGGTCGGCGAGTTCGGCACGACCCTGCAGTCGACGGTGGACCAGAAGTGGCTGGCGGCGCTGGTGGGTTACCTGCGGCCCACGTCGACGTACGGCGCCGACTCCTTCCAGTGGACGTTCTGGTCGTGGAACCCCGACTCCGGTGACACGGGCGGGATCCTGAAGGACGACTGGCAGACCGTGGACACCGTGAAGGACGGCTATCTGACCGGCATCAAGGCGCCGCTCTTCGCGAGCAGCGGCGGGTCCGGCGGGGGCGGTGGAGGCGGCGGCGGGGGCACCTCGGCGGCCTGCGCCGCGGCCTACTCCGTCAGCAGCGACTGGGGCAGCGGGGTCAACGCGGACGTCACCGTGAAGAACACCGGGACCACCGCGCTGTCGTCCTGGAAGGTCACCTGGACGTGGAGCGGCGGGCAGAAGGTCACCTCCATGTGGAACGCCGCGTACACGCAGAGCGGTTCGACCGTGAGCGCGACGAACGCCGCGTACAACGGCAGCCTGGCCGCGGGCGCGTCGACGAGCTTCGGCTTCTCAGCGGCGCCGGGCGGCGCGGCGACGCCGACGCTGACGTGCACGCCCGCGTGAGGACCGCCGCCCGCCTGCCGTGACCAGGGCGCGGGCCCGGGTCCCCCGCAGGCGACTGGGCAGGCGACCGCGAAAAAGCGCTTCGTTGCCCCGTACCCAAAGGGCCTCTGTACGCGCACGGCGCTGTGCACCGCGAAGGGAAGGGCGCCCGGTGGTGGTCACCGGGCGCCCTTCAGCGTCGTACGTGCCGGGAGGTCAGAGCCGCTCGATCACGTAGTCGACGCACTTCGTCAGCGCCTCGACGTCCGCCGGGTCGACCGCCGGGAACATCGCGATGCGCAGCTGGTTGCGGCCGAGCTTGCGGTACGGCTCGGTGTCCACGATGCCGTTGGCGCGCAGCACCTTGGCGACGGCGGCCGCGTCGATCTCGTCGGAGAAGTCGATCGTGCCGATGACCTGCGAGCGCTTGGCCGGGTCGGCGACGAACGGGGTGGCGTACTTGGACTCCTCCGCCCAGGAGTACAGCCGGGTCGAGGAGTCCTTGGTGCGGGCCGTCGACCAGGCGAGACCCCCTTGGCCGTTGAGCCACTCCAGCTGCTGGTTCAGCAGGAAGAGGGTGGCGAGGGCCGGGGTGTTGTACGTCTGGTTCTTGCGGGAGTTGTCGATCGCCGTGGGCAGGCTGAAGAACTCCGGGACGTGCCGGCCGGAGGCGTGGATCCGCTCGGCGCGCTCGATCGCGGCCGGGGAGAAGACGCCGATCCACAGGCCGCCGTCGGAGGCGAACGACTTCTGGGGCGCGAAGTAGTAGACGTCGGTCTCGGCGATGTCGACCGGGAGGCCGCCCGCGCCGGAGGTGGCGTCCACGAGGACGAGCGCGCCCTCGTCGGCGCCGGCCACACGCTTGATCGGCATGGCGACACCGGTGGAGGTCTCGTTGTGGGTGAAGGCGTAGACGTCGACGCCCGCCTCGGCCCGCGCCTCGGGGTGGGTGCCGGGGTCGGCGGAGATCACGGTGGGCTCGGCCAGCCACGGGGCGAGCTTGGCGGCCTTGGCGAACTTGGAGGAGAACTCGCCGAAGCTCAGGTGCTGGGACTTGTTCTCGATCAGGCCGTGGGTGGCGATGTCCCAGAAGGCGGTCGAGCCGCCGTTGCCGAGGATCACCTCGTAGCCCTCGGGCAGGGAGAACAGTTCGGAGATCCCCTCGCGGACCTTGCCGACCAGGTTCTTGACGGGCGCCTGGCGGTGGGAGGTGCCGAGCAGGGAGCTTCCGGTCGCGGCGAGGGCGTCGAGCGCCTCGGTGCGCACCTTGGAGGGGCCCGCGCCGAAACGTCCGTCGGCGGGCTTGATGTCAGCGGGAATCTGGATGTCGGCCACGACTCGGAGGGTATCCGGTGGGCGAAACCGGGCGGAACCGTGTCCGTCCGATGAGACGAGATCACCGGGCGCCGGACTCGTGAATTCGTACGACGATATGTGCGGGGCTGTGGAAAACTTTCGGTGACTGTCCGTGAGCGGATGCATCCTGGGACGCATGACGGATCACTCGGGTCTCGAAGCGGAGCTGCGCGGCGCCGTCCGGGGCGAGGTCGGTTTCGACGCCGCCTCCCGGGCGCTGGTCACCATGGACGCGTCCAACTACCGGCGCGTCCCGCTGGGTGTGGTCGCGCCGAGAGACGCCGACGACGTGGCCGCGGTGCTGGAGGTCTGCCGGGCGCGCGGGGTGCCGGTGGTGGCGCGCGGCGGGGGCACGTCGATCGCCGGACAGGCCACCGGCACGGGCGTGGTGCTCGACTTCACCCGGCACATGAGCGGCCTGCTGGAGCTGGACCCCGCCACCCGTACGGCCGTCGTCCAGCCGGGTCTGGTCCTCGACCGGCTCCAGGAGGCCGCCGCCCCGCACGGCCTGCGCTTCGGCCCCGACCCGTCCACGCACAGCAGGTGCACACTCGGCGGGATGATCGGCAACAACGCCTGCGGCGCCCACTCGGTGGCCTGGGGCACCACGGCCGACAGCGTGCGCGAGCTGTCGGTGGTGACCGCCCGGGGCGCCCGGCTGCGGCTCGGGCGGGACTGGGCCGGGGCGCCGGAGGGGCTGCGCGGCCTGGTCGAGGGGGAGTTGGCCCGGCTGCGCACCGGCTTCCCGGACCTGCCCCGCCGCATCTCCGGGTACGCACTGGACGCGCTGCTGCCCGAGAAGGGCGCCGACGTCGCCCGCTCCTTCTGCGGCTCCGAGGGCACCCTCGGCATCCTCACCGAGGCGGTCGTACGGCTGGTCCGGGCCCCCCGCGCGCGTGCCCTGGCCGTGCTGGGGTACGGCGACGAGAGCGCCGCCGCCGAGGCCGCGGCCGGCCTGCTCGCCCACGGGCCGCTGACCGTCGAGGGCATGGCCGCCGACCTGGTGCGCTCGCCGGCCGGGCTGCCCAGGGGCGGCGCCTGGCTGTTCGTGGAGACCGGCGGCGAGTCGGCGGCCGAGGCACGCGCGCGTGCGGAGGCGATCGTCCGCGCGGCCGACGTGGTCGACTCCCTGGTGGTGACGGACCCGGCCGCCCAGCGCGCCCTGTGGCGCATCCGCGAGGACGCGAGCGGCACGGCCACGCGGTTGCCGGACGGAGGGGGCACCTCCCGCTCGGGCGGGGCCGGGAGCGGGGGAGAGGCCTGGCCCGGCTGGGAGGACTGCGCGGTGCCGCCCGCCCGGCTCGGCGCCTATCTGCGGGAGTTCCGCGCCCTGCTGTCGGCGCACGGCCTGCGCGGCACGCCCTACGGCCACTTCGGCGACGGCTGCATCCACGTCCGGATCGACTTCGACCTGCTCACCGAGGCGGGCATCGGCCGCTTCCGCCGCTTCTCCGAGGAAGTGGCCGACCTGGTGGTGGCGCACGGCGGCTCCCTGTCCGGGGAGCACGGCGACGGACAGGCCCGCGCGGAACTGCTGCCGCGGATGTACGGCACGGACCTGGTGTCCCTCTTCGAGCGGGCCAAGTCGCTCTGGGACCCGGACGACCTCCTGAACCCCGGCATGCTGGTCCGCCCGGCCCGGCTGGACGAGAACCTCCGCTTCTCGGTGCTGCCCCGCGAGCCGGTGGACGTGGCCTTCGGCTACCCCGCCGACGGCGGCGACTTCCGCGCCGCCGTCCGCCGCTGCGTCGGCGTCGCCAAGTGCCGTACGACGACCGTGTCCGGCCCGGCCGTGATGTGCCCCTCCTTCCGGGCCACCGGAGCGGAGGAGCACTCCACGCGCGGCCGGGCCCGGCTGCTGCACGAGATGCTGGCCGGCGACCCCATCACCGGCGGCTGGCGCTCGACCGAGGTGCGCGACGCCCTCGACCTGTGCCTGTCCTGCAAGGGCTGCCGCACCGACTGCCCGGTCGGCGTCGACATGGCCACCTACAAGGCGGAGTTCCTGCACCACCACTACGCCGGCCGCCGCCGCCCCGCCGCCCACCTCAGCATGGGCCGCCTGCCGCAGTGGCTGCGCTGGGCCGCCGCCACCCGCACGGCCCCGCTGCTCAACGCCCTCGCATCCATCGCCCCGTTGGCCGCCGCCGGCAAACGCCTGGGCGGAATCGCGGCGGAACGGCAGATTCCCCGGCTGGCGACACGGACGTTCACCGGGTGGTGGCGCCGCCGGAAGCCCGCCGGGGACGGCAGCCGCACGCTGGTGGTGCTGTGGCCGGACACCTTCACCGAGCATCTGTCGCCGTCCGTCGGGCGGGCCGCCGTGCGGGTGCTGGAGGACGCCGGATTGCGCGTGGCCCTGCCGCCGACGCTGCTGGTGCGCGGGGGCGGGATCGGCGCCGGCCGCAGAAGGCCCGCCCTCGCGCTGCTCACCGCCCGCCGGGCCCGGGTCTGCTGCGGCCTCACCTATGTCTCCACCGGCCAGCTCGACCGCGCCCGCGCGGTCCTGCGACGCACCCTCGACCTGATGGAACCGGTGCTGCGGGCCGGGGCCCCGGTCGTCGTCCTGGAACCGAGCTGCGCGGCCGCCCTCCGCACCGACCTGCCGGAACTGCTCCACGACGACCCGCGCGCCGCCCGCCTCTCCGCGGCCGTCGTCACCTTCGCCGAGGCCCTGGAGCGGCACGCCCCGCACTGGACCCCGCCCGCCGTGGACCGCCCGGTCGCCGGCCAGACCCACTGCCACCAGCACGCGGTGCTCGGCGACACCCCCGACCGACGGCTGCGCGAGGCCGCCGGCCTCACCGGCGAGCTGAGCGGGGGCTGCTGCGGCCTGGCGGGCAACTTCGGCTTCGAGAAGGGCCACTTCGAGGTGTCGAAGGCCTGCGCGGAGGAACAGCTCCTGCCCTCGGTACGCGAGGCGCCCGCGCAGACGGTGATCCTGGCCGACGGCTACTCCTGCCGCACCCAGCTGGAGCAACTGGCCGGAGTGCGGGGCCGCCATCTGGCGGAGGTGCTGGCGGAGGCCCTGGACAGGGAGAGCGGGGGTGCGGAGTGACGGTGCCGCGGCGGCGCCTCGCGGCTGCCTGCCGAGGAGCCGCAAGGAGGAGACACCGGGAGGCGGGGCAGCCGGGTGAGCGGTGAGCGAGCGGCGGGGTGCCGGGAAACGCGCGGGTCAGCCGGGCTGATCGCCGTGCTTCGCACAGGGCCGTAGGGCTGAGCTGTGCGCACCGGCCGAGGGTGCCGGCGGTCCGGGAACCGGGGGACGGGCGGGTTGCTTCGTAGGGTGAGTGGAACTGCGATCTTGCGATCTCCGAGGAGCGCGCATGACCCTCACCCTGCGGACCCTCACCCGCGCCGAGCACCTCGCCTTCGTGGCGGGCCGTCCCTCCGTCAGCCATATGCAGATGCCGTCGTGGGGGGAGGTGAAGCAGGACTGGCGGGCGGAGAGCCTCGGCTGGTTCGAGGGCGACGGACGGCTCGTCGGGGCCGGACTGGTGCTGCTGCGGCCGCTGCCGAAGCTCAGGCGGTACCTGGCCTATCTCCCGGAGGGGCCGGTCATCGACTGGGACGCGCCCGACCTGGAGCGCTGGCTGGAGCCGATGCTCGCGCACCTCAAGCACCTGGGGGCGTTCTCGGTGAAGATGGGCCCGCCCGTGGTGGCCCGGCGCTGGAGTCCCGAGGCGGTCAAGGCGGCGATCGCCGACCCCGGCGCGCACCGGCTGCGGGACGTGCCGCCGACCTCCTCCGAGCAGCGCGCCGCGGACCTGGCCGGCCGGCTGCGCCGGATGGGCTGGCGGCGGTCCGAGCCGGGCGGCGAGGAGGGCTTCGCCGTGGGACAGCCCCGGTACGTGTGCCAGGTGCCGTTCGCCGGACGTTCGTTGGACGACATCCACCGCGGGCTCAACCAGCAGTGGCGGCGCAACATCAAGAAGGCCGAGAAGGCGGGCGTGAAGGTCGTCCGGGGCGGCTACGAGGACCTGCCGGCCTTCTACGAGCTGTACACCGAGACCGCCCGCCGGGACCGGTTCATCGCGCGCCCGCTGCCGTACTTCCAGCGCATGTGGACCGCGCTCACCGCCGAGGACCCCGACCGGATGCGGCTGTACCTCGCCCACCACGACGGCGACCTCCTCGCCGCGGCCACCATGCTGGTCGTCGGCGGGCACGTCTGGTACTCCTACGGCGCCTCCACCGCACGCAGGCGCGAGGTGCAGCCCAACAACGCGATGCAGTGGCGGATGATGTGCGACGCCCACGAACTCGGCGCGCACGTCTACGACTTCCGCGGCATCACCGACACCCTGGAGGAGTCCGACCACCTCCTCGGCCTGCTCCGCTTCAAGGTGGGCGCGGGCGGCGAGGCCGTGGAGTACGTGGGGGAGTGGGACTTCCCGCTGAACCGCCTCCTGCACAAGGCGCTTGACCTCTACATGGCCCGCCGCTGAGGCGGTACGACGATCATGATCACCCACGACCTCAACCTCGCCCCCGACGCCGACCGCATCCTCGTCGTCGACCGGGCCGCATCGTGGAGGCCGGCCGCCACGACGAACTCCTCGCCCGGGGCGGCGCCTACGCCCGGCTGCACCGCTCACAGAACAACGCGGTGACGGACACGGGCGAACTGCGCATGCCGCTGTGGGAGGCGCCGGTACACGGACGGACACAGGGGTACGAGCAAACACCGGTGCACGAGCAGACGCCGGGGTACGGGTACGCCCCCGCGTATCACCAGCCCTACGGCTACCCCCCTCACCCCTCCTCCGGTATCTGACCGGGAGCCGGCGTGCCGTAATCCCAGCATCCGGGACAGTCCCCAAAGGGTTCACGCACCTGTCGAAGTCCATTACCCTGGACTCGGTAGTACATCGAGATGAACGAACCCGATCAAGCACAGGACCGCCCGTGACCGCCACCCCCAGCACCGCCACGCCGACTCCGGTCACCCCCGTCCAAGGGCCGCGCCGCTTCGGCTCGTTCGGCCCCGTCGGGCTCGTCCTGGCCGGCGGCGTCTCGGTCCAGTTCGGCGGCGCGCTCGCGGTGACCCTGATGCCGAGGGCCGGCGCCCCGGGCGTCGTCACCCTGCGCCTGCTCGCGGCGGCGGCGGTCCTCCTGGTGGTGTGCCGCCCCCGGCTGCGCGGCCACTCGCGCACCGACTGGGGCACGGTGATCGCGTTCGGCGTCGCCATGGGCGCGATGAACGGCCTCTTCTACGAGGCGGTCGCCCGCATCCCGCTGGGCCCTGCGGTCACCCTGGAGGTCCTGGGCCCGCTGGCCCTCTCGGTCCTCACCTCCCGCCGCGCGATCAACGCGCTGTGGGCGGCCCTGGCCCTGTTCGGGGTCTTTCTGCTGAGCGGCGGAGGCTTCAGCGACCTCGACCCCACAGGTGTCGGATTCGCCCTGGGCGCCGGAGCCATGTGGGCGCTCTACATTCTCTTCAGCGCCCGTACGGGCCGCCGCTTCCCCCAGGCGGACGGCCTGGCCTTGGCCATGGCGGTGGCCGCCCTCCTCTTCCTCCCCCTGGGCATCACCTCGGCGGGCGCCCGCCTCCTGAACCCCACCACCCTCGCCCTCGGCTCGGCGGTGGCCCTGCTCTCCTCGGTCCTGCCCTACACCCTCGAACTCCTCGCCCTGCGCCGCCTGCCCGCCTCCACGTTCGCCATCCTGATGAGCCTGGAGCCGGCCATAGCGGCCACCGCCGGCTTCCTGATCCTCGGCCAGTCCCTCTCCCTGGCCGAGGCCGCCGCCATCACCCTGGTCATCGCGGCAAGCATCGGCGCGGTCCGCACCCAGGTCGGCCGGGGCAAGCCCAGGGTGGAACCGGCCCCGGAGGCCTGACGTCGCAGCCTTGTCACAGGCTGCGGCGCGAACTTGATGCCTCGTCAAGCAATCTCGTTACCATTCATTCGCACGTGTGATGCGTGCCTGGCTGGTACGGGGAAGGCGGTTGACGGGGGATGGGCTACGTCCTGCCTGGATGGCTCGACGAGATCCTGGATTACATAGGCATCAACTTTCCGAACGTCGACGAGGACGACTACCGCGAGATGGCGGACGCCATGCGGGAGTTCGCCGACAAGTTCGAGGGGCACGGGGCCGACGCGCACAAGGCGGTCGAGCAGATCCTCGCCTCCTCGCGGGGCTGGGCCGTCCACTCGATGCGGACCCACTGGAACCAGGTCAAGGCCGGCCACCTGGACAAGATCCCGGAGCTGGCCCGTCTGTTCGCCGACGCCTGTGATGTGGTGGCGGACATCATCTTCGGGATGAAGACGAAGGCCGAGGCCGAACTCGCCGTCATGGCGGGCTCGGTGGGCCTTTCGCTCGGTATGGCGTTCGTCACCGGAGGCCTGTCCGCCGTGCTCGGCGCGGCGGAGGTCACGGCCATGCGGCAGCTGGTGAAGCGCATCATCGACGAGGCGGCCGACCGGTGCGTGGACGAGTTGCTCGCCCGGGTCACCGCGCCGGTCAACGCCAAGCTGGAGGCGATGGTCGAGGACGCGGTCCTGAACCTCGCGAACGACGCCTTCTCCCTGCCACCCGACCCGACCGGCGTCGGGGGCGGCGGCGGAAACGGAGGCGGTGGAAACGGCGCCGGCGGGCACGGCCACGGTCACGGTCACGGAGGCATGCAACTGGCCTCGGCGGACGGCGCGGGCGGCGGCTTCGTGCTCGCCTCCGCAGGCGGTGGCGGCTCAGGGGGCGGTGACCTGTTCATCGACCACGAGGCGTTCGAGAGCGGCGCCGGCAAGGTCTCCTTCCACGGCAGCGAGCTGCACCTGGCCGGCTCCTCCCCGCTGGGCCGCGCCAAGGGTGCCTTCGGCCGCACCAAGGGCAGGGACCCCTTCACCCAGGCCTTCGACTCGGTCCTGGAAGGCGCCCTGCACGGCTCCGAAAAAGCCCTCGGCAAGATCGCCAAGCACATAGCCGAGACCGTCCCGGACCGGGTGAAGGCCGCGTCGCGCCTGCACAAGCACAACGACCTGGATATCGGCAGCAAGCTGGACGGTATCGCCCTCGGCAAGGGCGGTGGAACGGGCGGAGGGAAGCACGGGCGCCCTGGACTGGACGGTGGTCCGGGACTCCACCCGGGGGATCTGTCCAAGCAGGCCCGCGCGATGAACAACAGGCAGTTGTGCGGCGACCCGGTCGATATGGCCAGCGGGCAGATGGTGCTCGCTCAGACCGATGTCGACCTGGCTGGTGTCCTGCCGCTGACTGTGCGCCGCACCCATCTGACCGGATACCTCTCCGGGCGCTTCTTCGGCCCGTCCTGGTGCTCGACGCTGGACGAACGTCTCGAGGACAACAGCGGTTCGGCGGGCGGTGTGTGGTGGTACCGCGAGGACGGCTCGATCCTCGTCTACCCCCGGTTCCCCGACCTCGTCGGCGACAAGGTGCCACCGGCCGAGGGAGAGCGTCTGCCCCTGACCTTTGTCAGTGAGGGCGCGACGTATGTCCTGACCGTCGACGACCCGCACTCCGGCCTCCGCCGCTCCTTCGAACGGTCCTCCGCACACGATGACGTGTGGTGGCTCACCGGGATCGAGGACCGGAACCACAACACCATCACCATCGAGCGCGACGAGGACGGCACCCCGACTGCCGTTACCCACACCTGCGGATATCGCATCCGGGTCGATGCCGACCCTGGGCTCCGGCGCGTCACCGCCCTGCACCTGCTCACTGAGGACGGCCCGGTTCGTCTGCGCGCTTACGACTACGACGACGCGGTCAACCTCGGCGAGGTGCGCAACGGCCTGGATACTCCGGTGCGTTTCACATACGACGTCGCACACCGCATCACCGGCTGGCATGACTCGCACGGCACCACGTTCTCGTACGAGTACGACGACCGGGGTCGCGTCGTCGCCACCCGGGGTAGCGACGGCATCCTCAACTCCCGGATCGCGTACGGCGAGCCGAACGCCGACGGCACGACGACCGTCACCTACACGGACTCTCTCGGTCACCTCACCGTGTACCACGCCAACTGGCGCGGGCAGGTCGTCGCGGTCACGGACCCGCTCGGGAACACCGTCACCCAGCGCTGGGACCGCTACGACCGTCTGCTGAGCCGTACGGACGCGGCGGGCGACACCACTGAATGGACGTGGGACGAGGACGGCAATCTCATCGCCGTCCGGGAGGCCGATGGCACGGTCACCACCGCCGAATACGACGAGCGAGGCATGCCAGTCGTCATGACCGGGCCCGACGGGGCCGTGTGGCGGTGCGCATACGACCGAGCCGGCAACCACACCGAGATGATCGCCCCCGACGGCACGGTCACCCGGTACACGCACGACGAGCGCGGTGCCATCACAGCGATCACCGACGCCCTTGGCGCCACAGAGACGTTCCAGCCCGACCCGGCCGGTCTGCCGATGGCCCGTACCGACGCCCTCGGTCATACCTGGACCTTCACCCGCGACGCGTTCCGCAGGCCCACCTCGATCACCGACCCGCTGGGCGCCGTCACCCGTCTGGAATGGGATACCGAAGGTCACCTGCTGCGTCGTGTCGAACCCGACGGCACCGAGCAGACGTGGACGTACGACGGCGAAGGCAACCGCCTGACCGAGACGGATGGAAACGGCGGCACGACCCGTTTCGAGTACACCCACTTCGGTCTGCTCGCAGCCCGCATCCGGGCGGGCGGCGCGCGTTACGAGTTCGCCTACGACACCGAGATGCGCCTCACCGAGGTCCGCAATTCGGCCGGGCAGACCTGGTCCTACGCCTACGATCCGACCGGGCGGGTGGTCCGCGAAACCGACTTCGACGGGCGGACCCTCACGTACGCCCACGATACGACCGACCGCACAGTCGCCCGTACCAATCCGCTGGGGCAGACGGTCACCCAGCACTACGACGCTCTCGGCCGCCTCGTCTCGAAGGACGTCGACGGTACCGTCACCTCCTTCGAGTACGACCCGACGGGTCGCCTGCTGCGTGCGGTGTCCCCCCACTCCGTCATGGAACTGCAATGGGATGTGCAGGGCAGGCTCGTCGCCGAGACGGTGGACGGCCGTACCCACCGTTACGCCTATGACGCTGTGGGCCGTCGCATCGGCCGTACCACCCCCAGCGGCACGGTCACCCACCAGGCCTACGACGCGGCCGGCAACCGTACGCGCATGGAACTCGCCGGCCGAGCGCTGAGCTTCACACACGACGCCGTGGGGCAAGAACTCACGCGCACCTTCGGCCTGCCCGACAATGCCGTCATCCTGGCCACCTCCTGGGACGTCGTCGGCCGAGTCAGCGAACAGACCGTGCACAGCCAGGGGCGAACGCTGCGTGCCCGGGCCTACACCTACCGCCCCGACCACCAGCTCCTCACGGTCACCGAGCAACGGACGGGGGAGTACAGGCGGTTCACGCTCGACCCCGACGGTCGCCCGCTGGGCGTCGAGGCACGGGACTGGACCGAGCGCTACCTCTACGACAGCGAGGGCAACCAGGTCGAGGCCTCCTGGCCGGACCGGGCGCCGTACCCCGACGCACGGGGCCCACGAACCTATGACGGAACACGGTTGCGCGCGGCCGGCTCCCTCCACTACACCTACGACGCCGCCGGTCGTGTCGTCGAGCGCCGGCGCAAGCGTCTGTCCCGCAAGCCGGAGGTCTGGCGCTACACCTGGGACGCCGAGGACCGGCTCACCTCGTGCACCACACCCGACGGCGTGCTGTGGACGTACACCTACGACGTCTTCGCACGCCGCACGGCCAAGCGGCGCCACGCACCGGACGGGACGGTCGTCGAGGAGACTGTCTTCTCCTGGGACGGCGGCCGTCTGTCGGAACAGTACGACGGCGCCACGCGGACGACACTGACCTGGGAGTACGACGGGGTTCACCCCGTGGCGCAGGCCGAGACACGGCCGGCGGGCGACGATCAGGCAGCCATCGACTCCCGCTTCTTCGCGATCGTCACCGACCTGATCGGCACCCCTACCGAACTCGTCGGCGAGGACGGCGAGATCGCCTGGCACAGCCGGTCCGAGCTGTGGGGCGCCACCGCCTGGAACCGTGATGCGACCGCGTATACGCCCCTGCGGTTCCCCGGCCAGTACGTGGACCAGGAGACCGGTCTCCACTACAACCACTTCCGCCACTACGACCCCGAGCCGGGCCGCTACCTCTCCCCTGACCCGCTCGGACTGGACCCCGCACCCAACCCCGCCGGGTACGTGGACAACCCGGCGACCATGTCCGACCCGATGGGGCTCGCGCCGTGCCTCCAATCACTGGAGAACATGGCGCAGCAGATCAACAACGTCCTGCCGCCGGGCATAGCGCGAGAGAGGCAGACCGTCTCCGTCATCCACGCGCATACTCCGAACGGTCCCGTGACCTTCGTGGCGGGCACAAGCAAGAAGAAGCTCAACCCGGCTCAGGTGAAACTGGCCAAGCAACTGGGGCTGATCCCGCTTCCCAACGACCAGTATCTGAAGATCCCCAAGGGTGAGGAGGGCGGCCATGCCGAACAAAACATCCTGCATTTCCTCCACAGGAGGAACATGGCAGACAGGCAGAAAGCCGCACAACAGGGCATCACAGATGTGAAGGACGGTTGGTTGCCCACCCACGGGGCGGCGTCGAAGAGCGTGTGCAAGGAATTCTGCGCGCCGATCATCCGCGGCAGCGGCGGGGCTATGTTTGGGCCGATGCATCCGAAGACCCACGGCACACAGCAGACGCAGTTCTACTGGCCCGGGCGCCATTCACCCAGCTGAACGAGAGACAGAGGTACGCAGATATGCCCACTCGCCTTGCCGCTGAGCTCCTGGCCGAGGAGAGCTTTCCCGGGTTCGGTGAGCGGTTCATGTGGTACGACGCCTTTCAGACCCGCGCCGGCGCCAACTGGCTGATCACCGAGGCCGAGGGGGAGCTGGCCGTGGGACGCGTCGCCGACGACCCCTCCCTTGTACTGGGAGATGTCCGCCGGTGGCCGTTTCCACCGTCTGCCGGGCAGCAGTGTTACGCCTCTCCCCTGCCGGACGGGGGCCTCGCCGTATGCGGCGGCGGTCTCGTGACCGTGTACGGAGCCGATGGCCGGGTGCGCTGGACGCACGAGTCCGAGGCGTGGGGCGGTACCAGCGCCTCCCCTTCCTGCATCGCTGATCCGGCAGGGACGCGGCTGCTCGTGACCGTGCCGGGGCCGGAAGGCGCGGGTGGCATCTACCCGGGCGACCTGTGCGTCGCCCTCGATCTGGCCGACGGCCGCCGTGTCGCGCAGGCACAGCTGCCGTCCGCCTCGGCCGGTTATGCGTTCAAGCAGTCGATCTCTCATCCCTCGCAGGTCTTCCTGGACGCCCTCCAGGGAGACACGTTCTTCACCTTCGCCGTAACCCTGCAGGACGAACACCTGCGAGCAGAGCCGGTCGGCCTGCCGACGGAAGTGATCGCCGGTCTGAGTCTGGGAGGCGCTTTCCTTCAGCTGGACGTCGGCGGTGAGTGGCTGAGCCGATACGAGCCGGGGCAACCGGACGTCCTCGCGGAGGCGGAGGAGGTGCTCCCGGACGACCTCCGCTTCGTCGGGTACCGCACGGGCTTCCTCGACAAGGACCGCGTCCTGGCCGCCGTCGCCGAGGAGGAGGACTCGGAGGACAACCGCCATCTGATTCTGGACGGCCACACCCTCCAGCCAGTCGCCGAGGTCGACTACCCCGGCACGACGTGTTACGACCCGCTGGCCCTCGGCGACGGGACATGGCTGACGACGGAGGGGGACGTGGTACGCCGGTGGCGGGTGGCCGGCGCGGAGTGAACCCGCCGGCTGCCCGCCTCGCCGAGCTGGGTCGCGAGAGCGCAGCAACCGGGGACGGGTGAGCCCCGGCCCGCCGCGCTGACGAGAACCGCCACGGTGCCGCGTACCAGCCGCACCGCGCCCACGACACCCCACCGGTCCGCGCGTGGTGCGGCGCTTCCGTGGCGAGTGGCGGTTCGGTCGGCCCTGTGTGGTGGTGGAAGCGGTGGCCTGCCGGGCCGGTGACGCGGACGTGGCCCGGCTGGCCGCGCCGGTCCTCCCGCCGGTCCGCGCCCTGCGCGGCACCTCGGAGGCGGTCGCCGTGGCCGTGGTCCGCGCCGCGATGGCGGACGGTGTCGCCGGTGCCGGCCCGGACGGCGTCGTCGGGGCGGCAGGGCGCGCGGCGAGCCGGGGGCCCGTGTGTCCGCCGGGAAGCGGTACGAGGGGGCGCCGGAACCGTCACAGGAATTCATGCAAGCACGCTTGATTGTTTCTCGCGCCCCTGCCATGCTCCCCCCATGGCCGACCCGACGCCCGTCATCGACGACCTGTGCGCCGAGACCGATGAACTCGACCGACTGGTAGCGGAGTTGAGGCCGGAGCAGTGGTCCCTCGCCACCCCCGCTCCCGGCTGGACCGTCGCCCACCAGATCGCCCATCTGCACTGGACCGACCGCTCGGCCCTGGTCGCCGTCACCGACCCGGACGCCTTTCAGACGCTGGTCGAAAAGGCTCTCGCCGCCCCCGACTCGTTCGTGGACGAGGGCGCCGAGGAGGGCGCCCGGCGCCCGCCCGCCGAGCTGCTGCGGGCCTGGCGCGAGGGGCGCGCCGCCCTCGACCGGGCCCTGCGCGGCGCCCCGCCCGGCGCCCGTTTCCCCTGGTACGGCCCGCCCATGTCGGCCGCCTCCATGGCCACCGCCCGCCTGATGGAGACCTGGGCCCACGGCCTGGACGTCGCCGAGGCCCTCGGTGTGGTCCGCCCACCCACCGACCGGCTCAGGCATGTGGCCCGACTGGGGGTGCGGACACGCGACTTCGCGTACACGGTGCACGGCCTCACCCCGCCCGCCGAGGAGTTCCGGGTGGAACTGACGTCTCCCACCGGCGAGTTGTGGGCCTACGGTCCCGAGAGCGCCCACCAGCGCGTCACCGGACCCGCCCTCGACTTCTGTCTCCTCGTCACTCAGCGCGCCCACCGCGCCGACCTCGCCCTGACCGCCGTCGGCCCGGACGCCGGCCGCTGGCTGGACATCGCACAGGCCTTCGCGGGCCCGCCCGGCGGCGGCCGGCCGCCGAAGGGGGCGGAGCGGTGAACCCCCTGCGCATAGGCAACTTCTCCGGCTTCTACGGCGACCGCGCGGGCGCCCTGCGCGAGATGCTCACCGGCGGCGAGGTCGACGTCCTCACCGGCGACTACCTCGCCGAGCTCACCATGCTGATCCTCGCCCGCGACCGGCTGAAGGACCCCGGCGCCGGTTACGCCCGCACCTTCCCGCGCCAGCTGGAGGACTGCCTCGGCCTCGCCCACGACCGCGGGGTGCGGATCGTCACCAATGCGGGCGGGCTCAACCCCGCCGGACTGGCGTCGGACATAAGGGCGTTGGCCGGCCGGCTCAGGATTCCGGCCAGGGTCGCGCACGTCGAGGGCGACGACCTCACCGCCTCCCACCCCGGCGCCCTCGCCGCCCACGCCTACCTCGGAGGCTTCGGCATCGCGGAGTGCCTGCGGGCCGGCGCGGACATCGTCGTCACCGGGCGCGTGACCGACGCCGCCCTCGTCACCGGGCCCGCCGCCGCCCACTTCGGCTGGGGGCCCAGGGAGTACGACCGGCTCGCGGGGGCCGTCGTCGCCGGACATGTGCTGGAGTGCGGGACCCAGGCCACCGGCGGCAACTACGCGTTCTTCCGGGAGGGCGACGTGCGCCGGCCCGGGTTCCCGCTCGCCGAGATCCACGCCGACGGCGGCAGCGTCATCACCAAGCACCCCGGCAGCGGCGGGTTCGTCGACACCGGCACGGTCACCGCGCAGCTGCTGTACGAGACGTCGGGCGGCCGGTACGCCGGGCCCGATGTCACCGCCCGGCTGGACACCGTACGGCTCAGCCAGGACGGGCCGGACCGGGTGCGGATCGGCGGCGTGCGGGGCGAGGCGCCGCCGCCGACGCTGAAGGTCGGGCTCAACCGGCTCGGCGGCTTCCGCAACGAGGTCGTCTTCGTCCTCACCGGCCTCGACATCGAGGCCAAGGCCGGCCTGGTGCGGGAGCAGCTGTCCGACGCGCTCGCCAAGTCGCCGCCCGCCGAGGTGCGCTGGGAACTGGTGCGCACCGACCGGGCCGACGCCGGCACCGAGGAGACCGCCAGCGCCCTGCTGCGGCTCGTCGTACGGGACCCCGACGAACGGGTCGTCGGGCGGGCGCTGAGTGGGGCCGCCGTGGAACTGGCACTGGCCAGCTACCCCGGCTTCCATGTGCTCTCCCCACCGGGAAAGGGCTCCCCTTATGGGGTCTTCGAGGATGTGTACGTCCCCCATGGCGCCGTGGACCATGTGGCGGTCCTCCACGACGGACGCCGTGTCCCGGTGGCACCGCCCCAGGAGACCCGGCCCCTGGACGCCGTACCGGAACCCGCCCTCCCGGATCCCCTTCCGCCGGGGCCGGCCCGCCGGGCGCCCCTCGGCCTGGTCGCCGGAGCCCGCAGCGGGGACAAGGGCGGGAACGCGAACGTCGGCGTGTGGGTCCGCACCGACGAGGCGTGGCGGTGGCTCGCGCACGAGCTGACCGCCGAACGGTTCCGGCAGCTGATCCCGGAGAGCCGGGACCTGCCCGTCACCCGGCATCTGCTGCCGAACCTGCGCGCGGTCAACTTCGTCGTCGAGGGCATCCTCGGCGCGGGCGTCGCCGCGCAGGCCCGCTTCGACCCGCAGGCCAAGGCCCTCGGCGAATGGCTGCGCTCGCGCCACCTGGACATCCCGGAGGTTCTGCTGTGACGGTCCTGCACACCTCCCTGGACACCGCGAGCCCCGACTACCGCGCCAACCGCGACGCCATGCTCGACAAGCTCGCCGCACTCGACGCCGAGCACGCCAAGGCCCTCGCGGGCGGCGGGGAGAAGTACGTCGAGCGGCACCGGAAGCGGGGCAAGCTGCTCGCCCGGGAGCGGATCGAGCTGCTGCTCGACCTGGACACCCCCTTCCTGGAGCTGTCGCCGCTGGCGGCCTGGGGGAGCGACTACACGGTCGGCGCCTCCCTCGTCACCGGCATCGGCGTGGTCGAGGGCGTGGAGTGCCTGATCACCGCCAACGACCCGACCGTGCGCGGCGGCGCCAGCAACCCGTGGAGCCTGAAGAAGGCCCTGCGGGCGAACGACATCGCGCTCGCCAACCGGCTGCCCTGCATCTCCCTGGTGGAGTCGGGCGGCGCCGACCTGCCGTCGCAGAAGGAGATCTTCATCCCCGGGGGTGCGATCTTCCGGGACCTGACCCGGCTCTCCGCCGCCGGGGTCCCGACGATCGCGGTCGTCTTCGGCAACTCCACCGCCGGCGGCGCCTACATCCCCGGCATGTCCGACCACGTGCTCATGGTCAAGGAGCGGGCGAAGGTCTTCCTCGGCGGGCCGCCGCTGGTGAAGATGGCCACCGGCGAGGAGAGCGACGACGAGTCCCTGGGCGGCGCCGGGATGCACGCGCGCGTGTCGGGCCTCGCCGACTACTTCGCCGTCGACGAGCCGGACGCGCTGCGGCAGGCGCGGCGGGTCGTGGCCCGCCTCAACCACCGCAAGGCGTACCCCGATCCGGGCCCGGCCGAGCCACCCAAGTACGACCCCGAGGAACTGCTCGGCATCGTCCCCGGCGACCTCAAGATCCCCTTCGACCCGCGCGAGGTCATCGCCCGGATCGTCGACGCCTCCGACTTCGACGAGTTCAAGCCGCTGTACGGCACCAGCCTGGTCACCGGCTGGGCCGCCCTGCACGGCTACCCGGTCGGCATCCTCGCCAACGCGCAGGGCGTGCTGTTCAGCGCGGAGTCGCAGAAGGCCGCCCAGTTCATCCAGCTCGCCAACCAGCGCGACATCCCGCTGCTGTTCCTGCACAACACCACCGGCTACATGGTCGGCAAGGACTACGAGCAGGGCGGGATCATCAAGCACGGCGCGATGATGATCAACGCGGTCAGCAACAGCCGCGTCCCGCACCTGTCCGTGCTCATGGGCGCCTCCTACGGCGCCGGGCACTACGGCATGTGCGGGCGCGCCTACGACCCCCGCTTCCTGTTCGCCTGGCCCAGCGCCAAGTCCGCCGTCATGGGCCCGCAGCAGCTCGCCGGCGTGCTCTCCATCGTCGCCCGGCAGTCGGCGGCGGCCAAGGGGCAGCCGTACGACGAGGACGCGGACGCCGCCCTGCGCGCCATGGTGGAGCAGCAGATCGAGTCCGAATCGCTGCCGATGTTCCTGTCCGGGCGGCTGTACGACGACGGCGTCATCGACCCCCGCGACACCCGCACCGTCCTCGGCCTGTGCCTGTCCGCGATCCACACCGCCCCCTACGAGGGCGCGCGCGGCGGCTTCGGCGTCTTCCGGATGTGAGGAACATGATCCAGACACTGCTGGTCGCCAACCGGGGCGAGATCGCCTGCCGGATCGTGCGCACCTGCCGCGCGGCGGGGATCCGCACGGTCGCCGTGCACTCGGACGCCGACGAGAACGCACTCCACACGCGCGTGGCCGACACGGCGGTACGGCTGCCGGGCGCGGCCCCGGCGGAGACCTACCTGCGCGGCGACCTGATCGTGAAGGCCGCCCTCGCCGCCGGCGCGGACGCCGTGCACCCCGGCTACGGCTTCCTCTCCGAGAACGCCGACTTCGCCCGCGCCGTCCTCGACGCCGGACTCACCTGGATCGGCCCGTCCCCCGAGGCCATCGAGGCGATGGCGTCCAAGACCCGGGCCAAACGCCTGATGGGGCTCGAGCCCCTCACCGACGTCACCGAGGCCGACCTGCCGGTGCTGGTGAAGGCGGCCGCCGGCGGCGGAGGGCGCGGCATGCGGATCGTACGCCGCCTGGACGAGCTGAGCGCCGCGCTCCAGGCCGCGCGCGCCGAGGCCGCGAGCGCCTTCGGCGACGGCGAGGTCTTCGTCGAGCCCTACCTGGAGCACGGCCGCCACGTCGAGGTGCAGATCCTCGCCGACACCCACGGCACCGTCTGGGCCCTCGGCACCCGCGACTGCTCCCTCCAGCGCCGCCACCAGAAGGTGATCGAGGAGGCCCCGGCGCCCGGCCTCTCCGACGCGCTCACCGAGGAACTCCGCACACTGGCCGTACGCGCCGCCCGCGCCGTCGACTACACGGGCGCCGGCACCGTCGAGTTCCTCGTCGCCGACGGCCGCGCCCACTTCCTGGAGATGAACACCCGCCTCCAGGTCGAACACCCCGTCACGGAAGAGGTGTTCGGCCTCGACCTGGTCGCCGAGCAGATCCGCGTCGCGGAGGGCCACGCCCTCGACGAGGAACCCCCACGCCCACGCGGCCACGCCGTCGAGGCCCGCCTGTACGCCGAGGACCCCGCCCACGACTGGGCCCCGCAGACCGGCACCCTGCACCGCCTCGCCGTACCGGCCGGCGTCCGCCTGGACACCGGCTACACCGACGGCGACACCATCGGCGTCCACTACGACCCCATGCTCGCCAAGGTGATCGCCCACGCGCCCACGCGCGCGGAGGCCGTCCGCCGGCTCGCCGGAGCACTCGAGAGCGCGGAGATCCACGGCCCGGCCACCAACCGCGACCTGCTCGTCCGCTCCCTGCGGCACGAGGAGTTCACCGCGGCCCGCATGGACACCGGCTTCTACGACCGCCACCTCACCGCACTCACCGAGCCCGCCCCCGACCCGCACGCACCGCTCGCCGCCGCCCTCGCCGACGCCCACGGCCGCTCCCGCTTCGGCGGCTGGCGCAACCTGCCCTCCGGGCCGCAGGTCAAGCGGTACGCGATGGCGGGACAGGAGCACGAGGTCCGCTACCGGCACACCCGGCAGGGCCTCACGGCCGACGGGGTGCGGGTCGTGCACGCCGACGCGCGCCTGGTCGTCCTCGACGTGGACGGCGTGGAGCGCAGGTTCACGGTGGCTGCGTACGGCGACGAGATCCACGTGGGCGCCGCCCGCCTCACCGCCCTGCCCCGCTTCCCCGACCCCGCCGCCCAGCTCGCACCAGGGTCCCTGGTGGCCCCGATGCCGGGCACGGTCGTCCGCGTCGCCGAGGGCCTCCAGGAAGGGGCGGCCGTCCGGGCGGGCCAGCCCCTGATCTGGCTGGAGGCGATGAAGATGCAGCACCAGATCTCGGCGCCGGTCACCGGTGTGCTCAGCAGTCTGCAGGCGAAGACCGGTCAGCAGGTGGAGCCGGGAACGCTGCTCGCCGTCGTGCAGGAACCCTCTTCCTAGGAGCCCCATGTCTCCCGTCATCGAAACCGAAGAGCACAAAGCCCTCCGCTCCGCCGTGGCGGCCCTCGGCACACGCTACGGCCGCGACTACCTGCTCCAGGCCGTCGCCGAGGGAAAGCCGCCGGCCGAACTCTGGTCCGAAGCGGGCAAACTCGGCTACCTCGGCGTCAACCTCCCCGAGGAGCACGGCGGCGGGGGCGGCGGCATCACCGAACTGGCCATCGTCCTGGAGGAGCTGGGCGCCACCGGCTCCCCCCTCCTCATGCTGATCGTCTCCCCGGCCATCTGCGGCACCGTGATCTCCCGCTTCGGCACGGAGGAACAGAAACGCGCCTGGCTGCCCGGCATAGCCGACGGCACCCGCCTCATGGCCTTCGGCATCACCGAACCCGACGCCGGCTCCAACAGCCACCGCATCACCACCACCGCCCGCCGCGACGGCGCCGACTGGCTGCTCACCGGCCGCAAGGTCTTCGTCTCCGGCGTCGACATCGCCGACGCCGTCCTGATCGTCGGCCGCACCGAGGACGCCAGGACCGGCCGGCTCAAGCCCTGCCTGTTCATCGTCCCCACCGACGCGCCCGGCTTCCAGAAGCGGCCCATCGACATGGAACTCAGCGCCGCCGAGAAGCAGTTCGAGCTGGTCCTTGACGACGTACGGCTCCCCGCCGACGCACTCGTCGGTGGGGGCCCCTCCCACGCTTTCGGCAGTGGGGGAGAGGACGCCGGCCTGCTGCACCTGTTCGCCGGACTCAACCCCGAGCGCGTCATGACCGCAGCCTTCGCCATCGGCATGGGCCGCTACGCGCTGGCCAAGGCGATCGAGTACGCCCGCGACCGCACCGTCTGGAAAACCCCCATCGGCGCCCACCAGGCCATCGCCCACCCGCTGGCGCAGGCCCACATCGACCTCGAACTGGCCCGGCTGATGATGCAGAAGGCGGCCCACCTCTACGACACCGGCGACGACATCGGCGCCGGCGAGGCCGCCAACATGGCCAAGTACGCGGCCGGGGAAGCCTGCGTGAAGGCCGTCGACCAGGCCGTGCACACCCTCGGCGGCAACGGGCTCACCCGCGAGTTCGGGCTCGCCTCGCTGATAACGGCCGCGCGCGTGGCTCGTATCGCACCGGTGAGCCGGGAGATGATTCTCAACTACGTCTCCCACCAGACCCTCGGTCTGCCCAAGTCGTACTGAGCCCAGCCGCCTGGAGGAACCGTGTTCCGCAGCGAGTACGCAGACGTCCCGCCCGTAGAACTCCCCATCCACGAAGCCGTCCTGGGCCACGCCGCCGACTTCGGCGACCACCCCGCCCTCGTCGACGGCACGGACGGCACCACCCTCACGTACGAGCAGCTGGACCGGTTCCACCGGCGCATCGCCGCCGGACTCGCCGACGCGGGCGTCCGCAAGGGCGACGTCCTCGCCCTGCACAGCCCCAACACGATCACCTTCCCCACCGCCTTCTACGCCGCCACACGCGCGGGCGCCTCCGTCACCACGGCCCACCCCCTCGCCACCGCCGGGGAGTTCGCCACACAACTCGGCGACAGCGGCGCCCGCTGGATCGTCACCGTCTCCCCGCTGCTGGAGACGGCCCGCCGCGCCGCCGGACTCGCCGGCGGCATCAGGGAGATCTTCGTGTGCGACAGCGCACCCGGACACCGCTCCCTCACCGACATGCTCGCCGCCACCGCCCCCGAACCGCGGCCCGGCATCGACCCCGCCGAGGACATCGCCGCACTGCCGTACTCCTCCGGCACCACCGGCATCCCCAAGGGCGTGATGCTCACCCACCGGCAGATCGCCACCAACCTGGCCCAGCTCGAGCCCGCCGTCCCGGCCGGACCCGGCGACCGCATCCTCGCCGTCCTGCCGTTCTTCCACATCTACGGCCTCACCGCCCTCATGAACGCCCCCCTGCGCAAGGGCGCCACCGTGGTCGTCCTGCCCCGCTTCGACCTCGAGACCTTCCTCGCCGCCATCGAGGGCCACCGCATCACCGGTCTGTACGTCGCCCCGCCGATCGTCCTCGCCCTCGCCAAGCACCCCGCGGTCGCCCACTACGACCTGTCCTCCCTGAAGTACGTCATCAGCGCCGCCGCCCCCCTCGACGCCCACCTCGCCCGCGCCTGCTCCGAGCGGCTCGGCCTGCCCCCGATCGGCCAGGCCTACGGCATGACGGAACTCTCCCCGGGCACCCACGTCGTCCCGCTCGACCGCCTCCACGACGCCCCCGCCGGCACCGTCGGCAGGCTCATCGCCGGCACCGAGATGCGGATCGTCTCCCTCGACGACCCCGGCAAGGACCTCGGCACCGGCGAATCCGGCGAGATCCTCATCCGCGGCCCCCAGGTCATGAAGGGCTACCTCGGCCGCCCCGACGCCACCGCCGCCATGATCGACCCCGACGGCTGGCTGCACACCGGCGACGTCGGGCACGTCGATGCCGACGGCTGGCTGTACGTCGTCGACCGGGTCAAGGAACTCATCAAGTACAAGGGCTTCCAGGTGGCCCCCGCCGAACTCGAGGCCCTGCTGCTCACCCACCCCGGCATCGCCGACGCCGCCGTCATCGGCTCCCGCAACGCCGACGGCAACGAGATCCCGCACGCCTTCGTCGTCCGCCGCGCCGGCACGCTCACCGAGAACGAGATCATGCTCCACGTCGCCGAACGCGTCGCCCCCTACAAACGCATCCGCAAGGTCACCTTCATCGACACCGTCCCCCGCGCCGCCTCCGGCAAGATCCTCCGCCGGGAACTGAGGGAGCACCCGTGACCCCGATCAGCCGCACCCGTGCGCGTGCCGTCGAGACCATCAGCCTCGACGCCGCCGGCACCCGCAACGCCCTCTCCGCCGCCCTCGTCACCGGCCTCGCCGACGCCCTCACCGACTGCGGCAAGGACCCCGACGTACGCGCCGTCGTCCTCACCCACACCGGCACCACCTTCTGCGCCGGCGCCGACCTGCGCGACCCACCCGACCCCGCCGCCCTGGTCGCCCTGCTCCGGCAGATCACCGAACTGCCCAAACCCGTCGTCGCCCGGATCACCGGACACGTCCGCGCCGGCGGCCTCGGCCTGCTGGCCGCCTGCGACATCGCCGCCGCCTCCACCACGGCCACCTTCGCCTTCACCGAGGTCCGCATCGGCGTCGCGCCCGCCGTGATCTCCCTGCCGGTCATCCCGCGCACCGACCCCCGCGCCCTCGCCCGCTACTACCTCACCGGCGAACGCTTCGACCCCGCCGAGGCCGTACGCCTCGGCCTGCTCACCACCACCGCAGACGACGTGGACGAAGCCCTCGCCCCCATCCTCGACGGGCTGCGCCGCTCCTCCCCACAGGCCCTGGCCGAGACGAAACGGCTGCTCACGGCTAGGGTGCTGGAGACATTCGACCGGGACGCGGCGGACCTCACCGCCCTGACGGCCCGGCTCTTCTCCTCCGACCAGGCCCGGGAGGGGATGACGGCCTTCCTGGAGAGACGGGACGCGGCATGGGTGGTGTGAGTACGGCGGAACGCGACCGGGCGCCCAAGCAGGACCGCAGCCGGGCCACCCGGCAGCGGCTCCTGGAGGCCGCCGTGGCCTGCCTGGCCGAACACGGCTGGGCGGGCTCCACCGTCGCCGTCGTCGCCGAACGCGCCGGCGTCTCCCGCGGCGCCGCCCAGCACCACTTCCCCACCCGCGAGGACCTGTTCACCGCCGCCGTCGAGTACGTCGCCGAGCAGCGCTCCACCGCGCTCAGGGAGCTGTTCCCGCAGGGCCCCGCCGACCGCCACGCCGTCGTCAGCGCCCTGGTCGACCTCTTCACCGGCCCCCTCTTCCGCGCCGCCCTGCACCTGTGGGTCGCCGCCTCCAACGAGGACCAGCTGCGCACCCGCGTCACCGAACTCGAGGCCCGCGTCGGCCGCGACACCCACCGCATCGCCGTCGAACTCCTCGGCGCCGACGAGACCCGCCCCGGCGTCCGCGAAACCGTCCAGGGCCTCCTCGACATGGCCCGCGGCCTGGGCCTCGCCAACCTCCTCACCGACGACACCGCCCGCCGCGAACGCGTCGTCGCCCAGTGGGCCGCCCTCCTCGAACAGGCCCTGCGCTGAGACCGCCGCCGACCGAGTGGGGCGCGCCACACCCGTATCCGGCACCGAGAAGTACCCTTGCCCCATGTTTCCGATGCTCGTCCGCCGCCGCCACGTGGACTACGTGCGCGTCACGAGCATGGGCTGTCGGCGCCTGCCCGCCTGAACCAGCCCCCGCACCCTCTCTCTTTCCGGTCACTTCCGGCACCCGGGGGCCGTCACACCCCTCGGCGGCCACCCGTGCCCCGTACACCCACGGACGCACCCATGACCACGCACACACAGGCGGCCACCCCGTCGTACCACCAGCTCCCCGTCATCGACCTCTCGGCAGCCGACCGCGGCCCCCAGGCCCGCGCCCGGCTCCACGCCCAGCTGCACAGCGCCGCCCACGACGTCGGCTTCTTCCAGCTCGTCGGACACGGCGTCACCCCGGCCGAGACCGACGCGCTCCTCACCGCCATGCGCGCCTTCTTCGCCCTCCCCGAAGCCGACCGGCTCGCCCTCGGCAACATCAACTCCCCCCACTTCCGCGGCTACACCCGCACCGGCGACGAACGCACCGCCGGCGCCCGCGACTGGCGCGACCAGCTCGACATCGGCGCCGAACGCCCCGCCCGGATCCCCGCCCCCGGCGAACCGGCGTACTGGTGGCTGCAGGGCCCCAACCAGTGGCCCGCCGCCCTCCCAGAGCTGCGCACGGCCGCCCTGGCCTGGATCGACCGGCTCAGCGCCGTCGCCGCCCGCCTCCTGCGCGAACTCCTCACCGCCATCGGCGCCCCCGCCGACTTCTACGACCCGGTCTTCGGCGAGCACGCCCACCCGCACCTCAAACTCGTCCGCTACCCCGGCAGCGCGGGCGACGGCACCGACCAGGGCGTCGGCGCCCACAAGGACTACGGCTTCCTCACCCTGCTCCTCCAGGACAGCGTCGGCGGCCTCCAGGTGCAGCGCGAGGACGGCCTCTTCCACGACGTCCCGCCCATCGACGGCGCCTTCGTCGTGAACCTCGGCGAACTCCTCGAGGTCGCCACCAACGGCTACCTGCTGGCCACCAACCACCGCGTGGTCAGCCCGCCCGGAGCCACGGAACGCTTCTCCGTGCCCTTCTTCTACAACCCCCGCCTGGACGCCAGGATCGAACCCCTGCCCTTCCCCCACGCCGCCAAGGCCCCGGGCATCACGACGGACCCGGCGAACCCGCTGTACGCCGAGTACGGCTACAACGAACTCAAGGGCAAGCTCAGGGCGCACCCGCTGGTGGCGCAGCGGCACCACGGCAACCTGCTCGCACCGGCGGCATGAACCGTCCGGGGGCGCGGCGAACCGCGCGGCCGGACACCACCGGCCCGCAGTCGCCCGCGCCCCCGAGCCACCCCTCTCAGTGGGCGATGTCCGCGTACCCGGCGATGTCCTCCGGCCGCCGCGGCCCCGGCCCCACATACCGGGCCGAAGGCCGCACCAGCCGCCCCGTCCGCTTCTGCTCCAGAATGTGCGCCGACCACCCGGCCGTACGCGCGCACGTGAACATCGACGTGAACATGTGCGCCGGCACCTCGGCGAAGTCCAGCACGATGGCGGCCCAGAACTCCACGTTGGTGGCCAGCACCCGATCCGGCCGACGGTTGTGCAGCTCCTCCAGCGCGGCCTTCTCCAGCGCCTCCGCCACCTCGAACCGCGGCGCCCCCAGCTCCCGCGCCGTACGCCGCAGCACCCGCGCCCGCGGATCCTCCGCCCGGTACACCCGGTGCCCGAACCCCATCAGCCGCTCGCCCCGGTCCAGGGCGCCCTTGACGTACGCCTCCGCGTCCCCCGTCCGCTCGATCTCCTCGATCATCCCCAGCACCCGCGACGGCGCGCCCCCGTGCAGCGGCCCGGACATGGCGCCCACGGCCCCCGACAGCGCGGCCGCGACATCGGCGCCGGTGGAGGCGATGACCCGCGCGGTGAACGTCGAGGCGTTCATCCCGTGCTCCGCGGCGGACGTCCAGTACGCGTCCACGGCGGCGACATGCTTCGGATCCGGCTCACCCCGCCACCGGATCATGAACCGCTCCACCACCGACCTCGCCTTGTCGATCTCCCGCTGCGGCACCATCGGCAGACCCTGCCCGCGCGCGGACTGGGCGACGTACGACAGCGCCATGACGGCGGCCCGCGCCAGATCCTCCCGCGCCTGCCGCTCGTCGATGTCGAGCAGCGGTTTCAGCCCCCACACCGGCGCCAGCATGGCCAGCGCCGACTGCACATCCACCCGGATGTCACCGGAGTGGACCGGGATCGGGAACGGCTCGGCGGGCGGCAGGCCCGGATTGAAGGCACCGTCGACCAGCAGTCCCCACACGTTCCCGAACGAGACGTGACCGACCAGGTCCTCGATGTCGACGCCCCGGTAGCGCAGGGCGCCGCCCTCCTTGTCCGGCTCGGCGATCTCCGTCTCGAACGCGACGACTCCCTCGAGTCCGGGTACGAAATCGGACATCAGGCGGCTCCTTGAGATGGTTCGGCGGCGGTCACCCCGGTGATGCCCCGTTCGACCGGTGGTCACCCAAACCGCAAGGGACCAGCACGATAACCCCCCGTGCCAGACTTGGGGAGCCCGTACGACACTGAGTGCCAGTGGCGTTCGATACGGCAAGATGACCGCGTGACCGACCGCGAACCCCTCCTGGACCCCGCCCTCGACCCCGCCGCCATGCGCAAGCAGTACCGCGCGGAGGGCCTCGCCGAACAGGACCTGGCCACCCAGCCCATGGACCAGTTCGCCCGCTGGTTCGAGGACGCCGCACGGGCCGCGCTGCACGGCACGATCTACGAGCCCAACGCGATGATCGTCTCCACGGCGGACGCGGCCGGCCGCCCCAGTTCGCGCACGGTCCTGATGAAGCACTTCGACACCGAGGGCTTCGTCTTCTACACCAACTACGGCTCCCGCAAGGCCCGCGACCTCGCCGAGAACCCGCACATCGCCCTGCTCTTCCCCTGGCACCCGCTCGCCCGCCAGGTCATCGTCACCGGCACCGCCCGCCGCACCGGCCGCGACGAGACCGCCGCCTACTTCCGCACCCGCCCGCACGGCTCCCAGCTGGGCGCCTGGGCCAGCGCCCAGTCCTCCGTGATCGCCTCCCGCGCCGAACTGGACACCGCGTACGCCGAGCTCGAGGCCCGCTACCCCGAGGACGAACAGGTCCCGGTCCCCCCGCACTGGGGCGGCTTCCGCGTCACCCCGGAGACGATCGAGTTCTGGCAGGGCCGGGTGAACCGCCTCCACGACCGCCTGCGCTACACCGCCCGGCCCGACGGCACCTGGCAGGTCGAACGCCTGGCTCCGTGACGGGCCCCGAAAACGCGGACGACCCGCGGGCTGGGTTCCTCAAGGAGGAGCCGGCCGGACGTACCGGCAGCCCGCGGGTCGGGTGACTGCGTTGGATTAGGCCGGCTGCGTGTTTCTCACACACGCTGGTCCGGCACCGCACTGGGTGTGGTGGCGAGCCGCTAGCCCGCAGCCACCTCGCGCGTCCGGGTTTCACTCATGTACCGGATCACCTCCTTCCCGTCGTGCTGGACAGCCTAAGAAGCGCTTAGGGAGGGTTCAACTGTTTTTCTGTGATCCCTGCGGAGGAAATTCCGGCCGGACCTCGGTCGATGCGTAACTGCACGCCGTCGACTTCGGAGTCGGCGCGCGTGCGGTCTTTCAGCCGGATGGTGAAGGGCACCTGCCGAGCGACCACGGCCCTGCTCCTGCCAAGCAGCTCACGGGCGCGGGCGGGGTGGCAGGGCACGAGCGGGTGCCCGTCCCTGGAGAGGACGAAGACCCTGCCGGCGCCTGTCCCGCCCGTGTACAGCTCGTTTCCGGCGGGAACGTCACCGTTCCCGTTCTCTGCCGCCTTCGCCGCCTGGGCGGCGCTCTTGGCGTGACGCCGACGGGTTCCGGTGCCGTGCCCGTCGGTCTCCCCTCGCCCATGTTTCCCGCCGGTGCCCCGCGCGGTGGCGGGGTGTCCGTAAGCCGTTTCGTCCCTGCTCCCGGGGGTGTCTGCGCTCACGGGTTCCAGAGCAGGCTGCTGAGGAAGCACAGCCTGGTGGGTCTGCTCGCCTGCGGGGAACGTAGTCATCGGGGCACCTCCCTGATCTTCCGATCGTGATGACTGGGGCTGGCCACCCGACAGGCAGCGTTGTGCCCGGGGAGCGAGTGGCCTCCCTTCTCATGTGGGAGGTGACGTTAGTGAACCGAGGGCGCGCTGCTTCGAGATTCGGCCGTAGGTCGCTCGAACTTGCGAATCTCTCGGATTGTCCGAACGCGCGACCGGTACCGGTGCTAGCCGCTCGTATTGACACCGCACTGGTCCAGACCGCACCGTGATCCGCGACACGGACGCGACACGGACGTTGCGAAGGGGCACCGCATGAGCGACGGCACGCCTGCCGACCTGTTCTTCGACGCCGCGATCGGCCTGCTGCGGCGGGTGCGGGAGGAGGAGGCCGAGGCGATCGGCGCGGCGGGGAACCTGCTCGCCGACACCGTCGCCGAGGGTGGGCGGCTGTTCGCGTTCGGGGCGGGGCACTCGTCGCTGGCCGCGCAGGACGTCGTCTACCGGGCCGGCGGGCTCGCGCTGATGAACCTGCTCGCCGTCCCCGGTGTCGTCGGGGTCGACGTCGTCCCGGCCACTCTCGGTTCCGCTCTCGAGCGGGTCGACGGGCTGGCGAGCGCCGTTCTGGACACCTCGCCGGTGCGGGCCGGAGACGCCCTGGTGATCATCTCGCTGTCGGGGCGCAACGCGCTGCCCGTGGAGATGGCGCTGAACGCCCGCGCCCTCGGGGTGAAGGTCATCGGCGTCACCTCGGTGGCGTACGCGTCGCAGACCACCTCGCGGCACTCCACCGGCACCTTCCTGAAGGACCACTGCGACATCGTCCTGGACTCGAAGATCGCCGTCGGGGACGCGGAGCTGACGCTCGACACGATCCCGGCGCCCTTCGCCCCGGCCTCCACGGTCGTCACCACCGCCCTGATGCAGGCCGTGATGGCGACGGCCGCCGCCGCCCTCGCCGACCGGGGCATCGAGCCGCCGCTGCTGCGCTCCGGCAACGTCGACGGCGGGCACGAGTGGAACGGCCGTGTGATGCGGGAGTACGGCGACCGGATCTTCTACCGGCACTGAGCGGCCGTAGCCGGTCGTAGCCCTCTCACGCCTCCCGCAGCGCGTTCGCGAGGTCCAGCGCCGTGGCGATGCGGGCCGCCACGTCCTCCGCGTAGCCGGTGTCGGTCCGCTCGAAGCGGGCGCGGCCGGCTCCGCGCAGGAAGGTCACCACGCCCAGCGTCCGCCCGCGGCTGCGCAGCGCCGCGCACAGGGCGTGCACCGCGTCGTCGGGCCACTGCCGGGCCAGCGCCCACTGCCGGGCCGCTTCCGCGTCGACCGGCCCGGCGTCGGCGCGGACGGTGCCGGCCCGCTCGACGCACTGCAGCGCCGGGTGCCCGGGTTCGTAGCGCACGGGCAGTCCGGCGGCGCCGGTGAGGAGGCTCGGTCCCGGCGCTCCGGCGGGTGTCGCGGCCAGCCGTACCAGCCGTACGGCGCCCTCCTCGCCGTCCGTGCGCGCGGGCCGGGTCACGCGGTCGATCAGCGCGTGGTCGGCGAAGCCGGCGAGGGCGAAGTCGAGGTGGACGACGGCCGCCTCGGCGGGGTCCTCGCACTCGGCGGCGGCGCGCGCGGCCCGGTGCAGCTGGTTGGTGCGGAACCGCAGCAGGGACGCTTCCTGTTCGCTCTGCTTGGCCTCGGTGACGTCCTGGAAGAGCCAGCCGACGCCGAGCGGCACCGGTTCCTCCGCGAGCGGCGAGGAAAGCCGTACGAACCCGTTGCGCCAGCAGCGCCGCTTCCCGCCCTCCCGGGTGCGTACGGTCACCCACATCTCGGCGGGCGCGGGCGGCGCGCCCTCGGCCAGTACGTGGGTGAGCGCGGCCTCCAGTTCCTCGACGCCCTGGGCGAGCAGTTCGCCGAGCGGCCGGCCCAGCGCGGAGGTGCGTCCGATGCCGAGGGCGCGGGCCGCGTGCGCGTTGACGACGGCGGGCCGCAGGTCGGCGTCGATGAGGACGACGCCCCAGGCCGCGTCCTCGAAGAGCGCCTCGCTCAGTGCGATGGAGCGTTCCAGGTCGATCTGGGCGTGCACCTCGCTGAAGGCGCAGTAGACGCCGGCGGGCTTGCCGTCGGGTCCGCGTACGGCGGCGGACTGGGTGCGCACCAGCACGCGGCCGCCGTCCTTGGTGACCAGGGCGAACTCGTGCACCTGCCGTCCGGGTGCGTGCATCGCCGACATCAGCCGGGCCTGCACCTCTTCGGCGTCGGCGCTGCGCACCGCCCAGCCGGCGAACCCCTGCCGGCCGACGGCCTCGGCGGCCGTCCAGCCGAGGATCCGCTCGGCCTCTCTGTTCCAGTGGGTGACGACCCCGTCGGCGTCGAAGGCGCACAGGGCCGCGTCCATGCCGTCGAGCAGTGCGGCGAGCAGATCGGATCCGCCGGACTCGCCGGGGTCGTCCGGCCCCAGCTCGTCGGTGGTCCCACTCCGCCGGGAAGCACTCACCTGGACCCCCTGGAGGCTGCATCGGCGCCGGTACGGCGCTCGGTTCGCTCACTGGCCTTCATTCAACTGGAACGTGACACAGCCCACACGCTGTTCCCGCAACTTCCCGGGAATCTGTTCCCGCTCGACGGCGGGTCGACCCGTCCGCCGCGCGCGCCGGCCCCCGTTTTCCCGGTGGCCCCCGCTTGTCAGTGGGATCCGGCAGAATTGGTGTCAGGGCCAGCGCACGCGCCGGGCTGCCGGCAGAGGTAATCGAGGGGCACGTATGTCCGGACTGATCGACACCACGGAGATGTATCTCCGCACCATCCTCGAGCTCGAAGAGGAAGGCGTCGTCCCCATGCGCGCCCGCATCGCGGAGCGGCTGGACCAGAGTGGGCCGACGGTGAGCCAGACGGTGGCGCGCATGGAGCGCGACGGACTGGTGTCCGTGGCCAGCGACCGTCATCTGGAGCTGACCGACGAGGGCCGCAGGCTCGCCACGCGCGTGATGCGCAAGCACCGGCTGGCCGAGTGTCTGCTCGTCGACGTGATCGGCCTGGAGTGGGAGCAGGTGCACGCGGAGGCGTGCCGCTGGGAGCACGTGATGAGCGAGGCCGTGGAGCGGCGGGTGCTGGAGCTGCTGCGGCACCCGACCGAGTCGCCGTACGGCAATCCCATTCCGGGCCTGGAGGAGCTGGGCGAGAAGGACGGCGCCGACCCGTTCCTGGACGAGGGCATGGTCTCGCTGGCCGATCTGGATCCGGGCGCGGACGGCAAGACGGTCGTGGTCCGGCGGATCGGTGAGCCCATCCAGACGGACGCGCAGCTGATGTACACGCTGCGGCGCGCGGGTGTGCAGCCCGGTTCCGTGGTGAGCGTGACCGCGTCGGCGGGCGGTGTGCTGGTGGGCAGCGGCGGTGAGGCGGCCGAGCTGGAGGCGGACGTCGCCTCGCATGTGTTCGTCGCCAAGCGCTGAGCGGAGGCGAGCCCCGGCGCCGTGCGGCGCCGGGGCCTGTCCTCCCCTGTGCTGACCCGGAGCCCCGAGCTCTCAGGGTCATTCCCCTCGGACCGGTTTCCCCGAGCGGTCCGCCCTCCCGCCAGTAGAGATCCCCTCGGTGGCGGCGATCATTCCTTGAGGGGTGTCACTCGAATGAGGGGTGTTGTCCGCGGAGACGGATTTTTCGAATAAGTATTCGATAGATTCGTGAGTACGGCAGTACACCGGTACGAGGCAGGCGGAGCTGGGGGGTACCAGGGCCCATGGCACGACGTATCGACGTGACGGGAGCGGGCGGCGTGCGCCTGGCCGCCTGGGAGTTCGCGGACCCCCCGAAGCCGGGACCGGAGGCGGGCGACGGGGGGACACGCGCGGCGCCGGGCGTGCTGTTACTGCACGGCCTGATGGGCCGCGCCTCCCACTGGGCCTCCACGGCCCGCTGGCTCGCCGCACGGCACCGCGCCGTGGCCCTCGACCAGCGCGGGCACGGTCAGAGTGAGAAGCCCCCACAGGCCGCCTACACCCGCGAGGCCTACGTCGAGGACGCCGCGGCCGCGCTCGAACAGCTCGGTCTCGCCCCCGCGCTCCTCGTCGGCCACGCCATGGGCGCGCTGACCGCCTGGCAGCTCGCCGCGAAACGCCCCGACCTGGTCCGGGGCCTGGTCATCTGCGACATGCGGGCCTCCGCGCTGGGCGCCGCCTCGCAGCGGGAGTGGGCCGACTGGTTCCGGGCCTGGCCCGTCCCCTTCGCCACGCTGGCGGACGTGCGCAAGTGGTTCGGCGAGGACGATCCCTGGGTGGAGCGGCCGAACCCGGCGCGCGGGGAGTTCTACGCCGAGGTGATGCACGAGAGCGCCGACGGCTGGCGTCCGGTCTTCGAGCCGGAGCAGATGCTCAGGTCCCGGGAGACGTGGGTGTACGACGCGCACTGGGAGGAGCTGGCCCAGGTGCGCTGCCCGGCGCTCGTGGTGCGCGGCGTGGACGGCGAGCTGGGGCGGGCGGAGGCACAGGAGATGGTGCGGGTGCTGCCCGCGGGGGAGTACGCCGAGGTCGCCGACGCCGGTCATCTCGCGCACTACGACATGCCGTCGGCCTGGCGGGCCGCCGTGGCGCCGTTCATCGACCGGGTGCTCGGGCACTGAGCAGGCCGCTCCCCCCTGCCGGCCTACCCCTTGCTGACAGCCGTCAGGATCTCCGGCAGCCGTGCCGCCGTCCTCGGTGCCGCCAGGCGCAGCCCCAGCAGGGTCAGCCCGGCGCCGTACGCCGCCCCCACCGGCAGCAGCAGCCACCTCCAGTCGGCCCCGTCCGCGCTGACGTGCAGCCAGATCGTCCCGGCGATGACCGGGGAGCACAGCAGGGCCGCCGAGACCATGCCGCCGAAGATGGCGATCCAGGCGAGGCCGGCCTGGCCGGGGGCGACGTTCTTGTGGCCTTCCTGGGGGATGGAGTAGGGGAAGCGGGCCGAGGTCCAGGCGCCGGTGGCCAGCATCGCGCCGAGCAGGGCGAAGGACAGGCCCAGCACTTCCGGCAGCCGGGACCAGGAGCCGAGCAGGGCGGTGGTCACCGTGGTGACGAGGGTCGCGTACGGCAGGGTGATCAGCAGCAGGGCCAGCGCGCGGCCGCGCAGTTCGGCGTAGGCGTCCCGGGGTGTGGAGATGGTCATGGCCACCATCCAGAAGGCGGAGGTGTCCTGCCCGAACTGGTTGTACATCTGGATGCCGAGCATCCCGGCGGCGAAGCACGCGAAGTACACGGACCCGGTGCCCTGGATCGCGTTGAACACGGGCACGATCAGCCCGATCGCCAGCGAGGTCACCCATGCGGCCTTGGTCTTCGGGTCCCGCCAGATGTAGCGCAGGCTGCGCTCCATGACCGGGCCCGTGCGGCCGTGCGGCAGCAGCCGGCCGAGTCCGGTGCCGGAGCGGCCGCGGTCGCCGGTGTCGGCGGGCTGCAGCGTGGAGGCGTCGGGCACGGTCATCAGCCGGGTCAGGCTCCGCGCCCACACCGCGATCAGGACCGCCAGCCCCGCGGCGGCGACGGCGAGTCGGGCGGCCGCGATGCCGTACGAGCCGTCGCCGGCCGAGCGGACCGCCGCCACCGCCGACGCCGGCGGCACCCAGGACAGCACGTCCGCGACCGGCTGCAGCCGCCCGAGCCCGGCCGAGCCCAGCTCGCGCGCCCCGAAGTTGACCAGCTGCGCGCCGATCGCGATCACCAGTCCGCTCAGCACGGCGAGATCGCGGCCCTTCCGGCTGGTCAGCAGCCGTACGTTGGCCGTGGCGACGGCCCGCGCCAGCGCCACACAGCACAGCAGCGCGAGGACGACGGCGACCACCGCGACGGCGTAGGCGGCGCCGCCGTGCGCGACGGACAGCGCGCAGCCGGTCAGCACCAGCAGCGTGAACAGCGGGCCGGTGCCCACCAGGGAGGCCACGAGCAGCGCCCGGACCAGCGGGCGGGGCCGCAGCGGGAGCATCACCAGCCGGGTGGGGTCCAGGGTCTCGTCGCCGGACGGGAAGAACAGCGGCAGCACGGCCCAGCCCAGGGCCAGCACGGCCGTGCCGGGGACGGCGATCACGTCGGCGTGCGCGTGCCCGCGCAGCAGGAGCAGCCCGAGCAGCTGGGACAGCGCGAACAGGACGGCGACGACCGCCGAGGCGACGAACGCGGCCCGCCGGCCGCCGGACTGCCGCAGCCCGTTGCGCAGCAGCGACAGTTTGAGTCGTACGACGGTGGAGGTGAGGCTTGTCATCGGGCGGCCCCGCCGCCCAGCCAGTCCAGATCGGAGCCGGTGTCCCGGCCGCTCGCCCCGACCAGTTCCAGGAAGGCCGTCTGCAGCGTCGGGTGTTCCCCGCGCACCTCGCCCAGCGGGCCCGTGGCCCGGATGCGGCCCGCCGCCATGACGGCGACCCAGTCGCACAGCGACTCCACCAGCTCCATCACGTGGGAGGAGAAGACGACGGTGGCGCCGGAGGCGGTGTACCGCTCCAGGACGCCCCGGATGGTCTGCGCGGACACCGGGTCGACGCCCTCGAACGGCTCGTCGAGGAAGAGCACCTCGGGGTTGTGCAGGAGCGCGGCGGCGAGCCCGATCTTCTTGCGCATGCCGGTCGAGTAGTCGACGACCAGCTTGTGCTGGGCGCCGGCCAGGTCGAGGACGTCCAGCAGCTGCGTTGCCCGCTTGTCGACCTCGGGTCCCGGCAGCCCGCGCAGCCGTCCGGAGTACCCGAGCAGCTCACGCCCCGACAGCCGCTCGAACAGGCGCAGCCCTTCGGGCAGGACGCCGATGCGCGACTTGACGGCCACGGGGTCGCGCCACACGTCGTGCCCGACGACCTCCACCGTGCCGTCGTCGGGCCGCAGCAGCCCGGTCACCATGGAGAGCGTGGTGGTCTTCCCGGCCCCGTTCGGCCCGACCAGCCCGATGAACTTCCCGGCAGGCAGCTCCAGATCGATCCCCCCGACGGCGACCTGCTGCCCGAACCGCTTCCAGAGCCCCCGCACGCGCACCGCAACTTCGGTCATGCATGAAGGTTACGGCGGCGCTGCCGGCCTCAGGAGCGCGGGAGCGTGCTCACCGGTCCCGCCCGCAGGCGTAGGCGAGCGGCGAGATCAACTCCTCGGCGTCCGGCAGCCAGCGGTTCGCCGGGGTGGGCCGGCGAGCCCACTGCACGGCCCCCCGGGACCCGAACCGCGTCGGGGGAGCGGCCACGTAGGCCCCCTCGCCCAGCGCGACCAGGTCCAGCGACGCGGGCGACCAGCCGAGCCCCCGCACCAGCTCCGGCACCTTCACGGCGCCCCCGGGCAGCACGAAGAAGTGCATCCGCCGGTCCGGGGAGAGCGTCACCGGGCCCAGCGTCAGCTCCATCCGCTCCATGCGGGCCAGCGCGAGGAACCCCGCGCTCTCCGGGACGGACAGCGCGTCGAAGGTCCGCCCCGCCGGCAGCAGGATCGAGGCCGTCGGCTGCCTCTGCCACATCCGGCGCGCCACGGTCGCGCTGCCGGTCGCCTGGGCCGGCCAGTCGGGGCGCGCGGGGTGCGCACCCGGCGCAGGGCAGGAGGCGTCGCCGCACGAGCAGCGCTGGATGCCGGCGACCGCTTCCAGCCAGGTGCCCGGGACCACGTCCCAGTGCCGCTCCTCTGCGTACCGTACGGCGGTCTCCAGCAGTGATTCCCCGCGCTGCTGCGGAATCTGACCGGCCATCTGAGTGTTCGGGGCGCCCGCGATCGTCTCTTCCACGCTCCTCTCAACTCCCGCGCCCACCTGGAGTTACGGCCGTAGCGCGCGCGGGGGTGGAGCATCGATTCCGCAGTCGGGGCGCATGGGTGCACGGGCGGGGGCGCGCGGGAGGAACCGGGGCGTGGGCGGGGTAGCCAGGGGTGGGGTTGGCAACCGTAGTTACCCCGGCAAACCGCACATGTCACGCATTGACGGTATGTCAACTGGGCAGTGATCTTTCCGAAACGGTCACGGCCCAGGGGATCGCAACGCAGGGGGTAGCACATGGCCGCAAGGCCTCTCGTGGCGAGGCAGCCGAACGAACGGCTGCAGGCTCTCATCCAGGAAGCGGGGTGTTCGAACGCCGGGCTGGCCCGGCGGGTCAACATGTGCGGCGCCGAGCACGGTCTCGACCTGCGCTACGACAAGACGTCCGTGGCCCGCTGGCTGCGCGGGCAGCAGCCGCGGGGCCGGGCGCCGGCGATCATCGCGGAGGCGCTCGGACGCAAGCTCGGCCGTACGGTCACGATCGACGAGATCGGCATGGCCAACGGCAAGAACCTCGCCTCGGGCGTGGGTCTCCAGTTCTCGCCGACGGTACTGGGGGCCATCGAGCAGGTCTGCGAGCTGTGGCGCAGCGACGTGGGGCGCCGGGACTTCCTGTCCGGTTCCTCCGTCGCCGCCTCCGCGCTGGTCGAGCCCAGCCGTGACTGGCTGATCTCGGCGCCGGACGCCCAGGTGGCCCGGCAGGCGGGCCCGCGCGTGGGCCAGGCCGACGTGGCGGCCGTACGGTCCATGACGCAGGCGCTGACCGACCTGGACCACCAGTTCGGCAGCGGGCATGTGCGCCCGGTGGTGGTGCACTACCTGAACAGCGTGGTCTCCGGGCTGCTCGCCGGCTCCTACCGGGAGACGGTCGGACGCGAACTGTTCGCCGCCGTCGCCCGGTTGACGGAGCTCGCGGGATACATGGCCGTCGACACCGGACAACCGGGCCTGGCCCAGCGGTACTACATCCAGTCGCTGCGCCTCGCGCAGGCCGCCGGGGACCGCGGCTACGGCGGCTATGTGCTCGCCGCGTCCATGAGCCACCTCGCCGCGCAGCTCGGAAACCCGCGTGAGATCGCCCAGTTGGCGCGGGCGGCGCAGGAGGGGGCGCGCGGGCATGTGACCCCGCGCGCGGAGGCGATGTTCCACGCGGCCGAGGCGCGCGGGCACGCCCTGCTCGGCGACGCGCGCGCGGCGCAGGCCTCCATCGGGCGCGCGATGACGGCGATGGAGCGGGCGGACGGCTCCTCGGGCGACGACCCGGTGTGGATCCGGCACTTCGACGAGGCGTACCTCGCCGACGAGTTGGCGCACTGCCACCGCGACCTCGGCGAACCCGAGCAGGCGGCCCGGTACGCCGAGCAGTCGCTGGCCGGGCACCCGGAGTCCCGGGCCCGCCGGCGCGCCATCGGTCTGTGCCTGCTCGCCACGGCCCAGGTGCAGCAGCGGGAGATCGAACAGGCCTGCGGCACCGGCCTGAAGGCGGTGGAGCTGCTGGAGACGCTGCGCTCCAACCGGGGCGCCGAGTACCTGGAGGACCTCCAGCAGCGCCTCGAGCCGTTCCGGGAGGAGGCGGTGGTACGGGAGTTCGGGGCGCGCCTCGACCTCCAGCAGGCCGCGTGAGCGTCACCGGCCCCGCGGTGCGCATGAACCCGGCCCCGCGGTGCGCGTGAACCCGGCCCCGCGGTGTGCGTGAACGGGGGGCCGTGGCCGCGTGAACGCGCGGCGAACGGCGTCCGGAGCGTGAAGGGCGCGCAAAGCGGCCTATACCAGCACACCGCGGGAGCGGTTCTGTAATCGCCGTCACAGGGAAGAAGATCGCGCCCTGAGCTGCATGGCACCCGGCTCGGGGGACCCGGTAGCGTGAGCCCGATTCACAAGGTCCCCCATTAGTAGGAGTCCCGGTGACGCAGAGTGGACAGGGCGAGGAGCCCTCGGCGCGGCCCGCGCGCGAAGGCATCGTGCTGCCCTCCGACGGAGGCGAGCCCCTGCTGCCCGGCATGACCGGCGCGCCCGCCCCCGCCACGGCCGCCCCGGCAGGCGGACAGGCCTGGGGCGGATCCTGGGGGCCCGAGCAGCAGCCGCGCCGGCCGGACCAGGGCCTCCCCCCGGCGGCGGCCCAGCAGTGGCACTCCCCGGAATCCCCGCACCAGCAGCCGCCGGCCGCGAACCCCGGCCCGCTGCCGCCCGAGGGCGCTCCGGCCCCGTCGTACGGGCAGCCGGGCTACGGTCAGGGCGGCGGCTACGGCACCGGGCAGCAGCCCGGATACGGCGCGGCGCCCGAGCCGTACCAGCAGCAGCACCAGCATCAGCCGCAGCCGTCGTACGCGCAGCCGCCCGCCCCGCTGCCCCCGGCGGACGAGGGCGCGACGCAGTACATACCGCCGGTGCAGGCGGCTCCCGACGAGGGCGCCACGCAGTACCTGCCACCGGTCCCGGGCGCCCCCGCCGACGAGGGCGCGACCCAGTACCTCCCGCCCGTGGCCCCCGGTGCGCTGCCGCCCGAGTCGCAGGGCGAGGAGACCCGCTACCTCGGCCGCGCCACCCAGCAGCCGCCCGCGCCGTCCGACGCCGAGGCCACCCAGTACATCCCGCCGTACGCCGCGCAGGCGCAGCACCAGGCGCAGGGCGCGGACCGGCCGTCGCCGGACGGGTTCGACCACCTCTTCCGGGGCGGCCCCGCGGGCGGTGACGGCCCGGCCGGGGCCACCCAGCAGATGCCGCGCGTCCAGCAGCCGGACGCGTACCCCGGCGGCCCGGCCCGCCCGCCGTACGGTGCGCAGCAGCCCTCCTACGGCGCGCCGCAGCCGTCGTACGCCTCCGCGCACGACGACGACCCGCCCCGGACCCGCTCGCGGGTGCCGCTGATCGCCGCGATCGGCGTCGGCATCGTCGTCATCGGGGTGGGCGCGGGCGCGCTGCTCAGCGGCGGCGGCACGGACCAGGGCACCGACGGCAAGACGGTCGCGGCCACCTCGGCGGCGCCCGGCGACAGTTCCGGGCCCGCCGCCGACCCGGCCCGGCAGCAGGCGGTCGAACTGGACAAGCTGCTCGCCGACAGCGGCAGCAGCCGCGCCACGGTGATCAAGTCGGTGGCCGACGTCAAGAACTGCACCGACCTCGACACGGCCGCCTCCAGCCTGCGCGACGCGGCCAGGCAGCGCGGCGACCTGGTGACCCGGCTCGGCAAGCTGTCCGTGGACAAGCTCCCGGACAACGCGGCCCTCACCGCGGCGCTGACCAGGGCCTGGCAGGCCTCCGCCGCCGCAGACAGCCACTACGCCGCCTGGGCCGACCAGGCCAAGAACCGCAAGGTCTGCCGCAAGGGCCACGCCCGCGTCACGGGCGAGACCCAGGCCGGCAACCGGGCGAGCGGCACCGCCAGCGCGCAGAAGGTGAAGGCGGCGGCGCTGTGGAACGCGATCGCGCGGAAGTACGGCCTGACCCAGCGCCAGCCGACCCAGCTGTGACGCCGTGAGGGGACGCGTCGGCGGGCGTCACTGCACGTCGGCGTTCTCCAGGACCGAGGTCATGTCGGTGCTGCCGTCGAACCCGCCGATGCCCTTGCGGGCCGCGACCAGCCGGCCGTCCTGCACCACCTGAAGGGTGACGTCGGCGTTGACCATGCGCGGGAAGCCGACCGCGGCCAGCTTGCTGGAGTAGGACCAGTGCAGGGGCGGGGTGAGACCGCCGGTGGAGACCCGCAGGCCGCCGTCGAGGGTGCGCCGCACGGAGTCGGCGGTCACCTCGCCGCCGCCGATCTTGTCCAGGACGGCCTTCAGCACGGTGTACGCGATCCACGTCGTCTGCACCCCGGCGTCCGCGGGGTCGATGCGGTTGTCGCCGAACGCCTCCTGGTCGATCACCTTCTTCATCGGGGCCCAGCGCGAGTCCGACGCCGGCGGGTACCAGCCGGTGATGTACGCCCCCTCGTACGGCCCCGACGCCCCGCCGGTGGCGTTGATCACGGTCTGGTCGACGCTGCCGAGCACGGTCGCGAGCCGCACCGGGGGGAAGTTGTCGCGCTCGCGGCGGAAGGAGTCCATGAAGGTGTCGGTGCGGTCGCCGAGCGCGGGGACCACGCAGCCCTTCTTCGCCAGGTCCCGGGTGGCGAAGCGCAGCGCCTGGTCGGCCTTGTCGCCGTACTCGGTGGCGTCCTCCTGGGCGAGCTGGTCGCCGGCCTTGGCGTGTCCGCCGGCCCGCAGCCCGGCGTCGAGCAGCACGGGCAGCTCGTCGCCGGCGATGCTGTCGGGCCGGACCAGGGAGATGGTGCCGCAGGCCGCCGCGAGGGCCTTGCCGAGACCGGCGAGCAGGGCGGGCTGGCCGCCGTTGACCGGGTACGACATCTGCCCGGTGAACTCGTCGTTGGTGACGCCGTAGCCGCCGATGTAGGGGATGCCGGCGCCTTCCAGCGGGGCGGAGTAGGAGTCGGTGAACTGGCTGTAGGAGCCGACGACCGCGACCACGTTCTCGTCGGCCGCGTACCGGGCGCACCTGGCGGCGCCCACGCTGTCGTTGTGGTCGTTGCAGGTGAGGACCTGCAGCCTGCGGCCGTCGATGCCGCCGTTCGCGTTGATCCACTTGGCGTAGGCGAGGGCCATCGCGGGCATGCCGGGCTTGTTGGTGGCGTCGGTGTCCTGTGGGGCCCAGGTCATGACCTTGATCGGGTCATCCCCGGAGCCCCCCGTGGCACCGGGGATGACCCCGCATCCGGCGGTGAGCGACGCACACAGAGCCAGTGCTCCCGCCGTCAGGGCGGTGGCTCTGCCGGGGCGGAGAGAGGTCTGGAGGAAAGTACGGATCGCGCGTCGCCTGCCGGTCATGTGCACGCACGATTCCCTCACATGACGAACCCGTGAGTGACCCAGAGTCAACCGAAGGTGACAGGGAGGTGAATTACAGGGGCCGGTGAGGCTGGTGTGACAGGGAACGTACGATCGATGACCGTGCAAGGTTCGGAGAACTCTTCCCGTCGTGGCCGTCGCTCCTCCACCATGGGCGGCATGCCCCTAAGCGACATGCCGTGGTGGCGCTGGCGCAGCAACGTGCGCTCGGCGCTGCACATGCTCTCCGACCCGGTGTTCCAGCGGGACGTCTGGCTGGCCGGCGTGGACGGGTACGGCGACGTCACCGACGCCGTCTACCGGCTGGTGGAGGACACCTGGCTGGACAACTGGTCCGCCGAGAAGTACGTCGGCACGATCTTCCGGGACTCGCAGGAGGCGGCCCTGGTGGACACCGCCGTGCTGCGGGTGCTGCGGATCATGCACCAGGTCGGCCCGGACGCGCCGGTCTCCGCCTACCTCGACCACCCGGGCTGGCCGGAGGCGGTCCGCGCGGCGCGGGACGCGCATGTCCGGATGACCGTGAGCGACGGCGAGGACCCGGACGCGCCGCCGAAGACCCTGGAAGTCCTGCGGATCCTGACCCGGACCGCGTAGGCGCCGCCGTACCGCCGCGCCGTCCCGCCCTGCGGGACGATCGTCCCTGGCGGGCGTCCGACGTGAGAACCTGTAGGGCATGAACGAGCAGTCCGCGCCTGCCGCCGCCCCGGCCGACCAGTACGTCCTCACCCTGTCCTGCCCGGACAAAAAGGGCATCGTGCACGCCGTGTCGAGCTACCTCTTCATGACCGGCTGCAACATCGAGGACAGCCAGCAGTTCGGCGACCACGACACGGGCCTGTTCTTCATGCGCGTCCACTTCTCGGCCGAGGCGCCGGTGACGGTGGACAAACTGCGGGCGAGCTTCGCGGCGGTCGGCGACTCCTTCCACATGGACTGGCAGATCAACCGGGCCGACGAGAAGATGCGGATCCTGCTGATGGTCAGCAAGTTCGGGCACTGCCTGAACGACCTGCTGTTCCGGGCGCGGATCGGGGCGCTGCCGGTGGAGATCGTGGGCGTGGTCTCGAACCACACCGACTTCGAGGAGCTGGTGGGCTCCTACAACGTTCCCTTCCACCACATTCCGGTGACGAAGGACACGAAGGCGGACGCCGAGGCGAAGCTGCTGGAGATCGTCCGCGAGGAGGACGTCGAACTGGTCGTCCTCGCCCGCTACATGCAGGTCCTCTCGGACGACCTGTGCAAGCAGCTCAGCGGCCGGATCATCAACATCCACCACTCCTTCCTGCCGAGCTTCAAGGGCGCGAAGCCGTACCACCAGGCGCACGCCAGGGGGGTCAAGCTCATCGGGGCGACGGCGCACTACGTGACCGCCGACCTGGACGAGGGGCCGATCATCGAGCAGGAGGTCGAGCGCGTCGGCCACGGCGTGACGCCGGACCAGCTGGTCGCCGTGGGCCGGGACGTGGAGTGCCAGGCGCTGGCGCGGGCGGTGAAGTGGCACGCGGAGCGCCGGATCCTCCTCAACGGCCGCCGGACCGTGGTCTTCGCCTAGCAGCTCGGCCCCCTCCCGCGCCCACGGCGCGCCTCGGGCGCGGTGTGTCTCCGGGGTGGTCTACATCCGGCTCAGTCCGGCCGTGGCGAACAGGACGTCTCTGATCGCCTCCCGGTCGCCCAGCTGGCCGGCCGCCGCGTCCTCCGGGGAGATCCGGCCGGCGGCCAGCCGGCAGAACTCCACGCCGTCCAGCGCCACATGGGCCACCTCGTGCTCCGCGGAGCCCACCGCCGCCGGTGAGTCCAGCGGGATCAGCCACTCCCCGCCGGCGTGGCCCTCGATCTCCAGCCTCAGGCTGCGGCCGGGCTCGCCGGCGACGTTGAGGTGGCGCCCGCGGCCGGGCGAGGCCAGCCCCGCCTGCCGGCGTTCCGCCAGCGCCGCGGGCAGCATCCGGGCCGCGAGGTCGATCATCGTGTGCAGGTGGCGCGGCGCGGGCGGCCCGTAGGGGTAGTCCACCGCCTCCGCGATGTCCTCGGCGTGCACCCAGCACGCGAAGGCCCGGTCCAGCATCGCGTCGTGCAGCGGCAGTTCGAAGTCGCCGTACGACACCGTGAGCCCGCCGGAGTGGCCGCCGGTGAACGACACCGTCCGCACCAGGCTGTGGCTCTGCTCCCGCCAGGGCCCGCGCACCGAGCGGCTCGGCGGGAAGCGGGAGGTCCGCCAGAACGCCTCGGTGCGCTCCTGCGGGCCCACCGCGCGCCCCTCGGCCACCTCGCCGACCTCGGCCAGCGGGTCCGGAAGGCCCAGCCCGACCGCGATCAGCCCGTCCACCGACAGCAGGTGCGCGATCACCCCGGCCACGGTCGTACGACGGCTGCGCGCCGTGTCGGACTCGAACCACCGCAGCCGCACCGGCGCGTGCCACTCGGCGCGCCCGAAGTCCTGCAGCAGCGCGTCCAGGCGCGCGGTCTCGGCGTCGTACGGCACCGCCCACCCCGGGACCGGGATGCGCGGCGGACGGCGCTCCAGGCAGCTCTCCAGGACGCGGCTGCGCAGCGCCGGGTCCAGGTCGAGGCTCTCGGGCTGGTGCAGCAGGCCGACCGCCTCGCGCAGCCGGCGGGCCTCGTCGGCGCAGCTTCCGCAGGAGCCCAGATGCTCCTCGACGGCCGCCGTCTCCGCCGCCGAGCAGGCGGCCAGCGCCCAGGCGCCGAGGAGCGATTTCAGGACGTCGTGCGGCAGGTCGAGCGGCACGGGCACGAGGTCGTCGACGCCGGCGGGACCGGGCAGCGGACGCCCGTCGTCCTCGACGGAGGCGCGGGGCGTCGGTATGCGCGCCGGCCGGTCCGGCTCAGAGCCGCCGGCGCCGTGCGGCTCGTGGCCCGAGCCGCCGTCGCCACCCGCGTCGCGGTGACCGGTGTCACTCCGCCCGCCGGCTCCGCCGTACCCCTCGCGCCGCTTCTCCTCGCCGTGCTCCTGCCCTTGCCCCTGTCCGGCGTGCTCATCGTGCTCGTCCCTTGCCTCGAACCGTCCCGCTCCGCTCACAGCGCGCCCCCGTGTTCCGGCGGGGTGCCTGCGTCGTGGGCGGTGGACAGGAGTTGCAGGCCGAGGCGGAGCCGGCGGCGGGCCTCGTCCTCGGTGACACCGAGGTCGGTGGCGGTCTGGCGGTAGTCGCGGCGCTGGAAGTAGGCCAGGTCGAGGGCGGCGCGCAGCGGGGCGGGCATGGAGTGGACGATGTAGTCGGCGCGGGCGGCGACCGAGGCGCGGCGCACCTTGCGTTCCAGTTCCGCCAGGGAGCCGCCGCCCTCCGGCAGCGCGGCGGTCTCGCTGGCGCGCAGCCGCTCCACGGCGAGCCGCCGGGTCACCGCGGCGACCCAGCTGCGCAGGGGGCCCTTCCTGGGGTCGTAGGTCTCGGGGTGCTCCCAGAGGTGGGCGAAGACCTCGCGGGTGAGGGCGTCGGCGGCCTTGTCGTCGGCGAGGACGCGGTGGGCGAGGCCGTGCACCAGCGAGGCGAAGCGGTCGTACAGCTCGCCCAGGGCGGCCGCCTCGCCTCGGGCCAGCCGCTGCTGCATCTTGCGGTCCCAGCGGGGCGGTACGTCCTTCTCGGCCATGCGGTCCCCTCCCCTCACCCGTGTCCGACCCGTCCAGCCTGTCCGCGCTGTCCTGTCGAATGTAGTCGGCACGCCTGACAGCGCACGCCCCTTTGTGTCAATGCGCGCCCCTCGAAGCGCCGCAGGTGATAGTGCCCTCTTCACATAAGCTTCACACGGCCCCTGTGTATCTATGATCGAACGGGATCGATAGTGACCGAAACAAGCCACTTGTCGATCACGTCTGGTTTGCCGTCAGACGTTTCAGGGAACGGCCGCTGGGCAGCCGCGCGGAAGCAAGCGTAGGAACTGCTTCCGTTTCCGGGCGGTTCCGGAAGTTCCGGCGAGCGGAGGGGCAGGGACGTGGCATTCAAGGTGACCGGCGTCGAACGCGGCGAGTGGGCCGTGCTCCGGGTGACCGGGGAACTGGACCTGATGACCTCGCCGGTACTGCGGCAACATGTGCACGACGTCGTGGCCGACGGCCACCACAGCCTCGTCGTGGACCTCTCCGACGTGTTCTTCTGCGACTCCAGCGGCGTCGGCGTCCTCGTCGCGGCCCGCCGGCTGATCCGCTCCTGCCAGGGCCGGCTCCGGCTCATCCTGCCCGACCGGGGCGCCGAGGACGGCTCGCACGTCAACCGGGTCCTCGGAGCGCTCGGCGTCCGCCGCCTCTTCGACGTCCGCCCCGACCTCGAGTCCGCGACGACCGACGAGGCGGGTCCGCTGTCGGCCTGACCCCCGCGCCGCTGATCGCGGCGTCCGCGTTCCCACGCCGCTGATCGCGGCGTCCGCGTTCCCGCTGGGCCTTTCCCGGCCTGCCGCGACGCCGTCGGTGCCGTTGCGACATGGCCACACTGTTGTCGCGGAATTCTCCCGGTCTTGGCACAACCGCCGGGTCACGGCCATCCCGGGGCCATGCGCGTCATACGCTCCCTGCGAGGTGGCCCGTCCACCCGCCCCACGCCCGAGACGCACACGTAAGGCGGCCCGACAGACATGGTCAGCACCGAGTACGAGCGCAGGATCGCCGCCCGGTTCGCCACGTTCGACCAGGACGGCAACGGCTGGATCGACCGCGAGGACTTCAACGCGGCGGCCAAGGCGCTCCTCGCCGAGTTCTCCGTCACCGCGCGCTCCGACAAGGGGCAGGCGCTGTACGCGGGAGCGGAGGCGTTCTGGCAGGGCATGGCCGGGATCGCGGACCGGGACGGCGACCAGCGCATCACCCGCGAGGAGTTCGTCACCGGCGCGGTCAAGCGGCTGCGCGACAGCCCCGAGCGCTTCGCCGAGATCGCCCGCCCGTTCCTGCACGCGGCCCTCGCCGTGGCGGACACGGACGCCGACGGCCGCGTCACGGTCGCCGACACCGCCCGCGTCCTGCGCTGCCTGCACGTCCCCGCCGGCCTCGCCGGCACCGTGGCCGCGGCCCTCGACGCCGACGGCGACGGCGCCATCACCGAGCCGGACATCATCCCGGCGTTCTCGCGCTACTTCACGGTCGCGGAATAGCGGTCCCGCCGTTTCCCGCGCCCGGCGCCGGACAGCACGGGGCACCGCCCTGTGCGTGCGGGGGAGCCGGCCGTGCCATGACGCCCGGACGTGCGCGCAGTTCGCGAGGTGCCGTCACCGGCGCGAAGCCGGTGCCGCGATCGCCCGCACCGCGCCGCGCCGCCCAAAACCGTTGGCCAAGATGTCGCGGATCGTGGCACGCCGGTTTCACGGAGCGTCGATACCGGGTTGTGTCCTTCGCGGGGCTCGTCACATCCCGGAGTCGGCCGTCCCCTCCGGTACCTTGTGTGGGATGCGAGTGGCGGCGAGCGCGAGCCGGTCCGGCGGTGCCCCTGGGGCGGTGCCGGATCGCGCGGTGCGCGGCGCTGTTCGCGGGGCGATGACGGCTTCGGCCGACGCCCGTTCGACTCCCCCGCACGAGCGTCGCACAGTATGCCGCACGCGTACTCCTTCGCGCTGGAATATGCCCGAAGCGCTTGTTGGGGTGACTGTACGTCAACCATGCTGTCGTCCAAGGGAGTCACGTTCCGTGACCCTTGCTCTGGCCGTTGTTCTGGCCATGCAGAAAATGGCTACGATCGTGGCCCTCGTGATCGCCGCCGCGGCCCGGAGCTTCGCGGCGGCACGGTGGCGTGGGGTCGCGAGTCCGCCGGTTCGGATGGTGTGAGCGGTGCAGGTGCTTCAAGTGCAGCTGGAGATCCGGCCCGACCCCACGGAGGTGGGACGGGCGAGGAGGTGGGCCCGCTCGCGGCTCGCCGGACTCGGCATAGCGGCCGACGAGCCGCTCGCCGAGACCCTGATCCTGCTCGTCTCCGAACTGGTGACCAACGCCGTGGTGCACACCGGCCACGCGGCCGTGCTCCGGCTCTCCCTGCCGGGCGCGACGGCCGTGCCGCCGGCCGAGGCCGCCGTGCCGCCGGCGGCGCCCGCGGCGGGCACCGTGCGCGTGGAGGTGGCCGACGGCAGCTCCCGCGCCCCCGTGCCGCGGTGCGCCGGCAGTGACGCGACCGGCGGCCGGGGCCTGGCCCTCGTGGACTGCCTGGCCGATCGCTGGGGCTGGAGCCCGGAGGGTGCCGGCAAGAGCATCTGGTGCGAACTGGACCGCTGCGCGCGGCCCGGACAGAGCGCAGCGGTGGAGTACGGGAGCGGGCTGTCCGCATACGAGGGCTTCGCCTTCGAGGCGGTGTAGCACCCGGCGCGGCGGTGCGCCGGAGGTGCATCCGTGCGCGGGCGCCGCGAACAGGGCGTACGTAACAAATCCCCGTACCGGCGTTGACGTCCCGTGACCGGCCGAACACGCTTGTGGGCGACGATTCGCCGCGAGGGGACGGCGAGGGCCTGGCGACGGCGGCTCTCGCCGAGTGTGGGTCGGCACCTGGTGGGCGGCGCGTGCGCACGGCAGTGGGGGGAGGCGCGCCGCCCGCCCTTCGGTGCGCGCACCGTCTTTCCACAGACTGTGGACAACTCTTCGGACTGCCGGAGCCGGCCGCGCGGTTCGCCGGAGACCGGCCCGGGTGGCGCGGCCGTGCTCAGGCCCGGGCGCCCGTCCGGAACGTCCGGCGGTAAGCGGTCGGCGTCACCCCGAGCGCCTGCTGCAGATGCTGGCGCATCGACTGGGCCGTGCCGAAGCCCGCCGCGTGGGCCACCTGCTCGATGGACAGGTCGGTGGTCTCCAGCAGATGGCGGGCGCGTTCGACGCGCTGCTGGGTGAGCCACTGGCCGGGGCTGATTCCGACCTCCTCGCGGAACCGGCGGGTGAAGGTGCGCACCGACATGGCCTCCTGCTCGGCCATGTCCCGCAGTTGGATCGGCTCGTGCAGGCGGCCCAGCGCCCAGGCGCGGGCGGCGGTGGTGGTCGACAACTGCGGGTCGGGCACCGGCCGTTCGATGTACTGGGCCTGTCCGCCGTCGCGGTGCGGCGGTACGACCGTGCGCCGGGCGACGTCGTTGGCGACCGCGGTGCCGAAGTCGCGGCGCACCATGTGCAGGCACAGGTCGATCCCCGCGGCCACCCCGGCCGAGGTGAGCACGTCGCCGTCGTCGACGAACAGCACGTCCGCGTCCACCTTGACCCGCGGGAAGAGCCGCTGGAAGCGGTCGGCGTCGGCCCAGTGCGTGGTCGCCGGGCGGCCGTCGAGGTATCCGGCGGCGGCGAGGACGTACCCGCCGGTGCAGATGGAGGCGAGCCGGGTGCCGGGGCGGATGCGGGCGAGGGCGGCGGCCAGCTCGTCGGTGAGCCGGCCCTCCTCGAAGACCGGGCCGAGTTCGTACGACGCCGGGACGATCACCGTGTCGGCGCCGGCCAGGGCCTCGGGGCCGTTGGGGACGTGCACGGCGAAGTCGGCGTCGGTCTCCACCGGGCCGGGCGGCCGCACCGAGCAGGTCACGACCTCGTACAGGTGCCGCCCCTGCTCGTCCTTGGGGCGGCCGAAGATGCGGTGCGGGATGCCCAGTTCGAAGGGGAGCAGGCCGTCGAGGGCGAGGACGGCGACCCGGTGCGGACGGAAGCCGTCGGCGGCAGCGGTCATGGCCCGATCCTAGCGAATACTGACCCTCGGGCCACTCGTTGTGCGCGCATGGAAAAAGGACGCTGTATGACGTGACTCAGACAAGCCCAGCCGCAGCCCCCGTCCAGGCCGCCCCGCCCGCCCGGCGCCGCCGCGTGCACCGCGCCTGGTCCGTCGCCGCCGTCACCTTCGTCACCATCATCGGCGCGGCCGCCTTCCGCTCCCTGCCCGGCCTGCTCATCGACCCGCTGCACCAGGAGTTCGGCTGGTCGCGCGGCACGATCGGCGCGGCCGTCTCCATCAACCTCGCGCTGTACGGCCTCACCGCGCCCTTCGCCGCCGCCCTGATGGACCGCTTCGGCATCCGCCGGGTGGTCGCCGTCGCGCTGACCGTCATCGCGGCCGGTTCGGGTCTGACCGTGTGGATGACGGCCGCCTGGCAGCTGTGGCTGTGCTGGGGTCTGCTGGTCGGCCTCGGCTCCGGCTCGATGGCGCTCGCGTTCGCCGCGACGGTCACCAACCGCTGGTTCACCGAGCGGCGCGGCCTGGTCAGCGGCATCCTGACCGCCGCGTCCGCCTCCGGCCAGCTGATCTTCCTGCCGGTGCTGTCCTGGCTGACCGAGCACCACGGCTGGCGCCCGGCCGCCGTCACGGTGGCCCTGGCCGCGCTCGCCGTGGTCCCCTTCGTCTGGATCCTGCTCCGCGACCACCCCGCCGACATCGGGCAACGGCCGTACGGCGCGATGGAGTTCGTGCCCAAGCCGGCCCCGGTCACCGGCGCCGCCCGCCGCACCCTGAAGGTTCTCGCCACCTCCGTCCGCACGGGCACGTTCTGGCTGCTCGCCGGGACCTTCGCGATCTGCGGCGCCTCCACCAACGGCCTGGTCCAGACCCACTTCGTGCCCGCCGAGCACGACCACGGCATGCCGGTCACCACGGCGGCCTCGCTGCTGGCGGTCATCGGCGTGTTCGACGTGGCCGGCACGATCGCCTCCGGCTGGTTCACCGACCGCTTCGAACCCCGCCGCCTGCTCGCCGTGTACTACGCCCTGCGCGGCGTCTCCCTGGTCTTCCTCCCCATGCTGCTGGGTCCCGCCGTCCACCCTCCGATGCTCTTCTTCATCGTCTTCTACGGCCTCGACTGGGTCGCCACCGTCCCGCCGACCCTCGCCCTGTGCCGCGAGAACTACGGTGACGACAGCGCCATCGTCTTCGGCTGGGTCCTCGCCTCCCACCAGGTCGGCGCGGCCCTCGTCGCCTACCTCGGCGGCCTCGCCCGCGACGTGTCCGGCTCCTACGACCTGGTCTGGTACGCCTCCGGCACCCTCTGTGCGGCAGCGGCCCTGATGGCCCTGGTGATCCGCCGGGCGCCCGCGCCCCCGGCTTTGGCCGTGTCCTGAGCGTGCCCGTCAGGCGCCACCCGGAGCTGACGGTCCGTCAGGACGCAGAGCGCGGTGGCCCGGCACGTCACCGGGCCGTGCGCAGGTGCTTCGCCACCGCCTTCGCGATCTTCCCGGCGTCTCGCGCCAGTTCGCGGAGCATGCCGCTGATGGGGTTGGTGTAGCCGGTGAAGTAGAGCCCGGGCGCCCCGGCGGGCGTGCGGCCGCCGTGGGCGAGCGGCCTGCCGCGCTCGTCCAGTACGCCGAGATGCCCGACCAGGCCCTCCAGTGCCCGGGTGTATCCGGTCGCCGCGATCACCGCGTCCGGTTCGATCCGGCTGCCGTCGGCCAGGACCACCTTGCCGTCCTCGAAGGAGTCGACGGCGGCCACGATCTCCACCCTGCCGCCGCGCACGGCGTCGATCAGGCCGACGTCCTGCACCGGGATGGCGCCCTCCTTGACCCTGCTGTACAGCCCGGTGTCCGGGCGGGGCAGGCCGTGGGCGGACAGGTCGGGCAGGGCGGCCCTGGCCTGGAGCCGGGACAGCCGGTCCACGAACCGCACCGGCAGCCGCCGTACCAGCACGCCCGAGTACTGCGCGGGCCAGCCCAGCGTCGAACGGCGCACGATGTGCGGCACGGTCCGCACGGCCAGCCGCACCCGCGCGGCGCCGCCCTCCACCAGGTCCACGGCGATCTCGGCGCCGGTGTTGCCGACGCCGACGACCAGGACGTCCCGGCCCGCGTAGGGCGCGGCGTTGCGGTAGGCGCCCGCGTGCAGGAACTCGCCGCCGTAACTCTCCAGTCCGGGCCAGTCGGGGATGCGCGGGGTGTGGTTGTAGCCGGTGGCGACGACCACCGCGCTGCCCGTCAGCTCGCGCCCGCCGGAGGCGTGCAGCAGCCAGCCGGCGCCGTCCTCGGCCCGGTCGACGCGGAAGACCTCCACGCCGGTGACGATCTCCAGCTGGTGGTGCTCGGCGTACTTCTCCAGGTAGCGCACGACATCGTCACGGGAGACCCAGCGCCCGAACCTGCGGGGGATCTTCAGGCCGGGCAGGGCGGACAGCCGCCGGGTGGTGTGCAGACGGAGCCGGTCGTAGTGGCCGCGCCAGGAGTTGCCCACCCGGTCGGCCTTCTCCAGCACCACCGCCCGTATGCCCCGTGCGCGCAGTGCACAGGCGGCGGCCAGGCCGCCCGGACCGGCGCCGATGACGTACACCGGGCGGTCTGCGGGGGTGGCGGAGAGCTGCGCGGAAGCGGAACGGGAGTCGGCCATGCTCGGGAGCGTAATCACGCACCCGGTTGATGGGTCTCGGTCAAGACCGGAATTGGTTGCGGATTGATCACGGGTGGGGGAGGAGTGGGCGGGACCGGTGTCGCAGGGCGGCCGGTTGTGACGGTACGGCGATCGTCCCCGCCCCGGCCGCAGACGGGCGCCGCTCGAAGCTTGCCGGCTCGACGGCCTTGCCGGTGGAGGCGGCCCGGCGGACCGGGCCCGCGGCCGGAGAAAACCGGGTGCCGTCCCGGAACAGGGGGCCGATCATGGCCGTATGCGCCCCGAGAACTGGCAACTCACCCACGACCTCGACGAGTTCCTCTCCCGCGCGGGTGACTTCCTGTGCTCACGGCCTGCCCTGCACACGGTGCCGCTGACGGTGACGGACGCGCTCGCGCGCCGCGGGCTGGACTTCTACGGCGCCGAGCCCCCGCTCTTCGGTGTCCTGGACGACGGCACGGTCCGCGCGGCCCTGCTCCACACGCCGCCCCACCCGCCGCACGTCACCGCGCTCACCCCGCCGGAGGCCGACGCCCTGGCAGTCCGGCTCGCGGAGCTGGACCGGCCGGTGTCCGGCGTGTCCGGCCCGCGGGAGTCGGCGGAGGCCTTCGCGGCCGCCTGGCAGCGCCGCACCGGTACGGCGGCCGCCGTCCGGCAGCGTCAACGGCTGTACCGGCTGGCCGGGTTGACCGTGCCGCAGCCGGCGCCCGCCGGTCGGGCGCGGATCGCCGGGACCGCGGACCGCGAGCTGCTGATCCGCTGGAAGGACGCCTTCGACGCGGACACCGGGCACGGCGTCGGCACGGACCCGGCCGCGTGGGCCGACGCGCGGATCGCCGAGGGCGGCACCACCCTCTGGGAGACCCCGGACGGCACCCCGGTCTCCCTGGCCGGAGTCACCCCCGAGACCGCGGGGCAGGTCCGCGTCGCCCCGGTCTACACCCCGGCCGGCCTGCGCGGACGCGGATACGCGGGCGCGGTCACGGCCGAGGTGAGCCGGGCCGCGCGGGCGGCGGGCGTGCGGGAGATCCTCCTCTTCACCGACCTCGCCAACCCGACGAGCAACGGGCTGTACCAGCGCATCGGCTACCGGCCGGTGGCGGACTTCGCGGTGTGGGGGTTCTCCGGGCGCGCGACGGACGGCTGAACCGGGCGGGAGAGCGCAGGCCGTCGCCGGGTGCGCCCGGTCACGGCCACAGCAGCGCCCTGCTCCAACCGAACTCCGTGCTCCGGTACTCCAGCCGTACGTGCCGCCTGTCCGCGTCCCCCTGGAAGAACTCCACCGTCTTCGGGCGCAGCCGGTACAGCGTCCAGGTGGGGGACGGTTCGTCGGGGTGGGCGCGGGCCCGTTCCCAGGCCGCGTCGGACGCCCGCCGCAGCTCGTCGAGCGAGGCCAGCTCCTCGCTCTGCCGGCCGGTGAGCGCCGCGGCCAGCGCGCCCGTCGAGCGGGCGTGCAGATCGGCCTGGCTCTCCTCTGCCGGCGCCGCCGTCACCGGTCCCCGCAGCCGCACCTGGCGGCCCAGCACCGGCCAGTAGAAGGCCAGGGCCGCGTACGGGTGGGCGCTCAGGGCCCGGCCCTTGCGGCTGGAGACGTGCGTGGCGAAGGACCAGCCGTCCGCGTCGGCGCCGTGCAGCATCACGATCCGTACGTCCGGCGTCCCCTCCCGGTCCACCGTGGCCAGCGACATCGTGTGCGGCTCCGGCTGCCCGGCCGCCACCGCGTCCGCGAACCAGTGCGTGAACAGCGCCAGCGGCGTCGGCGGGGCGGTGTCCGGGTCGAAGGGGCGCAGCTCGGTCGTCCCCGGGTCCCATACCCGCAGCGACCTCAGCAGTGCGGGGAGATCAGTGCCCATGCCCCCATGGTCACACCTGGCCGAGATCCGACGACACCCACCGCTCCGGACGCATGTGGATCACCACCTGCTCGCCGTGGTTCTTCCAGGCGAAGTCCACATAGCCGTCCACCTTCTCGGCCGGCAGATAGCGCGCCGACATCCGCCGCAGCTCCTCGATCGTCGCCGGAGCCGTCCTGACCACGGGCCCCTCCACCGACACGTACCTGATGGTCGGCTCCAGCCGGTCGACCATCAGTGAGAACCGGCCCGCCTCGCCGATCAGGCGGTTCTTGCGGGACTCCAGTCCCGTCATGATCCACGCCTCGCCGCCCGGCTCGTACCAGTACCAGATCGGCACCGTCAGCGGCGCCCGCCCCGGCCCCGCGTCCACCGCCAGCGCGGCCACATGGGCCTCGGCCAGGAACGCCTCTCGCTCCTCGCGGGTCAACGCCATGTCCCTCATCCTCCTGCGGCTCGTCCGTGGCCGGGCAACACCGGCCGACAGCAGGCGTCTTCCCGCGCGGGCGGCCGGCCGACCGGTTCCGGCCGAGCACCACCGTCCCGGACGAACAGAACCAGCCTCTCACCCCGGGCGGCGGGAACAGGTCCCGTTCCCTCACGTGTTGGGCAGGCGGCCCGCCCCGGGCCCGCCCGGCGGAGCTACACCGTGGTGAGCCGCTCCGCCAGCAGCACCGCGCCGATCCCCACCATCGCCGCCCCCGACGTCCGCGCGACCGCCCGGGCCGCGGCCGGCCTCGCCGACAGCAGCGCACGCGACACCGCGCCGACCACGACGTACACCACCGCACAGCACCCCATGTGGAGCAGCCCGAGCGCCGCCGTCTGGACCGGGACCGGCAGGTGGGCGCCGCGCAGGGTGAGGAACTGGGGGAGCACGGAGAGGTAGAGCAGCAGCCCCTTGGGGTTCAGCCCGCTGATCGTGGCCCCGCGCAGGAAGAGCCCCTTGGCGTCCGCGGTGTCCTCCGCCGCGCCCGGCACGGCCGGGCGGCGCAGCACGCCCCAGCCCAGCCACAGCAGGTACCCGGCGCCCGCCACCGTCAGGGCCGTCAGCAGTTTCGGGGAGCCCGCCACCAGGACCGCGAGGCCGGCCGCCGCCAGCGCCGTGTGCAGGGCGTACCCGCAGACCAGGCCGGCCACCGCGCGCGGTACCGGGCCACGGCGCAGGGCGGTCGTGATGACGTACGCCCAGTCGGCGCCCGGTACGCACACCAGCAGCAGGTCCACGGCGAGGAAGGAGAAGAGCAGTCCCGAGTCCATGCCGGCGACATTAGGCGTGAATGGCCCGAAAGTGTTCCCGAAGTTTGCCGGGCTCTGGCGCATGTGGGGGAGAATCTTCCTCATGGACGACGTGGACCGGAAAATCCTTGCCGAGCTGCAGCAGGACGGGCGGCTGACCGTGACCGAGCTGGCGGCACGGGTGCGCCTGAGCGTCTCGCCCTGCCACCGCCGGCTGCGCGAGCTGGAGCGGTCCGGCGCCATCGCGGGATACCGGGCGGTGGTGGACCCGGCGGCGCTCGGGCTGAACTTCGAGGCGCTGGTCTTCGTGTCGATGCGGCAGGAGGACCGGGACACGGTCGCCGAGTTCGAGCGGGCGGTCGGCGAGCTGGAGCACGTCCTCGACGCCCAGCGGCTGTTCGGCGAGCCCGACTACCTGCTCCGGGTCGCCACCGCCGACCTCGCGGCCTTCCAGCGGCTGTACGACGAGCGGCTGGCCACCCTGCCGGGTGTGCAGCGGCTGACCTCGACGCTGGTGATGAAACACGTGGTGCGGGACCGGCCGCTGCCCGCATAACACGGCAGGCGGCAGCTCACCAGGGTGAACTGCCGCCTGCCAGACAGGACTTCGGCTCAAAGGCAGAGGGCGCGGCGGGCGTGGGCTACTTGCTCGGCTTCCTTCCGGTCACCCCCAGGTGGACCAACAGCGCGAGGTTCGGCTTGAGTTCGGCCGGCTTCACACCCCAGGACGAGAAGCCCTTCTGGTGCGCCGCCACCGCCGCGAGCATGGCGACCAGGGAGCCGGCCACCGCGGCCGGGTTCACGTCCTTGTCGACCCTGCCCTTGGACTGCAGCTCGGCGATCGAGTCGGACAGGGGGCCGTTCACCGAATTGAGGATCTTCATGCGGATCTTGTAGAACCGTTTATCCCCTTCGGCCGCGCCGAGGTCGACCACCCGCAGGATGGCGTCGTTCTTCCGCCAGAACTCCAGGAACCCGTCCACGAGTTCCTGCGCGGTCTGCCACCCCGACTTCCCGGCCCAGGACCGTCCCTCGAGCAGCTCGGACAATCCGGCGCCCTCGGCCGCCATTTGCTCGGCGATCTCCAGGACGGCGCCTTCGACGTCGGGAAAGTACTGGTAGAAGGTCGCGGGCGAAGTTCCCGCCTTCCGGGCGACATCGATGACCTTGACGTCCCGGTAGGGGGAGGAGCTGAGCATCTCGCTGAGGCAGTCGAGCAGCTTCTGCCGGGTCGCCTGCCCACGCCGGCCGGCCACGCGGCCGTCGACGGTACGCACTTGTCCTGTCATGCCGTCAGCTTACCGAGGGGTGATCTGAGCGCGATTCGGCCGACTGCAAATGGGGTGCACGGGTGCTCTGGGAGTGGTGTGCCTGGTCTGCGGGGTGCGGGCGTCCCGGTTACTTTGACGGCATGGCCGAAAACAGGGCGTCCGGGAACGAAGAGGCCGAGGAGGCCGCCGAGGTGTACGCGGAGGGTGTGCCCTGCTGGGTGGACGCCCAGCTCGCCGACGTCGAGGCGGGCAAGCGGTTCTACGGTGAGCTCTTCGGGTGGACCTTCCAGGACGCGTACGGCTCCTCGGTGTGGGCCCTGCTGGAGGGGGACCGGGTCGCCTCCCTCGCGCCCAAGATCGACGGCCGGATGCCCACCGTCTGGACGGTGTCGTTCGCCACCCCGGACGCCGAGGCCCTCGGCCGGCGGATCACCGCGGCCGGCGGGCAGGTGGTCATGGCCCCGTTCCCGGTCGGCGACCTCGGCGTCGCCGCCCTCGCCACCGACCCCGGCGGCGCGGTGTTCGCGCTGTGGCAGCCGGGCCGGCACCGGGGCTTCGAGCGCCGGCACGAACCGGGCACCTTCGTCTGGGCCGAGCTGTACACCCGGGACATCGCCGCCGCCAACGCCTTCTACGGCGGCCTCTTCCACGACGCCCTCTTCGGCGAGGGCGCCGAGCCCGACTTCGGCCGCGCCGACGTCACCGAGGTCTTCCCGGCCGAGTATCCGCCGCACTTCCTCACCCACTTCCGCGCCGCGGACCTGGAGGACGCGCTCGGGGCCGTCCAGCGGCTCGGCGGCCGGGTGCAGGCGCCACCCTTTGAGACGTCGTACGGACGAGTGGCCGTCGTCACCGACAATCAGGGGGCGTCGTTCGCACTGCTGCAGCGCTGATTTCGCCCGCTTTGGGGTGATTGAGAGCGAGACATCCCTCTTGTCGCCGGGTTCGCAACCAGCCGCCCGGCCAGGAAGAATCTGGGGTGCGTGCCGCCACGGCGGTGCGGTGGTGAGACGCTGCACTTCGGTCGCGTACATATGTGGGTGACGCGGCTCGTACGGGGAGGTGGCAGGCAAGTGGTGGATCAGCTGACGCAGCACGATCCGCGGCGGATCGGGCCGTTCGAGGTGCTGGGCCGGCTGGGTGCCGGCGGCATGGGGCTGGTCTATCTCGCGCGCTCGGCGTCCGGCCGGCGCGTGGCGATCAAGACGGTGCGCACCGAGCTGGCCGAGGACCAGCTGTTCCGGGTGCGCTTCACCCGCGAGGTGGAGGCGGCCCGCGCGGTCTCCGGCTTCTACACGGCGGCCGTCGTGGACGCCGACCCGCGCGCCGCCGTGCCCTGGCTCGCGACCGCGTACGTCCCCGCGCCCTCCCTCGAGGAGATAGTGAACGACTGCGGGCCGCTCCCGGCCCAGGCTGTGCGCTGGCTTGCCGCGGGCGTCGCGGAAGCCCTCCAGTCCATCCACGGCGCCGGGCTGGTCCACCGCGACCTGAAGCCGTCCAACGTGCTCGTGGTCGAGGACGGCCCCCGGGTGATCGACTTCGGCATCGCCTCCGGCGTCTCCAACACCCGGCTGACCATGACGAACGTCGCCGTCGGCACCCCCGCCTACATGTCGCCGGAGCAGGCCAAGGACTCCCGCAGCGTCACCGGCGCCAGCGACGTCTTCTCCCTCGGCTCCACCCTCGTCTTCGCGGCCACCGGCCACCCGCCCTTCCACGGCGCCAACCCGGTCGAGACCGTCTTCATGCTGCTGCGCGAGGGCCCGGACCTCACCGGCCTGCCCGACGAGCTGCGCCCGCTGATCGAGGCCTGCATGCAGATGGAGGCCTCCGCCCGGCCCACCCCGGCCGACCTCCAGGCCCAGCTGGCGCCCCACCTCTTCGGCTCCGGCTCCGACGACAGCGGCACCGCCTCCGCCTGGCTGCCCGAGAAGGCGGTCGCCCTCATCGAGGCCCGCAGCCGCGGCAGCCGCCCCGCCGCCAAGCCCGCCCCGGCCCCCACCGGCGGCCCCCGCAGCGGCGGCCGCGCGGCCGTGCCCCCGCCGCCCCCCTACGACCCGCCGCCGGTCCCCGCCCCGGCCGTCGCCCCCGACACCGGCCCGGTCCGCCTCGCCGGCGCCGCCGTGCCCATCGGCCCCGGCCCGCGCGTCGCCGACGCCCGCGCCGCCGCCGTCAAGGCGCCCCCGCCGGAGGCCGGCCTGGTCGCCCACTGGTCCCGGCCGCGCCCCGGAGTCGCCGGCGCCGATCCTGCCGTACCGGCGGCGCCGCCCCAGCCCCCGGAGACGGCGAGCGGCTGGCGGCCCTGGCGGTTCCGCATGTCCAACGAGGTCTGGGGCACCCCCTCGGTCGACGGCGACCTGGTGTACGTCACCTCCTTCGAGGTGCACGCCCTGGACGTGGCCACCGGCCGGCGCCGCTTCAAGACCAGGGACGTCGCCTGGTCCATGGCGGTGGCGGACGGCCGTATCCACGCCTCCGACGGCCCGACCCTGTTCGCCCTGGACGCCCGCGAGGGCACCGACCTGTGGCGGCTGTCCACGGACGCCTGGGTGTACTCCCTCAACGCCGACCGCGGCACCGTCGTCACCGGGACCCGGGGCGGCGGCGTCCAGGCCTGGGAGGCGTCGAACGGGCAGAAGCTGTGGGAGATCGCCGGCTGCCAGACCGACTTCGAGTCACCCGAGTCCGGGCCCCTCGTCCACGAGGGCACGGTGTACGTCTGGCAGGACGCCCGGCTGCGCGCCCTGGAGGCCCGCACCGGCGAGGAGCGCTGGTCGTACCCGGTCGGCGACGCGGCCTCCTGCGGCGGCGTACCGGTCCGCCTCGCCCCGGCTCCCGACGGTTACGTCTACGTCTCCGCCGGCACCCGCGTCCTCGCCGTCGAGGCGGCGAGCGGCATGGTCCGCTGGCACTTCGAGGCCCCCGCGGTCTTCCTCAGCCCGCCGGCCTTCGCCCCCGGCCCCGCGGTCACCGGCGGCGGCGTCTACCTCGCCGACTACCTGGGCACCGTCTACGCCCTCGACGCCACCGACGGCCGCGACCGCTGGCGCATCGCCACGGAGGCCCGCTCCTCCATCGAGCCGGTGCTCGTCGCGGCCGGCCATGTCCACGTGGGCAGCGGCAAGGGCCTGTACACGCTGGACGCGGTCACCGGCACGCCCAAGTGGCGCTTCCAGGCAGGCGGCGACGTCGTGGGCGCACCCGCGGTGGCGGAGGGCCGTATCCACTTCGGCTCCACCGATCACCTGCTCTACACGCTGAAGGCGGACGACGGCCGCCTCCGCTGGAAACTGGCCACCGGCGGCGAGATCACCGGCTCCCCGGTCGTCAGAGACGGCGTGGTGTACGCCTGCAGCAAGGACCGCTGCGTGTACGCCCTGGACGCGGAGAAGGGCACGGGAACGGCCCGCACGGCGTGAGCGCGGGCCGGTATGCCGAGGAAGGGGCGCGTGACGGCCGTCGTGCCGGGGGTCACGGAAGGGTTCCGGACGGCGGCCGTCCCAGGACTGACGCTACCGGCTGTACGCGAGACGCGCCATACGGTCACTCAGCGTATCGGGGTCAGCCCTTGAGGGAGTCGAGGAAGACGCTCCACGCGAGGGGGCGGAAGAGGAGTACGGGGCCGTCCTGGGCCTTCTTCGAGTCGCGGACGGGGATCACGGTGCCGGGGTGAGCGTCGGCCACTTCGACGCACTCGCCGCCGGTGCCGTTGCTGTAGCTGCTCTTGCGCCACACGGCCGTGTTCAGGTCAATCCCGGTGCTTGCCATCTCGGTAGTCCTCTGCCGCAGCCTCGATGATCGCAAGGGACGCCTCAGGCGGCAGTGCGGCGGCCCTGAGCAGATCGTACGACTCACGGTACTGCTTCACGAGCAGTGGATAGTCGATGAGTTGGCCGCTGTGCAGGGACTCGGTGTACACGACCGGCGGTGCGTCCGCGAAGGTCATGAACCTGGTCGTGCCCATCATGAACGGATGGGCTCCGGTGGTTTGCGGGACGATCTGCAGAATGGAGTGAGTGTTCCGGACCACCTGCGCGATGTGCTCCAGCAGTTCGGCCATCAGTGCATCGGGAAGGGCGGGTCGCCGGATCAGGGACTCGTCCAGGATTGCCCAGAACTTCGGCGGGTTCTCCGAGTCGAACAGCTTGGCCCGTTCCCTGCGGGCGTTGACCTTCTCCTCGACCTCCTTGTCAGAGGCCCGAGGCATGGCGGCACGAACGATCGCGCGGGCATAGGACGACGTCTGCAGCAGACCCGGCACCAGCATCGGCGCCCAGTCATCGATCGTCTCCGCGTGCCGCTCCATCTCCGCCACGTCCGCGAAGTACTCCGCATGCCCCGACTGCCGTGCCCTGCGGGCGTCTTCACAACGCCGCTCGAAAAACCCGTCCGTCTTCAGCACCTTGTCGACGTGCCGGGCCAGATCCATCGGCATGCGCCGCTCACCGCGCTCGATCTGGCTCAGAAAGGGCACGCCCCGGAAGCTCCCCTCGGCCAACTGCTCCAGGGTGAGTCCGGCCAGTTCCCGTCGATAGCGCAACTCGGCGCCGTAGAAGGAGGGGACGTTGGCCGATGCGTCGGGGTCCTTGCGTGGGGGCACAACTGATCACCGCCGTTTGCCAGTTGCTCTGCGTAGCCGAAAGCCCTTCAAACGGTACCGGGACAGGCGTCACTGTGTGACTGATTCATCACAGAGAGCACAGAAAGGCGTGTGACACCGTGCCGCCCGACTCCGTCTTCGACATCACCCTCTGCGTGGACGACCTGCGCGACGCCCTCTCCGTCCACGGCATCACCCTGCCGTCGCTCCGGGTGGACCTGCCGAGTTTCGCGGGCGCGTACCGGCCTCCGGCCGGCCTGGTCGCGCTGGGCAACTGCAACGCGGCTACGGCGCGCAGGCTGGCGGCGGTGCTGCGGGACGCCGGCACGGTGCCGGGCCGGCCCCCGCTGGACGTGGAGCTGCCCGCCCTGCCGGAGGCGCTCAAGGGCCTTCGCCGCACCGTGCGGCGCTATCTGGGCGCGCCCTGCTCCGACGTCCAGCTCTGCGTCACCGAACTCGTCACCAACGTGATCCGGCATGTGGGGGAGGGGGTTCCGGTCCGTGTCCGGGTGGCCCGGACGTACGGCGGGCGCATCCGCGTCGAGGTCACGGACCCGGCCGGGCAGGCGCTGCCCGTGTCCCTGCCCGCCCCACCCGACGCCGAAGAAGGGCGCGGTCTCGCCCTGGTGGCGGCGGTGGCGCTGCGCTGGAGCGTGGAGCAGGGGGCGGAGGGCAAGACGGTGTGGTGCGAGCTGGGGGCGGACGCCGCGCCCTGACAACACGACGGCCGCGGCGGCTCCCCCTCGGCGCCGCCGCGGCCGGTCCCCCGCGTGGGAGGTGGCTCAGCTGGGGTCGGACGTGATGTGGACGTTGTCCGGCGTGACCGTGCCGGTGCCGCTGTCCTTGGCGTCGGTGATGTGCACGTTGTCCGGCGTGACCGTGCCGGTGCCGCTGTCCTTGGCGTCGGTGATGTGGACGTTGTCCGGCTGGACGGCCTGCCCGTCCTTCTTGGCGTCGCTCATGGCGCTTCCCTCCCGTTTGGTGCTGAACGTGGGGTGCTCGTCCGGCCGTTCCCCCGATGGACGGCCGGACGAGCAACGGATCGCCCAACCTTAGATCGTCAGGACGGGCGACCTCACCGCCGTGTGCCCCCCGACGCGACGGCCCGACACGACGAGAGTGCCGTGGGGCGATAAACGAACGATGAACGTGCCGGCCGGCTCAGGCCGCCGCGGTCTGCGCCATCAGCGCCCGGACCGTCTCGGCCTCCGGGGAGCGCAGCGACTGGTAGATGGAGAGGGCCTCCTGCCAGCACACCCGGGCCCGCCCGGACTGCCCGATGTCGTCGAGTGCCCGGCCGAGGACGGTGAGCACGTTCCCCCGCCGCCACTCGCCGCCGATCCCGCGGAGCACGGTCAGCGCGGCCTCCGCGTTCGTCGAGGCCTGTGTGGGCCGCCCGGCCGCCAGGTCGAGTTCCGCGAGCCGGAACAGCGTCATGCCCTCCCACAGCCGGTGGCGGCTCTCGCGGAAGACGCCGAGCGCCTCCTGCAGCCGCTCGGTCGCCTCGACGTGCCGGCCGTTCTCCGTGAGCGCCATGCCCAAGGCGTACCGCCCGTTGGCGCTCTTCACGGCGTGGCCGAGGGTCTCGTACATGTCGACGCCCTGCTGGGCCAGTTCGACGGCGCTGTGGGGCCGCCCCGTCACCAGGTGGATACGCGACAGGTTGCACAGCACGCTGGCCTCGCCGGCCCGGTCCTCGCAGTCCCGGAAGTCCGCGAGCGCCCGCTTGAGGTGCGCTTCGGCGTCGGCGTAGCGGCGCTGGTAGAAGGCGATGGCCCCGCGGATGTTGGCCGCCCAGCAGCGGGCCAGCGGATCACTGAAGGAGTCGCCCAGGCGCAGGGAGTCCTCGGCGGACTCGTCCGCCTCCGTGAACCGCCCCGACAGCTGGTGGGCGTTGGCCAGGACCACCGCCGCCCGCACCTGAGCGCGCCGGTCCCCGCAGGTGCGCGCCGCGTCGCGCAGTGCGATCGCCGCGGCGTCGTACTCCCGTGAGTTGGCCCCGGACTCGGTCAGGTCGACGGCGGCCCACAGCAGGTCGATGGCGCGCAGCAGCGTGCTCGGACCCGTGAACTGGCGCACGCAGGCGAGCAGGGACACGGCCTCCGCGTACAGCCAGTCCTGGGCCTGGCGGCGGGACGCGAAGCCGAGCCCCGGATAGTCGGTGGGCTGCAGATGGTCCACGACCCGGTCCCCCGGCCGCTCCATCGCATAGACCTGGGCCGCCGTGGCCAGGTAGAAGTCCAGCAGGCGCGACATCGCGGCGTCCCGTTCCCCGGGCGGCTGCTCGTCGCGCTCCGCGCAGGCACGCGCGTAGAGCCGGACCAGGTCGTGGAACCGGTAGCGGCCGGGCGCCGCGGACTCCAGCAGGGACGTGTCCACCAGGGACTCCAGGAGGTCCTCGGTCTCCTCCGCCGGCAGGTCCAGGACCGCCGCCGCGGCCGCGAGGGAGATGTCCGGGCCGTCCGCCAGGCCCAGCAGCCGGAACGCCCTCGCCTGGGCCGGCTCCAGCTGGCCGTAGCCGAGCTCGAAGGTGGCCTTCACCGCCAGGTCGCCCGCCTGGAGTTCGTCCAGGCGGCGGCGTTCGTCGGCCAGCTTCGCCGCCAGGACGGACACGGTCCAGGTGCGGCGCGCGGCGAGGCGGGACGCCGCGATGCGGATCGCCAGCGGCAGGAACCCGCAGGCCGCCACCACGTCCAGCGCCGCCTCCCGTTCCGCGGCGACCCGTTCCTCGCCCACGATCTTCGTGAACAGCGCCAGCGCCTCGTCCGGGGACATCACGTCGAGGTCGACCAGGTGGGCGCCGGCCAGGTCGACCATGCGGACGCGGGAGGTGACCAGGGCCGCGCAGCCCTCGGTGCCGGGCAGCAGGGGGCGTACCTGGGCCGCGTCCTTGGCGTTGTCCAGCAGGACCAGGACCCGGCGGCCGTCCAGGACGGAGCGGTACAGGGCCGCCCGTTCGTCCAGGGAGTCGGGGATCGCCGAGTCGGCCGTGCCGAGGGCGCGCAGGAAGGAGCCGAGGACCGTCTCCGGTTCGGCCGGGCGGGGGCCCGCGCCCTGGAGGTCGACGTAGAGCTGGCCGTCGGGGAAGGCGCTCCTGGCCCGGTGGGCCACATGGACCGCCAGGGTCGTCTTGCCCACCCCGCCGATGCCGGCAAGCGCCGACACCGCCATCACCCGGCCCCCGGCGTCGGGCGCCTCGGACGCCGACGCCAGCACGTCGCTCAGTTCGGCGACGAAGGACGCCCGGCCGGTGAAGTCGGGCACGGAGGCGGGGAGTTGCGCGGGCCGGACCGGGACCGCCGCCGGTTCCGCCGCCGGGGACGACGGTTCGGCCAGGGCCGGGTCCGCCTGGAGGATCCGCTGCTGGAGCTCGCGCAGGCCGGGGCGGGGGTCGACGCCCAGCTCCTCGGCCAGCAGGCGGCGGGTGTCGGCGTAGACGGCCAGGGCCTCCGCCTGGCGGCCGCTGCGGTACAGGGCGAGCATCAGCAGTTCGCGCAGCCGCTCCCGCAGGGGGTGCGCGGCCGTGAGCGCCGTGAGTTCCGAGACCGCCTCCGCGTGGCAGCCCTGCTCCAGGTCCATGTCCAGGCGGGATTCGAGCAGGCCGAGGCGCCATTCCTCCAGGCGGACCCGCTGGGTCTCGGCGTAGGGGCCGGGAACGCCGGCCAGCACCTCGCCGTCCCACAGGGCCAGGGCCTCGTTCAGCAGCGCGCGGGCGCGGCACAGGTCGCCGGCGGCCCGTGCCTTGTCCGCCTGGGCCGCGAGGTTCTGGGCGACCGCCAGGTCCAGCGCGCCCTCGCCGAGCCCGCGCACCGCGTAACCGCCGGACTCGCTGACCAGGACGCCGGGGGGCAGGACCTTGCGCAGCCGCGAGGCGTACGTGCGCACCGCCGCCAGCGCCTGCGACGGCGGCTCGTCGCCCCAGAGGGCGTCGATGAGCTCCGCCGCGGTCGCCGTACGGCCCTCGCGCAGCAGCAGGGCGGCCAGCAGGGCGCGCTGCTGGGGCGAACCCGTGCCGATCTGCTCCCCGCCGCGCCAGGCCCGCACCGGACCGAGCACACCGAACCGCAGCGCCTCCGGCTCCGTGACGGCCACGGAGCCGGAACGCCGCTGCTCAGGCACTCGCGGCCCACCGTCCATGCGTTGGTCCCCCTCGGCATCACGAACAACCCCGTCAGTTTGCCTTGTTCGGGCCGGTTCCGTCAGCCGTCGGAGACGCCGATCACAGGGCGCCGCGCTTCGGTCCACAAAGCCCTCACACCCTCTTCGCACACCGACAAGAGCTGACGGGCGGTCAACTACGGTCTCACTGCGTGAAGAACGACGCCGGATGCCGGGGGCCGGCCGTCAGTCCGTCAGGTCCACCCGGACCGTCAGCAGGTCCGTGCCCAGGGCCCGTACCGCCGTGCTGTTGAGGCGGGGCAGGGAGCGCAGGCGGGCCACCGGGTCGTCGTCCGGGAGGAGATGGGCGGTGCCGTGGTGCCAGCGGCCCGCGACGCGGACGCGGACCCTGGGGTCGGCCTGGATGTTGCGGACGTACTGGGACTTGTGGCCGAACTCGGAGACCAGCCAGAAGGAGTCGCCGATCCTTCGCCCGCCGACCGGCGTCCGCCGGGGCAGGCCGGAGGCGCGGCCGGTCGTCTCCAGGAGGGTCTGGAACGGCAGCCGCCGGACCAGGGGGTTGGCGAGGTGCCGCTGGAAGGCGGTCACCACGCGGTGCTTGCGGTCTGCGGGGGCTGGCATGCCGGTCGCTCTCCTGGTCTGACGGTGAGGGGACGGGGATGGTGTGGCGGCTCGGTGCGGGGCGTGTGGTCTCCCGACATCCCGCCGGCTGCCGCGTGTTAGCCTCCCCCGCGGTCGAGATCGATGCAACGGGGGAGCCTGATGGGCGCGTCTTCGGACGGCTACACGGTCAGGTCCGGGATGTCCGGACAGGCGAAGGACCTGGACGCCGCGGGTGACGACGCGGGCAGGATCGCGCAGGCGATCGAGCCCGGCATGTGCTACATGGACGACGCGCTCGGCGGCCCGGATGCCGCCGCCGCGTTCAACGCGTACGCCGCCGCCTGGGAGGCGGAGGCCAAGGCCCTGGAGTCGGCGCTGCACGAACTGGCCGACAAGGTACGGCTGTCGAAGGGCGCGTACCACGGCAGTGACAGCCTCGTCGGCACGAGCGCGGACAGCGTGGCCGTCGGGGACGGCCGCCTCGTCGGCACCATGCCCGCCCGGGCCGGCCGGCCGTCGGCGCTGGCCGGTTACTGAGGGCGCGGGCGATGACGGAGTCCACGGGCGACAGGCGCAAGCGGCTGGCCGGGCTGTGCCGGACCATTGCCTCCGCCGGCAGCAAGAACGACCTGATCGACGCCATCAACGACGCGCTCGCCGTCTCCGCCCCGGTCGGCGACACCGCGACGCTGGAGTCCCTCGGCAAGCTGTACCAGAAGCAGGACCTCGAGGACCTCCACAAGCGCATCGACCGGGTGGCCAGGAAGGGCCTGCCGGACGTCTGGGCCGGCAACACGAGTGTGCTGGCCTCGGACGCGGTGGCCGCCGCCGGGGTGGCCGCCGGAGCGGTGGGCCGGGCCCTGTACGGCGGCGGACTGGCGCTGCTCACCTTCGCCGACGCCCTCAAGGACGCCCGGAGCCAGGACAGCGGCGGCCGGGAGACGCTGCGCGAGGCACTGCGGATGCTCGGCGGCAAGGACGGCTGGTTCGACGACCTCTACGAGGACGACGACGAGGAGGCCGTCCGGCTGAACGCCCGTTCCGTCGCCTCCCTGGGCGCCGAGGACCTGCACCAGGCCGCGATCGCCGCCGACGACGCCGCCCACGCCGTCGCCAGGGACCTGAACAAGTGGGTCTCCGAGGCGCGCATGAGCAAGCTCGGCACGGGCGACCTCACGGCCGTCGACAAGCTGATGCTGGCCGAGACCAGCGCCGTCGACGGCGACCCCGTGCTCAACGAGATCCTCACCGCGCACGACCTGGAGCGCGCCGGCCTGCGCATGGACCGGCTCAGCGCCGCCGACCGGGCCGCGATGGACCGGATGCTGGCCGGGTCGGACAGCCCGCAGGAGCGGGCCTATCTGATGAAGGCCCTGGCCGCCGGGCACAGCGTGGCGGAGATCGGGCAGTTCCAGGGCAAGATCCACGGGCACGACCCCGAGTGGCTGCGCAGGCATCTCACGCCGGTCGTCACCGCCGTGGACAGCATGGACGACGAGGGCCTGGCCCCCGACGGCTCCAACAACAACAAGGACTACGTCACGTTCGACGGGCAGCGCTGGATCCAGGGCGGCGACGGCTCGGAGGGCACCTGCGTGGCCTCGTCCACCGTCACCGCCCGCGCCATGGTCGACCCCCTCTACGCGCTCGGCATCACCGGCGGGCCCAGCGGGCAGGAGGACGACCCCGAGGCCTTCAAGCGGCGCCTGGTGGCCGAGCAGCACCGGCTGCACACGGAGGGGCACGGCGGCGACCACTGGGAGGGCATGGGTCCCGACGGGCAGGAGCACATCGCCGACACCACCCTCGGCGCCGCCACCGGCGACGACTACCAGCGCCACGACCTCGGGAGCGCCGACGACCGCAGGGCGGTGCTGAGCGACGTCGAGAAGGCGGTCGCGGACGGCCGCCCGGTGCCGGTCGACGTCCAGGGCAAGGACGGCGCCCACGCGATGACCATCATCGCCCAGGACGGCGACCGGCTGCAGGTCTACAACCCCTGGGGCACGACCACCTGGGTCAGCGAGAACGACTTCATCAACGGACACATGGGCAAGGCAGCGGACAGTGGACTCAACGACGCGTACAGCGTGTACCTCCCGACGGCCAAGTAGCCGACGCCCTCGGCGCCGGGGCGGGGCCGCGGGCGGCGCGGTCGCGGGCCTCGCGCTGCTGACGCTCGTCACGGGCTGCGGGTCGGGCACGGGCGAGCAGGCCCCCGTCGCGCACCCCACCGGCGAATCCCGCATCACCGCGAAGGTCGGGGAGCGCTTCACGCTCACCGTCCGCCAGAACGCCTCCACCCGTGAGCACTGGTACCTGTCCGGCCCCCGGCCCGACACCGGCGTGGTCCGCGAGCGCGGGCAGCACAGCTCCCCGGACTCCGGCGGCAAACACCTGGTCGGCGGGGGCAGCAGCCTCACCTTCACCTTCGAGGCCACCGGCAGGGGCAGCACCCGGATCGTGCTGACCCACTGCACGTTCGCCACCACCTGCGACGAGGACGGCGGCGGCACCCCGGCACCGGCGTCGACCGCGCCGTACCGGCAGTCCGCGCCGCAGCGCGTCACCTACACCGTCACCGTCCGCTGAGCCGGCCCACCCCCCGAGACCGGAACATGAACCCCGTGCCGAACCCCGCCCCGCGCCTCCCGGACCGCACCGACGACGAGCTGGCCCGGCTCGACATCACCACCCTGGTCCGCTACGGCCTCACCGCACCGCCCGGCCCCCGGCGCACCGCCCTGTTCGGCGACGGCGCCGTGGGCGCGGCCGTGCTGCTCGACCGCCTCGGCACCCGGCCGCGCTCGGTGGCCTTCCTCGCCGACACCGTCCGGGCCGGCGGCCTCGCCTACGCCGCCGGGCTCCCCGAGCCGCTGCCGCGCCCGGAGGCGACGGCCGTCGTCTGCGACTGGCTGACCGCGGGCGCCGGACTCGCGGCCGGCGTCGACGCCGACGACACCGCCGCCCGCTGGCTGCGTGCCGTCGCGACGGTCGTCGAGCTGCGGCAGCGGACGAGGGCCGCACGGAGCTGACCTGCCGCGGGCCTCACGCGCCGGCCGTCCCGAGGAACACCGGGTTGGTGAACGCGGCCATCATCCCGGGGACCGGCCCGAGCGCCGTCTCGTGCCGCAGTTCGGCGCGCACGTACGCGGCGTACGCCGGAGTCGTACGCCACTCCACCACCTCCGCCCCGGACACGGGCAGCGGGCCGCTGCGGAACAGCACGCCCTGGTCGGTGACGAAGCGGACCGAGCAGCGCGGGGCGCCCGAGACCGTCAGCCTGGCCGTCACCGGGGTATCGGCGCCGACCGCCAACCGCTCGCCGAGCCCGGCCCGTTCACCGCTCGCGGCGCTGACGGTGAAGTCCAGCGAGACGGTCCGCGACTCGGCCACGTACGACCGTCCCGCCCGCAGCCCGGCGAGGATCGCCCGACGGCTCAGCTCCTCGGCGAGGACGACCGTCTGCGGGTGCCCGACGACGTCCGGGTCCCGGTGCGCGTCGCTGTTGCCCATGGCCGGCAGCCAGGCCCCCTCCTCGCGCACGGAGGCGACGAGCAGCCCGTCCCAGGCGGCCAGCGCCACCTCGTCGTCGGGCGTCCACATCCCGTTCCACACCTCCACCGCGTCCGCCTCGGCGAACCCGGACTTCCAGGCGCAGCCGACGCAGTCCGCGTACGGGTGGGCCGGCACGACCAGGCCGCCGGCGTCGCGGATCACCCGCGCGAAGTGCGGCCAGCGCCGGTCCCGGGCCCGGTAGCGCCAGTCGACGAAGGTGCCGGGGCCGGTGCCGAGGGCCAGCACATGGCCGTTCCTGGTCGTGACCTCCTCGCCGAGCAGCACCAGCAGGTCGTCGCCGGCCGCGTCGGCCCAGTGGGCGTGCGAGGCGTGGGTGTTGTGGTCGGAGCTGCCCACGAAGTCCAGCCCCGCCGCGCGGGCCAGCGCCGCGATCTCGGCCGGGGTGCGGCGCCCGTCGGAGTGCCAGGAGTGCAGATGGCAGTCGCCCCGGTACCAGTCCCGGCCCCGGCCCCGGGCGCGCTCCGGCGGGTACACCGGCTGCGGGGCGGCGCCGGGCTCCCCCGGCGTCAGCGTCACGGTCACCTCGTACGACAGCCCCTGCGGGGCCACGGTGTACGGCCCGAGCGCGATGTGCCAGGTACCGGGGTGCAGCGGGCCGGGGAGGTAGCCGGGGGTGGCGTCGTCGGCCCGGACGAAGAACTCCGTGCGGGCGCCTCCGGACCAGCCCCGGAACCCCGGCCCGCCGACCTCGGTGCCGCGCTCGTCGAACAGGCCGATGTCGAGGGCGTTGCCGGGGGTGCCGGCGGGCGTGGCGGGCCGGTCGTAGGTGTAGGAGACGTGTACTTCCCGTGTGCCGGGCGGAACGTCGAAGGGCAGGTACACGTAGTCCGGTGAGCCGGGGGCGAGGGTGCCGCGCAACGTCGTCACGGCTTCCACGGTAGGCGCGGTTCGGGGGCGCGGACAGTGGGTGGCCGAGGCGAGGGGGAGTGCTGGGCGAGGACGGTGGTGCCGGTGCCGGGCCGAGTGCCCCGCCGGGAACAGGTCCGGGACCGGATACGGCTCACTCAGGCCCTGTGGTCCGGGGAACCGGCGTCCTGCGACGGCGAGTTCGCGAGCGTCCGGGCCGGGCACGCGTACCCCGGGCCGGTGCGCGGGCCGCGCGGCCGGATCACGGGCCCGCGCACGCTCGTCGGCGGGGCGGCCGTGGGCCGCGACACCGCCGCGCTGGTGCCGCGGGGCGCCGGACGAGTGCGCGCGGTACGTTCCCTGATCACGCTCGTATGCTCGAGGGATGACGACTTCCGCGACCTCCGGAACCGGACCGACCGAGAACTCCATGCGTCGCGCCCTCAAACGCGCCCGGGACGGCGTCGCCCTCGACGTCGCCGAGGCGGCGGTGCTGCTCCAGGCGCGGGGCGAGGATCTGACCGACCTCGCCGCGTCCGCCGCCCGGGTGCGCGACGCGGGTCTCGAACAGGCGGGCCGTCCCGGTGTCATCACGTACTCGAAGAGCGTCTTCATCCCCCTCACCCGGCTGTGCCGGGACAAGTGCCACTACTGCACCTTCGTCACCGTCCCCGGCAAGCTGCGCCGCGCCGGGCACGGGATGTTCATGTCCCCGGACGAGGTGCTGGACATCGCCCGCAAGGGCGCGGCGCTCGGCTGCAAGGAAGCCCTGATCACCCTCGGCGACAAGCCGGAGGACCGCTGGCCGGAAGCGCGCGAATGGCTCGACGCGCACGGCTACGACGACACCATCGCCTACGTCCGCGCCGTCTCCATCCGCATCCTGGAGGAGACGGGCCTGCTGCCCCACCTCAACCCGGGCGTCATGACCTGGACGGACTTCCAGCGGCTGAAGCCGGTGGCCCCCTCCATGGGCATGATGCTGGAGACGACCGCGACCCGCCTGTGGTCCGAGCCCGGCGGCCCCCACTACGGCTCCCCGGACAAGGAACCCGCCGTGCGGCTGCGGGTGCTGGAGGACGCGGGCCGCTCCTCCGTCCCCTTCACCTCGGGGCTGCTGATCGGCATCGGCGAGACGTACGAGGAGCGGGCGGAGTCCCTCTTCGCCCTGCGCAAGGTCTCCCGGGCCTACCACGGCATCCAGGAGCTGATCATCCAGAACTTCCGCGCCAAGCCGGACACGGCGATGCGCGGCATGCCGGACGCCGAACTGGACGAGCTGGTCGCGACGGTGGCCGTCGCCCGGCACATCATGGGCCCGGCCGCCTGCCTCCAGGCCCCGCCCAACCTGGTCGACGCCGAGTACGAGCGGCTGATCGGCGCCGGCATCGACGACTGGGGCGGGGTGTCGCCCCTGACCATCGACCACGTCAACCCCGAGCGCCCCTGGCCGCAGATCGAGGAGCTGGCCGCGCGGTCGGCCGCCGCCGGCTTCGAACTGCGCGAACGCCTCTGCGTCTACCCCGAGTTCGTGCGCCGCGGCGAGCCCTGGCTGGACCCGCGGCTGCGCCCGCACGTGAGCGCGCTGGCCGACCCGGAGACGGGCCTGGCCCGCCCCGGCGCCCTTCCCCGGGGCCTGCCCTGGCAGGAGCCGGAGGAGGCGTTCACGGCCACCGGCCGCACGGACCTGCACGCCTCGATCGACACCGAGGGCCGTACGAAGGACCGGCGCGACGACTTCGACGAGGTGTACGGCGACTGGGAGGCGCTGCGCGAGGCGGCCGCCCCCGGCATGGCGCCGGAGCGCATCGACACGGACGTACGGCAGGCGCTGGCGACGGCGGCCGACGACCCGACGAGGCTCACCGACGCCGAGGCGCTGGCCCTGCTGCACGCGGACGGCCCGGCGCTGGACGCGTTGTGCCGGGTGGCCGACGACGTGCGCAGGTCGGCGGTCGGCGACGACGTGACGTACATCGTCACCCGCAACATCAACTTCACCAACGTCTGCTACACCGGCTGCCGTTTCTGCGCGTTCGCGCAGCGCCGCACGGACGCCGACGCCTACACGCTCTCCCTGGAGCAGGTCGCCGACCGCGCCCAGCAGGCCTGGGACGTGGGCGCGGTCGAGGTGTGCATGCAGGGCGGCATCCACCCGGACCTGCCCGGCACGGCGTACTTCGACATCGCGAAGGCGGTGAAGTCCCGCGTCCCCGGCATGCACGTGCACGCCTTCTCCCCGATGGAGGTGGTGAACGGCGCGACCCGCACCGGCATGTCCGTCCGGGAGTGGCTGACGGCGGCCAAGGAGGCGGGCCTGGACTCCATCCCGGGGACGGCGGCGGAGATCCTCGACGACGAGGTCCGCTGGGTGCTGACCAAGGGCAAGCTGCCGACGGCCACCTGGATCGAGGTGATCACCACGGCCCATGAGCTGGGCATCCGCTCGTCCTCGACGATGATGTACGGCCATGTCGACCAGCCCCGCCACTGGCTGGGCCATCTGCGCACGCTGGCCCGGATCCAGCGCGAGACGGGCGGCTTCACGGAGTTCGTCACCCTGCCCTTCATCCACACCAACGCCCCGGTCTACCTGGCCGGCATCGCCCGGCCGGGCCCGACGGCCAGGGACAACAGGGCGGTCACCGCGATGGCCCGGCTCCTCCTCCACCCCTGGATCCCCAATATCCAGACAAGCTGGGTCAAACTGGGTACGGAGGGTGCGGCGGAGATGCTCCGCTCCGGCGCGAACGACCTGGGCGGCACGCTGATGGAGGAGACGATCTCCCGGATGGCCGGCTCCTCCTACGGCTCCTACAAGTCGGTCCGCGACCTGATCGCCGTGGCCGAGACGGCCGGCCGCCCGGCGAAACCGCGCACCACGCTCTACGGCGAGGTGCCCGAGGAGCGGCGACGGGCGGCGGAGGCCTCCGACGGACACCTGCCGGAACTTCTGCCGGTCCTGGACTGAGTACGATGATCCGACCCCCGACCCCGGAAGGGGCCCCATACGCCTAGCGTCAGGAGAAGCGTCCCGTGGCTGCCCGACTGCCCTCGTGGGCCTGGGTCACCGGCCTGACGGCGGGAGCGACCGCGGTGGTGGTCGCGCTCGCCGTACAGGCGGACCACGGGCCGCGTCCGATCGCCGCCGTCGCCAAGCCGAGCCCCTCGGCGTCGGCCGGCGCCCACGGGCCCGCGACGCCGAAGACACCGGCCGCGCCCGCCCTGCCGGACGATTCCGGCACGGGCCGCCGGATCGTGTACTCCCTCTCCGAGAAGCGGGTCTGGCTGGTCGACGCCACGGGCAAGCCGACCCGCACGTTCACGGTGTGGCCGGGCACGGTGAACCCGCAGCCCGGCCGGTACTCGATCACCCTGCGCACCCAGTCCCTGCGCGGCTCCGACGGCGTACAGGTCGAGCACATCATGTACTTCACCAAGGCGCAGGGCGTGAACATCGCCTTCTCCAACGCCCTGGACGGCTCCTCGCCGCCCCCGGCGGACGGCAAGAAACTGGGCGGCATCCGCCTCCACAAGGAAGACGGCGCCGCCCTGTGGTCCTTCGGCGATCAGGGCACCGGCGTCACGGTCGTCAGATAGCGTCCGCCCGCCGCGCGGGCAGCAGATTCACGATCAACGCCACGCCGCTGAGCAGGAACACCCGGGTCGCGGCGTCCAGCCCGTTCCAGGTCTTCGACTGCCACATCGCGAACCACTCACCGCCGATCGCGATGAACCCGGCGCCGAAGAGGAGCAGCAGCATCAGCAGCCCGTAGGTGGATATGCGCCGGGCGAGGTCGTCCTTGCGCCACGCCCACAGCACGGTCCCCCCGATCAGCACGAGGGCCGCCACGGTCTCCCACACGATGATCGCGACATAAGCGGTGTCCTGCAGCCCGGTACTGGTGATGGCCCGCCCCATCAGGTCCGGGTCCCTGAAGGTGGTGTCCATCGCCAGCACATGCCGCACGAACTGCTGGTTCGTTCCGAAGTCGGTGATGTTCCCGAGCGCGACCAGGGCGATGTAGAGGGCGAGTATGCCGGTGAGCACACCGGCGGCAAGCGTGAGGCCGGAGTTGCGTGTGGGGGTGGTGGTCATGGCTGAATTCTCCACCGCCACGGGCCGGGTGAGCGCGTGGGCATTGCGCCAGAATGAGAGCGCGGGCTGCGGGAGGGGCTGACGGATGGCGCAGGCACGGCCGTCGATGCAGGAGCTGATCGGACGGCGCAGACGGGCGGGATTCATCGGCCGCGGCGACGAACGGGCCGCGTTCCGGGCCAACTTGGACCTTCCGCCCGAGGACGAACGCCACCGCTTCCTCTTCCACATCCACGGCCACGCGGGCGTCGGAAAGACCTTCCTCGCCCGGGAGTTGGAGCAGATCGCCCGAGAACGCGGAGCGCTGACGGCGTACGTCGACGAGAGCACCGGGAGCGTGCCGGAGGCGATGGCGGCGATCTGCCGCGAGTTCACCGGTCAGGGACGCGAGTTCAGGAAACTCGAGCGCGCGCTGGCCTCGTACCGGGAACGCCGGCACGAGGCGGAGGCGGTGGCCGCCGGCCTGGCGTCGGCGCAGGACGGCCCGTCACCGGTGACGGCCACGGCGGTCCGGGCGGGGCTGGCGGGACTGGGGCTGATCCCCGGCGCCGGCCCGTTCGTGGGAGCGGTCGACCCGGCCCAGGTCGCCCAGTACGCCGACCGGTTGCGCCGGGGACTCAGCGCACGGTTCAGCAGCCAGGACGATGTGCAGCTGGTGCTCTCTCCCGAGCGCGCGCTGACCCCGCGGTACCTGGACCGAGCGCTGTCCCGGGAACCGGATTACGGCTGGGCGCTGGGCCGACGCGGCCTGGCCGCTCTGGACGTCGGCCGCACGGAGCGCGCCCTGGCCGACCTGGACCGGTGCATCGCCCTGGACGCGGACGCCCCCTGGGCTCGCGCACAGGCCGTACGGCTGCTCATACGGTGCGGTCGCTGGCCGGAAGCCCTCGAACGGCTGGCGGAAGCGGACCTCTCGGGAGCCCCCGACACGCTCCTGGACGAGCTGCGGGCAGAGGTCTACCGGCACGACCGGCAGTGGGCGGCGGCCGAGCGGGTGGCCGAGCGGATGCGCTCCGAGGACCCGTTCACCGGCACCTTCGACCTCGCCCTGGCCGTGAGCGGATCCCGCGGCCTGCGGCCGGCCGTACCCCTGTGGCAGGAGGTCGGACGTCTGGCGGACACCGCCGACGACGGCTACCCCTTCGTCCGGTGCGTCCTGGGCTGCGCCCTCGGTGAGTGGGGCGGCGCGGATGTGGCACTCGCCGGCGTCCTGGCCGAGGAACAGGCCTGGGACGACCTGGCCCTGCTGGCTGCCGTACTCATCGAGCTGCTGTCCGCGCCCGGAGCGGACCGAGCCCGCGTCGCGCCCCGGCTGTCGGCGGTCGTAACGGCCCGGGACGCCGTCCAGGCACGCTACGCGGAGTGAGCGGCGAAGGGTGAGCGCCGGCGCCCAGTGATCCCACAGCCTCGGCTGACCGGATCGCCGACGGGGGCGAAGCGCTCGTAGCCGGCCGGGAATGACCAGTGGAGGCCGATTTGCCCCCGTGAACGGATCGTTCCCCGTCGATTACAGTGCCTAGCGTCGTACGGACGGACGGTGCCGTGGGGAGGTCTGGATGAGTGCGACGTCCGGCGCCGTCTGGGGCAGAGCCGAGCAGCAGGACTTCCGCAGCAGGGTGCGCGGCACCCTGCTGGGGGTCGCCGTGGGCGACGCGCTCGGCGGGCCCGCCGACCCGCTGTCCCTGGAGGAGATCCGGGCCGCGTACGGCCCCGAGGGCCTGCTCGACCTGGCCTTCGGGCACGGACGCCGGGGCACGGTCACCCATCACACCCAGCTCACCCTGTTCAGCGTGGACGGGCTGATCAGGGCCCAGGTACGGCGGGACACCGGCGCCTGGCACCCGCCGACCGACCTGCACCGGGCTTACCGGCGCTGGGCGGCCACCCAGCGGGACTGGGGGCCGGACGAGCGTCGCAAGGACGACGGCTGGCTCGCGCGCGAGGAGTGGCTGTACGCCCGCCGCGACCCGACCCGGGCCCTGCTCATCGGCTTCGGCGACGACACCATGGGCACGCTGGAGTCGCCGAAGAACCCCGGCGAGCTGGGCCCGGAGGCGATGGCCCGGTCCGCCCCCTTCGGGCTGCTCGTCGGCTGGGAGCCGCAGCTCGTCGCGCAGCTCGCGGTGGAGTGCGCGGCGCAGAGCCACGGGCACCCCCTCGCCTATCTGTCGGCGGGCGCGTACGCCGTGATCGTGCATGCGCTGGCCCGGGGCGAGAGCCTGGACGGCGCCGTGCAGCGGGCCCTCGCCCTGCTCGCCGCCCGCCCCGGCCACCAGCCCGTCTCGGACGCCCTGCAGCATGCCCTCGGCGCGGTACGGCAGGGGATCCCGAGCCCGACGCGGGTGGAGGAACTGGCCGGCGACGGCACGGCGGACGGGCTGCTGGCCGCGGCGGTGTACTGCGCGCTGGTCGGCGAGGACGTACGGCACGGGCTGTGCCTCGCGGTGAACCAGAGCGGCCCGTCGGCGGCGGCGGGCGCCCTCACCGGCGGCCTCCTCGGCGCCCTGCACGGCGAGACGGCCCTGCCCCCGGCCTGGGTGGCCGAGCTGGAGGGCCGTCCGACGGTGCTGGAACTGGCCGACGACTTCGCGATGGAGATGACCCAGGGCCCGGCACTGCACGGCCCGGCGGGATCGTCGCCGGGGTGGCTGGCGAGGTATCCCCGCTAGGGGGTTGCGCGCCAGGCCGGGCCTGCCGCGTCATCGATCACCCTCCCGGCTGGTCCACCGCCGGCGCCCCGAGCACGTCGTCCCCGGCGCTCGCGGGCACCGGTACCGCCGCCACCGCGTCCCCGTCCGTGTTCACCTTCTCGATGACGGCGAGCCGCTCCGGCGTCTCCTCCGGCTTCAGGTAGCCGAGGGCGATGTACAGGACCAGGGACACCGCCAGCGGCACGGACACCTGGTACTGGAGCGGAACCCCGCCCGAGACCTGCCAGTTGATGGGGTAGTTCACCAGCCAGAACGCCAGCAGACCCGCCGCCCAGCTGGTCAGCGCCGCCGTGGGGCCGGAGCGGCGGAAGGGGCGCAGCAGGCCCAGCATCATCGGGATCGCGATCGGACCCATGAGGCCGGCCACCCACTTGATGACGACGGTGATGATGTCCTTGAACGTGGGGGAGTTGACCTGCGTCGCCACCGCCATGGACAGGCCGAGGAAGACGAGCGTCGTCACGCGGGCCGCGATCAGTCCCGACCGCTCGCCCCACGCCCGCGCCCGGGAGGACAGCACCGGCGCCACGTCCCGGGTGAACACCGCCGCGATGGCGTTCGCGTCGGAGGAGCACATGGCCATCGTGTGGGAGAAGAAGCCGACGATCACCAGGCCCAACAGGCCGTGCGGCAGCAGCTGTTCGGTCATCAGGCCGTAGGAGTCGGAGCCGTCCGGCTTCTGCGCGTGGACCAGCAGGGGGGACATCCACATCGGGAAGAACAGGACCACCGGCCAGACCAGCCACAGCACGGACGACAGCCGGGCCGACCGCTCGGCCTGGTGCGCGCTGCCCGTCGCCATGTACCGCTGGGCCTGGTTGAGCATGCCGCCGTTGTACTCGAAGAGCTTGATGAACAGGAAGGCGAGGAGGAACACCGTGCCGTAGGGGCCGACCAGCGGCTTGCCGTGGCCGTGCAGCGCCGGCTGGTTCCAGGCGTCGAGGAAGCCGATGTGCTTGTCGTTCAGCTTCAGCAGGACCGCCACGAACATCGAGATGCCGGCCAGCAACTGGATGACGAACTGGCCGAGTTCGGTCAGGGCGTCCGCCCACAGGCCGCCGATCGTGCAGTACACGGCCGTGATCGCACCGGTGATGAGGATGCCCTGGTTCAGGGTGACCCCGGTGAACACCGACAGAAGGGTGGCGATCGCCGCCCACTTGGCGCCCACGTCCACGATCTTCAGCAGCATCCCGGACCAGGCGAGCGCCTGCTGGGTGGACAGGTTGTAACGGTTCTTCAGGTACTCCAGCGGGGAGGCCACATGGAGCCGGGACCGCAGCCGGTTGATGCGGGGCGCGAACAGCTTCGACCCGATGGCGATGCCGAGCGCGATGGGGAAGGACCAGGTGACGAAGGAGGTGACGCCGTAGGTGTAGGCGATGCCCGCGTACCCGGTGAACATGACCGCGCTGTAGCCCGACATGTGGTGCGAGATGCCGGAGAGCCACCAGGGCATCTTGCCGCCGGCCGTGAAGAAGTCCGAGACGTTGTCCACGCGCTTGTGCGACCAGACGCCGATCGCGACCATCACACCGAAGTAGCCGATGAGTACGGCCCAGTCGAGACTGTTCATGTACTCGATCGTGGGTGCGGTGATATGAACGCGACAAGCAAGCGTAAGGTCAAGTCGAGGTAAAAAAGTTCGACTTGATGACCTGAGTTCATCTACATGAACGAGTTCTCAGATCGGCCCCGGGCGGACCGCGCGGCTCCGCCCGAACTCGCGCGGCTCTCCCCGCGGTTCTACTTGAGCTCGTCCGGGCACGGTGTGCCGCGGGGCAGCTGGTACGGCGCGGCCAGCCGGTACGTGCCGGCCCGCGGAGCGAGCAGCATCGTCCACTTGTCGCCGTTCGCGTCCTGCGGGGTCTCCATCAGGCACCCGTTGACGTTCCGGTACTTCTTCGGCGTGCCGGAGGGCGAGATCACCTGCGGCGGCTTCAGGCTCTTGCCGTGCTCGTCGACGATGCTCAGCCACGGCGAGTACGGGATCCGGATCAGGATCCGCCCGGCCCTGCGCACCTGGAGCGTCATCTCGCCCTGCTCGGCGCGGTCCACCACCGCGTCCGGCTCGGCGAGCGGGGTCGGATCGGTCACCCGGAACAGCTGCCAGTTGGCGTCGCCCCAGACCTGCCTCAGGTACGGCATCCCCCGCTGCAGCAGTTCCCGCTCCCGCTGGCCGCCGTCGCCGTCCGGGTTGTCCTTCGGCAGCACCACGAAGTGCACGGCCCAGCGCCGCAGCCACTCGTGGTAGTTCGCCGAGTTGAGGGTGTCGTCGTAGAAGAGCGGGTTGCGCTCCATGTCGGCCTGCCGGTTCCAGCCGCGCGCCAGGTTGACGTACGGCGCGAGCGCGGACGCCTCCCGGTGCGAGCGCGCCGGGACCACCTCGACGCGGCCCTTCTCGGCGCCGGCCTTCTGCAGCTGGTGCACCAGCGGGGCCAGCTCCCGGGCCCAGGACGCGGCCGGGGTCGTGTGGATGATGTCGTCCACCGACTTGTAGCCGATCCACCCGGCGAAGCCGAGCAGCGCCAGCACGGCCGTGTACCACTTCCGCGACTTCGGCACGGTGAACGGCAGCGCGGCCACCAGCGTCGCACCCGCGAACAGCATCGGCAGCCGGGAGATGTTCGACCCGATCTGCGAGCTGATCAGCCACACCAGGACCACGCCCAGGCTGTACACCGCGGCCGTCAGCCGGACCGTCACCCACTCCCGCGGCACCAGGAACAGGCACAGCAGCCCGTACAGCAGCGGCATGATCACCGAGCCGATCGTCATCGGCTGGGTGCCGGAGAAGGGGAAGAGGAAGTAGGAGGCCGCGACCACCACCGTGGGCGCGATCCCCAGCGCCCAGGCGCCCGGCCGCCGCTTCTGCAGGAACAGCGCGGCCGCGACCAGGCCGACGAACAGCCCCGAGACGGGCGAGGCCATGGTGGACAGGCCGGCGAGCGGGGCCGCCACCGCGGCCTTCGCCCAGCGCTTGTACCGCCACTTGTGCGGCCAGCAGAAGACGGCCGCCACCGCGCCGAGCGCGAACATCGTGCCGAGACCGAAGGTCACCCGGCCCGAGATCGCGTTGCACAGCAGCGCGACGACCCCGGCGAGCGAGGCCCACAGCGGGTTCCTGACCGCCCGGCTGCGGATCAGGACCAGGGTCAGCAGGCCCGCCGACACCGTCCCGGCGATCATCATCGTCGTACGGACGCCGAGAACCGCCATCAGATACGGCGACACCACGCTGTACGACACCGGATGCATGCCGCCGTACCAGGCGAGGTTGTACGCCGAGTCCGGGTGCCGGCCGACGAACTCCGCCCAGGCGTCCTGCGCCGCGAGATCGCCACCGCTGTTCGCGAACGTGAAGAACCAGACGATGTGCAGGACCCCGGCGAGGGCCGTCACGGACAGCACCGGGTGCTTCAGCATCCGCTGCCTGAGGGGCTCGGCCGCGGTGAGGACACGCGCGAGGCCGCTTGGGCGCACCGCGGCGCGCTCACTGCCGGCAGCGCTGTCCGGGTGGTCGGCCGGACCCTCCCGGTCAGCCGCGGACAGGCGTATTCGCGGGCCCGGTCCCGGGCCCGGATCGGCGTCGTCGGCGCGTGTCGGCTCCGCTGTGGCCACCTGAAGGCACTCCCCGTGTCCCGTCTTCTGTTCTCGGCCGTGTTCCCCGGTGTTTCCGGCCGCTTGCCGTCCAGTTCGCGGCCGTGTCCCGCGACCGGCGACCTGCCCCGTTTCGTGACGCTAGCACGCGCGCGCGGTCAGGGCGCGGCTCGCCTCCGGGGCGCGACCGCCACCGGCGCGCCCCCTCGGCTCACAGGAGCGGGGGCGCGCCGGTGACGTCCGGGCGGACCCGGGGTGCGGGCTCAGCCCAGCCGGGTCAGCTTGGCGCCGAAGCCGGGCTCCGCCAGATCCTTCTCCAGGGCCACCGGCACCTTGACGGCACCGGCCGAACCGTCGCCCACGGTGAGCGACCCGACCTCGGTGCCGGCCTTCGCCGTGTGCGGCACCGTGCCGGAGGTGAGGGACAGCTTCACCTTCAGCCCCGCCCAGCCGGCCGCCGTGACGTCCTTCGTCGCCACGACCGGGGTACGGCCGCCGAGGCCGTCGTCGACGTACCCGACGACATCGCCCTTCTTCAGGATCGTCACCGACTTCAGGGCGCCCTGCGCGGCCCGGATCAGCTGGTCGCTGTGGTCGAGGGCGGCGCTGAGGATCGTGTTCTCCGGGCCGCCGGCCGGCTGGCGCAGCACCGCGCCGATGATCGTGCGGGTGCCGCCGCCGACCTGCTGCTTCGCCGCGAAGACCAGGTTGCCGAGGGCGGAGGTGGTGGTGCCGGTCTTGATGCCGACGACGTTGTTGCTGCCGACCAGGTGGTTCCAGTTGGAGTGGTTCACGCCCTTGTAGTCGGTGTACGACATCATCGCCGCGACCTCGCGGAAGGCGGGCTCGGTCATCGCGGCCTTCGCCAGCTTCACCTGGTCCACGGCCGTGCTGACCGTGGAGTCGGTCAGGCCCGAGGGGTCGGTGTACGTCGTGTTCGTCATGCCGAGGCTCTTGGCGGTGGCGTTCATCCTCGCCACGAACGCCTTCTCCGAACCGGCGTCCCAGCGGGCGAGCAGGCGGGCGATGTTGTTCGCCGACGCGATGAGGATGCTCTCCAGGGCCTCCCGCTGGGAGATCGAGTCACCGGCGGTCACGTGCACGGTGGACTCCTGGCCCGCGTTCGACTGCTGCTCGGCCGCCTTGTCGATCCTGATCTTGGGGCCGTCGGCGCCGCTCTTGAGCGGATGGTCGCGCAGGACGATGTACGCGGTCATCACCTTGGCGACGCTCGCGATGGGCACGGGCTTCTGGGCGCCGGAGGAACCGAACGTGCCGATGCCCTGCACATCCAGCGCGGCCTCGCCGCCGGCCGGCCACGGGATGCCGACCTTGCCGCCGGCGAAGGTGTACGTGTCCTTCGCGGTGAGGCCGAGGGTGGGGTCCGGGAGCGGGCGCAGGGTCTGCACGATCGCGAAGACGACCGCCAGGAGCAGAACCAGGGGGGTCCAGATCTTGACCCGGCGCACGAACGTGCGGAACGCCGTCTCCGGGGGCGGCGGCGTGTTCGTCAGCTCCGCCAGCAGGTCCAGCGGGGGCTTCGGGGGAAGCGGCTGCTGAGTGGTGCGCTCGGGCCCGACCTGCGGGACGGGAGTGGTGGCGTCCGGCTTCGCGTCCGGCTCGGCCTTCGGCTTGGCCGGAGCCATGTCGTTCTTGAGCGCGACGAACTTGCTGGTGCGCTCGGAGTCGGACTCGGGGGCCTTGGGCTTCCCCCCGAGCTTGAGCATGGTGGTGGGCTGGTCGACCTGCGGCTGCTTGGGCCGTACGGCCTTGAAGACGGCGGTGGGCTGATCGACGGGGGCGTCGCCCGCGTCCGTGTCCGCCTCCGCCTCGGCTTCGCCGTCGGCGTCGTCACCACCCGTGCGGCTCTCGTCGTCGGCTGCGGGTCCCCCCTGCGGGGCGTCCTCGGCTCCGGCAGCGCCCTTCGAGCCTTCGGCTCCGCCACGGCTCTGCGAGTCCTCGGCTTCGCCGTCGCCCAGCTCCGGCCGCGCCTCGGCCGCAGCGGCAGCCGCGTCCTGCGGCTCGACCTTGGCAGGGGCCTCAGCCTTGGCGGGGGGCTTGGGGCCGGCCGTGGCCGGGGTCGCGGAATCAGCCTTCGCCCGGGCCTCGGGGTCAGCCTTCTCCTGGGTCTTGGGCTCGGCGTCCGCCTGGCCCTTAGTGTCAGGGTCCGCCTGGGTCTTGGGGGCGGCGTCCGCCTGGGTCTTGGGATTGGCGTTCGCCTGGGCCTTGGGGGCGGCGTCCGCTTCGGAGTCGGCCTTCGCCGTGGACTCGGCGTCCGCCTCGCCGTTCGCCTGGGTCTTGTGGGCGGCCTTCGCCTCCCCCTTCGGCTGCCTCTTCGACGCAGGCTCGTCCTGCCCCTCCGGCTCGGCCTTCGCATCGGCCGCCCCCTCGGATGCAGCCTTCTCCTCCGGCTCGGACTTCGCGTCGGCAACGGCGTCGCCGTCCGAGTCGGTCTCGGTGTCGGCCTCAGCGCCGTCACGGTCGGCGTCGGCCGAGACATCGGCCTCGGCGCGACCATCACCCACGGCATGGGTGTCGGAGTCAGCGCCGTCCTGCGCCGGGGACGCAACCCCGGCGTCAGACTCGGCGTCCGCCTCTTCCTTCACGCCCGCAACTGCCTTCGAGTCCGCGCCGCTGTCCGCGCCGGCGTCGGTCCGCGTCCCGCCGTTGCCGGCCTTCCGCCCACCGTCCGCTTCCGCGCCCGTACCCGAGCCCCCGTCAGCGCCCGTCGCCGCGTCCGCCTCGGCCTCCGTGCCCGCGCCTGCTTCTGCCTTCGTGCCCGCGTCCGCCTCGGCCTTCGTGCCCGCGTCCGCCTCCGCGCCCGCTTCTGCCCCGGCGTCCGTGCCGGCGGCCCTCGCCCCGGCATCCGCGTCCGTGCCGGCGGCCCTCGCTCCGGTGTCCGGGGCCGATCCCCCCTCCGGCTCATCCCCCGTCGTCGGCTTGGCGTTGGCCTTGCGGACCCAGGAGGAGACCGCCTTGCGGAGCGCGGTGTCCTCGGGGGAGGGGGTGGTGTCGGGGATGGACAGGATCTTCGTCGCGGTGTCCACACCGCTCGGCGCGGAATCCTTTTCCCGGGCGACCGCGAGACGCGGATCCCGTGTCTCGGGAACCGGAGCCGCGCTCCCCGGCGTCGGTTCCGCCGACGACTCGCGCTGCTTCGACCTGTCGGGGGACTCGCCCGCCACCGATGCCTCCTCCATGCGCCGCACGCCCACACGCGCGCCCTGTCCGAACCATGTACCAGTGTCCTGTGTGAGGGCTTAACCCCTGCGCTAGACGAGAACGACATACCTACCGGTTCCCTTACGAACCGGTCACGCACCCTCGACAGACCAATGTGAGAGGGGTCACCCTGTCATTCATCCACGCGGGGAGGCATGGATGGGCAGGAGCCGCAGAACACTTCCGGAGGAGCTTCTGCTGCTGGCACTGGACCCGGCCACGGGTACCACTGCGCAGCCGCAGTCGCTCGACCTCGGTCTGGCCGGTGCACAGCTAGTGGAGCTGGCGCTGGCCGGACGGATAGCCCCAGACGGGGATCGTATCGCCGTGGTGGTGCCACGGCCGACTGGAGATCCGACTTTGGACTGCGCGTTGGAGTTGCTGCGACGGCGTGGCGCTCCCGTGCGGGCTGTTCACTGGATCGGCGGGCCCCGTCTGGGGCTCCGTCAGACCTACCTCTCGCATCTGGAGCGGTGCGGCATGGTGCACGCCGTGGCCGGCCAGATGTGCGGGGTGCTGCCGACGACGCGCTACCAGGCGACGGACAACGAGATCAGCCGGGAGATCAGGGCCCGGCTGGACTCCGCGATCCGCACCGGCGTGCCGCCGGACCCGCGGACCGCGGCGCTCGCCGCCCTGGCGCACGCCGTCGGACTCGGCAAGCACCTGTACCCGGGGAACGAGGGCCGGTCCTCCAGGTCCCGGCTGCGGGACCTGATCCGGCACGACCCCATGGGCGGCCTCGTCGCGCACGCCGTGATGGACGTGCAGAACGGCGCGGTCGCGCAACCGCGCCGGGGTACGGCCGCCACCGCGCGGCAGGGCGCGCCCGGCGCCCGGTCGGCGGCGGAGCCCGCTCGGGGGGTTCCGATGCAGCCGCGCCGCGGCACCATGGCACGCGCCGTGGCCCACTGAGCCGTAACCCCGGTCCCCACGGAACCGGTTCGGGAGCCGCTGGCCGAGCGGGACGGTGAGACCTGTGTGTCTCGCCGCCCCGCTCGGCCGCTTCCGGGCCCGGCGGCCGGCACCCCGTCGGGCGGCGAGCCGTGCCGAACTGACGCGTACGCGCCGCATATCCACCATTTCCCAGCGGTAGAAAGCACCTTGGTGGCAGTCTGCTCAGCAGCAGATACGGAAAGTGTCAAGGAACAGGCAGGCAGCCGGAGGTGCACGTCCCGTGGCGTCCAATGTCAATCCCACCGTCAGGAGGCGCCGGCTGGGCCAGGAGCTGCGCAGGCTCCGCGAGCTCAAGGGCATGACGGCCGAGGAAGTGGCCGAGCGACTGCTCGTGTCGCAGTCGAAGATCAGCCGGCTGGAGAACGGCCGCAGAAGCATCAGCCAGCGCGATGTGCGCGACCTGTGCGGGGTGTACGAGGTCGAGGACCAGCGGATCGTGGACTCGCTGATGGAGATGGCCCGGGACTCCCGGCAGCAGGGGTGGTGGCACACCTTCGGGGACATCCCGTACAGCGTCTACATCGGTCTGGAGACCGACGCCGAGTCGCTGCGCGTGTACGAACCCCAGCTCGTGACCGGGCTGTTGCAGACCCGCGCCTACGCGGAGGCCCTGGTGCAGGGCGCGTTGCCGGAGACGTCGACGGCCGAGATCGAGAAGCGCGTGCAGGTGCGCATGCGCCGACAGGAACGTATCACCGCCGAGACCAACCCGCTCCGGCTGTGGGTGGTGCTCGACGAGGCCGCGCTGCGCCGGGTCGTGGGCAGCAAGCTGGTGATGCGCGAACAGCTGGACCACCTGATCGAGATGTCCCAGCTGCCGCACGTCACGGTGCAGGTGCTGCCGTTCGAGGTGGGCGCGCATCCGGGGCTGAACGGCCAGTACGCGATCCTGGAGTTCGCCGACGCGGCCGACTCCAGCGTGGTGTACCTGGAGGGCGTCACCAGCGACCTGTACCTGGAGAAGGCCCAGGACGTGCAGAAGTACGCCGTGATGTACGAGCATCTGCGGGCACAGTCCCTCAATGTGGAGCAATCCCGGCAGTTCATTGCAAAGGTGGCCAAAGACTACGCCGAATGAGCGGCTGGCACCGAGGGCGCCGGATCGTACACCGTCGATCCGCTCCAGTGGAAGGCTCCCCTGGAATATGCCATCCAGTTGAGTGAACGACTCCTCCGGCAGGGGCGGTTGCCCGGTAGCGTCGATCACGCCAACAGGACGACAAGGTTGGCGTGAACCGCACTATCGCAACTCGCAACAGGAGTGGACATGGCACTGATTCAGGGCGCTACGGAGACGTGGACGAAGTCCTCCTATTCCGCGGGCAACGGCGCCTGCGTCGAGGTCAAGTCGCCCGCCGACGCCGAACTCGCCGTCCGTGACTCCAAGGTCGCCGAGGGGCCGGTCCTGGCCTTCCCCGCCGACGCGTGGAACGCCTTCGTGGCCTCGGTCAAGGCCTAGGAGGTCCTCGCTGACCTTCGTCCGTAGAGACCTCCCGACGAACACAACTTCACACGCACCACCAGAAGAGCCCTCTCGACCAGTCGCCGTCCTTGCCGAGGGGGCTCGGCCGTTCCCCGCGGCGCCCCGGAGCCGGCCGGCTAGGCCAGCTGGGCCTCGATGGCCGTCACGATCGCCTCCGACTCCGGCTCGGTCTGCGGGGAGAAGCGGGCGACGACCGTGCCGTCCCGGCCGATGAGGAACTTCTCGAAGTTCCAGCGGATGTCGCCGCTGTGGCCCTCGGCGTCGGGGAACTCCACCAGGCGCTGGTACAGCGGGTGCCGGCCCGCGCCGTTCACCTCCACCTTCTCGGTGAGCGGGAAGGTCACGCCGTACGTCGCCGAGCAGAACTCCGCGATCTCCTCCGCGGTGCCGGGCTCCTGCCCGAGGAACTGGTTGCAGGGCACGCCCAGCACGGTGAAACCACGGTCGGCGTACCGCTCCTGAAGTTTCTCCAGGCCCGTGTACTGGGGGGTGAGGCCGCACTTGGAGGCGACGTTGACGACGAGGACCGCCTTCCCGGCGTACTGCTCCAGGTTGGCGGATCCACCGGTGAGGGCACCGATCTCGACATTCAGCACGTTGGTCATGGGGTGAGCCTAGACGCCCGCGCGTCCCCGCCCCCGGCCCGCACCCGCCCCGGTGCCTCCGCCAGCACGTCCCCCGCCGCCGTCCTCGCGTACAGCACCGACCGCCCCGCCCTCCGCCGCTCCACCAGCCCCGCCTCCCGCAGCACCCTCAGATGGCGCCCCACCGACCCCAGCCCCTGCCCCGTCACCGCCGTCAGCTGGGTCGTGCTCATGGGGGAGGCGAGCAGCACCAGGACGTGGGCGCGGGCTTGGCCGAGGAGCGCGCCGAGGGCGGAGGGGGCGGTCCGGACACCGGCGTCGGCGAGGGCGCCCGCGCAGGGGTAGACCGCCGCGTACCGCACCCCGTCGTCCCAGGCGACCCAGCCCGCCCGTTGCACGGTCACCGGTACGAAGAGCAACTCGGCGCCGGAGATCTCCCGGGGCGGGTACTCATGCAGGTTGATCTGGAGCCGGTTCTCGCCGAGCCAGCGGGTGCGTCCGGGGCGGATCGCGTCGAGGACGCTCACCCACCCGCCCCGGCTCACCTGCGCGGTCCGTGCGACCACGTCCGCCTCCAGCACCCGCCGGCGCCGCTCCCAGGACGGCCGTACCGCCTCCTCCCACACCCACTCCAGCAGGACGGCCGCCCGCTCGGGCAGGTCGTCCCGGTCCAGCTCGGCGGGGAGCGGTCCGGCGAGCGCGGTGCGCAGATGGGCGCGGGCCGCGTCCGGCGCCGTCGAGCGGATCCGGGCGACCTCGTCCGCGAACGTCTCGTCGTCGCGCGGCGCCGGGGTGAGGAAGTCGGCGATCCAGTTCCGGCCGATCCCGGCCCGTACCAGCCGGGCCGTCACCGGGTCCGCAGCCAGCCGGGCGCGGTAGGCGGGCAGATGGGTGCGCAGCCACTCCTGCTCGCCGGGGTGCGCGGCGTCCCGCGCGTACAGCAGCTTCAGGCAGGCGAACGCCTCGGAGAGCGGCGAGACGACGAACCGGCTGCGGGCGAGCGTGTCGGCGTCGAGCTGCCACAGGCCCATTCCGGCACCCCCTCCCGGCCGTACGGCCTTTCGCGCTGCCGCGAAACAATAACCGGGCCCGGCGGCCCCGGCCGAGACTCCCCGGCATGACCGGCTACCGATCCCTGTTCCGCACACCGGAGTTCACCCCGCTCTTCCTCGGCGCGGCCGCGCAGACCGCCGCGCAGACCGTCGGCGGGCTGGCCCTGGGCACGCTCGTGTACCGGGCGACCGGCTCGCCGCTGCTGTCGGCGGTGAGCATGTTCGGCCCCTCCCTCGCCCAGGTGCTGGGCGCGACCGTCCTGCTCTCGGGCGCCGACCGGCTGCCCCCGCGTACGGCGCTGTCCGCGATCGCGCTGACCTTCGCGGCCGGTACGGCGGTGCAGGCGCTGCCCGGCCTGCCGGTCGGCGCGGTCTTCGGCGTCCTGCTGGTCCTCGGGCTCGTGGCCTCCCTCGGCGGCGGGGTCCGCTGGGGCCTGCTGAACGAGATCCTCGCCGGGGGCGGCTATCTGCCGGGGCGTTCGCTGTTCAACATGATGAGCGGGCTGATGCAGATCGCCGGGTCCGCCACCGGCGGCGCGCTGCTCGGCGTGCTCTCCCCGCGCGTCTGCCTGCTGCTGTCGGCAGTGCTGTATCTGCTGGCCGCCCTGACGCTGCGGTTCGGCCTGTCCGCCCGGCCCCCGAGGACGGCGGGCCGTACGTCCCCCGCGGCGACCTGGCGCACCAACGCCCTGCTGTGGTCCTCCCGCCCGCGCCGCCTCACCTACCTGGGCCTGTGGCTGCCCAACGGCCTGGTCGTCGGCTGCGAGTCGCTGTACGTGCCGTACGCTCCGCACGCGGCCGGCACCCTGTTCGCCTGCGGGGCGTTCGGCATGTTCGCCGGGGACGTGACGGTGGGCCGGCTGCTGCCGCGCGCGGTACGGCGCCGGCTGGCCACCCCGCTGCTGCTTCTGCTGGCGACGCCGTACCTGGCGTTCGGCGCGCACCCGCCGCTGCCGGTGGCGGCGGTGTGCGTGACGGTCGCCTCGGCGGGCTTCGGCGCGAGCCTGGTCCAGCAGGAGCGCCTGATGGACCTGACCCCGGACGAACTGGCCGGGCAGGCGCTGGGGCTGCACTCGTCCGGCATGCTGACCATGCAGGGCGTGAGCGCCGCGCTGGCCGGCACGGTGGCCCAGCTCACCTCGCCCGCCGCCGGGATGACCGTGATGGCGGCGGGCTCGGTCTGCGTGACCCTGTCGCTGGCTATCGCGGGCCGGCGCTCTCCTGCACCGGAAGCGGCGGCTGGGGCTGCGCCTGCTCGGCCGGGGCCGGAACCGGCTGAGCCGCGTCCGGAGCCGGGGCCGGAGTCGGCTGGGCCGCGTCCGGGGCCGGGGCCGGGGCCGGAGTCGGCTGGGCCGGCTGGGCCGGCTGGGCCGGCTGAGTCGGCCGGGGCGCGCTGAGGCCGGCGTCGATCTTCTGCACGGCACGGTCGAAGTAGCGCAGCAGCTCGACGGGGAAGGGCATCACGAGGGTCGAGTTCTTCTCGGCGGCGACCTCGACGACGGTCTGCAGGAGCCTGAGCTGCATGGCCTCGGGGGTGTCGGCCATGATCCTGGAGGCGTTGGCGAGCTGCTGCGCGGCCTGGAACTCGCCGTCGGCGGTGATGACCCGGGCCCGGCGCTCCCGCTCGGCCTCGGCCTGCCGGGACATGGACCGCTTCAGCGACTCGGGCAGCTGGACGTCCTTGATCTCGACCCGGTCGATGTGGATGCCCCATCCGGCGGCCGGGCTGTCGATCATCAGCGCCAGCCCTTCGTGCAACCGCTCCCGGTCGCTGAGCAGGTCGTCCAGATCGCTCTTGCCGATGATCGACCGCAGCGAGGACTGGGCGACCTGCCCGACGGCGAAGACGTAGTCCTGGACCTCGATGGCCGCGCGCACCGGATCGGTCACCCGGAAGTAGACCACCGCGTCGACCTTGACCGAGACGTTGTCCCTGGTGATGCCCTCCTGGGTGGGCACCGGCATGGTCACGACCTGCACGTTCACCTTGCGCATGCGGTCGGCGAAGGGGATCAGGAAGGTGATGCCCGGCTGCCGGTACTCCGGCAGGGCCTTGCCCCACCGGAACACGACACCGCGCTCCACCTGGTTGACCACGCGCATACCGCTCTTCAGCACGAGCAGCGCCAACAGCGCCAGCACGACGACCGCCACCACGGTGCCTTCCATGGCACTCCATTCCTCGCAACGGCACGGACACGGGGAAGGACACCGGAGGGGACCGAACGGATGCGGCTCCGAGCGTCATGGTTGCGTCAAAAACCGACCGGGTCGTCAGCTGTCGCGGGCGGTGGCACTGTGGAAGGCGTGAAGGCCGGACACGGCTTGGCTGATGTACGGCAGCTGCGGCAGTCCAGCCACGCGCTGCTGCTGATCCCGATCGTGCTCATCGTGGTCATCACGGCGGTGGACCAACTGGTCCCGGCGGACATCCATCTCGGCCCGCTCCTGGTGATCGCCCCCGCGATCACCGCCTCCTTCGCCGGTCCCCGGCTCACCACGCTGATCGGCGTCCTGACAGTGGCGGCGCAGGCGTACATCGGCTGGCACTTCGGCGTGCTGTTCTCGCGCAACGTGCTGGTCCAGATCCTCGCCCTCGCGGTGCTGTCCGCCCTCGTCGTGTTCTTCTGCCTGGTCCGCGAGCGGCACAGGCGCGAGCTGGCCCAGGTCCGCTCGGTCGCCGAGGCCGCGCAGCACGGGCTGCTGTGGCCGCTGCCGGAGCGGATGGGCACCCTGCGGATCGCCTGCCTGTACCTGGCCGCCGAGGACGAGGCGCAGATCGGCGGCGACCTGTACGCCGCCACCCGCGTCCCCGGGGGCGTGCGCATCATGATCGGGGACGTACGGGGCAAGGGCCTGTCCGCCATCGGGGAGTCCGCCCTGCTGCTCGGGGCCTTCCGGGAAGCGGCCCACCGGCACGCCACGCTCCCCGATCTGGCCGCCACTCTGGAGCAGAGCGTGATCCGCTACCTGGCCGACTTCGAGCCGCCCGCCGAGGCCGGCGAACGCTTCGCCACCACCCTGCTGCTGGAGATCCCCGACGACGACAACACCGTCCGCATGATCAGCTGCGGCCATCCGCCCCCGCTGCTGCTCAGCCCCGGCAGCGGCCTGACCGTCCCCGGCCTGACCCCGGCGCCGCCCCTGGGCATCACGGAGAAGGGACCGGAGGCGTACACCATCGACGTGACGCCCTTCGAGCCCGGCGACACCCTGCTGCTCTACACGGACGGCGTGATCGAGGCCCGCGATCCCGAGGGCGGCTTCTATCCCTTCGAGGCGCGGGCCGCCCACTGGGACAGTGCCGGCCCGGAGTCGCTGCTGCACCACATCAGGCGCGACCTGCTCGCCCACACCCGTGGGCGCCTCGACGACGACGCGGCGCTCGTCGCCCTCCACCGCGAGCCCGACAGCCACCGGCGCCACCGGCACGGGCGCGTCGTCCACGCGGGCGGGTTCGGCCATGCCTCCTGACACCGGTCCGGACGTGCGTCCGGACACCGAGCGGGTGCCGGCCGGTCACCGGGCCCTCGCCGGGAGTGACAGGATCGGGTCATGAGCACCGAGACGGACTGGGCGTACCGGGTGGAGGAGCCGCACGGCTCCGAGGGCTGGCGGCCCTACGGCGACGATCCGCAGCGGTGGCGGGGGACCGTCACCACCGACGGCCCGGGCGAGGACGCCGAGTACGTCGCCGCCCTCGTCGTCACCGACCTGGTGTCCGAGTGGGACCGCCGCGGGGCCGGCCAGAAGCACGTACGGGTCATCGTCTGGGAGGACGAGGAGGGCACCGGCCCGGAGGACGCGGTCTTCACGGTCGAGATCCAGCCCGGCCTCGACCGGGACTGACGGCGCGGGGCGCGGCCGGCGCTGTTCGAGGCCGGGCGTGGCGCCGTCACCAGTCGTAAGGGCCGCCGACCACGCGGAAGCTGCCCGCGACGCCGTCGTCGAACAGGCCCGCGCGGGCCAACACGCCGCCGTCCTCGCCGAACTCGCCCCCGTGGTCCGTGCGGGGCACCACGCCATAGGTGCGGCCGTGGGGGCCGACGACGGCCACCGGGGCGCCGTTGTCGCAGGAGAAGCCCCGGAAGACCTCGACGGTGCGCCGGCTGTCGTTGAAGACGCTGAAGCTGTTCGCGCCGAAGCCGCTCGCCGCGGTGATGCAGCCGTCGACGACGGCGGGGTAGACGCGTTCGTTGAAGTAGATCCGCCCGTATTCACGGTGCCCGTGGCCGCGTCCGCCGCCGTCGTGCCCCTCGTTCCGCCCGCCGGAACCCATGCCGTCCTGGGGGGCCGTGGCGGGAGCGGGCCGTTGCACGGGCTTGGCCACCGGTTGCGCGGGCTTGGCCGCGGGGCGCACGTGCGGGGCCGCCGCACGGTGGGCGGGTGCGGCCGCCTGGTGGACGGACGCGGATGCCGGAGCCGATCCGGCGGTCAGGGCGTAGGTGAGGCCGGCGGCTGCGAGGACGGTCGCGCCGGCTCCGGCGCCGACCACGGCGAAAGTACGCGAGGGCATGTCAGTTACCTCTGTCTCGGCGGACGTCGGCCGGACGACCGATCTGCAACGAACGTACCGACAGCCCCTATAACCGGCATTCCAGACGCAGCCCAGGTGTGACGCCCTGCGCCGAACAGGTTGCCCGCACGGCGTCTGCGGTCGGCCACCGGGCGCGTGGCGCCGGGCGCCGCGGGGGTGGGTGCGGTTTGCCGGTACGGCGGCGGGCCTAACGGTGCCTGCCGCTGCTCTTTCCGCCGGTGCCGGTGCTGTTGGGGGCGGCTCCCTCGCTGGTTCGGCCGCTCCCGCTTCCGGTCGTGGCGTGGGTGCCGCCGGGGTCGGCGCCCGTTCCGCCGCCGGAGGTTCCGCCGCCCGGGTCGCCGGGCTTCCTGGCCGTGTTGCCGCTGGTGGAGTTCGCGGCGCGCCTGCCGGGGGCGCCCGTGCCGGCCGGTTTCTCCGGCTTGGCCGTCGCGCGCGCCAACTGCCGGGAGCAGTACGCGGCGACCTTGTCCTCTCCGCCGGCGGCGGTGACGAGCTGCTGCCAGGCCGTGGAAGCGAGCGCCTTGCCCCGCCCGGCGACCTGCTCGTAGGCACGGCAGTGGGCTTCGGTGTCCTGGGCGGGGGAGGGGCGGCCGGTCGGTCCCGGGCCGCCGGAGGACGACGGCGAGGCGGTACCGTCCGGCCGGCCGGCGGCCACCGCCGGACGGTGCGCGGCCTTGGTGGCGGTACCCGCGCCGTGGCCGGGCGATCCCGCGTGCTCGATGGCCGCGACCGCGACTCCGCCCAGGGCGAGGCTGGCGAACACCACGCCGAACGTCATCCGGACCGGGCGCCGCAGCCGCCGTTCCTCGCGCGGCCGCCAGTCGTCCCGGCGCCGGGTGCGTGCCCGGCGCGCGCCCGCCCGATGGCCGGCGGCACGGAACGCGGTCAGGGCCCGCTGCTCGGCCTCGGGGTCGAGGCGGTCCGTGCGCAGCGCGGCGCCCAGCACCGTTTCCAGCGCGGCGGCGTCCTGCGCGCCCGACGGGCCGGACCTGGTGCCGCCGGGGTGCACCTGCCGGTGACGGACCGGTGCTCCGTCGCCGCTCAGTCGTTCACCCATGCCCGTTTCCCGTCCCTGTCCGACCGTTCCCATGCGTTCTGATCTGCTTCGAGGCGTTCCGATCCGCTCGGATGCGCCCGGATGCGTTCCGATGCTTTCCGCGCGTTCCGGTGCGTTCGTATGCGTCGGTGCGTTCGTACGCGTCGATGCGGCGTGCCCGGCGGCTTCCGGCCGTCTTCCGCCGTCCGCGTCGTTCACGTCCACTCCCCCAGCGTTCGGGGAGTCCCATCCGTCACACCCGCGTCCGCCTCGCCGCCGACGCCCAGCTGGCGGGCGAGGCGTTTGAGGCCCCGGTGGGCGGCCGTGCGCACGGCTCCCGGGCGCTTGCCGAGGACGCGTGCGGCGGCGGGTCCGTCCAGGCCCACGACGACGCGCAGGAGCACCGCCTCCGCCTGCTCCCGGGGCAGCGCGCGGACCAGGGCCAGGGCCTGCTCGGTGGAGAGGGACTCCAGGGCCTGGTCGTACGTGTTCTGCGGGGCGGGCAGATGCAGCACGTCCTGTTCGGTGCCGCCGGGCCGGGGGCGGGCGCGCCGGCGGCGCAGGTGGTCCAGGGCCCGGTGCCGGGCGATGGTCGCGGTCCAGCCCCGGAAGCCGGCGCCGTCCCCCTTGAAGCGTCCGAGGTCGCGGGCTATCTCCAGCCAGGCGTCGGAGGCCACGTCCTCGGCGTCGTCGCCGACCAGCCCGTGCAGATAGCCGAGCAGGCCGGGCTGCACGATCCGGTACGCCACCGCGAAGGCGGCCTCGTCCCCGTCCTGGGCCCGCGCGACCGCAGCGCCCAACTCCCCGTCGTGCGCACGTACGCGCCCGGGTTGTCGTACCTGGCCCAAGACTGTCCTCGTTCGCACCGGGTTCAAAGCGGATCCGTGCCGTCCGCCGCGCTCCGGTCGCATCGACGGCCCCCATGCTGCACAGCGTCTGCCGTCACAGAAGTGTCACAACGTCCCGCCCGCCCTTTACGGCATCACGCCGGCCAACCGCCCCGCCCGTCGCCCCATACTGGCCTCCCTTCATGGCGCCGCCCGAGCCAACCGGCCCGGCCCGGCGGTCCGTTACGGGCGCATGGCACCGCCCGGGTCGTGTCGTGCGAGCGAACTGACGTGGTCCGGCGGCCTCTTGTCGGCGCACGCTCCGCTCGGGTTGTGTCGTGTGCCGGACCAGTCCGGTCGCGAACGCGAAGCGAACCGGCGTGGCTCTGCGGTCCGTTACCGGCGCACGGCACCACCCGAGCCCCGCCGCGCGGCCGGCGACGCCGCGACCCGGTGCGGTTCGGCGCACCCCGCCAGGTGACGTTTCCCGACGGCCGTGCGCTGACCCAGTGCCGGTACGGGGTGGCGCGCGGGCTCGAAGCCGGGCGCCCGCCCTACGCCGGTTGCACAGGCCCCCTCCGCGCCGCCGACTCCCCCGTGGGCGGCCCGGCGAGGGACGGGGCGGCCGGGAACCCGCCCACTGCACGGGTTCCGGCCGCTCCGGCGATCACGACCGCGTGACGCCTCACCGCCGCCGTGCGCTGCCTTGGGCATGAGTGCCTATCTCCGTCTGCGCGCGGTGCCGCCCCCGGCCCTGCGCAACAGCGCGACCTGGCTGGAACGGCAGTTCGAGGAGGGCGGCGGGACCGTCCGGCACCCGGACGGCCGGCACCGCGAGGAGGTGCTGGACGAGCGCTACCTGGACCAGGAGCTCCTCTACGCCGGAACCCACCCGCGGCGCACCGAGGACCGGCCCCACACCCAGGTGGTGCTCGGCGGCCGGCCCGTGTTCCCCCGCGACCGGCACCAGCCGCGCCTGCTGGTGCTGACGGCCGCCCAGACCCGCCGGGTCGCCGGGTTCCTGAGCGCCGCCGACTTCGAGACGCTGTGGGACGTCGCCCGCGAGGACCTGCTCCCGCGCTACGGCGGCGCCCCCGCGGAGCCCGAGACCTGGGCCGCGTTCGCCGCGGCGCACCAGGAGCTGAGGGCGTTCTACGTGCAGGCGGCCGCATGCGGTGACGCGGTGGTCAAGCGCCTGCCAGCCGACGCGAGGCGGACCGGCTGACGTCGTAGTTGCGGGTGCGCCTGCGGGTGCGCGGGCGCGGGTGATCGTCGTCCGGCACGCTCACGCGCTCGGGACGGCGGCCTCTTCCGGCTCGGTGTCGGCGGTGACGGCGGTCGCGTCGGTCAGGCCGAGGCGGAGATGCTCGACGTGGTAGATGGCCTGGTCGATGAGTTCGGCGACGTGGTTGTCGTACAGCGAGTACACGACCGAGCGGCCCTTCCGGGTGCCGACGACCAGTCCGAGGTTGCGCAGCAGGCGCAACTGGTGGGAGCACGCGGACTGTTCCATGCCGACCTCGGCGGCCAGTTCGGTCGCGGGCAGGGGCCCTTCGCGCAGGCGGGCGAGGATGAGCAGCCGCGAGGGGGTGGCCAGCGCCTGGAGCGTCGTGGCGACCTTGGCGGCGCTGTCGGCGTCCAGTCGCCTGCGCGGGACGCTTCCGGCGGGCGGTGCGGCTCCATGACCCATGCGCCCATCGTACGGCACCACGTATGAACACATGAATGCCTCTTCAAGCGTTCCTGTTACGGTGGTGGGGTTCCGACCTGATCGCGTCCGCCCACGGTGAAGGACCCCCTGCCGATGTCATCCACACTCACCCGCCCGGCGCCGCCCCGTGCCGCCCGCGAGACCGTGGCGCCCCGGCGCCGTACCCGCGTCTTCGCGCTGCCCGAGGCGCGGTGGGCCGCCGCGGCACTGGTGCTGTTCCTGATCGCGCTGCCGCTGCGGTCGGCCGGGGCGCCGGCCTGGACGTGGGGTCCGCTCCTCGCGGCCGTCTACGCCACCGGCGGCTGGGAGCCGGGCTGGGCGGGCCTTCGGGCGCTGCGCGAGAAGACCCTGGACGTGGACCTGCTGATGGTGGTCGCCGCGCTCGGGGCGGCGGCGATCGGGCAGGTCCTGGACGGTGCGCTGCTGATCGTCATCTTCGCCACCTCCGGCGCCCTGGAGGCGGTCGCCACCGCCCGCACCGCCGACTCCGTGCGCGGCCTGCTCGACCTCGCCCCCGCCACGGCGACCCGCATCGCGGACGACGGCACCGAGGAGACGATCCCCGGCCGGCAACTCGCGGTGGGCGACGTCATCCTGGTCCGGCCCGGTGAGCGCATCGGCGCCGACGGCCGGGTGCTGGACGGGACCAGCGACGTCGACCAGGCCACGATCACCGGCGAACCGCTGCCCGCGGCCAAGCAGGCCGGCGACGAGGTGTTCGCCGGCACCCTGAACGGAACCGGCGCGCTGCGCGTGCGGGTCGACCGCGACCCGTCCGACTCGGTGATCGCCCGGATCGTGGCCCTCGTGGAGGAGGCATCCGAGACCAAGGCCCCCACCCAGCTGTTCATCGAGAAGGTCGAACAGCGCTACAGCCTCGGCATGGTCGCCGCCACCGTCCTCCTGTTCACCGTGCCCCTGCTGCTCGGCGCCGACCTGCGGTCCACCCTGCTCCGCGCGATGACCTTCATGATCGTCGCCTCGCCCTGTGCCGTCGTGCTGGCCACCATGCCGCCGCTGCTGTCCGCCATCGCCAACGCCGGCCGCCACGGCGTGCTGGTCAAATCGGCGGTGGTCATGGAGCGCCTGGGGGAGGTGGACGCCGTCGCCCTGGACAAGACCGGCACGCTCACCGAAGGCACCCCGCGGGTGACCGACATCCGTCCGCTGCCCGGCTCCGGCCTCACGGAGGAGGACGTGCTGCGGTTGGCGGCCGCGGCCGAGCACCCCAGCGAGCACCCGCTGGCCCGCGCGATCGTGGACGCCGCCCGCCGCCGGCGCCTGGACGTCCCGCCGGCGGACGACTTCGCCGCCACCCCGGGCGCCGGCGTACGCGCCACGGTGCAGGGCCGTACCGTCGCGGTCGGCAGCCCCGCCCGCGTCCCGCACGACCGCACCGGCCACCCGGCGGGAGCCGTGGCCGCCGCTCTCGAGCGGGAGGGCCGTACGGCCGTACTGGTCGTCCTCGACGGCGCACCGGCCGGAGTCCTCGGCCTGGCCGACCGGCTCCGCGAGGAGGCCGTCACCACCGTCTCCGCCCTCGGCGAGCTGACCGGCACGGCCCCGGTGCTGGTCACCGGCGACAACGCCCGCGCCGCGGCCCGGCTCGCCGCCGAGGCCGGCATCACCGACGTCCGCGCCGGACTGCTGCCCCAGGACAAGGTGGCCGCCGTACGGGAGCTGGAGCGCGCCGGACGCAAGGTGCTGGTGGTCGGCGACGGCGTCAACGACGCCCCCGCGCTCGCCGCCGCCCACACCGGCGTCGCGATGGGCCGCGCCGGCTCCGACCTCGCCCTGGAGACCGCCGACGCGGTCGTGGTCCGCGACGAACTGGCCGCCATCCCCACGCTCGTACGCCTCTCCCGCCGCGCGCGCCGCCTGGTCGTGCAGAACCTGGTCATCGCCGCGGTGTTCATCACCGGCCTCGTCCTCTGGGACCTCACCGGCACCCTGCCCCTGCCACTCGGCGTCGCCGGCCACGAGGGCTCCACCGTCATCGTCGGCCTCAACGGCCTGCGCCTGCTGGCCGACGCGGCGTGGCGGCGGTCGGCTCCGGAGCGGGACTGACGGCGTTCTCGACGTGGGCGGCGGATGCGGGGAGGCTGGTCAACACGTGAGGTCGCGCGGAAGCTGGTGAACCTGTGAGGCGGCGCGGAAGCTGGTGGGCGGGCGGACGTTGTTCACGACACGCGTATCCCCGGAATCAGGAGGCAGCGGTGACGAGGCTGGCGGGCAGCGCCCTGCGGGTGACGGTCTCCGCCGGTGAGAACGGTCGCGACCGTCACCGCGGGCCGGTGCGGCCGTGAGGCGGGGCTCGCCCGGGGAGCCGGAGCGTTGCGGGGAGCCGGAGTCTTCGGGAGAGCGGGCGCCGGAGCCGGAGCCTTCCCGCGAGCCGGAGCCGGAGCAGGCTCTTTGCCGCGAGCCGGAGCCGGAGTCGGAACCGCAGGGGGAGGACCGGCCGGTGCGGATGGGCCCGTGGCGTTTCGTGGTGTGGTTCGGGACCGTCAGCCTGCTCGCCGACTTCGTGTACGAGGGCGCCCGCTCGATCACCGGTCCGCTGCTGGCGTCGCTGGGCGCGTCCGCGCTGGTGGTCGGTGTCGTCACCGGCGCCGGGGAGGCGGCGGCGTTCGGCCTGCGGCTGGTGTCCGGCCCGCTGGCGGACCGTACCCGCCGCTTCTGGGGCCTGGCGATCGCCGGATACGCGCTGACGGTCGCGTCGGTGCCGCTGCTGGGCGTGGTGGGCGTGCTGTGGGCGGCGTGCGCGCTCGTGGTCGCCGAGCGGGTCGGCAAGGCGGTGCGCTCCCCGGCCAAGGACGCGATGCTGTCGCACGCCACCGCCGTCACCGGCCGGGGCCGCGGCTTCGCCGTGCACGAGGCGCTGGACCAGATCGGCGCCCTGGTCGGCCCCCTGCTCGTGGCCGGCGTTCTCGCGCTGACCGGGAACGACTACGGCCCCGCGCTCGGCGTGCTCGCCGTCCCCGGCATCGCCGTACTCGCCCTGCTGTTCTGGCTGCGGGCCCGCGTCCCGGACCCGGAAGCCTACGAACGCGAGGCGGAAGCCGCCGCGAGCACGCCGCCCGCCGCGCGGAACGTGCGGCTGCCGCGGGCCTTCTGGACCTACGCCGGTTTCACCGCGGCCACCACGACCGGCTTCGCCACCTTCGGCGTGCTCTCCTACCACCTGGTCCAACGGCACCTGCTCAGCGCCGCGTGGGTGCCGGTGCTGTACGCGGCGGCGATGGCCGTGGACGCCGTGGCGGCCCTGGCCACGGGATGGCTCTACGACCGGTACGGCCCGCGCGTGCTGGTGGCGCTGCCGGTGCTGACGGCGGCCGTCGCGGCCCTGGCGTTCACCGGCACGCTCGCCGTCGCGGTCGCCGGTTCGCTCGTGTGGGGCGCGGCCATGGGCATCCAGGAGTCCACCCTGCGCGCCACGGTCGCCGACCTGGTGCCCAGCGGCCGCCGGGCCACCGCGTACGGCCTGTTCGCCGGCGTCATCGGCGCGGCGAGCCTGGCCGGCGGCGCACTCACCGGCGGCCTGTACGGCTACTCGATCCCCGTACTGATCGAGGTGGTCGTCGCCATCCAGATCCTGGCGGTGCTGCTGCTGGCAGTGACGAGCACACGCGCGGACGCGGCGCGGCGCTGACACGGGGGCGGCGCGGCGCTGACACGGGCGCGGCGCGGCGGTCCCCTCAACGGCGGCCTGGGCGCGCCGCACTCCGCGGCGCGCCCGTAACTGGACGGCACTGCGCACGGACAGGCTCTGCCGCCGCCAGACCCACCCCACCACCTTTCGCCTGGGCCACTTCGGCCCGACGACCGTTCCCGAACCGCCCCAGGACTCCTCCAAGTAGTGGCACGCACGCGGCACGACCAGAACGGACCGAAGGACCATCCGGTCGGTCAGGCCGAGGAGCTGGACATCAAGCCCCCTGCACACCAAGCCAAGCCGTCCGGCCGACAGGAGCCACGCAACACCGCTTGTGAGCTCGTAGTTGCGGCCGCCAGCCGGGTGGCGCGCAGCTACGGGCGTAGCGCAGCGGTCTTGCGGCAGGTTCGGCAGAGGGTCTTTTTCAGCGCTTCCGCCTGGTCGAGAGGCATCGGCGCGACGTTGTGCGTGCCGAGTCCCTGGGCGGTGTTCCCCAGTTGCCCGAAGCCCAGGTCCGCGCAGTCCTTGTAGAGGTGGTAGCGGTCTCCTCGCTCAGGCACATACACGTCACTCATGTCAGCTCCTTCCTTGAGTCAGGCAGACCGAGGCACGATGCTTACCGCGCGGTAGTCGTACCCGTCCTGCTTGAAGCCAGGGGCTTCCCATGTGAGGTCGACCTGTTGTCCGGGCGACAGCGTGCGGAAGCCGGGCGCCTGGATGTCGGAGTAATGGCCGAAGCAGCCGCCGGGGGTATCCGGAGAGTCGAGAACGCCCCACCCTTCCTCGTCGTTCCACTCGCGGACAGTCGCAGTCACCATGGACGCACCCTACGGCTTCCTCTTCGCCGACGCGCCTGGTACCTCAGCTTGGGACGCTGCAGTCATTTGCTGCCGTACGGGGCCTCGCCCAGCAGGCACGGGGAAGGGGTGGGGTGACAGCGGTACTGATGTCACCCCACCCCTCATGCATGGCCGGCGGTCACGCTCGCGCTGTTTCTCACGAACTAGCCTGCGGTAGGCAGGGCATGAGCCTGCGAGGGTGTAGAGGGCAGGTCTTGTTCGACCCAGACGACCTCGACGGTCTCATCGCCAAGACCGGGCTCGACTTCCAACCGCCGTAACCTCAGCCGTTAAAGATCTCTAGCCACCCGTCTTGACCGTGGCTGACCTCTGCATCTGGCACGGCTGTGGCACGCGACCTCTTCAGCCTGAACTACCGGCTACAAGGTCACGACGATCCAGGACGCTGGTCATAGGGCCATCGAAGACCATTGGTGATCGACGGCGGTCGCGGTGGTTGCTGTGGTCTACTGCTGTGCCCGCGACACTGCGGGCCGCCTGTAGGACCGGGGCGAGGGCTTGGCGCCTATTTTGATCTCCACTGCCGGACCACACCGGTGATGCACCAGTGCAGCAATGTTACAGCGAGATGGATCCGTCGCCATCACCCATCCCGAACCGCACAGATCGTCACGAAGTGACAACGAAGCGACGGAAGTTGATGCCTCGTCATCTCAATTCACCATAAAATCCCCCCGATCTAGGGGGGCGCATGCCAGGAAGAACACGGCCGGGGCACAGGGGAAGCTTCGAATGGAATCCTCAAATCAAGCAAGAGTTCCCTGATTGCGACGACATCATCAGAAGGCTCATCGTCTCACATCAGAAGCGATCTCGATTCTTGTCGCGAGCCTCCATATTCTGGTTTCGACTATTCGGCGCCGTAGAAGTCACCCTGGGAGTGGTCTTGCCACTCCTTTTCTTGTATCCGCAGACCCAGAACAACACCGCCCTTCAAGCCACCGTCAGCGTCTTGATTTCCATGGCGGCTGCATTGAGTTCATTCTGGGGATGGCGGGATAGCTGGGGAATTTTCCGGGTCCAAAATCTCCTGCTGGCCGAGACGCTCAGCGACTGGGAGCTGAACCTTCTAGAGATTATCAACAGCAATGCGACCGAAAAGAAAATGGATGCACTGAACAAGACAAGAGAGACTGTAGCTGCCTTGTTCGCCATCCTCAACCAAGAGCACGAGGCTTCTTTCGCTACTGTCCAGTCACCGAACGATATCGTGACTGCGATCAATTCGAGAACTCAGCAACAAAACCGGCAACCGGATACCAACGGGCAGGCAGAGCCTACGCCGTAGGCCGCCCCGGTCGGCACCTTCCGGATCTGTCGATCAATGAAGAAGCGCTTGGGGTGCGCTTGAGTCGGGCCGTGGCGATGTCCGAGGCGAAGGCGATGTCCGAGGCGAAGCAGATGGAGGTGCGTCCCGAGCTGGAGGTTGCGTCGCAGGAGCCGGAGACCGGGGCGGACGAGCCGGCCAAGGCTCCCGAGGGGACGCTGGAGGCCGTGGACGGCGATGCGGAGCTGGAGCCCACGGAGGCGGAGCTGGCCGAGGCGGAAGCGGAGTTGGCCAAGCTGACAGCGGCGGCCGAGCAGGAGCGGGAGGAGTCGGTGGCGGCCTGACGTCCTCCGAAGTGCGGCTGGGCTCCATGATGGAGCCCAGGGGCTTCTTGCGTACTGGGTGATGGCGATGTCGGCCGACAGCGAGGTGACGGGACCGTGACCGACGCAATGTTGCAGGGACCCAGCCCAAGAGGATTTTGGTCCCAGTCCGCTCTGACGAGTCTCACAGATGATCTCGGACCCATCTTGACGCAGACAGCGAGCCCAATCCACACGCGACGGCCGTCAGTAGTAATCCTCGTGCTTTCGCATATTCCCTGTGGGCTCAATCTCGTCGCGGAGGAATGTGTATACCTCCTCTTCTCCGTCGAGCAACACGGCGTAGGCGGGCGGAGTCGCTTCGTCGGGCGGCTCTGTGATGCCGAGGATGCCTCCGAGCCTGCCCTCGAGTTGGGGTCTGTCGGAGGCCCGGAGCACACGCACTTCTGCGTAGAACGGGAGGGTGTCCGCCATGGTGGAGTCAGTCCTTTGCCGTCACTTGTGGGTGATCTCGCCGTCGAGTGACACATTGAGGTGGCTGCCGTCTCTGCTCAGCCACCCCAGCTTGGCCTTGCCCAGCTTACTTAGCTGGACATCCCACTCGAACGGCTGCCCGGCGGTCCTGGAAGGCCCCTTGATCCACTCGTTACCGAATCGGTCGATATAGCCCTTCCGAGAGCCGCGAGGAAGGCCCGTACTGACCGAGACTCTCTTGTCCGGGACGAAACGGATGCGTCCCTTGTGGGGGAGTTGAGCGTCCTTGATCAGCCCCTTGACCCCGGTCCGAGGTGTGGGAACTACCTCTTCGCACTTCAGACCCAGCGGGTCGACAAGCAGCAGTGGCGCGTCGACGTAGGCATGGTGATCGGGAGCGGCGTCGAGCCCAAGCGGATCGGGGCTGACGTACCGGGCGACTTCTGGGTCGTAGTAGCGGAAGTAGTTGTAGTTCAGGCCGGACTCGGCGTCGGCGTACTGGCCCGGAAAGCGCAGCGGACAGGTGGCGGATTCGGCCTCGTCTGTCCCGGCCGGGACGTGGGTTCCCCACAGAGTGCTACGACGCTGCCACACCACCTCGCCCTCTGCGGCGACGAGTTCCATGGGGGAACCGGCATTGTCGGTGATGACGGCGAGAAAACGCGTGACGTTCTCGGGGCCCGTCTCCTCGGCGAGTCGCGCGAGGAAGGAGGCTCCCTCGGGGAGATGCGACGGCGTGTGAAGGATCTGGGTGACCGGGCGGTGCGTGTCCGGTTCGTAGTCCCAGGTGGTCACCTTGCCGTCCGAGAGTGTCTGTTCGGCCAGGCGAGTGTCGTCCCAGGAGAATTCGACACGGTCGGCGGGTGATCCGTCATCGGTCACGCGGTACTTGGCGATGCGCCGCCCCAGGGGGTCGTAGGCGTACCTCCAGCGATCGCCATCCGGTGTTACCACCTCGGTCAGGCGGTCCTCTGCATTCCAGCTGTAGGACCATGTATGCGTTTTACCGCTGAGGAGTTTGCGCGTTCGGCGGATGAGCCGGCCTTGGGCGTCGTGTTCGTACGTCGTCCGTCCCGCCCGGCGAACGATCGTGCCCTCGAACGCACGCTCACCGGGGGAACCGTGGCCGGGTGCCGACACCTCCTGCACTTTACCGGTGGTGTCGTAGGCGTACGTCTCGGTCCAGCCGTGCGCCCGTACCTTCGTGACTCGCCCCGTGTCGTCCAGGACGAAGCGGCGCGTGCCCGAAGTCAGCTCTCGGATCTCGGCGAGATGGCCGTCGACCCGATATGCGTACGTGCGGTGCTGAAGGAGGCGGTCCGGGACGGTCCCGGCAATAGCAGAGGTCAGAGACTGCGCGGTCATCTGCCCGTTCGGGCTCCAGCTCTGCGTGAGCGTCACTCTCGCCCCGAACCGGCGCTCGATCTCGCGACCCGCGGCGTCGTGCGAAAAGTCCAGCGAGCCCGCCGCTGAGCGCAGTCTCACCGGTCGACCGGCCGCGTCATACGTCCAGTCCGAAGCCAGCCCGGACGGTGCCACACGACGCGTGCGACGTCCGAGAGCGTCGTACTGGAAGACCGACGTGCGATCGTTGACCTTCTCCGAGAGGATCCGCCCCAGCGCGTCCCGTTCCAGGACCACCTCGGCGTCCGCGTTAGCCGCGTGGCAGAGGTCTCCGTCCGGCGTGTACGCGTACGTCGTGATCTCACCGCTGTCGGCTTCCTGGGCCACGACCCTGCCGCGCGCATCACGGGTAAAGCGCAGGATCTCGCCGGCGCCGTTGGTCCGAGCGATCAGTCTGCCCGCGGCGTCAAACGCGTACGTCAGCGTGCGCCCGTTGAAATCCGTCTCCGCGATCAGCCGGCCAGCCTCGTCATAGAGGTACGACCAGGTTCGCCCCTCGGGGTTGGTGACGCCAGTCAGACGCAGCTCGGTGTCGTATGTGAACCCGTACCGGGTGCCGTCCGGGTCGGTGCGGGTTGCCGGGACGTCGAAGGGCGCGGCGGTCTGCTCGGTTGTGTTTCCGGCGATATCCGTGTGCGCGATCAGGTTGCCTTCGGCGTCCCACGTCCAGGATTCACGCGTGCCGTCGGGGTACTCCCGCCACTTGGGCTTGCCCTCGATGCTCCATCCCATGCGTGTGGTGTGACCGAGTGGGTCGGTCACTGCGATGATCCGGCCGAATGAGTCGCGGCCCACGGTCGTCTCGTGCCCCAGCTCATCGCTGAGCCTGATCGGCAAGCCAGCCGCGTTCGACACGATCCTCCGTGTGTGACCGAGCGCGTCTGTGACGGCGGCCAACTGCCCACCGCCGTTGTACTCATAGCGGGTCTCGGCACCGGTTGGGTCCACCGTGACCCTCACATTGCCACGGTCGTCGTAGGTGTGGCGCCAGACCGCCCCGCCCGGCTCAACCACCTCGGTCGGCAGGCCAAGGGCGTTGTACTCCGCCCGGGCCAGCGTGCCGTCCGGGAGGACTACGCTGGTGAGGTTTCCGGCGTCGTCGTACGTGTACCGCGTCGTGTGTCCCAACGGGTCCGTCACCGCGAGCGGCCGGGCCCCGTACTCATCCCACTCCGTACGGGTGACATTCCCCAGCGGATCCGTCTCCGCTACCACCAAGCCCTCAGCGTTGTACCGGTGGACCGAGACATGCCCCTGGGAGTCCCTGTACCTGGTTGTGCGGTTGGCGTCGTCGTATTCCAGGGAGCCGGACAGGATGCCGTCGACGCCCTCAGTGCGGACCACCCGGCCGCGCTCGTCATAGATGTACGAGAACCAGGTGCCGTTGCGGTCGGTCCAGCGGGTGACACGGCCCTCGGCGTCGTACGTGAAGCGGAGGGGCTCGCCGCTGGAGTTGATGACCTCCGTGAGGTTGCCGGACGGGTCGTAGCCGTAGCGCATGACGACCGTGCCCTCGTCGGGCGCGGTGCCTGGGCGGTAACGGGACGGGGCTTCGTCCAGGAGGCGCAAGGCGGTGATACGGGGGCCCTGGGTGTCGACGGCGACGTAGTAACCGCCGGAGTGGCGGATGCCGAACGGGATGCCGTCGTCGTCGCGTTCGACGTCGATGCGGTTGCCGTTGCGGTCGCTCCAGGAATCGAGGGCCAAGTGGAAGACGCCGAAGGTGGGCGAGGGAACGGGTGCGGCGAAGGTGCGGATCACACCCGTCGACGGGTCCGTGACCGTCATCGCGCCGTCCGGCTTGCCGTCCCACTCCAGCGGCCAGCGGGCGCCCTTCACCGGCATCGTCGGCACGCCCGGCTCCGGCACCGGGTACACCAGGCGCATGCCGTCAGCCGCGGCGAAGACGACGCCCTCGCCGTCGATCTGGAGGCACTCGTCGAGGGTGGATATCCAGGTCGGGCCGAAGCAGACGCCGCCCCGGTAGGAAGAGAGGTGAGTGCGGGTGAACTGAAGAGGCAGACTCCCCGGCAGCGACAGGTCCGTCTGCGTCATCAGCATCGCGCCGGTCGCCACGTCGATCGGCTCGCCCACACACGGCATGTCGTCGGCTTTGCGGGCCGCCGGACCCAGATCGACCAGGTCCGGGCGGAGCGACGGTGGGCGCAGCAGCGTCGGAGTATCGGCAAGGCCGCCTTCCATGCTCGACGTCAGCAGGCCGTCGCCCGCTCCGAGCACGCCGCCGAAGATCATGCCGTCCTTGGCGGCCTGGTTGACCTCGTCCAGGCTGAAGCCGTGCTGCAGACCGGCCATCATCTGCAGCGGCTGGGCCACGGCAGCGTCGATGGTGACCGACTCGACCCCGCCGAACGCGACGCCGGCGAAGGCACCTCCGATGATGTCGGCCACCACGGCGGAGACCCCGACGCCTATCGTGGCGCCGAACTCGATGACCGCTTCTGCCGCGGCCGCCGCCGCACCGGAGGCGATGCCCGCGGTCATGATGGCCAGCGTGATGCCGCCCGCGATCACAACCGCGTCGATGGCTATCCGCGCCCAGAGCTTGTTGATCGCGTCATCGATGCCGTCGGCGAACTTGTCCAAGCCGTTGGCCATGTCCCGCGAGGACTTCGCGAGGTCGCTCAGCCAGCCGCCGTCCTTGCCCTGGGCATAGCGGTCCCAGAACTTGTGGAACGCCTCGATCGACTCACCCGTGTTGTTGTGGATGATCCCGGACGCGCTGCGGTGCACCGGGGAACGGACGTCATCCACCGAATCGGCGAACGCGCGCCACGCTTTCGCCGCATCCCGCAGCTTGTCCGGGTCAGCCTCCGGCCACCACAGGCCCATCTTGAGAAGGATGTGGCGGGCCTTGTCCTCAACGCTCACCGGCACCGTCGCTCTGCTTGTCGGTCTTCACTTCCTTGAACATGCCCGCGACGAGCTTGTCGTTGTCCACGTGTCCGTCGGCCATGTCGACCATGGCCTCGTGAATGCTCGTCAGCCCGAGCACCAGGATGCCCGCCGCGCTCTCGATCGACTTCTGGTGCGGCTTGTAGACGCCGCCGAACTGATTGCCCTGCTCGTCATGCCCCCAGGGCTCGCCGAGGCCGTCCAGCGTCTTGATGAGAGTGGTCAGCGCCTTGCTCAGATCGGTGGCGCCCTTCTGGAAGGCCGGTGCCGCCGCCTTGATGTCGGCGGTCTTGATGTCCAGCACCTTGCCGGGGACCTTGCCGTCACCCATCGCTGTCGTCTCCCCCCGGTTCGCAACTGCGGCTTCCGACCCTAGGGGAGGCGGGTCAAGGAAAGGTCATATTCAAGGCGTGCGTAGGTAATGTGTCGGCGGTGGCGCCGCCTATCGGGCAATCAAATTCGTAGCCATCGGCGGACCGGGCACCAGCATTCGCCTCGCGGTGGTCATGTTCGACGGCACCGCTCAGCAGGTCAGCGATGCAATGTGCTCCACCATCGCGAGCGTGCTCAGCCGCGCCCTCGCAAGCCGGCTTCTGCAAAGGCCGGCCCGCAGCCTGAACCAGCGTCCGCTCCGGGTGCGACAACGCGACGACGCGGATCGCTTTGATCAAGACGAACGGCTTCGACCAGCGGCACCGTGCGCAGGCGTCCATGAGACGGTAGGAGTCGGTGCCGGTCTTGATGGTGGCGCCGTCGAACGACGAGATCGACCACACGAGTGCGACGTGTCCGGGGGCCTCCGCTACGACCTGGCCAGGTGCCAGGACCGGCGTCGTCAGCATGGGCCCGGACTCGGCGGGCGCCCAGTGACTCATGACCCGCCTCAGCGGCGAGCCCGGTCTCGCCCTGGATCACCCGGCACGTACGTGCGGGTCCGCCAAGTCTCGTGCGCCGGCTCTTCGACCGTTCGCACCTGTCCCCGCGGATCCCAACGCATGCTGATCCTGAAAACTGCTCTCGGGAGTTCTCACTGGTCCGCAGCGCTTATTGCTGCACTGTGACCTGGACGCACCCGCCCGGACGAGTACCGCGCGGTCCCCAAGGGCACGGCGGGCCGACTCACATAGCGTCGTCCGGGCTATGTGGAGCCCCAGGGGGAGGCTCGACATGGTCGGCGACGAGACTCAGGATCTCCTGACTGCTCATGCCTGATCTGCGAGCGGTTTGGAGGAAGTGGAGGCAGGCTTCGATGACCATGGCATGGCTGGCGGCTTCCGCGGTAACGACCGCTCCGCGTCCAGGTCGGAGATCGATGAGCCGGTCCTCCTTGAGGATCTGGTAACCGCGCAGGACCGTGTGCATGTTGATGCCCAGAGTGCGGGCGAGAGCGCGTGCCGAGGGCAGGCGGTCGCCTTTTCTGAGCTTCCCCTCCGCCATGCTGCGGCGTACCGAGGCGGCGATCTGCTCGGCGAGGCCCATGGGCGAGGCGTGGTCGATGGTGACCAACATGTCAGGGACCTTCGTGTCCGCGTGCGAGCAGGTGGTTGGTCAGCTCGGCGGCTGTACCTGCGTCGTCGATGGTGATGACGAACCGGCCGCCGCTTGTGAGGGTGAGCCAGATGGCATCGCCTTCGCGCAGTGAGATGGCGCTGAGTCCCGGGTTCCAGCGGTAGCCCCAGCCTCCGATCTCGGTGGGCTTGGTCCATCGGGCAGAGGCGCTCTCGATGCGTTCGAGAGGGAAGCGCCGCCGTAGAAACGGCACAAGCAGCGAGCCGGCTGTGACTCCGCGAGGGGAGACCGTGACGCGGATGGCGCCGACGACGAGGAAGGCGGCGGGAAGCACCAGAAGCCACAGCGTCAAGGATCGGTGATGAGCGTCTACAACGGTGAGGACGATCAAGCCGATCGCTGCGACGATGCCAGTGGCGAGCATCCATCCGGCGATCAAGGTGCGGTGCCAGACAGTGACCTGCTGGGGCGCGTGCTCGTGGTTCATGCTCGGCTCCGGGAGGCGAACCATACGGCGCAGGCCACGGCTGCGCCTACGAGGACGTCGACGGCCCACTGGTAGGGCGGCAGATGAACATTGCGTCCGTTGGAGTCGCTGACGACCCACAGCGTGGCTATGAGGTCGTAGGCGGTCCCGGCGGCGAGGCCGCAGCAGAATGCCCTCAGCCGCCTGGCCGCCCTGGGTGCCGCTTTGATGGAGAAAACCATCGCCAGACGGGTGCGGCTCAGGGCGGGGGCACGGTTCTCTAACACAACGTCAGGTCCTTTCTGTGAAGCGCGCCACCGAAGCTTGTTCACATTGAAATAGAACGATAGTCGCGCTCTGATGCTTCCTTTGCCCCAGCCTGACGGCACTCATGCGGACCCTGACGAGCTTGGCTTGATCTCTGCCGGGTGGTCCGTCAAGTCGTTGGCCCCTTTTGGCCGCCGCATCCTCGGCCACGACCCACGCCACTTCATCCTCAACCTCGGCACCGCGCTCGAAGGCGGAGGCGACCAAGGACGGTCGGCTCCTCTTCGAAGGCTTGGCCTTCGCCCAGGGCCCCGTGGCAGACAAGTTCGCCCGCTCGGGCAAGTTCGTCGATGTCGCGACCCTTCGGAAGAAGAACAGCACCGCGGAGCAGAGGAAGGCTGTGACGGCGGTGCTGGACAGGATCGAGAAGCAGCACCCGGACTTCGCGGTCGGTGGTTCTCCTGCCGGGCTCGGTCGATCGCAGCAGCGGTCTCGTCGCCGGCCAGCCGCTCGATCTCCTCAGGTACCTCCCACTCGTCCAGCACGAAGATCCGGCCACCGACGAGACGGGTGGTGGTCTTCCAGCCGAGACGACGTCCCGCTTCCCGAGCTGCATGCCGGACGTCCTTGAGGTCGCCCAACCCGCAAGATCGTCGCCGCTCAGGATCAGCTGACCGTGGTAGCCCTGGAACTGCGGCTCAAGAGCCGCCCGCATCATCCATGCGAGCCGGCCGATCAGCTTCTCGTACCGACGCCGAGCCAGCTCATCCGTGACGGCCATCCTGCACAGCTCCCCAGCATCCGCGCGCACGGCACGTGGGCCATATGTGTGCTGCAAGCGCAGGAGCCCTCCCGTCCACTGGACGGAAGGGCTCCTGACCTGGTGTTTCTCTGTGCCTCCGGCAGGATTCGAACCTGCGACACCCGCTTTAGGAGTGGGATTGGATCCTTGCCGGGGGGTGCCCGACGCTGCCACGTGGTGCTGTTCTGCCTGATCAGCACCACGCGGCTTCGTGCACGATCCGGCTCATGCTGCCCCGTGCCGGGCAGTCCGCGCACGCATCGCGCACGCATGGAGCCCTTGTCTGGGAGGGCGTTGCAGGTGGTGCGACCGACAGTTCAGAGCACCCCCGTCGCCGCGTCCACCGTGGTGTGTGCTTTCGACGATCGCTGCTCGGCTGCCCTGTGCACACGGCAGCCGCTACTTGTGCTTCCCGCCGCCCTGGCCGCTTGTCCAGCCGTCCCCGCCCGTCTTACCCGTGCCGCCGGCGCCGTTGCCGGAGGTACGGCTGCTGTTGGACGTGCCCTTGCCGGAGGAGGTGCCGGTCCTGCCCGTCGCGCCGTTGCCGGAGCCTGCCGAATCCTTGCCGGACTTGCCGGTGTCGGCAGAGCTGCTCGCCGTCGCCCGCCTCAGCTGCACGGAGCAGTAGTCGGCCACCCCGGCCTCGCCGCCGGCCGCCGCGACGAGTTGCTGCCAGACCTTCGCGTCGAGCGCCTTGCCGCGGCCCTGGACCTGCTCGTAGGCGCGGCAGTGTGCCTCGGTGTCCTGGGCGGAGGCCGGCCTGTCCGTCGGCCGCGCGTCGGAGGACTTCGACGAGGCGGTTTCGCCCGGCCGGTCCGGAGCGACCGCCGACGGGTGCGGCGTCTCCCGGCCGCCACCGGAGCCGTTTGATGATGAGCCGACGGAACCGATGGCCGCGACCGCGACACCGCCCAGGGTGAGGCTGGCGAACGCCACGCCGAACGTCATCTTCAGCGGGCGCCTGGCACGTCGCTCCTCGGGCGGTCGCCAGTCGTCCCGGCGCCGTGTGCGTGCTCGGTGCGGGCCCGCGGCGCGGAAGGCGGCCACCGCCCGCTGTTCGGCCAGGGGATCGGGATCGCCTTGGCGTATGGCGGCGGCCAGGACCGTTTCCAGAGCGCCGACGTCACGCCCATCCCAAGGGCCGGATGCGGCGCTGCCGGGCTGCGCATGGTGGCGGCCCGGTGCTCCGCCCTCGCTCAGCCGTTCACCCATGTCCGCTTCCGTTCCTGTCCGACAGGTTCGATTCGTCCGGCGCGGCATGTGCCGATGCCCCGTCCGCTGGACCGCTGTCGTCGTTCATCTCGATTTCCCCAGCGTGCGGGAATCCGCATCCGTCACATCCGTCACTCTCTCGTCCGCCTCGCCGCCGATCCCGAGCTGTCGGGCCAGGCGTTTCAGACCCCTGTGGGCGGCGGTGCGCACCGCTCCCGGGCGCTTGCCGAGGACGCGTGCGGCGGCGGGACCGTCCAGGCCGACGACGACCCGCAGGAGCACGGCCTCGGCCTGGTCCCGGGGCAGGCCGCGGACCAGCTCCAGGGCCCGCTCGGTGGAGAGGGACTCCAGCGCCTGCTCATGGGTGCTGTGCGGGCCGGCCAGGTCCAGTACGTCCTGTTCGGTCCCTCCTGCCCGGGGCCGTACGCGCTGGCGGCGCAGATGGTCCAGCGCCCGGTGCCGGGCGATGGTCGCGGTCCAGCCGCGAAAGCCCGCGCCGTCGCCCTTGAAGCGCCCGAGGGTGCGGGCTATCTCCAGCCAGGCGTCGGACGCCACGTCCTCCGCGTCGTCGCCGACGATGCCGCGCAGGTAGCCGAGCAGGCCCGGCTGGACGATCCGGTAGGCGATCGCGAAGGCGGTCTCGTCACCGTCCTGGGCCCGTGCGACCGCCGCGCCCAGTTCCCCGTCGCGCGTCTGCGTGCGCCGGGGCTGCCGTACCTGGCCCAAGATCGTCCTCGTTCACGCCGGTTCATAGCGAGTGCCTCTCGTCCGCCGCGCTCCGGTCGCATCGACGGCCCCTCGTGTTCAGCGTCCGCCGCCACGGAAGTGTCACCACGCATCAGGCGTCCCTCATGGTTCCGCAGGTGTCTCCGGTGACGTTTCGTACGGCCCGTGCGCTGGGGGAATGCCGGGTGCGGCGGTGCCGGGTCGGCCGAGGCCGACTGCCCGCCGGTGCCGCAGCCCGCCCCGGACCCCTCTTCGTGCCGTTCGTGTCTCCCCCCGTGGGCGGCACGGGGAGGGGCGTGGGGCCGGGGCCCCGACCACTGAACGGGGTCCCGGACCCGCGCACCCCCGTACCGGGGTCCCGGCCCCCTGCACCCCACTCATCGGACCGGCGGTGTCCGATCCGTACCCCGATTCCGTCCGCCCCGTGTGACGCCCGGGCGCCTCCGTGCGCTCCTTCCGGCATGAGTGCGTACCTCCGTCTGCGCGCGGTGCCGCCCCCGGCACTGCGCAACAGCGCGACATGGCTGGAACGGCTTTTCGAGGGCGACGCGGAGACCGTCCGGTGCTGCCGGGACCAGGAGCGCGTCTACACCGGCGCTTCACCTCGTCCCCCTGTCCGGAGCCGGCCCCGGACCCAGGTGGTGCTCGGCGGCTGGCCGGTGGTGCGTGCCGACCGGCGCAAGACGCCGCTCCTGGTGCTGACGGCGGCCCAGGCCCGCCAGGTGTCCGGGTTCCTTGAGACGGCCGACTTCGAGGTGCTGTGGGATGCCGCCCGGGACGAACTGCTGCCGCACTACGGTGGCGTGCTCGCGGAGCCCGAGACGTGGCGCGCCTTCGCGGCGGCGCACGAGGAACTGAAGGCCTTCTACGGGCACACGGCCGGGTGCGGGGATGCGGTGGTGAAGTGGATGTCAGAGGCGCGAGTTGTGCGCGAGGTGTAACAGTTTCGGGCCGCCGTGCTCTGTCCAAGCGGACGGCCGCGCCGGCCGACCAGGACAGGGGACACGACTCGTGCAGTGGACGAACGGAAACGGCGGAGCGTACGGCGAGGATCCGTACGCCGGCGCCGGGTACACGTATGCCTACGGCCACGAGGGGTACGGCCACAACGGGTACGGCGGCGGGGGCTACGGCTACGAGAGGTACGGCCAGGAGGCGTACGGCGCCGACACAGCCACGCTGACCTGGGACCCGGCGCAGCCGGCGCAGTGGGTGCAGCCTCACCCGACGGCGTGGGACGGCGCAGGCGCTCCGGCGTGGGACGCCGGCCACGGCGACGTCCTCACCGCGACCGCCTCGGAGACCGACACACAGCCCATCCCCTTCGTTCCGGTGCCGGCATCGGAATCCGAGCCGGCCCCGGACACGCCGGAGGGCGAGTCGGCGCGGCCGGTCTTCGTGGATGCCTCGGGTCGGCGCCAGCGCCGCGTGATGCGCGCCGCCCGGCTGCTGGTGATCCCCGCCGGCGGCTATGTCGCCCTGCTGATCAGCACCGTGCTGGGTGGCCCTGGCGTCAGCGCCCCCCTCATCCCGCAGCCGGACGCCACGCACCGGGCGACGCCCCGCGTGACCGCTTCCGACTCCCCGTCCGGCCCCAGCCACTCAGCGGGGCGTGCCGGCTCCGTGGCAGGGGCCGCCGACTCCCGCCCCACGGCGCAGCAGACCTCCCCGCCCGTCCGGCCGACAGCCTCGACCGCCCCCGCGACCACTGCGTCCACCAGGGCCACTTCCTCGACGGCCACCGTCACTCCCACACCGACCTCCTCCCCCCGGGGGCGTGCCCTCGGAACGTCCCACAAGCCCATGAAGTGACCCCAGGCCCTGACGTGACCGATCGCCGCCGTACCGCTCCCGCCCGCCGCCACGGCCGTACCCGCCAGATCACCCCCCGCACCCACTGGCTGCTGCTGAGCGTGCTCGCGGTGACCCTGTCGACAGCCCTCCTGCTCCAGGGGTACACCCACCACATGTTCGGGATCACCTCGGACGACGTGACCGGTGCCCGCGGACGCAGCGACGCGGTGCCCGCCCGGGTGACCGCCGGCGGTCCGGTGATCGCGAACGCCGCGGGCGCCGTGCGCACCGCCCGGCCCCGGGACCGCACCATCGCCCTCACCTTCGACGACGGCCCTGACCCCGTCTGGACACCGCGCATCCTCGACGTGCTGCGCCGCAACCACGTGCACGCAACCTTCTTCGTCGTCGGAACCCAGGTGGTGGCCCACCCGGAACTGGTCCGCCGGATCGTCGCCGAGGGCCATCAGATCGGCATCCACACCTTCACCCACCCCGACCTGTCCCGCCTCGCCCCGTGGCAGCGATCCCTGGAACTGCACGAGACACAGCTGGCGGTGGCCGGCGTGGCCGGGGTCACCACCGCGCTGCTGAGACCGCCGTACTCCTCGCAGAACGACGCGCTGACCGACGCCGACTGGTCCGTCCTCAAACAGGCCGACACGGCGGGCTACGTCACGGTGCTCTCCACCCAGGACGCCGAGGACTGGCAGCGTCCCGGCGTGGACCGCATCCTCGCCAACGCGACTCCGCACGGGCACACCGGGCAGATCCTGCTGATGCACGACGCCGGCGGTGACCGCTCCCAGACCGTCACCGCACTGAACCTGCTCATCCCCCGGCTCAAGGCACAGCACTTCCGGTTCGCGACGGTCGGCGCTGCCGTCGGCATGGCCGGGCCCATCCAGCCCGCCGGCCTCGGCGATCATCTCCAGGGGATGGCTTTCGTCGACGTGTTGCAGGCCGGCGACTGGGTCGTGTGGCTGCTGGGCGTGCTGTTGTACGCGGCCGGAGCGATCAGCGTGCTGCGCGCGGTGGCCGTACTGATCGCGGCCCGCCGGCACCGGCGGCTGCGCGGGGCGGCCGGCCAGGGCGGGTCCTGGGGGCCGCCGGTGACCGAACCGGTCAGCGTCATCGTCCCCGCGTACAACGAGAGCGCCGGAATCGAGGCGGCCGTGCGCTCCCTGTTCGCCTCGGACCATCCGGTCGAGATCATCGTGGTGGACGACGGCTCCACCGACGGCACCGCCGACCTGGTGGAGTCGCTCCACCTGCCGGGTGCGCGGGTGATCCGGCAGGAGAACGCGGGCAAACCCGCCGCCCTCAACACCGGCCTCGCCGCCGCCTCCTGCGACCTCGTGGTCATGGTCGACGGCGACACCGTCTTCGAACCGGACACCGTCCGCACCATCGTGCAGCCCTTCGCCGACCCCCGCGTGGGCGCCGTCTCGGGCAACGCCAAGGTCGTCAACCGAGGTGGCCTGCTGGGCCGTTGGCAGCACATCGAGTACGTCGTCGGCTTCAACCTCGACCGCCGTCTGTTCGACCTCGCCGAGTGCATGCCGACCGTGCCCGGCGCCGTCGGCGCGTTCCGCCGCGGGGCCCTGCTGGACCTCGGCGGCGTCAGCGACGTCACCCTCGCCGAGGACACCGACCTCACCATGGCGCTGTGCCGGGCCGGCTGGCGCGTGGTGTACGAGGAGGGCGCGGTGGCCTGGACCGAGGCACCCGCGTCCCTGAACGCCCTGTGGCGCCAGCGGTACCGCTGGTGCTACGGAACCCTCCAGGCCATGTGGAAGCACCGCGGCGCACTGGTCCAGCGCGGCGCCGCCGGGAAGCTCGGCCGCCGCGGCCTGGTCTACCTCCTCCTCTTCCAGGTCCTGCTGCCCCTGCTCGCCCCGGTCGTCGACATCTTCGCCGTGTACGGCCTGGTCTTCCTGGACCCGCTCCGGATCACAGCCCTGTGGCTGGCCTTCCTGCTGCTGCAACTCGGCATGGGCCTGTACGCGTTCCGCCTGGACGGAGAACGCCCCGGCCCGCTGTGGAGCCTGCCGCTGCAGCAGTTCGTCTACCGCCAGCTCATGTACCTGGTGGTGATCCAGTCCGTCTTCACCGCCGTGTCCGGTTCACGGCTGCGCTGGCAGCGCATGGAGCGCTACGGCAGTCTGCGGGCGCCGGCGGGGGCGGAGTCCTCCGGGGAGCACCGCACCGCGGCCCCCGCGCAGCCGGAACCGTACGAGGCCGTCCTCGCCCCCGGACCGTACGCGGCCGTCCCGGAGCCTGGACCGTACGCGTCTCGCCCGGAACCCCGGCGGTACGAGGCTCAACCGCAGCCTTGGCCGTACGAGGCTCAACCGCGGCCATGGCCGTACGAGGGCCCTCCACAGCCCACGCCTCACGACACCACCCACTGGCACTGAACTGAAAGGAGAGTGATCCGAGCCCATGAGCGGTACCCGGCGCAGGCCGCCGCAGCGCCCCATCTCCGGCAGTCGTGCGGCGGGTCGTCGTGGCGCGAGCGGCACCGTGTCGCGCAGACGCTGGATCGACTGCCGTGACCCCCACACCGGCAAGCCGCTCGGCAAGAAGTGCCCCGAGCTCTCCAGCCGCAGGCACGGCTCGTACTCCATACGCCAGGAGCTACCGCCCCGCGAAGACGGCACCCGCCGCTCCTTCAGCCGCGCCGGCTACGACAGCCGCAAGGCCGCCCAGACCGACCTCGACCACGGCCGCGCCCTGCTCGGCCTCGCCGGCTCCGACGACGCCGAGGGCCTGGCCCAGATCGCCGAGCTGCTGGAGAAGGTGGCCGAGGAGAAGGCGCCGCTGCCGGACATGGAGGCGACGCGCAGGCGCCTCAGCCACGGCTTGGACCTGACGGGCCGCCTCACCGTCGGCGAGTGGCTGGACATATGGCTGTCCGGCAAGAAGGGCAGGCAGAGTGCCATCAGCCGCGATGAGAGCAATATCCGGGTGCACCTCAAACCGAGGATCGGTCATTACCGGCTCGACCGGCTCCGGGTCACCCACCTGTCGGAGATGTTCGAGGCCATCGCTGAGGCCAATGTCGAGATCGCCGAAGGCAACGCCGCACGGCGCAAGGCGTTCGAAGACCTCGCTCAGATCCCGTGGAAAGGGCGCGACCACCGCGCCCGCCGCAAGGTGATGAAAGCCGCCTTCGAGGGACTGGAGCCCTACCGTCGCATCGTGGGCCCGGCTACCCGCCGGCGGGTCCGCTCCACGCTGCGGGCCGCGCTGAACGCCGCGATCGCTCAGCAGCTCATCACCTTCAACCCAGCGGCTCACGTCGAATTGGAGGCGGGCAAGCGGCCCAAGGCACTGGTGTGGACCGAGGAGCGCATCCTCCACTGGAAGCGCACTGGCGAGAAGCCCTCGCCCGTGATGGTCCGGACGCCGGAACACACCGGCCTCTTCCTCGACCACGTCGCGGAGGACCGCCTGTACGTGCTGTTCCACCTGATCGCGCTCCGAGGGCTGCGGCGAGGCGAGGCATGCGGGCAGAAGTGGACCGACATTCCGGAAGCCCAGGGCGAGGCCGAGGAGGCGGAGGCGAACATGCCGGACGGGTGCTGATCCGTCCGGAGTTGAAGAGCCGACGGTGGTCAAGGCGTACCCACTGCTGCGCGCCCTCATGAATACGGCCGTCCCGAACTTACAAACGCCATGGAGTGCCGGAACCGGCATGCGGGCCCCTCCGGAATTTCGCTTGCTCGTCATCTCTCGGCCGCCGTTGATGCCGTGACGCGCTCGCTGCGATCCAGTTCAGTGGAGCGCCCCCCGCAACCGGACCTGAGAGAGGACGCAAGTTGGGACGCATGCTGAAGCGCGGGCTCATCACGCTCGTCGCCGTTGGCCTTGCCTCTTCCGTAGTGCCGGTCGCCACGGCATCGGCGGCCACCGGTCCATTGACGCTCGCCGTGTTCGGAGACTCGCCGTACGGCAAGTCGGCGTACGCACCCGCGGGCCAGGCGGCCGACACCTCGCAGTTCCAGAAGACTCCGGCGTTCATCGGCACCATCAACAGTGACCCGACGGTCAGCGACGTCGTCCACGTGGGCGACATTCACTCTGGTAAGGAGTTCTGCACCGAGAACTACGACGCCTCGATCGCGTCCGCGTGGCAGAGCTTCACGAAACCGCTCGTGTACACGCCGGGGGACAACGAGTGGGCCGACTGCCACAAGGCGTCAAGCCTCACCTCGCCCGGCCAGGGTGGCGGCTTCTACGACTCCACCTCCGGCGCAATCAACTACATCGGCACAACCGGCCTGTCGACCAACCCGGCGGACTGCGTCAGCTACCACTGTGGCAACCCACTCGACAACCTCGCCGAAGTCCGGCAGGACTTCTTTGCACAGCCTGGCCACACCCTCGGCAGCGGGACACTGAGGGTGGTCTCCCAGGCCACCGCCTACGACCCGAGCCACCAGGCCGACGCGCAGTACGTCGAGAACGTGAGGTGGACGCAGAACGACATCACCTTCGTGACCATCAACGCGCCGGGCGGCTCGAACAACGACGCCGACCCCTGGTACAAGGTGCCGACCGCGACTCAGGCGCAGACCGACGAGCGGACCAACCGGACCGCGGCCGACGTCCGCTGGCTCGATGCCGCCTTCGCCGACGCGCGGGCCAGTCACGCCAAGGCCGTGGTGATCTCGGTCCAGGCCGACATGTGGGACCTCGACGGCAAGACCAAGGACCACCTCACGAACTACGAGCCGATCATCAGCGAGGTCGCAGCGAAAACGACCGAGTTCGGCCGCCCCGTGCTGATGCTCAACGGTGACTCGCACCTGTACCGCTCGGACAACCCGCTGTCGCCGACGGCGACGTGCACCGGCGAGACGGACCCGGCCACCGGCGCTAGCGTGTGCGCCCACGACCCGGGCAACAACGCGTGGAACGAGCACCCCTACTACAACGTCTCGAACTTCCACCGGATCGTCGTGCACGGCAGCACCACCCCGCTGGAATGGCTGAAACTGACAGCCGACCCGAACGCCAGCTACTCCGTAACCGACACCACCTACGGTCCGTTCAGCTGGCAGCGGATGCCGCAACCGCAGTTGTAACCGGCTGATCGCACAAGACCGGCTACGGATTCCTGTGGGGGACTCCGTAGCCGGTCGCATTCCGGCCGGAAAGCCCGGTGCGTACTCCATCGGCCGAAGCGTGCTGACGCTCTCCCCTGGAGCAGCGCCTCGCGCTTTTTAGCCGACAGACCCCGACGCCCATCCGTGCCATCAGCAACTCTGGTCAGGCGTTCTGCCCCGGCCAGACGGTGTGAGGTGCCTGCGAGCAGTCGGGGCAGGGGCCGGTAATAACTGCCCGTCACCGCAGAGGAGAACAGGTCGTCGACGGCCTGCTGCGCCTGCAGCCCAAAGATTTCAGTTGGGACCACGCGGGGCCACAGACCGGGCGGAGCGGCTCCGCTGTCAGCGGTTGCTCGTGGTGCCGATGTCGATGATGTGGTTGTACCGCTCCACCAGCACGAAAAGCTTGATCTTCTGCGTCGTCTCCCCGCTGCCGAAGGTCAGGGTGACGATGACCTCATGGCCGTTACCCACGGCGCCGTTGTCGGTCACCGTCCACTTCCGCGGGACGTTTTGAGCACGCAGAACACCGTCCGCCCCGTGCTTCTTCTCCCAGTCCGCCAGTCGCTTGGCGAAGTCGGGCGTCAGGTAGTGCTTGCGGAGCGCCGTTTCCAGGGTGGCGTCCGGGTCCGAGTAGTCGCCGATCGCGTCGATGTACGCGCCGTAGAAGTCGGCGACCCGGGTCACCACTTGGCCGCTCGTGCCGCTGACGGACTGCGGTGCGGCGGCGGACGACTTTGCGGGGGCATGGACGGATGCCTGTGCCGACACCTGTGTCGACACACCGAGTCCGACAGCCAGGACGAGGCCGGCGGCGACGGCCGCGCGGCGGCCCGGACGGCGGTGTGCGGGGGACTTCCTGTTCATGTGCATCTTCCTTTTCTGGTCCATATGTGGTTGCTACGGCCCGGTGTCTTCGTGCCGCGGCCGTCGTGTGGCTATCGCCTTTTCGGGCCGGCGGGCGCTGCCCCGGAGTCATGAACATCTGCTGCTTCGCGGACCCATTCCCCCCTGCCGCGGCTCGGGGCGCGATCGACGACACCAAGTCCTGCTGAATCGCGCCGAATGACCCTGTCAGTGGTCGATTGGCCGCCCTCCCCACCCCCGTGGCGGAGGGCAGCCCCGGTCACGCGGTCAGCGGAGCTTGTCCACGGCCCGTGACGGCCGTCTTCTTGGAGGCCTTCACCGGCGCATGCCGGAAGTCGCGAGACGGGTGTCGAAGACGCCCCAGGAGGTCACCGGTGCAGGCCGTATCCGTGCCTGCCCTCTTCGGCAGGCAGCGTGCCGTAGTCCTTCAGCGTGGCCTCGGTCTCCGGGCCCGCCTTCTCGATGCGTGCGCACAGGACTTGATGTCGTTGCTCGGCCGTGAGAAGCGCCCCTTCACCACAGCCGTCCTGGACAACTGCACGCTGACCTGACGGACGGTCGCTCCTGTCGAGTTCGGTGCGCAGCTCCCGGTACCAGGTCCGGGCCGTCGCCGCTCAGCGCCATGCATAGACAGCGGTCCGTTCCACCACCTCCGGTACGCAGGCGGTGACCTTGCCGACCGTTCAGGACGAGCCTGGATACGACGGGAGTTGGACCGCCGTGAGGAAGCCGACGCCCTGGCCGCGACCTTTGCCAGTGTGGCGAGCGTCGGCCGAGGGCGAGCCCGTGACGGCGAGTGCGAGGGGCGGCCCTGCTCGGGTGCGCTGGGGCATGGGTGTCTCCCGTGGATGAGTGCATGAGTGTCGTTTGTCGCCCGCCGCCGACTGGCCGGTCCGGTCCTGGTCGGTGCGACACCAAGAGCATCAGCCGTCACGACGGCTCGGCGCAACGCCGGACGCCCGCCCGGCGAGGGTGGAACCATCCCAGCCCATCTGACGTGCAGGTATATGGACCGCCTGAGATGCGGGGACACGTGGGAGGTTGGGGGAGCGGTGTCGACCGAGGACGACGTCGAGCAGTTCGCGGCGCTGCTGCGCCGGCTGAAGGACCGCACGGACCGGAGCTACGGCTCCCTGGCCCGCCGTCTCGGCATGAACACCTCCACGCTGCACCGCTACTGCGCGGGCGAGACGGTCCCGCAGGACTACGCCCCGGTGGAGCGGTTGGCCGCCTTCTGCGGAGCAACACCGGAGGAACGCCTCGATCTGCACCGCCTGTGGCTGCTCGCGGTGACGGCACGACAGCGGCCGAGGGCGGGTGAGGAGGCAGCGGAGCCGACAAAGACCGAAGGGGCACTGAAGCCGACAGGGGACGAGCGGACTTCGGGTCCGGGCAGCCGGACGGCGGGGCGTGCGGATGGCAGCACGCGCAGTATGGGTGGCGGCGCCGACGGCATCGGTGGTGACGGGGGCGGCACGAGCGGATCACCACCGCGACTCGATGCGGGCGCACCCGACGCCGCACTGGCTGCTCCCGACGCTCCCGGACCGGGCAGTCGCGAGTCGACGGCCCAGGGAGATGCGGTCCGCTCAACTGGACGGCCCTGGTACCGCCGTCGCCGCACCGTCGTCGGCGCAGCCACGGCGACCGTACTGCTGGTGACGCTGGGCAGTATGTCGGCACTGTCGGCCGACCGGTCTCACGACAACTCCGCCAAGGCCCCCGGTCAGTCCCGTACGACAGGAACCGGTACGTCACACCACCCCTCGGCCCCTGCGGCCAGCCCCTCCCGCAGCCGTTCCTCGGCCTCGCCCTCCACAGGAGTACGGGCTTCAGGGAGCCCCGAGTCGAAGGGCGGATCGTCGGCGGAGACGAAGAGCGACGCCCCCGTGCCAACCGGTGTGCCACTCACGTGGACCGCCGACTCGCAGATCTGGGACGGCGGTTGCGGGCACGACTACGTCATCGGGAAGGAGCCGGCCCAGGTGCCCCCGCCGCCGGTACAGCAGGACGCCGGAGTGTGGGCAGCGACGCAGCAGGCGGTACCTGGGCGGCAGACGATGGTGCAGATCTCGGTGCAGGGGAAGTCGTCCACGGCCGTGGTCCTCGCGGCCCTCCGGGTCCGTATCGTCAGCCGCGGCACCCCGGTCACCGGCAACGCGTACGCCATGGGCCAGGGCTGCGGCAGTGATCTGCCGCCCCGCAACTTCTCCGTGAACCTGGACGTCGACCGCCCGATCGCCCACGCCCGCCCCGGCAACGACAGCGGAAGGCCCGTCCCCGCGGTGCAGTTCCCCTACCGCGTCTCCGTCGAGGACCCGGAGGTGCTGCAGGTCACCGCGACGACCGAGGCCTACGACTGCAACTGGTACCTGGAACTCGACTGGTCATCCCAGGGCCGCACCGGCACGGTCCGCATCGACGACCACGGCCACCCGTTCCGCACCAGCAGCATCAAGGGCCTGCCCCACTACTGGTACGGCACGAACGACCACGGTGTGCGTCAGTGGGTACCCACCGACTCTTGAGGGAACGTGGGAGCTGCTCGGGCCATTTCGCGATGTGACCGTTCCCCGTCACCCAGGCCCATGCCGCTGGAGGGGCCGGTTGCTGCCGCTTCGGCCAGGAACGCCTGCCTGGTTCCACTCAGGTTCGGTGTCGGCTCCGGCATGACACCTGTCATATGCAATACCGGATGCAGAGCACTGGGGACCGCGGATCGACGTCCGTACGGTACTTCTCCGACCGCGATGCTCAAGATCTTCTGGGGGCGGGTGTCGTCGGTTATGCGTCTGGACGGCTGCGCCCATCGAAGCACGTCATTTCTTCCGGACGTAGGGCAGTACGTGTGGACGAGGTGAAACTCGGACCTGATCTGTGGTTCCTGGCCGTCAACGCCGATGCCAACCGGCGCCTCGTCGTACGCATCGTGAGGGGTGACCGGGAGGCGGTCGTTCGTGAGGGTATCCATGCGGCTGTTCGATTCATGGAAGACCCTATGTTTCAGACGGCAGCCCAAGTGGAGACGGCACCAGCCCCAGTGGCGCGACGGGCGACGCATCTGGCTGCCTGGCTATCTGGGCCTCGCAGACCTCACTTGTACGAGGAGTGGTCGACTGTACTCGCCGGGTTTCCCGAGGACGGTGTCGTCTTCACAACGCGCCGGCAGCTTCTTCTAGCCCTGGGATTCTTCTTCGCTGCTGTCCGAATGCGAGCCAGTGATGTTGCGCGTCCTGCATGGCGGCCGGTGGACTGGCTCCTCGGCACCTCGTCGCGCACCAACGCCTTCCTTACTTCGGTCGTTGGCACCCAGGCCATCTACATCGTTGGGACGGTGGTCTTAGTGCACTTGTGGCCCAGGTCTGGGAACCTTGCGGCGTCGCTGGTGCATCGCTGTTTGCTCTGGCGCGCTGGCTCCGCCGCGTACGGAGCATCGAGCTAGCGCCACCTCAGCGTGACAGCGCCGACGAGTAGCGACGATGCCTGCTGCCGTCAAATCATGCCGTCAAAACGGCCCGGACCATAATCGGTCCGGGCCGTTTTCCCTTGTGCCCCCGGCAGGATTCGAACCTGCGACACCCGCTTTAGGAGAAAACGTTCATCGTCCATGAGTCTCGGTGAGGCTGAGTGAGCCTCAGTGAGTCTCGCAATGCAGGGGGCTGACCTGGAAAAGCAGGTTTCAGTGAGCCTCGGTGAGGATCAGTGAGGGGGTGTTGTGGCATCCATGTGGCATCCGCGTGGCATCCGGCCTCACACCGCCTTCAGCAGCCGCTCGGGCTCGGGCTTGTCCGGGACCATCGCGGCGAGGACCTGGGCCGCCACGTCCTCCGCCGAGTGCTGGTACAGCCACGTCACCTTCGACCCGCGGTCGTGGCCCATGACCGTCTGCACGTCCTTCTCGGGGACGCCGAGGTCCTTGAGCCGGGTGGCGAACACATGGCGCAGGTCGTGCACCCGCGGCCACCACTCGTCCCGGCCCGTCTCCTCGTTCCTCACCTTCCGTGCCAGGCCAGCGGCCTGGATCGCAGGGATCCACGTCCGGCGGAAGTTGTGACGAGTCAGGCAGCCGCCGTTGGGCCCGCGGAACACCAGCTCTTCCGGATGCAGGTCCCGCCCGTCACCGATGGGGGAGACAGTGGTGACCGGCTTGAAGCGAGCCGCCATCGTCTCGACGGCCTCAACGGCCTCGGGGGTGAGCGGCACCGTGCGGAAGCCGGCCACCGACTTGGGCGCGGCCTTGCGGATGAGGGTGCCCTTGTCCTCGGTGAGCACTTCCTTCACCTTGAGGTGCTTAGCTTCCAGGTCGACGTGAGCCCACCGCAGACCGGTCGCCTCGCCCCAGCGCATGCCCGTCTCCTCGAGGAACACGACGAGGGGCCGGTACCAGACCGCGACGTGCTGGCGGATGAGCGCGCACTGTTCCCGGGTCGGCGGCCGGGTGTCCTCGGCGTCCTTCTTCGGCGCCGCTCCGATCTCGACCTCGGCGGCCGGGTTGAACGGGATCCGCTTGCCGTCCTTGATCGCCGCGCGCAGCATCTGGTTGAGCAACTCCATCACCTTCTTGCGGGTGTGGTAGCCCTTCACCTCATTGGTGATCCACTTCTGGAGCTCGATGTACTCCAGATCGCACAGCCGCCAGCCGCCCCACTTCGGCTCGATGTGGGCCCGCCAGTTGCTCAGCTTCCTGTTCGTCGTCGTCACGGCCTTCTTCGGCTGCGCTGGCCACCACAGCTCCCACCACTGCGAGAGCGTGATCTCGCCGCGCTTAGGGTCGGCGTACGTCCGCTTGCGCACCCGGGTGCGGACCTCATCGAGGAACGCCTCGGCGGCCTTCTTGCCGCCCTCGCTGATCGGGAAGCATTTCTGCTTCTGCCTCCCGTCCGGGTCCCGGTAGCGGGCTTGCCAGGACCCGGTGCAGTCGCGCCGGCGGTTGCGCTGGCCGTACTTCTCGGGCGGGTACTTCTCCATGCAGAGAGGGCAGCCGCAGGTCTTCTGGCGCAGCTGGCGGGGGTTGTTCGAGCCCCTACGCCCCATGGTTCACCACCTGTTCAGTCATTCGCTGGTGAGGTATGCGGGGGATCAAGTCGACAGGCTCCCCGCACCAGCAGACTGCACCGAACGCCGGCTGGTCCACGATGAGTTCGCGGAGAATGGCGCGTACGAGCGTCACGGTGTGTACGTGGGGAAGCCCGCTCGGGACCCTGATCACACGCTTGTCGGCATCGAAACCCGGCTGGCTCTCAGGCCGAGCGAAGTGGACGCGGACACACATGCGTACCCCCGGAATGCGCAGGTAGAAGGGACCTGTCGCCGACGGGGGAGGACATCGGCAGCACGTCCGACCGTACCTCCGGATGGTGGAATTATCGACCACTGTTGAGCATGTTGTTAACGACGACTCACAGTGAGTGAACGCTTCCGTTCATACGGAGACTCGCGGAGGACGTGCAGGGTTGTACCTACTGCCCCGTGCGGTTCATCTCATTCAGGGCGCGCAGCTCAACTTCCTTCGCGCGCTGCTGGTCCTCGGTGAGACCGCGCCACAACTCGAGGATGCGGGCCTCGGCCTCAGCGCTGAGAGGGCCTGGGGACTGACGGCCGGCGGCGCGGAAGATCTCCTCTTCGGTGAACTTGGGGAACTCGCGCGCGAGCGCTTGGAGTGCCTCCCGCTTCGGTCCGCGGCCGCCGCCGCGCTTGCGGTGCACCCAGCTGTTCACCGTGGCGGGAGCGACGCCAATGCGGCGCGCGATCTCGCTGTCACTGACCCTGTACGTGTCCTTGAGTCGAGCGAGAAGCTGCGCCAGATCCTCTGTGCGCTCCGGCTTGTCCACGCACTAAGACTGCCTGTTGATCTTCTACTTTTGCAAGCGAAAGTAGAAGCGTGGCGCATAACGGCCGCGGCGTGCGACCTCCCCGTCACACGCCGTTGCGCTCGGCATATGCCACACCTCTAGAACACGCTTTCGAAATATGCCACAGGCGGCGTGCGGTCATCAACACTCACTGACACTCACTGAAACTCACCGACGCTCACTTGACCTCATTGACACTGACACAGTAGAACTGTGTCAACGACGGGTCAGTCCGTCACGCAGTCCCCGATAGGCGCGAGGCCCCACATGACCGACCTGATCCGCAAGGGCGAAGGCCAGCCACTTCGAGACGCAATGGCGCGCCGCGGGGTGACGCAGGCCGAACTTGCCGCACGAACGCGGGAGGTTGACGTCCGCGGACAAGGGGTCAGCGTCGCGACCGTCAGCAAGGTGACCGGACGCGGCAAGACGGCGGCGAAAGTGTGCCGGCTGCGTACGGCGTGGCTGATCACCACGGCGCTGGACGAACCCTTGCAGCAGCACTTCGACATGCCCTCAGTTTCTACTGACACAGTGGAAAGGTAAATCCCATGGCGACTCAGACCCTCGCTGAGCGCTCCGAGACGCTCCGCCCTACCGGGCTCTCGCCTCTCCTCACCACCGCCGAGCTGATGGCGCGGTACGGCGTCTCCAACTGGACGGTGAACAAGTGGGTGCAGCGCGGATGCCCCGTGGAGCCCACCGTGTTCCGCGGCAGGCGATTCGACCCCGACGCCGTCCGCAGCTGGATGGCGAAGGAGGCCGGCGTCGCGGCCGCCGACCGCGACTCGGCCCCGCCGGCCCCCGAGTTCATCCCGAGCCGTCGCAAGCCCCGCGCATGAACAAACGGGGCCGCCCGGACCCTGCCCGGTCCGTCCGGCCCCGCTCGAGACGTCACCTCACCTCAACCAACCTGAAATGAGGTCCACATGGACCAGGCTACCGGCACCACGCCCGCCGCCGACTCCTTCGAACACGCCCACGCGGTCATCGGCTCCCTCATCACCGGCCTCGCCGTCCGGCCGTTCGCCGTCGAAACCGAGCAGGACTTCCCGTCCGGCTGGCGCGTGCACTGCAAGTACCGCGCCGAGAACGGCGTCGGCCTGTACGAGCTGGCCGCAGCCCTGGACGTGCCGATCACCCGCGCCGACACGGCCTTCGGCGTCTTCCTGGACGCAATCGCCCGCGTCCAGGGCATCGAGGTCCGCGGCAGCGCCCTCGTCTCCACCGAACAGGCCGCCGAGTTCGAGGGCCAGCCCGCGCCCACCACCACGGTGCCCGAAACCACGACGACCGCACCGGCCGAGGCCGCCACCATCGTGCCGCTTGCTCGCGCCACCACCGACGCCGCTCAGGTACCCGCTGTGACGCCCGTACCGGCGATCAACACCGAGCGCCTGGACGAGGAGGACGAGCCCCGCTGTGTGCGCTGCGGCTGCACCGAGAATGCCGCGTGTGAGGGCGGCTGCTACTGGGTCCGAAACCGGCAGATGGTCGCCCTGTGCAGCGCCTGCGCCACCACCGAGGAGCTGCAGGCGATGGCCTACGTCCCGGCCGGTGCCGAGGCCGCGGACGGTGCGCGGTGAACGAGACTCTCCCGCACCGTCTCCACGGCCGTGTCCAGGACGCCGCTGCCCTGCTGGCTCTGCCGCTGGATGCCCGCCAGATTGAGGCCCTCGCCCTCGAACTCACCGGCCCCGTCCGGGCGCTGATCGCCGAGGCGGTCGCAGCGGCCGGCGAGGACGCCCCGGTCGCCTACATGCCGGCCCCGACCGTCGCGGTGGACGAGCAGACCGGGGTGACGACGACCGAGTACGCCGGCTGCACCACGCGCATCGCCGACGACGTTGACTACGACTCGCCAGCCGCCGCCCTCGCCGCCCAGCTCCGCCGCCATCACGACGTCCGTGCCACCGACATCCCCACAGGGAGTTACCTCGGGCTGACGATTCGGCCGCGCACCCTCGCTGCCTGGCAGTGGTGGCTGGCCAAGCTGGGCATCTCGGACGACGCGGTCACTGTGCAGGGCACCCACGCGTACGCCGTCGGCGCACTGGACGGCGTCGCGGTCCACCTCTGCGGCGAGGACACCGCAGCCCTGTTCCCGGACGGTGCCATGCGGCCGGGCCTGGACGTGGACTTCGACACCCCGGCCGGCAACGCCCGCGCCCTGGTCCTGCGGCAGCCCGACGTCACCTCGGCCGTGATCGTGGACGCGCTCACCCTCGAGGTCACCGTCCGCGCCACCTCGCTCATGGAGTGGGGCTGGTGGCTGCACCAGCTCAATATCGACCCGGCCAGGGTCGAGATCACCGGTGACATCGCCACCGCGACCGGCAGCAAGGACGGCGCGGTCGTCAAGCTGCGCGGCGAGGGCGTCCCCGACCTGCTCACCGACCGCGCCGCTGCCCGCCTCGCGGGCCTGATCGCACCGGCCACGACGTGAACGGGCCCGCGACCGCCGCTCAGTGGCTGGCCGCGGGCGGCATCGGCGCCGGCACCTCCGCCGTCCTGCTCGGCCTCCTCAAGGCCGCCCTGGACCAGGGCGAGCTGCCCGACTACCACGCCACCCGCAAGCCGCCCCGGCCGCAGGTCCCGCCGATGCCCACCCGCGCTCCCCAGCGCAGGCCCCGGCACGCCGCCCCGCCGGCACTCGCCGAGACACAGCCCCTCCGGCAGGTCCGCCCGCAGCTCGCACGCCACACCAAGGAAGCCGCATGACCGAGCTGATCGAACACGTCTACTTCGGATGGAACCCCCTGGACCACGCGCCCGGCTGCGCCCACCCCGTCTGGGACGACGCCCAGGTGCTGCACACCGAGGGCGGCCGCCCCGTCGCCACCGGAGCCGAGCACCACCGCTGCGGCAACGACATCTGCAGCCACGGCGACACCTTCACCCGCGTCCAGCTCCGGCTGGTGTGCAAGACCTGCGGCACCGTGCACACCATCTCCGGCGAGAGCCTCGCCCAGGTCATCTCCCACACCTCCGCCACCGGTTGGGGCCAGCCCCCGCGCCAGATCGGCGAGGTGTGGCTGTGGCCCGGGCGCCCGGCGATCCCCGGCGGCGAGCCGCACCAGTACCTGGTGACCCGGCAGCCGGCCACCGTCACCGAGGCCACCCTGTACGGACTCATCACCCGATACCGCGACGCCTCCGGCACCCCGCTCTGGATCGCCGGAGCCGTACCGGACCCGAACGGCGCCCACCACGTCTCCACCCTGCGCTGGCGCTACGCCTCCAACGGGCTCACCACGCTCGAGGGGGCCGCGGCCTGGATCGCCGACGCCGAACTGCGCGCCGCGCGCCCGCTGGTGGTGGCCGTCTGATGCCCGCACCACACCGGACACGCCCGCGTCTGCCGGAGACCAGCGAGGCCCAGCGCAGGGCCCGGCTCGCCTGGAACAAGGGCCTGACCGGGAAGGGCCGCCCGCCCGCCGCGTCCACACCGTTCGAGGTGTGCACGGCCGACGGCTGCGGCTCCCCGGCCGCTGCCCACGGCCGGCCGCCCGCCGCCGGCATGGTCCAGGTCCGCGGTTCCGCCGACGGCGCGGCCGCGCACTGGTACTGCCCCGGCCGCTGCGCGGCGATCGCACGCGCCCGGGCCGAACTCCGCGCCGTTCCCATGCGCCAGGGCGGTGACCGCTGATGTCCCGCGCGGACGTCATCGCCGCTGTCCTGCGCCACCTACGCCCGGTGCGCGAGCCCCTGGCGTACGAGCTGCGCGGCTCGGTCGTGCAGCTGCTCGGCCCCAGCACCACCGACCCGACCTGGACGGCCACGCCCGAGGTACTCGCCGAGGCGATCGACAGCGCATTGGAGAAGGACACCCGCCGCCGCATACCGGCCGCGGCGGGCGGGTCCACTGCACGCGCCGAGATCGTCGCCGTCCTGCAGGCCGTCGGCTACCAGGCCGAGGAGGCCACCAACCTGCTCGCCCGCGCGTTCCGCCAGCCCCACGCGAGCCCGCCGGCCACCGGCTTCCCGAAGACCCTCGCCGGTGGCCATGCCCTGGTCCTCGAGTTCGGCGACTGCGAACTGGTCGGCACCTGCCAGTGCGGCCGTGTCCTCGGCCGCACCACCGCGAACGGCACCGCTGACAGCCTCGCCGCGCTTTGGGAGCGCCACACCTGCACCGAACTGCCCGCCACTGCAAGCCCGATCGGAGCCTCATGACCCTGCGCAACCCCTCCTGGGACATCAGCCTCATCGACAGCGTCTACGCCCTCGGCGCGGCCGCCCGCGAGTGCCAGCGCGCCTACCAGGCCGCCGTCCTCGCATGCGGTCACGTCGACCTGGACCGGATCAAGCTGTTGGACGGCAAGGTCGACCGGCGCTACCCCGGCCGCACCATCGACCAGGAGCCGCACCTGGCGGCGCTCAGCCGGATCGGCACCATCCAGCTGGAGACCAAGCACCGGCTGGAGCGGCTCTACACCGATGCGGCCATGGCCTATGCGCACGGCGCCAACTGGGCGGTGCGGCAGGTGCAGGTCGGCGAGCAGCCCGCCCGCGTGCTGTTCGAGGTCGACGTCGACGGCGGCTGCGACTTCGGCGGGATGCCCGCGCTGCAGCTGGACCGGTACGCCGGCGCGGCGGCCCTCGAGGACGCCCGCCGCGCGTACGAGCGGTGCCTCGCCGCCGGCACCGAGGCCGAGAGCATCGGGCGTCAGCAGTACGTGGCGGATCACGAGGCGAGCGCGATGCACGCCGCCCTGGACATTGCGGCCGGGCTGCCTGACGCCGCTTACGCCTACGGCGTCCAGGCCGAGTCGGCGCTCACCTTCACGCTGAACAACCGCGCGCTGGTGTGAGAAGCCGCCCCCGGCGGGCGTGCGAGTCCCTCGCCTTTCCCCACGCCCTCACCTACGCGCGCCAGTACCTGACCGGCTGGCGGGTGTGCCAACCACACGCCCGCCGCTGAGAAGGGCCAGCCCGAAGCCCCGCCGGGCCCGGGCTGGCCGATCCACCGTCAGCCCCCACCGGACACCGATGCCGACCCCACCGGCAGCACCGAGCACGAGGAATCGACGCCATGACCGCACCCGCCATCCCGACCCCGCGCGACCTCGCCGGCCGCACCCCCGCCGTCCTGCGGCCGGCGGCGCCCGCGCCGCGCCCCGTCCCGACCGCGCCGCCCGTCCAGCAGGCCGCGCCCGAGCCGATGCCCACGGCCGCGGAGCCGAAGGCCACCGATCCGACCGCCCGGGGACGCCTGCGCAAGAACGAGATCCTCCGCCAGGTGTTCCAGCAGGGCATGCGGCTCAGCCAGATGCTCCCCGAGTCACGCCTCCTCGGCCTGGTCCTGCTCGGCTACGCGGACTACCGCACCGGTCGCACCTGGCGGCACACGCCCACGGTGGCCGAGCTGTCCTCTGCCTCGGGCCTGAACGAGGCCCGCGTCCAGGTGCATCTGGAGATCCTCTTCCAGCGCGGCTGGCTCACCACCTACACGCCGGCCGTCGGCGCCCAGAAGAAGGAGCTGGTCTACCAGCTGTGCGTGCCGCAGGCCGTCCTCGAGCAGCTGCGCGCCCGCAAGGCCCGGCCGGCCTGACCCACGACGCCTGGGCGGGCGATGACCGCACTCGCCCGCCCAGTGCCCCATCCCTCCCAGCAGACGAGGTCCCATGCACCTTCACCGATCGACGCCCAGCCGCCGCTTCCTCGCTACGAACGGCGGTGCCGGCCTGGTATCCAACGCGTCCTGCTCGCACGGCAGTCCGCTGCTGTCCCTGCACCTGTTCAACGAGCAGAACTTCCCGCCGGACGACATCGGGATCCTCCTGCCGTCCTGCCTCGCCCCCGACCTCTTCGGTGCGGTGCTGGCGCACATCGAGATCTCCGGCGGCACCGCGGCCGCCGAGACGTTCGTGGACCAGATGCTCGCGGCCAAGGAGCGGGCCCTTGAGGCGCTGGCTGCCTCCCAGTCGGCCCCGCCGGACCAGTGCTGCGAGGCCGGCGCCCGCAGCGGCGGACGCGAGCACACCTGCCGCACCGCCACCGACTCCCCTTCCTGACCCACCACCGTCGCCCGAGGATCCTCATGTCCGCCGCCGCGCTCGCAGCCCCCGAGGCTGCACCGCACGCCCAGCCGCATCCCGCGGCCGCCGGCGTGCGCACGCGCGACGGCGGACTCACCATCCGCGTGCCCCTGCGCCTGGTCGTAGGCGCTCAGTACCCCGATGCGGCCCTGAGCGTCTACGTCAAGGTGGCAGCCCTCGCCCTCCGCCCGGAGGGCTGCACTGCCCGTGTCGCCACCCTCGCCGAGTACCTGGGCATGTCCAAGAGCGCGGTGGAGCGCGGCTTGCGCCCGCTCACCCAGCCGGACCCCATCGACGGCATCACGGAAGTCCCCACCGTCCGCCGCACCAAGCGCGGCGGCACCGGCGACTCCGCCCACCGCGTCACCCGCCAGCTCACCGAAGATGAGCTGTGGGTGCGCATACCCGTCCGCGCCGCCGAGGCCCTCACCCCCCGCCTGCTGCGTCTGTACGCGCTCCTCGCCTACGCCACCGCCCGCCGTATCCCCGTCACGGCCGCCGAGCTGGGCGAGATGCTGCACCACCACACCGGCAAGCGCGCCGGCGAGCACCTCGGCGAGCGGCAGGCCCGCCGCCTGGTGGACGAACTGGAGGCCACCGGCTGGCTCACCGTGCACCGCCGCGAGGGCGAGCAGGGCCGCCACGCGTACGAGACCCGCCGACACCCGCTGCGCACCGTCCCGGCCGCCCCGGCCGAGGAGCCGCCCGCCATCGAGCAGCTCGCCCTGTGGGACGAGGCGGCACCGGTCATTGAAGACGGATCGGGTTCGGATCTTGGTGACGGATCCCTCGCGTCTAAGGAAGACCTGGGAACTGACCGACCTGAGAAGACGCAGCTGGGTGGGGGTATCCGCCGTAGGCGAGGTGACCGTAAGTGCGCTGCGGATCCTGTGGATAACCGTGTTCTGGCCGCCTTCGGCTCGGGCGATCTCGTGCTGCGCACGGATGCCGGAACCGATGGCCCGGGCCCGGCCGCTGGCCGTCCCGCGTACACCGGCCCCGTCCTGCAGCTGTCCCCCCGTGTCTGGCGCGTCCTCGAGCCCGTACGGCACCACCTCGGCGAGATCCGCCCGTTCGTGCTGCGGCGCATCGCCCGCACCATCGGCGAGCAGCTGGACGCCCCGGGCGGCAGCGAAGACCGGCTGATCGACCGGCTCAGCCGCCGCTACGCCACCACCGAGGAGATCCGGGACATCGGCCGCTGGCTACTCGGCGCGGGCCTCGTCCGGCACGGCTGCGGACGGCCCGAGTGCGAGACCGGCGTCATCTGGCCCAGCGGCGAGGACTGCGAACTGTGCGCGGTCAACCGGCAGACGGCCGCCGCACGCGCCCGCCGGGATGCCGAGCTGGCCGCCGCCGAGGAGCGCATGGCCGAGCGCCGGCGCAGGCTGCGCGCCCTCGAGGACCAGGCGCAGCGCGAGCCGGCCACCGCGGCCGCCGCCCGCCGGCAGCAGTCCGGCGAGGAACCGCGGCCCGGGCCGCCTGCCGGGACGGCCGCGCTCCCGCCGAAGGCCACCTACCGCCAGCGTCAGGCCGCCTCCGACGAGGAGATCCGCGCCGCGATCACCGACCTGGGCCCGGCTGTGGCCCTGCACATCTACGGCCACCTCAGGACGCTCCCGCTCCTGGACAGGCCGAACGTCACCGACGAGACCGGTACTGACCGGAGGACACCCCATGCCCAGTGAGCACGACGTCGTCCTGTGCGACGGCTGCCTTGCCCGGATCCGGTGGGCGATCACCGTGAACGGCCGGCGGCAGGCCGTCAATGCCGATCCCGACCCCAAAGGCAACCTCGCCGCGCGCACCGACCACACCGGCACTCTCAAGGTCCGCGTTCTGACCGCCGAGCGGGACCGTCTGGAGGGCGGCGAGTGGCAGGCCATGCCCCACGCCGCGACCTGCACCAGACCCCGGCCGCGGCCGGCGCGCACCTCGAGCCGCCCGGGCCGCCGCGCCGCCGTCCCGTACGGCAGCTGGCGGTGGGCACGGTGAGCCGCTACCGGCCGCGCCAGGACGTCGCTGACCTCCTGCGCCAGGGAGCCTCGTACCGCCAGGTGCAGGACGAGATCGGCTGCTGCCCGGGCGTCATCGCGGCCACCCGCAAGGCCTACCGGATTCCCATCACCAGCAACGGCCGCCGCCGTACCCCGGAGGAGCGGGCCGCGCTGGAGCAGCAGGTCCTCACACTGCTGCTGCAGGGCGCGAGTTACCGGACGATCCGCGAGCAGACCGGCGCGAGCCAGCCAACCATCGTGGCCATCCGCCGGCAGTCCGGGCTGCCCACGCCAGGGCAGGACTACGTCGCGCCGTCGCGGACCGTGGACGAGGTCCTCGCCCTGTACTCCGAGCTGGGCGTACCGGGCGGACACGTCCTGTGGCGCGGCCCGGTCCACGGCCGCTGTCTGCAGCTGTGCGCCGAGGGCCACCGTTACAACGCCCGCCGCGTCGTCTTCGAGCGGCACCACGGGCGCCCGCCGCGCGGCTACGTCACCCCGACCTGCGGCGAGGCCCGCTGCATCGCGGGGCCCCACCTCGCCGACGCCGCACTACGGCATGCCCGAGTCAGGAAGCCATCGTGACCGAGCCCGAGCCGGCGGAGTGCCTGCTGCGCCACAGACCGATCCGGTCCGCTGCCGCTCTCGCCCGGCGGATCGGATCCGGCTGCTGGCGCAAGCTCCGCCCCGACCAGCGCTCCGCGATCCGCCGCGACGTCGCCCGGATCCGCGCCGTGCTCGCCCGGTCCGGGCCCGCAGCCCCTACCCAACTCCCGCTCCCAGAATTGGAGACAGCCGTGAGCAGTGAGAACAGCAGCACCGAGGTGGTGGCGTACCGGTCGCGTGACGGCCGACAACTTCGCTGCCTGGCTCACGCCCCCGACCAGAACCTGCTCGGCCTGGACTGGTTCGCCCTGTCCGCCCTCGAGGTGGAAGGCGACGCGAGCACGTGCACCGAGCCCGGCTGCGGTACTGACACCCTCGCTGAGCGGGCGGCGGGTGCATGACGCATGGCTACGACACCCTGCCCGTCCTGCCGCCAGCCCAAGGGGCCAGGCAAATACCTGTGTTGGACCTGCTGGGGAACCCTTCCCGGCCCTGCCCGCCGGGCGTTGTCACGCCGCGACCAGCAGGCCACGGCCCGCCTGCAGCAGCTACACCGGCAGCTGGCCGCAGGCGTGCAGCTCGCCGACATCAGGGTCAGCCCGTGAACGGCCGAGCACGCTGCCCACGCGGCCACTTCCTCCCGGCGACCGGAGTCTGCCGCTGCATCGATGGCAGGCAGCGTCCTCGGCAGGACGTCACCGCGGACCTGTGGGGCCAGGGACGCCGCATCCGACCCCGCGACCTGACGACCGTACGCATCACCGGGGAGTACCTGTGACCGCCCCCGCCACCACCGCCATCCCCCTGCCGGCCGAGCCCGGCCAGTGCCTCATCGCTGGCCTCGCCTGCACGGCCGCGGGCGCCCTCTGCTTCCTCGCCTTCCTGATCACCGCCACCTGCGAAGCCATCCACCACCGCACCCGGAGGACCACCATGCGCAGACCCCGCAGGTATCAACACGCCGCCGTCCTCGGCGCGCTGCTGCTCGCCGCCGCCGGCACCACCGCAGGCCTGCACCACCTGTACGCGCCCGCCGCCGCGTTCGGGCTCGGCGTCCTGGTCCTCACCGAGGCCGCACTGCGCGAGCGCCGGCGGCGGCCCCGCCGGGCTGCAGCGCAGGCCTTCGCCGCGATGGACCAGGCCGACGCCGAACGCCGCGCCGCAGACGAGGCGTTCGCGGCCCTGCTGCCCCATCGCATGGACGCCGCGGCCGCCGAGCTCACCCGGCAGATGCACGAGCAGGGCGTGCCCGCCGACATGCGTCTGGAGTGGGGACGTGACTGACCTGGTCGTCTACCGCTACCTCTGCCCTCTGTGCGACCAGGGCGACATGGGCCCGTCCACCGGCCGCTGCCTGCACTGCGGCGGCAGTGGCCTCACCAACGACGTCGCCCACTTCCCCGCCCACATGATCCGCGAGGCACCGATCCCGCCCGGCGTCATGCGCAAGCCCTGCCCCGACTGCGCGTTCCGGCCCGGCTCGCCCGAGCTCGAGGACGCCGGCCAGTGCATCCCGGACGACGGCCCGTTCTGGTGCCACCACGGCACCGCCCGCGGCTACGGCGGCTCGTACGTGCCCTACGGCTCCTGGCGGCCGCCCGGCCACACCCGGGACGTCCCGCTCGGCGAACTCATCTGCGCCGGCTGGTGGGCCAAGCAGACCGGACGCCCCCTGCCCACCGAACCCTTCCGCGACATCGACACCCCGAAGGACTGACCCATGACCGAAACCCAATGGAACGGCGAGCCCTGCCAGGCCCGCCGCATCACCGCCATCGTCGCCGACAACGACAGCTTCCCCCTCTACTGGGCCCGCCACCTGGTCGGCACCCGCCGCAAAGCGGTCGAAGTGACGTACGGCGCCGAGACCTTCTACCTCGATGACGAGGACGGCTCCGGCTGGAACAAGGTCACCCACGGCGGTTCACCGCACTGGGCACACAGCAGCCTCACCGTCGAACCCGACAGCGTGCTTCCCCGCGCAGCGACTCTGCCGCCCAATGCGTACCGCCTGCACCTGCCGCCTGCACCTCCTACTGATGTCTGCTGCTCGGTCGATATCGATGGCGAAACGGTCACCGTCCGCGGCACGGGTGACCTCCCAGAGGAAGCACGTACCGCACTCGCTGCGGTCGTGCGGGTAGCCAAGCGGAGGTTCGCCGAGGAAGCACTCACCGACGACAAGTCACCGCTGCGTGATCACGTCGCCGAGGCACTCTTCACCGCCCACAACAACATCGGTGCCTGGCGCACCGTGGATCCGGACATTAAGGACCGGTACCGCCAGCTGGCGGAGGCTGCCCTCGCCGTCATCCGCCCGCACGGCACGACCCTCGCCACCCAGCTACGTGAAGCCGAATCGGCTCTCACCCGCGTCCGCGCCCTCCGCGAGGAAGCCCGCACCGTGAGCCCCGACTCAGCCGGCCCGACCTGGGACGCCGTCGAGGAGGCACTCACCGGCTCCGCACAGGCCGGGAGGAACTGACCATGCATGACCCCATGACCGTCGCATTCGAGATCCGCTCCCCCTGGCCCAAGCCCGCTGTATGGCTAACCGACCAGGCCGCCCGCACCGGTACGCGCTGGCGCCCCGGCGGAGCGTTCTGGGTCCTCGCCGGCAGAGGCCTGTACTTCCCCAGCCTGATCACCGTGTGGCACCGCGAACCGGGCGGACGCGACAGCCTGTCCGTGTGCAGCAAGCGCGTCCAGCACCGCGACGGGACGTGGAGGCGTACTCGCGGCTGGCGCTGGCACGTCCACCACTGGCGCATACAGATCCGCCCGCTGCAGGACCTGCGCCGACGTCTGTTGACGCGCTGCACCTGGTGCCGCGGCCGCCACACCAAGACCGACCCGGTCAACATCTCCCACCAGTGGAACCGGCCCCGCGGCCACTGGTGGCGGGGCGAAACCGGTCTGTTCCACCAGGACTGTTCTCTCATCCAGACCGCCCACTCCACCTGTGTGTGCCACGACGCGCTCCTGGACCAGGGCACCTACGGCCGCTGCGCCCGCTGCACCAAGTACCGCGCCTACGGCACCACACCCCAGCGCCTCGAACGCGCCCGCCGACTCGCCACCCTCCCCGCTGGCCACCGCGAACTCCCCTGGGAGGAGTGACTGATGGCCGATCCCACGCTGCAGGAGCAACGGGCACGTCTCGCCGCCCGGGCCCTGCTCATCCGCCGCCTCACCGAGCGGCACGAGATGACCACCGAGGCAGCGCTGCAGGCCGTCCTGGACGCCGAACGTGGCACCCGCTCACCGCAGGCTGACCTCGCCCGCGCCGAGGCCCGCGCGTTCACCCAGGAGGCCCTGGCCCCGCTCGTTGACGCGTTTCAGCGCCTGCGTGAGGCCGCCCGCCCTATCGCCCAGGCATGGGCGGAGACCCTGCGGCAGCTCGCCGAGCACCTGAATCGTGCAGGCCTCACTGACCGGGACACCCGGCCCCGCTGTGCTGGCCGACCTGCGTGGCAGTCGCCCTATGGCCCGCCTCCCCGGAAGGGACGGCGGCGATGAAGCTGATCCTGGCCCGCTTGGACCCGGTGCAGATGATCACTGCCCACCCGGACACCCTCGCCCAGTTCGCGACTGTCCTGCCCAAGGCCGAACCACGGCCGGGCGTACCGGGCAACGCAGACCTGGCCCCGCTGCTGGGCCTGCCGCTCGTACCCGACCCCGAGCAGAAGCCCGGCTACGTCTTCCTGTGCCCCTTCCCCGACTCGCACCGATGACCAGCGTCCCGGCAGTGACGTTCCGGCTGCACCTGCCCCACCAGGTGCTGCCCGGCTTCCTGCTGCCGGACGGATGGGCCGTCGCCATAGACGACCTCGAATACGGCCTCACCTCGGCCGCCCCCAGCCTCCCGGACCTGATCCGCGGATACGGCGGCGGCCGCCTGGAGTGGCCCGAGCACGACCCCACGTATCAAGGAGGGCTGCACACATGATCTGCACCCTGTGTGAAACCCACGAACTCCCCTACGGCTCCCTCTGCCCCCGCTGTATCACCGCCACCCGCGACCGCCTGCAGCGGCTGCCGCGCATGTGGGCATCCCTGGACGCCTGGCTCATCCCGGGCCGCACCGGCAGCGCCCAGTACGGCGGCCGCGTCCGCCGCGCCGAGGCCCCGCTCCCCGTCGACAGCGAGGTCCTGGACCTGTGCGCCGCCGGCGGAATCGTCGGCGTCCTCGAGGACTGGCGCGAAGCCGTCTACGAGGCCCGCGGCTGGACGCTGCCGCCCCGCGCGGCATCTCTCGCTCACCGTGTCGCTATCGCGGCCGCCGACCTCGCCGAGCAACTCGACTGGATTTCCCGCTGGTACGCCGGCGAGGCCTTCGGCTGGGACATCCGGCGCCTGGTCGACCGCGTCCGCCATGTCGTGCGCCCCGGCCAGGACCCCGACGAACCCACGTTTCTCGGCTACTGCATCGCCGTCGACCGCGCCGGCGCCGTGTGTGGGGCGCGCCTGTACGCCGACATGGGCAAGGCCGTCCAGTGTGAGTGGTGTCTGTGCCAGTACCCGCCGGACAGTTGGCTGGCCCTGCGTCACTTCCAGGCCGAGCGCAGGCAGCCCCGTACGGCTGACGACGAGGAGCACCACCTGGAGCCTGTTGCCGCCTGACCTGCGGCATGAGAGAGCCCGCCGCGCTGCGGACGCGGCGGGCCCTTCTTACGTGCGAGCTGCTTAGCCTTCGGAGTCTTCCTCAGGCTTCTCGAGATCGGTCCGTTTGCCCTGACGGATCCGCCCCTGCCGTGCGGCCCAGTACTCATCGAACCAGGCGACGTCGTACTCAGGGCGCGAGCTACCCGGCCTAAAGACCGGTGCCGGCCATCCCTCCGCTGGATCGGTCGCCAACCGGTGGATGTATGTCCGGCTCACGCCCGCTCGCTCGGCGAGTTTCGGGATGGTCATCGTCTCCCTCTCCGGCTGCTGCCGCTCGGGGGCATCGGGCATGAGGGCATCCTCTCCGAGAAGTGTGGACATTGTCCACACTTCTCGCTACGGTCGTTCTCGGCACAACGGGAAAACCCCTCGGCCCATATGGAGCGGCTACTCCGGACCGAGGGGTGGACCCCGTCCTGAAGCGATCACAAGGAGAGGTCCGCCATGGAGCGTACCCAGCTCGATCTCACCGACGAAGCCCTACGCCGCCTCATCGAACAGCCCAGCTACGCGGCCCAGCTCCTCACCATCGCCGCGCGCCTGCTGCAGATGGACGCCAGCGCGGCCATGGACGACGCCACGCTGCGCCGAGCCATGAACATCGCCATTGACGCCGTCCTGGCCAACCTGCCCGAGGCCGTGCGCGAGACCGCCCTCGAGCGCGCCGAGAGCCACCTGCCCGACCTGGCCGGCGTCACCCGAGGCGAGGCTGCCCTCCGGCTCCGCGCGGCCGCCGAGGTCCTGTGATGAGCGGCCGCACCGGACGCTCCGCGTCCACCCGGGAGGCTGTCGTACGGCAGATGCTTGGCGAGATGGCCGACCGCTTGGAGAAGAACCGGCCCGACCAGCCGATCACCGCGATCGGCCGGATCGCGCTGATCCAGGCGACCACGATGGACCCGATCCTGTCCGCCGCGCTGCGCAGGCAGGTACCGGAGATCACCGGGTCGGTCGTCCGCCGCGAGTACGCCGCGCAGCTGCGCGAGATCGCGGGTGTCGCATGAGCCGCTGGACCGAGAACCGCATCGTGGCTGAGCCCGCCACCGTCCAGGCCTGCCAGGCCGACCGGCGTACCGCCAGCGAGCAGGCCGCCGCCGAGGGGGCCGCCCGCGGCCAGCTCGCCGACGCCCGCCAGCACGCCGCCGAGTCCGCCGACGCCCCCGGCAGCCACCGCCCCTGACGGACCGCGGGCCCGCGCCTCACCACGCGCGGGCCCGCCCCTTCCACGCCTCCTCTGGAGTTCCCTGTGTCCCTGGACCAGCCCATCGCCTGGGCGGCGGGCCACCTGTGGCCCGTCGCCCTGCTCGCGGGCGTCCTCGTGGCCATCTGCGGCCTCATCGTGCGCCGTACGAGCGGCGCCGTGCTCGCCGCCGGCATCGGCGCCCTCATCTGCACCGCGTACTCCGCCGACACCAGCTGGCGGTTCGCCGAGCACCGTCTCGGCATGGCCGACGTGGACGAACGTGCCGTCATGTTCGCCGCGGGGGAGGGCGCCCTGCTCGCCTGCGCCATCATGGCCCGTGCCAACAAGCGCGCCACCGCCACCGACACGGCCGCCGGCACCCCGGGCGTGGCGGGCGTCCTCGTCTGGGGCATCACCGGCATCCAGATCATCCCCGCGTTCAGCGAGTCTGGCTTCTGGGGCGGCACCGTCCGCGCCGTCATCGGCCCGGTCATGGCCAGCATGCTCTGGCACCTCGCCATGGGCCTGGAGATCCGCGTCAGCCGCCCCGAGGCCCTCAGCAGCGGCCTGCCCGCCCAGATCGGCCACGAACTGCGCGAGCGGCTGCTGTCCCGCCTCGGCCTGGCCGTCCGCGGCCGCTCCGCCGAGCAGCTCTCCCGCGACCGGGCCACCCAGCGTGCCGTGCGCCTGGCCTCGCGCAAGCACCTGGGGCCGTGGGGGAGAGCAGCGCTCAAGGCCTCCGTCGCCCGATCTGGCGCTGCCATCGACGGCGACCAGCGCCACCAGCTGCTGCAGCTGCTCGCCGCCCGCCGCAACGCCGCCGAGCTGCGCACCGTACCCGTCACCTCGCCATGGGTAGAGCAGCCCCTACCTGAGCCCTACCCGAGTACGCCGCTGGGTGTCACCGGGGCCGAGCTGCGCCGCATGGACCCCGTGGACGCAGTCCTGCGGGTCCACGCCGCGCACCCGGAGGCATCCCCGGCCGAACTCGCCAGCCTGTGCACCGAGTACGGCGTACCCGTCTCCGAGGCCCAGGTACGGGTAGCACTCCACGCCGTACCCGACCGCCGTACCTCGCCCACCCCGGCCGCGCTCGAGCAGCCTGCACCGCTGCTGTTCGCCTCGCCCGAGCCCCGCCAACTGGACGGCCCTACCCGGCAGGACAGCCCGACCGAGCACGCCCCGGCCGACCACTCCTACTCCGGCACCGGCCTGCAGCTCTACCTCGCCACCGAACCCCAGGTACGCCCCGAAGTAGCGTGCGCCGTACCCGCCGAGACGATCCGCCGCCGACCTACCCGCACCGAGGTACACGCCCGCGTACCCGACCCGCCCAGCGGCATCGAGGACACCGCGGCCGCCGACGACGGCACCCTCACCTACCCCGCAGACGAGGAGCCCGCGACCCCTACCCAGGTAGCCGACGTACCCGCGCCGCTACCCGTACCCGAGGCCGTACCCGCGGACCTGGGGGCGGCAGGTACCGGCGACTGGGAGCGCCTACTCGCCCAGGCCCGGGAGGTAGACGCCGCTCACCGTCGTACCCACGGCCGGCCCGCGCCCATCAAGACCCTCAAGCGCGAGCTGCGGGTAGGGCAGGCCCGGGCCCAGCTCGTGCGGGACGCGCTCGCCGAGGAGGCCAAGCGGTGATCGGCGCTGCCGGGTTCCTCCTCGCGCTCGCCTGCTTCGCCATCGTCAGCGCCGGCCTGGCGCTCGCCGTCGCGGCCTGGCGGCCGCGGCCCGGCGACGGCCCGGCATTTGCGCTCGCCGTCACCGCCGGCCTCGCCGTCGGCGCCCTCTGCTTCCTCCTCGGCGCGCTGCACTGGCTCGCCCACCTACTGACCTGAGGACCTCTCCCCATGTTGCTCATCACCGTGCTGTGCCTCGCCGGGCTCGCCCCCGGCCTGGCCACGGTCTGGCTGGTCCGTCGGCATACCGGCTGGCTGCTCGCTGTCCTGGCCGGCGTCGGCGTCACGGCGGCTCTGCCGTTCCTGCTGCTCGCCTCGCTGGTCCTGTTCCCGCCGCTCGGCATCGCGGTCGGCCTCGCCGCCGCGCTGGCAGCGCTCCGCTCCTACGACCGCGGCCGGATCTGGTCTGCCACCGCCTGGGCGGGCCTGACGGTCCTCGCGGTCAGCTGCACGAGGTGGTTCCGGTGATCGAGCGCCGACCGATCATCCCGACCAAGGTCATCCCGGGCGGCCAGCAGCCTCCCACGCCTGCGACCCCGCCACCGCCAGCCACTCCGTGGCCGCCGCTCGGCACCGGCCCGTCCGTGCCGCCGCAGGCTCCGCCGCCCGTTCACGTCCACGTCACCCTGCCCGCCAGCACCCCGCCCGAGCCGCCCGAGCAGGACCACACCCCGCCCTGGTGGGCACGGATCCGGTGGGGCCGCCAGCTGCTGCTGCTCGCCCTCGCGTTCCCGCTCAGCACGCCCTGGGCGCGCGTCCTGGCCGACGCCCGCGACGGCGCAGGCCTGTCCGGCGCCTGGGTGATCGCCGTGATCCCGCTGGCCCTGGTCGCGTTCTGGGACAACGTCTGCCGGATCCGCGCCCGATACACCGACCCCGACCTGTGGGCGCCGCAGATCCGCGCGTTCGTCGCCCGGCTGCTGCTGTACGCGGCCGTCATCGCCACCGCACGCGCCCTGCCGATCGTCACCCTCGTCTACGCAATCACCGGAGTTCACTCATGATCGCCTTGGCTGCAGCTGTGCCCTCGGCCGCTCAGTCCAGCACCATCACCTCCGCCGGCCTCGCCGTCGGCGTCGGACTGCTCGCCGTGGAACACGTCCGCTGGTGGCGCGGCGGCGGGGGAGGAGGCGCGGCGAAGGGCGCACCCGGCGCGGCCGCCGGCCCCGCCCGGGACCCGAAGGTCCTCATCCCGTACTGGTTCGGCCTCGCCGTCGGCACCCTCATGGTCGCCTGCCCCGCAGGCCTCCTGGGCTCCATGGCGGGCCTGTTCCGGTGGGGCGGCAACGGCATCGGAGGCATGGTCATGTCGACCATGACCGGCCACCACGCCAACGCTATAGCCCAGGCCTCCGCGCCTGGCCTCGGCGACGGCGGCGCCCTGGTCGTGACCGCCATGGTGGTCGGCCTGTGGCTGCTGCGGAAGGCCTTCCCCAAGGCCACCAAGGGCAAGTGGTGGAAGGGCGTGTTCACCGGCACCCTCATCACCATCGGCACGGGAACCTTCGCCCTGATCGGCAACATCGTCGTACCCGGCGCGAACAACCTCGGCGACTGGGCCCTGCACGGCCTCGTCCACGGGACCCTGCTGTGAGCGCGCCGACCACTCGGCAGTGGCTCCGAGCAGCTGCCGGCCGCATCTCCACCGGCAGCGGCCGCCTCACCGCCCACTACGCCGGCTGGACCGTCCGGGCGATCACCAGCCGCGTCACCAGCTGGCCCTGGTGGGTACAGCTCGGCCTCGCACTGCTCGTGCTCTACCGCGGCCCGCAGGTCCTGGCGCGCCTGGGGGACCGCATCCACGAACGCGTGGCGTCCGGGGCATGGGGCGGCCTGCTGTTCACGCTCGCCGGGCTGTGGATCGTGGCCGCCTACCGCGCCGGCCGGGACGGCTGGGAACCCTCGCAGCGCACCGCCAAGGCCGAGCCGACCGAGGAGGAGCCGGCCGACGCCGCGGACGAGGAGGACCAGGACGAGCCCGCCCTCGAGCAGGCCCCCGCCGGGCCGCCGCCCGTCTCCCCCGTCGCCCTCATCGCCGCGGTCCGTGACATCGGCACCCCGCACGCCCAGCTCAAGCCCCTCGCCGAGCACCTCGGCGTGAGCACCGATGCGGTGCGCGCCGCGGCGGCCGCCATGGGGTGGCAGGTGAAGGACGTACGGATGCAGGGCCGCTCCGCGTCGGCTGGGCTGCGCTGGGACGAGGCCCCTTCCCTTCCGCCGGGCGGCCCCTCTCCGAGTGTCGTCGGTGCAGGTCAGCGCGCCGACGACAACGACGACGACACCTTTGGAGAGGGGCCCGAAGAGGAGGTCCGCGTGATGCGCACCGACGGCGGACTGATCATCTACGACCTCGCTGACACTCACCGCCGCCGCGGCACCGTCAGCCGATAAGCCCCGGGGCGGCCGTCCGCCTGGCAGCTAACCGGCCGCCCCGGTTCACCCATCCCGAACACGAGACAGGAGCCCCATCATGCGCCTGGGCAAGGGCAAGAGCGAGACCGCCAAGCTGCAGGAGACCGTGGACAGGCTGCCCAAGCGGGCAGCCGACTGGACCCCCGCGCAGCGTCAGCAGTACACCGACCAGTCCGACCGAGCGATGCGCGAGCAGGCCGGTGTCCAGCCGGACGCGTCCTGAGAGGATCCACCCATGAGCGAGCGTGTGAACGTCCAGGTCCTGCTGCTGTTCGGCGACCACGCGGAGGTCGTCGCCGACGTCCCGCCGGAGGAGCGCGGCGAGCCGGAGCGCTACCCGGCCGCCGAGATCGCCGATGCCGCCGGCGTCAGTGTCGAGCAGCTGCCCGGGCTGCGGCTGACCGCCGCGGTGGGCCCGGATGAGCGGCTGTCGGGCTGGCAGCTGGCCTGATCCCAGGGGAAGGCCCCGGCCTGCGGAGGCCGGGGCTTTTCCATGCCGACAGGTGTTGCAATCCACTAATCAAGTGCTGTAAACTACTAATCAAGAGGTGAGGGGCTGCGAACCCCGAAGCCTCGGATCCATCTCAACTCAACAGTGGAAGGACAGTCACATGGCTGACCGTGAAGACGAGATCATGCGGGGCCTGGCCCACGCGATCTCGACCGTCTACACGATCCTGGTCGACGTCTGCGCCAACCTGCCCGTGCCGATCGGTCTCCCGACCGACCAGCACATCCCGGCAGGAGACGCAGTCCCCGCAATCCAGCGGGTGGCCGAACTCGCCAAGGACCAGCCGATGGGCGAGACCCAGGAAGCGCAGCTGTTCACCGGCTGCATCCACCTCCTGGCCGCCATCGACCTCTACGCACTGTGTGCCACACGGTTCGTGGAGACCCGAGCCGAGGCCGTGGGCGCCAACCTCGTCTACGCCGAGGAAGCCCTCAAGAACCTCGCGCTCTGGCTGATCATCAACGAGCCCGGAGACTGATCCGACAGCCGCCCCCGGCACCCAGCCGGGGGCGGCTGCCCACTGAAAGCGAAAGACCGGCAAGGGCCAGGCCGAAGCCCTCAGCACCAGAGCGCTGTTGCGAAACCCTCACCGGTCGGATCCATCCCCCAACAGGAGGACAGGCCCCCATGGTAAACACCGACCGCACCCCGGAGACCTTCGAGGAGATCGCCGCCCGCACCGGACGACCGCTCAGCACCGTACGCAACACCTGGTCCCGCCACCCGGCCTGGCCCGCCCCCCTCGAGGAGCGCCGAGGCCGCTGGCGCCAGTTCGACCCAGACGCGGTCGACGCCTTCCTACGCGCCCACATCGACCGCACCGCCGCCGTCCTCGAGCCCGAGCGCCTCTACACCGCCACCGAGCTCGAGGCCGCCGGCATCGGCCTCAAGGCGTCCACCATCCGCGCCGACCTCTCCCGCAGCCGCTCCGGCGGCCCCCGCCGCTGGCCCGAGCCCGACGACACCACGGGAGGCGTCAACCGCTGGACGGGCCGCACAGTCGCCCAGGCCCTCGAGGGCCGCCGCGGCTACCGCCGCACCAACACGGGCGACTCCTGAGCGTCAGCTGCCGAGCACAGCCCTGCCCTGCCACACTGCTGAGGAAGGCCCCGACGCAACCCCCGAGGCGGCGGGGCCTTCGCACAGGAGGAACCGCCCATGCACACCATCGTCAGCTGCGCGCGTAGCTGGTGGCAGGCCACGGTTGACGGGTTTCGCGCCGGCCTGGACGTCCTCATGCACGGCACCGCCTACCCGCGCACCCTGCCGACGCAGCTGTACCGCCCACGCCCGAACCCGACCCACATCGCCGTTCTGGAACACGATCTCCTCGGCATCAGCCCTGAGCCCGGCACCGCGGCCGCCGCCATCCTGCTCCTGCGCCGCGCCGGCTCCTGCTTCGAGCACCAGCCGATGCACTCCGCCACCCCGGAGCCGACGGGCCGCTGCGCCCGCTGCGGAGCGCCCATGCGCATGGGCCCGAACGGAACGTGGCGGACGACGGGGTAGTGCCCTAGGAGCCGGGCTGCTGGTCCGTCTCCTTCAGGTCACCGTGTGAGTCCAACGACCAGCGCACACCACTGTCATCTGTGAAGTACAGCGTCGGCGGGTTGTTGTGCACGGTGGCTGGCGAGTACCGCTGCGACAGGAACTGCACCGTACGCCCGGCGCCCAGCAGATGCACCGGCACCGTCAGCAACTCCCCCGGCTGATCCGGCCGCAGGGTGGCAGCGCGTATCAGCTGTGCCTGCGCGGCGGTGTACGCCGTCCCGAAGCGCACCTCCACGTCCTTCACCGGTGCGTCACTGTCGTTCGTCACCAGGACCACCCAGTGGTTGTCGGGAACGGCCTCACCCTGGTCCGTCGTCGCGCCGGCCTTCCGCTGCGTCATGCGGATCCGCCGAGCCTGCGCCCACCGCCGGTCCTCGGCCGCAGCACGCAACTCGGCGCGCTCGAGCGCCATCGTGGCCGACTGCTCGGCGATGAACACCCGCTGTTCGCGGATCTGGTCCCGCTGACTCTTCAACGTCCACACCGCCGCGCCGGCCGCCGCCGCGGCGAAAACCGTGCCGAGCCACGTAGGCACGTCACCCCAGTTGATCACGCTCATACGCGCGATTCTGACCCGCTCACCGCACGGACCGCGCCCCAGTGACGAGTTCGTGACGCTGCCACGCACGTCACTTCTCACGCGCCACCGGCCTCTGCCGCACCATGGGACGCATGGAGTACGCGTCCCTGCCCCCAGGCCTGCTCACCACCCGTCTCGCCGCCAAGGCCGCTGGCGTGGAGCCAGCGACCATCCGCGACTGGGTACGCCGCGGCATACTCCAGCGCGCCGGCGGCAGCCCCCGCCGCCCCTACTACACCGTCCAGGACGTCACCGCCGCCAAGATGGCAGCCAAGCCCAACTCGGCCCGCACCCGACGCGCCAACGTCCACCCAGCTTGACGTGCGCCGATTCCTGGGCCACGATCTTGGCGCACACCCATGTCCGAAAACGGACTCACATACTGGCATTGATCAAGGCCCTGGTGATCTGAACACCAGGGCCTTCGTCATTGCCCGGCACCCGCCCGCACGCCCGCCAAGACCTGGGGAGGTCCACGCGGTTGAGCTTGGGGCCAGCCGCCGGCCGCGCCCGGGCGGGTGCCACCTTCCCTCCGTTTCCTCGCCAACTCCCGTGGAACCATGGGAGCAACCGCGACACAGGAGGGGGTCGAGATGTTCGGCAGCAAGAAGACACCCGAGGAGAAAGCCGCAGCGAAGGCGATAACCGACCTACGCCTGGCGGCCTCCGCCATCGGCGGCATGATGGTCCGCAAGGACCCGCTCCGCTTCACCGCACCCGGCCAGATGGACGTCCCCGTCGCCGGCGCAACCATCACCGTGGACCGAGGCGAAGCCGCCAAACGCGTCACCGCCACACGCGTCGCACTCGCCGGCCCGTTCGCCCTGCTGATGAAGAAGGACACCACGCAGCTCTTCATCACCATCGAGGGCACCGACGGCTCCGTGATCATCCTCGGCTGTCCCGCCAAGAAGGAGCTGGCCGCCCGCAAGCTGGCAGCCCTCGTCCACAGCCAGCACCCCGCCCCGGACGACTCAGACGCCGAGTAGCCACCACCATCACCCGACGGCTCAGGCCCCGCCCGTCCGGGGCCTGAGCCGTTGCCGAGAGGACACCCCCATGGCGCGCCTGCAGATACTCGAGCTGCCCTCAGAGCCTGACAGCGACGCCGAAGGCGCGTACCGGACACCGTTCGCCCTCATCCTCGACCAGGTCGCCGAGGAGGACGCCCAGACACTCAGGAGCATGGCGACGCGCGGTGACCTCAACGCCTTCGCCAGGGCGTGCGGCGCCCGAGCCATCGGCGTCTTCGAGTACACCGTGGACGTCGGCTGAGAGACAGGGCCCGATGCTCCGAGACCTGCTCTACGCCCTCGCGGGCCGCTGCCCCGTGCACGATCGCGCCTCGGCCTACACCATCGCCCAGCTCGAGACCGAACTCGGCATCGACCCACAGGCCATGGCCACACACCAGGCCAACGCCCGCGACATCGTGGACGCCTACGCCGACCCCCGGCTCATCGACTGCGGCCGCAGAACCTGCCGGAACCGCTGACCCACCCCCTGGGGCAGCCCACCCGGGGGCGCCCACCCGGGGAGGTACGCCGTGCCCTACGCCCCGCCCTCCCGCTGCACCGACCCCGAGTGCCACCAGCTGGCCACCAAGCGCGGCCGCTGCGACGACCACCAGCCCACACCATGGGCCGGCCGCGACGACAAGGCCGAGCGCTACGGCATCAGCTCAGGCGAGTGGCGCACCCTCAAGCGCAAGGTCACCGCGCGCGACAACGGCTGCTGCTACATCTGCGGCGCCGAGCCCATCGACCCCGAGGCCTACGACCCCGACGACCGGTCGACCTGGCCACACGAGCTGGACCACATCGTCCCCATCAGCGAAGGCGGAGCACGCCGCTCCCTCGACAACCTCGGCCTGGCCTGCACCGCATGCCACGACGAGAAGAGCCGCGCAGAGGCCGCACGCGCCAACGCACGCCGCCGCAAAGCCCGCTGACCTTCCCCACGACCTCACGGAGGACACCATGCCGACGCCCACGACCGCCCAGCAGCTCCTGGAGTACCGCGCCGAGCTGCTCGCCGGAGGCATCGCCCCCGACGTGGCGGACGCCCTGGTGCGCGACGCCGCGGCCGAGATCATCAGGGCGACCGGCCTGGAGACCAGGCCGCTCCCCAGCGCCGTGACCGCGTCGGCCGCCCCGGCCAGCGAGGCTGACCGGGGGGTAGGGGTGTCGAAATCACCAGCTTGATCGTCTCGGGGCCCGGCGCGGTCAACTCGACGCACGTCGTCTCAGAAAAAATTTCGCGCGATGGGCCCCCGGGCCGATCACGCTGAGTAAATGTGCAGGTCAGAGGGGTGATGACCATGGGGCGTACCGCCCAGCCCGCTGCCCTCAAGCTGCTGCACGGCCGCGGCAATGGCCGCGACTCCGGCGGCCGCGTCGTCAACCCGGGGCCGGCCTTCCGCCGCATCCCACCCAAGCCGCCCACCTGGCTCAGCCGCGAGGCCGCCGCCGAGTGGCGCCGTGTTGCCCCCGGCCTGCAGCGCCTGGACCTCCTCAAGGAGGAGGACCGCGCTGTGCTCGCCGCCTACTGCGAGACCTGGTCCCAGTTCGTGGAGGCCACCCGCACGGTCACGAAGGAAGGCATCACCACGCAGGTCGTCACGGTCAGCGCCTCCGGCAGCGAGACCACGCGCACCGTGCCGCACCCTGCCGTGACGATCGCCCGGTCCGCCGGCCGCGAGCTGCGGGCGTTCGCCGCGCAGTTCGGCCTGACGCCCAGCTCCGAGCAGGCCCTGGCGAGAGGGGCCGACGATGGCAGCGAGGACGACAACCCGTTCGCGTAAGCCCGGCAAGCCGAAGGCCGCCAAGCGCACCGACCAGCTGCAGCTGCCGGACCAGGAGGAGCTGGACCGGCTCAAGCTGAGCCCGGAGGTGGCCTGGTACCTGGTCGCCCGTGGGATCCCGCTGCCGGACTGCCCGCCGAAGTTCAAGACACCGGAGCCGCGGCAGGAGCCGGGCGCGATCTTCGATCCTGCGCGCGTGGACCGGGTGATCAACGCTTTCTCCAAGCTGAGGCACACCAAGGGGCAGTGGGCCGGCCAGCCGCTCAAGCCCGACCCGTGGCAGGTCGCCTACGTCCTGGCGCCGGTATACGGCTGGGTGCACTGGGACGATGCCGCCGACGACTACGTGCGGATCATCTCCGAGCTGTACGTCGACGTCCCCCGCAAAAACGGCAAAAGCACATTGTGTGGCGGCATCGCGATCTACATGACGGCCGCCGACGGCGAGCCCGGCGCCGAGGTCATCGCCGCGGCGACGACCAAGGACCAGGCCCGTTTCGTCTTCGACCCGATCCGGCGCCTGGCCGAGTCCGCGCCCGCGCTCAAGGGACACGTCAAGCCGCTCAAGGACAAGATCCTCCACCCCAAGAGCGGCAGCTACTTCCAGGTCATCTCCAACGTGGCAGACGCCCAGCACGGCGCGAACCTGCACGCCTCGATCCTGGACGAGCTGCACGTCCACAAGAGCCCGGACATGCTCGAGGCCCTGGAGACCGGCACGGGCTCCCGTCGGCAGCCGCTCAACGTCGTCATCACCACGGCGGACACCGGCCGCCGTGAGACGCCGTACGACAACAAGCGCCGGCGCATCGAGCAGCTGGCCCGCGGCGTGCTGCACGACCCGAGCGTGTACGGCGTCATCTTCGCCGCACCAGACGACGCCGACCCGCACGCCGAGGAGACCTGGCGCCTGGCTAACCCAGGCTTCGGCGTCTCGCCGACACGGGCGTACCTGGCCAAGGCCTCACGCAGGGCGCAGGGATCGGACACCGACCTCGCCTGTTTCAAGCGGCTGCACCTCGGCATCCGTACGCGGCAGGACAGCAAGTTCCTGCGGATCGAGGACTGGGACCGCAACGCGGGCATGGTGCTCGAGGCCACGCTCCGCGGCCGGGACGCCTGGGGCGGTCTGGACCTCGCCGCGACGTCCGACCTGCTGGCGCTGTGCTGGCTGTTCCCGAACGACGACGACGGCACCCTGGACGCACTGTGGCGGTTCTGGACGCCGGAGGAGAACCTCCCGTCGCTCGACAAGCGGACGGCGCGGGCCGCATCGCGGTGGGTACGCGAGGGCTGGCTCACCACCACCCCGGGCAACGTCGCCGACTACGACTGGATCAAGGAGCAGATCCGAAAGGACCGCGACACGTTCCGGGTCCGGTCCATCGGCTACGACCCTTGGAACGCGAGCCAGTTGACCAACGACCTGATGTCCGAGCGCGCGCCCATGGTGAAGGTGCGGCAGGGCTTCCAGACCATGTCGCCCTGCCTCAAAGAGGTCCAGCGGCTGATCAAGCGGGGCACGCCGGAGACGCCCGTGCTGCGGCACGGAGGCCATCCCATCGTCCGCTGGTGCGTCGACAACCTCGCCGTCGTCATGGACCCGGCCGGCAACGTCAAGCCGGACAAGGCCAACTCCGGCGACAAGATCGACGGCGTGTCCGCCCTGTTGACCGCCATGTCCGAGGTCCTCGCCCGGCCGCCGCGGCGCAAGTCCCGGTACGCGGACGAGGACGAAATCATGGTCGTCTAGCTCAGGCCGAAGGATGCGGCGCCGTACGACGGGAGTTGGACGTCCACGTCCAGCGTCAGCTCAACGGACTGACCGTCGTCTGCGACACGGGCCGCCAGGATGCGCCCCGTCGTCTGGTCCTTGCCCGGGATGTTCACCGGTACCTCTTTCCCGATCTGTCCGTCGAAGGCGTTTGCCGCGAAGGTCGCACCGGCGGGGGTGGGCTGGTTGCACTTCATCTCCATGCCGCCACCGTAGCGGCCCGACCGAAGGAGGTCAGCCGTGTTCGCGTGGCGCCGTACGGCCGTACGTAAGCGAGTCGTCGTCAACCTGGCCGACAAGGCATTCCGGGCGATCCTGTGGGCCAAGCGCGGCCCGCTCCTGGTCCTGCGCGACGCCGAACTCCTCGAAGCCGGCCGCGCGCCGCAGCCGGTGGACGGCGAGGTCGTCATCGAGCGCGCTCGCGTGGAGTTCATCCAGGTCCTGGCGGGCGGTGAGAGCTGATGGCGTTCGTGGTCAGCTCCGGTGAACTCGCCACCACCGGGGCCGGCGTGCTGCCGGCGTACGCGCCCGTGACGTTCCGGGCGCAGCCGTGGGAGTACGAGGCGATCTGGCGTACCCAGCCGCAGGTCCGCACGGTGATCGGGTTCATCGCGCGGAACATCGCCCAGCTCGGCATCCACGTCTTCCGCAGGGTCAGCGACACCGACCGGCAGCGGCTGACGGATCACCCGCTGGCGCAGCTGCTCGCCGATCCGCTGCCGCGCATGACCCCGTACCGGTGGGTGGAACGGCTGATCTCCGATGCCGCGCTGTACGACAACGCCTACGGGATCAAGCTGAAGCTGGACGGGCGCCTGCGGATCCTGCCGGTGCCGCCCACCCTGATCCGCCCGTACGGCGGGAACTGGATCGCCCCGGAGTACTACGACACCCCCGGCGGGCGGCAGTTCGGCCCGGACGAGGTGATCCACATCCACGGCTACTCGCCGACCGACCTCACCTACGGCGAGAGCCCGATCGAGGCGCTACGCGATCTGATCCTGGAGTCCTCCGAGGCCGCCAAGCAGCGGGCCCAGATGTGGCGCAACGGGGCCCGTTTGACCGGCGTGCTGGTGCGGCCGGCCGATGCGCCCGAGTGGAACAGCAAGGAGAAGGCCCGGTTCCGGGAGATGTGGCGGACGTTCTCGGAGGGCGGCGGCGCCGAGGGAGGCACGCCGATCCTCGAGGACGGCATGGAGTACAAGTCCATCGGTTTCACGCCCGAGGCTGCCCAGTACATCGAGGCCCGCAAGCTGACGCGGGAGGAGTGCGCGGCCGCGTATTTCATCCCGCCGCCGCTCATCGGGATCCTCGACCACGCCACCTACTCCAACATCCAGGAGCAGCACAAGCACCTGTACCAAGACACGCTCGGCCCGTGGACGGTGATGTTCCAGCAGGAACTCGTGGCCCAGGTGCTGCCGGATCTGCCGGACAACCAGGACGTGTACTGCGAGTTCAACATCGAGTCCAAGCTCCGCGGCGACTTCGAGTCGCAGGCGGCCGCGGCCTCCACCGCCGCCGGCGGGCCGTGGATGACCCGCAACGAGATCCGGGCCCGGAACAACCTGCCGCGCATCGAGGGCGGGGACGAGCTGATCGTGCCCATGAACGTCACCGAGGGCGGCCTCGCCAGCCCGCGGGACACCGCCCCTGACTCCGCGGGCGGCGCCCCAAAAGCTGGCGGCCTGCCGCGTAGGAAAGCCTCCGGCAGGCCATCGTCGCTCGGCACCTTCGCCTCCGAACGGGACGCCCTCGAGAGCACGTTGACAGCGTTCACAGAGCGGCAGGCCAACGCGCTCCTGGCGGCCGCCGGCGCGAAGGCCGACGACAGCGGCGGGGACAGTCCGCCGATGCCGGACCTGCTCGCCCTGTGGGCGAAGGGATCCAAGGACCGCCTCGCGCAGCTGCAGGCGCTTCTGTCCACCCACGGCTACCGGCTCGCCCAGGTTGGCGCCTGGGACGTGCTGGACGTCTACAACCCCGAGGCCGAGGGCTGGTCGGCCGAGGTGATGCTCGCCTGGATCCTCGCTGCCGCTGAAACGCATGCGCAGCAGCACGAGGACGCCGGGCGGGAGGCCGTCGCCAAGGTGCAGGAAGAGGGCGGCGACGGCTGGCGGGAGGCCCTGCAGTCGGCCGCGGCATCGTGGGGGTCCGCGGCCGCTGCACGGGCCCGCACCGCCTCCACCGAGCTGCGCTCCTTCGGCAGCCACGACGCCGCCGGCGCGAGCGGCCTGACCAAGAAGATCTGGCGGACCGGCGGGAAGAACCCGAGGCCCAGCCACAAGGCCCAGGACGGCGAAACCGTCTCCCTGGACGACGTGTTCTCCAACGGCCTGCGCTGGCCCGGCGACGGCAAGGGCCGCACCGAGGAACTCGTCAACTGCCACTGCACCCTCGACTACGCGAAGGAGGAATGACGCCATGCGCACCATGGAGGTGACCGCCAAGGTCAAGGCGGCGGGCGTCGCCGACGGCCTGGCCGAGGGACAGTTTGTCGCCCTCGTCTCGGTGTTCAACAACGAGGACAGCATGGGCGACGTCGTCCGCCCGGGCGCCTTCACCCAGACCCTGCAGGACTGGGCGGCCAAGGGCGACAGCATCCCCGTCATCTGGTCCCACCAGTGGTCCGACCCGTTCGCCCACATCGGGCACGTCCTGGAAGCCCAGGAGACCGACCAGGGCTTGGAGGTCCTCGGCCAGATCGATGACCTCGGCGAGAACGACACCGCCGACCAGGTCTACCGCCTCCTCAAGGGGAGAAGGGTCACACAGTTCTCCTTCGCCTACGACGTGCCCAACGGCGGCGGCGCCTGGGTGAAGGACGACACCCACCCCTGGGGCGGCTACTACGAGCTGCGCCAGGTCGACCTGCACGAGGTCGGTCCCTGCCTGCTCGGCGTGAACCGCGAGACCGAGTTGCTCGCCGCGAAGGCCGCCAGCATCGCCGCCGGCGCCAAGGCCGGCCGCGTGCTGTCCCAGGCCAACTACGACCGTCTCACCGCGGCCTACCAGTCGATCGGTGAGGTCCTGGCCGCCGCCGAGCCGGAGAAGGCACGGCAGCCCGCGGCCCCCAAGAACGACACCCCGTCGGAAGAGTCCGGCCAGCCCGGCTCTGCGGCGGCCAGCGGCACCGAGCCGCCCGCCCAGCCCTCAGAGCCCGCGCCCGCCCAGGACGCCGCCGACACCGCGACCACCAGCAGCACCGAGAACGAGGCCACCCCGGACCCCCGCGAAGCATCCGACGCGGATGCCGCCAAGGCCGGCGCCGTCTCCAACCGCCTGCGCACCGACCTCGCGCTCCTGGAGCTCGAGGTATCGCTCACGGAATGAGGAGACATGCCCAAGACCATCAAGGAACTCTCGGAGGAGATGAAGGACCACCTCCTCAAGGCCCAGGCGATCGCCAAGGCCGCCGAGGAAGCGGACCGGGACTTCACCGAGGAGGAGACGACCCAGCTGCGTGAGCACATGGCCAAGGCCACCGCAGCGAAGGCCGAGATCGAGAAGCTCAAGGGCAACGAGGAGCTGCGTAAGACGCTCGCCGAGCTCGGCGACGACATCGCCCTCAACGCCAAGACCGACAACGAGGGCCGCCGGCAGACCGCGTCCGGGTTCCTGCTCCCCGACAAGGCCAAGAGCCTCGGCGAGCAGTTCACCGAGTCCCCCGAGTACAAGGCCCTCCTCGCGCAGGCCCCGAACGGCCAGTTCGGCGCGAAGCAGCGCGTTCAGTCCGAGATGTTCGGCGTCAAGTCGCTGGTCACCGGAGGCGACGACACCTCCGGCGGTGCCCTGGTCCAGCCCGACTACCGCGGCCTGGCCGTCGGCCTGGATGTTTTCCAGCGGCCGCTGCGCCTGCGGGACGTCGTCACCCCCGGCCAGACCACCTCCGACACGGTGGAGTACGTCCGCGTCACCTCGGTGACCAACAACGCCACCCCTGTGCCGGAGGCCACATCCTCCGCAGCGCCGACCGCTCCGGGCGGTGCCGGTCCGCTGGTGAACAACGCGGGCGGCGGCTACAAGCCCGAGTCGGGCCTGGCCCTCGCGAAGATCACCACGGCGGTCAAGACGATCGCCCACTGGATGCCGGCGACCAAGCGGTCTCTGTCCGACGCCGCGCAGATCAGGACGCTGATCGATGCCTTCCTCCTCTACGGCCTGGAGGAGGAGCTGGAAGACCAGATGGTCCAGGGCGACGGCACGGGCGAGAATTTCGAGGGACTGTCGAACGTGAGCGGGATCCAGGCGCAGGCCTGGGACTCCAACCTCCTCAAGACGACCCGCAAGGCCAAGACCCTGGTGCGCACCGTCGGCCGGTCCATCCCGAACGCCTACCTGCTCAACCCGGCCGACACCGAGGCGCTGGACCTGCTGCAGGACAACGAGGCGAGGTTCTATTTCGGCGGCCCTGCCGGAGCCGGCACCGCCCAGGTCCTGTGGGGCATCCCGGTCATCGAGACCGAGGCCGTCCCCGCGGGTACCGGCTACTGCGGCGACTTCCGTAAGGCCGTCCTGTGGGACCGCGAGCAGGCCACCATCCAGATCACGGACTCTCACCTGGACTTCTTCGTCCGCAACCTCGTGGCGATCCTCGCCGAGATGCGCGCGGCCTTCGGTGTCCTGCAGCCGTCCGCGTTCGTCGAGATCGACCTCACCGCGGCCTGATCGGAGGCATCACCCATGGCGTACCTCAACCCGGCCGCCGGCGCGGCCCGCGAGGGCAAGCAGGCCGCGGCACAGGCCGACATGGCCGCGGTCACCACGACGGCCGCGGCCGGGGCCACCCCGACCAAGGCCGAGTTCGACAAGGTCGTCACCGACCTGACCAACGCCCGGAACACGATCAACGGTCTCCTGGCCAAGCTCCGCGCGGCCGGCCTGATCGCCCCGTGACCCTGTTCATCCACCGCCACGTCGGAGGGCGCTGCCCATGCGGCGCGGCAAACGCCGCGTGCGGCGGGCCCTCCGACGTCGTGCCGGTGGACCAACTCATCGAGGAGGTGGCCGCGGTGAGCGGTCCGCTGAAGAAGTACAAGGTCGTGCGCGGTGGCGTAGAGACCGTGATGAAGCTGTCCGACGACGACGCCAAGCGGCTCGGCGTCGGCGCGGACGATCTGGTCGACGGAGCGTCGACCATCGAGCCGGTGCAGGCCGCCGAGTCGGCGGCCGCCGAGGACGGCCCGGGCGAGGAGGGCGCGGACGAGGAGGGCGCGGACGAGGAGGGCGCGGACGAGGAGGGCGCGGGCCCGGACGACGGCCAGGAGACCGACGCAGGCTCCGAGAACCCACAGGACGCGAAGACCGACACCACGGCCGCGGCCAAGAAGACGCCGGCCAAGCGGCGCCCGGCGTCGGCGAACAAGGCCCGCACGAGCGCGGCTACCAAGGCCGATGGTGGCAGCTGACGACTACCTCGCGGACCCGACCGAGCTGGCCGCCAAGGTCGGCCGCGCTCCGGACGACCCGCAGCTGCTGTTCGCCCTGCGCCAGGCAACACGCCGCTTCCGCGGTCAGGTCGGGCACCGGGTCACCCTCGTCACCGACGACACGGTCACGCTGGACGGCAACGGCAGGCAGTCGCTGTTGCTGCCCGTCTGGCCCACCGTCGCCGTGACACAGGTGGTCCTCGATGGCACCGCACTGACCGAGGGCAGCGACTACAGCTGGTCAGAGGCGGGCATGCTGCGCCGCCTCGGCTGCCTGCGCTGGCCCGACCGGCTGCGCTGCCTGCAGGTCGTCTACACCCACGGCTGGGACGGACTGACCAACGTGCCCGAGGACATTCAGGAGGCCGTCCTCGAGCGCGCTGAGGCTGTCCTGACGATCCCGGTGGGCGTGCAGTCCAAGGCCGTCGGCGGGCAGTCCGTCACGTTCGGCGCGCAGGCCGCGTCCGGCGCGACCGAGGCCTGGGTGTCCGCCGTCAACCGGTACAAGGTCCGCACGGGCGGAGAGGCCTGATGTTCTTCTTCGACTCCCTCGTGCGCGTGCGCGCGGGCACGCGCACGGACCGCGGCGGCAACCCGGTACCGGACTGGTCTGCCGGGGCCGTCGACCGGCTGACCGTCGACCAGCTGAACATTCAGCCGGCCAGCCAGACCGAGAACCAGGATGCCACCCGCACGGCGGTCGTCACCGGCTGGCGTGTGCAGTCCGCCGAGGGGACCCGCCCGGACATCACGGCCGCGGACCGCCTCGAGTGGCGCGGCATGACGCTCGAGGTGCAGGGCGAGGTAGCCGAGTGGTCCGACCCGATCACCGGCAAGCCGCACCACATCGAGTTCACCATGACCCGCGCCACCGGATAGGAGGGGAGCCCGATGCTGCAATCCTTCCGACTGGACAGCCGTGGCGTCCGCCAGGTCCTCAAGAGCGAGGAACTCAGCCGCACCGTCAACGGCCTGGCGGGGGCCATCGCCGCGCACGTCCGGCCGCACGTCCCCCAGGGCACGGTCGTCTCCGTGCACGCCTACACCACCGACCGAGGCGCCGCCTCGGTCACCGTCGAAGACGTCCGGGCCATGTCCTGGCAGGCCCGCGACGGCATCCTCACCCGAGCCGCCGGCGAGGTCGGCCTCGAGGTCAAGGCGTGGCAGCAGTGAAGCCGCTGACTGTCTTCGATGACGCCCAGGCGGCGGCCGCCGACGTCCTGCGCACCGCGCTGGCCGGGCGGCCGGAAGACTTCGCGGCCGGCGTCACCGTGGGCACCCGAGTGCCCGGCAGCCGCGCCCCCGAGACGCCGCTGCGGTACGTCATGGTCCGCAAGGACGCCGACCTGCCGCACCCGTCCATGGCCAACGCGCGCGTCACGCTTCGGGTGACGTGCTGGCACGAGGACGACGACCAGGCGCACGACCTGGCGATGCTCTGCCAGGGCCTGCTCATCGTCCACTCCGGCGACGTCATCCGCGGCGTACGCCCGGGCACCGGGCCGCTCCCTGCCGTGGACGACGTCTCCGGCTGGCCGCTGTCCACGTTCACCGTGCTCGCCAACGTCCGGCCCCGGCTGGCCTGACGCGCGGACCTCCCGAACCGCGGCTCCCTGCATCTGCTACCTGGAAGGAGGGCGCCGTGGCCGGCGACCCGACAAAGGCAAACCTGTGGACCGACGCTGACGTGTACGTGTCCTTCAACCTCAACGCGACCCTGCCCGCCAACGCCGACGAGCCGTTCGGGCCCGACTGGGAGCTGGTCGGTCTGCTGGACGGCGACGACGGCTTCCCGGAGTCCCGCGACGAGGACACCGACGACAAGTTCGCCTGGGGCGGCATCCTCGTGCGGACCAGCCGCCAGCACTTCAAGCTCACCAAGTCCTTCACGGCCCTCGAGGACAACGACGTGACGCGCCAGCTGGTCTGGCCCGGCTCCACCGCCACCAAGATCAAGGTGCCGCGCCCGGCCCGGGTCAAGGTGGCGTTCGAGACCCGCGAAGGCATCAAGAAGCGTCGGCTCGCCACGAGCCTGTACGCCGAGTGTGCGCTGGACGGCGACCACGGCGAGAACGAGACCGACCTCGAGTCGGCGACGATCGCCTGCACGATCTTCCCGACCTCGGACGGCGACCTGTTCGATCTGCAGGAGACTCCGGTCCTGCAGTCCATCTCTGTCACGCCGGCCACTCTGGCCGTCACCGCCGGGAACATCGAGGCCCTGGCCGCGACCGCCACCTACTCCGACTCGTCCACGGCCGACGTCACCGCCGAGGCGACCTGGACGTCCTCGGACGCCACCAAGGCCACCGTCAGCGCGGGGTTCGTTACCGGCATCGCCGCCGGCACCGCGACCGTCACGGCCACCTATCAGGGCCAGACGGACACCTGCGCGGTCACCGTCAGCTGACCCCAGGCCACCGGGGCGCGGGCGTTCGTCGCGGTTCGGACCGCGCCCCGGTGCTCCACCCACCCACCGAACCGCGCACCCTCAAGGAGGCCCATGCCTCTGCAGCAGTTCAGCGACAGCGAGCTGCACGCCAAGGCCGTGCAGCTCGGCGTCATCACCGAGGGCGAGGAACTCCCACGCGAGCAGCGCTCGCGCGTGGCCGCGGCACTCCTCGAGGAGCGCCGCGCCGCCAAGGCGCCAGCGCAGCCGGCCGAGCCCGTCCGGGCCAGGGAGATCACCGTACGCGGCACCGAGATCACCGTGGACGGCAAGCCGTTCCCGTGGCTCGTAGCCAGAGCACCGATGGAGATCGGCCTGGCCGTGGACGGCTCCGGCACTGTCCGGCTCACGCTCCTCGCCGACAGCGTCCAGGTCCTCAAGCCGCCAACCAGCAACAGCGAAAGCGAGTAACCCCATGACCACCCGAACCGCGACCAAGAGCACCGCGCCGGACGACCAGCCGTTCGACTTCAACCTCAACGCCGTCCAGGCCGAGGTCGATCTGTCCCCGTTCCGCTTCCTGTGGAGGACCAAGGACGACCCCAACCGTCGCTTCTCCATGACGCACATGCAGGACCTGGACGTCTGGGAACTGATGGAGGCCGCCGAGGGCGGCGACATCTCTGCCATGACCGGGGTGTTCCAGGCCGCGATGAGCGAGGACGACTGGAAGGCCTTTCGCGCCACCCGGCTTCCCCAGTACAAGCTCAAGGCGCTGTTCAAGGCCTACCGCGAGCACTGCGGTGCAGCTGAGGGGGAATCGCAGGCCTCGTCCGACTCCTGAGGGAGCACGGCGAGGCCGTAGAGGCCGACCTGCGCGAGCACTACGGTGTCCGCCTCAGCGACCTGTTCGCCCGGGGGCCGGACGGCCGGCCCCGGCTGACGTGGCGGGAACTGGGCGTCCTGGTCCGCCAGTTCCCGCCGACCGCCCGCACGCGCATCGCGATGGGCAACTCGGATGGCCTGTGGGGCCTGCAGGAGCACCTGCAGGCCCTCACCGTTGACGAACTGCGCATCGCCAACTGGCAGCGCGCCAACGAGGGCGTGAAGCCCGGCAAGCAGTCCAAGCCGCCCAAACCGATGGTCCGCCCCGGCGTGGGCCGCGGCCGCGACAAGAACAGCCCCGAGCGGATCGCCAAGCGCAAGGCCGCGCTCGGCCGGGCCGCCGAACGGCGCCGGGCCCTGGCCCGCGGGGAGCTCACCTAGCTCAACAACTGAACAGGGGGTGTCCCGTGCCCAATGTCGGCTACGCCACGCTGCAGGTCATCCCCTCGGTGCGGGGCATCTCCGATGAGCTGCGCCGCCAGCTCATCGGCCCCGCCGCCGACGCTGGCCAGCGCGCCGGCGAGCAGAGCGGCGGAGGCTTCCGCGACGCGTTCGAGGGCGTCCTCGCCGCGCTCGGTGTGGAAGCCGTCGCCGAGAAGTTGGGCGAGCAGTTCACCGAGGCCTTCAACCAGGCGATGGAGCAGTCCAACATCGCCGGACAGCTCAAGGCCCAGCTCGGCGCCACCGCCAAGCAGGCAGCACGGTACGGTCAGGTCGCAGGCTCCCTGTATGCCAAGGGCGTCACCGATGACCTGGAGACCGCCGCAGAGGCGGTCAAGGCCACGCTGCAGGGCGGCCTCGTCCCACCGGACGCGACCAAGGCGCAGCTGCGCGAGATCGCCACCGAGATGGCCGACGTCTCTAAGACGTTCGGCACGGACCTGGGCCTGCAGTCGCAGGCGGTGGCAGCCCAGCTGAAGAACCACCTCGCGCCGGACGCCAAGACCGCCCTGGACGTCATCGCCAAGGGCTTCCAGACGCTCGGCCCGAACGCCGAGGACCTCCTCGAGACGTTCCAGGAGTACCCGGTCCAGCTGCGCAAGCTGGGCCTCGACAGCAAGACCACGCTCGGCCTGTTCCGGCAGGGCATCCAGGGCGGCGCCCGAGACACGGACATCCTCGCCGACGCCCTCAAGGAGTTCTCGATCCGGGCCGTCGACGGCAGCGCCACAACGATCGCCGGTTTCAAGGGCCTGGGTCTGTCCGCCAAGGGCATGGCCGAGCAGATCGGCAAGGGCGGCGACTCCGCCCGCAAGGGCCTCGATACGGTCCTGGACCGCCTCCGCAAGGTCAAGGACCCGGTCAAGCAATCCCAGCTTGCGGTCGACCTGTTCGGAACCCAAGCAGAGGACCTGGGGAAGGCCCTCTTCAGCTTGGATCCGTCCAAGGCCGTCTCGGCCATGGGCAAGGTGGACGGCTCCGCGAAGCAACTCGGCCGGGACATCCGGTCCGGCCCCGCCTACGAGATCACCACCTTCACACGGTCGGTGCGGCAGGCCTTCGTCAACATCCTGGGCGGCCAGGTCCTGCCCGTCCTCGGCAAGGCCGGAAGCCTCCTGAACCGCACCGTCCTGCCACCTCTGGTGAGCGTGGCCACCGTCGTCGGCGGCACGGTCATCGTCGTCCTCAAGGACCTGTGGTCCGCCGGCACCGCGGTGGTCAACTGGCTGCGAGACATGGGCACCTGGCTCATCCCCATCGGCATCGCCGTGGCCGGCTTCACCGCGGCCATCCTCGCGCAGCAGATCGCCACCGCAGCCGTCACCGCGGTGTTCTCCATCTACCGCGGGGCCATCCTCGCCTGGACCGTCGTCCAGCGCGGCGCGACGATCGCGCAGGCCGCCTTCAACGCGGTAATGGAAGCCAACCCCGTGATCCTCGTGATCACGGCAATCGTCGCCCTGGCTGCTGCCCTCGTTGTCGCCTACCAGCGCAGCGAAACGTTCCGGGCGATCGTCCAGGCCGCCTGGGCCGGCATCCAGACCGCAGCCCTGTACGTCTGGAACTCGGTCCTCAAGCCCACGTTCGCCGGGCTGATGACGGCGCTGTCCGCCATCGGATCCGCCTTCCAGTGGCTCTGGTCCTCCGTGATCTCGCCCGTGTTCTCGTTCATCAGCACGGCAGCGCGCATCCTCCTGACGTTCCTGGTCGTCGTCGTGATCGCGCCGATCGTCCTCGCGGTCAAAGCACTCGGAGCGATCTTCTCCTGGCTCTGGACGAACGCGATCTCCCCGGTGATCGGCTTGATCACCGCCGGGGCCCTGCTGCTGTGGGCCGGGGTGAGCATCGTCTTCGGCTGGCTCATGACCGGGCTGCGCACCGTCGGCGGCTGGGCGACGTGGCTCTGGACGAACGCGATCTCCCCCGTCGTCGGGTGGATCACCGCCGGCTTCCTGCTGCTCTGGGCCGGAGTCAGCGTCATCTTCGGGTGGTTCACTACCGGGCTGCGCACCGTCGGCGGCTGGGCGACGTGGCTCTGGACGAACGCCATCTCGCCCGTCGTCGGCTGGGTGGTCGCTGGCTTCGGCCTCATGTGGACTGGTGTCAAGGTCATCTTCGGGTGGTTCACCACCGGGCTGCGCACGGTCGGCGGCTGGGCCAAGTGGCTCTGGACGAACGCCGTGACGCCAGCGATCAACGGCGTCCGCTCGGTGATCTCCGGCGTCTACCACAACGGGATCGCACCCGTGCTGTCCGCCCTGCGTTCGGCGATCGGCAAGACCGGAGACGCGTTCGGCGCAGCGAAGGACGCCATCGGCACCGCCTGGTCGAAGGTCTCTGCGATCGCCAAGAAGCCGGTGTCGTTCATCATCGACACCGTCTACAACCACGGCATCGTCGCGGTCTGGAACAAGGTCGCCTCCGCCTTTGGCGCCCCGAAGTTGTCCACCTACAAGTTCGCCCGCGGCGGCCCGGTGTTCGGTGCCGGCACCGAGACCTCCGACGACATCCCGGCCTGGCTCAGCAAGAACGAGCACGTCTGGACGGCCAAGGAGGTCCGCGGTGCCGGCGGGCACGGCGCGGTCATGGCCCTGCGGAAGTGGGCGGCGGCCGGCGGGTCCGGGCCGCTGCCCGGCTTCAAGGACGGCGGCGGCCTGTTCGGCTGGGTAGGGTCCGCAGCATCCGCGGTCAAGGGCTTCGGCTCCAAGGCCTGGTCGGCGGTCAAGCACGTCGCCGGGTGGATCAAGGACGGCCTCGAGGCGTCCGCGCGCGCGGGCGTGAAGGCGGTCGTGGACCCGCTGCTCTCCCGCATCCCCGGGCTCAACACGGGCTGGGGCAAGGCCGTCAAGGGCCTGCCCGACAGGGCGATCAACGCGATCTTCGGCTACAGCAAGGAGGCGGACAAGCAGGTCTCCAAGAGCCTGCCCAACATCGGCGGTTCCGGGGTGTCCCGGTGGCGGCCGTACGTGATCAAGGCGCTCGCGGCGAACGGGCTGTCGACGTCGGCGGCCATGGTCGCCAAGGTGCTCCGGCAGATCGCCACGGAGTCCGGCGGCAACCCCAAGGCCGTGCAGCACGGCTACACCGACATCAACACGAAGACCGGGGACCTCGCCAAGGGCCTCATGCAGACCATCTCGGCGACGTTCAACGCGTACAAGTTCCCTGGTCACGACGACATCTTCAACGGCTACGACAACCTCCTGGCCGCGCTGAACTACGCCAAGCACCGGTACGGCCCGTCCCTGTCCGCCCTCGGCCAGGGCCACGGCTACGCGACCGGCACCAAGGGCGCCCGCCGCGGCTGGGCATGGGTCGGCGAACGCGGGCCCGAGCTGGTCCTGTTCGGCGGCGGGGAGACCGTCCTCGACCACCAGGACTCCCTGCGCGCCGCGCTCTCCATGGGCGATGTCGGCGGGTACGCCAAGGGCACCTCGGCGGCGGCCCGCAAGCAGGTGCCCGGTGACCTGTCCTCGGTGAGCAAGGTCCTCACGGCCAGCGCGGCGGACATCAAGAAGGCGTTCGATGAGCTGACCAAGGACCTCAAGGCGGCCGGCGGCGCCGGCAAGGCGCTGGCTACGTCCTCCTCGCAGGCCTCGGCCAAGCTCCAGAGCCTGGCCAAGCAGCGGGACTCGGTGCAGTCGAAACTGGCAGCAGCCAAGCAGGCGGCCACGGACCAGAAGAAGACAGCGTCGGACTTCCTCGGCCTGTCCAATCTGACCGACGCCACCTCGGCGGCCCAGCTCATCACCGGCCTGCAGGACCGGCAGGCCACCGTGAAAGCCTTCCAGTCGACCATCACCGGCCTGTCCAAGCGGGGCCTATCGCAGGACCTCATCAGCCAGCTCGTGGCGATGGGCCCGGACAGCGCGCTCGCCGGAGTCGTGGCCGGCGCGAGCAAGGCCCAGATCGCCCAGCTCAACCAGCTGGCCAAGTCCGGCGCCAAGCTGTCGACGTCGTACGGCAACACCATGGCCGACGCCATGTTCGACGCCGGCAAGAACGCGTCCAAGGGATTTCTCACCGGCCTGCAGTCCCAGGAAAAGGAACTGCAGGCGGAGATGAACAAGCTGGGCGACACCCTGGTCAAGAGCATCAAGCACAAGCTCGGCATCCACAGCCCGGCCAAGGCCCTCATGCCCGTCGGCGCGAACACGGCTCTGGGCGTGGTCGCCGGCATGGACGACACCACGGCCAAGGTCACGGCGGCCGCCGCGCGCCTCGCGGACGCCGCCGTGCCCGAGGCGCCGAGCGTCTCACCCGCCTCCTACACCACCACCGCGCAGGCCCACGGCGGTGCGCTCGCCTCCGGGCAGCGGCTCTATCTGGTCCTCGAAGACGGTACGGCGTTCCCCGCCTACGTGGACCAGCGGGCGGACGGACGTGTGGCGGCCGGTATGCGCCAGGTGCGACGCAAGGTCCGCGCCGGCACCAAGTAGAAGGAAGGGAGGCGCCCGCGATGCCGATGATCGTGGACCCGTCCGCGCCGCACATCACCCCGCCCACACCGGCCGTCAGCCCCGACGGGTGGTTGACGGCCAGCGTGGATGCCACATATGCGGGCGTGGTGCTCGGCGTCGACTACCGCGCGGCCACGCCGTACGCGCGTGCCACCGATGTCCGCAAGGTGCGCATCCTGCGCACCGACCCGGGCCAGCAGGCCGTGCCAGTACGGTCGGCTGACCCCGCGTGGGCCATCGAGGGCGTGGGCGCGGCGTACGACCACGAGGCGCCGCTCGGGGTGGCGGTCGTCTACACCGCCACCCCGATCCTCGCCGACGGCAGCACAGGCCCGTCCTCCTCGCTGGCCGTCACGGTGGACGAGCCCACCCCGCCCGCCGACGTGTGGATCAAGTCGCTGGACGAGCCAGGCCTGTCCGCCCGGGTCACCGTCACGGCCTGGCCCCAGCTGCAGTGGTCCGCGCGGATCGACTCCGCCGACGTCGCAGGGTCACCGTTCCCGGCCACCAGCCAGGACGTCTACGCGGCCGCCACCTCGGACATCACGATCGACGCCGAGGGCGAGCAGATCGAGCTGCTGCGTACCCTGCTCACGACGCCCGGAGTCCGGCTGATCCAGACCCGCGGGGCCAACCAACGCCCGGACCAGTTCGTGCTCTTCGGCGACCCGGCCGAGGCCGTGGACACCACTCCGGACGGGCCACGGACGTTCACCGCCTCGGTGCGGCAGGTCGCCCGCCCGGACACCGCCGGCCAGCCCATGCGCATGCCCGGCTGGTCCTGGGACAACCTCGCCGCCAACTACGGCTCGTACGACGCCGTGGCGGCGACGTTCGCCACGTACCAGCAGCTGGCGACGAACGGCGTCCTGGGATGATGCCGATCGCCCCGGAGGTCCTCGCGGCGCTGCCGCAGGCGATCGGCCGGCCGTACTACGCCGAGTGGTCCAACGACGGCGGCACCACCTGGACCAGGTGCGGCCTGGTGGCTGGCTCGGCGCAGGTGACCGCGGACCGTACCGCGGAGAACCGCTACAGCGGGCAGGCCGAGCTCCTCGGCGTCGGCGAGGGCCGCACCGGCATCAACTCCATCACGACCAACGTGCGGCTGTGGCAGGGCGTGCAGCTGCCGCGCCGCGACCCGGTGTGGTTTCCGGCTGGCCGGTACTCGGTGAGCCACACCAGCCGGACGCTGCACGGGATCAGCGTCGAGCTGGAGGGCCTCGAGGACGATCTGCGCGACCCCTTCCCGGTGCCGCGCACGGTCGGGCCCGGGCCCGCGCGCACGCTCGTGCCCCAGCTCGTGAGCGAGGCCTTGCCCGGGGTGCCGGTCGCGTGGCGGCCCGGCGTGGACCCCGACACGCAGGTCCCGCAGATTGTGGCCGCGGACGACCGGTGGTCGGTGCTCTCCTCGGGCTCGGATTCCACCGGCACGTCCACCGGGATCGCGGCCGCGCTCGCCGGTGAGATCTGGGCGGACGCCCGGGGCGTCATCGTCGTCGGCCCGGTGCCCACCCTGAACGACCCGGTCGTCTGGGAGATCGCCCGCGGCGTGGGTGGCGCCCTGGTCCAGCCGCAGCCCGAGACCACCCGCGACGGCCTGGCCAACGTGTGGGCCGTCAGCGGCGACGGCGGCGACGGCTCGCCCGCGGTCGGCCCCGCCTTCGCATGGGACGACGACCCCAACTCGATCACCTACGCCGGCCCGGACCCGATCAACGACCCGGGCGCGCCGCAGCGACTGGGCCTGTTCGGGGTCCGGGTGCGTACCCAGCGGTACTCGTCCTCGCTGATCACCAGCTACGGGCAGGCCGCGCAGGTAGCCCGGGCGAAGCTCGCCGACTCCCTCGGCGTTCAGGCCGCTCTGTCGCTCACCGCCGTGTGCAACCCGGCCCTCGAACCGGGCGACGTCACGGCCGTGGAGGTGGACGCCGGGGTGTGGGAGCGGCACCTCATCGACTCGATCAGCTACACGCTCGGCGCGGCCTCCATGTCCTGCAAGACCCGCACGACCGCCAGGAGGCTGTGATGGCCGACCCCTTGGGCGGCGAGGCCGAGCGGCTCGCCGCCGCTCTCACCGCCGGCGGGCAGAGCGGTGACGTCGTCTCCCTGCAGGTCGCCGACGTCACCGAGTCCGGCCGCGTGAACCTGCAGCTCGGCGACGGCTCCCTGCTGATGGAAGTCGCCTGCCCCGACAGCTACCGCAACCGGGCTGCCGGCGACTGGGTGGCCGTACGCCTCTCCAGCGTCCCTGTGGTCCTGTGGCGGCTCGGCGACGACCCCGCCATCACCGACGCCGAGGACCTGCAGAAGGCAGCCACGCAGGCCGCCCAGGACGTCCAGGTCGTGCGAGCAGCCACGTACGGCACCGGCGCGCCGAGCGGCACCGGCTGGCAGGCCGCCACCGCCGTCTACGTGCGCAAGGTGGACGACAAGATCGAGATCTATTTCCAGGTCCCCGACGCCTCCGATCCCTCCCCGTCCACGCCCGGCGTCCCCACGCCCAAACCGGTCACCGTCTCGCCGACCGCGTCCGGGAGCTGGCGCGCCGGCCGCCCGGACGACTACGCGAGTACGCCCGTCCAGGGCGACTGGACCGGCCGCGGCAATCGCAGGGGTGCCTGGTTCTACGGCTCGGCGATCCAAAGCGCCTGCGCGGGCAAGACCGTGTCCGGGATGAAGGTCCAGTTCACCCGCAAGGCCGGAGCCGGCGTGAACGCCAAGCGGCCGCTGCACCTGTACCTCCACAACTACGGCTCGCCGCCGTCCGGACAGCTCAACCTCGGTGACGGCCCCGAGGACTTGCTGCGGCTGTCCGCCGGCGCGAAAGGCACTGCGACGCTCCCCAAGAACTGGGTCACCGCGCTCGCCTCCGGCTCCGCCAAGGGCCTGGCCATCTACGCCAGCGGCTCATCCGACTACATGGCCGTCACCGGCGGACAGATCACCATCACGTTCTCCTGAGAGGAGGCCACCTCTTGGCGACCTTCGGATACGCCAACCTCCCCGTACCAGGCGGCGGTGACGGCCCCACGATGCCGGGCCACCTCGCCGACCTAGCCGAGGCCATCGACCCGCACCTGTGGCAGCACGCCAACGACCAGGCAGACCGCGACACCAAGTACTCCACCGCGCCCGCCCAAACGGTCGTCGTCGCCCTGGACGGCACCACCTGGATCAAGGTCAGCAACGACACCAACACCTGGGTCACCGTGTGGGAGCCGGTCGCCGACTGGGTGCCCCTCAGCCTCGCCTCCGGCTACGAGGCCGGGCAGACCACGCCCGAGGGCCGCATCGACCGCGGGCAGGTCCACCTGCGGGGACGCATCGAGCGCAGTGACGGCGGCCTGATCGCTGTCTCCGGCGTCAAGCTCGGCACCGTTCCGGACGCGTTCATACCGAAGCAGATCTCCTCCTTCGCCGGCGGCGCCAGCCTCACCGGCGACGCCATGACCGGCGTCGGCCGCGTGGAGATTTTCAGCCCCGACCAGGACGCCAACTCACTCGGCGGCCGCGGCTCGCTCATCTGGTACAGCCAGGACGGCTCCCAAGTCTCCGGTGGCGCCCCCGGCGTGTCCTGGGTGGACATCTCCGGCTCGTACTGGCTCGACTGAAAGGAGCGCCTCACGCATGCCGCTCTACACCTTCGGCGGGACGCCCTCCGACGTCCTCACCGACGACGCCGGCAACGTCGTCCCCGACTACCCCGTCCTGGTCAGGGTCGCCGGCACCGGCGCGATCGTCACCGCCCTGTTCGAAGAGGACGGCACCACCCCGATCGCCACCCTCAAGTCCAACCCCGCCAGCAGCAGCTCGCCCGGCGCCATCCGCACCTTCAAGGCGCAGGATGTCTCCGAGATCGAGTACGAGTACCTGGACGCCAGCGGCCAGCCCGTGCGCTGGTACCAGGCAGGCCGCGAGGTCGCCTCCGGCGCCATGCAACAGGCCACGCAGGCGCTGGACGCTGTCGGCACCAAGCTGGACCTGGCGACCACCGACCCGCAGGAGGTGGCCGGCCCGGTTGTCTTCGAGGATGCGGTCACGTTCGACCAGCCGATCACCGCGCCCAATCTGAACGACCAGAGCGCCGTCAGGTGGTTTGCCGTCACTGGAGCGGTCGGCAACGGAACCACCGACGACCGGGCCAAGATCCAGGCACAGCTGGATGCCGCGCACAGTGCGGGCGGCGGCATCGTCTACATCCCGCCGGGCCGGACCTACGGGATCTCCACCTTCCTCGTGGTGTACGACAACACGACGATCTGGGCGTACGGAGCCACCCTCAAGGCCATCGGCACCGGCGCCGGCCTCCTGAGGAACTTCCTGGGCACCGAGACGTTCTCCGGCTACTCCGGCCACTCCCACATCCAGGTCCTCGGCGGCATCTGGGACGGCAACGCCTCCGACGGCACCACCGGCACGGTCACCGCCGAGACCGATGTGATCAACTTTTTGCACTGCTCGGACATCACGGTCAAGGACGTCATCGTCCGCAACGTGAGCAGCGCGCACGCCCTCGAGTTCAACTCCACCGACGGCGCGAGGGCGATCAACTGCCGCTTCGAGGGCTACCGCGACAACTCCGGGAACAGCAGCCGCCAGTTCAGTGAGGCCATCCAGATCGACATCGCCAAGAGCGGCAGCAGCAGCATCGGCGCCTTCGACAACACGCCCAGCCGGAACGTGCTCGTGACGGGCTGCTACTTCGGTCCCTCGAGCCGCCTCGGCGTGTTCGGCCGCGCGGTCGGCTCCCACACCGTGGCCGCCGGCGTGACCTTCGACAACATCCAGGTCATCGGCAACCGGATCGACGGCACCCTGCGCGAGGGCATCTACGGCTACGGGTGGCGCCGCGCGGTCATCGCCGACAACGTCATCACCGGTACCGGCTACTCCGGTGTCTTCGTCACCCAGCCCGACCCGGCCACCACCGCGATCACCCAGCACACGGTCACCGTGCGCGGCAACACGATCGAAGGGGCCGGCACCGACAGCGGCATCCGCGTCCTCGGCTACGCCACATCGAAGATTGCCGGGGTGTCCGTCACCGGCAACGTGATCCGCTCCATCACCGGCAACGCGATCCACTGCGAGAACTGCTCGGCGCCGAACATCTCCGGCAACCAGGTCGACACCACGACGTCCACCGGCATCTACGCCCACTACTCCGACGCCGCCACCCTCACCGGCAACAGCGTCCGGGCTGCCGGCTCGAACGCCCTCAATGCCTCGGGGTCCGTCGGTGTGACCGTCGCCGGGAACACCGTCGACGGCACCGGGTCCAACTTCGGCATCTTCGTCGGCCAGGGCGCGGACGGCGCGACCAACTCCACGGACGCCGTGATCTCCGGCAACGTCATCCGCTCGCCGGCCTCGTCCGGGATCCGGCTGTCCACCAACGCCACCGGCTGTCTGGTTGTCGGCAACAGCGTCCGCAAGCTGGCCGGCGGTGCCTCCTCGGCGCTGTCCATGGCCGCCAGCGCCACCGGCTGCACCGTGCTGAACAACGACTTCACCGGCAACGGCTGGACCGCGGCCACGGCCATGAGCGTGTCCACGGCCGGACCCGTCACCGGCCCCGGCGGCATGACCGCTCTTCCCGGCTCCAACCTCGTGGACCAGGACCTCGTCCCGCAGAACGCCCTCGAGGCGGCCATGCGGCCGGCCGGGCGGTACGAGACGACGTCGCGGCTGCGGTGCGGCACCGCGTCCACGCCGACCAGCGGCACGCTGTACCTGGTGCCGATCTGGCTGCCCAAGGGCCTGACCATCTCGAACATCACGTTCGTGTCGGGCGGCACCGGTGCCGCGAGCCCCACCAACTGGTGGTTCAGCCTGCACGACTCGGGCCGGAAAATGCTCGCGCGCACCGCCGACCAGCTGACGGCGTCCTGGGCCTCGAACACGGTCAAGACCTTGGCCATCGCGCAGACCACCGCGGGCACCGCCTCGTCCTACACGACGACCTACGCCGGCCTGCACTACCTGGGCGTCATGGTCAAGGCCACGACACAGCCCAGCCTGGCCGGCGAGGGCTCCGCCGACGCCGGTATCGCGTCCGCATCGCCCGGGTTCGGCGGCACCGACACCGGCCTGAGCACTCCGCCCACCGTCAGCGGGGCCGGCTTCACCGCGGGAGCCTTCGGCGCAGGCTCCGGGATCCTCGCCTACGCCTACGTCAGCTGACCGGCCCCGCTCCACCCTCGCCCCGACCGGGGCGTTTTTCATGCTCACCGGAAGGTCCCGCATGCCCCAGTCCTCGTACATCACCCGCGTCCGCGAGTACCCGCTGCACCCGCTGTGCGGCCGGCACCTCGTCCTGGACCGTCGGTCCCTGAACCACACGGTGACGGAGATCGACCCGGCCAAGCTCAAGCCGGCCGAGTGGCTGCCCAAGGTGCCGATCCTCGACCAGTCCAACCTGGACGCACAGGGCATCGACGTCACCCAGCTGCTGCCCGGCGCGCCACCCGCCAAGGAACTCGGATCCTGCACCGGCAACGGCGCCACCTACGCCCTGTCGGCCCTGCTGGACGCGCCCCGGCTCGAGGAGATCGGCCTCAGCACGAGCGACAGCAAGGCCGGCGAGCAGTTCGCGATCCGCTGGTACTCCGGCGGCACCCACGAGGACCAGTGGCGCGACGTCGCATACCCCGCCACCGACTGCGGCTCCTCCGGCCTCGGCGTCGCCCGCTACGGCAAGGCCCGCGGCTGGTTCGACGGCTACCGCACCGCCACCACGGCGCTCGGCGTGGCATCCGCGCTGCAGAGCGGCGGCCTCCTCTTCGGACTGCCCTGGCACCGCGCATTCTTCGAGCCCGACCACAACGGGTTCATCGACGTCGCAGGCTGGGAGCGCAGCCCGGTCGACGGCGGGCACGAGGTGTACGCGGCTGTCCTGGAGTCGGTCCGGCTGACCTCCGGCGGCGACCTGGACCTGGACCGCACCGTCGTGGCTCTGCCGAACTCGTGGAACACCTCGTGGGGCATCGACGGCTGGTTCCGGATGCGCCTGTCCACCTATCAGACGCTGCGCCGTGAGGTCGACGTCTACCAGTTCCGGCTCGCGGCCTGACAGCCCCACCAACCCCCGCACGCCCCGCGCCCACCAGGCCGGGGCCTTCGTCATTTCAGGAGGTGCCGATGGCCACCTGCCGCGGCATGGACGTCTCCGCCTACCAGGGCACCCAGGACTGGGCGGCACTGCGCCGGAGCGGCCTCACGTTCGCCTTCGCCAAGGCGACCGAGGGCCTGCACACCGTGGACCCGAAGTTCGCCACCCACATCAAGGGCATCCTCGCCGCCGGACTGGTCGCTGGCAGCTACCACTTCGGCTGGCCCACCCAGGACCCCAAGGCCGAGGCCGCCCACTACATCGCCACGGTCAAGCCGTACGCGAAGGCCGGCTACACCCACTGGCTGGACCTCGAGCGGTACTCCGACGGCCGGAACTACCGCGGCCGCAACAACGCCGAGATCCGCGCGTGGGCCACCACCTGGATTCACACGGTCCAGGCCGCCTTCCCCAATCAGCGCGTCGGCATCTACACCAGCGCGGACGACATCGCCGCCGGCCGCGCCCCCGCCGACGTTCCGCTGTGGTACCCGGCGTACCCGTGGGGCGAGGCCGCCTACAGCCGCGCCGAGGCCGCCAGCCAGCCGCGCCCCTCCGGCCGGGCCCCGCTCATCTGGCAGTTCACCAGCAAGCCCGTGGACCGCTCCATCGCCTACCTGTCCGAGGCCGACTTCCGCGCCTGGGCCGGCGGCGGCACGCACCCCGAGGAGACCGACATGCAGCCCACCGACGAGATCGCCGTCCCCGCCTGGGCCAAGACCACCTGGCCCAAGGACACGGGCCTGGCGGACGGCAAGATCCAGGTACAGACCGCGCTCGCCTCCGGCTACGCGCACTCGCGTAAGGCCGCCGAGCAGACCACCGCGATCCTCGCCCAGCTCGGCGCCCAGGCCGCGACGATCGACAAGCTCGTCACCGCCCTCGGCGCCGGCGGAGGCCTGACCGCCGAGGAGATCAAGGCCGCCGCCGAGGCCGGCGCCCAGGCCGCCCTCGCCAAACTCGGCGAGGCCCTGCAGTCGTGACCCACGCCCCCAGAACGCCACCCGCCAACTGGCCCGGCTTCGAAACGGCCGGCATGACCCGGCTGACCGACGACATCTACTTCGGCTGGCTGGAGCACGAGTCCACCCCGTTCTTCTGGCACTGGTGCAAGGCCCTCGAGGACGTGCCCGAGGACCGCAAGGTGCACAAGGGCTGCTGGGTGGGAGCTGGCACGAGCGCGCACACTCTGGTCTCGCGCGAGCCCCTGCACCTCGAACCGAGCCTGTTGTGGAAGTGCTGCGGCCTGCACGGATTCGTACGCAACGGCGTCTGGATCCCGGCCTGACCCCGCCATCGTCATCGGCTGCCGCCGCCCGGCGCAGCCCGCCTGAGAAGAGATCACCGTGAAGATATCCAAGGTTGCCAAGGCAGTCGTCTCCGGCCTCGCCGCCGGCGCCACTGCTACCGTCACCGCCGTCCAGGACGGCCGGATCACGACCGCCGAGATCGTCACCATCGTCCTGTCCGTCCTCGGCGCGTACGGCATCACCTGGGTGGTGCCGAACGCGCCCGCCACTGGCGGCGGCAAGGACGTCACCGGAGCCTGAATCGCAGGGCAGACCGGCAACGGGTGACGCAGGCCCAGGGGCTGCGCTCACACCCCCCACAGCACAACGGAGGACCGCGTGGACGCTGCGACGCTTGGCGCTGTCGGATCCATCGTCGTCGGGCTCGCAGCCGCCGGCGCCGCAGTGATCGGGCACCGCGGCGCCAACGCGGCCAGCCAGTCAGGCGCCGTCCTCGGGGGGTATTCGACGCTCGTGGACAACCTGCAGGAGGAGCGCAACGGCCTGCAGGTGAAACTCGCCGAGAACGAAAGGCTCCTCGCGGCCGCGTACGCCGAACTCGCCAGCGAGCGCGCAGACAAGGCCGCCCTGCAGGGCCAGATCACCGTGCTCACTGCCGAGAACGAGCGGCTCCGGCAACGCATCGCTGAGCTAGGAGGGCAACCCACGTGACGACGACCCAGGCCGCCCTCGCACAGCGATGGCGAACCCTAGCCACCGCGGCTGTCCTCCTCGTGTTGTGCGGCGCGGTCGTCCTCGTCTGGCTGCGGATCGATGCCGAGTCCCGCCGCGCAGACGCCCTCGCCCAAGAGGCCAACTTGCGCGGCGACGCTGTGGCCACCCTCGCCGGTGACGTGCGCGTGCTGCGCGCCCAGATCAAAGCCAAGGGCGGCACGCCAGCAGCACCCGATCCCACCGCCGCGGTGAGTAACCTGCCGGCGCGCGCCGAGGTGCCCGTTCCGGTGCCCGGTCCTGCAGGGCCTCAAGGCCCCAAGGGCGAGCCGGGCAAGGCTGCTCCGACGCTGACGCCGTCGCCCGGACCGAGCGGGCCGCCAGGACCTTCCGGAGCCCCGGGCGCGACGGTGACCGGACCGCCCGGGCCGGCCGGGCCCTCGGGGCCACCTGGCCCGTCCGGGCCGGCAGGCCCGCCAGGCAAGGACGGCGTGGACGGAAAAGACGGCAAGGACGGGAAAGACGGCCAGAACTGCCCCTCGGGCTACTCCCTGCAGGCACCGGACTGGGACCCTGACGCCCTGGTCTGCCGGCGGGATGGTGCTGGACAGCCTGGCAGCCCTTCACCCTCACCGACGCCCTCGCCCATGGCGCTCGGCCTGCCAGCGGAACGACGCCGCATGGCATGAACTCCGGCCCTCGCTCTCCTACGGGAGGGCGAGGGCCGTTTCGTGCTGCCCGGGCTCGCCGGCTGACTCCCTGCGCAGAGCTGCGGCCCACTCGGTGACCAGCTGCTCGTACCGGGACCGGTCCTGCGCGCTGAGTCGGCCGCCGGACCGCCGCCACAGCTGCCGGATTTCGCTGTTCAAGGCGTGCGCGGACCGCACGGAACCAGGGCAGGCGTCGGAGGGCATGCGGCCAGCGTACGGAACAGCACTGACAACGAGCCGAGCCCTCGAGGCAGTTGGGCGCTTTGGCCTCAGCGCAGGACCTCGATGGCCCGCAGGATGAGCGCACGCGCCTCGCTGCCGTACACGGCCATGCTGCGCAGCTGCTCGAACGCGCGCAGGTACAAGGCGAGTTCGGACGGCTGGGTGATGCGCACGCGCGCGGAGACCAGTTCGACGCTGACCAGGCGGTCGTCGTAGACGTGGAACGTCTCGCGGGGCCACTGGGTCCGTGAGTCGGTGGATTCCGGAATGATGCCGAGGGAGACCTGAGGCAGAGCGCCGGCCGTCAGCAGATAGCCGAGCTGGGCGGCCATGGTGTCGGCATCGCCCACCTGGTACCGCAGGACGGCCTCCTCGATGACGAACACGAAGCGCCGGCCCGGCTCGTGGATGATGCGGCTACGGTCGACCCGGGCCCGGGCAGCGTCCGCGCTGTCATCTACCGGTACGTCGCGGAACCGGGCGCTGATGCCGAGGACGCCCGCGGCGTAACCCTCGGTCTGCAGCAGGCCGGGGACGAGGGACGAGGAGTAGACCCGGAAACGCTCGGTGTCCTGGAAGAGCCGCGGTTCGCGTCCCTGCAGGGCCTTGAGACCGTCGCGGACCTGCGTGCGCCACTCGGTATACATCGACTCGGCGTGCAGGGACCGGGCGATGAGGTCCTGGGCCTGGTCCCCGACGCCGCATGCTGCGCACCACAGGCGGATGTCGGTGGCGGTCGGCGCGGTCTTGGCGTTCTCGATCCGGGACGTCTTGGCGTGGTGCCAGCCGCACCGCTTGGCCAGCTCAACGACCGTCAGCCCGGCGCTCTTGCGTAGATCACGCAGCTGGTGAGCGACGACCTCGCGCGCGGCCTGGGCGGACGAGGACGGGGAGAGGGGCATGAGCTGGCCTGTCCGGTGCGTGCTAGCGGATCTTGTACTGGTCGTGCGGAACTGCTCGCGCCCAGACGGCTTCGAAGGCCTCGCTGCACAGCTTGGCAGCGGCCGGATCCTCTGTGACCTCGCCGCCGGCGGACTGGCCCTCACCGGTGAAGTGGTTCCACCTCACCACCTGGTCATCGAACAGCCAGAAGTCGTTGCCGGGCAGAGCGATGGTGGATGCCTGCCGCCGGGGGAGCCAGCGGACCTGCTCGCCCGCTGCGACGTTGGTGAAGGTGCCGTCGTAGAGGAAGCGGGTGTACTCGCTGACCGGCTCCGAGACGATCCGCGCGCGGCGGATCACCACGCCGCGCGCGACGGCCTGCTGTACCAGGTCGAGCCAGGGCCGCCACCAGGACGCCCTGTCCGCCGGATCGGGCCGGATGCCGGCCCGCCAGTCGGCGAACGGCCCCTTTTCGTAGTCGACGGCGTAGGCGTCCCGCATCTCCAGATGGACGGCGGAGCGGGCCGCGCCGGCCAGGAGGTCAGCGAAGTCAGGCGGGGTTGTCGAGGGCATCGCAGGCCTTCCTGAGCATCGGCACCATGCGGGCAGGGACACGGATCACGGCCTCGTGGTCGGGGATGCCGACGGCGTGTCCCGGAACCTCGAAGGCGGCGCACTCGGCTTCCAACTCCGGGCTCGGCTTCCACCCTTGAAGCACGAGTTCTTGCTTCTCCTGGTCGACCCAGACGGTCGGCGACTCATGGTCACCTGTGTTCGGGTCGATGCCGATGAACCGTAGCGACACGGAGGCCTCCTATGACGGCATGTGCAGGACTGTGCACCACCGTCATGCCGGCGACGGACACCGTCAAGGGCAGGGATCCGGCCCTTGGCCGAGTACAGCCCTAGATGTTGCACAAATCTGCACACCCCTAGGGGTGTCGCACATCACACTCGTAGCGTCAGCGGCACGAGGAAACCCCGGCGAGGCGGCGGGCCTCCCGGGGCACGGTCAACGCCTGAGGAGCGTCGACATGCCGCAGACTACGCAGTCAGCCAGCCAAGAGACCAGCCCCACCAGCTACGGCTACTGCTCCTGGCACCAGGGGCAAGCACGGGGCGTACGCCTCATCCAGGCCACCGAGCAGGGCAGCGGCCCCGGTTCCGCCGGCAACCATTTCGCCTGCCTGCCGTGCCGCCAGGCCTACGACCTCGTGCCGCTGGCCGACCGGATGTGACGCTCCCCTCGCCTCTAGATCTCACCCACGCCCAGTACTCCGGCTGGGCCTGCTGCTGGTGCGCACGGTCGCTGCACCGAGGCGGTGCCCCGGCCGGGCGAGCGCACGGCAGTGTCGGCGCTCACGTCCTGGACGTCGACCTCTATGAGTGCCCGCCCGGCTACGGCTGCAGCCCCTCGAGGCGCGCCGCTGCCGCCGACCCCGGCAGTCACCACCCCGACACGGAGGCCTCCGCATGACGACCACCGAGACCAGAGCGCTGGTCGACATCCCGGCCGCGCTGCTGCCGCTCATCCAGCTGCCACCGCTCGAGGTCCTCCCAGACGCCCGAGCGCGCGGCGCCGAGTGCGTGTGGGGCGGCGAACCGCTGTCCACCGCCACGGCCGTCGACCTCGGCGAGCGCAAGGACGACGGCGTCCACTGGTTCCCGCGCGCCTGCAGGCCCTGTACGCGGCGCGCCGTCCTGGCTGCGCGCAACAATCACCCCGGCTCGTGCGAGCAGTGCGCGGAAGACGCCAGCCGCTGCGAGACCCGCCACGCCCTGCACTCTCTCGCTCTGGAGCTACGCACGTGCCGACCGTAGAGGCCGCCGCCGTCCGCCCCATGCGGTACTGGGAAGGCATCCCCGTCCCCTTCATCGCCGCCTGGTCCGGAGAACGGATCCCACCCCAGCCCCTCGCCCTGCGCGTAGGCCGCGGTGGTGTTGGCCTCGGATTCCAGGACGAGGACAGTCACGTCGACCGCCAGCTCGGTGCCCTATGGATGCGCATGCCCGCGACGCGATCGGGCCGCCCCCAGTTCGAGATGGTCCACGCGCTTCGGCAACGGCAGGCGATGACCCGCCTGCTGTGCCAGATGTGCGGTGGCCCGACGATCGGGACACGGCGTGACGAGCGGACGCTCTTCCTCCTCGGCTCAGCAGACGGTGAGCCGATCGCGGACGGAGAGCAGACCACGTCCCCGCCCCTCCATGCCGCCTGTGCACTGCTGGCGGTGGACCACTGCCCGTTCCTCCGCAAGGGCTGGGCGGCCGCCCTCGTCTCGCACACACCGTCATGGGGCGTGGCCGGCAAGCTGTACGACCCGGACACGCTCGAGGCTGTACCCGCACCGGGCAGAAGCGGGGTGCACCGCGTCTCGTTCCTCGATGCCGAGCGCATGCGCTGGATCCTTGCCAGCCGCCTGGTCGTGACACTCGAAGGCGTGGAGCGTGTAACCGACCTCGAGGAACTCGCGCTCGCGCCGGCGCCGTGACACCGACTTCCGCTCCTGGCGCACGCCGTGACGGCAGGAGCGGGCCAGAGCTCCAGCGTCCCCCAGACGGCGAATCGGGGAGTGAGCGGCGCTGGAGAGGGCGGCCGCCCCGTCACCCCTGTCGGGGCGGCCGTTCGCCGAGTAGCTCGGGAAGCGACGTCTCCAGGACGTCGGCCAGGAGCAGGAGGTCACGCAGGTCGGGCACGCGCTGGGCGTATTCCCAGCGATGGATCGTGCGGTGGTCGCGGCCGATGCGCTCGCCCAACCGGACCTGGGAGAGGCCGGCCTCGAGACGGGCCTCGCGAATGCGTTCCCCGATCTCCCGGCAGCGGGCGTGTACCCAGTCGGGCATCGGGTCGAGTGGCACGCGCCCACGCTGTAATGATCATCGCCTGTTGTCTTTGCCTGGTCGGGCAAATTTAATGATCTTGGCAAGATGATGGTAAGTAGACGCCGCCCACATGTCTGTGATCAGGCGTGCGGGCGGGATCGGAGCGGCCGGAAGGGCGTGCGCGTCTCCGCCTGACCGGCCGTTAGACGCCGGACTTCGGTCAAGGCGTCCCGCCCCGGGTGCCGATGGCTCCGGGGCGGTTTACGTTGGAACGCAGAAGGGCCCCCGCCGACAACAGCGACGGGGGCCCTCGCCTGTGCGGGCCGGCCTCCCCGCCAGACACCGCACAGTCCACGGGACGCGCGTCTCAAGCGCGCGCGGGGAGACGCGCCTGCTCGTCCCGTGAGAGTCACCTTACGTGCTGGTAGCACTTAGTCCAGTCACTCGTAAGGGTGAGATAAGAACGATGCCGCGTGGGGATGTGGCATCCATGTGGCATTCGATCATGAAAGCGGCCCCCCGTTCGAATTGAACGAGGGGCCGAAACCGCCTCTGACCTGCGGTCCAGGTCGGTGCCCCCGGCAGGATTCGAACCTGCGACACCCGCTTTAGGAGAGCGGTGCTCTATCCCCTGAGCTACGAAGGCAGTGCTGAGCAGTGGTGACGGAGTCACCGGTCGACAGTGTAGCGGGTGGGGCGCGTCCGGTGGTGGGGCGCGGGGATGGGTCAGGAGGTGGGGATGGGGGTGAAGCGGGAGGCCGTGTGGAGGTCGGACTCGATGTGGGCGGCGGTTTCGCGCAGGGCGGGGAGGACGTCGTGGAGGCAGTCCTCGAGGGTGCGGCGGGCCGCGTGGGTGGCGACGTTCAGCGCGGCGACGGCGCGGCTTGCCCGGTCCCGTACCGGTACGGCGATGGATCGCAGGCCCGACTCCAGTTCCTCGTCGACCAGGGCGTATCCCTGGGCGCGTACCTCGGCGAGAGCCGGGGGGAGGGGAGCGCCGGCGTCCGCCAGGAGGACTCGGCCAAGAGAGGTCTGCGCGGCGGGCAGGCGTGCGCCGACCGTGATGTGCACGGTCAGGACGCGGCTCGCGCCCGCCCCGGCCGTGTACTGGATCTCCTTGCCGTCGGCGGTGAGGACCGCCAGTGCCGTCGGCTCGTGCAACCGGGTGGCCAGCGCCCGCAGGTGGGGCTCGGCGAGGCGGGGGAGCGTGGTGCGGGACAGCGGCGGGAAGCCGAGGTCCAGGACGCGCGGGGTCAGGGTGAAGGTGCGGTCGGGGAGGGCCTGTACCAGGCCGAGGTGCTCGTGGGTGAGCAGGGCGCGGCGGGCCGTGGCCCGGGCCAGGCCGGTCGCCCGTGCCACGTCGCTCAGGGACAGCGCCGCGCGGCCCTCGCCGAACGCGGTCGGCACGGTCAGTCCCCGGGCCAGGGATTCCACGAAGTCCCGGCCCAGCTGGTGCTTGGACGCCGTCGTCCAGGTCGCCAGGCCCGAGGGCGGCGGGCCGGGCCGCGGCGGTGGCGCGGTGCGCAGCTCGGTCTCCATCGCCGTCACCGCCGTACGAAGGCGGGGCAGCAGGCCGCCGCGCAGGTCGGCGGCGGAGTGCCGGCTGGTGTGGCTGACCACGCTCGCCACGCAGGCCAGACGGCCGGTGTGCGGATCCCGTACCGGTACGGACACGGCGACCAGGCCCGGTTCGATCAGCTGGTCGTCCACGGCCCAGCCGTCCCGGCGCGCCCGTTCCACGCGCTGGACGAAGGCGGAGTCGGGGAGTGGGGCGTCCGCCGGTCCTTCGGCCTGAGGCCGGCGGGGCGGTACGGCGGGGAAGGCCGCGTCCGTGGGGTCCGTCGCGCGGCGGGTGCGCCAGCGGGCCCAGTCCGGCTGCTTCCACTCGGTCGCGAACAGCGCGCCCGGCGCGGTGCGTTCGGCCGGGAGCAGGTCGCCGATGCGGAAGCTGACGGACATCGCGCGGCGGCGGGTGGCCTGGTGGATGAAGCGGATGCCGTCGAGATCGGCGACCGCGAGCGAGACCGATTCGTCCAGCTCGTCGGCGAGGGCGTCGGCGTGGGCGCCGAGCAGCTCGGGCAGGCGGAGTGCGGCCAGGTAGGCGTTTCCCAGCTCCATCACCCGTGGCGCGAGGACGACGTCACGGCCGTCGAGGCGGACGTAGTCCATGCGGGCCAGGGTCGCGGTGATCCGGTCGACCGTCGAGCGGGCGAGTCCGGTGGCCCTCTCCAACGCGCTCGGGCTCAGCGTGCCGCCCGCCTCGGTCAGCCGCCGCAGCACCCCGACCCCGCGCAGCAACGGCCCGACCGTGTCCCCCGCCTCGACACGGGTGTCGGTCTCCACTGCGCTCTTCGCGGGCATCGGCTCTCCGGTACGGCAATCAGGCACGCCTACGGTAAACCCCGCCCGGCGTCCCCCTCCCCGGAAGCCGTCCGGGGAGGCCCATCACGAAGCCGTCCGGGGAGGCCCAACACGGGGAGGCCGACCGCGCTGGAGAGCGTCTCGAGGGGCCCGCCTCACGGAGGACGTCCCGGGGGGCCTGCCTCGCGGAAAGGGTGCAGGGAGGTCTGCCACGTCGAGAGGGCACAGGGGCCGGAGAGCGTCCCGGGGAGGCCCGTCGGCAAACCCCTACCCCTGCCCAGGCCCCTATCCCCGAGAAACCCGCACCCGATACCCCCCCGCCTCCTCCCGGCTGACCACCTGGACGGTGATCCCGTGGGCGGGGTCCCTGAAGGTCTCGCCCGGGGTGAGGGTGGCGTCGGAGAGTTCGGTCTGGACGTTGGGGCTGCGGGTGCAGCCGGCGCTGTGCGGGTGGCTGTCGTAGACCGTGATCGGGCCGCGGCCGGTGTCGATGCCGCCGTCCACCTTGTAGACGAGCAGGCCCGGCCGGCAGACCACTTCGTCGTTGCCGCCCTGCTCCCGTACCTCGAGGGCGTAGGTGCTCCGGGAGCCGAGGGGTACGAGGACCAGCTTGCCGCCGCCCCGCTTGTACAGCGGTGTCAGCTGGTACTCCACGGTGCCCCGGCCCGCCACGCAGCCCACCTGGGAGCCGTCCAGCCAGCCCAGCTTCCACTTGTGCCAGCCGAGGAGATCGTTGCCGGCCCCCCAGTCCTCGCTCATGATGTCCCAGTGCCCGACCGCGCCCCCGCCGTCCTGGGTGTACAGGTCGGGCAGGCCGAAGGTGTGGCCGTTCTCGTGCGGCAGCACCCGGTAGCCGGTGCGGGAGTAGGAGCCGGAGCCGTCGTCCTGCCGGGAGTAGACGAAGGACGCGTTGGCGACGGGCACCCCGTCGGCGACCGGGGCGTCGCCGTTGCCCGCGAAGGTGACGGACAGGACCGTGTCCAGGGCGGAGGGGCCGGCGTTCGGGGTGACCAGGACGTTGAGGATGTCGTAGTCGCGGAAGTTCACCATCGGGTCGGCGGCGGCCACGATGTCCTGCACCAGCTGCCGGTAACCGGGGTCGAAGGGCGCGCCCCGCTCTATGCCGTACTCCTCGAAGGATCTCGGCATCCGCAGCCAGGTGGGGATCGGCGTCTGCGGCCGGTAGTCCAGGCGGCCGTACGACGCGGTCCGGAACCACTGCTGGGTCTGCGGGAAGAACTCGTGGAAGCGGTCCATGGCGCTGCCCTCACCGGGCGCGTCGGAGAAGTCGATCATCAGGGTCAGGGCGCGGAGCGTGCCCGTGGAGCGGGCGTAGCCGTGCGGGGTGGGCATGCCCTCGGTCATCTGCACGTCGATAGCGCCGTGGACGGCGCAGGGGACGAGGGCGGAGCGGGCCGAGCCGACGGGGCCCGCGGTGGTGGGCGCCATCAGGTGTCCGGTGCCGGCCGAGGTGCTGACCGCGAGGGTCAGTGCGGTCACCACGACCAGGGCGGCCACCCGGCGCGGGCGTATGCGACGGCGTGCGCGCCGGCGCACCTCGCCCCTTCCGCTCCGGCCGTCCCGCTCGGCGGGGCCGTCCACCTCGGTCATGCCGTCGGCGTGCACGTCCCGCGCGGCGTGCTGGAAACCGCCCCTGAGGGCTCCGGCGGGAAGGGATATGCGGCGGGGCGGCTGCGGCGGCATGCATGGACCCTTCGCTCCACGGCAGCCGCAGGTCTCCGGCTGCACCCTTGCGCTCACCCTGTGTCGGCGGTGTGCGCGTCGCGCGCTGGAGGAGACCGATCGTGGGAATGCGGGCCTGCAGGGGGGTGAAATCGGCCGGAGGTGAGTGTGTCTCAGGTCACAGGCATTCTTTTCCGGGCGGGAAATAACCGGGGACCCTCTCCCCGTTTAGACCTGTGTCCGAGCGAAACGGGGACTGCTTCCCCGGATCCCTCCGGGCGTCGAAGCAGCAGGACCAGTCCGACACCCGGTTCCACACCTCGAGGAGTACGACGTGCCGACCGCGACCACCCCCGCACCGCGCAAGGTGTCCCGGCCCCGTGCCGACGCCGTGCGCAACCGGGAGCGGATCGTCACCGCCGCCCGGGAGATGTTCGTCGAGCACGGCCCGGACGTGCCGCTGGACGAGATCGCCCGCCGGGCCGGGGTCGGCAACGCCACGGTGTACCGCAACTTCCCCGACCGCGACGCCCTCGTCCGCGAGGTCGTCTGCTCCGTGATGGACCGTACGGCCGAGGCGGCCGAGGTCGCCCTCGCGGAGACCGGGGACGCCTTCTCCGCGCTGGAGCACTTCGTGCACACCGCCGCCGACGAGCGGATCAGCGCGCTGTGCCCGATGATCTCCAGCACCTTCGACCAGCACCACCCCGACCTGGAGGCCGCGCGCCGGCGCGTGGAGCAGCTCGTCGAGGAGGTCATGCGCCGGGCCGTGGCGGCCGGTCAGCTGCGGACCGACGTGGGCGTCGGTGACCTGCTGATCGCCGTGGCCCAGCTGAGCCGGCCCCCGGCCGGCACGGACTGCCTGCGCGGCGACCGCTTCGTCCACCGCCACCTCCAGATCTTCCTCGACGGCCTGCGGGCCTCCGCCCGCTCCGCCCTGCCGGGCAGGGCCGTCACCGTCCAGGAGCTGCGCGCGTGCTGACCGATTAGTTCGGCCCCCGACCCGAGTCCACCACTGCACCCGACCGCCGGCCGTCAGCGTCGACGAGCCGCCGAGCCGGTGCCCTGCTGCTCCTTTGCCGCCGTTCGCAGGCGGTTCGTCCGCCGTCGTCCGCCGGCGGTTCGTCCGCCGTTTTGTCTGCCTACTGCGTTTTATCCGGCAACTCCGATCCATCCGTCACCACATCCCGATCCGACCTTTCCGTCACGAAGTCCCGAAGTGGGTACCTCCATGTCCGAAACAGCCCTCAAGGCTCCCGGCGCCGTCGCCCCGCGCGGCGACGCCAACCGCTGGAAGGCGCTCGTCTTCATCGCGCTCGCCCAGCTGATGGTCGTCCTGGACGCCACCATCGTGAACATCGCCCTGCCCTCTGCCCAGACCGACCTCGGGATATCCGACGGCAACCGGCAGTGGGTCGTCACCGCCTACGCCCTCGCCTTCGGCGGTCTGCTGCTCTTCGGCGGCCGCATCGCCGACAAGTGGGGCCGCAAGCGCGCCTTCGTCACCGGCCTGGCCGGCTTCGCCCTCGCCTCCGCGCTGGGCGGCGCCGCCACCACCGGCCCGATGATGTTCGGCGCCCGCGCGCTGCAGGGCGTCTTCGGCGCGCTGCTCGCCCCGGCCGCCCTGTCGCTGCTGGCGGTGATGTTCACCGACGCCAAGGAGCGCGCCAAGGCGTTCGGCATCTACGGCGCGATCGCCGGCGGCGGCGGCGCCGTCGGCCTGATCCTGGGCGGTTTCCTCACCGAGTACCTGAACTGGCGCTGGACCTTCTTCGTCAACGTCCCGTTCGCCGTCGTCGCCGCGGCCGGCGCCTACTTCGTCATCCGTGAGCCCGAGGGCGGCCGCAACCGCTCCCCGCTCGACGTCCCCGGCGTGGTCCTGTCCTCCCTCGGCCTGATCGCCCTGGTCTACGGCTTCACCCGCGCCGAGTCCGACGGCTGGGGCGACGGCGTCACCATCGCGATGTTCGTGGCGTCGGCGGTGCTGCTGAGCGCCTTCGCGTTCGTCGAGTCCCGGGTCAAGGCCCCGCTGCTGCCGCTGCGCGTGGTGACCGACCGCAACCGCGGCGGGATCTACCTCTCCCTCGGTCTCGCGATCATCGGCATGTTCGGCCTGTTCCTCTTCCTGACCTACTACCTGCAGGTCGTGAAGGGCTACTCGCCGGTCAAGACCGGCTTCGCGTTCCTGCCGATGGTGGCCGGCATGATCACCGGTTCCACCCAGATCGGCACCCGGCTGATGACCCGGATCCCGGCCCGCTTCCTGATGGGCCCCGGCTTCCTGGTCGCCGCGCTCGGCATGCTGATCCTGACCCAGCTGAAGATCGACTCCTCGTACGGCACCCAGCTGCTGCCCGCGATGGTGCTGCTCGGCCTCGGCATGGGTACGGCCTTCATGCCGGCGATGTCCCTGGCCACCGCGGGTGTCCAGCCCCGGGACGCCGGTGTCGCCTCCGCGATGGTCAACACCTCGCAGCAGGTGGGCGGCGCGATCGGCACCGCCCTGCTGAATACCATCGCCGCCTCGGCGACCACCTCGTACGTCAAGGACCACATCGCCCAGGCCGCCTCCAAGCCGCAGCAGCAGCTGGTCGGGCTCCAGGGCATGGTGCACGGCTACAGCACCGCGATCTGGTTCGCCGTGGGCATCCTCGCCCTCGCCTCCCTGATCGCCTTCACCTTCGTCAACGCCGGCCGTCCGGGCTCCGCCACGGTCGCCTCCGGCCAGGGCGAGGGCGTCGAGGACGAGGTTCCGGTGCCGGTGGTGGCCCACTGAGCGGCCGCACGTGAACCAGCGGCCGTAGCCGGCCGTACGGTGGCCCAGGGCCTGTCAGACAGGACCTAGCGGAGCCAGGGCAGGTCCGCACCCGCTTCATCGGGCTGGAGGCCCTCGGCGATGATCTCCATGATCTCGCCGAGGGCCTTCTGCTGTTCCGGGGACAGCCGCTCGAACAGCGCCTGGCGCACGGCGGTGACATGGCCGGGCGCGGTGCGCCGCAGCACCTCGGCGCCCTCGTCGGTGAGCACCGCGAACTGGCCGCGCTTGTCGGACGGGCAGTCCTCACGGCGCACCCAGCCGTTCTTCTCCAGCCGGGCGATGGCGTGCGACAGCCGGGAGCGGGTGATCTTCGCCTGCATCGCCAGCTCGGTCATCCGCAGCCGGCGCCGGGGCGCCTCGGCGAGGCCGACGAGCAGGCCGTAGTAGATGTGCGGCATGCCCGCGTCCCGCTGCAACTGCCGGTCGAGGTGGTCCTCCAGCAGCGTGGTGGCGTGCAGATAGGCGCGCCAGACGCGCTGTTCCTCGTCGGTGAGCCAGCGGTGCTGTGCGGCGGGGTCCGGTGCCGTGTTCATGTGTTCCACTGTACGAGGCAGCTCCTTGAAATTTGAACCAAGTGGGGCGTACTCTCACAGTAAGAGCTTGAGAGTTAAAGCAACGGAACGGGAGGCAGGGGAGCCGTCATGACCACCGCCAAGGAGCGCATGCCCGCCCTGTACCTCAGCCACGGCGCCCCGCCGCTCGCGGACGACCCCGTCTGGCCCGGCCAGCTCGCCGCCTGGTCGGCACGGCTGCCCCGGCCGAAGGCCATCCTCATGGTCTCCGCCCACTGGGAGGAGGCGCCGCTCGCGCTGGGCGCGGTGGAGACCGTCCCGCTCGTCTACGACTTCTGGGGCTTCCCCGAGCACTACTACCGGGTCCGGTACCCCGCCCCCGGCGCCCCCGAGCTCGCCGAGTCCGTGCGCAAGCTGCTGCGCGCCCCCGGCACCCCCGTCCAGGACATCCCCGACCGCGGCCTCGACCACGGCGCCTACGTCCCCCTCGTCGAGATGTTCCCCGACGCCGACATCCCGGTGCTGCAGATCTCCATGCCCACCCTCGACCCGGTGCGCCTGATGGAGATCGGCCGCAGGCTCGCCCCGCTCCGCGACGAGGGCGTGCTGATCATCGGCTCCGGCTTCTTCACCCACAACCTGGCCGCCCTGCGCCACACGGGCGGCGGCGTGCCCAGCTGGTCCTCCGAGTTCGACGACTGGGGTCGGAGCGCCCTGGAGGCCCGCGACTGGGACGCCCTGCTGGACTTCCTGGACAAGGCGCCGGCCGGCCGTTACGCCCACCCGCGCACCGAGCACTTCGCCCCGCTCTTCGTGACCATGGGCGCGGCGGACGCGGGCGGCGGACTGGACGCGCAGAAGTCCGTGATCGACGGGTTCTGGATGGGCATGGCGAAGCGGTCCGTGCAGTTCGGGTGAGGCGGGGCCGTGGGGGTTTCACGGCGGTCCTTCCGCCGGCCCTTCACGGTGGCCGTTTCGGTGGCCTTCATGCCGGCCCTTCATGCCGGCCCTTGACGGTGGCCGTTTCGGTGGCCCTTCGCGGTCCCGGTGTGAGTGGCCTCACAGCTCCTTCTCGTACCAGGCCACGTCCCAGTAGCGGCCGAACTTGCGGCCCACCTCGTGGTACGTGCCCACGTGCCGGAAGCCGAAGCGGGCGTGCAGCCGCTCGGAGGCCTCGTTCGGCTGGGCGATCCCGGCGTAGGCGCGGTGCACGTCCTCGTCCGCGAGCGCCTTGAAGAGGGCGTCGTAGAGCAGCGTGCCGACGCCGCGCCGGCCCGCGTCCGGGGCGACGTACACCGATGTCTCCACGGAGGTGACGTACGCGGGCTTCGGCCGGTAAGGGCTGGATGTGGCGTACCCCAGAATCTCCTGTGACTCCGCGTCCGTGGCAACCATCAGGCGGTGCGGGCCGTCTTCCGGGTGGGAGAGCAGCCAAGGGCGGCGCTCTTCCGGAGTGAAGATCGCGGTATCGAAGGTGATGGCCGTCTCACGTACATAGTGGTTGTAGATCGCCGTGAGGGCGTCGAGATCCCCCTCGACTCCCGGCCTGACCTGCACTTCTGTACGAAGCATCGGCATCACGTCTCCCGTGTGGCGGACAGGGTACTGCATGATCAGAAAAATTGGGGGGCGGGTTGGGAATTCTGTCCGGATTCCAGTCGTTGTTTCCCACGGATGCAGGGCACTCGGAGAGAGTTCCATAGACCCTCCCCTCGGTGCCGAGCGTTCATCAGGACCACCCGCCAGCCCACCATCGCAAGGGAGCACGCATGGCAACCCGTGCCGTCGCCCGTCGTCAGTCCGCCACCGGCGAGACGGTCGACTCGGCAAGCAGTGTTCGCGCTCATGGCGGCGAGATCGCGGACCGCGACCTGGTCGGCATGTACCTCGACGAGATCGCGCGTACGCCGCTGCTCGACGCCGCAAAGGAGGTCGAGCTGTCCCAGACCATCGAGGCGGGTGTGTTCGCGCAGCAGATCCTCGACGGCGAGGAGGAGTCCGCCACGGACGCCTCCCGCGAGGAGCTGGAGGCGCTGGTGGCCGCCGGTGAGCGGGCCAAGGACATCTTCATCCGCTCCAACCTCCGGCTGGTCGTGGCCGTGGCCCGGCGCTATCCGCGCAGCGGCCTGCCCCTGCTCGACCTGATCCAGGAGGGCAACGCCGGCCTGGTGCGCGCGGTGGAGAAGTTCGACTACCGCAAGGGCTTCAAGTTCTCCACGTACGCCACCTGGTGGATCCGCCAGGCCATCACCCGCTCCATCGCCGACCAGTCCCGCACCATCCGGCTCCCCGTCCACCTGGTGGAGGAGCTGGGCCGCATCCGCCGCGTTCAGCGCGAGTTCAACCGCGAGCACGGCCGCGACCCGGAGCCCGCGGAGATCGCCGAGGAGCTGGGCACGACGGCGGAGCGCGTCATCGACGTCCTGGACTGGGCCCGCGACCCCGTCTCGCTGAACATGTCGGTGGACGACGAGGGCGAGACCCAGTTCGGCGACCTGCTGGAGGACACGTCCGCGGTCAGCCCCGAGCAGTCCGTCCTCACGCTCCTGCGCAGCGAGGAGCTGGACGACCTGATCGGCCGCCTCGACCAGCGCACGGCCTCCATCATCAAGATGCGGTACGGCATCGAGGACGGGCGCGAGCGCACTCTGACCGAGGTCGGCAAGGAGCACGGCCTGACCCGCGAACGCATCCGCCAGATCGAGAAGCACGCCCTCCTGGAACTGAAGAAGCTGGCCCGCCAGACCGGCTTCGACGCGGCGGCGTAGCGGGGGAGGGGGCGGTCACCGGCACGGTGCATCCGGTCCGGCGGACCCGGCACCGACGCCTGCGGGCGTACGGCACCTGGGGTGCGTGATGCCTGGGGGGACACCGCTCGGGGTGCGGTGCCTCTGTGGGCACGCCGCTCGGGGTGCGTGGCGCCTGTGGAGCACGCCGCCCGGGGCGGGGGCGCCTGTGGGTACCGCACTCGGGGCCGGTGGTGCCTGTGAGGTACGCCGCCCGGGGTGCATGGTGCCTCTGGGATACGGCCGCCCGGGGCGGGTGTTGCTCTTGGGCGTAAGGTGCCTGGGGGGAGCGCACGCCGGTGGCGGAAGACGGCGCAAACATGGCGCTGTCCCCTCGCTTCAACTCCCGGGCCCACGGGAACAACCCTTCCGGGCCCCACAGCAGCCAGGCCCGGGAACCGCACTCCCCACGCACCATGCACCACGCCGACTGGGCCGACCCCACGCGCCCGGCACCGCACCACCCAGGCCACAGAGCCAGGTCCCGACGCACACCCCCCCGGCGCCGGGACCTTCCCAGCCGGGCCTCGGCACCTATCCCCCCCCGGGTGCCGAGGCCCGGCTTCATCGTGTGTCCGCCGTCAACTGCCGTTCATTGGCCGGTACTTGAGCCAAACTGATCGCGTGCCGCATGCCGTAGTCCAACCGCCCGGTGCTGCCCGAGCGTTCACATCAGGCCAGCGCATGTGGAGGCAGCGCGGAGGCGGCCGCATCCTGGAACGACGGCCCACCCCGTACCTGAACCCCGGGGTGGACCGCCGGATGGCAGATTCTGCCACATAGGCATAGCCTGCCGGGATGAGCACCACCCCTGGTTCCGCCCCCGGCCCCACCTCCGGCCTCACCTCAGGCACCTCCGATCAGCCGCTGTCCGCTCCCGCACCGGTCTCGCTGACCGAACGCCGGAAGGCCGAGACCCGGATGGAGATCGCACGGGCGGCGGCGGCCCTGTTCGTCCGCCAGGGCCTGCGCGCGACCCGCGCCGAGGACATCGCGCAGGCCGCGGGCATCGCACCGCGCACGTTCTACCGCTACTTCGCCACCAAGGAGGAAGCGGTCGCCCCCCTCTACGCGGCGGGCGCCCAGCGCTGGGCGGAAGCGGTCCGCTCGGCCCCGGCCGGCCTCGGCGTCCTTGAAGCCCTGGAGCACGCCGTCCGGTACACCCTCACCCCCGGCGCCGGCGTCTCGACGGCGTCCTGGGAATGGGTCCGCACCCTTATCCGCCTCGCCGAAGCCGGCCCCGCCCTGCGCAAGGTCTGGGCCGAGGTGTGCCAGGCCTCGGAGCGCACCCTGGCCGAGATCCTCGCGAGCCGCATGGCGTCGACCGACGGCGATGCCCCGACGCCGGCCGGCCCCGACCTCCGCTTCGCCGCCGCCGTCGCCGGGGCCGCCGTCCGCGTGGCCGTGGAGTCCTGGGCCGCCACCACCGCCCCGCCCACGGGGCCGGACGGCCCTGCGGCCCTCGCGCTGCGCAACCTCGCCTCTCTGCGGAGCTTCCGCTGGGTCGGCGAGCCGGCTGACGAACAGCACTAGCTGTTCTGTCCAGGGAGGTTGGTGACGGACGGCACGGCTGGGTGGTCTTGAACGGGTGAGGGCCTTCCGGCTTCGGTGTGGATTGCGACATCTCCACCGAGCACCGAGAAGGCCCTCTTGCCCCACCGTAATGCACCGCTGACCGAGACCGGCCGTCTTCGCCTGGCCCGCTGTGTGGTCGAGGACGGCTGGCCCCTGCGCCGGGCTGCCGAACGTTTCCAGGTCTCACCGACCACGGCCCAGCGATGGGCCGACCGCTACCGCCAGCTCGGCGAGGCGGGTATGAGCGACCGCTCCTCCCGACCGCGCACAAGCCCGCGCCGTACTCCGACCCGCACCGAGCGCCGGATCATCAAGGTCCGCGTGCTGCGCCGGTGGGGACCGGCCCGCATCGCACACCTGCTCCGCCTGGTTCCCTCGACGGTGCACCGCGTGCTGACCCGCTACGGCCTGGCCCGCCTCACGCACCTGGACCGGGCCACGGGCCGTGTCATACGCCGCTACGAACGCGACCGCCCCGGTGAACTGGTGCACGTCGACATCAAGAAGCTCGGCAACATCCCCGATGGCGGCGGCCACAAGGTCCTCGGCCGACAAACGGGCCGCAAGACCCGCGCCAACGCCGGCTACAGCTACCTGCACACCGCCGTCGACGACCACTCCCGCCTGGCCTACAGCGAGATCCACCCGGACGAGAAGAAGGAGACTGCCACCGGCTTCTGGACTCGGGCGCAGGCGTTCTTCACCGGCTGTGGGGTCACCGTCGAACGAGTCCTGACGGACAACGGCGCCTGCTACCGCTCACGCGACTGGCGAGACCTGCTGACGGCGGCAGGGATCACCCACAAGCGAACCCGGCCCTACCGGCCCCAGACCAACGGCAAGGTCGAACGCTTCAACCGCACCCTGCTCGACGAATGGGCCTACGCCCGCCCCTACCGCTCCGAGCAGGAACGACGCGACGCCTTCCCACAATGGCTGCACACCTACAATCACCACCGCGGACACACCGCACTCAAGGGCCACCCACCCGCCAGCCGCGTCCCCAACCTCTCAGGGCAATACAACTAGCCGTCACCCATCACTCAGCTCTCCGCCAAGTTCCCGCAGCGCGGCGCCAGTTCATCCAGCCCCCGCCCGGCTCGGCCCTCCGCCAAGTTCCCGCAGCGCGGCGCCAGTTCATCCGGCCCCCGCCCGGCTCGGCCCTCCGTCAAGCTCCCGCAGCGCCGCACCAGTCATCCAGCCACCGCCCGGCTCAGCCGTCCTCCCAACTCCCTTACACACGCCACCAGTTCGTCCGGCCCCTGCACCGCGAACTCGTACCCTGTCATCGCCAGCCGCACCGCCAGCCACTCCAAGGGGCCGCCGAAGGCGCCCCGCAGGACGCAGCCTCCCTTTCCGTCGTCCTCCGGCGCTCCGAGCCATGCCGGCACCCGGGCGGAGACCTGCTCCGCCGGCGCGGCGAACCGCACCGCGAAGTCGTAGGTGTCGTGCCGGCCCTGGATGGACTGCCGCAGATACTCCGCGGCGCTTCCGGTCGGCAACTCCCGTGGGGTGAACCGGACTCCGGTCGCGAACGGCTCGCTCACCCGGTCCACCCGGAAGGTCCGCCAGTCGGCGCGGTCGAGGTCGTAGGCGACGAGATACCAGCGCCGCCCGGTCGACACCAGCCGGTGCGGCTCGGTCAGCCGCCGCGACTCGCCGCCGTCCTTGTCGCGGTAGGCGAACCGCAGCCGCTCGTGCCCCGCCACCGTCGAGGCCATCACGGTCAGCGTCTCCGGCGCGATGCTCGGCCCGTCGCCGCTGGTCAGCGCCGTGGTCGCCGCCTGCAGTGTGGACACCCGGTGGCGCAGCCGGGACGGCAGCACCTGCTCCAGCTTGGCCAGGGCCCGCACCGAGGCCTCGTCCACCCCCTCCACGGCATGCCCGGCGCCGGCCCGCAGCCCCACCGCGATCGCGACCGCCTCCTCGTCGTCCAGCACCAGTGGCGGCAGCGCCTTGCCCGCCACCAGCCGGTACCCGCCGTCGGAGCCCTTCGTGGCCTGCACCGGATAGCCCAGCTCCCGCAGCCGGTCGATGTCCCGCCGCACGGTCCGGCGCGACACCCCGAGCCGCTCGGCCAGCTCGCCGCCGGGCCACTCGCGGGGCGTCTGGAGGAGTGAGAGGAGCTGCAGCAGCCGTGCCGGTGTGTCCGTCGTCATGCCGTCGAGGATGCCGTACCACTAGGACATCATCTGACCTAATGCGGTCCTAGCGTGACGGCATGACCTCCACGGAACAGACCCTCAGTGCTCGCCAGGAGCCTGGTGACCGCCGCCGCTGGTTCGCGCTGGCGATCGTCATGGCCGCCGCCTTCATGGACCTCGTCGACGTCACGATCGTCAACATCGCCATCCCGTCCATCGAGCGGACCGCCCACGCCTCGGTCAGCCAGATCCAGTGGATCACCGCCGGTTATGCGCTGGCCTTCGCCGCGGGTCTCATCACCGGCGGCCGTCTCGGCGACATCCACGGCCGCAAACGGCTGTTCCTGATCGGTGTCGGCGGCTTCACCCTCGCCTCCGCCCTGTGCGGCTTCGCCGTGAACCCGGAGATGCTGGTCGCCTCGCGCGTGCTGCAGGGCGGCATGGCGGCGATGATGGTGCCGCAGGTGCTGTCGATCGTGCACGCCACCTTCCCGGCGCACGAACGCGGCAAGGTCTTCGGCCTGTTCGGCGCGATCGTGGGCCTCGGCGCGGTGTCCGGGCCGCTGCTGGGCGCGCTGCTGACGGAGTGGAACCTGTTCGGCCTCGAGTGGCGGCCCATCTTCCTCATCAACCTCCCCGTGGGCGTCCTGGCCTGGCTGCTCGGACGCCGTTTCATCACCGAATCGAAGGCCCCCAAGGCGCTGAAGCTGGACCTGGTCGGTGTCGCCCTGGTCTCGCTGGGCCTGCTGATGCTGCTGTTCCCCCTCACCCGCGGACGCGAGCTGGGCTGGCCGCTGTGGGGCCACCTCTGCATGGCCGGTGCGCTCGTGGTCTTCGCCGCGCTGGTGTCGTACGAAAAACGGAAGGCGGCCAAGGACGGTTCCCCGCTCGTCGAGTTGTCCCTCTTCCGGGTGAAGAGCTTCGCCGCGGGCATCGCCGTACAGACCGTCTTCGGTGTCGCGCTCGGCATCTTCTTCCTGGTCTGGACGCTGTACATGCAGATCGGTCTGGGCTGGAGCCCGCTGCGCGCGGGGCTGACCGGCGTGCCGTTCTCGCTGGCGGTGTCCACGGCGGCCGGGATGTCGGTGCAGAAGCTGGTCCCCAGGTTCGGGCGGAAGGTGCTCCAGGCGGGGGCGCTGACCATGGCCGTGGGTGTCCTGGTCTATCTGTGGGAGGCGCACCGGTACGGCCTCGCCATCGCGTCCTGGCAGATGGCCCTGCCGCTGGTCGTGATGGGCGCGGGGATGGGGCTGATCGTCGCCCCGCTGACGGACGCGGTGCTCTCGGAGGTGCCGCGTGAGCACGCCGGTTCCGCGTCCGGGCTGATCAACACGGTGCAGCAGATGGGCAACGCGCTCGGCCTGGGCCTGGTGTCGGTGGTGTTCTTCGGCGAGATCGGCGACCGGCTCGCCCCGGGCCAGGTCGGCCCGGCGTTCGTGCACGCCTTCCAGCACGCGCTGTGGTGGGTCGCCGGCGTCATGGCCGCGATCTTCCTGCTGATGTCCGCGCTGCCGAAGCGGCCGGCGCAGCACGTGGAGGGAGCGGACGCCCCGACGCCGGCGCGGGAGCCGGAACTGGTGCACTGAGAACCGCGCCCACCAGGGCCCGGCACCCGCGGGGTGCCGGGCCCTTCGCGTGCCCCTCCGTCCGGCCGGACGCCCGGTCATGCCCGATCCAAGCCCGAACCTGTTTACTTTCCGGAAATCCCGGCGTAGCCTCCCGACTGAAACCACACGTTCGGGCATCACTCAGAAGCGAACGGACATCGAGTCGGAGGCCAGCGAGATGTACGCACCGGAACGGCAGCAGGAGATCCTCCGGCTCGCGCGTGACGGGGGCCGGGTGGATGTCCTGTCGCTCGCGGAGGAGTTCCAGGTCACCGCGGAGACGATTCGCCGCGATCTGAAGGCCCTCGACCGCGCCGGCCTCGTCCGCCGGGTGCACGGCGGTGCCATCCCGGTCGGCCGGCTCGACTTCGAACCGGACCTCGCCGAGCGCGAGTCCACCGCGGCCGACGAGAAGGACCGCATCGCCAAGGCGGCCCTCGCCGAACTGCCGGCCGAGGGCACGATGATCCTCGACGCCGGCACGACGGTCGCCAGGGTCGCCGCCGCGATCCCGCTGGAGGCCGCCCTGACCGTCGTCACGCACAGCCTGCCGATCGCCGCCCGCCTCGCCGACCACCCGGGCATCCAGCTCCACCTGGTCGGGGGGCGCGTACGGCACCGTACGCGCGCCGCCGTGGACGCCTGGGCGCTGCGCGCGTACGGCGAGATCCGCGCCGACGTGCTGTTCGTGGCCGCGAACGGCTTCTCCGCCGAGCACGGGCTGACCACCCCGGACCTCGCCGAGGCCGCGGTCAAGCGGGCCGCGGTCGCCGCCGCCCGCCGCGTGGTCCTGCTGGCCGACTCCTCCAAGCACGGCCAGGAGCACTTCGCCCGGTTCGGCGACCTGGGCGACGTGGACCTGCTGATCACCGACACCGGACTGAGCCCTGAAGACGCCGCCGTCATCGAGCGCGGCGGCACGGAAGTAGTGCGCGCATGATCCTCACCGTCACCCCCAACCCCTCCCTGGACCGCACCTACGAGGTCCTGGCCCTCAAGCGCGGCGAGGTCGTCCGTGCCGAGACCGAGCGCATGGACCCCGGCGGCAAGGGCGTGAACGTCTCGCGCGCCGTCGCGGCCGCCGGGCGGCGCACGGTCGCCGTGCTGCCCCTGGGTGGTGCGCCGGGCGCGCTCGTCGCCGACCTGCTCGACGCGCAGGGCATCGAGGTCGCGCCGGTCCCGGTCGCCGGAGACACCCGCTCCAACATCGCGCTCGCCGAGTCCGACGGGATCCTCACCAAGATCAACGCGCCGGGGCCGGAGCTGTCGGCGCCCGAGCAGGCCCTGCTGCTGGCCGCCATCCGCGAGCACTCACGCGACGCCGACTGGATCGCGTGCTGCGGCAGCCTGCCCCGGGGGCTCGCGCCCTCCTGGTACGCCGATGTCGTCACGGAGGCGCACGCCGGGGGCGCGCGCATCGCCTTGGACACCTCGGGGCGCGCGCTGCTGGAGGCGCTGCGCGCCCGGCCCGACGTGGTGAAGCCCAACGCCGAGGAACTCGCCGAAGCCGTCGGGCGCCCCCTGGCGACCGTGGGCGACGCGCTGAAGGCGGCCGAGGAGGTGCGCGCCATGGGCGCGCGCGCCGTGCTCGCGAGCCTGGGCGCCGACGGGCAGCTCCTCGTCGAGGACACGGGCGCCTGGTACGCCACCGCGCGCGTGGACGCCGTCCGCAGCAACGTCGGCGCCGGCGACTCCTCCCTCGCCGGTTTCCTGATCGCCGGCGGCAGCGGCCCCGAGGCCCTCGCGTCCGCCGTCGCCCACGGCGCCGCCGCCGTCCAGCTGCCCGGCAGCGTCATGCCGACTCCCGCCGACCTGGACCCGTCGGCGGTGACCGTCACGGCCGAGATCCCCCTCGACCGCGAACTGACGGAGCCGGTGCCGTGAGCGCCCCGGCCCGCCCCCGTACGACCGCTCCCCACCGGCCGTGGCGGGACTCCCCGTCCTCCGCCACGGTCACCGCCCCGGCTTCCACCGCCTCCCCTCACCGGCCGTGGCGGCGTTCCCCGTCCTTCGCCGTGGCCGCCGCTCCGGCTTCCACCGCCTGTCCCCACCGGCCGTGGCGGGACTCCCCGTCCTCCGCCACGGTCACCGCCCCGACTCCCACCGTCTCCCCCCACCGCACCCCCGTCCCCACCTTCGCCCACCCCTCTCCCCGGGCGATACGCGTGCAGAGGAGCCCGCGATGAGCGACATGATCACCGCGGACCTGGTCGATCTCGACCTGTCCGCCGACACCAAGGAAGCGGCGGCGCGTGCCCTCGCCGAGCGCATGGCGGCCCAGGGCCGGGTGACCGACCTGGAGGGCTTCCTCGCCGACGTGGCGGCCCGCGAGGCCCAGATGCCGACCGGCCTCGACGGCGGCATCGGCATCCCGCACTGCCGCAGCGCCCACGCCACCGAGCCGACCCTCGCCTTCGGCCGCAGCACGGCCGGCATCGACTTCGGCGCCCCGGACGGCCCGGCCGACCTGATCTTCCTGATCGCGGCCCCGGCCGGCGCCGACGACGCCCACCTGACGATCCTCTCCTCGCTCGCCCGCCAGCTGATGAACACCGAGTTCACCTCGGCGCTGCGCGCGGCGACCGACGCGGAGACGGCGGCGGCGCTGATCCGCGGGGAGGAGACGCCGAGCACGGCGCAGGCGGCTTCGTCCAAGGAGGACGCTGCTCAGGGCGCCTCCGGGCAGGCTGCCGTGGGCGCTGCGGACGCCGCGGACGCCAAGACCGGCTCCGAAGACACCGCTGCGGCGTCGGTGGCGGCCTCCGCCGGCGCCGCGGCGGGCACCACCGCGCAGGAGCCGGGCGCATCCGCCCCTGCGCAGGCCGCCCCCGCGCAGGCCGCCCCCGTCGGCGCCGGCTCCGGCGGGGACTCCGCCGAGCGGCCCTTCCGTATCGTCGCCGTCACCTCCTGCCCTACCGGCATCGCCCACACCTACATGGCGGCCGAGTCCCTGGAGAACGCGGGCCGCGAGGCGGGCGTCGAACTGGTCGTCGAGACGCAGGGCTCGGCCGGCTTCGACCGGCTGGACCCGGCGGTGATCGCGGCGGCGGACGCCGTGATCTTCGCGCACGACGTCCCGGTCCGCGACAAGGACCGCTTCGCGGGCAAGCCCACCGTCGACGTGGGCGTGAAGGCGGGCATCAACCGCCCCGCCCAGCTCATCGCGGAGGTGCGCGAGAAGGCGGCGCGCGGCGAGGCCGGCGCGCCGGCGTCCGCGTCGGCCGGCACACCGGTCGAGCGGGCCGGCGACTCCACCGAGGGGTACGGCACCAAGCTCCGCAAGTGGCTGATGAGCGGCGTGAGCTACATGGTCCCGTTCGTCGCCGCCGGCGGCCTCCTCATCGCCCTGGGCTTCGCGATCGGCGGCTACAAGATCAACAAGGCGCCGTCGGTGATGGACCACTTCATATGGACCCAGGCCGACAGCTGGGGCGCCCTGCTGTTCCAGATCGGCGGCGTCGCCTTCGGCTTCCTCGTCCCGGTCCTGGCCGGCTACATCGCCTACGGCATGGCGGACCGGCCCGGCCTCGTCCCCGGCTTCGTGGGCGGCGCGATCTCCCTGACCATCAACGCCGGCTTCCTCGGCGGCCTGGCGGCCGGCCTGATCGCCGGTGGCGTGGTGATGGCCATCCAGAAGGTCACCATCCCGCCGGCCCTGCGCGGCATCATGCCGGTGGTGGTGATCCCGCTGATCTCCTCGGCGATCGTCGGTTTCCTGATGTTCGTCGTCATCGGCAAGCCCATCGCCACCGCCCAACACGCCCTCACCGACTGGCTGAACGGCCTCACCGGCTCCAACGCGATCCTGCTCGGCGCCCTGCTCGGCCTGATGATGTGCTTCGACCTGGGCGGCCCCGTCAACAAGGTCGCCTACACCTTCGCCACCGCCGGCATCGCGGTCTCGAACCCCAGCGACTCCGCGATGAAGATCATGGCCGCGGTGATGGCGGCCGGCATGGTCCCGCCGCTGGCGATGGCGTTGGCCACCACCGTGCGCGGCACGCTCTTCACCCGGGCCGAGCGCGAGAACGGCAAGGCCGCCTGGGTCCTGGGCGCCTCCTTCATCTCCGAGGGCGCGATCCCGTTCGCGGCGGCCGACCCGCTGCGGGTGATCCCGTCGTCCATGGTCGGCGGCGCGCTCACCGGCGCCCTGTCGATGGCCTTCGGCGCCACACTGCGCGCCCCGCACGGCGGCATCTTCGTGGTCCCGCTGATCGGCAACCCGCTGCTGTACCTCATCGCCATCGCCGCCGGCGTCTGCGCCACCACGGCCTTGGTCGTCCTGCTCAAGGGCATGCGCAAGCAGGCCCCGGAGTCCGCGCCCGCCGACCCCGCCGACCCCGCCGCGAACGCGGCCGCCACGGCGAAGGAGTCCAAGCAGCCGGTCGCGGCCTGACCGCCGTACCGCTGCCTCTTGTCCCTTTGGTGTGCTGTGAGTTGTTCACGGCACCTGCGAGATACGTCACGGTCCGGGACTTAAGTCCCGGACCGTGGTGTGTACTGGGACGCATGCCTGAGCACGTCCCGACTCTCCAGTTGGCCGGCGTGGCCGTCCTCGCTGTGGCAGCCGTCGCGTGGGCCGTCGTCCTGATCCGCCTGCTGCGCCGCATGGGCCCCCCGGCCCCGCCCCGCCGCACCACCGCGCCGCTCCTCACGGCCCTGCCGCGGCAGCGGAGCACGGGTCCGGAGCTGGAGTCCGTCGAGCTGACGCCCGCCGAACAGGACGCCTTCGCGCGCCTGGTCCGGCGATTCACGGGCGGCTGACGGAGCGGGGCGCCGGGGCCGCTCGGGCGTCCCACGCGCCGCGATCCCCCGGCCGCGCGGCGCCGTCCCGCGAGCCGCGCACGCCGTTCCGCGAGTCGCGCGGACGTCCTCGCGGGTGCTATCCCTGCCGTGCCGCGCGCCGTTCCATGGCGTCGCGGGCCGCGTCCTCCGACATGTACACCTCGCACATGTGCCGCCCGTCGGGTGTCGCCGTGTGCTCGACCTCCCACAGGGAGACCTGGCCGCCGTCCGGCAGCAGGAACGCGTGCTCGTACAGCGCGTAGCTCAGTCCCACGCGTCCGGCGCGTCCCGGGCGGCCGAACGCCTGCGTGATCTCGTGCGCCGTGGCCGTGGCCAGCAGCGCCGCCGTCTCGGCGCCGGGCCGGTCCGGGTTCTCCGCACGGCGCAGAAGCCGGCGCGCGTGGTCCGCCGAGTCCTCGGAGGCGAACACGTGCCTCGGCTCCGGAATCGCCCACAGGCGCATCAGCGCGGGCAGCTCGAACTCCGGCGTCTGCGGCGGCACCCCGAGCCGCGCGGCGGCCGCCTGCAGCTCCTCCTCGTCGACGTACACCTCGCTCTCCGGGGCGGCGCCCGGCGTGGGATTGTGCACCAGCTCCCACAGCGTGAGCGCGGAGCCGTCGGCGAGCAGCCAGGTGTGCCGGTACGTCTCCCGGTGCAGCCCCGCGCTGTGGTACGCCGAGTGCAGCGAACTGTCGTGCGCCAGCGCGCAGTCGAGCCGCCGTATCACCTCGTCGGGGAGCTCGAAGGAGTTCAGGGCACGGCCGAGGAGCCGCGCGAGATGCTCCTCAGGAGACTCGGGCGACTCGGCTGGTTCGTACGCTGCCGTCTCGTACGGAACGCTCAAGGTTTCTCCCGGCGTTGCTGCATGTCACCTTGTGGGTGCATACCGTAGCCCCTCGGTCGGACATCATGTCCGGGAACCGAGAAAACGTACGCCGGGAAAACGCGCGGGCCGCGCGAAAAGTTCCCGCGCGGCCCCACGTGACGTCAAAACCTGCCGCTCAGAGGGCGCTTCCGGCGGTCCAGGCGCTCCACGACATGTTCCAGCCGTTGAGCCCGTTGTCCGGCGCGACCGTCGAGTCCGGCGAGTTCTTCACGATCACCACGTCGCCGATGAGGGAGTTGTCGAAGAACCACTTGGCCGGCGTGGCGCCCTGCCCGCCCTGTACGTCCGCCAGCCCGACGCAGCCGTGGCTGGTGCCCTCGCGGCCGAAGGGCGGATTGCCCTTGTTGTACCAGTAGTTGCCGTGGATGAAGGTGCCCGAGCTGGTCAGGCGCATCGCATGCGGCACGTCCGGGATGTTGTAGGCGTTGCCGAGGTCGACCGTCCGGCTGTCCATGGGCGTCTGCGTGAACTTCTCCGAGATCACCATCTGCCCGTTGTACGTGGTGTGCTGCGGGTCGCCGGTGGAGATCGGGACCGTCTTGATCGTCGTGCCGTCCCGCACCACGGTCATGGTCTGGGTGCCGGCGTCGACCGTGGAGACCTGCGAGCGTCCGATGGTGAAGGAGACGGTCTTCTTCTGCACCCCGTAGACGCCCCGCGCGCCCTGGACGCCGTCCAGGTCGATCTTCACGGTGACCCTGGAGCCGGACTTCCAGTACTGCTGCGGCCGGAAGTCCAGCCGCCGGTCCCCGAACCAGTGCCCGGCCACCTGCTGACCGCTGCTGGAGTCGACCGAGATGTGCGACTGCACGGCCTTCTTGTCGGTGATCGACTTGTCGAAGGTGAACGACACCGGCATGCCCACCCCGACCGTGGTGCCGTTGTCCGGGGTGTATGTGCCGATGAAACTGTCCGACGGCGTGACCGTGGTGAAGACCGACCTGGTCACGGTGGCGCGTCCGTCCGCGTCCTTCGCGGTCGCGTCGATCTCGTACTTGGTCCCCCGCTCCAGCTGCTGCTTCGGCTTCCAGCTGTGGCCGTCCGCCGATATCGCCCCGGCCACGTCCTGCCCGGTCCCCGCGACGGTCATCTTCACGTCGGTCAGCCTGCCGCCGCTGACCTTCACCCCGGTCGCGTTGATGGACGCGCCGGTCGAACCGTCCTTGGCCGAGATCACGATCCGTGCCGCCGACGCCTTGGGGGAGTCCTTGCCGCCCTTGCCGTCGTCGGTGGCGTTCGCGCTGCCACCGCAAGCGGTCAGGGTGAGGCTGCCGACCATCAGGGCGGCACAGGCCCCCAGTACGCGCCGCGCTGCAATGTCCGGCGTTGTCACGGGCTGCTCCCAGTTCGTGTGATGTGCGTGATCCGTTCCGTGCGTGAAGAAGGAGTGCCCGGGCGACCTCGAAGGTTCCCGGCGACTCCCGTTGGCACCGTCACGTGACAGAACCGCGACAATCGGGGCCGGACGGGCCGGCCCGCCTCACACCCGCCCGTACAACTCCCCGTACGACGGCCACACTCCGCCCGCCCCTTCGACCGACTCGGCGGCGCGCACACCGCGGACGATCGCGCGGGTCACCACATCCGCGCCGGCCGCGAGAACGCCGTTCATCTCCATCGGGTGCCCGGCAAGGGCCCGCTCGCCGGTCGCCAGCGCGAACACCGTGTCCCCGTCGTTCATGAGGTGCACCGGCCGTACGGCGCGTGCGATGCCGTCGTGCGCCGTGCCCGCCAGCTTCTGCGCCTGCGCCCTGGAGAGGTCCGCGTCGGTCGCGACCACCGCCAGCGTCGTGTTGAGCGGGGGCGGCGCGTTCCTGGCGGCGGTCTCGTCCAGGCGCCGGCGCGCGGCCTCGTGCACGCGCGTCTCCGGGTACGTCACCCGCCCCTGGCACAACTCCCCGTACAGCGCGCCGGTCCCGGGCTCGATCACCGACCCCGCGGCGTTCACGACCGCCAGCGCGGCCACGGTGATCCCTGACTCGAGCACCGTGCTCGCCGTGCCCACCCCGCCCTTGAGCCGCCCCGCCACGGCGCCCGTACCCGCCCCGACGCACCCCTGCGGCACCGGGGCGCCCGGCGGACTCGCCGCGGCCGCCTCCACCGCGGCCCGGCCCGTCGCCGCGTCGGGCCGGGCGCTGAAGTCGCCTCCGCGCCCCAGGTCGAAGACGCACGCGGCGGGCACGACCGGCACGACATGCGCCGGGTCCGGCCCCACCCGCACCCCGCGCCGCTGCTCCTCCAGCCAGGCCATCACCCCGGACGCCGCGTCGAGTCCGTAGGCGCTGCCACCGGTCAGCACGACCGCGTCGACCCGCTGCACCACGTTGCGCGGATCGAGCGCGTCGGTCTCCTTGGTGCCGGGCCCGCCGCCTCGCACGTCCACGGCGGCGACCATGCCGCCCTCCGGAGCGAGGACGACCGTGGTGCCGGTGAGCCGGCCGCCCCCGCTGAGGGTGGCGTGGCCCACGCGCAGCCCGGCGACGTCCGTGATCGCGTCAACTGTCATGGGGGCCAGTCTGGCCCGGACCCGCGCCCGCGAGGAGTCAGCCGGCCGGCGCGGTCGCACTCGCCGTGCGTCTCCGGCGGGCCATGCGCGCCGTCAGGGTCACCCCGGTCGCGACCGCCGCCGCGCACACCAGTCCCGCCGCGAGCACCGCCCGGTCGCCGAGGAAGGTGCAGCAGATCACCAGCAGCGCCGTGACCGGAAGCACCAGCTGCTGGGCGATGCCGACCTTGAAGTGCCGCGAGTGCAGCGCCCAGGCGGTGAGCAGATACAGCGCCGTGGGCAGCGTCACGGCCGCGGACGCGGACAGCGTGGAGATGTGGGCCCTGCCGACCGCCTGTTCCAGGGCCACTTCCAGGCCCGCGCCGATCGCGGCGGCGGAGGCGAAGATCAGGTAGTGGCCGTAACCCCACAGGAACGCCTGCCCGTTGGCGCGCAGACGGCCGTGGATGGGCACCACGAAGTAGATCCACCACGCGGAGAAGACGATCAGCAGCCCGCCCGCCGCGATCGGCAGCAGCTCACCCAGCGTGTCGTGCTCGTCGAAGCCTCCCTTCACGGCGGCCGTGGCCGAGGCGATCGTCTCGCCGAGCACGATGATGGTGAACAGGCCATAGCGTTCGGCGATGTGATGCGGGTGCCAGGAGGTCTCGCAGTCCTTCTCGGCGAAGAGCGGCACGCACATCTCCGCCACGGCCATCACCAGGAACACCCAGGGCCGGGCGGGTACGGGCAGCAGCAGCAGTCCGAGCCAGCCGACCTGGCACATCAGCACGCCGCACGCGTACCGCACCGCCATGGTCCTCTCGGGGGCCGGGGCCGATCTCGCGGCTCTCAGCCACTGCGCGGCCATCGCCAGCCGCATGATCAGATAGCCGAGCCAGACCACCAGGTAGTCGTGATGCCGGAACGCCCGGGACACACCGGCGGCCAGCACCAGGACGCCCGCGATCTGCACGAGGGTGACGACCCGGTAGAGCACGTCGTCGTTGTCGTACGCCGAGGCGAACCAGGTGAAGTTCATCCACGCCCACCAGATCGCGAAGAACTGCATGGCGTAGTTGAGGATTCCGTCGCCCGCATGCCCCTGGGAGACGGCGTGCACCAGTTGGACGCCGGCCTGCGCGATCGCCACGACGAAGCACAGATCGAAGAAGAGCTCCAGCGGCGAGGAGACCCGGTGCGCCTCGTCGCGCCCGCGCGCGGTGAGCCGCCGCAGCGGTCCCGAGGACTGGGGCGCGCCCGGAGAGGCGGGCGCCGGAGCGGAACTCGGCGTCATGCCTCCCAGCACAGCAGAAAACCGCCCCGAAATCTTGTGAATGCGTTCACAAGCTGTGGAGGGGGTGCGGTCCCCGCCGGGGCCCTCCGCCGGCGCCGGCGGCGTCGTCGAGCGCGGTTCACCCGGGCCGTACCCTTGAGGCATGAGCACCGCCCCCGCATCCGAGCCCCGCGACCCGAAGCCCGCGCTGGTCTTCGAGGACCCGCTGGACCAGCAGACCTCGGACGACACCGACCGCGGGTGGGGCGAGCGCCCGGACGGCGACAGCGCCTCCGACCTCAGGCGCTTCCTCGACGAGAAGCCGCCCCACCATCTCTGAGCCGCCCGCGGGGCCGCCCCTAGCGGTCGTGCCCCGAGCCGCGCTGCGCGACCAGCGCGTCGCGGATCTCCTTGAGCACCTCCAGCTCGCTCACCTCGACGACCTCCTTGGCGCCCTCCCGCGCCGCCTTGCGGGCCGCCTGGCGTGCCAGGTACTTCGACATCGGCAGGACCATCAGGAAGTAGACGACCGTCGCGGTGATCAGGAAGGTCAGCGTGGCCCCGAGGACGGAGCCCCACATCAGCCGGATGCCGTGCGTCCCCTTGCAGGAGCTGCTCAGGCACGAGCTGTAGTTGTCCAGGTTCTGCGTCCCGATCGCGCCGACCAGCGGGTTGATGATCCCCTTCACCACTGAGTTGACGATGTTCGTGAAGGCCGCGCCGATGACCACCGCGACTGCCAGATCGACGACGTTGCCGCGCATCAGGAAGGCCTTGAAGCCCTGCCAGACGCTCGGTTCCCTCTTCTCGCTCACCTCGGTGGCTCTCCTCGCATACACAGGCTGTGGAACAGGACGCTCCGCAACCTACGGCACGGTGAGGCCATCCTGTCCAATTCCGTCCATGGATCGAGGGACTGGACGGCGAGCCGCCGGGAACGTGTGCCAGGGCGTTCAGCACAGCGTCACCGCCAGGCGCGCCGTGGCGCTCGCGCCGACGAGACGGGCCGCCGTGGCGCGCGGCGCCGACAGCACGACCAGCGCCCCGGTCTCGGCGCCGCCCTCCGGCGGCTCGGGCACCCCGGTCACCCGCACACCCCGCGCGAGCACGCGGGCACCCCCTCCGGCCGACGGATCCTCGGCGGCGATGACATCAACGCGGTCGCCGGGCCGGAGCAGCCGGACCGTGGCCGCGTCGGAGATCCGCACCGGCGCCGTCACCACGTCCACGCGCGCGTGCCGGCGTACGGGCGCCGTCACCGGGTGACCTCGGGCCTGGTCCACGCGGTGCGGGGCGGACCCGGTGCGCGGGCCCGCGGCGACCAGCGCGGCCGCGGTCACCGCGAGGCTTGCCGCGATGGCCCGCCCCCGGTGCCGTACGAGCCGCTGCAGCCGGTACCGCCCGCCGCGCACCCGCACGGGCGGGAACTGCGGGACCTCACAGGTCGCCGGGGCGTCCGTGCCCAGCGGACGCGGGAGCCGGAGGGGAGGCGGGAGAGGGGGCGAGGGTGCGGGCGAGGACGGGTGGGCGGACGCGTCCGGGAGCGGCGGGGACGCGAACGGCGACAACGGGAACGACGAGGACGTGAACGACGAGGACGCTTGAGGGGACGCGTCCGGGGGTGACGGGGACGGACGGGGAGACGGGTTCGGGGACGACGAGGGCCACGGCACGGAGATCACCGCCTGCGACGAGGAGTTCGGCTTGCCATGCCACGATGAGGCCTCGCGCCGGATTCCGCCGGAGCCGGTGGATCACGGGCGGACTGTGGACAACCCGGCCACCCGAACGGGGAGTTCCGCACGGCCTGCCCCCGGCTCGCCCTCGGTGTCGTCCACAGCGGCCGAGGCCGATCGCACCGCCCACCGCCCGCTCCCCCTCGGAGCCGGCGCCACCGCAAGAACCGCGGCGGCGCACCGCAATCCGAGCCGGCCCGGCCCTACGGCAGCGCGAACCCCGGGTCCATCCCGCCGAGCGCGTTCACGCACAGGCAGTCGCGGTCGGCGGTCTCCGGCAGTGCCGTCACCGCGTCGAACAGCACGCCGCGCAGTCGGTCCACGTTGGCCGCGAACACCCGCAGCACCTCCTCGTGCGAGACGCCCTCGCCGGTCTCCGCGCCGGCGTCCAGGTCGGTGACGAGGGTCAGCGAGGTGTAACAGAGCTCCAGTTCCCGGGCGAGCGCCGCTTCCGGGTGACCGGTCATGCCCACGACGGACCAGCCCTGCGCCCGGTGCCACAACGATTCGGCACGGGTCGAGAAGCGCGGTCCCTCGACCACGACCAGCGTGCCGCCGTCCACCGCCTCCCAGTCCCGGCCCCGGGCCGCCTTCAGGGCGACGGCACGTCCGGTGGGGCAGTAGGGGTCGGCCATGGACACGTGCACGACGTTCGGCACGGTGCCGTCCGGCAGCGGCAGCCCGTCGAAGTACGTCTGCATCCGGGACTTCGTGCGGTCCACGAACTGGTCCGGCACGAGCAGGGTGCCGGGGCCGTACTCGGGCTGCAGACCGCCCACCGCGCAGGGGGCGAGCACCTGGCGGACGCCGACGGAGCGCAGCGCCCACAGGTTGGCGCGGTAGTTGATGCGATGCGGCGGCAGGTGGTGGCCGCGGCCGTGCCGGGGCAGGAAGGCGACCCGCCGGCCGGCGACCTCGCCGAGGAACAGGGAGTCGCTGGGCGGACCGTAGGGGGTCTCCACCTGGACCTCGGTCACCTCGTCGAGGAACGAGTAGAAGCCCGAGCCGCCGATTACGCCGATCTCTGCGTTCGCCATGACCAGCACACTAGCGGGCGGCGAGACCGCGGGGGAGCGGCGCCGGGAGGCGCCGGGGACCCCGCCGTCGTACGACGGCAGGGTCCGGTGGGAAAGCGGTCAGGCCGCGGAGCTGCTGGCGGAGCTCGCCGCGGACGAGCCCGAGTCGGACGAGGAGCTCGACGACTTCGAGTCGGACGACGACGTGCTCGACGACTTCGACGCCGGGCTGCTGCTCGACGTGGAGCCGCGGGAGTCGTTGCGGTAGAAGCCGGAGCCCTTGAAGACGATGCCGACCGCGGAGAACACCTTCTTCAGGCGGCCACCGCAGCTCGGGCAGTCGGTCAGGGCGTCGTCGGTGAACTTCTGCACCGCCTCGAGGCCCTCGCCGCACTCGGTGCACTGGTACTGGTAGGTCGGCACTGTCTTCCTCCTGGCACTCTCACTCGATGAGTGCTAACGACCATCCATAGTGACGTATTCCCCCGGATCAGTCCACCGTCATCGGCACGCGGTGATGGACGCCACGTGCGACGGTGCGGTTCTGCGGCCTCGGGGCCAGCCGCGACCGCAGCGCCAGCAGGGTCGCCAGGGCGAGCAGCGTGCCGGCCATCGGCACCAGGAAGCCCGCGCCGCCCCACAGCCGGTCCTCCAGCTGACCGGCGACGGTGACGGCGGCCGCCTGGCCGAGGGCGACCGCGCCGGTCAGCCAGGTGAAGGCCTCCGTGCGGGCACCGGCCGGGACCAGGGCCTCGACCAGGGTGTAGCCGGTGATCAGCGCCGGCGCGATGCACATGCCGACGAGCAGGCCGAGCCCGGCGAGCAGCAGCACCGAGTGCGCCGTCCACAGGGCGGACGCGACGACGGCGAGCGCCGTGTAGCCGACGGCCAGGCGGCGCTGCGGAGCGGCCTTCCAGGCGATGGCGCCGCAGGCGATGCCGGAGAGCATGTTGCCGGCGGCGAAGACGCCGTACAGGACGCCGTTCAGGCCGGGCTCGCCGATCGACTCGGTGAACGCCGCCAGGGAGACCTGCATCCCGCCGAAGACGGACCCGATGCCGAGGAAGGTCACGATCAGCACGCGCACGCCCGGCACGCGCAGGGCGGAGGCGTGCTGCACGCGCGCGTGCCCGCCGTCCCGCCGCACCGGCGGCTGCGTGCCCTTCTGGGCGGCGAACAGCAGCCCGCCGACGAGGGTCAGCGCGCCCTCCGTGACCAGGCCGGCCGCCGGTGTCACGGCGGTGCACAGCGCGGTCGCGAGCAGCGGTCCGACCACGAAGGTCAGCTCGTCGGTGACCGACTCGAACGCCGCCGCCGTGGCCATCAGCGGCGATCCCTGCAGCTTCACGCCCCAGCGGGCGCGGACCATGGGGCCGACCTGGGGGACCGAGGCGCCGGTGGGCACGGCCGCCACGAACAGCGCCCACAGAGGGGCGTGGGCCAGCGCGAGCGCCGTCAGCGACAGGCCCGCCAGGGTGTGCACGAGCACGCCGGGGATCAGCACGGCGCGCTGGCCGTGGCGGTCGGCGAGGCGGCCGCTGTACGGCGCGAACAGCGCCATGGAGACACCGGTGACGGCGGCGGTGGCGCCCGCGGCGCCGTACGAGCCGGTGGTGTGCTGGACGAGCAGCACGATGGAGAGGGTGAGCATCGCGAACGGCTGGCGTGCCGCGAAGCCGGGGAGCAGGAAGGTCCAGGCGCCGCGGGTGCGCAGCAGCGGCCCGTATCCCGGGCGGGACGGAGCCGGCGAGGTCTTCTCCGGTGCGGTGGTGGTGACCGTGGATCCCACGGCCCGTGCCTTTCTGCCGCCTGGTAGCGCGCGGGCCGTGTGTGGGGCCGGGCGCCGAGAGCTGTCCTCTTGCGCGGACTGCGGTAGATACCGGCGCCCACTGCGGGTGGGGGCGACCCGGCCGCCATACGGTCGCGCCAGCTCTGCGTCAGGCAGAGTTGGTTCGATCAGGGTGCGGCTTCATCGTACAGGGATCAACTGCTGTCACGGCTGTGAAAACGAGCATCGCGCGCGTGGCCGCCTGGCAATCCACGGGCGAGCGCACCGGTGCCGTCCGCACCGGTGCCGTCAGCGCCCGCTTCCCGTGCCGTTCGTGCCGAGCCAGCCCGCCAGCTTGCCGCCGTGGGCGACCGCGCGCAGGCGCCGTTCCGCCGCGTCGCGGACCGGGTCGGTGGCGACGACGAGCAGTTCGTCGCCCCGGCGCAGCACGGTCGAGGGCAGCGGAACGAACGATTTCCCTTCGCGTACGACGAGGGTGACGGCGGCCCCGGACGGCAGGCGCAGCTCGCTCACCTCCACGCCGTGCATCCGGGAGCCCTCGGGGATCGCCACGGACAGCAGGTGGCCGCGCAGCCGCTCCAGGGGCGCCGACTCGATGCCGAGGTCGGCTGCCTCGCCCGTCTCGCCCAGCCGCAGGGTGCGCGCCAGCCAGGGCAGGGTCGGTCCCTGCACGAGGGTGTAGACGACGACCAGTACGAAGACGATGTTGAAGATGCGGCGGCTGCCGGGAACGCCGTTCACCATCGGGATGGTGGCCAGGATGATGGGCACCGCGCCGCGCAGCCCCGCCCAGGACATCAGCGTCTGCTCCGGCCACGGCACCCGGAACGGCGCCAGGCTGAGGACCACGCTCAGCGGGCGGGCCACCATGGTCAGGACCAGGCCGATGACCAGGGCGGGCCAGACGTCGTCGCCGAGATCGTGCGGGGTGACCAGCAGGCCGAGCAGGACGAACATGCCGATCTGGGCGATCCAGCCGAGCCCCTCGGCGAAACCGCGGGTGGCCGGCCAGTGCGGGAGCCTGGCGTTGCCGAGCATCATCGAGGCCAGGTAGACGGCCAGGAAGCCGCTGCCGTGCCCCAGCGCGCCGGCGGCGTACGCGGTGACGGCGATCGCCATCACGGCGATGGGATACAGGCCGGACGCGGGCAGGGCCACGTGCTTGAGGCCCCAGGAGCCGAACCAGCCCACCGCGAGCCCCACGGCGGCGCCGATGGCGAGTTCCAGGACGATCTCGCCGAGCAGGACGTACCAGTGCTCGACCGGCCCGGCCGTGGAGAACGCGACGACCAGGATGACCACCGGGGCGTCGTTGAAGCCGGACTCCGCCTCCAGCGTGCCCGTCACGCGCGCGGGGAGCGGAATGCGCCGCAGGACGGAGAACACCGCCGCCGCGTCCGTCGACGACACCACCGCGCCGATGATGAGCGCCTGCCGCCACCCCAGCCCGACCAGGTAGTGCGCGCCCGCTGCGGTGACGCCCACGCTGACGGCGACTCCGAGGGTCGCGAGGACGGAGGCGGACGACAGGACCGGCCTGATCTCCTTCCACTTCGTGCCGAGACCACCCTCGGCGAGGATCACGACCAGGGCCGCGTACCCCATGACCTGGGTCAGCGCGGCGCTGTTGAAGTGGATGTGGCCGACGCCGTCCTGGCCCATGACGATGCCGATGGCCAGGTAGACGAGCAGGCTGGGGAGCCCGCTGCGGGAGGAGATGCGCACGGCCGCGACGGCGACGAGCAGGACCACGGAGCAGACGAGCAGGAGCTGGTTGAGGTGGTGGACGGTCAGCGGCGACTCCCTTCCTCGGCTCGCGCACCGGGGGCGCGAGCTCATGTGCACAAGACCCGAGGCTGCGGCGCACCGCACCCAAGTACTTCGTTACCTTACCTAACTCTTGACGCTTTCTTGACGCTCGGCGAGGCAAGATCGAACGCCCGTGCGCGCCGGTTCCCGACTCCGCGTCAAGCGGCACAGGGCCCTGCGCCTATGGTTGCTCCAGCGCTCATTCAAAGTCACAGCCCGACCTGCCGCTCGCGTTAGGACAGCAAGGACAGCGATGCCCCCCAACACCACCGCCACAACGGGAGACACCGCCACCGCCGGTGCCGCGCCCGCCAAGTCCGGCAGGAAGAAGGGGCGCAAAGCCCGACTGATCGTGCTGGTGCTGGTCCTGGCCGTCGTCGCCGGCATCGCCTTCGGCGGTTACTGGTCGGTCAGCACCGTCCGTGCCTCCTTCCCGCAGACCAAGGGGATGATCACGCTCCCCGGCCTGTCGGGGCCGGTCGACGTCAAGCGGGACGGCAACGGCATCCCGCAGATCTACGCGTCCTCCGACGCGGACCTGTTCATGGCGCAGGGCTACGTCCAGGCGCAGGACCGGTTCTGGGAGATGGACGTGCGCCGGCACATGACCTCCGGGCGCCTGTCGGAGATGTTCGGCAAGGGCCAGGTCAAGAACGACGAGTTCCTGCGCACCCTCGGCTGGGACCGGATCGCGAAGCAGGAGTACGACACCAAGCTGTCGGCCTCCGCCAAGAAGTACCTCCAGGCGTACGCCAAGGGTGTCAACGCCTACCTGAAGGGCAAGGACGGCAAGGACATCTCCCTGGAGTACGCCGCCCTGGGCTTCACCAACGACTACAAGCCGCAGCCGTGGACCCCGGTCGACTCCCTGGCCTGGCTGAAGGCGATGGCCTGGGACCTGCGCGGCAACATGCAGGACGAGATCGACCGCGCCCTGATGACCAGCCGCCTCGGCCCGCAGCAGATCGCCGACCTGTACCCGGAGTACCCGTACAGCCGCCACAAGCCGATCGTGCAGGAAGGCCAGTACAACGCGCTGACCAGGTCCTTCGAGCAGGGCGGCGCCACCGGCACCGCCAGCACGACGGGCACGGCGGGGACGACGGGCACGGCCGGCGGCGCCACGGGCGCCTCCGGGACCGCGACGGGCACGACCGGCTCCTCCGCCTCCGGCACGACCGGATCGTCGCTCACGAGCCAGCTGGCGGGCCTCCACGACGTCCTGGACGGCCTCCCCACCGCCGTCGGCGTGAACGGCCAGGGCATCGGCTCCAACTCCTGGGTGGTGGCCGGGAAGTACACCATCACCGGCAAGCCGCTGCTCGCCAACGACCCGCACCTGGAGGCGTCCCTGCCGGGCGTCTGGTACCAGATGGGCCTGCACTGCCGCACCGTCTCCAGCACCTGCCAGTACGACGTGAGCGGCTACACCTTCGCCGGCATGCCCGGCGTGATCATCGGCCACAACGCGAACATCGCCTGGGGCATGACGAACTCCGGCGTCGACGTCACCGACCTCTACCTGGAGAAGGTGACCGCGAACGGCTACCTGTACGACGGCAAGGTCCGGCCCTTCAGGACCCGCGAGGAGACCATCAAGGTCGCCGGCGGCTCCGCCAAGAAGATCGTCGTGCGGCAGACCCAGGACGGGATGCCCCTGCTGTCCGACCGTGACGACGAACTCGTCCAGGTCGGCAAGCGGGCCACCGTCAACGCCGCGGCCCCCGACCGCGGCGACGGCTACGGCATCGCGCTGCGGTGGACCGCGCTCGACCCGGGCACCTCCATGGACGCCGTCTTCGCCCTCGACAAGGCGGCGGACTGGCACGACTTCCGCCAGGCGGCCGCCCTGTTCGACGTGCCCTCGCAGAACCTGGTCTACGCCGACACCGAGAACCACATCGGCTACACCCTGCCCGGGAAGATCCCGACCCGCTCCTCGGCGGACGACGGCTCCATCCCGGCGCCGGGCTGGGACTCCAAGTACCGCTGGACCGGCTTCGTCAAGCAGGACGAGCTGCCCTACGAGTACAACCCCAAGCGCGGCTACATCGTCACCGCCAACCAGGCCGTGGTCGACAAAAACACGTACCCGTACACCCTCACCACCGACTGGGGGTACGGCACCCGCAGCCAGCGCATCACCGACCTGATCGAGTCCAAGATCAAGGACGGCGGCAAGATCTCGACCGACGACATGCGGCAGATGCAGCTGGACAACAGCAGCGAGATCGCCAGGCTCCTGGTGCCGAAGCTGCTGAAGATCAACCTTGACGACAAGGACGTGCGCGACGCGCAGAAGCTGCTGGAGGGCTGGGACTACACCCAGGAGTCCGACTCCGCGGCGGCCGCCTACTTCAACGCGGTCTGGCGCAACATCCTCAAGCTCGCGTTCGGCAACAAGCTCCCCAAGGAGCTGCGCGTCAAGGGACAGTGCCTGTGGGTCGACAAGATCGACAGCACCGGCCCGGTCGACGACGACGCCAAGGTGCGCGAGTGCGGCCGGCGCGACGCCGACCAGGCGCAGCCGGACGGCGGCGACCGCTGGTTCGAGGTCGTGCGCAACCTCATGGACAAGCCGGACAGCGACTGGTGGAAGACTCCCCGGTCGGGCACCCGCCCCGCGGCGAACAACATGGACCAGCTCTTCGAGCGCGCCATGATCGACGCCCGCTGGGAGCTGACCGCCAAGCTCGGCAAGGACATCGACACCTGGAGCTGGGGCCGGCTGCACCGCCTGTTCCTGAAGAACCAGACGCTCGGCACCGACGGCCCCAAGGCGCTGCAGTACATCCTCAACCGCGGCCCCTGGAAGCTCAGCGGCGGCGAGGCCACGGTCAACGCGACCGGCTGGAACGCCGCCGGCGGCTACAACGTCGTGTGGGTGCCGTCCATGCGGATGGTCGTCAACCTCGCCGACCTCGACAAGTCCAAGTGGATCAACCTGACCGGCGCCTCCGGGCACGCGTTCAGCGCGCACTACACGGACCAGACCAGCCTGTGGGCCAAGGGCGAGCTGCTGCCCTGGTCGTTCACGGCCAAGGCGGTCGACGGCAGCACCAGCGACACCCTCGTCCTCAAGCCGTGACCGGCTGACGGAACGCACAACGGCCCTCCACGCGCGCGTGGAGGGCCGTTTTCGTCGCAGGGGCCGTCAGGCGTCCGGGAAGCGGCGCACACCGGAAGGGGTCACCACGGCGTGCACGGGCTTGTCGTGCGCCTCCGCCGGGACGTGCGCGACGACTTCCGTGTCGTACAGCAGGACCACGAGCCGGGGACGGGCGCCCGCGCGCTCCAGCCGGGCGAGCACGCGGTCGTACGACCCTCCGCCCCGCCCCAGCCGCATCCCGCGCGCGTCGACCGCGAGTCCGGGCAGCAGGACGACGTCCGCGGCCGTCACGGCGTCCGGGCCGAGCCGCGCGCCGGAGGGTTCCAGGAGCGCCATCTTCCCGCCGTGCCGGATCCGGGCGAGGGAGTCCGGGCCGGTGTACTCGCCCCAGTCGAGGTCGTTGTCGGGCAGGAGCGCGGGCAGCAGCACCCGTGCGCCCCGCGCGCGCAGCGCGTCCAGCAGGGCGGGGGTGCCGGGCTCGGTCCCCACGGAGACGTACGCCGCCACGGTTCGCGCCCGCGCCAGCTCGGGCAGCTCCAGGGCGCGTTCGGCCAGGGCGCGGGCCGTCGCGGCGACGTCATCGTCCGTCAACCTGTTCCTCACCGAGAGGAACGCGCGCCGCAACGTTCGCTTGTCAGGCTCGCTCGTGCGTCCGTCGTGTGCCACGTGTCGTTCTCGCACCCTTCTTGAATGCCGTCATAAAGGGTCAACCAAGGGGAGCCACAGATTCCGCACAAAGGCACCCGATAAGGTTGCGGGCATGACTCAGTCGCACCCCAGGATCAGCAAGGCTGTCATTCCCGCGGCCGGCCTCGGCACCCGGTTCCTGCCGGCCACCAAGGCCACTCCCAAGGAGATGCTGCCGGTCGTCGACAAGCCCGCGATCCAGTACGTGGTCGAGGAGGCCGTTTCGGCGGGGCTCGACGATGTTCTCATGGTCACCGGACGCAACAAGCGTCCCCTCGAGGACCACTTCGACCGCAACTACGAGCTGGAGTCGGCCCTGGAGAAGAAGGGCGACGCCGAACGGCTCGCGAAGGTGCAGGAGTCCAGCGACCTGGCGACCATGCACTACGTCCGCCAGGGCGACCCCAAGGGCCTCGGCCACGCGGTGCTGTGCGCCGCCCCGCACGTCGGCCACGAGCCCTTCGCGGTGCTCCTGGGCGACGACCTGATCGACCCGCGCGACCCGCTGCTCCAGCGCATGATCGAGGTCCAGGAGAACCACGGCGGCAGCGTGATCGCCCTCATGGAGGTCGCGCCCGAGCAGATCCACCTCTACGGCTGCGCGGCCGTGGAGGCGACCGCCGACGGCGACGTGGTGCGGGTGACCGGGCTGGTCGAGAAGCCGGACCCGGCGGACGCCCCGTCGAACTACGCGATCATCGGCCGGTACGTCCTCGACCCGCACATCTTCGGCATACTCCGCAAGACCGAACCCGGCCGCGGCGGGGAGATCCAGCTCACCGACGCCCTGCAGCAGCTCGCGTCGGACGAGAAGGTCGGCGGGCCGGTGCACGGCGTCGTCTTCAAGGGCCGCCGCTACGACACCGGCGACCGCGGCGACTATCTGCGTGCCATTGTCAGACTCGCGTGCGAACGTGAAGACCTGGGCCCGGACTTCCGGACCTGGCTTCGCCGTTACGTAGCCGAGGAGATGCAGCAACGTTGAGCACCGCCGCGATCCGCCCCGCCGGCCCGGACCACCTGTGGTCGGTGGACGAGCACCTGGAGGACGTCCTCTCCACCGTCCGCCCCCTGGAACCCATCGAGCTGCACCTGCTCGACGCCCAGGGCTGCGTCCTGGTCGACGACGTCACGGTGCCGGTGTCCCTGCCGCCGTTCGACAACAGCTCCATGGACGGGTACGCGGTGCGGGTCGCGGACGTGGCGGGCTCCAGTGAGGAGTTCCCGGCCGCCCTGGAGGTCGTCGGCGACGTCGCGGCGGGCGCGGCCGACCCGGTCCGGGTCGGTCCCGGCCAGGCCGCCCGCATCATGACCGGCGCCCCGCTGCCGCCCGGTGCCGAGGCCGTCGTCCCGGTGGAGTGGACCGACGGCGGACTCGGCGGGGGCCCGGTGAGCGGCATGCGGGCGCGCAGCCTGGCGCCCGAGGGCGCCCAGGGGCAGGTGCACGTGCACCGCCCCGTCGACCCGCGCGCGCACGTGCGGGCCGCGGGCAGCGACGTGCAGGCCGGCGACCGCGCCCTGGAGGCCGGGACGATCCTCGGCCCCTCGCAGATCGCACTGCTCGCCGCGATCGGCCGCGGCACGGTACGCGTGCGCCCGCGCCCGCGCGTGGTCGTCCTGTCCACCGGCAGCGAACTCGTCCAGCCCGGCGAGGAACTGGGCCGCGGCCAGATCTACGACTCCAACAGCTTCGCCCTCACCGCCGCCGCGCGGGACGCGGGCGCCATCGCCTACCGGGTCGGCGCCGTCGCCGACGACGCCGAGACCCTCCGCTCCACCATCGAGGACCAGCTCGTCCGCGCCGACCTGCTGGTGACCACCGGAGGAGTCAGCGTCGGGGCGTACGACGTCGTCAAGGAGGCGCTGTCGCACGCCGGCGACGAGGACGAGGCGGGCGGCGGAGTGGAGTTCCGCAAGCTCGCCATGCAGCCCGGAAGGCCCCAGGGCTTCGGCACCATCGGCCCCGACCACACGCCGCTGCTGGCCCTGCCGGGCAACCCCGTGTCTTCGTACGTCTCCTTCGAGCTGTTCGTCCGCCCCGCCATCCGCACCCTGATGGGCCTGCCGGACGTGCACCGGCCCCGCACCCGGGCCACCCTGAGAGCCGGCGAGGCGCTGCGCTCCCCCAAGGGGCGCCGGCAGTTCCTGCGCGGCGCGTACCGCGACGGCGAGGTGACCCCCGTCGGCGGCGCCGGCTCGCACCTGATCGCGGCGCTGGCGCACGCCGACGCGCTGATCGTCGTCCCCGAGGACGTGGAGTCCGTCGAGCCCGGCGCCGAGGTGGAGGTCGTGCTGCTCGGCTGAGGCACGCGCGCGCAGGTGCCGCCGGGCCGGGGTCCTGGGCCGGTGCGCGCGTGGACAGGGCGGTAGCGTGTCGCGCACAACAGGCCCGCGCAGTTCAGTGCGCCGGGCCCGGACCGGGAGCGGCACACAGCATGACTGAGTCTTTCCGGGGGGAGACCCCCGGGCCCCCTGTGCAGGACGGCCTGACGCACATCGACGAGGCGGGCGCGGCCCGCATGGTCGACGTGTCCGGCAAGGACGTGACCGCGCGCACCGCCCGCGCCAGCGGCCGCGTCCTCGTCTCCCCGCGCGTGGTCGAGCTGCTGCGCGGGGAGGGGATGCCCAAGGGCGACGCCCTCGCCACCGCCCGCATCGCCGGCATCATGGGCGCCAAGCGCACCCCGGACCTGATCCCGCTGTGCCACCCGTTGTCGGTGTCCGGTGTGAAACTGGACCTGTCGGTCGCGGACGACGCCGTGGAGATCCAGGCCACCGTGAAGACCACGGACCGTACGGGCGTCGAGATGGAGGCCCTCACCGCCGTGACGGTCGCCGCGCTCACCGTGATCGACATGGTCAAGGCGGTCGACAAGAAGGCGGTCATCACGGACGTGCGCGTGGAGGAGAAGACGGGCGGCAAGTCGGGCGACTGGAGCCGCGCATGAGCTACCGGGCTCTGGTGGTCACCGCGTCCAACAGGGCTGCCGCGGGCGTCTACGAGGACAGGGGCGGCCCCTTGGTCGCCGAAGGCCTGAAGCGCTTCGGGTTCGCCGTCGACGGCCCCCGGGTCGTCCCGGACGGGGAGCCCGTCCAGGCCGCCCTGCGCGCGGGGGTCGACGCCGGCTACGACGCGATCGTCACCACCGGCGGCACCGGCATCTCGCCGACCGACCGCACGCCGGAGGCGACCCGCGCGGTGATCGACCGCGAGGTGCCGGGCATAGCGGAGGCCATCCGGGCGTTCGGACTGCAGAAGGTGCCGACCGCTGCGCTCTCCCGGGGACTGGCCGGGGTGGCGGGCCGGACGCTGATCGTCAATCTGCCGGGTTCCACGGGCGGCGTGAAGGACGGCCTCGCCGTGCTGGAGACCCTGCTGGTGCACGCCGTCGACCAGATCCGCGGCGGCGACCACGCCGGACCCAGAAGCGGGGGTGCGAGCTGAACAGCCCATCCTGGCCCGTCGTGCTGGCGGACGGCGATGTCGTCCTCCGGCCGATACGGCTGCGCGACCAGCGGGCCTGGCGCGAGGTGAACCGGCGCAACCGCGACTGGCTGCGCCCCTGGGAGGCGACCATCCCGCCGCCCACGCCGAGCGGACCGATAGCGCACCGGCCGACCTACCGGCAGATGGTCCGGCACCTGCGTTCCGAGGCGGGCGCCGGCCGGATGCTGCCGTTCGTCATCGAGTACCAGGGCCGGCTCGTCGGGCAGCTGACGGTCGCCGGGATCACCTGGGGATCGATGTGCTCGGGGCACGTGGGCTACTGGGTGGACGAGGCGGTGGCCGGGCGCGGGGTGATGCCGACGGCGGTCGCGCTGGTGGTGGACCACTGCTTCCGCACGGTCGGACTGCACCGCGTCGAGGTCTGCATTCGCCCCGAGAACCGGCCGAGCCGCCGGGTCGTGGAGAAACTCGGATTCCGCGAGGAGGGGCTCCGGCCGCGCTATCTGCACATCGACGGCGCCTGGCGCGACCACCTGGTGTTCGCGCTCACCGCCGAAGAGGTGCCCGACGGTTTGCTCGCGCGGTGGAAGCGGGCACGCTCTCAGGCGGAGCGCCGCAATGCGCAGAACACGCCGGAGAATCGCGCCTAGCCGCGCACCGGCGGACGTAATTGAATGTGTGTTCGAAATTGATCGGTTGTTGACCGTCTCGGGGCATTGAATTCCCGTCTGCGGTGGTCCCCTGATCGCATCGGTCGCAAAAAAAGCTGGAAATATCAGCCAGATCGTGCGACACACCGGCCCAATTGGCGGATGGCCTCGCGTAAACCCCTCTACGGTGTGAGACGTGAGCAGCAGCGGCCTCATCTACGCAGTCATTGTCGGGGCCTGGGCCGCCTACTTGGTGCCGATGTGGCTCCGTAGGCAGGACGAGCTGAACGAGGCCCGTCCGACGGAGCGCTTCAGCACCGCCATCCGGCTGCTGTCCGGACGGGCGGGAATGGAGCGCCGGTACGCCAGGGACCTGCGGGCACGCTCCGCCCAGGAGGGGGAGCCGGACACCGGCGAACCGGACGCCGTCACCGACTCGGTGGACGTCCGGGCCTTCGCCGTGCCTCCCGCCCGCCGCCAGACGGACGCCGGCATCGAGCCCGAGTCACCCGCGAGGGTGGAACCGGCGCACGATCAGGCCGCCGCGCCCTCGCCCAAGTCCCCTTCCACGCCCGCGCGGGAACGGACCCCGTCCGCGCGGTCGGCGCCCTCCGCGCAGGCGGCCGCGGCACGCGCCCGGCGCTCGAAGGTTCTCGCGCGCCGCAGACGTACCACCGTGGTGCTCTTCCTCGCCTTCACCCTGGGCGCGATCGTCGCCGCCGTCGGCGGACTCGCCTTCCTGTGGGCGCCCGCCGTGCCGGCCGTGCTGCTCAGCGCCTACATCGCCTACCTGCGCTCCCAGGAACGCCGCCGCTTCGCCTACCAGATGGACCGCCGCCGCGCGGAGGTCGCCGCCCAGCGGCTGCGCGAGCGGGAGCGCCAGCCGCGCCGCCGTGCACCTCTGGACGCGGGCCCCGGCACCGACGAGACGGAGGAGGTCCCGGAGACCGCGGCGGACCCCGGACTCGCCGCGCTCGCCGCCGACCGGCGCGCCCTGGTCGAGCAGACGGACCACGCCGAGTGGGTCGACCAGCAGCGGGAGCGGCAGCGGCGGCCCGGCGGGGACAGCTGGGACCCGGTGCCGGTGCCCCTGCCGACGTACGTGACCGCGCCGGTCGCGCCGCGCGCCACCTCCGACGTGGATCTGGGGGCGCCGGACACCTGGAGCTCGGCGCGTTCCAGCTCGGTCGCGCCGGAGCAGGAGCCGGACCACGCGCCGCGGGCCGAGGCCGGCGAGCAGGCGCCCGCGTCCCAGGACGCGCCGGCCGGCGGCCGCAAAGACACGCTGCCCCAGGCCCGCAACCGCTCCCGCGGCGGAGGCCCCGGCGCCTCCGCGCGCCGGTCGCGCGAGCGCGGCCGCACGCCCCTGTTCGACCAGTACGAGGACCGCGACCGCCCGCGCGCGGCCAACGAGTGACGCCCGCCACACGTCGGGAAGGCGCGCTGACCAGTCCGGGAACGGATTTCCAAGCACCCCGATCGGGATGCTAAAGTTTCACTCGTTGCAAGGGCCTGTGGCGCAGTCCGGTAGCGCACCTCGTTCGCATCGAGGGGGCCAGGGGTTCAAATCCCCTCAGGTCCACGCAGCATGAAGCCCCGGTCGGCGGAAGCCGACCGGGGCTTCATCGTCTCTACAGCCGCTTGGCGAAGCAGAGGCTGTCCGCGTGGTGGCGGTAGTAGCCGAACTTGGCGCACGGTTCGTAGCCGCTGGAGGTGTACAGCGCGACGGCCTCCGGCTGCTTGGTGCCCGTCTCCAGCACCATCCGGACACGCCCGGCCGCGCGGGCGTCCTCCTCCAGGGCCGCGAGGATGCGGCGGGCGAGACCCCGGCCGCGCATCTCGGCGACGACGAACAGGCGCTTCAGCTCGGCGTCGCCGTCCTCGTTGCCCTCCTCGTTGCGGTCCCGGCTGCGCCAGCCGCCGGTGGCCACGGGGCGGTCGAACTCGTCGTACGCGATCAGGTAGACGCCGTTCGGCGGGTCGAAGTCCGTCGCGGCGAGGACGGTGGCGTCCCCCTCGTCGCCGTAACGCTCGGCGTACTCGGCCTGGACCTCGTCGTTGAGCTTCACGGCGTCGGGGTGATCGAAACGAGCGCGGCGAATAATCATGCTAGGTATCGTACTTCTATGCAGTCGGTGGGCCCCGGGCTGGTGCGGGCTCCGACCAGTGTGCCGGTATCGTGCCCGGGTGCTGACTGTGACCTCGGTGAACGTGAACGGGCTGCGAGCCGCCGCCAGGAAGGGCTTCGTGGAGTGGCTCGCGCAGACGGACGCGGATGTCGTCTGCCTGCAGGAGGTGCGTGCCGAGCCGCACCAGCTGCCCGAGGAGGTGCGCCGGCCCGACGGCTGGCACGTCCTGCACGCCCCGGCCGCCGCCAAGGGCCGCGCGGGCGTCTCCCTCTACACCCGGCGCGAACCCGACGCCGTCCGCATCGGCTTCGGCTCGGCCGAGTTCGACGGCAGTGGGCGCTACGCCGAGGCCGATCTGCCGGGCGTCACGGTCGCCTCCCTCTATCTGCCCTCCGGCGAGGTCGGCACCGAACGGCAGGACGAGAAGATCCGGTTCATGGACGAGTTCCTCGCCCACCTCAAGGCGCTGCGCGAGCGGGCCGCCGCCGAGGGCCGCGAGGTCGTCGTCTGCGGCGACTGGAACATCGCCCACCAGCAGGCCGACCTGAAGAACTGGCGCGGCAACACCAGGAACTCCGGCTTCCTGCCCGAGGAACGCGCCTGGCTCGGCCGCGTGTTCGCCGCTGAGGACGGCGGCTACGTGGACGTCGTACGCAGCCTGCATCCCGGGACGGAGGGCCCGTACACCTGGTGGTCGTACCGGGGGCGGGCGTTCGACAACGATTCAGGGTGGCGCATCGACTACCACGCCGCCACGCCCGGCATCGCCGGGAAGGCCGTCAAGGGCTTCGTCGAGCGCGCGGCCACGCACGCCGAGCGCTGGTCGGACCATGCGCCGGTGACGGTCGTCTACGACCTGTAATCCCGGTCCCTGTGATCCCGGTCCCTGTAGTCCCGGTCCCCGTGGTGCCGTCGCCCCCGATCCTCAGTCCCGCTTGCTGATCCGCCGGTCCAGGGCCAGGGACAGTTCCGCCTCCACCACGTTGCGGGCCAGGGGGCGCAGGCGGTGGAGGTCTTCCTCGGGGGCGTGGCGGAGGATCAGGTCGGTGAAGAGTTCGGCCAGGGCGTCGGCGTGTTCGCGGACGCGGGCGGCGGCCGTGAGGACCTCGGCGAGCGGGATGCCCTCGCGGACCAGGGCGGAGGAGACGTCCAGCAGGCGGCGGCTGATGTGGACGATCTGGTCGCCGTCGGTGCCGAGGTAGCCCAGCTCCATGGCGGCGGCGAGGTTCTCCGGGGTGACCTCGCCCTCGAAGCGGGCGGCGAGTTCCTCCGGGGTGAGGCGGACCGGTTCCTCCTCCGTGGGCGTGCCGACGCCGATCAGGTCGGCGACGTCGCGGCCCTGGTCGAGGGCCTCGGCGAGTTCGGCGATGCCGCTGAGGGTGTGGCCGCGCTCCAGCAGGGCGGCGATGGTGCGCAGGCGGGCCAGGTGGTGGTCGTCGTACCAGGCGATGCGGCCCTCGCGGCGGGGCGGCGGGATCAGCTTGCGCTCACGGTAGAAGCGCAGCGTGCGCACGGTGATGCCGGCGAGCCGCGCCAGTTCCTCCATGCGGTACTCGCGCCGTCCTGGCGGCCGTGCCTCCGGGTGCTCCGTGTCCTCTGCCACGCCCGAAGCCTATGTTGTACCGCCGGTAACTTTCCTTTCCCGACCCCTACCGCCGAGTACGGAGCTGCTCTACAGTCCCATTGCGCCAGTGTTCACTGGCAGAGTCCGATGCGATGCGTGGAGGCTTCGGGATGGCCCAGCACGAGCATGTACGGGTGGCGGTGATCGGGTCCGGGTTCGGCGGTCTGGGAGCCGCCGTGCGGCTGCGCCGCGAAGGGATCACCGACTTCGTCGTCCTGGAGCGGGCGGACAGCGTGGGCGGCACCTGGCGGGACAACAGCTACCCCGGGTGCGCCTGCGACGTGCCCTCCCACCTGTACTCCTTCTCCTTCGCGCCCAACCCCGACTGGCCGCGCACCTTCTCCGGGCAGCAGCACATCCGCGCCTATCTGGAGCACGTCACCGACCTGTTCGGGCTGCGCCCGCACATCCGCTTCGACTCCGAGGTCAAGCTGATGCGGTGGGACACCGAGAGGCTGTGGTGGGAGATCGAGACCGTACGGGGCACGCTCACCGCCGACGTCGTCGTCTCCGCCACCGGGCCGCTGTCCGACCCGAAGATCCCCGAGATCCCGGGCCTGGAGACCTTCCCCGGCAAGGTCTTCCACTCCGCCCGCTGGGACCACGACTACGACCTGCGCGGCAAGCGCGTCGCCATGGTCGGCACCGGTGCCTCCGCCATCCAGATCGTGCCCGCCATCCAGCCGAAGGTCGGCCGGCTCACCCTCTTCCAGCGGACCCCGCCGTGGGTGATGCCCCGCATGGACCGCGCCATCAGCGGCGCCGAGCGCTGGCTGCACCGGTCCCTGCCCTTCACCACCCAGCTGCGGCGCGGGCTGCTGTGGGGCATCCGGGAGCTGCAGGTGCAGGCGTTCACCAAGCACCCCGAGGAACTAGGCCTGGTCGAGCAGCTCGCCAGGCGCAACATGGCCCGGGCCATCAAGGACCCGGCCCTGCGCGCCAAGCTGACCCCCGACTACCGGATCGGCTGCAAGCGGATCCTGCTGTCCAGCGAGTACTACCCGGCGCTGGCCCGGCCGAACGTGGACGTCGTGGCCAGCGGGCTCGGCGAGATCCGCGGCTCCACCGTCGTCGCCGCCGACGGCACCGAGGCCGAGGTCGACGCGATCATCTTCGGTACGGGCTTCCACGTCACGGACATGCCGATCGCCGAGCGCGTGGTCGGCGCCGAGGGCATCACCCTCGCCGAGTCCTGGAAGAACGGCATGCAGGCGCTGCGCGGCGCCGCGGCCGCCGGGTTCCCCAACTGGATGACGATCATCGGGCCCAACACCGGGCTCGGGAACTCCTCGATGATCCTCATGATCGAGTCCCAGCTGAACTACATGGCCGACTATCTGCGGCAACTGGACGTCCTGGGGGTCCCCCCAGGCCCTCAAGGCACTGGGGGAGGCCGTACGGCCCTCGATGCCCGGCCGGCGGCCGTCGAGGACTGGAACCGCAAGGTCCAGGAGCGGATGAAGCGCACGGTGTGGAACACCGGCGGCTGCACCAGCTGGTACCTCGACGACAGCGGCCGCAACACCACCATCTGGCCCGGTACGACGTCGGAGTTCCGGCGCGCGACCCGGCGGGTGGACCTGGCCGAGTACGAGGTCATCCGGGCGCGCCCCACCGAGTCGCCGGGGGCCGCACCGAGTGCCGAGCGATCCGGCGCGGCCGCGCCGAAGATGGCCGCCGCCGGGCAGAGCGAGGGCGCCGCATGAGCCGGCCCGCCCCCGACGCCCGTGTCACCTCCGGGCCGTACGCCCCGCCCGCTCCCGCCCGCGAACTCACCGTCGTCTCCGCCGACGGCGCCCCGCTGCACGTCGAGGTGCACGGCCCCGAGGACGCGCCGCCCGTCGTCCTCTCCCACGGCTGGACCTGCTCGACCGCCTTCTGGGCCGCGCAGATACGGGACCTCGCCACCGACCACCGGGTGATCGCGTACGACCAGCGGGGGCACGGGCGCAGCCCCGCGAGCCCCGCGTGCACCGCCCAGGCGCTGGCGGACGACCTCGAAGCGGTGCTCGCGCAGACGCTCGCGCTCGGCGAGAAGGCGGTGATCGTCGGCCACTCCATGGGCGGGATGACCGTCATGGCCGCCGCCGCGCGCCCCCGCTTCCGGGAACACGCCGCCGCCGTCCTGCTGTGCAGCACCGGCAGCTCGCGGCTGGTCGCGGAGTCGCGGGTGCTGCCGCTGGGCGCCGGGCGGGTGCGCACCTGGATCACCGGGCGCGTCCTCGGCTCGCGCGCCCCCCTCGGGCCGGTCACGCCGGTCGCCAAACGCATCCTCAAGTACGCCACGATGGGCGCCGGTTCGGCCCCGCACATGGTGGAGGCGTGCGCCCGGATCGTGCACGCCTGCCCGCGCGCCGTACGCCACGCCTGGGCCGCCGTCCTTGAGTCGCTCGATCTCGACCACGGCGTACGGGAGTTGCACACGCCCACCGCGATCGTGCACGGCGCGTCCGACCGGCTCACGCCTCCCGTGCACGCCCACGCGCTGGTCGCCGCGCTGCCGCACTGCGTCGGCCTGACCGAGCTGGCCGGCGTCGGCCACATGACCCCGATCGAGGCCCCCGGCCTGGTGACCGGCCGGATCCGGGAACTCGTCACCACGTACGTCACCGCACACACCACGTCCGAAGCCACGGGGGCCGGTCCCGCACAGATCAAGGAGGGCGCATGAGCAGGGTGAGCCTCGAAGGGCAGGTCGCGGTCGTCACCGGGGCGGCGCGCGGCGTCGGAGAGCTGCTGGCCCGCAAGCTCTCCGCGCGCGGCGCGAAGGTCGCGCTGGTCGGTCTCGAGGAGGACGCCCTCAAGGACGTCTCCTCGCGGCTGCACAGCGAGAGCGCCCACTGGTACGCCGACGTCACCGACCACGAGACGATGAGCCGGGTCGCGCAGGAGGTCAAGGCGCGGTTCGGGAAGGTCGACATCGTGGTCGCCAACGCCGGTGTGGCGACGGGCGGTCCGTTCGTCGACTCCGATCCGCAGGCCTGGCGGCGGGTGATCGAGGTCAACCTGATCGGTTCGGCGGTGACCGCGCGGGCCTTCCTGCCGGTGCTGGTGGAGAGCCGGGGCTACCTGCTGCAGATCGCCTCGCTCGCCGCGATCACGCCGGCGCCGATGATGTCGGCGTACTGCGCCTCCAAGTCGGGCGTGGAGGCGTACGCCCACAGCCTGCGCCCCGAGGTCGGCCACCAGGGCGTGCGGGTGGGTGTCGCGTACCTGTCCTGGACCGACACCGACATGGTGCGCGGCGCCGACCAGGACGACGTGATGCGGGAGCTGCGGCAGCGGCTGCCGTGGCCGTCCAACAAGACCTACCCGCTGGGCCCGGCGGTGGACCGGCTGGTCGCCGGGATCGAGCGGCGCTCGGCGCATGTGTACGGGCAGTGGTGGCTGCGCGGCATGCAGGGCGTGCGGGGCTGTCTTCCGGGGCTCATCGGGACGGTCGGGCAGCGTGAGATGAAGCGGTTCGCACCGCGGCTGCAGGGGATGCGCTCGGGGCTCGTCGGTGCAGGTGGGGCGGCCGACGAGGCAGCCCGCGCTACGCACCGTGACTGATCCACATGCGCTCCGTGGTCGCCCGTGTGAATCTGGGTGAGGCCCCACGGAGGGGCCGATTCCCCACCTCACCCACCACGGGAGTGAACCCACATGGGTATGAAGGACAAGGCCAACGAGTGGCAGGAACAGGGCAAGCAGAAGCTCGGTGAGGCGCGCGAGCGGGCCGGCCAGCAGTCCCAGCGCGGCGGCCAGCAGCAGCCCCAGCGCGGCGGTCAGCAGCCGCAGCGCGGCCGCGAGAACCTGCGCGACATCGAGGACACCGAGTCGGAGATGGAAGACCGCTTCGACCGGGACTACGACGCCTAGTCGCTGCGCTCGGCTTTGGCCGGTTGGCGTGGGGCGCCCTTCTTCTCGGAGGGTGCCCTGCGTCTTTTGTTGCCCTCGGAGGGTGCCCTGCGTCTTTTGTTGCCCGCGCGGTTCCCCGCGCCCCTCATCCGCTCGACCGGGGCGGGAGCTTGGGGCGGGTTCGGTCGGGGACCTCGCTGTAGTCGGGGGGGATGGCCGCGGGATTGGACTCCAGGAGTTCCAGGGCGAGTTGGATCGCGTCGTCCATCTGGGCGTGCCGGCCCTCGGCCCAGTCCAGGGGGGTGCGCATGATCTCGAAGTCGGGGGTGACGCCGTGGTTCTCCACGGACCAGCCGTAGGCGTCGAACCAGGCCGCGTTCATCGGGACCGTGATGACCGTGCCGTCGCCCAGCCGGTGCCGGCCGGTCATGCCGACCACACCGCCCCAGGTGCGCGTGCCGACCACCGGGCCGAGCTTCAGCAGTTTGAACGCGGCGGTGATCATGTCGCCGTCCGAGGAGGTCGCCTCGTCGGCGAGGGCGACGATCGGTCCCCGCGGCGCGTTCGAGGTGTACGACACCGGCTGCGCGTCCCTGGTCAGGTCCCAGCCGAGGATCGTCCGGGTCAGCTTCTCGATGACGAGTTCGCTGATGTGGCCGCCCGCGTTGCCGCGCACGTCCACGATCAGGGCGGGCCGGGACACCTCCATGCGCAGGTCGCGGTTGAACTGGGCCCAGCCGGAGCCGCCCATGTCGGGGATGTGCAGATAGCCGCACTTGCCGCCGCTCAGCTCGCGTACGACCTCCCGGCGTTTGGCGACCCAGTCCTGGTAGCGCAGCGGGCGTTCGTCGACGAGCGGGACGACGGCGACCCGGCGGGCCCGGCCCGGCTCGCCTTCCGGCGGGACGAACGTCAGCTCCACGGTCGTCCCGCCGGAGCCGGCGAGCAGCGGGAACGGCCCGGTCACCGGGTCGACCGGGCGGCCGTCGACATGGGTGAGGACCGCGCCCTCGCGGATGCCCGTGCCGGCCAGCGGTGAGCGGGCCCTGGAGTCGGACGAGTCGCCCGGCAGAATGCGCTTGATCGTCCAACCGCCGTCCCGGTGGACGAAGTTGGCGCCGAGCAGGCCCTGCCAGCGCTGGTAGTGGGGCGGGCCCTCGTTGCGGCGGGCGGCGGTGACGTAGGCGTGCGAGGTGCCCAGTTCACCGAGGACCTCGCGGAGCAGGTCCGCGAACTCGTCCGGGGAGGCGACCCGTTCGACGAGGGGCCGGTACTGGTCGAGCACCCCGTCCCAGTCGATGCCGCACATCCCGGGGTCCCAGAAGTAGGCGCGGATGATCCGGCCGGCCTCGTCGAAGGCCTGGCGCCACTCGGCGGGCGGGTCGACCACGTGCAGGATGCGGCGCAGGTCGATCCAGACGGTCGTGTCGCTGTCGCCCAGCTCCGTGGCGGGCACCGCGCGCAGATCGCCCTCGTCCACGACGACCAGCCGGGTGCCGTCGCCGCTGACCGCGAACCAGTCCAGGTGGTCGACCAGTTCGGACTTCTTCGCCTTGCTGATGTTGAAGTACTCCAGGGTGGGGCGGCCGCTGATGTCGGAGGGGTTGGCGAAGGTCTCGCCGAGCGCGCCGGAGATCGGCCAGCGCAGCCAGACCAGTCCGCCGCCCGCCACCGGGCGCAGCGCGGAGTACTTGGAGGCGATCACCGGGAACGGCGTGACCCGGTTGGCCAGGCCCTCCACCTCCACGGTCACCGTGCCGGCCTCGCCCGTCTCCTCGTCCTCGACCGGGTCCAGCCCGCCGGCCGCCGGACGGCCCTCGGGGTTCAGCGCGAAGGGGGAGGGGGTCGCGGAGTTCAGCGGCACGAGGTACGGGCGGCAGCCGAGCGGGAACGACAGGTCGCCGGTGTGGACGTCGTACACCGGGTCGAAGCCGCGCCAGGAGAGGAAGGCGAGATAGCGGCCGTCGCGGGTGAAGACCGGGTTCTCGTCCTCGAAGCGGCCGTTGGTCACGTCCACGATCAGCCGGTCCTTGATCCGGGCCAGTTTGATCTGGCGCAGCGAGCGGCCGATGCCCGGGTGGGACCAGGCGAGCCAGGCCCCGTCCGGGGAGAAGGCGAGGTCGCGGACGGGACCGTTGATGGACCGGATCAACTCGGTGACCTGGCCTCCACCGGGTCCGGCGGGGGCGGCGGCTCCGGCGGGGGCGGCGGGCTGGTCGTCGGGGGCTTCGGTCGGGGCGCTGGACTGGGCTGTGGTGGTATCGGCGGGCTCCGTGGTCTGGGCTTCGGCGGTTCCTGTGGGTTCGCCGGGCTCGTCGCCCGTGGCCCCCGTCTGCTCGCCGGGCTCGTCTCCGGTGGCCCCCGTCTGTTCGCCCGCCTCGTCTCCGGTGGCCCCGGTGGGCTCGCCGGCCTGCTGTTCGGCGCTCTCCGCCGGACCGGTTCCCTGCTCCCCGGTATCGGCTCCGGATCCCCCGCCCGCGCCGCCCTCCCCGGCCGCCACCGGAACTTCGACGGCCTCCCCCAGAGCTTCCCCGGCCTCCCCCGGAACGTCCCCGGCCTCCGCGATCTCCCCCGCCTCCAGCGCCTCCCCGCCTCCCTCCTCCGTCACGTCGATCAGCAGCAGCCGGCCGTCGTGCGAGGCGACCGCGAGCCGTTCGCCCAGGGGGTCGGAGACCATCTCCAGGACACGGCCGAGGCGGCCGGAGGCCAGGCGGCGGGGGGCGCGGTCGCCGGTCGCGCGGGGCAGGTGGGCGATCTCGACGGCGTCCTCGCCCTCCGCGTCGGTGATGTACGCGACCTGCCCGGTCGTGCCCAGCATCTCCGGGAGCCGTACCCGTACGCCGGGCGTGTCGCTGATCGTACGGGCGGGCCCGTCGCGGTGGGTGAGCCAGTACAGGCTGCCGCGGACGACGACGGCGCTGGCCCGGCCGGTCTCGTCCACGGAGATGCCGTCGACGTTCTGCGCGGCGGGCACCTGGTAGCGGCGGCGCCCGTTGGCCGGCCCGGCGAGGCGGACGTCCAGCTTGCGCGGTACGGCGCCGGGGGAGAAGTCGTCGACGAGCCACAGGTCGCCCGCGCACTGGTAGACGACCCGGGTGCCGTCGCTGGAGGCGTGCCGGGCGTAGAAGGCGTCGTGGTCGGTGTGGCGGCGCAGGTCGGTGCCGTCGTGGGCGCAGGAGTAGAGATTGCCCACGCCCTCGTGGTCGGAGAGGAAGGCGATCCGGCCGGCGACGAACATGGGGCAGGCCAGATGGCCGCCGATGTCGGGCACGAGCTGCTGCCCGTGCAGCCAGAGGCGGCCCATGGCGCCGCCCCGGTAGCGCTTCCAGGAGGCCGGTTCGTGCGGCGGGGTGCCGGTGAGCAGCAGCGTCTTGTGCACGCCGTCGATGTCGGCGACCTGGATGTCGGCGACCGGCCCCCAGGGCAGCTTGCGGCCGGGGTCGCCGTCGGTGGACACCTTGTAGGCCCAGGTGAAGTAGGAGAAGGGCTGGCCGTGGGAGGCGACGGCGAGGATGTCGCCCTCCGGGGTCCAGCCGCAGACCTGCGTGTCGGAACTGCCCCAGTACGTCAGCTGCCGCTCCGGTCCGCCGTCGACCCCGACGAGGTGGATCTCGGGTTCGAGGGTGTGCCAGTTGGTGTAGGCGATGCGGCTGCCGTCCGGCGAGAAGCGGGGGTGCCCGGCCTTGGTGCGGTCCGCCGTGAGCCGCCAGGCCCGGCGCGGGGCGTCGAGCGGGGCCAGCCAGAGGTCGTCCTCGGCCACGAAGCACAGCAGGTCGCCGCTGAGGTGGGGATGGCGCAGATAGCTCACCTTCCCATGCTTTTCCCCCGGAAGGAGCACAGCAACTCGTGCGCGACCGGCGCCCGCGACCTGCGCAGGGCCGGCACCGGCCGTTTATACGGTCCTCACGTCCGTGACCCAACACACGTACGAAACGGTTTCGTTTCGCACGCTCTCAGGGTATGTTCATGGTGTACACCAGCAGGAGGCTCCGGAGTGGGAAGGTGGACGGCATGACCGACGCCGTCGCGGCGGCACGTCGCAGTCGGATCACGCCCGAGCGCGAGGCCGAGCTGTACGAGGCCGTGCTCGACCTGCTCCGGGAGGTCGGCTACGACGCCCTGACCATGGACGCCGTAGCAGCCCGCACCCGCTCCAGCAAGGCCACGCTCTACCGCCAGTGGGGCGGCAAGGCCGAGCTGGTCGCCAGGGCGGTGCGGCACAACAAGCCGGGCGGTTTCGCCGACGAGGTCGACACCGGGTCGCTCAGGGGCGACCTGCACGCCCTCACCCTGCGCTCCGACGACTGCGAGATGGAACAGAACTCCGCGCTGATGCGGGGTCTGGCGATGGCCGTCCACGGCAACCCGGACCTGCTGCGGGCGTTCAAGGAGCATCTCATCGAGCCGGAGCTGGCGGCGTTCCGCCGCGTGCTGCAACGGGCGATCGACCGCGGTGAGGTCCGCGCGGACAACCCGGCGATCGACTATGTGATGCACATGATGATCGGCGGGTTCGCCGCCCGCTCGCTCATCGACGAGAAGCCGCCGACGCAGGCCTTCCTGCTGTCGTACATCGACGCCGTGGTCCTCCCCGCCCTCGGCGTCACCACCGGCTGATCACCACCCGATCGCCTTCCCCGATCCCCTCCCCATCCCCGAGCAAGCCCACCGTCTGACGTCACCGCTCACGTCGTCGGGCTGATCACCCCTGCCCTGATGAACCCCACGACCTGACCGGGAGTACGCCAGAAATGGCCACGTTTCTGTACAAACTCGGCCGACTCGCCTTCCGGCGACGGCACGTCGTCGCCCTGATGTGGGTCGCGCTGCTCACCCTCGCCGGGGTGGGCGCCGCCTCCGCACCGGCCGCCGGCAACACGTCCTTCTCCGTCCCCGGCACCGAGGCGCAGAAGGCCTTCGACCTGCTGCAGCAGCGCTTCCCCGGCATGAGCGCCGACGGCGCCACCGCGCGGGTCGTCTTCAAGGCGCCGGCCGGCGAGAAGATGACCGGCCACGACAACAAGGCGGCCGTCGAGAAGACGGTGAAGGAGCTGCAGAGCGGCTCCGAGGTCGCCTCCGTCACCGACCCCTACACCGGGCACGCGGTCAGCCGGAGCGGCACGATCGCGTACGCCTCCGTGAAGTACAAGGTCTCCGGCATGGAGCTGAAGGACTCCTCCCGCGACGCCCTGAAGGAGGCCGCGCAGCACGCGCGGGACGCCGGGCTGACCGTCGAGGTCGGCGGTGACGCGCTGAACGCCACCCCGGAGACCGGTTCCAGCGAGGTCATCGGCATCGGGATCGCCGCCGTCGTCCTCGTCATCACCTTCGGCTCGCTGCTCGCGGCCGGATTCCCGCTGCTCACCGCGATCATCGGGGTCGGCATCGGCGTCTCCACGATCACCGCGCTCGCGAGCGCCCTGGATCTGGGCTCCACGACCTCCACGCTGGCGTCGATGATCGGCCTGGCCGTCGGCATCGACTACGCCCTCTTCATCGTCTCCCGCTACCGCGCGGAACTGGCCGAGGGACGCGAGCGCGAGGACGCGGCCGGACGGGCCGTCGGCACGGCGGGCTCGGCGGTGGTCTTCGCCGGTCTCACCGTGGTCATCGCCCTGGTCGGCCTGTCGGTCGTCAACATCCCGATGCTGACCAAGATGGGCATCGCGGCGGCGGGCACGGTCGCCATCGCCGTCCTCATCGCGCTGACGCTGATCCCGGCGCTGCTCGGCTTCGCGGGCCGCAGGGTCAAGCCGGCGGGCGAGAAGAGCAGGCTGCTGGGCGGCGGCCGTACGCCCCGCAGGCCGGGCCGCCCGAACATGGGCACCCGCTGGGCGAGCTTCGTCGTACGCCGCCCGGTCGCCGTCCTCCTCCTCGGCGTGCTCGGCCTCGGCGCGGCCGCGGTCCCGGCCGCCTCCCTGCAGCTGGGCCTGCCCGACGACGGCTCCCAGCCCGTCTCCACCACCCAGCGCCGCGCCTACGACCTGCTCTCCGAGGGCTTCGGGCCCGGCTTCAACGGCCCGCTGATGGTCGTGGTCGACGCCAAGGACAGCGCGCACCCCACGACGGCGTTCACCGAGGTCGGCGACGAGATCAAGGGCCTGAAGGACGTCGTCACGGTCACCCCGCCCGTGGCCAACAAGGCCGGCGACACCGCGACCATCACCGTCGTACCGAAGTCCAAGCCGTCGTCGCAGACCACCGAGGACCTGGTGCACGCCATCCGCGGCAAGGGCCCGGACATCACCGCGCAGACCGGCTCCAAGGTGCTGGTCACCGGCACGACGGCGATGAACATCGACGTCTCGCAGAAGCTGAACGACGCCCTCCTGCCCTACCTGGCGCTGGTGGTGGGCCTGGCCTTCCTGCTGCTGATCGTGGTCTTCCGCTCGGTCCTCGTCCCGCTGAAGGCGGCGCTCGGCTTCCTGCTCAGCGTGCTCGCGGCGCTCGGCGCGGTCGTCGCGGTCTTCCAGTGGGGCTGGCTGTCCGGCCTGATGAACGTCGAGCAGACCGGCCCGGTGATGTCGATGATGCCGATCTTCATGGTGGGCGTCGTCTTCGGCCTCGCCATGGACTACGAGGTCTTCCTGGTCACCCGGATGCGGGAGGCGTTCGTGCACGGCGAGACGCCGGGCCAGGCCGTGGTCACCGGCTTCAAGTACGGCGCGCGGGTCGTCACCGCCGCCGCCGTCATCATGATCGCGGTCTTCTCCGGCTTCATCGGCTCCAGCGAGGCGATGGTCAAGATGATCGGCTTCGGTCTCGCCGTCGCCGTCTTCTTCGACGCGTTCATCGTCCGCATGGCCATCGTCCCGGCGGTCCTCGCCCTGCTCGGCAGGCGTGCCTGGTGGCTGCCGACGTGGCTCGACCGGGCGCTGCCCAACGTGGACGTGGAGGGCGACGGCCTGCGCACACAGTCCGCGGCCGACGGCAGGGACGCCGACCCGGACGAGGAGCGGGAGCTGGTACGGGTCTGACGTACCGCTTCCGGCTGTGGACCGGCCGGTGAGGGTGCCCGTGGGGACGGGGCTGCACCCTCACCGGCCTTCTCCGTGCCCGCCGTTGATCCGTGCACGCCGGTGAAACCCGGGTGAGCGCGGCCACGGCGATGTCGTAGCGTGCCCTGCATGACGACGACAGCCGCCACTGACGCCGACGACTTCGGAGCCCACCCCCGGTTCGCGGAGGCGCTGCGCGCGCTCGGGTTGCAGGACGTGCTCGCACGGGCCAGGAGGTTCCCGGAGGGCACCCGCACCGCCGCCGAGGCCGCCGCGGCCATCGGGTGCGAGCTGAGCCAGATCTGCAAGTCGCTGGTCTTCGCCGCCGACGGAACGCCGGTGCTGGTCCTCATGGACGGCGCCTCGCGGGTGGACACCGAGCGGGTGCGGGAGGAACTGGGCGCCGGCGAGGTCGGCCGCGCCGACGCCGGCGTCGTCCGCGAGACCACCGGGTACGCCATCGGGGGCGTGCCGCCCTTCGGGCACCGCACCCGCACCCGCGTCCTCGCCGACCGCGCGCTGCTCGCCCACGACGTGGTGTGGGCGGCCGCCGGAACCCCGCACACCGTCTTCCCGATCGAGCCGAAGGCACTGGTCGCCCACGCCGGCGCCGACCTGGTGGACGTGCGCGAGCAGACCGCGTGACCCCGCTCGTCACGGCCGCCGTCCTGCTCGCCGCCGTGACCCACGCCGGCTGGAACGCCATCGCGCACCGCATCACCGACAAGCTCGTCGGCTTCACCCTGATCTCCGGTGGCGGGGTGCTGATCGGGCTCGCCATCACACCGTTCGTGGCGCTCCCGGCGAGGGCCGCGTGGCCGTACCTGCTGACGTCGGCGGTCGTCCACATCGCCTACTACGCCCTGCTGATGACCTCCTTCCGGCTCGGCGACTTCGGGCAGGCCTACCCCATCGCACGCGGCAGCGCCCCGCTCGTGGTCACCGTGCTGGCCGCCGTGTTCGCACACGAGGTGCCCGGCGACTGGGCGCTGGCCGGGATCGCCGTGTCCTGCGTGGGGCTCACCGGCGTCGGCCTGTGGGGGCTGCGCGGCAGCCGGCCCGACTGGGCGGCGATCGGCGCGGCCCTCGCGACCGGGCTGACGATCGCCGCGTACACGGTGATCGACGGACTCGGCGTGCGCGCCGCGCACTCGCCGCTCGGGTACATCGCCTGGCTCATGGCGATCCAGGGCGTCGTCATCCCGGCGTACACGTACGCACGCGCGCGTGCCGGCACCGTCCGGCTGCTGCGGCCCCACGCCGCCCTCGGCCTGCTCGGCGCCGCCCTGTCCGTGACCGCGTACGCCCTGGTGCTGTGGGCCCAGACCCGCGCGGAACTCGCCCCGGTCGCCGCGCTGCGCGAGACCTCGATCCTCGTCGGGGCCGCGATCGGCGCCGTGTTCTTCAAAGAGCGTTTCGGGGCACCCAGGATCGCGGCGGCCGGGTTGCTGGTGGTCGGCATCGGATTGATGCTGCACGCCGGGTAGCCCGGCAGGGCAGAGCCGCCGGGCAGCAACCGGACGACAGGGAGCCGTCAATGACCGACAAGCCGACCGTCAGCGTTCTGGGCACGGGGATCATGGGGGCCGCGATGGCCCGGAACCTGTGCCGCGCCGGACTTCCGGTGCGCGCGTGGAACCGGACACGGGAGAAGGCCGAGCCGCTCGCCGCCGACGGCGCGCGGATCGCCGGCACGCCCGCGGAGGCCGTCGAGGGCGCCGACGTGGTCCTGACGATGCTGTACGACGGTGCCACCGTCCTGGACGTCATGCGCGAGGCCGCGCCGGCCCTGCGGCCCGGTCCGGTGTGGGCGCAGTGCACCACCGCGGGGACCGAACTGATCGGCGACCTCGCGGCGTTCGCCCGCGAGCACGGGCTCGTCTTCTACGACGCCCCCGTCCTCGGCACCAGGCAGCCCGCCGAGGCCGGGCAGCTGACCGTGCTGGCCGCCGGGCCCGAGGAGGGCCGGGAGACGGTCGCGCCCGTCTTCGAGGCGATCGGCGCGAAGACCCTGTGGACCGGGTCCGACGGCGCCGCGGGCAGCGCCAGCCGGCTGAAGCTGGTCGCCAACAGCTGGGTGCTCGCGGCCACCGCGGCCGCCGGTGAGGTGCTCGCGCTGGCCCGGGCCCTGGACGTGGATCCGCAGGCGTTCTTCGGGCTGATCGAGGGCGGCCCGCTCGACATGGGATACCTGCGGGCCAAGGCCGCGCTGGTCCTCGACGGCAAGCTGACCCCGCCGTCGTTCGCCGTCGCCACCGCCGAGAAGGACGCCCGGCTCATCGTGCGGGCCGGCGAGCGCGGCGGCGTACGGCTGGACGTGGCCGCCGCGACCGCGGAGCGGCTGGCCCGCGCCGCCGCCCAGGGGCACGCGGACGAGGACATGGCCGCCGCGTACTTCGCCAGCTTCGAGGAGACCGCCGGCGACAAGGGCTGAGCGTGCCGCCGAGGTGACGTTCCCCGCGCGCGGGAGCACCCTGGAAACAGCTGGAAATCAGCTGTTTTCCGGAGGAGATCGTCATGATGCACACCGCTGTCGGATGGCATGTCGAGCTGGAGTTCATGGAGGACGATCAGCACACCAAAGCGGCGGCGCTGGTGCGCTTGCCCGACGGAAGCGAGGTGCGGGCGCACGGCCACGCCACCCGGCACCGCGTCGACGCCAATCAGCCAAGGGTCGGCGAGGAGATCGCCGGCGCCCGTGCCCTCAACGAACTGGCCATGGAACTGCTGGCCAAGGCACACGACGAGATCGACGCGGCATCCGGACGGACCTCGCACACGATCAACGTGTGACGCCGCCGCACCCGCCGTGCGTGCGACGGCCTACGCGAGCGCCGTGCGGACCGCCCGGACCAGCGCCTGCGCCCTCGGGTCCGCCGTCACGCTCGTGCGGAAGCCGTTGGTGACATAACCGAACGCGATGCCCGTGTCCGGGTCGGCGAACGCGAGGGCGCCGCCCCGGCCGGGGTGGCCGAACGAGCCGGGGGTGAGCAGCGGCGACGCCGCGCCGTGCAGCATGTAACCGAGGCCGAACCGGGTGCCGACCACCAGGACCCGGTCGGGGCCGGCGGACTGCTCGGCGCGGGCGAGCCGGACCGTCTCCGGGGTGAACAGCCGCGTGCCGCCGTCCACCTCGCCGATGAGCGAGGCGTAGAAGCGGGCCAGTCCGTCGGCGGTGGCGATGCCGTTGGACGCGGGCAGGACGGCCGCGCGGTAGGCGGGGTCGTTCTCGTCGGGCAGCGGGGTGATCGCCGCGAAGGCCCGCCGGGTGAGCGAGCCGGGGTCGGCGTACGCCTCGGCCACCGCGCGCTTGGGGCGGGTCTTCAGGGCGCCCGCGGCCTCCGGCGCCTCGACGGGCCCGACGCGGCCCACGCGCGCGTGCTCGGACTCCGGCAGGCCGAGCCACAGGTCCGCGCCGACGGGGCGGGCGATCTCGTCCGCGATCCACGCGCCAGCCGGGCGGCCGGTGATCCGCCGGATCAGCTCGCCGGTGAGCCAGCTGTAGGTCTGGGCGTGGTAGCCGTGGTCCGTGCCCGGCTCCCACACCGGCGCCTGCGCGGCGACGGCCGCGGCGCCCAGGTCCGGGTCGGCGGCCTCGGCGGGGGTCAGCGGGCGGTCCAGCACGGGCACGCCCGCGCGGTGGGCGAGCAGGTGCCGGACGAGGGTGTGCTCCTTGCCCGCCGCCTTGTACTCGGGCCAGTACGCGCCGACCGGGGCGTCGAGGTCCAGCTCGCCACGCTGGTGCAGGAGCAGCAGCGCGGCGGCGGCGACGCCCTTGGTCGCGGAGCGTACGATCTGCGCGGTGCCGGGCTCCCAGGGGGCCGTGCCGTCCACGTCCCGGGAGCCGGCCCACAGGTCGGCGACCTTGTGCCCGTCGCGGTAGACGGCGACGGCCGCGCCGCGTTCCCCGCGCTGCGCGAAGTTCGCCGCGAACGCCTCCCTGACCGGCTCGAAGCCCTCGGCCACTGTGCCGTTCACGTCCACGTCCGCTCGTTCCCTTCGGCTCGCCTTCGACAGTGGGTCCAACAGCCACTGTCGGCCTGGGATTCCTTGGTGGCGCTACCCGAGGAGAATCGTTACGTCGATGTTGCCGCGGGTGGCGTTGGAGTACGGGCACACCTCGTGCGCGGCGTCCACCAGCCGGGCCGCGACCTCGGGGTCGAGCACCGGCAGGGAGACGCTGAGGGCGACTGCGAGGCCGTAGCCGCGGTGCCGGTTCGGGCCGATGCCGACCTTGGCGGCGACCGTGGAGCCGGTCAGGTCGTAGCCCGCGCGGTTGCCGACGAGGATCAGCGCGTTGTGGAAGCACGAGCTGTAGCCGGCCGCGAAGAGCTGTTCCGGGTTGGTGCCGCTGCCGTCGCCGCCCAGCTCGGGGGGCATCGCGACCTTCAGCTGGATCTGGCCGTCCTGGCTGGTGACATAGCCGTCGCGGCCGCCGTGGGCGGTGGCCTCGGCGACGTACATGATCTTCGTCGGACGGGTGTCCACGGGGGTCTCCTCGACGGCGGTGCCCTCGGTCATGACCGGCCTCTCACGGGAACGGACGGCGAACAGGTTGCGCACAAGTGCATCGTGCACAAGGTACCGGCCGGTAGGTGGGTGGGCGGCGCCAGGGGGCGGCGACCATGGGTAACGCCGGACCGGTGTCCGCCGGATCAGCGCCGGTCGGCCGCCGCGCCGGCGCGCCGGGTCAGGTCCCACAGCGCCTCGCGCAGCGACGCGACCTGGTCGGCGCCGAGGCCCGTCGTGGTGAGGAGTGCGCCGGGTATGCGCGCCGCGCGCTCCCGGAGTTCCTCCCCGCGCCCCGTGCACGCGACGAGCACCGAGCGCTCGTCGCCGGCCGAGCGCTCCCGGCGCACCAGCCCCGCGCCCTCCAGCCGCTTCAGCAGCGGGGAGACGGTGCCGTAGTCCAGCCGCAGGGCGCGGGCGAGCTCCTTGACGCTGGTCTCGCCGCGCTCCCAGAGGACCAGCAGCACGAGGTACTGGGGGTAGGTGAGCCCGAGGTCGTCCAGGAGCGGACGGTAGGCGGCGGTGACCGCGCGCTGTGCCGCGTACAGCGCGAAGCACAGCTGGTCGTCCAGCAGCAGCGACCCCTCGGCGGCGCGGTCCTCGTTCGTCACGCGCCCATTGTCACGGACGCGCCCCCGCCGCCGGCACGGTGACGTGGGCCTCATCGGGGCGCGCAGCCGCTTGGCGCGGGCGACGCCGGGGAAGGTGAACACCTGTACGGCGAAGAGGACCGCAGGCTCACCGCGAGGCGCCGGCGGCCGCTCCGCGAGTCGTAAATCGGGAAATATGGGACATTAGGGAGAAAGCGGAAAGCGGTTCACAGCTTTCGCATAGGTCACTCAAGGTGAAAGGGCGGTCCGATGCCTGTGGTCGAGCAGTACGCACGCGCCCACATCGTCACGGACGAGGAGGACCCGGGGGCCGTGGCCGTGGTGCTGCGGTACGACCCCGAATCCGATCCACGGTCGGTCCGGGTCGGCCTGCCCGGTCCGCACGAGTGGACCTTCTCCCGCGCACTGCTGGAACGGGGCCTGCGGGCGCCGGCCGAGAGCGGCAAGGTACGGGTGTGGCCCTGCGGCCGGGTGCAGGCCGTCGTCGAGTTCCACACCGACAACGGTGTCGAGGTGGTCCAGTTCGACTCGAAGGCGCTGCTGCGGTTCCTGCGCCGCACCTACACCGCCGAACCCGTACACAGCTGATCAGCCGCCCATCTTGAGCAGGGCCGCCACGATCGGTCCGGCCGTGTCGCCGCCGTGGCCGCCCGCCTGCACCACGCCCGCGGCCGCGAGGTCGCCCTTGTAGGCGGTGAACCAGCCGTTGGGCTTCTTCTGCCCGTCGACCTCGGCGGAGCCCGTCTTGGCGCCGTAGTCCCCGCTCATGCCCGCCATCGCCTTGGCCGCCGTGCCGTAGTCCGCGGTGAACCGCATGACGTCCTTCAGCTGGGACTGCGTCTTCGCCGACATCGTGCGCGCGGCCTTCGCCAGCGTGCGGTGGTCGACGTCGGGGGAGACCAGGTACGGCTGGTGGAAGGAGCCCGCCTCCACCGTGGCCGCCACCGACGCCATGTTCAGCGGGTTCATGCGCACCCCGCCCTGCCCGATCAGCGAGGCGCCCATCTGCGCGCCGCTCTGCACCGGCACCGAACCGTCGAAGGACGGCACGCCGATGGCCCAGTTGTCCAGGCCGAGGCCGTAGACCTGCTGGGCCTCCTTCGTCAGGTCGCTGTTCGACAGCTTCGGCGCGAAGTCGATGAAGGCGTTGTTGCAGGAGGCCCCGAAGCTCTGCTTGAACGTGCCCTTCTTGATCTCGGAGTCGTCGTCGTTGTGGAACGTCCAGCCGGCCAGCTTGTACGTCTTGGGGCACGGGTGCGACGCGTCCGGGGTGATGAGCTTCTTCTCGAACAGCATGGTCGAGGTCACGATCTTCATCGTGGAGCCGGGCGCGAGCGAGCCCTGGAAGGCGACGTTGAAGCCGTGGTCGGTGTTGGCGACCGCCAGGATCTCGCCGGTCGAGGGCCGCAGCACCACCACGGACGCCCGCTTCTGCCGGGCCACCTGCTTCTCGGCCGCCGCCTGGACGGCGGGGCTCAGCGTCGTCTTCACCGTGCCCGGCGTGCCCTTGCTCAGCTCCACCAGCGTCTTGTCGGACAGCCCGGCCTTCCGCGACGCCTTGCCGCGCACCACGCGCAGCTCGATGCCGGCCCTGCCGCCCGCCGTCTTGCCGTACTTGTCCCGCAGCCCGTCCAGCACCGTGCCCAGCGACGGGTACTTGGCGGCCGTCAGCTCGCCGCCGTCACGGTCCAGCGCCTTGATCGGCGGAGTGCCCGACTCGCCGGTGACGAGCGTGTCGCCGTCCTTCAGATCCGGGTGGACGACCGAGGGGCGCCAGTCGACCAGCGGCTTGCCGTCGCTCGCCCGCCGCACCACGGTCAGCGAACCGGCGTACGCCAGAGGCTTGCTGAGCTTCTGGTACGACACGGTCGCCTTGACGGAGAACGGCACCGTGTCGCCCTTGGCCGCGCCCGGGGTGAGCGTGACGTCCTTCAAGTGGGCGTCCTTCGCGACCCCGTTGAGCATCCGGGTGGCGGCGGAGGCGTCGTCGGTGGCGGCGGCCGCCTCGGCGAGCCTGCCCTGCTGCCACGCGGTCAGGAAACGGGTGGAGGCCGTGCGGACCTCGGCGGCGCTGAGCGGGCCGGTCTTGACGGTCTTGTGGCCGGCTGCGGCGGGGTTCCGCACGCCGGCTGCGGCACCGCCGCCGGTCAGCGCGTAGCCGGCGAACCCGGCGCCGACGACGACCAGGGCGATCACCCCGCCGACCAGCACGGGCCCGGTCGTCCTCCGTCGCTCGGCGACGCGCCTTCTCTTGCCCACAGCCTCAGTTCCTCCGTGCCTTCCCCAGGGTCCCCGCAGCCCTCACACTCCCCAACGACGGCACTCACCTTAAGGTGCCCGCGCCGGAGGGTGACGCCGACGGCCGATCCGTAGCACGGTTGCGACAATCCACGCGCGCGTGGCAGGCCGCCGGCCCGCCGTGAACAGCCGGATCAGACCCAGGTGTCCAGCCACATCCGCGACCGCCACGAGTCGATCGGGATCGCGGTGCCGGTGTACAGGGGCCAGAAGTAGATGAAGTTCCAGGCGATGAGCAGCACCAGGACGCCCGACGCCGTCGCGCCGATCACGCGGCGGGTGTCGGAGGAGCCCGGTGGGCCGACGATCGCGCCGATCATCATCGCCACCGCCAGGCACAGGAACGGCAGGAAGACGACGGCGTAGAAGAGGAAGATCGTCCGCTCCTGGTACAGGAACCAGGGCAGATAGCCCGCCGCGATGCCGCAGGCGATGGCGCCGGCGCGCCAGTCGCGGCGGAACGCCCACCGCCACAGCACGTACAGGATCGCGAAGCAGGCGGCCCACCACAGCAGCGGCGTGCCGATCGCCAGGACCTCGCGGGCGCACTTCTGGCCCGCGTCGGCCGGGCAGCCGTCGGCGCCGGGGTTCGGGGACTCGTAGAAGTACGACACCGGGCGGCCCAGCACGATCCAGCTCCACGGGTTGGACTGGTAGGTGTGCGGGGACGTCAGGCCGACGTGGAACTTGTACACCTCGTGCTCGTAGTGCCACAGGCTGCGCAGCCAGTCCGGCAGGAACGTCCAGCTGCCGCCCTTGCCGTCGGTGGCCGCCCAGTTGCGGAAGTAGCCGCCGGTGCCGTCGGCCGGGGAGAGGATCCAGCCGAGCCAGGACAGCAGATAGACGGCGATCGCCACCGGGACCGTCGTCACGAAGGCGAGGCCCGTGTCGTACTTCAGGGCCGCCGCGTACGGGTGCAGGGCGCCGGCCGTCCTGCGGGTGCCCACGTCCCACAGCACCGCCATCACGCAGAACGCGATCAGGATGTACAGGCCGTTCCACTTGGTGCCGATGGCCAGGCCCAGCATCAGCCCCGCCGCCCAGCGCCAGGGCCGCAGGCCGAACCGGAACGTGTCGGCCACGCGCGCGTCCGGGCGGACCCGGCCGTCGCGGCCGGCCGGCAGCGCGGCGGCCAGCCGCTCCCGCGACCGGTCCCGGTCGATGACCAGGCAGCCGAACGCGGCCAGCACGAAGAACATCAGCACGCCGTCGAGCAGCGAGGTGCGGCTCATCACGAAGTGCAGGCCGTCCACCGCCATCAGCGCGCCCGCCAGGCAGCCGAGGAACGTCGAACGGAACATCCGGCGCCCGATCCGGCACAGCAGCAGCACGCTCAGCGTGCCCAGCAGCGCCGTCATGAACCGCCAGCCGAACGGGTCGAACCCGAACATCAGCTCGCCCAGCCCGATGACGTACTTGCCGACGGGCGGGTGCACCACGTACGCCGCGTCCGTGGGGATCGGGAGGTGGCCGTGCGTCCGCAGCACCAGGTCGTTGGCGTTCTTGTCCCAGTTGACCTCGAAGCCCCGGTGGACGAGTGCCCACGCGTCCTTGGCGTAGTACGTCTCGTCGAATATCACCGCGCGCGGGCTGCCCAGGTTCCAGAACCGCATCAGGCCCGCCATCAGCGTCACCAGCAGCGGACCGCCCCAGCCCGACCAGCGCGTGATCCGCTCGGCCAGGACCGGCGGCACGCCGAGCACCTGCCACAGCCGGGGGCCGGGCCGCGTGTACGGCGGTACCAGCCGGTCGCGTACGTCGCCCGAGGGCGCGTCCTCGGCCGGTACGTACCCGAATCGGCGCAGCCGCTGCTGCCACGGCGGCCGCTGGTCGTGCGGCGCCTGGCCCTGCCGGAGGTCCGTGGAGGACGCGGTACTGGTCACCCGCGCCATGGTAGGGAACCGTTCTGTGCGAGTCCCGTGCATGTGGGGCAGTGGTCGGAATCGGGTCGGTTTCCGGTCCGCCGCGGGCCGCCCGCCGGTGCGGGCCGGGCTGTCGGCGGCTCCTGGGAGGATGGGGGTGTGACTGGAACCCTTGTCCTGGCAGGAACCCCCATCGGCGACATCGCGGACGCGCCGCCCCGGCTGGCCGAGGAGCTGGCCGGCGCCGACGTGGTCGCCGCCGAGGACACCCGGCGGCTGCGCCGGCTCACCCAGGCCCTCGGCGTCACCCCCAAGGGCCGCGTGGTGTCGTACTTCGAGGGCAACGAGTCCGCCCGCACCCCGGAGCTGGTCCATGAGCTGCTCGGCGGCGCGCGCGTGCTGCTCGTGACCGACGCCGGGATGCCGTCCGTGTCCGATCCGGGCTACCGGCTGGTCGCGGCGGCGGTGGAGCAGGACATCCGGGTCACCGCCGTGCCGGGGCCGTCCGCCGTGCTCACCGCGCTCGCCCTGTCGGGGCTGCCCGTCGACCGGTTCTGCTTCGAGGGCTTCCTGCCGCGCAAGGCCGGTGAGCGGCTGTCCCGGCTGCGGGAGGCCGCGGCCGAGCGGCGCACCCTCGTCTACTTCGAAGCCCCGCACCGGCTCGACGACACCCTCGCCGCGATGGCCGAGGTCTTCGGCGCCGACCGGCGGGCCGCCGTGTGCCGCGAGCTGACCAAGACGTACGAGGAGGTGCGGCGCGGTCCGCTGGCCGAGCTGGCGCGGTGGGCCGCGGAGGGGGTCCGCGGGGAGATCACCGTCGTGGTCGAGGGCGCGCCGGAGAGCGGCCCCGGGGACCTGGACGCGGAGGAGCTGGTGCGGCGGGTACGCGCGCGCGAGGAGGCGGGGGAGCGGCGCAAGGAGGCGATCGCCGCGGTGGCGGTCGAGGCGGGGGTGCCCAAGAGGGTCGTCTTCGACGCGGTGGTTGCTGCGAAGCGTTCGGGTGAGTGACAGCGGTTCGGTCGGCCGACGGCCCGGGGCGTGCGCCGGCGACGGCCGCGGGTGTGCGGGCGCCCGTTTCGCGCGGCTCCCGCGCGCCGCGGGTGACGCTGCGCACACCCGCTCTGAGCAGGGCTGTTCTCGGGTGAGCGGGCGGGCCATGAGACGGCAAAGGGCTGTCGCCGATGGCAAAGCGAAACGCCGCCGATCGGGGCCCTTTCTGCAAGGAAGGCCCAAATCGCCTCCAACACTCGACAGCCCGGCTGCGTTCGCGCCGGCGAAGGCGTCCACTGGTTGAAGAGACGCCCCGTTCCGGGGCGTTTGTCCAGCGGACAAGAGGAGCTGGCATGAGCGAGATCGCAGGGCAGACCGGCCTCCGTGGCACGCCCACCGCCGTCGTCCACGAGTCGTACGCCTTCGCCTGCATGCGATGCGGGCACGGCTGGGAGCAGTCGTACGAGATAGAGCACCACAGGGACGGCGACGGGCAGGAGTTCGTGCTGTACGTGGCCGACGGCCGGGTCGTGCCGTCGCCGCTGAGCCGGCCGCGCTGCCACAACTGCGACGGTCATGTCGTACGGATCATGCGGGCGGGGCAGGTCTCCTCGGTGCGCGGCGCCGCCGACCCGCACCACGTCGTGCCGCAGGCGGGCCCGGTCGAGGCGCCGCAGGTGCCCGACCGGCCCGAGGAGCGGCACCACTGGCATCTGTCGGATCTCCTCCACTCCTTCCACCGCAAGGCCGGCTGAGCGGATCGCCGGCCGGTGCGGGCATGCCCCTTTCGTAGGATCGGGGCATGCCTTCGAACGCCGGCCAGACCGCCAAGGGCGACAAGAACGCCGCACCGCCGCTCCCGGCGCCGCTGCGGATCCCGGTCGCCGACTCGCACACCCATCTCGACATGCAGTCCGGCACGGTCGAGGAGGGCCTCGCGAAGGCCGCGTCGGTGGGGGTGACGACCGTCGTCCAGGTCGGCTGCGACATCAAGGGCTCTCGGTGGGCCGCCGAGACCGCCGCCGCCCACGACAGCGTCCACGCCGCCGTCGCCCTGCACCCGAACGAGGCCCCGCGCATCGTGCACGGCGATCCCGACGGATGGTCCCGGCAGGGCGCCCGCGAGCCCGGCGGGGACGCCGCGCTGGACGAGGCCCTCGCCGAGATCGACCGGCTGGCCGCGCTGCCCCAGGTCAAGGGCGTCGGCGAGACCGGGCTCGACTACTTCCGCACGGGCCCCGGGGGCAAGGCGGCCCAGGAGCGGTCGTTCCGCGCGCACATCGAGATCGCCAAGCGGCACGACAAGGCGCTCGTCATCCACGACCGGGAGGCGCACGCGGACGTCCTGCGCGTGCTGAAGGAGGAGGGCGCCCCCGAGCGCACCGTCTTCCACTGCTACTCGGGCGATGCGGAGATGGCACGGATCTGCGCCCGCGAGGGCTACTACATGTCCTTCGCGGGGAACGTCACCTTCAAGAACGCCCAGAACCTGCGGGACGCCCTCGCCGTCGCCCCGCTGGAGCTGGTCCTCGTGGAGACCGACGCGCCCTTCCTCACCCCGGCGCCGTACCGTGGCCGGCCCAACGCGCCCTACCTCGTCCCGGTCACGGTCCGGGCGATGGCCGCCGTGCGCGGCATCGACGAGGACGCGCTGGCCACGGCCCTGGCCGCCAACACGGCCCGCGCCTTCGGGTACTGAACCCCCCGCTCGTCTGCTAGTACGTAAATAGGCCGAACGGCTCGACGTGCAACTGTGCGTAGTCGAGTCGCTTTGGAGAGTGACGAACGCTCCGCTAGGTTCTGTGGGCCCGATCCGGACCTCTCCGGACCCCTCTGGCACCTCTGGAGCGTGTCGGCGTGAGCAAGTCGCAGTACGAGACGTTCGGGACCGATGGGCCGCAGGAGCGGCACGAGCAGCCCGGTGCGTCGTCCCACCAGCCGCCCGGGCCCCAGCCGCCGTACGAGCCGTACGGCCCTGGCACCTGCCTGCACACCGCTGAGACCCTGCCGTCCGGGCTGTACCGGGACACCTACCGGCCGGCCTACGAGGCGCAGGCCCACCTCGTCCAGGAGCCGGAGCGGCCCCGGCGGGGCGTGGGCGTGACCCGCGCCCCGGGCGGCCCGGACGAGGAGGCGCACGACGACGCTCCGGCCGCCGAGGTGAGCGGGCGGGCCGCACGCCGGCGCAGGGCGCGCGGCATGGAACGCCCGGAGTCCGCCGTGCGCCGTCTGCTGCCGCAGGCGCTGGTCGTGGCCTTCCTCGCCGGCGGCACCACCGCCTTCGTCGCCCAGGACAAGGCGGTCGAGCTGACCGTCGACGGCCATCAGCGCACCCTGCACACCTTCGCCGACGACGTGCGCGGGCTCCTCGCGGAGGAGGGCGTGCGCGTCGGGGCGCACGACATGGTGGTGCCCGCCCCCGACACGGCCCTCGCCGGCGGCGACGAGGTCGCCGTGCGCTACGGACGCCCCGTCCGGCTCACCCTCGACGGCAGGCGGCGCGAGGTGTGGACGACGGCGCACACCGTGGAAGGCGCGCTGAACGAGCTGGGGGTGCGCGCGGAGGGCGCCTACCTGTCCGCCTCCCGCAGCCGGCCCATCGGACGCGCCGGACTCGACCTCGACGTACGCACCGAGCGGACCGTCACGGTCATGGCCGACGGCCGCTCCCACGCCATCCGCACCAACGCCGCCACCGTCCGCGAGGCCGTCGAGGAGGCCGGCATCACCCTGCACGGCCAGGACACCACCTCCGTCCCGCCCGACAGCTTCCCGCGCGACGGGCAGACGGTGACCGTGCTGCGGATCAGCGGCACCCGGGAGGTCCGCGAGGAAGTGATCCCGTTCAGGGTCGAGCGGGTCAAGGACCCCACCCTGTTCCGGGGCGCCGAGGTCGTCGTGCAGTCCGGACGGCCCGGGCTGCGGCGCGACACCTACCTCCTGCGGACCGTCAACGGCGTCCGGGACAAGGCGCGCCGGGTGACCTCCGAGGTGGTCCGCGGGCCGCGCACGCAGATCGTGAAGGTGGGCACCAAGGCGCTGCCGAGGACCGTGAGCGGCGCGGACGGCCTGAACTGGCGCGGTCTGGCCGTCTGCGAGTCCGGCGGCCGGTCGCACGCGGTCGACTCGTCCGGGACGTACGGCGGGCTCTACCAGTTCGACACCCGCACCTGGCACAGCCTCGGCGGCAGCGGCCGCCCCCAGGACGCCCCGGCGGCGGAACAGACCTTCCGCGCGAAGAAGCTGTACAAGCGCCGGGGGACGTCGCCCTGGCCGCACTGCGGGGTGCGGTTGCACGGATGAGGCGCTGTAGGGCTCGCTGTCAGCGGCCGGGTGCCGGTTCGATGGCGCGGGATCCGGGCGCCGCCGGGCTTCCGGTCCGTGGCCGGGTGTGGGTTCGAGGGTGCGGGGGCCTGGCGTCTCGGGCTCGCTGTCCGTGGCGGGGCGCGGGCGGTGGCGGCCGGGCGCGCCCGGTGCCGGCGAGCCGGGCGGCCGGGTCCCCGTACTCTTGTCCCCGTGAGCAGCCCCACCCCCGACGCCCTTCTCGGACCGGCCGACATCCGCGAACTCGCGGCAGCGCTCGGTGTCCGTCCCACCAAGCAGCGCGGCCAGAACTTCGTGATCGACGCCAACACGGTCCGCCGTATCGTGCGCACCGCCGAGGTCCGCCCCGAGGACGTGGTCGTCGAGGTCGGGCCGGGGCTCGGCTCCCTCACGCTCGCGCTGCTGGAGGTCGCCGACCGGGTGACCGCCGTCGAGATCGACGACGTGCTCGCCGCGGCCCTGCCCGCCACCATCGGGGCGCGCATGCCGGCGCGCGCAGACCGGTTCGCGCTGGTCCACTCCGACGCGATGCACGTCACCGAACTGCCCGGCCCCCCGCCGACCGCCCTGGTGGCGAACCTCCCCTACAACGTCGCCGTCCCCGTGCTGCTGCACATGCTCGACACCTTCCCGAGCATCGAGCGGACCCTCGTCATGGTGCAGTCCGAGGTCGCCGACCGGCTCTCGGCCCCGCCCGGCTCGAAGGTGTACGGCGTGCCGTCGGTGAAGGCCAACTGGTACGCCGAGGTGAAGCGGGCCGGGGCCATCGGCCGCAACGTCTTCTGGCCCGCGCCGAACGTCGACAGCGGGCTGGTGTCCCTGGTGCGGCGGGCGGAGCCGGTGAAGACCACGGCCGCCAAGGAGGAGGTCTTCGCGGTGATCGACGCGGCGTTCGCGCAGCGCCGCAAGACCCTGCGGGCGGCGCTCGCCGGCTGGGCCGGATCCGCCGCCGCGGCGGAGGCCGCCCTGGTCGCGGCCGGCGTCTCGCCCCAGGCACGCGGCGAGTCGCTGACGGTGGAGGAGTTCGCGCGGATCGCGGAGAACAGGGAGGCGGGCGCGTGAGCGTCACGGTACGGGTACCGGCCAAGGTCAACGTCCAGCTCGCGGTCGGCGCCGCCCGCCCCGACGGGTTCCACGACCTCGCCAACGTCTTCCTCGCCGTCGGCCTCTACGACGAGGTGACGGTGACCCCCGCGGAGGAACTCCGGATCACCTGCGAGGGCCCGGACGCCGCCCAGGTGCCGCTGGACCGCACCAACCTCGCCGCGCGCGCCGCGATCGCCCTCGCCGGGCGGCGCGGGATCGAGCCGGACGTCCACATCCACATCGCCAAGGACATCCCGGTCGCCGGCGGCATGGCGGGCGGCAGCGCGGACGGCGCGGGCGCGCTGCTCGCCTGCGACCGGCTGTGGGGCACGGCGGCTTCGCGGGCCGAGCTGCTGGCGATCTGCGCCGACCTGGGCAGCGACGTGCCGTTCAGCCTGGTCGGCGGGGCCGCTCTGGGCACCGGCCGGGGCGAGCGGCTGACCGCCCTGGAGGTCGGCGGCACCTTCCACTGGGTGTTCGCGATGGCCGGGCGGGGGCTGTCGACACCGGCGGTGTTCCGCGAGTTCGACCGGCTGGCCGAGGGCCGGGAGATCCCGGAGCCGGTGGCCTCGCCGGAGCTGCTGCAGGCGCTGGCGAAGGGGGACGCGGAGGCGCTGGCCGCCGCCGCGGCCAATGACCTCCAGCCTGCGGCGCTGTCGCTCTTCCCCGAGCTGGCGGACACGCTGGACGCGGGGCGCGGGGCGGGCGCGCTCGCCGCGCTGGTCTCCGGTTCCGGGCCCACGACGGCGTTCCTCGCCCGGGATGCCGAGGCGGCGGAGAAGGTGGCCGAGGCCCTGCGGACGTCCGGGACGTGCAGGTCGGTGCGGACGGCGGCGGGGCCGGTGCCGGGGGCGACGGTGGTCTGAGGGGGTCAGAGGTTGTCGATGGCGGTCAGGTCGATGGCGATGTCGTAGGGCACGCTGAGCTTGACGTGCTCGTGATAGATGCCGGTCAGTGCGTAGGTGCCGGTGGCCTCGGCGAGTTCGTACACCTGGACCGCGGGGTGGTCGTCCTGGCCCGCCATCTCGACGAGCCAGAAGTGGGGGATGCCTGCTGCCGCGTACTTGAGCGGCTTGCTGTTGTGGTCGCGGGCCTCGGAGTCCGGCGACACCACCTCGACGGCGAGCAGGACGTCGGCGGCCTTGAAGTGGGTTTGACGCCGGTCGGTGACGGCTTCTTTCCGGACCACGGAGATGTCCGGTTCGGGGCCGTTGCGTCGGTCCAGCACCACTGTCATCTCGCGTGCGACCTTGAAGCCGGACGGTACGGTGCTGCGCAGCCCGTTCACCAGAAGGTCGATCGCGGCGAAGTGGAAGTAGCGCTGCGGACTCGCGAAAACCAGGCTCCCGTCGATCAGCTCGGTGTGCGGCGGGAGATCCGGCAGCGTGAACAGGTCGTCCACGGTGTAGCCGTCCTGCGGGGGCACCGGCCACTGGACGCGGTGCTTTACGGACTCGGCGGCCATGGTTCCTCCCATGGACGGGATCCTGCTGCCTGCCCTCCACGGTAGCGGCCCGTTGTGGATCACGTCATCACAAAGAGTGACAAGCCCCTCGCGCCCCGCCCCTCACCCCCGAGGCCCTACGCTAGAAGGCTGACCCCGCGGCGGAGCCGCACGTCGACACAGCCCCGCGCACAGGAGTGAAATGGCCGTCAACCTGGTCAATGTCGAGAACGTCAGCAAGGTGTACGGCACCCGTGCCCTGCTGGACGGCGTCTCGCTCGGCGTGTCCGAAGGGGACCGCATCGGGGTCGTCGGACGCAACGGCGACGGCAAGACCACCCTCATCCGGATGCTGGCCAAGCTGGAGGAGGCGGACACCGGGCGGGTCACGCACTCCGGCGGGCTGCGGCTCGGCGTGCTCACGCAGCACGACTCCCTCGACCCGGCCGCCACCGTCCGGCACGAGGTGATCGGCGACATGGCCGACCACGAGTGGGCCGGCAACGCGAAGGTCAGGGACGTGCTGACCGGGCTGTTCGGCGGGCTGGACCTGCCCGGGTTCCCCAAGGGCCTGGACACCGTCATCGGTCCGCTCTCCGGCGGCGAGCGGCGCCGTATCGCGCTCGCCAAGCTCCTCATCGAGGAACAGGACCTGATCGTCCTCGACGAGCCCACCAACCACCTCGACGTCGAGGGCATCGCCTGGCTCGCGCAGCACCTGCAGAACCGGCGCTCGGCGCTGGTGTGCGTCACCCACGACCGCTGGTTCCTCGACCAGGTCTGCACCCGCATGTGGGACGTGCAGCGCGGTGACGTGTACGAGTACGAGGGCGGCTACTCCGACTACGTCTTCGCGCGCGCCGAGCGTGAGCGGATCGCCGCCACCGAGGAAGCCAAGCGGCAGAACCTGATCCGCAAGGAGCTGGCCTGGCTGCGGCGCGGCGCGCCCGCGCGCACCTCCAAGCCGCGGTTCCGCGTCGAGGCCGCCAACGAGCTGATCGCGGACGTGCCGCCGCCCCGCGACAGCGGCGAGCTGATGAAGTTCGCCTCCTCGCGGCTCGGCAAGACCGTCTTCGACCTCGAGGACGTCACCGTGCAGGCCGGACCCAAGGTGCTGCTCAAGCACGTCACCTGGCAGCTCGGCCCCGGCGACCGGATCGGTCTCGTCGGCGTGAACGGCGCGGGGAAGACCTCGCTGCTGCGGGCCATGGCCGCCGCCGCGTACTCCGACGGCGAGGAGCAGCCGGCCGGCGGCCGTATCGCCGTCGGCAGGACGGTCAAGCTCGCCTACCTCTCCCAGGAGGTCGCCGAACTCGACCCCACCTGGCGGGTGCTGGAGGCCGTGCAGCGGGTCCGCGAGCGCGTCGACCTCGGCAAGGGGCGCGAGATGACCGCCGGGCAGCTGTGCGAGACGTTCGGCTTCAACAAGGAGAAGCAGTGGACGCCGGTCGGCGACCTGTCGGGCGGTGAGCGGCGGCGGCTGCAGCTGCTGCGCCTGCTGATGGACGAGCCCAACGTCCTCTTCCTGGACGAGCCCACCAACGACCTCGACATCGAGACCCTCACCCAGCTCGAGGACCTCCTCGACGGCTGGCCCGGCTCGATGATCGTCATCTCCCACGACCGGTTCTTCGTCGAGCGCACCACGGACCGCGTCTTCGCCCTCCTCGGCGACGGCACCCTGCGGATGCTGCCGCGCGGCATCGACGAGTACCTGGAGCGGCGCCGGCGCATGGAGGAGGCGGTCGCCGCGCAGACCGCCGCCGCGGCGCCCAAGCCGGCCACCACGGAGAAGAGCGCCGCCGACCAGCGCGCCGCGAAGAAGGAACTCCAGAGGATCGAGCGCCAGTTGGACAAGATCTCCGAGAAGGAGTCCAGGCTGCACGCCCAGATCGCCGAGAACGCCACCGACTTCGCGAAGGTCGCCGACCTGGACGCCCAGCTGCGCGACCTCGCGGGCGAGCGCGAGGAACTGGAGATGCGCTGGCTGGAGTTGGCGGAGGACGCGTAGCCGGCCCACCAGCGGACGGACGCGACGGCAACCGGCGCGCACGGCTCGAATCAAGCCGCGCGCGCCGCTGTTGCGTGCGCCGCGTGCAGGGGGCGTGAAGGCGCGTAACGGCGGCATCACAGGGCGGTCGTCCCTTGGGAACAGCGGCGGATCCGGGCCCGTGCGCTGTCGGTACCGGGTGATAGAAAGAGCCGTCTGAGAACCGTCTGAGTAACGACCCAGGGTCCGTCGAGAACCTCAGGGCGTGGCTAAGAATCAGTGAACGAGGGGGAAGAGCGCTGATGACCCAGCCGCCCAGTCAGCCGCCGCAGGGCGGGTTCGGAGCGCCACAGGACCAGCCACCGCAGGGTGGCGGATTCGGCGCGCCCCAGCCGCCTCCGGCCCAGGGCGGCTTCGGCCCCCCGAGCGTCCCGCAGAACCCTCCGGGCGCGCCCCAGTCCGCCCCCGGCGCCCCGGGCGCACCCGCCGCGCCCCCGCCGCCGGCCGGCCCGCCGCAGCCCGGTTACGGCCACCCGCAGCAGCCGGGCCCGTACGGCGCCCCCGCCCCCTACGGCTATCCGCAGCAGCCGGGACCCTACGGGGCGGCGCCCCAGCCCGGTTTCGGCCACCCGCAGCAGCCGCCGTATCCGGGTGCGCCCGCCCCCGCGTCCGGCGGGAGGAAGACCGCGCTGGTCATCGGCGCCGCGGTGGCCGCCCTGCTCGTCATCGGCGGCACGGTGTACGCGGTCACGAGCGGCGGTGGCGACGGCGGCAAGAAGAAGCCGGTCGCGCAGCGGAGCGACGGCTCCCAGCACTCCTCCTCCGGTTCGCCGAGCCCGTCGAGCGGCGGCGGTGACGACCCGGAGGACCTCAACGCGGGCCGCAAGGCCGGTGAGGCGAAGGTGCTCTGGTACAAGCCGGCCCCGGACGCCCCCGGCGGCGGCGCCGACGCGCCCGGCATGTGGGTCACCGGCAAGGCGGTGGTGAAGGCGGCGTACAAGCAGGTCTTCGCCTACGGCGTCGGCGACGGCCGGCCCGCCTGGGGCCCGCTCTCCTTCCCGCAGAAGATATGCGCGGTCACCCCGCAGAAGTCGGCGGACGACAAGGTCGTCGTCGCCTACATGAGCGGCGCGGGCGACAACGCGAAGTGCAACCAGCTGCAGCAGATCGACCTGGGCACCGGCGAGAAGGGCTGGAGCGCCAAGGTCGCCGACGGCGGGCTGTTCGACAGCGCGCTCAACGTCGAACTGACCGTGAGCGGCAGGACGCTGATGGTGGGGCGTTCGGAGTCGGGCACGGCGTACGACATCGACAGCGGCAAGAAGCTGTACGACAAGGAGAAGTACGGCGCCGCCTGCTTCCCGGCCGCCTACGCGGGCGGCAGCGACCGGCTGATCCAGGTGTCCTCCTGCGGCGCCGGCGGCAGCAACGCGCACGACGAGATCCAGGAACTGGACCCGGCCACCGGCAAGGTGCGCTGGTCCCAGCCGGTGAAGAAGGGCTGGCAGGTCACCCGTGCCTTCTCCGTTGACCCGCTGGTGGTCTATCTGACCAACCAGGACAAGAAGGCCTGGAACATCTCCACCTTCACCAAGAACGGCACGTTCCGCTCCGAGGTGAAGGTCGACGAGAAGTTCGGCCCGCGCTGCGGCTGGGCGATCCTCGAACGCGATCTGCAGGGCTGCCAGGGCGTGGCCGCGGACGCCGACACGCTGTACCTGCCGACGAACGCCACCGCGAGCGCCAACGAGATCGTCGCCATCGGCCTGGCCGACGGGAAGGCGAAGTGGCGGGTGAAGTCCCCGGCGAACGAGCCGATGTACCCGGTGAAGGCCGAGGGCGGCAAGCTCGTCGCCTATGTGCAGCCGTCGTTCGACGCGGGCGGCCAGGTGGTGTCGATCCCGGCCGCCGGCTCCTCCCACGGCGTCACCAAGCTGCTGCAGAACCCGCAGGGCACCGCCGAGATCGAGGACACCTTCTACGACAGCGTCGTGGACTGGGCCGACGGGCGGTTCTTCATCTCCTCCGGCCGGCTGTCCGGCAGCGACCAGGCGAAGGAGAAGCTGATCATGGCCTTCGGCAACTGAGCCGCCGCCCGGCATCCCTTCCCATCGTCTCAACTCCCCGTCCCCGACAGGCTCTTCGAGCCTCACCGAGGTACCCTCGTCATGACCCAGCCGCCCCCTCCGCCGCCGAGCCAACCGCCGAACCAGCCCCCGCAGCCGCCCGGCTTCGGCCCCACGAACCCGAACCAGCCCCCGCAGCAGCCCCCTCAGCCGCCGCCCGGCTACGGATACCCGCACCCGGCGCCGCCCCCGCAGCCGCCCCAGCCCGGCTACGGCTACCCCGGCCCGCAGCAGAACCCGTACGGCCAGCAGGCCCCGGCCTACGGTCAGCAGGCTCCCGTCTACGGCCAGCAGCCCCCCGCCGGTTACGGGGCCGGGCCGCAGAACCCGTACGCCCAGCCCGTACAGCCCGGTTACGGCTATCCGGGCCAGTCACCGCAGGCGCCGATGCCGCCGCAGCCGGGGCAGGGCGGCGGACGGAACACCACCGCGCTCGTCATCGTCGTCGCGGCGGTCGTCGCCATCGCCCTGATCATCACCGGCGGCATCTGGTACGCCAACTCCTCCGGGGACGGCGGCAAGAAGCACGACACCGCCTCCTCCAGCGGCGGCACCGGCGGCAAGAACGGCAGCGGCGGCACCGGCGGCGGCAAGGAGAAGGTGCCGGCCGACCCGGCGGCGAAGGTGCTGTTCAAGGTGCCGCTTCCCACCACGGACGACGTGGTGACCACCGCGGGCTCGTGGCTGACCGGCAAGGTGTACGCCAAGAGCGGCGTCGCCGAGATCGTCGGCTACGACCCGGCCAAGGGCACCAGGCTGTGGACGATCAAACTGCCCGGCCCGGTCTGCGCGGCCAGCAAGCAGGTCACCTCCGACGGCCGGACCGCGATCACCTACCAGCCGAGGTGGGACACGAAGGACCACTTCGCCGGATGCACGCAGATCGCCGCGATCGATCTGAACGCCGGCCAGAAGCTATGGACGAAGACGGTCAAGTCCGGTGACTACCCGGTCAGTTACCAGAACGTGACGGTCGGCCGGCGCACCGTCGCGGTCGGCGACACCGAGGGCGGGGCCGCCTTCGACATCGACTCCGGCAAGCCGCTGTGGCTGCCGAAACCGGGCGACGACTGCTACGACGCCGGGTACGGCGGCGGCGCCAAGCTGGTCGCGGTGCGCAGCTGCGGAGACGTCGACAACGCGCGGCTGCTCATCCAGACCCTGGACCCGAAGACGGGGAAGGTGATCTCCGAGTACCGCATGGACCAGGGCATCGACAGGGCCTCCGTCGTCTCCACCGACCCGCTGGTGGTGGCCGCCGTCGTGGGTGACGGCAGCCGGAACATGGACTACTTCTCCATCGACGACAGGACGGGGAAGCTGCTCGCGCACATCTCGGCGCCGGCCGACGCCTACGGCGGCAAGTGCGAGGGCATCACCCGCTTCGAGGACTGCCACGGGATCGTCGTCGGCAACGGCAGGCTGTACCTGCCGACCGCGGAGCACGACTCCTCCTCCGGCCTCGGCCGGACCAACTCGATCGTCGCCTTCGACCTCACCACCGGGAAGCCGACGGGCCAGCGCGCCGACGCGGGCGACGGCACCACGCTCGTGCCGCTGCGCATGGACGGGAGCAACCTGCTCGCCTACAAGCCGCCGACGTACAAGGACGGCGGTCAGGTCGTCAGCATCGACGGCGGCAGCTTCAAGGAGACCAAGCTGCTGGTGAACCCGGCCGAGCAGAAGGCGCGAGAGGCCGAGAGCAACTTCCTGCCCGACAGCCATGAGTACCTCTACCGCGACGGCCGCCTGTACATGGCGCAGATCTTCGCCCGCCGCAAGGGCACGTCGTCGATCGGCGAACAGGACCTGGTGCTGGTGTTCGGCACGAGCGGCTGACCGTCCCATCGGCCCGCCGTCGCGGATCTCGCCCGAATGGGTGACTTGCCGAGAAGTGCCCCGGATTTCATCGATCCGGGGCACTTCTCATCAAGAGGGGCAGCGCGACGTCGAACAAGCGTGTAGCTTCCGGGGGCATATGGAGGGCGGAGGTGCCGGGGGGCCCTCTGTCCTTGCGGACCGGTGGGCGTCCATAGTGGGGCATCCATGGGGGGGACTGGGGGGTTGCTCTATGGGAGTGCGGCTCATGGTCGTCGACGACCATCGCCTGCTCGCGGAGGCGCTCGCGTCGGCGCTCAAGCTCCGCGGGCACCGGGTGCTCGCCGCGGCGGCGCCGGCCGCGGGTGCGGCGGACCTGGTGATCGCGCGGGCGCCGGAGGTGTGCCTGCTGGGTACGGCGGCGCCGGCCGAACCGGGCGTCTTCGACCCGGTGACGAAGATCAAGCGGGAGCGGCCGCAGGTCGCGGTGCTGGTGCTCGGGCCGGTGCCGTCGCCGCGCGGCATCGCGGCGGCGTTCGCGGCCGGCGCGTCGGGATACGTGCGGCACGACGAGCGCATCGAGGGCGTCGAGCGGGCGATCATGAAGGCGCGGGCCGGGGAGGCGGCGGTCGCCCCGCAGCTGCTGCAGGGGGCGTTCGGGGAGCTACTCAACCCCGCGGCGCAGCCCGACGACGAGGCCCAGCGCCTGCTGTCGATGCTGACGCCCCGGGAGGTGGAGGTGCTGGTCCGGGTGGCCGACGGCGAGGACACCCGGGTGATCGCCGCCGGCATGGGCATCGCGCCCAGCACCGCCCGCACCCACGTCCAGCGGGTGCTGATGAAGCTGGGCGTGGGGTCGCGGCTGGAGGCGGCGGCGCTGGCCGCCCGGACGGGACTGCTGGACCGGGCGGGGCCGTTGGCTTCCGGCACCGAGTAGGCGCCCGGCGTCGGTGCGGTCCCGTTGGGCGCAGCTACCGCGGCGGGCAGCGCCCCGTAAGGGGCGCGGGGAACTGCGCGACCAGCCCCTACGCACCCGCAGACGGAAGCGGTGCTACTCGCCCCGCTCCTGGTCCGGCAGCCCCTCCGGGGGAACCGGCGGAGGCGTCGGCCGCAGCCTCAGCCAGACCAGGAAGAAGATGCCCAGCAGGAGCATGCCGATCCCGGTCCAGAGGTTGATGTTGACGCCCTGGGCCTTGTCGATGGCGGCCTTGGAGTCGGTGATGCCGGTGATGGTGACGATGACGCCGTACAGCACGAACAGGCCGCCGATGATGCGGCGCAGGTCGAAGATGCGGGCCGCCGTCGCGGACTTGCCCTGCAGCTCGGTGACCTCCCGCAGGACGTCCTTCTCGCTGTAGTGGAAGCCCTCGCCCGGGCGGTCGGAGTGCGCGTTGTCGCTCATGGTTTCCTCGATCCTCCCGCGTCAGAACGAGAACGGGATGTAGCAGACGGCGGCCAGCACGACCGCGCCCCAGCCCAGCAGGGCCGGCCTGCGGTACCAGGCCTCGTCCCCGGGCGCGGGCGGTTCGGACATGCCGGGGGAGCGGGTGCCGTAGACCAGGCCCTGCAGCTCCTCGGCCGGCTTGGGCCTGGTGAACAGGGACACCGCGACCATCACGACCGCGCCAGCGACGAAGCCCGCGATGGCGGAGACGAAGTTGGCGCCCTGGTCGGAGGGGATAGCGATGATCCCCTTCTTGTAGAAGACGAAGTAGTTGACCATCGCGGTCACGGTGCCGGCGAGCAGGCCCCAGAAGCCGGACTTGGCGGACGCCCGCTTCCAGAACATGCCGACGATGAACACCACGAACATCGGCACGTTGAAGAAGGAGAACAGCGTCTGCAGGTAGGCCATGATGTTGGAGAACGAGGACGCCAGGAACGCCGTGCCGATGGAGGCGAGGACGCCGATGACGGTGATCATGCGGCCGAACCCGACGTAGTACGCGTCCTCGCGGCCCCGCACCACGTACTTCGCCCAGATGTCGTTGGTGAACACGGTGTTGAAGGACGACACGTTGGCCGCCATGCCGGCCATGAAGGCGGCGAGCAGACCGGTGACCGCGATGCCGAGCACGCCGTTGGGCAGCAGCTCCTGCATCAGGAACGGGATGGCGTCGTTGTACTGGTAGCCGGAGCCGGCGGTGCCGAACTTCGGGATGAGCGCGGCGGCGACCAGGCCCGGGATCATCACCAGGAAGACGATGAAGATCTTCGGGTAGGCGGCGATCAGCGGGGTGCGCTGACCGGCGGAGAGGTTCTTGGCGGACAGGGCGCGCTGCACCTCGGCGAAGTTGGTGGTCCAGTATCCGAAGGAGAGGACGAAGCCGAGGCCGAGGACGATGGTCAGCCAGTTGGCGCCGAGCGGGTTGACGTGGCCGATGCCGGTGCCGCCCCAGGCGGTGGTGAAGTTCGCCCCGTGGCTCGCGGTGAGCTTGTGGGTCAGGCCGTCCCAGCCGCCGGCCTTCTTCAGGCCGAGCGCGGTGATCGGGATGAGGGCGGCCAGGATCACGAAGAACTGCAGGACCTCGTTGTAGATCGCCGAGGACAGACCGCCGAGGGTGATGTACGCGAGGACGAAGGCGCCGGCGACCACGATGGCCACCCACTGCGGCCAGCCCAGCAGGGCCTCCACGACGATCGCGAGGGCGTAGAGGTTGACGCCCGCGATGAGGATGGCGGCGAACGCGAACAGGATCGAACTGAGCAGATGGGCCGCCCGGTCGAAGCGCAGCAGCAGGAACTCGGGGACCGAGCGGACCTTGCTGCCGTAGTAGAACGGCATCATCACCAGGCCCAGGAAGACCATGGCCGGGATGGCGCCGATCCAGTACCAGTGCACGGTGTACGCGCCGTACTGGGCGCTGTTCGCCGCCATGCCCAGGATCTCGGTGGCCGCCAGGTTCGCCGAGATGAAGGCGAGGCCGGTGATCCAGGCGGGCAGCGAGCGTCCGGACAGGAAGAAGTCGAGGCTGGTCTTCACCGAGCGGCGGGCCGCGAAGCCGATGCCGAGCACGACGACGAAGTAGATCGCCAGGATCGTGTAGTCCAGCCAGTTGGTGGGGAGCCGTAGCTGCGCCGCCAGGTACACGGGGCTGTCTGTGGGGGTTTGCATGGGTACTCGCTTCGTTGCGCGAACTGATCCAGAGCGGAACCTACGCCGCCGCCTTCAGTATTTGAACACTTCTGGTGGTGTTCTTTGTTTGATTGTGATGAACCGGGGGGTGGTCGAGTGTGGTCTGTTATGTTTGATTGTGTTGAGTGGTTGGGTGCGGGACGTAGAGGAGTCCGGCGTTGAAGAAGACCTCGACACGGCTGGCCGACGGTCGTGAGCTCATCTACTACGACCTGCGCGACGACACCGTGCGGGACGCCGTCGACCGCCGCCCGCTGGAGCGGACCCATACAACGTCCGAGATCCGCCGTGACGTGCTGCTCGGCGACTCGGTCGCCGTCGCCTCCCACCGCCAGGGCCGCACCTACCACCCGCCGGCCGACGAATGCCCCCTGTGCCCGACGCGGGACGGCCGGCTGAGCGAGATCCCGGACTCGTCGTACGACGTCGTCGTCTTCGAGAACCGCTTCCCCTCCCTCACCGGGGACTCCGGCCGCTGCGAGGTCGTCTGCTTCACCTCCGACCACGATGCCTCCTTCGCCGACCTGAGCGTCGAGCAGGCGCGCCTGGTGCTGGACGCCTGGACGGACCGGACGTCGGAGCTGTCGCATCTGCCCTCCGTCGAGCAGGTGTTCTGTTTCGAGAACCGCGGTGCCGAGATCGGTGTGACCCTGGGTCACCCGCACGGACAGATCTACGCCTACCCGTTCACCACTCCGCGCACCGCGCTGATGCTCCGCTCGCTCGCCGCGCACAAGGAGGCGACCGGCGGCGGGAACCTCTTCGACGCCGTCCTGGAACAGGAACGCGCCGGGGAGCGGGTCGTCCTCGAGGGTGAACACTGGACGGCGTTCGTGCCGTACGCGGCGCACTGGCCGTACGAGGTCCACCTGTACCCGAAGCGCCGCGTGCCCGACCTGCTCGCCCTCGACGAGGCGGCGCGCACAGAGTTCCCCCAGGTGTATCTGGAACTCTTGAAGCGCTTCGACCGGATCTTCGGCGAGGGTGAGCCTCCGACGCCGTACATCGCGGCCTGGCACCAGGCCCCGTTCGGCGCGCTGGAGGAGTTCGACGGCGTCACGCGCGACGACTTCGCGCTCCACCTCGAGCTTTTCACCATCCGCCGCACTTCCGGCAAGCTGAAGTTCCTCGCGGGTTCCGAGTCCGGCATGAACGTGTTCATCAACGACGTGCCGCCGGAGCGCGCGGCCGAGCGACTGCGAGAGGTAGCGAGTTCATGAAGTACCTGGTGACCGGTGGCGCCGGTTACGTCGGCAGTGTCGTGGCCCAGCACCTGCTGGAGGCCGGCCACGAGGTCACCGTCCTGGACAACCTCTCCACCGGTTTCCGCGAGGGCGTCCCGGCCGGCGCGGCCTTCGTCGAGGGCGACATCCGCGACGCCGCCAAGTGGCTCGACCCCTCCTACGACGGCGTGCTGCACTTCGCCGCGTCCTCGCAGGTCGGCGAGTCGGTGGTGAAGCCGGAGAAGTACTGGGACAACAACGTCGCCGGCTCGCTGGCGCTGCTCGGCGCCATGCGCGAGGCCGGCGTGCGCAGGCTGGTGTTCTCCTCCACGGCGGCCACCTACGGCGAGCCGGAGCAGGTCCCGATCGTGGAGAGCGCCCCCACGCGGCCGACCAACCCCTACGGCGCCACCAAGCTGGCCGTCGACCACATGATCACCAGCGAGGCGGACGCCCACGGCCTGGCCGCGGTCTCCCTGCGCTACTTCAACGTGGCCGGCGCCTACGGCGCCTACGGCGAGCGCCACGACCCCGAGTCGCACCTCATCCCGCTGGTCCTCCAGGTCGCCCAGGGCCGCCGCGAGGCGATCTCCGTCTACGGCGACGACTACCCGACCCCGGACGGCACCTGCGTGCGCGACTACATCCACGTCGCCGACCTGGCCGAGGCCCACCTGCTGGCCCTGGAGGCGGCCCGCCCGGGCGAGCACCTGATCTGTAACCTCGGCAACGGCGAGGGCTTCTCCGTGCGCCAGGTCATCGAGACGGTCCGGCAGGTCACCGGCCACCCGATCCCCGAGGTGGTCGCCCCGCGCCGGGGCGGCGACCCCGCGGTCCTGGTCGCCTCCGCCGAGGCCGCCCGCGAGAAACTCGGCTGGAACCCGTCCCGCGCGGATCTCGCGGGCATCGTCGCGGACGCCTGGCGGTTCGCTCAGCACATCGCAAGGGGGCAGTAGTGGGGGCACAGCAGGTCGCGCAGCGCTTCACCGAGCTGTACGGGGCCGCGCCGGACGGCGTCTGGGCGGCCCCGGGCCGGGTCAACCTGATCGGTGAGCACACCGACTACAACGACGGCTTCGTGATGCCGTTCGCCCTGCCGCACCGGACCGTCGCCGCGGTCTCCCGGCGCGCCGACGGCGTCCTGCGCCTGCACTCGGCGGACATCGAGGGCGGCGTGAAGGAGCTGCGGCTGGACACCCTGGACCCGCAGAGCGACGGCGACTGGACGGCGTACCCGGCGGGGGTCGTCTGGGCGCTGCGCGAGGCGGGCCACGCGGTGACCGGCGCGGACGTCCACCTGTCCTCGACCGTCCCGACCGGCGCGGGGCTGTCCTCCTCGGCGGCGCTGGAGGTGGTGACCGCCCTCGCCCTGAACGACCTGTACGAGCTCGGCCTGCCGGGCTGGAGGCTGGCGCGCCTGTGCCAGCGCGCCGAGAACGTCTACGTCGGCGCCCCGACCGGCATCATGGACCAGACGGCGTCCGCCTGCTGCGAGGCCGGCCACGCCCTGTTCCTCGACACCCGCGACCTGTCCCAGCGGCAGATCCCCTTCGACCTCGCCGCCGAGGGCCTGCGCCTGCTGGTCGTCGACACCCGGGTCAAGCACGCGCACAGCGGCGGCGAGTACGGCAAGCGCCGGGCCGGCTGCGAGAAGGGCGCGGCCCTGCTCGGCGTCGACGCCCTGCGGGACATCCCCTACGACGGCCTCGACGCGGCGCTTCGGCGGCTGGGCGACGAGGAGGAGGTGCGCCGCCTGGTCCGGCACGTGGTGACCGAGGACCAGCGGGTCGAACGGGTCGTCGGCCTGCTCCACGCCGGCGACACCCGCGCCATCGGCCCCGTCCTCACCGAGGGACACGCCTCCCTGCGCGACGACTTCCGCATCTCCTGCCCGGAGCTGGACCTGGTCGTCGACACCGCTCTGGCGAACGGCGCGCTCGGCGCCCGCATGACCGGCGGCGGCTTCGGCGGCTCGGCGATCGTCCTGACGGAGGCGGCCGAGGTGGACACCCTCACCAAGGCCGTCGAGGAGGCGTTCGCCGCCGCGGGCTTCAGGACCCCGCGCGTGTTCGAGGCGGTGCCGTCGGCGGGGGCGGTCCGGCTGGTGTGACACCGGCGTGATCTGTCCCGGGCAGATCACGTCGGGCTCTGTCGACTTTCGTCCCGCTACGAAACTCCCGGCTCACGGCACACGCCTGAAGGCTGCCAGTTCTGCAAATCCGCTTCCGTCGCGTGCCGCCATCCGTACTCTGAGGAGCAGCGCCGGTGGGGGCCGGTGCTGTTCAGGGGGCGAGACGGGCGGGTACGGCGCCCGCGGTGGGGTATCTGTTTCCGCGACGGCGGCGGCCGTGCGGCGCGTGGCCTCTTTCCGTGGATGCCGTGTCCGTTCCGCGGGTGCCGTGCCCGCGCGGCGTCTCGTTCTCCACAGGACCAGGCCCGGTCCGGGAGGGGTTTCGTGGTTCGTATCCGAGTCCTGGTCGTCGACGACCACCGCATCTTCGCCGAGTCGCTCGCCGCCGCCCTGGCCGCCGAGCCGGACGTCGAGGTGTCCGCGGCCGGCAGCGGCCCCGCCGCGCTGCGCTGCCTGGAGCGGGCGGCCGGGGAGGGCCGCCGCTTCGACGTGCTGCTGGTCGACGCCGACCTCGGCGGCACCGTGCCCGGCGGCCGCCCGGCCGTGCCCGTGCAGGACGGCGACGAGGAGGGCCTCGTCGACGGGATCTCCCTGGTCGCGGGCGTGCGCGCCGCACAGCCCGGGGTGCGGATCGTCGTGCTCGCCGAGAAGGACGACTCCCGGCGCGCGGCGCTCGCGCTGCAGGCCGGCGCCTCCGGATGGGTCGCGAAGGACTGCTCGCTGTCCCGGCTGCTGACGGTGATCCGGGGCGTGCTGCGCGACGAGACGCATCTGCCGCCCGCGCTGCTCACCGGCGTCCTCAGGGAGCTGACGGCCGCCCGCCGGCACCGCACCGAGAGCGAGCGGCTGGTGGAGTCCCTCACCCCGCGCGAGCGGGAGGTGCTGCGCTGCATGGTCGCGGGGCTGGGCCGCAAGGCCGTCGCCGAGCGGCTGTTCCTCTCCCCGCACACCGTGCGCACCCATATGCAGAACGTCCTCGGCAAGCTGGGCGTCCACTCCACGCTGGCGGCCGTCGCCCTCGCCCGCCGCGCGGGGGTCGGACCGGCCGACCTAACCGGGGATGTTGTCGAACGGGGCGGTCAGCTGGCGTAGCAGCCCGGCCAGTTCCGCCCGCTGGGCACTGGACAGCTCGCCGAGGATCGCCCGCTCCTGCTCCAGCAGGCCGGCCAGTGCCTGGTCCGCGCGGTCCCGGCCGGTGTCGGTCAGCCGGACCAGCACGCCGCGCCGGTCGCTCGGGTCCGGCAGCCGCTCCACCAGGCCCTTCTTGGCCAGCCGGTCGATCCGGTTGGTCATCGTGCCCGAGGTGACCAGGGTCTGCGTCAGCAGCTGGCCGGGGGAGAGCTGGTACGGCGTGCCGGCGCGCCGCAGTGCGGTCAGCACGTCGAACTCCCACGGCTCCAGCTGATGCTCGGCGAAGGCGAGCCGCCGGGCACGGTCCAGATGCCGGGCGAGCCGGCTCACCCGGCTGAGCACTTCCAGCGGCTCCACGTCGAGGTCCGGACGTTCCCGGCGCCACGCTGCGACCAGCCGATCGACCTCGTCCTCCATGGAGATCAGTGTAGTGGTTGTGTCGACATGAAGTCTCTTGACCTCAAGTCTCTTGACATCGAGAGAAATGGCGGAGGAGAGTGGATGCCATGACGACCCCCCTCTGGGACCCCGGGCAGTATCTGCGGCACGCCGGTCACCGGGCCCGTCCCTTCGCCGACCTGCTCGCCCGCGTCCCCGACCCGCCCACCCCGGCGCCCCGCATCGCCGACCTCGGCTGCGGCCCGGGCAACGTCACCGCGCAGCTCACCGAGCGCTGGCCCGCCGCCCACGTCACCGGCTACGACAACTCGCCCGCCATGCTCGACGCGGCCCACACCGAGCACGAGGGCCCCACGGCCGGCGGCGGACGGCTCGACTTCGCCCACGCCGACATCCGCACCTGGGCGCCCGAGGAGCCGCACGACCTGATCGTCTCCAACGCGACGCTGCAGTGGGTGCCGGGGCACGCCGACCGCTTCGCCGACTGGATCGCCGGCCTGAAACCCGGCGGCACCCTCGCCTTCCAGGTACCGGACAACATCGACGCCCCGCTGCACGCCCTGATGCGGGAGCTCGCCGCCACCCCCCGCTGGAAGACGCGCCTCGCCGGCGTGCTGCGGCGCACCGACTCCGTGCACACCCCCGGCGCCTACCTGGACCGCCTCGCCCGCCTGGGCTGCGCGGCCGACGTGTGGCAGACGACGTACTTCCACGTCCTCCAGGGCGAGGATCCCGTCCTGGACTGGGTGAAGGGCACCGGACTCAGGCCCGCGCTGACCGCCCTCGCCGACGACCCCGAGGCCCGGGAGCGGTTCCTCGCCGAGTACCGGGACCTGCTGCGGCAGGCCTACCCGAGCGCGCCGTACGGCACCGTCCTGCCCTTCCGCCGCCTGTTCGCCGTCGCCGTGAAGGAAGCCCGGACATGATCACCGCGCTCGACCATGTGCAACTGGCGGCCCCGCCCGGATCGGAGGACGCGCTGCGGGCGTACTACGCCGGCGTCCTGGGCATGACCGAGATCCCGAAACCACCGGCACTGGCGGCACGCGGCGGCTGCTGGTTCCAGGCGGGCGCCGCCCGGCTCCACCTGGGCGTCGAGGACGACTTCCGGCCCGCGAAGAAGGCCCACCCCGGCCTGCGGGTCACCGGGATCGAGGCGTACGCCGCCCGGCTCGCCGCCAAGGGCGCCAAGGTGACCTGGGACGACAACCTCCCGGGCCACCTGCGCTTCTACTCCGAGGACCCAGTGGGCAACCGGCTGGAGTTCCTGGAGCCCGCCGGGTAGTCCCGCCGGTCAGCTCCTGCGGTGCCCGATCAGCCGGGGCTTCTGTTCCAGCCCGTCCAGGCCGTGCCACGCCAGGTTCACCAGGTGCGCGGCGACCTCCGCCTTCTTCGGGCGGCGTACGTCCAGCCACCACTGGCCGGTCAGCGCCACCATGCCGACCAGCGCCTGCGCGTACAGCGGGGCCAGCTTCGGGTCGAAGCCGCGGGACTTGAACTCGCGGCCCAGGATGTCCTCCACCTGCGTCGCGATGTCCGAGATCAGCGAGGCGAAGGAACCCGTGGACTGCGGGATGGGGGAGTCGCGGACCAGGATGCGGAAGCCGTCCGTGTACTCCTCGATGTAGTCCAGCAGCGCGAACGCCGCCTGCTCGCACAGCTCACGCGGGTGCCCGGCCGTCAACGAGCCGGTCACCATGTCCAGCAGGCGGCGCATCTCGCGGTCCACGACCACCGCGTACAGGCCCTCCTTGCCGCCGAAGTGCTCGTACACCACCGGCTTGGACACCCCGGCCTTCGCCGCGATCTCCTCCACCGAGGTGCCTTCGAAACCTTTCGCCGCGAAGAGGGTGCGACCGATCTCCAGCAGCTGCTGGCGGCGCTCGGCACCGGTCATACGGGTCCGGCGTGTCCGCCGCGGCTTTTCGTTGCTGGAGGTGCTGCTGGAGTCGGTCGCCACGGCGTCAATCATGCCGCCTTCGCGGTCTCCTTCCGGCGCCGGGAACCGTCATCACCGGTGTTGCGGCGCGAATCGATACGCGAGCGTGACGGCCAGCGCACGTCGTACGCCCAGCCGAGCAGCTCGAAGATCCGGATGAACCGTGCGGAGGAGTCGATCTGGCCGCGCATCACACCGTGCCGCGCCGACGTCGGGTCGGCGTGGTGCAGGTTGTGCCAGGACTCGCCGCACGACAGCACCGCGAGCCACCACACGTTGCCCGAACGGTCCCGCGACTTGAACGGCCGCTTGCCCACCGCGTGGCAGATCGAGTTGATCGACCACGTCACGTGGTGCAGCAACGCCACCCGCACGAGTGAACCCCAGAAGAACGCGGTGAACGCGCCCCACCAGGACATCGTCACCAGACCGCCGATCAGCGGCGGCAGCAGCAGGGACGTCGCCGTCCACAGCACGAACTGGCGGGAGATCGCCCGGATCGCCGGGTCCTTGATCAGATCCGGCGCGTACTTGTCCTGCGGAGTCTGCTCCTCGTCGAACATCCAGCCGATGTGAGCCCACCACAGGCCCTTGATCAGCGCCGGAACCGTCTCCCCGAACCGCCACGGCGAGTGCGGATCGCCCTCCGCGTCGGAGAACTTGTGGTGCTTGCGGTGATCGGCCACCCAGCGCACCAGGGGCCCCTCCACGGCCAGCGACCCCATGATCGCCAGCGCGATCCGCAGCGGCCGCTTCGCCTTGAACGAACCGTGGGTGAAGTACCGGTGGAAACCGATCGTGATGCCGTGGCACCCCAGGAAGTAGAAGAACACCAGCAGGCCCAGATCGAGCCAGCTCACCCCCCAGCCCCAGGCCAGCGGCACGGCCGCCACGAGTGCCAGGAACGGCACGGTGATGAACAAAAGCAGCGTGATCTGCTCGATCGAACGCTTCTGTTCGCCACCCAGCGTGGCGGAGGGGGGAGAGGTGTCGGTGGCCTTACGGGCTTCTTCGATCACGTCGGAACTTGAGGTCATGCGCGTCCCCTGTGGGGTCGAGGGTCGAGGCAGGCGCCGGGTCACCGGAACCGCACAGGAGCGGACGGCCCTTCCCTACGGTTCCGTAACCTACGGCGTCGTAAGTATGGCAGCGTGTCGTGCGGCGGCAAGAGCCCCGGAGCCTGCGCGTCCCCATCGACACCTATCCTTGAACTCGGTCGGACAGCGCGGTCCGCTGAAGTTTCCTTCCCGGACGCTCCGGCCCGTATGCGGCACCCGCCGCCGCGGCAGCCGGCCGGGTTCCCTCCAGACGAGCTTCCACACTGCAAGGAGCCGCACCTGTGAGCAGTGCCGACGACCAGACCACCACGACCAGCAGCGAGCTGCGCGCCGACATCCGCCGGCTGGGTGATCTCCTCGGCGAGACCCTCGTACGGCAGGAAGGACCCGAGCTCCTCGACCTGGTCGAGAAGGTCCGCCGTCTCACCCGCGAGGACGGCGAGGCCGCCGCCGAGCTGCTGCGCGGCACCGAACTGGAGACCGCGGCCAAGCTGGTCCGCGCCTTCTCCATCTACTTCCACCTCGCCAACGTCACCGAGCAGGTGCACCGCGGCCGCGAACTGCGCGCCCGGCGCGCCGCCGAGGGCGGCCTCCTCGCCCGTACGGCGGACCGGCTCAAGGACGCCGACCCCGAGCACGTCAAGCAGACCGTCCAGAACCTGAACGTCCGCCCGGTGTTCACGGCGCACCCCACCGAGGCCGCGCGCCGCTCGGTCCTCAACAAGCTCCGGCGCATCGCCGCACTCCTGGAGGCCCCCGTCCACGGCTCCGACCGCCGCCGCCACGACGTCCGCCTCGCCGAGAACATCGACCTCGTCTGGCAGACCGACGAACTGCGCGTCGTACGCCCCGAGCCCGCCGACGAGGCCCGCAACGCCATCTACTACCTCGACGAGCTCCACGCCAACGCCGTCGGCGACGTCCTGGAGGACCTCACCGCCGAACTGGAACGCGTCGGCGTCAAGCTCCCCGACGACACCCGCCCCCTCACCTTCGGCACCTGGATCGGCGGCGACCGCGACGGCAACCCCAACGTCACCCCCCAGGTCACCTGGGACGTCCTGATCCTCCAGCACGAACACGGCATCAACGACGCCCTGGAGACGATCGACGAACTGCGCGGCCTGCTCTCCAACTCCATCCGCTACACCGGCGCCACCGAGGAACTCCTGGAGTCCCTCAAGACCGACCTGGAGCGGCTGCCCGAGATCAGCCCCCGCTACAAGCGCCTCAACGCCGAGGAGCCCTACCGGCTCAAGGCCACCTGCATCCGGCAGAAGCTGGAGAACACCAAGCAGCGCCTCGCCAAGGGCACCCCGCACGAGCCGGGCCGCGACTACCTCGGCACCAGCGAACTCCTCGCCGACCTGCGGATCATCCAGACCTCCCTGCGCGAGCACCGCGGCGCCCTCCTCGCCGACGGCCGCCTCGCCCGCACCATCCGCACCCTCGCCGCCTTCGGCCTCCAACTCGCCACCATGGACGTCCGCGAACACGCCGACGCCCACCACCACGCCCTCGGCCAGCTCTTCGACCGCCTCGGCGAGGAGTCCTGGCGCTACGCCGACATGCCCCGCGAGTACCGCGCCAAGCTCCTCGCCAAGGAACTGCGCTCCAGAAGGCCGCTGGCCCCCACCCCCGCCCCCGTGGACGCCGCCGGCGCCAAGACCCTCGGCGTCTTCCAGACCGTCAAGCGCGCCCTCGAGGTCTTCGGACCCGAGGTCATCGAGTCCTACATCATCTCCATGTGCCAGGGCGCCGACGACGTCTTCGCCGCCGCCGTCCTCGCCCGCGAGGCCGGCCTCATCGACCTGCACGCCGGCTGGGCCAAGATCGGCATCGTGCCGCTGCTGGAGACCACCGACGAGCTGCGCGCCGCCGACACCATCCTCGAGGACATGCTCTCCGACCCGTCCTACCGGCGCCTGGTCGCACTGCGCGGCGACGTCCAGGAGGTCATGCTCGGCTACTCCGACTCCTCCAAGTTCGGCGGCATCACCACCAGCCAGTGGGAGATCCACCGCGCCCAGCGCCGCCTGCGCGACGTGGCGCACCGCTACGGCGTCCGGCTGCGCCTCTTCCACGGCCGCGGCGGCACCGTCGGCCGCGGCGGCGGCCCCTCCCACGACGCCATCCTCGCCCAGCCCTGGGGCACCCTCGAAGGCGAGATCAAGGTCACCGAGCAGGGCGAGGTCATCTCCGACAAGTACCTCATCCCCTCCCTCGCCCGGGAGAACCTGGAACTGACCGTCGCGGCCACCCTGCAGGCCTCCGCCCTGCACACCGCCCCCCGCCAGTCCACCGAGGCCCTCGCCCGCTGGGACGCCGCCATGGACGTCGTCTCCGACGCCGCCCACGCCGCCTACCGCCGCCTCGTCGAGGACCCCGACCTGCCGACGTACTTCCTCGCGTCGACGCCGGTGGACCAGCTCGCCGAGCTGCACCTGGGCTCCCGGCCCTCCCGCCGCCCCGGCTCCGGCGTCTCGCTCGACGGCCTGCGCGCCATCCCCTGGGTGTTCGGCTGGACCCAGTCCCGCCAGATCGTCCCCGGCTGGTTCGGCGTCGGCTCCGGCCTGAAGGCCCTGCGCGAGGCCGGACTCGACACCGTCCTCGACGAGATGCACCAGCAGTGGCACTTCTTCCGCAACTTCATCTCCAACGTCGAGATGACCCTCGCGAAGACCGACCTGCGCATCGCCCAGCACTACGTCGACACCCTCGTCCCCGACAACCTCAAGCACGTCTTCGACACCATCAAGGCCGAACACGACCTGACCGTCGCCGAGGTCCTCCGCGTCACCGGTGAGAAGGAGCTCCTGGACCACCAGCCCGTCCTGAAGCAGACCTTCGCCATCCGCGACGCCTACCTCGACCCGATCAGCTACCTCCAGGTCGCCCTCCTCAAGCGGCAGCGCGACGCCGTCGCGGCCGGCGAGCAGCCCGACCCGCTGCTCTCCCGCGCCCTGCTGCTCACCGTCAACGGCGTCGCCGCCGGCCTGCGCAACACCGGCTGACCCGCCGGCAACGGCCCATACGACGGTGCCCCCCGAGCCACGCTGCGCGGGGGGCACCGCCCGTCTCACGGGGCTCCGGTCGGACCCGGGCTCAGCCCCGGGCCGCCTTCCGGCGCCGCAGCACCAGGAAACCGCCGCCCGCGACCAGCGCCGCCGCGGCACCCGACAGCACACCCACCGGGACACCGTTGCCGGTCTCGGCCAGGTCGCCCCCGCCCGCACCGCCCTGCGGCGAGGGGGACGCCGACGGCGCGACGCCACCGGCGGAGGCGGAGGCCGACGCCGAAGCCGACGCAGCGGCCGACGAGGACGACCCGGCCGACGCCGACGCGGACGCCGGGGCCGACGAGGACGCGGACGCCGACGGCCCCGTACCGCCCTCGGAGGACGAGCAGTCCGTCCAGAACACCTTGTGCTTCGCCGCCTTGCTCTTCTCACCGGCGAAGTTCCAGAACAGCTTGTAGTGCCCGTCCGGCAGCGACAGATCCTCCGTACGGCCATGACCCGCGCCGTCCAGAGCGATCGAACCGGACTTCACCGTCTCGCCCTTCACGCCGGCCGTCGGCGCCCAGGAATCGATGTGCCAGGACACCTGCTGGCCACCGTCGAAACCGAAGGCGTCCAGGTAGAACGTGCACACATGCGGCTCGTTCCGGCGCAGCTCCTCGCCGGTCGAGGCATCGTGGATCTTGACCGTGCCGTTGTCGCCGGGCGCGGTCGCATGAGCGGAAGGCGCCGTGAACACGGCGGCCGCAGCGACGGCGCACACGGCGCCGACGCGGGTGGGGGTACGCATGAGGCGGTCCACTCTTCGTGTTGCTGATGGGGAAGAAGTGGGGGTGGCGGCTCAGCATCCATCCCGCGCTGACCCAACGTCAATCACGAACAGACAACACCTGCACGCCGTCACCGGCGCGCCGCCTCACGAACCGGCGGACACCGCCACGAACGCGCCCGTCAGCAACGCCACACCACACCCCGCCAGCACCCACGCCACCCGCGTCAGCCGCAACCCGCCGGCCACCACCACCGACGCCAGCAGCAGCGCACCGCCCAACGGCACCCACGCGTACAGAATCCCCGCCGGACCCGAACGCACCGCCACCGCCGTACCCGGCTTCAGCACCACGTCGTACGTCCGCCCCTTGCGCACCGCCACCGACTTCGCCAGCTCCACACGCGCGCGTGCCCGCGCCCCCGCCGACACCGGCCGGAACGCACCCGTGCACGTGTCCCCCGCACACGAGGCCACCCGCACCGTGCCCTGCTCCCGGCCCTTCGGCAGCATCACGTGCTGCGCGGTCCCCCAGGAACCCCACACCCCGGCGAACAGAATCAGCGCGGCGACCGCGCCCATCGCCGCGACCCGCCCGAACCGCAGCGCGGTCACGGACGCCTGGCGAGCAGTGGTGGCTGAGGCAGGCATGGCCGGGATCATTGGCCATAGGGCCACGACCGGTCAACTCACCCGCCCGCCGAACCCGCACATGTCAGGAGTTGTACGCGCTCTGCGCCCGCTCCAGACCCTCCGTCACCAGGCACTCCACCGAATCCGCCGCCCGGTCCACGAAGTAGTCCAGCTCCTTGCGCTCCGCCGACGAGAAGTCCTTCAGCACGAAGTCCGCCACCTGCATACGCCCCGGAGGCCGCCCGATCCCGAACCGCACCCGGTGGTAGCCCGGACCCATCGCCTTCGTCATCGACTTCAGGCCGTTGTGCCCGTTGTCGCCGCCGCCCAGCTTCAGCCGCAGCGTCCCGTAGTCGATGTCCAGCTCGTCGTGCACCGCCACGATGTGCGCCACCGGCACCTTGTAGAAGTCCCGCAGCGCGTTCACCGGACCACCGGACAGGTTCATGTACGACATCGGCTTCGCCAGGACCACCCGCCGGCTCCCCGGCCCCGCCGGACCGATCCGCCCCTCCAGCACCTGCGCCTGCGCCTTGCCCGCCCGCTTGAACTTCCCCCCGATCCGCTCCGCGAGCAGGTCCACCACCATGAAACCGACGTTGTGCCGGTTCATGGCGTACTCCGGCCCGGGATTGCCGAGCCCGACGATCAGCCAGGGATCAGTGCTGGCGGGGGTGGTCACGTCCATCTCTCCTTGATACGCGCCAGCCGCCGCTGCCCGCGAGGGGCAGCGGCGGCTGAACCGATGACGACGACGGTCGAGGATCAGGCCTCGGCCGCCTCCTCGCCCTCCTCGGCGGCCTCGCCCTCGGTCTCCTCGACCTGGGCCTGCAGCACCTGCAGGACGACCGCGTCCTCGTCCACGGCCAGGGTGACGCCCTGCGGCAGGGTGATGTCCTTGGCGTGGATGGAGGCGCCGGCCTCCAGGCCCTCGATGGAGACCGTCACGGCCTCGGGGATGTGGGTCGCCTCGGCCTCGACCGGCAGCGCGTCCAGGACGTGCTCCAGCAGGTTGCCGCCCGGGGCTAGCTCGCCCTCGGTGTGCACCGGAACCTCGACCGTGACCTTCTCGCCACGCTTGACCAGCAGCAGGTCCACGTGCTCCAGGAAGCCCTTCAGCGGGTCGCGCTGCACGGCCTTCGGGATCGCCAGCTCGCTGGTCTTGCCGTCGATGTCCAGGGAGATCAGGACGTTCGGCGTACGCAGCGCCAGCAGCAGGTCGTGACCCGGCAGGGTCAGGTGCACCGGGTCGGTGCCGTGGCCGTAGAGAACAACCGGAACCTTGTTGTCACGGCGGATGCGACGGGCCGCACCCTTGCCGAACTCGGTACGGGTCTCGGCGGCGAGCTTCACCTCGGACATGATGATCACTCCTCGTAGGAACTCGGAACGGACGTGGTCACCCGGCCACGAACGGCCTGCTACGAAGAGCGCGTCGATAACGGACCGCCGTACACGAGTACGGCCTCCCTCGCCGAGCAACTGCAGCAGTTTACCCGGCGGGGGAGGCCGCACCCAAAACGATCTTCAGCCGCGGTCAGCGCAGCCCGTGCAGAAACCTCACTGCTCGTCGAACAGGCTCGTCACCGAACCATCCTCGAACACCTCACGCACCGCACTCGCGATCGTCGGAGCGATCGACAACACCGTGATCTTGTCCAGATCCCGGCCCAGCTCCGCCGGCGTCGGCAGCGTGTTCGTGAACACGAACTCACTCACCCGCGAGTTCTTCAGCCGGTCCGCCGCCGGACCCGACAGCACACCGTGCGTCGCCGTGACGATCACGTCCTCCGCACCATGCGCGAACAGCGCGTCCGCCGCCGCACAGATCGTGCCACCGGTGTCGATCATGTCGTCGACCAGGACACACACCCGGCCCTTGACCTCACCCACGACCTCGTGGACCGTCACCTGGTTCGCCACGTCCTTGTCACGCCGCTTGTGCACGATTGCCAGCGGCGCACCCAGCCGGTCGCACCACCGGTCCGCCACCCGCACCCGGCCCGCGTCCGGCGACACCACCGTCAGCTTGTCCCGGTCCACCTTGTCGCCCACATAGTCCGCCAGCAGCGGCAGCGCGAACAGATGGTCCACCGGCCCGTCGAAGAAGCCCTGGATCTGATCCGTGTGCAGATCCACCGTCAGGATCCGGTCCGCACCCGCCGTCTTCATCAGATCCGCGATCAGACGCGCCGAAATCGGTTCACGCCCCCGGTGCTTCTTGTCCTGCCGCGCGTAACCGTAGAACGGCACGATCACCGTGATCGAACGAGCCGAAGCACGCTTCAGCGCGTCGATCATGATCAACTGCTCCATGATCCACTTGTTGATCGGAGCCGTGTGGCTCTGGATCAGGAAACAGTCCGCACCACGAGCCGACTCCTGGTAGCGGACATAGATCTCACCGTTCGCGAAGTCGAAGGCCTTCGTCGGGACGACCCCGACACCCAGCTGCTGGGCGACCTCCTCGGCAAGCTCGGGGTGGGCGCGGCCGGAGAAGAACATCAACTTCTTCACGCCGGTCGTCTTGATCCCGGTCACAGCACAGTCTCCTCAGAGGTTGTCTCAGCCAGCCGACTGCTCACACAGCCTCGCCACAGCACAAGAGAGGCCATATCAGCTGGTAGGGGGTGCGGATGCACGCGTGCGGATGTGCACTTATCACGGTACGCCGACTTTGACGCACCCGTTTCCGGTCAGTCCTCGTTCCCGCCCCTCCGGGACGCCGCCTCGGCCGCCTTCGCAGCCGCGCTCCCCGGACGCTTCCGCGCCACCCAACCCTCGATATTCCGCTGCTGACCACGGGCCACGGCCAGCGAACCGGGCGGCACATCCTTCGTGATCACAGACCCGGCGGCGGTGTACGCACCGTCCCCGACCGTGACAGGAGCCACAAACATGTTGTCCGAACCCGTCTTGCAGTGCGAGCCCACCGTCGTGTGATGCTTGTGCTCCCCGTCATAGTTCACGAACACACTCGCCGCTCCGATGTTCGTGTACTCACCGATCGTCGCATCACCCACATAGGACAGATGCGGCACCTTCGTGCCCTCGCCGATGCTGGCGTTCTTCGTCTCGACGTACGTACCGATCTTGCCCTTCACACCCAGACGCGTACCGGGACGCAGATACGCGTACGGCCCCACGGACGCCTCGGCGCCCACCACCGCCCCGTCCGACACGGTGTTGTCCACCCGCGCCCCCGCACCCACCCGGGTGTCCTTCAGCCGGCTGTTCGGCCCCACCTCGGCACCCTCACCCAGGTGAGTCGACCCCGTCAGCAGCGTGTTCGGATGCACCACGACATCCCGCTCGAACGTGACCGTCACATCCACCCACGTGGACGCGGGATCCACCACGGTGACCCCCTCGAGCATCGCAGCCGTCAGCAGCCGCTCGTTCAGAATCCGGCGCGCCTCCGCCAGCTGCACCCGGTTGTTGATCCCCGCGATCTCCCGGTGATCGCCCGCCACCGAGGCCCCCACCCGGTGACCGGCCTCCCGCAGGATCCCGAGCACATCGGTGAGGTACTCCTCACCCTGGCTGTTGTCCGTCCGCACCTTCTTCAGCGCGTCCGCCAGCAGCTGCCCGTCGAACGCGAACACCCCGCTGTTGATCTCCCGGATCGACCGCTGGGCGTCGGAGGCGTCCTTGTGCTCCACGATCTCCGTCACGGCACCCGTCGCCTCGTCGCGGATGATCCGCCCGTACCCGGTGGCGTCCGGCACCTCGGCGGTCAGCACGGTCACCGCGTTGCCGTCGGCGGCGTGGGTCTGCGCGAGCTGTTTCAGCGTCCCGCCGGTCAGCAGGGGCGTGTCCCCGCACACCACCACCACGGTCCCGTCCACGGACCCGCCCAGCTCCTCCAGGCCCATGCGCACGGCGTGCCCGGTGCCGTTCTGCTCCGCCTGCACGGCGGTACGGGTGGCGGGATCGATCTCGGCGAGGTGGGCGGTGACCTGCTCACGGGCGTGCCCCACGACGACGACCAGGTTCTGGGGATCCAACTCACGGGCTGCGGCCAGCACGTGGCCCACGAGGGAACGACCGCAGATCTCGTGCAGGACCTTCGGTGTGGCCGACTTCATACGGGTGCCCTCACCCGCTGCGAGAACGACGACGGCTGCCGGGCGGATGGCGCTCACGGGGTTGCCCTTCGGCTGTGGGTGAGTGGGGATGACAGCCGCAGGATACCGGGGGGAGTTTCGGGGGGCATGAGAGCGGGCCCTGACGGGGGTTTCACCGGTCAGGGCCCGAACCTGGGTCTTGGGTGCTGTGGGCTCCCCCGCAAGGATTCGAACCTTGTCCTGCTGGTACCAAAAACCAGTGTGCTGCCAGTTACACCACGGGGGAACAGCGCTTCAGACCTTACCCGAGACGTGCCTCAGCCTGGGCCACGATTCCGTTCCACCAGCCATCGATGCGGTTGTACAAGTGGGCGCTTCGGGCAACCCCGATGACCATGCACCCGTGGTAGTCGTCCCCGGTGTTCTTGCGGACTGTTTTCGGGTTGTGCCTCTTCAGGGTCGGCTTGGCGAAGACCGATGTGTCGATGTCGGCTACAGCCGCCCAGAAGCTGTGGGCCCTGTCGACGTCCGCCGACTCGTGGATGAGCAGCCGGAAGGTCAGGCGCTCGCGATCCACCCCCAGCAGGTCCAGCCAAGCCAGGTAGGTCTTGATCACGCCGGGGTCGCTGTTGACGAAGATCGCGCGTTCGCGGCGGTCGTATGGCTTGCTCTTCGAGCCTTCTGCCCAGTAGAGCGCGATGCCCACCATGAAGAGTTCGCGATCGGTGAGTTCGCTGATCTCTCGGAGCGCAGCCATCTTCGTCTCCTCGCGCTTGTCCCTCTCCGCGGCTCGGCGCCTTGCCAGGCCCTCTCGCATGAGCGCGCGTTGCTCTTCTGGGGTGTACCGGGGCTCGGGCTTCGGAAGGTCCCGGACCCACAGTGAAACCGAGCTCCTCGAGCAGCCCAGCTCCGCTTCGATCTGGTCGTACGTCCAGCCTTGGAGCCGTAGATCCCGGGCCTTCGCCCGCAGGTCGTCCTTCGCGTTAGGGCGCTTGGTCCACTCCGGCGGCGGTTCCCCCTTCACGAGCTGGTTGAGGATGTCGTTGTTGAAGATCTTCAGCTCGTCCCGGATCCGCCGGAGGCTGTAGCCGGCCCGGCGCAGTGCGACCGCCCGCTCCCGCAGGTTCTCGAAGTCGGCGTATTTGCTGGATGAATGTGCCATGGGCATACCGTCCGGCCGGAATGAGCGATTCCGGGGTCGAACGGGAAGGGTTCACCAGTTCGAGTGATTCTGGTGGGTTTCGAGGGTGTTCGGTTACCGGTCGCGGTGTGTGGAGGTCGGCGAAAGTCACCGGAAAAGGCGCAGGCGTCGCCCGTAGGCTGGAGGTATGACCACGACGGGGGAAGAGCACGCCAGGGCCGGGACCGGGCCGTGGTGGTGGACCAGGTGGCGCAGCGCGGTGCTGGACGGGTGTCTGGCGCTGGTGTCGGCCGTGGAGTGCGGTGCGGAGGGTGTGCCGTTCGCGCGGGACGCGGGCATTCCGGTGGCGGTGGGGATCGTCTTCGGGGTGGTCGCGGGGTCCGTGCTGCTGGTGCGGCGGAAGTGGCCGATCGCGGTGGTGCTGGTCGCCATCGCGATCACGCCGGCGCAGATGGGGTTCCTGCTGGGGATCGTGGGCCTGTACACGCTGGCGGCGTGTGAGGTGCCGCGCCGGATCATCGGTGCGCTGGCGGGGATGTCGCTGGTGGGCACGGCGGTGGTGACGTTCGTGCGGGTGCGCCAGGGGATGGCGCGGGGCGATCTGACGCTGGGGGACTGGTTCGTGCCGTTCGCGGCGGTGACGACGGCGCTGGGTCTGACGGCGCCGCCGGTGCTGCTGGGGCTGTATGTGGGGGCGCGGCGGCGGTTGATGGAGAGCCTGAGGGAGCGGGCGGACAGTCTGGAGCGGGAGCTTCAGTTGCTGGCCGAGCGGGCGGAGGAGCGGGCCGAGTGGGCGCGGAACGAGGAGCGGACGCGGATCGCTCGGGAGATGCATGACGTGGTCGCGCACCGGGTGAGTCTGATGGTGGTGCATGCGGCGGCGTTGCAGGCGGTGGCGCGGAAGGATCCGGAGAAGGCGGTGCGCAATGCCGCGCTGGTGGGGGACATGGGCCGGCAGGCGTTGACGGAGCTGCGGCAGATGCTGGGGGTGCTGCGGGCGGGGGAGGATCCGGTGCGGCGTGGGTCGGGGGTGCCGTTGGCGGCGGTGCGGGAGGCGGCTGCGGTCGCGGCGTCGCGGGCGGGGGAGGAGGAGGGGCCGTCGTTGTCGGAGCTGGAGGAGCTGATCGGGCAGTCGGCTGCGGCGGGGATGGTCGTGGATCTGTCGGTGGAGGGGGAGGCGCGGTCGTATGCGGCGGCGGTGGAGCAGACGGCGTACCGGGTGGTGCAGGAGGCGTTGACGAACGTCCACAAGCATGCGGCGGGTGCGAAGACGCATGTGCGGTTGGCGCACCGGGTGTCGGAGATCGCGATGCAGGTGGAGAACGAGCCGCCGCCGGAGCCGGCGTCGGCGTCGGCGGCGGGGTTGCCGTCGGGTGGGAACGGCCTGGTGGGGATGCGTGAGCGGGTCGTGGCGCTGGGCGGTGTGTTCGTGTCGGGGCCGACGGATGCGGGGGGTTTCCGGGTGTCGGCGGTGATTCCGGCGGCGTAGGGGCCGGGGTCAGCCGGCGGTGAGGCGTACGGGCTGGATGCCGGTGATGAGGGTGGTCAGGGCGTGGTCGATGTCGGGGCCGACGTACCAGTCGCCGGTGTGGTCGAGGGTGTAGACGCGGCCTTGGGTGTCGATGGCGAGGACGGCGGCGGTGTCGGTCTCTTCGCCGAGGGGGCAGAGTTCGGTGCCGAGGGCGCGGCCGAGGTCGCCGAGGGTGCGGGCGTGGTGGAGGCCGTGGAGGGGGTCGAGGTGGAGGGCGGCGGGGGCGATCTGGCGGCCGGGGCCGTGGGGGGTGATGGTGAGGCCGCCGAACTCGGCCCAGGCTTCGACGGCCGCGGGGAAGACGGTGTGCCGGTGTCCGGCGGGTGAGGTGTGGTCGCGGAGGGTGTCGGCCCAGATTTCTGCTTGTTTGATGTCCCAGCGTCCGGGTTGCCAGCCGGCGGTGCGCAGGGCGGCGTCGACGGGGACGGGGAAGCGGGGTGGGGTGGACCCGGTTCCGGCGGCGTGTTGGGGGTGGGGTGTGGCGGTGGTGGTGCGGTCGGGGTGCATCTGCCGTTCGTCCGTCTCGTCCGTGTCGTACGCCGTGTCGGCGGGGTGGTCTTTCGGGTGACGGTGGGTTTCAGCCGTCGGTTGCCGTGGGGTCGACGATGCGGACGCCGAAGTGGGCGCTGAGGGCGGTGCAGGCGCGGCAGGGGGTGGCGAAGCTGCCGTGGAGGGGGTCGCCGTCCTCGCGTATGCGGCGGGCGGTGAGTTTGGCGTGTTTGAGGGCTTTGCGGGCTTCGCCGTTGGTCATGGGTTTGCGGGCGGCGCGTTTGCTGCGGGCGGCGTCGGCGGCGGTGAGGTGGCGGGAGATGAGGATGGTTTCGGCGCAGCGGCCGGTGAAGCGGTCGCGTTGGGCGCTGGTGAGGGTGTCGAGGAAATCCTGGACGAGGGGGTGGAGGGCCGGGGGCTGGTCGCCGCGGGCGGCGGTGCCGGTGAGGGTGGCGCCGCGGACGGAGAGGGCGGCGGCGACGGTGGGCAGGATGCCGTCGCGGCGGTGGCGGAGGGTGGGGGCGGGGGGTGTGTCGGTGCTGCTCCAGCCGATGCGTGGGTCGCCGGCCCGCACGTCCGTACCTCCGGTTCGCAAGGTGTTCATGATCGTTGTTCCCTCCCCGGGCATCCCCCCGAAGGACACAGGGTGCCAAATGCCGTGGCTGGTGCGGAAGCTGGGGCGGTGCGACACGCCCGGGTCGGGGGTGGTGGTCACGGTGGGGTGACGGCTGGTCACGGTGTGCGGAGGGGTGGTTCCGGCGGGGGTGCGGTGGGCCGGTGACCGGGGTGGGCGTACCGCATAGGCTGTCGGCGTTCGCGATCGACACCGCCGTTCAGGCCAGAGATGACGCCGCAGGGGGCTACCGCCATGACGACAGGTCGGCTCGGGCAGCAAGCCGCGCCGCCGAACGCGGCTTATGCCGGGCAGGTCGTGCACTTTCCGGATCCGGTGCGGGCGGCGCGTCACCCGAGAGGGGTACGGGTCGATGAGCGTGGTTACCCGGATTTCTCTCCGTACGCGCGTGTGGCGGTGGAGATCGCCGAGCCGCCGGAGGGTTTCGGTGTCGACGAGTTGCGGCTGACGGACTATGTGTCGGCGAACGCGGCGTTGGCGGCGGCGGGGCACGAGTTGTGGGACACGGTGCCGGATGTGGCGACGCCGCACGGCTGGACGTGGCATCACGTGGCGGGGACGCGGCGGCTGGAGCTGGTTCCGGTCGAGGTGAAGGCGTTGCTGCGGCATCACGGTGGGGTGGCGACGGCGCCGGTGGACCACGGCAAGCGGGGCACGCGGCCGTTGCAGGAGACGCGGCCGGCGCATTTCGGGCTGCCGAAGTCGGGTGTGGCGGTGTCGGAGGCGCAGGTGCAGGGCGTCGAGGAGGACTTGGGTTACCGGCTTCCGGGGGCGTATCGCTCGTTCCTGAAGGCGGCGGGCGGGTGTGCGCCGGTGGGCACGGCGCTGGACGCGGAGCTGGGTCTGCTGCTGGACCAGCCGTTCTTCACGGTGCGGGACGAGGCGGCGGTCAACGACCTGGTGTATGTGAACAAGTGTCTGCGCGACCATCTGACGAAGGATTACCTCGGGGTGGCGTTCGTGCAGGGCGGGTTGCTCGCGGTGAAGGTGAAGGGCGAGCGGCCGGGTTCGGTGTGGTTCTGCGCGTACGACGATGTGCGGGACGTGGATCCGTCGTGGTCGCCGGCGGAGCGGGTGGAGCGTCTGCTGCTGCCGTGCGGTGACGATTTCGACGCCTTTCTGTCGCGGCTGGCGGGGAATCCGCCGGAGTTGGAGACGGTGGCGCATCTGATGGTCGACGGTGGTTTCGCGCGGGTCGTTCCGGTGTCGTCCGGCGCGGTGGGGGAGTGAGCTTCAGGCGATGGTGACCTACGCGCAGGCGCAGGAGCGCGCCGAGGAGTGGATCAACGGCGATGTGCCGGCGTACCAGCATCGTGAGGTGCGGGTGCGGGAGTTCGAGCTGGGTTTCGTGGTGTGGGGCGAGGACCGGGCGGAGGGCCCGCGTTCGGACGCGGGTGCGCAGCGGCTGGTGATCGCCCGGGACAGCGGGGAGGCCACGCTGTGGCCCGCTCTGCCGGTGGGTGAGGTGATCCGCCGGTACGAGGAGGAGTACGGCGGTGCCGGTGAGCCGCAGGACGCGGTTCCGGCGCCGGCGGCGGCCCGGGTGGACCTGAATCAGACGTCGTTCCTGCTGACGCCTCCGGAGTGGTTGCAGGAGGCGGCGGACAAGCTGGGCATCGGGGAGCGGGGGGCGCAGGGCGGGGGTGATCCCGGTGCCGGTGCGGATTCGTCCGGTGCGGGGTCGTCTTCGGCTGGTGCGGGGTCGTCCGGGGCCGGTTCGGGTGTCGCCGGTGGGGCTTCGTCCGGTGGGGCGGGGCTCGCGCAGACGCAGGCGGGGGCGCCGGTGGGGGCCTCCGCAGGGGCCGGTGCTTCCGGCGCTTCCGGTCCGCAGGCCTCCGGTGGGGCGCAGGGTGGGCCGGGTGCGCCGGTTCCTGCGGATGCGCCTCCTGCCGCGGACGCGCCTCCGGTGGCGGACACGCCGGTGGGGGCGACGCCCTGGGCCGGTACGGACACCAACGCGGATGCGGGTGAGGACGACCGTTCGGTGCCGTTGCCGGCGACGGTGTTCGCGCCGCCGCTGAGCGATGCGGACGAGGCTCCGCGGCCGCCGGCCGGTGCGCCGGACGCCAAGACGGCGCTGATGTCGGGGGGCAGCCAGTTGCCGCCGACGGCGGTCGCTCCAGCCCTTGATTCCCCGCAGGCGCCGGGCGCGCCGGGGGCCGTGCAGGGCGGTACTCCTCCGCCCGGTGCGGCGCCGTACGGCTATCCGCAGCAGCCGGCGGTGCCCGGTACGCCTGCGCCGGGTGTACCCGCGTACCCGTCGGCGCCCGGAACGCCGCCGCCCGTGGCTCCCGGTGCGCCGCAGGGCAGCACGCCCCCGGGTGTGCCGACGTACGGCTATCCGCCGGGTCCCGGTGCCGCGCAGGGTGCTCCGGGTTACGGCGATCCGCAGGCGCCGGGCGGTGCGCCGCAGCCTCCGGCGGACGCCGGTGGGCCGGGGCGGCGGCTCGCGCCGAACGCGGGGGACATCGCGGATGCCGCGACGAGCAAGGCCGCGCCGCCGCCGAAGAAGTCGCGCGGTGGTGTGGGTGCGCCGCCTCCGCCGCCGGGGGCCCCTGGTACGCCGGGCGTGCGCCCGGGCAGCGCGCCGCCGCCCGCGCCGGGTGCGCCTGGCGGCGGGTATGTGCCGACGCAGCTCGTGTCGTCGCTCGGGCCGGAGGGCCCCGGGGGGCAGGGCGTGCCGGGCGCGGACGGCTCGCAGGCACCGGGCGCGCCGAACGCTGCGGGCGCCCCCCATCCGCCGGCCGCCGCTCCGGGTGATGTGCACCATGCCGAGACGGTGTTCGCCGACCCCGGCCGGCTTGGTGGTGGCCCGCAGGCCCCTGGCGCCGTGGGTGCGCCGGGTGTTCCCGGTGCGCCGGGTGCGCAGAGTGGCCCTGGCGCGCAGAGTGCTCCGGGCGCCCCGGGCATGCCGCAACCGCCCGGCGCTCCTGCGGCCCCGGGCGCCCCGGGCATGCCTCCTGCGCCGGGCGCCCCGCAGCCTCCGGGTGCTCCTCCGGTTCCCGGCGCCCCGCAGCATCCGGGCGTCCCCGCCGGTCCCGGCACTCCCGGCGCGCCCCAGCTTCCGGGCGCCCCTCGCGGCCCGCAGCCCCCGGGCGCACCCGCGGCTCCCGGCGCCCCCGGCGCTCCGGCCGGTGCCGTGCATCACGCGGAGACCGTGCTGGCCGGGCCCCCGGTGACCGGTCCGGGCGCGCCTCCGCCGCCGTCCGTCCCCGGCGCGCCCCCGCCGCCGCCCGCCCCCGGCGTGCTCGGTGTGCCGGGCGCCCCCGGCATGCCGCCGGGCGTTCCGGGCGGGCCGCAGCCGATGCCGCCGGGTGCGATGCCGCCGCCTGGCGCGCCCGCGCCGGGGCAGGCGCCGGCGTACGGGTATCCGCAGCAGGGGCAGCCGACGGTGGGCCCCGGCTATCAGGCGGTGCTGCGCTACCGGGCGCAGGACGGTTCGGAGCAGCAGCTGATCCGGCGTTCGGCGCCGGGCACGCCGCACCCGGAGTGGCAGATCTTCCACGAGCTGCGGGCGATGAACGTGCCGCCGGACCAGGTGCTGGAGCTGCACACCGAGCTGGAGTCGTGCGAGCTGCCGGGCGCGTACTGTGCGCGGATGATCCGCGAGCAGTGGCCGCAGGCGCGGATCACGAGCATCGCGCCGTACGGCACGGATCACGCGAGCCGGCAGCAGGGCATGCAGCAACTGCTCGCACACCAGGGCGAGTTGCACCAGGTGGCGGACGGGCCTGCGCGGCCCGCGCCGGTGCGGGCGCCGCTGCCGCCGGTGCAGGCCGCGCCGCCGGTGCCGCCGGAGGGCATCGCGCAGGAGCTGGCGGCGGCGTTCGGGCCGGGGATCTTCCGGTTCGAGCAGCAGGCGGTGTCGCGGCAGGGTGTGCCGCCGATCGTGGCGCACACGCTGGTGGTGGCCGGTCTGCCGGTGGACATGGGCCCGTTCTTCTGGGCGCAGGCCCAGCCGGGCCGGCCGGTGCCGACGCTGGCGGAGCTGGCGGCCGAGCGCGGGGTGCAGCCGGCGGCTGACGCGGGTTCGTACCTGGTGATGGGCACCGACTTCGGCAAGGCGATCTGTGTGCAGTACGGCACGGCGAGCATCGTGGCCGTGCCGGTGGAGGCGGGGCCGGGCGGTGCTCCGGTGCCGCCGCAGTTCGTGAACACCGGGCTGCCGGAGTTCGCGCGCTGCCTGGCCCTGCTGGGCCGGATGTGGCGGCTGAGGTTCGGGCTGAACCAGGAGCAGGCGGGCCGCTGGACCGTCGACTTCCAGGCGCAGCTGGCCGCGCTGGACCCGGCGGCGCTGGGTTCGCCGGAGAACTGGTGGTCGGTGCTGCTGGAGCAGATGTGGGACGGGCTGCTGTAGCCGGGGCCGGCCGCGGCTGAGCGGATCGTGCCCTTCACGCGCGCGTGGAGGGCACGATCGGGGAGTCGGTGGGGCCGAACGGGTGGGCGTCGCCGCTCCTCGTCCGCCGTGCGGGAGCGGTCCGGTGACGAACCGTTGCCCGGTCGCCGCCGCGGAGGCGGGCGTGCTGGGCGCCGGTGTGCCCGGCGCGGGCCGATCCCGGTGTGTGGGATTCCTGGTGTTCCCAGCGTGACGTGACTGCGGAGTGTCGCGTTATGAACACTTATGTCCGATCCATCAAGATGTGCGCGGAATCATCCTGTCGTGTACGTCCGGTGGAGAGGGGTTCCCAGGGTGGGCAGCGCATCGATGTCGCCGCACGGCTTCGTGACGGTCCGGGGACGCGGCTACCGCCCCGAGCAGGTCGACGCCTTCCTGGCACGGCTGTCGGACGACCGCGACGCCGCCTGGGAGCGGGCCGCGCGGCTGACCGTGCTCGCCAAGAACATGGAGGCGGAGGCGGCGCGGCTGCGGGAGACCGTCGACCGGCTCCCGCCGCAGACGTACGAGTCGCTCGGGGAAGGCGCGCACCGGCTGTTCCAGCGGGTGCTGGAGGAGGCGGCGGACCTGCGCGAGCGCGCGCGGCGGGAAGCGCACCAGCACGTCGAGGACGCGCGGGCGTACGCCGACCGGGTACGGCGGGAGGCGCAGGAGGCGGCGGACGCGCTCCGCGCGGAGGCCGACGAACACGCCCGCCGTCGGCTCGAGGCCGCGCGCGCCGAGGCCGACGGCCTGCGCACCGGCACCCGGCGCGCGGTGCGGGAGGGTCGCTCGGCGGTGCTCGCCGAGGTGCGCGGGGCGCGGCAGCGCGCCGCCGGGATGCTCGCCGCGCAGTCCCGGGAGCTGGCCGAGCGGTGGGCCGGGGCCGAGCGCGAGGCGGCCGGGCGGGCCGCCGCGCTCCAGGCCCGGCTCGACGAGCGCATCAGCCGCGCCGAGGCCGGACTGTCCGACGCCGAGCGGGCCCTGGCGGAGGCCGAGGAGTACGCGCGACGCAGCCAGGAGGAGGCGCCCGTGCGTGCCGCCGCGATCATCGCCGAGGCGCGCGTGCGCGAGGAACGCATCGCCCTGGAGACGGAGCAGGTGCTGCGCGCGCACGGCGAGGCCTGGGACGTCGTACGCGCGCACATGGATCACGCGCGCAGCAGGCTGCACGCCCTGACGAGCCGGGCGGCCCCGGAGTGATCCGCCGCGCCGGTCAGCCGCCCCTGCGCACCGCGCCCGCCAGGATCCAGCCCTCCACCGCCTCGTACTGGCGCCGCTGCTGTTCCGCCTTGGCGCGGCCGGAGACGACCGTGCCGAGCCAGCCGAAGAGGAAGCCGGCCGGGATGGAGACGATGCCGGTGGTGGTGAACGGGAACCAGTTGAAGTCGGCGTGCGGGAAGGCCGAGACGGGGGAGCCGGACACCAGCTTGGTGCCCGGCATGAGCAGCAGCACGGTCAGGCTGCCGCCGATCAGCGTGGCCAGCAGGCCGCTGCGGGTGTAGCGGCGCCAGAAGAGCCCGTACACCAGGGCGGGCGCGATGGCGGAGGCGCCCAGGCAGAAGGAGAGCGTCACCAGGGGCTGCAGGCTGTGGTGCTGCACCAGAGTGGCGAGCAGGATCGTCGGCACCCCTATGGCGAGCGCCGAGACGCGGGCGAGGGCCATCTCCCGCCGGGCCGGCATCTCCTCGACGCGGGCCGCGAACACGTCGTGGGCGAGGGAGTTGGCGCAGGCCAGGATCATCCCGGCGACCGAGGCGAGCAGGGTCAGGAAGAGCGCCGTCGTCACCATGGTGAACAGGAACGTCTCGGCCGTGGACACGTCGGCGCCGAACACCGCCCGCGAGCCGAGCAGGTAGGCGGTGTTGCCCTGCGGGTCGGCGCCGGCGATCACGGTGCGGCCGACCAGCGCCGTGGCGCCGAACCCGACCACCGTGATGACGAGCACGAACAGGGCGACGATGGACACCGCCCAGGACATCGAGCGGCGCACCTGGGGGGCGCTGGAGGCGGTGTACATGCGCATGGTGATGTGCGGCAGGCAGGCGCCGCCGAGGACCACGGTCAGCTCGGAGGCGACCATGTCGAGACGGGACGTGCCGGAGGTGCCGAACTCCAGGCCGGAGTGCAGGAAGGCCGGCCCGGCGCCGCTGTTGCCGGCGGCCGCGGTGAACAGGGCGCCCGGGTCCCAGTCGAAGCGGTGCAGGACCAGCAGGGCGATCACGGAGCCCGAGCCGACCAGCATCACGATCTTCAGGATCTGGATGAGCGCGGTGCCCTTCATGCCGCCGATCGCCGCGTAGGCGATCATCAGGGCGCCGAGGCCGACGACGCACGCGGTCTTCAGGGACGCGTCGGTGAAGCCCAGGATGAACGCCATCAGCTGCCCGGTCCCGGCGAGCTGGACCAGCATCAGCGGCAGCAGCGCGGCGATGGTCACCGCGCAGGCCGTGATGCGCACGCAGCGGCCGGGCAGCCGGCGGGCGAGCGCGTCGCCCATGGTGAACCGGCCCGCGTTGCGCAGCGGTTCGGCCAGCAGGAACATCAGCAGCATCAGCGACAGCGCCGTGCTCAGCGCGAGGACGACGCCGTCGTAGCCGCACAGGGCGATCACTCCGCCGGTGCCGAGGACGGTGGCCGCGGAGATGTAGTCGCCGGCGATCGCCAGGCCGTTGCGCAGCGGGGACAGGGAGCTGTAGCCGGTGTAGAACTCGTCGAGGTCGTCGCGGTCGGGGCCGGCCATCACGCACAGCAGCAGCGTGACGGTGGCGACGGTGGAGAAGGCGACCAGCGACATCGACTGGGCGGAGCCGCTGAACCCGGTGAAGCCTCCCGGGGCGGGTGTGGCTGCGGCGGTCATCGGAGCGCTCCTCGGCGTGCGTTCAGTTCGGCTTCCTTGCGGATGCGGTCCGCGAGCGGATCGACGTGCCGGCGGGCGGTGTGCTCGTACAGGGCGATCGCCAGCCAGGTGACCGGCAGTTGGGCCACGGCGAGCAGCAGGCCGGCGGGGATGCCGTCGGCGACCGTGCGGGTCATCACGCCGGGCGCGCAGGCGGACAGGACCAGGAACAGGGTGAAGTAGCCGAGCGCGGTGAGGGTGGCGGTGCGCCGCTGCCAGCGGTAGGCGCTGCGCAGCACCCTCAGGTCGCTGTGGTGGCCGACGGGTTCGCGGTCGGCCCGCCGCTCCGGGCGGGGCGGCGGCGGGGGAGCGGGCTGCCAGGGGTAGGTGAGGTGGGGCGGGCCGTAGGGGGCGGGGGGCCGGTCGTGGGCAGGCGGGAAGGGGGCGGGATACGGCTGGAGCGGGTCGTACGACGGGTGCGGCGGGTCCTGTGACATCCCGGGGCTCCTTGCGCGGCTCGGGTCCGTGGCGGCGGACCGCAGGGAGGTGGGGGGTGCGGAGCCACGCACGCTACTCGCGGGTGGGGTGCCGCGCGGCGTTTTCACCGAACTGGCCGGTCGGTATGCGCTTACTACGCGCAGGGCGGCCCCCACCTGGGGTGTTACCCGCGTTAACCCGCCGTTTTCGGTGGGCCGTTCACTCGTCGCGCACCGGAAACCGGCGCGGCGCCACCGCCAGCAGCACCACGAAGGCGAGCGCCGCCGCGGCGGCCGCGCCGAGGTACACCGCGTGCACGGCGTCGGCGATCGCGCGCCGGGTCGCCTCCGGTGCCGTACCGGCGTCCAGCGCGCGCGTGACGGAGTCCAGATCGCCCGCCCCGCCCAGCCGCGCGGCCAGCACGCCGTTGGCGACGGCGCCGAACAGCGAGGCGCCCAGGGTCTGTCCGGTCTGCCGGCAGAACAGCACCGACGCGGTCGTGGTGCCCCGCTCCGACCAGCCCACCGTCGACTGCACCCCGACGATCAGCGGCAGCTGGAACAGCCCGAGCGCGCCGCCCAGCAGCAGCATCAGCAGCGTCGGCTGCCACCAGGAGCCGGGATACGGCAGGAGCGGGAACGCGCCCAGGATCAGCGCGGCCAGGCCGATGCCGAGCAGCGCGGTGTCGCGGAAGCCGATGCGGCGGTAGACGTGCTGGCTGAGCGCCGCCGACACCGGCCAGGACAGCGTCCACACCGACAGCACGAAACCGGCGGCCACGGGCGCGAGTCCGAGCACCGACTGCGCGTACGTCGGCAGGAACACGCTCGGCGCCACCATCAGCAGCCCCAGCGCGCCCAGCGCCAGGTTGACGGCCGCGATCGTACGCCGCCGCCACACCCAGCCGGGGATGATCGGCTGCGCCGCCCACCGCTCCACCGCGACCACCACGACCGCCAGCGCGAGTCCCGTGCCGAACAGCGTCAGCGACGGCGCCGACAGCCACGGCCAGGCGACCCCGCCCTGCACCAGCGCGGTCAGCAGCACCCCGCCGCAGGCGAACACCGCGAGCGCGCCGGCCCAGTCCACGCGCGCGTGGCGGCCGTTCTCCGGCTTCTCCCGCGCCGGTTCGTGCAGATGACGGACGATCAGCCACAGCGCGGCGGCGCCGATCGGCAGGTTGACCAGGAAGATCCAGCGCCAGCCCGCGTACGCGGCGAGCAGCCCGCCGAGCCCCGGCCCGGCCACCGCCGACACCGCCCACACCGTGGACAGCTTGGACTGGATCTTCGGGCGCTGCGCCAGCGGGTACAGATCGGCGGCCAGCGTCTGCACGGTGCCCTGCAACGCCCCGCCGCCCAGGCCCTGCACGATCCGGAACGCGATCAGCGCCGCCATGTTCCAGGCGCCCGCGCACAGCAGCGAGCCGGCCAGGAACACGGCCGCGCCCGTCACCAGCACCGGCTTGCGGCCGAAGGTGTCCGACAGCTTGCCGTAGACGGGGAGCGTGACGGTCACGGCGAGCAGATAGCCGGAGAAGAGCCAGGAGAACACCGAGAAACCGCCGAGGTCGCCGACGATCTGCGGTACGGCCGTGGAGACGACGGTGGCGTCCAGCGCGGCCAGTGCCATCGCCAGCATCAGCGCGGCGACGACGGCGCCCCGGCGCCGGGTGCCCTGCCCGTCGACGGCGCCGCCGCGTATCGCGGGTGTCGTACTCCCCACCGTGGAACCCCTCCCCGTGCCCCTTGCACCTATCTCCGGTACGACAGCTTCCCATTGACTCTCACGCGGCGGCAGGGTGGAGGCTCTGCGCACCGAGGGGTGGAGGCGACCCCGAGACGAATCTCCGCCCGGGGGTGGAGGACCCCTAGGGGTCCCTCCGTACCACGGCTCGGGGAGGGGTCGTCCCGGCGGAGGACGTGCGGGGGCGAGCGCGGTCCTTAACCTGGCTTTACGCCGCTGGGGGGCGGCTGACCGCACCGGCGGGGTGGGGTTTTCCCCCGCGAGAGAGGGGGCTTCGCACCAGCGCGCGAGGACCCCGCCGGCCGCGAGACTCGACGCGTACCCAAGAACGGCGCTCCGGCACACCGGCGCGCACCTGACCGACTTGTCGACCGACATAGGAGACATACCGTGACATCGGCTGTGACCATTCCCGGGCACGGGGGCGATTCGGAAGGTGCGGCGCGAAGCGCCTCGATGAGGGGCGCTGGCCGGGTCGCGGGAGGGAGTACGGCCGTTGCCGCGCGGGCGCGGCAGGTCGTGAAGGCGTACGGGTCCGGCGAGACCCGTGTCGTCGCCCTCGACCACGTCGACGTGGACATCGCACGGGGCCAGTTCACCGCCATCATGGGCCCCTCGGGGTCCGGCAAGTCCACGCTGATGCACTGCCTCGCCGGCCTCGACACGGTGACGAGCGGCCGGATCTACCTGGACGAGACCGAGATCACCGGCCTGAAGGACAAGAAGCTCACCCGGCTGCGCCGGGACCGGATCGGCTTCATCTTCCAGGCGTTCAACCTGCTGCCCACGCTGAACGCCATCGAGAACATCACGCTGCCCATGGACATCGCGGGCCGCAAGCCGGACAAGGCCTGGCTGGACCGCGTGGTGGAGACCGTCGGACTCGCCGGACGCCTCAAGCACCGGCCGGCCCAGCTCTCCGGCGGCCAGCAGCAGCGCGTCGCCGTGGCCCGCGCGCTCGCCGCCCGCCCGGAGATCATCTTCGGCGACGAGCCCACCGGAAACCTCGACTCGCGCGCCGGCGCCGAAGTCCTCGGCTTCCTGCGCCGCTCGGTGGACGAACTCGGCCAGACGATCGTGATGGTCACCCACGACCCCGTCGCCGCCTCCTACGCCGACCGCGTGCTCTACCTCGCCGACGGCCGGATCGTCGACGAGATGTACCAGCCGACGGCCGATCAGGTCCTGGACCGCATGAAGGACTTCGACGCCCGGGGGCGCACGTCATGACCGTCCTGAAGACCTCGCTGCGCAACTTCTTCGCCCACAAGGGCCGGATGGCGCTCTCGGCGATCGCGGTCCTGCTGTCGGTGGCGTTCGTGTGCGGCACCCTGGTGTTCACCGACACCATGAACACCACCTTCGACAAGCTCTTCCAGGCCACGTCCGCGGACGTGACGGTCAGCGCGAAGGGCTCCTCCGACACCGGCGAGACCACCTCCCGCACCGGCAAGCCGCCGGTCATGCCGGCCTCCGTCGTCGGCGCCGTCCGCGGCGCCCGGGGCGTGGCGAAGGCCGAGGGCACCGTGTTCTCCACCACGGTCACCGTCATCGACGCCAAGAAGGACAAGCTCTCGCCCACCAGCGGCGCGCCGACCATCGTCGGCAGCTGGAACGGCAACGACGCCCGCACCATGAAGATCGTCTCCGGTGCGGCGCCCAAGGGCCCCGGCCAGGTCATGGTCGACGAGGACACCGCCGACAAGCACCACCTGAAGCTGGGCGACGACATCGGGATGATCTCGGTCGTCGGCACCCACCACGCGCGCGTGTCCGGCATCGCCGCCTTCCAGGTGACCAACCCCGGCGCGGCCATCTTCTACCTGGACACCAGGACCGCCCAGCAGACCCTGGTCGGCCGCACCGGCGTCTACACCAACGTCAACGTCACCGCCGCCAAGGGCGTCAGCGACGCGCGGCTGAAGCAGAACGTGACCGCCGCCCTCGGCCACGGCTACAAGGTGCAGACCGCCAAGGAGGTCGCCGACGCCAACCAGAAGAGCGTCGAGAGCTTCCTGAACGTGATGAAGTACGCGATGCTCGGCTTCGCCGGGATCGCCTTCCTCGTCGGCATCTTCCTGATCATCAACACCTTCTCCATGCTGGTCGCCCAGCGCACCCGCGAGATCGGCCTGATGCGCGCCATCGGCTCCTCCCGCAAGCAGGTCAACCGCTCCGTGCTGATCGAGGCGCTGCTGCTCGGCGTGATCGGCTCGGTGCTCGGGGTCGGCGCGGGCGTCGGCATCGCCGTCGGCCTGATGCACCTCATGGGCAAGATGGGCATGCACCTGTCCACCGACGACCTGACCATCGCCTGGACCACCCCGGCCGTCGGCCTGCTCCTCGGCGTCGTCGTCACCGTCCTCGCCGCCTACCTGCCCGCCCGCCGCGCCGGCAAGGTCTCCCCGATGGCCGCCCTGCGCGACGCCGGCGCCCCCGCCGACGCCAAGGCCGGCGCCGTCCGCGCCGTGATCGGCCTGCTGCTCACCGCCGCCGGCGGCTGGAGCCTGTACGTCGCCGCGACCGCCGACAAGGCCAGGACGGGCTCCGGCTGGCTGGGCCTGGGCGTGGTGACCACGCTGATCGGCTTCGTCGTCATCGGCCCGCTGCTCGCCGCCGGACTGGTCCGGGTCCTCGGCGCGGTCGTCCTGCGCGTGTTCGGGCCCGTCGGCCGCATGGCCGAGCGCAACGCGCTGCGCAACCCGCGCCGCACCGGCGCCACCGGCGCGGCCCTGATGATCGGCCTGGCCCTGGTGGCCTGCCTGTCCGTGGTCGGCTCCTCCATGGTCGCCTCGGCCACCGACCAGCTCGACAAGACCGTCGGCACCGACTTCATCATCCAGGGCGACAACGGCCAGCGCGTCGTCCCGCAGGCGGTCAGGCTCATCAAGGACACCCCCGGCCTCGCCCGGGTCACCGAGTACAAGCCGACCCTGGCCGACTTCACCACCCCCGACGGCCGGACCCTGAAGAACACCGACATCACCGCGGCCGACCGGACCTACGCGACCGACCTGCGCAAGAAGACCGTCGCCGGGAACCTCACGGACGCCTACCTGCCCGACTCGATGTCCGTCCACGAGAAGTTCGCCAAGGCCCACGGCATCCACCTCGGCTCGAAGATCACCGTCGCGTTCAGGGAGGGCTCCACCGCCCACCTGACGGTCCGGGCCATCACCAGCAGCGACGACGTGATCGACCAGGGCGCGATGTACACGTCGATCAGCACGCTGGCGAGGTACGTGCCCGCCGCGAAGATGCCGCTCGACCAGCTGGTCTTCGCCACCGCCGAGCACGGACGGCAGGCCGCGGCCTACAAGTCCCTGAAGTCGGCCCTGCACGACGACTACCCGCAGCTCACCGTGCGCGACCAGACCGACTACAAGAAGGCGCTGAAGGACCAGATCGGCCAGCTCCTGAACATGATCTACGGCCTGCTCGCCCTCGCGATCATCGTCGCCGTCCTCGGCGTCGTGAACACCCTGGCACTGTCGGTGGTCGAGCGGACCCGGGAGATCGGCCTGATGCGGGCGATCGGTCTCTCCCGCCGCCAGCTGCGCCGCATGATCCGCCTGGAGTCCGTGGTGATCGCCCTCTTCGGCGCCATGATCGGCCTCGGCCTGGGCATCGGCTGGGGCGCCACCGCCCAGAAGCTCCTCGCCCTGCAGGGCCTGAAGATCCTGGAGATCCCCTGGCCGACGATCACCACGGTCTTCGTCGCCTCGGCCTTCGTGGGCCTCTTCGCCGCCCTGATCCCGGCGTTCCGGGCCGGCCGGATGAACGTCCTGAACGCGATCGCGACGGACTAGCCGCACAGGCCGGCCCGACGACCACCGCATACGGGGGTTGCGGGGGAGACCCGGTGCCGGGAAGTCACCACGACTTCCCGGCGCCGGGTTTTCGCCGGTCCGCTTCCCGGCCGTTCCCGGCCGGCCGAATCGGGTGGCGGGTGGGCCTGGGCCGGGGCCCAGGGGGCGGAGTCCCCTGGTTGTCCACAGGCCCGACGGCAACCTTGTCGACGTCGTACGCTGGACACCCCCCGGATGCCCACCGCACCGGGCTGCTTGCGTTGCCCACCCCCGGACGGAAACTGCCCCCATGAGCCTGCACGGTCTGCTCGACGCCGTCGTCAAGGACCCCGCCCTCGCGGAAGCGATCTCGGCGGCCGCGGACGGCAACCGCATGCACGTCGACCTCGTCGGCCCCCCGGCGGCCCGCCCCTTCACGGTCGCCGCCCTGGCCCGCGAGGCCGGCCGTACGGTCCTCGCGGTCACGGCGACCGGCCGCGAGGCCGAGGACCTGGCGGCGGCCCTGCGCTCCCTGCTGCCCGAGGCCGGCGTCGTGGAGTACCCCTCCTGGGAGACCCTCCCGCACGAGCGGCTCAGCCCGCGCAGCGACACCGTCGGCCGCCGCCTCGCCGTCCTGCGCCGCCTGGCCCACCCCAACCCCCACGACCCCGGGACCGGCCCGGTCTCCGTCGTCGTGGCCCCCGTGCGCTCCGTGCTGCAGCCGCAGGTCAAGGGCCTCGGCGACCTGGAACCGGTGTCCCTGAGGACCGGGCAGAGCGCCGACCTGGACGATGTCGTCGAAGCCCTCGCGGCCGCCGCCTACGCGCGCGTGGAGCTCGTGGAGAAGCGGGGCGAGTTCGCCGTGCGCGGCGGCATCCTGGACGTCTTCCCGCCCACCGAGGAACACCCCCTGCGCATCGAGTTCTGGGGCGACGACGTCGAGGAGATCCGCTACTTCAAGGTCGCCGACCAGCGCTCCCTCGAAGTCGCCGAGCACGGCCTGTGGGCGCCGCCGTGCCGCGAGCTGCTGCTCACCGACGACGTCCGGGCACGCGCGCGTGCCCTCGCCGAGGAACACCCCGAGCTGGGCGAGCTGCTCGGCAAGATCGCCGAGGGCATCGCCGTCGAGGGCATGGAGTCCCTCGCCCCCGTCCTGGTCGACGACATGGAGCTGCTCCTCGACGTCCTGCCCGCGGGCGCCATGACGGTGGTCTGCGACCCCGAGCGGGTCCGCACGCGGGCCGCCGACCTCGTCGCGACCAGCCAGGAGTTCCTGCAGGCTTCCTGGGCGGCCACCGCCGGCGGCGGCGAGGCCCCCATCGACGTCGGCGCCGCCTCCCTGTGGTCCATCGCCGACGTCCGCGACCGGGCGCGCGAGCTGGGCATGATGTGGTGGTCCGTCTCCCCGTTCGCCGCCGACGAGGAGCTGGACGCGGACACCCTCAAGCTCGGCATGCGCGCGCCCGAGAGCTACCGGGGCGACACCGCCCGGGCCCTCGCCGACACCAAGGGCTGGCTCGCCGACGGCTGGCGCACCGTGTTCGTCACCGAGGGCCACGGCCCGGCCGCCCGCACCGTCGAGGTGCTCGGCAACGAGGGCATCGCCGCCCGCCTGGACGCCGACCTCGGCGAACTGAGCCCCTCGGTGGTGCACGTCTCCTGCGGCTCGATCGAGTACGGCCTGGTGGACCCGGCCCTGAAACTCGCCGTGCTCACCGAGACCGACCTGTCCGGCCAGCGCGCCGCCACCCGCGACGGCGCCCGCATGCCGGCCCGCCGCCGCAAGACCATCGACCCGCTCACCCTGGAGACGGGCGACTACATCGTCCACGAACAGCACGGCGTCGGCCGCTACATCGAGATGGTGCAGCGCACCGTCCAGGGCGCCACCCGCGAGTACCTGGTCGTCGAGTACGCGCCCGCCAAGCGCGGCCAGCCCGGCGACCGCCTCTACATCCCCACCGACCAGCTGGAGCAGATCACCAAGTACGTCGGCGGCGAGGCCCCCACCCTGCACCGGCTCGGCGGCGCCGACTGGACGAAGACCAAGGCACGCGCGAAGAAGGCCGTCAAGGAGATCGCCGCCGACCTGATCAAGCTCTACAGCGCGCGCATGGCCGCCCCCGGCCACGCCTTCGGCGCCGACACGCCCTGGCAGCGCGAACTGGAGGACGCCTTCCCCTACGCCGAGACCCCCGACCAGCTCACCACCATCGCCGAGGTCAAGGAGGACATGGAGAAGTCGGTCCCCATGGACCGCCTGATCTGCGGCGACGTCGGCTACGGCAAGACCGAGATCGCGGTGCGGGCCGCCTTCAAGGCCGTACAGGACGGCAAGCAGGTCGCCGTCCTCGTGCCGACGACCCTGCTGGTGCAGCAGCACTTCGGGACGTTCTCCGAGCGGTACGCGCAGTTCCCGGTCAACGTGAAGGCGCTCTCCCGCTTCCAGACCGACACCGAGGCCAAGGCCGTCCTCGAGGGCCTCAGAGACGGCTCGGTGGACGTCGTCATCGGCACCCACCGCCTGTTCTCCTCCGAGACGAAGTTCAAGGACCTGGGCCTGGTCATCGTCGACGAGGAGCAGCGCTTCGGCGTCGAGCACAAGGAGCAGCTGAAGAAGCTCCGTGCCAACGTCGACGTGCTCACGATGTCCGCGACGCCGATCCCCCGGACCCTCGAGATGGCCGTGACCGGCATCCGCGAGATGTCGACCATCACCACCCCGCCGGAGGAGCGCCACCCGGTCCTCACCTTCGTCGGGCCGTACGAGGAGAAGCAGATCGGCGCCGCCATCCGCCGCGAACTGCTGCGCGAGGGCCAGGTCTTCTACATCCACAACCGCGTCGAGTCCATCGACCGCGCGGCCGCCCGGCTCCGCGAGATCGTTCCCGAGGCGCGCATCGCCACGGCCCACGGCCAGATGTCGGAGTCCGCGCTGGAGCAGGTCGTCGTCGACTTCTGGGAGAAGAAGTTCGACGTCCTCGTCTCGACCACGATCGTCGAGTCCGGCATCGACATCTCCAACGCCAACACCCTGATCGTGGAGCGCGGCGACACCTTCGGCCTGTCCCAGCTGCACCAGCTGCGCGGCCGCGTCGGCCGGGGCCGCGAGCGCGGATACGCCTACTTCCTGTATCCGCCGGAGAAGCCCCTGACGGAGACCGCGCACGAACGGCTCGCCACCATCGCCCAGCACACCGAGATGGGCGCCGGCATGTACGTGGCGATGAAGGACCTGGAGATCCGCGGCGCCGGCAACCTCCTCGGCGGCGAGCAGTCCGGCCACATCGCGGGCGTCGGCTTCGACCTGTACGTCCGCATGGTCGGCGAGGCCGTCGCCGACTACCGGCGCCAGCTGGAGACAGGGGGGCCTTCGGCGGGAGGTGTGGAGGAGGCACCGCTCGAGGTCAAGATCGAGCTGCCCGTCGACGCGCACGTCCCGCACGACTACGCCCCCGGCGAGCGCCTGCGCCTGCAGGCCTACCGCTCCATCGCCTCCGCCAACTCCGAAGAGGACATCAAGGCCGTCCGCGAGGAACTCACCGACCGCTACGGCAAGCTGCCCGAACCGGTGGAGAACCTGCTGCTGGTGGCCGGCCTCAGGATGCTCGCGCGGGCCTGCGGCGTCGGCGAGATCGTGCTCCAGGGCGCCAACATCCGCTTCGCGCCCGTGGAGCTGCGCGAGTCGCAGGAACTGCGGGTCAAGCGGCTCTACCCGGGCACGGTCATCAAGCCGGCCGCACACCAGGTGCTGGTCCCGCGCCCGAAGACCGCGAAGGTCGGCGGCAAGCCCCTGGTCGGCCGCGAACTGCTGGGCTGGGTCGGCGAGTTCCTCGCCTCGGTCCTGGGGTCGTAGAAGACGTCACGGGTGCGGGCCCGCAGAAGGCGGGGCGGCACGGTGCGAGGGGCGCGGGCGGGCGCACACCGGCCCGCGCGCCCCCCGGCACGGCACCGCCGTGCCCCCGTTCCCCGCCCGCCGCCCCGAAGCGCCGCTTTCGTGCCCATCTGCTGTCGGCCGTACGGCGGTTACCGTAAGGGACGGAACGATTCCGCCTGAGTCCGACGGGCGGACCAGGACAGGCAAGGGGGACGTACCGTGACGCGTCTGAGGGGTGGGGCGGTCGCTGCCGTGGTCGTGCTGGTCGCCGTGGCCGGCTGTAGGACGGACAAGGCCGGCGGGTCCTCCGGGTCCGAGCCGACCGGGGGCACCGGAGCCGCCCTGGCCGCCGTCGACTCACTGACCGTCAAAGGCCGAGCGCCCAAGACCGGTTACGCGCGGGAACGATTCGGCACCGCCTGGGCGGACACCGACTCCAACTCCTGCGACACCCGCGACGACATCCTCAAACGGGACCTGAAGGACGTGAAGTTCACCGGCGGCACCTGCAAGGTCTCCTACGGACTGCTCGAGCCCGACCCGTACTCCGGCAAGGAGATCACCTACCGGCGCGGCAGCAGCCAGGTCGACATCGACCACGTCGTCCCCCTCTCCGACGCCTGGCAGAAGGGCGCCAAGTACTGGGACGCCAGCAAGCGCATAGCCCTGGCCAACGACCCCCTCAACCTCATCGCCGTCGACGCGAGCACCAACCGCGGCAAGGGCGACGGCGACGCGGCCACCTGGCTCCCGCCGAACAAGGTCTACCGCTGCACCTACGTCGCCGAGCAGGTCGCGGTGAAGAAGAAGTACGGCCTGTGGGTCACCGCCGCCGAGAAGGCCGCCATGAAGAAGGTCCTCAGCGGCTGCCCCGGCCAGAAACTCCCCACGGGCGGCAACCCCACCAAGGCCCCGGCCCGCTTCCGCGCGCACTGAGCGGATACGCCGTGCAGGCCGAGGCCGGGACAAGTGCGCGGCACTCGCTGCGAGGTGAGCGGGTGCCGCGTTCGTCGACCGCTTCCGTCAGGCGGTCTTGAGGGCCTTCAGGGAGTCCAGGATCCGGGTCGTCACCTTCTTCGCGCTGGCGGCGCCGTTGTCGGAGCCCGCCGTGGACAGCACGGTGATCACCGAGTTTCCGGAGCGCACCGCCAGCAGGGTGGTGCCGTTCTCCCAGGCGCCGCTCGTCAGCGTCATCGTGTAGGCCTCGTCCCCGAGCCCGGCCGTGGACGTCCCGGTGAGCTTCACCTTGGCGTGCGCGTCGGTGTCGGTGAAGGTGGCGCACTCATCGGCCACGGCCTGCATCTGCTTCATCACCGCGGTGGCGGTGGTGCCCTGGAACGCGTCGATCTCCTGGGCGATCTCCTCGGTCTTGCCGTGGTTCACGTAGTCGTTCTGCGCGAACGACACGCCCCCCTTGTAACCGGTCACCTGGATCCAGGACGTGGCCTCCAGCCGGGTGCAGTCCGGCTTCGCCTTGCTGGGGCCGGACGGGTCGAGGAAGGTGCCGCCGGAGTCCGAGGCGCCGTCGGCCTCGGGGGCGAACCCGGCGGGGAAGGCCGACGCCGGCGCCAGCGCCTTCTTCAGCTGCGTACCGGTGGCGAGCCCGGCGTTGGGGTCCTTCGCCTTGCTCGGCGCGGCGCTCGCCCCGCCGGTGTCGGAGGACGAACCGGAGGAACAGGCGGTGAGGGCCAGCGGAAGTGCCGCGACGGCGAGCAGCGTGGCGACACGGGGGGCGAGACGCATGACAGTCCTTCGAGTGCTGAGTTACGGGGATGCGTGTACGGCGTTCCGTACGGCGTCCGGCAGCCGGCTTGGCCGCGCGGGATCGAGCCCGGATGGCGGGGGCCGGTGGGACGTTTCGTTGAGCGGTGCGAAGTGCGCGGTGTGCAGTGCGCAGGGCGCAGTGAGCGGTGTGTGAGGGGAGGCGGGTGTCGCCGAGCGCCGGCTGAGCGGCCGTGAGGCGGGCGGACCGGCTCAGGCCGTCTTCCTCCAGGCGCCGCGGCCGGTGGCGGTGAGGCAGGAGACGCCCGGGCCGGTGCCCTTGGCATGCGCGGGCGCGGCGCCGATGACGGCGGCCCTCACGACGGCCGTCAGAGCCGCCTTGGCTTTCAGGTCCATGGCGAATCCCTCCCCAATGCGGCGGCCTCCCCCTCCGGCGGCCGCCTGTTCGCTGGGTCAATAAGACCACAGCTTGTGAACCGAGTCAACACGGTTCACAGTGCTGGAGCAATGCACGCCGTGAATGCGTGGGTCTTGTGTACGTCGGTATGCTCGGCGCACACACGGGACGAGGGGACAAAGCCGGTGCAGGACAACGCGACAGAGGTGACCGCAGCGGGCATCGCCCGGCTCGCCGGAGTGGGCCGGGCCGCCGTCAGCAACTGGCGCCGCAGGCACGCCGATTTCCCCAAGCCGGTCGGCGGCACCGAGACCAGCCCCTCCTTCGCGCTCGCCGAGGTCGAGGCCTGGCTGCGCAAGCAGGGCAAACTCGCCGAGGTCCCGCTGCGCGAACGCGTCTGGCAGCAGCTCGTCGGCCACCCCGAGGGTCCGCTGACCGCCCTGGTGCACGCGGGCTGCGCCCTGCTGCTGATCCACGAGCGGCCCACGGTCTGGCTCGACGCGAGCGCCGGCTCGGACGCCCGCCTCGCCGCGATCCTGCCGGGAGTGCTGGAACAGGTGCTGTCGCCTGTGAACGCCGAAGCCGGCGTTCACAGCCCGTCCGCCCCTCGCCCTGTTCACACCGCTCACCGCGCCCCCGCAGGCGCCCCCGCAGGCGCCCCCGCGGGCACCCCCACCACCCCGGCCGCCGGCGCCCCGGCCCCCGCCCCCGCCCCCGCCCTCCGCATCCCCACCGGCCCCCAGCTCCTCCCCTCCGTCCCCCTGCTGCGCGGTGCGGCCGAGCTGGCCGCCGAGACCGGAGCGCGGCAGGCGTTCGAGTTCCTGCTGGGCCGGCATCTGGACGCCAACCCCCGCCAGTACACGCTCACCCCGGCCGAACTCGCCGGGCTCATGGCCGACCTCGCCGGCCCCGCCCGCCGGGTCCTGGACCCCGCCTGCGGCACCGGCGCGCTGCTGCGGGCCGTCGAGTCCCGCCCCGACCAGGAGCTGTACGCCCAGGACAGCGCCCCCGAGCTGGCCGCGCTCACCGCACTGCGGCTCGCGCTGCACTCCCGGGCCGGTGTGCGCGGCGCGGCCGGCGACACCCTGCGCGCCGACGCCTTCCCCGGCCTGCGGGCCGACGCGGTGCTGTGCCATCCGCCGTTCAACGAGCGCAACTGGGGCCACGACGAACTCGCCTACGACCCCCGCTGGGAGTACGGCTTTCCGGCCCGCACCGAGTCCGAACTGGCGTGGGTGCAGCACGCGCTGGCCCGGCTGGCCGACGGCGGCGCCGCCGTCCTGCTGATGCCGCCGGCCGCCGCCTCCCGCCGTTCCGGGCGCCGGATCCGCGCCGATCTGCTGCGCCGGGGCGCGCTGCGGGCCGTGGTCGCGCTGCCGGTCGGGGCGGCGCCGCCGTACAACATCCCGCTGCACGTGTGGGTGCTGCGCCGGCCGGAGCGGACGCCGGCGTCGCCCGAGCTGCTGCTCGTGGACACCGGGAGGTTCGCCGGGGAGGGGCGCGGCGGCCCGGACTGGCCGGCCGTGCGCGAGGCCGTCCTGGACGCCTGGCGCGACTTCGAACGGGCGGGGCGGCTGGCGGAGCGGCCCGGGCTCGCCCGTTCCGTGCCGGTCATCGAGCTCCTCGGCGACGACGTGGACCTCGCTCCCGCCCGCCATCTGCCGCCGGTCGTGGCCGACGGCGCGGAGCAGCTCGCGGCGGTGCGCGAGCGCCTCGGGGAGACCCTGCGCCTGACCGCCGACCTCGCTCCGCCGCCCGCCGCGCCCGCGCCCGGCGCGCGCTGGCCGCTCACCACCATCGGCGAACTCGCGCGCGGAGGCGCGCTGATGATGCGCACCGGCGGAAACGGCGGGCACGCGCGCGTGCCCGTGCTCACCGACCACGACGTCCTCGCCGGCACCGCGCCCTCCGGCACGCTCCCGGAGAGCGAGGAGGAGCCCGTGCTGACCGAGCCGGGCGATGTCGTCGTACCGGTGCTGGGCGGCGGTTCGGTGGCGCGCGTGATCGACGACGCCACGGCGGGCGCCGCCCTGGGACGCAACCTCGTGCTGCTGCGCCCGGACCGCGCGGCGCTCGACCCGTGGTTCCTGGCCGGGTTCCTGCGCGGTACCGCGAACAACCGGCAGGCCAGCAGCTACGCCTCCACCGCGACCCGGCTGGACGTGCGCCGCCTGCAGCTGCCCCGGCTCCCGCTGGACGAACAGCGGCGCTACGGCGCGCGCTTCCGCGCTCTCGACGAGTTCGAGCGGGCGCTGCGCCGCGCGAGCCGGCTCGGGGAGCAGCTCGTGCGCGGGATGTACGACGGCCTGACCGACGGCACGGTGGCGCCGGACTGACCACGGGGGCGGGCAGGACAACGGTTCGGTACATCCGGGAGGCTTGCCCGTGTCCTTGTCGGTCCCGGGCCATATGCTCGAAGCGACAATCGCACGACCGGCGTTCTCCGCCCGACGGAGCACGCCGGTCGGATGTGTACGCCCACTTCAGGCATCAGGAGCAGCCATGCAAGGCCTCGGCCACGGACAGCCGGTGAAGCAGCCGCCGCACACCGGGTGGCTGGTTCTGCTGCGTGTGCTGTTCGTGGCGACCGGGTTCTTCAGCATCGGCATGCTGGCCTGGGTGATGCTGCTGCGGCTGGCGGCCGTCACGCGGCGGGCGCTGGACTGGTGCCTGTTCGTCGCCGCCCTGGTCGCCGACCTGCTCAGCCTGGTGCTCATAGGCAGCGAACCCGGCGACGACATCCACACCCCGGTCGGCTATTTCGGCATGTTCCTGCTGCTGGGCACCCTGGCGGGCGCGATCGTGTACTACCTCGTCGCGGAGATCCGCCACTACGCCCGCCGGCGGCAGGCGTACGCGGCCCAGCGGCCGGCGCAGGGCGGCTACGCCTATCCGGGCCCGGCGACCGCGTACCCGGCGACGCCCGTCCCGACCGTGCCGATCGGCCGGGCGGGCCACGACACCCCGTTCCCGCAGGCCCCCCTCGCCCCGCACACCCCGCCGCCGATGACGCACGCGCCCGTGCCCCAGCCGCCCCAGCGCCCGGCGCCCAGCCACATCGAGCAGGTGCGCGCCGAACTGGACGAGCTGAGCGACTACCTGCGCAAGCACGACGGCCGCAACGACGGCTCCGAGAGCGGAAGGTGAGCGTGGCGGCAGGACGTGTCGTCGCCGGCCGGTACGAACTGTCCACCCTCATCGGGCAGGGCGGCATGGGCCAGGTGTGGACGGCGTACGACCGGCGGCTGGACCGGCGCGTGGCGGTGAAGCTGCTGCGCCCCGACAAGGTGGCCGGCCAGGAGGCGGACGAGCTGCGCCGCCGGTTCATGCGCGAGTGCCGGGTGACCGCGCAGGTGGACCACCCCGGCCTGGTGACCGTGCACGACGCGGGCAGCGAGGGCGAGGAGCTGTTCCTCGTCATGCAGTACGTCGACGGCGCCGACCTGTCCGACCATCTCGCCGAGCACGACCCGTACCCGTGGCCGTGGGCGGTCGCGGTGGCCGCGCAGCTGTGCGCCGTGCTGAGCGCCGTGCACGCCGTGCCGATCGTGCACCGCGACCTCAAGCCGCGCAACGTGATGGTGAAGCAGGACGGCACGGTCACGGTGCTCGACCTGGGCGTGGCCTCGGTCATGGACACCGACACCACCCGGCTCACCCACACCGGCTCCCCGATCGGCTCGCCCGCCTACATGGCGCCGGAGCAGGCGATGGGCGGCGCGGTCGGGCCGTACACGGACCTGTACGCGCTGGGCGTGCTGATGCACGAACTGCTCAGCGGAGACGTGCCGTTCGCGGGTTCCACGGCGCTCGGCGTGCTGCACCGGCACCTGTACGAGCCGCCGCTGCCGGTGCGCCGTATCCGCCCGGAGGTCCCCGAGGCGCTCGAGGCGCTGGTGCTGCGCCTGCTCGCGAAGGACCCGCAGCACCGGCCGGCGTCCGCGCAGGAGGTGTACGAGGACCTGGCGGCGCTGCTGCCCGCGCGCGGGACGCCCAGCGGGGCCCCCTTGGACCCCACGCGCCCCTTCCTGCGCCCGCACGCCCCTTGGCCGGACCGCGCGCGGACCCCCGCGCCCCAGCCGGCCCCCGTCGCGCCGGCGCCGCCGGTGGCCGAGAAGCCCGATGTCGCCGCCGCCGTCGAGGAGGTCAAGCGGCTGCTGGGGGAGGGGCGCATCACCCAGGCCGTGGACATCCTCGGCGCGATCCTGCCGGCCGCCGCCGAGCAGCACGGCGAGCACTCCCCGGTCGTGCGCACCCTGCGCAAGCAGTACGCGGCCACGCTCATGGACGACGGCCAGTACCGGCGCGCGCTGCCCGAACTGCGCCGGCTCGCCGACGAACGCGCCGCCGAGGCCGGCCAGGCCGACCCGCAGTCCCTGCGCTACCGCTACGAGGCCGCGCAGTGCCTGGAGCAGCTGGGCCAGCCGGCGGCGGCGCTCGCCGAGTACCGGGCGCTGCTGCCGTACTACGAGAACCAGTACGTCTCCGGAGACCCGCAGCTCGCTCACGAGGTGCGCCGGCGCATCGGCCATCTGCTGCTCGCCCTCGGCGACCGCCCCTCCGCCCATGACACCCTCGCCCGGCTGCTGATGGACGTGGAGCGGCTGCACGGTCCCGGGTATCCGATGGCCCTGGAGATCCGGCGCACCCTGCAGTGGCTGGGGCAGGTGCGGGGCTAGCGGAACGGGTTGATACGTTGCGCGTCGATCAACCAGGTGACGTGTCAACAGGGGTGGGACTCATGGCCGGCCATCGGCAGTCGAAGAAGCGCAGACACCTCACGTGGGCGGTGGCCGGCGCGGCCGTCGTCGCCGGCGCCGGGATCGCGGCGCAGACCTCCATGGCCGCCACGACGTGGCCGGCGCAGAGGACCTTCACCGGCCACGCCTTCGACACCTGCGCCGCGCCCTCGCTGCCGGCGATGAAGGCCTGGCACACCGGCTTCTACGGGGCCGCCGCCGTCTACGTGGGCGGCAGGAACCGCGGCTGCTCCCAGCCGAACCTCACCGCGTCCTGGGTGAAGTCGGTCAGCGCCGTCGGCTGGAAGCTCATCCCGATCTACGTCGGCGCCCAGCCGCCCTGCCAGTCCGGCTCCAGCCCGGAGAAGCTCACCGCCACCACGGCCGCCTCCCTCGGCAGGACGGACGCGGACGACGCGGTGGCCAAGGCGTCGGCGCTCGGCATGAAGGCCGGCAGCCCCGTCTTCCTCGACATGGAGCCGTACGACATCACGAACACGTCGTGCAACAACGCCGTGCTGACCTACGTCCGGGCCTTCGACAAGGAGCTGCGCGCCAAGACGTACCGCAGCGGCTTCTACGGCTTCACCAGCTCCAGCGCCAAGGCGATCGCCACCGCCGCCGACAAGACGGACCTGCCGGGCAACCTCTGGTACGCGCTGTGGGACAAGCAGTACACCACGACCACGGACTGGCCGTGGGGCTCCACGCAGTTCACCGGCCACAGCCGCGGCCACCAGTACATCGTGAACAGCAAGGAGACGCGGGGCGGCTACACGATCACCGTGGACCGTGACGCCTGGGACGGCCCGGTGGCCATCACGGGCTGAGCGCGCCAGGGTGCGGCGGTGCCGGAAGTCGTGGTGAATCGTTGGTCGAATGGGTTGGCCTGAGCTGAGGCGCTGCCTACCATCGATCACCGCAAGACTTTGTGCACCGTCGCACAATCTCCCCCAGGAGGTCTCCTTGCACCGCCGCCGTCGCACCGCGCTCGTCCTCACCGCCGCGATCGCCGCCGCGGCACCCTTGCTGACCGCCTGCGGAAAGGATGCGCACCCCGGCGCCGCGGCCGTCGTCGGCGGGCAGCGGATCACCGTCGCGCAGCTGCAGAGCCGGGTCAGCGAGGTCCGCGCGGCGCAGCGGGCCGCGGTGCCGGACGAGACGCAGTACCAGCAGGTGCTCGCCTCCACCAGCAGCCTGACCCGGGACACCCTGCACAACATGGTCCTCGACCGGGTGCTGCACCGCGCCGCCGAGGACGCGGGCATCACGGTGACCCGCGAGGAGGTCCAGCAGATGCGCACGGGCCTGGAGCAGCAGGCCGGCGGCGCCAAGGGCCTGCAGACGGCCTGGCTGCAGAAGTACGGCATCGCGCCCGCCCGCCTCGACGACAACCTCCGGCTCCAGCTGGAGGCGCAGAAGCTGGCCCAGCACCTCGGCACCGACACCACCCAGCCCGCCTTCTGGAAGGCCCTGTCCAAGGCGTCCCAGGAGCTGCACATCGACCTCAACCCGCGCTACGGCACCTGGGACGTGCGAAAGAGCAGCCGCGTGGACGCGAGGACGCCCTGGGTGCGGGAGGTCACGACGGCGTCCGGCGGGCAGCCGCTGACCGCATAGCGCGGCCGGTCATACGATCACACGAGCGTCCCCGCCCTGTGGATGACCGGATCCGCTCCTGGTCGGGGTGGGTTACGTTCGGACCGTGAACGCATCCAGCTCCGACCTCGCCCCCGCCGCCGGCCCCGGCCGCGTCGTCCTGCTCACCACCAGCCACCGCGTCGCCCCCGGCCTGCTGTCCTGGCCGGCCTGGCAGGCCCTGCGCACCGCCGACGCCGTGCTGTGCGCGGACGGCGCGCATCCGCAGCTGCCGTATCTGCGCGAGGCCGGGATAGCGGTCCGGGAGGCGTCCCCCACCGCGCAGGAGCTGGTCGACGCCTGCGCCGGCGGGCGCACGGTCGTGGTCGTGGCCACCGGCGAGGGGGAGCCCGCGCTCACCGACGGCCTGGCCCGGCTGGCCGGCTCCGGCCGGGTCGCCATGCCCGAGCTGGAGCTGCTGCCCGCCTCCTACGACCTGCCCGGCGCCCGCCTGCTGGACCTCGTGCAGGTCATGGACCGCATCCGCGCCGAGTGCCCCTGGTCCTCCCGGCAGACCCACGAGGGCCTCGCCAAGTACGGCATCGAGGAGGCGTACGAGCTGGTCGAGGCGATCGAGGCCGGCGACCGCGAGGAGCTGCGCGAGGAGCTCGGCGACGTGCTCCTCCAGGTCGTCTTCCACTCCCGGATCGCCGAGGAGCACCCGGACGCGCCGTTCTCCGTCGACGACGTGGCCGGCGGCATCGTCGCCAAGCTCGTGCACCGGCACCCGCATGTCTTCGGGGACGAGAAGGCCGAGACGCCGGAGGACGTCAAGGAGCACTGGCTGCGCACCAAGGCCGAGGAGAAGCGGCGCTCGTCGGTGACCGAGGGCGTCCCGCTCGGCCAGCCCGGCCTGGCCCTCGCCGCCAAGCTCGTCTCCCGCGCGCGGACGGCGGGCCTGGACGTGCCGCTGCCGCAGGGCGAGGGCATCGGCTACGAGCTGCTGGCCCTGGCGGCCCGCGCCGAGGCGGAGGGCGTGGACCCGGAGGCGGCCCTGCGCGCGGCGGCACGCGCGTACCGGGACGCGATCCGTCAGGCGGAGGGAGTCGCCCCCGAGGCGATACGCCGGGCCACCGCCGGTCACCGCGACGCGGAGACCCACGAGGCCCCGGATACGGTCGACCCGTGACCGACCAGCACCACCCGACCCCCGCCCCCGGCGCCGGCCCGGGCCCCGTGCCCGCGCTGTTCAGCTGGGAGTTCGCCACCGACCCCTACCCCGCCTACGCCTGGCTGCGCGAGCACGCGCCGGTGCGGCGGACACGGTTGCCCAGTGGGGTGGAGGCCTGGCTGGTCACGCGCTACGGCGACGCGAAGCAGGCCCTCGCCGACCAGCGGCTGAGCAAGAACCCGGCGCATCACGACGAGCCCGCGCACGCCAAGGGCAAGACCGGCATCCCGGGCGAGCGCAAGGCGGAGCTGATGACGCATCTGCTGAACATCGACCCGCCGGACCACACCCGGCTGCGCCGGCTGGTCAGCAAGGCGTTCACCCCGCGCCGCGTCGCCGAGTTCGCGCCGCGCGTGCAGGAGTTGACCGACCGTCTCATCGACCGGTTCGCCGGGAGGGGCTCCGCCGACCTCATCCACGAGTTCGCCTTCCCGCTGCCCATCTACGCCATCTGCGACCTGCTCGGCGTCCCGCGCGAGGACCAGGACGACTTCCGGGACTGGGCGGGGATGATGATCCGGCACGGCGGCGGGCCCCGGGGCGGGGTCGCGCGGTCCGTGAAGAAGATGCGCGGCTACCTCGCCGAGCTCATCCACAAGAAGCGCGAGGCGCTGCCCGCCGAGCCCGCGCCCGGCGAGGACCTCATCTCCGGCCTCATCCGCGCCTCCGACCACGGCGAGCACCTCACCGAGAACGAGGCCGCGGCGATGGCCTTCATCCTGCTGTTCGCCGGCTTCGAGACCACCGTGAACCTGATCGGCAACGGCACCTACGCCCTGCTCACCCACCCCGGGCAGCGCGAGCGGCTCCAGGCGTCCCTGGCCCGCGGGGAGAGGGACCTGCTGGAGACCGGCGTGGAGGAACTGCTGCGCTACGACGGGCCGGTGGAGCTGGCCACCTGGCGGTTCGCCACCGAGCCGCTCACCATCGGCGGACAGCGCATCGCGCCGGGCGACCCGGTGCTCGTGGTGCTCGCGGCGGCGGACCGGGACCCGGAGCGGTTCGCCGACCCGGACGTGCTGGACCTCGCCCGCCGTGACAACCAGCACCTCGGCTACGGCCACGGCATCCACTACTGCCTCGGCGCGCCGCTCGCCCGGCTGGAGGGCCAGACCGCGCTCGCCACCCTGCTCACCCGGCTGCCCGACCTGCGGCTCGCCGCCGATCCCGCCGATCTGCGCTGGCGCGGCGGGCTCATCATGCGGGGACTGCGCACGCTGCCCGTGGAGTTCACACCCACCGCCTGACCACGCGCCGTACGGACAAAAAGTGACCGGCGTTCAACTATGTGATCTTCACGTGATCTGCGCGGCATGAACTTGTGACAAGTGATCGTCTGACGATACGTTCACCCATCAGCGTGGCGACGGCACCGTCCGCCGCGCCGGTTCTGCAGTCGCACGAAAGGCTTCCGTATGCTCTCCGGGAACGGTCGTCACCGTCGCCCCCGTCAGGCTCCGGCCCTCCTCGTCGCGGCCGGAGTGACCGGCTCGGCCATCGCCATCCCGCTGCTCGGCGCCGCGAGCGCCAACGCCGCCGACGGCACCACCTGGGACAGGGTCGCCGAGTGCGAGAGCGGCGGATCCTGGAGCGCGGACACCGGGAACGGCTACTACGGCGGTCTGCAGATCTCGCAGGAGGACTGGGACAAGTACGGCGGCACGCAGTTCGCGGAGAGCGCCGACCAGGCCAGCCGCAACCAGCAGATCGCCGTCGCCGAGAAGATCCTCGCCGACCAGGGCACCGCGCCGTGGGCCATGTGCGCGCTGACCGCCGGGCTGACCTCCCACTCCGGTTCGCTCGACGTCGACACGGGCGTCGGCGGCTCCGGTGGCAGCGGCGGTTCGGACGGCGCCTCCGGCTCGGCGGACGGCTCCAGTTCGTCCGGTCTGCCTGATTCGTCCTCCAATGGCTCCGGTTCGGGCCGGGCGTCCGGCTCCGACTCCTCCGGCTCCGGCACCTCCAGCCCCTCCCCGGACGCGAGCAGCACGCCCGCCCCGGGCGACGCCACCGGCACCCCGGGCACGGCCGACTCCACCGGAGCCGGCACCCCCAAGTCGGACAAATCTCATGAGTCCGGCGCACAGGACACCGGAAGTTCGCGGGGGAGTGCCGGTCCCTCCAGCGACACGCCGGGTGCCGACATGCCGGACAATTACCAGCAGAGTGCCGGTTCTTGGAGCCTGGTCGACACCGGAGCGCTCAGCAGTGGCGGACGTCACCGTGGCGCAAGTGCGGACGAAAGTGTGACAAACGGTCAGAAGTCCTCGTCGTCCGGCCGTCACGCCGGCCGCGGGCCGGACACGTACACCGTCCGCGAGGGCGACACCCTCGCCTCCATCGCCGACTCGCTCGGCGTCGACGGCGGCTGGCGCGCGCTCTATGAGAGCAACAAGAAGGTCATCGGCGCCGACCCCGACGACATCGCCGCCGGTCAGACCCTGAAAACCGACGGATAAAACGGCGCTGGCCAGGGCTAGTTGACGCCCCACTTGATCACGCAATGTCCGATTTGGAGAAAGTGTGGGATGAGTCTCAGAAGCCCTGATCGTCTTTGAAATTCGGCCGACGGCGTGTCTACGGTCAGGACCGCTCGTCACCACGAGCCCCGGCAGTCGCAACGCCGAATCCTGCCAGCGGTTGCCCGGGAACAGTCGTCGCGTCAAGCGCCGTAGGCAGGAGCGGGGGACCCAAGGTAAGTGCCGCGCCGAGCAGTTGCTGCCCGGCCGGCTAGGGGTGAAGCCGCACCTCGCGCAAGCGGGAGTGCGGCCGGGCAACTCAACCGGCCCGAACCCGACAGCTCACCTCGCAGGCGTCGGTGAGGGGATCGATCCATGCTGTTTTCCGCCAAGGGCAAGCACCGCCGCCCGTCCAAGGCCGTCCGTGCCGTCGCGCTCGCCGGTGTCACCGGCGCCGCCGTCGCCGCCCCGCTGATGGCCGCGGGCAACGCCTCCGCCGCCACCGCCTCCCAGTGGGACGCCGTCGCCCAGTGCGAGTCCGGTGGGAACTGGTCCATCAACACGGGCAACGGCTTCTACGGCGGCCTGCAGTTCACCAACTCCACCTGGGCCGCTTACGGCGGCACCGCCTACGCCCCGCGCGCCGACCTGGCCACCAAGGCCCAGCAGATCGCCGTCGCCGAGAAGGTCCTCGCGGGCCAGGGCAAGGGCGCCTGGCCGGTCTGCGGCACCGGCCTGAGCAGCACGCCGTACAACGGCTCCGCCCCCGCCGCCTCCACGAAGTCGTCGTCGAGCGGCACCGTCACCCGCTCCACCGGCAAGCAGGCCGCCACCCGCTCCACCACGCGCACGGCCCCGTCGGCGAGCAAGACCGTCACCACCCCGACCGGCGCCAAGGTCAAGAAGGGTGACGGCGAGTACAAGGTGGTCAAGGGCGACACCCTCAGCTCCATCGCCGCGAAGCACGGCGTGCAGGGCGGCTGGCAGAAGCTGTTCCAGCTGAACAAGGACATCGTCAAGAACGCCGACCTGATCTACCCGGGCCAGCAGCTGCACCTCAAGTGACGGCCGGCGCCTGACGCCCGGCTCCGATCCGGCCCACAGCGCCCTCACAGCCGCCGCCCCCCAACGGGAGGCCTCGTGAGGGCCACCCCCCGTCCCCACGGGCTCCCCGCCCCGGCGCGTGTTCCCCCGTACGCGCCGGGGCGGGGCTTTTCTTTGCCCGGCCGTCTTCTGGTGTTCCCTCGCACCCCCCTTTGTTCCGGCGGTGAACAATAGGTACCGTCTGCGTGTCCCTCCCGTCCACGGGACGGTCGGTCGGTGGCCGGCGCCCCGGGGACGGTTAGGCTCTAGTCGCACGGCGCGGCCGCAAGGCACACGCCCCGCACTTCCAGCGTCACATCCCAAGAAGGAGATGCTCGTGCCGTCCATCGACGTCGTCGTAGCCCGGGAAATCCTGGACTCCCGAGGCAACCCCACGGTCGAGGTCGAGGTCGGCCTCGACGACGGCAGCACGGGTCGTGCCGCCGTCCCGTCCGGCGCCTCGACGGGCGCCTTCGAGGCCATCGAGCTGCGCGACGGTGACCCCAACCGCTACCAGGGCAAGGGCGTCGAGAAGGCCGTCCTCGCCGTCATCGAGCAGATCGGCCCGGAGCTGGTCGGCTACGACGCCACCGAGCAGCGCCTGATCGACCAGGCCATGTTCGACCTGGACGCCACCGACAACAAGGGCTCCCTCGGCGCCAACGCCATCCTCGGCGTCTCCCTCGCCGTCGCCCACGCCGCCTCCGAGGCGTCCGACCTCCCCCTCTTCCGCTACCTGGGCGGCCCCAACGCGCACCTGCTGCCGGTGCCGATGATGAACATCCTCAACGGCGGCTCGCACGCGGACTCCAACGTGGACATCCAGGAGTTCATGATCGCCCCGATCGGCGCGGAGTCCTTCTCCGAGGCCCTGCGCTGGGGCGCCGAGGTCTACCACACGCTGAAGAAGGTCCTGAAGGGCAAGGGCCTGGCCACCGGCCTCGGCGACGAGGGCGGCTTCGCCCCGAACCTCGGCTCCAACCGCGAGGCCCTGGACCTCATCCTGGAGGCCATCAAGGAGGCCGGCTACACCCCCGGCGAGCAGATCGCCCTCGCCCTGGACGTGGCCGCGTCCGAGTTCTACAAGGACGGCTCCTACGTCTTCGAGGGCAAGAACCGCTCGGCCGCCGAGATGACCGAGTACTACGCCGAGCTGGTCGAGGCCTACCCGCTGGTCTCCATCGAGGATCCGCTGTTCGAGGACGACTGGGAGGGCTGGAAGACCATCACCGCCCAGCTCGGCGACAAGGTCCAGCTCGTCGGCGACGACCTGTTCGTCACCAACCCCGAGCGCCTCGCCCGCGGCATCGAGGAGGGCGCCGCCAACGCCCTGCTCGTCAAGGTCAACCAGATCGGCTCGCTGACCGAGACCCTGGACGCAGTCGAGCTGGCCCAGCGCAACGGCTACAAGTGCATGATGTCCCACCGCTCCGGCGAGACCGAGGACGTCACCATCGCCGACCTCGCCGTCGCCACCAACTGCGGCCAGATCAAGACCGGCGCCCCGGCCCGCTCCGAGCGCGTCGCCAAGTACAACCAGCTGCTGCGCATCGAGGAGATCCTCGACGACGCCGCGGTGTACGCCGGCCGCAGCGCGTTCCCGCGGTTTCGCTCTGCGAACCAGTAAGCACAGCAAGGGCTGAGCCCCAGAGCTGAGCCAACGCGGAGTAAGGCTTAGCCAGTCGTCCGTACGTCCCCGGACCCGGTCCCGTACCGTGTCCGGGGACGTACGCACGTGTGAGGCCACACCGGCGAAGGGGAGCGGAGGAGCCAGATGGCCGTGAAGGACCGGGACCGTTTCTCCACCGCGACCAGGCTGCGGCTGCTCGGCGAGCAGACGGCGGCCCGGGTCTACCGCTCGCAGAGCAGGCGGCAGGCCCGCCGTTCCCGGCTCACCGGCCGCGCCGCGCTGCTCGCTCTGGTGCTGTGCTCGCTGGTCGTCGCGCTCGCCTACCCGATGCGGCAGTACGTCTCCCAGCGCGCGCAGATCTCCGACCTCCAGCGCCAGCAGCAGCAGGCCCGCAAGCGGGTGGAGCAGCTGCGCGACCTCAAGGCGCGCTGGCAGGACGACTCCTACGCCGAGCAGCAGATCCGGCTCCGGCTGCACTATGTGATGCCCGGCGAGACCGGGTACACGGTGATCGACCCGGGCCTGGCCAAGCAGTCCCGCGCCGACCTCAGGGGAGCCCGGCGCCCCTGGTATGCGAACGTCTGGGACGGAGTCGACAAGTCCGACGCCTCCGACCAGTGAACCCACAGAAAGCCTTTCGAAGACCAGTCATGGAACAGCCCCCGCCGCCCACCCCGCGCACCGAGCCCACCGACGCGGACGTCGAGGCCTTCAAGCAGCAGCTCGGCCGCCCGCCGCGGGGCCTGCGGGCCATCGCGCACCGCTGCCCGTGCGGCCGGCCGGACGTCGTGGAGACCGCGCCGCGGCTGCCCGACGGCACGCCCTTCCCGACGACGTACTACCTGACGTGCCCGCGCGCCGCCTCGGCGATCGGGACGCTGGAGGCGAACGGCGTCATGAAGGAGATGACGCAGCGCCTGCAGCGCGACCCCGAGCTGGCCGCGGCCTACCGGGCCGCGCACGAGGACTACATCGCGCGCCGGGACGCCATCGAGGTCCTGGAGGGCTTCCCCAGCGCCGGCGGTATGCCCGACCGCGTGAAGTGCCTGCACGTCCTGGTCGCCCACTCGCTGGCCGCGGGACCGGGGGTGAACCCGCTCGGCGACGAGGCGCTCGCGATGCTGCCGGAGTGGTGGCGCAAGGGGCCGTGCGTGCAGCCGCTGGAAGCGCCCGACCCCGCGGACGAGCACCCCGGCGAGGAGGGGGCGGTCTTCGACCCCGCCGAGGTCCGCAGCGGCTTCTTCGCCGAGAAGCCCCTGGTACCGGAGGGCTTCTCCCGGGTCGCCGCCGTCGACTGCGGCACGAACTCCATCCGGCTGCTGGTCGCCGACGTCAACCCGGCCACCGGCGAGCTGCTGGAGCTGGACCGGCGCATGACGATCGTGCGGCTCGGCCAGGACGTGGACCGCACCGGCCGGCTGGCGCCCGAGGCGCTTCAGCGGACCTTCGCCGCGTGCCGGGAGTACGCCGGGGTGATCCGCGAACTCGGCGCCGCCAAGGTGCGGTTCGTCGCCACCTCCGCCTCCCGCGACGCCGAGAACCGGGACGACTTCGTGCGCGGGGTGCTGGACATTCTCGGGGTCGAGCCGGAGGTGATCAGCGGCGACCAGGAGGCCGAGTTCTCCTTCACCGGCGCGACCAAGGAGCTGACCGGGCGGGACGACCTGGCCAGGCCGTACCTGGTGGTGGACATCGGCGGCGGCTCCACCGAGTTCGTCGTCGGCGACGACCGGGTGCGCGCCGCGCGCTCGGTGGACGTCGGCTGCGTGCGGATGACGGAACGCCACCTGGTGCAGGACGGCACGGTCTGCGACCCGCCGACCGCGGAGCGGATCGCCGCGATGCGGGCCGACATCGAGGCCGCCCTGGACCTCGCCGAGGAGACGGTCCCGCTGCGCGAGGCGCGCACCCTGGTGGGGCTCGCCGGGTCCGTCACCACCGTCTCCGCCATCGCCCAGGACCTGCCCGAGTACGACTCCGCGCGCATCCACCACTCCCGGATCTCCCGCGACCGCGTCCGCGAGATCACCGAGTGGCTGCTGCGCTCCACCCACGCCGAGCGCGCGGCGGTCCCGTCCATGCACCCGGGCCGGGTCGACGTCATCGGCGCGGGCGCCCTGGTGCTGCTCGCGATCATGGAGCGGACCGGTGCCGAGGAGGTCGTGGTGAGCGAGCACGACATCCTCGACGGCATCGCGTGGTCGGTGGCGTAGCTCTCTTTTGTTACTGAGTGGTAGCGGTCTGCTGAGCAGGCCGGATAACGTTTGAGCGGCATGGGGGGGTCCTGCGGGGCCCCTCCGGTGCGATCACCCGGGAAAGTTCGTGAAGTTCTTCACAAGGAATTCGGCCCGGTCGCGCCGCCAACGGGGGCCGATTGGCCCTTCCGGGGGGTCAAAGGCCGTTTGAACATGTTCAGATGAAGGGCGCAGGAGTACTGCGGAAGGGGTTGTTCCGGGCGTGTCTCGGGACCCTCACCGCCGGCCCACCGGCCCGGAGAGGCAGCTCACGCGGCATTGACAACGGTGCAAAGGGGGCTGCGGTTCCGTTGGCCGGCCATGATCCGCGTCACGCGGGCCGCGGAGTGTAGCACAGGGCCTGTCATACCTTGTGTAGGGGCGCACGAGCACCCCCCTCGGAGCGGGTGGATACTCGATGCCATGAGCACCACGGAGCGTCCCAGGATCCTCGTAGTAGGCGGTGGGTACGTAGGCCTGTACGCAGCTCGGCGCATTCTCAAGAAGATGCGCTACGGCGAGGCGACCGTCACGGTCGTCGACCCCCGGTCGTACATGACCTACCAGCCCTTCCTCCCCGAAGCCGCCGCCGGCAACATCTCCCCTCGCCACGTCGTCGTCCCGCTGCGGCGCGTGCTGCCGAAGGCGGAGGTCCTCACCGGCCGGGTCACCACCATCGACCAGGACCGCAAGGTCGCCACGATCGCCCCGCTGGTGGGCGAGGCGTACGAGCTGCCCTTCGACTACCTCGTCATCGCGCTCGGCGCCGTCTCCCGCACCTTCCCGATCCCCGGCCTCGCCGAGCAGGGCATCGGCATGAAGGGCATCGAGGAGTCCATCGGCCTGCGCAACCACGTGCTGGAGCAGCTGGACAAGGCCGACTCCACGAACGACGAGGAGATCCGCCGCAAGGCGCTCACCTTCGTCTTCATCGGCGGCGGCTTCGCGGGTGCGGAGACCATCGGCGAGGTCGAGGACATGGCCCGGGACGCGGCCAAGTACTACAAGAACGTGTCCCGCGAGGACATGCGCTTCATCCTCGTCGACGCGGCCGACAAGATCCTCCCCGAGGTGGGCCCCAAGCTCGGCCAGTACGGCAAGGAGCACCTGGAGAGCCGGGGCGTGGAGATCTACCTCTCCACCTCCATGGAGTCCTGCGTCGACGGCCATGTGGTGCTGAAGAACGGCCTCGAGGTCGACGCCGACACGATCGTGTGGACCGCCGGCGTCAAGCCGAACCCGGCCCTCGCCCGCTTCGGTCTGCCGCTCGGCCCGCGCGGCCACGTCGACTGCGAGCCCACGCTCCAGGTCAAGGGCACGGACTACATCTGGGCCGCCGGCGACAACGCCCAGGTCCCGGACCTCGTCGGCCGCAAGGCGGGCAACGAGAACGCCTGGTGCCCGCCGAACGCCCAGCACGCGCTGCGCCAGGCCAAGGTGCTCGGCGACAACGTGGTCTCCGGCATGCGGGGCTTCCCGCAGAAGGAGTACGAGCACGCCAACAAGGGTGCGGTCGCCGGTCTCGGCCTGCACAAGGGCGTGGCGATGATCGTCATGGGCAAGATGAAGATCAAGCTCAAGGGCCGTCTCGCCTGGTACATGCACCGTGGCTACCACGGTCTGGCGATGCCGACCTGGAACCGCAAGATCCGCGTCTTCGCCGACTGGACGCTCGGCATGTTCCTCAAGCGCGAGGTCGTCTCCCTGGGCGCCATGGAGAACCCGCGCGAGGAGTTCTACGAGGCCGCCAAGCCGGCCCCGGTCGCCGCCGCGAAGACCGAGGAGAAGGCCAAGGCCTCCTGACCCCGGTCACCTGAAACACCCCCGAAGGGGCCGCCTGCCATCCGTGGTGCGGGCGGCCCCTTCGGCGTGTTCCGGCCGCAACTGCATGGCCACTGCAACTGTTTTGCTCAGTTGTAACTCCTTTGCGGGACTGCGCGGAACAGCGGACGGTGTTTACGTGGTTACCGGCATCCGGGATCGTCGTCTTGGAGGTGTGCGCCATGGCCGACGCCGCGTCGCGGCTCAGGAGTCTTGCCGAGCAGGTGCTGGGAGCCCCGCTCCCGGTGCGGATCCGGGCCTGGGACGGCTCGCAGGCCGGGCCGCCGGACGCGCCCGCGCTGGTCGTGCGCAACCGCCGGGCCCTGCGCCGCATCCTGTTCAAACCGGGCGAGCTGGGCCTCGTCCGCGCCTGGGTCTCCGGGGACCTGGACATCGAGGGCGACCTGTACGCCACGCTGGACGCCCTGGCAGGGCTGGTCTGGGAGCGCGGCGAGGACGCCCGCGGCCTCGTGGAGTCCCTGCGCGACCCCGCCGTACGGGCCGCCGTACGGGACCTGCTGAAGCTGGCCGGGCCGCCGATCCCGCCCGCGCCGCCGCGCGAGGAGGTCCGCAGACCGCGCCGGCGTCTGCACACGCGGCGCACCGACCGGCGGGCCATCAGCCACCACTACGACGTCGGCAACGACTTCTACGAGATCGTCCTCGGGCCGTCCATGGTGTACTCCTGCGCGTACTGGGAGGACGGCGGCACCCTGGAGACCGCCCAGCGGGACAAGCTCGAACTCGTCTGCGCCAAGCTGGGCCTGAGGGAGGGGCAGCGGCTGCTGGACGTCGGCTGCGGCTGGGGCTCGATGGCGATCCACGCCGCCCGTGAGCACGGCGCGAGCGTCGTCGGGGTCACGCTGTCGCAGGAGCAGGCGGCGTACGCCCGCAAGCGCGTCGCCGACGAGGGGCTGACCGACCGGGTGGAGATCCGCGTCCAGGACTACCGGGACGTCACCGACGGGCCGTTCGACGCCATCTCCTCCATCGGCATGGCCGAACACGTCGGCGCCGAACGCTATCTGGAGTACGCCACGCGGCTGTACGGCCTGCTCAAGCCCGGCGGACGGCTGCTCAACCACCAGATCGGCCGCCGCCCGCAGCGCGACGAATCGGCGTACGAGGTCGACCGGTTCATCGACGCCTACGTCTTCCCCGACGGTGAACTCGCCCCCATCGGCACCACCGTGACCCTGCTGGAGCGCGCCGGGTTCGAGGTGCGGGACGTGGAGGCCCTGCGCGAGCACTACGTCCGCACCCTGCGCCGCTGGGTGACCAACCTCGAGGGGGACTGGGACCGCGCGGTCCGCCTCACCGGCCCCGGCCGGGCCCGGGTGTGGCGGCTGTACATGGCCGCCTCCGCGCTCGCCTTCGAGCACAACCGGATCGGCGTCAACCAGGTCCTTGCCGTCCGCACCCCGGAGTCCGGCGCCTCAGGGCTGCCGCTGCGCACCCGGACCTGGAACACCTGAACCCGGACACGGCAGAAGGGGGGCCCGTTCTCCACGGGCCCCCCTTACCCCTCCGTACCGACCGCTACTCGGCCTTGATCGCCGTCAGCATGTTCAGCCGGGCCGCGCGCCGGGCCGGCCACAGGGCGGCCAGGACGCCGACCGTGCCCGCCAGCAGCAGGAAGACCGCCATCCGGCCCCAGGGCAGCACCAGTTCGTACGTCGGCATCTTCGTGCCCAGCAGCTGACCGGCCGCCCAGCCGAAGAACACGCCGAGCCCGATGCCGAGCACCCCGCCGAACAGGGAGATCACCAGGGACTCCAGGCGCACCATCCGCTTGACCGCCTTGCGGTCCAGGCCGATCGCGCGGAGCATGCCGATCTCCTGGGCGCGTTCGAACACCGACATGGCCAGGGTGTTGACGACACCGAGGATCGCGACGATCACCGCCATGCCGAGCAGGCCGTAGAGCATGTTCAGCATCGTCGTGAACATCTGCGCGATGCTGTTGGAGATGTCCTGCTTGTCCTGGATCTTGATCGCCGGGTTCCTGCCGAGGACCTCGGCCAGCCGGTCCTTGGCCGCGCCGGAGGCGCCGCCCGCCGTCCTGACCATGACCTGCATGTCGGCCGGGTCCTTCAGGTGCGGGGTGAGGACCGCGTCGTCGAGCATGATGCCGTTGATCAGGTCGTTGCCCTCGTAGACACCGGCGACGGTCAGGGTGCGCGCCCTGCCGTCCTCGAAGTGCGCGGTGAAGCGCGAGCCGGGCGTCCAGCCGTACTCCTTCGCCCGGTCCTTGTCCACGACGACCTGCGTGCCGCGCACCGTGAACGCGCCCTGGTCCACCTTCAGGTCCGTCAGCTTCCCGATGGACGAGCCGTCGACCCCGGTCAGGAACTCGGTCTTGCCGTCGATGCGGGACTCGGCGTTGCGCAGCGGGCTGCTGGCGGTGACGCCCTTGGCGGTGGCGAGCTTCTGCGCCACGTCCGGGGAGAGCGGGGAGCGGTTGGCCATCGAGACCACGTAGTCCGCGCGGATCGCCGAGGACGCCATCTTGTCGATCGCGGTCTGCAGGCTGCCCGCCATCACCGTCATGCCGGTGATCAGGGTCAGGCCGATCATCAGCGCGGAGGCGGTGGCCGCCGTATGGCGCGGGTTGCGCACCGAGTTCTGCCGGGCCAGCTTGCCCGACACCCCGAAGGTGCGCAGCACCGGGGCGGCGGCCGCGATCAGCGGGCGGGACAGCAGCGGGGTCAGGACGAACACGCCGATGATCAGCAGGACCGCGCCGAGACCCATCGGGGCCTGGGCGGAGTCGGCGTCCATCGTCGTGGCCGCGAGGACCACCGCGACACCGGCCCCCGCGAACAGCGCGCCGAGCGTGTTGCGCAGCACCAGCGACTTGGTGGTGGCCTTGGCGTGGACGCTGCTCATCGCCGCCACCGGCGGGATCTTCGCGGCGCGCCGGCCGGGCAGCCAGGCGGCCAGCATGGTGACGAGGATGCCGACCGCGAGCGCGGCCGCCACCGTGCCCGGGGTGATCACCAGCGGTCCGTCGGGCACGCTCGCGCCGAAGGAGCCCAGCAGCGAGCGCAGCCCCGCGCCGATGCCGATGCCGGCGGCGAGTCCGGCCGCACCGGCGACCGTGCCGACCGCGAACGCCTCGACGAGCACCGAGCGGGTGACCTGGCGGCGGGAGGCGCCGACCGCGCGCAGCAGGGCCAGTTCCCGGGTGCGCTGGGCCACCAGCATGGTGAAGGTGTTGGCGATGATGAACGTGCCGACGAACAGCGCGATGCCCGCGAACACCAGCAGCGCCTGCCTCAGGCTGCTCATCGAGTCGGCGATCTGCTTCGCCTGGTCGTCGGCGAGCTGCTTGCCGGTGGTGGTCTTCACCAGATGCGCGGGCAGCGCCTTGTCGAGCGCGGCCTTCAGCGCGGTCTGGCTGGTGCCGGGCGCGGCCTTGACGTCGATCTCGTCGTAGCCGCCCTTCTTGCCGAACAGCGCCTGCGCGGTGGGCGTGTCGAACAGGGCGAGGCTGCCGCCGGCGGAGACGTTGCCGTCGTCGGTGGTGAAGACGCCGGCGAGCCTCGGGGTGAGGACCGGGCCGTTCACGGACAGGCGCACGGTGTCGCCGACCCGGTAACCGGCCCGCTTCGCGGTCTTGGAGTCGAGCAGCACCTCGCCGCGGCCGTGCGGGGCGTGGCCGCCGACCAGCGGGTAGCGGGCGTCCCTGGCACCCCAGTAATTGCCGCCGTTGGACTGCCAGTCGCCGCCGACGAGCTTGCCGTGCCGGTCGGCGACGGCGGTGAAGCCGCTGACGACACCGGTCGCGGAGGCGGCGCCGGGGACCTTGGCGGCCTTGTCCAGCGTGGCCTGCGTCAGGTCGGGCAGCCTGCCGACGCTGTTGCCCTTGGAGTCCTGGTACTCGGGCTGTACGGCGACGTCGACCTGGTCGAAGCCCTTGGCCGAACTCTTCTGGTAGGCGTCGGAGATGGTGTTGGTGAAGACGAGCGTCCCGGAGACGAAGGCCACGCCGAGCATCACGGCGAGGACGGTCATCAGCAGCCGGGCCTTGTGCGCGAGGACGTTGCGCAGGGCGGTGCGGAACATCAGGAGGTACGGCCCTTCGCATCGAACTCGGGGGTCTGGGGGTTTCCCCCAGGAAATCGGCGCATGGTGTCGAGAACGGACTCGGCGGTGGGGCCGTACATCTCGTCGACGATCCGGCCGTCGGCGAGGAAGATCACGCGGTCCGCGTAGGCGGCGGCCACCGGGTCGTGGGTCACCATGACGACGGTCTGGCCCAGTTCGCGCACGGAGTTGCGCAGGAAGCCGAGGACCTCGGCGCCGGAGCGCGAGTCGAGGTTTCCGGTCGGCTCGTCACCGAAGATGATCTCCGGCCGGGAGGCGAGGGCGCGGGCGACGGCCACGCGCTGCTGCTGGCCGCCGGAGAGCTGCGACGGCCGGTGGCCGAGCCGGTCCGACAGGCCGACCATCGAGATCACCTGGTCGAGCCAGGCCTTGTCCGGCTTCCGCCCGGCGATGTCCATGGGCAGGGTGATGTTCTCCAGGGCGGTCAGCGTCGGCAGCAGGTTGAACGCCTGGAAGATGAAGCCGATCTTGTCGCGGCGGAGCTTGGTGAGCTGCCGGTCCTTCAGCGAGCCCAGCTCGGTGTCGCCGATCCGCACGGACCCGGAGGAGAACGTGTCGAGGCCCGCAACGCAGTGCATCAGCGTGGACTTGCCGGAGCCCGACGGGCCCATGATCGCGGTGAACTCGGCCTGCCGGAAGTCGACGGAGACCCGGTCCAGGGCGACCACCCGGGTCTCACCCTGCCCGTAGATCTTCGACAGCTCCGTGGCGCGCGCGGCCACTGCGGTGGTCCGGCCTGCGGTGGGTGTGGTGGTCACGGGACGGTGCTCCTGTCGGGACGACGTGTGTTCCATGGGGACCGCTCCATCGTCCCGGCGCCAGGGGCGCGTGGAGTCAGTCGCTGTTCCGGTTCCGGAGGGCGACTCGGGTCGGACGGGAGGGCGCCGTGTCATACCTGGGGAGGACGGGGGACCCTGAGAGGCGGCATCACCGGGACCGCCCGGGAACGGCCTCCCGGCCAGCCCGGGAGCGGCCTGAGGGACCGCCGTCGAACCGTGGTCGAACGGCGTCGAGAACGGGTGGAACACCCTCGTTCGGACGGTGAAATTCCGTCATTCCACGTACGCGCGAACGCCCGTCACGGCACGCTGTTGGCAAGTGCGGATGGCCCGTTCCGCGGGCTGATGCACCCTCAGACGTCAATAAAATAAGACAACATCGGTCCGCCCTTCCGCTGTTCGGGGGATGCGTCCCGATAGGCTCGGACCTCGAAGCGGAGCCCATGCCCTGCCCGGATGGTGGAATGCAGACACGGCGAGCTTAAACCTCGCTGCCCCTTCGCGGGCGTGCCGGTTCAAGTCCGGCTCCGGGCACTCGCTCCTGCATCGTGCGTGGCCCACGACCTGCTCCTCCCGCACGCGGCTGCTGCGGTTGAGTGACAAGTGGTGACAAGTAGTACGGCTCCCCGTGGACGTTCACGCTGTGACGAGCCGATTTCTCTTAGTTTCGTCACAGATTCGGATGTGTCGGCGGCAGGTGGCCGCCTGCGTCCTCCACCCATGGAGGTCCTCGATGAATTTTCGCCCCTGGGTTGCAGCGCCGCTGGCGGGTGTGGCCCTCGCCCTCGTGTCTCCGGCGGCCGGCGTCACCGCGCAGGCGGCCGTACCGTACGAAGGGGACGGGCCCCATCGTCACCACAATCCCTACCGCGACTGCCGCAGCCGCCGCGGCGTCGTGCTCATCGACCAGGGCCTGAGGGCGATTCTGACCAATGGCCCGCGTGGGCCGGAGGCTCTCGTCATCGAGGGCAGCTCGACAACGTCCTCGTCGCCGGCGGCACCGTGGGACACCTTCACCGTCTCGACCTACATGAACGCGGAATATCCCACCCAGACCTCCGGCCAGTACCAGTTCGCAATCCGTGAGTTCTTCCGGCTGCATCCGCTCCTGGAGGTGCGGGCTTTCGGCGTCCACAAGCGGTTCTTCCCCTTCCCGGCCACCCACTGCCGCAACGGCCGGGACGACGGCGACCGCGGGGGTGACGGGTTCCCGAAGGACGGCGCGGTCGTCGACGGCAACGGCACGGCGCCCCAGAAGGGCCCCGAGAAGAGCTCCGCGCCCGGCAGCGAGGCCGCCGGCTGGAGCGGCAGCCTGCTGAGCGTGAGGAACATCGCGATCGCGGCCGGCGGTCTGCTGGTGGTTCTGGGACTGCTCGCCGCGGCCTGGCTTCGTCGGCGCCGTTCCGCGGAGTAGCGGCCGGCCGGACGAGGAACCAGCCCTTCAAGGCCTCTGGCCCCCTGACGTCGGTCGCGTCAGGGGGCCAGAGGCTTTCACCGGGGGGAATCACTGCGCGAACGGGAAGAGGTAGCCGTGCAGAACGGTGTGCACGGCCTGCAGAAGGCGCGCCGTGAAGGGGACTTCTTCCGGCCGCGGTTGCGCTTCGGCCGAGGCCGGCGCGTACGCACTGCCGCTGCTGCCGCTGCTGCCGGTGCCGCCGGTCGCCGAGGGCGTGGGTGCGGCCGTTGCGTCGGGGGCCGCGGTGGCGGCGGGGGTAACCGTGGGGCCGAGACTGGCCGTCGGGCCAAGACTGGCTGTGGGGCTGGGAGTGGCCGTCGGGCCGAGGCTGGCTGTGGCGCCCAGACCGGCTGTGGGGCCGAGACTGGCTGTGGGGCTGGGAGTGGCCGTCGGGCCAAGACTGGCCGTCGGGCCAAGACTGGCCGTCGGGCTGGGAGTGCCTGTGGGGCCGAGACTGGCTGTCGGGCTGGGAGTGCCTGTGGGGCCGAGACTGGCTGTCGGGCTGGGAGTGGCTGTGGGGCGGGGGGTGACCGAGTGGTGGGGCTCGGCCGGGCTCTTGTGCTTCGGGCCGGCTAAGCCGCCGATCCCGGCCGACGTACCGCCGCCGCCTGTGGTCCCGCCACTGGTGGTCCCACCGCCGCTCGTAGTCCCGCCGCTCGTGGTCCCGCCGCTCGTGGTCCCGCCGGTGCCGGTCGAGCCCGAGGTGGTACCGCCGGTGACGGAACCCCCGCCTCCGGGGGTGGCCGACCCCGAGGGGCTGGGTGCGGCCGACGAGCTGGCTGCCGCCGAGGGGGTCGGGCGGGGGTCGTGGGGGCAGAGGAAGTCGGGGTTCTTGATCCCGTAGCTCAGACCCCACACCCAGTCGCAGCCGCCCCGGTACGCCCGGACCCAGCCGCAGTAGGGGCCGCCGTAACTGCGGCAGGGAGGCGGCGGCGGCGTCTGCGGGGACGGATCTGCGGCGGGCGGCTCGGCTCTGCTGCGCTCGGCGCCCAGGGCGCTGACCATGCGGACCTGCGCGACGTCGGAGCTCCGGGAGGTGAAGTGCGGGTAGAAGAAGGGCAGGGCGACGGCTGAGGCGGAGGCCGCCACCGTTGCAGCAGCGAGGGCGCAGCGGGTCAGACGCATAACTGTTCCTCTCGGCTTTGCGGTCTGTCGGAAGGTGCGAACGAACTCTGTGCACGAGAGCGCCGCCGCTGTGAGCGCTGCAGCTGAACGTATGGTTTGCAGACACCCCCGACCGCCAGCGAACCGCCAGTCAGGCGGCCTTGCGCCGGTTTTTTCACCCGAAGAGTCTCGCCTCGATCGTGCGGCGCCTCACCCCTCGTAGACCGTCAGCACCGCGCCGTCCACCTCGATGCGCCGGCCCGCCCGCAGCCCGTCCGTGCGCAGGGTGCGCAGGCAGGCGTGGAACAGCGCCAGCTCGTCCGCGTCCAGGATCGCGGCGGCCAGATCCAGCAGTTCGGTCACCGCGTCCTCGGTGAGCACCTGGGGCAGCTCACCGGAGAGCAGGACGACCGATTCACCGGCGGGGCCCCGGACCACCGCGGTGGCCGGCCCGCCATGCACGAACAACACGTTCCCCCCAAAGAGCCCGGGTGGTCGTACGGCTCTCGCTCCTCGGGCAGACGAGAGACTAGCGGGGGATGTGGCACCCTTCGGGCGTAGTTGCATGATTTTTCCGGGCACGACCGAGAAGCGGACCTTCCGGTCACTTCTCCGGTGCGGGCCGCGCCGAGCGGCCGAGCAGGGACTCGACCAGGGCGGCGACATGCCGGCGGTCCTCGGCCGACAGCTGCTGCACGCTGGCGATGAGCAGCTCGACCTCGGGGTCGTTGCTGCGGGCGGCCGCGGCGGCTTGGTCCTCGTCGGACGGTCCGCCGTAGACGTGGATGCCGCAGGCCTCGGCCGCGGCCCGGCGCACGGTGTCCAGCGGCAGCTCGAGGCCCCTGGCCAGGCCTTCCAGGGTGGTGGCCTGCGGCATGCGGACGACCCGGTCGGCGGTGGCCAGGTGGTGGACGGTGGAGCGGGGCACGCCGCCGCGCCGTGCCACGTCGCCGTAGGACCAGCCCTGGCGGTCGAGACGCTCACGGATCAACTGCTGCAGTGCGTTGGCCACCGAAGTCCACTTCCTGCTCGCCGCTCGACCTGACCGTCCCTGTCCGCGCCGATTCTACGGTCGGGTAGCGGTGCCGCCGAAAGGGTGATTCACCGAACGGGTTGCGCGACGGTGCCGCGAGGCCCTAGTGTCCAATCTCGTTGGACAGCCCGTCCGACCAAGTTGGACAGAGTCCGGGGGGAACCTGACTCTCTCCGACCGGAACCGCCTGTTTCCCGAGGGGGAATCGACCATGTTGAACGCCCATGAGCTCGACGCCGAGTCCGCGGAGCTGCTGCCGGGCCGTGAGGCCCTGGGCCGGCTGAAGTTCAGCTTCGGCAAGACGGTCACCGTCACCAAGCACGTCGCGAACATCAACGCCCACAACGAGTCCGCCGCCCTGAACGACCACTCCTCGTGCTCGGTGGCCGAATCCGGCGCCTCCCAGACCATCAGCGTCAGCCAGTAGCCCGCGCGCACCGACCGACCACCACGAAAGGAACCACACCACCATGAGCATGGACATGCGCGAGCTGGACGGCGAGTCCGCGGAGCTGCTGCCGGGCCGTGAGGCCCTGGGCCGGCTGAAGTTCAGCTTCGGCAAGACGGTCACCGTCACCAAGCACGTCGCGAACATCGACGCGCACAACGAGTCCGCCGCCCTGAACGACCACTCCTCGTGGTCGGACACCGGGTCGTCGGCCCAGCAGACGATCAGCGTCAAGCAGTAACGGCACCACCGCGCCAACGGCCGCGGGGCGAATCGCACGCGTGCGGGGCGTCCGCCCCGCGGCCTTGGGGGGACATGCGCGGGCTTGGGGAACAGCGTGGGGCTTGGGGGGAACAGCGTGGGGGGAGACCACGGATGACGGTGCTCGACGAAGGCGCCGACGCCCTGTACGACACCGGTCCGGTGCCCGGGCCCGGCGGCTGGCCGGTGACGTACGAGCAGGTGACGACCGGCAGTCTGCCGGCCGTCGCGGCGCCGGTCCGGCCGGCGCCGCGGCTCAGCGCGGGACTGCGGCTGCACGGCGAGTACCAGGGCTCCGGCTTCACCGAGCCGAAGTACATCGCCCGTCGGGGGGACGGGCAGGTCGTGCAGCTGTCGCGGCTGCTGTACCTGGTGGCGTCGTCCGTCGACGGGATCCGCGACGCCGAGACGATCGCCCACCGGGTCAGCGCCCGCTACGGCCGCGAGGTCAGCGCCGAGAACGTCCGCTACCTGCTGGAGAACAAGCTCCAGCCGCTCGGCGTGACCGTGCCCGAGGGCCAGGAGGACGACGAGGTCGACGCCCCGCGCTCCGACCTGCTGCTCGCCCTCAAGGGCCACCGGGTGATCTTCGACGAGCGCCGTACCGGGCGGATCGCGCGGGCCCTGGCCTGGCTGCACCGCCCGGCCGTGGTCGCCGCGGTCCTGCTCGCGGCGCTCGCGATGGACGTCTGGCTGTTCGGCTTCTTCGGGGCGATCGAGCCGGTGCTGGAGGTCCTGGACCAGCCGGTGCTGATCCTCATCGTCTTCGGGCTCACCGTGGCCTCGCTCGTCTTCCACGAGTTCGGCCACGCCTCCGCCTGCCGGTACGGCGGCGCCCGGCCCGGCTGCATCGGCTGCGGGCTGTTCCTCATCTGGCCGTCGATGTACACCGACGTCACCGACGTCTACCGGATCTCGCGCGGGGGCCGGCTGCGCACGGACCTCGGCGGGGTGTACTTCAACGTCGTCTTCATGCTCGCCATGGCCGGGGCCTACTTCGCGACCGGGGCGCAGTTCTTCCTGGCCGCCGTCTACCTCGGGCACTTCGAGATCCTGGAACAGCTGATGCCGGCCGTCCGCCTGGACGGCTACTACATCCTCGGCGACCTCGCCGGAGTGCCGGATCTCTACGGCAAGATCAAGCCGATCCTGCTCTCGCTCGTGCCCGGCGCCAAGGGCCGGGCGGCGCGCACGGAGGTCGCCGGGCTCAAGCGGTCCGCGCGCACCATCGTGGCCGGCTGGGTGCTGACCATGGTGCCGCTGATCGCCGGCGAGATGGGCTACGCGCTGTGGAACCTGCCCCGGATCCTCACCACCATGGTGCGCTCGCTCACCGAGCAACTCCTCGGCACCGGCGCGGCGTTCGCGCACGGGCAGATCGTCGCCGGGCTGGTCGGGGTGATCGGCAGCGTGATGCTGCTGTGCCCGATGGCCGGTGTCGTCTATCTCTCCGTGAAGATCGGCGGCCGGCTGCTGCGGGCCGCGAAGCGCTCCACCGCGGGACGGCCCCGGCTGCGCCTCGCGCTGTGCGTGCTCGCCCTCGCCGGACTGACCGGGCTCTCCTACGCCTGGGTGTCCGGCATGACCCCGAGGCCGCTGCCGAAGAAGCCCCCGATCGCGCCCATCCTGCAGCCCGGGGTGCCGACCGAGGCGCCCTCGCCGAGGGACGCCTCGACCCCGGGCCACGACGGGCACGGCGGACCCGGCACCGGCGGCGCCTCCGTGTCGCCGTCGGCGGTGCCGGGAGCCTCCGCCTCCGTGCCGGGGGCCGCGGTGTCGCCCGGCGCCTCGGCGAGCGCGTCCGGGGCGGAGCTCCCGTCGTCGGCGTCGCGGCCGGCGACGCCGGGCGCGCCGACCGGATCCGGATCCCACCGGCCGGAGTCGTCCTCCGGCGGCGCCACCGCGGATCCCACCCCGCCCACCAGCCAGGACCCCGGGCCCCCGGCCTCCCCGACCCCGTCGGAGAGCGTCCCCGCGTCGACGACCGGGAGCCCCACGGCGGCGCCGAGCGACGCCTCGCCCGCACCGGCGTCCTCCTGACACCGCATCAGCCACACTTCTCCGGCCCGCGCGGGCCGCCCGAACCATGTACGGAGACCCCATGAGCAGCCACCGCAAGGCACGCTCCAGCAACCATCCTTTCGCCCGGCACGCCCTGCGCATGGGCCTGTTCGCGGCCGGAGCCGCCGGAGTCGCCGGCGCCGCCACCGCCGTACCGGCGCAGGCCCTGACCGGCACGGCGCACGCGGCGTTCGCGTCCGACCACGTCTTCAGCCACGCCGACCGGGCCCACCACACGCGGGCCGAGGACTCCTTCACGATCCGCCAGTTCGGCACCGTGAACGCGGCCGGGGTGCGCAACCAGGCCAACGCCGTCTCCACCGGCTGCTCGGCCGACGACCACTGCCGGTCCGTCGCGCTGTCCTTCCAGATCGTCACCTTCGCCGGTGAGCGCACCCACCTGAACGCCGTGAACCTCAGCGACGCGGCCAACAAGGAGTGCACCGGCTGCCAGACCCTCGCCGGCGCCTACCAGTTCGTCGTCTCCACCCCGGCCCCGCTCACCCTGGACGCCGGCGCCCGGCAGAAGCTCGCCGACATCCACCGCCGGCTGGACGCGCTGACCCGCTCCACGCTGCCGGCGGCCGAGCTGAAGCAGCGCGTCGACGGCCTGGCGGGCGAGGTGAGCGCGGTCCTGCGGGACGCGGTGGCCCACGCGCCGAAGGCCAAGGCCCAGCCCACGGTCACCCTCCACCGCCACCTGGACGGCTGGCCCGGGCACTGACCGCCCCGCCGCCGCGCACGGCCGTCCGCCGGTTCCGAGACGCCCCTCGAGGAGCCGGCGGGCGGCCGTTTGCGCGCCCGCGCAGGCGCCTCGGACCCATTGACATCGGATGCCCTCCGGCGCAGACTCGGCGCGCAGAACTCAATGAACAAAAGTTCACCTGACGAACGCCGTAGAGTCGACCCCGAAGGGACGTACCGATGCGCACCACCGTCGGCATCATCGGAGCCGGGCCGGCCGGACTGCTGCTCGCGCGGCTGCTGCACCGTGCCGGCATCGACTCGGTCGTCCTGGAGAGCCGCGACCGTGCCTATGTGGAACATCGGCAGCGCGCCGGAATCCTGGAGCAGGGCACGGTCGATGTGCTGCGCGCGGCCGGCGCCGGGGAGCGGATGGACCGGGAGGGGCTGCGGCACGACGGCATCGAGCTGCGCTTCGACCGGCGCCGGCACCGCGTCGACTTCCCCGGCCTGACCGGCGGCCGGTCGGTGATGGTGTACGCCCAGACCGAGGTCTGCAAGGACCTGATCGCCCTTCAGCTCAAGGAGGGCGGACCGCTGCTGTTCGAGGCCGAGGCGCTGGCCGTGGAGGGCGCCGAGGGCGACCGGCCGCGCGTCCGGTTCCGCCACCAGGGCCGCGAGGACGTGCTGGAGTGCGACTACGCCGTCGGCTGCGACGGCTTCTGGGGCGTGACCCGCAAGGCCTTCCCCGCCGCCCTGTCCCGCACGTTCGAACGGACGTACCCCTATGCCTGGCTCGGCATCCTCGCCGACGTCGCCCCCTCGCACGACGAACTCGTCTACGCCCGCCACGACCGCGGCTTCGCCCTCCTCTCCATGCGCTCGCCCTCCGTGTCCCGCCTCTACCTCCAAGTGCCCGCCGACACGAAGGCGGACGACTGGAGCGAGGAGGAGATCTGGGACGAGCTGGAGCGCCGGTTCGAGACGGACGACGACTGGCGGCTGGAACGCGGCCCGATCACCCAGAAGTCGGTCACGCCGATGCGCTCCTTCGTGCACGAGCCGATGCGGCACGGCCGGCTCCTCCTCGCCGGCGACGCCGCCCACATCGTGCCGCCGACCGGCGCCAAGGGGCTGAACCTCGCCGTCGGCGACGTCGTCACCCTCGCCCGCGCCCTCGCCCACGAGAAGGAGACCGGCTCGGCGGAGCTGCTCGACGCCTACTCGGCGACCTGCCTACGCCGCGTCTGGCAGGCCGAGCGGTTCTCCTGCGACATGACGACGATGCTCCATCCGGCCCCGGACGCCACCCCCTTCGACGCCCGCCTCCAACTGGCCCGGCTGGACCGGATCGCCACCTCCCGCGCCGCCGCGACCGACCTGGCGGAGGCGTACACGGGATTCCCCCTCGACGGTTAGGTCGCAGGTTCGTCAGGGAATGCGATCAACCGTGGCCGGGAATCACCGGCTCACGTAGCGTGTTGCGCAGCACGGTGAAGGAAAGATCCTCCTGAAGGACGACGATCGGTCCTTTACCAATCCATTACTCTTGAGCCAAGGCTGCGCACGGCAGCCATGGAGGAGTGAAATGAGGAGCAGCAACCCGGTCTTCTCGCGACGGGGGTTCAGCCGCGCCGGCGGCTACGCCGGTTTCCACACCGCACCGCAGGCCGGGTACGCACAGGGCAACCCGTACGCGCAGAACCCCTACGCCCAGAACCCGTACGCGCAGCAGGACCTTCAGCACGGCGCCCCGCCGCAGGCCCCGGTCACCACCGACCGGATGACGATGGACGACGTCGTCGTCCGCTCGGCCATCACGCTCGGCACCGTCGCCGTCGGCGCCGTCCTCGCCTGGGCGCTGCTGCCGGTCACGGCCACCAGCTACGGCCTGGCCATCGGCTCGGCGATCGTCGCGTTCGTCCTGGCGATGGTCCAGAGCTTCAAGCGCACGCCGTCGCCCGCCCTGATCCTCGGGTACGCGGCCTTCGAGGGCGTCTTCCTCGGCGTCATCAGCGAGATGTACAACAGCCGCTGGAGCGGCGCCCCCTTCCAGGCGGTGCTCGGCACCATGGCGGTCTCGGCCGCGACCCTGCTGGTCTACAAGGCCGGCTGGATCCGCGTCACCGCCCGCTACGCCCGTGTCGGCATGGCCATCGCGCTGGCCTTCCTGGCGGTCATGGCGGTGAACCTGCTGCTGGTCGCCTTCGGCGTCGCCGAGGACGGCGGCCTGCGCAGCTTCGGCCCGCTGGGCGCGCTCGTCGGCATCGTCGCCATCGTGCTCGGCGCGTTCTTCCTGACCCTCGACTTCAAGCAGATCGAGGACGGCATCGCCTACGGCGCCCCGCGCAACGAGTCCTGGCTGGCCGCGTTCGGCCTCACCGTGACGCTGGTCTGGATCTACCTGGAGATGCTGCGCCTGGTGGCGATCTTCACCAACAACGACTAGCGCACACGCCGGTCGTCAGGCAGCTCGCGAAAAGGGCCCCGGAGTTCCGCTCCGGGGCCCTTTCCGCGTCTAGAGCAGCTTGCGCGCTGCCCTCCTCAGGTCGTACTCGTGGACGATCGCCTTCGCGTGGCCGTACGCGAGGTCGTACTCGTGCCGGAGCCAGCTGACCTTCTCCTCGAAGCGGAACAGGGCGGGGCCTTCTTCGACGGTGCGCAGCCAGTCGGAGACTTCGCGACCGGTGCAGTGGGGGATGCGGGCGAGCAGATTGCGGTGGGTCTCCTCCGAGAAGAGCTGGGACATCGGCGCCTCCGAACGCAAAGGGGATGTAAGCCGGTCCTTCACGTCACGGTGCCTGAGCGTTCGCGTATTGGCAACAGTGCGGCGCGTTACGCTCGGCGCGTGGTTGATACGACGCCCTTGAACCGAGCCGTGGATCACTTCGCCGACCGATTGCGCGCGGCGCCGCAGAGCCGGCTCCAGCGCGGCGCCGCCGCCGAGGCGCTGGCGCTGGCCAGGCAACTGGCACGGTGGGCGCAGGCCGTCGAGGAGCCCGGGACGGAGGCCCGTCAGATGCCGGACGCGGGAATGTTCGCCGTGGCGGACCAAATCCTCGTGGCCGCCCACGACTTGGCGCTGGTGCTGCAGAGCGACGACGAGGTCGCCGAAGCGGTGCGCATGGTGGAGGAGGCGCGGGAGCGGGCGGGGGTCTGAGGCCGGCCCCGCGGTGAAGAACCCTTACAGCGACGCGATGACCCGGTCCGCCAGGATGAAGACCATGTCCTCGCCGCAGGCGAAGGTCAGGGTGTAGGCGCCGGAGATGCCGGAGCCGCCCAGGAGATAGGGGGCCTCGCCCGCTTCGACCGCCGCCGCCAGGCGTTCGGCGGTCTCGCGGTGGCCCGGGGTCATGCACAGGGTGGTGCCGTCGGCGAAGACGTACACGTCGAGGGTGCCGAGCGGGCCCGGACGGACGTCGGCGAGTTCGACGCGCTGCGCGGACAGCTGCTCCAGCATGGTGACGGTGCGCTCGTGGTCGTTCACCGCCGGCGACTGCACCGGGACGAAGTCGGGGTGCGAGGGGTGGCGGCGGCGGGCCGCGGCCAGCTCCGGGGACTCCCCGGCGAACTCGTCGGCCTCGGCGGTCGGCTCGGACACCGGCTCCAGACCGGCGAAGTCGGCCTGCCGGGGCAGGAACACGTCGTGCTCGGGCAGGCCGAGCAGGGTCGGCGTGTCGGAGGCGTCACGGGCTTCCTGCGCCGCCCAGAAGGCACGCGCCTCGGCCAGCTCGCGCTCCCGCTCCTCGGCGAGCGCCTCGGCCACCGCGGCCCGTATGCGGTCGGTGTCGGCGCTGCCGCGGGCGTTCGGCAGCAGCGCGCCCAGGGCGGCCGCCTGGTTCTCGGCGAGCTGGGCCTGGAGCTCCGCCAGCTGGCGGCGCAGCTTCAGAACGGTGCGCAGGACGGCGACGCCCACGGCGCCCGTGGCGGCCGTGGTGAGCAGCAGGGCGATCGGCATGGCGCTCACTGACGTACTCCCAGGTTCAAAGTCGACCCCCGACTTCCTACCTCAGCTTGAAGGGCGGACTATGCAACTGTCAGTGCGTAACGTCACGAACCGGACAGGGCTTTGGCTTCCCGGGTGTGTCGTGTGCTGCGCTGACCTGCCCTGACCTGCACCGATGCGGGCGGTGAGTCAGATAGGTCACATCCTGGGGGAGATTGGATCACGGAAAGGCCCAGAACTCCGGAGTCTCCTCGGTTCTGGGCCGTTCCCCGACGTAACGTGTCCGGTTCGCTACCGACCGTGCGTCAGCTGAGGCGCTCGATGACCATCGCCATGCCCTGGCCGCCGCCCACGCACATCGTCTCCAGGCCGAACTGCTTGTCGTGCCACTGCAGCGAGTTGATGAGCGTGCCGGTGATGCGGGCGCCGGTCATGCCGAAGGGGTGGCCGACGGCGATGGCGCCGCCGTTGACGTTCAGCTTGTCGATGTCGATGCCGAGTTCGCGGTAGGAGGGGATCACCTGGGCGGCGAAGGCCTCGTTGATCTCGACCAGGTCGATGTCGTCGATGGTGAGGCCGGCGCGGGCCAGGGCCTGCTTGCTCGCCTCGACCGGGCCGAGGCCCATGATCTCGGGGGACAGACCGGAGACGCCGGTGGACACGATCCGGGCGAGCGGGGTCAGGCCCAGCTCGCGGGCCTTGGTGTCGCTCATGATGACGACGGCGGCGGCGCCGTCGTTGAGCGGGCAGCAGTTGCCGGCGGTGACCAGGCCGTCCGGGCGGAAGACCGGCTTGAGGCCGGCGACGCCCTCCAGGGTGACGCCGGCGCGCGGGCCGTCGTCCTTGGACACGACGGTGCCGTCGGGCAGGGTCACCGGGGTGATCTCGCGCTCCCAGAAGCCGTTCTTGATGGCTTCCTCGGCGAGGTTCTGCGAGCGCACGCCGAACTCGTCCATCTCCTGGCGGGTGATGCCCTTCCAGCGGGCCAGGTTCTCCGCCGTCTGCCCCATCGCGATGTACGCGTCCGGCACCAGGCCGTCCTCGCGCGGGTCGTGCCAGGTGGTGCCCTCCTGCTCGGCGACGGCGGCGGTGCGGGCCTCGGCCTCGGCGAAGAAGGGGTTGTGGGTGTCCGGCAGGCTGTCGGAGTTGCCCTTCACGAACCGGGAGACCGTCTCGACGCCGGCCGAGATGAAGACGTCGCCCTCGCCGGCCTTGATCGCGTGCAGGGCCATACGGGAGGTCTGCAGGGAGGAGGAGCAGTAGCGGGTGATCGTGCAGCCGGGCAGGTGGTCCATCCCCATCTGCACGGCGACGATCCGGCCGAGGTTGTTGCCCTGCTCGCCGCCGGGCAGGCCGCAGCCGAGCATCAGGTCGTCGATGTCCCTCGGGTCCAGCTCGGGGATCTTGGCGAGTGCCGCCTGGATGATCGTGGCGGTCAGGTCGTCGGGGCGCAGGTCCTTGAGGGAGCCCTTGAAGGCGCGGCCGATGGGGGAGCGGGCGGTCGAGACGATGACGGCTTCGGGCATCACGGCTCCAGTGGACGGTTTGCTTTTCGGGCAGGGCCGGTTGGGAAGTTACCGCTACGTATGGGCCAGGTCACCGGTGTGGCGGTGTGACACTGACCGCAATTTACTAAGCGCTTGCTTGGCGCCTGGCCGTGGTTCACGGGGCCGGCCGGGCGGGCTCGGCCTCCGGCACGCGGCGCCGCCGGCGCCGTTTCAGCAGCGCCCACGGGCCGCGCGGCCCCGTCGGCATGGCCGCCGTGACCTCGGTGCCCGCCTCCGACGCCGCCTCGGCGGCCGCCCGCGCCACCGGCAGGAAGCCCTCGCGGCGCGTCACGTCCGGCCGCTCCTCCTCCGGCCACAGGCCCAGCGCCGCGCACACCGTCGGCAGCACCGCCATCGCCGCCGTCGCATAACCCTCCGCCGAGGGGTGGTAGTTGTCGGGGCCGAACAGCTCCCGCGGATTCGCCTCGAACTCCGGGCCCAGCAGGTCCCCGAGGGACACGGTCCGTCCCCCCTGCTCCACGACCCCGATCGTCTGCGCCGCCGCCAGCTGCCGCGAGGCCCGCCGCGCCAGCCAGCGCAGCGGCTGCTGCACCGGCTCGATCGTGCCGAGGTCGGGACAGGTGCCGACCACCACCTCCGCGCCGGCCGTACGCAGCCGCCGTACCGCCGCCGACAGGTGGCGCACCGAGCGGGTCGGGTGCATCCGGTGGGTGACGTCGTTCGCGCCGATCATGATCACGCAGATGTCCGGGACGGGAGTCCCGGCGGACAGCACCAGGCTGACCTGGCGGTCCAGGTCGTCCGACTGGGCCCCGGGCAGAGCGACGTTGCGCAGTTCCACCGGGCGTTCCGCCACCGCCGCTAAGCCCGACGCCAGCAGCGCGCCCGGCGTCTGGCCCGCCCGGTGCACGCCCTGCCCGGCCGCCGTGGAGTCGCCCAGCATCGTCAGACGCAGCGGGGGCTCACCCGGGATGTCGTACCCGTGGCCGTACACACCGTCGGCGACCGGAACCCGGCCGCCGCTGCCGTTGCCCACATGGCGTCTGGCCAGTCGCACCTCCGCCAGCAGCAGGCCGACCGCCGCCGCGCCGACCAGCCCGACCCCGCCGCCGCCGTACGCCGCCCCGGCCGCGATGCGCCGGGCCACTCTCGCCCTCGACATGCGCGTCATGCGTCGCCGCCACCTCCTCGTAGCCGTACACCCACTCCTTGCCCCGTACCGACCGTGCGCCAATCTCAACGGTGAGTGAACGACCGCGCCGGCCGCGCACCTGGCCTTAGGCTGGCTGCACCACCACGACCATTTCTTTTTGCAAGCAACCGGAGACAACGGTGCGATTCCACGACTCGATGATCAGTCTCGTCGGCAACACCCCGCTGGTGAGGCTCAACAGCGTGACCAAGGGCATCCAGGCGACCGTCCTGGCCAAGGTGGAGTACTTCAACCCGGGCGGTTCCGTGAAGGACCGCATCGCCCTGCGCATGATCGAGGCCGCCGAGCAGAGCGGGGAGCTGAAGCCGGGCGGGACGATCGTCGAGCCGACCAGCGGCAACACCGGGGTGGGCCTGGCCATCGTGGCGCAGCAGAAGGGGTACAAGTGCATCTTCGTGTGCCCCGACAAGGTGTCCACCGACAAGATCAACGTGCTGCGCGCCTACGGCGCCGAGGTCGTCGTGTGCCCGACCGCGGTCGCGCCCGAGCACCCGGACTCCTACTACAACGTCTCCGACCGGCTCGTCCGCGAGACCCCGGGCGCGTGGAAGCCCGACCAGTACTCCAACCCCAACAACCCGCTCTCGCACTATCACTCCACCGGCCCCGAGCTGTGGGAGCAGACCGAGGGCAGGATCACCCACTTCGTGGCGGGCGTGGGCACCGGCGGCACCATCTCGGGCACCGGCCGCTATCTGAAGGACGTGAGTGACGGCCGGGTCAAGGTCATCGGCGCCGACCCGGAGGGCTCGGTGTACTCCGGCGGCTCCGGGCGGCCGTACCTGGTGGAGGGCGTCGGCGAGGACTTCTGGCCGACCGCCTACGACCGGACCGTCGCCGACGAGATCGTCGCCGTCTCCGACAAGGACTCCTTCCAGATGACCCGCCGGCTCGCCAAGGAGGAGGGCCTGCTGGTCGGCGGCTCCTGTGGCATGGCGGTCGTGGCGGCGCTGCGGGTGGCCGAGCGGCTGGGCCCGGACGACGTCGTGGTGGTGCTCCTGCCGGACAGCGGCCGCGGCTACCTCAGCAAGATCTTCAACGACGAGTGGATGGCCGACTACGGCTTCCTGGAGGACGAGGGCCCGAGCGCCCGCGTCGGCGACGTGCTCAGCGACAAGGCGGGCGGCACCATCCCCTCCCTGGTGCACATGCACCCCGAGGAGACCGTCGGCCAGGCCATCGAGGTGCTGCGCGAGTACGGCGTCTCGCAGATGCCGGTCGTCAAGCCGGGCGCCGGGCACCCCGACGTGATGGCCGCCGAGGTCGTCGGCTCCGTGGTGGAGCGCGAGCTGCTCGACGCCCTGTTCAACAAGCGGGCCTCCCTCGACGACCCGCTGGAGAAGCACATGTCCGCCCCGCTGCCCCAGGTCGGCTCCGGCGAGCCGGTCGGCGACCTGATGTCGGTGCTCGGCTCGGCGGACGCGGCGATCGTCCTCGTCGAGGGCAAGCCCACCGGCGTGGTCAGCCGGCAGGACCTGCTGGCGTTCCTCGCGAAGGGCGGAAAGCAGTAGGGAACCCCCGGTGAACTGCGGGTTCATCCCGCCGGCTTGCGGGGAGACGGGGTTCGCGGAAGTGGTACGAGCGTGTCACGTGCGCGCAGCACCCGCTTAACACGGGTCCGGCAGATTAGTGGGTGTCGGCAGGGCGGGAGCGGCTCCCCGCCCCGGCCGGCGCCGAACGGCGCCAAGGACCTCCGGAGCGGCTCCCGGACCTCCATGGACGCCATGGACGCGCAGCCCGGCCCTGACCCGGCCCGCGTCCCTCGCGGGGACCGCCGTCGTCCCGCCCCCCGGAGACGGGGGTGCGGCGGTCCCCGCGCAACTCTTTCCCAGAGGGGGTCAGCGAGCGGTGCTGGACGCCCAACTCCCCGGCAGAGCAAGGCGCTCCACCGTCTGCGAACCCGGTTCCGGCGTGTACACCACGATCGCCAGGGGCTGTCCGGGCAGCTGGAGGCGATGTTCGGCACGATCGGCGGGCTCTCCGCTGCGGAGATCGCGGACGTCGTCGCCTACGCCACCAGCCGGCCCCGGCCCGTCAACCTCCGCCAGACCATGGTCCTGCCGACCCGGCAGGCGTCAACCGCCGGTCTTCCCGCCCGGCCGTCCGGCAGGTGTGAACCGGCGCTCGGCGCGACATTGTTCGGGACCGGCGCTCGACGCGGCAGGCCCGGAGCGGCGCTCGGCGCGGCCGGTGGGCCGGCGGCTTCGAGGCCGGTCCGGCCTGCCGCCCGGTCCGGCCGGCGCGGGCCGGGCTCAGTCCTCGCGGCCGGAGCGGTTGCGGCGGCCGGTGAGCAGCTCCGGGTTGAGCCGCACCGCCTGGGCGAAGTTGACGCCGACGATGCCGACCCACGCGGCCACCGTCCCCCCCCGTCCCCGCGACCCCGCCGGCCACGGCGGTCAGCGGGATCGCCAGGACCAGCGAGATGATCGCGAGCCCGAAGCGCTCCGACCACGTGTCGGCGTTCTTCGGGCGCCGGGCGTCGCGCGCGGTCGCCAGCTGCTGTTCGGCCAGATGACGGCGCACCCGGCGGTCCACCGCGTCGTCGATCCGCTGCTCGACCTTCTCCAGGAAGGAGTCGACCAGCGCCGTCTCGTACTCCTCGCCCAGCTCCCGGCGGGTCTGCAGGGTGGCGTCGAGTTCTTTTCTCAGGTCCGTGTTCCGCCCGTCCACTCCGGTCATGCCCCCACGTTAGGGAGCGCTCACGCCCCGCGCACTGGGGACAACCCCCCTCTTCCCCTCGGGGTTCCCGGGCGGGTACGCCGCGTTCCGCCGCCCGGTCAGCCAGTACAGCAGCGCCGGTACGGCGAGGCCCACGATCCAGGAGACGTCCGCGCCGCCGAGCCGGTCCACCAGCGGGCCGGTGTAGACGGCCGCCGTGACCGCCGTGACGGCGGCGAAGACCACGATCCCGGTGGTGTCGTTCGTGTGCGTCAACTCGCCCACCGCCTGCCCGGCGAGCACGCTGCCGGACGCGAAGAAGCCGACGTACATCACGATCACCAGCAGCAGCGGTACGACCGCCCCGCGCACCCCGAACTGCGCCCGTGACTGGATCATCTGCGGCAGACCGCGCCTCGGGCCCTGCGCCGAGTGCAGGGCCATCACCGCGCCGCCGAGCAGGTTGCCCAGCAGCAGGCCCGCGAGCGACCAGACGACGTCCCCGCCGAAGACGACCGCGAGGGCGCCGGTGACGACCGCCGTGATCTGCAGGTTGGCGCCCAGCCAGAGCGTGAACTGGCTGAAGGCCGTGCCGTGCCGCTCCTCGTCGGGGACGACGTCGATGGAGCGCAGTTCCACCAGGCCGCTCATCTACTTCACCAGCCCGTGCTGCCGGGCGTAGGCGTTCGCGACGTCCTCGGGGTCCTTCTTGTCCTTGTCCACCTGCCGGTTGAGCTCGGTGAGCTGGGCCGTGGTCAGCAGGTTGCCGAGCCGGGCGAGGGCCTTGCGGACGGTGTCGTCGGCCTTGCGGTCGGCGATCAGCGGGACGATGTGCTGGCTGGGTATGAGGTGCGCGGGGTCGGTGAGCACCACCCAGTCGTTGGCCTTGATGTCGGTGTCGGTGGTGAACAGGTTCGCCACGTCCACGTCGCCCTTCTTCAACGCGCCCTTGACCAGCGGCCCGTCGGAGTCGAGCGACTTGAACTCCTTGAACTCCACGCCGTAGACGTCCTTCAGGCCGACCGCGCCGACCTGGCGCTTCTTCACCTCGGGGGCGGCGCCGATGACCAGCCTGCCGTTCTGCTTCTTCAGGTCGGCGAGGGAGGCCAGCCCGTACTTCCGCGCCGTCTCGCGGGTGACGACGAAGGCGTCGGAGTCCTCCGCCATGCCGTACGGCAGCACCTGGAGGCCCGCCGGGAGGGCCTGGGTGAGGGCGTTCTGCATCTCGCCCGACTCGGTGGCGGTGACCTTCGGCGCGAGGTAGTTGAGCAGGGCGCCCTGGTACTCGGGCAGCAGGTCGATGTCGCCGCCCCTGAGCGCGGGGATGACGATCTCGCGGGTGCCGAGGTTGGGGCGGACGGTCGTCTTCACGCCGGCGCCCTGCAGGGCGACCGCGTAGAGGTAGCCGAGGACCTGGTTCTCGGTGAAGTTGGCCGTGCCGATGGTGACTCCGCCCTTGCTGGAGCCGGCGCCGCCGGCGGCGGAGCCCTGGCCGTTGAGGGAGGTGATGCCGCCGGCGCAGGCGGAGAGGGCGGGGACGGAGGCGACCGCGAACAGGCCGCCGAGGACAGTACGTCGGTTCATCGGGGATTCCCGGGGGTTAGGCGGTGCGGTGGCGGAACAGGATGCGCTGGAGGGCGGCGAGGGCCACGTCCAGGACGACGGCGACCACGGCGACCAGCACCGCCCCGCCGAGCACCTGGACCAGGTCGCGCTGGGCGAGGCCGTCGAAGACGTAGCGGCCCAGCCCGCCGAAGGAGACGTACGCGGCGATGGTGGCCGTGGCGACGACCTGGATCAGGGCCAGGCGCAGGCCCGTCATGATCAGTGGCAGCGCGAGCGGCAGCTCGACCTGGAACAGGACCTGGTGGCCGCGCATGCCCTGGCCGCGTGCGGCGTCCTTCACGTCCGGGTCGACGGCGGTCATGCCGGCGTAGGTGTTGGTGACGATCGCGGGGACCGCGAGGGCGACCAGGGCGACGTACACCGGCAGCATCGACAGGCCGCCGGCCAGGAAGACCAGCACGACGAGGCCGACCGTGGGCAGGGCCCGGCCGAAGGAGGCGAGGTTGATCGCCAGGAAGGCGCCCTTGCCGGTGTGCCCGATCAGCAGGCCGAGCGGCAGGCCGATGGCGGCGGCGATGAGCGTGGCCAGCAGGGAGTACTGGAGGTGCTCGGCGAGGCGGTGCGCGATGCCGTCGGGGCCGGTCCACTGGGAGCCGCTGACCAGCCACCTCCCGAGGTTCTTGAACAGTTCGTACATCTCAGGCTCGCCTCCTGGTCCAGGGGGTGAGGGCGTACTGGACGGCGACCAGGGCCGCGTCGGCGACGACCGCGAGGAGCAGGGTGAGGACCACTCCGGCGATCACCGGGGTGGGGAAGTCGCGCTGGAAGCCGTCGGTGAAGAGCTGGCCGAGGCCGCCGTCGCCGATGTAGGTCGCGACGGAGACGAGGGAGATCGACATGACCGTGGAGATCCGGACGCCCGCCATGATCACGGGGAGGGCGAGCGGGAACTCGACGGTGAGGAGCGTGCGCAGCGGGCGCGTGCCCATCGCCTTCGCGGCCTCCTTCACCTTCACGGGGACCGAGTCCAGGCCCTCGACGGTGTTCCGCAGCAGGACGACCAGGGTGTAGATCGTCAGGCCGGTGACGGTGGTGGTGCGGGTCAGGCCGCTGACCGGGAGCAGCAGGACGAAGATCGCGATCGACGGGATCGTGAACAGCACGTTGGACGCGCCGAGCAGGAAGCCGCGCAGCCGGGGGATGCGGTGGGCGACCACCGCCAGCGGGAGCGAGATCAGCAGGCCGAGGGCGACGGCCGTGAGCGCGGCCTGGAGGTGGGAGAGCGTGAGGGTGGTGAGGTCGTCGGTGTGGGCCGATATCCACGACCAGTCGATCGTCATGCGGCCACCCTCACTTCGGCGTGGGCGCGGCCGGCGTGCTCGTGGATGTCGTCGCGGGAGGAGACGCCGGTGAGGACGCCGTCGGCGTCGACGCGGGCGACCAGCCCGGTGGGGGAGGCGACCGACTCGTTCAGCGCGGAGAGCAGGGAGTCGGTGTCCTTCAGGGGGCGTACGGGGATCCGGGCGTCCTGCGAGGCCCAGTGGAGGGGCTTGTTCCGCGCGTCGAGGACCAGGCTCCAGGCGGTGCCTTGCGGTGCCGGGCCCTGGGGGACGTCGGCGAGCGTCTTCAGCGAGAGCAGCTTCAGACCGCGCTCGGCGCCGAGGAAGCCGGCCACGAACTCGTCCGCGGGGCGGGCCAGGAGTTCGGCGGGTGCGGCGCACTGGACCAGGTGGCCGCCGGTGCGGAACACGGCGATCCGGTCGCCGAGGCGCACGGCCTCGTCGATGTCGTGCGTGACGAAGACGATGGTCTTGCTCAACTCCTTCTGGAGCCTGAGCAGTTCGCCCTGGAGTTGAGTGCGGACGACCGGGTCGACCGCGCCGAACGGCTCGTCCATGAGCAGCACCGGCGGGTCGGCGGCGAGCGCGCGGGCGACGCCGACCCGCTGCTGCTGGCCGCCGGAGAGCTGGTGCGGGTAACGCCGGCCGGCCTCGGGGGCCAGGCCCACGGTTTCCAGGAGTTCGGCGGCGCGGGCCCGGGCCTTCCTGCGGTTCCAGCCGAGCAGGAGCGGGACGGTGGCGATGTTGTCGAGCACCGTGCGGTGCGGGAAGAGGCCGGCCTGCTGGATGACGTAGCCGATGGAGCGGCGCAGCTCGGCCGCGTCCTGCCGGGTGACGTCCTTGCCGCCGACGCGGATGGTGCCGGAGGTCGGCTCGACCATCCGGTTGATCATCCGCAGGGTGGTCGTCTTGCCGCAACCGGAGGATCCGACCAGGACGGTGACACCGCCCTCCGGCATCTCCAGGGTGAGGTCGTGGACTGCTGTGGTGCCGTTGGGGAAGCGCTTGTGGACCGCATCGAACTGGATCATGAGATGTCCCTTGCCCGGCTGTATAACGTCATGCAGAGTTCTTGGTGTGTGAATAGGTTGTCAACGGGTTGGTGTTAATCCGCCGTAACGGATGACCAAGTGGCAAGACGGGATGTCCGACTTGAGGGGAGTTTGGGCGTGATGGTGTCTCGCATCGTGGACGCACCGGCACCGGTGCAGTCGGCCGCGGTGATCCTCGACGGCACCGGGCTCGGCGTCGACGACGTCGTACGGCTCGCCGACGGCAGCGCGCACCCGGTGCCGGAGGCCGACGCGATGCGGCGCGTGGAGCACTCCTGGAACGCCGCCCGGCAGATCGCCGCCACCGGGCGCGTCTACGGCCGCTCCACCGGCGTGGGCGCCAACCGGAACGAGGACGTGCCCACCGAGGCCGCCGCCGGCCACGGCCTGCGCCTGCTGCGCAGCCACGCCGGCGCCATCGGCGAACAGCTCCCGGCCCGCCAGGTGCGCGCCATGCTCGCCGTCCGCGCCAACCAGCTGCTGGCCGGGGGCGCGGGCCTGAGGCCCGGCGTGATCACCGCCCTGTGCGAGGCCCTGAAGAGCGGCGCGTATCCGGTGGTCAACGAGTTCGGCTCCGTCGGCACCGGCGACATCGCGGCCCTGGCCCAGGTCGGCCTCGCGCTCGTCGGCGAACACCCCTGGCGCGGCGCGGGCGCGCCCGCGCCGCAGCCCCTCGACAACAACGACGCCCTGGCCCTGATCAGCAGCAACGCCCTCACCCTCGGCCAGTCCGCGCTCGCCCTGCACGAACTGCGCGGGCTCATCGGCGCCACCCAGGTCGTCGCGGCCCTGTCGCTGCTCGCCGTCGACGGCTCCCACGAGGCGTACGCGGCGCCCGTGCACGCCGCCCGCCCGCACCGGGGCAGCACCGAGGTGGCCCGGCGGATGCGGGAGCTGATCGGCGCCGCCGACCGGCCGGCCCCGCCCCTCGGCCGGATCCAGGACTCCTACGGCTTCCGCTGCCTGCCCCAGATCCACGGCCCCGCGCACGACGCCGCCGACGCCCTGGAGCAGGTCCTCACCGTGGAGATCAACGCGGCCGCCGAGAACCCGCTGATCTCCCCCGAGGACCTGACCGCCTACCACCACGGCGGCTTCTACCAGGCCCAGCTCGCCCTCGCCCTCGACCACTTCAGGCTCGCGCTGACCCAGGTCGCCCGGCTGTCCACCTCCCGCCTGTCCACCCTCAACGAGCCCGCCTACACCCGGCTGCGCCCCTTCCTCGCCGACCACCAGCCGGCCTCCTCCGGCGTGATGATCCTGGAGTACGCGGCCGGGGCGGCCCTCGGCGAACTGCGCGCCTTTTCCGCGCCCGCCTCGCTGGGCCACGCTGTACTCTCCCGGGGCGTCGAGGAACAGGCGAGCTTCGCCTCGCTCGCCGCGCGGCAGACCCTGCGCGCGTGCGGTGCGTATCGTCTGGTGGTCGGCTGCGAACTGGTCGCCGCCGTCCGCGCGCTGCGCCAGCGCGATCTGCGGCCCGACCCGGGGCTGCCGGCCGGCCGGGCGTTCGCGCTCGCCGAGTCGGTCCTGGACGCCGACCCGGCCGACCGGCCGCTCACGGACGACGTGACACAGGCGGCCGCACTGCTCGACCGGTTCACGGAGATCTGGAGGGGGAGCGCGTCATGAGCGTGGACAGGGATACCGAGGCGACGGGTGCGACCGACAGCCCCGCGAACCGGCTGCAGGCCCTCTTCGAGGGGCACCGGCTCACCCCGACCCAGCGCCGGATCGCGCACAGCATGGTCCGGCGGGCCGCCGACGTGCCGTTCCTGTCCAGCGTGGAGCTGGCCGAGCTGGCCGGGGTCAGCCAGCCGTCGGTGACCCGGTTCGCGGTGGCGCTGGGCTTCGACGGCTACCCGGCGCTGCGCAGGCACCTGCGCGAGGTCGTCCCCGCCGAACCGGCCGCCGAGGCGGGCGCCTTCAACGAGTACCAGCAGGCCGTCGAGGCCGAGATCGAGAACCTCAGGCACCTCGCCGACCTGCTCGCCGACCCGCGCCCGGTGCAGAAGGCCGGCCGGATCCTGGCCGCCTCCCGTCCGCTGCCGGTGCTCGGCCTGCGCGCCGCCGCCTCCCAGGCGTACGGCTTCTGCTACTTCGCCGCCAAGGTCCACCCGGACGTCCGGCTGCTCAACGAGGGCGGCACGATGATCCAGGACCGGATCGACGGCGCCGTCCGCGCGGGCGCCTCCGCGCTGCTGTGCTTCGCCCTGCCCCGGCATCCGCGCGAGGTCGTCGACACCCTCGCCTACGCCAAGGACGTCGGCCTGACGACCGTCACGGTCGCCGACTCCGCGTTCGCGCCGGTCGCCAAGCACTCCGATCTGCTGCTGCCCGCCGCCGTCGGCACCGGGCTCGCCTTCGACACCGCGTGCGCGCCGATGCTGCTCGGGCGGGTGCTGCTGGAGGCGGTCTGCGACGACCTGCCCGACGCGCAGGCCCGGCTGGAGGAGTTCGACGCCAAGGCGGCGGCGCGGGGCCTGTTCGTGGAGTGACGCTCCGGCGCCCCGCTCTCAGATTCGTCTCACCTTCGGCCGCTACCGTGCCTGTCGCACACAGGCGCTTGGTGGACACGTGACACGGGAGGCTGACGTGGCGCGCGGAGGACAGGGGCTGGCCCGGGTGGCCGTCGTCGTACGGGCGGGAGCCGCACCGCTGTGGTGGTTCGGAGTGTTCGCGGCGGGGATCGGCGCGGTGCCGTCCGGCGTCACCGGGCGCCGGGCCGGGGTGCTCGCCGGGGCCGTGCTGTTCCTCGTGGGCGCGGCGGCGGTGGTGCTGGCGCGGCGGAGCCGGTACGGCGCCCTCGCCCGCGGCGCGGCCCGCGCGGGCAAGTACGACGTGCTGCAGGACCGGGCGGTGACCGTGCGCAACTGGCGCCGGGGCCACCGCTGGTGGCTGCTGCTGGCCTTCGCCGCGGCGCTCGGCTCCTCCTTCGCGGTGCCCGCGGCCGGCGGCATGCTGCTGGCCGGGCTCGGCACCGGGCTGCGGCTGAAGGCCGCCTGGATCGGGCGGCGCGAGCGCGCCGCGGAGACGCTGCTGTGGGTGCGCGTCGACTGGCTCGACCGGCGCGGCGGGAACCCGGCGGGCAAGGCCGTCAAGGGCCTGCGCGGCACGGGCATCGCGGCCGGCGACGCGGCCCCGGGCGGGGCCCGCCGCCGTACCGCTCAACTGGTGTGACTACACCTCCAGTTCGGCCTCGATCTTCTTCAGCTGGTGCCGGGCCATCGCCAGGTTGGCCCGCGAGGAGTCCAGGACCAGGTAGAGGAACAGGCCGTTGCCGCCGCGGGTCCTGAGCAGGCGGATCAGGTGGTACTGGTCGGACAGCGTGATCAGGATGTCCTCGATCTCGCCCTTGAGGCCGAGCATCTCCATCGTGCGCATCTTGGCGCGGATCACGTCGGTGTTGCCCGCTGCGGCCACGTTCAGGTCGAAGCTCTTGCTGCCGCCCATCGTGCCCAGCGCCATCCCGCTGGTGTAGTCGACGAGTGCGACGCCGGTGGCGCCCTCGATGGAGGTGAGGGCTTCCTTCAGCGCGGTTTCGGTGTTGGCCATGGTGGTCCTCTCAGCTGTCGGTTGCGGTGCGCGCCTCGGCGGCCGTGGTGCGAGGCGCGCGGGTGGTGCGGGTGCGTGCGGGTGGTGTGGTGCGGGCGGTCTGGCGTGCGGTGCGGGCGGCGGCCTCGGCGGCGTCGAGCAGCTCCCCGATGCGGGCGCCGGAGCGGCGGCCCTCCAGGTGCAGCCGGCCCACGTTGACCCGGCCCTCGGCGAGCAGGGTCAGCACGGCGGTGCGGCCGGCCGCGTAGGTGGCGACGTAGCCGCGCTCGCCGCGCACCAGCAGTTCCCGGAAGCCGCCGTTGCCGGTGGCGTCGGTGATCCGGACGGCGACGCCGAGCGCGGCGGCGGTGAGTGCCGAGAGGCCCTCCGGGTCGACCCCCGGGGTGTCATGGGCGACGACGAGCCCGTCGACGCCGGCCGCCAGGGCCCCGGTGAGCTGCGGGACCCGGTTGCGCAGCCGGTGCAGCTCGTCCAGGACGGCCTGGAGATCTTCCTCGGACACCATCAGCTCTCTCCTCTCGGCGGGGCGGTGCCGTTCAAAGCGCCTCCAGCGCATCCCTGAGCCTCTTCAGCAGCGCGATGTCGGGGTCGGTGACCGGGAACGGGGGCGGCGGGGCGGGTGCCGTCGGCAGCGGGACGACCTGGCCGGCCGCCGCGAGCCGGCGCACGTCGACCAGGGTGTGGAAGGCCTGCCGACCCAGGTTCCGGGCGATGGCGGTGGCCGTGCGGACGCCGTCCACGCGGTCCAGGACCGCTCGCTGCCGGGGCGTGAGCGGCGCGGCGGCCACCGGGTCGGCGCGGATCAGCGGGGCGGTGTCGGCGGCCGGGTCGGGCCACAGCCGGTGCAGCAGCAGCCGGCGGCGCAGCGTCTCGCGTTCCAGGGCGACGACCGGCACCGAGGGCAACGGGCCGAGCCGGGGCGCGCGGTCGTAGCGGAACCGGCCCGGGGCGCTGCTCGGGGCCAGCGCGAAGTACCCGGCGTCGTACAGCGCGTCCAGGTGGCACAGCTCCAGCGCGCCGGTGGGCAGCAGCCCGGACTCCAGCAGCAGTTCGGCGGCCTGCAGCGGGCCGGAGGCCTCGGCGGCGGCCCGCTGCCAGGCGGTGGCCGCGAGGGTGCCGTGGGCTGTGAGGAGCACGTCGAGACCGGGGGCGAGCGGGCTGTCGGCATGCACCACGCGGCCCTCGGCGAGGTACAGGGTGCCGTGTTCGCGGACCAGGACGCCGGTGGCCCGCTCCTCGGCGAGCCGGGTCAGCATCGGCGACAGCGCCCGGGGCTGCGAGGTGTCCCGCACCGGCAGCGGCGGCGGAGGCGTCTGCACCGCGGTCATCCCAGGACCAGCCGGTCCGCCATCTCGCCCAGCCGGATCCGGGCGAGCGCGAGATTGCCCTCCTCGCGGCCGAGCCACAGATGCAGGAAGACGCTGCTGTCGAACGACGTGTCCACGAACCGCAGCAGGTGATAGCTGTCGCGGTTGCTGACGATCACGTCCTCGATGGGCGGGTGCCCGTCGCCGTGGGCGGCGAAGGCGCCGTGCTCGGCGGCCATCCGGGCCAGCTCGGCGGCCTCGGCGGCGGTCGTCTCGTGATCGCCGCCGGGCGCCTCCCCGACCGTGCCGAGGGCGAGGCCGCTGGTCCAGTCCACCAGCGCCGCGCCCCGGGCGCCGGGCAGGCGCATCGCTTCCAACAGGCACTCGTCGATTCCGGGCACCGTGGCTCCCCTCCCGCCTGGGACTCCGGCTGAGTGACAGTGACACTACGCACGGTGCGCGCGGGATGTGAGGCCTTTGGCAATTTCCGGTGGAACATGCGTCCGGCGTACTAGTGTGGGTCAACTAACCCCTGGAGCGCTCGAGTTGATCCATTTGTGCGAGGGGTGCCGGGGCGCGTCAACGGCTTCCGGGCGCCCCGAGGGTGGTGAGCGCGTCCGCGTGCGCCCCGCCGGACTCCGCCACCACCTCGGCGATGGTCTGCGGCTCCCGTACGACCGCGAACTCCACGCCTCCCGCACCGTCCGGCACGAAGCCGTGGATGCCCGGCCGGGCAAGCGAGTTGTAGGCGTAGTGGTGCGCGAAGCAGTACGCGCCCGTGTCCAGCGCCGCCGCGTAGTCGCCCTGTTCCAGCAGGGGCAGCGCACGGCCCTCGGCCAGCAGGTCGCCGGAGAAGCAGGCCGGCCCGGCCACGTCCTGCACGACCTCCGGGCCGGGCTTCGGCCGTCCCTTGGCGTCGTAGGCGGCGATCCTGAGCGGCCACGCCCCCGGCGCGTACACGGTCCGCGTCGCGACCTGCACGCCCGCGTGGGTCACCGCGATCCGCCGCCCGCCCGCGCTCTTGGCGTACTCCACCCGGGCCACCACCGTGCCCTGCTTGGCCAGCAGCGACCGCCCGAACTCGGTCACCAGCCCGTACCGCCCGTCGAACAGCCCCGGCACCTGGTCCGCCAGCAGCCGGGCGTACTGCGCGTATGAGGGCTCCGTCGCCTCGGCGGCGAAGTTCACCGGCAGCCCGCCGCCGATGTCGAGCGTGTCGATCTGCCGCCGCCCCGCCCGCTCGTTGATCTCCTCCGCGAGCGCGTACGTCTCCGCCACCCCACGCGCCAGCAGCGCCGGCGGGATGCCCTGCGAGCCGGTGTGCGCGTGCAGCCGGGTCAGCCAGGGCCGGTCCAGATACGCCCGTACGACCCACTCGCGCGCGCCCTCGTCGCGCAACGCCACCCCGAACTTCGAGGTCTCCGTCGCCGTCGAGGTGGCCCCGATCGAGCCGCCGCCGACCTGCGGGTTGACCCGGATCCCGAGCGGCGGGGCGGTGGCCTGCGCGCGGACCAGGGCGTCCAGGCGGTCCAGCTCCTGCGGGTTGTCGGCGTTCACCGCGATGCCCAGCGCCAGCGCCTCCCGCAGCTCCGCCGGGGTCTTGGCGGGCGAGTCCAGCACGGTCCGGCCGGCCGGCACCCCTGCCGCGCGGGCCAGCGCCAGCTCGCCCGGACTCGCCACCTCGGCGCCGATGCCCGCCTCGTGCAGCAGCCGCAGCACCGGCACCAGCGGGGTCGCCTTCACCGCGAAGGCGTGCAGCACCGGCGTGCCCGGCCGCACGACCGCGTCGAACGCCGCCCGCAGCGCCGCCGCCGACTCCCGGATCCCGGTCACGTCCAGCAGCCCGACCACCGCCGCGTCCGGCCCCAGCAGCCCCTGCTCGACGGCCGCCCGCACCGCCTCGTCCCGCCGCGCGGCGCGCTCCCGCGCCTCTGCTTCGAGGTCCCGCTCCACGGCCTCTCCCCTCGTGTTTCCCCTCGTGCCCGGTCGTCTCCGTCTCGCGCACATCCAGCCAAACACCCGCGGCGCGCGGACGGGGGCGCCCCGATGTATTGACTAGTTCTATTCAGGAAGACAGGATGTGAATAGACAGAGCAACAGGAGGAGGCAGACGATGTCGGGACCCCGCCCCGTACGAGCACCGCGCGGCACGGAACTGAGCGCCCTGGGATGGCAGCAGGAAGCCGCCCTGCGCATGCTGCAGAACAACCTCGACCCGGAGGTCGCGGAGCACCCCGACAAGCTCGTCGTCTACGGCGGCACCGGCAAGGCCGCCCGTGACTGGCGCTCCTTCGACGCGATGGTCCGCACCCTGAAGACCCTCAGGCAGGACGAGACCATGCTGGTCCAGTCCGGCCGCCCGGTCGGCGTCATGCAGACCCACGAGTGGGCCCCGCGCGTCCTCATCGCCAACTCCAACCTCGTCGGCGACTGGGCCAACTGGGAGGAGTTCCGCCGCCTGGAGGCCCTCGGCCTGACCATGTACGGCCAGATGACCGCGGGCTCCTGGATCTACATCGGCACCCAGGGCATCCTCCAGGGCACCTACGAGACCTTCGCCGCCGTCGCCGCGAAGAAGTTCGACGGCACCCTTGCGGGGACCATCACCCTCACCGCCGGCCTCGGCGGCATGGGCGGCGCCCAGCCGCTCGCCGTGACCATGAACGACGGCGTCGCGATCTGCATCGACTGCGACCCGCGTGCCATCGAGCGCCGCATCGAGCACCGGTACCTCGACGTGAAGGCCGACTCCCTCGACCACGCGCTCCAGCTCGCCGTCGAGGCCCGCGACGCCCGCCGCCCGCTGTCCATCGGCGTCCTCGGCAACGCGGCCGAACTGGTCCCGCAGCTCCTCGCGATGAACGCCCCCATCGACATCGTCACCGACCAGACCTCCGCCCACGACCCGCTGTCCTACCTGCCGGTGGGCGTCGCCTTCGAGGACATGGCCGACGCCGCCGCCAAGGACCCGGCCGGCTTCACCACGCGGGCGCGCGAGTCCATGGCCCGGCACGTCGAGGCCATGGTCGGCTTCATGGACGCCGGCGCCGAGGTCTTCGACTACGGCAACTCCATCCGCGGCGAGGCCCAACTCGCCGGGTACGACCGCGCGTTCGCCTTCCCCGGCTTCGTCCCCGCCTACATCCGCCCGCTGTTCTGCGAGGGCAAGGGCCCCTTCCGCTGGGCGGCCCTGTCCGGCGACCCCGCCGACATCGCCAAGACCGACAAGGCGATCCTGGAGCTGTTCCCGGAGAACGAGTCGCTGGCCCGCTGGATCAAGATGGCCGGCGAACGCGTCCACTTCCAGGGCCTGCCCGCGCGCATCTGCTGGCTCGGCTACGGCGAGCGCGACAAGGCCGGTGAGCGGTTCAACGACATGGTGGCCTCCGGTGAGCTGGCCGCGCCGCTCGCCATCGGCCGCGACCACCTGGACTGCGGCTCCGTGGCCTCTCCGTACCGCGAGACCGAGGCCATGCTCGACGGATCCAACGCGATCGCCGACTGGCCGCTGCTGAACGCGATGGTCAACGTGGCCTCGGGTGCGTCCTGGGTCTCCATCCACCACGGCGGCGGCGTGGGCATGGGGCGTTCCATCCACGCGGGGCAGGTCACCGTGGCCGACGGCACCAAGCTCGGTGGCGAGAAGATCCGTCGCGTGCTCACCAACGACCCCGGTATGGGCGTCATCCGGCATGTGGACGCCGGGTACGACATCGCGGAGTCGGTCGCCCAGGAGCGCGGCGTGCGGGTGCCCATGCGTGAGGGTGACGGGGCGTGACCCAGGAAACCCGTTCCGCCGTGCGGAACGACTGCCCGCAGCCTGGTGGTTCCACCGTGCGAAGTGCCTCCTCTTTCCACGAGATGTGGCGCGAACTGCTTCCGGTCGGGCGGCATCCCGACTCCGGTGGGTACCGGCGTTTTGCCTGGACGGGCGCCGACGCCGACTGCCGGGCCTGGTTCAAGGAGCAGGCGGAGGCGCGGGGGCTGGCGTACGAGGTCGACCGCAACGGGAATCAGTGGGCGTGGGCGGGGGACCCGGAGGCCGGGGACGCGGTGGTCACCGGGTCGCACCTGGACTCGGTGCCCGACGGAGGGGCCTTCGACGGGCCCCTCGGGGTCGTGTCCTCCTTCGCGGCCCTGGATGAACTGCGCGGGAGGGGAGCGCGGTTCACCAGGCCGCTGGCCGTCGTCAACTTCGGCGACGAGGAAGGGGCCCGGTTCGGGCTCGCCTGCGTCGGGTCGCGGCTCACCGCCGGGCAGCTGACCGCCGAGCAGGCGCACCGGCTCACCGACGCGGACGGGATCACCCTGCCGCAGGCCATGGAGGCCGCCGGCTACGACCCCGAGGGCATCGGGGCCGACCCGGAACGGCTCGCCCGGATCGGCGCGTTCGTCGAACTGCACGTCGAGCAGGGGCGGGCCCTGGACCTGTCCGGCGACCCGGTGGGCGTCGCCAGCGCCATCTGGCCGCACGGACGCTGGCGGTTCGACTTCCGGGGCGAGGCCAACCACGCCGGCACCACCCGGCTGGTGGACCGCCGTGATCCGATGCTGTCCTACGCCGAGACCGTGCTCGCCGCCCGCCGCGAGGCCGAACTCGCCGGTGCCGTCGCCACCTTCGGGAAGATCGCGGTGGAGCCCAACGGGGTCAACGCGATCCCCTCGCTGGTGCGCGGCTGGCTCGACTCCCGCGCCGCCGACCAGGAGACCCTGGACACGGTGGTCGAGGGCATCCAGAAGGCCGCCCGGGAGTACGCCGACGCCCACGGCGTCGACCTGGACGTCGTCCGGGAGTCCTTCACCCCGGTCGTCGAGTTCGACCACGCCCTGCGCGACGAACTCGGCCGCATCCTGGGCAAGGACACCGGCCTCACGGTGCCCGTCCTCGGCACCGGCGCCGGACACGACGCCGGAATCCTCTCCGGCAGCGTTCCGACCGCCATGCTGTTCGTGCGCAACCCCACCGGTGTCTCGCACTCCCCGGCCGAGTTCGCCGCCGAGGACGACTGCGTGACCGGGGTGCGCGCGCTCGCCGACGTACTGGAAGGGCTGGCCTGCAGGTGACCAAGCGGACCTACTGGTTGGAACACGCCTGGCTCGGCGACCGTGTCGAGCCGGGGGTCGTCGTGGAGACGGAGGCCGGGCGGATCGGCGCCGTGCGCACCGGGGCGCCCACCCCGCCGCCCGGCGCCGAGGTGCTGCGCGGGCTCACCCTGCCGGGGCTCGCCAACGCCCACAGCCACGCCTTCCACCGGGCGCTGCGCGGCACCGTCCAGATCGGCTCCGGAACCTTCTGGACCTGGCGCGAGGTGATGTACTCCGTCGCCGACCGGCTCACCCCCGACAGCTACCACGCCCTGGCGCGCGCGGTGTACGCGGAGATGGCCCTCGCCGGCATCACCTGCGTCGGGGAGTTCCACTACGTGCACCACGCGCCCGGCGGCACCCCCTACGCCGACCCCAACGCGATGGGGGAGGCGCTGATCGCGGCCGCCGCCGAAGCCGGCATCCGGATCACCCTCCTCGACACCTGTTACCTGTCCTCCGGCTTCGGCCAGGCCCCGAACACCCACCAGCTGCGCTTCTCCGACGGCAGCGCGGAGGCCTGGGCCGAACGCTGTGCAGTTCTCAAGGAACGGGATCACGCACGGATCGGAGCGGCGATCCACTCCGTACGGGCCGTGCCCGCCGGGCAGTTGGCGACCGTGGCCGGGTGGGCCGAGGAGCGGCGGGCCTCGCTGCACGTGCACCTGTCGGAGCAGACCGCCGAGAACGACGCCTGCCTCGCCGCGCACGGCCGCACCCCCACCCGGCTGCTCGCCGACCACGGCGTCCTCGGCCCGCGCACCACCGGTGTGCACAACACCCACCTCACCGACGAGGACATCGCCCTGCTGGGCGGCTCGCGCACCGGCACCTGCATGTGCCCGACGACCGAACGGGACCTGGCCGACGGCATCGGCCCCGCCGTCGCCCTGCAGCGAGCCGGCTCCCCGCTGTCCCTCGGCTCCGACAGCCACGCCGTCATCGACCTGCTCGAAGAGGCGCGCGCCATGGAGCTGAACGAGCGGCTGCGCACCCGCACCCGGGGCCACTGGACGGCCGCCGCCCTGCTGCGGGCGGCCACCGCCGACGGCCACGCCGCACTCGGCTGGCACGACGCGGGCGCCATCGAGACCGGAGCGCTCGCCGACCTCACGACGATCGCGCTCGACTCGGTCAGAACAGCGGGCCCGCTGCCGCGACTGGGCGCCGAGACCGCCGTATTCGCCGCGACGGCAGCGGACGTACGGCACACGGTCGTGGGCGGGCGGCACGTCGTACGCGACGGGGCGCACACCCTCGTGCCCGACGTGCCCGAGGCTCTCGCGCGGGCCGTCGAAGCCCTCCGCTCCTGACGACCACCCACGAGGACACCATGAGCAGCAGCACCGTCATCACCAACATCGCCACGCTCGTCACCAACGACCCCTCCCTCGGCGACAACTCCCCCCTCGGTCTGATCCAGGACGCGGCCGTCGTCATCGACGGCGACCGCATCGCGTGGACCGGTGAATCCAGCAAAGCACCCGCCACTGACAACCGGGTCGACGCGGGCGGCCGGGCGGTGCTGCCGGGCTTCGTGGACTCCCACTCGCACCTGGTCTTCGCCGGCGACCGCACGCAGGAGTTCAACGCCCGCATGTCCGGCCGCTCCTACACGGCCGGCGGCATCCGCACCACGGTCGCCGCCACCCGCGCCGCGAGCGACGCGGAGCTGGAGGCCAACCTGACCCGCTACCTGGCGGAGGCCCTGCGCCAGGGCACCACCACCTTCGAGACGAAGTCGGGCTACGGCCTGACCGTCGAGGACGAGTCCCGCGCCCTGCGCATCGCCGCGCGGCACACCGACGAGGTGACGTACCTCGGCGCGCACATCGTCTCCCCCGACTACGCGGGCGACCCGGCCGCCTATGTCGCCCTGGTCACCGGCGAGATGCTGGACGCCTGCGCGCCGCACGCCCGCTGGATCGACGTGTTCTGCGAGAAGGGCGCCTTCGACGGCGACCAGGCCCGCGCGATCCTCACGGCGGGCAAGGCGAGGGGACTGCACCCCCGCATCCACGCCAACCAGCTCTCCCACGGCCCCGGCGTCCAGCTCGCCGTCGAACTGGACGCGGCCAGCGCCGACCACTGCACCCACCTCACGGACGCCGACGTCGACGCCCTCGCCCACAGCCGCACGGTGGCCACGCTGCTGCCCGGCGCGGAGTTCTCCACGCGCGCCGAGTGGCCGGACGCCCGCCGCCTGCTGGACGCGGGCGTCACGGTGGCCCTGTCCACCGACTGCAACCCCGGCTCGTCCTTCACCTCGTCCGTCCCGTTCTGCATCGCCCTGGCCGTCCGCGACATGCGGATGACCCCGGACGAAGCGGTCTGGTCGGCCACCGCGGGCGGCGCCGCGGCCCTGCGCCGCACCGACATCGGCCGCCTGACGCCCGGCGCCTACGCCGACCTGACCCTCCTGGACGCGCCCAGCCACGTCCACCTGGCCTACCGTCCGGGCGTGCCCCTGGTGAGCGGGGTGTGGCGCAGGGGCGTACGGGTGGTCTGAGCGCCCCGGCGGGCGACCGCGCGGCGCCCGAGCCGGCCGCACCCCCGGCTCACCGCGCCCCCGCCCGCCACCGCTGGTCGTCGCCGCCGTCCAGGGAGTGCAGGGACACCCCGTACCTGCCGTCCGGGGTCACCGCCGTCCCGGTGGCGATGGCCGGGCGGATGGTGCCGTCGGGGTCGACGGTGAAGCGGAGGTTGTCGCCGTTGTCGCTGTAGACCGAGCCGCAGGTCCAGATGCCCACGCCCCGGTCGGTCGCGCCCCGGCTGTCCAGGCAGAAGTCCTCGTCGGCCGCCGACCGGAGCACGCCCAGGCCGCTGTCCACGCGCCAGCGCTGGGACGAGGAGCCGTCGCAGCGCGCCGTGACCACGTCGTTGCCCTGTTCCAGATCGCCGTCGCGGATGTCCAGGCAGCGGCCCGTGGCGACGTTCACCACCTCGGCGAAGGACGAGCCGGGCGGGGTGAAGGAAGGCGACGGCGGCGGAGTGGGTTTCGGGGTGGGCCGCGGCGACCGCGTGGTGGGCGACGGGGACGGGGACGCGGAAGTGGGCGTGGGGGACGGGGATTTCGTGGGCGACGGGGACGGGGTCACGGAGATCGTCGCCGTCACCGTCACCGAGGGGGGCGTCGGCGTCGCCGCTGCCGGCTGCTGGTCGTGGGACTGCGCCGGGATGAGCACGAACACCAGCAGCGGAGCCAGGGCCACGCCGAGGGCCGCCGAGGCCAGCAGGACGCGGCGCCGGGGCGGCCAGACCTGCCGTACCGCCGGGGGTTCGGGGGCGGCGGGCCGGGGTTCCTCGGCGTGGACGTACGCCGTTCCGCGCCACGGCAGCAGGCCCTCCGCCAGGGTCTGCCGGGGCGCGTCCCGCAGGGCCCGCAGATCCTCGAACGCGGCCGTGCAGTGCGGACAGCGGGCCATGTGCGCGTCCAGGTCGGCGCTGCGGCGCGGGCCGTCCGGCCGTACCGCCTCCTCGATCAGCCGGCGGAAGTCGGCGCAGCGCGCGTCGTCGGAGGCGGCGAGGCGCTCGCGGAGGCAGGCCTGCGCCAGGGCCTTGAGGGCCTGCGGGACGCCGAACGAGACATCGGTGCGGCGCACGCCGAGGAAGGCGGCGGTGCGGTCCTCCGGCTCCCGCTCCAGCACGCCGTACCAGAGCAGGCCCTGCGCGCGGGAGGCCAGCGAGCGGAAGGCGGGCAGGAGCGGCGGGGTGGGGCCCTCGGGCAGGCCGGAGGTGTTCAGGACGAGCAGCAGTGCGGGGTCGAGGCCGGCGGAGCGCTCGTCGCGTGCCCAGGCCGCCGCCGTCCGTCCGGCCAGCAGCAGGAGCCGGTGGCGCAGCGGGACGGCCGGATCGACGCCCCGGGCCGTCTCGCGGGCCACCGTGGTCACGGTCTCGACCGCCAGCCGGCGGGCGGCGGATTCGCTCGCCGCGCACAGCCGGGCGTAGGCGAGGACCGCCGGGAGGTGCCGGCGGCGCAGCTCCTGCAGGGCGGGGTAGGCGGTGGCCGTGGGGGAGCGCAGCAGTTCCGTCAGCCGGGCGTCCGGCGCGTCCTGAAGCTCCGCGCCCGCCTGCTCCCTGCCCGCGTCGGCGCCGTCCGGGCCGGCTCCGTCCCCCTGAGCCATCGTTCAGCCTCCTCGCACCACCGGGTGACCGCGCCGTTGCGGTTCCCGGCCCGGCATACCAGCCGGTTCGGGGGGCCATAGTGGTCGAGGGGCGTGGCCGGGAAAAGAGGTTTCCGCGGGTAACCAGATAACGGTTGGGATCACGGGCCGAGTTGGCCGGAACCGTGCGCAAGAGCCGGGAATGGCAGGCGGATTCGGGGATACCCGCGCTACTCGGAGAGGTGGGCGGCCACGGCACAGCGCAGCGGCCCGGCATGGTGGGCCGGGCCGCTGCGCAGGATGTCACCGCGACGGGGACGCGGAGGTCACTCCTCGATCGTCAGACCCTTGCGCAGCCGTGCCAGCGTGCGCGACAGCAGACGGGAGACGTGCATCTGGGAGATGCCGAGTTCCTCGCCGATCTCCGACTGGGTCATGTTCGCCACGAACCGCAGGGAGAGGATCTTCCGGTCCCGCGGCGGGAGTTCGGCGATGAGCGGCTTGAGCGACTCGACGTACTCGATGCCCTCGAGGCCGTGGTCCTCGTACCCGATGCGGTCCGCGAGGGCGCCCTCGGTCTCGTCCTCCTCGGGCTGGGCGTCCAGCGACGAGGCGGTGTAGGCGTTCGAGGCTGCCATGCCCTCGATGACCTCGTCGTTGGAGATGCCGAGCTTCTCGGCCAGCTCCGGGACGGTCGGGGCCCGGTCCAGCCGCTGGGCCAGCTCGTCCCCGGCCTTGGCCAGGTCCAGGCGCAGCTCCTGCAGCCGGCGCGGCACCCGCACGGACCACGAGGTGTCACGGAAGAACCGCTTGATCTCACCGATGATGGTCGGCATCGCGAAAGTGGGGAACTCCACTCCGCGGGCGAGTTCGAAACGGTCGATCGCCTTGATCAGGCCGATGGTGCCGACCTGGATGATGTCCTCCATCGGCTCGCTGCGGGAGCGGAACCGGGAGGCGGCGAACTTGACGAGTGCGAGGTTGAGTTCGACGAGGGTGTTGCGGACGTACGAGTACTCGTGCGTCCCTTCCTCCAGCGACTCGAGGCGCTCGAAGAGGGTCTTGGACAGGGCCCGCGCGTCGACCGGGCCGATCTCGTCGTACGGGGGGATCTCCGGGAGTCCCTCGACGGGGTCGAGGGCGTCGATGGGATGATCCAGTTGTTCCGGTGGGGGTGTCGACGTCGCGATCGGGGTATGCGATGCGTCGAGCCGGGGTGACATGGTGTCCTCCATCGTTCTCGGCATATGGCTGCCGAAGCCGGTGCTTGCGTGCGGTGTGCGGCGCCTCCGAAGCCGGCGTGTAGGGATACGTGTCCTTACTAGCCCTACCCGGTCGACCGAACCGATCGCAAGTGCGTTCTGTCTAGTTATGTCCGTTTCTGTGAGGTTCTTCGGGTGCCGGAGTTCGCTTGGAGGGCGTAGTGTTCGAGAGCAGTCAGCGTCCACGACCTCGGGAGAGAGACGGCATGGACCACGGGACGGTCGGCAGCGCACAGTCGGGCCGGCTTCTGGTGGAGGTGCGGGAAGAGGGCTCCAGCGCCGTTGTGACACCGGCGGGTGAGCTCGATCACCACACCGCCGATCTTTTGCGTGAGCCCCTCGACGACCTCTTGGACAAGGGCTTCGCGCGCCTTGTCGTGGACTGCTCCCGCCTGGAGTTCTGTGACTCCACGGGGCTGAACGTCCTGCTCGGAGCCCGGCTGAAGGCGGAGGCCGCCGGCGGCGGGGTCCACCTGGCCGGGATGCAGCCGGTGGTCGCCCGCGTGTTCGAGATCACCGGGGCGGAAGCGGTCTTCACCGTGCACGACTCCGTGGAGGCGGCCTTGGCCGAAGGCGGCGACTGAGTCCCCGGCCCCGCCCTCCCGCGCCCGGCATGCCGTGAGCGACCGCACCCGTAACGCCGAAATCAGGGGTGTCGTGCCGGATCGTCCGGGCAGGAGAGGGCAGGAGAAGGCGGGACACCCCCTGACGACCGCCGGCCCGGAGGACCCCGGGACCGGCCATACCACGGGACGGGGCGCGTGCGACGGACCGTCGAGCGGGACACCCCGCAGGGACGATCGGCGGACGGGCCGGACCGTACGCCGGCCGGCCTGGGCGGACGGGACAGGCAGGACCGGACGCCAGGACCGGCCCCGGCGGACAGGACCGGCCGGACCGGCAGAACCGGCGCGCCGGACGGCGAGCGGGACCGCGTCCGGACCGGCGGGACCGGCCGGACGGCGCGCGGCAGCACGGACCGCCGGCGGGCGGCGGCACGAGGGACACACGGACGGCGGGTGCGGCACGGACACGTGGCGACGGACAGACGGAAGACGGAAGAAGACGGACAGACCGACGACGTACGGGCCGCTCGGCGCGGACCGGCGCCGGACTTTCCATCATTAACTGGTGAATCGGTGAGGTGAAGCGCTGATGAGCACCACCCGGCCTTACTCGCCGGGCGACCGCGGCCCGGAGCCCAGCGGCGCTTCCGGTGGGTCCGAGGGGGGTGCGCCGACGGCAGGCGGGCCCACGGGGGCAGCCGCGCCGTCCGTGCCGTCCGGGTCCGCCGGCGGTACGCGCGAGACCCGGGGCCCACAACTCCGCAGAATCAGCCTGCGGGGCGAGAGCGGTGTCGTCCCGCTGGCCCGCGACTTCACCCGCCAGGCGCTGTACGCGTGGGGCTGGCTGCCCGCCTCCGGCGCCGACCAGCGGGCCGCCGCCGAGGACGTGCTGCTCGTCGTCTCCGAACTCGTCACCAACGCCTGCCTGCACGCCGAGGGCCCCGACGAACTCCGCCTGGCCTGCGACAACAAGGTGATCCGGGTGGAGGTCTCCGACCGCGGCACCGGCCAGCCGGCCCCCCGCACCCCGCACCGCGCCGGCCGTCCCGGCGGCCACGGCATGTTCATCGTCCAGCGGCTCTGCCTGGACTGGGGCGTCGTCCGCACCGCCGACCGGCCGGGAAAGACGGTGTGGGCCGAACTGGGCGCCCCGGCTTAGGCCGATCGGGTCCCCCGACCCCGCCGGACACACGGAACGCGGCCCGCAGGCTCGCACACGAGGCACCGACCGGGCGCGGTACGCCGACCACGGCGCCGACCGCCCGCACGGTGGTGGCGGTGCCGGTCACTCCGCGCCGACGGCGGAGTCGGTCACCCCGCGCCGACGGCGGAGTCGGTCGCCTGCGCTCGGCTCCGACGGCCGTGCCGCGGCCGCCCGCGCTCCGACCCATCCGACCCCCCTGACACGCAGCCGCCCGTTTGACGTGCCGAAACCCGTCTGACGCGCTGACAGACGGTTCTCGACGTGCTGATACTCCCGAGTGCGGGGGAGGAAACGCCCCGCTGGCCCCGTCATCGGGCCGGACGAGGCCGTCGTACGGCGGCGAAGGCGTGGTGGCACCGCGAGCACCGTTCCTGGAAACTGAGCGGGAGTGGGTCCTGTTGCCAGGACTCGCCATGACGCAGCCGCCGTGGCGATCGGCAGGCGCACCCTGGGACACCCGCCCCGCACTCCGGCAGGGCGCGCCGCCGACCGCAGGCCGGGGCGGGCGGCTAGCGCACGTCGCCCATCAGCTTGTTGACCTTCTTGCGGTACATCCACACCGCCGCGCCGGCGAGGACGGCGAGCACGGCCTCCAGGGCCACGTAGCCCATCTTGTCGAGGTTGACCCCGCCGATGGCCGGGTTCGACATGAGCGCGGTGATGGAGTCGCCCGCGGTGACCGCGAGGAACCAGACGCCCATCATCTGCGAGGCGTACTTCTTCGGCGCCATCTTCGTCGTCACGGACAGACCCACCGGCGACAGCGTCAGCTCGCCGACGGTCTGCACGAAGTAGATCGCGACCAGCCACAGCGCCGCGGCCTTGTGACCGCCCTCGGCGATCGACAGCGGGGCGAGGAAGAGGAAGAAGGACGCACCGATCAGCACCAGGCCGGAGGCGAACTTCACGATCGTGCTCGGCTCCTTGCCCCTGCGGTTCAGCCACAGCCACAGCCAGGCGAACACCGGCGCCAGCGCCATGATCATGACCGGGTTGACCGACTGGTACCAGGAGACCGGGAACGTCCAGCCCGCGATCGAGTTCTTGGCCGAGCTGTCCGCGAACAGCGACAGGGTCGAACCGCCCTGGTCGTAGATCATCCAGAACACGGCGGCGGCGGCGAAGAACCAGACGTACGCCCGCACCTTCGACTTCTCGGTCGCGTCCAGGTCCTTGTCGCGCAGCATCCGCGCGATGACCACGATCGGCACGATGAGGCCGATGAGCGTCAGCGGGATCAGCGCCCAGTTCAGGGTGAAGTGACCGGTGCCGCCCACCAGGCCGTAGAAGACGGCCGCGACGGCCAGCCAGATCAGGCCCTTGCGCAGGGTGGCGGCCTTCTCCCGGGGGCTCAGCGGGGTCGGGACCTCGCTGCTCTCGGGGCTCAGGTGGCGGCCGCCGAGCAGGTACTGGGCCAGACCCAGCGCCATGCCGAGCGCGGCCAGCGCGAAGCCCAGGTGCCAGTTGACGTTCTCACCGACGGTGCCGATGACCAGCGGCGCGGCGAAGGCGCCCAGGTTGATGCCGATGTAGAAGAGGGTGAAGCCACCGTCGCGGCGCGGGTCGTCCGGACCCTTGTAGAGGTGGCCGACCATCGTGGAGATGTTGGCCTTCAGCAGGCCCGAACCGATGGCGACCAGACCCAGGCCGACGAAGAAGCTCGCGGCCACGGGCAGGGCCAGGCACAGGTGGCCGAGCATGATGATCAGGCCCGAGACGGCGACCGTCCTGCGGGGGCCGAGGAAGCGGTCGGCGACCCAGCCGCCCGGCAGGGCGAGCAGGTACACGAGCGACACGTACACCGAGTAGATCGCGGTCGCGGTGCCCGCGCTCAGGTGGAGGCCGCCCGGGGCCACCAGGTACAGCGGGAGCAGAGCCCTCATGCCGTAGTAGGAGAAGCGCTCCCACATCTCGGTCATGAAGAGAGTGGCCAGGCCGCGGGGGTGGCCGAAGAAGGTCTTCTCGGCTCCGGGGGTGCCCGGGCGGACCGAGTCCTTCGTCAGGCTGGACGCCATGGTCGTTCCTTGCTGGTCGGGGCGCGCGGTGGGGGTCCCCCGGCTCGAGCGGAGCCGAGAGTCGGGGGAGGTGCGTGCCCGTGGGGGGCGGCCGGCACCGGCGGGGTCGGCCGCCCGCCCCCACGCCCGAGGGGGGCCGCCTCCGGATCGCGGAGACGGTGGACGGCGACCACCGGGATCCACGCCCCGTCGCGCGGCGATGCGCTGCGGAGCCCGGCCAGAGGTCGTTCCTATCAAGACTGATCGTGATCAGCCCGCACACAAAAGAGACCTTCAGCCCACGTGCCCGCCGAAGGTCCCCTGGTGTACTACAGGCGTTCAGGTCACTGTAAGGCAGGACACTGCCGGATATGGAAGGACTTGAGACACGGATCACAGGTGTCGCAGGAACCACAGGACCGCAATCGAAGGTCCTTCCTACGATCGCATCCCCAGAGCGATGGTTCGTACCAGCGGCGCACCACCGGCGCGCGAAGGTAAGAGAACCTGAAACCGATCACACCCCAGCACCGTACGCAGGCGGTCTACCATCACCTCATGACCCGTGTACTGCTCGCCGAGGACGACGCGTCCATCTCGGAGCCGCTGGCCCGCGCCCTGCGCCGGGAAGGTTACGAGGTCGAGGTGCGCGAGGACGGACCCACCGCGCTCGACGCCGGAATGCAGGGCGGCGTCGATCTGGTCGTACTGGACCTGGGCCTGCCGGGCATGGACGGCCTGGAGGTCGCCCGCCGCCTGCGGGCCGACGGCCACACCGTGCCGATCCTCATCCTGACCGCGCGGGCCGACGAGGTGGACACCGTCGTCGGCCTGGACGCGGGAGCCGACGACTACGTCACCAAGCCCTTCCGGCTCGCCGAACTGCTCGCCCGGGTGCGGGCGCTGCTCAGGCGCGGCGCCGCCGAGCCCCAGCAGCCGCCCGCGACGCACGGCGTGCGGATCGACGTCGAGTCGCACCGGGCGTGGATGGGTGACGAGGAACTCCAGCTCACCGCCAAGGAGTTCGACCTGCTGCGGGTGCTGGTGCGGGACGCCGGCCGGGTCGTCACGCGCGACCAGCTGATGCGGGAGGTCTGGGACACCACGTGGTGGTCGTCCACCAAGACCCTGGACATGCACATCTCCTGGCTGCGCAAGAAGCTCGGCGACGACGCGGCGAACCCCCGTTACATCGCCACGGTGCGCGGGGTCGGCTTCCGCTTCGAGAAGAGCTGAGCCCCGCCCGGGACCCTCCCGGGACCCAGCGACCACCTCAGGTAACGGAACATGCGCCGACGTCTCATCCAGTCCACCCTCGCCGTCGTCCTCGTGGTGATCGCTGTCTTCGGCATCTCCCTGGTGATCGTCGAATCGCGGACGATCAGCAACAGCGCCCAGGAGCGGGTGGACTCCGAGGCGATCCGGCTGGCCAGCATCGTGGACAGCAGGATCCTCGCCTCGGAGAACGTCAACGCGGACGTGCTGCGCAATCCGGTCAGCCGGGACCAGTTCGCGGTCATCCGCATGCCCGGCAGGCCGCCGATCGAGATCGGCACCCGGCCGCACGGCGACGTGATCCACGCCACCCAGCGCGGCGAGGAGGGCGAGACCGTCACCGTGCAGGAGCCGCGCTCCGCGGTGACCCGCGAGGTCGGCCGCACCCTGCTGATCATCGGCCTGGTGGCGCTGCTCGCGGTGGTCGCGGCCGTCCTGCTCGCCGTACGGCAGGCCAACCGGCTCGCCTCCCCGCTGACCGACCTCGCCGAGACCGCCGAACGGCTCGGCTCCGGCGACCCCCGCCCCCGGCACAAGCGCTACGGCGTCCCCGAGCTGGACCGGGTCGCCGATGTGCTGGACTCCTCCGCCGAGCGGATCGGCCGCATGCTGACCGCCGAGCGGCGCCTGGCCGCCGACGCCTCCCACCAGCTGCGCACCCCGCTGACGGCCCTGTCGATGCGCCTGGAGGAGATCACCCTCACGGACGACCCGGACATCGTGAAGGAAGAGGCGAACGTCGCGCTCACCCAGGTCGAGCGGCTCACCGACGTGGTCGAGCGGCTGCTGACGAACTCCCGCGACCCGCGCACCGGCTCCGCCGTCACCTTCGACCTGGACGAGGTCATCCAGCAGCAGCTCGCCGAGTGGCGCCCGGCCTACCGCAGCGCCGGCCGGGCCATCGTCAGCTCCGGCAAGCGGCATCTGCAGGCCGTCGGCACGCCCGGGGCGGTGGCCCAGGTGCTGGCGGCGCTGATCGAGAACTCGCTCATGCACGGCGGCGGCACGGTCGCGCTGCGCACCCGCGTCACCGGCAACCAGGCCGTGGTCGAGGTCACCGACGAGGGCCCCGGCGTCCCGGCCGACCTCGGCGCGCGGATCTTCGAGCGGACCATCAGCGGCCGCAACTCCACGGGGATCGGCCTCGCCGTCGCCCGCGACCTGGCGGAGGCCGACGGGGGGCGCCTCGAGCTGCTGCAGGCGCAGCCGCCGGTGTTCGGCCTGTTCCTGTCGCGCACTCCGCCGGCCCGCAAGCCCGGGGAGGAGCAGCCCACGGTCCGCTGAGGCGGGCCGGTCCGGCGGCGGCGCCCCGGAGGGCCGCGGCGTTTACGGGACCCGCTGGGACTTGTGCTCGGAGTGGGGCCGCTTCGATTCGGCGACCAGGATCGACTCCGCCTCGTGGCTCGGCTGCACCCGGAACACCCAGGTGCGGTACGACCAGAAGCGGAACAGGGTCGCGACGCCGATGCCCACGAACTTGAAGACGTTGCTCTGCAGCGGGCTGTCCCAGCCGAAGCCGTAGGTCGCCAGGTAGAGCACGCCGTTCTCGATGACCAGGCCGATCGCGCTGAAGAAGAGGAAGAGCGAGAGTTCCTTGGTGCGCCCGCTCTTGTCGCGGTCCCGGTACGTCCAGTAGCGGAAGCCGACGTAGTTGAAGGCGATCGCGACCACCGTCGCGATGATGCTGGCGCGCACCACCGGGAGGTCGGAGACGTGGCGGACCAGGTTGAACACGCCGAGGTTGACGAAGATGCCCGCAACGCCGACGGTGCCGAACTTGGCCACCTCGCGTACGAGCCGTTGCAGCCCCGAGGAACGAGGTTCCATGGCTGTGCAGCTCCCGTCGGTAGGTTTCGTCAGCCCCGCCATGCTATCCACGCGAACCCTCCGCCGCCCGCGCACAAGGCCAATACCAGGAAACAGATCGGAAAGAGTGGGGAAAGCGACTGGTAAGAGGCCGTGTGGGGGACGTTGTCCGGAGCTGTCGGCGTGGCCGATACGCTAGGGGTGTGACGTTCCCGGTAGTCGGCATGGTCGGCGGGGGCCAGCTCGCGCGTATGACGCACGAGGCGGGCATCCCGCTGGGCATCAGGTTCAAGCTTCTCAGTGACACCCCTCAGGACTCTGCGGCGCAGGTCGTGAACGATGTCGTCGTCGGCGACTATCGCGATCTGGACACGTTGCGCGAGTTCGCGCGCGGCTGCGACGTGATCACCTTCGATCACGAGCATGTGCCCACCGAGCACCTCAGGGCCCTGGAGGCGGACGGCATCCCCGTGCGCCCGGGCCCCGACGCGCTGGTGCACGCCCAGGACAAGGGCGTGATGCGCGCCAAGCTCGACGCGATCGGCATCCCGTGCCCCAGGCACCGCATCGTGAGCGACCCGGAGGACGTGGCCCGGTTCGCGGCGGAAGGTGACGGCTTCCCGGTCGTCCTGAAGACCGTCCGCGGCGGCTACGACGGCAAGGGCGTGTGGGTCGTGGACAGCGCCGAGGAGGCGGCCGAGCCGTTCAAGGCCGGCGTGCCCGTCCTCGCCGAGGAGAAGGTCGACTACGTCCGCGAGCTCGCCGCCAACGTCGTGCGCTCCCCGCACGGCCAGGCCGTCGCCTACCCGGTGGTGGAGTCGCAGCAGGTCAACGGCGTGTGCGACACGGTCATAGCCCCGGCCCCCGGCCTGGAGGAGTCCCTGGCGCTCGAGGCCGAGCAGACGGCCCTGACCATCGCCAAGGAGCTGGGCGTCGTCGGGCACCTCGCGGTGGAGCTGTTCCAGACCCGGGACGGCCGCATCCTCGTCAACGAGCTGGCGATGCGCCCGCACAACTCCGGGCACTGGAGCATGGACGGCGCGATCACCTCGCAGTTCGCCAACCACATCCGCGCGGTCCTCGACCTCCCGCTCGGCGACCCGCGCCCGCGCGCCAAGTGGACCGTCATGGTGAACGTGCTGGGCGGCGACTTCCCGGACATGTACTCCGCCTACTTGCACTGCATGGCCCGCGACCCCAAGCTCAAGATCCATATGTACGGCAAGGACGTGAAGCCCGGCCGCAAGGTCGGACACGTCAACACTTACGGCGACGACCTGGACGACGTGCTGGAGCGCGCCCGCCACGCAGCCGGCTACCTGAGAGGCACCATCACCGAATGAGCCCTGTTGTTGGCATCGTCATGGGGTCGGACTCCGACTGGCCCGTCATGGAGGCCGCCGCCAAGGCCCTGGACGAGTTCGAGATCGCCTACGAGGTCGACGTCGTCTCCGCGCACCGCATGCCGCGCGAGATGATCACGTACGGCGAGCAGGCCGCCGACCGCGGCCTGAAGGTGATCATCGCCGGGGCCGGGGGCGCCGCCCACCTGCCCGGCATGCTGGCCTCCGTCACCCCGCTGCCGGTCATCGGCGTGCCGGTCCCGCTGAAGTACCTCGACGGCATGGACTCGCTGCTGTCCATCGTGCAGATGCCGGCCGGTGTGCCCGTGGCCACCGTCTCCGTCGCCGGCGCCCGCAACGCCGGGCTCCTCGCGGCCCGCATCCTCGCCGCGCACGACGAGGACCTGCTGCACCGGATGCGCGACTTCCAGCAGGAGCTGAACGACCAGGCCGCCGAGAAGGGCAAGCGGCTGCGTTCCAAGGTCGAGGGCCAGGGCCGCTTCGGCTTCGGGAAGTGACGGCGATGACGTCCGTCGAGGCGGCCCGGGAGCTGCTGCGGGAGTTCCCCGTCGTCGACGGCCACAACGACCTGCCCTGGGCGCTGCGCAAGGCGGCCGGCTACGACCTGGACAAGCTGGACATCGCCGGCCACCAGGACGCGCACCTGCACACCGACATCCCGCGGCTGCGCGAGGGCGGGGTCGGCGCGCAGTACTGGTCGGTGTACGTGCCGGCCGAGCAGCCGGAGCCTGTCGCGGCGACGCTGGAGCAGATCGACTGCGTCCGGCGGATGCTGGCCCGTTACCCGGCCGACCTGGCCCCGGCACTGACCGCCGCCGACATGGAGACGGCCCGCGGCGACGGCCGTATCGCCTCCCTGATGGGCGCCGAGGGCGGCCACTCCATCGCCAACTCGCTGGGCATCCTGCGCGGCCTGTACGCCCTCGGTGTGCGCTACATGACGCTCACCCACAACTCCAACGTGGACTGGGCGGACTCCGCGACCGACGAGCCGAGGGCCGGCGGCCTGACCGCGTTCGGCCGCGAGGTCGTCCGCGAGATGAACCGGCTCGGCATGCTGGTGGACCTCTCGCACGTGGCGCCGACGACGATGCGCGACGCGCTCGGCACGTCCGAGGCGCCGGTGGTCTTCTCCCACTCCTCCGCCCGCGCGGTCTGCGATCATCCGCGCAACATCCCCGACGACGTCCTGGAGCGGCTGCCGGCCAACGGCGGCGTCGCGATGGTGACGTTCGTGCCCAAGTTCGTGCTGCAGGCGGCCGTCGACTGGACCGCCGCGGCCGACGAGAACCTGCGCGCCCACGGCCTGCACCACCTGGACACCAGCCCCGAGGCGATGAAGCTGCACCGCGCCTTCGAGGAGCGCAACCCGCGGCCGGTCGCCACGGTGTCCACGGTCGCCGACCACCTGGACCACATGCGCGAGGTCGCCGGCGTCGACCACCTGGGCATCGGCGGCGACTACGACGGCACCGCGTTCACCCCCGACGGCCTCGGCGACGTCTCCGGCTACCCCAACCTGCTCGCCGAGCTCCTCGACCGCGGCTGGTCCCGCGCCGACCTGGCCAAGCTGACCTGGCAGAACGCGGTCCGGGTGCTGGGCGCGGCCGAGGACGTGGCCCGCGGTCTTCAGGCCACGCGCGCGCCGTCCGTCGCCACGATCGAGTCGCTGGACGGCACGGACGGCTGACCGTCCAGGGCGGGGTAGTCGTTGTACCCGGCGGCCCCGCCCACGTACATGAAGTACCGCTCCCGGACCGGGTTCAGCGGTGCGCCCAGGCGCAGCCGGGCGACCAGGTCCGGGTTGGCGAGGAACGGCCGGCCGAGCGCCACCAGGTCGGCGCCGGCCGCCAGCATCTCCCGGGCGGCCCGGGTGACGGCCTCGGTGGTCAGGTCGGTGAGGTCCGGGTTGCCGATCAGGACGCCGGGCCAGCCGGCGCGGATCCTCCGGTACCAGCCGGTCCGCGGGCCGGAGCGCACCAGGTGCAGATAGGCGAGGTCCAGCCCCCTGAGGCGGTCCAGCAGCGCGGCGTAGAGGCCCTCGGTGTCCTCCTCCCGGACGCCGTTGACGGTGGAGGCGGGGGAGATGCGGATGCCCACCCGGTCGGCGCCGATCGCGTCGGCCACCGCCTCGGTCACCTCCGCCGCGAACCGCACCCGCCGCCGCACGGAGCCGCCGTAGCCGTCGTCCCGGAGGTTGGTGTTGTCCGCCAGGAACTGGTGCAGCAGCATCCCGTTGGCCGAGTGCACCTCCACGCCCTCGAAGCCCGCGTCCACGGCGCGGCGTGCGGCGGCGGCGAAGTCGGCGATCGTGGCGCGGATGTCGTCCGCGGTCATCTCGCGCGGGACGGCGGCCCGCAGGTGGCCTCGCGGCGTGAAGATCGTCTCCGGCAGCGGCACGGGGGAGGGCGCGACCGGGGTGAGGCCGGTGGTCTCCGGGTGGCCGACCCGGCCGCCGTGCTGGAGCTGGAGGAACATGCGTCCGCCGGCCGCCCGGACCGCGCCGGTGACCCGCCGCCAGCCGGCCACGTGCCGGTCGCTGTGGATCGCGGTGATGTTCGGGTACGTCTGCCCGACCGCGTTGGGTGTCGTGCCCTCGGCGATGATCAGTCCGGCCGAGGCGCGCTGGCCGTAGTGCGTGACCATGAGGTCCGTGGGGGTGCCGTCGGTCTCCGCGCGGTTGCGCGTGAGCGGGGCCATCACGAGACGGTGCGGAAGGGCGAGCCGGCCCAGCCGGGAGGGGGCCAGAAAGTCCGTGGTGTCCGTTGTCTGCGTCATGCGGGCACGGTAGAACTTGACACTGATGTGAGGTTCAAGCCCTCTTCAGGGAGGTCGCACATGCGGATCGGCGAACTGGCCCGGCGCACCGGCGTGAGCGAGCGGTCGCTGCGCTACTACGAGACCCAGGGGCTGCTCGTCGCGGACCGCACCCCCGGCGGCCACCGCGACTACCCGGAGACGGCCGTCGACCGGGTCATCCGGATCCAGGAGCTGTACGCCGCCGGACTGCACAGCGAGAAGATCCGGCAGCTGCTGCCCTGCATGCGCGACCGGGACGGCGGGCCCTCCGCGATCGCCACCCCGCGTCTGGTGCAGGACCTGACCGCCGAACGCGACCGGATCGACCGCATGATCGCCGATCTGCGCCGCTCCCGGGAGACCCTGGACGAGGTCATCCGCACGGCCCGGGACGCCTGACCGGCCGTACCCCCGAACGCCCCACTCACCGGGAGGTTCGCGTCTTCCGCGTGCGACCGTGGCGATACGCCCCACCACGACGCAGCTCACGACCGACGTGAGCGACGACGACGTACGGAGCCCGCCATGGCCGACCGCCAGGACGACATCCCCGCCACGCCCGAGGCCGGTGAGGACGAGGACCTGCCGGACGACCCGTTCGCCGGGGACCGGGACCACGAGGGGCGCGCCTGCCTGGAGCGGGCCCATGCCGTGCTCGCCGCCCACCCGGTCGCCGACGGCTACAGCGGGCTGCCCTGGGCGCTGCGCCATCTGCCCCGGTACGACCTCGAACTCGGCGAGGCGGCCGTCGACACCGACGTTCCCCGGCTGCGCGAGGGACACGTCGGCGCGCTGTTCTGGTCGCTGCACCTGCCCGAGGGCCCCGGCGGCGCCCGGGCGACGGCCGCGACCCTGGAGCAGGTGGACCAGGCGCGCTCGGTGGTCGGGGCCCACCCGGAGGGGCTGCGCCTGGTGCGCACGGCGGGACAGATCATCGACGCCCGCAACCGCGGCAGGGTCGCCGTGCTGCTCGGCCCCGCCCACGCCACCGCGCTCGACGACTCCCTCGGCGTCCTGCGCATCCTGCACGCGCTCGGCCTGCGCGTGCTCACGCTCGCGGGCACGGCCTGGGCGGGGGAGCAGGGGCTCACCCGGTTCGGCGAGGAGGTGGTCCGCGAGATGAACCGGCTCGGCGTCCTCGCCGACGTCTCCGGGGCCTCGGCCGCCACCGCCGAGCGGGTCGTCGCGCTGTCGAAGTCCCCGGTGCTGTGCACCCGCTCCGCAGCCCACGCCCTGCGCCCGCACCCCGCCAACCTCCCCGACGAGCTGCTCGCCGCCCTGGGCGCGGCCAGGGGGCTGTGCATGGTGCCGCTGACCGCCGGGCAGACCGGGCCGGCCGTCCACGACGTCGCCGACCACCTCGACCACGTCCGCGAGGTGGCCGGCCGCGAGTGCGTGGGCCTGTCCGGCACCTACGACTCCGGCGCCGCCCACCCCCGCGACCTCGCCGACGCCTCCCGCTACCCCCACCTGATCGCCGAGCTCCTGCGGCGCGGCTGGTCCGAGCCGGAGCTGGCCCTGCTGGCCTGGGGCAACGTCCAGCGGGTGCTGCGCAGCGCGGACTCCGCGGCCCGCGCCGCACAGCAGCGCCGGGAGACGTCCACCGCGAGGATCACGGAACTGGACGCCGCCCCCTGACGCCTCGGGTCAGGGGTGTTCGATCCGGCACAGGCAGAACGGATGCCCGGCCGGGTCGGCGTACACCTGGAAGTCCTTCTTCTCGCGGTCTTCGAGGTCCAGCGGCCGGGCGCCGAGGGCGAGCACCCGCTCATGGGCCGCGTCGACGTCGGCCCAGGTGGGGCCCGCGTCGAAGTCCAGGTGGAACTGCTGGCCGTTGCGGTCGGCGCGCGGCCACTCCGGCGGGGTGTGCCCCTCGGCCCGCTGGAAGGCCAGCCGCGGGCCGCCCGGCACCTCCAGCACGACCCAGTCGTCGTCCTCCGACCGGGGGGTGCCCCCGGCCACCGCGGCGTAGAAGCCGGCCAGGGCGTGCGGATCGGGGCAGTCGAGGACGACGGAACGGATACGGGCGACGGACGCCATGGGATCCTCCTTCGGAACGCTCAGCAGGCGCACAGACAGAACGGGTGCCCGGCAGGGTCGGCGTACACACGGAACGTGCGCGCGCGGTCGTCGGCGTCCAGCGGCTTCGCGCCCAGCTCCAGCACCCCCTTCTCGGCCGTGTCCAGGTCCTCCACCACCAGGTCCAGGTGGAAGTGCTGCGAGTGGTCGGCGGCGGGCCAGCGCGGCGGCACGTACCCCGGCGCCTCCTGGAAGGCCAGCGCCGGTCCGCCGGGCACCTTCAGGTCCACCCACTCGCCGCTGTCGTCGGAGTTCGCCTCCACCGTGCCGCCCAGCACCGCGGCGTAGAAGCCGGCCAGCGCACGGGGGTCGGGACAGTCCAGCACCACGACACCGAGCTTGGCGAGAGCCATGACTACCTCCTCGGGTTACCGCTAGAGACGGGTAACCGGTAACGGTTACTGCATGCTCCCGTATAGGCGGTAACGTCGCAAGCATGAGTGACAGATCGGCCGCCCCCGGAGCGCTCGGGCTGGTGGAGTCCCTGGTCAACACCCTGAACCTGGAGACCGGTGCCGACATGCTCGACACGGCCGGCGGGCGCGCCCACTTCGGCATCCCCGAGGACGGGCTGGCCGCGGCGCGGGACCTGCGCGAGTCGCTGCGGGCCGCGCTGCTGGCGCACGCCGGGCACCGGCCGCACCGCGCGGTGACCCCGCTCGGCGAGCTGCTGGCACGCGCCCCGCTGTACGTCACCGTCGACCCCGAGGACGGCTCGGCGGCGCTCGCCTCCGCCCCGGACGCGCCGCTGCTCGACCGGGTCGCCGCCGCCGTGGCCGAGGGGGTCGCCCAGGGCACCTGGATGCGGCTGAAGGCCTGCGAGGCCGCCGACTGCCACTGGGCCTACTACGACCGCAGCCCCGCCGGGCGGGGCCGCTGGTGCTCGATGCAGGTGTGCGGGGCGCGCGCGAAGATGCGGCGCTACCGGGCGAAGGGGCCCTGACCCACAGGGTCTTGGTGCAGAATGCGGACAGACGCCGGTTCGGCCGACTGAGCCTCGGCCGAACCGGCGTCGCCTAATGCCGTGAGTCCGTATGCCGTAAGTCCCCCGGCTGTACGTCCGTTACGCCCTGCGTCCGCGCCCCCGCACGTGCGTCACGCCGTCGGACGGCCCATCGCCCGGTACGTCCAGCCCGCCCGGCGCCACAGCTCCGGGTCGAGCGCGTTACGGCCGTCCAGGATCACCCGGGCGGCCGCGACCTCGCCGAGCGCCGCCGGGTCCAGCTCGCGGAACTCCCGCCACTCGGTCAGGTGCAGGACGACGTCCGCCGAGCGCACCGCCTCCAGCGCGGAGCCGGCGTACCCGAGCGTCGGGAAGACCCTGCGGGCGTTGTCCATGCCCTTCGGGTCGTACACCGTGACCTGGCCGCCCTGCAGATGGATCTGCCCGGCCACGTTCAGCGCCGGCGAGTCGCGGACGTCGTCGGAGTCGGGCTTGAACGTGGCGCCGAGCACCGCGACCCGCTTGCCGAGGAAGGAGCCCCCGCCGAGCGCCTCGCGGGTCATCTCCACCATCTGGCCGCGCCGGCGCATGTTGATGGAGTCGATCTCGCGCAGGAAGGTCAGCGCCTGGTCCGCGCCCAGCTCACCGGCCCGCGCCATGAACGCCCGGATGTCCTTCGGCAGGCAGCCGCCGCCGAAGCCGATCCCGGCGCGCAGGAACTTCTTCCCGATCCGGTCGTCGTACCCGATGGCTTCCGCCAGCTTCGCCACGTCACCGCCCGCGGCCTCGCACACCTCCGCCATCGCGTTGATGAAGGAGATCTTCGTGGCGAGGAAGGAGTTCGCGGCCGTCTTCACCAGCTCGGCGGTCGGGAAGTCGGTGACGACGAACGGGGTGCCCTCGCCGAGCGGGGTCGCGTACACCTCCCGCAGCAGCTTCTCGGCGCGCTTGCTGCGCACGCCCACCACGATCCGGTCCGGGTGCAGGGTGTCGTGCACGGCGAAGCCCTCGCGCAGGAACTCCGGGTTCCAGGCCAGCTCGGCGTCGCCGCCCGCCGGGGCGTGCGCGGCGAGGTAGTCCGCCAGCCGGTCCGCCGTGCCCACCGGCACCGTCGACTTGCCGACGACCAGGGCCGGGCCGTGCAGATGCGGGGCGAGCAAGGAGATCGCGGAGTCGACGTACGACATGTCGGCCGCGTAGTCCCCGTGCCGCTGCGGGGTGTTGACGCACATGAAGTGCACGTCGCCGAAGGCGCCGACCTCGGCCCAGTCGGTGGTGAACCGCAGCCGCCCGGTCGACCCCCCGAAGCCCGCCACATGCCTGCGCAGCAGCTCCTCGAGCCCCGGCTCGTACATCGGGGTCTCGCCGCGCTCCAACATGGCGATCTTCTCGGGTACGACGTCGAGTCCCAGCACCTCGAAGCCGAGCTCGGCCATGGCCGCGGCGTGCGTGGCGCCGAGGTAGCCGGTGCCGATCACAGTGATCTTCAGGCTCATGGATGTGCTCCAGCTCGGGTATGTCGGGGCTGCGGCCCCTGAGCATAGTCGGGCCGCTCAGCGGGCAATTTCTCCGCTGTCGTGTAGGTCACGTAGGCGTGCCGCGGGCCGACCTCTAAAATTTTGATTACTTAACGGTAATTAGCGTCAGTATCACTGCGTCTTTGGAGCGTGAGTCCGTGGCCGGATCGGCTGACTTCGACCTGTACCGCCCGTCCGAGGAGCACGACATGCTCCGGGACGCCGTCCGCTCCCTGGTCGAGGCGAAGATCGCGCCGTACGCGGCGGCGGTGGACGAGGAGGCCCGCTTCCCGCAGGAGGCCCTCGACGCCCTCGTCGCCAACGACCTGCACGCCGTGCACGTCCCCGAGGAGTACGGCGGCGCCGGCGCCGACGCGCTCGCCACGGTCATCGTGATCGAGGAGGTGGCCCGCGCCTGCGTCTCCTCCTCCCTCATCCCCGCGGTGAACAAGCTCGGCTCGCTCCCGGTGATCCTCTCCGGCTCCGAGGAGCTGAAGAAGAAGTACCTGGCCCCGCTGGCCAAGGGCGACGCGATGTTCTCGTACTGCCTCTCCGAGCCGGAGGCGGGCTCCGACGCGGGCGGCATGAAGACCAAGGCGGTCCGCGACGGCGACCACTGGGTCCTCAACGGCGTCAAGCGCTGGATCACCAACGCGGGCGTCTCCGAGTACTACACGGTCATGGCGGTGACCGACCCGGCCAAGCGCACCAAGGGCATCTCCGCCTTCGTGGTCGAGAAGTCCGACGAGGGCGTCTCCTTCGGCGCCCCGGAGAAGAAGCTCGGTATCAAGGGCTCCCCGACCCGCGAGGTCTACTTCGACAACGTGCGCATACCCGCCGACCGCATGATCGGCGAGGAGGGCACCGGCTTCGCGACCGCGATGAAGACCCTGGACCACACCCGGATCACCATCGCCGCCCAGGCGCTGGGCTGCGCGCAGGGCGCCTTCGACTACGCCAAGGGCTACGTCCGGGAGCGCAAGCAGTTCGGCAAGCCGATCGCCGACTTCCAGGGCATCCAGTTCATGCTCGCCGACATGTCGATGAAGATCTCCGCGGCCCGCGCGCTCACCTACCAGGCGGCCGCCGCCTCCGAGCGCGGCGACGCCGACCTCACCTACCTGGGCGCCGCCGCCAAGTGCTTCGCCTCCGACGTGGCGATGGAGGTCACCACGGACGCCGTCCAGCTCCTCGGCGGCTACGGCTACACCCGCGACTACCCCGTGGAGCGCATGATGCGCGACGCGAAGATCACCCAGATCTACGAAGGCACCAACCAGGTCCAGCGGATCGTCATGGCCCGCAACCTGCCGTAACGGCACGGCAGTTCACCGCTGGGAAAGGGCGTCCTCCGGGCGCCCTCTCGCTCTTCCGGGGCACCTTACGACCGGTCGGTCACATGCGCGCGGGGCCCGGTCGTCGTAGGACGGAAGCACACGGGGTCCGCCCCGGGCCCCCGGGTTCCCAGGAGGAGCCATGACCCAGTCCCAGATGATGCCGGCCCTGACCCAGCAGATGCAGGACTGCATCGAGGCCTGCATGAACTGCCACAGCATGTGCGAGGAGTCCATGAGCTCCTGCATGCAGAAGGGCGGCCAGCAGCAGATGCAGGTCATGCGGGCGCTGATGGACTGCTCCGAGATGACCCGCATGTGCGCCGACATGATGATGCGGCGCTCGCCCATGTCCGCCGAGATGTGCACGATGTGCGCCAAGGTGTGCGAGATGTGCGCCGAGGCGTGTATGACCATGCCCGACGACCAGCAGATGATGCGCTGCGCGGAGGCGTGTCGCCGCTGCGCGGAGGCCTGCCGGGCGACGGCGGGGGCCGGTATGTGAGCCACGGCAGCCGCCCGGGGACGCCCGCTGCCCGAGTGCCCCCGGGCGGTCACCGCCGCAGCGCCTCCGGCCGTGCACCGGTGCCCCCCGGCTTCATGGGCACGCCTGAGCAGTCCGAGGCCGGAACACCGAAGAAGAGCCTGGCGTGTCACCGGCGGGGTGACACGCCACCGCCGGTCATCGGCCGGCGGTGACGACGGCCGGCCGCCGCGAGGCGATGACCTTCTTCGCCAGCGACCGCGGGCTGGTCAGAAAGCCCCAGCCCCACGACATGTGCATGGTGGCCAGGGCCACCGGGATCTGCAGCCGGGCCTTCAGCGGCAGGCCCCGGCCCGCCGGGAGCGAGCCCGCGACGATCGCCGCCAGATAGCCGCCGGGGACGAGGAAGGCCCACGGGGTGAGCGCCGCGCCGGCCACGATCCCGGCGGCTATCGCGCACACCGCCGTCGGCGGGGCGAGGTAGCGCAGGTTGATGGAGCCCGAGTGGTAGCGGGCCACGACGTGCCGCCAGCGGCCGTAGTCCTTGTACTGCTTGGCGAGCGCCCGCACGCTCGGCCGGGGCCGGTACGACACCTTCAGCTCCGGCGAGAACCAGATCAGCCCGCCCGCCTCCCTGATCCGGAAGTTCAGCTCCCAGTCCTGGGCGCGGATGAACTCCTCGTTGTAGCCGCCCTGCTGCTCCAGGGCCTCGCGGCGGAAGACGCCCAGGTAGACCGTCTCGGCGGGTCCGGCCTCGCCGCCGGTGTGGAAGGCCGCGTTGCCGACGCCGATCTTCGAGGTCATCGCGGCGGCGACCGCGCGCTCCCAGTCGTTCTCGCCCTCGGCGTGCATGATGCCGCCGACGTTCTGCGCGCCGGTCTCCTCCAGCAGCCGCACGGCGGTCGCGATGTAGTTCGGCGAGAGCATGCCGTGGCCGTCGACGCGGACCACGATCGGGTGCCGGGAGGCCTTGATCGCCGCGTTCAGCGCCGCGGGCGTCCGGCCGGTCGGGTTGGGGACGGTGTGCACGCGCGCGTCTTCCGCCACGAGCTGAGCCGCGATCTCGTCCGTGCGGTCCGTGGACGGACCGAGAGCGATCACGACCTCCATCTCGCCGGCGTACTCCTGCGCGAGGATCGCTTGGACGGCCCCGCGCAGATGCCGCTCCTCGTTGAGGACGGGCATGATCACGGAAACTGCGGGGTGTCGCACGTCGGGCTTGGCGTTCATAGGGGGCTCACGTTACCGCGAACGGGGGACACCGGTGCGCGCCGCCGGGGCCAAGGGCCGGGCTGGAGATCGTATCGGCCTACCGTGCTCACGGATCCCACGTACGGCGTCGTCCGGAGGTGTCCCCCTTGGCCAGCCCGCCCCGGTCCCCCGCGCGTCCGCGCCGACCGCAGCCGCCCCACCGTGTGCCGCGTTCGCCCCAGCGGCCGGTCCGGTCCGTACGGCCGCCCCGGCGGCCACGGTGGGCCATGCGGGCGGCGAGCACGATGTCGGTCGTGGTGCTCGCCTCGGCCGGGATCGGGCACGCGGTGATCAGCAGCCTGGACGCGGGGATCGCCCGGGTCGACGCCTTCAAGGAGATGAAGAACCGGCCGCAGGCGGGCCACGGCATGAACATCCTGCTGGTCGGCACCGACGGCCGGGACAAGATCACCGAGCAGGAGCGGCGGCGGTACCGGCTGGGCGGGGCGCCCTGCCACTGCACCGACACGATGATGATCGTGCACGTCTCGGAGAACCGGGACCGGGCCACCGTGGTGAGCCTGCCGCGCGACTCCTACGCCGAGGTGCCCGCGAGCACCGACCCGGTCACCCGCAGGCAGCACCCGGCGCACCCCATCAGGCTGAACGCCGCCTACTCCGAGGGCGGCCCCCAGCTGACCGTCCGCACGGTCGAGAACATGACCCATCTGAAGATCGACCACTATCTGGAGGTCGACTTCACCAGCTTCATGAAGACCGTGGACGTCCTCGGCGGGGTGAGCGTCTGTACGACGACGCCGCTGAAGGACGCCTACAGCGGGCTGAACCTCTCCCCGGGCAGGCACACCCTCAACGGCGGGCAGGCCCTGCAGTACGTGCGGGCCCGGCACGTCGACGCCACCAGCGACCTGGGCCGGATGCGGCGGCAGCAGCGGTTCCTGGCCGCGCTGATCGAGCGGGCCACCTCCTCCGGGGTGCTGCTGAACCCGATGCGGTTCCGGGACGTGACCCGGGCGGTGCTCGGCTCGGTCCGCGCCGACGAGGGCTTCGGCACCGACGAGCTGCTCGACCTCGGCCGCGCCATGCGGGACTTCTCGCCGTCTTCCTCGGAGTTCACCACCGTGCCCATCGGGCAGATGAACTACGCCGTCAAGGGCATCGGCTCGACCGTGAAGTGGGACCAGGGCAAGGCGGTCCAGCTGTTCGCGGCCCTGCGCGACGACAAGCCGCTCACCGCGCCGCCGCCCGCGCACGCCCCGCAGGGGCGCACGCAGCCTCCGGCGCCGGTCGAGGCGGACCCGCGGCAGATCCAGGTCCAGGTGGCGAACGGCACCGGCACGATGGGGCTCGCCAAACGCGTCGACGCCGCCCTCGCGGCGGCCGGCTTCGCCACCACCCGCCGGCCGGTGACCGCCCCCGCCCGTGTGCCGCACACGGTGATCTCCTACGACCCCCGCTGGGACCGCTTCGCCCGCGCCCTGGCCACCGCCCTCCCGGGCGCCCGGCTGCGCGCCGTGCCGGGCCAGGGGCCGCTGCTGAAGGTGACCGCCGGCGCCGACTTCAAGGACGTGCGCAAGGTGCGCTTCGAGGATCCCGCCCAGCCCCCGCAGACGGCCGTACGGGGCAACGAGGTGACCTGCGCCGGCGTCTAGTCCACGAGGCGCACCCGGCTGGTCGAGGCGCACCCGGCTAGTCGTCGAAGCCCTCCGCGGCCCGCTTCTCGCGCAGCTCGCGGATGGCGCGGCGGCGGGCCAGGCGGTGGGTGCGGCGGATCTGGGCCTCCTGGTAGCGGCGGCGGTCGCGGTCGGTCTCCGGGATCACCGGCGGCACCCGGCGCGGCTTGCCGTCCGCGTCGACGGCGGCGAAGACCAGGTAGGCGGTGCCGACCTGGGTGGGCGGGGTCGACTCGTTCCAGCGCTCGGCCAGGACCCGCACGCCGACCTCCATGGAGGTCCGGCCGGTCCAGTTCACCTGCGCCTTCACATGGACCAGGTCACCGACGCGCACCGGCTCGAGAAAGACCATCTCGTCCATGGACGCGGTGACGGCCGGACCGCCGGAGTGCCGGCCGGCCACGGCGCCGGCCGCGTCGTCGACCAGCTTCATGATCACGCCGCCGTGCACCGTGCCCAGCAGGTTGGTGTCGTTGTGGGTCATGATGTGGCTGAGGGTGGTGCGCGAGGCGGACGTCGGCTTGCCCGGGATGTCCGGTTCCGTGTCCCGTTCCACGTCCGTGGCCTGGTCTGTCATGCCCTCCACCTTATGCCGAAGCGGCAATCGCGGAATTTGTGTCGGCTTCGCAACAGCGCCGCTGTGATTTTCCGACAGCCCTTGTACGCCTCACACCGGTGCCCTGCACACTGGGGCGCATGAATGACTGGCCCGAGGGATGGTCCGACGACAACCGCGGCCCGCGCTACGGACGCGGCAGTGCCGGCGCACAGCCGGAGGGCGCCCGCGTCATGCGTCAGGTGCGGCGCGGCCCGGCGGTGCCGCCCGGCCAGCGCTCCTACGGCGACCCCGGTCCGGCGGCGCCGCCGTACGGGGCCGCCGGCGTCCCGCAGCAGCCGTCGTACGTCGACGGCCAGGGCTACGGCGACGGCGCCGGTTACGACAGCGGCTACAACACCGGGCAGGTGTACGGCGGCGGGCGGCGCGGCGGCGGCTTCGTGCCGAACGACAACGACCCGGACCCGGAGGTGGACCGGTACCGGCCGCGTCCGAACTGGCGGCGCCGGATCAAGTGGACCGCGATCACGCTGGCGACCGTGCTGGCCGTCACCTCCGTCGCCACCTACTTCTGGGCCGACTCCAAGCTGCGCCGCGAGGTCGACCTCTCCAAGGTCATCGACCGGCCGGCGTCCGGCTCCGGCACGAACTACCTGATCGTCGGCTCGGACAGCCGGGAGGGCATGTCCAAGGCGGACGAGAAGAAGCTGCACACCGGCGGCGCCGAGGGCAAGCGCACGGACTCGATGATGATCCTGCACGTCGGCGACAACGGCGACACGCTGATATCGCTGCCGCGCGACTCCGACGTCGTCGTCCCGTCGTACAAGGGCTCGACCTCCGGGAAGGTCTACCCGGCGCAGGGCCGGCACACGAAGCTCAACGCGACCTACGCCGAGGACGGCCCGACGCTGCTGGTCCGCACGATCGAGGCCAACACCGGGCTGCACATCGACCACTACGTGGAGATCGGCTTCCAGGGCTTCGCCAACATCGTGGACGCCGTCGGCGGTGTCACCATCGACATCGACAAGGGCTTCAAGGACTCCTACTCGGGCGCCGACTTCAAGGCCGGCAAGCAGAAGCTGAACGGGGCGCAGGCCCTCGCCTTCGTCCGCACCCGGCACGCGTTCGCCGCCTCCGACCTGCAGCGCACCAAGAACCAGCAGAAGTTCCTGTCGGCCCTCGCCCACCAGGTGGCCACCCCGTCCACGGTCCTCAACCCGTTCAGGCTCTACCCGACCATGGGCGCGGGCCTGGACTCCCTGATCGTCGACAAGGACATGTCCCTGTGGGACCTGGCCTCGATGTTCTGGGCGATGAAGGGCGTCCAGGGCGGCGACGGCACGTCCATGAACATGCCGATCTCCGGCTCCGTCGGCGGCAACCTGGTCTGGGACAAGACGAAGGTCAAGACCCTGGTGAACGAGCTGAACAACGACCAGAAGGTCACCGTCTCCGGCTCCTAGGCCGCCGGACGTCCCGTCCACGGCCCGGTCCCCGGGGTCCGCTCCCCCTCGGCAGGGTAAAGCGCGGAGTAAAGCACGGATCAAGGCGCGACGCCCATTCCGCGCATACCGGCACCAGTCGGCCGGTTGTGCGAACGTGGGGTTTGTCATCGCCGTGAACAGGCGCTGAACTGTGCGGATAGTGTGTGCGGTCCGGTGCGGAACTGCCGAGGCGTCTGCACCGTTCGACCCACTGCACCGAGGGCCTGGGGGGCGACTCGTCGCGCGGCCCCGACGGAGGACGAGGCGACATGAACACGCAAGGCCGTGGGCGGGGGAACGGCGTCGGCCCCTCGGACCGATCAGTGAGGCGCCGTCAGCACGGAGCGGACTCAGGCATGTCGCTCACCCCCTCGGCGAACGCGCCGAACCGGCACGCCGGAAGCCGGCGGCCGACGACGTCATACGGGCCCTGTGACGTACGGGCTTCCTTCTGCGTCTAACTGAACGCGGAAGCACGGCGGGCCCCGGCGCGGACCGGGGCCGGCCCCGCGCTCCGGCCGGCGCCCGGTCACCGCGGCACGGCCTGCAGACAACGACAAGGCGCGTACGCCTCCTCACCGGCGGCGGGGTGCGCAACAAAGCCGCGGTGTAAGGGTGCCGAGGGCGGGAAGGCAGGAGATGGCACGCAGCAGCGTGGACCAGGAGGGGGCGGTGCCGCGTGCTCGGCGCGCCGGCGGACTCGTTGCGGAGAGCGAGCCCCGGGGCGGGCGGGACGACCGCGGGCGGGGCGGCGGCGGTCGCAGACGCCGCACGGAGCCGGAGCCGCCGAAGCCCAAGCGCCGGATACTGCGCTGGTCGGCGCTGACCCTGGCGGTCGTCATACTCGGCACCGCCGGGGCGGGTTACCTGTACTACGAGCACCTCAATGCCAACATCCAGAAGGACAAGCTGAACCTCGGCGACTCGGACGTACCGAAGGCGACTCCGAACGCCGCCGGCCAGACACCGCTGAACGTGCTGCTGATCGGCTCGGACAGCCGGAACAGCGCGAAGGACCTCGCCCTCGGCGGAGCCAAGCAGGAGGTGGGCCGCGCCGGGCTCGCGGACGTGCAGATGCTGGTGCACGTGTCGGCCGACCGCAGCAACATGTCCGTCGTCAGCCTGCCCCGCGACACGATGATCCCGATCCCCAAGTGCACCGACCCGCACAGCGGCCAGGTCTACCCGGCACTCTCCCTGGCCATGGCGAACGAGTCGCTGGCCCGCGGCGGCCCCGGCTGCACGGTCGCCACCTGGCAGAAGCTCACCAAGATCCACATCGACCACTTCATGATGGTCGACTTCTCCGGCGTGGTGGACATGGCGGACGCCATCGGCGGCGTCCCCGTCTGCGTCAGGCAGAACGTCTGGTCGCACACCCCCGACGGGCACGGCTCGGGCCTGAAACTGAAGGCGGGGACGACGTACGTCAAGGGCCAGCAGGCCCTGCAGTGGCTGCGTACCCGCTACGGCTTCGAGGACGGCACCGACCTCGGCCGTACCCACGCCCAGCACATGTACATGAGCGCGATGGTGCGCCAGTTGCGGAAGAACGCGACGCTGACCAACCCCGGTGCGATGCGCAGCCTGGCGGAGACGGCGACGAAGGCCCTGAAGGTCGACGAGGGCCTGGGGACGATCGCGAAGCTCTACGACCTGTCCGAGGAGTTCAAGAAGGTCCCCACCAAGCGGATCACGCTGACGACGCTGCCGACCGTGCAGTGGACGCAGGACCACAACCGGCTCGTGCCCGCGCCCGGGGACGCCGACCAGCTCGTCTCCATGGTCCGCGACGACACGCCGCTGGACGGACGCGGCGCGAAGCACAAGACCGAGGAGAAGGCGAAGACCCCCGCGGACCCGGACGACAGGATCGCGGTGCAGGTGCGCAACGGCACCGCCGGGGACGGACAGCCTCCGGCGCAGCAGCGGGCGAGCGGGGTCGTCCAGGTGCTCCGGGGCAAGGGGTTCACCGAGGCAGCGGCGGACACCACGGCGGCGTCGGAGACCAGGACCACCGTCCTGTTTCCCAGCGCGGACCTGGAAGGCGACGCCCAGGCGGTGGCCAAGGCGCTCGGGATCCCGCTGAAGCAGGTGCGCAAGTCGACCGACGTCTCCGGTGTCACGCTGATCGTGGGCTCCGACTGGCGCACCGGCACCGCGTACAAGCCGCCCGCCGAGCCGACGAAGGCGCCCTCCTCGTCGGCCGCGCTCAACGGCGACAAGAAGGACGCGTGCATGGAGGTCCAGAAGGGCTTCACCTGGTGAGCGGAGCGCGGTGACCGGGCCGTGCACACCATGAGGGCCGCGACTCCGCCGGGAGCCGCGGCCCTCATGGTGTGCTACGCGGCGCCGCTCGGCCGCCGGGATCCAGGCCGGCCGCCGAACGGAGGCCCCGGCGCGTCAGACGGGTTGCCTACGAGGCGCACTTCACCTTGTCCGCCGTGGATTTCGCGACGTCCGGCGCCTTCGACGGCGGAGTGAGCGAGACCCCGGCGCCCTTGAAGTCCTTGCCCAGGGTCAGCGTCATCGCGGGCAGCCCCTGGGAGTTGGTCACGCTCTTGCCGGGCTTCAGCGCCGAGCCGGGCAGGCCCATGAGATGGGCCAGCTCCCGTGCCTGCGCCGCCTGGTCGGGGGCGTACTCCAGCGTGGTCTTGCTCAGCTGCGCCGGCGCGTTGCCCGCGTTCTCCGACTTCAGCACGCCCTCCTGGTTCTGCAGCCAGTCGAGGGTCTCCTGCGCGCTGCCCGGCTGGGCGCCGCCGTTGAGGATCCGCACCCGCACGTCGGAGGGCGCGGACCTGCTGCCCTTCAGGCGCGCGGCCTGCGCGTCCTTCTCCGCCTTCCGCTTCTTCTTCACCTCGGTGAAGGAGACGTCGTTCCTGATCGCCTCGAAGACCTGCGGGGCCAGCGTCGGATCGAGGATCACCGTCTTGTGGACGGCACCGTCCGCCGGGTTGTCCCTGACCGGCACGGTCGTGAAGGTCAGGTTCTTGAGGTTGAGCTTGCCCAGTTCGAGCCCCAGGTCCTTCAGCTTCCCGATGCTGTCCAGCTTGTCGTCCACGGTCAGGGCCTTGGTGCCCGCCTCCGCGAGGTTCAGCATCTTCGTCGGGCTGCTGAGGGTGGAGTTGCCCTTCAGTTTGCGCATCAGCGCGCTCAGGAACTGCTGTTGCAGCCCGATCCGGCTCAGATCGCCGCCGAAGCCCACGGAGTGCCGGGTCCGCACGAACGCCAGCGCCTGCTCGCCCTGGATCTTGTGCACGCCTTTGGACAGTTTCAGATGCGAGTCCGGGTCGTCGATGTCCTTGCCGAGGCAGACCTCGACGCCCCCCACCGCGTCCGTCAGCGTCTTGACCGCGTTGAAGTCGGCGACCATGAAGTCGTCGGGTTTGATCCCGGTCAGTTCGGTCACGGTCCGCATGGTGCAGCTCGGGGTACGGCCGTCCTGTCCCAGGCTCGTGTTGAAGCGCACGTTCTGGGTGCCCGAGATGACCTTCTCGGTGCCGTCGGCCTGCTTGGTCGGGCAGTCCGGGACGTTCGTGATCAGGTCGCGCGGAATGCTCAGCGCGGTGGCGTTGGACCGGTCCTTGGAGACGTGCAGCAGGATGGTGGTGTCGGCGTGCCCGACGCTGCCCGCGTCGCCGTAGCCCTCGTTGCCCTTGCCGGTGCGCTTGTCGGTGCCGATCAGCAGGATGTTGATCGCCTCGTCCTTGCGGAAGCCACCCGTGCCCGCGCCGTCGTCGGACACGGACGTGATGTTGTCGTTCAGGTGCTTGATGTACAGGTAGCCGGCGGCGCCGATGGCGACCAGCACGAACGCCGTGCCGCCGGCCGTCCACACCAGCGCCTTCTTCACCTTCGACTTCTTCTTCACCGGACGCCGGGCCGCCCGCCTGCCCTGCGGGGTCTCCGGCTCGCCGCCCCGGCGCCGGGCCGACCGCGGCGCGGGTACGTCACCGCCCTGCGCCGGGCGCGCCCCGTCGGGTGCCGTGCCGGTACGGCGGGGCGGTGCGCCGGCTCCCGCCCGGGGGGCCGGTCTGCGGGGACCGGGAACCGGTGACTGCGTTGCGGAAGGACTCAGTCGCAGTTCGTATTCGCCGGTGTTCGGATTGAGCACCCACTGGTCTGCGGGGTCGATGTCGTCCGCCCGCCCACGGCCTTGCGCGTCCACGGTTGTCCGAATCCTCCGTCGGGAACGCGGCGCCTTCCCCCTCAAAGGCGCTCGGGTCTCGGTGAAACAGTGCACGACCCCAGGACGGACCTCGCGGCCAGGTGCACCGGATCGCTCACACTATCCGCCCAGTTCAGCGTCCAGCGACGCCGGTGACAAATTCCGCATGCCTACACCCGGGCAATCCGGTTCATTTTCGTGGACGCGCGTCCGGTGTTCCGCCGTGCGGATCATGTGCAGGTGTGCTCGGCGGCCGTGTACCCGCGGAACGTCGGTGTGGGGGAGGGGGCGAGGGCGGCCGGGCTGCCGCCCTTCCCGTTCGTCTCCGCGGCCGGCTTCGGCGCCCGCGGGGCCACCGCCACGGGCTGGTCCGCGCGCAGCCGGCCGAACAGCTTCTGGGCCTCCGGCTCCACCAGTTGGTCACGGTTGGCGTCGTAGACGTACGACTCCCTCGGCACGGTCAGGAACTGCACCCGTTCGATGGGGATGTCGCGCAGCCCGCGCACCAGTTGGTACATGCCGCGCAGACTCGCCAGCGCCGGATCGGTGGTCAGCGAGGAGGTCGCCGCGTCCAGCACCGGATACAGCTTCGCCGGGTTCAGCAGCACGTCGTTGCTCTGCATCTTGTTCACCAGCGCCGCGAGGAACCGCTGCTGGCGTTCCATCCGCTCGGTGTCGCTGCCGTCGCCGACCGACTTGCGGGCCCGCACGTACCCCAGTGCCTGCTCCCCGTCGAGCGTGACCTTGCCCGCGGGCAGTTTCAGCAGGGCCGCCTTGTCGTCCATGGGCTCCTTCAGGCACACCTGCACGCCGTCGACGGCGTCGACCATCTCCTTGAACCCGCTGAAGTCCACGACCACGTGATGGTCGATCCGAATGCCCGTCAGCTTCTCGACGGTCCGGATCGTGCACGCCGAACCGCCCACCTGGAAGGCGTGGTTGAACATGGCGAACACCGGCCGGCTGCGGCTGCCGTCCTTCTGCAGGCAGCCGGGTATGTCCACCATCAGGTCCCTCGGCAGGGACACGGCGGTGGCGCTGCGCCGGTTGGCGGCCAGATGCAGCAGGATCGTCGTGTCCGACCGCTCGCTGCCCAGATCCCGCCCGTACGCGCCGTTGCCGCTTCCGGCCCGGGTGTCCGACCCGATCAGCAGGATGTTCTGCGCGCCCCGCACCAGCTCGGTGGGCCGCTCCCGTTCGTACCGCTCCAGTTCGCGGGCGGCGGCGTCATCGGCGGTGATGTTGTCGCTGAGCCTGGCGTACACCGCCCAGCCGCCCGCGACGCCCGTCACGGCCAGCGCGGCCAGCCCGAGCGCCGCCCTGTGCGCCCACCGCCGGCGGCGGCGCCGCACCAGCCCGTCGCCGGTGGCCGAGGCCCCCACACCGGGGCCGAGGGCCTTGCCTGCGCTGTCGGCCACGGCCGGGGCACCCCCTTGAGGCGTACGAGCGTCGCGTCCTGCTCTTACGACCATGGCGGGGGAGTCGGCCGACAGCGCCTTCAGCTACTCCGTCCGGGGGAACCGTGCCTGCCCGGGGCACACCGGGGAACAGGTCCCTTCAGCGGCGCACCGACGTGACCCGCTCGCTCTCGATCCGCTGGGCGAGGGCCTCCTCGCCCAGCCGGTCCAGATGCCGGCAGAGCACCACGGACCCCCCGACGGCCAGCGGCGACAGCAGTCCGGCGCTGACCCCCTCCCAGGTGTCGTACGGCAGCCCCGACAGCAGCCTCGATCCGGGCCCCGTCAGATCCAGCGACGGCGCGTCCGCGAGCGCCCGCTCGACGACCTCGGTCCCGCTGAACTCGGCGCCGGCGACGATCAGCGCGGGCTCCTCGGGGTCCACCGGGGCGAACGGCACGAACCGGTCCCCCTGCCCCGGCACCTCCACGGCGTAGTCCACGAAGCCTTCGGGAGGCTGCGGGAACCGCCCGCCCAGCGGCCGCAGCGCCAGCGCCACCCGCTCCCCCCGGCAGGCCCGCGCCGCGTCCAGCGCGTCCGGCCCGCTGACGACGACGTCCGCGGCCGCCGGGTCCCCGCCGAGGTCCGCCACCGCGCCCACCGAGGAACAGGCCAGCAGCCACACGGCCGTCTGCCAGTGCGCGGGCAGCAGCAGCGCCACCCGGTCACCGGGCCCGGCGGACAGGTCGCCCTGGAGGAGGTTCGCGGTCTTGGCCACCCAGTTGGCGAAGGTGGCCACGGACAGTTCGACGCGTTCACCCGTGGCGTCGTCGTAGAAGGTCACCAGCGGGCGGCCGGGGTCCGCGGCGAGCGCGGAAGCCAGCAGGTCGGCGGGGGTGCGATCGGTGGCGTTCACCCGGGACAGGGTACGCGCTGACAGACGCGGGGCGCGGCGGGACCACCGGTACGGCGCAGCGGCTCCCGACGCTCCGTCAGTTCGCCGCGGTTATGTCCAAGATCGTCGCCATGCGTGGATTCCTGAGGTCGACCTCCGGCGCCCCGGCGTTCGCCGTGTCCTCGATCGGGGCCGCCTGCGCCACGGCCCTCACGGCCACGGCCGGGGCCCGGACAGGATCCCGGAGCCGGGCAGGGCGGCGACCGAGCGTGAACTCGCCCGCCTCCAGGGGCCGTCGCGGGGGAAGCCGTACATCGGGCCGCGCCCGGCGATCGTGACGCGTCTCGGCTGGGGCCCGACGAGTCACTGCGCGAACCCGGGTTCGTCTACACGAAGAAGGTCGAGGCGGCCTTCGTGCACCACACCTCCTCGGGCGACAACTGCACCCGCGCCGAGGCCCCCTCCGTCATCCGCAGTATCCGGCGCTACCACGTCAAGAGCATGGGCCGGCGGGACATCGGCTACGACTTCCTCGTCGACAAGTGCTGAACCGTCTACGAGGGCCGGGCCGGTGGTGTGCCGAAGGCGGTCCTCGGCGCGCACACCGCCGGCTTCAACAGCAGCAGCATGGGTATCGCCGTGATCGGCGGTTGCGGCGCGGTGAAGGCGCCCGGCGCCGCGGTGACGGCCCTCGCCCGGCTCATAGGGTGGAAGTTCGGGCTCTACGGCGCCGACCGGCGCGGCAAGACATATCTCACGTCGGGCGGTGGCAACCTCTACCCGAAAGGTAAGAAGGTGCGACTGAACGTGATCTCCGGCCATCGGGACGGGTTCGCCACCGACTGCCCCGGCGCGTCGCTTTACGCCAGGCTCGGTGCGGCCCGTTCCGGCGCGGCGCGCTACCAGGTGCGCTGAGCCGGCCGGGGATGCTCGTCCGGTGCCGTCGTCGGGGGCTCGCCGCACTCACACCGTTCTCTCACCGATCTCGTGGGAAACCGCGTGGCTGTCACGGATGCCGCCGCTACGGTCTGCATACACTGACCGGCCGAAACGAGTGAAACGAGTAGTTCGGCCGGTCCCGGCAGGAAGCAGAGACGACAGGTGACAGAAGCGATCCTCCTGGTCGGCGGCAAAGGCACCCGGCTGCGTCCCCTCACGGTGCACACGCCCAAGCCCATGGTCCCGGCCGCCGGGGTGCCGTTCCTCACGCACCAGCTGGCGCGCGCCAAAGCCGCCGGCGTGGACCACATCGTCCTCGCCACCAGCTATCTGGCCGAGGTGTTCGAGCCGTACTTCGGCGACGGCTCCTCCCTGGGGCTGCACATCGAGTACGTGACGGAGGAGGAGCCCCTCGGCACCGGCGGCGCCATCCGCAACGTCGCCTCGCGTCTGCACTCCGGGCCCGACGAGCCGGTGCTGATCTTCAACGGCGACATCCTGACGGGCCTGGACATCAGGGCGCTGGTGGACACGCACGAACGCGTGGGCGCGGACGTGTCGCTGCACCTCACCAAGGTCACGGACCCGCGTGCCTACGGACTGGTCCCCACGGACGAGACCGGCCGCGTCCTCGCCTTCCTGGAGAAGCCGCAGACGCCGGAGGAGATCGTCACCGACCAGATCAACGCGGGGGCTTACGTCTTCCGCCGCTCCGTGATCGACACGATCCCGCTGGGCCGGCCGGTGTCGGTGGAACGCGAGACGTTCCCCGGCCTGCTCTCGGCGGGCGCCCACCTGCAGGGCATGGTCGACTCCACGTACTGGCTGGACCTGGGCACCCCCGCGGCCTTCGTCCGGGGCTCGGCGGACCTGGTGCTGGGCCGCGCCCCGTCCCCGGCCGTCCCCGGCCGCTGCGGCGACCGCCTGATCCTGCCCACGGCGACGGTGGCGCCGGACGCCAAGCTGACGGGTGGCACGGTGGTCGGCGAGGGCGCGTTCGTGGCCGAGGGCGCGCGGGTCTTCGGTTCCACGATCCTGCCGGGCGCGGTCATCGAGCCGGGCGCCGTCATCACCGACTCCCTCATCGGCACCAGGGCCCGCGTCGGCGAACGCACCGTCCTCACCGGCACGGTCATCGGCGACGGCGCGGTCGTCGGCGCCGACAACGAACTCCGCGAGGGCGTCCGCGTCTGGTGCGACGCCCGCATCCCACCCGGCGCCGTCCGCTTCTCATCGGACCAGTAGCCGCAGGGGCCGGGGGGACGCCGCCCCGTTGAGGCCGCGGCCCGCCGCTGCGGGCAGTCGTGCCTCCCCCCGTGCCTTAGGGGCCTGGGGGACCCCCAGGCCCCTAAGGCACGGGGGGCGATGGAGGTCCCCCCGCTCGAGCGAAGCCGAGAGTGGGGGAGGCACCCGGCGAGCGAGGTGAGCGAGACACCCTGGGCACGGCACCACCGCGCATCCCGTGAGCGTGGGCCGGCGGAACACGGTGCGGGGTAAGCACAGCACCCGGCGAGCGACAACACCCGCAGCCGAAGCGCCGGCCGGCACCCGCGCGTTCACAGCAACCCGATGTCCACCCGGGGCATCTTCGGCGCTCGCCGGGCCGGGACCAGCCCGCTCAACAGGATCAACCGGACCGCCCGGTGCCGCTGCCCGGCATACGGCTCCAGCAACCGCAGCATCACCTCGTCGTCGGCATGCCGGTCCCTCGCGAGAGCCCATCCCACGATCCCCGGCAGATGCAGGTCCCCGGTCGTCACCGCATCCGCCGCCCCATGACTGCGCTGCACGACCTCCGCCGACGTCCACGGCCCCACTCCCGGCACGGCCTCCAGCCGCGCCCGCGCCTCGGCCGCCGGCATCCCCACCGCCTGCTCCAGCCGCGCGGCGACCCGTACGGCCCTCAGAACCGTCGACGCCCGCTTGTCGTCGACCCCGGCCCGATGCCACTCCCAGGACGGGATCAGCGCCCAGGTCCGCGGCGCCGGCATCACGAACATCGGCCGCTCGGACGCCCCCGCGGGCCCCGGCGCCGGCTCCCCGAACCGCCGCACCAGCAACCGCCACGCCCGATACGCCTCGTCGGTCGTGACCTTCTGCTCCAGCACCGACGGGATCAAGGACTCCAGCACCAGCCCGGTCCGCGTCAGCCGCAGCCCCGGCCGCCGATGCCGCGCCAGCGCCACCACCCGGTGCCGGGGCACGAACGCCTCCGGCTCGTCGGCCGCGCCGAGCCACTCGGGCAACCGGTCCAGCAGCCACTCCGCCCCCGGCCCCCACGCCTCGCCGAGCACCTCACCGCCGTACGCCCGCACCCGCAGCGTGCCCGGCCCGGCGGGCGTGCGGCAGGCCCGCCACACGGATCCGTCGGCGGTCGCCCGGAAGGTGGGGTCGGCGGGCCCGCGCCGCAGTGGTCCGAGCACCAGCCCGAGGTCGAGCGGCCCGTCCGGCACCCACCGCCGTACCCGCGCCGGCGCCGAAGCCTGCCGCGGTATCCCGGCGGCGGCGCCCGCGGGCACGCCGACATGGCCTCCGCGCACGGTCGTACGCGTGGGGCGCTGAGCGAAACGTCCTGCCACGAAAGGGTCCTGTGGGGTCCTGGGGGAGCCGGCGCCGCCGGTGCCGTCCCTATGAGACTAGGCGCTCGGGGAGGAGCGGGTGGCCGAACTCACCGCACCTCGACGAACGCCGCCGCGTCCCGCTCCGGCCGCGGTCTCGGCTCCTCGGCCGGATGCCCGACCGCCACCGCGCCCATGGGATCCCAGTCCGCGGGCAGCGCCAGCACCTCGCGCACCACGTCCCGGCAGAACATCGTGGACGACACCCACGCCGAGCCCAGCCGCTCCCCGGCCAGCGCGACCAGCAGGTTCTGCACGCCGGCGCCCATCGCGACGACGAACATCTCCCGCTCGGCGCCGTCCCGCCGCGCGTCCCCATAGTGGTGCGAGCCGTCCATGACCAGGCACGGCACGATCAGATACGGCGCGCGCCGCAGCACCTCACCGCGCCGCACCCGCTTCGCGATGGACTCCTCGCTCTTGCCGTCCCGGCGCAGGTCGGCGATCCACGCCTCCCGCATGGCGTCCAGCAGCCGTGTCCGGGACTCCGCCGACTCCAGCAGCACGAACCGCCAGGGGGTCGTGTGATGCGGGGCCGGCGCGGTGACCGCCGCGGCCACCGCGCGCCGTATCGCCCCGGGGTCCACGGGCTCGTCGGTGAACGCCCGCACCGTGCGCCGCTGGGTCACCGCCTCCCGGACCGCCTCCGACGTGCCGAGGCGGAACATGTCGTCCCGCGCGGTCCGCAGCAGCGCCCGCGCGCCCTCTTCGTCCTCGGAGGCCAGTACGTGCGCAAGACCGCGCACCACGGCGACGGGCCGCCCGGCCGCCTTGCCCTTCACCAGGTCGCCCGCGGCTGCCAGTTCGTCCGCCGTGGCGACGACGGTCGCGCTCAGCGGATTGCCGTACGAGTCCGTGCCGCCGCGCAGGTCGTCCAGCACGCGCACCCCGGCCGCGCCGATCGCCACGTCCGTGAGCCCCGCGCGCCAGGGCCGTCCGAAGGTGTCGGTGACGAGCACGCCCACGTCGACGCCGAGGGCCGCGCGCAGGCCGTCGCGGATCGCGCGCGCGGACGCGTCCGGGTCCTCCGGCAGCAACAGCACCGTCCCGGCGGGGGTGTTGGAGGCGTCGACCCCGGCGGCGGCCATGACCAGGCCCTGCCGGTTCTCCACGATGCGCAGCGCACCGCGCCGGGCCACGACCCGGACGGTCTCGGCGTCGATCGCCGCCTCCCGGTCGGCCGCCCGTACGATCCGCCCCTCCGCCTTGGAGACGATCTTGGAGGTGACGAGCAGCACGTCCCCGTCGGCCAGCCCCGGCTCGGCGGCGGCGATCAGCTTGGCGAGATCGTCCCCGGCCCGGACCTCGGGAATCCCCTCCACCGCCCAGACCAGGAACCCGGCACCCTCACCGGGCCCCGTCCCGGACGCCGCCACGGCGGCCGTCCCCGCGCCGGGCCCCGCGACATCCGGCGCCGCCCGGCCGGCCGCCGCCGTGGCCGTCCCCGAGCCGGCCGTCCCCGCGCCGGGAACCGCGCCCGGCCCGGACGCGTCGTCGACCCCCCCGGCGCCCGTTCCGCCGGACCCCGCCACTTCGGTGTCCGTGCCGGAAGCCGCCGTGCTCACGCTCCCCGCACCTCCTCGGCCAGGGCCAGCGCCTCCCGCGCCATCTGCGCGGCCGCGTCGACGTCGGTCATCATCAGCGGTACGGCCCGGCAGCGGATGCCGTCCGCCTCGACCCGCTCGACCGCGGCCGCGTCCACGGTGTCGACCAGCCAGCCGTCCAGCAGCCCGGAGCCGTAGTGCTCGGCGACCGCGGCGGCCGTGGACTCCACGCCGATCGCGGCGAGCACCTTGTCGGCCATGCCGCGCACCGGCGCGTCCCCGACGATGGGGGACAGCCCTATCACGGGCACGCCCGCGTCCGCGATGGCCTCCCGGATGCCGGGCACGGCGAGGATGGTGCCGATGGACACCACCGGGTTGGACGGCGGGAAGAGGATGACGTCCGCCTCGGCGATGGCCTCCAGCACGCCGGGCGCCGGCTTGGCCTGCTCGGCGCCCACCGGGACCACGGCCTCGGCGGGGACGGAGGCCCGCAGCCGTACCCAGTACTCCTGGAAATGGACCGCCTTGCGCTCGCCGTCGATCTCGACGGCCACGTGCGTCTCCACGCGGTCGTCGGTCATCGGGATCAGCTTCACGCCCGGCTTCCAGCGGTCGCACAGCGCCTCGGTGACGGCGCTGAGGGGATAGCCCGCGCCGAGCATCTGCGTGCGCACGATGTGCGTGGCGAAGTCCCGGTCGCCGAGGCCGAACCAGTCCGGCCCGACCCCGTAGGCCGCCAGCTCCTCCTTCAGATGGAAGGTCTCGTCCTGTCGCCCCCAGCCCTGTTCCTCGTTGATGCCGCCGCCCAGCGTGTACATCACCGTGTCCAGGTCCGGGCAGACCTTGAGCCCGAAGAGGTGGATGTCGTCGCCGGTGTTGCCGATCACCGTGACGTCCGCGTCCGGCACGGCCCGCTTCAGGCCGCGCAGGAACCGGGCACCACCGATGCCGCCTGCCAGAACCACAATGCGCATGACCCCAAGTCTTGCAGGCGGGTACGACAACGCGTCAGGCAGTCACCGGACGAGCCTCGCAGTGCGGGGCGGTGTGCATCGGCATCGCGGTCAGGCCCGGGTGGTACACGTGCAGGCTGACCGCGGGTTCCAGGGCGTCGTTGACGACCTCGTGGACGTACCCCGGCGCGAACACGCGCTGCGCGCCTGCCGCCAACGCGCGCGTGGCGCGTTCGGTGCGCTCGGTGAGGGTGCCCTCCAGGACGGTGAGGACGCCGGAGGACCGGCCGTGGTCGTGCAGCCCGCTGCCCTGCCCCGGCACCCAGGACAGCAGCCACACCTCGTATCCGGGTCCGGTGCGCAGCCGGTGGTACCAGCGGGTGGTCGCGTCGTAGCGGACGAGATGGGCCCACTGGGAGCGGTCGGCGGCGATCGAGCGGGCGAGCCCGACGAACTCGGCCACGGTCACCGGGTGCTCGCGCGGCGGCTGGAGCAGGTGCGGGACCTCGAGGATGTCGCCGGCGATCTGGAGGTCGTTGTCGCTGTTCATGGGGGGTGCCTGGTTCCTCGGTGGCAGGAAGGTCGGAGGGAACGGGCGCCGGGCCTGCGACGGCTCGGCGTACAGCTGGAGCGGGTACGGCTCAACAGCTGGAACAGCGACAACAGCTACAGCGGCACGAGGCAGCACCGAAGAACCCGGCGGTGCGGGTCGAGGTGAGTGCCGAGTGCGCGAGCATGCCCACTAGGACATCGGTTCACACCTGAGCTGTCAACTTCGGGCCCGCCATGTGGGACAGGTTTCACCTCATCCGGTTCATCTGGGAGGTGAAAGGTTTGTTCATCGGGAACCCGGGACACATGGCGCACAACCGAGCGTTCAAGCCTCGTTGCAACGCGATCGAACGCGGGGACGTCTTTCTTCGTACAGAGGTCTGTACGAGGTTCGGCCGCCCTCCCGGGCCTCGCCTGCGTGTCAAGGTATATGGCGATTTGAACACTTACCGCACGGCCTTGGTTCCGCAGAGTGAATAACGGGCCCAATAGCAGATCTCGGCTTGACTCGCCCGGAGCAGCACACTTGTAATTTCACTCGTGTCGTTCAGCCGAAATCGGTAGCGACGGCTACACACGGGGACGCGAAAGACAGACGAGGGGCGCACATGACCGAGCTGGTGCAGCAACTGCTGGTCGACGACGCGGATGAGGAACTCGGCTGGCAGGAGCGCGCGCTGTGCGCCCAGACCGACCCCGAGTCCTTCTTCCCCGAGAAGGGCGGCTCCACCAGAGAGGCGAAGAAGGTCTGCCTCGCCTGCGAGGTCCGCTCCGAGTGCCTCGAGTACGCCCTCGCCAACGACGAGCGCTTCGGCATCTGGGGCGGCCTGTCCGAGCGGGAGCGCCGCCGGCTCAAGAAGGCCGCCGTCTGAGCACGCATCCACGCACTTATCCACACCAAAACGTCACGAACGGCCCGTCGCCGGTGGGTTATCCACAGGCGGCGGGCCGTCGTCATGGCCAGCCGATAGTGTGGTCGCTCGTCCGAGACGCCCCGCTGTCCCCTCGGCTCCCGAGAGGACGCGGGCGTCCACCGCAGTCCATCGAACCGGGGCCCGTACCTCGATGTCCGTGCACAGCCAAACGGCAGCCCAAGCCGGCGCCGCCACACCTGAGTTCCCGCGCCATGTGGTGACCGCGGTCCTCGTCTCCCACGACGGCGCCCGCTGGCTGCCCGACGCCCTCGCCGGGCTGCTCGGCCAGGAGCGCCCCGTGCAGTACGCGGTCGCCGCCGACACCGGGAGCGCGGACGACTCCGCCCGGCTGCTCACCGAGTCCCTCGGCGACGCGAACGTCCTGCACCTCGCCCGCCGCACCGGCTTCGGCCAAGCCGTCGAGGAGGCGAGCCGCACCGCCCCGCTGCTCACCCCCGAAGAGCTGCCCTACCTCAAGCGCCCCAGCGGCTGGGACCCCGTCACGCGCACATGGCGTGACGACGCGTACGACCTGCCCGAACTGCCGTACGGCGAGCCCATCCAGTGGCTCTGGCTGCTGCACGACGACTGCGCCCCCGAACCCGACGCCCTCGCCGAACTGCTGCGGGTCGTCGACAACGAACTGGAGCTGGGCCGCGACGACGTGGCGGTCGTCGGCCCCAAGCTGCGCGGCTGGTACGACCGCAGGCAGCTGCTGGAGGTCGGCGTCTCCATCGCCCACTCCGGCCGCCGCTGGACCGGCCTGGACCGCCGCGAACAGGACCAGGGCCAGCACGACCACGTGCGCACCGTGCTCTCCGTCTCCACGGCCGGCATGCTCATCCGCCGCGACGTCTTCGAGCAGCTCGGCGGCTTCGACCGCCGGCTCCCTCTGATGCGCGACGACGTCGACCTGTGCTGGCGCGCCCATGCCGCCGGCCACCGCGTCCTGATCGCCCCCGACGCCGTCGTCCGGCACGCCGAGGCGGCCTCCCGCGAGCGCCGCGCCGTCGACTGCGTCGGCCGCACCGCCGCCTCCCCGCACAAGGTCGACAAGGCCGGCGCCGTCTACACCCTGCTCGTCAACACCCGTGGCGCCGCCCTGCCCTGGGTGTTCCTGCGGCTCGTGCTCGGCACGCTCCTGCGCACCGTCGCCTACCTCGTCGGCAAGGTGCCCGGCCAGGCCGTCGACGAGATCCGCGGCCTGCTCGGCACCCTGCTGCGCCCCGAGCGGATCATCGCCGCCCGGCGCCGCCGGGGCCGCCCGCAGATCGACAAGACCGAGCTGCGCCGGCTGTTCCCGCCGCCCGGCGCCACCATCCGGGCCACCGTCGAACAGCTCGCCGCGAACTTCACCAGCGGCACCGACGACACCTCGGCGGCCGGCCGGCACGGCGGCGCCGTGGAGTCCGGGCCCGGCGGCGACGACGCCGAGTTCCTGGAGATCGAGCAGTTCGCCCGGCTCAAGCGGATCGCCCGCAGGCCCGGCCCCGTGCTCTTCCTCGCCCTGCTGCTGATCTCCCTGGTCGCCTGCCGCGCCCTGCTCGGCGGCGGCGCCCTCGGCGGCGGCGCCCTGCTGCCCGCCCCGGCCGGCGTCGGCGACCTGTGGTCCCGCTTCGCCGACAGCTGGCACCCGGTCGGCGCGGGCGGCACCTCCTCCGCCCCGCCCTACCTCGCGATCGTCGCCACCCTCGCCACGATCCTGTTCGGCTCCACCGGACTCGCCGTCACCGTCCTGCTGGTGGCTTCCGTGCCGCTCGCCGGATTCACCGCCTACTTCGCCTCCCGGCCGCTGGTCACCTCCCGGCTGCTGCGCGCCTGGGCGGCCGTGGCCTACGCGTTCCTGCCCGCCACCACCGGCGCCCTGGCCGGCGGCCGCATCGGCACCTCCGTCCTCGCCGTGCTGCTGCCGCTCATCGCGCGCGCCGGCATCGCCGCGAGCGGCCTCGCGAACCGCTCCGGCGCACGCGGCAGTTGGCGCGCCACCTGGGCGTACGCGCTGCTGCTGACCATCACCACCGCCTTCACGCCGATCGTCTGGCCCATCGCGCTGCTCCTCGGCATCGGCGTGCTCGTGCTGCGCCGCGGCGACCTGACCGCGCACGCCCTGCGCCTCCTCGCCCAGCTCGGCACCCCGCTGCTGGTCCTCGCGCCCTGGTCGCTGACCCTGTTCCCGGCCGGCTTCTTCAAGGAGGCGGGCCTGGCCTACGGCCCCTCGGCCGCCTCCGCGTCCGACCTGCTCGGCGCCAGCCCCGGCGGCCCCGGCACCGTGCACGGCCTGATGCTCATCGGCATCGTCCTCGCTGCCCTGGCCGCGCTTCTGCGCTCCGAACGCCAGCTGGCCGTCCGCACCGCCTGGGCCGTCGCGCTGCTGGGCCTCGTCTTCGCCGTCCTGTCCAACAGGTCCGCCTGGGCCGGACCGGCCACGCTCGTCTACGGCATCGCCCTGCTGGCCGCCGCCGCCCTCGGCGCCGACGGCGCACGCGCGCGTGTCGCCGAGCAGAGCTTCGGCTGGCGGCAGCCCGTCGCCGCCCTGATCGCCTTCGCCTCGGCCGCGGGCCCGCTGCTCGTCGCCGCCGGCTGGATGATCCGCGGCGCCGACGGCCCCCTGGAGCGCCGCGACCCGACCCAGGTGCCCGCGTTCGTCGCCGAGGACTCCACCACCGGCGACCGGGCCCGCACCCTGATCCTGGACAGCGACTCCCCCGCGCGCGTGCGCTACACCCTGGTACGCGGCTCCGGCGCCCGCATGGGCGACGCCGAGGCCGGCGCCGCCGACGGCGCGGACGCCCGGCTGGACAAGGTCGTCGCCAACCTCGTCGCCGGCTCGGGCGCCGACCAGACCGACGAACTCGGCGGCTTCGCCGTGCGGTACGTCCTCGTCCGCCAGGGCGCGCCCCGCGACATCACCCGCGTCCTCGACACCACCCCCGGCCTGACCCGGCTCAGCCAGCAGCACGGCAGCGCCCTGTACCGCGTCGACCAGGAGGTCTCCCGCGCGGCCATCGTCCCCGCCGGCGGCTCGGACGCCGGCCGGCCGGTCAGCGCCGGACCGGTGGAGATCCACACCACCGTCCCGGCCGGCTCCGCGGGCCGCGTCCTGCGCCTCGCCGACACCGCCTCCGACGGCTGGACGGCCACCCTGAACGGCAAGCCGCTCACCCGCACCACGGTCGACGGCTGGGCCCAGGGCTTCCAGCTGCCCGCCGACGAGGGAAGGCTGGACGTCACCTACGACGACCCGATCACCCACACCGCCTGGCTGTGGGCCCAGGGCGCGCTCGCCGTCGTCCTGGTGGTCCTCGCCCTGCCCGGCCGCCGCCGCGACGTCGACGACGATCTCCCCGAGGAGGAGCCGCTGCCGGCGCAGGCCACCGCCGGGGAGGGCCGCCGCGCCCGCCGCCTGCGCGCCCAGGCCGAGGAGCAGGCCGCCGGTGAGCAGACCGCCGGCGAGCAGCCCACGGCGCCGCCCCTCCCGGAGGAGGCACCGGCCGCCGTACCGCACCAGCAGGGGTACGGCGAGTGGGAGCAGGACTCCTACGCGAACGCCGGATACGCGGACTACGGAACCGGCCAGTACCAGGACGGCGCCCCCTACCAGCCCTCCGGCCACGACCAGCACACGTACCCGGCCGACCCCTATCAGCAGCCCGGCCAGTACGACCCGTACGCCTACGACGGCACTGGCGGCCCGCTGCCGTACGACCCGACGGCCTACCAGCAGGGCTACCACCCGGCGTACGACGCCCAGCAGGGTTACGACGCCCAGCAGGGATACGACCCGGCCCAGCACCCCCACGGCACCGGCAGCGAGCGTCCCGACGGGAGCCAGCAGTGAACCGCACCACCCTGTCCCTGATCGCCGCCTCCGGCGCACTGGCCGCCGTCACCGCGTTCGCCGCGTTCGCCGGCCCCACGGCGTCCGGCGCCTCCGCCCCCAAGGCGGCCGCCGAACTCCCGGTGGAACGCACGAGCCTGCTGTGCCCGGCGCCGAGCATCTCGGACATAGCCGACACGTCGTACACGTCGTTCACGCCCGTCACCCAGGGCACGGCGAGCACCGGCACGGCCCGACTCCAGGCGGCCGACGGCCAGTTGGCGGACGGCACGGACAACTCCGGGACCGGCAAGGGCGCCAAGGGCTCCAAGAGCTCCAAGGGCGGCAAGAAGACGGCGGACCAGCCGGTGCTGACCCCCAAGGCGCCCGGCACCCCGGTCACCGGCGACACCTCCGGCGCCGACGCGCCCGCGCTCATCGGCACCGCCGACGGGAAGTTCGCGCCCGGCTGGACCGTCCAGGAGACCACCGAGGTCGCCGCCGGCACCGGCCGCGGCCTCCAGGGCGTCACCTGCACCACCGCGGACACCGACTTCTGGTTCCCCGGCGCCGGCACGGCCGCCGACCGCACCGACTACCTCCACCTGACCAACCCCGACGACTCCGCCGCGGTCGTCGACATCGAGCTGTACGGCAAGGACGGCGCGATCAAGTCCCCGCTGGGGGAGAACCAGACCATCCCGCCGCACGCGAGCAAGCCGATCCTGCTCTCCACGCTCACCGACGAACGCCAGGCCGACCTGACCGTGCACGTCAGCGTGCGCAGCGGCCGGGTCGGCGCGTCGGTGCAGGCCCTGGACGACAAGGCGGGCGGCGACTGGCTCGCCGCGTCCGCCGACCCGGCCGGCAGCCTGGTCCTGCCCGGCATCCCCAAGGACGCCACCGACGTGCGCCTGATCGCCTTCACCCCCGGCGGCGACGACGCCGACCTGAAGGTCCGCCTGGCCTCACCGGACGGCCTCATCGCCCCGGCGGGCCACGACACCCTGCACGTGAAGTCCGGCATGACGACCGCGGCCGACCTCGGCGACGTGACCAGAGGCGAGGCGGGCTCCCTCGTCCTGACCCCCACCGACCAGTCGGTGCCGGTCGTCGCGGCGCTGCGGGTGGTCCGGGGCAAGGGCGACAAGCAGGAGACGGCGTTCATCCCGGCCACCGCGCCCGTCGGCACGCGCGCGACCTCGGCCGACAACAGCGCCAAGGGCACGACCCTCTCCCTGACCGCGTCCACCGCCACCGCCACGGTCAGGGTCACGGCGTCGGCGGGCAGCGACGGCGGTACGGCGACGACGAAGACGTACACCATCAAGTCCGGCACCACCCAGGACGTGCCCGCCCCCGTGCCCTCCGGCCTGAAGGGCACCTACGCCCTCACCGTCGAAACCGTCTCCGGCGGCCCGGTCTACGCCTCCCGCACCCTCTCCGCCACCGAATCCGGAGTCCCCGGCTTCACGATCCAGCCCCTCCCGAACGACCGGGGCCTGGTGGCGGTGCCGAAGACGTCGGAGGACCTGTCGGTGCTGCAGAAGTAAGGCCGGCGCGGTAGGGGAAGCGGTCGTACGCGCGTGGCCGCCGAGGGCAGCGGCCGTCGTACCCGCATGGCTGCGGGCAGTCGCGCAGCCGGGGGCGGCACGGGCGTGCGGTGGGGGAGGGCCCCCGCAAGCACGGGCGGGCGAAACACGCGTTGGCCGTCGGCGCCGCGCACTCGGCAGGCGCCGGGCAACCGAAACGCCCACCGGCCGGCGGCAGCACAGCGCACCCACGCGCCACCGCACCCGCCGGAGCCCCTAGTCCTCCCCGTACCGAGGATCCACAGTCTCCGGAGTCAGCCCCAGCAGCTCCGCCACCTGCTCCACGACCACCTCGTGCACCAGCGCGGCCCGCTCGTCCCGCCCCTTGGTCCGGATCTCCACCGGCCGCCGGTACACGACCACCCGCGCCCGCCGCCCGTCCCGCGCCGGAACGACCCCGCCCAACGGCACGGCCTCGTCATTCCACGCCTGCTCGCCCCGCCCGTCCAGCCGGGGCACCTCCAGCACGAGGAAATCGATGTCGGCCAGCTGCGGCCAGCGCCGCTCGAGACGGTCCACGGAGTCCTGCACCAGGTCCGCGAACACATCGGCACGGCTGGCCGCCAGCGGCACCTGCGGCGGCGCGATCGGCCCCCGCATGCCCCGCCCGTGACGATCACGGCGACGGGGCCCGGGGCCGGCGGCACGGGGCGGTACACGGTTGTCCATCACTGGGGAAGCGTAATCCCCGCTCGCGCCCGCCGCCCGCCCTCACACGGCCACCACCCCCCACCCGGCGAGCGGCCCTGACCCACCCACGGGCCACCGCCCGTCCCGCACCCCGCCCGCCCCCAGCCGACCAAGATCCCCGCCGATCAGCCCACCACCGATCGGCCGCACCTTGTTTCGACCGCCCCTCTCCGGATCGTGTCGCAGGATGACCATTCCAGCCAACGTCTGGCTCGTTTCCGTAACCCTCCAAGACCGCCGAACTCAAGGCAATTGGCGGTGTTTGTGCCGACTCATGACCGTATCGAGTCCCGCCCGAAACCCGCCGAGACCCCGTCCATGCAGGTCAGCAGGGGCTCCTCGAAGGGGTGTGTGGGGCGTTTCACAGCACGACACGGTGGAGTGACCTGGTGCCGAGTCGTCGCGGCCCGCTCAAGAGTGCGGTACCGTCCAACGTCGTGAGCCCTGTACGTCGCTGTTCGCGCACCGCCTGCGGCCGACCCGCCGTCGCGACGCTGACGTACGTCTACGCCGACTCGACCGCGGTCCTCGGCCCGCTCGCCACCTACGCCGAGCCGCACTGCTACGACCTGTGCGCCGAGCACTCCGAACGCCTCACCGCCCCCCGCGGCTGGGAGGTCGTCCGCCTCCTCGACGGCTCCGCGCCCGCCCGGCCCAGCGGCGACGACCTGGAGGCGCTCGCCAACGCCGTGCGCGAGGCGGCCCGCCCCCAGGAGCGCGCGGCCGGTGCCGGCGGCGGTTCGCGTACGGCGGACCCCATGGAAGTCGCCCGCCGCGGCCATCTGCGCGTCCTGCGCTCCCCGGACAACTGAGCCTGGGCAAGAAGCCGTTCAGAGCCGGCCCGTACCCGGACGGGACGGCCGGCGAAACGGCCGGCTGTCACGACCAGGTGTCCACCGGACGTCCACCAGGTGTCCGCACAACACGCCCTTACCCCGGGCGGGTAGTTTGTGGGCACCCATAGGACTTTCAGGAGGGTTGGCCGTGGTTGCTGATCTGTCGCAGATCGTGAAGGCGTACGACGTACGCGGAGTGGTTCCGGACCAGTGGGACGAGTCACTGGCCGGGCTCTTCGGCGCCGCCTTCGCGGAGGTGACGGGCGCGGCGGCCATCGTCGTCGGCCACGACATGCGGCCCTCGTCCCCCGGCCTGTCCCGCGCCTTCGCGCGCGGCGCCGCCGACCGCGGCGCCGACGTCACCGAGATCGGCCTGTGCTCCACCGACCAGCTGTACTACGCCTCGGGCGCGCTGGACCTGCCCGGCGCCATGTTCACCGCCTCGCACAACCCGGCCCAGTACAACGGCATCAAGCTGTGCCGCGCGGGCGCGGCCCCGGTCGGCCAGGACACCGGCCTGGCCCAGATCCGCGAACTGGTCGAGCGCTGGCTGGAGTCCGGCGCCCCCGAGCCGGTCGACCGGCCGGGAACCCTGTCCTCCCGCGAGACGTTGGAGGACTACGCGGCGCACCTCCGCTCCCTCGTCGACCTGACCTCCATCCGCCCGCTGAAGGTCGTGGTCGACGCCGGCAACGGCATGGGCGGCCACACGGTCCCCTCGGTCTTCGCCGGCCTGCCCCTGACCCTCGTGCCGATGTACTTCGAACTGGACGGCACCTTCCCCAACCACGAGGCCAACCCGCTCGACCCGGCCAACCTCGTCGACCTGCAGAAGCGGGTCCCGGCGGAGGGCGCCGACCTCGGTATCGCCTTCGACGGCGACGCCGACCGCTGCTTCGTCGTGGACGAGAACGGCGACCCGGTCTCCCCCTCCGCGATCACCGCGCTGGTCGCCGCCCGCGAACTCGCGCGCCACGGCGGCAAGGGCACGATCATCCACAACCTGATCACGTCCCGTACGGTCCCGGAGGTCGTGAAGGAGAACGGCGGCACCCCGGTCCGCACCCGCGTCGGCCACTCCTTCATCAAGGCCGAGATGGCCCGCACCGGCGCGATCTTCGGCGGCGAGCACTCCGCGCACTACTACTTCAAGGACTTCTGGAACGCCGACACGGGCATGCTGGCCGCCCTGCACGTCCTCGCGGCCCTCGGCGGCCAGGACGGCCCCCTGTCCTCCCTCGTCGCCCAGTACGACCGCTACGCCGGCTCCGGTGAGATCAACTCCACCGTCGCCGACCAGGCCGACCGCCTCGCCGCGATCCGCTCCGCGTACGAGGGCCGCGCCGGCGTCACCCTCGACGACCTCGACGGTCTCACGGTCGCCGCCGCCGACTGGTGGTTCAACGTCCGCCCCTCCAACACCGAGCCGCTCCTGCGCCTGAACGCCGAGGCGAAGGACGAGGCGACGATGGCCAAGATCCGCGACGAGGCGCTGGCGATCATCAGGGCGTGAGCGAGCGCAGGGCACGACGGGCGGGACCGGCACTTCCGGCCGGCCCAGGCCGACGCCGCCCGCTTCGCCCGAGGTACGGCACCCCACGACCGCCCGGGATGGCTGTCCCTGGGCTCCTAGGGACGCCGTCCCCTTGGCTGCCCAGGGGTTCGCACCCCGGGCAGCCCGGGGCCCGCACCCCTTGGCCCCCAAGGCCCGCACCCCCGGCCGCCCGGGGTCCGCACCCCCTGGGTTCCTAAGGGACGCGCACCCCCTGGCCGCAGGGACGCACCCCCTGTCCGCCCAGAAAACGCAGTCTCGGATCGCCACCCGGCCCACCCCACCCGCCAGCGGTACGCTGACCACCGGCCAGAGAAACGACCCCCGAAGGGAACCCCCATGCCGCTTGAAGCCGGCCTCCTGGAGATCCTCGCCTGCCCGGCCTGCCACGCCTCCCTCAAGGAGCAGGACAGCGAGCTGATCTGCACCGGCCAGGACTGCGGCCTCGCCTACCCCGTCCGCGACGGCATCCCGGTCCTCCTCGTGGACGAGGCCCGCCGCCCCGCGTGACGACGCCCTTCGCGCCGTAGACGAACGTCGTAGAAACCCGCACAGGATCCCGGCGATCGGAGCCCCCATGCTGGACGAATCGCTGCTCGACACCCCGGAGGGCCTCGCCGAGGCCGACCGCCGAGGCCTGCTGCGCGGTGCCGCCGAGGCCGGCGCCCGCGTCCGCACCGCCGTCCGGCACGCCGCGGAGGCCGGCGTCGGCGACCTCAAGCCCGACGGCCGCCCCCGCGCCGTCCTCATCGCCGGCCCCGGCGCCGCCGCCACCCACACCGCCGACCTCCTCGGCACCCTGGCGGGCGCCGGCAGCCCCGTGGTCCGCCTCGCCCCCTCCGGCGTCGCCCCGGCCGCGGGCGCCCTGCGCTGGGAACTGCCGGGCTGGGCCGGTTCCGTCGACCTGCTCCTGATCGCCACTCCGGACGGCACCGAGCCCAGCCTCACCCTCCTCACCGAACAGGCCTACCGCCGCGGCTGTTCGGTCGTCGCCGTCGCCCCGGCCGGCACCCCCCTCGCGGAGGCGGTCGCCGGCGCCCACGGCATGTTCGTACCGATGGCGACGGCGCCGTACGACCAGGAGGAACCGCTCGCCGCGTCCTCCCCGGGCGTGTTCTGGGCGCTGCTCACCCCGCTGCTGGCGCTGCTCGACCGGATCGGGCTGATCAGCGCTCCGCCGGACGCCCTGCAGAAGGTCGCCGACCGCCTGGACCACGTCGCGGAGCGCTGCGGCCCCGCCATCGCCACCTACAGCAACCCGGCGAAGACCCTCGCCGCCGAACTCGCCGACGCGCTGCCCGTGGTGTGGACGGAAGGGACCTCGGCGGGCCCCGCCGGACGCCGTTTCGCCGCCGCCCTCGCCGAACTCTCCGGCCGCCCCGCGCTCGTCGCCGAACTCCCCGAGGCGCTCTCCGCGCACAGCGCCCTGCTGGCCGGCCCGCTGGCCGCAAGCGCCGACCCCGACGACTTCTTCCGGGACCGCGTCGAGGAGCCGCCCGCGCTGCACGCGCGCGTAGTGCTCCTGCGGGACCGCCCGATCAGCGGCCTCACCGCCGCCCCCGCCGCCCGCGACCTGGCCCTCAGCCACGACACGCCGATCAGCGAACTCGAACCGGAGGAGGGCGGCGAACTGGAGACCCTCGCGGAACTGATCGCCGTCACCGATTTCGCCGCCGTTTACCTGGCGCTCGCTTCGAGGGCCTGATCTGGCTACGGGCCGCACCACCCGCGCCCACCCAGCACCGCCCGCGGACCGCGCGCGGGCTGGGCAGCCGTCGTCACCGAGACAGAGAAGACACATGGACCGCCTCGACAACACCATCCGCCCCTACGCCTGGGGTTCACCCACCGCCATCCCGCAGCTGCTCGGCGTCGAGCCGAACGGTGAGCCGCAGGCCGAGATGTGGATGGGCGCACACCCGGGCGCACCCTCGCGGACCGCGCGCGGAAGCCTCGTCGAGGTCATCGACGCGAACCCGGAGGCGGAGCTGGGCAAGGAGGCCGTGGCGAAGTTCGGCCCGCGGCTGCCCTTCCTGCTCAAGATCCTCGCCGCGGGCGCGCCCCTCTCCCTCCAGGTGCACCCCGACCTGGAGCAGGCGAAGGAGGGGTACGCCGACGAGGAGCGCCGCGGCATCCCGGTCGACGCCCCGCACCGCAACTACAAGGACGCCAACCACAAGCCCGAACTGATCTGCGCGCTCACCGAGTTCGACGGCCTGTGCGGCTTCCGCGACCCGGCCCGGGCCGCCGACCTGCTCGAAGCGCTCGACGTCGCCTCCCTCAAGCCCTACGTCGATCTGCTGCGCGCCCAGCCGGAGGACGCGGCCCTGCGCGAGGTCCTCACCGCGATCCTCACCGCCGACCCGGAGGCGATGTCGCAGACGGTCGTCGAGACCGGCGCGGCCTGCGCCCGCCTCGGCGGCGACCACGCCCCCTACGCCGCCATCGCCCAGCACTACCCGGGCGACCCCGGCGTCATCGCGGCCATGCTGCTGAACCACGTCCGGCTGCAGCCCGGCGAGGCCCTGTTCCTCGGCGCCGGCGTCCCGCACGCCTACCTGAGCGGCCTCGGCGTCGAGATCATGGCCAACTCCGACAACGTCCTGCGCTGCGGGCTGACGCCCAAGCACGTCGACGTCCCCGAACTCCTGCGCATCGTCCGCTTCCAGGCGAACGACCCTGGGGTGCTGCGCCCGGAGGCCTCCCCGGCCGGCGAGGAGGTCTACGACACGCCGATCGACGAGTTCCGCCTCTCCCGGTACGTCCTGCCCGAGGGCGGCGCCACCCGCGACCTCACCCTCGGCACCCCCCAGATCCTGCTCTGCACCGCCGGCGCGGTCCGGGCCGGCGAGCACGAGCTCGGCCCCGGCCAGTCGGTCTTCGTCCCGGCCGGCGAGACGGCGCAGGTCTCGGGCGCGGGCACGCTGTTCCGCGCCACGGTGATCGTGTGACCGCTCGTGGTGTCCGGCTGTGGACATCCGGCTGTGGATATCAGGCGGTGTGATCGTATGACCGGGGTTGTGGATACCTGACGCGGCGATGCCCGGCCGGGCTGCAAGAATGGCCCACCGGCAAAGGCCGGGCAAAGCCCCGAAGGCTTGAGAGGCGAAGGGACAACGCGAACACATGAGCGCGTCAGGCGGTACCAGGGCGATCGTGGCGGCACTGGGGGCCAACCTCGCGATCGCGGCGTCGAAGTTCGTGGCGTTCGCGTTCAGCGGCTCCTCCTCGATGCTCGCCGAGGGCGTCCACTCGCTCGCCGACTCCGGCAACCAGTTCCTGCTGCTCGTCGGCGGCAAGCGCGCCGAGCGCGAAGCCACCCCGCAGCACCCCTTCGGCTACGGCCGCGAGCGCTTCATCTACGCCTTCCTGGTGTCCATCGTCCTGTTCTCCATCGGCGGCATGTTCGCCGTCTACGAGGGCTACGAGAAGATCAGCCACCCGCACGAACTGGAGCACTGGTACTGGCCGGTCGGCGTGCTGGTCTTCGCGGTCATCGCCGAGGGCTTCTCCTTCCGCACGGCCATCAAGGAGTCGAGCGAGCTGCGCGGCAGCCTGTCCTGGGCGCAGTTCATCCGCCGCGCCAAGGCACCCGAGCTGCCCGTCGTCCTGCTGGAGGACTTCGGCGCGCTGATCGGCCTCGTCCTGGCCCTGTTCGGCGTCGGTCTCGCCGTGCTCACCGGAGACGGCGTCTGGGACGGCATCGGCACGGTCTGCATCGGCGTCCTGCTCGTCGGCATCGCCCTGGTGCTGGCCGCGGAGACCAAGTCCCTGCTGCTCGGCGAGGCCGCCGGCGCCGACGTGGTCAAGCAGATCGAGACGGCGATGATCGACGGCGACACCGTCACCCGCGTCATCCACATGCGCACGCTGCACCTCGGCCCCGAGGAGCTGCTGATCGCCGCCAAGATCGCCGTCCGGCACGACGACACGGCCGCCGAGGTCGCGAGCGCCATCGACGCCGCCGAGGCCCGCATCCGCGCCGCCGTGCCCATAGCCCGGGTCATCTACCTGGAACCCGACATCTACAGCGAGGCCGAGGCCGCCAAGGGCCCGGACCCGGAGGCCACCCCGGGCGGCCCGAACCCCCACGCGGCCGGACACTGAGGGCCTTTCGGCTCCCTCAGCTCCCCATCGGCGGCGCCGGCCAGGGCACCGGCTGCACCGGCGGCGCCTTCCGCCGCCGTACGGCGAGAAAGCCGATCCCCAAGCCGAGGCCGACGAGGACCAGCACGCCACCGAGGAGCAGGGCCGTCCCCAGCAGCGCCGGACCCGTGCGGTCGTCCGTCACCCGGCCGCGCACCGCGTCCGCGGACACCGTCCCGCCCTGCTCGTCGAGGTGGAAACGCGAGTCCTGGGAGTTCGCGCGGTAGTCGCCGAGGAGGAACAGCCGCCCCTGCGGCACCTTCACGTCGTACGGCGTGTGCGTGCCGTCGGCGTCACCGCCGTATACGTACGGCTCCTCGACCGGCTTGCCGTTCACGGTCACCCGCTCCCGCCCGCCCACGAGCGTGCAGCACCTCACCCGGTCCCCGCCCACGCCGACGACCCGCTTCATGAGAGGTGCGCCCACCCCGTAGGACTCCGGCGGTGTGAACACCACGACGTCACCGCGCCGGACCTCGCTCCCGTCGACGCGCTCCCAGACGACCCGGTCACCCCGCCCGTACGACGGGCGCATGCTGTCGCCGCCCACGCTCGAGGCCCCGTACGCAGCCCGCCCGTAGGCGAAGGCGCCGATCCCCAGCACCAGCCCCAGCAGCCCCACCACGAGCGCCGAGATCCCCAGCCCCCGTCCCCGCCCTCTGCCCGCCATACCGCGCCCTCCCCATGCTTTCCGCCAAGGGCGCGAAGAATAGCCCCCGGCCGCCCACCCACCGCACGCGAGCCTCCCGGCCAGGCACACCCGCCCCCCGCGCAAAGCCGCCAAAGCCGCCGCTCACCCTGGTCCGCGAGCCGCCGTGCGGTGCCGTCCGCACCCTTGTCCGCGCGGCTCCCGCCCCCGCACCGCACCCCGAAACCGTCTCCCGGGCGGCCGGAACCGGCCGGAGGCGGACTGGGGCCGACCGGGCCGTCCGGTGTAGCTTGGGACGGAGCCAGACGTCGCTGCTGATGGCGGTCGGGCGGTCCCGTACGGACCGACCGAGGGAGAGAGGGCCTCCGACGGACTGCGCTGCGCGTACGTGGGCATGCCAGTGTCCTCTTCTCGGGCACTCGTGTGTCCGCCGCCGCGCAGACCAGCCGTACCCACCTCGACCCGAATACCGAGGAGCAGCTCGCAATGACGACTGTCGACAACCGACAGGACTTCAAGGTCGCCGACCTCTCGCTGGCCGAGTTCGGCCGCAAGGAGATCAGCCTCGCCGAGCACGAGATGCCCGGCCTGATGGCGATCCGCAAGGAGTACGCCGAGGCCCAGCCCCTCGCCGGCGCCCGCATCACCGGCTCCCTGCACATGACCGTGCAGACCGCCGTCCTCATCGAAACCCTGGTCGCCCTCGGCGCCCGGGTCCGCTGGGCCTCCTGCAACATCTTCTCCACCCAGGACCACGCGGCCGCCGCCATCGCCGTCGGCCCGGACGGCACGCCCGACAACCCGCAGGGCGTCCCGGTCTTCGCCTGGAAGGGCGAGACCCTGGAGGAGTACTGGTGGTGCACCGAGCAGGCGCTGACCTGGCCGGACAGCCCCACCGGCGGCCCGAACATGATCCTGGACGACGGCGGCGACGCCACCCTCCTCGTCCACAAGGGCGTCGAGTACGAGAAGGCCGGTGAGGTCCCCGCTCTGGACACCGCCGAGTCCGACGAGCACCGCGTCATCCTCCAGCTGCTGCACCGCACCCTGGGCGAGAACCCCCAGAAGTGGACCCAGCTGGCCTCGGAGATCCGCGGTGTGACGGAGGAGACCACGACCGGTGTCCACCGCCTGTACGAGATGCAGCGCGAGGGCACCCTGCTCTTCCCGGCGATCAACGTCAACGACTCGGTGACGAAGTCGAAGTTCGACAACAAGTACGGCTGCCGGCACTCCCTGGTGGACGGCATCAACCGGGCCACCGACGTGCTGATCGGCGGCAAGACCGCCGTCGTGTGCGGGTACGGCGATGTGGGCAAGGGCTGCGCGGAGTCGCTGCGCGGCCAGGGCGCGCGGGTGATCATCACCGAGATCGACCCGATCTGCGCGCTGCAGGCGGCGATGGACGGCTACCAGGTGACCACCCTGGACGAGGTCGTGGAGACCGCGGACATCTTCATCACCACCACCGGCAACAAGGACATCATCCTGGCCTCGGACATGGCGAGGATGAAGCACCAGGCGATCGTCGGCAACATCGGCCACTTCGACAACGAGATCGACATGGCGGGCCTGGCCAAGGTCCCCGGCATCGTCAAGGACGAGGTCAAGCCGCAGGTGCACACCTGGACCTTCCCGGACGGCAAGAAGATCATCGTGCTGTCCGAGGGGCGCCTGCTGAACCTGGGCAACGCCACCGGTCACCCGTCGTTCGTGATGTCCAACTCCTTCGCGGACCAGACGCTGGCCCAGATCGAGCTGTTCACCAAGCCCGACGCGTACCCGATCGGTGTCTATGTGCTGCCCAAGCACCTGGACGAGAAGGTCGCCCGCCTCCACCTGGACGCCCTGGGCGTCAAGCTCACCCGGCTGCGCCCGGAGCAGGCGGCGTACATCGGCGTCGACGTCGACGGCCCGTACAAGCCGGACCACTACCGCTACTGAGCCGGCGACTCCGGCGAGTCCCTGGTCCCGCCCACCGGGGAGCGCACCGGTGCACCGCCGCGCTCCCCGGCAGCAGACCCCCGAGGCAGGCCCCCGCACCCCCGTGCCGGGGGCCTGCCCCGTTGACGGGTCCCGCCGGAACCGCACGGGACCACCGGAAGTCCGGACCCGCACGGACGACCGGAAGCCCGAACTGCACGGACCACCGGAAGCCCGGCCGGACCCTCAGCCCGTCAAGCCCCAGGACCCCCATGCCCCGCGGCCGCTATTCGCTCCACGATCCGCACGATCACACCCCCCTCGGTGAAGAACACTTCCAGTGCGCCCCCGGCCCGTCCGGCTGGCGCTATGTCTCCCGGCTGACCGATCCCGCCGGCGCTCAGCGCGGCTCGGTCGATCTCGCCCTGGACGACCTGGGCCGCCCCATCCGCCTCGAACTCCACGCGGGGGAGTGGCAGGTGCGCGGCGCCGCCCTCGACGGCGTCACCTGGGTCCGTACCGACCCCACCGGCACCCATGCCACCGAAGGCAATGTGCGCGCCCACGCCTTCACCGGCACGTCCCCCGCGTTCCTCGTCGCCACCGCCCGGCTCCTGCGCCTCACCCCCTCGTCCGACGCGACCCGCGTACGGCTGGTCGCCTTCACCGACCCGGTCCTCGCCCCCCGCACCGTGGACCAGTCCTGGGCCTTGGTGAACAGCGAAGCACACGCCACTGACAACGGCCCCCTGATCGTGGACGAATACCAGGTCACAGCCCTGGACACCGGCGAACGGAACGCCGTCCACATCGCCGGCGACGTCGTCCTCGCCGCCCCCGGAATCGAGCTGGAGGACCTGGAGTCACCACCGTCGACGTTCGACTGATCGCCGGGGGACGCAGAGAAGACGGGGTTCGCCGGATCAGTACCGGCGACCGGTCGGACCGGCCGGCTCCGCGCCGGCCCGGCCGCCGGCCGAGGGCCTGGCGGAACCGCTCCGTGCCTCTACGCCGGTGGTACGAAACCGGTGGCCGGCCGGTCGGCAGGCGGCCCGCCCTGCTCAGGCCGGGGAGGCACCGGCGACGGCGCCAGCGGGTTCTGCGGCTGCCGGGCCCGGTCCTGCGGCCGGCCCGGCTGTGCGGAGTGCGCCGGATCGCCCGCCGCGGGAGCCGGTGGCTGAGAAGAAGGGGGTTGGTGAGCGGAGGGCGGATGCGCCGAGACGGGAGGCTGATACACGGCCGGTGTGCCGGGCGCGGCCGTCGGCGGGGCGTAGCCACCGGTGCCGTACGCCTGCCGTGCCTCACGCGACTGCCGTTCGTGCACGACCGCGGCCAGGAAGGCGGCCGCCGGCAGATCCGGCGGCACCGGGGCGCCCGTGCGCGCGGCCAGGTCGGCCGCCAGCCGCTGCGCCATCGCCATGGAGACCTGCGGGTCGAGCTGCCCCATCCGGGTCAGGTACTGCCGGACCGCGAGCCACAGCCCGTCCGGCACCGCCGACAGGTCCAGCTCCGCGAACCGCCCCGCCAGCCAGGCGGGCGAGGGCGCGACGACGCCGGCCCGGCCGGCCGGTATCCGCTCGCGCACCACCAGGGTGCCCGCGAACACGTCTCCGAGCCGCCGGCCTCTCGCCGACAGCAGCGAGGCGATGCAGGCGATCACGCCGAACGTCAGCAGGATCTCGACCACGCCGATCGCTCCCCGCACCAGCGCGTGCCGGAACCGGATGGGGCCGCCGTCGTCGCGCACCACCCGCAGCCCGAGGGCCAGCTTCCCCAGCGAACGCCCATGGCTGAGGGTTTCCACCGCGATCGGCCCGCCCACCAGCACCAACAGAAACGTCGCGATCGACAGCGCCGTCTGCGCGGCCTCGTCCAGCGACGCGGTCGACACCACCACAACGATGCTGACGACGACGTACGCGATCACGGCCACCGCCAGATCGAGCAGCACAGCCAGGGCCCTGCTCGGCAGCTTCGCCGGCCGCAGTTCGAGCGCCACCGCCTCGCCGGTCACCAGCTCACTCACGCCCGCCGTCCTCTCTTGATCTGCCCCCGGAAGGGCAAGTCTGCCAAGCTGTGAGCGCATCGCGTCGCAGTACTACAAGCTGACCGCGATCGAGACCACCCGCCACGAGCAGTCGGCGACCAGCCGAGGAGCAGGCAGACCCGATGGACCTGGACGTCTTCGTCGCCGTACACCGAGCCGAATGGGACCGCCTCGACGCCCTGCTCAGCCGCCGGCGCCGACTCAACGGGGCCGAAGCCGACGAACTCGTCGCCCTCTACCAGCGCACCGCCACTCATCTGTCCCTCATCCAGTCCAGCGCCCCGGACCCTCAGCTGACGGGTCGGCTCAGCCAACTCGTGGCACGCGCGCGTAGTGCCGTCACCGGCACCCGCCGCGCCTCATGGCGTGACGTCACACGCTTCCTGGGCCAGGGCTTCCCCGCCGCCGTCTACCGCGCCCGCCACTGGTGGGTACCCACGGCACTGGTCTCCACGGCCATCGCGATCCTCCTGGGCTGGTGGATCGGCACCCACCCGGACGTACAGGCGTCGATCGCGGCGCCCAGCCAGCTGCGTGAGCTGACCCGGCCCGGTGGCGAGTACGAGACGTACTACTCCAGCCACCCCGCGGCGGCCTTCGCCGCCCAGGTGTGGACGAACAATGCCCAGGCCGCCGCGATGTGCCTGGTCCTGGGCGTCTTTCTCGGCCTGCCCGTCCTGTGGATCCTTTTCGAGAACATGCTGAATCTGGGCGTCGGCATCGGCCTGATGTCCTCCGCCGGCCGGCTCGACACCTTTCTGGGGCTGGTCCTTCCGCACGGCCTGCTGGAGCTGACCGCCGTCTTCGTCGCCGCCGGTACGGGACTGCGCCTGGGCTGGACCGTCATAGACCCCGGCCCCCGTACCCGGCGCACCGCGCTCGCGGAGGAGGGGCGCGCGGCGGTCGGCATGGCGATCGGCCTCGCTCTGGTCCTTCTCGTCTCCGGCGCCATCGAAGGCTTCGTCACGCCGTCGGGCCTGCCCACGTGGGCCCGCATCGGGATCGGCGCCCTGGCCGAGGTGCTCTTCCTGGCGTACGTCTACGTCCTCGGCGGCCGAGCGGTCCGCGCAGGTGAGACCGGCGATCTCGAGGCGACGGACCGCAGCGCGTCGGTCCCCGCCGCCGCGTGATGTGCGTTCCAGCCCTGTGAGCTGCTAGTCTCCTCTTCGCCCCGCAAGACCCGTTGACACGGGTGGCGCGGGGAGGTAGATTCAAACAGTTGCCTGGAACTGGACAGGTTCACAGGTCGCAGCTAGACTCTACGAGCTTCCAGAGAGTGTCGTGAGCGACATCTCGGAGAAGCGCCTCCCGATTACTCAGAAATGAGCGGCCGGTCTGACCGGTCAAAAACTTCTGATAAAGTCGGATCCGCCGGAAAGGAAACCGCGAAACAAACGCGGGAACCTGGAAAGCGCCGAGGAAATCGGATCGGAAAGATCTGATAGAGTCGGAAACACCGAAGGGAAGCGCCCGGAGGAAAGCCCGAGAGGGTGAGTACGAAGGAAGCGACCGTTCCTTGAGAACTCAACAGCGTGCCAAAAGTCAACGCCAGATATGTTGATACCCCGTCTACTGGATTGTTCCGGTGGCGAGGTTCCTTTGAAAAAACACAGCGAGGACGCTGTGAACGGTCGGGCTTATTCCGCCTGACTGTTCCGCTCTCGTGATGTGTCGCCCCGATCACGGGGAAGCATTCACGGAGAGTTTGATCCTGGCTCAGGACGAACGCTGGCGGCGTGCTTAACACATGCAAGTCGAACGATGAACCTCCTTCGGGAGGGGATTAGTGGCGAACGGGTGAGTAACACGTGGGCAATCTGCCCTGCACTCTGGGACAAGCCCTGGAAACGGGGTCTAATACCGGATACGAGTTTCACCGGCATCGGTGATTCTGGAAAGCTCCGGCGGTGCAGGATGAGCCCGCGGCCTATCAGCTTGTTGGTGAGGTAACGGCTCACCAAGGCGACGACGGGTAGCCGGCCTGAGAGGGCGACCGGCCACACTGGGACTGAGACACGGCCCAGACTCCTACGGGAGGCAGCAGTGGGGAATATTGCACAATGGGCGCAAGCCTGATGCAGCGACGCCGCGTGAGGGATGACGGCCTTCGGGTTGTAAACCTCTTTCAGCAGGGAAGAAGCGAAAGTGACGGTACCTGCAGAAGAAGCGCCGGCTAACTACGTGCCAGCAGCCGCGGTAATACGTAGGGCGCAAGCGTTGTCCGGAATTATTGGGCGTAAAGAGCTCGTAGGCGGCTTGTCGCGTCGGTTGTGAAAGCCCGGGGCTTAACCCCGGGTCTGCAGTCGATACGGGCAGGCTAGAGTTCGGTAGGGGAGATCGGAATTCCTGGTGTAGCGGTGAAATGCGCAGATATCAGGAGGAACACCGGTGGCGAAGGCGGATCTCTGGGCCGATACTGACGCTGAGGAGCGAAAGCGTGGGGAGCGAACAGGATTAGATACCCTGGTAGTCCACGCCGTAAACGGTGGGCACTAGGTGTGGGCAACATTCCACGTTGTCCGTGCCGCAGCTAACGCATTAAGTGCCCCGCCTGGGGAGTACGGCCGCAAGGCTAAAACTCAAAGGAATTGACGGGGGCCCGCACAAGCGGCGGAGCATGTGGCTTAATTCGACGCAACGCGAAGAACCTTACCAAGGCTTGACATACACCGGAAAACCCTGGAGACAGGGTCCCCCTTGTGGTCGGTGTACAGGTGGTGCATGGCTGTCGTCAGCTCGTGTCGTGAGATGTTGGGTTAAGTCCCGCAACGAGCGCAACCCTTGTCCCGTGTTGCCAGCAGGCCCTTGTGGTGCTGGGGACTCACGGGAGACCGCCGGGGTCAACTCGGAGGAAGGTGGGGACGACGTCAAGTCATCATGCCCCTTATGTCTTGGGCTGCACACGTGCTACAATGGCCGGTACAAAGAGCTGCGATACCGTGAGGTGGAGCGAATCTCAAAAAGCCGGTCTCAGTTCGGATTGGGGTCTGCAACTCGACCCCATGAAGTCGGAGTCGCTAGTAATCGCAGATCAGCATTGCTGCGGTGAATACGTTCCCGGGCCTTGTACACACCGCCCGTCACGTCACGAAAGTCGGTAACACCCGAAGCCGGTGGCCCAACCCCTTGTGGGAGGGAGCTGTCGAAGGTGGGACTGGCGATTGGGACGAAGTCGTAACAAGGTAGCCGTACCGGAAGGTGCGGCTGGATCACCTCCTTTCTAAGGAGCACTTCTTACCGGGTTCGCTCGGTCAGAGGCCAGTACATCAGCGAACGTCTGATGCTGGTTGCTCATGGGTGGAACGTTGACTATTCGGCCAGGGTCTCGGGTCGGAGGCTGCTAGTACTGCTCGTAAGGGCGTGGAACGCACGATCTTCGGACGGGGGCTGGTCGGGCACGCTGTTGGGTGTCTGAGGGAATGAACTTCTCCTCAGTCGCCGGCCCCAGTGAACTCGAACCGGTTGGTTCGGGGTGGTGGGTGGCTGGTCGTTGTTTGAGAACTGCACAGTGGACGCGAGCATCTGTGGCCAAGTTTTTAAGGGCGCACGGTGGATGCCTTGGCACCAGGAACCGATGAAGGACGTGGGAGGCCGCGATAGTCCCCGGGGAGTCGTCAACCAGGCTTTGATCCGGGGGTTTCCGAATGGGGAAACCCGGCAGTCGTCATGGGCTGTCACCCATACCTGAACACATAGGGTATGTGGAGGGAACGCGGGGAAGTGAAACATCTCAGTACCCGCAGGAAGAGAAAACAACCGTGATTCCGGGAGTAGTGGCGAGCGAAACCGGATGAGGCCAAACCGTATGCGTGTGAGACCCGGCAGGGGTTGCGTATGCGGGGTTGTGGGATCTCTCTTCTGTCGTCTGCCGGCGACAGGACGAGTCAGAAACCGTTGATGTAGGCGAAGGACATGCGAAAGGTCCGGCGTAGAGGGTAAGACCCCCGTAGTCGAAACGTCAGCGGCTCGTTTGAGAGACACCCAAGTAGCACGGGGCCCGAGAAATCCCGTGTGAATCTGGCGGGACCACCCGCTAAGCCTAAATATTCCCTGGTGACCGATAGCGGATAGTACCGTGAGGGAATGGTGAAAAGTACCCCGGGAGGGGAGTGAAATAGTACCTGAAACCGTGTGCCTACAAGCCGTGGGAGCGTCGGATGCAGCTTGCTGTATCTCGTGACTGCGTGCCTTTTGAAGAATGAGCCTGCGAGTTTGCGGTGTGTTGCGAGGTTAACCCGGGTGGGGAAGCCGTAGCGAAAGCGAGTCCGAACAGGGCGCTGTAGTAGCACGCTCAAGACCCGAAGCGGAGTGATCTAGCCATGGGCAGGTTGAAGCGGAGGTAAGACTTCGTGGAGGACCGAACCCACCAGGGTTGAAAACCTGGGGGATGACCTGTGGTTAGGGGTGAAAGGCCAATCAAACTCCGTGATAGCTGGTTCTCCCCGAAATGCATTTAGGTGCAGCGTCGTGTGTTTCTTGCCGGAGGTAGAGCACTGGATAGGCGATGGGCCCTACCGGGTTACTGACCTTAGCCAAACTCCGAATGCCGGTAAGTGAGAGCGCGGCAGTGAGACTGTGGGGGATAAGCTCCATGGTCGAGAGGGAAACAGCCCAGAGCATCGACTAAGGCCCCTAAGCGTACGCTAAGTGGGAAAGGATGTGGAGTCGCACAGACAACCAGGAGGTTGGCTTAGAAGCAGCCACCCTTGAAAGAGTGCGTAATAGCTCACTGGTCAAGTGATTCCGCGCCGACAATGTAGCGGGGCTCAAGCGTACCGCCGAAGTCGTGTCATTCGTGCATATAGCCCTAACGGGTGCACGGATGGGTAGGGGAGCGTCGTCTGCCGGGTGAAGCAGCACCGGAAGGTAGTTGTGGACGGTTGACGAGTGAGAATGCAGGCATGAGTAGCGATACAAACGTGAGAAACGTTTGCGCCGATTGACTAAGGGTTCCTGGGTCAAGCTGATCTGCCCAGGGTAAGTCGGGACCTAAGGCGAGGCCGACAGGCGTAGTCGATGGATAACCGGTTGATATTCCGGTACCCGCTGTGAAGCGTCAAACATCGAATCCAGTGATGCTAAGCCCGTGAAGCCGCCGGGGCGCGTCTTTGACGTGTCTCGGAGTGGTGGAGCCGGTGACCCGAGCTGGTAGTAGGTGAGTGATGGGGTGACGCAGGAAGGTAGTCCATCCCGGGCGGTGGTTGTCCCGGGGTAAGGGTGTAGGACGCAGGGTAGGCAAATCCGCCCTGCATGTGTCTGAGACCTGATGCCGAGCCGATTGTGGTGAAGTGGATGATCCTATGCTGTCGAGAAAAGCCTCTAGCGAGTTTCATGGCGGCCCGTACCCTAAACCGACTCAGGTGGTCAGGTAGAGAATACCGAGGCGTTCGGGTGAACTATGGTTAAGGAACTCGGCAAAATGCCCCCGTAACTTCGGGAGAAGGGGGGCCAGTCCTGGTGATCGGTCTTGCACCGTGAGCTGGGGGTGGCCGCAGAGACCAGCGAGAAGCGACTGTTTACTAAAAACACAGGTCCGTGCGAAGCCGTAAGGCGATGTATACGGACTGACGCCTGCCCGGTGCTGGAACGTTAAGGGGACCGGTTAGCTCACTTTCGGGTGGGCGAAGCTGAGAACTTAAGCGCCAGTAAACGGCGGTGGTAACTATAACCATCCTAAGGTAGCGAAATTCCTTGTCGGGTAAGTTCCGACCTGCACGAATGGCGTAACGACTTCTCGACTGTCTCAACCATAGGCCCGGTGAAATTGCACTACGAGTAAAGATGCTCGTTTCGCGCAGCAGGACGGAAAGACCCCGGGACCTTTACTACAGTTTGATATTGGTGTTCGGTTCGGCTTGTGTAGGATAGCTGGGAGACTGTGAAGCATGCACGCCAGTGTGTGTGGAGTCGTCGTTGAAATACCAGTCTGGTCGTGCTGGATGTCTAACCTGGGTCCGTGATCCGGATCAGGGACAGTGTCTGATGGGTAGTTTAACTGGGGCGGTTGCCTCCTAAAGGGTAACGGAGGCGCCCAAAGGTTCCCTCAGCCTGGTTGGCAATCAGGTGTTGAGTGTAAGTGCACAAGGGAGCTTGACTGTGAGACCGACGGGTCGAGCAGGGACGAAAGTCGGGACTAGTGATCCGGCGGTGGCTTGTGGAAGCGCCGTCGCTCAACGGATAAAAGGTACCCCGGGGATAACAGGCTGATCTTCCCCAAGAGTCCATATCGACGGGATGGTTTGGCACCTCGATGTCGGCTCGTCGCATCCTGGGGCTGGAGTCGGTCCCAAGGGTTGGGCTGTTCGCCCATTAAAGCGGTACGCGAGCTGGGTTTAGAACGTCGTGAGACAGTTCGGTCCCTATCCGCTGTGCGCGTAGGAGTCTTGAGAAGGGCTGTCCCTAGTACGAGAGGACCGGGACGGACGAACCTCTGGTGTGCCAGTTGTTCTGCCAAGGGCATGGCTGGTTGGCTACGTTCGGGAGGGATAACCGCTGAAAGCATCTAAGCGGGAAGCCTGCTTCGAGATCAGGACTCCCACCCACTTGATGGGGTAAGGCTCCCAGTAGACGACTGGGTTGATAGGCCGGATCTGGAAGCACGGTAACGTGTGGAGGTGACCGGTACTAATAGGCCGAGGGCTTGTCCTCAGTTGCTCGCGTCCACTGTGTTGGTTCTGAAACCACGAACAGCCCCATGTGCCACGCATGGTTCGGTTGTCAGTTTCATAGTGTTTCGGTGGTCATAGCGTGAGGGAAACGCCCGGTTACATTCCGAACCCGGAAGCTAAGCCTTACAGCGCCGATGGTACTGCAGGGGGGACCCTGTGGGAGAGTAGGACGCCGCCGAACAATTCTTGGGGAAGGCCCACGCCGCACGGCGTGGGCCTTTCTGCGTTTCAAGACACTTCGTTATCCCAGGGCACACATTCCCCGAAGAGCGGCTGGGCCGGCGCCGCTCAGAGCCGGCCCGCCGCTTTCAGTGCGAGATACGCATCCGCCAGTGCCGGCGCCAAATCCTCCGGTGTCGCGTCCACGACCGTCACCCCATGCCGTCGTAGCTGCTCGGCGGTGTGTCGGCGCTCCTCCTGCGCCTGAGCCGCCGCTGCGGCCTCGTACACCGCCTCAGCGTTGCCCCGCGCCTCAGCCATGCGTGCGATGTGCGGATCGGCCACCGAGGCGACCAGAAGGGTGTGTCGCTGAGTGAGCTGGGGCAGCACCGGGAGCAGGCCCTGCTCCACCGGCGCGGCGTCGAGCGTTGTGAGCAGGACGATCAGGGAGCGGCGAGGAGCCGTACGCAGAGCCGCCGCGCTGAGGCCGCGGGCGTCCGTCTCGACGAGTTCCGGTTCCAGCGTGGCCATCGCGTTCACCAGGCCCGGCAGTACGTCTCCTGCGGAGCGGCCCTGCACCAGGGCGCGGACTCGGCGGTCGTACGCCAGGAGCGCCACGCGGTCGCCGGCGCGGGACGCCAGGGCCGCGAGGAGGAGTGCCGCGTCCATGGATGCGTCCAGGCGTGGGGCGTCGCCCACCCGGCCGGCCGAGGTGCGGCCGGTGTCGAGGACGAGCAGGATGTGCCGGTCCCGTTCCGGGCGCCACGTGCGGACGGCCACGCTGGAGTGACGGGCCGTGGCTCGCCAGTCGATCGAGCGGGTGTCGTCGCCGGGGACGTACTCCCGGAGGCTGTCGAACTCCGTCCCCTCCCCGCGTGTCAGCACGCTGGTGCGGCCGTCGAGTTCGCGCAGTCGGGCGAGTTTCGACGGTAGATGCTTTCGGCTGGTGAACGGGGGCAGTACCCGTACCGACCACGGCACTCTGTGGGAGCCCTGGCGGGAGAACAGGCCGAGGGGACCGTAGGAGCGGATCGTCACCCGGTCGGCCTGGCGGTCGCCGCGGCGGGTGGGCCGCAGCCTCGTCGTCACACGCCGGCGTTCGCCCGGGGGGACGGTCAGCCGGTGACGGGAAGCCGCGATCTCGGTGCCGGGCTGCCAGCTGCTGGGCGGCCAGGCGTCCCTCAGCCGGGCCCGCAGAAGACGACGGGAGGGGTTGGTGATGGTGAGTGTGACGTCGGCGGTGTCGCCGAGACGGGTGGATGTGTCGCCGGACCGGGACAGGACGAGCCGGCGTACGGGGGCGGCGAGCGCGTAGTCGCAGGCGCAGGCGAGGGCCAGGGAGCCGTTGACCGCGAGGAGGCCCGTCCAGCCGGGGTCCAGGATGCCGACGGGCAGGGAGCCGAGGGCCGCGAGGAGAGCGGCGCGTCCGGTGAGTGCCATCAGCGGGGGACCGGGACGTGGGAGAGGACGGCGTTGATGACGGAGTCCGCCGTCACGCCTTCCATCTCGGCCTCGGGGCGCAGCTGGACCCGGTGGCGCAGGGTGGGCAGGGCGAGGGCCTTGACGTCGTCGGGGATGACGTAGTCGCGGCCCGTGAGCCAGGCCCAGGCGCGCGAGGTGGCCAGCAGGGCGGTGGCGCCGCGGGGAGATACGCCGAGGGTGAGGGAGGGCGACTCCCGGGTGGCGCGGCAGATGTCGACGACGTAGGCGGTGATCTCCGGGGAGACGGTCGTCTTGGCGACGGCGGCGCGGGCGGCCTCGAGATCGGCGGCGTTCGCGACGGGGCGTACGCCGGCGGCGCGCAGGTCGCGTGGGTTGAAGCCCGAGGCGTGGCGGGTGAGGACGTCGATCTCGTCCTGCCGCGAGGGCAGAGGGATCGTCAGTTTGAGCAGGAACCGGTCGAGTTGGGCTTCGGGGAGGGGGTAGGTGCCCTCGTACTCGACCGGGTTCTGGGTGGCCGCGACCAGGAACGGTTCCGGGAGCGGGCGTGGCGTGCCGTCGACCGTGACCTGGCGTTCCTCCATGGCTTCGAGCAGGGATGACTGTGTCTTGGGCGGGGTGCGGTTGATTTCGTCCGCGAGGAGGAGGTTGGTGAAGACCGGGCCTTCCTGGAAGGAGAACTCGGCGGTGCGGGTGTCGTAGACGAGTGAGCCGGTGACGTCGCTCGGCATCAGGTCGGGGGTGAACTGGACGCGTTTGGTGTCGAGTTCGAGGGCGGATGCGAGGGCGCGGACCAGCAGCGTCTTGGCGACGCCGGGGACTCCTTCGAGGAGGACGTGTCCGCGGCACAGGAGGGCGACGACGAGGCCGGTCACGGCGGGGTCCTGGCCGACCACGGCTTTGGCGATCTCGGCGCGCAGGGCTTCCAGGGAGGCCCGGGCGGTGCCCGCGTCCCCGGTGTTCCCGGCGTTGTCAGTGGTCGGGTCCATCATGGACGGCGTACCTCTCTTTCGAGGGCGTCGAGTTGGTCGGTGAGTGCGATGAGGGCCGCGTCGTCGCCGGGCGGCGGTCCGAAGAGGAGGGAGTGCAGGGCCTGTTGGCCGCCGGTGAGGTGGGCGGACAGGGCGGGGAGCAGGGTCTCGGGCGAATGCGCCTGGGTGACGGGGACGCCGACGAGGGGGGCGAGGCGAGTGCGGGTGGTGGAGCGGAGAGCGGCGGCGGCGCGGTCGCGGGCGTCTGCCTGGCGGTAGAGGCGGGCGCGGCCTTCGGTGGTCTCGGAGGCGCGGATCGCGACGGGGAGTTTCTCGGGGACGAGGGGGCCGAAGCGGCGCGCCCGCCAGAAGGCGGCGAGGGCGGCTGCGACGAAGAGCTGCAGGGCGCCCCAGAGCCAGCCCGAGGGGATGAGGTCGAGGAAGGTCTTGCGGTCGCCGTCGCCGGTGGCCGAGGTGTCGGAGAGCGAGGGGAGGTACCAGACCAGATGGGGGCGGGAGCCGAGGAGTTGAAGGGCGAGCGAGGCGTTGCCCTGCTTGTCGAGGCGGTCGTTGAAGAGGATGTCGGGCGCGCCGAGCACGACGGTGTCGCCGCCCCCGGAGGTCTGGGGGATGCGCAGCAGGGTGGCGAGGCGGGCGCTGGGGTAGCAGGCGTCGGCGTCGAGGTGGGTGGTGGTGTAGCGGGTGCCGCCGGTGTCGGCGCTGCCCGCGCGCCGGGCCTCGGGCAGGGCGCAGCCGGGGTCCAGTGTGGTGTTCGTGCTGGTGGCGGGGTCCGCGGTGACTCCGGGGGCGAGTCGCTCGACGGACGGGCTGCCGGGCGCGACGAGCACGGTGCGTCCGCCGGAGTGGGCCGTGGCCTGGCGCAGCCGGTCCTGTTGGCGGGCGGTCAGCAGGTCGGGTACGGCGACGAGAAGAGTGGTGTCCGGTCCGGCGGCGGCGCGTGCGGCGCCCAGGGTGGTGACCACGCGTGTGGAGATGCCCCGGTCGGCGAGGAGTTGGGCGACGGCGCGGCTGCCGTAGGGGTCGGCGGAGCGCGGGTCGAGTTCGCCGTGCCGGTCGGTGGAGCGGACGACCGCCATGACGACGGCCGCCGCCAGGATCAGCGCGGCGGCGAGCGCGATGCCTCGCTCGCGGGTCCACACCTGGCGGACGGTGGGTGCGGTGGACGTCGTCGGCAGCGTGGCCTCTGCGGTCACTGGGCGGCCCCCTGGCGGGTGCTGTGGGCCGTGCCGGCGGTGCTGTGGGCGGGCCTGGCGCGTTCCAGGTCGCGGTCGAGTTCGGTGATGCGGTGGTACGACTCCTCGGTGGCCCTGCGTCCGCCGTATGTCACGGCGTCGAACTCGCGGGCCGCGGCGCGCAGCCGGTCGGTGTGTGCGGGCAGGCTCCTGCCGGCTTCGGCGGCCGCTTCGTCGGCGGTGCGGCCCGGGCGGACGTCGAGCAGGGTGCGTTCCTCCAGAGAGCGGACGATGGCGCGCATGCGTTCCTGCACGGCCTGGTTCCAGTGGCCCTGGGCCGCGTGTGCCTCGGCGGTCGCGCGGTGTTCGGCGGCGCTGCGGGGACGGTCGTCGAACAGGGTGGCGGCGGTGGAGGAGGGCTGCCGGCGCGGAGTGCCCAGGCGCCACCACAGGGCGGCCAGGACGGCCACGACGAACAGGATGACGACGACCAGGCCGACCGTGCCGCCGGGAGTCGCCGAGGCGGCCGATCCGAACAGCCGGTCGAGCCAGTCCCAGAAAGCGTCCAGCGCACGCTGGAACAGCCCCGGATCGTTCTCGTGGTACATCCGCTTGGACAGCTCGCGGCGTGCCGCCTCCCGCGCGGGATCGCGCGGGAGGGTCACCGGCGGCCCCGGAGACGGGCCAGCCGCGCTCAGGATGGCGTCCGCCGCGCGCAGCAGGCCGCGTACGGCCGCGCCGTCGGCGCCGGCCGGGCCCGCCGCCGTGAGCACTCCCCCCGTGGAACTCACCGCATCAGCTCCCCTGGACGGCACCGGGTCCGGCGGTGCCGTGGACGCCGGCGGCGCGGGCCAGTTCGAGGTCGAGGGCCTCGCGCCGGATGCGCTGGTCGATGTAGAGGAGCACGGTGACGCCCGCGCTGATCGGGAGGGTGAGCGTGGTGCCGATCAGGGCGCCGATGCCCTGGATGATCAGGGTGGCCCAGCTGGTGTGGCCGCCACCGGCGGTGAGCAGGCTGTTCATGCCGTCGCCGCTGACGGCGGCCCCGAAGGCGGTGAACGGGATGGTGATGACCGCCGAGACCATGCCGGTGAGGAGCAGGGTGAGCAGCACGATGCCGAAGGTGCGCCACCAGGAGCCGCGGACGAGCTTCGCGGACCGCCTCATGGACTTCACCACGCCCTGCCGCTCCAGCATCAGGGCGGGCGCGGCCAGGTAGAAGCGGATGCCCAGCCAGACCACGACGACGGCGGCCGCGAGGAGGCCCAGGACGAGCAGGGCGGCTCCGCCGGCGGTGCTGCCCGCGACCAGCAGGACGATGCCGGGCAGCGCGCCGCCGACGGCGATGCCGGTGAAGATCAGGGCCAGCAGGATGAGCAGGCCGAAGAGTCTCGGAATCTGCGGCCGGGACTCGCGCCAGGCCTCGCGGGCGCCGACCGCTCTGCCGAGGACGGCTCGGCTGGTGATGGTCGTGAGCAGGGCGGTGGCGATGATGACGGCGACCGCGCGGATCACCGAGACGATCCCGGTGCCGATCATCATCTCGCGCAGGGCGCGGAATACCTCGTCCGGGCTGGCGCCGGGGTCCTTGAGGGTCGACTGGACGGCGGTGTCGTTCAGGACGAGGCCCTGCAGCAGGACGGTGCTGGTGTCGAGGAGGAGGGCGACCGCCAGCGAGATGCCGAGCACCGTGCGCCAGTGGGTGCGCATGGTGGAGACGGCGCCGTCGAGGATCTCACCGACGGCGAGCGGGCGCAGCGGGATGACGCCGGGCTTGGCCGCGGGCGGGGGGCCGCCCCAGCCGCCGCCCCAGGCTCCGTAGCCGCCGGGGGCACCGTAGCCGGGGGGCGGGCCGCCGTAGCCGCCCTGCGGGCCCGCGTAGCCGCCGTGGCCTGCCTGGCCGTGCGGCTGTCCGGTCCAGCCCGGGCCGGGCGGCGGAGGAGGCGGGGCCTGCTGAGGGCTGGGGGCACCGGTGGGCGCGGACCACTGGCCGGGCGGCGGCTGCTCCTTGGACCACTTCACACCCGGGCCCTGCGCGTGCGGGTCCTGCTGCGGTGCGGGGGCGGTGTCGCCGGGGCGGTCGGCAGGCTCGGCGGGACCGGACGTGCCGGGTTCCCGCCCCTCGTTCGACGGGGCGGTTCCGGGCGAGGCCCAGCCCGGAGTGTCTGTCATCGAAGCTCCTTCTCGGTGCCCGTCCGCGGTCGCGGCGGCAGGTTGGCAGCCATCGTGCCATGGGGTGGTCATCGGCGGACCGGCCGCGGTGGGCGCTGGATGCCTTCAATTGTTCGCCGGATCCGGGGCAGACTGACCGCATGGCTGATCAGCAGGCGCGAACCGACGGTGACAAACGGCCGACCGAGATACCTGCGATCCGATGGGAGGAACCGCCCGAAGGCCCCGTGCTGGTCCTTCTCGATCAGACACGGCTGCCGGCCGAGGAGGTCGAGCTGGTGTGCACGGACGCGTCCGCGCTGGTGGAGGCGATCCGTTCGCTGGCCGTGCGCGGGGCGCCGTTGCTGGGCATCGCGGGTGCGTACGGCGTCGCGCTCGCCGCCGCGCGCGGCTTCGACGTGGCCGAGGCGGCCCGCCTGCTCGAGGGGGCGCGGCCCACGGCGGTGAACCTGTCCGTCGGCGTGCGCCGGGCCCGGGCCGCGCACGAGGCGGCGCTGGCGCGGACCGGCGATCCGACCGAGGCGGCGACGGCGGCGCTGGCCGCGGCGCGGGCGCTGCACCAGGAGGACGCCGAGGCGAGCCGGCGGATGGCGGCGCACGGGCTGGCGCTGCTGGAGGAGTTGCTGCCGGGCGGCGGACACCGGATCCTCACCCACTGCAACAGCGGTTCGCTGGTGTCGGGCGGGGAGGGCACGGCCTTCGCGGTGGCCCTCGCGGCGCACCGTCAGGGGCAGCTGCGGCGTCTGTGGGTGGACGAGACGCGTCCGTTGCTGCAGGGCGCGCGCCTGACGGCGTACGAAGCGGCCCGCAGCGGTATGGCGTACACCCTGCTCACCGACAACGCGGCGGGCTCGCTGCTCGCGGCGGGGGAGGTGGACGCGGTGCTGATCGGGGCCGACCGGATCGCGGCCGACGGCTCGGTGGCGAACAAGGTGGGGAGTTATCCGCTCGCGGTGCTGGCGCGGTATCACCATGTGCCCTTCATCGTGGTGGCGCCGGTGACCACGGTCGATCCGGACACCCCGGACGGGGCGTCCATCGAGGTCGAGCAGCGGCCCGGCTTCGAGGTCACGGAGATCACGGCGCCGCAGGTGGCGGCGGCGGGAGCGGGAGGCGGGATTCCGGTGGCGCCCCTGGGGACGCAGGCGTACAACCCGGCGTTCGACGTGACGCCGCCCGAGCTGGTGACGGCCATCGTCACCGAGGAGGGAGTGGTCTCACCGGTGACGGCCGAGGCATTGGCGGAGCTGTGCGCGAGGTCCCGGCAGGTGGCGGCCGGCTGACCGGCCGCAGGGGATCGCCGACACGCCCGGACCGCGGGGCGCCGGCATCCGGTACCGGCATCGGTGCCGGCGGACGGGGGCAGACAGTGACGGCCCGGTACGACTAAGGTCACCGGCCAGTGACCTCCCTCACCAGGGCACCTGTCACTGTTATGAGAATGGGATGATGTCGTTTATGAAGGGACGAGTCCTTGTCGTCGACGACGACACCGCACTGGCCGAGATGCTCGGCATCGTGCTGCGTGGTGAAGGTTTTGAGCCGTCTTTCGTAGCCGACGGCGACAAGGCGCTGGCCGCGTTCCGCGAGACCAAGCCCGATCTGGTGCTGCTGGACCTGATGCTGCCCGGACGGGACGGCATCGAGGTGTGCCGGCTGATCCGGGCCGAGTCCGGGGTGCCGATCGTGATGCTCACGGCCAAGAGCGACACCGTCGACGTGGTCGTGGGCCTGGAGTCCGGCGCCGACGACTACATCGTCAAGCCGTTCAAGCCCAAGGAGCTGGTCGCCCGGATCCGTGCGCGGCTGCGCAGGTCCGAGGAGCCCGCGCCGGAACAGCTGACCATCGGTGACCTGGTCATCGACGTGGCCGGGCACTCGGTGAAGCGGGACGGGCAGTCGATCGCGCTGACCCCGCTGGAGTTCGACCTGCTGGTCGCGCTCGCCCGCAAGCCGTGGCAGGTGTTCACCCGCGAGGTGCTGCTCGAGCAGGTGTGGGGCTACCGGCACGCCGCGGACACGCGGCTCGTCAACGTGCACGTCCAGCGGCTGCGCTCCAAGGTCGAGAAGGACCCGGAGCGGCCGGAGATCGTGGTGACCGTCCGTGGTGTCGGTTACAAGGCAGGGCCGAGCTGACATGTCCCGGGACAGTGCCGCTTCGGCTCCCGGCCGGTCCGGGACTCGGCCGGGGCGGACTGTCGGCCGGGCGGCGGGTACGCGTTTGAGGACCTACTTCGACGGCGGGCTGCTCGAGGGCGGGGTCCAGGGCAGCCCGGTCATCAGGCTGTTCCTGCGGTGGGTGCGCCGTCCGCTGCTGCCCGTGATGCGGCTGTGGCGGCGCAACATCCAGCTGCGGGTGGTCGCCACCACTCTGGTGATGTCCCTGGGCGTCGTGCTGCTGCTGGGCTTCGTGGTGATCGGGCAGGTGCGCAACGGCCTGCTGGACGCGAAGGTGAAGGCCTCGCAGAGCCAGGCCACGGGCGGCTTCGCGGTGGCCAAGCAGAAGGCCGACGAGGCGGCCGGCGGGGCCGGGACCGGGGCGGCCGCAGGAAGCGGCACCGCCGACGGCACGGCGACCGCGGACGGCCGGCAGTCGCAGAACGTCATCCAGTGGATGAGCGACCTGGTGGAGTCGCTGTCCAGCGGTGGCGCGGGCGCGTTCGACGTCGTCACGCTGCCCGTGGGCGACGACAGCGGCGGCGGCCGCAGCCCGCGCGGCTCCGGGAACGTCAACCCGACCTCCAGCATCCCCGACGACCTGCGCGAGCGGGTCAACAGCGGCACGACCGCCGCCCAGAGCTACACCAGGATCGTCTACTCCAACGGCAAGGCCTCGCAGCCGGCGCTGGTCATCGGCAAGCAGGTCAGCGACCCCAACGGGCGACCGTACGAGCTGTACTACCTCTTCCCGCTCACCCAGGAGGAGAAGTCCCTCAGCCTGGTCAAGGGCACGCTCGCCACGGCCGGCCTGTTCGTGGTCGTCCTGCTCGGCGCGATCGCCTGGCTGGTGGTGCGCCAGGTCGTCACGCCGGTGCGGATGGCGGCCGGGATCGCGGAGCGGCTGTCCGCGGGGCGGCTGCAGGAGCGGATGAAGGTCACCGGTGAGGACGACATCGCCCGGCTGGGTGAGGCCTTCAACAAGATGGCGCAGAACCTCCAGGTGAAGATCCAGCAGCTGGAGGACCTGTCGCGGATGCAGCGCCGGTTCGTGTCGGACGTGTCGCACGAGCTGCGCACTCCGCTGACGACCGTCCGGATGGCCGCCGACGTCATCCATGAGGCGCGCGAGGACTTCGACCCGGTGACCGCGCGGTCGGCCGAGCTGCTCGCCGACCAGCTGGACCGGTTCGAGTCGCTGCTCGCGGACCTGCTGGAGATCAGCCGGTTCGACGCGGGTGCGGCGGCGCTGGAGGCCGAGCCGATAGACCTCAGGGACGTCGTCCGGCGCGTGGTCAGCGGCGCCGAGCCGCTCGCCGAGCGCAAGGGCACGCGCATACGCGTGGTCGGCGACCAGCAGCCCGTCGTCGCCGAGGCCGACGCCCGGCGTGTGGAGCGCGTGCTGCGCAACCTCGTGGTCAACGCCGTCGAGCACGGCGAGGGCAAGGACGTCGTCGTCAAGCTCGCCGCGGCCGGCGGCGCGGTCGCGGTCGCGGTGCGCGACTACGGCGTCGGGCTCAAGCCGGGCGAGGCGACCCGTGTCTTCAGCCGCTTCTGGCGGGCGGACCCGGCACGCGCGCGTACCACCGGCGGTACGGGCCTCGGGCTGTCGATCGCCCTGGAGGACGCGCGGCTGCACGGCGGCTGGCTGCAGGCGTGGGGCGAGCCGGGCGGCGGTTCCCAGTTCCGGCTGACGCTGCCCAGGACCGCGGACGAGCCGCTGCGGGGCTCACCCATACCGCTGGAGCCCAAGGACTCGCGCCGTAACCGCGGCCTGGACCAGGCCGGGCTGTCCGGCGGGGGTGAGGAGAAGCGGGCGACCGTTCCGGTGCAGAAGGGCGGCGCCCAGGCGTCCGCGCTGCCGCCGCGGGACCCGATCGCACCGCGCCCGGCCCCGGCGGCCGACCCGGCCGCGCTGCCCGGCAACGGCAACGGCGCGCGCGTGGTGCCCCGGCCCACCGGTGGCCCACGGCGCACCGAGGACAGGCCCGCCACGGCTCCGGCCGCCGACCCGGGCCCGGCCCGGACCGAGGCGGACCAGGCGGAGGACTCGACCGAGCCAGGGGAGGCATTTCGTGGGCGCTGACCGCGAGGGGGGCGCCCGGCTCAGTCCGGGACGCGCGGTGACATGGGCCGCCTTGGGGACCGTGCTGCTGGCCGGGTGCGCCTCGATGCCCGACAGCGGGGATCTGCGGAACGTGGAGTCCACGCCGCGGCAGGACACCGGGGTGCGGGTGTTCGCCATGCCGCCGGCCGAGGGCGCCGGTCCCGCCGAGATCATGCAGGGCTTCCTGGAGGCGCTGACTAGCGACGATCCGGCGTACGACACGGCCCGCAAGTACCTGACGACGGCGGCGGCGCGCTCGTGGCGGCCGGAGCAGTCCACCACGGTCCTCGCGAACGGGCCGAGCATCGAGCCGGACTGCAGGCCGGGCCCGGGCTCGGAGCACACCAGCAGCGTCACCTGCGTCCTCGCGGGCAGCAGGGTCGCGACCGTGGACGCGCAGCAGGCGTACGAGCCCGCTGCCGGCTCCTACCGCAAGAAGGTGCACCTCAGCCGGGACCCCAAGAACGGCCAGTGGCGCATCGACGAGCTGCCCGACGGCGTCGTCATGGGCAAGTCGGACTTCCAGCGCAACTACACGTCGGTGGACAAGTACTACTTCGCCTCCGACACGACCGTCGGGCCGACGAAGGAACCGGTGGCCGTCGCCGATCCGGTGTTCGTGCGCAGCAAGGTGGACCCGATGACGCAGATGGTCCGCTCGCTGGTGAGCGGCCCCACCCGCTGGCTGGAACCGGTCGTCAGGTCCAGCTTCCCGACGGGTACGGCTCTGCAGAAGGGTGTGTCGGGGCTGGCTCCGGACGACCAGAACAAGCTGACCGTGCCGCTGAACCTGAAGGTGTCGCAGGCCGCGGCGACCAAGTGCACGGAGATGGCGACGCAGGTGCTGTTCACCCTGCGGAACCTGGCGCCGACGCTGGAGTCGGTCGAACTGCAGGGCGTCGGCGGCCACCGGCTGTGCGAGCTGAGCGAGGAGCGCGCCGAGGCCACCGCCTGGCACGGGTCGGCCAAGAGCCCGGAGAACCTGTACTACCTCGACGGCAAGCACCGGCTGGTGCGCCTGCCGGCGGGACCCCCGACCACGACCACCAGCGCGGTACCGGTGCCGGGGCCGCTGGGCGAGGGCGGCAAGGCCCTGGAGTCGGTGGCGGTGTCGCGGGACGAGCACAGCGCGGCCGCCGTCGGCGACCAGGGCAAATCGCTGTACGTGACCTCGCTGGCCTCGGGCGGTTCGCTCGGGGACGCGTTGGTCACCAGCGAGGGCCCGAGCCCGGACGACCGGCTGACCACGCCGAGCTGGGACGCCCGCGGCGATCTGTGGGTGGCCGACCGCGACCCACGACGTTCCCGGCTGTACGTCCTCGAACAGGGCGCCGACAAACCGGCTCAGGTCGCCGTCCCGGACCTGTCCGGGCGCATCAGGGACGTGCGGGTCGCCGCCGACGGGGCGCGGATCGCGCTGGTGGTGGAGAAGGGCGGCAAGCAGTCTCTGCTCATCGGCCGGATCCAGCGCGACGACAGCTCCGGACAGGGCACGGCGGTGGTCGAACTGAGGTCCGCCGCACCCGACCTGGAGCAGGTCAGCGCCCTGTCGTGGGCCGGCGACAGCAGGCTGCTCGTCGTCGGCCGGGAGCAGGGCGGCGTGCTGCAGATGCGCTACGTCCAGGTCGACGGCTCCGCGCTCGACGGGCCGGCGCCGGGCGCCCTCACCGGCGTCAAGTCGATCGCCGCGTCCGAGGACGAGCGGGTGCCGCTGGTGGCCTGCTCGGAGGACGGGATCGTACGGCTGCCGTCCGGGTCGCAGTGGCAGAAGATCGACAAGGACGGCACTGCGCCGGTCTATCCGGGCTGAGTCCTCCGCCGGAACCGCCCCTTCCCCGTGTGGGTGAGGGGCGGTACGCGTTTCCGGGAGTTGTCCACAGGACGTTGTCCACAGGGGTGGCCGGGGCGCTGCGGCGTTGGCACAGTGGTGCACATGCGGGGGTGGTGGCAGGACCTCACCGACCTGGTGCTGCCGGCCGACTGCGCGGGCTGCGGAGCACCTCGTACGGCGCTCTGCCCTCGCTGCCGGGCCGCGCTGTACGGACACGCGCCGCGGCGGGTGCGGCCGGTGCCGGAGCCGGCCGGGCTGCCGGTGGTGCATGCGGCGGCGCCGTACGCGGAGGAGGTGCGCGCACTGCTTCTCGCGCACAAGGAGCGGGGCGCGCTGGCCCTCGCGGGCGCGCTGGGCGCGGCACTGGCGGGGGCCGTGCGGGCGGGGCTCGCCGGGAGCGGCGCCGGTGCCCCGGGCCGTGCCGCAGCCGGGGGCGTCGGGACCGTGCTGCTCGTCCCCGTGCCGTCCGCCCGGTGGGCGGTGCGGGCGCGTGGGCACGATCCGGTGCGGCGGATGGCGCTCGCGGCGGCCGGTGAGCTGCGGCGCACCGGTACGCCGGCCAGGGTGGCGGCCGTGCTGCGCCAGCGGCGGCCGGTGGCGGACCAGGCCGGGCTGGGCGCGCGGCGGCGTCTCGCCAACCTCGCGGGCGCGCTGCAGGTGACGGCGGGCGGTGGCCGGCTGCTGGGCACGGGACACGTCGTGCTCGTGGACGACCTGATCACGACCGGCGCCAGCCTCGCGGAGGCGGCGCGGGCCGTCCGGGAGGCGACGGCGGAGCGAACCGGAGTGAGAACAGTCGTGTACGGAGCCGTAACTCGGGAAGGAAGGGATGAACGACGGACCGGAGCGCGAGAGGAGAGCCGGAACTGGGTGCATGCTGCATCGGAAAAGGCGGCCGGGAACACCGTCCGGCATGCCCTCCGTGCGGCTGTGATCGCCGCTCCGCGGGATTCTTTCGAAATAAACAGGAACTGACTGTCGACCTGCATCGTTGCAGGTAGCGAGAGGGGAATTTCACCTGAACGGGGGTACGCCGGAGTAGAGGGTGACGACATCCGTCCGGGCGAGATATGTTCGGTTGTGAGGAAAGGCGCAGGCCACACCTCTCATATACGAATGCCGTGCCACGGGTTTTGGGCAATCACCCGTGCCGGTGGGGTGGAGATCTCGCCCATGGGGGAGGAGGAGGTGGAAGTCACCGAGTCCGAGGTCCGGTGCTCACCGGACCTGGTGCGAAAGGGAGATGCTCCGCCGACCGAGCGGAGCGATCCGGGAACGGAGTTCTGCGTGGACATCGTCGTCAAGGGCCGCAAGACCGAGGTGCCCGAGCGGTTCCGCAAGCACGTGGCCGAGAAGCTGAAGCTGGAGAAGATCCAGAGGCTCGATGCCAAGGTGATCAGCCTCGACGTCGAGGTGTCCAAGGAGCCCAACCCCCGACAGGCCGACCGCTGTGACCGAGTGGAGATCACGCTCCGCTCCCGCGGTCCGGTGATCCGGGCGGAGGCAGCGGCAAGCGACCCGTACGCGGCACTCGACCTGGCGGCGGAGAAGCTGGACGCCCGGCTGCGCAAGCAGCACGACAAGCGTTTCTCCCGCCGAGGCGCCCGCCGGATCTCGGCGGCCGAGGTCCCCGACCACGTACCGGGCGCGGCGACGCTGAACGGAAACGGCCTCCCCGTCGAGGAGGAGGAGACGGACGGCGTGCCGACGAAGAAGATCGGTTCGCTGGAGGTCAAGGGGGAAGGTCCCCTCGTCGTCCGCGAGAAGACGCATGTCGCCGCCCCGATGACCCTCGACCAGGCGCTGTACGAGATGGAACTGGTCGGCCACGACTTCTACTTGTTCGTCGACGCGGAGACGAAGGAACCGAGCGTCGTCTACCGCCGCCACGCCTACGACTACGGCGTCATCCACCTCAGCACGGACCCGATGGTCGCTGAGGCGCAGCCCCCCGCCGCAGGTGGCACGCTGGGCGGCTGACCGACCCGGTCCCACGCGAGCCGGTGCCCCTGGAAGCGCGTGTGCGCCCCCAGGGGCACCTGTGTGCGACCAGTTCACGCCTCGCCCGTCACCCCGGTGTCGCCCGGGCATGAAATCATGGCCGGACCGGCCCAATCGGTGGGCCGCTGCCTTGGGTTGGCGATGGCACAGGACCACAGGCCACAGCCTCAGGGGGAGGAACGATGGCGGACACCTTCGGACCGATGCGGGACGAGGATGACGACGACGGTGTCATCGGCACGGGCCCTGACGCGGGCTCCGTACGCGCGGAGCCGATCAGAGTCCTGGTCGTGGACGACCACGCCCTCTTCCGGCGCGGCCTGGAGATCGTGCTCGCGGCCGAGGAGGACATCCAGGTCGTCGGCGAGGCCGGCGACGGCGCCGAGGCCGTGGACAAGGCCGCCGATCTGCTGCCCGACATCGTGCTGATGGACGTCCGCATGCCCAAGCGCGGCGGCATCGAGGCCTGCACCTCCATCAAGGAGGTCGCCCCCAGCGCCAAGATCATCATGCTGACGATCAGCGACGAGGAGGCCGACCTCTACGACGCGATCAAGGCGGGCGCGACCGGATACCTGCTCAAGGAGATCTCCACGGACGAGGTGGCGACCGCCATCCGGGCCGTGGCCGACGGGCAGTCGCAGATCAGCCCGTCCATGGCGTCCAAGCTGCTCACCGAGTTCAAGTCGATGATCCAGCGGACCGACGAGCGCCGCCTGGTGCCCGCGCCGCGGCTGACCGACCGGGAGCTGGAGGTGCTCAAGCTCGTCGCCACCGGGATGAACAACCGGGACATCGCCAAGGAGCTGTTCATCTCCGAGAACACCGTGAAGAACCACGTCCGCAACATCCTGGAGAAGCTCCAGCTGCACTCCAGGATGGAAGCGGTGGTCTACGCGATGCGGGAGAAGATCCTCGAGATCCGCTAGCCGCCGCCCCGCCTAGGCGAGGGCGCGGGCCAGCTCCCGCGTGAGAGGCTCGCGCAGGGCCGGGGCGTCCACCCGCTCCACCCGGACGTCCGTGCAGTTCACCCAGGTCGCCGCCTCGATCAGGGCCTGGGCGACCGCCGGGACCGCCGTCGCGTCGTCCACGGTGACCTGCCGGGCCACCAGCGTGCGCCCCTCACGCGCCGGGTCGACCCGCCCGACCAGCCGGCCGCCCGCGAGCACCGGCATCGCGAAGTAGCCGTACACCCGCTTCTGCCGGGGCACATACGCCTCCAGCCGGTGGGTGAAGCCGAAGATCCGCTCCGTGCGCGCCCGCTCCCAGATCAGGGAGTCGAACGGCGACAGCAGCGTGGTCCGGTGCCGGCCGCGCGGCGGTGCCGCCAGCGCCGCCGGGTCGGCCCAGGCCGGCCGTCCCCAGCCCTCGACCTCCACCGGCACCAGACCCGAGTCGGCGATCACCGCGTCGACCTGCTCGGCCTTGAGGCGGTGGTAGTCGGCGATGTCCGCGCGCGTGCCCACCCCCAGGGACTCGCCGGCCAGCCGGACCAGGCGGCGCAGGCACTCGGCGTCGTCCAGCTCGTCGTGCAGCAGCGCGTCCGGGACGGCGCGCTCGGCGAGGTCGTACACCCGCTTCCAGCCGCGCCGCTCGACGCACACGACCTCGCCGTACATCAGCGCGCGCTCCACCGCGACCTTGGTGCCGGACCAGTCCCACCAGTCGCTCGTCTTCTTCGCGCCGCCCAGCTCCGTGGACGTCAGCGGGCCTTCCGCGCGCAGCTGCTTGATGACCTGGTCGTAGACCCCCTCGGGCAGCTCGTGGTTCCAGTGCGGGCGGTGGCGGTAGGCGCGGCGGCGGAAGGCGAAGTACGGCCACTCCTCGATGGGCAGCACGCACGCGGCGTGCGACCAGTACTCGAAGGCGTGGGTGTCCTTCCAGTAGGCCGCCTCGACCGCCTTGCGGCCGACCGCGCCGAGCCGGGCGTACGGCACGAGCTCATGGGAGCGGGCGAGGACCGAGATGGTGTCGAGCTGGACCGCGCCGAGATGGCGCAGGACCCCGCGGACGCCGGCCCGCCGGTCGGGCGCGCCGAGAAGTCCCTGGGCCCGCAGGGCGATGCGGCGGGCGTCGTCCGCGGTGAGCGTGGTGGTCGGGCGCGGAAGGGTCGTCATGCCCCGGACGATAGAGGGCGCCACTGACAGTCCGGCGTGACCTGCGGTTTCACCGGGCGCGGGCGGGCAGGTACGGCGCCGTGGAGGGCAGACCCAGGTCCGAGGGGAGCAGGGAGCCGACCCAGCAGTCCCGGCGCACCCCCTTGTTGTTGATCGCTGCGCGCAGCGTGCCCTCCATGGTGAACCCGGCGCGTTCGGCCACCGCGCGGGAGGCGTGGTTGCCGACCTCGGCGCGCCATTCGACGCGGTCGACGCCGACCTCGGTGAAGATCCACCGGCAGGCGGCGAGCGTGGCCTCGGTGACGTAGCCGTGGCCGCGGTGCTCCTTGGCCGCCCAGAAGCCGATCTCCGCCACGCCGAGCGAACGCATGGTGAGACCGAGCATGCCGGACAGTTCCCCGCCGCCTTCGCCGCTGCCCCCGTGGGCGCCGTCCGGCGGGCGGAGGAACACGCCGAAGGTGAACATCGAGCCCTGCGCCCAGCCGTCGGGGACCATCTGCTCGGTGAAGCCGCTCGCGTGCTCGGGCAGATACGGCGACGGCACGGTGGTCCAGCGCTGGATGTCGGGGTCCTGCACGGCGTCGTACACCGCCTGGGTGTCGCGCGGGCCGACCGCGCGCAGGAGCAGTCGGTCCGTGGTCAGTGTGACGGGTTCCATCGGCCGATTGTGCTGGAGTTCCCCCGGTCGGGCCATCGATTTTCGCTGTACGTGATCGCGCGATCACGATTCGCGCAAGACCTCGCCGGGACGCGGCACTATCCGCGCGGCCCGTGCGTTGTCCCGGATGAGACAGCCGTCGGCCCGCCGGGCCTCCCGGCCCAGCCGGGTCCTCGCATACGATGGCCGTTGCTCAGTACGTCAAATGGAAACCGACCGTCCCAGGCCCGACCGGCAAGGAGACAAACCCCCGTGTCCGTCCTCTCGAAGATCATGCGTGCAGGCGAAGGCAAGATCCTGCGCAAGCTGCACCGCATCGCGGACCAGGTCAACTCCATCGAAGAGGACTTCGTGAACCTCTCCGACGCCGAGCTGCGGGCCCTCACCGACGAGTACAAGCAGCGGTACGCCGATGGTGAGAGCCTGGACGACCTGCTCCCCGAGGCGTTCGCCACCGTCCGGGAGGCCGCCAAGCGCGTGCTCGGCCAGCGGCACTACGACGTGCAGCTGATGGGCGGCGCCGCCCTCCACCTCGGCTACGTGGCCGAGATGAAGACCGGTGAGGGCAAGACCCTCGTCGGCACCCTGCCCGCGTATCTGAACGCCCTGTCCGGCGACGGCGTCCACATCGTCACGGTCAACGACTACCTGGCCGAGCGCGACTCCGAGATGATGGGCCGCGTCCACAAGTTCCTGGGCCTGAACGTGGGCGTCATCCTCGCCAGCATGAACCCGGCGCAGCGCCGCGAGCAGTACAACTGCGACATCACCTACGGCACGAACAACGAGTTCGGCTTCGACTACCTGCGCGACAACATGGCGTGGTCGAAGGACGAGCTGGTGCAGCGCGGCCACAACTTCGCGATCGTCGACGAGGTCGACTCCATCCTCATCGACGAGGCCCGTACGCCGCTGATCATCTCCGGCCCGGCCGACCAGGCCACGAAGTGGTACGGCGACTTCGCCAAGCTGGTCACCCGCCTCAAGCGCGGCGAGGCCGGCAACCCGCTCAAGGGCATCGAGGAGACCGGCGACTACGACGTCGACGAGAAGAAGCGCACGGTCGCCATCCACGAGTCCGGTGTCACCAAGGTCGAGGACTGGCTGGGCATCGACAACCTCTACGAGTCGGTGAACACCCCGCTCGTGGGCTACCTGAACAACGCCATCAAGGCCAAGGAGCTCTTCAAGCGCGACAAGGACTACGTCGTCATCGACGGCGAGGTCATGATCGTCGACGAGCACACCGGCCGTATCCTCGCCGGCCGCCGCTACAACGAGGGCATGCACCAGGCGATCGAGGCGAAGGAAGGGGTGGAGATCAAGGACGAGAACCAGACGCTCGCGACGATCACCCTGCAGAACTTCTTCCGCCTCTACAAGAAGCTCTCCGGCATGACCGGTACGGCGATGACCGAGGCCGCCGAGTTCCACCAGATCTACAAGCTCGGCGTGGTCCCGATCCCGACCAACAAGCCGATGATCCGCAAGGACCAGTCGGACCTGATCTACCGCACCGAGGTCGCCAAGTTCGAGGCGGTCGTCGACGACATCGCCGAGAAGCACGAGAAGGGCCAGCCGATCCTCGTCGGCACGACCTCCGTCGAGAAGTCGGAGTACCTCTCGCAGCAGCTCAGCAAGCGCGGCATCCAGCACGAGGTGCTGAACGCCAAGCACCACGAGCGCGAGGCGCAGATCGTCGCGCAGGCCGGCCGCAAGGGCGCGGTGACCGTGGCCACCAACATGGCCGGCCGTGGTACGGACATCAAGCTCGGCGGCAACCCCGAGGACCTCGCGGAGGCGGAGCTGCGCCAGCGCGGCCTCGACCCCGAGGAGCACATCGAGGAGTGGGCCGCGGCCCTGCCGGCGGCGCTGGAGCGCGCCGAGGCCGCGGTCAAGGCCGAGAAGGAGGAGGTCGAGGCGCTCGGCGGTCTGTACGTCCTCGGCACCGAGCGGCACGAGTCGCGTCGTATCGACAACCAGCTGCGCGGTCGTTCCGGCCGTCAGGGCGACCCCGGCGAGTCCCGCTTCTACCTCTCCCTCGGCGACGACCTGATGCGTCTGTTCAAGGCGCAGATGGTCGAGCGCGTGATGTCCATGGCCAACGTGCCGGACGACGTGCCGATCGAGAACAAGATGGTCACGCGCGCGATCGCGTCCGCGCAGTCGCAGGTCGAGCAGCAGAACTTCGAGACCCGTAAGAACGTTCTGAAGTACGACGAGGTCCTCAACCGGCAGCGCGAGGTCATCTACGGCGAGCGGCGCCGCGTGCTGGAGGGCGAGGACCTGCACGAGCAGATCCAGCACTTCATGGACGACACCATCGACGCGTACGTCCACGCGGAGACCTCCGAGGGCTTCCCGGAGGACTGGGACCTGGACCGGCTGTGGGGCGCCTTCCGGCAGCTGTACCCGGTGAAGGTCACCATCGAGGAGCTGGAGGAGGCGGCCGGCGACCGGGCCGGTCTGACCGCCGAGTTCATCTCCGAGTCCATCAAGGAGGACATCCACGAGCAGTACGAGGCCCGCGAGGCGCAGCTCGGCTCCGAGATCATGCGTGAGCTGGAGCGCCGGGTCGTGCTGTCGGTCCTCGACCGCAAGTGGCGCGAGCACCTCTACGAGATGGACTACCTCCAGGAGGGCATCGGCCTGCGCGCGATGGCGCAGAAGGACCCGCTGGTCGAGTACCAGCGCGAGGGCTTCGACATGTTCACCGCGATGATGGAGGGCATCAAGGAGGAGTCCGTCGGCTATCTGTTCAACCTGGAGGTCCAGGTCGAGCAGCAGGTCGAGGAGGTCCCGGTCGAGGCCGCGGAGGCGGTCGGCGAGGGCGTGCAGGAGACGGTTCCGGCGCAGGCCGGGGCGCGGCCGGAGATCCGGGCGAAGGGGCTGGACGTTCCGCAGCGGCGGGACCTGCACTTCTCCGCGCCGACCGTGGACGGTGAGGGCGGCATCGTCGAGCGCGACCTCCAGGACGAGGAGCCGGTGCGTTCCGAGGCGGACGGTCTGACGCGGGCCGAGCGGCGGCGGCAGGCGAAGGGCGGCCGGCGCCGCAAGAAGTAACACGCCGCCGCCCACTGGCCGGAGAAGCAACACGGTCATGGGCATGGGCCGTGGAGACACGCCCATGGCCACGGGCCGTTGACAAGGGCCGGGTTCCTTTCGGGACCCGGCCCTTCTGCGGTCGCTGCGCCCTGCCGCGGGCTCGGGCGCCGCCCGGCGGCCTACGGACGCGATCCGGTCTCCACGGCCGTGCAGCGCCAGCGGAGGTCCCGGCCGCGTTCCAGACGGAAGGCCAGGGCACGGAGCCGGTCGCCGGCGGCGACGCGGGCGAAGACCTCGAGAGTGCCCTCGCCGGCGACGTAGTAGCCGATGTCGCGGACGACCGGGAGGGCCCCGCGGGTGCGCAGGGGGCTGCGCTCGGCGAGGCGGGCCAGGTCGTCGTAGGCGCGGCCTGCGGTGTGCCGGAGCATCCAGTGGACGGGCCGCTGACCGCTCAGGACGGCCAGCAGGCGGTCGGCGAAGAGGTCGGTGGGGCGCGGCGGCGGCAGGACGGCCCGCGGGGCCGTGCGGACCGCGCTCACGTCCGCGGGCGCGGGCGGTGGCGTCTCCTGCTTGTTCCTGACCGGTGGCTTGCGGGGCGGGGTGCCGCCCGGGCGGCGGGTGTCGTGGCGGGTCGGCGGGCGGTGGCGCGGCTGGGGGGTGCGGCTCGCCGCCCTGGGCATGGTGCGGCTCATGACCTTGTTCATTGGGGTCCCCGTTCGGCGGGCCCGGACGTACCGGGCGGTAACTCGCTGGTGGGGATCTTGTACGGGGCCCGGAACGGGGTGGCAAGGACCGCGAGGACGTGGCGGCCCCGCCGGAGCGGTTCACCTATCAGAGGGACCCGGAGGCCGCCGGCCCCCGGGACGCTGCGGGCGCGCCGGGTGAACGCCGGGCACGGGGTGGACGGCTCCCGGCGTGTGGGCACAGACCCGAAAGGGGACGGGCACACGTATCCTGAAGGCCCTCCGGGAGACGCGGCAGCCGGCCTTCCCGGGGCCACAGCGGAGCCTTTTGAGCAGGAAAGAGCGGCCAGCATGCGCGTCTACGTCCCCCTGACCCTCCCCGGTCTCGCCGAGGCGCACAAGACGGGCGAGCTGGGGACCGGACCGTTCGCCGCGTATGCCGTCACCCCCGGGCTGCGCGAGTGGTACCTCTCCGAGGACATCGAGGAACTGGAGTACGCGGCGCTCAGCCGCGCCGCGCTGGCCTCCCTGCGCCTGCTGGCGGCGGACCCGGACGCGGTACGGCGCCGGGTGGTGGTCGCCGTGGACGTGGCCGACGGCGCCGTGCGCGTGGACCCGGACCGCGCGCTCGACCCGGCCGCGCTCGGCGAGGTGACCGTGACGGCGACCGTGCCGCTCGCCAAGGCGGCCGCGGTGCACGTCGACGCCGAGGACGCGGAGCAGGACGTGGCCGCGGCGGCCGAGGCGCTTCAGGCGGCCGACGGCGGGGACGACGACGCGCAGTTCGTCGTGGACGGCGCGGACGATCACGAGCTGCTGTGGTACGCCACGCAGGAGATCCCCAACCTGGTCGGACTGGCCTGATCCCGCCCCACGACCCCGTGGGGGCTGCGCGCAGGCATCGGACGATGTCGTTGTCAGCGGCGGCGGGTACGGTCTTTGGCATGGGGATGCAGGCAAACGCGCACATCGTCTGGGACTGGAACGGCACGCTGTTCCACGACAATGACGCGATCATCGGGGCGACGAACGCGGCCTTCGCCGAGCTGGGGCTCGCGCCGATCACGCTGGAGCAGTACCGGGCGCTGTACTGCGTGCCGGTGCCGAAGTTCTACGAGCGGCTGCTCGGGCGGCTGCCGACCGATGCCGAGTGGGAGCTGATGGACGAGGTCTTCCACCGGTACTACGCCGAGCACCGGGCGCGGTGCGGCCTGACCGAGGGCGCGGAGGAGCTGCTCTCGGGGTGGCGGTCGGCGGGGGGAAGCCAGTCGCTGCTGAGCATGTACGTGCACGAGGAGCTGGTGCCGCTCGTGCGGGGGTTCGGGATCGAGGCGCACTTCCTGCGGGTCGAGGGGCGCACGGGGCCGTCCGGGGGCAGCAAGGCCGCACACATGGTCCGGCATCTGGGGGCGCTGAGCGGGGTCGTGGAGCCTGCGCGGACCGTGGTGATCGGGGACGCGGCGGACGACGCCGTCGCGGCGCGGGAGGTGGGGGCCCGGGCCGTGCTGTACACCGGGGGGTCGCACAGCCGGGCCAGCCTCGAGCAGGTGGGGGTTCCGGTGGTGGACACGCTGGCGGAGGCGGTGGAGGAAGCCCAGCGAATAGCGGCGTAGCCGATTCCGCCCCCGCCGCCCGGTCACGGCCCACCGCACCTTGGCCGAACCACTCGCCCCCCACCGGCGCCCTGGTCAGCTCGCCGGCGCCTTGGAGCGCAGAACCTTCAGGAACTCGCGCATCCAGGCCGGGTGGTCGGGCCAGGCCCGGGAGGAGACGAGGGTGCCGTCGACCACCGCTTCGGTGTCCTGGAAGCTCGCTCCGGCCGCCTGCATGTCGGGCTCCAGCGCGGGGTACGCCGTGACCCGGCGGCCGCGCAGGCTGTCGATCGCCGCGGTGAGCAGGGGGCCGTGGCAGATCTGGGCGACCGGCCGGTCGGAGTCGAAGAACGCCTTGAGGATCTTGCGCAGTTCGGGGTCGTTGCGCAGGTACTCCGGGGCCCGGCCGCCGGGGATGACGAGGGCCGCGTACTCGCCGGGGTCCACGTCGGCGAAGGCGAGATCGGCGGGCCAGGTGTAGCCGGGCTTCTCGGTGTAGGTGTCGTAGCCGGGTTCGAAGTCGTGGACGACGAAGCGCAGGGTCTTGCGGGACGGGGCCGCGATGTGGACCTCGTAGCCCTCCTCGCGAAGGCGCTGGTACGGGTAGAGGACTTCCAGGGACTCCGCCGCGTCGCCGGTGACGATCAGGATCTTCGTGGGCATGTCGGCTCCTCCGGGTGCTCCGGTGCTCCAGTACTGCCGGTGTGCACGGCCCGCGCGCTCTCCGCACGCTCTGTGTGCCCCGTGCGCTCCGTGTGCTCCTGTGCGGGACTCGCTGTCACTGGCAACGTGCCAACACCGGGCATGCTTGCCAAGGGGGGGCGGTCGCCGTTCTGGCCCATGTCCTGCTCTCAGGGTGCAGTCGGGGTCCGTGCGGCGCGACCGGGACACACGCACGCGTCACCACCCTCCGGATACGTCACCACGGCCCACCCCACCCCTGTGCAGAACGTCAAACTTGACCCCTCGGTTTTGTACACATACGGCTCATGACGGGCCCCGGGTAAGGAGCGATAGCCTTGTGGCGTGATCAGCGCGATATCTCGCGGGGGCGACGCTGCCCCTGCCCTGCGCCCGGGTTGCACGGAGCACCTCCGTGACCGGGTGGCGGTCGCTGGTCTTCGCGGGCGGGACGGGGCCGTGGCAGCCCCCGGGACGCCGAGGACACCCCTGGAGACGGCGGCGCCGAGAGCAGCGTCACACCCGACGGGCGTGCCGAGAATGGCTGAAATCCCCCCGCTCATCTCACCTCGCGGCATAGCGTCGATGCGGACCGGAGACCCCGGGCCGTGGCGTCGAGCCGGAGGGAAAGAGACCGTACTTCCTTCTACGTCACGCAACGGCGCGCGACAGGAGTCAGAGGACAATGCAGACCAAGCTGGACGAAGCCAAGGCCGAGCTGCTCGAGAGGGCTGCCCGGGTAGCTGAGAACAGCCCGGTCGGGGGGCACCTACCGACCGGGACCGCGGGCGAGGGCTCCCCGGGCACCCCGGACAGCGAGTCCGTGCTCGCGTTCCTCCAGCGCTACTACCTGCACACCGCCCCGGAAGACCTCACCGACCGCGACCCGGTCGACGTCTTCGGCGCCGCGGTCTCGCACTACCGTCTCGCCGAGAACCGCCCCCAGGGCACGGCGAACGTGCGGGTCCACACCCCGACCGTGGAGGAGAACGGCTGGACCTGCAGCCACTCGGTCGTGGAGGTCGTCACCGACGACATGCCCTTCCTCGTCGACTCGGTCACCAACGAGCTGACCCGGCGCGGGCGCGGCATCCACGTCGTCATCCACCCCCAGTTCGTCGTCCGGCGTGACCTGACCGGCAAGCTGATCGAGGTCCTGACCACCCCGCCGAGCGGCGACCTGCCGCACGACGCGCACGTCGAGTCCTGGATCCACGTCGAGATCGACCGGGAGACCGACCGCGCCGACCTGAAGCAGATCACCGCCGACCTGCTGCGCGTGCTGAACGACGTCCGCGAGGCCGTCGAGGACTGGGAGAAGATGCGGGACGCGGCGACCCGGATCGCCGACGGCCTGCAGAGCGAGACCCTTCCCGGCGACCTGCCCGCGGCCGAGGCCGAGGAGGCCCGCGAACTGCTGCGCTGGCTGGCCGACGACCACTTCACCTTCCTCGGCTACCGCGAGTACCAGCTGCGCGAGGACGACACGCTCGCCGCCGTCCCCGGCACCGGCCTGGGCATACTGCGCTCGGACCCGCGCCACGCCGAGGACGAGAAGCACCCCGTCAGCCCCTCCTTCGAGCGGCTGCCGGCCGACGCCCGCGCCAAGGCCCGCGAGCACAGGCTGCTCGTGCTGACCAAGGCCAACAGCCGCGCCACCGTGCACCGGCCGTCGTACCTGGACTACATCGGCGTCAAGAAGTTCGACGCGGACGGCAACGTCGTCGGTGAGCGCCGCTTCCTGGGCCTGTTCTCCTCCGCCGCCTACACCGAGTCCGTGCGCCGCGTCCCGGTGATCCGCCGCAAGGTCGACGAGGTGCTGGAGCGCGCCGGGTTCTCGCCCCACAGCCACGACGGCCGCGACCTGCTGCAGATCCTGGAGACCTACCCGCGCGACGAACTGTTCCAGACGCCCGTCGCCGAACTGCAGTCCATCGTCACGAGCGTTCTGTACCTGCAGGAGCGGCGCAGGCTCAGGCTCTACCTGCGCCAGGACGAGTACGGCCGCTACTACTCGGCCCTCGTCTACCTGCCGCGCGACCGCTACACCACCGGCGTCCGGCTGCGGATCATCGACATCCTCAAGGAGGAGCTGGGCGGCGTCAGCGTCGACTTCACCGCCTGGAACACCGAGTCGATCCTCTCCCGGCTGCACTTCGTCGTCCGCGTCCCGCCGGGCACCGAACTGCCCCAGCTGTCGGACGCCGACAAGGAGCGCATCGAGGCCCGCCTGGTCGAGGCCGCCCGGTCCTGGGCCGACGCGTTCGCCGAGGCGCTGACCGCCGAGTGCGGCGAGGAGCGCGCGGCCGAGGTGCTGCGCCGCTACAACAACGCCTTCCCCGAGGGCTACAAGGCCGACCACACCCCGCGTGCGGCGGTCGCCGACCTCGTCCACCTGGAGCAGCTCAGCGAGGACAAGACCTTCAGCCTGAGCCTGTACGAGCCGGTGGGCGCCGGACCGGAGGAGCGCCGGTTCAAGATCTACCAGAAGGGCGGCACCGTCTCCCTGTCCAAGGTGCTGCCGGTGCTCAGCCGCCTCGGCGTCGAGGTCACCGACGAGCGGCCGTACGAACTGCGCTGCGCGGACCGCACCACGGCCTGGATCTACGACTTCGGCCTGCGCATGCCCAAGACGACGAGCGCGGGCGGGGATCTCGGTGACGACGCCCGCGAGCGCTTCCAGGAGGCCTTCGCCGCCACCTGGACCGGCAAGGCGGAGAACGACGGCTTCAACGCGCTCGTGCTGAGCGCCGGGCTGACCTGGCGGCAGGCCATGGTGCTGCGCGCCTACGCCAAGTACCTGCGGCAGGCCGGCTCGACCTTCTCGCAGGACTACATGGAGGACACCCTCCGCAACAACGTCCACACCACCCGGCTCCTCGTCTCCCTGTTCGAGGCCCGGATGTCCCCGGACCGGCAGAAGGCCGGCCTGGAGCTGATCGACGCCCTCCTCGAGGAGGTCGACGCGGCCCTGGACCAGGTGGCGAGCCTGGACGAGGACAGGATCCTGCGCTCCTTCCTCACCGTCATCAAGGCGACCCTGCGCACGAACTTCTTCCAGGAGGCGGAGGGCGGCAGGCCGCACGACTACGTCTCCATGAAGTTCGACCCGCAGGCCATCCCGGACCTGCCGGCGCCCCGCCCGGCGTACGAGATCTGGGTGTACTCGCCGCGTGTCGAGGGCGTGCACCTGCGCTTCGGCAAGGTCGCGCGCGGCGGCCTGCGCTGGTCCGACCGGCGCGAGGACTTCCGCACCGAGATCCTCGGCCTGGTCAAGGCGCAGATGGTGAAGAACACCGTCATCGTGCCGGTCGGCGCCAAGGGCGGCTTCGTCGCCAAGCAGCTGCCGGACCCGAGCGTGGACCGCGACGCCTGGATGGCCGAGGGCATCGCCAGCTACAAGATGTTCATCTCGGGCCTGCTCGACATCACCGACAACATGGTCGCCGGCGAGGTCGTGCCCCCGCAGGACGTCGTCCGGCACGACGGCGACGACACCTACCTGGTCGTCGCCGCCGACAAGGGCACCGCCACCTTCTCCGACATCGCCAACGGAGTCGCCGAGAAGTACAACTTCTGGCTCGGCGACGCCTTCGCCTCCGGCGGCTCGGCCGGCTACGACCACAAGGGCATGGGCATCACCGCGCGCGGCGCGTGGGAGTCCGTGAAGCGGCACTTCCGCGAGCTGGGCGTGGACACGCAGACCGAGGACTTCACGGTCGTCGGCATCGGTGACATGTCCGGTGACGTGTTCGGCAACGGCATGCTGCTGTCCGAGCACATCCGCCTGGTCGCCGCCTTCGACCACCGGCACATCTTCATCGACCCGAACCCGGACGCGGCGACCTCCTACGCCGAGCGCCGCCGGCTGTTCGAGCTGCCCCGCTCCAGCTGGGCCGACTACAACACCGAGCTGCTGTCGGCGGGCGGCGGGATCTTCCCGCGCAGCGCCAAGTCGATCCCGGTCAACGCCCACATCCGCGAGGCCCTCGGCATCGAGGACAAGGTCACCAAGATGACCCCGGCCGACCTGATGAAGGCCATCCTCAAGGCGCCGGTGGACCTGCTGTGGAACGGCGGCATCGGCACGTACGTGAAGTCGTCGGCCGAGTCGCACGCGGACGTCGGCGACAAGGCGAACGACGCCATCCGCGTCGACGGCAGCGACCTGCGGGTCAAGGTCGTCGGCGAGGGCGGCAACCTGGGCCTGACCCAGCTCGGCCGGATCGAGTTCGCCATGCACGGCGGCAAGATCAACACCGACGCGATCGACAACAGCGCCGGCGTGGACACCTCCGACCACGAGGTGAACATCAAGATCCTGCTCAACGGCCTGGTCGCGGACGGCGACATGACCGTCAAGCAGCGCAACAAGCTGCTCGCCGAGATGACCGACGAGGTCGGCGCGCTGGTCCTGCGCAACAACTACGCGCAGAACACCGCGATCGCCAACGCCCTGTCCCAGGCCAAGGACATGCTCCACGCCCAGCAGCGGTTCATCCGCCATCTGGTGCGCGAGGGCCACCTGGACCGGGCGCTGGAGTTCCTGCCGACCGACCGCCAGATCCGCGAGCGCCTCGCCCAGGGGCAGGGGCTGACCGGCCCGGAGACCGCCGTCGTCCTGGCGTACACGAAGATCACGGTCGCCGAGGAGCTGCTGCACACCACGCTCCCCGACGACCCGTACCTGCGCGGCCTGCTGCACGCCTACTTCCCGACGGCCCTGCGCGAGAAGTTCGCCGAGGCCATCGACAAGCACCCGCTGCGCCGTGAGATCACCACGACCGTGCTGGTCAACGACACGGTCAACACGGGCGGTACGACCTATCTGCACCGCCTGCGCGAGGAGACCGGCGCCTCCCTGGAGGAGATCGTCCGGGCGCAGACCGCGGCCCGCGCGATCTTCCGCTCGGCGCCGGTGTGGGACGCGGTGGAGGAGCTGGACAACAAGGTCGAGGCGGCCGTGCAGACCCGGATCCGGCTGCACTCGCGCCGGCTCGTGGAGCGCGGCACGCGCTGGCTGCTCAACAACCGGCCGCAGCCGCTGCAGCTCGCCGAGACGGTCGAGTTCTTCGCCGAGCGGGTCGAGCGGGTCTGGCAGGAGCTGCCCAAGCTGCTCAGGGGCGCCGACCTGGAGTGGTACCAGCAGGTGTACGACGAGCTGTCCGCGGCCGGCGTCCCGGACGAACTGGCCACGCGCGTGGCCGGGTTCTCCTCCGCCTTCCCGGCGCTCGACATCGTGTCGGTGGCCGACCGCATGGGCAAGGAGCCGCTGGACGTCGCCGAGGTGTACTACGACCTCGCCGACCGGCTCAGCATCACCCAGCTCATGGACCGCATCATCGAGCTGCCCCGCACCGACCGCTGGCAGTCCATGGCCCGCGCCTCCATCCGCGAGGACCTGTACGCGGCGCACGCGGCGCTCACCGCGGACGTCCTCGCGGTCGGCAACGGCACCTCCACGCCGGAGCAGCGCTTCAAGGCCTGGGAGCAGAAGAACGCGCCCATCCTGAGCCGGGCGCGCACCACCCTGGAGGAGATCCGCGGTTCGGAGACCTTCGACCTCGCCAACCTCTCGGTGGCGATGCGGACGATGCGGACGCTTCTGCGCACGCATTCGTAGCCGTACGGCAGCCAGAGCGCCCCGGGCCGACGTCGCATCGGCCCGGGGCGTTCCCTTTCTTGCCGAGGATTAGCCAAAAAAGACCGGTGAATTTACCGTTTCCTGCTCATCGACCGGTTTCGGATAGGGTCTGCGCTGTGACTGTTCAACTCACCGAGACGCGTCCGGCACCGCCTCCCGCACCGGCTCCGGCCCGGCGGCCCGCCACACGGGTCGTGCTCGAGGTCGTGAAATTCGGGATCGTCGGCGGCAGCGGTGTCCTCGTCAATTTCCTGATCTTCAACCTGCTGCTGCACGGCCTTGGTTGGCAGGCGATGACCGCCACCGTCCTGGCCAGCTGTATCGCGATGGCGACCAATTACCTCGGCTTCCGCTATTTCGCCTATCGCGACCGGGCGTCGCGCACCCGCGGCCAGATCATCCTGTTCTTCGTCTTCAGCGGCCTCGGTGTCGTGATGGAAATCGGTCTGTTCTGGGTCGGTTACCACGGTCTCGGCCTGCACAGCATGCTCGAATCCAATGCGGCGAAGGCACTGTCGATCGTGCTCGCCTCCGCGTTCCGTTTTCTCGTCTACCGCACCTGGGTGTTCCGGCAGGATGCACACCGCACCGTCTGAGACCGAACCGGTGAGCCGCACCGAACCGCCGACGGCCGTGGCGCGGGCCGCCCGGGCGCTGCCGCAGGCGGCCGCCGCGCTCGTCGTGGTCCTTCTGCTTCTGGTGATCGTGCGCCTGCCCTGGGCGGGCGACCTCGGCATGCACGCGGCCACCGTCCAGCGCCTGAGCCACCACCTGGCCCACCCCGGCAACCCGCTGGTCGACGCCGACACGCCGAGCCCCTATTACTCGCCGTGGATGCTGGTCCTCGGCGTGGTCGCCAAGCTGACCGGCCTGTCGGTGTTCGTGGTGCTGCGGCTGGCCGCGCTGGCCGGCCTGAGCCTGCTGGTCACCGGCGTGTGGCGGTACGTCCGCACCCTCTCCGCGCACCGCGCGGCCCCCGCGCTGGCCCTGCTCGGCCTGGTCTTCCTGTGGGGCCCGCTGCTGTTCAACTGGTCCGGCTTCCTGGGCCTGAACTCCCTCGCGCTGACGGTGTCGTACCCCAGCGTGTTCGCGCTCGGCCTCACCTTCCACTTCTGGGCCTGGCTCACGCGCGCGGCACGCGAGGAGGCGCCGTGGGGGCGGTGGCTGTGGCTCGGCGTGCTGTGGGCGCTGATCCTGCTGTGCCACCAGTTCACCGGAGTCGTGGCCTCGCTCGGTGCGCTGGCGATGGTGATCGCGGCGCGCCCGCCCCGCCCGGTGCTGCTGCGGCCGGCCGCCGCGCTCGCCCTGGGCCTGCTCCTGCTGTGGCTGTGGCCGTACTACGACTTCTTCTCCCTCTTCTCCGCCGGTGCGGACCTGGAGGCCATCCACAAGCCGCTGTACGAGCATCTGGCCGCGCGCTTCGGCCTGGTGCTGCTCGGGGTGGCGGCGCTGGCGCTGCGGCTGCGCCGCGACCGCTGGGACCCGCTGGCGCTGTTCTTCGTGCTGGGTGTGCTGGTGTTCGCCGCGGGCGGGCTGAGCGGCCACTACTCCTGGGGGCGGGCCCTGCCCGCCGCGCTCATCCCGGCGCAGCTCGCCGCCGCGCTGGAGGCCGTGCCGGCGGGGCGGCGTGCGATGGGGGACCCCCCGCGCGAGCGAAGCCGAGCGTGGGTGAAGACGGGCTGGGCGTGTCTGCTGGGCGCCGGACTGCTCGTCGGGGCGTGGACGCAGGCCGGCACGCTCGGGTATGTGACGGGGCGGGACGCGCTGCCGTCCGCGGTCGCCGCGAAGTACCGGACGCCGTGGGTGGGCTACCACTGGATCACGCCGTGGGTGAAGTACGGGGACGTGGTGATGGCCAAGGAGTTCCCGGCGCGGCAGATTCCGGCGTACGGGCCGTACACCGTGGCACCGGGGTATCCGGATGTGTTCCTGAAGGATGCTGCGCGGCGGGAGGACGCGGTTGCCCGCTACTTCGCCGCGGGGACTTCTTCGGCCGACCGGGCCGGGATCCTGCGGAAGTACGACGTGAAGTGGGTCGTGGGACCGAAGAGCCTGGCGGGGCCGGGACTTCGCGAGGTGAAGGCCGGCCCGGCCGCCCAGGTCCTGTACCGCGTGGTGCGCTGAGCTGCCGCTGGGCTTGGCGCCCCGAAGGGGCGCGGGGCTGTGTCGGTATGCGGCTCCGTCGCGTGGGCGCGGTCAGCCACGACGGACCCGCAGTCCCGCGCCTCCTCAGGCCCAGCGGCGCTTCGAAACCGGCCCCTTTACCTCAGCACGCTCGACAGCAGCTTCGCTGCCTTGCGGACGCGGGGGCGGGCGATCTTCTGGACGACCGGGCGGACCACGTGGGCGGTGACTCCCACCGGGCGCCAGCGGAGCTGCAGGCGGCCGGGGTTGCGGCCCTCGGGTTCGATGGTCAGCTCGTGCGGGGCCGCGCCGGAGCGGTACTCGATGCGGGCCGTGAGGACCGGGAAGGCCAGCGGGGCCAGCAGCAGACCGGAGTTGGACAGGCCCTGCTGCTGGAGCCGGACGAGGGGATGCCGTACGCCCGCGAAGCCCTGGAGGGGCAGCGGGGCCTCGGCGAGGTCCAGGCGGACCGTGCCCTCGAAGACGCCGGGGCTGACCGGGTCCAGCCGGAAGGGGACCGTCATCCGGCGGTTGCCGGGGGAGAGGACCAGGCCGGCGCGCTGCGGGCCGACCGGGAGGCGCAGGCCGGGGTCGTAGGTGCGGACGGCGAGGGTGAGGGACGCCCCCGGCCCCGGCGTCAGCTCCGTGATCTCGTGCCGGAACAGCGCGCTCGGGAACGGGCGCGTGTCCAGCTCGAGGTCGGACACGGCCAGTTCACGCCGGGCGCGGTCGGTCGAGGGCACACTGTCGCCCCAGTACGGGACGCCGGACGCGTCGGAGGTGACCTGGCGCGGAGCGACCTCGTGGCCGAGTCCGCGGGCCGCGAGCCTGGTCTCCGCCAGCCGGCCCTGCCGCAGCAGTTCCAGGACGATCCGCTCCTGGCGGGGCAGACGGGTGTACGCGCCGTCGGACAGCGTCTCCAGGTACGGGTTCATGATGTCCGCGAAGGCCTGGAGCCACTCCTCGTCCCGGTAGGGCAGGTCACCCGCGTACATCCGGAAGTCGTGCTTGAGGAACTTGTAGTCCTTGTCCTCCCGCAGCCCCGCGTGCCCGCTCTCGACCAGGAAGTCGTCGATCAGGCGCTGGACGTGGACGCGGTCGCGGACGTTGGTGACCTTGTGCCGCTGGTTGGAGATGGACGCCGAGGCGGCCGCCGCGAACGGGTCGATGTACCAGACGTACACCGGGTCCGGGATGATCGTGAACGCCTCCGCCAGGCAGTAGGCCTGCGCCGAGAACAGCTGGTCCTCGTAGTGGATGCCCTCCGGGAAACGCAGCTGGTGGCGGTCCAGGAAGGAGCGGGCGTACATCTTGCTGGTGGAGAGGTGCTCGAAGAGCAGGCGGGGGTCCGCCTCGATGCCCTCCACGGTGCGGCGCTCGGCGACCAGGTGCGGCATCCACGTCGTACGGCGGCCGTTGTCCACGCGGACGCGGCGTACCGCGCCCATGGTGAAGTCGACCTTGCGCTCGCGGTGCGCGGCGAGCAGCAACTCGACCGCGCGGGGCGGGAGTTCGTCGTCGCTGTCGAGGAACATCAGATACGGGGCGCGGGCGATGTCGATGGCCCGGTTGCGCGGGGCGCTGCAGCCGCCGCTGTTCTCCGGCAGGCGGAGGTAGCGGATGCGGGGGTCCTCCGACTCCAGCCGGCGTGCCACCGCGGGCGTGTCGTCCGTGGAGTGGTCGTCGCTGATGATGATCTCGATGTTCGCGTGCGTCTGCGCGCGCAGCGAGGCGACCGCCCGGGGCAGGCGGGCGGCGTCGTTGTAGACGATGACCGTCACCGTCACGTCGGGGGTCGTCATGCCGAGGCCTCCTCGGGGGTCGGGGCGGGGACGCGTTCCTCGAGCGGGACCACCGGTGGCAGCGACTCCTCCGGTTCGCCCAGGAACACCCGTCGTACGACCCGTTCGGCGGCGCGGCCGTCGTCGTACTCGCAGAACCGGCGCCGGAAGGCGGCCCGCGCCTTGGCCGCGGTCTCGTCGCGCCAGGCGCCGGAGGCGAAGATCTCCGTCAGCTCCTCCTGGGTGCGGGCGACCTGGCCGGGGTGGTCGGTCATGAGGTCGAAGTAGACGCCGCGGGTGGTGCGGTAGGTCTCCCAGTCGTCGGCGTAGATCACGATCGGGCGGTCGAGGTTGGCGTAGTCGAACATGATCGAGGAGTAGTCCGTGACCAGCGCGTCGGCGGCCAGGCACAGCTCCTCGACGGGGTCGTAGGAGGAGACGTCGATGATCCGGCCGGAGCGGCGCAGGCCGGTCAGCGGGGAGGCGGCGCCGCCGTAGAAGTAGTGGGCGCGCACCAGCAGCACGGTGTCCTCGCCGAGCCGGTCGGCGAGGGCCGCGAGGTCCAGGCGCGGGGTGAAGCCGGCCTCGTAGTCGCGGTGGGTCGGGGCGTACAGGACGGCCGTCCTGCCCGGCGCGATGCCGAGGCGCCGGCGCGCGGCGCGGACCTCCTCGGCGCCGCTCGTGTAGAAGACGTCGTTGCGCGGATAGCCGTAGTCGAGGGAGGTGTAGCGGGCCGGGTAGGCGCGCTCCCACATGCGGGTGGTGTGGCTGTTGGCGCTGATGCTGTAGTCCCACTTGTCGATGCGGGCCAGCAGGGCGGCGAAGTCCAGGCCCTTGGCGGCGGCCGGGTGTTCCATCTGGTCCAGGCCCATGCGCTTGAGCGGGGTGCCGTGGTGGGTCTGGAGGTGGACCGCCCCGGGGCGTTTGACCACCGCGTTGGGGAAGTTGACGTTGTTCGTCAGGTACTTGGCGGTGGCCAGGGTCTCCCAGTAGCGGCGGGTGCCGGGGACCACGAAGTCGGTGCCGGGCGGCAGCAGGGCCGTGTTCTCCTTCGACACCGTCCACACCTGGTGGATGTGCGGGGCGAGTTCGGCGAGCTTGGCGGCGATCGCGGCCGGGTTGCAGGCCACCCCGCGGTCCCAGTAGGCGGCGAACACGGCCAGGTTCTCGTCGACCGGGCGGCTCAGGGCGCGCCGGTACTGCTGGTCGCGGAGCTTGGCGCCGACCTGCTTCTTGCGGGTCCGTACGGCCTTCTTGGCGGCGCGGCGGGTGCGGTTGGCGGCCTGGAACGCGCGGTACTTGGTGTACGCGCCCTCCTCCAGCAGGGCGTGCCGTACGCCCTCCACACCGGCCGGGCGCTCGTGGTTCTCGGGGCGCCAGCGGACCGCGGCGAGGGAGGCGCGGCGGAAGAACTCGCGGGCCACCGCGTCGGGCAGGTTCTCGCCGGCGAAGGTGCGTACGAGGTCGCGCATCATCAGGTCGTAGAGCACCGTGCGGGCGGCGCGGCGGTCCTTGGCGAGCGCGAGCAGCGACTCGTAGCGCTCGATCAGCGCGAAGCGGTCCTCGGGGGCGAGCGGCGGCAGGCTCTCGGGGCGCAGTTCACGGCTGTCGTACGCCATCTGGTTGAGGCAGGCGACGCGGCCGGCGTGCAGCAGGGCGGCGTGGGCGGCCTGTGCTTCGTCGTCGGTGGTGAGCTGCTGTTCGTGGGCCCGCCAGAACGCGGCGCGCAGGGCGCGGTTGCCGAGGATCGGCCTGAGGCGCAGCAGGTCGGCGGCCTCGTCCAGGGGGCGGCTCTCGCGGCCGACGGCGGCGAGGAGGCGGCCGTCGCGGGAGGGGGTGCCGGCGGTCTGCCAGGTGGTGGTGACGTGGTCGAAGAGGAGGACGTCGGCGTCCTCGGCGCCGGCGGCGTCCAGTTCGGCGGTGCGCTCGGCGATCTGCCGGGTGGCGCCGGCCGGCAGGCCGTCCTTGGCGTGCACGAAGTGCAGCCAGCGGCCGGTGGCGCGGGCGGCGCCGGCGGCCCGGGCCGCCGCGTCCGAGGTGCCCTCCGGCAGCGGGACGACCACGGTCTCCGGGGCGTGGGCCTCGGCCGTCTCCCGCGCCCAGTCGCCGACCGCGGCGACGATGACCTCGGCGTCGGGCAGCGGCCGGGACTCCAGCGAGTCCAGCAACTCGGTCAGATGCCCCTGTGCGTTCGGTCCGTAGACGATGACGCTGAGTTGGGGCATCGCAGTGGACTCCTTCGGCTCGTCGGCGTGAACACCCTTCATAACATACTGTCACTAAGCGGATGAAAGGGATAACCGTACGCGGAGTAAGAGACGCCCCGGAAGGAAGAGGCGGTTCCGTAGCCCGGGGTTTCCTCTCCGGCCGCCTTTACGCCGCCTTCTTACCCTTGCCGCCGGGCTTCTTGTCGCTCTTGTCGCCGGTGAAGGCCTCGTACTCCTTCATGACCTCCTCGGTCGGCCCGTCCATGCGCAGCTCGCCGCGCTCCAGCCACAGGACCCGCTCGCAGGTGTCGCGGATCGACTTGTTGTTGTGGCTGACCAGGAAGACCGTGCCCGCGCGCTCGCGCAGTTCGCGGATCCGTTCCTCGGAGCGCATCTGGAACCGGCGGTCACCGGTGGCCAGGGCCTCGTCGATGAGCAGGACGTCGTGGTCCTTGGCGGCGGCGATGGAGAACCGCAGCCGGGCGGCCATGCCGGAGGAGTACGTGCGCATCGGCAGGGTGATGAAGTCGCCCTTCTCGTTGATCCCGGAGAAGTCGACGATGTCCTGGTAGCGCTCCTTGACCTGCTCCCGGGACATGCCCATGGCGAGGCCGCCGAGGTAGACGTTCCGTTCACCCGTGAGGTCGTTCATCAGGGCGGCGTTGACGCCGAGCAGCGAGGGCTGGCCATTGGTGTAGATGTGGCCGTTCTCCACGGGGAGCAGTCCGGCGACGGCCTTCAGCAGCGTCGACTTGCCGGAGCCGTTGGTGCCGATGAGGCCGATCGCCTCGCCCTTGTAGGCAATGAAGGACACGTTCTTCACCGCGTGCACCCTGCGCACGCCGGCCGCCTTCTCGGTCTGCTTGCGGCGCAGGATGCGGTTGAGGGCGGCGGTGGCGGAGCCGCGGCCCGCGCCGGTGCCGTTGACGCGGTAGACGATGTCGACGCCGTCGCAGATGACGGTGGGGATCTTCTCGGTGGGGGTCTGCTCAGCCACGGCCGTACTTCTCCTCAGCCTTCCAGAAGTAGATGAAGCCTCCGACGCCGGCGAGCAGGGCCCAGCCGGTGGCCGTGGCCCACACGTGCGGGGGGAGCTGCCTGGCGTGGAAGCTCTTGATCAGCGCGTAGCGCATGAGGTCGATGTAGACCGCGGCCGGGTTGTTCTCCAGCAGGATCGTGACGATGTGCGGCAGGTGGTCCTTCTTGGTGAGCTTGCTGATGCTCCACATCACGCCGGACACGTACATCCAGGTGCGCAGCACGAACGGCATCAGCTGGGCGATGTCCGGGGTCTTGGCGCCCATCCGCGCCATGATCATCGCCATGCCCGCGTTGAACAGGAACTGCAGGACCAGCACGGGGATCACCAGCAGCCAGCCGGGGGTGACCGGCAGGCCGAAGCCCAGCAGGATGACGACCAGCGCGGCCATCGAGAACAGCAGTTGCTGGAGCTGCTGGATGCAGAAGGAGATCGGCAGGGCGGCGCGCGGGAAGTGCAGGGCACGCACCAGACCGAGGTTGCCGGAGATCGCCCGGGTGCCCACCTGGATCGAGCTCTGCGTGAACGTCCACACGAACACGCCGGTGACCAGGAAGGGGATGTAGTCCGGGACGCCCTTCTTGGTGCCGAGCAGCACGCCGAAGATGAAGTAGTAGACCGCCGCGTTCAGCAGCGGGGTCATGACCTGCCAGATCTGGCCGAGCTTCGCCTGGCTGTACTGCGCGGTGAGCTTGGCGGTGGCGAAGGCGGTGATGAAGTGCCGCCGGGCCCACAGCTGGCGGACGTACTCCGGCAGGGTCGGGCGGGCGCCGCTGACCGACAGGCCGTGCCGGGCGGCGAGCGCCGCGAGATCGTCGTCGGCCGGGGCCCGGGTGGGGGGCGGTGTGTCGAGGACCTGGCTCACATCCGCTGCTTTCGCTCGGGGGGAGGGGATGCCGCGGCCCGGCCGGCAGCCGGGGCGCTCGGTCACGTGGTCCGGCGTTTCCTTGCGCTTCTCTTCACGTTCTCTTACGTCGGGACGGGACCGTATCGTCGCAACGCGAGCGTAGAACCAATCGACGTCGGAACGCAACCGTTTCGTCGTAACGCCCTATGCTGGGGTCATGACGACGAACGCCGACGAGCCCTCGACGCGTCCGCGCCGCCGGACGCCCGCCGGGGCCGCCGTACTCCGGGAGGACGTGACCGAGGCCATCCGGGCGGCGGTCTTCGAAGAGCTCGCGGCCGTGGGCTACGCCCGCATGTCCATCGAGGGCATCGCGCGGCGGGCCGGCGTCGGCAAGACCGCGGTGTACCGGCGCTGGCGTTCCAAGCTGCACCTGGTGCTGGACGTCGTCTCGGCCATGGCGGTGCTGGGCCTGCCGGTGCCCGAGACGGGCTCCCTCGAGGGCGATCTGCGCCTGCTGTACGAGGTCACCTCGCGCGCCCTGCGCCATCCGGTCGCCTCGCAGATCATCCCCGACCTCCAGGCGGAGGCGGCCCGCAACCCCGACATCGCCGACGCCTTCCAGAAGGCCCTGCGGGACGGCCAGGAGGGTGTGGCCAGCAAGATCGTGGCGGCGGCGGAGGAGAGGGGCGAGCTCCGCGCGGGCGTCGACCCCGACCTCGCCCTCGACCTGATCTCCGGACCCCTGTACTGGCGCGCGGTGGTGATCCGCACCCCGAAACTCCCGAAGGGCTACCTGGCCGACCTGGCCCGCGCGACGGCGGGGGCGCTCAAGGCGCTGTGACGGACGGGCGCCGCGCCCGGGCCGCTGCGCAACGGGCGCGGCGTGACCTCCCGGGGCGGACGGCGCGAGTCCGACGACAGGGCCTGGCTAGGCCCGTGCTGCCTCCGGGTGGTGGTGTACCCAGCCGGCCCAGGCCGAAGTGATCATGTCCTCGACGTCGTACTTGGCCTGCCAGCCCAGTTCCGTGGCGATGCGGGCCGCCGAGGCGACCACGCGCGCCGGGTCGCCGGGGCGGCGCGGGGCGACGGCCGGCGGGCGGGCGTAGCCGGTGAGCGCGTTGATGCGGTCGATCATCTCGCGGACCGACACGCCCTCGCCGCGGCCGATGTTGAGGGTCAGGTCGGCGCCGGGGGAGGAAGCCAGGGCGCGGGCGACGGTGACATGGGCCTCGGCCAGGTCGACCACGTGGATGTAGTCGCGCACACAGGTGCCGTCCGGCGTCGGGTAGTCGTCGCCGAAGATCCGCGGTGACGCGCCCTCGGTGAGCTTCTCGAAGACCATCGGGACGAGGTTGAACACGCCGGTGTCGGCGAGTTCGGGGGCGGCCGCGCCCGCCACGTTGAAGTAGCGCAGGGACGCCGTGGACAGGCCGGTGGCCCGGCCCGTCGCGCGCACCAGCCACTCGCCGGCCAGCTTGGTCTCGCCGTAGGGGGACAGGGGCCGGCAGGGGGTCTCCTCCGTCACCAGGTCGACGTCCGGCATGCCGTACACGGCGGCCGACGACGAGAAGACGAAGGAGGGGACCTCCGCCCGCGTCACCTCCTCCAGGAGGGTGCGCAGACCCTCGACGTTCTCCCGGTAGTACTCCAGCGGGCGCTCCACCGACTCCCCGACCTGCTTCTTCGCCGCCAGGTGCACGACCCCGCTGATCTCGTGCTCCGCGAGTGTGCGGGCCACCCGGTCCGCGTCCAGCACGGAGCCCCGCACCAGCGGGACCTCCGCCGGCACGCGCCTGGCGTCGCCCGTGGACAGGTCGTCGTAGACGACCGCGCGCTCGCCCGCCTCGGTCATCGCCCGTACGACGTGTGCCCCGATGTATCCGGCACCGCCGGTGATCAGCCAGGTCATTGCGGCCGTCTCCTCGTCAGTCGGCCCGTGCGACCGCTCGGCGGAGCGGACGCGGGCATCTCTCGGTCAAGCAGTGGCGTCCCGCCGGCGCACTCGGTGTCCCTGGTGAAGCGGCGGGCGTCCCGGTGAGCCCGGGGCCGTCTCAGTGAAGCAGGCGGCGCAGCCGGCCGCGCACCACCCGCAGTACCCCGCGCACGCCGGTCGCCACGCGAATCGCCAGCGCGCCGGAGTGCGTGGCGTACGGCTGCACCAGGAGCACGCCGTGCCGGGCGCTCGGGACGGCGCGCCGGGCCAGCCGGCCGGCGCCCGTCAGCGCGTGCGCCGTGACGTCCCGCTGCGCGCCGTCCGCGAAGCGCAGGGTCAGCCGCAGGTCCCAGGTGCCGGCGCCGAGCGCGGCCAGGTCGACGGGCAGCTCGGCCGTCCAGCTGTCCGCGGCGCCTTTCACACCGGATTCCGAACTGCTGGGCGTGTCGCCGCGGGTGCCGGAGGGCGTGAGCGGGACCGTCGTACGCCCCCGCGTCCGCTCGTCGTCCCGGGACTGCCACGCCACGTCCACCTCGCGCGGGCCGGCCTCGGCGACCCTGCCGTACAGCTCGTGCAGCCGCAGGCGCAGCAGCGAGGCACGCGCGCGTGGCCGCAGTTCCGCGTCGACTGCGAGCGGGAGGACACCGATGGGGCGGGTCAGGAACGGCGCGAGGGTGACCTGGGGAAGATCGGCGGACCAGACGGGGACGCCGTCGGGAGTGCGGGCGTAGGGCGGCAGCAGCCGCGCCGGGCGGGCGGCCAGCTCGCGCAGCCGGGGCAGGTCGCGCGGCTCCGGCGACTCCATGACGACCCGCGCCAGCACCCGGCCCGGAGCGCTCGGGTTCAGCTCCCAGTCGGTGGCGTCGTAGCGCGCGAGGTACTCGCGGGTGTGCGTCCACCACGCGCGCCGGTAGTCCGCGTCGCGCAATCCCAGCTCGCGCGCGTACATGCGCACCTCGTGATCGAGGAACTTGGCCCGCGCCGCCCTGGCCAGCTCCTTCTGACCGGCGCCCAGCAGGATGTCGTATGCCAGCGCGCACGCCTCCACGCGCGCCTTCCAGTTGTCTATGTGCTCCCGGTTCAGCGAGAGCGACAGCTGCTCGGCGGAGCGGCGCACGTGCCACACGTACACACGGTCCGGTACGAGCGCGATGCGCGGGCCGGCGGCCAGCACGCGCGCGGTGAAGACGATGTCCTCGTAGAGGAAGCGGCCCTCGGGGAAGCGGATGCCGTGCTCGCGCAGGAAGCCGGTCCGGTACAGCTTGTTGACGCACAGCGTGTCGTGGACCAGGCTCGGGCGCTGGGCGGGGCGGGCGAGCACGGTGCGCGCCGTGTAGAGGGGCGCCTGCCAGGGTTGTTCACGCCCCGAGGGCAGCTCCCGGCGCACGCACAGCCCGCTCGCGACCTCGGCGTGCGCCCCGGTGGCCGCCGCCAGCAGCGCGTCCACCGCACCGGGCGGCAGCACGTCGTCGCTGTCCAGGAACATCACGTACGGCGCGGTCACCGCGGCGATCCCGGCGTTGCGCGGGCTGCCGCAGCCGCCGCTGTTCACGTCCAGGCGCACCACCCGCAGCCGGGGCTCCTCGGCGGCCAGCCGGCCGAGCAGCTCGGCGCTGCCGTCCGTGGAGCAGTCGTCCACGGCGACGACCTCCGCGACCGCCGGCCCCTGCGCCAGCGCCGAACGCACGGCGTCGCCGACATGGGTACGGTCGTTGTAGCCGATGACGACCACGGCGACCTGCGCCGTGCGCGCCGCCTCGGCGGTACCTGCCGTATCGGGTGTGTCGTTCGCGTCTGATCGCATCGGGTCCACGGGCCGGGAGCGTAGAAATGTTCGGTAATACCCCGTTAAGAGAGGCTTAGCGCTCGTTCCGGAAGACGGTCGGAACCGGGCCGGGGTTCCGTCGTCCGCACGGTCTTTTGCCTCGGTTCAGTCGAGCGCCACAACCGGACCAGCGACAGCACGGCCGCGACGGCCAGGATCCCGTTGCGGGCCAGCATCAGCAGACAGCCGGTCCAGGTGCCCGCCGTCACCTCGCCGTAGTTCATCGGGAACACCAGGGTGCTCAGCGCCGTCGCCGCCAGGACCAGCGCCGCGGCCGGCCGCTGGCTGGTGTGCCGCGAGGTCAGGCACACCGCGGCGAGACCGAGCAGCCAGACCATGTACTGCGGGCTGATCACCCGGCTGGTGACCGTGAACAGCAGCACTGCGCTCAGCGCCGCGTCGAACGGCGTCGCCTCGGTCCAGCGCCGCGCCCGCACCCGCCACAGCACCAGCAGCCCGAAGGCGACCACGGTCAGCGCCAGACAGGCGGCGGCGACGGCCGCCACATGCGGGCCGACCAGCTCGGTGGCGCCGTACCGGTAGCGCGCCCGGCCCGGCCAGCCGGCGTGCCGCGCCAGGTTCAGCGCCGTGCCGGCCAGCGACTCGATCTGCACGCCCCGCCCGCCCTGCCCGCGCAGGAAGGACAGGGGGTGGTCGAAGCGCACGGCGAGCACGCCGAACGCGGTGACCGAGGCCGCCGTCGCCCAGCCCCACGCCCGGCGCGTCGCGGCCCCCCGGGGCGTGCCGAGCAGCACCAGCGCCGGCCACACCTTCACCAGCGCGCCCAGCGCCCCGAGCACACCGCACGCGCGCGTGGAGCGCCCGAGCACCAGCAGGGAGAGCACCGCGAAGGCAGTGGCCTGGACGTCGTACCGGGCGAGCGGGAGCTGCAGCAGCAGCGGCAGGCCGCCCGTCCACAGGGCCGCGCCGCGCAGGCTGCGCCCGGCCCGCCGCCCCGTGCGGGTCAGCGCGGCCGTGACCAGCGCGTCCGCGGCCAGGGTGAGCACCACGAACGCCGGGAAGTACGCAGGCCACGGCAGCAGGCGGGGCGCCAGCAGCACCGCGCCGGCGCCCGGCGGGTACTGCCACAGCGTGTCGTGCACCGGGAACGAACCGCGCGCGAGCACGCCGGACCAGTCGAAGTACAGCTGCCGCACCTCACCGGACACCGTGCCGCCGCCGAGCAGCCGAGCGGTGTCGTGGGTGAGCAGCCACAGCATCAGGGCGCGGGTGCCCAGCCAGGCGAGAGTGACGCAGAGGACCCGACCGGAGTTGACACGGAGACGGTTCATCGCACGGGAGCCTAAGCGGCACGGATCGCATATCCCCGCTGATACGCCGTCAGAAGCGTAAAACATTGGCTAATCGCAAGAGATCGGGCGGGCGCTGTGGTGAACGTCGGGCTACCTGTGAAACCGAGGTCCCGTGGGGAGGCCGCGACGGCGGCCGGCGCGCCGCCCGGCGCCACGGCGCGCGTGGCGCGCGGCGAGGGCGACCGGGCCCGCCGCCGGGTCGCCGTGGGCGTGCCCGCGCTGGTGATGCTCGCGGTCGGGCTCCGGGGGCTGGACCGCAACGGAATGTGGCGCGACGAGGCCGTCAGCTTCCAGGTCGGGCGGCGCACGGTGCCGCAGATCTGGCGGCTGCTGCACGACGTGGACGCCGTGCACGGCCTGTACTACCTCCTCGTGCACGCCGTCCTGACCGTGCACCCCGGCGAGGTGGCGCTGCGGCTGCCGTCGGTGTGCGCGGCGGCGGTGACGGCCGCGCTGGTGGCGGCGCTCGGCACGCGGCTTCTGCGGCCGCGTGCGGGGCTGTGGGCCGGGCTGCTGTACGCGCTCACGCCGATGGCCGGGCACTACGCGCAGGAAGGCCGCTCGTACGCCCTGGTGGCCGCCGGGGCGACCGGGGCGACGCTGCTGTTCGTCCGGGCCGTCGAGGAGGGTTCGCGCGCGCGGGCCTGGGCGGCGTACGGCGCCGTCCTCGCGCTCACCTGCTGGCTGCACGAGTTCGCGGTGCTGCTGCTGTGCGCCCACGCGGCGTCGCTGGCGCTGACCCGGGCCGGGGCGAGGGCGTGGCGTGGCTGGGGGTGCGCGGCGGGCGGGGTCGCGGTCTCGCTGGTGCCGATGGTGCTGGTGTCCCGGGGGCAGGCGGCGCAGGTGGCGTGGCTGCGGAGGCCTACGGCCGTCAGCGCGGAGGAGTTGGCGCGGGCGTTCTTCGGGCCGTCCGGGGCGGTGTACGCGGTGTGCCTGTGCCTGGTGTTCGCAGGGCTGCCGGGGCTTGTGGGGCGGCGGGGGAATGTCACTCTCGTGGGGGTGGCCCTGCCGTTGACGGTGGTGCCGCCGGTGGTGCTCATGCTGGCCTCGCAGGTGTCGCCGCTGTTCGTCAACCGGTATGTGCTGTACGCGTTGAGCGGGGCGCCGTTGCTGGTGGTGGCGGGGGCGGAGCGCGTGGCCGGGATGGCGGGGCGGCTGCCGCTCGGCGGCCGTCGTGTGCGACCGCGGCTCGTCGTGCTCGCCGGGGTTCTCGCGGTCGGCGCCGGATTCCTGCACCAGCTTCCGGTGCTGCGGGCCGATCGGGATCCCGGCACCCGGCCCGACGACCTCGGAGCCGTGTCCCGGGTGGTGGCACGGGAGGCCGCGGAAGGGGACGCGGTGCTGTTCCTGCCGGCGCCTGCGCGGAACGCGGCGCTGGCCTACCCGGGGGCGTTCCGCGGGGTGCGGGACGTCGCGCTGGTGGAGGGGGCCGCCGGGTCGGGGACCCTGTACGGGCGCGAGGCCGGGCCGGGCGAGGTGCGGCGGAGGGTGGCGCGGCTTGACCGGGTGTGGGTCGTGGCGGACCCGGGCCTGCTCGCCGGACGCCGACGCCCGTCGAACCCCGTCGAGCAGGCCAAACTCGCCGTGCTGCGGCGGGACTTCACCGGGCGGAAGGAGGTCCGGCGGGGCGGCCTGGTCGTACGGCTGTATGTGCGCGACCCCCTGTCCGGGCCGGTCAGCCGGCCTCGCTCTCCGCTGTCAGGGCCGCCGCGTCCAGGGCGGTCGTGAGGCGGTCGAGGCGTTCGCGCAGGTCGGCGATCTCCGCCAGGTCGAAGCCGGTCGCCCCCATGATGCGGCGCGGCACCTGAAGGGCCCGCTCGCGCAGCGCGGCGCCCTCCTCGGTGAGCCGCACCTGGACCGAGCGCTCGTCCCGCGCGCTGCGCTCCCGGTGCACCAGACCGGCCGCCTCCAGCCGCTTGACCAGCGGGGACAGCGTGCCGGAGTCGAGCCGCAGCTGCTCGCCGAGCTTCTTGACGGGCAGGTCGCCCTGTTCCCAGAGGACCAGCATCACCAGGTACTGCGGATAGGTGAGCCCGAGGTCCTTGAGGATCACGCGGTAGACGCCGTTGAAGGCGCGCGACGCGGCGTGCAGGGAGAAGCAGATCTGGCGGTCCAGGCGGAGCCAGTCGGCGTCGGCGGAGGAAGGGGGCGAGGCGGTCATGCGTCCAGGGTAGCGCTGGCGAGCCATTTAGTTGTGCACAACTTAATTGTGTGCTCTACTTGTGCTCGCAAGCCCGCACCGCACACCGCAACGAGAAGGACGGGTCACCATGGACGCGCTCTACACCGCAGTCGCCACCGCCACCCACGGCCGGGACGGTCGTGCCGTCTCCTCCGACGGCAGGATCGACCTCAAGCTGGCCCCGCCGGTGGAGCTGGGCGGCAACGGCGAGGGCACCAATCCCGAGCAGCTCTTCGCCGCCGGGTACGCCGCCTGCTTCGGCAGCGCCCTGGGCCTGGTCGGCCGGCAGGCCAAGGTCGACGTCAGCGACGCGGCCGTGACCGCCGAGGTCGGCATCGGCAAGCAGGGCGAGGGCTTCGGGCTGAAGGTGACGCTGCGCATCGAGCTGCCCGACACCGTGGACCAGGAGACCGGCCGCAAGCTGGTCGAGACCGCCCACCAGGTCTGCCCCTACTCCAACGCCACCCGCGGCAACATCGACGTCGACCTCGTCATCGAGTAGGCCCGCGGGAAGCCTTCCGAGGGTGCCGGCCCCGGCCGGCACCCTCGCGCGCGTGGCCCTATGCCGAGGCCAGCGTGTCCCGGCCGGCCTGCTGCCCCGGAATCCGTACCGCGCCCGGTCCGGTCAGCGGCTCACCCAGCAGCAGCGTCCGTACGACCCGCTCGGCGGCCCGGCCGTCGTCGAACTCGCAGAACCGGGACCGGAACACCGCCCGCAGCCGCGCCGACTCCTCGTCCCGCCAGGCCCCCGAGGCGAACAGCCGGACCAGCTCCCGGTAGGAGCGCGAGACGTGGCCCGGCGGCTCGGCCGTGATGTCGAAGTAGGCACCCCGGCTCGCCGCGTACGCGGGCCAGTCGTCGGCGTGCACCACGATCGGCCGGTCCAGGTTGGCGTAGTCGAACATCACGGCCGAGTAGTCGGTGACCAGCACGTCCGCCGCGAGCATGACCTCCTCCGCGCGCGGCTCGTCGGTCGCGTCGACGACGATCCCGCGCCGGGACAGCTCCGCCAGTCCCATCCCGCGCGCGGGGCCCGCCGCCAGCGACGGATGCAGCCGCACCACCAGCGTGTGCCCCTCGCCCAGATCGGCCGCGAACCGGGCCAGGTCGATCCGGTCGACATGCCCGAGACGGCGGTAGTCCCGCCGGGTCGGCGCGTACAGCACCACCGTGTCCGTCTCCGGGATGCCGTACCGTCGCCGGAAGTCGCTGTCGCCGCCGTTCACCAGCACGTCGTTGCGCGGGCTGCCCGTGCGCACCGAGGTGAAGTGGCAGGGGTAGGCCCGCTCCCAGACCAGCTCGGAGTGGCGGTTGGCGACCAGGCTGTAGTCCCACCGGTCGGCCCGGCGCAGCATCTGCGGCACGTCGAAGCCGAGCCGGGCCCCCGGCTTGTCCAGCAGATCGGCGCCCATGTACTTCAGCGGGGTGCCCTGGTGGGTCTGGATGTGCACGCTGCCGGGCCGCTTGACCAGCGTGCCCGGCCAGTTGACGTCGTTGACGAAGAACGCCGCCCGTGAGGTGACCTCCAGATAGCGCCGGGAGCCCACGATCACGTGCTCCACACCGGACGGCAGCAGCGCGGCGGTCTCCTCGTCCCGCACCACCCACACCCCGCGCAGCTGCGGGGCGATCCGGCGGGCCTTGGCGTACACGGCGGCCGGGTCGCCGAGCATGCCCCGGTGCGAGGACGCCGAGTAGACGACCAGGTCCGGATCGAGCGGGCGGCGCGCGTGCAGGCCGGCCCAGCCGGAGCGGGCCCGCGCGGCCGCCGCGCCCCGGGCCAGCCCGGCCAGCCGGGCCGCCTCCGCGCCGGCCCGCGCCGCCCGCCGCCTGATCCGGTATCCCGTCCAGGAGCCCTCCAGCAGGCCCACCTCGCCGTCGGCCAGGGCGCCCTCGGGCCGGTACGCGCGGAACTTCTCCGCCGTACGCCGGAAGAACTCGGCCTTGTCGGCGGGCGGCAGCCGGTCCGGCTTGGCCAGGATGTCCAGGCAGTGCTCGCCCATCTTGCGGTGCAGGTACGGCCGCCAGTGCGCCAGCTCGGGGTGCCGCTGAAGGAACGCGAAAACCCGGTCGTACTGGTCGTGGATGTCGAAGTGCTTGCGGCTGGTGGTGGACAGGATGTTGCCCTGCCGGCGCTGCCGGTAGTTCACGCAGATCCGGTCCAGCGTGGCGATCCGGCCGGCGCTGAGCATGACCGGGAAGGTCCACGGGGTGTCCTCGTAGTAGCCCGGCGGGAACGCGAAGCCCTCCGCCTCGACGAACTCGCGCCGGTAGACCTTGTTCCACACCACCATCAGCAGGTCCAGGATCCGCGGGAACTCGTCCGCGGTGAAGGTGCCCGGGCCGGCCTCGGCGAGCACCTCGGCCAGGGCGTTGCGCCGGGTGCCGCCCCACCAGTAGGTGCGGGCGTAGTCGAAGACCAGCACGTCCGGGTCCCCGGCCTCCTCGAGACGGTCGGCCATCGCCTGCAGCGCGCCCGGGGTGAGGGTGTCGTCGCTGTCCAGGAAGAACAGGTAGTCGCCGGTGGCGTGCGGCATCCCGGCGTTGCGGGCGCGGCCGAGGCCCACGTTCTCCGGCAGGTGCAGCACCTTCACCCGGGGGTCGCGCCCGGCGTACTCGTCGAGGATGGCGCCGCAGCCGTCCGGGGAGCGGTCGTCCACGGCGATCAGCTCGAAGTCGTTGAAGGACTGCAGCAGCACCGAGTCCAGGCACTCGCGCAGAAAGCCCTGCACCTTGAAACAGGGCACGATCAGACTGAAGCGGGGCACGGCGGGTCAGCTCCTCACGAGGGTCGCGGCGGCGGGGGCGGGGACGCGCTGCGCGAGCGGCACCACCGGTGCGATGGCCTCGGGCGGCTCCCCGAGCAGCACCCGCCGTACCACCCGCTCGGCGGCCAGGCCGTCGTCGAACTCGCAGAACCGCTCCCGGAACGCGGCCCGCAGCGCCGCGGCGTCCGCGCCCGCGTACGAGCCGTCGCGGAAGACGGCGGCCAGCTCCTCGGGGGTGCGCGCGACCGGCCCGGGCGGCTCGGCCGTCAGATCGAAGTAGACGCCCCGGGTCTCCCGGTAGACGTCCCAGTCGTCGGCGTACACGACGATCGGCCGGTCCAGGTTGGCGTAGTCGAACATGATCGAGGAGTAGTCGGTGACCAGCGCGTCCGCCGCCAGGCACACGTCCTCCGAGGAGCGGTGCGCGGTGACGTCGATGACCCGGCCGGAACTCGCCGCGGACCCCCGGTCGTAGAAGTAGTGGGCGCGCAGCAGCACGACGACGTCCTCGCCGGCCGCCGCGCAGAAGGCCTCCAGGTCGAGGCCGGGCTCGAAGCCGGTGTGGTGGTCGCGGTGGGTGGGCGCGTACAGGACGGCCGTCGCGCCCTCGGGCACCCCCAGCTCCCGCCGGATGCGGGCCACGTCCTCGGCGCTCGCCGTGTAGTAGACGTCGTTGCGCGGATAGCCGTACTCCAGCGCCTCCCAGGAGCCGGGGAAGGCGCGCTCCCACATCTGCGTGGAGTGCCGGTTGGCGGAGAGGTTGAAGTCCCAGCGGTCGACGCGGCCGAGCAGCCGGGTGTAGCTGCCCGACTGCGCCGCCACCACCGGATACGGCGACTGGTCCACGCCCATCGTCTTCAGCGGGGTGCCGTGCTGGGTCTGCAGATGCACGCTGCCGGGGCGCTTGACGATCCCCTCGGCGAAGTTGGCATTGTTGACCAGGTACTTGGCGCGGGCCAGCACCTCCCAGTAGCGGCGCGAGCCGATCACCGCGTACTCCACGTCCTTCGGCATCGCGTGCTCCTGGCCGGGCTCCACCAGGAACACCGAGCGGATGTGCGGGGCGAGTTCCCGGGCCTTGGCGTGGATCGCGGCCGGGTTGCAGGTGTAGCCGCGGCCCCAGTAGGCGCAGTACACGGCCAGGTTCTCGTCGAGGGGGCGGCGCAGGTCGCGGGCGTAGCGCAGCCGGGTGCGCACCGCGCGCGGGCGGGGCAGGCCCTCGGAAGCGTGCACTGCCACCCGGTTGGCACCGCGCAGCGCCCGGAACGCGCTGTAGGCGCCGGCCGCCAGCAGCCGGTGCTGCACGCCCAGGCTGCCGCCCGGCGCCCGGTAACCGGCCGGCCGGTGACGCCGGTAGAGACGGGCGGCCCGGCGGAAGAACGCCCGGTGCCCGGACGGCAGCCGCTCCGGCCGGGACGCCGTCTTCAGCACCTGGCCGAACAGCTGCTCGAAGAGTGCGCGCGTCCGCTCGGCGGGCAGTTTCCGCTCGGCGGCCCGCGTCAGCACCAGGTCCACCTGGTCGAGCAGTTCGTGCTGGTGCGGCCCCGGCAGATTGAGCCGGCTGCCCTGCCGGCGCAGCCGGTGCCGTACGACGACCCGGCGCAGCACCGCGATCCGCCCGGCCGCGAGCGTCGTCAGCCCGCCCCAGCCCAGGTCGGTGAAGTGACTGTCGGGAAAGGCGAGTTCCCGCTCGGTGAGAAAGGCACGGCGGTACACCGCGCTCCACGCCGGGAGCTGCACGCCGGTCAGCTCCGGCAGGTCGGCCGGGGCGAAGGCGCCCTCGGGGGCGCGGGCGAACAGCGGTGCCGCCGGGTTCGTCGGCTCGCCCTCCCACCAGGGGGCGCGCTCGTGCTCGACGTAGAGCACGTCCACGTCGGCGGTCTCGGCCAGCCGGGCGTCCAGCGCCGCGAGCGCGCCCGGCAGCAGCAGGTCGTCGCCGTCGAGGAACAGCACATACACGCCGGTCGCCGCCCGGATCCCCGCGTTGCGCGCCCCGCCCAGACCGGCGGACGGCGGCGAGTGGACCGCGGTCACCCGGGAGTCCCGCGCCGCGAAGCCGGCGGCCACCTCGGCGGCCGGGGCGTCGGGGCCGTCGCAGACCGGGATCAGCTGCAGATCGCCGAAGGACTGGCCGAGAACCGAGTCCAGCGCCTGGGACAGCCGGCCGGCGACCCCGTGGGACGGGACGATGATGCTGAAGCGGGGCATGCTGTCCTTTCTGTCGTCTTGCGGACGCGCATCCTGCGGACGGGACCTGTCGCCCGTCCGGGCCGCCCCGCCGGGCGGCGGACGGGCGGCCGGCTCGGGACGGGCCGGGTCGAGCCGAGGAGCGCGCGAACTCCCGGAAGGGCCAACGCCGTTCAGCACCCCTCGGTGACGGTCAGGGCACCGGAAGGTTGCGGCACGGTGGCCGGCGGTGACCCGGCGCAGGCCGACGGCACCGGCTTGCGCTCGGCGAGCGGGATCACCGGCAGCGGCTCCGTCTCGCCCAGCACCACATGCCGTACGACCCGCTCGGCGGCGCGTCCGTCGTCGTGGGGGCAGAACCGCTCCCGGAACACCGCCCGCAGCTGGGCCGAGCGCGAGCCGCGCCATTGGCCGGTCGCGAAGATGTCGATCAGCTCGTCCTCGCTGTGCCCGACCGCGCCCGGCGGGAAGGCGGGCAGGTCGACGTAGGCGCCGCTGGCCGCCCGGTACACCTCCCAGTCGCCGGTGTGCACCACGATCGGCCGGTCCAGACCCGCGTAGTCGAACATGATCGGGTGGTAGTCGGTGAGCAGGGCGTCCGAGGCCAGGCACAGGGCCTGCACGCTCGGGTGGTCGCGGACGTCGATGATCCGGGGGCCCTCGGGGCACCGCTCGCCGTGGGTGCGGGCCAGGATCACGAAGCGGGGGCCGAGCCGGCGCGCGATCCGCTCCAGGTCCAGCGGCGGGCGCTGGGTGCGCACATGGTCCCGGCGGGCCGGCGCGTACAGGACCGCGACCGCGCCCGGCGGGACACCGAGCGACTCGCGCAGCCGGGTCACGTCCGCCGACGTGGCCCGCTGGAACACGTCGTTGCGCGGCGAGCCGTACTCCAGCGTGCGGTACCGGCCCGGGAAGACCCGCTCCCAGACGAGCGTCGCGTGCCGGTTGCCGGACAGTACGACGTCCCACTGGTCCACGCCGCGCAGCAGCCCGGCGAAGTCGGTGCCGCGGGCCGCCGCCGGGCGCTCCTGCAGGTCCAGGCCCGTGTGCCCCAGCGGCGTGCCCTGCTGGGCCCGGACCAGGATCTGCCCGCGCCGCTTGCGCAGCCCCGTCTCCAGGACGTCGTCGGTGACCAGGTACTTGGCGCGGGCCAGCGCCGTCCAGCAGGCGGCAGTGCCGGGGCGCAGCCGGCGCGGGCCGGGCGGCACCGTGTGCTCGTGCTCGGGGCGGGCGATCCAGGCGGTGCGGATGTGCGGGGCGTGGGTGCGGAACGCCTCCTCCAGGGCGCCCGGGTCGCCGCCGTGGCCCCGGCCCGCGCCCGAGGCGAACACCGCCCGGTCGGCGCGGACGGGCAGCCGCAGCTGGATCCGGTAGTGCAGCCGCAGCACACCGGTGCGCAGGGCGCGGGCCAGCCGCACCGCCGCCTTCAGCGTGCGCCGGCGCACGGCCGAGGCCAGCCGGAGGGCGCGGAACGTGCGGTGCAGACCGAAGCGGACCAGGATGTTCCGGCGCCGCATCCGGGCGCCGGGGGCATGATGGCGGCGGTAGTGGGCGCGGGCCCGGCGCAGGAACTCGCCGTGGCTGCCGCGCGGCAGCCGGCCCCTCCTGGTGAACACCGTCGCGTAGTGGTCGATCATGCGGCGGAACAACTCCGGGCGCCAGCAGGACAGTTCCGGACGCGCGTCGACGTAGGCGAACACCCGGTCGTACTGCTCGAAGAGGTCGAAGTGCCTGCGGCTGGTGGTGCCGAGGATGTTGCCCTGCCGGCGCTGCCGGTAGTGCACGCACACCCGGTCCAGGGTGGCGATCGACTCCGCCGCCATCAGCACCGGGAACGTCCACGGGGTGTCCTCGTAGTAGCCCGGCGGGAAGGCGAAGCCGTGGCGTTCGACGAACTCCCGCCGGCAGGCCTTGTTCCAGGCCACCATCAGCAGCCGCAGCAGTTCCGGCCGGTCCCGCAGGCGGAAGGGCGCCGGGCCCTGCTCGGTCAGCGGGCCGGTGAGCTGGTTGCGCACCGACCGGCCGTCCCAGTACGTGCGCGCGTAGTCGTACACCAGCACGTCCGGCTCGCCGGACTCCTTGATCCGGTCGGCGATCGCGCGCAGCGCGCCCGGGGCGAGCGTGTCGTCGCTGTCCAGGAAGAGCAGATAGTCACCGGTCGCCTGGGCGATGCCCGCGTTCCTGGCCCGGCCGAGCCCCTGGTTCTCGGCCAGGTGCACGGGCCGCACGCGCGCGTCGCGGGCCGCGTACTCCTCGATGATCTCCCCGCAGGCGTCCGGCGAGCAGTCGTCCACGGCGATCAGTTCCAGATCGGGGTACGACTGCGTCAGCACCGAGTCCAGGCACTCGGAGAGATACGCCTGGACCTTGTACGCGGGGACAATGACACTGAACCTGGGCAAGGCGGGCATCCATGGGTCGTCGGTAGGCGCGGGGGTTCTGACCGGAAACGGCCGATGGAGTGAATTGGTTACGGTTCGTACGGCATGTGGGGGACGCCAGGACGACGGCCGGTGAACGGCGAGGGGCGGACCCGCCCGCGGGCCCGCCCCCTGTGGAGAGCGGCTACTTGACCGCGCCCGCCATCACTCCGGACACGAACTGCCGCTGGAACGCGAAGAACACGGCCAGCGGGATCACCATGGAGATGAACGCGCCGGGCGCCAGCACGTCGATGTTGTTGCCGAACTGCCGGACCTGCGTCTGCAGCGCGACCGTGATCGGCTGGGTGCCCGACTTGGTGAACACCAGCGCGACCAGCATGTCGTTCCACACCCACAGGAACTGGAAGATGCCGAGGCTCGCGATCGCCGGGCCGCCGAGCGGCATCACCACCCGCGCGAACAGCCGCAGTTCACCGGCGCCGTCCAGCCGGGCCGCCTCCAGCAGCTCGCGCGGGATCTCCGCGAAGAAGTTCCGCAGCAGGAACACCGCGAACGGCAGACCGAAACCCGTGTGGAACAGGATCACCCCGAGGATCGTCCCGAACAGGCCGATCTTGCCGAACAGTTCGGCGATCGGGATCAGTGCCACCTGCACCGGCACCACCAGCAGGCTCACCACGCCCAGGAACCACCAGTCCCGGCCCGGGAACTCCATCCACGCGAACGCGTAGCCCGCGAGGGAGCCGACCACGACGACCAGGACCGTCGCCGGGACCGTGATCAGCACGGTGTTCCACAGGGAATGGGTGATGTCGCCGTTCTCCAGCAGCTTGCGATAGCTCTCGAACGTCAGCTGGGACGGCCTGGAGAACACCTTCCACCAGCCGCTCGCGCTCATGTCCTCGGGCGCCCGCAGCGAGGAGACGAGCAGACCGATCGTCGGCACCAGCCAGAACAGGCCGACCACGATCAGGAAGACGCGGACCAGCCCGCCGCTCAGCTTCTCGGCGATCTTCGCCCCGACCGACTGCCGCGCCTTCACCGTCCGCACCGGCCCGGCCTTCGTGACACTCCCGGCGGCCACCGTCATCGCCTGACCTCCCGCCTCAGCCGACGGATGTTGAACAGCATCACCGGGATCACCAGGACCAGCAGCAGGACGGCGATGGCGCTGGCGACGCCCGGCTGGTTCTCGGCGAAGCCCTTGCGGTACAGCTCCAGCGCCAGCACGTTCGCGTCGTCCTGGGAGGAGCCCGGGGCGATGATGTAGACGAGGTCGAACACCTTCAGCACGTTGATCATCAGCGTGACGGTGACGACCGCGAGGACCGGGGCCAGCAGCGGCACGGTGACCTTGCGGAACACCTGCCACTCGTTGGCGCCGTCCACCCGCGCCGCCTCCAGCAGCTCCCGGGGCACGCCCGCGAGCCCGGCCGCGATCAGCACCATCGCGAAGCCCGCCCACATCCACACGTACGCCCCGATGACCGCCGGGGTGACCAGCGACGGGCCGAGCCACTCGACCCCGTTGTACGGCTCCCGGAAGTTGCTCGCCGGAAGCCGCAGCCGGGCCCCGTCGGCCGAGGCGGGCAGCGTGAACGTGCCGTCCCCGGACGCCTTGGCCGAGGCGACCACCTTGCCGTCCTTCACGGCCTCGATCCGCATCCCGGCGTACCCCAGCTCGGACGGGTCGGGCGCGCCGAGCCGGCCCACGCCCTTGCCGCGCGTGAAGTCCTGCCAGGTGGTGCCGGTGATCCTCCCCGGCTCCGGCTTGGCCGCCGCGGCCTTCTTCGCGCCGTCCGGCATCTGGTCCGGGGCGACGCCGACGAGGGGCAGCGTGACCGGCTGCCCCGCGTGCACCGGGGCCTTCGTGATGAAGCCGCCGGCCTGCGGGACGAGCGGCGACTCGCGGCCCGGGTGGGCCTTCGGGAACGCCGACGACTGCGCGAAGGTGTCGTGCACGCCCACCCACACCGCGTTCGCCACGCCCTTGTTCGGGTCCTGGTCGTACACCAGCCGGAAGATGATCCCGGCCGCCAGCATCGAGATCGCCATCGGCATGAAGACGACCAGCTTGAACGCCGTCCCCCAGCGCACCCGTTCGGTCAGCACCGCGAAGATCAGACCGAGCGCGGTGGAGACCGTGGGCGCGAACACCACCCAGATGACGTTGTTCTTCAGGGCGGTGCGGATGCCGTCGTCCGTGAAGAGCGTCTTGTAGTTGTCGACTCCGGAGAAACCGTCGCCGTTCGCGTCGTAGAAGCTGCGGACGACCGAGTACCCGATCGGGTAGACCACGAGCGCGCCGAGCAGCACCAGGGCGGGCAGCAGGAACAGCGCTGCCACCGCCTTGCGGGTGCCGGTCACGCTCTTGCGACTGCGGGGCGCGGCGGGGCCCGGTGGGGCCCCGGCCGCCGTTGCCGCCGACGCCATCGCCGGCTCAGCTCCCGCTTCCGTACGCGGCCGCCGCGTCCTTCTCCAGCTTCGCCTGGGTGCCCGCGACGTCCGTGGGGTTCTTCAGGAAGTCCTGCAGGTCCTTCCACTCGCCCTTGCCCGGGGTGCCGCCGAAGGCCTGCGGCGCCTGGTCGGACATGTCGAAGCGGAAGTCGTCGCCGGACGCGATCAGCGCCTTGGCGATCTTCTGCTGCACCGCGTTCGGATACGCCGAGACCGGCACGTTCTTGTTCGGCGACAGATAGCCGCCGAGCTTCGCCTGGATCGTCGCCGCGTCCGGGGAGGCGAGGAAGGTGACCAGGGCCTGGGCCGCCTTGGAGTCCTTCAGGATCACCGCCGCGTCACCGCCGGAGACCACGGGCGCGGTGGCGCCGACCGCCGGGAACGGGAACACCTTCGCGTCCGTGCCGATCTTCGCCTTGGTCTCACCGATGTTGACCTGGGCGAAGTCGCCCTCGTAGACCATTGCGGACTTCGGCTGGTCGCCGCCGTTGAAGGTCTGGGTGACCGAGGCCGGGAACTCCGTCTGCAGCGCGCCGTTCTGGCCGCCCGCGAGATAGTCCTTCTTGCCCCAGATCTGCGCGAGGGTCGTCAGCGCCTGCTTGACCGACGGATCCGTCCACTTGATCTTGTGCTGGGCCAGCTCGTCGTACTTCTGCGGCCCCGCCTGGGACAGGTAGACGTTCTCGAACCAGTCCGTCAGCGGCCAGCCGTCCGCGCCGGCCACCGAGAACGGTGTGACACCCGAGTCGTACACCGCCTGCGACGTGGTCAGCAGGTCCTTCCAGGTCTTCGGCTCCTTGGCGCCCGCGTTCGCGAACACCTTGGCGTTGTACCAGATCAGCGACTTGTTGGCGGCCTTGTAGTAGACGCCGTACTGCTTGCCGTCGACCTTGCCGATGTCCTGCCAGCCCTGCGAGTAGTTCTTCTGCAACTCCTTCACGGCCTCCGGGCCGAGCGGCTTGGCCCACTTGCGCTGCACGGCCTGCTTGATGGCGCCGGGCTGCGGCAGCATGGCCACGTCCGGCGGCTGGCCGCCCGCGATCTTCGAACCGAGGAAGTTGATGATCGGGTCCTGGGCGGGCACGAAGGTGACCTTCGCGCCGGTGCGCCGGGTGAACTCGGCCAGGACCTGCTTGAAGTTCTTCTGCTCCTGACCGGTCCAGACGGCGGCGATCTCCAGGCTGGCGCCGTTCAGCTTCGGCAGGCTGACGGTCGAACCCGTCTGGGACGGCTCGCTTTTGTCCCCGTTGCTCTTCTTGCCGTTGTCCCCGCTGGAGCACGCGGTGAGCGCCAGGGCTCCCGCGAGCAGTGCGGCGAGTGTCGTGACGGCCCTGCTCGTCCGGATGGTGCTGCTCTTTCCGTGCATCACTTCCCCGTTCTTCGTTCTTCGTTGAACGTCAGAACTCTGTCCCGTGCGCTCCGGTCTACGCCGGGCCGTTCATGGTGGGCAAGAGCGCCTGCGCTGTCCAGCGGCGCATCGTGACCCGCTCGTGACCGGGAAGGCATGCGGCTGGTCCCCGACGGGAGACCCGGCTAGAGAAGGGACGGAAGCCGGGCCGCGGACACCTCGCGCGCCGCCCGCTCCAGCGCGCTCGCCAGCAGGGCCAGGTCCGTGGGTCCGTTGCCCAGCTCCCGCACGGGCCGGCGGGCCGGCGGATCGCCCATGCGCTGCCAGTCCAGCGGGACCACCGTGGGCCGCTGGGTCGCGGTCCGCGGGATGCGGCCCGTGACCCGGCCGCCCTGGAAACCGACGGCCCGGCCGTCCGCGTACACCAGCCGGCCACGCCCCGCCGCCGGTTCGTCCGGCCCCTGCCGGGGAGCGTCCAGCGCGATGCGCAGGGCCGCCCGCCGTGCCGGCTCCGTCTCCGCCGTACGGCCCCCGGTCCCGGCAGCCGCCACCACATGCACCCCGAGCCCCTCGCCCTCCCGGGCCACCGCCTCCAGCGCGCGCATCACCGAACCGGCGGCGGGCCGGCCCGGCGAGCCCAGCGGGGGCGAGACCAGCGCGTCCAGGTCGTCGACGACGACCACGAGCCGCGGCAACGGCGGCGCCGCCTCGGCCTGCTGCCGCGCGGCCGCGCCCGGCCGCAGCCGCAGGGTGGAGCTGGGCGGCGCCTCCAGGTCGCCGTTCGCGGGCGTGCGCTGCGCCACGATCCGCCCCGCCACCGCACGCCCCGCGTGCCACTGTGCGAAGTCCGTCCGGCCCAGCAGCTCCGCCCGCCGCTTCAGCTCGGCGGTCAGCGACTGGGCGAACTCCCGCATCCGCACGGGGTCGTTGGCGATCAGGTGCGTGGTGACGTGCGGTATGTCCGTGCACACGTGCAGGCCCTCGGTGCGCCCGGCGCCCACGCCGACGCCGTCCCGGCCGTCGATCAGCACCATGCCCAGCCGGTCCGGCCGCTCGGCGGCGGCCAGCGAGGCCACCACGGCCCGCAGCAACTCCGTACGACCGCTGCCGGCCGGCCCCTCTATCAGCAGATGCGGACCGTCGGCGACGAGGTCGACGGTGACCGGCCCGCGCGGCCCGGCGCCGAGCACGGCGCGCGCCCGCCCGCCCAGGGACCGGGTGTCGTCGGCCGCGTCGGCCCAGCGCGCCATCAGCGACGCCGGGGTGGCCCGGGCCAGCCCCAGCTCGTCCAGCAGCCGCGCCGACTGCGGCAGCGGCGCCGCCAGACGGGGCTCCCGCACACCGGCCGGAGCATCCGGGCGCAGTGGCGCCAGCGCCCGCGCGAACCGCTCCGCCCAGGCGCCGGACACGGCGTCCACGGCGGCGAGCGTCCCCGGGCCGACGGGGCCGCCCGGCGCCACCCGCATCAGCCGCAGCGCCGTCGCCACGTCGCCGCTGAGCAGCGCGACGGCACCGCAGTGCCGGAACGTCGGCGTCACCGCGCACGCGGCCTCGTACGTCAGCGACACCGGGGAGGCGGGGGAGGCGGGCTCGGTCTCGGCGAGACACACCACATGGATCCCGGCCCGCGGCCCGGCCACGGCCAGCCGCGCCACCGCGTCCCGCAGCGCGGCGCCCCCGGGATCACCGTCCACGACGACGACGGTGTACGGCCCCGGGAACCCGCCGGCCTCGCCGATTCCGGCGTCTTCCCTGGCCCAGGAGGGGCGACGAGCGGGGGCGGGGTGGGAGGCCGTTGGGCGGGTGCCGCTCGGGGTGTGGGCGCCGGAGGTTCCGGGGGCGGGGTGGCCGGTTGCTTGGCCGTGCGCGGAGGCGCCGGGGGGGGTGGGGTGGCCCGGGACCGATCCATTGGTCCCGGTCGATCCATGGGTCCCGGTGCCGGGATGGCCGGAACGGGTCGCCTGGGTGGGGGAGTCCCACTCGGCGGTCGCCTGGGTCAGGGCCGCGGGCGCAGGTGAAGGGGCGCCGAGGTGGTGGCCGGAGGCCGTGCCCTCCGGACCGGCGTCCTGGCGGGGCGTGCCCGTGGCGGTGCCGGGCGTGGCGGTGCCGTTCCTGGGGTTGGCGGCCGGGAGGGGGGCTGAGGCGGGGCGGGCCGTGCTTGCACCGGTCGTCGCGTGGTCGTCGACCCGGCGCAGCAGCTCCTCCGTACGGGCCGCCGCCTGCTCGCGGTCGTAGGCCAGCAGCAGCCTGCAGTCCTGGCCGTGCCCCGGCCGGACGTGCGGGAGCCAGCCCAGCCAGGCCCACTCGGCCGTGCGCTCCTCCACGGGACGGGAGCGGTCGGCGCTGATCAGCACGATCTCCAGCAGGTCGGGGGAGTGCAGCGCGGCCAGCTGGGCCAGCACCGCGCGGGCCAGTCCGGACAGCCGGGGGCGCGGACCGGCCAGGCCCAGCGCGCCCGCCTCGCGTAGCGCGGTCGTCACGGGCACCGCGGGCAGCAGGCCGGAGCCGTCCGGGGCGCTGCGGTCGGCCGTGCCGAGCCGCACGGTCAGCGCCTCCGGGTGACCGGGCCCGCGCTCCCACAGCCGGGGGCCGGGGCCGAGCGCCGTCAGCAGCAGAGAGGCGGGATCCGGCCAGGTCTCGGGCTGCTGCGGCACGGTGCGGGCGGCCGGGGCGACGCCTGTGGGGGCCGCGGGGCCGCCGTACGTCTCGGGTGCGGCGGGCTGCTCCCCGCGTCCGCCGGTCAGCCGGCGCGCCCACGCGCCGAGGCCCCGCCGCCGGGTTCCCTGGGGGGTGTCGACGCCTCGGACGGGAGTGCCCTTACGGCCGGTGCCCAGCGGCTGTCCGCCGGTCCCGCCGACACCGAGCCGCCCCGCGTGCGTGTCTCCGCCGGAGGGGCCGGGCGCGCTCTCGATCCGCGGCGCCCCGGCCTGTTCCGGCACCACGGCCGCGTCCTGCCGCCGATGCTCCTGCCCCCCGCTGCCGGAGGTCCCCCACCCACCGGCCCCGTAACCGTGCTGTGCGGGTGGGAACCCGGCCCCGGCCGAAGGCCGGACGCCCCCCAACGCACCCGCACCCGAGGACGTCCCGGCACCCGCGTCCGCGAACGCCCCCGCACCAGAAGACGCCCCGGCACCGGCAGCCGCGACCGCCTCCGCCTCCGAACGCCCCCCGGCGACAACCCGAACGCAGCCCTCCCCGTCGGCGACGGTCCGCACTCGCGCCCCCGGTCCCCCGGACGGAGTAACCCGCAGCGCCGACTCGCCGATCCGCAGCAGCCCCCCGGCAGGGACCCGCACCGGACGCTCGCCGACCCGCGTCCCGTCCAGCGCCGTACCGTTCGTGGAGCCGAGGTCGGCGACCGAGACGCGGCCGTCCGCGTCGACGGTGACCGCGCAGTGCAGCCGGGACACGTCGGGGTCGTCCAGCGGCACGTCCGCGTCGGCCGAGCGGCCCACGGTGATCCGGCCGCCGTGCAGCAGATGGACCCCGCCCGCGTCCGGGCCCGCGACGACATGCAGCTGGGTCGGCGCCTCGTCCAGCTCGGGGTGCGGCTCGGGAGCCGCCGGGGTGCCCAAAGACAGCACGGCGCCGTCGATCAGCGGGGGCTCGCCGAGGGTGCAGCGGCGCGGGTCCAGCCGCTCGGCGCCGGCGTACAGCACGGGGGATCCGGAGTCGCGGCCCTCCCCGGCGACCGCCCCGGCCAGCGCCGACGCGACCGCGGCCAGGTCCGTGCCCGCGGGCGCCGTGACCAGCACGTCGCGGCTCGCGGCGCGGCCCCGCTGCGGAGCCGGGCCCAGCGGGTCTACGACGGTCAGCCGGATCTGCATCCCCACCCCAACACGAGCACGTCGGTCAGTACTGCAAGGCATCCTCGCACCTGCCACTGACAACACGCCCGCCACCCGGCGTCAAGTGATCTTGATTGGTCGGCTCTGCCCGCAAAAGTGCCTGACCAGTGCCGTACGAACGATCAGTTGAGATCGGTCACGTCCGCTCCCCGGCAACCGGCGGACCGGCCCGCGCGTCTTTCCGTCGAACACGTCGAACAGGGTCGGGAACGTTTGCGTAGTGCCCTGGAGGGCGGCACTACAGTGGACCGGAACCGGAACGACAACCGGAATGCAGGCAAGCAAGCATCAGCAAGCAGCAGGGAGCGCGTGACGTGCGGCCAGTCGGCAGCAAGTACCTGCTTGAGGAGCCGCTGGGACGCGGCGCCACAGGCACCGTCTGGCGTGCCCGCCAGCGCGAGACCGCGGGCGCCGAGGCGGCCGTGCCCGGACAGCCCGGCGAGACGGTCGCGATCAAGGTCCTCAAGGAGGAGCTGGCGAGCGACCCGGACATCGTGATGCGCTTCCTGCGCGAGCGCTCGGTCCTGCTCCGCCTCACCCACCCCAACATCGTCCGGGTGCGCGACCTGGTCGTCGAGGGCGATCTGCTGGCGCTGGTCATGGACCTCGTCGACGGCCCCGACCTGCACCGCTACCTGCGCGAGAACGGCCCGCTGTCGCCGGTCGCCGCCGCGCTGATGACCGCGCAGATCGCCGACGCGCTCGCCGCGAGCCACGCCGACGGGGTGGTCCACCGGGACCTGAAGCCCGCGAACGTGCTGCTCATGCAGCACGACGGCCAGATGCACCCGATGCTGACCGACTTCGGCATCGCCCGGCTCGCCGACTCCCCGGGCCTGACCCGCACCCAGGAGTTCGTCGGCACGCCCGCGTACGTGGCGCCGGAGTCCGCCGAGGGCCGCCCGCAGACCTCCGCCGTGGACATCTACGGCGCCGGCATCCTGCTGTACGAGCTGGTCACCGGCCACCCGCCGTTCTCGGGCGGCTCGGCCCTCGAGGTCCTGCACCAGCACCTGAGCGCCGAGCCGCGCCGCCCCTCCACCGTCCCGGACCCGCTGTGGACGGTCATAGAGCGCTGCCTGCGCAAGAACCCCGACGAACGGCCGAGCGCCGAGAACCTCGCGCGCGCCCTGAGGGTCGTCGCCGAGGGCGTCGGCGTGCACGCGAACGCCGCGCAGATCGCCGCCGCCGAGGGCGTGGGAGCGCTGCTGGCCCCGGACCCGGCCCCGACCGCCGTACCGGGCGTGCCCGGCGCCGCCGACCCCACCCAGGTGCTGCCGCAGGGCTCCGCGGGGGCGTACGACCCGAACGCCGCGACCAGCGTGCTGCCGCACACCGGCGGCCCCGCGGGTGCCGCCGACCCCACCGCCGTCCTGCCGAACACGGGCGCGGCGGACCCGACCGCGGTGCTGCCGAACACCGGCCCGCAGGGGCAGCAGCCCGAACAGCCGCACCCCTGGCAGACCCAGCTGCGCGCGGCCCGCGACCGCAACGAGCAGACGCAGATCCAGTACCTCTCGCCGGAGGACGACCCGCTGCGCCACCGGCCCCAGCGGCAGGTGGCCCGGCCGCAGCAGCAGCCGCGGCAGGCCCCGCAGTCCCGCCCGCAGCAGCCGCAGCCGCGCGGCCGTCAGCAGGGCTACCAGCAGGGGTACGGCTATGCGCCCGAGCCCCAGCAGTACGCGCCCCCGCGGCGTCCGCAGCGGTACGCGCCGCCCGCGCCGGAGCCGCAGCGGCCCGCGCGAGAGCCGCGGCAGCGCAGCGCCAACCCGATGAAGATCCCGGGTCTCGGCTGCCTGAAGGGCTGCCTGTTCACGATCGTCATCCTGGTCGTGGCGAGCTGGCTGATCTACGAGCTGACACCGGTGCACACCTGGATCGGCCAGGGCCGCGGCTACTGGCACGAGGTGAGCCACTGGGTCGGCCGGGCCAGCAAGTGGATCAAGGATCTCGGCGGCTCCTCCGGCGGCGGGAACTGACCGCGAGTTTGCGGATTTGTCGACATCCGGCGGGTGATTTCCGTCTCCGCGGTGAAGGTTGGCTCGTCGGACGCGTAGTTTTGGCGGCACCACGCGACAACGCGCGTCTGTAGGAGCAGTCTTGGCACGGAAGATCGGCAGCCGGTACACCGCGAACCAGATCCTGGGTCGGGGCAGCGCCGGCACGGTGTGGCTGGGCGAGGGGCCGGACGGGCCCGTCGCCATCAAGATGCTGCGCGAGGACCTCGCCTCCGACCAGGAGCTCGTCGGACGCTTCGTGCAGGAGCGCACCGCGCTGCTCGGCCTGGAGCACCCGCACATCGTCACCGTGCGCGACCTGGTGGTCGACGGCAACGACCTCGCCCTCGTCATGGACCTGGTGCGCGGCACCGACCTGCGCACCCGGCTGGAGCGCGAGCGGCGGCTCGCCCCCGAGGCGGCCGTCGCGATCGTCGCGGACATCGCCGACGCGCTGGCGGCGGCCCACGCGGCCGGGGTCGTCCACCGGGACGTCAAGCCCGAGAACGTCCTCCTGGACATGCAGGGCCCGCTCGGCCCCGGCGGCTCGCACCCCGCCCTGCTCACCGACTTCGGCGTGGCCAAGCTCATCGACTCGCCGAAGCGGACGCGCGCCACGAAGATCATCGGCACGCCGGACTACCTGGCCCCGGAGATCGTCGAGGGCCTGCCGCCCCGCGCGGCCGTGGACATCTACGCCCTGGCGACGGTCCTGTACGAGCTGCTGGCCGGCTTCACCCCGTTCGGCGGGGGTCACCCCGGCGCGGTGCTGCGCCGCCACGTCACCGAGACCGTCGTACCCCTGCCCGGCATCCCCGAGGAGCTGTGGCAGCTGATCGTGCAGTGCCTGGCCAAGGCGCCCGCGTCCCGGCTGCGCGCCTCGGAGCTGGCGGCGCGGCTGCGCGAGCAGCTGCCGACGCTGGCCGGGATGCCGCCGCTGGACGTCGACGAGCCGGAGCCGTCCGAGGAGGCGGCACAGGAGCCGGCGCCCCCCGCCCCGGGCGGCGAGCCGCTGCGGCGGCGGGGCGCGGTCCCGCTCGTCCCCGGCGCCAAGCCGGACTCCAACCGCGACACGCACACGTCGATGCGCGTACCGGGACCGGACGAGCTGGCGGGCGGCGCCCACGGGACGGCTCGCGCCCCCCGGGCCGCCGGTGCGCCCCGGCCGGGCTCGGCGAGGCACCGGGCGGCGCTGCGGCGGCGCAGGCTGACCCTGGGCGCGGCCGGACTGGTCGTGGCGGCCGTCGTGGGCGTCGGGGCGTGGTGGGTGTCGGCGGACGACGACTCCGGGACGCCGTCCGGCACCCACAGCACGTCGACCCCCTGACCCGCCCGGGGCGGGCGAGGCGGCGGGGACGCTCGGCCGAGGTCGGTTGCCACAGCCGTTACGCTGGGAGGCGTGGCAGTCGTCGATGTATCCGAAGAGCTGAAGTCCCTCTCCTCGACCATGGAGTCGATCGAGGCCGTCCTGGACCTCGACAAGATGAGGGCAGACATCGCCGTGCTCGAGGAGCAGGCGGCCGCGCCGTCCCTGTGGGACAACCCGGACGAGGCGCAGAAGATCACCAGCAAGCTCTCCCACCTCCAGGCCGAGGTCAGGAAGGCGGAGGCGCTGCGCGGCCGGATCGACGATCTCGCGGTCCTCTTCGAGATGGCCGAGGAGGAGAACGACCCGGACACCCGTGCCGAGGCCGAGTCCGAGCTGGCCGCGGTGAAGAAGGCGCTGGACGAGATGGAGGTCCGCACGCTCCTCAGCGGTGAGTACGACTCGCGTGAGGCGCTCGTCAACATCCGCGCCGAGGCCGGCGGCGTCGACGCCGCCGACTTCGCCGAGAAGCTCCAGCGCATGTACCTGCGCTGGGCCGAGCAGCGCGGCTACAAGACGGAGCTGATCGAGACGTCGTACGCCGAAGAGGCCGGCATCAAGTCGACCACCTTCGCCGTCCAGGCGCCGTACGCCTACGGCACCCTCTCCGTCGAGCAGGGCACGCACCGCCTCGTGCGCATCTCGCCCTTCGACAACCAGGGCCGCCGCCAGACCTCCTTCGCGGGTGTGGAGGTGCTCCCCGTCGTCGAGCAGTCCGACCACGTCGAGATCGACGAGTCCGACCTGCGCATCGACGTCTACCGCTCCTCCGGTCCCGGCGGCCAGGGCGTGAACACCACCGACTCCGCGGTGCGCATCACCCACATCCCCACCGGCATCGTGGTCTCCTGCCAGAACGAGCGGTCGCAGATCCAGAACAAGGCCACCGCGATGAACGTCCTCCAGGCCAAGCTGCTGGAGCGCCGCCGGCAGGAGGAGCAGGCCAAGATGGACGCCCTCAAGGGCGACGGCGGCAACTCCTGGGGCAACCAGATGCGCTCCTACGTGCTGCACCCGTACCAGATGGTCAAGGACCTGCGCACCGAGTACGAAGTGGGCAACCCGGAGGCCGTGTTCAACGGCGAGATCGACGGGTTCCTGGAGGCCGGTATTCGCTGGCGCAAGCAGCAGGAGAAGTAACCGCAGAAGTGACTTTGTCGACATGACAACTGCCGCCCGAGAGGCGGCAGTTGTCTTATGTCTGGGTTTTACATCACACTCACACGCTTCAACTCGCCGCATACGGCTCCCGAGTGGACATAGCGCCCGCAACGGCCTTGACGTTGCTTTGAAAAATCGGAAGGGTTAAGCGCGGCATGCGTAACTTCAGGGGCGCATGTGAACCGGGGGAATGAGTTGACGCGCTTCGTCACCGGCTGCCTCCCGTCGATCACGGCACGCCCCATGCGCCGCCTCATGGACGATCAGCTACTGGGGGTAGCAACCATATGACGAAGAAGACGCGGATCCGGGTCGCGCGGATAGCCGCCGGCGCCGTGATCGCGGCCGGTGCGTCACTGACCGCAGCCGGCGCGGCCTCCGCCCTGGACCTCGATGTCAAGGCCGGTCCGATCAGCCTCGGTGTCACCACGGACGGCAACGACACCGACGGCACGACGCAGGGGACGACCGAGGGTGACATCCAGGGCGCCACTCTGGGCGTGACCGAGGGGACGACCCAGGGCTCCACCCAGGGGTCGACCGAAGGCGACACCCAGGGCTCGACCCAGGGTGACACCCAGGGCACCACCGAGGGCGACACCCAGGGTGAGACCCAGGGCACGTCCCTCGGGGCCACCGAGGGCGCGATCCAGGGCTCCACCGAGGGCGCGATCCAGGGTTCGACCCAGGGCTCGACCGAGGGTTCCACCCAGGGCAGCACCCAGGGTTCGACCCAGGGCAGCACCGAGGGCTCGACCCAGGGTTCCACCCAGGGCAGCACCGAGGGCGGTTCCGGTGACGGCGGCAACGGCGGCCACACCGGCGGCAACGGCAACGGTGGCAACGGCAACGGCGGCAACACCGGCGGCAACGGCAACGGCAACGGCAACGGCGGCTCCGGCACCGGCGGTTCCAGCACCGGCGGCAACCACGACAACCCGCAGGGCGGCAGCGGCACGGCGCCCCAGGAGGAGGGCTCCTCGGCCCTCACCGACACCGGGTCCGACAGCAAGGCCCAGGGCGGGGACAAGCAGCTCGCCGAGACCGGTGCCGGGCAGACCGCGTTCCTGGTCATCGGCGCCGCGACGATGATCGCCGGCGGCATCGGCTTCCGCGTCCTGCCGCGACTGGCGGGCGGCCGGGGCGGCGCGGCCGCCTGAGCGTAGCCGTACGCTGACGCAGCGCGCACGACGTGCACGCGCAAGGGCCCGGAGCCTGACGCTCCGGGCCCTGACGGGTTTGTGTGACTTCTCTTACGCGGTCTGGTGCGCCAGCAGCGCCACCGCGGCGATCAGCACCGCCAGCAGCGCGATCAGCGCCATCGGGTTCACCCCGCCGAGGAAGCCCTCTTGCTGCAGTCGCTCGCGGTTGGCACGGCACACCGGGCACCGGCCCTCGCTCACGGGCGCCGCGCAGTTCGCGCACACCAACCGGTCGTACGTCATGCGCTCGCCCTCCTTGCACCGGCCATCACACGTACAACGCTCATGGGAACGAGAACGTTCCCCCTCCACTGTGCCAGGTTCGCGGAGCGCGTGCGCGGGCCCCCGGGGAGCCGAGGAAGAACAGCAGCCGGTACAAAAACGTACAAGCCTTACCCAACCTCGACCTGCGACTGCACTTGCACACCCGGTTCGCGTATGGTCACGCTCATCTACCCCCGGCGACCCGTGGTGCATCCGTGATCCGATTCGACAACGTCTCCAAGGTCTACCCCAAGCAGACCCGCCCCGCACTCAGGGATGTCTCCCTGGAAGTGGAGAAGGGCGAGTTCGTGTTCCTCGTGGGGTCCTCCGGCTCCGGAAAGTCCACCTTCCTGCGGCTCATCCTCCGCGAGGAGCGCTGCAGCCACGGCCAGGTGCACGTGCTCGGCAAGGACCTCGCACGCCTCTCCAACTGGAAGGTGCCGCAGATGCGCCGCCAGCTGGGGACCGTCTTCCAGGACTTCCGCCTGCTGCCGAACAAGACGGTCGCGGAGAACGTGGCCTTCGCGCAGGAGGTGATCGGCAAGTCCAAGGGCGAGATCCGCAAGTCCGTGCCGCAGGTGCTCGACCTCGTCGGCCTCGGCGGCAAGGAGGACCGCATGCCCGGCGAGCTGTCCGGTGGTGAGCAGCAGCGCGTCGCCATCGCGCGGGCGTTCGTCAACCGGCCGAAGCTGCTGATCGCCGACGAGCCCACCGGCAACCTCGACCCGCAGACCTCCGTCGGCATCATGAAGCTGCTCGACCGCATCAACCGGACGGGCACCACCGTCATCATGGCGACGCACGATCAGAACATCGTGGACCAGATGCGCAAGCGCGTCATCGAGCTGGAGAAGGGCCGCCTCGTCCGCGACCAGGCCCGCGGCGTCTACGGCTACCAGCACTAAGCAAGTTCACGACGGAAAGGCTCGACCAGACGCCATGCGCGCCCAGTTCGTCCTGTCGGAGATCGGTGTCGGTCTCCGCCGCAATCTGACGATGACCTTCGCCGTCATCGTCTCCGTCGCCCTGTCCCTGGCGCTGTTCGGCGGTTCGCTGCTGATGAGCGACCAGGTGAGCACCATGAAGGGCTACTGGTACGACAAGGTCAACGTCTCGATCTTCCTGTGCAACAAGCACGACGCCGACTCGGACGTCAACTGCGCCAAGGGCGCGGTCACCGAGGACCAGAAGAACCAGATCCTCTCGGACCTGCACAAGATGCAGATCGTCGAGAAGGTCATCTACGAGTCGCAGGACCAGGCGTACAAGCACTACAAGGAGCAGTTCGGCAACTCCCCGCTGGCCGGCTCGCTCACGCCGGACCAGATGCAGGAGTCGTACCGGATCAAGCTGAAGGACCCGCAGAAGTACCAGGTGATCGCGTCCGCGTTCAACGGACGGCCCGGTGTGCAGTCCGTGCAGGACCAGAAGGGCATCCTGGACAACCTCTTCCAGCTGCTGAACCTGATGAACCGGGGTGCGCTCGGCGTGATGGCGATGATGCTGGTCGTCGCGCTGCTGCTGATCGTCAACACCGTGCGCGTCTCGGCGTTCAGCCGCCGGCGCGAGACCGGGATCATGCGCCTGGTCGGCGCCTCGGGCTTCTACATCCAGGCGCCGTTCATCGCCGAGGCCGCGGTCGCCGGGCTCATCGGCGGCGGGCTCGCCTGTGTGGCGCTGGTGGTCGGCCGGTACTTCACCATCGACCACGGCATGGACCTGTCCCACAAGCTGACGCTCATCAACTTCGTCGGGTGGGACGCGGTGTTGACCAAGCTGCCGCTGATCCTCGCGACGAGCGTGGTGATGCCGTCCTTGGCGGCGTTCTTCGCTCTGCGCAAGTACCTGAAGGTGTGACGCACGCCAAGACGGGCCGTGCGGTCAACCGGCCGTACGGCCCTTCGCGTTGTCCTAGACTCACCGCCATGTCAGGTCGTGACCTGTTCTGCCCGCCCCGCCGCTTCCGCCGCGGGGCCGCCCTGACATTGGTCTTCGCCGGCGTCCTGGTCACCGGCGCCGCCACCGGCTCCTTCCCGGAACCCGACGCCGCCGCACCGGCGGCGTCCGCGCGCAGGGCCGCACCCGCCCCGAAGGGTGCGGCCACCGGGCACGAGGACGTGCAGCGGGCCGCCGCCCAGGCGATGGCCGACGGCACGTCCCCGATGGAGGCGGCCGAGCGGGCCGTCAGCCGCAGCGGGGACCGCTGGGGCGCCGTCTATTCGGAGGACGAGTACCAGGAGTTCCAGGACGCGCTCGACGGCCGCTACACCGGCGTCGGCCTGTGGGCGCGGCGCGAGCGGGACGGCCGGATCGAGGTGACCCGGGTGCAGCCCGGCTCGCCGGCCGCCGAGGCGGGGATCCGCGCCGGCGACCGGCTGCGCAGCGTCGACGGCCGCAAGGTCGACGGCCGGCCCGTCACCGAGGTGGTCTCGCTGCTGCGCGGCGACGCCGACGACGCGGCCGCCGGCACGACGGTCACCCTGGGCCTTGAGCGCGGCACGCGCGCGTGGACCGAGACGCTGCGCCGGGCCCGGCTGTCCACCGACTCGGTGACCGTGCGCCGGCTGCCGGACGGGGTCACCATCATCAGGATCGCCGCGTTCACCAAGGGCTCGGGGGACACCGTCCGCAGCGCCGTACGGCAGGCCCCGGCCGACGCCGGGATCGTGCTCGACCTGCGCGGAAACTCCGGCGGGCTGGTCACCGAGGCCGTCAAGACCGCCTCCGCGTTCCTCGACGGCGGCCTGGTCGCCACCTACGACGTCGACGGCGTCCAGCGCGCCCTGCACGCCGACTCCGGCGGCGACACCACCCGGCCCCTGGTCACCCTGGTGGACGGCGGCACGATGAGCGCGGCCGAGATGCTCACCGGGGCCCTGCAGGACCGGGGCCGCGCGGTGGTCGTCGGCTCCCGCACCTTCGGCAAGGGCTCCATCCAGATGCCGACCGGCCTGCCCGACGGCTCGGTGGCCGAGCTGACCGTGGGCCACTACCGCACCCCGCTGGGGCACGCGGTCGACGGCCGGGGCATCACCCCCGACCTCGAGGCGGCGCCGGACGAGGCCGAGCGGCGGGCCGAGACGGTCCTCGCCGGCCTGGGCGACCCCTCCTAGCCACGCGTAATCGGCTGTACGCACACCCCCGGTGTGGTGCGAAAATGGGCGGCACTATGGCTAAGGAAAAAGGGCGCAAGCTGATCGCGCAGAACAAGAAGGCGCGGCACGACTACCACATCCTCGACACCTACGAGGCCGGTCTGGTCCTCATGGGCACCGAGGTGAAGTCACTGCGCCAGGGGCGGGCCTCGCTGGTCGACGGCTTCGTGCAGCTGAGCGACCACGAAGCGTGGCTGCACAACGTGCACGTCCCCGAGTACAGCCAGGGCACCTGGACCAACCACAGCGCCCGCCGCAAGCGCAAGCTGCTGCTGCACCGCGCGGAGATCGACAAGCTGGAGTCCAAGTCCCAGGAGACGGGCCACACCATCGTGCCGCTCGCCCTGTACTTCAAGGACGGCCGGGCCAAGATCGAGATCGCGCTGGCGAAGGGCAAGAAGGAGTACGACAAGCGGCAGACCCTGCGGGAGAAGCAGGACCGGCGCGAGGCGGACCGGGCGATGGCGGCGGCCCGGCGCAGGCAGCGCGGCTGAGCCGGCGCCGGTTCGGCCCCGCTCCCGGGAATGTTCCGGAGCCGGGCCGCGTTGCACACTCCGAACGCCGTACGACGGCCGGGTGACCGGCGGGAATACGGTGGCATCGGCGGGCGTTGTTGCTCTACGATGGCACCGCACTCCACAGCGGGTGCATGCGACCCTCGTCGGAGGGTTTGAAAAATCAACATGGGGATGATCGGTTTCGACAGCGGCTGTCGAAGCAGGGGAAGCGTGTCGAGGAAGCGGCCATGATCTCGTAAACCACAGGCCGAAAAAAATAATCGCCAACACCAAGCGCGATTCCTTCGCCCTCGCTGCCTAAGTAGCGACTCGCGAAGTGTCAGCCCGGGGCTGTTCCCGACCCGGATCCTGGCATCAGCTAGGGAACTAAACCTTGATCCCGGTCACGGGGTGAAAAGGGAAATCAAACAGTGACTGAGCCCGTCGGAGACTTGTCCGCGTGATCTCCGGGGCCGAGAAAAGCGAAGCGGACTGCACACGGAGAAGCCCTGGTTCTGCACCGTTGGACGCGGGTTCGATTCCCGCCATCTCCACCAAGCCCCTTCGGGGGTTCGCCCCATGTTCACAACGCCCCGTCGCTTTCGAGCGGCGGGGCGTTCGTCATGCGGCAGCGTCGTCGGCCGCGACGTCCGGCGGCACCCCGCCGACACGGGTGAGCGCGGCCACCCCCAGCGCCAGCGCGGCGGCGCCGGCCGGGACCGCGTACGCGGCCGTCGGGGACAGGTGCTCCGCCGCCCAGCCCCCCGTCGCCGAGCCGCACGCCACCCCCGTGAGCAGTCCCGTCACCATCAGGCTCATGCCCTCGTTCAGACGGTCGGCCGGGGTGCGCCGCTGGACCAGGGTCATCGCGGTCACCATCGTCGGCGCCGTGGCCATCCCCGCCACCAGCAGCGCCCCCGCCAGCGCCCACAGCGAACCGGCGAGGCCGGCGGCGGCCCACGGCAGGGCCATCAGCGCCGCCATCCCCGTCAGGCAGTGCCCCAGCCGTATCCCCGCCGGCTTCAGCGCCCCGTACACCAGCCCCGCCGCGCACGACCCCGCCGCCTGCAACGCGAGGACCGCGCCTGCCGCCGTACGGTGACCCTGCGCATCGGCGTAGGCGATCGTGACGACCTCCATCGAGCCGAACACCGCACCGGTCGCGGTGAAACACGCCAGCAGCGGCGGGATCCCCGGCGTGCGCAGCGGCGGCCGCGCCTGTGAACGCCCCCGCGGCGGCGGCTCGGTGGCCCGCTGGGCGGTGAACAGCAGCATGCCGGTCAGCAGCAGGACCGCCCCGGTCAGGGTGCCCGCCTCCGGGAAGAACGTGCCGGTGAGGAAGGAGGCCAGCACCGGCCCGAGCATGAAGCACAGCTCGTCGGCGGCCTGTTCGAAGGAGTTCGCGGTGTGCAGCGCGCCGGGGTCGTCGTGCAGCAGATGGGCCCAGCGCGCCCGGGACAGGCCGCCGATGTTCGGGGTCGCCGCGGTGCCGGCGTAGGCGGCGAACAGGGTCCAGTCGGGGGCGCCGTAGCGGACGCACAGCAGCAGCGCGAGGCTGCCGAGCACCGAGGCGAGGGTGGCCGGGACCGCGACCCGGGCCTGCCCGTGCCGGTCGACGAGCCGCGCGACCCACGGCCCGGCCAGCGCGGTCGCCGCGAGCCCGGTCGCGGTGACCGCGCCGGCCAGGGCGTACGAGCCCCGCGAGCCGGCGATCATCACCACCGCGCTCACACTGAACATGCCCATGGGCAGCCGGGCGAGGAGGTTGCCGGCGGTGAAGGCACGGGCGCCGGGGAGAGCGAAGAGACGGCGATAGCCGCTGGTGGTGGATAGGACCGGGGTCATGGACATGGCCCCACCCTCGCCCGCGGTCGATCTCCCGGTCCAACACCTTCCCGGCGCCGATTCACGCACTCTCGTTGTAAGTTCACGGGCATGCCCGCGCCCACCGACATGGACCCCCGCCTGCTCCGTGCCTTCGTGGCCGTCGCCGAGGAGTTGCACTTCACCCGCGCCGCGGCCCGCCTGTACGTCGCCCAGCAGGCGCTCAGCCGCGATGTACGGCGGCTGGAGCGGGAGTTGGGGGCGGAGCTGTTCGTGCGAACGACCCGGCAGGTGACGCTGACCCCCGACGGTGTACGGCTGCTCCCGCTGGCCCGCCGGGTCCTGGCCGCCCAGGACGACCTGCTCGCCGCCTTCGTCCCCGGCCAGTCCCGCCCGCTGCTGGTGGACGTCAACTCGCCGGGCCTGGCCACCGGCCGCCGCGTGCTGCACCGGGCCCGGGAACTCGCCCCCGACTGCGAGCTGATGGCCCGCTACGAGAGCGGCCTGACCGGAGCCGCCGCCGAGCTGCTGGCCGGCCGGCTGGACGCCTCCTTCGGCCGTTTCGCCGGCCTGGACCCGGCGCTGCGGTCCGGCCTCGCCCAGCAGCCGGTGCGCTACGAGCCGATGGCCGTCGTCCTCCCGGACGACCACCCCCTGGCCGCCCTCGCCGAGGTGCCGCTGGCCGCGCTGGCCGGCGAGACGGTGTACGCCGGCGCCGGGAACCCGCGCACGCTGGAGTGGACCGACCTGGCGCGCCGGCTCTTCGAGGAGTACGGCGTCCGGCTCGCCCCGCCGCTGCCGCTGGCCGTCGGGGACGAGGAGTTCGAGCGGATCATGGCCAAGACCCGGCACCCGGTGCTGGCCGTGGTCGACTTCCCGGCCCTGCCCCGCACGGTCCGCCGCCCGCTCGTCGATCCCGTCCCGCTGTCTCCGGTCTCCCTGGTGTGGCGGAAGGGGCTGGTCCATCCCGCGCTGGACGCGCTGCGCCGGGCGGCGGCCGGGCTCGCGGCGGAGGAGGGGTGGCTGCGGCGGCCCGCCGGAGGATGGATTCCGGCCATGGACGAGACCGTGATGGGAGGGTGACCTGCGGCCGAAAGAGATGCCCGGACATCACGGGCGCACGGCGTGCGCTACATTCATGCCGCGAGCGCAGAGTTGGTAGGTGGGGGCGCTCGAACCAGGTGGGGGCGTGTTCCGGTCGACGGCGCTCGGGCCGTCAGCGCACCCGGAAAGTGTCCCGTGGGGGGAAGCGCGCGCATGAAAAACTGGCCAGAAGACGCCCAACCAGACGGTCCGAGAACCGCCCAGCCGGCAACGGACGCGATGGTCGCCCAGCCACCGGCCCCAGCCGCGCCGGAGCCCGCCCCCGCCGAACACGAGGCGACCACTCCGGCCACCGAGCCACTCCCGGCCGCCGAGCCGTCGGTTCCGGGGGCCGAGTCGATCCCGGCCGCGGAGCCGGTTCCGGGCGCCGAGTCGGTCCCGGGCGCCGAGCCGGTTCCGGACGCCGAGCCGTCGGTCCTGGCCGCCGAGCCGGTTCCGGACGCCGAGTCGTCGGTCCCGGCCGCCGAGTTGGTTCCGGGCGCCGGCCCCGTTCCGGCCGCCGAGCCGGTCCCCGGTGCCGGAGAGACTGTGCCCGCCGACGCCGCGCACGCCGCCGCACCGTCCGAGGGCACCACGGGCGCGCCGGCCTCCGGCGAGGGCGCGGGCAGGGATGACGCGTCGGGCGCGGGCATGGTCGCGGGCAGCGGTGACGCGGCGCATGCCGGCGTGGTCGCGGTGAACGAGGCTGAGATCGCCGACGCCGCCGTGGCCGGCGAGAGCCCCGAGATCGCTGCGGAGTCCCGGGACGTCGAGCCCGCCGAGGTCGCTGCGGGTTCCGGAGAGGTCGAGGCCTCCGAGGTCGCCGCGGGGTCCGGAGACGTCGAGGTCGCCGAAGTCGCTGCGGAGCCCGGAGACGCGGAGAATCCGGCCCTCTCCGCGGAGACCGCCGCACCCCGGCCCCGGCCCCAGCCCCCGACCGACGACCGCCCCGCCGCCCCGGCCCACGGTGCCGCCGCCCAATCCGCCGGTCCCGCGGATGCACCGGGCCACGCCCCGTCCGCCCCCGTCACCACCAGCGCCCACGAACTCCCCGACGTGACGGCACAGGCGGCTGCGATGCGGTCCGGGGACGCCCCGGATTCCGCTGGCGCCGGTGCCGACGGTCCCGTCTTCGTCGATGCCTCCGGTCGCCGTGGGCGGCGTTTCCGGCGGCTCGGGATGGCTGTCGCCGTTGCCTGTGCCGGGTACGCCGCCGTCATCGTCGCGACCCTGCTGTCCGGCAACTCCACCGCCCCATGGCTGCCGGTGCCCGGGCAGGGGGACGACAAGCCGGCCGGGCAGGTGCACGTCTCGCCGCGGCCCAGCGCCTCCTCCGCGCCGAGCCTGTCGGGGCCCGGTGCGGTGACCGGGACGGGGCTGCCCGCGCCGGCGAGTGGGACCGGCGTACCGGGGTCCGGTTCGCCCAGTCCGACGCCCGGTGGCTCCAAGGCCGCCGCGTCCACCGCCGGCGCCCCCAGCGCCCCCGCGTCGGGCGGCCCCGGGGACTCCCCGTCCGCGACGGCCCCTTCGCCGGGCGCGTCCCCGGCCCCGTCCGCCTCGGGCGGCGCCACCTCCCCGGCCCCCGCCTCGTCGCCGACGCGCGCCAGGCGCACACCCCCCGGCCGGGCCAGGCACTCGCACGTTCCGCTCCCGCTCTGAACCTCCCCCTCCGCCCCTCCCGCTCCTGAATCTCCCGCTCCTGAATCCCCCGCTCTGAATCCGACCAGGGAAACACCCTCTGATGGCTTCGCGTCTCCGCGGCCGCCGCCGTACCCCGTCACCGGCACGCCGCCCCCGGCTGCCCCTGCGCTATCTGCTCCCCGTGCTGGTGCTGTGCGCGACCCTGGCGATGCTCATGCTGCGCGGCTACGTGCACAGCGAGATCCTCGCGGACCACCGCATCCGCCCGGAGTCGGCGCACGACCAGGTGCCGGCGAAGATCCTCGACGGCGGCCCGGTCATCGACACCCGGGGCGGCGCCGTCACCAGCCTGCGGATCCCGGACCACCGGATCGTCCTCACCTTCGACGACGGCCCCGACCCCACCTGGACCCCGAAGGTCCTCGACGTCCTGAAGAGGCACCACGCGCACGCGGTCTTCTTCGTCACCGGCACCATGACCTCGCGCCATCCGGACCTGGTCCGGCGCATGGTGGCCGAGGGACACGAGGTCGGCGTGCACACCTTCGGCCACCCCGACCTGTCGTACCACTCCACGCGGCGCATCGACTGGGAGCTGTCGCAGAGCCAGCTGGCGCTCGCCGGCGCCGCCGGCATCCGCAGCTCCCTGTTCCGGCCGCCGTACTCCTCCTTCGCGGACGCCATGGACGACCGGTCCTGGCCGGTGACCGAGTACGTCGGCAGCCGCGGCTACCTCACCGTCGTGGACGACATCGACAGCGAGGACTGGCGCAGGCCCGGCGTGGCCCGGATCATCCGCAACGCCACGCCCCACGGCGGCAAGGGCGCGGTCGTCCTCATGCACGACTCCGGCGGCGACCGCCACCAGACGGTCCAGGCGCTCGACCGGTACCTGTCCCGGCTCCAGCAGCAGGGGTACGCGTTCCAGACCGTCACCGAGGCCCTGAAGGCGCCGAGCGCCGACACCCCGGTCTCCGGCCTCGACCGGTGGAAGGGCAAGGTCTGGATCTTCCTGGTGCGGGCGGCGGACGACGTCACCGGCGCCCTCGTCGCCGGTCTCGCGGTCACCGGCGTCCTCGTCCTCGCCCGCTTCGCCCTGATGCTGCTGCTGGCCGGCGTCCACGCGCGCCGCACCCGGCGCCCGGACTTCCGCTGGGGCGAGGAGTCGGTCACCGAGCCGGTGTCCGTGCTGGTCCCGGCGTACAACGAGGCCAAGTGCATCGAGAACACGGTCCGTTCGCTGATGCGCAGCGAGCATCCGATCGAGGTGCTCGTCGTCGACGACGGCTCCACGGACGGCACCGCCGGCATCGTGGCGGCCCTGGACCTGCCGAACGTCCGGGTGATCCGGCAGGCCAACGCGGGCAAGCCGGCCGCTCTCAACCGCGGTGTCGCCGAAGCCCGGTACGACCTGATCGTGATGATGGACGGCGACACGGTCTTCGAGCCCTCCACCGTCCGCGAACTCGTGCAGCCCTTCGCCGACCCGCGCGTCGGCGCGGTCGCCGGCAACGCCAAGGTCGGCAACAAGCACCGGCTCATCGGCGCCTGGCAGCACATCGAGTACGTGATGGGCTTCAACCTCGACCGCCGGATGTACGACATCCTGCGCTGCATGCCGACGATCCCGGGCGCGGTCGGCGCGTTCCGCCGCGCGGCCCTGCACCGCGTCGGCGGGATGAGCGACGACACGCTCGCCGAGGACACCGACATCACGATGGCGCTGCACCGCGACGGCTGGCGGGTCGTCTACGCCGAGCGCGCCCGCGCCTGGACCGAGGCGCCCGAGTCGGTCCAGCAGCTGTGGTCCCAGCGCTACCGCTGGTCGTACGGCACCATGCAGGCGATCTGGAAGCACCGCCGTGCCCTGTTCGAGCGGGGACCCTCCGGCCGCTTCGGCCGCGTGGGCCTGCCGCTGGTGTCGCTGTTCATGGTGCTGGCCCCGCTGCTGGCCCCGCTGATCGACCTCTTCCTCGTCTACGGCCTGGTCTTCGGGCCGACCGTGAAGACGATCGGCGCCTGGTGCGGCGTCCTCGCGGTGCAGGCGGTTTGCGCGGCGTACGCCTTCGCCCTGGACCGCGAGCGGCTCACCCCGCTGCTGTCGCTGCCCCTGCAGCAGATCCTGTACCGGCAGCTGATGTACGTCGTGCTGCTGCAGTCCTGGATCACCGCGCTCACCGGCGGCCGGCTGCGCTGGCAGAAGCTGCGCCGCATGGGCGGCGTGGCCGCGCCCCCGGCGGAGCGGAACCTCTCATCCCCCCTGCGGACGGGGTGAGAGCAACGTTCCCTTCCGGTCACCCACAGCCACAGGCCGGAAACGCGCCCTCCCTACCTTCGGGCTCAGTCACTGGTGTGGCAGACCGAGCAGCCGGAGCCCCGTGGAGGCGTGATGACAGCCCCAGCCCCAACCCGTCGCAGTGGCCGCTGGATCGAGCGCTGGGACCCGGAGGACGAGGGGTTCTGGAAGGCGACCGGGGAGCGGATCGCCAACCGGAACCTGTGGTTCTCCGTCCTGTCCGAGCACATCGGCTTCTCGGTGTGGACCCTGTGGTCGGTCCTCGTCCTGTTCATGGGCCCGGAGTACGGCCTCACCCCCGCCGACAAGTTCCTGCTGACCTCGATGGTCACCCTCGTCGGCGCGGTCGTACGGGTCCCGTACACCTTCGCCGTGGCCGTCTTCGGCGGCCGTAACTGGACGATCATCTCGGCGAGCCTGCTGCTGATCCCGACGATCGCGGCCTTCGCGGTCATGGAGCCCGGCACGTCCTTCACCACGTTCCTCCTCGTGGGCCTGCTGGCGGGCATCGGCGGCGGCAACTTCGCCTCCTCCATGACCAACATCAACGCCTTCTTCCCGCTGAGGAAGAAGGGCTGGGCGCTCGGCCTGAACGCGGGCGGCGGCAACATCGGCGTGGCGGCCATCCAGCTGGTGGCCCTCGCGGTCATCGGCGCGAACGCCGGACCGCGGGTCCTGCTGGGCATCTACATCCCGCTGATCGTCGTGGCCGCCCTGCTCGCCGCCGTCTTCATGGACAACCTGGCGACGGTGAAGAACGACACCGGCGCGGCCAGGGACGCCGCCAGGGACGCCCACACCTGGATCATGTCGTTCCTGTACATCGGCACCTTCGGCTCCTTCATCGGCTACAGCTTCGCCTTCGGCCAGGTGCTGACGAACCAGTTCGGCCGGACCCCGCTGCAGGCGACCTACCTCACCTTCATGGGACCGCTGCTCGGCTCGCTGGTCCGGCCCATCGGCGGCCGGCTCGCGGACCGCTTCGGCGGCGCCCGCATCACCCTGTGGAACTACGTCGCGATGGGCGCCGCCACCGCCGTCCTGGTCGCGGCCAGCCTGCAGAAGTCGCTGCCGCTGTTCGTCGTCGCCTTCGTCGTGCTGTTCGCGCTCACCGGCATCGGCAACGGCTCCACGTTCAAGATGATCCCGGGCATCTTCCACACGAAGGCCCTGGCCAAGGGCCTGCGGGGGGAGGCCGCGGTGCTCCACGGCCGCCGGCTGTCCGGCGCCTCGATGGGCCTGATCGGCGCGGTCGGCGCGCTCGGCGGCGTCGCCATCAACCTCGCCTTCCGCCAGTCCTTCCTGTCCTACGGCACCGGCACCGGCGCGTTCGTCGCCTTCCTCGCCTACTACGCCCTCTGCTTCACGGTGACGTGGTCCGTATACCTTCGCCGGCCCGTCGGCCAGGCGGAGCCCGTGGCGGCTTCGGAGACGAAGTCGCAGCTCAGCTACGCCGAAGTGTGACGTAACACCGGTGCAATGAAGCCGAACCGAGCCTGTCACGCGCCGTTGACAGGCTCGATTCGCGTGCCGGTCAGCTAGGAGATCCCATGTACGACGAAGAGCAGCAACCCGGAGCCGAGCACGGTCCGCTCGCGGGGTTCACGGTGGGCGTCACCGCCGCCCGCCGTGCCGACGAGCTGGGCGCCCTGCTCCAGCGGCGCGGTGCCGCCGTCCTGCACGCACCCGCTCTGCGCATCGTGCCGCTCGCCGACGACGGCGAACTCCTCGCCGCCACCAAGGAGATCATCGACCAGGCGCCGGACGTGGTGGTGGCCACCACGGCGATCGGCTTCCGGGGCTGGGTCGAGGCCGCCGAGGGCTGGGGCCTGGGCGAGCCGCTGCTCGGCCGGCTGCGCGGGGTCGAGCTGCTGGCCCGGGGCCCGAAGGTGAAGGGCGCGATCCGCGCGGCCGGCCTGACGGAGGAGTGGTCGCCGTCGTCGGAGTCCCTGGCGGAGGTGCTGGACCACCTGCTGGCGCAGGGCGTGGACGGCCGCCGTATCGCCGTACAGCTGCACGGCGAGCCGCTGCCGGGCTTCGTCGAATCGCTCCGGGCCGGGGGAGCGGAAGTGGTCCCCGTCCCGGTGTACCGCTGGATGCCCCCCGAGGACATCACCCCCCTGGACCGCCTGCTGGACGCGACGGTCTCCCGCTCCCTGGATGCCCTCACCTTCACCAGCGCCCCGGCCGCGGCATCCCTCCTCTCCCGGGCCGGGACCAGGGGCCTGCTCCCGGAACTCCTGTCCGCCCTGTCCCACGACGTCCTCCCGGCCTGCGTCGGCCCGGTCACGGCGGTCCCGCTGCAGGCACACGGCGTGGACACGGTCCAGCCCGAACGCTTCCGCCTGGGCCCCCTGGTCCAGCTCCTCTGCCAGGAACTCCCGTCCCGCGCCCGCCCGTTGCCCGTCGCCGGCCACCGGGTGGAGATCCGGGGCCACGCGGTCCTGATCGACGGCGCCCTCAAGCCGGTCCCCCCGGCGGGCATGTCGCTGCTCCGGGCCCTGTCCCGCCGCCCCGGCTGGGTGGTCCCCCGCGCGGACCTCCTGCGCGCCCTCCCCGGCGCCGGCCGCGACGAACACGCCGTGGAAACGGCGATGGCCCGCCTCCGCACGGCCCTGGGCGCCCCGAAACTGATCCAGACGGTGGTCAAACGCGGCTACCGCCTGGCCCTGGACCCGGCGACGGACGCGAAGTACGCGGACGCGTAGGGGGCGGCGGCCCGGCCATCAGCCCGGCTCGGCGCCGCTGTGAGCCGGTGGGGCGGTGACGGGGGCCTTGGCGTGGTGGTCGCGGACGGCGTCCAGGACCTCGGGGAGGTGGCCGCGGGCCGCGGCGGAGCGCAGGTGGTCCAGGTAGTCGCGGGACTCGACGATCTTCCCGTCCCTGACGCGGAGCACGAAGATCCCCGGGATGGTGAAGGGCTCGCCGGTCTCCACCACCACGCCCTCGTACTGGAACTCGGCCACGACGACCTCCGGATCGGTGGTCTCGTGGACGTTGATCCGCGTCGGCCGGCGTCGCAGGGTCGGGCCCTGGTACGGCTGCGACCCGCCGCCGAAGTGCGCCCGCAACTCGTCCCGGGAGCGCATGGGCGGCGCCCCCAGCGGGTGGAAGGGGTGCGAGACATCGGTCTGCTCGGCGTACAGGTCCACCACGTCCGCCCAGCGTTCTTCGCAGACGCCGTGCACCAGTTTCAGGAAGACTTCGCGAGGAGTGTCGGTCACCGGATCAACGATAACTCGACCTCCCCCGCACGGAGTTGGGTCACCGGCCGCCGCCCACCTCAACGGGGCAGTCCTTCGACTACGTCGAGGGACCGGTTCCGCAGCTCGACACCGTGCAGCTGGACACCCGCCACGGTGGGTGCGGATTCCTGGATGCCGGGGCCCAGTTGAAGAAGTACCGTGCCGTGCTGGACCGCATGGAGTCCTGCGCGCTCGGCCCCGCGGAGTCGCGCGACTTCATCCAGGACCTCATCCGGGACATCTGAGAGAGCGACCGTGCAGACACTCCACTGGCAGAAATCCAGCTACAGCGGCGACAGTTCGAACTGCGTCGAGACAGCCACCACCCCCACCGCCATCCACATCCGCGACTCCAAGACCCCCACCGCTCCTCATCTCACCCTCGCTCCTTCCACCTGGACGGACTTCCTGGCGCACGCGACCGAGGTCGGGGGCGGCGCAACCGAATCGCGCTGACGGTGGTTTCAGGAGGAACCCGGATACGCGGAAGAGAGTGATTACGTACTCGAGGGTTCCGGCCTGGGCTCCGGGCAGGCACTGTGAAGAGGAGGGCCCCGTGGAGCCCCGATGAATGGCTCGGAGCCCCGAAGAACGCCGGAGCCCCCGAAAGAACCCCTCGGAGAACAGCCCCCGCTCCCTGCCTAGGCGGTGACAGGCACATGGCACTGGGTACGGCCACGCCCCCGTACGAGCCGCGGTTCGACGCCGGGCGGATCTGTCTGGATCTCCTCGCGACCGCGCATCCGGCCGAACGGCTGGACGGCGTGGAGGCGTTGCGCGCGTGGATCGCCGGGGCGGGGCTCGTGCCGGAGGGTACGGGGCTCGGGCACGCCGATGCGTCCTGGCTCGTGGGGTTCCGGGAACTGCGCGCCCACATCGGGCAGTTGGTCCGCAACCCGCACGCGCCGGACACGCCGTCGTACGAGCGCGCGCTGCGGCGGGTCAACGAGGTCGCGCGGGGCGAGACCCCCGCCCCGCGCGCCGTACGCGATCCGGACCGCGGTCTCAGCAGGGAGCTGGCCGGGCCGCCGGCCTGTGCCGGGCTGCTCGCGCTCCTCGCGCGGGACGCCGTCGACCTGCTCACCGACCCCGTCGCGCGGGCCGCCGTACGGGAGTGCGAAGGGGACAACTGCCCGCTCGTGTACCTCGACACGTCACGCGGGCGGCGCCGGCGGTGGTGCTCCAGCGAGGTGTGCGGCAACCGGGAGCGGGTGGCCCGGCACCGGCGGCGGGCCGCGCTCGCGCGGGCGTGATTTCCGTAACACCGAGTTTGAGTGGGCCGTACACGGGAAGCTGCGGCCAACTCCCCTTCCGTGTCTGGATTGTGAAGATCGCGGGGTGGGAATGTGCGCGCATGTCCCTGTCGTCACGTCAGCTCAGAGAAAACTGTCACCTCCGTTTGAACACCGCGCCGCTTCCTTCCGTACGGGTGGGCGAGCGACCGACTGGGGGAACCCCCGGACACCGGAGGTGGGCGTGCGCAAGGATGCGGCCGTGGCCAATGAACGTGGAACGAGGGCCCGACATCGCATGTCCTCACAGCCCTCGGAACCTGACGAGGAGCTGATGCGTGCGCTGTATCGAGAGCACGCCGGACCCCTGCTCGCGTATGTCCTGCGCCTGGTCGCCGGAGATCGGCAGCGCGCCGAGGACGTCGTACAGGAAACGCTCATCCGTGCCTGGAAGAACGCCGGTCAGCTCAATCGGGCGACCGGTTCGGTACGCCCCTGGCTGGTGACGGTCGCGCGCCGCATCGTCATCGACGGCCACCGCAGCCGGCAGGCCCGGCCGCAGGAGGTCGATCCGTCGCCGCTGGAGGTCATCCCCGCGGAGGACGAGATCGACAAGGCGCTGTGGCTGATGACGCTGTCGGACGCGCTCGACGACCTGACCCCGGCCCACCGAGAGGTGCTCGTCGAGACGTACTTCAAGGGGCGTACGGTCAATGAGGCGGCCGAGACGCTGGGCATACCCAGCGGCACGGTGCGGTCTCGGGTGTTCTACGCCCTGCGTTCGATGAAGCTGGCACTGGAGGAGCGGGGGGTGACGGCGTGATGAGCAGTGGTTACGGGGGAATGCAGGGATTCGGGGCGCAAGGTCCGGGTATGCCTGGCCCCATGAACCCCAGTCCGGGATCTCCGGTGCCGAGCGAGCACGAGACCGTGGGCGCCTACGCCCTCGGCATCCTCGACGACGCCGAGGCAACCGCTTTCGAGGCCCACCTCGCCGGCTGCGAGTGGTGCGCCCAGCAGCTGGACGAGCTGGCCGGGATGGAGCCGATGCTGGCCGCCCTCGCGGACCTGCCCGGTTCCGGCAGCACGCCCGCGATCGGCGAGTCGCTGTCCGCCAAGCCCACGCCCCGCCTGGTGGAGAAGCTGGTCGACGAGGTCGCGGAGAAGCGCGCCCAGAAGCGCCGGCGCAGCTTCTACATGATCGCGGCGGCGGCCGCACTGATCATCGCCGGCCCGCTGGCCGCGGTGGCGGTGAACGGCGGCTCCGGCGGGAGCGGGGGCCAGGTCACCGCGTCCTCGGCGCAGACGGCGTTCGCCTCGATGCCCGACAAGAAGTCCGCCACGGACCCGTCGTCCCAGATCAGCGCTACCGTCGCCATGGCGCAGAAGGACTGGGGCACCCAGGCGGTCCTGGAGCTGAAGAACGCCAAGGGGCCGATCAAGTGCTCCCTGGTGCTCGTGGCGAAGAACGGACAGCGCGTGACGATGTCCTCCTGGTCCGTGCCGAACTGGGGCTACGGCATCCCGGACGGCAAGACGCCCGAGTCCAGGAAACCGCTCTACATCGGTGGCGCGGCGGCCTTCAAGCCCAACGAGATCGATCACTTCGAGGTCGTGACCTTCCAGGGGAAGAAGCTGGTACAAGTCGACGCGTAGCTTCCACCGGCCCCCTTCGCGTACGGTTGACGGCTGCCCAGCACGTCAGAAGGGGGCCAGGTGGCCGCTCAGGTTCAGCAGTCCGCGGTCGGCTCGGTACACGGCGCACAGGATTCCGTCCGTGACCGGGAGATCGGCGTCGAACAGGAACACCTGGACCGGGTGTACCGGCGGCTGGAGGAGAAGATCCACGAGGCCGAGTTCCTGATGCACGACGCGGCCAAGCGCGGCCAGGTGGGCACCCCGGGCGCGCTGGCCGAACGGGACGCGCAGGTCTTCCGCGCCGGCATCCACCTGAACCGGCTCAACAACGAGTTCGAGGACTTCCTCTTCGGCCGGATCGACCTGCTCCCCGGCAAGGACGGCAAGAAGGGGCCCGACGGGGCCTATACGGCGGTGGAGCCCGCGGAGGGCGCCGTACGCCCCGACCACACCGCCGACATCGCCGAGACCCTGCACATCGGGCGCATCGGCGTCCTCGACGAGGACTACGCCCCGCTGGTCATCGACTGGCGGGCGCCCGCCGCCGCGCCCTTCTACCGGGCCACCCCGGTGGAGCCCGGGCGGGTCGTACGGCGCCGGGTCATCCGGTCCAAGGGGCGCCGCGTGCTCGGCGTCGAGGACGACCTGATGCGGCCCGAGCTGACCGCCTACCTGGACGGCCGCGAGCTGCCCGTCATCGGCGACGGCGCCCTCATGGCGGCCCTCGGCCAGGCCCGCACCCACACCATGCGGGACATCGTCTCCTCCATCCAGGCCGAGCAGGACCTGGTGATCCGCGCCCCCGCGGCCTCCGTCACCCACGTCGAGGGCGGGCCCGGCACCGGCAAGACCGCCGTCGCCCTGCACCGCGCCGCCTACCTGCTCTACCAGGACAGACGCCGCTACGCGGGCGGCATCCTCATCGTCTCCCCGACCCCGCTGCTCGTCGCCTACACCGAGGGCGTGCTGCCCTCGCTCGGCGAGGAGGGCCAGGTAGCGATCCGCGCCATAGGCTCGCTCGTCGACGGCGCGGAGGCGACCCTGTACGACTCCCCGGCCGTGGCCCGCGCCAAGGGCTCGTACCGGATGCTGAAGGTGCTGCGGAAGGCGGCCCGGGGCGCGCTGGAGCTGGGGCCGGGCGGCGCCGCCGGGGCGGGGCGGCTCGCCCTGGACGCCGTGGACGACGCGCCGGACACCGAGCCGCAGGCCCCCGCCGGGCCGCCCTCCCGCCTGCGCGTCGTCGCCTTCGGGCGCCGTCTGGAGCTCGGGGCCGAGGAGCTGGAACGTATCCGCCGCACCGCCCTCGGCGGCACCGCGCCCGTCAACCTGCTCCGCCCGCGCGCCCGCAGGCTGCTGCTGGACGCCCTGTGGGCCAGGTCGGGGGCGGCCGACCGGCACACCGACCCGGAGCTGGCCGCCGAACTGCGCTCCTCCTTCGACGAGGACGTCAGCTCCGAGGACTCCTTCGCCGCCTTCCTCGACGCCTGGTGGCCCGAGCTGACCCCGAAGGCCGTGCTCGCCGCCATGGCCGACGAGAAGCGGCTCGGCCGCTGGGCCCGCCGGATCCTCAACCCCGGCGAGATCCGCAAGGTCGCCCGCTCCCTGGCCCGGGACGGCTACTCGGTCCACGACATCGCCCTGCTCGACGAACTGCAGGCGATCCTCGGCGTCCCGGCCCGGCCGCGCAAGAAGCGCGAGATCGATCCGCTGGACCAGCTCACCGGCCTGGAGGAGCTGATGCCGGTGCGCGAGGAGTCGCAGCGGGAGCGGGCCGAGCGGCTCGCGCAGGAGCGCACCGAGTACGCCCACGTCATCGTGGACGAGGCGCAGGACCTCACCCCGATGCAGTGGCGCATGGTCGGCCGCCGCGGCCGGCACGCCACCTGGACGGTCGTCGGCGACCCCGCCCAGTCCTCCTGGTCCGACCCGGACGAGGCGGCCGAGGCCCGCGACGAGGCCCTGGGAACCCGGCCCCGGCGCCGCTTCCAGCTCACCGTGAACTACCGCAACCCGGCGGAGATCGCCGAACTGGCCGCCAGGGTGCTCGCGCTCGCCATGCCGGGCGCCGAGGCGCCGAGCGCGGTCCGCTCCACGGGCGTCGAGCCGCGTTTTTCGGTGGTGGGGGAGTCCCTGGGGGCCACGGTGCGGGCCGAGGCCGAGCGGCTGCTGGACCTGGTGGACGGCACGGTCGGCGTGGTCGTCGCGATGAACCGGCGCGAGGAGGCCCGGCGCTGGCTGGCCGGTCTCGGCGACCGGGTGGTGGCGCTCGGCAGCCTGGAGGCCAAGGGCCTGGAGTACGACGCGACGGTGGTCGTCTCGCCCGCGGAGATCGCCGACGAGTCCCCGGCCGGCCTGCGCGTGCTGTACGTGGCGCTGACCCGGGCGACCCAGCAGCTCACGGTGGTCTCGGGCGACCGCGACGAACCGGACGCGGCCGGGGTGCCGGATCTGCTGCGGGACTGAACTCTCCGGTGAATCCCCGGGACAGGAATGGTCACCGGCATCCGTTTGTTAGCCTGGATGCGGCACCGGCTCGATCCAAGCCCCCGGGCCCAACCTTCGTCCCTTCGAGGGACCACTTGCCGCGAGGCGAGCATGGCGGGTCGGTGTCGTCAGCGTGAGAGAGGCCCACGTCCGTGTGACGTGGGCCTCTTTCTTTTGACCGATCGTTTCTCGTATGGTGGAAATGGTTTTCCGAAACTGGCACACCGCTCATGAACACAACGTCCGCAATCCAGGGCGACTACCACGTACTCCGCGGTAGGTGCGACGATCGGACGGCTACAACTCGCGACACGGTGAAAGCAGAGGAAGTCGGCCATGGCAACGGCGCCCAGCGTCTCCTACTCGATGACCATCCGGCTGGAGGTGCCCGCGAGCGGAACCGCCGTCTCGCAGCTCACCACCGCGGTGGAGTCCTCCGGAGGCTCGGTGACCGGCCTCGACGTCACCGCGTCCGGGCACGAGAAGCTCCGTATCGACGTCACCATCGCGGCCACCTCCACGGCCCACGCCGAGGAGATCGTCGAGAAGCTGCGCGGGATCGAGGGCGTCACCCTCGGCAAGGTCTCCGACCGCACGTTCCTGATGCACCTCGGCGGCAAGATCGAGATGGCGTCGAAACACCCCATCCGCAACCGTGACGACCTGTCCATGGTCTACACGCCCGGCGTGGCCCGCGTCTGCATGGCCATCGCCGAGAACCCCGAGGACGCCCGTCGCCTCACCATCAAGCGCAACTCCGTTGCGGTCGTGACGGACGGCTCCGCCGTGCTCGGCCTCGGCAACATCGGCCCCAAGGCCGCGCTGCCGGTCATGGAGGGCAAGGCGGCCCTCTTCAAGCGCTTCGCCGGCATCGACGCCTGGCCGATCTGCCTCGACACCCAGGACACCGACGCCATCGTCGAGATCGTCAAGGCCATCGCCCCCGGGTTCGCCGGCATCAACCTCGAGGACATCTCCGCCCCCCGCTGCTTCGAGATCGAGGCCCGGCTCCGCGAGGCCCTCGACATCCCCGTCTTCCACGACGACCAGCACGGCACCGCGATCGTCGTCCTCGCCGCCCTGACCAACGCACTTCGCGTCACGGACAAGGCCATCGAGAACATCCGGGTCGTCATGTCCGGCGCCGGCGCGGCCGGCACGGCCATCCTCAAGCTGCTGCTCGCCGCAGGCGTGAAGAACGCCGTCGTCGCCGACATCCACGGCGTCGTCCACTCCGGCCGCGAGGACCTGGTCGCCGCGCCCGCGGACTCCCCGCTGCGCTGGATCGCGGACAACACCAACCCCGAGGGCCTCACCGGCACGCTCAGGGAGGCCGTGCGCGGCGCGGACGTCTTCATCGGCGTCTCCGCCCCGAACGTGCTCGACGGCGACGACGTGGCCGCCATGGCCGACGGCGCCATCGTGTTCGCGCTCGCGAACCCCGACCCCGAGGTCGACCCGGCAATCGCCCGTCAGACGGCGGCCGTTGTGGCCACCGGCCGCTCCGACTTCCCGAACCAGATCAACAACGTGCTGGTCTTCCCGGGCGTCTTCCGCGGCCTGCTGGACGCCCAGTCCCGCACCGTCAACACCGAGATGATGCTCGCCGCCGCGCAGGCCCTCGCCGACGTGGTCAGCCAGGACGAGCTGAACCCGAACTACATCATCCCCAGCGTCTTCAACGACAAGGTCGCGGGCGCGGTCGCCGGGGCGGTCCGCGAGGCCGCGAAGGCGGCGGGCGCGACCGCCTAGCCGGCCTCGCCGCCGCTCGCCGCCCGGCCGCCCCCGGCGCCGCTCGCCGCCGCGCCGGATGACGGTGGGGCGGCGGCCGGGTGACGTCCCGATGACGGCGTGCCGTACTGTGCTGGGGCTGTGAGGATCACCACGGCGGCCCCTGCACCGGCGCGTCGTGGAACCAGCCGATGCCGTGTGCCCTCTAGGGTGACGCCGAGCGGGCGCTCTTCGTGCGACTCCCCAGGGTGTTCTCACGACTCCTACGGGTGCCGGATTGGCTTTACCGCCGCAGGTAGGGGCAGGATGCTCCCCCAGGGACTCCGTCCCCGGGGGTACCCCCACTGGGCGCGAGCGCATCGGCATCGCAGTGCCTCGGGCGGATCCGCCGCGTGGCACACCCCAACGGCAAGAAATACACGGGAGTAACAACATGAACCGCAGTGAGCTGGTGGCCGCGCTGGCCGACCGCGCCGAGGTGACCCGGAAGGACGCCGACGCCGTGCTGGCCGCGTTCGCCGAGACCGTCGGCGAGATCGTCGCCAAGGGCGACGAGAAGGTCACCATCCCCGGTTTCCTGACCTTCGAGCGCACCCACCGTGCCGCTCGCACCGCCCGCAACCCGCAGACCGGCGAGCCGATCAACATCCCCGCCGGGTACAGCGTGAAGGTCACCGCGGGCAGCAAGCTCAAGGAAGCCGCCAAGGGCAAGTAAGCGGAAGCGCTCCGCTCTGAGCGCCGGTCCACTGGAGCGCCGTTCGACCGGAGCGCCGTGGCTGGCTGCGGGCCGGGCTGTCGCCGGCCGCGCCCGCGCGGCGGAGCCGCAGGTCCGACTGAGCCCCGCGCCCCTTTCGGGGCGCTTTCAGCTGAAGACGCCACATGGGCGGCCCCCCTTTCGCCAGGGGGACCGCCCATTTCCCGTTCGTGAGGCCTAGCCGAGCGCCTTGCCCGGCAGCTCGACCTTCGCGCCCAGCTCCACGAGCTTCTCCATGAAGTTCTCGTAGCCGCGGTTGATCAGGTCGATGCCGTGGACACGGGACGTGCCCTCGGCCGCCAGGGCCGCGATGAGGTACGAGAAGCCGCCGCGCAGGTCGGGGATGACCAGGTCGGCGCCCTGGAGCTTCGTGGGGCCGGAGACGACCGCGGAGTGCAGGAAGTTGCGCTGTCCGAAGCGGCAGTCGGAGCCGCCCAGGCACTCGCGGTAGAGCTGGATGTGCGCGCCCATCTGGTTCAGCGCGGAGGTGAAGCCGAGCCGGGACTCGTACACCGTCTCGTGGATGATGGACAGGCCCGTGGCCTGGGTCAGGGCCACCACCAGCGGCTGCTGCCAGTCGGTCTGGAAGCCGGGGTGCACGTCCGTCTCCAGCGCGATGGACTTCAACTGCCCGCCGGGATGCCAGAAACGGATGCCCTCGTCGTCGATCTCGAAGGCGCCGCCCACCTTCCGGTAGGTGTTCAGGAACGTCATCATCGACCGCTGCTGGGCGCCGCGGACGTAGATGTTGCCGTTGGTCGCGAGCGCGGCGGAAGCCCAGGACGCGGCCTCCAGGCGGTCCGGCAGGGCGCGGTGGGTGTAGCCGGACAGCTTGTCCACACCGGTGATGCGGATCGTGCGGTCGGTGTCCATCGCGATGATCGCGCCCATCTTCTGCAGCACGCAGATGAGGTCCTCGATCTCCGGCTCGACGGCCGCGTTGGACAACTCCGTGACGCCCTCGGCGAGTACGGCCGTCAGCAGCACCTGCTCGGTCGCGCCGACGGACGGGTACGGCAGCCGGATCTTCGTGCCGCGCAGTCCCTTCGGCGCCTCCAGGTACTGCCCGTCCGCGCGCTTCTCGATGACCGCGCCGAACTGCCGCAGCACGTCGAAGTGGAAGTCGATGGGCCGGCCGCCGATGTCGCAGCCGCCGAGACCCGGGATGAACGCGTGGCCGAGACGGTGCAGCAGCGGGCCGCAGAAGAGGATCGGGATGCGGCTGGAGCCGGCGTGGGCATCGATGTCGGCGACGTTGGCGCTCTCGACGTACGTCGGGTCGAGCACCAGCTCGCCGGGCTCCTCGCCGGGACGGACCGTCACCCCGTGCAGCTGGAGCAGGCCGCGCACGACCCGCACGTCACGGATGTCGGGAACATTGCGCAGTCGGCTCGGCGCGCTGCCCAGCAGGGCGGCGACCATGGCCTTCGGTACGAGGTTCTTCGCACCTCGGACACGGATCTCGCCCTCCAGCGGGGTTCCGCCGTGGACAAGCAGGACATCGTCGTTGACGGTCATGTATCTCGCGTTCCGATGAGTTGGGCAGGGGGTGGCTGCGGCCGATCACTCGCGCAGGGGCCGGGGAGACAGCGTAATCGCCGATTACCCCCCGTCCGTAAGTCCAAGTACCGCCCAGACACGTCATAGCTGTGTCACAACACGAACCGTGCGCTTTCGGACACATGGGGTCACCGCTCGCGGCGTGCGCCGGTAGTGCTTCCGCGCTCTCTGAGCTGCGTTCACTCCCCGGCCCCGATTGGCTCCCCACCGGAGGGGAAGATGCGGGATCATGTCTGGCATGACCGAGGTGTCCTCGCTCACAGGGCGGCTGCTCGTGGCCACTCCCGCCCTGGCGGACCCGAACTTCGACCGCGCGGTGGTGCTCCTTCTCGACCACGACGAGGAGGGCTCCCTCGGTGTCGTCCTCAACCGCCCCACCCCGGTGGACGTGGGCGACATCCTGGAGGGCTGGGCCGACCTCACCGGCGAGCCCGGTGTGGTCTTCCAGGGCGGCCCCGTCTCGCTGGACTCGGCGCTCGGCGTCGCGGTGATCCCCGGCGGGGCGAACGGCGACCTCGCCCCGCTGGGCTGGCGCCGGGTGCACGGCGCGATCGGCCTGGTCGACCTGGAGGCGCCGCCGGAGCTGCTGGCCTCCGCCCTGGGCTCCCTGCGCATCTTCGCCGGATACGCCGGCTGGGGGCCGGGCCAGCTGGAGGACGAGCTGGTCGAGGGCGCCTGGTACGTGGTCGAGTCCGAGCCGGGGGACGTCTCCTCACCGGCCCCGGAGAGACTCTGGCGCGAAGTGCTGCGCCGCCAGCGCAACGAGCTGGCGATGGTGGCCACGTATCCGGACGACCCGTCGCTCAACTGAAGGCTGTGAGCTTCAGTACCCTTGGGCTTATGAGCACTCTCGAGCCCGAGCGCGGGACTGGTACGGGGACCCTCGTAGAGCCGACGCCACAGGTGTCCCACGGCGACGGCGACCACGAGCGCTTCGCCCACTATGTCCAGAAGGACAAGATCATGGCGAGCGCCCTCGACGGCACCCCCGTCGTGGCGCTGTGCGGCAAGGTCTGGGTGCCGGGCCGCGACCCGAAGAAGTACCCCGTGTGTCCCATGTGCAAGGAGATCTACGAATCCATGGGCAGCGGCGGCGACGACAAGGGCGGCGACAAGTAGGGGCCCGTCCGAGTCCGTGAGGCCCCCGGTGCGCGCGCCGGGGGTTTCGCCGTCCTCTGGTCGGGCAGTGGTCCAGACCGGTAGCCTCGTCGCGGTTGTGCACAGAGCGAAACGGTCGTTGCGCACAGTGCAACGCCTGGGGCGGAGGTACGACGGCGGCATGAGCGGCACACCCCGCGGGGCGAGCGACCGGTTCCGTGCGGCGCCCGACCGGTGCCTCTTTCCGGAGCCTCAGGTGGCGTTGATCCCGGCGCCGAGCAGCCTGGCGGCCTCGTTGCCCGGCGGCGGCACCGGGTTCGTCGTCGACGGGGACACCGGGATCGAGGCCACCGAGAGCACCGAGCGGGTCGCACGCTGGCTGCGGACCTCCGTCGGGGCCGCGACCGGGCTGCCGCTGGCCCCGCACCGCGACAGCGGTTCCCGCATCCTGCTGCGGATCAATCCCTCGCTCGAGGACGAGTTCGGCAGCCCCGAGGCCTATCAGCTGTCCGCCGACGGCTGTCTGGTCGGCATCGACGGCGCGAGCGAGGCCGGCCTGTTCTGGGGCGCCCAGACCTTCCGCCAGCTGCTCGGTCCCGAGGCGTTCCGGCGCGCTCCGGTCACCGGCCGCACCGCGTGGGAGGTCCCGGCCGTCACCGTGCGCGACGCGCCCCGGTTCCGCTGGCGGGGTCTGCTCCTGGACGTGGCCCGGCACTTCATGCCCAAGGACGGCGTGCTGCGCTATCTCGACCTGATGGCCGCGCACAAACTGAACGTCTTCCACTTCCATCTGACCGACGACCAGGGCTGGCGGCTCGAGATCAAGCGGTATCCGAAACTGACCGAAACCGCCTCCTGGCGGCCGCGGTCGAGATTCGGTCACCGGGCCTCCCCGCTGTGGGAGGAGAAACCGCACGGGGGTTACTACACCCAGGACGACATCCGGGAGATCGTCGCCTACGCCGCGGAGCGGCACATCACCGTCGTCCCCGAGATCGAGGTACCCGGGCATTCGCAGGCCGCCATCGCCGCGTACCCGGAGCTCGGCAACACCGACGTCGTCGACACCACCGCGCTCACCGTCTGGGACGACTGGGGCATCTCGGCCAACGTGCTCGCCCCCACCGACACCGTCCTGCGCTTCTACGAGGGGGTGTTCGAGGAGGTTCTGGAGCTGTTCCCGTCACGGTTCGTCCATGTCGGCGGCGACGAGTGCCGCAAGGACCAGTGGGCCGCATCGGCGACCGCCAGGAACCGGATCGCCGGCCTCGGCCTGGCCGACGAGGACGAGCTGCAGGCGTGGTTCATCGGCCACTTCGACGCCTGGCTCGCCGCGCGCGGGCGCCGGCTCATCGGCTGGGACGAGATCCTGCAGGGCGGGCTCGCGAAGGGGGCCGCGGTGTCCTCCTGGCGCGGTTACCGCGGCGGGATCGCGGCCGCGCGGGCCGGGCACGACGTCGTCATGTGCCCGGAGCAGTACGTGTACCTGGACCACCGTCAGGCCCCGGGCGCGGACGAACCTGTGCCGATCGGGTACGTGCGCACCCTGGAGGACGTCTACCGGTTCGAGCCGGTGCCGGACGGGCTCACCGAGGCCGAGGCCCGGCATGTGCTGGGGACTCAGGCCAACGTCTGGACCGAGGTGCTGGAGGACGCCGCGCGCGTGGACTACCAGGCCTTCCCCCGGCTCGCCGCCTTCGCCGAGGTGGCCTGGAGTCGCCTGCCCGCGCCCGCGCAGCGGGACTTCGCCGGCTTCGAGCGCCGTATGACGGCCCATTACGCGCGGCTCGACGCCCTCGGCGTCGCCTACCGGCCGCCCGCCGGCCCCCGGCCGTGGCAGAAGCGCCCCGGCGTCCTCGGCCGCCCGATCGAGGGACCGCCGCCCGCCGGGTGACCTCCCTCGCGAGGCGGTCGTTTCGAACAAGTGCCGGAAAACCGCGCCAAGCATCACCGAAGAGTGTCAACCGTCGCGCATGGTCGATGCCGTACGAAAACGGAACATCTCCGCGGTGAGGTGGGCGAACACCTCGTGATGCCGGGCGGCGGACCCCCGTCCTCGGGTCTTGCGAAGATGTGCCAGAGTTGCCACGTCCGCCCTGTGAGCACGTACCGTACGGCCACACAGGTGGGACCAGGTGGGGCAGCGGGAAGGGGCAGCCGGTTTGACCACGCACGCACCGCAGGCGGAGCAGGCCGTCACGCTGCCCACGACGCTGGACGAGGCCGTGGCGGCCCTCACCGCCATGCCCGCCGCCGTGCCCGTGGCGGGCGGCACCGACCTGATGGCCGCCGTCAACTCCGGCCAGCTCAGGCCCGCCGCCCTGGTGGGCCTCGGGCGGATCAGCGAGATCCGCGGCTGGCAGTACCAGGACGGCCACGCGCTGCTCGGCGCGGGCCTCACCCACGCGCGCATGGGCCGCCCCGACTTCGCGGCCCTGATCCCGGCGCTCGCCGCCGCCGCACGCGCCGCGGGCCCGCCGCACATCCGCAACGCGGGCACCCTGGGCGGCAACATCGCCTCGGCCGCGCCCACCGGCGACGCCCTGCCGGTGCTGGCCGCCCTGGAGGCGACACTGATCATCGCGGGCCCGGGCGGAGCCCGCCGGGAGATCCCGGTGTCGCACCTGCTGGCCGGCATGGAGATGCTGCGCGGCGGCGAACTCATCGGGTACGTGCGCGTGCCGCTGCTGCACGCCCCGCAGGTCTTCCTGAAGGCCACCGGACGCACCGGCCCGGGCCGCGCGCTGGCCTCCGTGGCCGTGGTCCTCGACCCCGCCCGGCGCGGAGTGCGGTGCGCCGTCGGCGCCATAGCGCCGATGCCGCTCAGGCCCCTGGAGGCCGAGCAGTGGGTCGCCCAGCTGATCGACTGGGACAACGACCGCGCGCTCGTCCCGGAGGCCCTGAACGCCTTCGGCGAGTACGTCGCCGCCGCCTGCATCCCGGACCCGGCGCCGGAGCCCGACGGCTCGGTGCCCGCGCTTCCGCCCGCCGTACTGCACCTGCGGCGCACCGTCGCCGCGCTGGCCCGACGAGCACTGGGGAGGGCGCTGTCGTGACCGACGACCAGCACGGAGAGGGCACGCCCCAGGGCGGCAGCCGCTGGGACCCGCTGCCCCAGGGCGACTACGACGACGGCGCCACCGCCTTCGTCAAGCTCCCCGAGGGCGGCATCGACGCCCTGCTGAACGGCGAGAGCCCGCTGGCCGCGCCGGGTCACGGCTATGTGCCGCCGCAGATAGCGGTCGCCCCAGGCACCGGCGACCCCGCGGCGGCGGGCAACTGGTCCGCGCCGGCGGGCGGCGCCGAGTGGCCCGACCCGAACGCCGGGCAGCAGTCACCGCACGCGGACGACCGGTTCACGTACAACCCGGGCGCGACCCAGCACTGGACCTTCGAGGAGCCCGCGGCCCCGCCCGCGCCCGGACATGACGTCACCGGGCAGTGGTCGATCCCGGTCGCCGGAGGCGATCTCCCGGACGAATCAGGCGAATTCACTACATCCTCGTTGGTCGAGCAGTGGGGCGGAACACCGCCGGCCACCCTGCCCGGCGGCGCGCCCGCACCCTGGGCGACGGACGCCTCCGCCGCCTGGAACCGCCCCGCCGAGCCGGACCGGTCCGGCCTGCCCGACCACACCGACGCGCATCCGGCGGGCGACGCACCGGCGCCGGACGCGTACGCGCGCGACGGGCAGTACGGGCACGCTCCGGCGGGGTACGCCGAGCCCGGCCACCCGGCCGCGCCGCACACGCAGGGCACCGACGACGCGGGGGACCGGGGCGAGACCGGTCACGCGGAACCGGGCCAGGGGGAGTACGGCGCCGAGTACGGCCACGACGGGGCCGACGGTGCGGAGTTCGGGCACGACGGGGCCGGGCACGCGGAGTCCGGGCACGCGGAACCGGGGCGTGACGGGGCCGGGAGCGCCGCGTCCGGCCGCCCGCAGACGGGCCACGGCGGGCCCGCCGGTGCCGAGTTCCGGCGCGCGGAGTCCGGCGGACACGGGGCCGGCGCTGCGGAGTCCGGCCGCCCGGAGCCGGCCCACGACGGGGCGCACAGCGCGGAGTTCGCCCGCGACACGGCGCATCACGCGGAGTCCGGCCGCCCGGAGTCCGGGCACGCCCCGGCGGAGCAGGCCGAGTCCGGCGCCACGTCGGCCGGCCGCGGGGCCGAACCCCCGGACGCGCAGGCTCCCCGCGACGCCCACGCCCCCGCGCGGGCCCCTGAGGGCGCCGCTGAGCCCCGTACCGACCATGAGGGCCCCGCAGGCCGCCGCGCCGCCCCGCAGGCCGCCACAACGGCGGACACGGCCGGCACACGGTCCCCTGCCGCCCAGGAGACCCCGGCCGCCGCGCACCCGGACCCGGCCGCTGCCCACCGCGCCGAGACGGGCGCAGCCGAGCAGGCCTCCGACGCCGGCGCACCGCACGGCACGCGCGAGGAACCCGCGGGGGAACCCGGCGAGCGCCCCGCGGGTGACCCCTCCGAGTCCTCCGCCGGCGGCGCCCCCCAGCACGCCGAGGCCCCCGCGGCGGACCCGGCGCCGGACAGCGCCGAGACGCATGCATCCGCGCGGGCGGACGGCGACGAGACCGGCGAGGAGGCCGCCGTACCGCCGCCGTCGCACGACGACCACCCGCTCGCCTCGTACGTCCTGCGCGTCAACGGCGTCGACCGGCCCGTCAGCGACGCCTGGATCGGCGAGTCGCTGCTGTACGTGCTGCGCGAGCGGCTCGGGCTCGCGGGCGCCAAGGACGGCTGCTCGCAGGGCGAGTGCGGGGCCTGCAACGTCCAGGTCGACGGCCGTCTGGTGGCCTCCTGCCTGGTCCCGGCGGCCACCGCGGCCGGCAGCGAGGTGCGCACCGTCGAGGGCCTCGCCGCCGACGGGCAGCCGTCCGACGTGCAGCGCGCGCTCGCCCGCTGCGGAGCCGTCCAGTGCGGTTTCTGCGTGCCCGGCATGGCGATGACCGTGCACGACCTGCTCGAGGGCAACCCCGCCCCGACCGAGCTGGAGACCCGGCAGGCGCTGTGCGGCAACCTGTGCCGCTGCTCCGGCTACCGGGGCGTGCTGGACGCCGTCAAGGAGGTCGTCGCCGAACGCGAGGCCTCGCACGCCGCCGACGCCGAGACGGACGCGGACGAGGCCCGTATTCCCCACCAGGCGGGCCCCGGCGCCGGCGGGGTCCACCCGTCGGCGTTCGAGGCGCCGGGCGCGTTCGGCACGCCGCAGACCGCTCCCGGCGGCTACGCCGGCACGCCGCCGTACGGCACACCCGACCCCTACGGCACACCGCCGCACGGCACCCCGGGACCGCACGGCCCGCACGACCCGCACTACGGCCAGGACGGAGGACAGGCGTGAGCAACGAAGCCGCCACGGCGACCACCGCCGCGGAAGCAGCCCCCGAGCCCGAGCCGCTGCCGCACGGCCTCGGCGCCTCCCTGCCGCACGCCGACGCCCGCGCCAAGACCGAGGGCACCTTCCCGTACGCGGCCGACCTGTGGGCGGAGGGCCTGCTGTGGGCGGCCGTCCTGCGCTCCCCGCACGCGCACGCGCGCATCGTGTCCATCGACACCCGCCACGCGCGCGAGATGCCCGGCGTACGCGCCGTCGTCACCCACGAGGACGTGCCCGGCACCCCGCGCCACGGCCGGGGCACGCCCGACCGGCCGGTGTTCGCCTCCGAGGTCGTACGGCACCACGGCGAGCCCATCGCGGCCGTGGCCGCCGACCATCCGGACACCGCGCGGATGGCCGCGGCGGCGATCATCGTCGAGTACGAGGTACTCGACCCGGTCACCGACCCCGAGCAGGCCTTCGAGGCCGAGCCGCTGCACCCGGACGGCAACCTGATCCGGCACATCCCGCTCCGGCACGGCGACCCCGAGGCCGTCGGCGAGGTCGTCGTCGAGGGCCTGTACCGCATAGGGCGCCAGGACCCCGCCCCGATCGGCGCCGAGGCCGGCCTCGCCGTGCCGCGCCCGGACGGCGGCGTCGAGCTGTACCTGGCCTCCACCGACCCGCACACCGACCGCAACACCGCCGCGGCCTGCTACGGCCTGTCCCCGGATCGGGTGAAGATCGTGGTCACCGGGGTGCCGGGCGCCACCGCCGACCGCGAGGACCAGGGCTTCCAGCTCCCGCTCGGCCTGCTCGCGCTGAAGACCGGCTGCCCGGTGAAGCTCACCGCGACCCGCGAGGAGTCCTTCCTCGGCCACGCCCACCGCCATCCCACGCTGCTCAGGTACCGCCACCACGCGGACGCCGAGGGCAAGCTGGTGAAGGTCGAGGCGCAGATCCTGCTGGACGCCGGCGCCTACGCCGACACCTCCTCCGACGCGCTGGCCGCCGCCGTCTCCTTCGCCTGCGGCCCGTACGTCGTCCCGAACGCCTTCATCGAGGGCTGGGCCGTCCGCACCAACAACCCGCCCTCCGGGCATGTGCGCGGCGAGGGCGCGATGCAGGTGTGCGCCGCCTACGAGGCCCAGATGGACAAGCTGGCCAGGAAACTCGGCCTGGACCCGGCCGAGCTGCGCCTGCGCAACGTCCTCGCGACCGGTGACGTCCTCCCGATCGGCCAGACGGTGACGTGCCCGGCGCCGGTCGCCGAACTCCTCCAGGCCGTACGGGACTTCCCGCTCCCGCCGCTCCCCAAGGACACGCCCGAGGAGGAGTGGCTGCTGCCCGGCGGCCCCGAGGGCGCGGGCGAACCGGGCGCGGTGCGCCGCGGCGTCGGCTACGGCCTCGGCATGGTGCACATGCTCGGCGCGGAGGGCGCCGACGAGGTGTCCACCGCCACGGTCAAGGTCCACGACGGCGTCGCCACCGTGCTGTGCGCGGCCGTGGAGACCGGGCAGGGCTTCACCACCCTCGCCCGCCAGATCGTCCAGGAGACCCTCGGCATCGAGGAGGTCCACGTCGCCCCGGTCGACACCGACCAGCCGCCGGCCGGCGCGGGCTGCCGGGGCCGGCACACCTGGGTCTCCGGCGGCGCGGTGGAACGCGCGGCCAAGATGGTCCGCACCCAGCTCCTGCAGCCCCTCGCCCACAAGTTCGGCATGTCCACCGAGCTCCTCCAGATCACCGACGGCAAGATCACCTCGTACGACGGCGTGCTCTCCACGACCGTCACGGAGGCGATGGACGGCAAGGAGCTGTGGGCGACGGCCCAGTGCCGCCCGCACCCCACCGAGCCGCTGAACGCCTCCGGCCAGGGCGACGCCTTCGTGGGCCTGGCCTTCTGCGCGATCCGCGCGGTCGTCGACGTCGACATCGAGCTGGGCTCGGTGCGGGTGGTGGAGCTGGCGGTCGCCCAGGACGTGGGCCGGGTCCTCAACCCGACCCAGCTGGCGGCCCGGATCGAGGCGGGCGTGACCCAGGGCGTCGGCATCGCGCTCACCGAGAACCTGCGCACCCCCCGTGGCCTGATCCGCCACCCCGACCTGACCGGCTACGCCCTGCCGACAGCCCTGGACGCCCCGGACATCCGGATCGTCAAACTGGTCGAGGAGCGGGACGTGGTCGCCCCCTTCGGCGCCAAGTCCGTCAGCGCGGTCCCGGTCGTGACGGCCCCGGCCGCGATCGCCTCCGCGGTCCGCGCAGCCACCGGCCGCCCGGTCAACCGCCTCCCGATCCGCCCCCAGGCGGCGGTGGTCACACCGCAGTGAGACGCCGGGGCACATCCCGGTGACCACGGATGCCCCCCGCACGGCAGTTGACGTGTACGGGCACGGCCCCGAATGCCCGCGGTACTGGAGCCTGCCGCCGGGCAACGTGCACCGCTCGCCCGGCGTCCTTCCCGTCGAGGGCCGTTGTCAGTGGTGCGGCGTAGTGTGCTGAGCGGTGGGGGCACTCGCACTCACGGACTCACGTGCGGACTCACGCACGGGTGCACCGACGGGGAAGATCGCGGGGGAGCGATGAGCACGACCGGCGCCGGCGTTCCGGTGATCACGCTGACCGAGGCGGAGCTGGACCGCCATGTCACGCACGGGCCGACACGCGGCCTGCTCGCCGGCGCCGGCCTGCCCGCGGGCACCGACCTGCTGACCTTCTCCCCGCTGCACACGCACGGCCTGCGCACGCTCGCCGACGCCGCCGACGGCCCGTTCCGGGTCGCGGACGAGCTGCGGGACCGGCTGGTGATAGGCGAACTGCTCAACCCGGCGGGCATGCGGCGCGAGTCGATCCTGCTCGACGGCGGCACCGGTGAGCTGACGACGGCCTATCTCTTCGCCACGCCCCGCCCCCGCCCGTTCGCGCCCTCCCTGGACACGCTGCTGCGTTTCGCCGCGGTCACGGAGGAACTGGCGGGCCTGCGCGGCCGCTTCGCCTCCCTCGCCGGCCGGTACGGCCCCGAGACGGCGGCCCAGGCCACCCGCCGTCTCCTCTCGCTGTTCGAGGAGGGCGCGGACGGCGAGGTCCCGCCGTACTGGAAGGCGGCGGCCCTGATCCGCCCGCTCGCCCTGGTCGCCGGCCCCGGCACCGCCTCCGGCCTCACCCTGGACGTCCCCGCCCGCCTGCTGGACGAGCAGTTCGGTCACGGCCGGGTGTCCCGCTTCGAGGAGGTCGACTTCCCGGCGACGCTCACGCACGAGCCGACCCGCCGTTTCCTGCGCGAGACCGGCCTGCCGGAGGAGGCGGTCCTCTTCCACGCCGACACGGACGTCCCGCTGCCGACGCTCCGGGAGTACGCCGCCGACGAGTGCACCGGGGACGGTTCCCTCGGTGAACTCCCGGCCCACGCCGACCACTTGATCCGCCTCGGCCGCCTCGTCGAGGACAACAGCGTGGTTCTCGACGGCAGGACGGGCGCGGTGCTGGCCTTCAGCGAGCCGGAGGCCACGCTCCACCCCCTCAACACGGACGTCTCCACCCTCGCCTTCACGCTCTGGCTCCTCCACCACGAGCGCACCATCGACGAACACCTCGGCCACGAACTGACCACCCGCGCCTACGACCACCTGGCCGCGGCCATGCTCCACACCCTGTCCGCGGTCGACCCCACGGCCCCACCCCCCGGCCCCGACTGGCACTGCTGGACCGAACTGCTCCAGGACGAGCGGGGCGGAGCCCTCTGACCCACCCCGCCCGGACTCGCTCTGCAGGCGGTGCCGGTCAGCGGCTGGTCCGGACGGGTCCGGGGGCGTTCCATCCGGTGACCGACGGCGTCCGCGCCGGTTCGCGGGTGCGGAGAGTGCCGGTGTACACGTCCGTACGGTTCTGCGGTGCGCCGGAGTGGGCCTCGGTGAGCACCGCCCGTACTCCCTTGCCGTCCGCCACCAGGCCTTGGTAGTCGCCGAGGAAGTAGCCCCCGGCGAACGGCGCCTGCAGCCAGTCGAAGATCCGCGAGATCCGTCGTTCCGTCCGGGGCCCCGGCTTTCCGGGCCGCAGCGTGGCCAGTTGGTAGGCGGTGGGCAGGGTGGTGGTGTTGCCGGGCTCCAGGAAGCGGAGGTCGTAGTAGGTGAGCGCGACCGTGCCCCGTTCGGCGACCGCGATCGACGGTGAGAAGGCCGGAACGCCCCTGGGGCTGATCAGCTCCGGAGGTCCCCAGGTGCGTCCGCTGTCCGTGGACCGCACGAGCTGGACGGAGTCGAACCTTCCACCGGAGAAGTCCGAGCCCTCGTAGGCCATGTACAGCGTGCCTGTCCCGGGGTCGACGGCCGGGCTCGGCAGGGTGGCCGCGGCGCGCAGTGATCTGGCGGGGTCGTTCGGGTCGACCTCCGGTACGGAGGTGTCCCGGGCCACGGTGACCGGGGCGCTCCAGGTCTCTCCGGCGTCGGTCGAGGTGACCACCTCGTAGCGGGCTTCGACGACGGTGCTCAGGTCGTCGGAGTGGGTGATCCGGTCGAAGGAGTCGTACAGGGTGCCGGTGCGCGGGTCGGCGACGATCAGGTGGCCGATGGTCTGGGTGTTGGGCACGGTGCTGGTGCCGACGAACTGCCGGGCCTTGCTCCAGGTGCGGCCGCCGTCGCGGGTGAGGGAGATGTAGCCGGGGCCGTCCAGGGAGCTGGGGCCGGGTGGGTCGTTGTCGAGGCGGTCCCAGACCTGGTAGGCGGTGCCCTTGCGGATCGGGTCGGCGGTGAGGGAGGGCTTGTCGTTGAAGAACGGCTGCTCGTCGACGTGCGTGGTGGTGAGGTTATGCCAGGTGCGGCCGCCGTCGTGGGACGTGGCGGCCAGGAGGGCGCTGCGCGTGCTCTTCGTGTAGTCGACGCCCTCCCCGCCGGCGTAGACCGTGCCGTCCGGTCCGGTGCTCACCCAGGGATCGGTGGCCCGTTCGTAGTCCGCGCCGCCGGGCGCGCACAGGCTGAACGGCAGCGTGCTCCGGTGGAAGGTGCGGCCGTCCGTGCTCCAGCCGGCCGCCAGGCCACGGGCGCCGCCGTCGTTCCACCGGTCCTGCTGGAACACGGTGACGACACGCTTGGGATCACGTGGATCGACGGACAGATACGGCTCGACCTCGGTGGCCGGGTAGACGACGCTGTCGGGGGACCGCGCTCCGATGGTGCACTTCGCGTACGGGTCGCCGTGGGACACCTTGACCAGTGGTGTGCCGTCGGGGTTCCGGCGTGCGGCGGCGGGAGTCGCGCCGGTGACCGTGACGAGCAGGAGCGCGGCGGTGGTGACGGCGGTCGGGGGCAGGAAGACGCGCATGCGGGATCTCCTCCGGGCCTGCCGGCCGGGGTAGGGGACCGTCCGCCAGCAGGGGCGGCCTGGGGCGCGGAGGCGCACCGGAACGCGAGGGTGGGGCGACTCCGCTTGGTCCTTTTCGGCGTTGCGGCCGGTGGCCTTGATGGGCCGAACGACGGAGTCATCCCCGGGGTCGTCGAGCAGCACGGCGGAGACGGCCGGCGGGTGCGCCGTGCCGGTGGGTGATGCGGGCGGAGCTGCTCGTTCTTCTGCGCCTGTGCAGAACCCGCCGAGTGTCAACGCTCGTGAGCCATGCAGCCGGGGGATCCGGAATCGATCCGGCATCAACCCGGGACCAGGACAGCCAGGACATGCGAACGGCCTCGCCGGTCATTGCATGACGACATGGACGAGGCCGTTCAGGACGGCGGCGGGCGCGGTGTCACGGGCGGCGTGGACCGTCTCGAAGCGGTGACGGCCTCGGCTTCGAGTCGGCGTCCGCCCTCGCGAGTGCCGCGGTGCCGAGACGGGTGCGGGCGGTCCACCCAACGGTGGACCGGGTGCCGTCAGCCCGTACGCACCGTGCCGGGTGCGCCGGCCGGACTGGCCGACCAGCCGTACGCCGGCCGTCAAGTGATCGGCTGGGTGGTCCCGTCAGGCAGCACGCAGGCTTCGCCGGCGTAGGGGCGTGAAACGATCTGTCCGCCGGCGGCCGTGCAGTCGTTCCCGGAGATGTTCGGGGACGAGGCGGCCCCGGCGCCGACAGCGCCGACGGCGCTCACGCCCACAAGGGTTGCCGCGGCCAGGGCGACGCCCAGGATTCTTCGCATGCGCACGACTTCCTCCTCCTCTCAGGCGCCTTCGTTCGGCCTTAGGGAAGGACAGGTCTTCCTCTCAAGACGACGGCGCCCTCTTACTCAGCATGGGTGCTCCGCATGAGGCCCGCGAGGCGAGAGTGACCACCGGGGCCGCGTTCTGGTAGCGGGCAGGCCGGGAGGCTGGGGAGGGGACGGGCCGCGCCTGCCTCCGACCGGTGCCGGCGGGCGGCTGCCGCGCGGTCCCCTAACGCGGTTCGTGGGCCGCCGCCCGGCAGGCACCGGTCGCGGCGCCGCCCGCCACTCCGGCCCCGGTCAGCCCGGTCACACAACCCTGCAGGTCTCCGACCACACCACGGCTGCAGGCCGCTGTGACGGAGTCGGAAGCGGTGGCACCGGCCAGTTCCGCCATTCGTGTGCAGGCGGGGATGTCCGCCCGGGCCGCGGGAGCGGTGAGGACCGCACCGCCCAGGGCGAGGGTCAGGCCGGTGAGGGCACCGGCGATACGGGTCGACGTACGCATGGGACGCACCTGCCTTCCGGTTTGGTCGCGCGGTCCTGGCCCCGGCGGGCCGGATCCGCGCGGCAAGGCCGCCTGCCGACACTCGGTGAGTGGTGCCTCACAGACTGACCGCTGAGTAACCGCGGTTGCGCGAAGCGCGGTAGCCGGCCTGCAGTCCCTGCGACTCTCCCGGCTGCGCTCGCGGCAGCCCGCGTGGCGGCGCCCCGCGGCGCGTGGCTGCTGGGCGCCTCGTGGGGCTCAGTCGACCTGCTCCCCGTCGTGCGTCCCGCCCTTGCAGTAGTTGCCCGTGTCGTTGATCGCGGGCGTTCCGCCGCCCTGCTTGCACTGAGAAGGGGTGACGTAAGATGTGGCACCCTGTGCGGTGGCGGCGGTGGCGGTGGCGGCGCCTGTGAGGCCGAGTCCGGCGAGGGCTGCCGCGGCGATGACGGCGGCGAGGATTCGTCGAGTACGCATGTGGTTCCCCTTTCACGGATTGCCTCGACTGGGGCATTAGCCAGCCTGATCTTCACCCATGTGGGTGGCACGTCTTGTTGCGCCATTCGGGTGATGTGCTGTCGGGCACGGGGTCGGTGACGCGACCCGACAGGACCATTCAGCCGAGCCGGGTGGGAACCGGGACGGACGGCCAGAAGGGCGGCGCCCCTCCCGGGGTGCCGCCCTTACGCCTTGCCTGACCAAGGCACCGGAGGCCGTGGCGGGATTCGAACCCACGTAACTCGCTTTGCAGGCGAGCCCCTGAACCACTCGGGCACACGGCCGTGTTCGTGGGAATGACGTTATGGGCTCGTGCTGGGAGGGTTCAAGGGAGACGGGCGGGGTGCAACGGGACTGCCATACGGCGTTCATGAAAGGGGGCGTAGGACCAAGGTCTCGGGGCGGTTGGGACCTATTGACAGGGGTGAAATGCCGTTTCGGGCCTTACTCTGGTGGGCATGAGTGCCCTTGAGTCCAGCGACGCCGATGTCCTGAAGCCCGTCGAGCAGGGCGACGGTGTGCTGGGGCGGGGCTATCGGGCGCTCAGTGTCGGGATCGTGTCCGTCGTGCTGCTGATCGCCTTCGAGGCGACCGCCGTCGGCACCGCGATGCCGGTCGCGGCGCGGGAACTGGACGGCGTGGCGCAGTACGCGTTCGCCTTCTCCGGGTACTTCACCACCAGCCTGTTCGGCATGGTGCTGGCGGGCCAGTGGTCCGACCGGCGCGGCCCGCTCGGGGCGCTGACCACGGGGATCGGGGCCTTCGCGGCGGGGCTGGTCGTCGCCGGGACCGCGCAGGCCATGTGGGTGTTCATCCTCGGCCGGGCCGTGCAAGGGCTCGGCGGCGGGCTGGTCATCGTGGCGCTGTACGTCGTCGTCGGCCGCGCCTACCCGGAGCGGCTGCGACCCGCGATCATGGCGGCGTTCGCGGCCTCCTGGGTCGTCCCCTCCGTCGTCGGCCCGCTCGCCTCCGGCGCCGTCACCGAGCACCTCGGCTGGCGCTGGGTCTTCCTCGGCATCCCGGTCCTCGTCGTCCTCCCGCTCGCCCTCGCCCTGCCGCAGATACGGCGCAGGGCATCCGGCCCGGTCGACGAGCAGGCCGGCGCCGCCTCTTTCGACCGGCGGCGGATCCGGCTCGCCCTCGGCATCTCCGCCGGCGCCGGCCTGGTGCAGTACGCCGCGCAGGACCTGCGCCCCCTCTCCCTCCTGCCGGGCCTGGCCGGTGCCGCCCTGCTGGTGCCCGCCGTCCGCGGTCTTCTGCCGCCCGGCACCTGCCGGGCCGCCCGCGGCATGCCCTCCGTGGTGCTGCTGCGCGGGCTGGCCGCCGGTTCCTTCATCGCCGCCGAGTCCTTCGTGCCGCTGATGCTGGTCACCCAGCGCGGGCTCTCCCCGACGCTCGCCGGGTTCTCGCTGGCCGCGGGCGGCGGCTCCTGGGCGCTGGGCTCGTGGGTGCAGTCCCGGCAGCGCCTGCAGCCGTACCGGGAACGGCTGATGACCTTCGGCATGCTGCTGGTCGCCGCCGCGATCACCGCCGCGCCGAGCGTGCTCGTGCACGCCGTGCCCGTGTGGACCGTCGCCGTCGCCTGGGGCTTCGGCTGCTTCGGCATGGGCCTGGTGATCTCCTCCACCGGCGTGCTGCTGTTCCAGCTGTCCGCCCCTGAGGAGGCCGGCGCCAACTCCGCCGCGCTCCAGATCTCCGACGCCCTCTCCAACGCGCTGCTGCTCGCCGCGACCGGCGCCGCGTTCGCCGCGCTGGGCGGCGGCAGCACGGCCGCCACGGCGACGGCGGCCGGGGGGTCCCGGCCCGCCGCCTTCGCCGCCGTGTTCCTGCCGATGGCGGGGGTGGCGCTGGCGGCGGCGTGGGTGACGCGACGGCTGCGGGCCCACTGACAGCCGGTACGAGTCCGGCACCGGCCGGCATGGTGCCTGCCGTCATCGGCCGTCATCGGCGGGCGTGGTGCTTGGCGCCGCCGGTCGTCATCGGTGGGCGTGGTGCTTGCCGCCGCCGGCCATCATCGGTGGGCGTGGTGCTTACCGTCACCGGCGTCATCGGCCGTCATCGGCGGGCACGGTGCCTGCCGCCACCCGCCGCCACCCTGCCTGCCGCCACCCGTCGCCTTCGTGCCTGCTGCCACTGGCCCCCGCCCTGCCCGCCGCCATCGGTCGGCAGCCGAACCGTGCCGGGTTCTGCCGCCATCCTCCCTGTCGTCACCGGCCGCCACCCTGCCCGCCGCTGCCGGTCGGCGGCCGAGCCGTGCCGGGTTCTGCTGCCATCCGGCGGCAGTCGAACCGCGCCGGGTGCGAGGGCGCCGTGCGAGGTGATGTGACCTCGGTCCCACCCACGAGCGACCCGGCCTCGTTCGCGCGTTGACACCGCCGGGCCGCCGGTAGGGTGGCCCGGTTGTCGTACGTAGCCGAGCCGCCGAGCCTCACAAACGGAGACCGTGACTACCACCACCGCTTCCTCCCACCACCTGTCGCCCGCCTTCCCCGGCCGCGCGCCCTGGGGTACCGCCAGCAAGCTGCGTGCCTGGCAGCAGGGGGCGATGGAGAAGTACATCCAGGAGCAGCCGCGCGACTTCCTCGCCGTGGCCACGCCCGGCGCCGGCAAGACGACCTTCGCGCTGACGCTCGCCTCCTGGCTGCTGCACCACCACGTCGTGCAGCAGGTGACCGTGGTCGCGCCGACCGAGCACCTGAAGAAGCAGTGGGCAGAGGCGGCCGGAAGAATAGGGATCAAACTCGATCCCGAGTACAGCGCGGGCCCGCTCGGCCGGGAGTACGACGGCGTCGCCGTCACCTACGCCGGCGTCGGCGTGCGGCCCATGCTGCACCGCAACCGCGTCGAGCAGCGCAAGACGCTCGTCATCCTCGACGAGATCCACCACGCCGGTGACTCCAAGTCCTGGGGCGAGGCCTGCCTGGAGGCCTTCGAGCCCGCCACGCGCCGGCTCGCGCTGACCGGCACGCCGTTCCGCTCCGACACCAACCCCATCCCCTTCGTGACGTACGAGGAGGGACCGGACGGCATCCGGCGGTCCGCCGCCGACTACACCTACGGCTACGGCTCCGCCCTGGCGGACGGCGTCGTCCGGCCGGTCATCTTCCTCTCCTACAGCGGCAACATGCGCTGGCGCACGAAGGCCGGCGACGAGGTCGCCGCGCGGCTCGGCGAGCCGATGACCAAGGACGCGATCAGCCAGGCCTGGCGTACGGCGCTCGATCCGCGCGGCGACTGGATGCCCAGCGTGCTGCGCGCCGCCGACCAGCGGCTGACCGAGGTCAGGAAGGCCATCCCGGACGCCGGGGCGCTGGTCATCGCCTCCGACCAGGACTCGGCGCGTGCGTACGCCAAGCTGATCCGGGAGATCACCGGCACGAAGGCGACGCTCGTCCTCTCCGACGACGCCGGCGCCTCGAAGCGGATCGACGAGTTCAGTGCGAGCGACGACCGGTGGATGGTCGCCGTGCGCATGGTGTCCGAGGGCGTCGACGTGCCCCGGCTCGCGGTGGGGGTCTACGCCACCACCATCTCCACCCCCCTGTTCTTCGCACAGGCCGTCGGGCGCTTCGTACGGTCCCGGCGGCGCGGCGAGACCGCGTCCGTGTTCCTGCCGACCGTGCCCGACCTGCTGACCTTCGCCAACGAGATGGAGAAGGAGCGGGACCACGCCCTGGACAAGCCGAAGAAGGAGGGCGAGGAGGACCCGTACGCCGAATCCGAGAAGGAGATGGAGGAGGCGAACAAGCAGCAGGACGAGGACACCGGCGAGCAGGACATGCTGCCCTTCGAGGCGCTGGAGTCCGACGCCGTCTTCGACCGGGTGCTCTACGACGGCGCCGAGTTCGGCATGCAGGCCCACCCGGGCAGCGAGGAGGAGCAGGACTACCTCGGCATTCCCGGCCTGCTGGAACCGGAGCAGGTGCAACTGCTGTTGCAGAAGCGGCAGGCCCGGCAGATCGCGCACAGCCGTAAGAAACCGGACAGTGAGGCCGACCTGCTGGAGCTGCCGGCCGAGCGGCGGCCGGTGGTCACGCACAAGGAGATGATGGAGCTGCGCAAGCGGCTGAACACCCTGGTCAGTGCGTACGTCCACCAGAGCGGCAAGCCGCACGGCGTGATCCACACCGAGCTGCGGCGGGTGTGCGGGGGACCGCCCAGCGCGGAGGCGACGGCGGGGCAGCTGCGGCAGCGGATCGCCAAGGTGCAGGAGTGGGCGACCCGCATGAGGTGAGCCGGCCGGCAGGTGGCGGGGCCGTACCCGGGACCCCCAGGGACTGGCGCGTGTCAGTTCCTGGGGGCCGTGCGTTTCCGGACGAATGACAGCAGGCCGGATCTCGGCTTGACCGGATTCTGGACGGAGGCTTCCGCTCAGCGAACCTGCTTCGCTACTGTCCCGCTACGCACACGCCCCGTGGCAGCGCCGCCGCGGAGCGCAGCCGTGAAGCGACATGGCCCGGAGCCGCTGGGCCGTTCTGCCGATCGGCGGCCTCTGAAGCGCGTCGCCGACGGGACTCGGTGACGCATCCGCCGCTCAGGGGGCCGTCGACCTCACCACCAAAGGAGTGGGCGTCGTGACCGCGGAGACCTCTCAGACGCTCGATCGGGGACTGCGCGTCCTCAAGCTGCTGGCCGACACCGACCATGGGCTGACCGTCACCGAGTTGTCCACGAAACTGGGCGTGAACCGTACCGTGGTGTACCGGTTGCTCGCCACCCTGGAGCAACACGCGCTCGTACGCCGGGACTTGGGCGGGCGCGCACGGGTCGGGCTGGGGGTGCTGCGGCTCGGCCGGCAGGTGCATCCGCTGGTACGGGAGGCCGCGCTGCCCGCGCTGCGCTCGCTCGCCGAGGACATCGGGGCGACCGCGCATCTGACGCTGGTGGACGGGACGGAGGCGCTGGCCGTCGCCGTGGTCGAACCGACGTGGACCGACTATCACGTGGCGTACCGGGCCGGGTTCCGGCATCCGCTGGACCGGGGCGCGGCGGGCAAGGCGATCCTGTCCGCGCGGCAGTCTCCGGCCGCGGACCCCGGGTACACCCTCACGCACGGCGAACTGGAGGCCGGGGCGAGCGGGGCGGCCGCGCCGCTGATCGGGGTCACCGGCGTCGAGGGCAGCGTGGGCGTCGTCATGCTGGCGGACTCCGTACCGGAACGGGTGGGGCCGAGGGTGGTGGAGGCGGCGAAGGAGGTCGCCGAGGCCCTGCGCTGACGCCGGCCGCGCCGAAAGCCGAGGCGCTGCGCTGACGCCGGCCGCGCCGAAAGCCGACGCCCTGCGCTGACACCGGCCGCGCCGAAAGCCGAGGCCCTGCGCTGACACCGGCCGCGCCGAGGGTGTGCCCGCTCGCCCCGGGCGCCCCCGAAGGGTCCTTCGGTCACAGAGGGCCCCTTTGGCCATCCGGCCAATCGGCGGCCCCTACCTCTGGCCGATCCGCGCACCCCGCCGCCCCGCACCCTCCGCATCATCAGGGGTCAACAGCCCCGAGGCGGAGGGAAGATCGCGGTGGACACAGTGGACAGCCGGCCGGAGGCCGCAGCGCCGAGAACCCGGACACACAGCCTCACCCGGCGCCTGCCGGTGCGGCATCTCGTCGGCGAGGCCGCCGGCAGCCCGCTGAAGCGGACCATGGGCGTGGCCCAGCTGACGCTGCTCAGCGTGGGAGCCACCCTCGGCACGGGCATCTTCGTGGTGCTCGGGCAGGCCGTGCCGGAGGCGGGACCGGCGATCGTCGTCTCCTTCGTCCTGGCCGGCGTCACCGCCCTGTTCTCGGCGCTGTCGTACGCGGAGCTGGCCGGCATGATCCCCGGCTCGGGGTCCTCCTACAGCTACGCCTACGCCACCCTCGGCGAACTGGTCGCCTGGGTGTGCGGCTGGTGTCTCATCCTGGAGTACGGGGTGTCGGTCGCCGCCGTGGCCGTGGGCTGGGGGCAGTACGTCAACGAGCTGCTCCAGCTCACCTTCGGGGTGGCCCTGCCCGACTCGCTCAGCGCGCCGCCCGGCGCCGGGGGCACCCTGAACATCCCGGCCGCCCTCATCGTCGTCCTCGCGATGGTCGTCCTGCTGCGCGGCGCCAAGGAGAGCGCCGTCGCCAACACGATCATGGTCGCCGTCAAGATCGCCGCCCTCGTGCTGTTCTGCGCCGTCGCCTTCACCGCCTTCCGCGCCGGGAACTTCCACCCCCTCTTCCCGCTCGGCGCCGCCGGCATGAGCGCCGGAGCGGCCTCCCTGTTCTTCTCCTACATCGGGTTCGACGCCGCCTCCACCGCGGGCGAGGAGGCCCGCGATCCGCAGCGGGACCTGCCGCGGGCCATCATCCTGTCGCTCGTCCTCGTCACCGCCCTGTACGTCCTCGTCGCGGTCGCCGCGCTCGGCGCCATGCCGTGGAAGCAGTTCGCGGGCACCGAGGCCACGCTCAGCGAGGTGCTGGTGCGGTCCGTCGGCGGCGGGAACCTGTGGCCGATCCTGCTGTCCGTCGGCGCGGTCGTCGCCACCACCAGCGTGGTGCTCACCGTGCAGTACGGGCAGATCCGCATCCTGTTCGCCATGGCCCGGGACGGGCTCGTGCCGCCGCTGTTCGCCAAGGTGCACCCGCGCACCGGGGTGCCCCGCGCCAACACCGTGATCGTCTCGGCGTTCATCGCGGTCCTCGCCGCCCTCGTGCCGCTCGGCAGCCTCGCCGACGCCACCAGCATCGGCACCCTCTTCGCGTTCATGCTGGTCAACCTGGCCGTTGTCATCCTGCGCCGGCGCAGCCCCGAGGCCCCGCGCTCCTTCCGGGTGCCGTTCTCGCCCGTCACGCCGCTGCTCGGCGTCGGCTTCTGCGTCTACATGCTCGGCAGCCTGGGCGCCGGCACCTGGATCGCGTTCGGCGCGTGGATGGCCGCCGGACTCGTGATCTACGGCCTCTACGGCATCCGGCACTCCCGGCTCGCCCTGCTCCGGCCCGACCTCCAGGAAGACCCCGCATGACCCGCCTCGACCTCACCGCCGACGTCGTCGACCTCACCCGCGCCCTGGTCGACCTGCCCTCCGAGAGCGGGCAGGAGGCGGAGATCGCGGACGCCGTCGAGCACGCCCTGCGCGCCCTGCCGCATCTCACCGTCGACCGGGTCGGCAACTCCGTCGTCGCCCGCACCCGGCTCGGCCGCGGCGAACGCGCCCTGATCGCCGGGCACCTGGACACCGTCCCGGCGGCGGGCAACCTGCCCTCCCGGCTCGCGGACGGCCGCGTGCACGGGCTCGGCGCCTGCGACATGAAGGGCGGGGTGGCGGTCGCCCTGCGGCTGGCGGCCACCGTGACCGCGCCGGTGCGCGACGTCAGTTACGTCTTCTACGAGTGCGAGGAGGTGGAGGGGGCCCGCAACGGGCTCGCCCGCATCGGCGCCGAGCGGCCGGAACTGCTTCAGGACGCCGGGCTCGCCCTCCTCATGGAGCCCTCCGACGCCGGTGTGGAGGCCGGCTGCCAGGGCATCCTCACCGCCGACATCGTGGTCGGGGGCGCCCGCGCCCACACCGCCCGCGCCTGGCAGGGCGTCAACGCCGCGCACAAGGCCGGCCGGGTGCTGCAGCGGCTCGACGCGCACCGGCCGGAGCGCGTCGTGGTCGACGGGCTGGAGTACCGGGAGGGACTGAGCGCCGTCGCCGTACGGGCCGGGGTCGCCGGGAACGTCGTACCCGACGAGTGCGTGGTCACCGTCAACTGCCGCTTCGCGCCGAGCCGCTCACCGAAGGAGGCGGAGGCGTACGTGCGCGGGCTCTTCCCGGAGTACGAGGTCCGGGTCACGGAGGTCGTCGGCGGGGCCCTGCCGCACCTCGACCGGGTCGGCGCCCTGGCCGCCGCGCTCGGCGCCGAGCCGCGGCCCAAGCTGGGCTGGACGGACGTCGCCCGGTTCGCCGCGCTGGGCGTGCCCGCGCTCAACTACGGCCCCGGCGACCCCTCCCTCGCCCACACGCCGGGGGAGTACGTGCCCGTCGAGCATCTTCGGCGCTGTGAGGCGCGGCTCAGGGCGTGGCTGAGCCGAGCCCTGCCAGCACCCTCAACTGAAGCCAGAGCACCAGCCGTTCGTCCGGGTCATCCAGGTCGACCCCGACCTGCTGCTGGAGCTGCCTGAGGCGGTAGCGGCAGGTGTTGGGGTGCACGGCGAGAAGCCTGGCCGCGCCCGCCATGTCACAGCCCGCGTCGAACCAGCAGACCAGTGTGCGGGCGTACTCCGTGCCGTGCTCGGCGTCGTACGCCAGCACCCGCCGCCACGCGCCCGCCTTCAATTCCCGCCGCTCGCCCATCACTTCGGCCAGCCGCAGCAGCACCACCCGGGCCCGGACCTCGTCCACCGCGGCCACCGGCAGCTCCGCGTCCAGCACCCGCAGCACCAGGTCCGCGTCCGCCCGCGAGTCCGCCAGGCCCGCCGCGTCCGGCACCACCTCGCCGAGCGCCGCCCGCACCGGCGCCCGCAGCGCCTGCCCGGCCCGCGCCACGATGTCCTCGGCCAGCCGCCGGTGCCGCTCGCCGGGCCCGGGCAGCACCGCGTACACCACCCCGTCCACCAGCACCCCGGCGTGCCTCCCGTAGCGCGCCTCGCAGCTCAGCCTCACGGCGTCCAGGAGGCGCAGCGCGGTGCGCTCGGCGTCGGGGACGTTCGCGGCGGAGTCGAGCACGAAGGCCGCGACCCGGGCGGGCCCGGTGACGCCGAGCCGTTCGGCGGCCGTCGCCGGGTCCGGGGCCGTGCCGTCCAGCAGGCGGCGCAGCAGTTCGCTGCCCCGGTGCCGGGCCAGTTCCCGGGCGGCGCGCGCCCGCAGCAGGAGCAGGGCGGCGGTGGAGGCGCCCTGGGCGAGGGTGTCCTCGGCGTCGTCGGCGAGCGAGCCGCCGTCGATCACCCAGACCGAGCCGAGCGTCTCGCCGCCCGCCCGCACCGGCATGGCGAGGCGGGGCAGGTCGCCGTCGGACAGCGCGGGCAGCCGGAGCGGCCGGTCGGCGGCGAACAGCCGGCGGTACTGCTCGGTGTTCTCCGCGCTGGGCGGCACCTGCCGGCCGAGGATGCCCTGCCGGCGGTCCTCGTCCACCGGCTGACCGGGGACCGTGGAGTAGGCGAGGATGCGCTGCCGGGGATCCTCGATGGCGGTGGCGCCGCCGGTCGCCGTGGCGATCGCGTCGGCCAGCGCGAACAGATCACCGAGGCCGCCGTCGGCCGGCGCGGCGGGCCCCGCGGCGAGGGCCGAGGCCAGCAGCAGGTGCACATGGTGCCAGGCCGCGTCCTCGGCGACCGACAGCAGCGCCACGCCGTGCGCCTCCGCCTCGCCGGCCGGGCCGCCGGCGCCGCGCACCACCACCCCGGTCAGCTCCGCCTCGGCCGCCGCCCGCAGCAGCGGGCCCGCCTCGGCCGCCGGTACGCCGACCGCCAGCAGCAGCGCGCCGGGCAGCCGGGGCAGCGGGAGCCGGCCGTCGTACAGCACCGCCTCGGTGACCGGTACGGCCTGCCCGGCGGGCGCCGTGTGCAGGCGCAGCGCGGGACCGCCGACGACGTCCAGGAGGTCACCGAGGGTGCAGGCGTCCATGAGCGTCCCTGAGCAGGCTGTTGGCGGATGGTGAAACGAACGTACCCTTCCGTTGGCCGCTCGCACAACATATGCCGGGCCCATTCCTCCGAGACTCGTGGCATGACAGCAGGAGTCACCATCCGTACCGTCCAGGACGTCGCCTCCCTCGCGGCCGTGGCCGACTACTTCAGCGACGTCTGGCACACGCCGCGCTCCGCACCGCCCTACCCGGCCGAGGTCCTGCACAGCCTGGTGCACGCGGGCGGCGCGGTGCACGCCGCGTACGACGGGCGGCGGCTCGCCGGGGCGTCCGTCGCCGTCCTCGCCCCCGACCGCGGCACGTACTCCCTGGTCGCCGCCGCCGACCGGGGCCTTGGGCACGCCGTGAAGCTCGCCCAGCGCGACTGGGCGCTCGGCCTGGGCGCCCGCACCATGCGCTGGACCTTCGACCCGCTCGTCGGCCGCAACGCCCGCTTCAACCTGGTCAAGCTGGGCGCCACCGGCACCGAGTACCTGGTCGACTTCTACGGCCCCATGACCGACGGCGTGAACGACGGCGACGAGAGCGACCGGCTGACCGTGACCTGGGACCTGGAGGCGCCGCCCCGCTCGACCGAGCCCCCGGGCCCCGCCGGCGCGCCCGTCACCCGCACCGCCCCCGACGGCGACCCCCTCGCCCGCCGCGACGACCGGCACGTCTGGTGCCGGGTGCCCGAGGACGCCGTCAAGCTGCGCGCCGCCGACCCGGCGCTGGCGCTGCGCTGGCGGCACGCGGTGCGCGAGGTGCTGCTGACGGCCTTCGAGGAGGGGTTCCGCGCCACCGGAATGTCCCGCGACGGCTGGTACACGCTGTCCCGGACCGGGGAGGCGGCGTGAAGCTGGAGCGCGTCGAGATCGTGCACGTGGCGATCCCGCTGGTCACCCCGTTCCGCACGTCCTTCGGCACGATGACGGAGAAGGACACCTTCCTGCTGCACGTCGTCACCGACTCCGCCGAGGGCTGGTCGGAGTTCGCCGCCGACCCCGAGCCGCTGTACTGCTCGGAGTTCGTCGCGGGCGCCGAGATCGTGCTGCGCGACTTCCTCGTCCCGCGCGCGGCCGCCCTCCCCGACCTCAGCACGGCCCGGCTGGCCCCGGCCCTCGCGAAGATCAAGGGCCACGAGCTGGCGAAGGCGGCCCTGGAGACGGCCCTGCTGGACGCCGAGCTGCGGTCGTACGGCATGCCGCTCGCGGCCTTTCTGGGCGCGGTACGGGACCGGGTGCCGGCCGGGGTGTCGGTCGGCATCAAGGACTCGGTGCCCGAACTGCTGGACGAGGTCGAGCGCCATCTCGCCGAGGGGTACGTCCGCATCAAGCTGAAGATCGAGCCCGGCTGGGACGTCGAACCGGTCCGCGCGGTCCGCGAGCGCTTCGGCGCCGGCCTCCCCCTCCAGGTGGACGCCAACACCGCCTACACCCTCGCGGACGCCGAGCACCTGCGCCGCCTCGACGACTTCGGGCTGCTGCTGATCGAGGAGCCGCTGGAGGAGGACAACCTGCACGCCCACGCCGTCCTCCAGCAGCGGCTGCGGACGCCCGTCTGCCTGGACGAGTCCCTGCACCACGCCCGCGGCACGGCCGCCGCGATCGCCATGGACGCCTGCCGGGTGGTCAACGTCAAGCCCGCCCGGGTCGGCGGCTACCTCGAGGCCCGCCGGGTCCACGACGTGGCCCACGCCCACGGGGTCCCGGTGTGGTGCGGCGGCATGCTGGAGACGGGCATCGGCCGCGCCCCCAACCTCGCCCTGGCCGCCCTGCCCGGCTTCACCCTGCCGGGCGACACCTCGGCCTCCTCCCGCTACTTCGCCGAGGACCTCACCGAGCCGTTCGTCCTTCAGGACGGCCACCTCCCGGTCCCGACCCGCCCCGGCATCGGCGTCGAGCCGCTGCCCGACGCGCTGCGCAGGTTCACCCGGGAACGGCGGGACCTGTACGGGGGACGAAGGCACCACGCGTGGTCACGTTAGATTGAGGTCGTGCTCTCACGTCTCACACGCCTCCAGGCCGTAGCCGTCTGTGCCGTGCCCGCCGTGGCCCTGCTGGCCACGGCGGCGTTCGCGCCGCTGCCGTTCTCCGTGGCGCAGCCCGGCATGACGGCGAACGTGCTCGGCGAGAACAAGGGCACCAAGGTGATCACCGTCTCCGGTGCGCCGGTACGGCGGACCAGCGGGCAGCTGCGCATGGTCACGATCGTGGCGACCGGGCCGGACGCGCGGGTCACCCTCGGCGACGTGTTCGGCAGCTGGTTCCGCACCGACCGGGCGGTGATGCCGCGCGACGCGGTCTACCCGAGCGGCGACACCGTGAAGGAGATCGAGAAGCACAACGAGGCCCAGATGAAGCAGTCCCAGGACGCGGCGACCCAGGCGGCGCTGAAGTACCTCGGGCTGAGCGCCGACAAGGTCCGGGTCACCCTGAAGCTCGCCGACGTGGGCGGGCCGAGCGCGGGCCTGCTGTTCACCCTGGGCATCATCGACAAGCTGCACGGCAACGGCAGCGGCGGTGACCTCACCGGCGGCCGCACCATCGCCGGCACCGGCACGATCGACGCCTCCGGGAAGGTCGGCGCGGTCGGCGGGGTCGCCCTGAAGACGCAGGCCGCGCGCCGGGACGGCGCCACCGTCTTCCTGGTCCCCAAGGCCGAGTGCGCCGACGCCAAGGCCGAACTCCCCAAGGGCCTCCGCCTGATCCCGGTCACCACACTCACGACCGCGGTGAACGCCCTGAACACCCTGAACACGGGCAAGGGCTCCGTGCCGAGCTGCTGAGCCGCCCCGGCTCGGCCTACGCACCTTCCGCGCCGTCCGCTGACGCCTGCTCCACCAGCGGGATGATGCGCAGCGGGACCGGGTTCTCCATGACGATGGCCGTGGAGGCGCGGACGATGCCGTCGAAGCCGACGACCCGGTCGATGACGCGCTGGAGGTCGGCGTTCGAGCGGGCCACCAGGCGGCACAGCATGTCGCCGGTGCCGGTGGTGGTCAGGAGTTCCAGGACCTCCGGGACGGTCGCCAGGTGCGCCCGGACGTCGGGGCCCTGGCCCTGGCGGATCTGGAGGGTCGCGAACGCCGTCACCGGATAGCCGAGGGCGGCCGGATCCACCTGCGGGCCGAAGCCGCGGATGACCCCGTTCGACTGGAGCCGGTCCAGCCGCGCCTGCACCGTGCCCCGCGCGACCCCCAGCCGCCGGGACATCTCCAGCACGCCGATGCGCGGCTCCCGGGCGAGGAGCACGATGATCCGCCCGTCCAGACGATCGATCGCCACGGCAACCTCCAGGGGTGGGCATCCTGTACAGAAACACCGTCGAAACGGCCGTATCGCTGAACATATTGCCCAGTGAAAACGCGAACTATTGCGCACCTTGCAGAGCCGGTCCACCCTTCCGCCATGACGCAGACCACACACCACACTCCCGACACCGCACGGCAGGCCGACCCCTTCCCGGTCAAGGGAATGGACGCGGTCGTCTTCGCCGTGGGCAACGCCAAGCAGGCGGCGCACTACTACTCCACCGCCTTCGGCATGCAGCTCGTCGCCTACTCCGGACCGGAGAACGGCAGCCGCGAGACCGCCAGTTACGTGCTCGAGAACGGCTCCGCCCGGTTCGTGTTCACCTCGGTGATCAAGCCGAGCAGCGACTGGGGCCGCTTCCTCGCCCGGCACGTGGCCGAGCACGGCGACGGCGTCATCGACCTGGCCATCGAGGTCCCCGACGCCCGGGCCGCCCACGCCTACGCCGTCGAGCACGGCGCGAAGTCCGTCGCCGAGCCGTACGAGCTGAAGGACGAGCACGGCACCGTTGTCCTCGCCGCGATCGCCACCTACGGCGAGACCCGCCACACCCTGGTCGAGCGCACCGGCTACGACGGCCCCTACCTGCCCGGTTACGCCGCCGCCAAGCCGATCGTCGAACCGCCCGCCAAGCGCACCTTCCAGGCGATCGACCACTGCGTCGGCAACGTCGAGCTCGGGAAGATGGACGAGTGGGTGGCCTTCTACAACAAGGTCATGGGCTTCACGAACATGAAGGAGTTCGTGGGCGACGACATCGCCACCGAGTACTCGGCGCTGATGTCCAAGGTCGTGGCCGACGGCACCCTGAAGGTGAAGTTCCCGCTCAACGAGCCCGCCATCGCCAAGAAGAAGTCCCAGATCGACGAGTACCTGGAGTTCTACGGCGGCCCCGGCTGCCAGCACATCGCGCTGAACACCAACGACATCGTCCAGACGGTGCGGACCATGCGCGCGGCCGGCGTCGAGTTCCTCGACACCCCGGACTCCTACTACGACACCCTCGGCGAGTGGGTCGGCGACACCCGGGTGCCGGTGGAGACCCTGCGCGAGCTGAAGATCCTCGCCGACCGCGACGAGGACGGCTATCTGCTGCAGATCTTCACCAAGCCGGTCCAGGACCGGCCGACGGTCTTCTTCGAGATCATCGAGCGGCACGGCTCCATGGGCTTCGGCAAGGGCAACTTCAAGGCCCTGTTCGAGGCGATCGAGCGCGAGCAGGCCAAGCGCGGCAACCTCTGAGACAGGCGCGCGGGACGGCCACGGCGTGCGCGACCACCGTGGCCGTCCCGCCCGTGCCGGCCGGCCGGTTGCCGGAGCCCGGACGGCGTGCGGCCCGGCGGGGTTCACACCGGTGGCCGGGAGTGCGAACCTTGTGATCATGAGCCGTATCGAAGCCCCACGCGACGAGGCGACCGGCACTCTCACCGACCGGCTCCTGGCCGGCCTGCCCGCCGAGGCCGTCCTCACCGACCCCGACGTCACCGGCGCCTACGCCCACGACATGGCGAGCTTCTGCCCGGCCGGCGCCCCGGCCGTCGTCGTCCTGCCGCGCACCGTCGAGCAGGTCCAGCACGTCATGCGCGTCGCGAGCGAGCTGCGCGTGCCGGTGGTCCCGCAGGGCGCCCGCAGCGGCCTGTCCGGCGCCGCGAACGCCAGCGACGGCTGCATCGTGCTGTCCCTCACCAAGATGGACCGCATCCTGGAGATCAGCCCCGTCGACCGTATCGCCGTGGTCGAACCCGGCGTGATCAACGCGACCCTGTCCCGCGCGGTGGAGGAGCACGGCCTGTACTACCCGCCGGACCCCTCCAGCTGGGAGATGTGCACCATCGGCGGCAACATCGGCACCGGCTCCGGCGGCCTGTGCTGCGTGAAGTACGGCGTCACCGCCGAGTACGTGCTCGGTCTGGACGTCGTCCTCGCCGACGGCCGGCTGCTGTCCACCGGCCGCCGCACGGCCAAGGGCGTCGCCGGATACGACCTCACCCGCCTGTTCGTCGGCTCGGAGGGCTCGCTCGGCATCGTCGTACGCGCCGTGCTCGCGCTGAAGCCCAAGCCGCCGCAGCAGCTGGTGCTGGCCGCCGAGTTCCCCTCCGCGGCCACCGCCTGCGACGCCGTGTGCCGGATCATGGAGGGCGGTCACGTCCCGTCCCTCCTCGAACTGATGGACCGTACGACCGTCAAGGCGGTCAACGACCTCGCCCGCATGGGCCTGCCGGAGACCACCGAGGCGCTGCTGCTGGCCGCCTTCGACACCCCCGACCCGGCCGCCGACCTCGCCGCCGTCGGTGCCCTGTGCGCGGCCGCCGGCGCCACCGAGGTCGTCCCGGCCGAGGACGCGGCCGAGTCCGGGATGCTGCTCAAGGCCCGGCGGCTGTCGCTGACCGCGCTGGAGGCGGTCAAGGGCACGACGATGATCGACGACGTGTGCGTGCCCCGCTCGCAGCTCGCCGCCATGCTGGAAGGCGTCGAGCGGATCGCCGCCAAGTACGGCCTGACCATCGGCGTCTGCGCCCACGCGGGCGACGGCAACACCCACCCCACCGTCTGCTTCGACGCCCAGGACGACGACGAGTCCCGGCGGGCCCGCGAGTCCTTCGACGAGATCATGGCCCTCGGCCTGGAGCTCGGCGGCACCATCACCGGCGAGCACGGCGTCGGCGTGCTGAAGAAGGAGTGGCTCGCCCGGGAGATCGGCCCTGTCGGGCTCGAGATGCAGCGGGCCGTGAAACAGGCCTTCGACCCGCTCGGCATCCTCAACCCGGGCAAGCTCTTCTGAACCGGGGAACCGGGGCTCACTGGGCGAGCAGCTGGCCGAGCGCGTCGTCGATGCCGAGCTGCCCGCCCTCGGTCCCCGGCGGCACGACCCGCAGCGTGCGCTCCAGCCAGGCCGACACCTGCGGGACCGGCGCCTGGAGCAGCGCGTCCCCGTCCGGGGAGCTGAGCGCCATCAGCACGACACTGCGCCCGTCCGTCTTCGTCGGCCACACCCGCACGTCCCCCTGCCCGCACGGCCGGAACACCCCCTCCACCAGGAGGTCCCTGGCGAACGTCCAGTTGACGGGGCGGTCGGAGTTGATGTGGAAGGAGAAGTGGACGGCGTACGGATCATCGGACCGGTAGCTCAGCCGGGCCGGCACCGGGACGCTCCGCTCCGGTGACAGGACGAGACTCATCTCCAGCTCCCGCTCCACCACGGTGTGATGCATGACCTGCTGTTCCTTTCATCCGGGGGCCGCTCGGACCGGGCCCGCGCAGAGGGAGAGCGAGCGGGGGCTGCGCCATTACGCGGGTTCGGGGACATTTTTTTCACCGGCGCGCGGGACACCGGTACGGCATTGCCCGGAAAGGGGTGGGTCCTGCGGGACTGGCGCTGCGGGTGCCCACGGTCTGATAGATGTGGAGGCCCCCATCCCACCCCCGAGCAGATACGGGACGACGGACATGAGCGCCCCAACCCCGGCCCCAGGTGACGACAGGCCCCGCGAGGGCTACTACCCGGACCCGTCCATCCCCGGATACGTCCGGTACTGGAACGGCGCCTCCTGGGTGCCCGGCACCAGCCGCCCGGCGCCGAAGGACGGCGAACGGCTCGTCCCGCCGCCCGGCATCCGCCCCGCGGTCCCGGCCGTCGAGGAGACGGGCCCCCACTTCTTCGACGAGGACCCGCAGCCGGCCGGCGCGGGCGCGTGGACATCCGACGGCCAGGCCGCTCCGGGAGCCTGGAACGCCGACGCGCACGGCGGCCCGGGGCAGGCCGGGTACGGCGAGCAGGGCGCGGCGGCGCAGGCGGAGGCCGGCGGACAGGGCGCCGGCGGTCAGGCGGGGCGTGGCGCTTCGGGTACCGGCGGTCAGGCGGGGCCCGGCGGACAGGGTGCTAGCGCGTCCGGTGCCGGGGCCGGTGGTCACGGTGCCGGGCAGCCCGGTGCCGGTGGGCATGGCGGCGGTGACGGGCGAGCCGCCTGGGGCGCCGATCCGCGGGTGCCCGCGGCGGGCTCGTCCCGGCCGGGCGGCCAGGGCGGCCGTCCCGACGGGGCGGCCTCAACCGCGCCGGGGGAGGGTGACGACCAGGATCCCGGCGGCACCTTCATCTTCCGCCGCCCGGTCCCGGGACCCGCCGCGGTCAAGGACGACGGCACGATGACGTTCCGTCCGGTACCGGGCCAGGCCCGGCGGGGCGCGCAGCCCGCGTCCGCCCCGCAGACCTCCGGCGCCCCGGCCTCCGGCGCGGACCCCGCCGCGGGCTCCGGCTTCGGCCCGCACGGGGCGCCCCAGGGCCCCGGCTTCGCCGCACCCGCCGACGGCGACGGCGCCGCACCCGGCGGCTTCGGGCCGCAGGGTCCCGTCGGCTCCCCGGCCTCACCGGCACCGGCGTCACCGACCTCCCAGGCCTCCTCCGCCTCCCCGGCGCAGTCTTCTCCCGCCGACCCCGCGACGGCGTCGCCCGCCGCAGGCTCCGGCTTCGGGGCCGGCAAGGCAGCCGCCGCCCGTGCCGCCGCGCAGACACCCCCGCAGGCCCAGTCCGCACAGCCCGCGCAGGCGGCCGTGGCCCCGTCGGTGCCCGCGCAGGGCGGCGCCCCGGTCACCCCGGTGACCAGCGGGCCCGGTGGTGGGCAGGCGTCCTGGGCGCAGCAGGTGCACCAGCTGGCCGGCGGCGGGGACGAGCAGCCGGTGGCGCCGTGGAAGCCGCCGGTGGAGGACCCGTTCCAGGCGGCCGCCCGCCGACAGGCCGCCGCCCGTCCCGCCGGACTCGGCAAGCGGTTCGCCGCCCGGCTGATCGACACCCTGGTCGTGGGCGCCGTGACGGCCGCCGCCGCCGTGCCGCTCGGACTCAGGGCGGCCGACCACATCCAGCAGAAGATCGACGCGGCCAGGCTGTCCGGCCGCGAGGTCACCGTCTGGCTGCTCGACGGCACGACCGGCACCAGCCTCGGCATCGTGCTCGCCGTCCTGCTGCTGGCCGGGGTCGGCTACGAGGTGCTGCCGACCGCCAGGTGGGGCCGCACCCTGGGCAAGAAGCTGCTCGGTCTCGAGGTCCGGGACATCGAGGCGCACGAGCCCCCGGCCTTCGGCGCAGCGCTGCGCCGCTGGCTGGTCTACAGCGTGCCCGGGCTGCTCGGCATCGGGATCGTGGGCGTGCTCTGGTGCCTGTTCGACCGGCCCTGGCACCAGTGCTGGCACGACAAGGCGGCCCACACCTTCGTCGCGGGCTGAGCCGGGGAAGGGGCCGGCAGGCCGCACCTCCCGGCCCCCGTCCCCGCCCCCCGTCCCCGTCCCCCCGTCCCCCGTCCGGCGGTCCGCCGGATGCGGAGCCGGGGTGTTCGCGGTCCACTCGGGCCATGAGCAGCGAACCGCCCCCCGGCTCCGGAGAGCAGCGCCCCGAGGACGACCCGTTCAGGAAGCGGCCCCCGTCGGACCAGGGGTCGGGCGCGCCGGACGAGACCCCGTACGGCGACGCCCAGCAGCCCCCTCCGCCCGGCGGCGAGCCCCCGCCCCCGGGCGGCGGCCAGCCCCCGCCCCCCGGCGGCGGCCAGCCTCCCCCCTACGGCGGTGGGCCCTACGGCGGCGGGCCCTACGGTGGTGGCCCCTACGGCACCGGCCCCTACGGCACCGGCCCCGGCGGTTATCCCAGTGATCCGCTCGCCGGCATGCCCCCGCTCGCCGACAGCGGCAAGCGGACGCTCGCGCGGATCGTCGACATGGTGCTCGTCGGGATCGTCGTCTGGCTGCTGACGTGGGCGTTCGGGGTGCGCGAGTACACCGTGGACGACAACCACGTGGAGGTCGGCCGGTCCGTCGCGCAGTCCGTCGTCGCCGCCGTGCTGTACATCGCCTACGACACGTTCATGATGAGCCGGTACGGCCAGACCCTGGGCAAGAAGTGGTTCCGCATGCGGGTGGCGAACCTGGACGACGGCGCCACCCCCTCGGTGCAGACCAACCTGGTCCGCTCCGTGGTGCTGTGGGTGCCGTTCGCCTTCTGCTGCGCCTGCATCTGGACGGCGATCTGCGGCGGCTGGAGCTACTTCGACAAGCCCTACAAGCAGGGGCTGCACGACAAGGCGGCCAAGACGGTGGTGGTCAGCACGGGTTGAGCACCGGCGGCGCACAGGAGAGCGGCGGCTTCGCGAACGTCACGGAGCCGCCGCCTTCTTGTGCCCGCGGGCCGTTCACCGGGCCGTTCACAGGGCCGTGGACACCCGCTGCTCCTGGTGCGCCTGCTCGGCGGCCCCGGCCGGCGCCTCGGTCGTACGCGCCTTCGGCAGCGGCACCGTCATCGCCACGAGCAGCCCGAGGGCCAGCGCCACGAGGGCGATGACGGCGACCCCGACGCCCGAACTCGTCCGGGACAGCAGCAGCATGGCGAGCGTCGAGAAGATCACGGTGCACGAACCGTAAACGAGCTGTGCGGCAGTCGGACGAGGCATGGCAATCGTGTCCTAGGAAGGCTTCGGGGGATTCTTCGGATGGGGCGCCATTGGTCTCTCTTCGCGTGCATGCCCGACCCGGACGCCTGGTAAGCGTGACCTAACCCACGGTACCGGTGCACAGGGGGCGCACGGAGTCATGGGGTGGAGGCATAGTCCGCGAGCAGATTCGTAAAGGAATCGTCGGCTGGGCGTAGTGCATTCGACCTGAGCAAGTCAAGATCTGTTTTTTCCTCCCAACGTCTAGTCAAATGACGTCACTTGGCATGCGCCGAACAGGCGCAGGGGAGGAACTCAAGTGACCAGCAGATCCTGGACGTTCAGAGCGGCCGCGATCGGCGTGACGCTCGCGGCGGCCTCCGCCACGTTCGCCACGTTCGCCGTCGCGCAGGCGAGCACCCAGACCGGGCCCGCTGCCGTCAACCGGCACGACCCGGCCCCGGTGAAGCAGCGGGCGCACGACCTCGACGGCCCGCTCAGCAAGACCCAGGAAGCACAGCGCCGCGAGGCGCTCAGCCAGCTCATCTCGGGCAAGGCCAAGGCGCAGGAGCGCGACGGCTCCAAGGTCGTGGCGCTCAAGAGCCGCAAGGGCAGGAGCAAGTACGTCGAGCTGAGCCGGGAGAAGACCGACAAGATCTTCACGATCCTGGTGGAGTTCGGCGACCGGACCGACCCCAGGTACGGCGGCACCCCCGGCCCGCTGCACAACCGGATCGCCGCGCCGGACCGTACGAAGGACAACTCCACGGCCTGGCAGAAGGACTACAACCGGCAGCACTACCAGGACCTCTACTTCGGCACCGGCAAGAAGACCCAGTCGCTGAAGAAGTACTACGAGAAGCAGTCCTCGGGCCGCTACTCGGTGGACGGCGAGGTCACGGACTGGGTCAAGGTCCCCTACAACGAGGCCCGTTACGGCAACAACGCCTGCGGCCAGACCAACTGCTCCAGCGTCTGGAACATCGTCAGCGACGGTCTCAACGCCTGGGTCGCCCAGCAGAAGGCGGCCGGCAAGACCGACGCCGACATCAAGAAGGACCTCGCCCAGTACGACCAGTGGGACCGCTACGACTACGACGGCGACGGCGACTTCAACGAGCCCGACGGCTATGTCGACCACTTCCAGATCGTGCACGCCGGCGAGGACGAGTCCGCGGGCGGCGGCGCCCAGGGCAAGGACGCGATCTGGGCCCACCGCTGGTACGCCTTCGGCACCGACGCCGGCGCGACCGGCCCGGCGAACAACAAGCTCGGCGGCGCCCAGGTCGGCGACACCGGCGTCTGGGTCGGCGACTACACCATCCAGCCGGAGAACGGCGGCCTCGGCGTCTTCGCCCACGAGTACGGCCACGACCTCGGCCTGCCGGACGAGTACGACACCGCGGGCGGCGACAACTCCACCGGTTTCTGGACCCTGATGTCCTCCGGCTCCTGGCTCGGCACCGGCAAGGAGTCCATCGGCGACCTGCCCGGCGACCTCAACGCCTGGGACAAGCTGCAGCTGGGCTGGCTGAACTACGACACCGCCAAGGCCGGCACCCAGTCCACGCACAAGCTGGGCATCGCCGAGTACAACACCTGGGACAAGCAGGCCCTCGTGGTCACCCTGCCGGACAAGGCGGTCACCACCACGATCACCGAGCCGGCCGAGGGCAGGACCCAGTGGTGGAGCGGCAGCGGCAACGACCTGAAGAACACGCTGACCCGGACCGTGGACCTGACCGGCAAGTCCTCGGCGAAGCTGGACCTGGACGGCTGGTGGGCCATCGAGGACGGCTACGACTACCTGTACGCCGAGGTGTCCACGGACGGCGGCGCCAACTGGACCGCGCTGGACGGCACGGCGGACGGCCGGGCCCTGCCGAAGGACGGCAGCGGCAAGCCGGCGCTGACCGGCTTCTCGCAGACGCACAAGAAGCTGTCGTACTCCCTCGACGCCTACGCGGGCAAGAAGATCGACCTGCGCTTCCGCTACGCCACCGACGGCGGTGTCGCGGAGAACGGCTTCACCGCCGACGAGATCACCGTGACCGCCGACAGCACCCCGGTCTTCTCCGACAACGCCGAGACCCAGGACGCCGGTTGGACCGCGGACGGCTTCTCCCGCATCGGCGCGTCCTTCACCAAGGACTACAAGCAGTACTACATCGCCGAGAACCGGCAGTACGTGTCGTACGACAAGACCCTGAAGACGGGTCCGTACAACTTCGGCTTCGCCTCGCGCCCCGACTGGGTGGAGCACTACCCGTACCAGAACGGCCTGTTGATCTGGAAGTGGGACACCTCCCAGGCGGACAACAACACCAACAGCGCGAACGGACACCCCGGTTCGGGTCTGATCCTGCCGGTCGACTCGCACCCGAAGGCGCTGAAGTGGTCCGACGGCACACTGATCCGGGGCCGCATCCAGGCCTACGACTCGCCGTTCAGCCTGTACGGCACCGACGGCGTCACGCTGCACAAGGCGGACGTCCCGACGGTGATCAAGGCGTCGAAGGGTGTTCCGGTCTTCAACGACCACACCAGCACCTACTACGACCCGTCGAACCCCACCGCGGGTGTGCAGGTCACTGACACCAACACCAAGATCGCGATCGTCAAGGAGGCCAGGAACGGCTCGACGATCTTGCTGAAGGTCGGCCCTGCGGTGAAGTAGTCCGCGTTTTCGCAGGTCAGAGGCGTATCGACGGCGACCCCTTGGCGGGTCGCCGTCGATCGTGTTTAGGTGCGTCCTGTGGACCGCTTATTGACACCGACCGAAACGGGGATGTGACCGCATGGCCGCTGGAGGCTTCTGCAAGCTGCCGAACGGCACGGTCGTGGTGGCACTGAACCTGCCCTACGACTCCGCCGGGGTGCGGGTCCTGGTGCACGCCCAGAACCGCGCCCGAGCCCTGACCAGGCTCCGCAACCTGGGGCTGCGCGCCATCTACCTGCGGGGGAACGCCGCGCCCCCGACGCCGGACGAGATCACGGCGGTACTGCACCACCCGGACGGCCTGATATGGCGCACGGCACCGGCCGGCAACGGTGTCATGGTGAACGAGCTGTGGCACCCGATCAGAGCGCTCCTTCGCAGGTCGGCGGTGGTGCGGTAGCCGTGGGGCGCGCGGTTCGGGTGCGGGTCCGCCGTGGCTGCCCGCGCCGTTCCCCGCGCCCCTTCGGAACGCGTCCCTAACCGCTCACCACCGGCTTGCCGGTGAGCTCGACCCCCGCCTCCCGCAGTTCCTCCAGCGCCCGCTCCGTCGTCTCCGGAGCGACCCCCGCCGTGAGGTCCAGCAGCACCTGGGTGCGGAAGCCCTCCCTGGCGGCGTCCAGGGCGGTGGCCCGCACGCAGTGGTCGGTTGCTATGCCGACCACGTCGACCTCGTCGATGTGGCGGGCGCGGAGCCAGTCCGCCAGCGGGACGCCGTTCTCCTCCTTGCCCTCGAAGCCGCTGTAGGCGGCCGAGTACTCGCCCTTGGAGAAGACCGCGTCGACCGCGCCGGAGGCGACGGCGGGGGCGAAGTTGGGGTGGAAGCCCACCCCCTCCGTGCCCGCGACGCAGTGCGCGGGCCAGGAGTGGACGAAGTCCGGGTTGTCGGCGAAGTGACCGCCGGGCGCGATGTGGTGGTCCCGGGTGGCCACCACATGGCGGTATCCGGAGCCCGCCGCCTGGCCGATCAGCTCGGTGATGGCGGCGGCCACGTCCGCACCTCCGGCCACCGCGAGGCTGCCCCCCTCGCAGAAGTCGTTCTGCACGTCTACGACGATCAAGGCGCGGCGCATGGTGGGTGTCCTTCGACTGTGAATGGAGTAACTGAGCCTAGAGACTTACGGGCCCGTACGGGAGAGGGCGTCGGACGGGGGCGGGCGGCGGTCCCGTTCTGGCTACCCGAGTCCCCTCAGACGTACTCCGTCGGAATGACGGGTTCCCCCCGGGAGAGCTGGGTCGCGGACAGCGGCAGGTTCGCACGGGCGGCCTTGTGGCGGTCCCTGGGCACGTCCAGCGGCTCCCGGGCGACGATGTCCCCGCCCTTGACCAGCTGGACCAGCAGCTGCCGGTCGGTCAGCTCCGCCGGCACCGGCCCGGTGCCCACGACCTCGGCCTGAGCGACCCCGTCCTCGTCCAGCCGGCGTGCCGCCCACTTGCGGCCGCCGATGGAGGTCTTGCCGCCGCTGGACTTCTTCGCGACCGGCACCAGCGGCGCCCCGGGGTCGCCGGACTCGGCGCGGGCGACCAGCTTGTAGACCATGGAGCAGGTCGGATGCCCGGAGCCGGTGACCAGCTGCGTGCCGACGCCGTACGCGTCCACGGGGGCGGCGGCGAGCGAGGCGATCGCGTACTCGTCCAGGTCGGACGTGACGACGATCTTCGTGTTCGTGGCGCCCAGCTCGTCCAGCTGCTGCCGGACCCGGTGCGCGACGAGCAGCAGGTCGCCGGAGTCGATGCGGACGGCGCCCAGTTCGGGGCCGGCCACCTCCACCGCCGTACGGACGGCCTCGGCGACGTCGTAGGTGTCCACGAGCAGGGTGGTGCCCCGGCCGAGGCTGTCGACCTGGGCCCGGAAGGCGTCCCGCTCGCGGTCGTGCAGCAGCGTGAAGGCGTGCGCGGAGGTGCCGACGGTCGGGATGCCGTAGCGGAAGCCGGCCGCCAGGTCCGAGGTGGTCGCGAAGCCGCCGACGTACGCGGCGCGCGCGGCGGCGACCGCGGACAGCTCGTGGGTGCGGCGGGCGCCCATCTCGATCAGCGGGCGGTCCCCGGCGGCGGAGGCCATCCGGGAGGCCGCGGCGGCGATCGCGGAGTCGTGGTTGAGGATGGACAGGATCACCGTCTCCAGCAGCACGCACTCGGCGAAGGAGCCCTCGACGCGCATGATCGGCGAGCCGGGGAAGTACACCTCGCCCTCCGGGTAGCCCCAGATGTCACCGCTGAAGCGGTAGCCGGCGAGCCACGCCAGGGTCTCCTCGTCGACGATCTTCCGCTCGCGCAGGAAGCCGAGGACGCCCTCGTCGAAGCGGAAGTTCTCCACCGCGTCCAGGACGCGCCCGGTGCCCGCCACGACGCCGTAGCGGCGTCCTTCCGGCAGCCGCCGGGAGAAGACCTCGAACACGCTGCGCCGTTCGGCCGTACCGCCCTTCAGCGCGGCCTGCAGCATCGTCAGCTCGTACTGGTCCGTGAAGAGCGCCGTCGAGGGAACGTTCACCGGCAGCCCAAGGTCCGCTGTGTTCATAGTGCTGGATCGTACTCCCTTTTCGTCGGTGTGACGATTTCCGGGCTCCGTGGCAGCATGGGCAGTGTGACGTCACCCGCGCCCGTAGAGATCGAACGCCCCGAGTCGGCGGAGGAGGTCTTCGCCGTACCCGAGCCCGACGTCCCCTGGGTCACCATCGTGCACAACGACCCGGTCAACCTCATGAGCTATGTGACGTACGTCTTCCAGACGTACTTCGGCTACTCCAAGGACAAGGCCACCAAGCTCATGCTCGACGTCCACCACAAGGGCCGGGCCGTCGTCTCCAGCGGGACGCGCGAGGAGATGGAACGCGACGTGCAGGCGATGCACGGCTACGGTCTGTGGGCCACCCTCCAGCAGGACCGCAAATGACCCGACCCCGTCCGCCGCACCGGAAGTAGCGAACTCACTTACATGCCCGGACACTTCGAACCGCTCCCCGGCGGTGGCGCGGCCGTCGCGCTCGACGCCGTCGAGATCTCGATCATCCGCTCGCTGGCCGTCCAGCTGCTGGAGCTCATCGGCCCCGGCCCCGGCGCGGACAGCCCGGAGGACCCGCTCGCGGAGCTGTTCGCCGACGGCCCGAGCGAACCGCCCGCCGACCCGGTGCTCCAAAGGCTCTTCCCGGACGCCTACAGCGACCCGGAGGAGGCGCCGCACTCGCCCGCCGAGGCCGAGGAGCGGCGGGCCCACTCCGCCGAGTTCCGCCGCTACACCGAGAACGACCTGCGGGCCGGCAAGCGGGACAACGCGCTCGCGGTGATCCGCGCCCTGGACGCCCTCGCCCCGGTGGACGAGGGCGGCGCGGTGCTGAAGCTGACGCCCCAGGACTCCCAGCGGTGGCTCGGCGCCCTGAACGACCTGCGCCTCGCGATCGGCATCCGGCTGGAGATCACCGACGAGGACGACACCGACCTGCTCTACCGGCTCCCGGACGAGGACCCGCGCAAGCCGATGCTGATGGCGTATCTGTGGCTCGGCGGCCTCCAGGAGACCCTCGTCCACACACTGATGCCGTAAACCGGGCATTTTACGGTGCTCGATTGTTCGCTCAGCGGACGCTCAAATCCGGATAACGATCCCGTCACCGTTGCGGCCTGGTTTGCCCGTTCAGTGCATCGTCTGTCCGCTTCTTCCTGTGGGCTGCGCCACAATCGACCGCTGTGATCATTGTTGCGGCCGTGATAAATCTTCACGATCGCCCGGCCGACGCCACCCATGTCCGGCCGGGTGCGCCACCGAGCCGACGACCGTCGGCCAGGCTCAGCGGAGCCGGCGAAGCCGGGCCCGCTCGCTCCAGCAATCCGGGGGGATCGAAACCCGGTCCGAGGCCGAGGTGAGGCCCGGGTCGGCATGGAGAAAGGCGCACCACACATGACCTCAGCGCAGGTCGACCAGCATCGCGACGGCATGGAAGCCGCGCCGGCCGACAGCGAGGGCGGCGAGGGATACCAGCGCGGGCTCGGGGCCCGGCAGATCCAGATGATCGCCATCGGCGGTGCCATCGGCACCGGCCTGTTCCTCGGCGCGGGCAAGGGCATTTCCAAGGCGGGACCGAGCCTGATCCTGGCCTACGCGGTCGCGGGCCTCGTCATCTTCCTGATCATGCGGGCACTCGGCGAACTGCTGATGTACCGCCCGGTGTCGGGTTCGTTCTCGGAGTACGCGCGCGAGTTCATCGGCCCCTTCGCGGGCTTCGTCACCGGCTGGACGTACTGGCTGTTCTGGGTGGTCACCGGCATCACCGAGGTCACGGCCGCGGCCGCCTACATGACGTACTGGTTCGACGTCCCGCAGTGGGTCTCGGCCCTGGTCTTCACGGTCGTGCTGTACGGCGCCAACCTGATCTCCGTGAAGCTCTTCGGCGAGCTGGAGTTCTGGTTCTCCATGGTCAAGGTCACCGCGATCATCGGCATGATCCTGATCTGCGCCGGCATCCTGACCATCGGCTTCTCCGACGCCGGCGACACCGCGTCCGTGAGCCACCTGTGGAGCGACGGCGGCTTCTTCCCGCACGGCGTCGGCAACACCCTGATGACCCTGCAGATGGTCATGTTCGCCTTCCTCGCCGTCGAGCTGGTCGGCGTCACCGCGGGTGAGTCCAAGGACCCCAAGACGGTGCTGCCGAAGGCGATCAACACCGTGCCGTGGCGCATCGCCGTGTTCTACGTCGGCGCGCTGATCATGATCCTGTCGGTCGTGCCGTGGACCAACTTCCACCCCGGCGTGAGCCCCTTCGTGGCCGCCTTCCAGAAGATGGGCCTCGCCGCCGGCGCCGGCATCGTGAACTTCGTCGTGCTCACCGCCGCGCTGTCCTCCTGCAACTCCGGTATGTACTCCACCGGCCGCATGCTGCGCGACCTGGCGCTCAACAGCCAGGGCCCGAAGTTCTTCACCAGGCTGACGCGCAGCGGTACCCCGCTGGCCGGCACCACGTTCTCCGCCGCGCTGATGCTGGTCGGCGTCTGGATCAACTACCAGTGGCCGGGCAAGGCGTTCGACTACGTCGTCTCCTTCGCGACCATCTCCGGCATGTGGGCCTGGATCGTCATCCTGCTCTGCCAGATCCGCTACCGGGCCAGGGCCGACCGCGGGGAGCTGCCGCAGAGCGAGTTCCGCGCGCCGGGAGCGCCGTACACGAGCGTCGTCGCGCTGGCCTTCATCTTCATGGTGATCGTACTGATGGGTATCGACAAGGACGCCCGGGTCTCGCTTTACTGTGCTCCGCTGTGGGCCGCGATCCTCGGCGTCTCCTACTGGGCGCTCCGGCGCCGCAACCCGGACGCCGCGGCCTTCAGGAAGCGCTGACCCTCTCCGAGGACGTCCAGCCGCACGGGGCTCTCGTGGCGCCCCGTTCGCGGCTGCCGCTCAGGACGTCCGCCATGTGGGCCGTTCCGTACCACCTCTCGGTACGGAACGGCCCGCCCGTCTCCCGCCACCGCCCTGCCTGACGCCCTTCGCGCGGCCCCTTTTGATTTCCTGCTTATCCTGACGAGCATGCTGACCATCACCCAGGCCCTCGTCGACCAGATCGTCGCCCACGCGCGCAAGGACCACCCCGACGAGGCGTGCGGCGTCGTGGCGGGCCCGGCGGGCTCGGACCGTCCCGAGCGCTTCATCCCCATGCTGAACGCGGCGATGTCGCCGACCTTCTACGAGTTCGACTCGGGCGACCTGCTCCGCCTCTACCGCGACATGGACGACCGCGACGAGGAGCCGGTGGTCATCTACCACTCCCACACCGCCACCGAGGCCTACCCCTCGCGCACCGACATCTCCTACGCCAACGAGCCCGGCGCCCACTACGTCCTGGTCTCCACCCGCGACACCGACGACCTCGGCGACTTCCAGTTCCGCTCCTTCCGGATCGTGGACGGGGAGGTCACCGAGGAGGAGGTCAGGATCGTGGAGGCCTACTAGTCGCGGTTCTGGTCTCGCGCTTCGGACGAAATCCGTCCGGGATGCGGGATCACACTCCGGCATGCGGGCCGGGAATCGATACGATGACCCCATGGTTCTTACCGACGTGAGCGACAACGCGCCGGGCACGCTGCTCGTGGCGCGGCTGCACGTCGACCTGTGCAGGCTGAACAGCGCCATCTGTTGATCCACTCCGCTGCGCCCGTCCGGCCGTGAGCCGCGGCGCGGCCCCGCCGCGCGCCTGACCGAACCGCCGACACCTTCCGACAGGAGCCCTGAGCCATGGCCATCGAGGTCCGCATCCCGACCATCCTCCGCACCTACACCGACGGTCAGAAGGCGGTGGAGGGCACCGGGAACACCCTCGCCGAGCTGTTCGCCGACCTCGAGACCCGGCACGCGGGCATCCAGGACCGCATCGTGGACGAGGGCAAGCTGCGCCGCTTCGTCAACGTGTACCTGAACGACGAGGACGTCCGCTTCATCGACGGCATCGACACCAAGCTGTCGGACGGCGACACCGTGACGATCCTGCCGGCCGTGGCCGGCGGTATGGCCTGAGAACCCGGTATGCGTTACGACTCTCCGCTGGCCGCGGTGGGCAACACCCCCCTGGTGCGCCTGCCGCGCCTGTCGCCGTCCCCCGACGTCCGCATCTGGGCCAAGCTGGAGGACCGCAACCCCACGGGCTCGGTCAAGGACCGCCCCGCACTGCACATGATCGAGCAGGCGGAGAAGGACGGCCGGCTCACCCCGGGCTGCACGATCCTGGAGCCCACCTCCGGCAACACCGGCATCTCCCTCGCCATGGCGGCCAAGCTCAAGGGCTACCGCATGGTGTGCGTGATGCCGGAGAACACCTCGCAGGAGCGCCGGGACCTGCTCGGGATGTGGGGCGCCGAGATCATCTCCTCCCCGGCCGCGGGCGGCTCCAACACCGCCGTGCGCGTGGCGAAGGAGCTGGCCGCCGAGCACCCCGACTGGGTGATGCTGTACCAGTACGGCAACCCGGACAACGCGGGCGCCCACTACGCCACCACCGGTCCCGAGATCCTCGCCGACCTGCCCTCGATCACCCACTTCGTCGCGGGCCTCGGCACCACCGGCACCCTGATGGGCGTCGGCCGCTATCTGCGCGAGCACCGGCCGGGCGTCCAGATCGTCGCCGCCGAACCGCGCTACGACGACCTGGTCTACGGCCTGCGCAACCTCGACGAGGGCTTCGTGCCCGAGCTGTACGACGCCTCGGTGCTCACCGCCCGCTACTCGGTCGGCTCGGCCGACGCGGTCACCCGCACCCGTGAACTCCTCCAGCAGGAGGGCATCTTCGCGGGCGTCTCGACCGGCGCCGCCCTGCACGCGGCGATCGGCGTGGGCCGCAAGGCGGTCAAGGCGGGGGAGTCCGCCGACATCGTCTTCATCGTGGCCGACGGCGGCTGGAAGTACCTGTCCACCGGCGTCTACACGGCGGCCACCACCGAGGAGGCCATCGAGACGCTGCAGGGCCAGCTCTGGGCGTAGCCCCGCGGCCCGGCACCCCCCAAGCACGGCCCAGCCCCCTCTTATGAGGGGGCTAAGCCATTCCTACGGCAGGGCAAAGAATTCCGCCCGGTACTGCCGGTAACGCCTGGGGCAAGGCTACGTTCCTCCCGCACCTGGCATGTCACGCTCATCCGGCGAGCTGTCAGGTGTCTGTGAGTGTCATGCTCATGACTGCGCGGTTCCGCCGCCGCTTCACGCGCGTCACGGGCCTGCCAATCCAGTGCGAAACCCCACGTCAACCGGAGGCAGTACCCCATGCGTGAGTCACGCCCGAGCAGGCGGAGACGGAGTCTGCGAAGACTGGTCGCCGTCGCCTTCCCCGCCCTCGCCCTCACCGTCGCCGGTCTCGTCGCGGCCCCCACGGCCGGAGCGCAGACCGCCGCCGGACACCCCCACACCACCAAGGTCACGCAGAACGCCAAGGCGCTGACCGACCCCGCGCGGCAGACCTTCCACGCGACCGGCAAGGCCGGCCAGAAGGTGCCGACCGAGCACCTGTGCGGCAGGCCCTCGCCGGGCCACGCGGCCTGCTTCGCCCAGCGCCGCACCGACATCAAGCAGCGGCTCGCCGCGGCGGTCGCCGCCGCCGCGCCGTCCGGCCTCTCCCCGGCCAACCTGCACAGCGCCTACAACCTGCCCACCACGGCGGGTTCGGGCATGACGGTCGCCATCGTCGACGCCTACAACGACCCCAACGCCGAGTCGGACCTGGCCACGTACCGCTCCACCTACGGCCTGTCCGCCTGCACCAAGGCCAACGGCTGCTTCAAGCAGGTCAGCCAGACCGGCTCCACCACCCAGCTGCCGACGAACGACACCGGCTGGGCCGGCGAAGAGATGCTCGACGTCGACATGGTCAGCGCGGTCTGCCCGAACTGCAGCATCATCCTGGTCGAGGCCAACTCCGCCAACGACACCGACCTCGGCATCGCCGAGAACGAGGCGGTCTCCCTCGGCGCCAAGTTCGTCTCCAACAGCTGGGGCGGCTCGGAGGCGTCCTCGCAGACCACCGAGGACACCCAGTACTTCAAGCACCCGGGCGTCGCGATCACCGTCTCCGCGGGCGACTCCGGCTACGGCGCCGAGTACCCGGCGACCTCCCAGTACGTGACCGCCGTCGGCGGCACCGCGCTCACCACCGCCTCCAACTCCCGCGGCTGGAGCGAGTCGGTGTGGCACACCAGCTCCACCGAGGGCACCGGCTCCGGCTGCTCGGCCTACGACCCGAAGCCGAGCTGGCAGACCGACACCGGCTGCTCCAAGCGGATGGAGGCCGACGTCTCCGCGGTCGCCGACCCGGCCACCGGCGTGGCGGTCTACGACACCTACGGCGGCTCCGGCTGGGCGGTCTACGGCGGCACCAGCGCCTCCGCCCCGATCATCGCCGGCGTCTACGCCCTCGCGGGCACCCCGGGTTCGACCGACTACCCGGCGAAGTACCCGTACGCCCACACCGGCAACCTGTACGACGTGACCAGCGGCTCCAACGGCTCCTGCTCCACCTCGTACTTCTGCACCGCCCGCACCGGCTACGACGGCCCGACCGGCTGGGGCACCCCGAACGGCACCGCCGCCTTCACCGCCGGCTCCACCAGCGGCAACACGGTGACCGTCACCAACCCGGGCAGCCAGTCCACCACCGGCAGCGCGGTCAGCCTGCAGATCCACGCCAGCGACAGCGCGGGCGCGGCCCTCACCTACAGCGCCTCCGGCCTGCCCACCGGGCTGTCCATCAACAGCTCCACCGGCCTGATCTCCGGCACGGCGTCCACCGCGGGCACCTACCAGGTCACGGTCACCGCGAAGGACTCCACCGGCGCCTCCGGCTCGGCGTCCTTCACCTGGACGGTCGGCTCCTCCGGCGGCACCTGCTCCTCCTCCCAGCTGCTGGCCAACCCCGGCTTCGAGTCCGGCAGCACCGGCTGGACCGCGTCCAGCGGCGTCATCACCAACGACACCGGTGAGGCGGCCCACGGCGGCTCGTACTACGCCTGGCTCGACGGCTACGGCTCCAGCCACACCGACGCCCTGTCCCAGTCGGTGACGATCCCGGCCGGCTGCAAGGCCACGCTCACCTTCTACCTGCACATCGACACCGCCGAGACCGGCAGCACCGCGTACGACAAGCTGACGGTCACCGCCGGTTCGACCACGCTGGCGACGTACTCGAACGTGAACGCCAACTCGGGTTACGCGCAGAAGACCTTCGACCTGTCCTCGCTGGCGGGCCAGACGGTCACCCTGAAGTTCAACGGCGTGGAGGACTCCTCGCTGCAGACCAGCTTCGTCGTGGACGACACCGCCCTGACGACCAGCTGACCAGCACCCGCCGAACAGGTGATCCCGCACGCGGAGGCCGTCCGCGTGCGGGATCCTTTTTCCATCCGGGTACGTCTCATCCGCACCAGCGGCCGCCCCTCACGGCCCCGGCAGAAAGGCGAACCCCCATGCGGCGTACGACGACCCCCCTCGCCCTCGCGGCGGCAGCGCTGCTCCTCGCCGGATGCGGCTCCTCGCACAGCGGCGAGGACGACTCGGGCGCCGGCAAGGTCTCGCCCTCGCCCTCCGCACCGGCCACGCGCGGCTGCGCCCCCCTGGTGCTGCTCAAGGCCGCCGACAGCGGCCGTACCGTGTGCGTGGCCAAGGGCGGCGAGGTCCGGCTCACCCTGGACGGCACCAGGTCCCGGCCCTGGAAGCCGGTGACGGCCGACGGCAGCGTGCTGCAGGGCATCAACGCGGGCTTCGTCATCCAGCCGGGCCAGGCCACGGCCGCCTACCGGGCGGTCGCCGCCGGCACCGGGAAACTCACGTCCTCCCGCCCGCTGTGCGCCGAGCCGACCGCTCCGGGCCAGGTGTCCTGCAAGGGGATCCAGGAGTGGACGGTCACGGTGAACGTGAGGTGATCAGCCGGCCAGGTGCCGTACCTGGTCCCACAGCACGGGGTCGACCACGCCCACCCGGCGGCGGAAGTCGCCCACCGGCACCTCGCGCAGCTCGCCGGTCTCCACGAAGCTGGGGCGGCCGCGGGCGTCGCCGACCGCGCCGGGCGGAAGCGGGATCACCCCGGCCCGGTCGTCGTGGTACTTGCTGGTGATCTTGGCGACCGTGGCCCGGTTCCCGCGCACCGCCAGCACCAGACAGGGCCGGTCCTTGTTCTCGGCGCGGTCCTCGTACGGGACGTCCGCCCACCATATGTCGCCGGGGGCCGGCCGGGCGGCCCGGCCCTCCCGGGTGGCCGCGCGGCCCAGCGCACCGAGACGCCGGCCGGCGTACCGGCGGCCGCGTCCCCAGCCGTCGACGAGCGTGGCGACCAGCGCGAGCAGTACCACCGCCGCGAGCGCCAGCCACCAGGACGTGTCCATACGACGACGTTACCGGCGCACGCCAAGGATTGCGCGCCCTCTGCGGAACCTAGTGCGCCCCTGGTCCAGCCGAACCGGTGACAGCACAGGTGAGTTCGCCCACAACGGCCCCTGGTGGAGGAGCGACCCGTGCTTTTGCGCCTTACGCTCGACGGACCGCACGACCCCCGTTTCCCGCCCTTGTGATCTTTTCCGCCAACGGAGGTTTCTGCTTCATGAAGCTCACCGTCGTCGGCTGCTCGGGGTCGTTCCCGTCCGCGGATTCGGCCTGCTCGAGCTACCTCGTCGAGGCCGACGGCTTCCGGCTGCTTCTCGACATGGGCAACGGCGCCCTGGGCGAGCTGCAGCGCCACTGCGGTCTCTACGACCTCGACGCGATCTTCCTGAGCCATCTGCACGCCGATCACTGCATCGACATGCTGGGCTATTTCGTCGCGCGCTACTACCGCCACGACGGCGGCCGCTGCGACCCGATCCCGGTCTACGGCCCCGAGGGCACCGAACACCGCCTGACGACGGCCTACGCCGACACGCCCTCCGCCTCCTCCATGAGCGAGGTCTTCGACTTCCACACCGTCAAGCCGTCCACGTTCGAGCTCGGGCCGTTCACCGTGCACACCGAGCGGGTCCGCCATCCGGTGGAGGCGTACGCCATCCGGATCGAGCACGGCGGGCGGTCGCTGACGTACTCCGGCGACACGGGGGTCACCGAGACGCTGGACCAGCTGGCCCGGGACACCGACCTGTTCCTGTGCGAGGCCGCGTTCACGCACGGCAAGGAGGACATCCCCGATCTGCATCTCAACGGCCGCCAGGCGGGCGAGACGGCCGCGCGGGCCGGCGCCCGGCGGCTGGTCCTCACCCACATCCCGCCCTGGACGGACCCCGGCATCAACCTCCGTGACGCGCGCGAGGTGTTCGCGGGGCCGGTGGAGCTGGCCGTGCCCCGGGCGACGTACGAGATCTGAGACCGCACAGCGCGAAGGCCCCGGAACCGTCTCGGTTCCGGGGCCTTCGCCGTGCGCCGCGAGGGGCGTGCCTCACGCCTTGGTGAGGTCCTCGATCTCCTCCTCGGGCTCGCGGCCCGGGGTCGGGAGGTCGAACCTGGTGATGGCGAAGCGGAAGACCGCGTAGTAGATCGCCGCGAAGACCAGGCCGATCGGGATGATCAGCCAGGGCTTGGTCGCCAGGTTCCAGTTGAGCGCGTAGTCGATGAAGCCCGCGGAGAAGGTGAAGCCCGCGTGGACGCCGAGCGCCCAGGTGATCGCCATGGACAGCGCCGTCAGCACCGCGTGGATCGCGTACAGCAGCGGCGCGATGAACATGAAGGAGAACTCGATGGGCTCGGTGACGCCGGTGACGAACGAGGTCAGCGCGAGGGAGACCATCATGCCGAGGACGGCCTTGCGGCGCTCGGGGCGGGCGGAGTGCGCGATGGCGAGCGCGGCGGCCGGCAGGCCGAACATCATGATCGGGAAGAAGCCGGACATGAACATACCGGCGTGCGGGTCACCGGCGAAGAACCGGTTGAGGTCACCGTGCACGACCTGGCCGGCGGCGTTCTTGTAGTCGCCGATCTGGAACCAGGAGACGGTGTTGACGAACTGGTGCATGCCGACCGGGATCAGCGCGCGGTTGACCAGACCGAACAGACCCGCGCCCACCGCGCCGAGACCGGTGATCCACTCGCCGGCGTGGGAGATGCCCTCGCCGATCGGCTTCCAGACCAGACCGAAGAAGACGCCCATGGCGGTGCCGACGAAGGCCATGATGATCGGCACCAGCCGGCGGCCGTTGAAGAACCCGAGCCAGTCCACCAGCTTCTTGCGGTGGTAGCGCTGCCAGAGCACGGCGGCCAGCAGACCCATCAGGATGCCGCCGAGGACACCGGGGTTGTTGTACGTCGCGGCTATGTCCGCGCCCTTGGTGACCTTGGCCTCGGTGACCGGGAACGCCTTGAGTACATTGCTGTAGACGAGGAAGCCGACCAGGGCGGCCAGCGCCGTCGAGCCGTCCGCCTTCTTGGCGAAGCCGATCGCGACGCCGATGCAGAACAGCATCGGCAGGTTGTCGAAGATCGCGCCACCGGCTGTGGCGAACACCGCCGTGACCTTGTCGGGCAGGTTCAGCTTGTCATGGACGTCCTGCTGGCCCAGGCGCAGCAGGATGCCCGCCGCCGGCAGCACGGCGATGGGGAGCTGCAGGCTGCGGCCGACCTTCTGCAGGCCCTGGAACAGGCCGGATCCCCGCTTCTTCGCGGGGGCCGCCGTGGCGGTGGCGGTGCTCATGGTGGGTTCCTCCATCGGGTGGTGGTCTACACCACTCAGTGGTGTAGACCTGTTTTTAGCACGATGAAGGCCGGATAAGGAACCACGAAATCCGCGACGGAGACGCTACGCGCCGTGCCGGTGTGCCCAGGCCCTCACGCCTTGGTGACGTCCTCGACCTCGTCCTCCGGTTCACGCCCCGGCGTCTTCAGGTCGAACGTCGTGATCGCGAAGCGGAAGACCGCGTAATAGACGACCGCGAAGCACAGGCCGATCGGGATGATCGCCCACGGTTTCGTCGCCAGGTTCCAGTTGATCACGTAGTCGATCAGACCCGCCGAGAAGCTGAAGCCGTCGTGCACCCCGAGCGCCCAGGTCACCGCCATCGACACCCCGGTGAGCACGGCGTGGACGGCGTACAGCAGGGGAGCGATGAAGAGGAAGGAGTACTCGATCGGCTCGGTGATGCCGGTGACGAACGACGTCAGCGCCACCGACAGCATCAGCCCGCCGACCTCCTTGCGGCGGTGCGGCCTGGCGCAGTGCGTGATCGCCAGCGCGGCCGCCGGCAGCGCGAACATCATGATCGGGAAGAAGCCCGAGGTGAACTGGCCCGCGTGCGGATCGCCCGCGAGGAACATGTTGATGTCGCCGTGCACCACCGTGCCGTCCGGTCTGCGGTAGCTGCCGAACTGGAACCAGATGGGCACGTTCAGGAACTGGTGCAGGCCCACCACCAGCAGCGCCCGGTTGGCGAGACCGAACACGCCCGCGCCCCACGCCCCGATGGACCGCAGCCAGTGGCCGAAGCCCTCCAGCGCACCGCCGATCGGCGGCCAGACCCACAGGCACAGCGCCGCGAACACGATCGCCACGAACGCCATGATGATCGGCACCAGCCGCCGGCCGTTGAAGAAGCCCAGCCAGTCCACCAGCCGGGTGCGATGGAACCGCGCCCAGAAGAAGGCGGCCAGCAGCCCCAGGACGATGCCGCCGAACACCCCCGGGTTCTGGAAGGTGAACGGCGTCACCGACCCCACCCCCGCCCCGACGCTCACCTGGCAGCCGACCTGCGGGATCGTCCTGGACCCGCCGGGGCACGCCTCGGGGAACTGGTGCAGCACGCCGTAATAGACGAGGAAGCCGGCCACCGCCGCGAGCGCGGTGGAGCCGTCCGACTTCTTCGCCATGCCGATCGCGACGCCCACGCAGAACAGCAGCGGAAGACCGAGGGAGCCGTCGAGCAGGGCGCCGCCCGCGCCCGTCATGCCCTTGGAGACGGCCGTCCAGCCCAGCCCCTGGTCCCCGAACACGTCCGGCTGGCCCAGCCGGTTCAGGATGCCCGCCGCCGGCAGCACCGCGATCGGCAGCTGCAGGCTGCGGCCCATCTTCTGCAGGCCCTGGAACAGGCGGTTCCAGCGCTCCCGCGCCGCACCGGCCGTGCTGTCGGCGGGCGCGCTCCCGGCACTCATGGCGTCCTCCCGGCACTCGACTCACACGCGGTTTGGCGACCGTACCCACTGTGGTGTAGACCAGTTGGCGGACGGTTCCGCTGTCGTGATCGCCATCATTCGGCACGTACGGCATGACCGCTCGCGAAGATGGGCCAACTGTGGGTTACTGCGACTAAGCGGTTCGGATCAGGGAGAAGGAACATGGCCAGCAAGGCTGAGAAGATCGTCGCCGGCCTCGGCGGCATCGACAACATCGAGGAGATCGAGGGCTGCATCACCCGGCTGCGCACCGAGGTGTCCGACCCCTCCCTGGTCGACGAGGCCGCGCTGAAGGCCGCCGGCGCCCACGGCGTCGTCAGGATGGGCACCGCCGTCCAGGTCGTCATCGGCACCGACGCCGACCCCATCGCCGCGGAGATCGAAGACATGATGTGAGCCGCACCGGCTCACGCTCCGAGGGGCTCCTCCCGACGCGGGAGGAGCCCCTTCCGCATGAACGGCTAGGCTCCTGGCCATGTCTCGCATCGACGGCCGTACTCCCGAACAGCTCCGACCGGTCACCATCGAACGCGGCTGGAGCAAGCACGCCGAGGGCTCCGTCCTCGTCTCCTTCGGCGACACCAAGGTGTTCTGCACCGCGTCCGTGACCGAGGGCGTCCCGCGCTGGCGCAAGGGCAGCGGCGAGGGCTGGGTCACCGCCGAGTACGCCATGCTGCCGCGCGCCACCAACACCCGCGGCGACCGCGAGTCCGTCAAGGGCAAGATCGGCGGCCGTACCCACGAGATCTCCCGGCTCATCGGCCGCTCCCTGCGCGCCGTCATCGACTACAAGGCGCTCGGCGAGAACACCATCGTCCTCGACTGCGACGTCCTCCAGGCCGACGGCGGCACGCGTACGGCGGCCATCACGGGCGCGTACGTCGCGCTCGCCGACGCCGTCGCCTGGGCCCAGGGCCGGAAACTGATCAAGGCCGGCCGGCAGCCGCTCACCGGAACCGTCTCCGCGGTCTCCGTCGGCATCGTCGGCGGCGTCCCGCTGCTCGACCTCTGCTACGAGGAGGACGTGCGCGCCGAGACCGACATGAACGTCGTCTGCACCGGCGACGGCCGCTTCGTCGAGGTCCAGGGCACCGCAGAGGCCGCCCCCTTCGCCCGCGAGGAGCTCGACGCCCTGCTCGACCTCGCCGTCGGGGGCTGCGCCGAACTCGCCGCCCACCAGCGGGCGGCGCTCGAGACCACGCTCGCGGCGCAGAAGTAGGGCGCACAAGCGAACGGCAGAAGCGAACGGCGGAAGTAAACGGCAGACAAAGCGAACCAGGGCGCGCGGGCAACCCCCGCGCCCTCCCCGGCGTCCTAGGAACGGACAGCCCACCAGGGGAGGGGAACACCGCCATGGCCGTCAGTCCACGCCGACGCCGACGCCGTCTCACCGCAGCCGCCGCCGTGGCGTTCGCCGCGCTCGCCGCCGGCCTCACCACCGGCTGCGACAGCGTGGACAAGGCCCTGGACTGCGTGCAGACCGCCGACTCCATCGCCGACAACGTCACCAGCCTGCAGCAGGCCGTGGAGAACGCCGCGAACGACCCCACCCAGGCGGACACCTCCCTGAACGCCATCGAGACCGACCTCGGCAAGATCGGCGACAAGACCGACAACGCCGACGTCAACAAGGCGGTCGACGACCTGAAGAAGGCCGTGGGCAACGTCCGCACGGCCCTCAGGAACGGCGACCGCACACCGGACGTCAGCCCGGTGACGGACGCGGCCGGCGAACTGACCAAGGTGTGCACGAAGTAGGGGGACGGTTGCTCGCTCCCCCAAGTCCTCGGCTCCGCTCGGACCCGGGGGGACCCCCATCGCGGCGGAGCCGCATACCGCGCCCCTGACGGGGCGCCTCAGTCCAGCTCTGTACGAGACTTTCTGCGCTCCAGTTTCTCCTGGCGGCGCTGCTCCTTCAGAGCCAGGCGTTCGGCACGGGTGAGCTTGCGTTCCACCGCGACCCCGCCCCAGAAGGCGAACCCGCCGATGACCACCCGCGGAGCGCCCGGCTCCGGCGGGCCGGTGTCCCGCGGATGGTCGAAGCCGCCCATGATGCCGATGCCCCGCACCACGACCTCGACCCCCGGCGGCACGATCACCTGCACCCCGCCCATGACCGCCACGCAGTTGATGACGACCTCGCGGTCCGCGAAGTCCGCCTCCCGCAGGTCGATCTCGCCGCCGCCCATGAGCGCGAAACAGGTGAACTGCCGCGGCACCGTCCAGCGGCCCTTGCGCTGGAACCCCGACATGATGGCGACCGCACCCGTCGAGGACCCCCCGCCTCCCACGATCCGGCCGTCCCAGCCCCCGCCCTCCACCGGCTCCTTGGTGAAGGACACCGGAGCGGGGGCCGGTGCGCCGCCCGCCGGCAGGTCACGCGTGAGCGGCGCCAGCTCGCCGTACGTACGCGCCTTGTACGCCGCGTCCAGCCGCTCCTCGAACTCCCCCATGTCCAGCCGGCCCTCGGCCAGAGCGTCCCGCAGGACCTCGGCGACCCGCTCACGGTCGGCGTCGGACGCCCTCAGGTCCGGGACTGCGTCGTCGGTCATGACAGCAGCCTACGAGACCGCCTTCTCCGCGTACATCTTGGCGATGACGGCCTCGATGTCCGGCTCCCGCACCGACAGGTCCACCAGCGGGTACTCCGCCGCCAGATACGCCACCAGCGGCGCCGCCGACTGCCCCGCCGGGAACGCCAGCCACTGCCGCGGCCCCTCCACCCGCACCACCCGCGCCGACGGCACTTCCACGGGCGGCAACTCCCGCTCCAGGTCCACCACCAGCGTCCGCTCGCTCTCCCCGGCCTCGTGCAGCCCCGCGAGCGGACCGTCGTACATCAGCCGGCCGTGGTCGATCACCATCACCCGCGAGCACAACTGCTCGATGTCCTGCAGGTCGTGGGTGGTCAGCAGCACCGTCGTGGCCCGCTGGGCGTTCAACTCCCGCAGGAAGCCCCGTACCTTCGCCTTCGACACCACATCCAGGCCGATCGTCGGCTCGTCCAGGTACAGCACCTCCGGGTCGTGCAGCAGGGCCGCCGCGATGTCCCCGCGCATCCGCTGCCCGAGCGACAGCTGCCGCACCGGCACGTCCAACAGGGCGGCCAGATCCAGCAGTTCCACGCACCGGTCCAGGTTCTCCCGGTAACGCGCCTCGGGGATCCGGTACATGCGGTGCGCCAGCCGGTAGGAGTCGATCAGCGGCAGGTCCCACCACAGCGTCGTACGCTGCCCGAACACCACCCCGATCCGGTGCGCCAGCCGCCGCCGCTCCCGTGCCGGGTCGATCCCCGCCACCCGCAGCCGGCCCGCGCTCGGCGTGAGGATCCCCGTCAGCATCTTGATCGTGGTCGACTTCCCCGCGCCGTTCGGCCCGATGTACCCGACCATCTCCCCGCGCCCCACGGTGAACGACAGCGAGTCCACCGCCCGCACCTCGCGCCGCTCCCGTTTCAGGAACCCGGTCTTCCTGCGCACGGTGAAGACCTTCTCCACCCGCTCCAGTGCGATGAAGTCACCCACGCCTAGCTCCCTGTGCTCCGGTACGAACGAAGTCCCGCCCGCCAGGCCAGCCCCGCCAGCGCACAGCACCCCACCGCCACCAGCGGCGGGGCGAACGCCGTCCACCCGGGCAGCCCCAGCGGATACGACCGCCCCAGCACATAGGTGGCGGGCAGCCAGTTGACGAAGGCCAGCGGCAGCACGAACGTCACCCCGCGCACCAGCTCCTTCGCGAACACCGTCGGCGGATACTGCAGCAGCGTCGTCCCGCCGTAGGTGAAGGCGTTCTGCACCTCCGACGCGTCCGACGCCAGGAACTGGAACGCCGCCCCCGCCACGAACACCGCGCAGAAGATCCCGCAGCCGCTCACCACCATCACCGGCATCAGCAGCAGCTTCAGCGGCGTCCAGCCGATGTCCAGCCGCACCAGCGCCCACCCCAGCACCAGCAGCCCCTGCGTCACCCGGCCCAGCCGGCGCAGCGCGAACCGGTCCGCCGCCACCTGCGCCAGCACCGGCGCCGGACGCACCAGCAGCGTGTCCAGCGTGCCGTCGCGCACCCGGCGCCCCAGCCGCTCCATCGACCCGATCACCAGGTCCGCCAGACCGAACGCCGTCCCCGACAGGCCGTACAGGAACGCCACCTCCGGCAGCGACCAGCCGCCGAGCGCGTCCACCCGGGAGAACATCAGCAGGATCGCGACGAAGTCGAAGAACGTCGTCGCGAAGCTGCCGAACGTGGTCATCGCGAACGAGGCGCGGTACGCCATCGTCGACCGGATCCACATCCCGGCGATCAGCAGATAGGCCCGCACGCCCTCGCGGACCCGCCCCGCCTCAGCCACCCTGGACCACCACCCGCCGCGTCGCCGCCGACTGCACCAGCCGCCCGGCGCCCAGCAGCACCACCGCCCATGTGCCCTGGAACACATACGTGCCCAGCGGATCACCGTGCCCGAGCAGGATCTCCGCCGGCGCCTGCAGCAGCGACGACCAGGGCAGGACCCGTACGACCTCGCCGAGCGCCCCCGGGAAGACGTTCAGCGGCAGCAGCATCCCCGAGCAGAAATACCCGACCAGCCAGGACATCTGCGTCACACCCATGCCGTCCAGCAGCCAGAACGCGCTCAGCGCCACCAGGTACCGGATGCCGAACCCGACGATCATCGCCAGCAGCACGGCGACGAGGAAGGCGGCCCAGGTGCCCACGTCCCTCGGCAGGTACACCGGGAAGACGAGCGCGCCGAAGACGAACGGCACGAGCCCGCGCCCCAGCAGCTGGAAGAACGCCCGCCCCAGATCGGTGGCCAGCCACCACAGCTGCAGGTCGGCGGGCCGGTAGAGGTCGATCGCCACGTCCCCCGTACGGATGCGCTCCATCAGCTCGCCCTCGACGCCCCCGCCGCCGATCGCGAGCGTCGACAGGAGCGCCTGGCCCAGCCACACATAGGTCACGACCTGCGCCTGGTCCCAGCCGCCGAGGTGCGGCCGCTCGTCCCACAGCGCGCGATACGTGTACACGAGGATCAGCCCGAAGGCCGTGTTCGTGAAGACCCCTGCCGCAGTGGCGGTCCGATACGTCGCGTACCGTCTGAATCCCCCCGCCGCGACGGCCACGTACAACCGTCCCGTGCCCACGCCAGTCCACCTCCCGGGACCGCTCGACACCGAAGCGCAGGAGCCTAGTCCCGGGGCCCGGCGGCCGGCCACGCAATTTCGTGCCCCAAGCGTGCTGGAATCCGGGAACGGAACGCCAGGTGCGAGAGTCTTCAGACTGGGGGCGCAGAAGCGTACGAGGCGTACGGGAACGTACGACGCGAAACAGGAGTCCGTGCACGACATGAGCGACGAGCCGCAGCCGCAGCAGCCGACCGAGGGCGTGCCGCCGAGAAGGCCGCTGCCGGCTGAAGGGTCCGGTGACGCCGGGGGCCGGGAGAAGGCCGGCACCACCACCGGCCCGACCCGGCCGGAGGCCACCACCGAACCGGCGGCCACGGAGGAACCGATCAGCGAGACGGAACCGGAGACGCCGCGTACATCGGCGGGGGCCGGGGGGTCCGCCGGTGGTTCCGGTGGCGCCGAGGCCGGCGAGTCCCGCACGGCCGCGCCGGCTGGTGCCGGTGCGGAGGAGTCCGGGCCGTCCCGAGCGGGCTCGGGGACGGCCCGGGTGCCGGCGGCGCGTGACGGCTCGGGGGCGGCGCGGGTGCCGGCGGCGCGTGACGGCTCTGGGACGGCGCAGGTACCGGCGGCGCGGGATGGCTCCGAGCAGGCTCAGTCGGCCGAGAGTACGCAGGTGCTCCGGCGGGTCACCGCGCCCGGCGCCCAGAAGGACCGGTCCGGCAAGCCGGCCGGGGCCGCCCAGGGGGCCGGTGAGGCGGGGACTCCGGAGACCACCCAGGTCCTGCGGCGCGTCACCGCGCCCCGGGCAGCCGCACCGGGCGCCCCCGGCACGACGCCGCCCGCCTCCACGTCCGGCGCCCCGGACGCCGCCGGCCGCACCTCTCCGGCGACCGGACCGGACGCCGCCGGCCACACCCCTCGTACGACCGGTTCCGGCGCCACGCGCCCGGCCGGCGGCGCGGACCGCGCTGGCCGTGCCGCCGGGGCGCTCGGCGCCGCCGGTCTGGCCGCCGGTTCTGCCGGTCGGGCATCCCAGGCGGGTCCCGCGGGCGCGGCCGGCCTCGCCGGAGCAGCCGCCCGCGGCACCGCCCCCCGGCCCGGCACCGCCAACAGGCAAGGCACCGCCACCGCCTCCGCGCAGGACGACGAAGACAGGACGACCGTCCTCGCCGCCACCCCCGGCGACGGGCAGCCCGCCGCAGGCAACGGGAAGAAGCCGAAGCGGCCCAAGCGGACCGGGTGGCGGCGGATCATCCCCACCTGGCGCATGGTGCTCGGCACCTTCGTGATCGGGGTGCTCCTGCTGATCGGCCTGTTCTTCCTCGGCTACTCCCTGGTGAAGATCCCGCCCGCCAACGCCATCGCCACCAAGCAGGCCAACATCTACCTGTACGCCGACGGCTCCCAGATCGCCCGCGACACCCGCGACAGCCAGGTCAACCGGGAGAAGGTCACCCTCGCCCAGATCTCCAAGGACGCCCAGCACGCCGTGCTCGCCGCCGAGGACCGCGACTTCTACAGCGAGTCCGCCGTCGACCCCAAGGCGATGCTGCGCGCCGCCTGGAACACCGCGACCGGCAAGGGCACGCAGTCCGGCTCGACGATCACCCAGCAGTACGTGAAGAACTACTACCTCGGCCAGGAGCAGACGCTCACCCGCAAGGCCAAGGAGTTCTTCATCGCGATCAAGCTGGACCGCACCAAGAGCAAGGAGGAGATCCTCGAGGGCTACCTCAACACCAGCTTCTTCGGCCGCAACGCCTACGGCATCCAGGCCGCCGCCCAGGCCTACTACGGCATGGACGCCCGGGACCTCGACCCGGCCCGCGCCGCCTACCTCGCCGCGCTCGTCAACGCGCCCAGCGAGTACGACGTCGTCGCGCACCCGGAGAACAAGGCCGCGGCCGTCGCCCGCTGGAACTACGTCCTGGACGGCATGGTGAAGAAGGGCTGGCTGAGCGAGTCCGAGCGCGCCGGCATGAAGTTCCCGATGCCGAAGGAGCAGACGCTCTCGACCGGCATGTCCGGCCAGCGCGGCTACCTCGTCGACGCGGTCAAGCACTACCTGACCACCCACCACATCCTCACCGACGACCAGCTCTCGGCCGGCGGCTACCGCATCACCACCACCATCCAGAGGGACAGGCAGAACGCCTTCGTCAAGGCGGTGGACGACCAGCTGATCTCCAAGCTGGACAAGAAGAACAACAAGGTCGACACCTACGTCCGGGCCGGCGGTGCCTCGGTCGACCCGAAGACCGGCAAGGTCGTCGCCATGTACGGCGGCATCGACTACGTCAAGCAGTACACCAACGGCGCCACCCGCGGTGACTTCCAGGTCGGCTCCACCTTCAAGCCGTTCGTGTTCACCTCAGCGGTGCAGAACCAGTCGACCACCCAGGACGGCCGCCCCATCACCCCGAACACCGTGTACGACGGCACCAACGAACGCCCCGTACAGGGCTGGAGCGGCGGCGCCTACGCCCCGCAGAACGAGGACCAGAAGTCCTACGGCCAGATCACCGTCACCAAGGCGACCGACCTGTCCGTGAACGCCGTCTACGCGCAGATGGCCGTCGACGTCGGCCCCGCAAAGGTCAAGCAGACCGCGATCGACCTCGGCGTGCCCGCCGACACCCCGGACCTCCAGCCGTACCCGTCGATCGCCCTCGGTACCGCCACCGCCAGCGTCCTGGACATGGCGGAGTCCTACGCCACGCTCGCCAACCACGGCCGGCACGGCACGTACACGATGGTCGAGAAGATCACCAAGGACGGCACGGACGAGGTCGAGCTGCCCGACCAGGCGGTGAAGCAGGCCGTCCCCCGCGAGGCCGCCGACACCACCACCTCCATCCTGCAGAGCGTGGTCGACAACGGCACCGCCACCGCCGCGCAGGCCGCGGGCCGCCCGGCGGCCGGCAAGACCGGCACCGCCGAGAACGACACCGCCGCCTGGTTCGCCGGGTACACCCCCGACCTGGCCACGGTCGTCTCCGTCATGGGCCAGGACCCGGTGACCGCCAAGCACAAGTCGCTGTACGGCGCCCTCGGCCAGGACCGCATCAACGGCGGCGGAGCCCCGACCCAGATCTGGGCGCAGTACACGGGTGCGGCGCTGAAGAACAAGCCGGCCTCCGACTTCGACCTCCAGCTGGAGCAGGGCGCCGACCAGCCGCAGCCGTCCGGCTCCGGCAGTCCCAGCCAGTCCGCGACCACCGCCGGCCAGAACAACGGCGGCACCACCGGCACGCCCACCACCGGCGGTCCGAGCACCAGCCCGACCACCGGCGGCACCAGCACGCCCACCACCGGCGGTCCGACCACCGTCGGCGGCACCACCAACGGCGCCACCACTGGCGGCGGCACCACGACCGGCGGCACCACCGGCGGCACGACCACCGGCACCGACACGACGGGCGGCGGCACGGCCGACGGAGGAGGCAACGGGGGCGGCACGGCCACGGGCGGCGGAACCGACGGCGGCGGCGGGCCGGTGGGCACCGCCGCCGGCCCGGGGGGCGGTGATCCCGCGGCCTGACGCCCCGGGCGGCCCGGCCCAGCCGAGCGAGCGCCGGGAGGGCAGGGAAAACGAGTTGCCTCATCATGGTCATGACAGATATGAATGAGAGATCATGGTGAGGCCCGCCGCGCAAAAACGGTGGCGCACCTGTTGTTGACCTGCAAAAGGGGGAAAATCATGAGGAAGATCGTGCAAGCCGTCCTGGCGGGCGGCATCGCCGCCGGTATTGCGCTGACCTCGACTGCCGCATATGCCGACACCACGTACACCGAGTACGCGGCACCCGGCTGTGGAGCCAAGTCCACCTTCAAGACCTACGGGGACGTCCTGAAGGTGTACGACATCGAGGCGGACGGGCACTCTGCCGTGGGCATCATCGAAAACGGCACCCAGTATTACTACTGGAACCACAGTGGGAACGGCACGGTGAAGACCTGGGACCTCGACCTGCCCGAGAACAGGGCGATCGCGCTCGGTGCGATGCTCGGCGACTGGCAGGGCACCCCGACGGGCGGACTGATCTGGCCCTGCCTCAGCACCACGACCGTCTCGACCTCGTAACGCGCTCTCACCTCATCGCGGTACCGCGTTCTGCCGGCAGGGGCCTGAGTAATGATCTCAGGCCCCTGCACCTTTCTGTATCCGACCACTGAGGGAGAGGCGCAATGAAGGCAAGGCATCTCGCACGGTTGGGAAGCCTGATCACCGTGTCCCTTCTGCTGGCTGCCTGCACTGGACACCAGACGGGCGCGAAAAACGACAGCCACCGGCGGCTCCTCAAAATGGAGTCGGTTGTCGGTAAAACGCTGAAACAAGGCATCGACGGCGCGGTCGACGCCAGTCTGGGAGTATCGCCGGTCGATGCGACAGACCAACACCGATACATTGACGTCGAATCCGCGGAACGCTACACGATCTGTTTCCAGCAGCCGGTTCCCGAGATGCAGGCCGTGAAGTTCTACGTGGTCCCGGCTTCCACCCGGTGCCCGCGCAGCATCGGCGGCAAGGGGGCGGCGTCCAGGATTCCCGGTGTTACGGGCAAACGCGCCGAGGATGCCAAGCGTGAAATTCTGTACGCCGGATACCAGCCCGCGCGCATCCGTTTCTACGCTGCCGCGAACAAAGCCAGTGAAGTGAAGGCGAGCAGCCTCGGCGGGCTGAACGTCTGCGACCAGCACCCCGAGAAGGGCGCAGAAGTAGTGCCCACGGCAACCGTGAAGCTGTTCGTCGGAGCGAAGTGCCGTCAATGACCCGAGGCCGCCTTCAGTCCACCACGGCGACCGGCAGCAGACGCACGGAGAAGATCCGGTCGGCGGTGACCGGCTCACCCAGCACCACCATGCCGAGCACCGCTGACAAAGGAACGACGAAGAGGCCGGTGACCGTGGTCACCAGCCCCCTGCCGCCGGCCGCTTCACCGCGGCGGACTCACAGATACAGCCCGGTGGAGTCCTCCGACCCCTCGAACCGGTCCGCGGCCACGGCGTGCAGATCCCGCTCACGCATGAGCACGTACGGCACGCCGCGCACCTCGACCTCTGCCCGGTCCTCCGGGTCGAACAGAACCCGGTCGCCCGGCTCCACGGTCCGCACGTTCTGCCCGACCGCGACGACCTCGGCCCAGGCCAGCCGCCGACCGACCGCGGCGGTGGCGGGAATCAGAATGCCGCCCCCCGACCGCCGCTCGCCCTCACCGGTCTCCTGCTTGACCAGGACCCGGTCGTGCAGCATCCGGATGGGAAGCTTGTCGTGATGGGGGGTGCTGTGCTCGTTTCTGTTGGCGCTCACGCCTCGAACCTACCTGCCTTCGACCCGCTCGTCCGCGTCCGGGTCAGCTCTTGCGCCGCCGCGTGCCCATGGCCAGCAGCCCGACGACGCCGACCGCGACCAGCGCGACGGGCACGACCCGCGCCAGCCGCAGCGCGCCCTCCTCGTCGACGAACTGCGCCCTGACGTCGCTCACCACCCGGTTGACCTGGACATAGGCCCGCCCGACGGTGTGATCGACCTGGGCGACGACCTTCGCCTTCGCATCCCCGATGATCGTCTGCGGATGCACCCGCACCCCGATCTCGTCGAGCGTCTCGGCCAGCACTTCACGGCGGCGCTTGATGTCCGCCTCGATCTGCGCCGGGGTTCTGGTGTCCGCCGTGTCCGCCACCGTACGGCCTCCGAAGTCTGCCGAAGTCTCGTGATGCTGTCCCGAACAGTCTGTCAGCTTCTCCTCACGGCGCACCGCAAGGCCCCCCGGTTACGCTGGCCCGATGAGCGAGCGACTCCAGCCGGGGGACGTGGCCCCCGCCTTCACCCTCCCCGACGCCGACGGCAACGAGGTCTCCCTGTCCTCCCACAAGGGCCGCAAGGTCATCGTCTACTTCTACCCCGCCGCCCTGACGCCAGGCTGCACCAAGCAGGCCTGCGACTTCACCGACAACCTCTCCCTCCTGGCGGACGCCGGCTACGACGTCATCGGCATCAGCCCCGACGCCCCGGAGAAGCTCGCCAAGTTCCGCGAGAAGGAGTCCCTCAAGGTCACGCTGCTGGCCGACCCGGACAAGAAGGTCACCGAGGCCTACGGCGCGTACGGCGAGAAGAAGAACTACGGAAAGACCTACATGGGCGTCATCCGCTCCACGATCATCGTGGACGAGGACGGCAAGGTCGAACGAGCCCTCTACAACGTCCGCGCCACCGGCCACGTAGCCAAGATCATCAAAGACCTGGGCATCTGACCCCCTCCCCAACGGCTGGCGGCTCGCACCGGAAGGACGTGGTGCGAGCCGCTTTCTCTCCTACCGCGCGTGACTGTCCGGATAACCGGGCCGTTACTCCGTTCGCCCCGCCCCAACTGCCCTGCAGCCGCGAGCGCCTGGTGCCGAGGGGGCGCACGGCGCAAGGCGCCGCCCCGTACACTGGGCGAGGCACAACGGCCTGAAGGCCGATTGCCCGTTTTGAGGCGGTCGTGGCGAAATAGGCGATACGCGCGGGTTTTAGGTGCCCGTGGGAGAAATCCCGTGTGGGTTCGAGTCCCACCGACCGCACGTGTGAGGGGCCGTCCGTCCGGGCGGCCCCTCTTCCGCGCTCAGCCCACCAGCTCCCGCACCACCGGCACCAGTGCGCGGAAGGCCTTGCCCCGGTGGCTGATGGCGTTCTTCTCCTCGGGGCTCAGCTCGGCGCAGGTGCGGGTTTCGCCGTCCGGCTGGAGGATCGGGTCGTAGCCGAAGCCGTTCGTGCCGGCCGGCTCGCGGCGCAGGACGCCCGGCAGCCGGCCCTCGACCACCCGCTCGCGCCCGTCCGGCAGGGCCAGGGCCGCCGCGCAGGCGAAGTGGGCGCCGCGGTGCTCGTCCGCGATGTCGGCGAGCTGGGCGAGGAGGAGGTCGAGGTTGGCCTTGTCGTCGCCGTGGCGGCCCGCCCAGCGGGCGGAGAAGATGCCGGGGGCCCCGCCCAGGACGTCGACGCAGAGGCCGGAGTCGTCGGCGATCGCCGGGAGGCCGGTCGCCTGGGCGAGGGCGTGCGCCTTGAGGAGGGCGTTCTCGGCGAAGGTGACGCCGGTCTCCTTGACGTCGGGGACGTCCGGGTAGGCGTCGGCGCCGATCAGCTCGTGGGGGAGTCCGGCCTCGGCGAGGATCGCCCTCAGTTCGGTGATCTTTCCGGCGTTGCGGGTGGCGAGGATCAAGCGGGTCATGCCCGCCACCCTATTTCCCCGCCCCGGCGCCTACAGTTCCGCCTGCCCGGCGCCCTTGAGCGTGCCGAGGTCGAAGACCGCGGCCATCCTGGCGAAGCCGAGGTCGCTGGGGTGGAGGTGGTCGCCGGAGTCGTAGTCGGGGCGGAGGCGGCGGGGGTCGTAGGGGTCGCGCAGGGCCTTGTCGAAGTCGACGACGGCGTCGTAGACGCGGCCCGCGCGGATGGCCGCGTTGACCTGCCGGCGGACGGCCTCGCGGGCCGGGGTCCAGCCGCGGTGGCCCTCGAAGGGCATGAGGGTGGCGCCGACGGCCCTCAGGCCGTGGGCGTGGGCCTCGCGGACGAGGGTGCGCAGCCCGCCGATGATCTTGTTCGGGTCGGCGAGGCGGGGGTTGCGGAGGATGTCGTTGACGCCGAGGTCGATGACGACGACCTTGACGTCGGGGTGGGAGAGGGCGTCGCGCCCGAAGCGGCCGAGGCCGCTCTGGTTCTCGGCGGGCCGGCCGAGTCCGTCGGCGAGGACCTGGTTGCCGCTGATGCCCTCGTTGACGACGCTGTAGCGCGGCACCTGGCGTCCGCTCTCGACGGCGGTGCGCAGGCGGCCGGCGAGGAGGTCGGGCCAGCGGTGGTTGGCGCCCATGGTGGAGGTGATGCCGTCGGTGATGGAGTCGCCGAAGACGACCACGGTGCCGTCGGCCTCGTTGCTGAGGACGTCCAGGCCGGTCACATAGCGCCAGTAGGGGGTCTGCTCGGTGTAGGGGGTGCCGGTGGCGTCCTCGGTGGCGTCCCCGGCGGCGACGTAGGAGATCTGCCGGGCGTGCGGGTGGTAGGTGACGGGACCGGAGGGGGTGGGGGAGTAGGTGGTGACCAGGACGTCGCTGTCGTGCGGGACGGTGAGGCGCACGGCGTCGCTGACGGCCTGTTCGCCGGCGGGGATGACGACGGTGGTGGAGCCGTTGAAGGTGAGGCGGCGCATGGAGCCCGGGTCGGCCGCGGCGGTGCCGTCGCCCGTGGCGAGGGCGATGGAGGCGTGCGTGACGGTCAGCGGGGAGTGGCCGTAGAGATTGGACAGCGTGATCCGGGCACTCGTGCCTCCGGTGCCGGCGTGGACGACGTTGCGGACGGAGTGGCCGGCGAGGCCTTCGGTCTCGGTGCCGGGTTCGCCGCCGACGGGGGAGGTGGACCAGGCGCCGACCCAGACGCCGGTGGAGGCGGGGGCGACGGAGGATCCGTGGCGGGGGCGGTCGTCCGCGAAGGCGCCGCGCGCGGTGCCGCCGTCGGCGGCCACCGTGAGGTAGATGGCGGCGGACACGGCCAGGACCAGCGCGACGAGTGCGCTGAGCACCGCATAACCATGACGCTTGGTCATGCTTGTGTTGTTCTCCTCGGGGATGGGAGCCCGAGGCTCCGATCGTGATGAGCCCATGATGCGTCATGGGCGGGGGAGAGCTGGCGGGACCGAGCTGTCAGGACCCTGACCGAGCCCCCGTTCTGTCAGACGCCGGGAACTGTTGTTCCGTTCCGGGAGTCGGTCAGGAAGGGACAATTGTGTGCGGGATCACCGACGTGATCGCCGACGTGATCACCGGACCTGATCATCGTACGGCCGAGCTGAACGGGTGGAGCTGATGGGACCTACGGAGACCGGGACGGCCCCGGCGCGGGGTGTGTCGTACCGGACCATGACGGCCTTCACCCCGGCCGACGAGGAACGCCGGCGCGGGGTGCGGCGGATGAAGCTGACGGCGACGGCCATGCTGCTGTTCGTGGCGGTGGTCTATGTCCTGGCCAGGCTCGCCTCGCACGAGGGGGCGGGGGCGTGGGCGGGCTATGTGGCGGCCGCCGCGGAGGCCGGCATGGTGGGCGCGCTGGCCGACTGGTTCGCCGTGACGGCGCTGTTCCGGCATCCGCTGGGGCTGCCCATTCCGCACACCGCGATCATCCCCACCAAGAAGGACCAGCTGGGCGTCTCGCTGGGCGAGTTCGTGGGAGAGAACTTCCTGTCCGAGGACGTCGTACGGCAGCGGCTGCGCGCGGTCGGCATCGGCAGCCGGCTGGGGGCGTGGCTGGCGGAGCCGGAGCACGCGGACCGGGTGACGGCGGAGCTGGCGACGGCGCTGCGCGGGGCGCTGACGGTGCTGCGGGACACGGACGTGCAGGCGGTGGTGAGCGAGGCGATCACACGGCGGGCGAACATGCAGGAGGTCGCGCCGGGCATCGGCAAGATGCTGGAGAAGATCGTGGCGGACGGCGGGCACCGGCGCGCGGTGGACCTGGTGGTGGCGCGTGCGCACGACTGGCTGGTGCTGCACCGGGACGACGTGATGGTGGCGGTGGAGGGCGGTGCTCCCGGCTGGACGCCGAGGTTCGTGGACCGGAAGGTCGGCGAGCGGGTCTACAAGGAGCTGCTCCGGTTCGTCACCGAGATGCGGGACATGCCCTCGCATCCGGCGCGCGGCGCGCTCGACCGGTTCCTCACCGACTTCGCCTCCGACCTGCAGTCCGACTCGGACACCCGGGTGCGGGTGGAGCGGCTGAAGGCGGAGGTGCTGGGCCGGGGCGAGGTGCAGGACCTGATCGCGTCGGTCTGGACGGCCGTACGGTCGATGGTGGTGGCGGCGGCCGAGGACGAGCGCAGCGAGCTGCGGATGCGGGTGCGGGCGGCGCTGCTGTCGCTGGGGACGCGGATGGCGACCGAGCCGAAGGTGCAGGGGAAGGTCGACAGCTGGGTGGAGGGCGCGGCGGTGCACGTGGTGACGACGTACCGCAAGGAGATCACCTCGCTGATCACGGACACGGTGGCGAGCTGGGACGCGGAGCACACCACCCGGAAGATCGAGGCGCACATCGGCCGCGACCTGCAGTTCATCCGGATCAATGGCACGGTGGTGGGGTCACTGGCGGGACTGCTGATCTACACGGTGACGCGGACGCTGGGCGCTTGAGGGCCGCATCAGGGGGCGCGTGAGGGGCGCGTGAGAGGCGCTTCCGACTGTTTCCGCGGGTCGGGGGCACCCGTTGTGCCGTCCCCCGTTCGTCGCCGCAGGGGGACGTCCTTCGAGGAGGAGGGAGCCCATGAGCGCAGCCGAGGCGTCGTCGCCGGGCATCAGGAGGCCCGGGGAGACCGGCAGGACGATCACCACCGACATTCCCGCGCGGCTGGACCGGCTGCCCTGGTCCCGCTGGCACTGGACGATCGTGATCGGTCTGGGGACGGTGTGGATCCTGGACGGTCTGGAGGTCACGGTCGTCGGCAACATCGCGAGCCGGCTGGCCGAGCCGGGCAGCGGGGTGTCGATCACCTCGAGTCAGATCACCGGTGTGGCGGCCGCGCTGTACGTGGCCGGCGCCTGCACGGGGGCCCTCTTCTGGGGGCGGCTGACCGACCGGTTCGGCCGCAAGAAGCTGTTCATGATCACCCTGGCGGTGTATCTGGCGGCCACGGCGCTCACGGCCGTGTCCTGGGAGGCCTGGTGGTTCTTCCTGTTCCGCTTCCTGACCGGGTTCGGCATCGGTGGCGAGTACGCGGCGATCAACTCCGCGATCGACGAGCTGATCCCGGCGCAGTACCGCGGCCGGGTGGACCTGATCATCAACGGCAGCTTCTGGCTGGGCGCGGTGGGCGGCTCGCTGCTGTCGATCGTCGCGCTGAACACCGATCTGCTGGCGAAGAACGTCGGCTGGCGTCTGACGTTCGCCCTCGGCGCCGTCCTGGCCCTGGTGATCCTGCTGGTACGGCGGCATGTCCCGGAGAGTCCGCGGTGGCTGCTGATCCACGGCAGGGACCGGGAGGCGGAGGAGATCGTCTCCGGGATCGAGCACCGGGTGGAGCAGGAGAAGGGGGTGCGGCTGCCGGAGCCGCAGGGTGAGCTGGAGATCCACCAGCGCAAGAGCGTGACGTTCCTGGAGATCGCCCACACGGTGTTCGCCCGGTACCGCAGGCGTGCCGTGCTCGGCTTCTCCCTCTTCATCGGCCAGGCGTTCCTGTACAACGCGATCACCTTCGGCTTCGGCGCGATCCTGACCAAGTTCTTCGACGTGCCCTCGGACCGCACCGGTTACTACTTCGCGGTGATCGCGGTCGGCAACTTCTGCGGGCCGCTGCTGCTGGGCAAGCTGTTCGACACGGTGGGCCGCCGGGTGATGATCTCCTCGACGTATCTGCTCTCGGGTCTGCTGCTGTTCGGCACGGCGTGGCTGTTCGACCGGGGCGCGCTGAGCGCGGGGACGCTGACGGCCTGCTGGTGCGCGGTGCTGTTCTTCGCCTCGGCGGGTGCGTCCAGCGCGTATCTGACGGTCTCGGAGATCTTCCCCATGGAGACCCGGGCGATGTCGATCGCGTTCTTCTACGCCCTCGGCACCGCGGCCGGCGGCATCAGCGGGCCGCTGCTGTTCGCGGACCTGACGGGCACGGGCCGGGTCGGCGACACGGTCCTGGCGTTCTCGATCGGCGCGGCCCTGATGTGCGCGGCGGGCCTGGTCGCCGCCGCGCTGGCGGTACGGGCGGAGCGCCGCTCCCTGGAGGACGTCGCCCGCCCGCTGACGGCGGTGGCGAGCCGCGCCAGGGCGGTGACCCGGGGGACGCGAGGGCCGAGCGAGGGCCCCGCGGCACCGCCGGCGGCGAGCACGCCGTAACCCGGCCACGCCTCAGCCCGGCCGGGACGTAACCCGGCCGGGACGGTGTCAGGCGCCGGTGGTGGAGCCGGGCCGCACGATCATCAGGACGGTGACGGCCGCCCAGAGCAGGTTGAACACCCCGGTGAGCATGGCGAGCCGCACGGTGTCCGTGCCGCGCCCTTCCACCAGCGCGCTCTGGGCGGGCAGCACCAGCGCGGCGAGGACGACGGCCGCGAGGGCCGTGAGCACGATGGACGCGATCAGCCACGCACTCCCGAGCACGCCCATCTCGCTCGCGGTGGCGAACCCGAACACCGGTACGGCGACACCGACCAGGGCGTAGACCCGGCAGACGCGGTGCAGCAGGCTCAGGGCCCCGGCGGCGCCCTCGTCCTCCGGCTCGGCGAGGGCCCGGCGCGCGACGGGCGGGAACATGCTGGCGGCGACGGTCACGGGCCCGACCGCGACGATCGCGGCGAGGACGTGGACGACGAGGAGGAACTTGGTCACGGGGTGACGGTAGGGGCCGGGAGGATCTTGCAGAACTGGCGAAAGTGCCAGGCTCCGACGGATTCCCGCCAGGCGGACGGACGGGGGCGCCGTTCCGGTGTCCGAGCAACCAGGTGCTGTTGGGGCGCCTGGCCACAATCCGTCGCAGGCCTAGGATCCCGCCATGCACACCGTGGCCGTACTGGCGCTGGACGGCGTCATCCCGTTCGACCTGTCCGCTCCCGTCGACACCTTCGGCCGGGCGCGGCTGCCGGACGGCCGGGAGCCGTACCGGGTGCGGGTGTGCTCGGTGCGGGAGGAGGTGAGCGCGGGCGCGTTCACGATGCGGGCGCCGTACGGCCTGAAGGAGCTGGCGGACGCCGACACGATCGTCCTGCCGGGCGTGGCGGAACCCCCGCCGGAGCTGCCGCCGGGCGTGACCGGGGCGCTGCGCGCGGCGGCGGCGAACGGCACCCGGATCGCGTCGGTCTGCGTGGGCGCGTTCCTGCTCGCGGAGACGGGCCTGCTGGACGGGCTGCGCGCGACGACGCACTGGCGGGCCGCGGAGCAACTGGCGGCACGGTACCCGGCGGTGAAGGTGGACCCCAACGTCCTGTACGTCGACAACGGCCAGTTCCTGACGTCGGCGGGCGCGGCGGCGGCGCTGGACATGTGCCTGCACATGATCCGCAGGGACTTCGGCTCGGCGGTGGCGGCGCACGCGGCCCGGATGTCGGTCATGCCGCTGGAACGGGAGGGCGGGCAGGCCCAGTTCATCGTGCACGATCTGCCGCCCGCGCCGTCGGGCGCCACCTTGGAGCCGCTGCTGCACTGGCTGGAGGACCACTGCGGCCGCGATCTGTCCCTGGACGAGATCGCGGCGCAGGCCGGCATGAGCACCCGTACCCTCAACCGCCGCTTCCGCGAGCAGACGGGCACGACGCCCTCGCAGTGGCTGCACCGGGCGCGGGTACGGCGGGCCCAGCACCTGCTGGAGACCACGCCGTACCCGGTGGAACGCATCGCCGTCCAGACCGGTTTCGGCTCGCCCACGGCGTTCCGGGAACGCTTCCGGAGGGTCGTGGGGACGAGCCCGCAGGCGTACCGGAGGGCGTTCCGGGCGGGGGAGAGGCCGTAACCGCCTGCTGGTCGGCGACGGAGTCTTTCCGACCCGGCGGTTACGCGCCTGGCGGTCGGCGACGGCGTCTTTCAGGCCCGGAGGTTTCGGGCCTGGTGGTTCCGGGCCTGGTGGTTCCGGGCCTTGATCGGCGACGGCGTCGATCAGGTCTGGCGGTTTCAGGCCTTGCGGTCGGCGACGGCCCAGGAGGCGAGGGCGACGGCGCCGGCGACACCGAGGACGGAGGGCCAGGCGCCGACCTTCTTGGCCAGCGGGTGGGACCCGGCGAACGCGGCGAGGTAGGCGGCGCTCAGCGCACCGGCGGCCTTCCCGCCGGCCTGCGCCCGCCACTGCTGGGCGGCGGCGACCCCGGCGGCGGCCAGGACGGCCCCGCCCAGCTGCCGCTTCTTGGTCCAACGGGCGACGCCGTACCCACCGACGAGCCCGGTCGCGGCGACGACTGCACTGGGAACCCTGGCCACGACAGCCTCCTCTTCCTCCACTTTTGTGCTGTGTCCGATCCCGAGGCTAACGCGCAGCCGACCGCACTCCTCTTACCTGAGTCGAGGCTTGTCAAGTTTCCGGCAGAGAGTTATATAAGAAGGAGCCGTAGGGCATCGCATACCAGCCCCCGTGGAGAGGAGTGACCTGTGATGCTCATGCGCACGGACCCCTTCCGTGAACTCGACCGCCTCACGCAGCAGTTCTTCGGAGAAAGCACGCGCCCGGCCGCGATGCCGATGGACGCCTACCGCGCGGGGGACGAATTCCTGGTCCACTTCGACCTGCCCGGCATCGATCCCGAGTCGATCGAACTGGACGTGGAGCGCAACGTCCTCAACGTCCGCGCCGAACGCCGCAGCCCTGCCCCCGAGAACGCCGAGATGCTCGTGGCCGAACGCCCCACGGGCACCTTCACCCGTCAGCTGTTCCTCGGTGACACCCTCGACACGGACCGCATCGACGCGTCGTACGAGGCCGGCGTTCTGACCCTGCGCATCCCGGTGGCCGAACAGGCCAAGCCGCGCCGCATCCAGATCACGGGCGGCGACGCGGGCCGCAAGGAGATCAGCGGCTGACGGCGGCCCCGCCGGCCGGCTGACGACACCGCGCGTCCCGGACTCCCAGCGAGCCCCGGGACGCGCCGCCCTGCGCGCCCCCGGCTGCCGCCGCCAGGCCACCAAGCCGAACCGAGCCACCGGGGCCGGCCGAGTCACCGGGGGCCGGTCGAGCCACGAGGGCCGGCCGAGTCACCGCGACCAGCCGAGTCACCGGGACCGCCTGCTACCACAGCCGTCGGCGCCACCGAGGCCACGAGGCCTCCAATGCCACCGGCGCCACAAATGCCACGGCGGACGATCAGGCCACCGTGGCCAATCAAGCCACGCGTTGGCCCGAATCGCACCTATAACAACAGCAAAACGGGGTATTCGGGGTCCACACCCGATACCTCACGGCGCGACCTGCCGATCTCTGGATCTGCCGATCCGCCGCAGTATCGAAGCGTCCGGAGGAGGAGCCACCACGATGACCGTGACGACCCCGCAGCCGAGAACGACGATCCCGACCCCGTCCCCCCTGGTCACCCGCGACCGCGACACCGACACCACGCGCTGGCACGAACTGACCGAGAAGGTGCGCGAGGCGGGCCAGTACACCACGAGGGCCGAGGCGGAACGCGTGACACGCATCGTCCTCTCGGCCCTGGGCGGCCATGTGACCGGCGACGAACGCGTCGCTCTGGTGCAGGCCCTCCCCCAGGAGGCGGGCCGCGTGGTCGCCTCCCAGATCCCCGCCACCCATCCCCTCACCGCCAGGGAGTTCGTCGACTCGGTAGCCACCCGCATCGAGGGCGCGACCCCGGCGACGGCCCGCTGGGACGTCAGCTCCGTCCTCAGCGTCCTCGCGGACTGGGTGGGCGACCCCTTGACCACCGACCTCCTCGCCCAACTCCCCCCGGGCTACGCCCTCCTCTTCGGCCGCGCGGACCTGGTCCCCACGGCCTGACAAGGCACCGGGCGCCGCACACCACCGTGCGGCGCCCGCCGCGTCCCCCCCTCCTCCCCAGCAAGTCCGCCAATCCACCCGCCAAACCCCCACCGCAACCGCGCCCCCTCAGCCAACGACGCGAACGCCGCGCCCCTGGGCCCAACTCCGCCAGGCCGCCCACTTTCCAGGGGCCGCCTGCTCGCGGAGGCACGACGCTGAACAAGGAAGCGGGCGGTCCCACGGCAGCCTCCTAGGGCAAGCTCCGCCTCACCTACGCCTCACAAGGCACCGATTCCGCGAGGGGGCGTGATCCGGGAGCGGGCCGCCTGCGCTGGGCTGCGGCTCGCCTCCGGCGGCTACTGGTGCATTGCAGACTGAGAACGCTGCACGGCACTGGTGATGAACCACGTCCACGCAGACGTTGAGACGGCGACACGGGCGCTGTCAGGGCGCTTCGAGTCCCGTATCAGCACGCCCCCCGGTACGAGGGCCGTCTCCACACACTCGGTCGCGTTGCCGCCGCTGTACGACGACTTGAACCAGACGAGATCGGCGTGGGGCTGGTGGCCGGCGGTCATTTACAGCTCCTTGCGGGCACGGTGGATCAGGCTGGAGGAGGCCTCCATGTCCAACGCTTGTGCGCGCAGGTACTCGAACGCAAGTCTGTATCGCTCAAGTTCCTCGTCCTTCTCCAGGAAGAGGGACCCCGTGTGGAAGTCGACGTAGACCACATCGAGAGTCGGCTCCCGGCCGCCGATGATGACGAAGCTGCCGAGTGCCGCGGCGTGAGCGCCTTTGGAAAAAGGCAGCACTTGCAGCGTGATGTGCGGAGACTCGTTGGCTTCAAGCAGGCGGTCGAGTTGGTGCCTCATGATCTGCGGGGAGCCGACAACCCTCCGGATGACGGACTCGTCCAGGATGGCCCACAGGCGCAGCGGCTTGGGACGCGAGAGGATCTCCTGCCGCTTCATACGGATGTCGACCAGCCGCTCGATCTCCTCCGCTTCCAGGGGCACTTCGTTGGCCTTCTGAAGAGCGGTGCTGTAATCGCGGGTCTGAAGCAGCCCTGGGACGTAGACACAGGAGAAGTGGCTCTCCCCGACCGCCTCGTCCTCAAGGGTGAGCAGCAAGTTCATACTCTCCGGGATCGAGTCGGCGAAGGTGTTCCACCACCCCTGCTGCTTCGCATCCTTTGCGAGCCCGACAACGGCCCGCCGTTCCGCCTCGGTTGCGCCGTACTCCCGGCACAGGGCATCGACAACGATCCACTTGACCGGCCCCGCCTGGGTCTCATATCGGCTGACCGTCGCCTTCGATACGCCGACGAGCAGTCCGGCCTCCTCAAGCGTCAGCCCCTTCCGGGCGCGCAACTTGCGCATCATGGCACCCAGTTGCCGACGCCGTGTTGTGGTCCGTTCGGACATGCGGCTCCTTCGCCGTGTGCCGGGCGGCGGCCCGGAAGACGCTCATCAGGCTAGGTAGCCCAATGCAGGCCCACCATCAGCTTCACCCGATCGATTCTCGTGAGAAGTTACACAGCAAGACTTCTCGTGTGCCATGCTCGACAGCAGACCGCTACGCACAGCAGCCGTTCGGATACGGCGGGCGCAGGCATGTGCGTGCCCCGGGAGTGAGGATTGGCCATGTCCGTCCCCGAAACGACTGATTGCCGGCTCCGCTGCGTCCTGCCGTTCGAGGCCCTGCCCGGCGAGGTGACGCTCCTGCGAAGAGCTGCCGCAAAGCAGCTGAGTAGGTGGGGCATGCCGGTCGCTGTCGACGAGGCCGAAGTCATCGTCACAGAATTGGCGACAAACGTCGTCAAGCACGTGGGTGAGGGCACCTCAGCGACGTTGGTGCTGGAGTGGAGGCGCGACCGGCTACGGCTGGAGGTCCACGACAGGAGCCCTGCCCTGCCGTCTCCCCGGGGCGCAGACTGCTATGAGGAGTGCGGCCGAGGCCTGCATCTCATCGCAGGCCTGGCCATTGACTGGGGTGCGGTTCTCACCGCTGCCGGCAAGGCGGTCTGGTGCGAGGTGCCGCTCACCGTGGAGGCGGGCTGCCGTCGCATCGAGCGGGCCGCCGAGGTTCTGGAGAGGTACCAGTGCGACGAAAGCGGCGCAAGCCGGCACGGGCGGAGCCGCGATGCCGGCCTTGATGAGTCAGCGGTCGAGCTGATCGCTGACCTGCTCCACTGGACTGCTGTCCGTGGGCACGACCCGGACGACATCCTCGACCGGGCTCTCATGCACTACGAGGCCGAAGCGGAGGCGGCCTGATACGCAGAGCGCGCTGCCGGCGCACTACTTAAGCGCGGCTCGCAGTATAGCGCCGGCATCATCTGCCGCCCCTTCCTCGTGCAGTTCCAGGGCTACTGCCATAACATCCTGCTTCTCTTGGTCCCGGCCGTAGACATGGATGAGGTCATCGGCCAGCCGGTCCCGCTCGAACTGCCGGAGCCCTACCACGACATGCGCGGTCTCGGCCGGGGTCAGCAGCTCTGTTGCGCTCTGCCGGAGAAGGGTGAAGGCGAGGTCCTCTCGGCCGGAGCTGTCTAGCTCTCTAGCCTGCGTCACCAGCTGTCGCGCCGCCGACAGATCCTTCATGCTCTGCTGCCGGTCCCTTCGCTGAGGGGGGACCGGCAGCAGAGCCCTGGCATTCCGTGCCGCTTCCAGACGATCTCGTAGGCCGGCTTCAGCGGTCAGCCCTTCAGCCTGCTGAGCCTTCAAAGCCGCCACTGCTGCCCGCAGTCGTGCGGCTTCTCTCCTGGCCGACCGCAGCCGCGCAGCATCCTGTTTCCGCTGCCGTTGACAGGCTTCCTGTTCGCGTTGGTGTGCCATGCATGCGGGACAGGGGGCGTCGAGTTGTTGGGTGAGTGAATCGATTCGTCCGCCCAGTTCCGTGCAGTGCTCGCAGCCTCGCCGCTCGCCAGCGGCGCTGGCATGGAGGGCGAGCAGTGTCTCGGAACTGATGCTGACGTCCTGGCCGCTGGCGGCTGCGTCAGCGCAAGCCTCCTTGTACAGACGCTCGACGAAACTTCGACTCGGAACCCTGTCGCGGTTCAGGTACCGCGACAACATATCCGCGGTGCAACCCAGTCGTTTCGCCGCCTGCGCCTGCGTAAGCCAGCTTTCTGCTGGTTTGTCCAGGTTTTCGGAGTCCAGTAGGCGGCACAGTGCCCGCAGCGCCAGGGCGAGTTGCCGTTTCCTGGGAGGTATGTCGTCGGAGAACCCCTTCGTGGGGTCGAGCCAACGAGGCCAGGCCGTGCTGCTTCCGGCGAATGACATGCGGTTACCCCATCCCTTGGCTGCTCAGGCAAGGGATGGGTGTCAGCCCAACCTCTGCCTGCGACTGGGCAATTGTGCCTCAAGGGCTGCGCCGCTGCTCCTGTAATTCCTGCTTCCTCGAGGGGTTGGACTTGCTATTTGCGAGCAAGTCCAACCCCTCGGAGTTGCTTTACCCGGGCAAGCTGAGAAGGGGCTGGACGCCAGACCGTCTAGTGGTGTCAGCTGGATAAGCCGCTGAGAAGCGGGGGGAACGCGGAGTCCAGCACTGTGTACTGTCAGTTGCAGTTGCCGCACTCTCCGAAATAGAGGGCGTGCCATTGGCACGAGTTCACGGAGGCGTTAGTGGAGGAAATCCCATCCTTTCGGGACAAGAAGTTCGGCAGCATGGTGCGGGCAGCGCTGTGGTTGGTCACGGTGGTAGGGGAGGGAAACATCTTCACCAAGGCCCAGCTGCGCGAAGCGTTTCCCGACGTCGCGCAGATCGACCGCAGGCTGCGGGGCCTGCGTGACCACGGTTGGCGTATCGACACGAGCCGCGACGACCCTTCCCTGCTTCAGCAGGAACAGCGGTTCGTGACCAGGGGTGCTGACGTCTGGATCCCTGGCAAGTCGAAGGCGCCGAAGCACAAGGCCAGCCTGACCGCCGCCCAGCGTGCGAAGGTTCTTCAGGACGACAACCACCTGTGCCGGTCCTGCGGCATTGGGGCCGGCGAGGCGTACGAGGACGGCGCCGGAATTGAGCTTGCCAAGCTCAACGTCTCCCGTCGTAGGGTGCTCCACCCCGATGGGACGGTTGACCACCAGCTCGTTACCGAGTGTAAGAGGTGCGGGACGGGAGGCGGCACTGACCGTGAGGTTGACCTTGGTGCCCTGCTGGAACTTGTAGAGAACCTTTCTCCGGTGGAGAGGCGCCTGTTCGCCAAGTGGATTGAGTCCGACCGGCGCTCGTTCAGCCCGATCGAGAAAATCTGGGGCATCTACCGGACGCTGCCGCAGGAGTCGCGCTTCGCACTGGCGCAGGCCATCGATGGCATGGCCGACTGATCCAGGACCGGCAACAGAAGCTGACAGCACCGGACAGAAAGGACGGGGAAAGAATGCTGCGGGAATACCCGCTGCCGCCGCGGGCGGAGCAGTTCAGTGAGCTGATCAAAAAGAGGCTTGAAGAGGTGAGAGCTGCCGGGGGTACCCGGGAGACTGTCACAGTCGACCTGAACGGGCAGCAGATCCATGTCGATGTGATCGACCTCCCGTTGAACGACCTCTACCTCAATCCGCGTACCCACCGGATTCGTGCCCAGCGCACCCACAAGCCGGATCAGGACCGGAACCTGGATGAGGAACCCTACGGGGAAGCCGGCCAGGAGTACCTGCGCAGCCTGCTCCAGGCCAAGCCGTCCGACCCGGAGTTGCGGGACCCCGACTTCGACAAGCTCAAGGAAGATCTGGACAAGTTCGGCCAGAACGAGCCTGGGCTGGTCACGTACCACGGTGTACTGGTGAACGGTAATACCCGTGCCGTCGCGCTACGGGAGCTGGGCAAACAGTCGATGAGAGTGGGCGTGCTTCCCTCGTCGTTCACTCAGGCGGACATCGACGCTGTGGAGCTGGCACTCCAGCTCCGCCAGGACCAGCGGCGGGACTACTCCTACATCAACCGGTTGATCGCCATGGAGGAGCAGGCGGCGATGGGCCGAACGCCGGAGCAGATCGCCAAGGAGTTCCGTATCCGGACGGCGACGTACCACCAGGAGCGTTGGATCCTCAGCACGATCAAGGAGTTGAACGACCGCAGCGCGAGCGGCGGAGGCGTCGGGCTGAGACTGGTTGACTGGGAAGGGGCACAGGAACGGCTCAAGGAACTCCAGCGGCTTTACACGAAGCTGGAGAGCCTGGACAAGGACCAGGCCGAAATCCTGAAGGAGCGGCGTCTGGCGGCGATCCTTCTCAACTTTTCGAAGACGGACGTCCGTCTGATCGATGAGACGTTCCTGACGGAGGGGTACCTGGAGAAGGAGCTGCCGACGGAACTGGCGGACTTCCAGACGGCTGCTCAGCCCGCGTCGGTGTCCATCCCAGGGTTGGGCCTGGAGGTGCCGGCGGCCTCGTCGGCCGTATCGGCGGCCCGTGCGCTGAACGACCGTATTCTCCGGGCGGCGGCGACTGTCCGTAACACGACGGCGGACCTGCCCGACAGCGAGAGGGCCTCCGCTCAGGCGCTACTCGACCAGGCCAAGGATGCCTTCGACCGGGCGATCGAAAGCTCTGGCCGGGATGCCCGGCTCCGTAAGCGCAAGCAGCTCGCGCCGGCCCGGCTCGCGGACGCGTGCGCGAACATCGACCAGTGCGTTATCGAGCTGGTCCAGGCGCGCACCTCGAACAGCCTGGACGAGGAGGCCTTCGACGAGGCCGTGCTCAGGCTCCGGGGCAGTCTGCGGAAGCTTGCGCAGCAGGCCGGTCGTGGGATCCCGAATCCCGGCGACGGTGTCTCCTGGCTCCTCGCCGCCGTCACTGCGGAGGGCACCCGGTGACGGAGACGTCCCTGCACCTGAGGTTCGACGACTCGCGTACCCGTGTGGTTCTGCGCACCACCGACCAGTACCGGCAGGACCTCGTCCAGCTGGCCGCCCGGTTCCGTACCGGCGGCCAGCTGGGCCCGCTCTCTGTGTCGGTCGCGCTCGATGACCTTCTCGCGGACTTGACGGTCCTCAGCAGCTGGCCGGACCCTGCGGGTGTTGTTTGGGCTCCAGAGCTTCTGGACCTCGTGTCCGGTGTGGTCAAGGACGCCAGGCTGGTTGAGGAACGGCTATCTGGCGCTGGCGCACCTCCGGAGGTTGCCGCTGGCGATGTGCTAGACATGCTCGGCGATATGTGGAAGGCGGACCTCAACGCCTTCCAGCGTCGAGATGTGGCCAAACTTCTCTCACTTGGTCATGGGGCCAACTTCAGCGTCCCCGGCGCAGGCAAGACCCGTGTGGCGCTTGCCGTGTACTCCGCGCAGCGGGCTCAGGGGGCCGCCAGCAGGCTGTTGGTCGTCTGCCCCAAGTCGGCCTACGAGTCCTGGCGCTATGAGACCGCCGTCTGCTTCAGCTACCCGCTGCGCACCCATGTGCTGGACGGCTCCTTGGATGAGTGGGCCGAGGTTCTCATCGTTAACTATGAACGGTTGGACCGCTCACTGCCCTTGCTAGCGAACTGGCTGAAGTCCGCTCCTTCGATGATCATTCTCGATGAGGCCCACCGCATGAAGCTTGGCGCGCGCGGCACGTATGGTGCCGCGTGCATGGCGCTGGGCCCCCTCGCGCGGCGTCGGCTGATCCTGACGGGAACGCCCGCCCCGAACGGATCGAAGGACTTGGAGAACCTCCTGGGTTTCGTCTGGCCGGGCCACGGCCAGCGCACAGTGACCCGGGCGGTGGCCGGCGGAGACCTCGCCTACGCAAGTACGGTCCTGCGACCGCTGTTCACGCGGACGACCAAGCAGGAACTCGGCCTTCCGCCCATGACCCTGCGCATGCGTTACGTCGACATGCCGGACCTACACGCCGAGATCTACAGCTCTCTTGTGGGCGGGATCGCTAACGGCGCTGCTCGCGATGACCTCAGCGCCCTCGGTAAGACGGCGTTGCGTCTGCTGATGGCGGCGACCAGTCCAGCTCTGTTGCTGGAAGGCGCCACCAAGTACGAGCCGCTGGCTTACCAGCTGCCCCCACTTGAGATCCCGGCCGGGAGCTCCCTGTATTCACTGATGCAGAATCTCCCCGACTACGAGCTGTCTCCGAAGTACAAGGAAGCGCTGGCGATCATCGCTGGGAACGCTGCGCAGGGTCGCAAGACACTGGTCTGGACGACCTTCGTGCGCAGCCTGACGACCCTGGCGCAGATGCTGGAGAAGTACTGCCCAGCAGTCGTGTACGGAGGTACGCCTGACCGAGAAGAGCAGCTGCGACGCTTCCGCGAGGATCCCAGCTGCTTGGTACTGATCTCAAACCCGGCGACTCTGGGTGAAGGCATCAGCCTCCATCACGTGTGCCACGACGCGATCTACGTGGACAGGGACTTCATGGCCGGCCGCTTCCTGCAGAGCCTCGACCGGATCCATCGCCTGGGCCTCGCACCGGACACGGAGACCCGCGTCACAGTGCTGGCAGCCCGGGACACGATTGACGAGGTAGTTGAGGTACGACTTGATCAGAAGCTGGAGTTCATGGGCAAGATCCTTGACGATCCTACGGTTCAGCAGCTTGCGGACCTTGAGGAGGAACCGGCAGTCGCGGCAGGACTAGCGCCGAGTGACATGGAGGCATTGCTGCGTCACATAGGTAACCGCTGACGCCGGTGATCGGACTTGCTGGCCTCGGGCCGTACGGGGCGGGGCCAGAAGGTCTGAGGAATGGGAGACTCTTGGGACCAAGAGAACCAGGGGTCTGCACATGAGCAGTGACTCTGGGACACTTGGCGTCGGTTTTGAGTCACTCCCGGGAGGAGCGCCATGCGCCCCAGCGGTCGCGAGCGTCCGCAGTTCACCTCGCCACTGACCTCCGTCGAGATCTGTGCGGGGGCAGGCGGGCAAGCTGTTGGGCTGCATTCGGCAGGCTTTGATCACTTGGCTCTCGTTGAGTGGGATGCGCATGCCGTGGAGACCCTGAAGGCCAACATTGGAGGCTGGCCTGGATGGGGCGAGCAGCGAGCCCAGAGTCTCACGCCGATGGACGTGAAAGAATTTCTGGGGTCAGCAGTTCATAAAGGGCTTCCTGTGAAGAAGGGGGAACTTGACCTGCTGGCGGGCGGCGTACCCTGTCCGCCTTTTTCCCTCGCTGGAAAGCGATTGGGGAAGGATGATGAGCGGGATCTTTTCCCCGATGCGCTGAACATTATTGATGCGTTGAGGCCCAGGGCTGTCATGATTGAAAATGTGCGTGGCATCCTCGAGCCTCCTGAGGTTTTTATCGACTATCGCAGGGATATTCTGAACACGCTGCGATCCCTTGGGTATGTCGTGCCCAGGATTGAAGAACACTGGTCCGCAGAGAAGCAGGACTATGTCATGCGCAGTGTCTGGCGCAGGATGGATGCAAAGTGGTTTGGGGTCCCCCAGTTGCGCCCTCGTGCCATTTTGGTGGCGATCCACGAGGATGCTCTTGCTGAGAGCCCTGTCGAATTTCAGTGGCCGCTCAGGCTTGATGAAGGAGGGGCGACAGTGTTCCATGCTCTAGACAAGAGCATGGAGGAGCGTTGTCGGGAATTCTGGGACAAGAACGAGGACGGAAATCCCGCTCAGCCAGGCGAGCGGACGGGTGAGGTCGTGTACAAAGAGTGGCGCAAGGCTGCTCTGGAGGCTGAAGAAGCAGGCAGAGGGATCGCTCCCACTCTCGTGGGAGGGTCGCGGAAGCATGGCGGTGCGGATCTCGGCCCTACCCGCGCCAAGCGAGCTTGGAAGGCGCTTGGTGTAGATGCGATGGGCGTTGCTAACGATCCGCACGAATGTGACCCTAAGCGTGATCTCTTCAGGCCGACTGGTCCGATGCTGACCGTCCAGCAGGCTGCCAGGATTCAGGGATTCCCGGAAGACTGGAAATTCCAGGGAAGGAAGACAGCTCGCTACCGGCAGGTTGGCAACGCCTTTCCCCCGCCGGTTGCGGAAGCAGTGGGAAGGGCTATCGCTGCTGTTCTGCGCCCGGAGTCCCGCAGTGAACTGCTTAAGGACTACGTCATGGATGTCTGCGACGGCAACACTGATTCCATGCCTTCTGAGCAGATGATGATTCCGGTCTAGGGATTTATGGGTGCGCTCGGCGCTGAGCTACTGCTTCAGCGATTTGTCGGGCGCATGCCTCGGATGGCTCGTGCTCCCAGAAGCGGAGAACGAGCCATCCAGCTTCCTGAAGCCGCTGATCAGTGTCCCGGTCGCGCCGTACGTTGCGCAGGACTTTTTCTGACCAGTACCCAGAGTTGGTTCTAGGCGGAACATAGTGCTCGGGACAACCGTGCCAGTAACAGCCGTCGATGAAGACGGCGACCTTAGCCCGACGGAACACCATATCTGCCGTTCGACGCAGGTCCGGAATGGGTCGGGTGGCCACTCGGTATCGGAGTCCTTGAGCGTGCACAAGCCGACGGATCAGTCTCTCGGGCTTCGTGTCACGGCTACGGATCGCTTGCATGTTGCGTCGGCGCGCCGCTGACGAGGCCCAGGAACCCTCAGGGGCTTTCCACTCAGGAGCATCAGACACACCGAAGAGGTTAGCCCGGCACCGAGCGGAGGTGTGGTCTTGTGCATGCCAGAAGTGTGGGCGTAGGTCACTCGCTTTTTGATCAGTGTCGTGCTTCCGTCGGCCGCGTCAAGGGCGCTCCACTCCGCTGCGCTGCGTTCCGCGTCGGCTGCGCCGATGGCTCTCCGAGGCACCCCCCTGACCCTGCCCGCTTCAGCACGGGGAGGAAGCGAGCGAGCGGCCCGCATGAGCGGGCGGACCAAGTGGGGTGGCCTCAGGTGGACTCTGCAGTGGAGCGGGGCTGGGCGCCCATACGCCGGTGGCGGCACCTCGCCGGGTTAGCGGCTTGCGGCGGAATGCGTGTCGTAGCGGGTGGCGGGTTTATGCGCCGTGGCAGCCCTCGTACGGCTGGGCCGAGCCGCACCAGCACTCCGCCCCCCTCCCCGGCGGCCAAGCCACGGCCCGGCCCCGCGCAGCGAGCGTCGTCGCGTACTGCGGGAGCAGGGTCGGGTCTGCCGGGGAGGAGCCCTCCGACGCCGCGAACGCCTCGTACGACGGCACCGTGCCGGTGACGATGCCCAGGTTGGGGGTGCCGGAAGAGGACAGCTCGCGGAGGGAGGACTCTATGGTCGCGAGGTGGGTTTCGTGGGACGGGTACTCCGAGGACAGAGCGGGGTAGGCCGACAGGAGTTCCGACAGTTCCGTTGCCGACCAGTGGAGGATCGCGACCGGGAAGGGGCGGGAGAGGGCCTCGCGGTAGGCGCCCAGTTCGGCGCGGAGGCGGGAGATCTCCGCGACCAGTTCCGCCGGGTTGTCCGAGCCGAGGGACCAGACGCGTTTGGGGTCGTGGAGTTCGTCCAGGGACACCGGCGAGGTGTGCAGGGTGTCCGCCAGGGTGTCCCAGTCGTCGTGCGGCAGGCCCCGCATGCGGCGGACGCGGTGGCGGCCGTAGAGCAGGGGGTGGGTGGCGGGCGGGGGCTCCTCCTCGGCCGGCAGGAGGAGGCGCGCCGCCTCCGTGAACGTCTCCTCCGCCGCCTCCAGCTCGTCGTGCGACTCCAGGGACTCCGCGACGATCACCCAGGGGGCCGGGTCCCGGGGGGCCGTCGTGCGGATGCCGTCGATGATCGCCCTCGCCTCCGCCTCGTGGTCGTACTCCCAGAGGTTGGAGGCCTTCAGGGCGCGCACCAGCGCGGGGTTCTCCAGGCCGTCCGGTGAGGACAGCAGGCGGTCGTAGAGCGCGGTGGCCGCGGGGCGGTCGCCGGACAGTTCGAGGTGGGCCGCGGCGCGCAGGAGGAGGGCCTCGGCGTCCTCGGGATACAGTCCGGCGGTCCGCTCCAGGCGTGCCGCTTCGGCGGTGTGGTCGACGTTCTCGGCAGGCGTGTCGGGGCGCATGGGGGACACCGTACTGCCGAGCACTGACTCAGGGGAGTACGCGCAGGTCAGGGTCCCCTTACGACGTGGTTCACGCATTCACTCCGCCCGCGCTCACACCGTCACCCCGTCCACCTGCGGGCGGCTCGGGAGGCCCGGGCTCGTGGACGCGTTCCCCGGGCGGCCGGTCACGGCCCTTCCGGGTCCGTTACCGCCGCCGCTCCCGCAGCACCCCCACCAGTGCCGCGCCCACCACTGCCAGACCCGCCGACACCAGCAGGGCGGTGTTCGTGCCGCTCGCCAGGGTGCGGGAGGAGGTGGCGACGGCGATGGTCAGGGCGACGCCGGCGCAGGAGCCGATGTAGCGGAGGGTCTGCTGGGCGCCGGAGCCCATCGCGGCCCGTTCGCGCGGAACCGAGTCCACGGCCAGCAGCGGCAGCGCGCCGTTGAGCAGGCCGCTGCCGACGCCGCTGACGATCAGGCCGGGCAGCAGCCGGGTCCAGGAGCCGGAGGCGAGGGCGCCGAGCATGGTCAGGACGGCGACGGCGTGCAGGGCGAAGCCGACGGCGAGCTGTGCGCGCGGGGCGATCCGGCCGGCCAGGTGCTTGACCTGGAGGGCGACCAGGAAGCTCAGGCCGGACCAGAGCAGGAGCAGCCAGGCCGTCCGTATCGGGGACAGGTGGAGGACCTGCTGGAACAGGGCCGGCAGGAAGCTGAACATGCCGATCACCGCGAGGCCGGTGAACAGGCCGCCCGCGGCCGAGGCCAGGAACGGTGTGTGGCGCAGCAGGCTCAGCTCGATCATCGGGGTGCCCGTCCGGTGCTCCACGGCGGCGAAGAGCGCGAGGAGGGCGACCGCGGCCGCGAGCAGCAGGCCGACCGGGGCGCGCAGCCAGCCGTCGCGGCCCAGGGTCAGGGCCGCCACCAGCGCCACCAGGGCCAGGCCGAAGGTCAGGGCGCCCGGGATGTCCGGGCGGCCGCCGCGCGGCGCGCGTGATTCGGTGAGCGCGCGGGTGCCCAGCGCGGCCAGGACGACGGCCGCCGCGCCCAGCACGCCGTACGCCACCCGCCAGTTCGGCAGCGCGCCCGCGACCAGTGGTCCCACGGCGATGCCGCCGCTGACGAAGGCGCCCCACACGCCGGTCGCGTGCAGCCGGCCGCGCGGGGACGGGAAGGCGGCGACCAGCAGGCCGAGGCTGCTCGCGAGGATCGCCGCGCTCGCCGCGCCCTGGGCGATGCGGGCGAGGGTGAACTGCCAGGTGGACGTCGAGAAGGCGCCGAGCGCGGTGGTGAGGCCGAGGGCCAGCGTGCCGGCGAGGAAGATCCGGCGGCGGCCGTAGTCGTCGGCGAGGCTGCCGGCGACGAGCAGTACGGCGGCGAGGCCGAGCGGGGTGCCGTTCAGCAGCCAGGCCTGGGCGGAGAGCGGGGTGTGCAGGGCGGTCGCGGTGCCGGGCAGCGTGACCATCGGGGCGGTGTACGTCATCAGCGTGACGGCGGTGGCCGCGCTGGTCAGGGCGAGCGTGGCCCGGGGGCGGGCGGGGGCGTCCCGGGTGGTGGCGCCGTGTACGGCGGGGGCGGCGGACGCGGGGGCGGTGGCGGAGTCGAGCCCGGTCATGGCGTGGTCCTGTCCTTCCGGGGCTGCGGCCGGGGTGAGCGGCTGGGCGATTGGCGGTTCATTCATTGAACCGACCTGACCGCACCACCGTAGCACTCACGGTTCGGTCAGTGAACCTAGGCTGGGAAAGTGGTTACAGTGGACGGCATGGCACTGGGCAAGGACTACGCGTCGCAGGAGTGCTCGATCGCCCGCGCGCTCGAGATCGTCGGCGAGCGCTGGACGCTGCTCGTCGTCCGCGACGCCCTCTACGGCGTCCGGCGGTACAACGACTTCCTGGCCCACCTCGGCATCCCGCGCGCCGTCCTCGCCGCCCGGCTGCAGACCCTGACCGCCGAGGGCATCCTCGAGAAGCGGCGGTACCAGCAGTCGCCGCCGCGCGACGAGTACGTCCTCACCGAGCGCGGCATCGCCCTGTGGCCCACCCTGCGCGCCCTCGGCCTGTGGGGGCGCCAGCACTTCACCGAGGGGCCGCTGCGGTACTTCCGGCACGCGGAGTGCGGCACGGAACTCGGCCCGTACGGCGAATGTCCCGCGTGCGGGGCCGTCGTACCGGTCGGGGACGTGGTCATGGAGCCCGGGCCCGGCCTCGACCCGGACCCCGCGGATCCGGTCAGCCGGGCCCTGCTGAAGCCGAAACGGCTGCTGGAGCCGCTGGAGACGGAGCCCGCCTGACCCTGCCGCCGGAGCCGGAGCCGGAGCCGGAGCCCGTCCGACCCTCAGGCGGCGCCCGCGTCCCGGAGCAGGCCGATGCCTGCCTGGTCGGTGGCGTCCGAGTCGCCGCCCAGCCGGTGGACGACCACCCAGCGGCCGTCCGCGCGGGCGGCGGCGAACACCGACGCGTGGCGGGTCGCGCCGTTGTGCCAGTGGACCGGCCCCGCCGTCTGCCACGAGGGCGCGGGATCGCCCAGCCGGCGCTCGATCACCAGCCGGACGAGCAGGTCGGCGACCGCGCGCGGCGTCGCCCACAGCCCGCCCGCCGGAAGGATCGCCCCGTCCATGGTCCACGGCCGCCGGCCCCTGCCGAACAGCCCCGGGGCGAGCAGCCGCCGGTCCCGGTCGGGCCGTGCGCTCACCTCGTGGACGTCCAGCGGGCGCAGCACGTACTCGGCGAGCAGTTCCTCGTACGACGCGCCGGCCGCCCCGGACAGCGCGGCGCCCAGGACGGCGTACCCCAGGTTCGAGTACTCCTCCTGCCGGCCCGGCGGGCGGACGGCCACCGAGTCCAGACGGCCCAGCAGCCGGTGCAGGGCGTCGGCGTCGAACGCGGCGTACGGATCACGGCGGCGGGCCGCTCCGGGCGGCAGGCGCGGCAGTCCGGACGTGTGCGCGGCCAGGTGCCGCAGGGTGATACCGGTGCCGGGTACGGCGGGGAGCCAGCGCTCGACGGGGTCGTCGGCGTCGAGCAGGCCCGCGGCGGCCATGCGCATGAGCGCCGTACCGGTGAGCACCTTGGTGAAGGAGCCGATCTCCACGAACCGGTCCACGGCGTGGCCGTCGGTGACGCGTGCGGCAGAGGCGTCGGTGAGGACGCAGGTGGGAATGCGAGGCATGCGGTGCCCTTCCCGTGTCGGACATCAGGTATACAAGGAGACAGAGGGCAAGCAGCCCTTGGGGGTTGAGACCGCGGGGAGGGGGAGACGGGTGATCCGGCGTCTCGTACGGTCGCGTGCGCTCGCCCCGCTGCTGCTCCTGCTCCTGCCGGTCCTGCTGCTCGACGCCGGCAACCTCTCCGCGACCGTCGCGCTCGCCGCGACCACGGCGGCCGGGGCCGCCTTCGCCGCCTGCGTGCTGATCGCCGCCCGCACCGCGCCCGCCGTACCGCCCACCCGGGTGCGCACGGCGATCCGCGACCGGGCCCGGCGTACGGCCTTCCTGCCGCAGCGCGATCCCGACGCACCCGGCCGGCGACGGCCCAGGGCGCCCGGGCAGGGCCTTCCGGCGACCGCCGCGTAGGGCACCTGCACTCCCGTAGGTGACCCCGCGCGGGTCGTCATGCCGTTTTCCGCGTCATTCCGGCACGACGAGACCCCCGGAGGGCTCACCCATGTCCGTCTCCCCTGTCTTCTCCGTTGTCGCCCAGCTGGTCGAGCGCCTCGCCGGCCTGCTCCAGCCGCTCTTCCACGCCTCCGCGGCCGCCGCGGCGATCGTCCTGTTCACCGCACTCGTACGGCTCCTCGTCCACCCGCTGTCCCGGGCCGCCGCCCGCGGGCAGCGGGCCCGCGCCGAACTCCAGCCGCGCATCGCCGAGCTGCGCCGGAAGTACGCCGAGGATCCGCGGCGGCTGCAGCAGGCGGTGCTCGAACTGCACGCCGAGGAACGCGTCTCGCCGCTGTCCGGCTGCCTGCCCGGCCTGCTCCAGATGCCCGCCTTCTTCCTGCTCTACCACCTCTTCTCCAGCACCACGATCGGCGGCGCGGGCAACGGCCTGCTCGCCCACCGGCTGTTCGCGGCGCCGCTGGGCGGGCGCTGGGCCGACGCGCTCGCCGACGGCGGGGTGTTCGGCCCGGCCGGGCTGGTCTACCTCGGACTGTTCGCCGTCGTCGCCGTCGTCGCCGCCTTCAACTACCGCCGCGCCCAGCGCATGACGGCGGAGAACCCGGTCGCGGCGGTCGGCGGGGGCGGCGAGCGGGTGCCCGGACTCGGCGCGGTCACCAGGGCGATGCCGTTCCTGTCCTTCTTCACGCTCGTCACCGTGGCGGTCGTCCCGCTGGCCGCCGCGCTCTACGTCGTCACCAGCACGGCGTGGAGCGCGGTCGAGCGGGCCGTGCTGTACCGGTAGAGGACAGGGCCACGGTCCAGTACGTGAACAGGGTCTTGCCCGGTGGACCGGGGCATTGGAGGATCGACCAGTCCTCCGATGGCTGCACCCATCGGTCCGGGCGTCCGCGATCGAGGGAGATGGTGCTCATGAAGCTGCTGCGAGTCGGTACGGCCGGGGCCGAGCGGCCCGCGCTGCTCGACGCCGGGGGGACCCTGAGGGACCTGTCGGGCCTCGTGGACGACATCGACGGCGCACTCCTCGCCGACGACGCCGCGCTCGGCCGGGTACGGGCGGCGGCCGAGTCCGGCGAGCTGCCCGCGCTGGACGCGACCGGACTGCGGATCGGGCCACCGCTGGCCCGCATCGGGAAGATCGTGTGCATCGGGCTCAACTACCACGACCACGCCCGCGAGACGGGCGCCGAACCGCCCGCCGAGCCGGTCGTCTTCTTCAAGGCGCCGGACACCGTCGTCGGCCCCAACGACACGGTGCTCGTCCCGCGGGGGTCGGCCAAGACCGACTGGGAAGTCGAACTGGCGGTCGTCATCGGGCGCACGGCCCGCTACCTCGGCTCCGCCGAGGAAGGCCTCGCCCATGTCGCCGGGTACGCGGTGGCGCACGACGTGTCCGAGCGGGAGTTCCAGATCGAGCGCGGCGGCACCTGGGACAAGGGCAAGAACTGCGAGACCTTCAACCCGCTGGGCCCGTGGCTGGTGACGGCGGACGAGGTGCCCGATCCGCAGAGTCTTTCGCTGAAGCTGTGGGTCAACGGCGAACTCAAGCAGGACGGCACGACCGCCGAGCAGATCTTCCCGGTCGGCGAAGTCGTCCGCTACGTCAGCCGGTTCATGACCCTCTACCCCGGCGACGTCATCAACACGGGGACGCCGGCGGGAGTGGCGATGGGCCGCCCCGAGCCGAAGCCGTACCTGCGGGCCGGTGACGTGGTGGAGCTGGAGATCAGTGGACTCGGCCGGCAGCGGCAGGAGTTGAAGGACGCGTAGGCGCTCCGCCGGGGAGCGCCGGGCAACTGCGGGTTCGTCGCCGGGTGCGGGTGGTTGGTGGCTGGTCGCTCCCGCTCAGCCCAGCAGAGAAGCCAGCCTGCGCCACTCCTCCCTCGGGAGGGTGTCCCTGTCACCGCCCGTGACGACCTGGAGGGCCACGTGGTCCGCGCCCGCCTCGTGGAAGGTGTGGATGCGGTCACGGATCCTGCTCTCGTCGCCCCAGGCGAAGACCGCGTCGACGAGGCGGTCGCTGCCGCCGTCCGTCAGGTCGTCCCCGGTGAAGCCGAGGCGCAGGAAGTTGTTGGTGTAGTTCGGCAGGGCGAGGTACATCGCCAGGGTCTCGCGGGCGAGGGAGCGGGCGCGGGACGGGTCGGTCTCCAGGACCACCTTCAGCTCGGGGGCGAGGAGCGGGCCCGGGCCGAGGATCTCGCGGGCCTGGGCGGTGTGCTCCGCGGTGACCAGGTACGGCACCGCGCCCGCCGCCCTGTCCCGGGAGAGTTCGAGGGTCTTGGGGCCGAGGGCGGCCAGGACGCGGCGGTCCGCGGGGACGCCGGCCGTGTCGAGGGCGTCGAGGTAGGCGACCAGGGCCGAGTACGGCCGGCGGTACTGGTCGGCGAGCTTGGCGTGGCTCACGCCGAGGCCGAGCAGGAAGCGGCCGGGGTGGGCCGCGTCCGCCTCGGCGAAGGACGCGGCGCTGGTCTCGGCGTCGTAGTCCCAGATGCTCTGGATGCTGGTGCCGACGGTGAGGGTGCGGGTCGCCTCGAGGAGCGGTACGGCGTGCCGGGCGGCGCTGCTGCCGCCCAGCCAGCCGGCTCCGTAGCCGAGCTGCTCCAACTCGGCCGCCGCTTCCGCCAGTTCGCCGCGCCGCGCGGGATCCTCGGCGCGCAGGCCGATGCTCCAGATGCCGTACCGGCCGATCCTGTCCTTCAAGGTGCTCGGGGTGCTCATGGGGCCGTCCCTCCGGGTGGGGCCGTGATCCTCGACGTCTGCAGCCATTCCCAACCGGAGGGATCCCTCACGTAATCCCGGTGGGTGTCACACCTTCAGGAACTGTTCCAGCGCCTCCACGACGAACCGGTGGTCCTGGAGCTGGGGCAGGCCCGAGACCGTGACGGCGCCGATGACGCCCACGTTCTCCACGGTGATGGGGAACGAGCCGCCGTGCGCCGCGTAGGCGTCCGGGTCGAGGCGGGAGGAGTCCTCGAACGTCGTGCCCTTGGCGCGGAAGCGGGCGCCGACCAGGTAGGACGAGGCGCCGTAGCGCTCGACGACCCGGCGCTTGCGGGCGATCCAGGCGTCGTTGTCGGGGGTGGAGCCCGGCAGGGCCGCGTGGAAGAGCTGCTGGCCCGCCCGGTGGATGTCGATGGCCACCGGGGCCTGGCGCTCCCGGGCCAGCTCGACCAGGAGCGAGCCGAGGGCCCAGGCGTCGTCGTGGGTGAACTGCCGGAACACCAGCCGGCGTTCCTGCGCCTCCAGTTCCTCGACGGAGGGCGTGAGTTCGGGGGTGGTGCGGGGCGTGAGCTGCGGGTGGTGCTGCTGGTGGGGCATCAGAGGGTCACCGTCACCTTCTCGCGGGCCGACGTGCGGGCCGCTTCCAGTACGTCGAGGGCGGCGGCCGCCTCCAGGGCGGTCACCGGGTTGGGGCCGGCGCCGGTCAGGGCGCGGGCGACGGCCGCGTAGTAGGCGGGGTAGTCGCCGGGGACGGTCGGTACGGCCGTGCCGCCGCCGGTCAGCGGCGACTCCCCGGCGCCGATGCGGCCGTACAGGGACTCCGGCTCGGCGCCCCACTGCGGGCCGGGGCGCAGGCCCTCGCGCAGCGCCGCCTCCTGCGGGTCGAGGCCGTACTTGACATAGCCCGCGCGGGAGCCGAGGACCCGGAAGCGCGGGCCGAGCTGGGCGGTCGTCGCGGAGACGTAGAGGTGGGAGCGGACGCCGCCGGCGTGGGTGAGCGCGATGAAGGTGTCGTCGTCGGTCTCGGCGCCGGGGCGGCGGACGTCCGTCTCGGCGTACACCTCGGTGACCGGGCCGAAGAGGACCAGCGCCTGGTCGACGACATGGCTGCCGAGGTCGTAGAGCAGACCTCCGATCTCTGCCGGGTCGCCGGACTCGCGCCAGCCGCCCTTGAGCTGGGGGCGCCAGCGCTCGAAGCGGGACTCGAAGCGCCATACGTCTCCCAGGTCGCCCTGGGAGATCAGCTTGCGCAGGGTCAGGAAGTCGTTGTCCCAGCGGCGGTTCTGGAAGACGGACAGGAGAAGGCCGCGTTCCTCGGCGAGGGCCGCGAGGTCGCGGGCCTCGGCCGCCGTGCCCGCGAGCGGCTTGTCGACGACGACCGGCAGGCCGGTCTTGAGGGCGGTGGCGGCGAGCGGGACGTGCGTCTTGTTCGGGGAGGCGATGACGACCAGGTCCAGCTCGTCCGCGCGGTCGAACAGCTCCTCGGCGGTGGCGGCGAGCCGCACGTCCGGGAACTCGGCGCGTGCCTGTTGCTGCCGCTCCGGGCTGGAGGTGACCACCGTGTCCAGGGCGAGGCCCTCGGTGGCGGCGATCAGCGGGGCGTGGAAGACGGAGCCGGCGAGGCCGTAGCCGATCAGGCCGACGCGGAGAGGGGTGGCAGTCGTGCGTCCTGTCATGCCGTCCACTTTCGCAACGCTGTTGCCAAAGTGCAAGTGGTGGAGAGAATGGGTGGCGTGAACAGGGCGAGTACGGGGTCGAGCGCGGCGGCGATGGGGCCTGGTGGGGCCGCGGGGCGTACGGGGGCGAATCTCGGGGCGGTGCGCAGTCACAACGCCGCGCTGGTGCTGGCGTTGTTGCGGGACGCCGGGGCGGAGGGGATCAGCCGGCTGGAACTGGCCGAGCGCACCGGGCTGACCCCGCAGGCCGTCAGCAAGATCACCGCGCGGCTGCGGGAGGAGGGGCTCGCGGCGGAGGCCGGGCGACGGGCGTCGACCGGGGGCAAGCCGCGGACCGTGCTGCGGCTGGTGCCGGAGGCCGGGCACGCGGTGGGGGTGCATCTGGACCGCGACGAGCTGAGGGTGGTGCTGGTCGATCTCGACGGGGCCGTGGTGGGCGAGCGGCGGGCCGGGCTGGGGCTCGGAGCCGGGGTGGACGCCGTACCCGCGGTGGTCGTCGACGCGGTGGAGACGGTGGCGCGGGAGAGCCTGGGCCGCGGCGGCGCGGGGCTTTCCGGCGCCGGGACGCTGCTCGGGGTGGGGGTGGCGGTGCCGGGGCCGCTCGATCATGCGCGCGGGGTGCTGCACCGGGTGACCGGGTTTCCCGAGTGGGACGGGTTTCCGCTGCGGGACGCGCTCGCCGAGCGGCTGGGGGTGCCGGTCGTGGTCGACAAGGACACCAACGCCGCGGCGCTCGGGCTGTCGGTCGGCGGTGAGGGAGGCGCCGGCGGGTCCTTCGCGTACCTGCACCTCGGTACGGGGCTCGGCGCGGGCCTGGTGATCGGCGGGCGGGTGCACCGCGGGGCGCGGACGGGGGCGGGGGAGTTCGGGCACCAGGTGATCCAGCTCGGCGGGCCGGTGTGCGAGTGCGGGGACCGGGGGTGCGTGGAGGCGCTGTGCCTGGACGCCGTACGGCGCGGGGAGACGGCGGAGGCGGCGCGGGTGCTCGGAGTGGGGGCGGCGAACCTGGTCGGGCTGCTGGACATCGACGCGGTGCTGCTGGGCGGGCGGACCGTCGCCGGGGCGCCGGAGGTGTTCGTGCGGGGGGTCGGGGAGGTCCTCGACGCCCGGGCCCGGCGCGAGGGGGCGACGGGCGGGGCGGTGCCGGTGCGGCGCGCTCCGCGGGGCGAGCGGGTGGTCGCGGAGGGCGCGGCGCAGCTGTTGCTGGCGCCGGTGTTCGGGAGGGGGGAGGCGTGACGGGGCCGGTGTTCTCCGGGTGCCCTGTGCTGTCGTCGGCTGCCCGCAGCCCCGTTCACGCCCTTGGCAGGTTCAGCTGCCAGGACACCCCGAAGCGGTCGTTGACCCAGCTGAACTTCCGGCTGAAGCCGTAGTCGCCCAAGGGCATGAGTTCCGTGCCCTGGTCGGAGAGGGCGGTGTGGAGGCGGTCGATCTCGGCCTCGTTCTCGCACTGGACGAAGAGCGAGATCGCCGGCGTGAAGGTGAACTCGTGCTGCGCGGGGCTGTCGACGCACATGAACTGCTGCCCGGCGAGCGAGAACGTCGCGTGCTGCACACTGCCCTCCTTGCCGGGCCCGCCGGCGCCGTACCGGGTGACGTGGACGATCTCCGCGTCGTCGAAGAGCGAGGTGTAGAAGGTCATCGCGGCCTCGGCGTTGCCCTCGAACATCAGAAACGTGGTGATCTTCTGCGACGACTCGATCCTCATCCCACCGCTCCTTCGACACGGACCCGTACCTGTGCCCACAATGGAACCAAGAGCATCGCCTGAATCAAGCGCATCCATCGCATCAAGCGCCTCGCGGCGCGGTGAGGAGTGAGTATGCGCTGCTCCCGCATCACCACCGCCACCCTGGCCGGCGTCAGCGTCGTCGCCCTCGCCGGGACCGCCGCCGCCTCCCCGGCCGGCACCGTCAGTCCCGCGAAGGTGAAGCCCGGCCAGACCGTCTCCCTCACGCTCCGGGGATGCAGTGACCCCGCCAAGGGCGGCCGCGCCGAGGGCGAGCAGGTCGGCGCGCACACCTCGGAACGCACCCCCATCCGCACCACCGAGCTGAGGCCGACGGAGAAGGGCGTGCTCGTCGGGGTCGCCGGGATCGAGCGGAACACGCGTCCGGGCGTCCAGCACATCTACATGGCCTGCGCCTCCGACCCGGGCACCGTGGTCACGGTGGACGTCACCGTCACGAGCTGATGCCTCCGCGGCATGAGCCGACCGCTCCGGGGCACGCGCTGACCGCTCCACCGTCACGCGCTGACCGCTCCACCGGCACCAGCCGCTCGCTCCGACCCCGCTGATCGAGCGGACTTCGCGCCCCCTGCCGGAGTGGCGGGCCCGGACGCGCCGGCCGACCGGCATGGTCATGTGTTCATGAGACTGCCCCCGCCCCTGCCCCCGTCGCTCCGGCTCGCGGCGGCCGCCGCGTCCGCCTCCGTCGTCGTGGTCGTCACCACCGCGCCGGCCGCCGCGGCCGCCGCCCCGCCGCCCGCGTGCGCGGGCGCGGACGCGCGGGCCTTCCCGCTGGCCGCCCGGATCCGGGGCGGCCCGCCCTCCTACGAGGCGGGCGGCGGATACGGCACCTGGTACCTCGACCTCACCAACACCGCCGACGAGACCTGCACCGGCATCCACCCGGTGGTCGTCCTCGTCGACGACAAGCACCAACTGCGCCCCGACCAGCCCCGACTGGAGTTCTACGACGGCTCGCGGCCCCTGCCGGTGACGTTCGAGAGCACCGACGAGCAGGAGCTGGTCGGCGTCCTGGACGGCGCCGGGTTCGAGGGGTTCGCCGTACCCCCCGGGAAGACGGTCAGCGTCAAGCTCAGGCTCGCGCTTCCCTCCGACACCCCCTCCGACCAGGTCACCGTCAACGCCGCGGTCGTCCAGCGCCGGGGCGACGACGGCGACTGGGTCGGCGAGTCCAACGCCTACCGGTTCGCGATCGGCCCGTACGGCGACGAGCCGCCGCAGCAGCCGGACGCGACCGGGGAGAGCGCAGGGCCGAGCCCTTCCGGCAGCCCGCGGGCCACGCCCGGCACGGGTACCGGCACCTCCAGCTCCGGGCCCTCCCTTCCGTTCGCCGAGGCCGCCGAGCGGGCCCGCGAGCTGGCGGACACCGGACCGGGCCTCGCCCACGGGCTGCTCGCGGCCGGCGCGGCGCTCCTCGCCGTGGTCTGCGGGGCGCTGGTGCTGGCCCGCAGGCGCCGCTGAGCCGGGCGGCGTACGACGCCGCCCGTGCCGTCTGCGACGATCCCTGCGTGGACTACCCGAACGACCAGGCCCCCGGCGCCCCCGTCCGCTCCGGCATCCCCGAGCACGGGCGCATCCCCAAGTACTACGCGGTGAAGGCGCGGATCGCCGCCCTGCTGGAGGAGCTGGGCGAGGACAGCGTCATCCCCACCGAGCGGGATCTCGCCGAGCGGTACGACGTCGCCCGGGAGACGGTGCGGCAGGCCGTGCGGGAGCTGGTCCTGGAGGGGCGGCTGCGGCGCAAGGGGCGGGGGACCGTGGTCGCCGGGCCCAAGCTCGCCCAGCCGCTGTCCCTCGCCAGCTACACCGAGGGCGTGCGGCGGCAGGGCCGCACTCCCGGTCGTACGCTCGTCACCCTGGACCGCTTCCCCTGCCCGGACGCCCTCGCCGCCGAGACGGGTCTCACCCGGGGCGAGCCCGTCTGGCACCTGGAGCGCGTGCTGCTCGCCGACGAGGAGCGGGTGGGCCTGGAGAGCACGTACGTGGCCGTGGCGCGGGTGCCCCGGCTGGACTCCGACTTCGACCCCGACTCCTCCTTCTACGGCTATCTCGCCGCCCAGGGCATCGCCTTCGGCGACGCCGACGAACGGATCGAGACCGTGCTGGCCACGCCTCGCGAGGCCCTGCTCATCGGCACCCCGCCCGCTCTGCCGATGCTGCTGATCCACCGGGTGTCCCGGGACGCGGAGGGGCGGCCCCTGGAGCGCGTGCGCTCGCTGTACCGGGGCGACCGGTTCTCCTTCACCACGCATCTCAAAGGCTGACGAAATACCGCGTATCGACCATCTGACGTGTCACGGAAAGATAACGGGTCTAGCCCAAACCCTGATGGGTCGTTCACGCTCTCGTCGACAGCCGGATGTCTCCGGTTGCCCGGTCACGAGGAGCGTGGGCGCCGTGAAAGTGACAGTCGTCGGAGCAGGCGTGGTGGGCACCCTGCACGCCTGGCAGGCAGTGCGCCGCGGCCACCAGGTCGTCCAGATCGAGCGCGAGGCCGAGGCGCGCGGCGCCTCGCTGCGCAACTTCGGGCAGATCTGGGTCAGCGGCCGCGCGGGCGGAGAAGAGCTTCGGACCGCGCTGCGGGCGCGGGAGCTGTGGGAGGAGACCGGCGCGCGGGTACCGGCGCTGGGCTTCCGGGCGAACGGCTCCCTGACCCCCGTACGGGGCCCCCTGGAGCTCGCCGTCGCCGAGGCCGCCGTGGCCCGCGCGGACGCCGCCGACCGTGGCTACAAGCTGATCGGCCCCGGCGAGGCCCGCGCCCTCAACCCCGCCCTGCGGGGCGACTTCACGGCCGCCCTGTACTGCGAGCGGGACGCGGCCGTCGAGCCCCGCACCGCCCAACTCGCCCTGCGCGCCGAGCTGTCGAGGTCCCCCGGCTACACCTTCCTGCCCGGCCGCGAGGTCCGCGAGGTCACCGGCCCCGGAACCGTCCGGGACGACCACGGCGACGTGCACCGGGCCGACGCGGTGGTGCTGTGCACCGGCGCCTGGCTCGGCGGACTGGTCCGCGAACTCGCCGGACCGGACCTGCCCGTGCGCCGGGTGCGGCTGCAGATGATGCAGACCGCCCCGCTGGGCGAGCCGCTGCCGACGTCCGTCGCCGACGCCGACAGTTTCCGCTACTACCCGGCCTACGCCTCCCCGGCGCTGGACGAGCTCAACGCCCGGCAGCCGCAGCCGGAGACCGCCGCCGCGCACCGGATGCAGCTGCTCATGGTGCAGCGCGCCGACGGCGGACTGACCATCGGCGACACCCATGAATACGCGCACCCCTTCGCCTTCGACACCGTCGAAGAGCCCTACGAGCACCTCACCGGAGTCGTCGAGTCCCTGCTCGGCAGGCCGCTGCCGCGCATCCGGCGCCGCTGGGCCGGCGTGTACGCCCAGTGCACCGAGCCCGGCCGGGTGGTGCACCGCCAACAGGTGAGCGAGGGAGTGTGGCTGGTCACCGGGCCCGGCGGGCGCGGCATGACCTGCGCCCCCGCCATAGCCGAGACCACCGCGAACGAACTGGGCTGGTGAGCGACCCCATGACACCCGACACCCCCGGCATCCGGCTCGTCGTCCTGGACATGGCCGGCACGACCGTCGCCGACGGCGGCCTGGTCGAGCGCGCCTTCGAGGCGGCGGCCCGCGAACTGGGCGTCGAGCCCGGCTCGGCGCGGCACGCCGAGCACCTCGCCCATGTCCGCGCCACCATGGGCGAGTCCAAGATCTCCGTCTTCCGGCACCTGTTCGGCGACGAGGAACGCGCCCGGCGCGCCAACACCGCCTTCGAGAAGGCGTACGGCGAACTGGTCGACGCCGGTCTGACCGCACCCGTGCCCGGCGCCCGCGAGGCCGTCGAGGAGCTGGCCGGCAGCGGCCGTACCGTCGTGCTGACCACCGGCTTCGCCAGGGTCACCCAGGACGCGATCCTGGACGCCCTCGGCTGGCGGGACCTCGTCCCGCTCACCCTGTGCCCCGCCGACGCCGGCGGGCGCGGGCGGCCGTACCCGGACATGGTCCTTCAGGCGTTCCTGCGCACCCGGGCCGCCGACGACGTCCGGCAGGTCGCCGTCGTCGGCGACACCTCCTACGACGTGCTCAGCGGAGTGCGCGCCGGGGCCGGGCTGGTCGCCGGGGTGCGCACCGGCGCCCACGGCGACGAGCAGTTCCGCGCCGCCGGCGCCACGCACGTCCTCGACTCCGTCGCCGGCCTGCCCGCGCTGCTCGGAGACCGGTGAGACGGGCAGTCGCCTTCGGGCTCAGGGCCCGCAAGGCGGGCAGGGCGGAGACACGAGAGCGGGTCGCCGAGGCGCTGGAGCCGACCGGCATGGCCGGCTACGCCCGCCGGTACCCGCGCGAGCTGTCCGGCGGGCAGCAGCAGAGGACCGCCCTCGCCCGCGCGCTCGCCATCCGGCCGGACGTGCTCCTGCTGGACGGGCCCCTGTCCGCGCTGGACGCCCGGCTGCGCTCCGGCATGCTGGCCGAACCGGCCCGGCTGCACCGGGGGTTGCCCCGCCCACGCCGTCGCCCTCGCGAAACTCATGGGCGGCGTCGGGGTCTTCCAGCCCGACTGGAACGACATCGAGAAGAACCTCACGGGGTACGTCGAGGACGGGAAGTCGGCCACCGGAAGCTGAGCCGGCCGCCGGCGAGAGGCCGGGGTCAGGATCAGGCCGTGCTGATTAGGCTGGGGGCGTCGGTACGCCGTGGTTCCGGCGCCCCCGCCCTTCTTGACCGTACGCACGCCAGGAGACGCACACATGGCAGACCGCAAGCCGATCGAGTCGTGGCTCACCGACATGGACGGCGTCCTGATCCACGAGGGCGTCCCGATCCCCGGGGCCGACGCCTTCCTGAAGAAGCTGCGGGAGTCCGGGCGGCCCTTCCTCGTGCTGACCAACAACTCCATCTACACCGCCCGCGACCTGCACGCCCGGCTGAACCGGATGGGCCTGGAGGTGCCGGTGGAGAACATCTGGACCTCGGCGCTGGCCACCGCCCAGTTCCTGGACGACCAGCGGCCCGGCGGCACCGCCTACGTCATCGGCGAGGCCGGCCTGACCACGGCACTGCACGACATCGGCTACATCCTCACCGACCACGACCCCGACTTCGTGATCCTCGGCGAGACCCGCACCTACTCCTTCGAGGCCCTGACCAAGGCGGTGCGGCTGATCAACGCCGGCGCCCGGTTCATCGCCACCAACCCGGACAACGTCGGCCCCTCCACCGAGGGCGACCTGCCCGCCACCGGCTCGGTCGCCGCCCTGATCACCGCCGCGACCGGCAAGAAGCCGTACTTCGTCGGCAAGCCCAACCCGCTGATGATGCGCGCCGGGCTCAACGCCATCGGCGCCCACTCCGAGACCTCCGCGATGATCGGCGACCGCATGGACACCGACGTCCTCGCGGGCCTGGAGGCCGGGATGCGCACCTTCCTCGTGCTGTCCGGCGTCACCCGGCCCGACCAGGTCGACCGCTATCCCTTCCGGCCCTCCCAGGTCGTCGACTCCATCGCGGACCTGGTCGACCTGGTCCTCTGACCTGCGGTGATGAACTCCTGACCCACCCGTTCGGAGTAATCTGGCGCCCCCCGAGGATGCGGGGGCGCCCGGGGCGGGGGAACCTCCTGGTAACTGGAGGTTCACGATGGGCTCACTACGCCTCACTGTCTGTACAGGAATCCTGGCCGCCACCGCGTTCGCCCCGGCGGCCCAGGCCGCCGACGCCGGCTCGGTCTCCGTGACCCCCGCCTCCCCGGCGCCCGGCACCGACGTCTCGGTGCGTGTCCACGGCTGCCCAGGCTCCCAGGGCACCGCCGTCTCGGACGCCTTCGTCTCCGACGCCCGGCTGACCGGCGGCCAGGACACCCTGTCCGGCGAGACCCGCGTCCGCACCACCCTGACGCCGGGCGCCTACGCCGTCAGGGTGACCTGCGCCGACTACGTGATCACCGGACGCCTCACGGTCACCGGCCGGGCCACGGGCCCGGGCACCGGGCCGGCCGTGCTGCCGGGACGTGAGCCCACCGACGCCCCCTGGCCCGTCGCCCCCGTCCCCGCGGGCGGCGGCGGCACCGCGCACTTCGCGACCGTGGCCACCACCGAGTCCGGCCCCGACACCGTCCAGACGGTGACCGGGCTGGTCCTCGCCGCCCTCGCGGCCCTCGCCGTCGCGCTGCGCGCCCGCGTCGGCCGCGGCCCGCGCTGACCGCCGCCCCATGACCGACGACCGCGGGCACACCACCGGCGCCGGGCGGTTCACCACCGGCCTGACCTGGGCCGTGCTGCTGTTCGGGCTCTGGCTGTGGGGACGCGGGGTGACCGGCGTACCGCACGGCCCGGCCACCGGCGGCCTGTTCGCCGTCGCACCCCGGCTGCCCAGCCCGGCCCAGCCGCTCGGCGACGCCCTGCCCCAGCGCCTCGACATCCCCCAACTGCGTGTGCAGGCCCCCGTGGTGAGCCGCGGCCTGGACGCCCAGGGCGCCATCGACCCGCCCCCCTACGACCAGCCGGGCGTGGTCGGCTGGTACGGCGCCGGCACCAAGCCCGGCGCCCGCGGCGCGGCGCTCCTGGTCGGGCACGTCGACACCGAGACCCGGCCCGCGGTCTTCTACAAGCTCAGCACCCTCAAGCCCGGCGAGACCGTCCGCGTGGTGCGCTCGGACGGCAAGGTCGCCCGGTTCACCATCGACGACGTCCGCGTCCTGCCCCGCGCCGGCTTCGACGCCCGGCAGGCCTACGCCCCCCACCACCCCGGCCGCGCCGAACTCCGCCTCATCACCTGCGGCGGCCCCTTCGACCGCGCCGCCCACCGCTACACGGCCAACGTCGTGGTCTCCGCCTACCTCACCGGAAGCACGGGCTGACGGCCGTGCCCGTCGCCTCGCGCGCCCGACCGCGCCTTCGCGTGACCGCATGAGCAACCGACGGATGTGCCGCGATCGGGCACCTGGGCCGGTGCGTCCAGGGGGCAAAGACGCGCGTCTCCGCCTGCCTCACCGGAAGCACCGGCTGACCGCCGTACCCCCCGCCCCGCGCGCCCCGCCGCGCCCCCGCGCGACCTCGTGACGGGCCGCCGGATATGCCACGATTGGACACCTGGACCGGTGCGCCCAGGGGGGAATCGCATGGAGGACAGCAGGGGGGCCCGTGCGTCCGCGCGGGCGTCGGCGGCGCTGGTGCTGGGGGCGGCACTGCTGCTCGCCGGATGCTCATCCGGAGGCGGGGGCGGGCACGACACCCCGGACCCGGGAGGTCCGGTCACCCAGCAGCCCAAGGCCGTCGACCCGTTCTGGGTCAACCCGGACGGCACCGCGGCCCGCCGGCTCGCCGCCTACGAGAAAGCCGGCAAGAAGACCGAGGCCGCGCAGATCCGGAAGATCGCCGAGCAGCCGGTGGGGGAGTGGATCGGCCCGGAGAACCCGGAGCAGGAGGCCCGCGGCTTCACCGAGGCCGCCGAGAAGTCCGACCGCACGGCCCTGCTCGTCCTCTACGACATCCCGCACCGCGACTGCGGCCAGTACTCCCAGGGCGGAGCGGCCGACGGCAACGCCTACCGCGCCTGGATCGACGCCGTGGCCCGCGGCATCGAGGACCGCTCCGCCATCGTGATCCTGGAGCCGGACGCCGTCCTGCACCTCGTGGACGGCTGCACCTCCGACCGGTTCCACGAGGAGCGCTACGACCTGCTCAGGGGCGCGGTCAGCCGGCTGAAGTCCCTGAGGAACACCAAGGTCTACCTGGACGCGGGCAACGCCGGCTGGGGCCACCCCGACCAGATCTTCCAGCCCCTGAAGCAGGCCGGCATCGACCAGGCCGACGGCTTCTCCGTCAACGTCTCCAACTTCTACTCCACCCGGGACTCCCTCGCCTACGGCAAGCAGCTCTCGGCGAAGGTGGGCGGCAAGCACTTCGTCATCGACACCAGCCGCAACGGCAACGGCCCCTACACCCAGGGCGACCCGGCCCAGCGCTGGTGCAACCCGCCGGGCCGGGCCCTGGGCGAAACCCCCACCACCAGGACGGCCGACCCCCTGGTGGACGCCTACCTGTGGATCAAACGCCCGGGGGAGTCGGACGGCACCTGCAAGGGAGGGCCCAAGGCAGGGGAGTGGTGGGCGAGTTACGCACTCGCCCTGGCCGAGAACAGCAAGTGAGCCTTACGGCACCCGAACCCACTGCGCCGTGCTCGGCGTCCCCTGGTCGTCGTCCACGAACAGCATGTACCAGCCGGAGGTGACCAGGTTCCGGTTCTTCGGGACCGTCACCGTGATCCGGTTCCCGGACGTCGTGAAGTCCAGTGCGATCGACCGCTGGTCCACATCCGTGACATGCGTCGACGCGCTGGGCCGGATCAGCCGCGCCTTCTTGATGCTCGCCGCGTGATCCGAGGTGAACGTCCCCGAAGCGCCGCGGGCGATCGTCCGCGGGCCACCGCCGAGCGACGGCCGGGATCCCCGGTAGAGATACGGCGGGGTGTAGATCTCGATCCGCTGCTCGAACTTCCCCGGCCTGGTGTTCGCCTTGTCGCCGTACAGCGAGTCGGACCCGAAGAACATCACCCGCCCGTCCGGCAGCAGGATCGACCCGGAGTGGTAGTTGCGGCCCACCAGCGGATCGGCGACCCGGGTGAAGCTGTTGCTGTCCGGGTGGTAGATCCGCGCCTGCAGGATGTCGGAGTCACCGCGCCCCCGGTAGTCCTCCGAGCCGCCGGAGACCAGCACGGTGTCGTCGGGCAGGATCGAGGACTGCGGGTACCGGGTGCCCTTCTCCAGCTCGGGCCCGTCCACGAAGTGCGGGTGCTTCGCCTTCAGGTCGATCAGCCGGGTCTTCCTGCTGGACAGCTCCGACTCGCCGACACCGCCGCCGCCGATCACCATGAACCGCTCGTCCTGCGCCGGAGGCAGCAGCACGGTCCCGGAGGTCTCCATCCTGTCCGGGTCGCTCAGCCCGGGCAGCCTGGTGAACGTGTTGGTGCCGACGTCCCAGACGCCGGGGTCACGGCCGACGTTGTCGGGGCCGTACCCCGCGTTCGAACCCGAGTAGAAGATCTTGCCGTTCTGCATCAGGAACAGCGCCGGATACGTCGGGAACTGCCGGACCGTCTTCGTGTACGTCCACTTCCTGGTCTTGGGGTCGAAGACCTCGTTCTTGCCCGGCACCAGCTGGCCGATGTCGTCCAGGCCGGAGACGCTGAGGATCCTCCCGTCGGACAGCGTGGTGAGCGTCGGGTACCAGCGGGCCTCGTTCATCGGGTCCACCTTGATGTACCGCTCGGCGACCGGATCGAACTCGTAGGCGTCCCTGATCCCCTCGAAATCCTTCTTGTCGAGGGCGAGTTTCTGCGCGATCCCGTACGTGTTGCGCGCGTCGGCGCCGGTGAGGCCCTGGATGCGGTAGTTGTCCTGGGTGCCGGTCTCGTACGCGGCGCCCTCCTTCTGCGCCTCGACGTAGACCCGGCCGTAACCGGGGTTGTTCCGCAGCCACTTGCCGGTCTTGTCGAAGACCTTCGTGGCGCGCGGGACCAGCACCGGGTCCTGGGAGAGGAACGTCCTGCCGTTCTTCTTCCCGGTGAACCTGGTGCCCGCGGGCAGGGTGATCGGCTTGTCCGGGTTCTCGTTGTAGAGGATCATGACGCCGCCGGCCTTCTTGACGTCGCCCTTGAGCTTCTCGTAGCGCTTGGTGCCGCCCGCGATGAGCAGCTTGCCGTCGGCGAGCTGGGTGTGGCCGGTGCAGAACAGGTCGTTGGGCGTGGGGATCTTCTTGATCGTGCCCTTGACCGGGTCCCAGATCCGCGTGTCGAACTTCTTCCTGTCGAAGTTGTCCTGGTTGTTGCCCGAGCCGGCGACGAGCAGCACCTTGCCGGTGTGCAGCAGCGCCGCGTGGATGGTGTCCTGGCGGTACTGCGGCGGGAACTCGATGATGTCCCAGTGGCCGTTCTGGGCCTTGTACTCGGGTCTGTTGATCTTGTATTCGTGGTACTGCGCGGTGCCGAAGCGATAGACCCACGGCCCGTTCATCCCGGCCAGCGCGAGCACCACCGCCGTACCGATCGCGAGCCTGCGGACGCGACGGCGGCCGGCCTGGTCCCTCATTCCTTACGTCCCCCCGGTCCGCCCAGCGCGATCTGCATGGTCTGCCCGTCCTCCCCGGCCCGCTCCCCGTCCGTGCCGGCCGCCCAGGCGGGCCGCTGCAGCGGCAGATGGGCCGCGTACGCCGCGGGCACCGCGTCCTGCGGTCCGGCCGCCGCCTGCGCGGGCCGTCTGCGTTCCCGCCGCAGCGTGTACCGCCAGGCGAGGATCGGGGAGGCGGTGATCAGCAGGGCCAGCGAAGCCCAGGTGATCATCGCGGGGTGGGAGTGCCCGAGCGCGCATCCGGCGGCGAGCGAGCCGCCGAAGACCAGGATGAAGAACCAGTGCACCCGGAACGTCCCGAACAGCGTGTCGGGGCTCGCCGACTCGCCCTTGGGCGTCACCACGAACGTGCTCCTGCGGCGCAGTACGGCGTCCATCAGGGAGCGTGCGTAGATCGGCGCGGACAGCGCCGACATCACCATGCCCGCGACACCGCCGGACCCCTCCGGCTCGTGCGGGGAGACGTTGTGCCGCCGGTTCCAGACGTACAGGCCGATCTGGAGGGCGGAGGCGTTGCCGTACAGCATCAGCCACACGGTCGGGTCGATGTTCACGCCCGAGGCGCCCAGGCCCAGGAACAGGGCGCAGCTGAGGGCCGCGAGGATCCAGTTGAGGGCGGACATCGGGTAGAAGATGATCATCATCGTGTAGTTGAAGAGCTTGCCCGGCCCCAGGGTGAACAGGCCCTTCCAGTACTGCTTGAGGATCGTCTCGTAGGTGCCCCGGGACCAGCGCAGCTGCTGGGTGAAGAAGTCCGTCCAGGCGGCCGGGCCCTCGCCGACGGCGAGCACGTCCGGGGTGTAGACCGACTTCCACTTCCGTCCCGTCGCCGGGTTCTTGGCGCGGTGCATCTCGAAGCCCGTCGCCATGTCCTCGGTGATGGAGTCGTACAGGCCGCCGATCTGCTTGATGGCGCTGACGCGCACGGCGTTGGAGGTGCCGACGAACATGGGGGCGCCGTAGCGGTTGCCGGCGCGCTGGATCAGGGCGTGGAAGAGGAACTGCTGGGACTCGGCGGCCTTGGTGACGAACGTGTCGTAGTTGCCGTAGACCTGCGGGCCGATGACGAAGCCGACGTCCGGGTCGCGGAAGTAACCGAGCATCCGCTCCAGGTAGTTGGGCAGCGGCACGTGGTCGGTGTCGACGGAGGCGAAGAAGTCGTAGTCGTCGCCGTGCGCCTCCAGCCAGGCGTTGTAGTTGCCGTGCTTGGTCTTCGCGCGGTGCGGCCCCTTGGGCTGGTTCCACTTCTCCACTCCCTTGCGGGTGAAGTGGTGCACGCCGAGCCGGGCGCAGACCTCCTTGACGGCCGGGTCGTCGCCCTCGTCCAGCAGCCACACGTGCAGCAGGCCCCGGTGGCGCAGCCTCACCGCCGCCTGGAGGGTCTTCGTCACCATCTCCAGCGGCTCCTTGCCGGGCACGTAGGTGGTGAGGAAGGCGACCCTGGTGCCGGTCTCCGGAACCACCGGCACCGGGTCGCGGGCGACGAGCGTGGCGTGCGCGTTCGACAGCACGTTCATGCAGCGGAAGAACTCGATCAGACCGATCGAGACGAGCATGACGACGTCGAGGGCCGGCAGGAAGTCGTAGGCGGGATAGTCGCGTTCGGTCCAGTGCTCGGGCTGCAGCAGCCAGAACAGCAGGACCAGGGAGAGCACGGGGGCCGCGCCCAGCATGAGCGCGGCACGGACGCGGTGCGGCTCCTGCGAGAGCAGCGACCGGTACCGCACCCGGTACGGCGTGGCCGGGTCGGGCTGGGTGAGGGGGCCGGCGAGCCGGCTGTAGTGCTCGTAGTCGTATCTCGGCAGGGTCCTCCTGATCCGGCGTAACTGGCCCGTCCGGTGGTCGGTCATCCTCAGCTGCGTGGTCTGTGACGAGTCGTCGTGAACGTGGCTCTGTCCGGCGCCGGTCGGCGTCGACGTCATGAGTCATTCCCCCCACACGCGGGTCACCGCGTGTCGCGTCGGTTCCTTTCCGCCCGGCCGGCTTCCCCTCACGCCCGCGCGTGCGGAATCAGTGCTGGTCCGCGGTCCCTGCCGTCCCCACCTCGGAGACAGGCGACGGCGGCCTTCCGGTGGCGCGACGCCCCCCTCGGCGTCGATTCGGGAGCGGGGCCCCCTCCCCGCCGTCTCGCTACCGGTTCCCCCCAACTGCCGTCAAAGGGCGGCAGCTTGGACATCCAGGGTTCTACGGTGCTCTGCATGATCGCAAGACGCGAAACGCGGTGTTTACCGCTCAAACCTGTTCATTGTGGCGCGCATGGGGCTCGGGAGGCTGGGACGCGCCGGTGGTCCCGGACGCCCGGGGCGTGCCGGTGGTGGAGAGGCGGACACGGATGTTGCCGAAGTGGTCCCTTATGGCCTTCTCCGCCCGCAGCGAGTCGCCGGACCGGACCGCGTCCAGGATCTCCCGGTGCTGCCGGCAGGTGACCCTGGGGTCCTGCGGGACGTCCACCAGGTCCCGCTGCACCCGGTGGAAGGCGTCCCAGAACGCCTCCAGCACCTCGCTGAGCAGCGCGTTGTCCAGCCCCCGGTAGAGAGTGGCGTGGAAGGCCCGGTCGGTCTCGGCGAGGCCCGCCCCTTCGGCGGCCTCCCGTTCCATCCGGTCCACGAGGGCGTCCAGTTCGACGAGGTCCGCCGCGGGCAGCCGCCCGGCCAGCCGCGAGACCAGCCCGGTCTCCACGGCCTCGCGCAGCTCCAGCAGCTGCAGCAGCGAGTCCTCGCCCCGGTAGTGCCCCGCGACCGTGCGGAAGGCCAGGCCTTCGATCATCGGTGCGAACGACATGGATCCCACGTACGTACCGAATCCGTGCCGGATCTCCACGATCCCCATCGCCTGGAGCGCCTTCAGGGCCTCCCGCACGGAGTTCCGGCTCGCGCCGAGGTACTCCATCAGCTCGGGCTCGGTCGGCAGCGGGGCGCCCGAGGGCAGCCGCCGGTCGACGATCAGCTTCTTGATCCGTTCCTGCAGGTCCCGGGCTGCCATGGCGAGAGCGTATCCGGCCCGGTTCGGCTTCTCGATATCCGTTCACCGCGGCTCGGGGGCGCGGGTGGCGAAGCCCCCACAGCGCGCGGCGAAGCCGCGCAAAACCAGAGATGGCGAGCCAGCTCCGCGCTGTGTGCGGACATGGCTCGCCATCGTCATCGTGCGCCGCCAGGGACTCGAACCCCGGACCCGCTGATTAAGAGTCAGCTGCTCTAACCAACTGAGCTAGCGGCGCCTGCTGACGTGGAGAACTCTACCCGACCTCGGGGGGTGCCTTTGACCACCCCCGGGTGATCGCCCGGGGGCCGGGAGGGGCCGTGTACATCATTCGGACCGTCAAAGTGGCGGTCCGCTGGCCAGTTAGCAGACTGATCAACGTGCACACTCGCGGACAAACCACCACCGAATGTGAGGCGGATCGCATGACGGCTCCGGCGTTCGAGGAGTTCCACCCCGCCGCCGACTGTGACTGCCCCGGCTGCGCCGAGGGCCGGCGGACACGTCCCCGCCCGTCGGCGGGTCGCCTCGGCGGTCCCGCCGCGGCCTGCGGAATCGTCGCGGTGGCCACCGCGTCCGCGGTCCTCGGCGCGGTCGCCCCGGCCGCCGCGGCACCCGTCGGCCACCTCGCCGGTCAGCGCGCGCACGCCCCCGGCGACGACCCCGCGACCCCCCAGGGCGCCAGGGGCCCGCTGCACGGCCCCAAGGGCACACCGGCGGGGCCCGGCACCGCCCCGATCCCGGCCACCACCCGGGCCGAGATCATCGAGCGGGCCAAGACCTGGGTGGCCGCAAAGGTGCCGTACAGCATGGACAAGTACTGGACCGACGGCTACCGGCAGGACTGCTCGGGCTATGTCTCCATGGCCTGGGGGCTGCCGGGCAACGAGTGGACGGGCAGCCTCGGCGGGTTCGGCGTGAAGATCACCAAGGCGGAGCTGGAGCCCGGCGACATCCTGCTTTACCACAACCGGGACAACCCCGAGAAAGGCTCCCACGTGGTGATCTTCGGCGGCTGGACGGACGACGACCACACCACCTACACCGTCTACGAGCAGACACCCCCGCACGCCCGCAGTCAGCCCACCCCCTATCCCTACTGGAGCAACGCCGACAAGTACGTCCCCTACCGCTACAAGGGCCTGACCACGGGCACCAGCAAGGACTCGCTGCCCGACACGGCGGTCCCCGGCGCGGCGGACATCGAGCGGCTCGCCGGGTACGCCGCGCAGGGGGCGCCCGCCTCGCACGGCGTGCCCGGATACCCCGGCCGGCACCACTTCCGTCCGGGCGCGGAGAACGCCTTCATCGAGCAGCTGGGCCGGCGCCTGGTGGAGAAGGGGTTCGGCGGGTTCTACCCCACCGGTCCCGGGCCGCGCTGGGGCGACGCGGACCGGCGCGCGGTGGAGGCCTTCCAGCGCACCCAGGGCTGGCGGGGCGGCGCCGCGGACGGCCACCCGGGTCCGGAGACCTGGCGCCGGCTCTTCCTGGAGGCGTCCCCGGACCGGGCGGCCGGCCGCTGACCGCCCCGCCCGTCACGGCACCCCACTGCCACGTCCCACCCCTGTTCCCCACGACCGTTCACGGCTACATCCCATTCCCATTTCACGGCGCATCTGGCGCGGAGGCTGGAGGCACTCATGACGACGACCACGTCACACACACCGCCCGAATCCGAGGGGCACCCGGAGGGCGCCGTGGACGAGGGCGGGCGCAACGCCCGGCTGATCCACCACGACACCACCGACATCCCGGCCCATCTGCTCTACCGTGACGGCCCCGACCCGGTGAACCCCGCGGCGCCGCTGCCGCCCGCCGTGGTGCCCGCCCGGCAGGGCACCGGTGAGCAGCCGCGCGCGGAGGGCGCCGAGTCGGTGCGCCGCCGGCCGCTGCCGCAGCCCGACCCGAAGCTGGTGGAACGCCCGGCGCCGGTGCTGCCCGGGGCGTTCGGGATGCTGGCCGGGATGGCCGGGATCGCCGCCGGCCTGGCGACCTCGTGGTGGGCCGGGGTGCTGCCGCCGGGCGTCGTGCACGCGCTGCGGCTGCCCGTGTCCCCGCGGGCGGGGCTCGGCGCGGCGCAGTGGGCGGCGTACGCCGGGGCCTGGATCCTCGGGTTGATCGGCTTCGGCGGACTGGGCCGGGGGCGGGACGGGCGGGCCTGGGTGCTCGGCCTGTTCGGCGGCTACCGGGGGACGGTACGGCGCACCGGGCTGTTCTGGGTGAACCCGCTGCTGCAGCGGCGTCCGGCCGATGTGCGGCTGCGGCACTGGCGCAGCGAGGCGGTGCCGGCCGCGGATCCCGAGGGGCTGCCGCTGCGGGTGGTGGTGCTGGTGGTGTGGCGGGTGCGGGACACCGCGCGGGCCCTGCTCGGCGTCGGCGACCACGAGGCCTATCTGCGGGCGTGTGTGGAGGGGGCGCTGGCCCGGGTGCCGGTGGAGCCGGCGGCCGAGGGCGGGGTGTCGGCGGCGGGGGACGCGCTGACCCGGCTGGTGGCGGAGGACGCGGCGCCGGCCGGCCTGGAGGTGTTCTCGGTGCAGCCGGTGCGGGCGGAGTACGCCCCGGAGGTCGCGGCCGCGATGCGGCGGGGCCGGATCGCCCGGCTGGACGCCCGGCAGCGGGCCGGCATGCTCAGCGCGGTGGTGGACGCGGTGGAGGACACGGTGACCCGGCTGTCCGCGCGCGGCCTGGTCGAGCTCGACGACTACGAGCGCAAGGCGCTGGTGCGGGACCTGACGGTCGCGTTCTGCTCGGGGCGCGGTGAGCCGGCGTGAGCGGCGCGGCAGAGCCGTCGCGGGAAGGCCTGTGATTGGTATGGACATGTTCAACTAGCGGCAATAACCTGACACTTGGTCTAGACCTACGTACCTGCACAGCTCATCGAACTCCCCACGTTCTCAGGAGCGGCAGAATGCACACCAGGACCAAGCTGTCCGCGGTCGTGCTGGGCGTGGTGACCGCCGGAGCGTTCGCGCTCTCCACCGGCGGCGCCAGCGGGCACGGCTACACCGACCTCCCCATCAGCAGGCAGAAACTGTGCGCCAACGGCACGGTGACGGGCTGCGGCGACATCCAGTACGAGCCGCAGAGCGTCGAGGGCCCCAAGGGCTTCCCGGCCGCGGGGCCCGCCGACGGCCAGATCTGCAACGGCGGGCTGAGCCGGTTCGCCCAGCTCAGCTCGCCGACCACCCCCTCCGGCGGGGCGTGGCCCACCACCAGGGTGACGGGCGGCCGGACGTACACCTTCCGCTGGCAGTTCACCGCCATGCACGCCACGACCGACTTCAAGTACTACGTCACCAAGCAGGGCTGGAACCAGAACCACCCCCTGTCCCGCTCGGACCTCAACCTCACCCCGTTCCTGACGGTCCCGTACAACGGCCAGCGCCCGCCGGCCACCCTCAGCCACAGCGGCACCCTGCCGACCGGGCTGAGCGGGCACCACGTCATCCTCGCGGTGTGGACGATCGCCGACACGGGCAACGCGTTCTACGCCTGCTCGGACGTCACCTTCTGAGGGCCGTCGCGTCACAGCACGGAAACTGAGGTTCCCTTGAGGGCCGCCGCCCCCGCCGCCGGGTACGTTCCCCCCACGCCGGCCGAGCGGTACGGCGTACCGGACCTCGGGGGACCTCATGTTCGAGCTGTTCTTCTACGCCGTGCCCACCCTCATGATCGCGGGCTTCGCGGCGGCCCTGGCCGGGCTGCTGCGCCGCGCCTGGCGGATCAACCGGACCTGGTCCCGCGGGCTGACCGCCGAGGGCCGGTGCCTGAGGATGTTCACCACGACCAGCGGGGGCGGCGGGGACACCTCGGTGCACACGACCGTGCACCACGTCCACGAGTTCACCACCCACGACGGCCGCAGCATCCGGTTCGAGGAGAAGAACGGGCCCGCGACCGTCCTGGAGGGCGACTTCGTCACCGTGCGGTACCTGCCCGAGCGGCCGGAGCGGGCCACCGCGCTGCCGCCCGCCCGTGCCCGGCTCGCCGCCGGCACCGGCTTCGCGGTGGCCTTCCTCGGCGTGGCCATCGCCTTCTGCGTCGTCTTCCTGGTGACCGCCCACATGATGTTCACGGAAGGGTGAGAAAGCCGCGCAGAACCATCGAGGGCGGGGCATTCCGCAGAATGCCCCGCCCTCGTCAAAGTGCGCCGCCAGGGACTCGAACCCCGGACCCGCTGATTAAGAGTCAGCTGCTCTAACCAACTGAGCTAGCGGCGCATGACTCCCGCCCTCCGTGGATTTCTCGTTCCGCGGCTGGCGACGAAGAAAATACTACCTGGTCCCCGGGGGTGCTCGTGACCATCCTCGGTCGGACCTAGATCGTCAGCGACAGCAGCACCGGTGCGGCGTTGCGGTTGAGCGCGTCCGCCGCCTGCTTCAGCCGGTGCGCGTGCTCCACGGGCAGCGACAACGCCAGGCAGCCCACCGAGGAGCCGGCCGTGATCGGGACCGCCGCGCAGACCGTGCCGATCGCGTACTCCTGGAGGTCCAGGACCGGGACCGTCGGCGGCTGGGACTCCAGGCGGGACAGCAGCAGCTTGTCGCTGGTGATGGTGCGCGAGGTGAGACGGGCCATCTTGTGCCGGGAGAGATGGTCGCGGCGGGCGTTGTGGTCGAGCTGGGTGAGCAGGCTCTTGCCGACCGCCGTGGCGTGCGCCGCGGTGCGGAAGTCGACCCACTCGTTGACCGCCGGGGTGGTGGGTCCGGCCGCGTACTGGGTGACCTTGACCTCGCCGTCGACGTACCGGCTCATGTAGACCGCCGCGCCGACCGAGTCACGCAGCCGGTCCAGGGTGTGCTGGAGCTTCTCGCGCACGGCGCGCTCCCGGTCGTGCGCGGAGGTGAGCCGGCGCAGGGTGTCCCCGGTGACGTACGCCCCGCCGGTGATCTGCTCCACATAGCCCTCCCGGCGCAGCATGCGCAGCAGGGCGGTGAGCCGCTCGGGGCGCAGCCCGGTGCGGCGGGCCAGCTCGGCGTCGGTGACACCGCAGGAGCGGCGGGCGACGATCTCCAGCACGCGCAGCGCGTCCTGGGCGGAGTGGTACGGGGCGGTCGGCTCGTGCGTCAGTGCCACGGTGATCTCCCCCTGCGCTCGCTTACTGGGCCGTAGGGTCGGTCCTGCGGTCCCACGATAACGGGCAAACCCGGTGCCGGGAGAGGGGGTTGGCGAGTTTGTTTCGGCCGCCGGTCCCCTCCCAACTGGGACGCAGGCCCTCTGGCATATGCCAGAGTCCTGACCCAGGGGCCGGACCTCGGCATCTTCCCGGTCCGCGTCCCGCCGTCACAGCACCGCGCTGAGAAACTCCCGGGTCCGCTCCTGCTCCGGCTCGTTGAAGATCTTGTCCGGGGTGCCGGACTCGATCACCCGGCCGCCGTCGAACATCAGCACCTGGTCGGAGATGTCCCGGGCGAAACCCATCTCGTGGGTCACGCACAGCATCGTGATGTCGGTGCTGCGCGCGATGTCCCTGAGCAGGTCGAGCACGCCCGCGACGAGCTCGGGGTCGAGCGCGGAGGTCACCTCGTCCAGCAGCAGCACCTGCGGCCGCATCGCCAGGGCGCGGGCGATCGCCACCCGCTGCTGCTGCCCGCCGGACAGCCGGGTCGGCTTCGCGTCGCACTTGTCGGTGAGCCCCACCAGCTCCAGCAGCTCCCGGGCCCGCTCCTCGGCCTCGTCCCTGGACATGCCGAGGACCCGCACCGGCGCCTCGGTGATGTTCCGCAGCACGCTCATGTTCGGGAACAGGTTGAACTGCTGGAAGACCATGCCGATCTTCTTGCGGACCTCCCGGACCTGCTTCTCCGGCGCCGGGAACAGCTGCTCGCCGTCGACGGTGATCGTGCCCTCGTCCGGTTTGGTGAGGGTCATCAGGAGCCTGAGGATCGTGGTCTTGCCGGACCCCGAGGGGCCGATCAGGGTGACGTGCTTCCCGGCGTCGACGGAGAAGTCCAGCCGGTCCAGCACGGTGTTCGAGCCGAACCGCTTGGTGACGTTCTCCAGGCGGACCAGCTCGGCCGGCCCGGCGTCGGTCGGGGAGGGCTGGGGACGGGTCTCAACGGACAAGGCGACGCTCCAGGGCTCGCAGGAGAAGGGAGGCCAGGTAGGAGATGAGGATGAAGGCGACTCCGATCACGGTGACCGGCTCGGTGAACTGGAAGTGCTGCTGGGAGTAGAGCCGGGCCTGGCCGAGCATCTCCAGCACGGTGATCGTCATCAGCATCGGCGTGTCCTTCAGCATGGAGATCACGTAGTTGCCGAGGGCGGGCACCACCCGGCGGATCGCCTGCGGCAGGATCACCGCGGTCCAGGTCCGCCGCCGGGGCAGGTTCAGCGCGGTCGCCGCCTCCCACTGGCCGGCCGGCACCGCCTCGATGCCGGCCCGGTAGACCTGCATGGTGTACGTCGAGTAGTGCAGGCCGATCGCGAAGACGCCGGTGGTCAGCGCGGAGAAGGTCACGCCCCACTCGGGCAGCACGTAGAAAAGGAAGAACAGCTGCACCAGCAGCGGGGTGTTGCGCACGAACTCCGTGAGCACCCCGACCGGCCAGCGCACCCAGCGCGTCGGCGTCCGCATCAGCAGCGTCCACACCAGGCCCAGGCTGAAGGAGAGCAGCGAACCGAGGGCCAGGGCCTGAAGGGTGACCAGCAGCCCGTCCCAGAAGTGCGGCATGAAGCCGCTCACGGCGTTCCAGTCCCACTTCATGCGACGCGCCCCCCTACTCCGGTCGTCTGCGCCCGCTTCAGCTCACGCGCCGCGGACTCGGTGCCCGCGCTCTTGCCGACGCCGGCCTTCAGCCGCTTCTCCAGGCCGCGCATCAGCCGGGTGATCAGGAAGGCGATCACGAAGTAGATCAGCAGCACGTACGTGTAGATCTCCGCGCTCTGCTGGAGGGCCAGCCGGACCAGGTTCGCGCTGAACGTCAGATCGCCCATGCCCATCACCGACACGAGCGCGGTGCCCTTGAGCAGCTCGACCAGCAGGTTGCAGAAGGGCGGGATCATCTCCGGCACCGCCTGCGGCAGCAGGATCAGCCGCATCCGCTGGGCCGGCGAGAAGCCGAGCGCGATACCGCCCTCCTGCTGCGCCGGGTCGACCGACTGCAGCGCGCCGCGCACGATCTCCGAGCCGTACGCGCCGTAGGTCAGGCCGAGCGCCAGCGTGCCCGCCCACAGGGGCACCAGCTGCCAGCCGAAGGCGACCGGCAGCACGAAGAAAACCCAGAAGATCATCACCAGCGCCGAGGTGCCGCGGAACACCTCGGTGTAGAAGCCGGCGAGGAAGCGCACGATCCACAGCCGGTGCGTGCGGGCGATGCCGACGACGAAGGACACGGCGGCGGCCAGCAGCGCGCTCAGCACCAGCAGCTGGACGGTGGTCCAGACGCCTTCGAGTACGAGTTCCCACAGTCCCGAGGTCATCCGCCGCACAGCTCCTTCGCGGTGAGGTCGGTCATCTCGGCCTCGGTGAAGCCGAACGGCCTGAGGATCCGGAACAGCTCGCCGCTCTTCTTCAGCTTGTGCAGCTCCACGTTGAAGGCGTCCCGCAGCTTCGTCTCGGTCGGCCGGAACGCGAACGCGCCGCCGTCGACGTGCGGTCTGCCCTTGACGAGCGGGGCGAAGGGACGGATCGCCTCCGCCTTGGCCGACTTCTTCACCACCGCGCGGATGGTGAGCGCCGTACCGGCGAAGACGTCGACGCGTCCGGCCTCGACGGCGTTCAGCCCGGCGACCTGGTCGGGGACGATCAGGATGTCGCTCTGCTTGTAGCCGGCGTCGACCGCGTACTGGATCTCGGCGTACCCGGTGCCGGTGGCGAACTTCGCCTTCTTCGCCACGACGTCCTGGTAGGAGTGCAACCCCATCGGGTTCCCCTTGCGGACGATGAACGAATCCAGCATCTGGTAATCGGGGTCGGCGAAGATCACCTGCCGGCAGCGCTCCGGGTTGACGTACATCCCGGCCGCCACGACGTCGAACTGCTGGGAGTTGAGCCCGGGTATCAGCGAGCCGAACTCGGTGGGCACGGGCTGCACCCGGTCCACCCCGAGCCGCTTGAAGATCACCTTGGCCAGCTCGGGCGCCTCACCGGTGAGGTGGCCGTCCTTGTCGATGTACCCGAACGGCACCTCGCCGGCGATCCCGAGCCGTACGACGCCCTGCGCACGGAGCCGTTCCAGCAGGTCGCCGCCCTCGGTGCCGGACGCCTCGGCCACCCGGGAGCAGCCCGCCGCGCCGAGCACACCGAGAGCGGCGAGACCGCCGAGCACCGAGCGCCGGGTGTGTCCAGGTCTGGACCGGAATGTGTGTACGTCGTTCCCAGTTGGTGGAGCCATGGCGGCGCGGCTACCCAAGCGCACCCGGCGTATGCACCCTGGTTTTCATGGCCGACCGCTTCGTCACCGTGTCCCTCACCAAGCGCGACGTGCACTGCACGGCCCGCCTCCTGACCGACCGCGCGCCCCTGACCTGCGCGGCGGTGTGGGAGGCGCTGCCGCTCGCGGGCGACGTCTACCACGCCAAGTACGCCCGCAACGAGATCTACGCCCTCTTCCCGCCGTTCGCCTCCACGGAACCCCCACTGGAGAACCCGACGGTCACCCCGATTCCCGGCGACCTCTGTTACTTCTCCTTCGCCGGCGCCGAACTCGGCACGAAGGCCTACGGCTACGACCGCGAGGTCCGCCCCGGCGCCACGGTCGTCGACCTCGCCCTGTTCTACGAACGCAACAACCTGCTCCTCAACGGCGACGTCGGCTGGGTCCCGGGAATCGTCTGGGGCCAGGTGGTCGAGGGCCTGGAAGAGATGGCCGAGGCCTGCAACGACCTGTGGCGAACGGGGGCGGCGGGGGAGACGCTCGGTTTCAGGAGAGCGTGAGACCCGCCTCGTACAGCGCGTGCGCCGCGCGCAGGACCAGGTCGTCGCGGTGGCGGGCGGCGATCAGCTGCATGCCGACCGGCAGGCCCTGGTCGTCCTTGCCGACCGGGACCGTGGCGGCGGGCTGCTGGGTCAGGTTGAACGGGTAGGTGAACGGGGTCCACCCCGTCCAGCGGCGGTGCGGCGAACCGCTCGGGGTCTCCGCGCCCGCCTCGAACGCCGTCAGCGGCAGGGTCGGGGTGACCAGCAGGTCGTAGCGTTCATGGAAGCGGCCCATGCGGCGGCCGAGATCCATACGGACGTCGACGGCGGCGAGGTAGTCCAGCGCGCTGTAGCGGGCGCCCTGGGCGCAGATCTCCCTCAGGCCCGGGTCCAGCAGCTGCCGCTTGCGGGGGGAGAAGCGCTCGGTGAGCCGGGCCGCGCCGCTGAACCACAGGGTGTGGAAGGCCTCCACCGGGTCGCTGAAGTCGGGGTCGCTCTCCTCGACGTACGCGCCGAGGTCGGCGAGCCGCGCCACCGTGCGCCGTACCGCCGCCGCGACCGCCGGCCGGACCGCGACCTGGCCGCCGAGGGTCGGGGAGTAGGCGACCCGCAGGCCGTGCACGCCGCCCCGCAGCGCCTCGGTGAAGGAGCCCGGCGCGGGCGGCAGGGCCGACCAGTCGCGCGGGTCGGGTGCGCCGATGACGTCCAGGAGCAGGGCCGCGTCCGCCGCGTCCCGGGTCATCGGGCCCGCGTGGGAGAGGGTGCCGAAGGCGCTGGCCGGATAGAGAGGCACGCGCCCGTACGTCGGCTTCAGGCCGAAGATCCCGCAGAACGCGGCCGGGATGCGGATGCTGCCGCCGCCGTCCGTGCCCAGCGACAGCGGGCCCGCGCCGAGCGCCACGGCCGCCGCGCTGCCCCCGCTGGAGCCGCCGGCGGTCCGCGCCGGGTCGTGCGGATTGCGGGTGATCCCCGACAGCGGGGAGTCCGTCACGCCCTTCCAGCCGAACTCGGGCGTCGTCGTCTTGCCCAGGAACACCGCGCCGTGCTCGCGCAGCCGGGCCACCGACGGGGCGTCCTCCGTCCAGTTCCCCTCCTCGGAGATCGTCCGGGAGCCGCGCAGGGTCGGGTGACCGCGCAGCAGGAGGATGTCCTTCACCGTGACCGGGACGCCGTCGAGCAGTCCGGCCGGCTCACCGCGCCGCCAGCGCTCCTCGGACTCCCGCGCCCGCACGAGGGCGTCCTCCTCGGTGAGGCGCACGAACGCGTTCACCTCCGGCTGGATCCGCCGGGCCCGCTGAAGGGCCTGCTCGGTGGCCTCCACGGGACCGAACTCGCCCTTGCGGTAACCGTCGAGGAGCTGTACGGCGGTCAGGTCGGTGAGCTGCATGCACCCTCCAAGAGGCCGTGCGGTCGAGGGATCAGTGCCCGGGGACGTACCCCCGCGCCTTGTCGACCACGTTCACCAGGGATCTTCCCGCCGCCCACCGCTCGTACAACTCGATGAACTGCTCGCCCAGTTCGTCCCGCCAGCCGACGGTGTCCCCGCTCATGTGCGGGGAGACGATCAGCCCCGGCAGCCCCCACAACGGGCTGTCGGCCGGCAGGGGTTCGGCGGTGAAGACGTCCAGCGCCGCGCCCGCGATCCAGCGCCGGGTCAGGGCGCGGACGAGGGCCTCCTCGTCGACGAGCGGGCCGCGGCCCACGTTGACGAAGAACGCCGAGGGCTGCATCACGCCGAAGCGGCGGGCGTCGAACATGCCGTACGTCTCCTCGGTGAGCGGCGCCGCCGCGATCACCCAGTCCGCGCGGGAGATCAGCCGGTCCAGGTCGGCCGGGCCGTGGACGCCGGTCCGCGGCACCCTCCCCACCAGCGCCGTCGTGACGCCCAGCGCCTTCAGGGTGCGCGCGATCGCCCGGCCGATCGGACCCGAGCCGACCACGCACGCGCGCGTGCCCGCCACCCGCCGGCCCTCCCGGTGCCGCCAGGTCCGCTCCCGCTGGAGGTCCAGCGTGCGCGGCAGGTCCTTGGCGACCGCCAGCACCAGCGCCGCGACGTACTCGGCGATCGGCTGGTCGAAGATGCCGCGCGCGTTCGTCACCACCGTGTCCGACGCGGCCAGCTCCGGGCTCATCAGATGGTCCACGCCCGCGCTCGCCGTGTGCACCCACACCGGCCGGGGGCCGTCCCCCGGCCAGGCCTCGCGCACCGCGTGCGAGGTGAAGTCCCACACCAGCAGCACGTCCGCCTGCGGCAGCCGCTCCGCCAGCCGCGCCGCGTCCGTGTGCACGATCCGGGCGCGCCCGGTGAGCCGGCCGAGCCGGGGCGGCGGGTCGGCGTCCAGCACCAGAAGGGTGGGCAGGGTCGTCATACGGGGCGGCTCCGACCGTCTGACAGGCGGGGATGCAGCGCGCACATATGCGCGGATTGACCACGCTCGCACCCGAACCTACCTTCGTCAACACGGGCGCATTCGCGAACCGTTGCCAGCTCGTCTCCCAGCGTGAGGGTGGCAGCCATGGACGTCTCCTTTCTCGGCGGCCCCCGCCCCCAGCGCGGGGTCGGTGTGGTGGCACCCTTCGACTTCGCGCTCGACCGCGAGCTGTGGCGCTGGGCGCCCGACGAGGTGTCGCTGCATCTGACCCGGACCCCGTTCGTGCCGGTCGAGGTGAGCCTGGACCTGGCCCGGCTGGTCAGCGAGCACGAGACCCTCGGCGACGCCGTGCGCGCCCTGACCGCCGTCGCGCCCGAGTCCGTCGCCTACGCCTGCGCCTCCGGCAGCTTCGTCGGCGGCATCGCCGGGGAGCGGGCGATGCGCGCGGCGATGAGCCTCGCGGGCGCGCCGCCGTCGGTGACCACCTCCGGCGCGCTGCTTCAGGCGCTGGAGGAGCTGCGGGTACGGCGGGTCGCGCTGGTCACGCCGTACACGGTGTCGGTGACCCGGGCGCTGGAGGACTTCGTCGCCGAGGCCGGCGTCCAGGTCACCGGGTGCGCCTTCATGGGGCTGACCCGGCACATCTGGAAGGTGCCGTACCGGGACGTGGTCGCCATGGCCCGGCAGGCGGTCCGCCCCGGCGCCGCCGACGCGCTGTTCATCTCCTGCACCAACCTGCCGACGTACGACGTGATCCCCCAGCTGGAGGCCGAGCTGCGCATCCCGGTGCTCTCCGCGAACCAGGTCACGATGTGGGCTGCGCTGCGCGGGATGGGTACCCGGGCCGTGGGCCCCTACCAGGCGCTGCTGGACCCGTCGGCGCGCGCCTGGCCGCCCGTACTGCCCGAAGAGACGCAGGAAGGCTGGACATGACCGCACTCGGATTCCTCTACCCGGGCCACTCCGCCGAGGACGACTATCCGCGCATCGAGCAGCTCCTGGGCAGCGACATCCGGGTGGACCTGGTCCACACCGACATCGGCGAGGACGCGCACCGGGTGGCGGCGCTGCGCGAGATGGGCTCCGCCGAGCGGCTCGCGGCGGGCATGGAGAGCCTGCGGCTGTCCGGCGCCGAGACGGTGGTGTGGGCGTGCACCAGCGGCGGCTTCGTGCACGGCTGGGAGGGCGCCCAGGCACAGGTGCGCACGCTCGCCCGGCTGGCCGGGATGCCGGCCTCCTCGACGTCGTTCGGCTTCGTGCACGCGGCCCGGGAGCTGGGCCTGCGGCGGGTCGCGGTCGGGGCGACCTACCCCGAGGACATCGCCGCGCTGTTCGCGGACTTCCTGCGGGCCGGCGGGCTCGAGGTCACCGGGACGCGCTCCTCGGGGATCATCACCGCCGCGGAGGTCGGCACCTGGGGCGAGGAGGACGTGCTGACGCTGGCGCGGGCGGCCGACGCGCCGGACGCGGAGGCGGTCCTGCTCCCGGACACCGCCCTGCACACGGCCGCGCACCTGCAGCTGCTGGAGAAGGCGCTGTCCAAGCCGGTGCTCACCGCCAACCAGGTCTCGGTGTGGGAGGGGCTCAGGCTCGCCGACCGCCGGGTGAACGCGCCGACGCTGGGGAAGCTGTTCACGCGCGAGCCGATCGTGCAGGTGTGAGCCGCGCCGGGGAATAACCGGAGACTGCCTCCTGTTGGGCGACCGCAGGACAGCCCACGCCACACACAGGAGGACCGCACCGTGTCCGCAGCCGAGGCAGACGAGATCCGGGGCACGACGCACGGAACCGCCCCCGTCCCCCTCTCCGTACTGGACCTGGTGACCGTCGGCGCGGGCAGCACCGCGAGCGACGCGCTGCGCACCAGTGTGGAGCTGTCCCGGTTCGCCGAGGCGCGCGGCTTCCACCGCTACTGGGTCGCCGAGCACCACTCGATGCCCGGCGTCGCCTCCTCCTCGCCCGCCGTGATCCTCGCCCACCTCGCCGCCCGCACCGAGCGCATCCGGCTCGGTTCGGGCGGCGTCATGCTGCCCAACCACGCGCCCCTGGTGATCGCCGAGCAGTTCGGCACGCTGGAGGCCCTGGCGCCGGGCCGGATCGACCTCGGCCTCGGCCGGGCGCCCGGGACGGACGGCGCCACCGCCGCCGCCCTGCGCCGCACCGACACCCTGAACGAGGGCGCCGACGACTTCCCGCAGCAGCTCGCCGAGCTCACCCGCTTCCTGGACGACGACTTCCCCGACGGCCACCCCTACCGCCGCATCCACGCGATCCCCGGCCCCGTGCAGGGCAGCACCCCGGGCGGCGTCCAGTCCCCGCACCGCCCGCCGATCTGGCTGCTCGGCTCCTCCGGCTTCAGCGCGCGCCTCGCCGGAATGCTGGGCCTGCCGTTCGCCTTCGCGCACCACTTCTCCGCGCAGAACACCATCCCGGCCCTGGACCTGTACCGGCAGACCTTCCGCCCCTCGGACGTCCTCGACGAGCCGTACGCCCTGATCGGCGTCTCCGCCCTGGCCACCGACGACGCGCGTGAGGCCCGCCGTCAGACCCGGGCGATGGCTCTGAACATGCTCCGGCTGCGCACCGGCCGGCCCGGCCTGTTCCCCGACCCGGACGAGGCCGAGAAGCACGAGTTCAGCCCGATGGAGGAGGAGTTCATCACCTCCTGGACGGCCAACATCGTGCACGGCACCGCCGACGAGGTCCGCTCCGGCCTGGACGACCTGCACAAGCGCACGGGCGCCGACGAGCTGATGATCGTCTCCCACGCCCACCGCGGTGAACTGCGGCTGCGCTCCTACGAGTTGATCGCGGACGCCTACGGCATGCCGGGCGCCTGAGCCGCGCCGCGCACCACTCGCCGGGCGCCGGGCCGCGTCGCCGTCTCCGGGGCGCTCAGAGCCGGGGGCAGGCCTTCGCGGCGAGGAGTTCGGAGATACGGTCCGGCGGCACCGGGCGGGAGTACAGCCAGCCCTGGCCGGTGTCGCAGCCGATGCGGCGCAGCCGGTCGGCCTGCGCGGAGGTCTCCACGCACTCGGCGGTGACGGTGATGCCGAGCCGGTGGGCGAGCTGGATCATCGCCTCGACGATGACCTCGTCGGCGGGGTTCGGCACGACTCCCTTGGCCGCCTCCTCGTACTGGAACCCCCTGACGAAGGAACCGTCCAGTTTCAGCGTGGAGACCGGCAGGCGGCTGAGATAGGCGAGGTTGGAGTAGCCGGTGCCGAAGTCGTCGATGGCGATGCGCACCCCCATGTCGCTGAGGGCCTGCAGGGCCTGCAGCGGACGCCCGGCCGAGCCCATCACCGCCGACTCGGTCAGCTCCAGCTGCAGCAGATGCGGGGCGAGTCCGGTCTCGGCGAGGGTCTGCGCCACATCGGCCACCAGGTCCGAGTCCCACACCTGCCGTACGGCCACGTTGACGCTGACGAAGAGGGGCGGCTCCTCGGGGTGGTCCAGCTGCCAGCGGCGGGCCTGGCGGCAGGCGGTGGCGAGCGCCCAGCGGCCCAGCTGCACGATCGAGCCGTCCTCCTCGGCCAGTCCGATGAACCGATTCGGCGTCAGTGTGCCGAACTGAGGATGATTCCAGCGGACCAACGCCTCGACCCCGGCCAGGCGTCCGTCCTCCATGCCGACCAACGGCTGGTATTCGAGGGTGAATTCACCGCGCTCGATGGCGGGGCGCAGGGTGGAGGCGAGGGCCTGGCGGGTCATCCGGTGCGCGTTGCGCTCGGGGTCGAACAGGGTCCAGCGGGCCTTGCCGTCGGCCTTCGCCCAGTACAGGGTCGTGTCGGCCGCCTGCATCAGGCCGGTGGCGGTCGTGCCGGCGGCATGGCGTTCGACGACCCCGATGGACGCGGTCAACGACAGCCGCTGGCCGGCCAGATCGAAGGGTTCCTCGAGCGCCTTGAGCGCCGACTCGGCGAGATCGGCGAGCTGTTCGGTGCCGGTGGAGTCCTCCACGAGCAGCGCGAACTCGTCGCCGCCCAGCCGGGCCACCAGCGGTGTCACCGCGCGGGCGTACCCCGCCTCGTCGGCCACCCGGGTCAGGCGCTCGGCGACCGCCGCGAGCAGCCGGTCCCCGACCCGGTGGCCGAGGGTGTCGTTGACCGCCTTGAAGCCGTCGAGATCGAGATAGCACAGCCCGATCCGGCCGGTGCCGCTGCGCTCGTACGACTCGGCCTCCAGCGCGCCGGTGAGCCGCTCGAAGAACAGCGTGCGGTTGGGCAGCCGGGTCACCGGGTCGTGCATCTGCAAGTGCCGCAGGCGCGCCTGGAGTTCACGGCGGGCGCTGATGTCCGCGGCCGAGAGCAGCACCCCGGACCCGCCGCTCAGCGGGGTCACGGTCACCTGCACCCACACCGAGTGGCCCTCCGGGTGCTTCAGCCGGCGGGTGCAGCGCAGCTTCGCCTGCCGGCCGCACAGCACCTCGCGGTAGGCGTGCCAGCTGCGCGCGTCCGAGGCGAGGTCGACCAGGTCGGCGGCGACCCGGCCGGTGAGGGTGTCCGGATCGGCGCCGAGCAGCTCGCCGAAGGCCGCGTTGGCACCGGCGACGAGCCCGGCGCCGTCCACGACGGCCATGGCGAGCGGGGCGGCCGCGAAGACACGGTGGTAGGTGGTGTGGTCACTGTCTGTGACGGCTGACCGGTCGAGGTCTGCCGCGGGCGTCGGCCCTTCGGACGTTCCGCTCACCGCTCGCTCCCGCAGTGCACTCGATCTGAAGTCCGTGCCGGAAAGTGTGCCGATCATAGAGGCTGGCCCCGGGCCCTTCCAGCCACTCACCAGTGTCCCGGACGGAGCACAGTTTCTGACAGATCGTTTCTGCCCGCACCTGGACGGGTTCTTCAGGCCTCCGACCTGTTGTGACGTTCCGTGAGTGTTTCGGGGTGTCGAGCGCCGGAGCGCGCCGGTGCGTGCGCGTGGCGCGCTCACCCTTGTGGTGCAGGCAAACAGGGCATACCGCGACGAAAACTCTCAATCTGGATGCGGGTCCCGAGAACCGCATCCGGAGGTCACGCCGTGCCCATGCTGCGCAGCACCGCCGCCGTGTGCACCACGCTGTCGGCGCTCGCCGCGACGTCGATCCTCTCCGGCCCGGCCGCCGCCGAGCCGTACTCCACGACCCCGTGCGCCCTGCACCGGACCGCCGCCCACCACTCCGAGGGCGTGGACAGCTGGAACCCGGACTACAGCCACCCGGTCGGCGCCATCGACGCCGTGCTGGTGTTCCTGTCCTTCCCGGACGCCACCCCGCGCACCACCCCCGCCGAGCTGACGGCCGACCACTTCCCGGCCACCAGCCGCTACTACGCACAGGCCTCCTACGGCCGCTTCACCCTGCGCCCGCACCCGCTGACGCACTGGCTGCGCATGCCCAGGCCGTCCACGGCGTACGCCATGAAGCGGGACTGGGACGCGGACGACCGGGCCGCCTATCTGCGCGACGCGTTCAAGGCGGCCGACAAGGAGGTCGACTTCTCCCGCTACCGGGTCGTGTACTTCGTCGCCGACCCGGACGCGCCCGGCGTCGACTCGGACGCCACGAAGGTCATCAACCTGGACACGCCCGTGCACGTCGACGGCGCCGACGTGCGCCGGGTCGTCACCGTGTTCGAGAAGCATCCGCCGGACCGGCTCGTCCTCGCCCATGAGACCGGCCATGTCTTCGACCTGCCCGACCTCTACCACCGCCCGGTCGACGGCAAGGGCGACTGGGACACCTACGTCGGCGACTGGGACCTGATGGGCAGCCAGTTCGGGCTCGCCCCGGATCTCTTCGCCTGGCACAGGTGGAAACTGGGCTGGCTGGATCCGCGCCAGGTGGTGTGCGTGCGCGGCGCCGGCCCGACCCGGCTGACCCTGGAGCCGCTGGAGGCGGGGCCCGGCGTCCCGGTGCAGGGCGCGGCGGGGGCGCCGGCCTTCGGCCTCGGCCACGGGGTGAAGCTGGCGCTGGTGCGCACCGGCCCCGACAGCGTCCTCGGCTTCGAGGCGCGCGGCACGGCCGGCAACGACCGGACGTCCTGCCGGGAGGGGGTGCTGGTGTACCGGATCAGAAGCGGGGCGGAGTCCGGCGGCGGCCCCATCGAGGTCGTCGACGCCCACCCGCACACCGAGGCCTGCTGGGAGACCTCCGTCTACCCGCCCCTCGCCGACGCCCCGGTGGCCCTGGGGGAGACCTTCACCGTCCCCGGGACGGGGGTCAGGGTGAGCGTGGAGGACAGGACCCCGTCGGGAGCCTGGACGGTACGCATCACCCAGGCCGTTTCCGGCTGACCTCCGGCGGATGATCATCGCGCCGGCGTTTCCCGACCGACCTCACCGCACTGGTGCCTTCTCGACAGGGTTCACCGGAGCCATGGGGGTGTGGGTGGCGAAGCCCCCGCAACGCGCGGCGAAGCCGCGCAACAACAGAGATGGCGAGCCAGGTCCGCGCTTTCCACGGACATGCCTCGCCATCGTCATCGTGCGCCGCCAGGGACTCGAACCCCGGACCCGCTGATTAAGAGTCAGCTGCTCTAACCAACTGAGCTAGCGGCGCCTGCTGACGTCGTAGACATTAGCATCCTGGTCGGCGGGAGGAAAAATCGATATGCGCACCGCCTCCCGGGCCGCTCGGACGGCCGCCCAGAGGACCACCTCGGGCCCCGGCAGCCAGGGGTGACGCGTGTCCGGGGCGACCAGCCAGCGCGAGTCGCCGCCGGTGTCGCAGCCGGCCGGCGCCGGGACGGTCACCGCGTCGCCCGTGCCGTGGCACAGCAGCGGCGGCATCGCCTCCGTACGGTTCGAGCCCCACTCCTCCCACGCCAGCAGCGAGGGCAGCCGCTGTGCCGTGCCCGGTGCGGCGAACAGCAGCACGCGGCCCCGGAACACCGCGACCGGCCCCGAGCCGGGGCCGTCGTCCCACAGCCGGTCCAGCATGCGGCGGCCGAAGACCGCCGGGGCGCTCACCACGTCGAAGGCGGTGCCGCAGGGCAGGACCACCGGGGCGTCGGGGCGCTCCTCCCAGAGGGCGACCGTGCTGCGCGGGTACGTCGCCGCCGAGGCGAGCCAGTCGACGCCGTCGGAGGTGACTCGGGTCACGTTCGGTGCGCTGCTCATGACACCCAGGTATACCCGCCGTGAGCGAACGATCCTTCTGAGTTGCCGAAATCCGGGACAGAGGAGGCAGGGGAGGAGTATCTTGCCCGCCTGGCATATGCCAGGCGGGTCGCGCACACCGGGCGTGGACTCACACCGGATCGGGGGACGTCCGCCCCTCGGCGTTGCCCCGCATCAGGTCCCGCCCGAACTCGACCATCTTCTTCGCGTAGTCCTCGGTCCACTCCGCCCGCTCGGCGATGTCCGCCGGGGTCAGCCGGTCGAACCGGCGCGGGTCGGCGAGCTGGGCCGCGGCGATGGCCTGGAACTCCACGGCCCGGTCGGCGGCCGCGCGGAACGCCTGGGTCAGCTCCGTGGCCCGGGCCAGCAGCGCCCGCGGATCCTCGATCGACTCCAGGTCGAAGAAGTGCTCGGGATCGGCGGCCGCCTCCGCGGGCTCGAAGATCAGAGGCGCGGGGCGTAGCCGCGGCTCGTTGCGACGCGGCGTGGGCTCCGCCATGTCTTGTCTCCTCCTCGTACGGTTCGCTGGGCACCGCCTTCAGGTGGGCCACCGTCCATTGTCCCGCGCCCCCGCAAGAGGCCGCCCTGGCCGAAGCTCCACCGCTGCGGCCGATCACGTCACGGCCGCCAGGTCACCCGGTGTTCTGCCAGGTGCGCCAGTACGGCGTGGTTCGCCTCCCAGCCGTCCGGGCTGTGCCCATGGGCCGCCTCCGGCGGCGTGCCGGACTCCGTCCGGCGGGTCGGGCGGTGTCATGCTGACCGGCTGTGGGGGTGAAGGGATCGTCACGGCCGCCAGGTCACCCGGTGTTCTGCCAGGTGCGCCAGTACGGCGTGGTTCGCCTCCCAGCCGTCCGGGAACTTCACCAGGGTGCCCAGCTGGACCGGTTCCGTGGACGGGTAGGCGTCCAGGAGGTCGCCGACGCCGGCGCGGCAGACCACGATGCAGGCGTGGCGGTGGCGGGAGGCCAGCACGCACAGCCGGCCGGTCTCCAGGTGGAACGCGGTGGCGTCGGGGCGGCCGGAGAGCGGGTGCAGGACGACCGTGACGTCGTACTCCCGGCCCTGCAGACGGTTCGCGGTGTCGACGGTGACGTCCGGCACGCCCAGCTCGGCCAGCGCCGCGCGGACGGCCGCCGCCTGGTCGCGGTGCGCCGTACCCACGGCGACGCGGTCGGCGGTGAGGGGCGTGGGATCGTCCGAGCGCTCGGAGACCGCCGCGCCGCCCCGGTCCAGCAGCCGGCGCACGACCGTGGCCACCGCCCGCACCGCCTCCGGATCCGTGCGCGGCGTGTGCCGGGCCGGCAGCTCCAGCAGGCCCCAGCCGGACTCCGCGGCCTCGTCGATCACCCGGTCCGGGCCGGAGCCGTCGGAGGGGACGGCGAAGGCGAGGCGGCGGTCGCCGTGGCCGGTACCGCTGCGGAAGGGCGTGTAGGGGTAGAAGGCGTCCGAGACCAGGGGCGCCGCGGAGGCCGGCAGGCGCCAGGACACCGGGAGCCGGTGTTGCGGGAGCGTCGGGTTGTGGGCCAGCAGGGTCGTCACGGCGGAGGCCGAGGGGTCGTACGACAGGCCCGCCCACTGTTCGCTGCCGACGATCGCGAACGGGTCCAGCTGCCCGGGGTCGCCCACGAACAGCGCCCGCTCGAACAGGCCGGCCACGGCGAGCAGGGCGTCGGAGCGCATCTGGTACGCCTCGTCCACGATCGCGTGCCGCCACGGCTCGTCGGCCTTCACGTGCGCCCACTTCGCCGCCGTGGACAGGACCACCGGCAGGCCGTTCAGATCCGCCGCCTTCGCGGAGGTGCGGACCTGCGGCAGCTCGTCCAGCGCCTTGTCGTAGGGGTCGGTGTCGCTGCTGTGCAGGCGGCCGACCGGCAGCTGCGGGTTCTTCTCGGCGAGCCGCAGCACCAGGTCGTCCACCTGGGCGTTCGTCTGGGCCACGACCATCAGCGGGCGCCCGGCGTCGGCCAGTTCGAGGGCCGCGCGCACCACGAGCGTCGACTTGCCCGCGCCCGGCGGGGAGTCCACGACCACACCGCGCTCGGTGCCGTGCAGGGTGTCGTACAGGATCGCGTCGGTGGCGCGGGCGGCGGCGGCCGAGGGGTCGAAGTCGACCGTCGTCACAGCAGATCCTCCTCGGTCACGGTGTCGGGGGCCTCCGGCGCGGGCTCACCCGGCGGTCCTCCGTGCGTCCACGGCGTCTCCTCCGGGTCGGGCAGCTTCGCGCCGCCGCGCTGCTCGTGCTCGAAGAGCGTGAAGCAGACCCGGTCGCCCTTCTCCGGCACCGAACCGGGCTCCGGCTCCCTGCCGCGGCCCATCTTGTCCAGGACGCGCAGGACGAGCACACGCCCGTCCGGGGAGTCCTCGTACCCGGCGAACTCCGCCGACTGCGGCTTGCCGTTCAGCGAGCGGTACACCTTCGCGCGCTCGGCGAGATGCGGCCGGTCGTCCGTGCGGACCGTCACCAGCGGGCGGGGGCTCGGCCGCTTGCCCTCGCTGTAGGCCATGACGACATCGGTCACCTCGCCCGCGAACGCCTCCCCGGCCAGCCGCCGGCCCGCCATCACCAGCGGGTCGTCCAGCGCCTCCTGCGCCTCCAGCCGGGCCTGCTCGCGCTCGCGCGCGGCCAGCTTGTTCGCCGCCGTCACCGCGTCGTCCCGGCGCGGCTGCGGGGGCTCGCCCGCCAGCACCCGGTCGCGGTGGCCGGTGAAGGACCAGCGGTCGCGGGTCCAGCGCTCCTCGACGTGCGCGCCCTCCGGCAGCGCCCGCAGCAGGTCCAGGCCCCGCCACACCGCGTCCCACGTGGGCCGGGTGACGCCTGCCACCAGGTCGCGGATCTCCCGCTCGGCCGCCGTCAGCGCGGCCAGCCGGTCGTCGGCGGCCGGGGCGTCCTCGGCGGCGGCCAGCGCGGTGCGCGCGCGGTCGTAGCGCTCGATGGCCGGGGCCAGCAGCTTGTTGTCGAACGCCGGGTCGGTGGCGGGACCGGCCGGCGGGCACAGCAGTTGGCCGGCCGCGTCCCGGGCCAGCTCGGCGCGGCGCGCCGCCGCGGCGCCGTCGGTCCCCTCCGGGGGGTCGATCCAGGCGAGGAGTGCGCCCAGGTGCTGGTCCTCCAGGCTGGACTGGCCGGTCGCCCAGTGCCGGGAGAGGACATCGGTGAGCGCCAGCAGCAGCGAGGAGCCGGGGACCCGGGACCGCTCGCCGTAGTGGGTCAGCCAGCGGCCGAGCAGCGGCACCCGGGGCGGCGCCGGATAGGGGGCCTCCGGATCCTGCTCGGCGGTCCGGCGGAACCGCATCGAGCGGCCCAGCAGCCGTACGAAGTCCAGGCCCGCGCGGCTCGGCACGATCAGCTGCGGGGCGTCCGAGCACAGCTCGACCTCGACCTTCACCCGCTTGCCGGTCTCAGGGTCGGTCTCGGTGCGCTCGGCCGCCTCCACGGACTCGGCGTAGGAGTCGATGTACGGCAGGACGACGTCGGCCAGGTCGGCGAGGAAGGCGAAGCGCAGATCACGGTCGCGCGGCTGCGGCACGACCAGCAGACGCGGCGCGTCCCGGTCGGTGCCGACCAGCGCGCCGAGCGGGGCGCCGGCCTCACCGGCGGTGGTGAGCGGCACGAACACCAGCGGGCGCGCCGACAGATGCCGGTGCCGGACGGTCGCGGCGGGCTGCGCCCGGCCGGTCTCGACGGCCTCGAGCCGGGCAAGGGCGGCGATCAGCGACACGCGCCCACCTCCGCCGCGTCCTCCGGGGCTTCGGCGGGGACGGCTGTCGCCCGGTCCGCGGGCTCGGGGGTTTCGGCGGGGGAGGCTTCCGCCTGGTCCGTGGATTCGGGAGCGTGGTCGCTCACGGCCGCCGCCCGGGCCGCGCTCGGCAGGGTGTCGGTGTGCACAGCCGCCGCCGCGTCCGCAGCCCGCAGGGCCTCGGTGCGCAGGGCCGCCGCCCGGCGCAGGGCCGCGACCGTCGGGTCGGTCGGGTCGCCGGTCCTGCCGTGGGCCGCGGCCAGGACGTCCCCCACCGTGGTCAGCCCGCCCAGTTCCGCGCGCAGCGGTCGGCCCAGGCGGGTGACGGCGCCCTCCTCGCGGGCGCGTTCCCGGCAGTGGAAGGCCAGCTCGCAGGTGGACAGGCACTCCGGTGCGTACGTCGCCGGGACCGCCTCGACCGACGCCGTCAGCTCCTCGGCGCTGCGGCCGGGCGCGAAGCACGTGCCCTCGGGCAGGGACCCGGCGATCTCCTCGATGCGGGTGAGCCGCGCCAGCTGGCGTGCGGTGACCGCGCGCTGCTTGCGGATGTCGACGGCCGATCCCGCGGGCAGGTTGGAGAAGTCCTTCGGGCACACCAGCAGGATCCGGTGCCGTACGGCCGGAACCGGGTCGAGGCGGGCGGCGACCTCCTCCAGGGCCAGCACGTACACCGCCGCCTGCCGGGCCGCCGCGCCGACCTTCGCCGGGTCCGCCGAACCGTCCAGCATCGGGAAGGACTTGATCTCCACCACCGACCAGCTGCCGTCCGGGTGCACCACCACCGCGTCCGGCTCCAGGAAGGCGAGCGAGCCGGCCACGTCCAGGGCGAGCATCGGGTGGTCCAGCAGGGTCCAGCCGCCCGCCTGCGTGGCCTCCCGCAGCGCCAGCGCCGTACGGGCCGTGCGGCCCTCGGGGCCATGCGCGGTCAGGTCCGGCACGGCCGCCCCCTCGGGCGGCGCCGCGCCGGGGTCGAGGCGGGCGTGCGCCAGCCGGAGCAGCTCCGCGCCGCCGTCCGCCTTCACTTTCGCCTCGAACGCGTTGCCGCGCGTCAGCGCGAACTGCGACTGCCCGAAGGCGGACGGCGCGCCCAGCGCGCTCGCCAGCCGCGCCTTGTCCACCCCGGCGCCGTCCAGGATCGCCCGCCGCGCGCACCCGGGGTTCGCGGCGAGGGCCGCGAGGGCGCGCGCGTCCAGGGCCTTGGCCGGTACGTCGGGACCGCGCAGCTCAGCGAGCCGGTGCCGGAGCCCCTTCTCCCGCGTCGCTGGGCGAGGTGTCCGGTTCGGTCCCGGCGTCGAGCTGCGACTCGCGCTGCCGTGGAAATCGCTCACCCGCGGAAGTCTGGCATCCGGCACTGACAATCGGGGAACCGGCACCCTGCGCGACCGGTGCGGTACGCGGCAGCAGACGTGCCCGGACCAGGTCCACGGCCCGCATCACCCACGGCGCGAGCAGGGCGCCGACGCCCATCACCGCGACGCCCGCGACCGCGTCGAGGAGATAGTGGTTGGCGGTGCCCATGACCACGAGCGCGGTGCCCAGCGGATAGAGCACACCGAGGATCCTCGCCGCGCGCGTGCCGCCGTGCCGCCACAGCATCACCCCGCACCACAGCGCCCAGCCGACGTGCAGGCTCGGCATGGCCGCGTACTGGTTGGTCATGCCGCCCAGGCCGCGCGGCGCGCTCGCGTCGCCGCCCCACCAGCCGTACGAGCTGTAGTGCGCCATGGTGTCCGTGAAGCCGTGGCCGGCGGAGAGCAGCCGGGGCGGGCAGGTCGGCAGCAGGGTGAAGCCGATCAGGCCGATGAACGTGGACGTCATCAGCCAGGTGCGGGCCCGCCGGTAGTGCCCGGCGCGGGCCCGGAACAGCCAGACCAGCAGGGCGGGCGTGACCACGTAGTGCAGCGAGGCGTACCAGAAGTCGGCCGGCACGCCGAGCCACGGCTCGCGGGTGAACAGCCGGTTGAGCGGATGCTCGGCGTTCAGGTGCAGGTCCTGCTCGAAGCGGAGGATCGCCAGGCCGTGGTCGACGGCGGAGGAGACGTCACCGCGGGCCAGGAGCCGGCCGGCCGAGTAGCAGCCGTAGACCAGGACGATCAGCGGCAGTTCGGTCCACCAGCGCAGCCGGGTACGGGCCTCCTCGGTGGCCGGTGTCTCGGTCTGCGGCATCCGATCGCCCTCCCCCTTCTGCTGTGCGGCGCGCCCCGGCGGGCGACCGTGCCACTTTACGGTGTGCGCATCCCGCCCATGAGGGCGCTCCGGCCCACAAAGACGCCGAGATCGCCCCCCGGGTTGCCCCGGCCGGGGGTACGCGATGATGGAGAAGTCGTCTTTTCTTGTTTTCACGACGTCTGTGTGGCGTCCCGCTTCCGGAAAGGTCCCCCATGGCACCGCGCATCCTGCTGGCCCGGCACGGACAGACGGACTGGTCGCTGTCCGGCAAGCACACCGGCAGGACCGACGTGCCGCTGCTGGAGGAGGGGCGGCGGGGCGCCAAGCTGCTCGGCGAGCGCCTGCACCGGGCGCCGCTGGACGGGCTGCCGGAGGCCGAGGTGCGCACCAGCCCGCTGGCACGCGCGCGTGAGACCTGCGAACTGGCCGGCTTCGGCGACCGCGCCAGCACCTGGGACACGCTCCTGGAGTGGGACTACGGCGCCTACGAGGGCCTGACCCCGGCCGAGATCCAGGCCGTGCGCCCGGGATGGCTGATCTGGCGGGACGGGGTGCCTCGGGGCGAGAGCATCGCCGAGGTCACCGCGCGCGCGGACGAGGTGGTGGCGTGGGCCCGCGCGGCCGACCGCGACGTCCTGGTCTTCGCCCACGGCCACATCCTGCGCTCCATAGGCGCGCGCTGGCTGGGTCTCCCGCTGGACTTCGCCGCGCGGATCCGCCTCAACCCGACCTCGCTGTCGGTCCTCGGCTGGGCCTACGGCGAGCCGGCGATCGAGAGCTGGAACGACCTCGGGCACCTGGTGCACTGACGGTCCCCAGGCCCGCGCCGTCCACGGCACGGACGTGTGCCGCTCGGGCCGACGGCCGTCAGGCTCGCGCCGGCGGCCGTCAGATCCGTGCCGTCCGCGGCATCGAGGCGTGCCGCTCCAGGAACTCCGACACCCCGGACGCCCGCCGGTGCGGCAGGAGCACGCGCGCGGTGCCGGCCAGCATGCCCTGGATACGGGACGACTGGACCTGGTCCAGCAGGGACAGCACGCGCAGCCCCGCGGCGGCCGCCTCGTCCGGCCGCCCCTCGCGGGCGAGGTCGTCGGCCAGCTCCGCCGTGTAGAGCGCGATGTTGCGGGTGAAGTGCGGATCCTGCAGCTCGGCCGCGCGGTAGGCGTGCCGCGACGCCCGCCGCCAGTCGCCCAGCGTGGACCAGCACTGCGCCTCCAGCCCCTCCAGCTCGGCCTCGCCGTAGAAGCTCATCCACTCCGGGTCGGCGTCCGAGCGGCCCCGGGCGAAGAGGGCCTGCGCGCGGGCCAGCGCCCGTTCGCAGCCGGTCCGGTCGGCGAGCCCCGCCCAGCCGCCCGCCTCGCGCAGCGCGAGCAGGGACATCAGGCGGGCGGAGCCCAGCGGGGCCGCCGCGCGCTGGGCGGCCTGCGCGGCGCGCACCGCCTCCCGGGGCCGGCCGGCGTCCCGCGCCAGGAACGCGGTGTTGCAGAAGGCGTGCGCCTCCAGCGCCTGGTCACCGGTCATCCGGGCCGTGGCCAGCGCCTCCGCGTAGTGCGAGCGGGCCTCGTCGAAACGGCCCGAGTCGTGTGCCAGCCAGCCCACGGAGATGGCGAGTTCACCGGCGCCCGCGTGCAGCCGGTCCGCGGTGGTCTGCCGGGTCGCGCCGGCGTCCAGCAGGGCGTAGGCCGCGCGCAGCGGAGCCGCCGCACGCCGGTAGAGGCCGTCCGCGCCGTGCCGGTCGTCGAGCAGCCGGATCCGGCGGACGGCCTCCTCCAGGGCGGCCGCCTCGGGGCCGCCGGCCCGGCGCGGAGTACGGGCCGGCGGCGCGGCGTCCGCGGCGAGCCCCAGCGGGCCCAGCGTGGCGGCGGCCACCGTGGCGCCTCCGCCGGTCATGAATGCGCGACGCAGCACGTCGCTCTCCTCGTGGTTCAGGTGGTCTTTCGCGTACGGTCCTGGCGCGCCGCACGGGTCCTGCATGTCATACGGATCGACGGCACCGGCCGACTCAGCGGGCGCCTCGGCGGCCGGTTCCCCGGCCGCGTCCGCCGTCGTACGCGCGGCGCGGCCGCGGACGGACGAGCGGGGCGCGAAGCCCAGGTCGGTGAGCGTGCGTCCGGGGAACATGTGCAGGAACACCCGTTCGTAGGCGTAGTTGGGGCAGCGGATCTCACCCGCCTCCACCCTGCCGACGTAACGCGCGTCACAGCTCACCCGCTCACCGATCTCGCGCGCGGCGCGCCGTACGAGCGCCGCGAACTCGGCCGGTGAGCGCCTGCCGCGCAGTTGCCGGAAGGCGAGGTTCGGCCGGGGTGGCCGATCGGGCTGTGACGAGGTCACGGTTGACGACGCCATGGCCGGGTCCTCTCGTGCGAACCGTCGAACCATGCCGGATCCGGGACGGGTTCGTGACGAGTTGTCCGAGTGACGCCCTGGTTCCGGCGGGCATGAACGTACCTGCTGTGAGGGGCTCGCCACGCAGTGTTTAGCTACAAACCGGATATCTCATCCACGATCTGCCATGAAGTGCCATCCTTTGCGGCGCACTTCGGCCGTAGCCGTTGACGTGCTCGCGCGTTGGACCCGGTGGACCGCAACAGGGCTGTGTGGTGGAGGACGTCATGGAGACCGGGGAGTCCCGCCAGAGCAACGAGGTGTGTACGCCGCCGTCCAGAGCCGTGGGGGACGCGTCGGCCTGCGATCTCGTGACGGTGCCGGCCCGGCAGGGCCTGGAGGCGGTCGACATCCTGCGGCGCGGCGCCGGTGACGCGGTGGGCCCCGTGCTGCACGACGGCGGCGCCACCCTCGGCTTCCTCGTCCCGGCGGGCACCGCGGCCGGCTGGGACGTGCCCGGCAGCACCTGCACGCGGACCGACGGACGCGGGCTCAGGCTGAACCCCGAGCCGCCGGTGGAGGGCTCCGACTGGCTGCTGCCGCCCGGCGAGGCGGATCTCGCCACCGACCCGACCGTGCTGCGCCGGGCCCTCGGGGAGGCGGCCCGGTTGATCGAGGCGGCCGACAGCTGCAGGTAGCGCCGCCGCCCGGGGCCGCCGCAGCGAGCCTGCGGACCGGCCGGCCGGGCGGCGGAGCGGCCGGCCCGCAAAGGCCGTGGCGGGCCTGCCGTCCGCCCGGCCGGGCGGCGGAGTGGCCGGCCTGCGAAAATGGTCCGATGGGCAGGTCCAGGAACACACGGGACGCGCGGCGCACGCGCCGCGGGCCGTCCGCCGCCGAAGCCGTCGTGGAGGCGGTCGACGGCGGGCTCGCGCAACTCGTCCCCGACCCCGACCGCAGCCGGGCCTGGACCCTGCTGATCGACGGTGCCCCCCAGTCGCACGTCGACCTGGACGACCCCGGGTATCTGTCCTTCGAGTACCAGCGCCGCCTCGGCCATGTCATCGACCTCGCCGCCCCGCCCGGCCGGCCCGTGCACGCCGTGCACCTCGGCGGCGGCGCCCTCACCCTCGCCCGGTACACCGCCGCCACCCGGCCCCGGTCCACCCAGCAGGTCGTCGAGCGGGACGCGCGCCTGGTCCAACTCGTGCGCCGGGAGCTGCCGTTGGACCCCGGCGCCCGGATCCGGGTGCGCTCGGCGGACGCCCGCACGGGCCTGGCCAAGGTGCCGGACGGCTGGGCGGACCTGGTCATAGCCGACGTGTTCAGCGGCGCCCGCACCCCGGCCCACCTGACCTCCACCGAGTTCCTGGACGAGGTCCGCCGCGCCCTGAAGCCGTCCGGGGTCTACGCCGCCAACCTCGCCGACGGCCCGCCGCTGGCCCATCTGCGCGGCCAGATCGCCACCGCCGCCGCCCGGTTCGCCGAACTCGCCCTGATCGCCGACTCCGCCGTGCTGCGCGGCAAGCGCTTCGGCAACGCCGTCCTGGTCGCCTCCGACGCCCCGCTCCCCCTTCCCGAACTGACCCGCCGCGCCGCCTCCGACCCGCACCCGGCGCGGGTCGAACACGGCAGGCAGCTCAGGGACTTCACGGGCGGCGCGGCCCCCGTGACGGACGAGGCGGCGGTGGCCTCCCCGGCCCCGCCGCCGTCGGTGTTCCGCTGATCCGGCTGCCGTCGCCTACGGGGCTCAGTAGTTCCCGATCTCCACGTGCGGCGGCCCGTCGTGCCAGGTGCAGAACACCGACACCCGGTCCGTGCCCCGGGTGAACTCCACCCGGATCCAGGTCTCGGTCTTCCACACCTGCATCGACCAGCCGGTCCCCGGAGTCGCCGAGACGAGCGTGGCGTCGGCCGTGCCCAGATCGAACACGGCCCGGCCGCCGGCCGTGTCGTACGACTTGACCTGGCCGGACGCGGACGCGGAAGGAGAGGACGCGGGGGTGGGCGGGGGACTCGGAGACCGCGTGGGGGTGGCGGCCGGTGCCGTCGGGGTGCTCGACGGCCGCCGCGACGGGGACGGGTGAGGCGTCGTCGGCGAGGGCAGCGGTTTCGAGCCCTGGGCCGTGGCGCCTGCGGCCGTGACCGGCAGGGCGCGCGGCGGGTCGTACGCCGTCCCGGCCATCACCGTGTGCACGCCCCACCACGACAGCGTGACCGCCGCTCCCGTCGCGAGCAGCCACGCCAGTACGTGTACGAGTCCTCTGCGCATCCGGGCCATACTGCCTCAGGGGACCGCCGTGCGCACATGCCCGGAGTTGTCCACAGGCGCCAGCCGGGTGTGGGCCGTATGGCGTACGGTGCGGCGCATGGCAAGTGTGCTCGTGGTCGAGGACGACCAGTTCGTACGCTCGGCGCTCATCCGGCACCTGACCGAGGCCGCGCACACCGTGCGCAGCGTCGGTACGGCACTGGAGGCGCTGCGCGAGGTCGCCCATTTCCGGTTCGACGTGGTCATCCTGGACCTCGGACTGCCGGACCTGGACGGCTCCGAGGCGCTGAAGATGCTCCGCGGCATCACCGACGTCCCCGTCATCATCGCCACCGCCCGGGACGACGAGTCGGAGATCGTCCGGCTGCTGAACGCCGGTGCGGACGACTACCTGACCAAGCCGTTCTCCGTGGAGCACCTCTCGGCGCGGATCGCGGCCGTGCTGCGCCGGGCCCGCTCGGCCGGCGCGGAGGCCCCGCCCTCCTCCGTGCTCCGGGTCGGCGGCCTGACCGTCGATCCGCTGCGCCGCCAGGCCGAGCTGGACGGGGCCCGCCTCGACCTCACCCGCCGCGAGTTCGACCTGCTCGCCTTCCTCGCCGGCCGGCCCGGGGTCGTCGTCCCGCGCCGGGAGCTCCTCGCCGAGGTCTGGCAGCAGTCCTACGGCGACGACCAGACCATCGACGTCCATCTGTCCTGGCTGCGCCGCAAGTTGGGGGAGACGGCCGCCCGGCCCCGTTATCTGCACACGCTCCGGGGCGTCGGCGTGAAGCTCGAACCGCCCGCGGAACCCTCGGCGGACGGGGAGCCGGCGCGATGAGATGGGCCCTGGTCAAGGTCTGCCTGGCGGTCACCACGATGGTCGTGGTCGCCTTCGCCGTCCCGCTCGGCCTGGTCGTCAAGGAGATGGCCCGCGACCGGGCGTTCTCGAACGCCGAGCGGGAGGCCGCCGCGGTCGCGCCCGCGCTGTCCATCACCACCGACCGGGACGAACTGGAGCGGGTCGTGGCCTCGGCCGGCGCCGACTCCGGGATGGCCGTCCACCTGCCCGCCGACGGCGGCCGGTCCGCGCTCGACATCGGCCGGCAGCGCGCCGCCGACCGCGACATCCAGGCCGTACGGAGAATGGGCCGGGCCTCCACGACCACGGTGGCCGGCGGCTCCACCCTGCTCCAGCCGGTCGCGCTCGGCTCCGGCGACATCGCCGTCGTGGAGGTCTACGTCCCCGAGTCCGAGGTGACCAACGGCGTCGGCACGGCCTGGGCGGTCCTCGCGGCCGTCGGCCTCGCCCTGATCGTCGGCTCGGTCGCCGTCGCCGACCGGCTCGGGGTGCGCATGGTGCGGCCCGCCCAGCGGCTGGTCGAAGGCGCGCACGAACTGGGCGAGGGCAAGCTGGGCGCCCGGGTGCCGGAGGACGGGCCCACCGAACTCCGCCTCGCCGCAGTAGCGTTCAACTCCATGGCCGACCAGGTCGTCCAGCTCCTCGCCAACGAGAGGGAACTGGCGGCCGACCTCTCGCACCGGCTGCGCACCCCGCTCACCGTGCTGCGGCTCAACGCGGCCTCGCTGGGCGGCGGACCGGCCGCCGAGCAGACCCGGGCCGCCGTCGCCCAGCTGGAGCGCGAGGTCGACACCATCATCCGCACGGCCCGCGAGGCCAAACCGCAGACGGCCGCTCCCGGGCCCGGCGCCGGCTGCGACGCGGCCGAAGTGGTGCGTGAGCGCATGGAGTTCTGGTCCGCGCTCGCCGAGGACGAGGGCCGCAAGTGGCGGGTGGCCGGAGTGGAGCGGCCGGTGCGGATACCCGTGGCCCGCGCCGACCTGGCCGCCGCGCTCGACGCCCTGCTCGGCAACGTGTTCCGGCACACCGCCGAGGGCACCGCCTTCGCGGTGGACGTGCACAACGCCGAGGACGCGGTGATCGTGCTGGTCTCCGACGCGGGCCCCGGCATACCGGACCCGGAGGCGGCGATGGCCCGTGGCCGCGGCTCCGGCGCCGCCGGCTCCACCGGCCTCGGCCTCGACATCGTGCGCCGGCTCGCCGAGTCCACCGGCGGCGACGTCCGCATCGGCTCCTCGGTGCTGGGCGGCACCGAGGTGCGGATCTGGTTCCAGCTCGACGGCCGCAAACCGGCCGGGCGGGGACACCGGACGCGCCGTCGCCGGCCGCGCAAACCGGTCGCGACTGGTCTCGACCATTAATCGTCCCCGATCCCTTCCTTAAGCGAACCCTAAGGTCTGCAATCACCGTCCCGATCAGGCCATTTGCCCGATTCCACATCGCTAGCGTGCTGCCGCACCCCACCCCCCTGAACAGCGAAGGCAGGCACGCGCATGACCACGCACCGGCGCAGGATCAGCGGCAGGAACAAGGCGATCGGCTCTCTCGTGGCCGCGGCCGTGGTCGGCGGCGGCGCTCTCGTGCTCACCGGCACCGCCAACGCGGCCGGCGTGAACGCCGCGTACACCAAGACCAGCGACTGGTCGACCGGCTACACCGCGCAGTACGTCGTCACCAACAACAGCGGCCAGGCCGAGAAGACCTGGACCCTGGAGTTCGACCTCCCGGCGGGCGCCAGGCTCAGCTCCCTGTGGAACGGCGAGTCGAGCGTCAGCGGCTCGCACGTCACGGTGAAGCCCGCGAAGTGGGACACCGACGGCCTCGCTCCCGGCAAGTCGGTGACCGTCGGCTTCGTGGTCGACGGCAAGGGCGACCCGACCGGCTGTCGTATCGACGACGCCCAGTGCTCCGCGGACGGCGGCGCCACCCCGGAGCCCAGCGGCCGCCCCACGCAGTCCCCGTCGCCCACCGCCACTCCCACCGCCACGCCCACCCCGACCAAGAGCAGCACTCCGACGCCGACCGCCTCCCAGACCACCGGCAGCGGCACCACCGCCTCCGCCGGCTTCGCCCCGTACGTCGACACCTCGCTCTACCCGGCCTTCGACCTGGTCGGCGCAGCCGACGCGACCGGCGTGAAGAACTACAACCTCGCCTTCGTCACCGACGGCGGCGGCTGCACCCCCAAGTGGGGCGGCGTGACCGACCTGACCAGCGACGCGGTGGCCGCGCAGATCGGCTCGCTGCGCGCCAAGGGCGGTGACGTGAGGGTCTCCTTCGGCGGCGCCTCCGGCTCCGAACTGGCCACCACCTGCTCCTCGGCGGACGCCCTGGCGGCGGCCTACGGCAAGGCGATCGACGCGTTCAAGCTGACCAAGGTCGACTTCGACGTCGAGGGCGGCGCGCTGCCCAACACCGCCGCCAACACCCGCCGCGCCCAGGCCATAGCCAAGCTCCAGCAGCAGCACCCCGGCCTGGACGTCTCCTTCACCCTCCCGGTGCTGCCGCAGGGCCTCACCCAGGACGGGGTGAACCTGCTGTCCGACGCCAAGTCCAACGGCGTGAAGATCGGCGCCGTCAACATCATGGCGATGGATTACGGCCCCTCGTTCAACGGCGACATGGGCGACCTGGCCGAGCAGGCCGCGACCGCGACCCAGGCCCAGGTCAAGAGCGTGCTCGGACTGTCCGACTCCGCCGCCTGGAAGACCGTCGCCGTCACCCCGATGATCGGCGTCAACGACGTCTCCTCCGAGGTGTTCAAGGTGGACGACGCCACCCAGCTGGTGAACTTCGCCAAGTCCAAGGGCCTCGGCGGGCTGTCGATGTGGTCCGCCGCCCGCGACAGGCAGTGCGACGGCGGTGCGAAGAACTCCGCCGACCCCACCTGCAGCTCGATCCTCCAGGACAAGTTCGCCTTCTCGAAGGCGTTCGGCGCGTTCAACTGACGCACCCACGACGGAGGGGCGCGGCATTCCGGGGGGATTGCCGCGCCCCTTCCCGGCGTCTCAGGCCGCGGTCTCCACCGGAGGCAGCGTCCCCGTCCGCGCCACCTCGGCGTACCAGCGCGCGCTCGACTTCGGCGTCCGTTCCAGCGTCGCGTAGTCCACGTACACCGCGCCGAACCGCTTGCCGTAGCCGTACGCCCACTCGAAGTTGTCCATCAGGGACCACAGGTAGTAGCCGCGGACGTCGGCGCCGTCGGCGATGGCGCGCCGGACCTCCGCGAGATGGCCGTGCAGATAGGCGATGCGCTCCGGGTCGTGGACGCGGCCGTCGGGGTCGGGCTTGTCGTCGTAGGCCGCGCCGTTCTCGGTGATGTAGAGGGGCAGGCCGGGGGCCTCGCGGGTGTAGCGCTGGATCAGGTCGTACAGGCCCGTCGGATCGATCGTCCAGCCCATCTCCGTGCGCTCGCCGGGCGTCTGGTGGAAGACCACGTCGTCGGCGCCCGGCCAGGGGGAGTGTTCGCTGGCGCCGTGGCCGTCCGCCCGCGGGCCCCTGACCTCTCCGGAGGCGGCCGACACCAGCGCCGGGGTGTAGTAGTTCAGGCCGAGGGCGTCCAGCGGGACGTTGATCGTGCGCAGGTCGCCGTCGAGGACGTACGACCAGTCGGTGATCGAGGACGTGGCCTCGAGCAGCGACGCGGGGTAGGCGCCGCGCAGCATCGGGCCGTGGAAGACGCCGTTGGCCAGGTCGTCGATCCGGCGGGCCGCGGCCAGGTCGGCCGGGTCCTGCGAAAGCGGCCGTACCACCGAGGAGTTGAGGCTGATCGCGACCTCGTTGCGGGCCGGCATCACCGAGCGCAGGGCGGACGCCGCGAGGCCGTGCGCCAGGTTGAGGTGGTGGGCTGCGCGCAGGGAGGCCGCCGGGTCGGTGCGGCCGGGGGCGTGCACACCGGAGCCGTAGCCCAGGAAGGCGCTGCACCAGGGCTCGTTGAGGGTGATCCACTGCTCCACCCGGTCGCCGAGCGCCGCACCGACCAGCTCGGCGTACTCGGCGAACCGGTGGGCGGTGTCCCGCTGCGGCCAGCCGCCCGCGTCCTCCAGTTCCTGGGGCAGGTCCCAGTGGTAGAGGGTGAGCGCGGGCTTGATGCCGTGGGCGAGGAGCTCGTCCACCAGCCGGCGGTAGAAGTCCAGGCCGCGCTGGACCGCGGGTCCCCGGCCGGTGGGCTGCACCCGGGACCAGGAGACCGAGAAGCGGTACGCGGTCAGGCCCAGCTCCGCCATCAGCGCCACGTCGTCGCGGTAGCGGTGGTAGTGGTCGACAGCGATGTCACCGGTGTCGCCGCCGGCCGTCTTGCCCGGGGTGTGGCTGAAGGTGTCCCAGATCGAGGGGGTGCGGCCGTCCTCCCGCACCGCCCCCTCGATCTGGTAGGCCGAGGTCGCGGCGCCCCAGAGGAAGGCGGGAGGAAAGGTCACGGAGGTGGCGGGTTCAGGCATGGAAGCGCTCCCATTGGGGTCGTAGGAGACCTGGTGCGGCAGGTGCGGAACAGAAGAGGGGGAAGGGGCCGGGGCGGCGGTGGCCCGGCCCCCGGGCGGAAGGACCGCCGGCGAAGCCGTCGGGGGCGCCGTCAGCCCTTGATCGCGCCCTGCATGATCCCGCCCACGATCTGCTTGCCGAACAGGACGAAGGCGATCAGCAGCGGCAGGGTGCCCAGCAGGGCGCCGGCCATGATCACCGCCTGGTCCGGGACGTACCCGGTGCCGAGCGAGTTCAGGGCCACCTGCACCGTCGGGTTCTGCTGGTTCAGGGCGATGATCGGCCAGAGGAAGTCGTTCCAGGCGAACACGAACGTCAGCAGGCCGAGGACGGCCATGGCCGGGCGCGCCGCGGGGAAGACCACGTGCCAGACGATCCGGATGCTGCTCGCCCCGTCCACCCGGGCCGCCTCGATCAGCTCCGTCGGCAGCGCCTGCACCAGGTACTGGCGCATGAAGAAGGTGCCGAAGGCGGTGACGAGACTCGGCAGGATCACCGTCTGCAGCTGGTTGGACCAGCCGAGGTCGGACATCCACAGGTACAGCGGTACGACGGCCAGCTGCGGCGGGATCATCATCGTGCCGATGGTCAGCAGCAACAGCAGGCTGGAGAAGCGGAACCGCAGCTTGGCGAAGGCGAACCCGGCCAGCGTGGAGAACAGCACCGTGCTCACCGTGATCGTGCCCGCCACGATCACCGAGTTGAACATCGCGGTCCCGAGACCCGCCTGGTCCCAGGCCGTCTGCAGGTTCGTGAACAGATTGCCGCCGAACCACAGCGGCGGCGGGGTCTCGGCCAACCGCCGGTCGGTGCGGGACGCGGCGACCGCCGTCCACACCAGCGGGGCGAGCGAGACCAGCGCGAAGACGGTGAGCACGACGTAGGCCACCGGGCCCGCGTGCAGCTGCTTGCCGGCGCCCATCACCCGGCGACGGCCGGCCTTCCGGGGCAGGGTGAGTTCAGTGGTCGTCATTGGGACTTCCTCAGCCGTCGGGTGAGCAGCAGATTGACCGCGGCGATGATCAGCAGGACCAGGAACATCGACCAGGCGATCGCGGACGCCTTGCCGAGATTGCCGATGATCCAGCCCTGGTCGTACATGTACAGGCCGAGCGTCTGGTACTGGTGCTCGGAGCCGCCCTTGGACCCGCTCACCCCGCCGAACAGCAGCGGCTCGCCGAAGAGCTGGGTCGCGCCGATCGTGGAGACCACGACCGTGAACAGGATCGTCGGGCGCAGCTGCGGGATGGTCACGTGCCGGAACTGCTGCCAGCGGTTGGCGCCGTCGATCGCCGCCGACTCGTACAGATCGGTCGGGATCGCCTGCATGGCGGCCAGGTAGATCAGCGCGTTGTACCCCGTCCACCGCCAGATCACGATCGAGGACACCGCGAACTGCGAACCCCAGTCGGACTCACGCCAGTTGATCGGGTTCACCCCGAAGAAGTGCAGGATCCAGTTGACCATGCCGCCGTCCCACGAGTACAGCAGCGTGAACACCAGGGTCGCCGCGGCCACCGAGGTGGCGTACGGGGTGAGCATCACCACACGCCAGACGGTGGAACCGCGCAGCTTGTAGTTCAGCAGGTGCGCCAGCCCGATCGCGGCCAGCAGCTGCGGCACGGTCGAGATGACACCGATGGTCAGGGTGTTCTTCAGCGCGTTCCAGAAGAAGTCCGAGGACCACAGGTTCTTGTAGTTGTCCAGGCCCGCCCAGGTCTGGTGGTCCAGGGCCGACAGCTGCACGTTGTGCAGCGAGTACCAGGCCGTGTACAGCAGCGGGACCAGGGTGAAGGCGCCGAACAGGATGAAGAAGGGGGACACGAACGCGTACGGCGACGCCTTCATGTCCCAGCGGTACAGCCGGCTGCGCCAGGAGTCGGGGCCCGCCGGGGTACCGCGACCGTGAGCGCCCCGGGCCGCGCCCGGCGGAGTGCCGGGCGCGGCGTCGGCGCTCGCCGCGGGGTGCGCGAGAGCCTGCTTGGAGCTGGTCACTGGCCGAGCACGTCCTTGATCTCCTTGGACGCCGCGTCCCAGCCCTGGGACGGCGACTTGCCCTTCTGCTCGACCTGGAGGATGCCGACGTCGGTGATCGCGGAGTTGATCGGCTGGTCCTTGATGCCGAAGTACTGGACCGGGATGGTCTTGGCCGAGTCGGCGAAGATCTGGGTGATCGGCGCGTTCGAGAAGTACGCCGTGGTGTCCGCGGCCGGCTTCAGGCTCGCGTACGCCGACGGGGTCGACGGGAAGCTGGCCTGCTTGGCGAAGACCTTGGCCTGCTGCTCGGGCGCGGTCAGCCACTTGGCCAGCGCGATGGCCTCCTTCTGGTGCTTGCTCGCGAGCGGCACGCCGAGGAAGGAGCCGCCCCAGTTGGCCGCGGTGGGCGCCGCCGCCACGTCCCACTTGCCCTTGCCGGAGTCACCGGACTTCTGCTCGATGTAGCCGAGCATCCAGGCCGGGCAGGCGACGGTGGCGAAGGTGCCGTTGGCGTAGCCCTGGTCCCAGGTGGGGTCGAACTGCTTCAGCTTCGCCGACATGTCGCTGGTGGCGACGTCCATGGCGGCGTTCCAGGCCTTCTTCACGCCGTCGGACTTGTCCCAGACGACGTTCCCGTCCTTGTCGTAGTAACGCTCGTCACCGCCGCCGAGGGCCGCGTTGTAGACGGAGGCCGCGGAGTCCACGAACTTGGTGCCCTTGGGCGCCTTCTTCATGTACTGCTTGCCGACGTCGACGTACTTGGCCCAGTCGCCCTTCCACATCTCGGCGAGCTTGGTCCGGTCGGTCGGCAGCCCGGCCTTCTGGAGCAGGTCCTTGCGGTAGCAGATGGCCATCGGGCCGATGTCCGTGCCGAGGCCTATGAGCTTGCCGTCCTTGGTGGTGGCCTGGGCGTTCTTCCAGTCCAGCCACTGCGACTTGTCGACCTGCTTGCCGAGGTCGACGAACTTGTTCGCCTGGGTCTGCACGGCCTCGGTGATGTTGCCGACCTCGATGGCCTGGATGTCGTCGGTGCCGGAGCCGGCCTGGAGGCGGGTGAGCACCTTCGGCCAGTACACGTCGGTACGGGTGGTGACGTTCTCCTTGATGTTGATGTCGGGGTGGAGCTTCATGTACTCGTCGTAGAGGCCGGCCTGCTTGTAGCCGAAGACGCCGAAGGTGCCGACGGTCAGCGTGATCTTGCCCTTGCCACTGCCGTTTCCGCCGGAGTCGTTCGACGAGCCGTCGTCCGAGTCCTTGGCGCAGCCGGCCAGCAGCCCGGTGGTCAGTGCGGCCACGGCCGCGAGGGCCATCAGCCGCCGTGACCGGCGGATGCTCGTGCGCATTGCGTCCTCCTGTTGCCTGACGTGCCGACCCCCCGGCCAACTGCATGATTTGGGCCCGTTCTTGCGCGCTGCGGCTCGGGCGGGGAACGTGCGGGTTGTGTAGGTGTCAGGTACTGTGGGAGCGCTCCCACCAGTGATGTGTTGAAGAGTCGCGGGTCGGCGCCGGGGTGTCAAGGGAGCGGACGCGGACAACTCTGTTCAGTTATCTGAGCGTTAACTGAGGACGCGCGGCGGCGGCGACCGTCGATATCCGGCCGACCGGCGGGGAAGGAAAAGGTGGGGGGCGAGGAGGAACCGGAGGCCGGTCGCGCGGGGGGTGGGGGCGGCACCCCCGGGACGGTCACTGCGGCGGACGGTCCTGTTACATTCCAGGCCAGCACCACGAGTCGGTCGAGAGGGGCGGAGCCCATGGTAAGCCACGGAGCGCGGGGCCGGAGCGGTGGCCGGCCCACGCTCGAGGAGGTCGCCGCCCGGGCCGGAGTCGGCCGGGGCACCGTCTCGCGGGTGATCAACGGCTCGCCCCGGGTGAGCGACGCCACCCGCGCCGCGGTCGAGGCCGCGGTCGCCGAGCTGGGCTACGTCCCCAACACGGCCGCCCGTGCCCTGGCCGCCAACCGCACCGACTCCATCGCCCTCGTGGTCCCCGAACCCGAGACCCGATTCTTCGCAGAACCGTACTTCTCGGACATGCTGCGCGGTGTGGGCTCGGAACTCTCCGACACCGAGATGCAGTTGCTGCTGATCTTCGCGGGCAGCGACCGCGAGCGCCGGCGCCTCGCCCAGTACCTGGCGGCCCACCGGGTGGACGGCGTCCTGCTGGTCTCCGTCCACGCCGACGACCCGCTGCCCGACATGCTGTCCCAGCTGGAGATCCCGGCCGTGATCAGCGGCCCCCGCTCGGCCGGCGAGACGCTCACCTCCGTGGACTCCGACAACTACGGCGGCGCCCGCTCGGCCGTGGAGCACCTGCTGTCCCGGGGCCGCACCCGCATCGCCCACATCACCGGCCGCCTCGACGTCTACGGCGCCCAGCGCCGCGTCGACGGCTACCGCGACGCCCTGCGCGACGCGGGCCGGGATGCGGACGAACTCCTCGTCGAGCCGGGCGACTTCACCGAGGAGGGCGGCCGCCGCGCCATGTCCGTGCTGCTGGAGCGCCGCCCCGACCTGGACGCGGTCTTCGCCGGCTCGGACGTGATGGCGGCCGGCGCCCGGCAGGTGCTGCGCGAGGCGGGCCGCCGCATCCCCGACGACGTGGCCCTCGTGGGCTACGACGACTCGGCCATAGCCCGCCACATGGACCCGCCGCTGACCAGCGTCCGCCAGCCCATCCAGGAGATGGGCCGCGCCATGATCGACCTGCTGCTCACGGAGATCGCCGACCGCCGCCCGGCCGCGTCCCGGGGCCTGGAGCGACGGCACGCGGTGCTCCCCACGGAACTGGTGCCGCGCGCGTCGTCGTAGCGGTGCCGCCGGCTGTGTCGTCGAGGGTGGGGCGACGGGCAGGTGGCGGGGCGCGGCCCGGTGTCCGTCGCCGGCCGCCTGCCGCGGCGGTGAGGTCCCGGGGCCGCCGGCATCGCCGCCGTACAAACGACTCAGCCGGTGACGCGTCCTGCGACGACGTCACCGGCTGATCGGTGAGGGTGAGTGACGGGACTCGAACCCGCGACATCCTGGACCACAACCAGGTGCTCTACCAGCTGAGCTACACCCACCACGACCGGCGGTGGAACGTGTCGTTTCCCCGACCGGCCGAGAAGAAGTCTACAGGGTCGGAAGGGGTGCTCGCGCACACGTTTTCGCGCGACGCTCCGCGCGCCGTCCGCCGGGAGGACCGGGCCGTTCGCGGGCGGCTAGCGCGCGGGCAGGACGTGCTTGGCCGCGATCGACTTCGCGGTGTCGGAGTCCGGGCCGGGCTGCGGGACGAAGATGGCCTCGCGGTAGTAGCGCAGCTCGGCGATCGACTCGCGGATGTCGGCGAGGGCCCGGTGGTTGCCGTTCTTCTCCGGGCTGTTGAAGTACGCCCGCGGATACCAGCGGCGGGCCAGCTCCTTGATGGAGGACACGTCGACGATCCGGTAGTGCAGGTAGTCCTCCAGGGTCGGCATGTCCCGCAGCAGGAAGCCGCGGTCGGTGCCGACGGAGTTGCCGCACAGCGGGGCCTTGCCGGGTTCCTTCACGTACTCCTTCACATACGCGAGGACCTGTTCCTCGGCGTCCTTCAGCGTCGTGCCGTTCGGCAGCTCCGCGAGCAGGCCGGACGTGGTGTGCATCTGACGCACGACCTCCGGCATCGTCTCCAGCGCCTGCTCCGGCGGGCGGATGACGATGTCCACCCCCTCGCCGAGTACGTTCAGCTCGGAGTCGGTGACGAGGGCGGCCACCTCGATGAGCGCGTCGTCGGACAGCGAGAGGCCGGTCATCTCGCAGTCGATCCACACCATGCGATCGTTCATGCGTCCACCCTAAAGCGGACCTGAGCTTTTGGGTGCCCCCCTGCGCTCGCCCCGCGCTCGGCGGGAGCCGGTGAGCGGGTGGGGGCGGGACGATCCCGCCCCCACGCTCAGTTGCCGCTGCGCGGCCCCGGCAGCAGCCCCACCGCGCCGGCCGCCTGGCGGCGGCTCTGCATCGGGACGCCGTTGTCGCGCTCCGAGTGCAGCACGGAGGGCGCGTGGCCCATCGGCCCGTGGCCGGACAGGCCCGCGGCCGGGCCCGGCTGGCCGGAGGCCTGCGCCTGCGGCTCCGCGTCCGCCGGTTTCTCGCCCTGCGGCCTGCGGGCGCGGTAGGCGGCCCGGTAGGCGGCCGGGGACGAGCCGAGCTGGCGGCGGAAGTGGCCGCGCAGCGCGACGGGGGAGCGGAAGCCGCACCGGCCCGCCACCTCGTCCACGGAGTAGTCCGAGGTCTCCAGCAGCCGCTGGGCCTGCAGCACCCGCTGGGCCTGCAGCACCCGCTGGGTGATCAGCCACTGCAGCGGAGCGCTGCCGGTCAGCGAGCGGAACCGGCGGTCGAACGTACGGCGGCTCATATAGGCGCGTGCCGCCAGCGTCTCCACGTCGAACTGCTCGTGGAGGTGTTCCAGCGCCCAGGCGACGACCTCGGCGAGCGGGTCGGCGCCGATCTCCTCGGGTAAAGACCTGTCGAGGTAGCGTTCCTGCCCGCCCGACCGGCGCGGCGGGACCACCAGGCGCCGGGCGAGCGCGCCGGCCGCCTCGTTGCCGTGGTCCGTGCGCACGATGTGGAGGCAGAGATCGATGCCGGCCGCCGTACCCGCGCTGGTCAGGACGTCGCCGTCGTCCACGAACAGCTCGCGCGGATCGACGTGCACCGACGGATAGCGCTTGGCCAGCGTCGGCGCGTACATCCAGTGGGTGGTCGCCGGACGGCCGTCCAGCAGGCCCGCCGCGGCCAGCACGAAGGCGCCGGTGCACAGGCCGACTATGCGGGCGCCCTCCTCGTGCGCCCGGCGCAGCGCGTCGAGCGCCTCCTCCGGCGGTGGCGCGGTGATCGACCGCCAGGCCGGCACGACGACCGTCCCGGCGCGGGAGATCGCCTCCAGTCCATGTGGTGCGGTGAGTTCCAGGCCCCCTGTGGTCCGCAGCGGGCCCTCCTCGCCGGCGCACACCAACAGGCGGTAGCGCGGCACGCCGGCGTCCTGGCGGTCGATCCCGAACACCGACAACGGAATGGAACTCTCGAAGATGGGGCCGCCGCTGAACAGCAGCACCGCGACGATCTCCTTGCGGCGTCGCCCGGAGAGTTTCCGGGCCGCGGCTTCCGGCGCGGCAGTGGAGTCGTGGCTCATACTGCTAAGCCCCCCTCGGTGGTCGCGGCTCCTCGGTTGTGTCGCTCCTGCACGTTTCCCCTCGGTCCTGCACGAGTCCCCCGCCGTAAGACAGTCAAGATCGAATCTACTGGTTCCCGCGGTCGGGCGGTGACCAGTTCCACACGCCTCGGATTGTCGACATGACAACTTGGCGTGAAGCATTCGATCACGAAGCGTTGCACTCGTGGAGCGCGCAGGGAAGTGCGCCTTGTGGCGGTGGCTAAACCGCGTAGGGTGCGCCGGCGCCCGCAGACCCTTTCCGTGCAGGTCGAACGGGGGTTGGAGGGTGGTCGGGAGCCCCATGGGGCGACATTCGGAAGTTGGCTGAAAAGAAGCGTTCCGGGGTGCGGAAACAGGTCAATCGACCGGTGTCGGCCGACGGGTGTGACGTCCGCCTCTTTGCGCACCGGAATCCTCTGCGGAAACCTCGCCGTCACCTCCGTGCCGCCGGGCGCACCGCTCCGACCGGCGCAGCAGGAGCCGGCAGGCGGTGGTGACGGCGGCCAGGCCCAGCGCGGCCCCCGCCGCGCCGGCCGGCGAGGTGCCGTACCAGAGCAGGACCACGGGGACGAGCGCGCAGCTGAAGGCGGCCCAGCGGATCACGTCGCTCACGGTGTCCGGCGCGGGGCGCGGCTCGGGGTCGGGGCGGGGACCGGACATCACTCGAACTCCCTGTGGCGGTGGCTCACCGATACTCAACGCGTGTCCGGCCGGTCGGTCACCGGCCGTACATCCGGTGACCCTGTGCAAACCGCCTGTACGGGGCAGCAACCATTGCGTTACGGGCGTCGCTCGTGCATGCTCCGGTGAACCCCTGCGGACACCGGGGGACCGCTTACGGAGCGTGCGCGGCATCTGGGCTCGGGAGGCGTGCCGCCGTACCCTTGGGGGTATGGGGTTGGGAAGACCTTTCCCGGACTTCCCGGGTACGGATTCCGCCGCACGCTTCGTCCCCCATCCATAAAGGATCACAACGCCGAGACAGCCATGGCCGGTCACGAATTCTTCGAACCCGCGGACCGCAAGCGGCCGGTCGCCGACCCCACGGCGGCCGATCCCCTGGCGGCGGAAGAGTCACGCCCCTCCTGCGACCCTGCCTTCCGGCACGGAGTCGTCGTCGGCTTCGACGGCTCCACCTCCAGTGAGCGTGCCCTCGCCTACGCCGTCGGCATGGCCCACCGCTCGCACTCGGGCCTGATCATCGTCCATGTCGCCAACCGGCTGCCCACCACCGTGTGGGCCGGCTGCGAGCCGCCGGTCTTCGTCGACGTGCCGGACCATCGCACCGAGGTGCTCGGTCTGGAGCTGGCGTGCGCCGACCATCTGGCCGAGGTGCCGTGGATCCTGGTCGAGCGGGGCGGGGACATCTGCCACGAACTGGAAGAGGTCGGGCGGGAGTACGAGGCGGACGCGATCGTCGTCGGCTCCACGCACGGCATCGTCGGCCGGATCTTCGGCTCCGTCGCGGGACGGCTCGCCAAGCGGGCGCAGCGGCCCGTGATCGTCATTCCCTGACGGTCGCTCCCCGATCCCCGGTTCCCTTTGTGCAACGCGAAACTACTCGCGCGTAGAGGTGGTTTGTGCCCTTGTGAAGGGCATATACCGGTCACCGCACAACTGCACAGCATGAAGGGAGCCCGCCGTGGACAACGGAGTCTCTGCGGGAATCGGAAGCACCGTCGTGGCCGGCCGACTCGCCCTGGGAGTCACCCTGTTGGCGTTCGGACTCGGCACGACCGGAGTGATCCATTCGGTGGCGGCGTCCGACGCCGTGTCACTGGCCCACTACGTGGGCGGAGTTGCCCTGTTCCTCCTCGGTCTGCTCGCCTTCCGGGGCGGCGACAGCGCCTCCGGCACGGGCTTCGCGGCCCTCGGCGCACTGTGGTTCACCTGGGCCGTCGCGGGCCACTCCTCCGCCAACGCGGCCGGGCTCTTCCTGCTGCTGTTCGCCCTCGTGGCGCTCACCCTGACCCTCGCGGGCGGCGACAGCCTCGGACAGCTCATGTACGGGCTGCTGTTCCTGGCGATGCTGGTGCTGGGCGTCGCGGCGTTCGCCGACAGCTCCTCGCTGACCAAGGTGGGCGGCTGGGTCGCCGCGGTGTCGGGGGCGGTCGCCTGGTACGCGGCCACCGCGGCGCTCGCGCACTGGCCGACGGTGCTTCCTCGGCGTGCCGCCGGCCGGGGGGTGACGGCCACCGGCTGAATCTGGCGGCGCTGAAAGGGACCCCCACGTGAAGGTGGCCACGTGGGGGTCCCTTTTTTGCGCCTAAACCGGCGCCGCTCTCGCGGACGTGGTTGCTCGCCGCGGGGGTTGCTCAATTGTCGCTTCGGTGGTCGAGGGAATTTCCTACTCCACCGTCACCGACTTCGCCAGGTTCCTCGGCTTGTCGATGTCCCTGCCCAGGGCCTTCGCCGTGTGGTACGCGAGGAGCTGGAGCGGGATGCCCATGAGGATGGGGTCGAGCTCGTCCTCGTTCTTGGGGACGACGATCGTCTGGTCGGCCTTCTCCTGCGGCTGGTGGGCCACGGCGAGGATCTTGCCGCTGCGGGCCTTGATCTCCTCCAGGGCCGCGCGGTTCTTCTCCAGCAGGTCGTCGTCGGGGACGATCGCGACCGTCGGCAGGGCCGGCTCGATCAGGGCCAGCGGGCCGTGCTTCAGCTCGGAGGCGGGGTAGGCCTCGGCGTGGATGTAGGAGACCTCCTTGAGCTTCAGGGAGGCCTCGCGGGCCACCGGGTAGCCCCGGACGCGGCCGATGAAGAGCATCGAGCGGGCCTCGGCGTACAGCTCGGCCAGCTCCTTGATCTGCTCCTCCTGCTTGAGGATCTCGGTGATCTGCTCGGGCAGCCTGCGCAGGCCGTCGATGATCCGCTTGCCGTCGCGGACCGAGAGGTCACGGGTGCGGCCGAGGTGCAGGGCGAGCAGCGCGAAGGCGACCGTGGTGTTCGTGAAGCACTTGGTGGACACCACGCAGACCTCCGGGCCCGCGTGGACGTAGATCCCGGCGTCCGCCTCGCGGGCGATCGCCGAGCCGACCACGTTGACGACGCCGAAGACCCGCGCGCCCTTGCGCTTGAGCTCCTGGACGGCGGCGAGGACGTCGTACGTCTCACCGGACTGGGAGACGGCCACGTACAGGGTCTCGGGGTCCACCACGGCGTTGCGGTAGCGGAACTCGGAGGCCGGCTCGGCGTCCGCCGGGATGCGGGCCAGCTCCTCGATCATCTGGGCGCCGATCAGGCCCGCGTGGTACGAGGTGCCGCAGCCGAGGATCTTCACGCGGCGGATCTGCCGGGCCTCGCGGGCGTCCAGGTTGAGGCCGCCGAGGTGCACGGTGGAGAAGCGGTCGTCGATGCGGCCGCGCAGCACGCGGTCCACGGCCTCGGCCTGCTCGAAGATCTCCTTGTGCATGTAGGTGTCGTGGCCGCCCATGTCGTACGACTCGGCCTCCCACTCCACCGTGGTGGGCTCGGCGGTGGTGCGCGTGCCCTCGGTGGTGTAGGTGCGGAAGTCGTCGGCCTTGAGGGTGGCCATCTCACCGTCGTCGAGGGTGACTATCTGGCGGGTGTGGGTGACCAGGGCGGCGATGTCGGAGGCGACGAACATCTCCTTCTCGCCGATGCCGAGGACGACCGGGGAGCCGTTGCGGGCCACGACGATCCGGTCCGGGAAGTCGGCGTGCAGCACGGCGATGCCGTAGGTGCCCTCGATCAGCCGGACCGCCTGGCGCACCTTGTCCTCCAGGCGGTCGGCCTGCGAGCGGGCGATGAGGTGGGTGAGGACCTCGGTGTCGGTCTCGGAGAGGAACTCGACGCCGTCCGCCTCCAGCTTGCGGCGCAGGTCGGCGGCGTTGTCGATGATGCCGTTGTGGACGACGGCGACCTTGTTGTCGGCCGACATGTGCGGGTGGGCGTTGACGTCGGAGGGGGCGCCGTGGGTGGCCCAGCGGGTGTGGGCGATGCCGGTGGTGCCCTTGAAGCGCGCCGGGACCTTGGCCTCCAGGTCGCGCACCCGCCCCTTGGCCTTGACCATCGTCAGGCCGGGCGCCTTCGGGGAGGTGACGACCAGCCCCGCGGAGTCGTAGCCGCGGTACTCCAGCCGCTGCAGGCCCTCCAGCAGGAGAGGGGCCACGTCACGCTTCCCGATGTATCCGACAATTCCGCACATGTATAGGTATCTCTCAGCCTGGCGTCTCAGCCGTAGACGATGCGGCGCAGCTGCCTGAGGGTCAGCTCGGGCGGTGCCACCGCTCGGTACTTGAGGTCCGCCGCGATCCGTTCGAAGATCTCCGCGTTGACCAGGCCCTGGGCCTGGAGTTCGCGGTGGCGGCGACGGACGTAGTCCTCCGTCGACTCGTCGAAGTAGGCGAGCACGTCCTGGATCACCCGCAGCGCCTCGCCCCGGCCGAGGGGCGTGGACCGCGTCAGATGATCAACAAGTTCGTCGTGCACCCGGTAGATCCTGAGGTACGAGCGGCGGTTTCGCAAGAATCCTGCCCGATTTCGGGCAGGTCTGCGGAGCGGCTGTGGGGATCATTTGTTCGCCGGGCGTCCATCTTGTGGCCTGCGTCTCGTTGAAGACATGGACCATTTTCAGACGCCATGGACATTCCTCGAATGGGAGTACCCGAGAAACTGGCCGCGCGCATGAGCATGGCCGAGCAGCACGAGTATCTGCGCGCCAGGTTCTCACGGCGCAGCCTGATCAGAGGCGGCGCCGTCACGCTGGGCGCGGTAGCGGGTGGCGCGTTCGTGCCGGGCGCCACCGCACAGGCGGCCGTGCCCAGGCAGGCCGCCGCGCCCGCCGCCGAGGCCGTGGACGGCGCCTTCGTCGCCCCCTTCGGCCGCCACCTCGCCTACGGCAACGACCCGCGCACGGAGATGACCGTCTCCTGGCAGGTCCCGGTCGCCGTGAAGAAGCCGTTCATCCGCATCGGCGCCCACCCCTGGGACCTCTCCCGCAAGATCGAGGCCGAGGTCCGCAGCCTGTACACCCCGGCCGGCGTGGGCGCGAGCGGCGACCACACGCAGTACTACCTGCACGCCAGGCTCACCCACCTGCGCCCCGGCCGCACCTACTACTACGGCGTCGGCCACGACGGCTTCGACCCGGCCCAGCCGCACCTCGCCGGCACCCTGGGCACCTTCACCACCGCCCCCGCCCACAAGGCGCCCTTCACCTTCACCGCCTTCGGCGACCAGGGCGTCAGCTACCACGCGCTGGCCAACGACTCCCTGATCCTCGGCCAGAACCCGGCCTTCCACCTGCACGCCGGCGACATCGCCTACGGCGACTCGGCCGGCCAGGGCAAGGCCACCGACACCGGTTTCGACTCGCGCACCTGGGACCAGTTCCTCGCCCAGACCGAGTCGGTCGCCAAGCAGATCCCGTGGATGGTCAGTTACGGCAACCACGACATGGAGGCCTGGTACTCGCCCAACGGCTACGGCGGCGAGGAGGCCCGCTGGACCCTCCCCGGCAACGGCCCGGACGCGAAGAACCTGCCCGGCGTCTACTCCTTCGTCCACGGCAACACGGCGATCATCTCGCTGGACCCGAACGACGTCTCCTTCGAGATTCCGGCGAACCTGGGCATCTCCGGCGGAACCCAGACCAAGTGGTTCGAGAGCCAGCTGAAGCGGTTCCGGGCCCGCGACGACATCGACTTCGTCGTCGTCTTCTTCCACCACTGCGCGTACTGCACCTCCACGGCGCACGCCTCGGAGGGGGGCGTGCGCCAGGAGTGGGTGCCGCTGTTCGAGAAGTACCAGGTGGACCTGGTCATCAACGGCCACAACCACCAGTACGAGCGCACCGACGTCATCAAGGGCGGCCAGGTCACCAAGAAGCTCCCGATCGGCGGCACGGCGTACCCCGAGACCGAGGGCGTGGTGTACGTCACCGCGGGCGCGGCCGGCCGGAGCCTGTACGCGTTCAGCGCCCCGGACTCCTACGAGGGTCACGAGCACGAGGTCGACTCGGTCGCGTCCTTCGTCAACACCAAGGACGGCAAGGTGAACGAGACGGTCACCTGGTCCCGGGTCCGCTACCTCAACTACTCCTTCCTGCGCGTGGACGTCACTCCCGCGCCGAAGGGCCGTCAGACCACGCTGACGGTGTCGGGCATCGCCGAGACCGGCGACCGCATCGACCACTTCACGGTGTCCCGCACGGCCAAGTGACCCCGAGCCGGTCCCGGGCGGTCCTCACCCGCGCTGTCACAGGCGTTTGAGGACCGCCTGCTTGGCCAGCGCGAACTCCTCGTCGGTCAGCACACCGTCGCGGTGCAGCCCGCCCAGCTCGCGCAGGCGGCGCAGCAGGACGTCGTGGTCGTCCCCGGCGGGCTCCGGCACCGTGGCGAGCCTCGGCGGCTCCTCCCGTACGGCCGCCTCCGCCGCCGGATGCGGCAGCCGCGCCTGCACGGCGGCGGCCACCAGCGCCATCAGCGGATCCTTCTTGAACCCCCACAGCTCGACCGCGTTCGGGTCGTACTTGGCCGGCGCCGACGCCGGCGCGCCGCGCACCAGGAAGCGCAGATGACCGTTCTCCAGCCCGGAGGCCGGCTGCCACTCCACGCCGGTGACGTCCGCGAGCGGGATGGTCCGCGGACCGGTGGCGGCCTTCGCGTCCTCCGTCTTCCAGTTCCACTCCAGCCGCACCCGCTCCCCGTCGAAGCTCGCCGTGCCGTCCCCGGCGGAGGCGGACACCGGCAGCGGCGGGGAGGGCAGCAGGTACTCCGCGACCGGGTCCGGGCAAACCCCGTCCAGCAGCAGCGCGTTGCGCACCTCCTCCGCGAAGTACTCGGCCACGCCGTACCGGTCGGACTCCACCGTCAGCCGGTACGGATCGTTCGGCTCGGCGAGCCGGCCGCCGGTCGCCTGCGTCAGGGGATCGGCGCCGTCGCGCAGCCGCAGCCTCAGCCGCCCGGACCTGCGCCCCTGCTCGAAGGAGACACCGGCCAACGCGCCCAGCGGGACGACGAGTTCACCCAGCTCCCGGCGGAACAGGCTCACGCTCTTGTCCCGGCCGGGGGTGATCCGCAGGGCGTCGCCGTCGAAGGCCCACGTGCCGTCCTTCTGGATGATTTCCGCCATGGGGTCATTGTTTCACCGGAACTGCGGGAGAGTGGTCTCGACCACATCCCGAAGGGAGCGCATGTGAGACGCGACCACAGCACGACTCCCCGAACCCCCCGCATCCTCGGTGCACTGCTGCTCATGGCGGCGGCCGGGGTCTTCACCCTCGGCTCCGCGCCCGCCGCCGAGGCCGCCGCCCCCACCCCGCTGGGCCGGGTGATCCCGGCGCCCGCCTCGGTCCAGTCCGGCGGTGCGCCGTACCGCGTCACCTGGGCGACCGGCGTCCGCGTCGACGACTCCGCCGAGGTCCGCCGGATCGGCGCCTATCTCGCCGGCATCCTGCGGCCCTCCACCGGCTACCGGCTGCCGGTCGCCACCGGCGGCGGTGCCCGGGGCATCCAGCTCCACCTCGCGCAGGGCGACTTCGGCGCCGAGGGCTACCGGCTGCACAGCGGCCCGGCCGGCGTCACCATCACCGCGTCCGCCCCGGCCGGCCTCTTCCACGGAGTGCAGACCCTCCGTCAGCTGCTCCCGGCCGCCGTCGAGAAGAAGACCGTGCAGCCCGGACCCTGGCTGGTCGCCGGCGGCACCATCGAGGACCGCCCCCGCTACTCCTACCGGGGCGCCATGCTCGACGTCTCCCGGCACTTCTTCACCGTCGCCCAGGTCAAGCGCTACATCGACCAGCTGGCCCTGTACAAGATCAACGAGCTGCACCTGCACCTCAGCGACGACCAGGGCTGGCGCATCGCCATCGACTCCTGGCCCCGCCTGGCCACCCACGGCGGCTCCACCGAGGTCGGCGGCGGCAAGGGCGGCTACTACACCAAGGCCCAGTACCGGGAGATCGTCGACTACGCGGCCTCCCGCTACCTGGAGGTCGTCCCCGAGATCGACATGCCCGGCCACACCAACGCGGCCCTCGCCTCCTACGCCGAACTCAACTGCGACGGCGTGGCGCCCCCGCTGTACACCGGGACCCAGGTCGGCTTCAGTTCGCTGTGCGTGCCGAAGCAGGTCACCTACGACTTCGCGGACGACGTGATCCGGGAGCTGGCCGCGATCACCCCCGGCCGCTATCTGCACATCGGGGGCGACGAGGCGCACTCCACCAGCCACACCGACTACGTGAAGTTCATGGACCGGGTGCAGCCGATCGTCGCCGAGTACGGCAAGACGGTCATCGGCTGGCACCAGATCACCGGCGCCCACCCGGCCAAGGGGGCCCTCGCCCAGTACTGGGGCGTGGACGGCACCAGCGCCGCCGAGAAGGCCCAGGTCGCCCAGGCGGCCCAGAACGGCACCGGGCTGATCCTGTCCCCGGCCGACCGCCTCTACCTCGACATGAAGTACACCAGCGGTACCAAACTCGGCACCGATTGGGCCGGTTACGTCGAGGTCCAGCGCTCCTACGACTGGAATCCCGGCGCCTATCTGCCGGGTGCCCCGGCGTCGTCCGTCCGGGGCGTGGAGGCCCCCCTGTGGTCGGAGACCCTGAAGACCTCGGCGGACATCGAGTACATGGCGTTCCCCCGGCTCCCGGGCGCGGCCGAACTGGCCTGGTCCCCGGCGTCCACCCACGACTGGAACGCCTACAAGGCCCGTCTGGCCGCCCAGGCCCCGCGCTGGGACGCCCTCGGCATCGGCTACTACCGCTCGCCCCAGGTCCCCTGGCCGAAGAGCTGAGCGACAGAGCACCGGCGCCCGGACCGCTGAGTGGAGCGGCCCGGGCGCCGGTGCGTGAACAGCCGGGTTATGAACCCAGATCATTTTTGCCCATGCAATTCGGAGACAGATGCGCTGCCGATCGAATTACCTGTCGGGCCGTCCGGAAAGGCGCTGTCAGAAGGCGCCGTGGACATTTGTCGATCAGTAGGCGCTGTAGACGTTGTCGATCGAACCGTAGCGGTGGTACGCGTAGTTGCACGCGGCCGTGATGTTGGCGACCGGGTCGTAGATGTCCGTCGACGTGCCCGGCACGTGGTACGCGTCGAACGTCGGCTGGATCACCTGGAGCAGGCCCTTGGACGGGGTGCCCTTCGCGGCGTTGGAGTCCCAGAGGTTGATGGCCTTCGGGTTGCCGGAGGACTCGCGCATGATGTTGCGGTAGATGCCGTTGTAGGTGCCCGGGATCTTGTGCTGCGCCATGATCGCCAGGGACTGCTTGATCCAGCCGTCCAGGTTGTTGGCGTAGGTCTTGCCGGTGGTGGACTTCGTGGCGGAGGTCTTGCCGGTGGTGGACTTCTTGGCGGCGGGCGCGGGCTTGGCCGGGGCGGCCGACCCGGCGGGCAGGGTGAGGACCTGGCCCGGGTGCAGGGTGTAGGGGCTGGCGAGGTGGTTGGCCGACGCGATGGCCGGCCAGCCGCCCGGCACGTGCAGGGTGCGGGCGATGGACGCGAGGTGGTCGCCGGCCCGGACGGTGTAGCTGGTCGCGGAGGCGGGAGCGGTGGCGGCGTGGGCGGTGCCCACGGTCGCCGTGAAGCCCAGGACGAACGTGCCGACGGTGGCGGCGCCGCCGGCGAGGAGCCGGCGCGTCCGGAATGAGCGCTTGCGGGCGTGACGAGGCATGGAGCGGTCCTTTTCGGAGAATTGGATCACCCGCAGTTGCCGGTTCCCTTCGGCAAACCACACTGCATTTGGTTTAGCGGTGCGCTGCGGCGGGGACATTCTTAACCGGCGGGAATAAGTTTCGGCAATTGCCTCTTTTACTAAGCGGGCTAGTTGCCGTCCGGCGCGGCGGCGCCAGGTTTCGCCGGAGAGCTGGAAATTCGGGGGACGCCCGCGATCCTAGGAAGCCTCGTAAGTGAATTGAGTCACGTGTCGCAGGTTAAACCGCTCAATGCCTTTAATGAGGATATAGCGCGACTTTACGGCAGAGCGGGTCAAATCGGGCATTGAGGATTTATGGGCCGGGCATCCCGGGTCGTTTCCCGGGGTGCCCGGCCGTTCGTGAGCCGTCAGAGACCGGCGATCGGGTTCTTCAGGGTGCCGACGAGCTGGAGCGCGCCCGAGGGGTCGGCGAGGTCCACCATCTGCCGGTTGTCGCGCAGCTGGAGGCGGTTCAGGCAGGACAGGGCGAACTCCGGGGCGAAGATGTCGTACTGGCGGAACCGGTCGGCCAGTGCGGGGTTCGCGTCCTGGTACTCGCGGGTGACCTGCGCGACCGTGCGCCAGAAGGCCTCCTCCTCCATGATCCCCTCGGCGGCGAGCTGCGCGGACAGGAAGCGGAAGAAGCAGTCGAAGACGTCGGTGAAGACCGACAGGAGCTTCTTGTCCTCCGGGACGTCCACCCGGATCCGCCGCACCTCGGGCGGCAGCGCCGCGTCCGGGTCCATCACCGCGATCTCCTCGGCGATGTCCTTGTAGATCGCGCGCTGCACGGCGCCGTCCTTCAGCACCAGGATCACGTTCTCGCCGTGCGGCATGAACACCAGGTCGTAGGCGTAGAAGCTGTGCAGCAGGGGCGTGTAGTACGCCCGCAGGTACCGCCGCAGCCAGGCGGCCGGGGTGAGCCCGGACCGCTCGATCAGGGCGCCCGTGAAGGAGGCGCCGGTGTGGTCCACGTGCAGCAGCGAGGCCATGGTGGCGAGGGACTCGCCGTCCTGAAGGCCCGGCACCGGGCTCTCCCGCCACAGCGCGGCCAGCATCTTGCGGTACGGCGAGTACCGGTCGGTGGCCCGCTCGTACTCCGGATGCCGGTAGCCGACGGCCGCCCGTTCCCGGAGGACCGTCAGGCCCGTGGCCTTCAGCACCGGGTCGTTCTCGATCAGCCGGGCCAGCCAGTCGTTGATGGCCGGGGTGGCCTCCATGTACGCGGCGGACAGGCCCCGCATGAACCCCATGTTGAGCACGGACAGGGCCGTCTTCACATAGTGCTTCCCGGGGTGGGAGGCGTTGAAGAAGGTCCGGATGGACTGCTGGGCCAGATACGCGTCCTCGCCCTCGCCGAGGCAGACCAGGTTCCGCCGGGCCACCTCGGCGGCGAAGGTGACGGAGAGCTTGTTCCACCACTGCCAGGGGTGGACCGGGACGAGGAGGTAGTCGGCGGGGTCCAGGCCCTGGCCGGTGAGGGCGGCCCGGAAGCGGGCCAGGGTCTCCTCGCCCAGCTCCGCCCGCAGGAAGGACGCGTACTCGATCCCTTCCCCCGCCGTGAACACGGCTCGCGAACGGTGTGCGGCCAGCCACACCAGCCGGACGGGGCTCGCGGTCTCCGGGGCGTACGACAGGTACTCGTGGACGCCGAACCCGAGCCGCCCGTTGTTCGCCACGAAGCAGGGGTGGCCCTCGGTCATCGCCGCCTCGACGGCCTGGAAGCCGCTGCCCGCCAGCTCCGCGGAGGTGACGCGGGGCTTGGTGAGCTTGTAGCAGGTGCCGGAGAGGGTGGAGGAGATCTCCTCCAGGTAGACCGGCAGGATCTCGTCGCCCAGGCCCAGCGACTCCTTCAGCTCGATGAAGAAGTCCAGGGCGGACAGGGGGAGGCCGGCGCCGTCGCGGTGCCGGGTGATCGAGCCGGCGTCGACCTGCCAGTGGTCGAGGGCGCGGCGTACGGCGGAGAAGCGGTAGGACGTGAGCCCGTCGTCGCTGCGCACGACGTACCCCTCGCCGGTCTTCTCGGGTGTGATCAGGCGCTCGTGCGCGAACTCCGCGAGCGCCTTGCGTATCAGCAGCCGGTTGGCGGTCGCCCAGCGCTCGGGGGACAGATGGGCCACGGCGTCGGCGAGGCTCATACCGCCACCCCCGTCGTGGCGAGGAACCGCTCCCGCGTGCAGAAGCTCAGCAGGGCCCGCTTCTCCGGCGTCACGATCTCCCGCTCCGGCACGAACCCGACGGCCTCGTTCAGCGCGTGCACGGCCGTGTTGCGCACATCCGGCTCCACCACGACCCGCCGGGTCGCCGGATCCTCGAAGAGGTGGGCCAGCACCGCGGTGATCACGGACCTGGTGAAGCCGTGGACGGGGGTGTCCGTCGCCGGGGTGAGGAAGTGCATCCCGACATCGCCCGGCCGCGGCTCGTACAGTCCGGCCAGCTCGCGGTGCGCCGGGTCGTACCTCTCCATCAGGAACGCCGGCTCCCCGTCGCGCAGCCCCAGCAGCGCGTGATGGTGCTCGTCCGCCGCGATCTCCCGGTAGGCCCGCTCGACGTCCTCCGGCGTGGCGCCCTGCATCATCCAGAAGACGGCCTTGGGGTGGGTGACCCAGGAGTGCAGGAGCCCGGCGTCCTCGGACGGGTCGACGGGGCGGAAGGTGAAGGGCAGGTGTGTGCTGGTCATACGGCGAAGTCCTGGAAGGCGATCGTCTTCTCGACCGGGTAGTACTCGGTGCCGAGCAGCTCGCGGATGATGTACGCGTTGCGGTAGGCGCCCATGCCCAGGTCGGGGCTGGTGATGCTGTGGGTGTGCACGCCGGCGTTCTGGAGGAAGACGCCGCGGCCGGTGACGTCGATGGCGTAGTTGCGGGCGACGTCGAAGCGGCCGTGGCCGTCGAAGCGCAGGCGGTCGCGGATCGGGGCGAGGAAGGCCGGGGGCTCGTAGCGGTAGCCGGTGGCCAGCAGCAGGCCCTCGGTCCGGATCTCGAAGTCCTTGCCCTGCTCGTCCTGGTGGAAGCCCAGGGTGTAGCCGCCGTCCGCGTAAGTGGCGGTGTGCAGCGTGGAGTTGGTGAGCAGCCGGGTACGCAGGGGACCGGTGAGGTTCTTCTGGTAGAGCAGGTCGAAGATCGCGTCGATCAGCTCCGAGTTGATGCCCTTGAACAGGCCCTTCTGTTCCCTCTCCAGCCGGTAGCGGGTCTCCTCGGGCAGGGCGTGGAAGTAGTCGATGTAGTCCGGGGAGGTCATCTCCAGGGTGAGCTTGGTGTACTCGAGGGGGAAGAATCGCGGGGAGCGGGTGACCCAGTCGAGCCGGTAGCCGTGGACGTCGATCCCGGACAGCAGCTCGTGGTAGATCTCGGCCGCGCTCTGCCCGCTGCCGACGATCGTGATGGACTTCTTCGCCTGCAGCTCGGCCTTGCGGTGCATGTACTGCGAGGTGTGGAGGAAGTCGCCGGCCAGGCCCTGGCAGGCCTCGGGGAGGTGCGGGGTCGTGCCCGTGCCCAGCACCAGGTGGCGGGCGCGGAACGTCTCACCGTCCTGGGTGCGCACCGCGTACAGCCCGGCCTCGTACGTCACCTCGGTGACCGTCGTGCCGAAGCGGACGCTGCCGAGCTTGCCCGCGGCCCAGCGGCAGTAGTCGTCGTACTCGACCCGCAGCGGGTAGAAGTTCTCGCGGATGTAGAACGAGTACAGCCGCCCCTTCTCCTTCAGGTAGTTGAGGAAGGAGTACGGCGAGGTCGGGTCGGCCAGGGTGACCAGGTCCGACATGAACGGCGTCTGCAGGTGGGCGCCGTCGAGGAACATTCCGGCGTGCCACTCGAAGTCCGGCTTGGACTCCAGGAAGACGCCGTTCAGTGCGGCGATCGGTTCGGTGAGGCAGGCGAGGCCGAGGTTGAAGGGGCCGAGCCCGATCCCCACGAAGTCGTAGGCGGGGTAGGGGGCTTCAGGACGCGCGGTCAAGGGAGTCTCCCAGGTACTGCTCGGCGTGGCCGGCGATCAGATCGAGGACGGCGGCGATGTCGGCCGGTGTCGTCTCGGGGTTGAGCAGGGTGAACTTCAGGTACTGGCGGCCGCCGACCTCGGTGCCCGCGACCACGGCGGCGCCGGAGGCGAACAGGGCCTTGCGGGCGTGGAGGTTGGCGCGGTCGATCTCGGCCGGATCGGTGACGGCCGCCGGGATGCAGCGGAAGACCAGGGTGGACAGGGCGGGCGCCACGACGACGTCGTACCGGGGGTCGGCGGCGAGCATCCGCCAGCCCTGCTGCGCAAGGTCGCAGACCTCGTCGAAGAGCCGCCCGACGCCGTCGGCGCCCATGACCCGCAGGGTGAGCCACAGTTTGAGGGCGTCGAAGCGGCGGGTGGTCTGCAGGGACTTGTCGACCTGGTTGGGGATGCGTTCGCGCACCGTGCGGCGCGGGTTGAGGTACTCCGCGTGGTAGGTGGCGTGCCGCAGGGTGGCCGCGTCGCGCACCAGCACGGCCGAGGAACTCACCGGCTGGAAGAAGGACTTGTGGTAGTCGACGGTGACCGAGTCGGCGCGTTCGATGCCGGCCAGGAGGTGGCGCCGGGTGGGGGAGGCGAGCAGCCCGCAGCCGTAGGCGGCGTCGACGTGCAGCCACACGCCGTACTGGGCGCACAGCCCGGCGATCTCCGGGAGCGGGTCGATGGAGCCGAAGTCGGTGGTGCCGGCGGTGGCGACGACCGCCATGGGGATCAGCCCGTCGCGCCGGCAGCGTTCCAGCTCGCGGGCGAGGGCGACGGTGTGCATGCGCTTGTCGTGGTCGACGGGGATGGACACCACGGACTCGGCGCTCAGGCCGAGCAGTTTCGCGGACTTCCTGACGCTGAAGTGGGCGGCTTCGGAGGCGAAGACGCGCAGTTTCGCCAGGGAGTCGGTCTTGGACTCCTCGCGCGCCAGCAGGAGTGCCTGGAGGTTGGACTGGCTGCCGCCGGAGGTGAACACGCCGTCGGCGGCGGGCCCGAGGCCGATCCGGGCGGCCGTCCAGTCGATGAGCTTGCGCTCGATGAGGGTGCCGCCGGCCGACTGGTCCCAGGTGTCGAGGGAGGAGTTGACGGCGGAGAGCACGGCCTCGCCGAGCACCGCCGGGATGACGACGGGGCAGTTGAGGTGGGCGAGGTAGCGGGGGTGGTGGAAGTAGACGGCGTCGCGGAGGTAGACGTCCTGCAGTTCGTCCAGGGCGGCGGTGGTGTCGCCGAGCGGGCGGTCGAGGTCGACGGCGTCGAGCCGGGGGGCGAGGGCCTCGACGGTGACGCCGGTGAACGGACGGTCGGCGGCGGCGAGTTGGGCCGCCACCCGCTCGACTCCTTCGGTCACGGAGCTGCGGTAGTGCTCCGTGGTGAGTCCATTGAGCAGGTGCGAGCGCATGTGGGGGTCCTCCGAGGGGACGGTCCGTGCGGGGAATGGGAGCCGCTTCAATTTAGGTTAGCCTAACCTAACTTTCTTGGATCAAGACATGCTTCTGCCGTGCCCGGGGTCACGCACAGGGGAGTTGCCCGGCGGGCGGGGTCACTCCGCCGCGCGCACCTGCTCCTCGGTCATTCCCCGGCGCCAGTACCCGACGAAGGTGACGCGCCGCCGGTCCACCCCGCGCTCCTGGACGAAGTGCCGCCGCAGCGCCTTCACCCGCCCCGACTCCCCGGCGATCCACACGTACGGCCGCTCGGCGGCGGGGAGCCGTGCGGCCCGCACGGCGTCGACGGCCGTGGGGGCGCCGTCGTGCCGTACGAGCCATGTGATCTCCGCGTCCGCCTCCGTGCGCACGTCCTGGATGTCACCGGCGTGCGGCACCTCCAGAAAGGCCCGGACCCGGACACCGGCCGGAAGGGACTCCAGGCTCGCGGTCGCGGCCGGTACGGCGCTCTCGTCGCCCCACAGCACGACGAGGTCGGCGTCCTCGGGCGGACGGAACCGGACGGCGCGGTTGTCGGCGATCACCGGCCCGAGCAGCAGCACCCGGTCGCCGGGGGTGGCGCGGGAGGCCCAGCGGGAGGCGGGGCCCGCGGGGGTGTGCAGGACGAAGTCGATGTCGAGCTCGCCGGGGTCGCGCCGGAAGGACCGGAGCGTGTACGAACGCATCACCGCCCGTACGCCGTCGGGCAGTTCACGCCACGCCTGCCACCAGCCTCCCCCATTCTCGGCTTCGCTCGAACGGGGGGACCCCCATCCCAGGTCAAGGGGCACGACAGGCTCCGGCTGGCCCGGATGCGGCAGGAACAGGGAGAGGGACTGGTCGCGCCCGAGCGAGTCGAAGGCGTGCAGATCGTCCCCGCCGAAGGTGACCCGGACGAGCGACGGCCCCAGCCGCCGGGTCCGCGCGACGCGCAGAGAGAAGAAACGGAACGGAGCGGCTACGGCCGTCGTCATGGGAGCTCCTGATGCGATGGGGGGCTTGGGGGCGCCTAGCTGACCTTCTTCGCCTTCTCCAGGGCCTCGGCCAGACTCGTCAGCAGCGGCACGCACTTGTCGTACGACAGGATCGGCTCCGGAGACCGGGCGATGACCTGCCCCGCCTTCACGGCAGGCAGCTTCTTCCACGTGGGCTTGGTGATGTCGGCCGGCTGGATGGCCGACGACCGGTCGTCCATCATGATGATGTCGGCGCGGTACTTGTCGACGTTCTCCCAGCTCAGTGGCTCGTACCAGCCGCCGCCCTGCTTCTTGGCGCTCTCCGGCGGCTCGACGAAGTCCACGCCGAGGGCCTTGAAGTACTCCAGGTCGACGGAGAGGTTCGTGCCGGAGACGTAGAAGAGCTGGTCGCTGGCGGATCCGGCCAACACCTTGATGCCGGGCCTGGCCTTGGCGGCGGCCCGCAGCCGGGCGGCGGCGGCCTCGAACCGCTTCTTCGCGTCGGTGACCTTCGCGGCCTTCATGTCCGCGCCGAGCGACGCGGCGAGGTCCCACATGCGCTGCAGCGGCTGGGTGAGCTGCCGGTCGTAGACGGAGATGCCGACGCTGGGGGCCAGTTGGGCGATCTTCTTCCCGGACTCCTCGGGGACGTACCACAGGGTGCCGGCGTCGTCGAACATCGTCGTGATGAGCACGTCGGGCGCGAGCGAGGCGTACTTCTCGATGTTGAACTGGCCCCAGGCGTTGCCGAGGACCGTCACCTTGCTGATGTCCATGTCGCCGGCCTGGACGTCGGGCTCGCCGTCCTTCGTCCGCGTCGGCCCGAAGACGCCCTTGACCTGGATGCCGTAGTCGTAGAGGGCGGCGCCGACGCCGGTGAAGGCGACGATGTCCGCCGGGACCTTGTCGAGCTTCACCGTCGTACCGCGGTCGTCCTTGAAGGACCAGGGGCCGGACGCGGAGCCCTTCGTCCCGTTTCCGGAGCCACCGCCCTTGCCCTTGTCGTCTCCGCAGGCGGCGAGCGCGGCGCCGAGTCCGAGGGCGCCGCCGGCGGCGAGGAGGCCGCGGCGATTCAGGTGGGTGGCACGGGCGTGGGGCATGGGTGCGACTGCTTTCGAACGGGGCGGAGCGCCCGCCGGACGGATTCGAAGGTAGGTTAGCCTAACCTCAGTTGTCGTCCAGGGGGGTGGGCGCGAGCCGCACGGTTCGTCCGTTTGGTCCAGGCGGCCGATTCCGGTCGTCTTCTGTCGTCCGGCCCTCAACCTCCTTCACCCGCATGGCCGTTCCGATCACCTGCCGCTACTTTGTGTCGCTACCTGGCTGCTGTGGGCTGCGGACGGAGAGGGACGGGACGGGCATGACGACCACGACGGTCGGTCGGGACGTGGAGGCGGTGGTCCGCGCGGACGCCGCACTCCTGGAGGCGGACCTCGACCGGTTCCTCGCGACGCCGGCGAAGGAGCCGTCGGGCGCGCCGGGTTCCGTGTACGGCGCCGCGCTCCGGCGGGCCCTGCACGCACCGGTCGCCGACGCCGTCGGCTCCAAGGCGGGGCAGGAGGCGCTGCGCCCCGCTCCCGGAGCCCCCGGGGGCGGCCGCGCGCTGCGGCCCTCGATGGTCTACTGGGCCTACCGCAACTACCGCGGCTTCGACGGGCCGGCCCCCGGGGACGCCCAGGACGACGCGTTCGCCGCCGTGCGCAGGGCCGCCGTCGCCGTCCGCGTCCTGCTGAAGGCCGCGGTCGCGCTCGACGACGTGCAGGACGGCAGCACCGTCCGCTACGGCGAACCCGCGCTGCACATCACCCACGGCGTGCCGCTCGCCGTCAACACCGGATCCTGGCTGGTCGCGGCCGCTCTGGCGCACGCGGCCGACCCCGCCGTCGTCGACAGCCTGCTCGCCTCGGTGGCCGACGGCTTCCAGGGGCAGGCCGTCGACATCGCCACCCGTGCGCCCGGCACCCGCGCCGAACTGGCCCGGGCGCCGCACCCGGAGCGGGTCTCCTTCTGGGAGGCGATGGCCGCGCTGAAGACCGGCACCCTCTTCCGGATGCCGCTCGACGCGGCCCTCGCGGCCCTGCGGGTGGTCGCGGACGAGCGCGGCACGCTGAACGAGGCCATGCGGCAACTCGGCCTCGCCAGCCAGCTGTTCAACGACGTGACCGACTTCGTGCCGGAGTTCGCCGGCGCGCGCACCCACGAGGACTGCGACGGGCTGGGCAACCGCGTCGTCCTGGAACTCCTCGACTCCCCTGACGGCGCGCCCCCGCCGGACCCCGAGGAGCTGACCGGCGAGCGGCTGCGGTCGTACGTTCTCGGCCATCCGGGCCTCGACCGGAGGCTGCTCGCCCTGTCCGCCGAGGCGGCCGAACGCAAACGGGCCGCGAAGGAGGCCGTGCGCCGCGTGTGCCGCTCGGCGGACAGCGCCGCCTACTTCGATCTCACCATCGACCGCAAGGGCCACCTCATCGACCGCCTCCACGACACCCTGCGGGGGCGGAGCGGGGCATGACGGCGCCGGTCACCGCCTCGGCCCGGCTGCGCGCCGGCACCCTGCCGATGGCCCGCTACATGGCTCAACTCTCCGCCCTGCACATGGTGTTGAGCGCCCCGGAGACGGAACTCGCACGTGCCGACGCCCCGGCCTCCGCCGCCCACAGGGCGGCGGAGGATCACCCGCGTACTGGGCGTACTCGGGTGGTCCGACAACGCGGCGAGGTGCCGTGCCGGGCGTCGCGGACCCGGGCTGATCCAAACGAAACCCCCTAGCTCACCAGGCCCAGTTCGCGTGCGATGAGCATCCGCTGGACCTCGCTGGTGCCCTCGCCGATCTCGAGGATCTTGGAGTCGCGCCACATGCGGGCCACCGGGTACTCGTTCATGAAGCCGTAGCCGCCGTGGATCTGCGTGGCGTCGCGGGCGTTGTCCACGGCGACCGTGGAGGAGTACAGCTTGGCCAGCGCCGCCTCCTTCTTGAACGGCTCGCCCGCGACCAGCCGGCTGGCCGCGTCCCGCCAGGCCAGGCGGGCGGTGTGGGCCTTCATCTCCATGTCGGCGATCTTGAACTGGATGGCCTGGTTGGCGCCGATGGGGCGGCCGAAGGCGTGCCGCTCCTTGGCGTACTTCACCGACTCGTCCACACAGCCCTGCGCGAGGCCGGTGGCGAGGGCCGCGATGGCGATCCGGCCCTCGTCGAGGATGCGCAGGAACTGGGCGTAGCCGCGGCCCTCCTCGCCGAGCAGGTTGGCCGCCGGGACCCGGACGTCCTGGAAGGACAGCTCGCGGGTGTCGGAGGCGTTCCAGCCGACCTTCGAGTACGGCGCGGCGACCGTGAAGCCCGGGGTGCCGGACGGGACGATGATCGCCGAGATCAGCGGCTTGCCGTCCGGCTTGCGGCCGGTGACCGCCGTGACCGTCACCAGGCCGGTGATGTCCGTGCCGGAGTTGGTGATGAAGCACTTGGTGCCGTTGATCACCCACTCGTTCGTGTCCGGGTCCAGCCGGGCCGTCGTACGCGTGGCGCCCGCGTCGCTGCCGCCGTCCGGCTCCGTCAGGCCGAACGCGCCGAGGATCTCGCCCGCGCACAGCCTGGGCAGCCACCGGCGCTTCTGCTCCTCGGTGCCGAAGAGGTGGATCGGCATGGCGCCGAGCGAGACGCCCGCCTCCAGGGTGATCGCCACCGACGAGTCGACCCGCGCCAGTTCCTCCAGGGCGATGCCGAGCGCCAGATAGTCGCCGCCCATGCCGCCGTACTCCTCGGGGAACGGCAGCCCGAACAGGCCCATGCGGCCCATCTCGCGGACGATCTCGTACGGGAACTCGTGCCGCTCGTAGAAGTCGCCGATCTTCGGCGCCACGACATCGTGCGCGAACTCCGCGACCGTACGGCGGAGTTCCTCCAGCTCGGGGCTGAGACGGTGGTCCATGCTGATCACTGGTCCTTGTGGGGCTGTGTCGTTCTACCGAGTGCGCGGACGGTTCGGGACGGGCTGGGCCGGTCCAGATGGGCGGCCATCCACACGCTGGTGGCGGTGAGACGGCCGAGGTCGACCCCGGTCTCGATGCCCAGGCCGTGCAGCATCCAGACGAGGTCCTCGGTGGCGAGGTTGCCGGTGGCGGACTTCGCGTACGGGCAGCCGCCGAGGCCTCCGGCGGAGGCGTCCACGGTGGTGACGCCGTGCTGGAGGGCGGCCAGGGTGTTGGCGAGCGCCTGGCCGTAGGTGTCGTGGAAGTGCACGCCGATCACGTTGGTCGGCACGCCCTTCTCGTTCAGGAGGTTCAGCAGTTCGAGCACATGGCCGGGGGTGGCCACGCCGATGGTGTCGCCGAGGCTCAGCTCGTCGCAGCCCATGTCGCGCAGCGCCGTGCAGACACGGGCCACCTGGTGCAGCGGGACCGGGCCCTCCCAGGGGTCGCCGAAGCACATCGACACATAGCCGCGCACATGCACGCCCTGGTCCTTCGCCTGCCGCACCACCGGCTCGAACACGGCCAGCGACTCGTCCAGCGTGCGGTTGAGGTTGGCCTTGGCGAAGGACTCGGTGGCGCTGGCGAACACGGCGATCCGGTCGGCGCCGAGCGCCAGGGCCCGCTCCAGGCCGCGCAGGTTGGGCACCAGCACCGGGAGCGCCACCCCTTCGAGGTCGCGGACCTGGGGCAGCAGCTGCTCCGCGTCGGCCAGTTGGGGCACCCACCTGGGGTGCACGAAGCTCGTCGCCTCGATGGTCGTCAGGCCCGCGTCCGCGAGCCGGCGGATGAACTCCGCCTTGATCTCGGTCGGCACGGTCCGCTGCTCGTTCTGCAGCCCGTCGCGCGCGCCGACCTCGTGGATCCGCACCCGCGCGGGCAGGCCGGAGGCCGGTACGACCATGGGCAGTGCCTCGGCGCTCACCGAGCCACCTCCTCGTGCGGTGTGATCACGGCCAGCACCTGGTCCATGGCGACCGTCGTGCCCGGGGCGACGTCCAGCTCGGCGACCGTGCCGGCGTGCGGGGCGGAGATGACGTGCTCCATCTTCATCGCCTCCACCACCAGCAGGCTCTGGCCGGCCGTCACCTCGTCGCCGACGGCCACCTTCACCACGGTCACCGTGCCGGGCATGGGCGCGGTGAGGGAGTCGGCGCCCGCGTGCGCGGACCGGCTCAGGGACGCGGCCACCGGGTCGTGGTCCCGCACCTGCCAGGCGTCACCGTCGCGGCCGAGCCAGTCACCGGCCCGGTGGAAGGTGTGCCGGACGCCGTCGAGGGTGACCGTCACCCGGTCGCCGGTGACGGTGTGCGCGCCGCGCGGGGTGTACGTCACCGGGTCCTGCACCCGCAGGTGGAAGGCGGGCGGCTTCGGGGTGCCGCCGAGCCGCCAGCCGCTCGGCACCGAGAAGGGGTCGACCCAGCCGTCCGTGCGCGGCCTGAGCTGCTCCAGCCGCAGGGCCGCCGCCGCCTCGTACACCTCCTCCGGCACGTCCGTGGTGACCAGCTCGTCCACCACCCGCTCCACCAGCCCGGTGTCCAAGTCGCCCTCGACGACCGCCGGGTGCGCCAGCAGCCGGCGCAGGAAGCCCGCGTTGGTCTGCACGCCGAGTGTGACCGTCTCCGCCAGCGCCGCCCGGAGCTTTCTGAGCGCCGTCGCGCGGTCGGGGCCGTAGGCGATCACCTTGGACAGCATCGGGTCGTACAGGCTGCCCACCTCGGTGCCCTCGCTGAGCCCGGAGTCGGTGCGCACGCCGTCGCCCTGCGGCTCGCGCAGCAGCAGGACCGTGCCGCCCGTGGGGAGGAAGCCGCGCGTGGGGTCCTCGGCGCAGATCCGGGCCTCGACCGCGTGCCCGGTCAGCGTCACGTCGTCCTGCGTGAAGGCCAGCTTCTCCCCGGCCGCCACCCTGAGCTGCCACTCCACCAGGTCCAGCCCCGTGACGAGTTCGGTGACCGGGTGCTCCACCTGGAGGCGGGTGTTCATCTCCATGAAGTAGTACGAGGACGGGTCGCCGCCCGGCACGATGAACTCCACCGTGCCCGCGCCCCGGTACCCGCAGCTGCGGGCCGCCTGCACCGCCGCCTCGCCCATCGACGCGCGCGTGGCCTCGTCCAGCAGGACGCTGGGCGCCTCCTCGATGATCTTCTGGTGCCGCCGCTGGAGGGAGCACTCGCGCTCGCCGAGGTGGACCACGTTGCCGTGGCCGTCGGCCAGCACCTGGATCTCGATGTGCCGGGGGCGGTCGACCCACCGCTCCACCAGCAGCGTGTCGTCGCCGAAGGAGGCGCGGGCCTCGCGGCGGGCTGCGGCGATCTCCTCCTCCAGCAGGCTCATGTCCCGCACCAGCCGCATGCCCTTGCCGCCACCGCCGGCGGACGGCTTCAGCAGCACGGGCGCGCCCAGCTCGCGGGCGGCCTCGACCAGTTCGGGATCCCGTCCGCCGGGCACGACCGGCACCCCGGCCGCCTTCACGGTCTCCTTGGCGCGGATCTTGTCGCCCATGAGCGCGATCGCGTCCGCCGGCGGGCCGATGAACACCAGCCCCGCCTCCTCGCAGGCCCGCGCGAAGGCGGCGTTCTCGGCGAGGAAGCCGTAGCCGGGGTGGACGGCCTGCGCGCCGGTGCGGGCGGCGGCCTGAAGCAGCCGCTCCACCGACAGATAGCTCTCGGCGGCCGGCGCCGGGCCGATCCGCACCGCCGTGTCGGCCTCCCGGACGTGCCGCGCGTCGGCGTCGGCGTCGGAGAAGACCGCCACCGAGCGCACGCCCAGCGAGCGGAGCGTACGGATGACGCGTACGGCGATCTCGCCCCGGTTGGCGACCAGCACTGTGTCGAACACGGTTCCCCTCCTCACATCCGGAAGACGCCGAACTGGGGGTCTCCCAGAGGCGCGTTGGCGCAGGCCGTCAGGGCGAGGCCCAGCACCTGACGGGTCTCCAGCGGGTCGATCACGCCGTCGTCCCAGAGCCGGGCGGTGGCGTAGTAGGCGTTGCCCTGGCGCTCGTACTGCGCGCGGATGGGCGCCTTGAAGGCCTCCTCGTCCTCGGCGGGCCACTGCTCGCCGCGCGCCTCCATCTGGTCGCGCTTGACGGTCGCCAGCACGGACGCGGCCTGCTCGCCGCCCATGACCGAGATCTTGGCGTTGGGCCACATCCACAGGAAGCGGGGGGAGTAGGCCCGGCCGCACATCGAGTAGTTGCCCGCGCCGTACGACCCGCCGACCACCACCGTCAGCTTCGGCACGCGCGTGCACGCCACGGCCGTCACCATCTTGGCGCCGTGCTTGGCGATGCCGCCCGCCTCGTAGTCCCTGCCGACCATGAACCCGGAGATGTTCTGCAGGAACACCAGCGGGATGCCGCGCTGGTCGCACAGCTCGATGAAGTGGGCGCCCTTCTGGGCGGACTCGGAGAAGAGGATGCCGTTGTTGGCGACGATCCCCACCGGGTGGCCGTGGACGCGCGCGAAGCCGGTGACCAGGGTCTGCCCGAACTCGCTCTTGAACTCGGCGAAGCGGGAGCCGTCGGTGATGCGGGCGATGATCTCGCGGACGTCGTAGGGGGTGCGGGAGTCCACCGGGACCGCGCCGTACAGCCCGTAGGGGTCGACCTTGGGTTCGACCGACGGCTGGACCTCCCAGGGCGGGGACTGCCGGGCCGGGAGGGTGGCGACGATGTTCCGGACGATCCTGAGGGCGTGCGCGTCGTCCTCGGCGAGGTGGTCGGTGACGCCGGACACGCGCGAGTGGACCTCGCCGCCGCCCAGCTCCTCCGCCGTGACGACCTCGCCGGTGGCGGCCTTCACCAGCGGCGGGCCGCCGAGGAAGATCGTGCCCTGGTTGCGCACGATCACGGCCTCGTCGCTCATCGCGGGCACATACGCGCCGCCCGCCGTGCACGACCCGAGGACGGCGGCGATCTGGGGGATGCCGGCGCCGGACATCCGGGCCTGGTTGTAGAAGATCCGCCCGAAGTGGTCCCGGTCCGGGAAGACCTCGTCCTGCATCGGCAGGAAGGCGCCGCCGGAGTCCACGAGATAGACGCAGGGCAGGCGGTTGTCGAGGGCGACCTCCTGCGCGCGCAGGTGCTTCTTCACCGTCATCGGGTAGTACGTGCCGCCCTTGACGGTCGCGTCGTTCGCCACGATCACGCACTCGCGTCCGCTGACCCGGCCGATCCCGGCGATCACGCCGGCGGCCGGGGCCTGCCCGTCGTACATCCCGTCGGCCGCCAGCGGGGCCAGCTCCAGGAACGGCGAGCCCGGGTCGAGCAGTGTGTCCACCCTGTCCCGCGGCAGCAGCTTGCCGCGCGCGGTGTGCCGGGCGCGCGCCTTCTCGCCGCCGCCGAGGGCCGCCGCGGCCAGTTTGCCGCGCAGCTCCTCCACGAGCGCGAGATGCGCCTGTTCATTGGCCCGCCAGGCCTCCGACGCGGGATCTGCCGCGCTGTGAAGCTCCGGTGCCTCGTGCATCCTGCGGTCCCCTCACCTGGTGATCGAACCCGTGATCCGCTGTTAATGAGCGTTAACCACCTCCTTCAGGTTAACGACCGCTAACCTCGCTGTCTAGAATTGGCCGCATGGTCACCAGAACCGACGCCCCCACCCGTCGCCAGCAGATCCTCAAGGAGGCCGCCCGGCTCTTCGCCGAGCGCGGCTTCCACGGCGTCGGCGTGGACGAGATAGGCGCGGCGGTGGGCATCAGCGGCCCCGGTCTGTACCGGCACTTCCCGGGCAAGGACGCGATGCTCGCCGAGCTGCTGGTGGGCATCAGCGGTCAGCTGCTGACGGGCGCCAAGCGCCGTCTGGCGGAGGCGGACGGCCAGGCCGGCGCCTCCGCGGTCCTGGACTCCCTGATCGAGGGCCACATCGACTTCGCCCTGGACGACCGTCCCCTCATCACCCTGCACGACCGCGAGCTGGACCGCCTGCGCGACAGCGACCGCAAGCTGGTCCGCCAGCTCCAGCGGCAGTACGTCGAGCTGTGGGTGGAGGTGGTCCGCGAGGTCTACCCGGCGCTCACCGAGCAGTCGGCCCGCTCGGCCGTCCACTCGGTCTTCGGCCTGCTGAACTCCACCCCCCACCTGGGCCGCGCGGGCACCCTCCCGGGCCGCGGGGCCACGGCGGCGCTGCTGCACCGGATGGCGCGGGGGGCTTTCACGGCGGCGGGGGAGCGGTGACCGCGGCCCCTTCGCTGTGACACGCGTCGCCCCTCCGTCGGAGTGACCTTCGTCTCTGGACGCGGCTGCGTACTCGCCGGTATCTTCAGGTCTGAGCAAGCGCTTAGACAGGTAGCTGGAGGTGGGCGGCGTGCGCCGTACGGTGTTCAACGAGGATCACGAGGCGTTCCGGGAGACCCTTCGCGCCTTCATCGAGGCCGAGGTCGTACCCGTGTACGACGAGTGGTTCGCCGCCGGCCAGGCGCCGCGCGACTTCTACTACAAGCTCGGTGAGCTGGGCATCTTCGGCATCAGCGTGCCGGAGGAGTTCGGCGGCGCGGGCCTGGAGACCCACAAGTTCGAGGCCGTCATCTACGAGGAGACCGCCCGCGCGGGCGTCAGCTTCGGCGGCTCCGGCGTGCACGTCCTGCTCGCCCTGCCGTACATCAAGATGCTCGCCACCGACGAGCAGAAGAAGCGCTACCTGCCGAAGTTCGTCACCGGCGAGGAGATGTGGGCCATCGCGATGACGGAGCCGGGCACCGGTTCCGACCTCGCGGGCATGAAGACCACCGCCAAGCTCAGCGAGGACGGCACGCACTACGTCCTCAACGGCGCCAAGACCTTCATCACCGGCGGCGTCCACGCCGACCGCGTGATCGTGTGCGCGCGCACCTCCGCGCCGACCGCCGAGGACCGCCGCCACGGCATCTCCCTGTTCGCCGTGGACACCAAGTCCGAGGGCTACTCCGTCGGCCGCAAGCTGGACAAGCTGGGCCTGCGCACCTCCGACACCGCCGAGCTGGCGTTCGTCGACGTCAAGGTCCCGGTCGAGGACCTGCTCGGCGAGGAGAACAAGGGCTTCTACTACCTCGGCCACAACCTGGCCTCCGAGCGCTGGGGCATCGCCTTCGGCGCCTACGCGCAGGCCAAGGCCGCCGTCCGGTTCGCCAAGCAGTACGTCCAGGAGCGCACCGTCTTCGGCAAGCCGGTCGCGCACTTCCAGAACACCAAGTTCGAGCTGGCCGCCTGCCAGGCCGAGGTGGACGCCGCCGAGGCCGTCGCCGACCGCGCGACCGAGGCCCTGGACGCCGGCGAGCTGACCCCCGCCGAGGCCGCCTCCGCCAAGCTGTTCTGCACCGAGGTCGCCCACCGCGTGATCGACCGCTGCCTCCAGCTCCACGGCGGCTACGGCTACATGAACGAGTACCCGATCGCCCGCCTGTACGCGGACAACCGCGTCAACCGCATCTACGGCGGCACCAGCGAGATCATGAAGACGATCATCGCCAAGGACATGGGCCTGTAAGACAGCCCTGTCATCGCCGTCATCACTGGCCTGTACAACTAGATGCCATGAGCCAGGCACTCCAGGATCTCCTCGATCTGCTCGACCTCGAGCAGATCGAGGAGAACATCTTCCGCGGCCGGTCCCGCTCCGCCGTCGTACCCCGCGTCTTCGGCGGACAGGTCGCGGCGCAGGCGCTGGTCGCGGCCGGGCGCACGGTCCCCGCCGACCGGCCCGCGCACTCGCTGCACGCCTACTTCCTGCGCCCCGGCGACCCCGGCGCGCCGATCGTCTACTCCGTCGACCGCATCCGCGACGGCCGGTCCTTCACCACCCGCCGCGTGGTCGCCGTCCAGCACGGAAAGCCGATCTTCCATCTCTCGGCGTCCTTCCAGCGGTACGAGGAAGGCCTCGACCACCAGGCGCCCATGCCGCCGTCCCCCGACCCGGCGACCCTGCCCACCTCGCAGGAGCGGCTGCGCGGGTACGACCACCTCGCCCCCGAGGTCGTCGAGCGGTTCCTGGAGGCGCGCGAGGCGATCGACCTCAGATACGTGGACGAGCCGCCGTACGGGCGGTTCGGCGAGCCGCGCGAGCCGCACTCACAGGTGTGGTTCCGCACCGCCGGCAAGCTGGACGACGACCCCTTGCTGCACGTCGTCCTCGCCACCTACGTCTCCGACATGACCCTGCTCGACTCCGTGCTGCTCGCGCACGGGCGCGGTGGCTGGGCGGTCGGCGACGTCGTGGGCGCCTCGCTGGACCACGCGATGTGGTTCCACCGGCCCTTCCGCGCCGACGAATGGCTGCTGTACGACCAGGAGTCGCCGTCCGCGCACGGTGGCCGCGGTCTGGGGCAGGCCCGCATCTACACGCAGGACGGGCGGCTCGCCATCACCGTCATCCAGGAGGGCGTCGTCCGGGTGCCACGGGGCTGAGCCGCTGTCGAGATGCCGAGTGCGGAGTACCGAACTAATCTCTATGAGTGACGGCCGCAGTACACGGTGTGACCGTCCGACGGTTCCCGGATTTCCGGGGACGGCAGACGTCGGCGGCGACATCCGTCCAGTGAATCCTCTGCGGTCACACCTCAAGAGCGCGCCGTGCCTGTCCCTTCAAGTACGCACGGCGCCGGCCATCCGCCCGCGAACTCCTCGTGGAGTAGCGGCAGATGATGGAGACAGAAGGGTACTTTCCCATGCGAGCACAGCGCGTGAAGCGTTATGTCGTGATGTCCACCGCGGGCCTCCTGCTGGCCGGCGGAGCCGCGATCGGTACGGCGGGCACCGCCTCGGCGGCCCCCGCGCACAACGTCAGCTACCACGGCCGGCACGGTGGCAGCTGGGGTGGCTGGGGCGGCGGCTGGGGTTGGGGCTGCGGCTGCGGCTGGGGCTGGGGTGGCCACCACCACCGCCACCACCACGGGCGCCATCACGGCCGCAGCGGCTACTGGAACAACGGCTGGAACAACGGCTGGAACAACGGCAACTGGAACAACGGCCGCTGGAACAACGGCACTTCGAACAACAACAACAACTCCAGCAGCAGCAACAGGAGCAGCAGCTCCGGCAACAACCAGAGCAGCAGCTCCGGGAACAACCAGAGCAGCAGCTCGAGCAACTCCAGCAGAAGCGGTAGCAGCAGCTGAACCGGTGCCGATCGCGCCACACTGTGCGGCCCTGTACGCGGGGCCGCACAGTGCCGTGCCCCAGTCGCGGGGCGGAGGGTCAGGAAAGGCCCGCCTCCGCCAGCAGATACGCCGTCATCGGGTCGTAGTGCCGGGGGCTGACCACATGGTCGTCGAGCGGGACCACGACCTGGACGGTGCCCTCGGACTCGGCGAGGAACAGCGCCGGGTCGTTGCAGTCGGCGTAGCCGACCGCGTCCAGGCCGTGCTGTCCGGCATACCCGGCCCAGCCGTGGTCCGCGACGACCAGGTCCGGCAGCGGGCGCCCCTCGCGCCCAAGTCCCTCCAGCACGGCCCGCATCGGCTCCCCGGAGTGGGTGTGCCACAGCGTCGCCCCGTGCTCCAGCACCGCCACGTCCGCGAACTGCATGACATACCCCTCGTCCGTCTGCAGCCCGTCCGGGATGACCACGATCTCGCAGCCGGCGGCGCGGAGCGCGGCGGCCGTGGCCCGGTGCACGTCCAGCAGCCCGCCCGGGTGACCGGTCGCGAACAGCACCCGCTGCCGGTCCTCGGCCGCCTTGCGCAGCCGCGCCGCCATCCGCTCCAGCGCGTCCACGGTCAGTTCCGGGTCGATGGTGTCCTGCCCGTACCGGTACTCGGGGTCGTCGTTGACGCCGACCCGCTCGGCCATCACCGCGAGCACGTCCTGCTCGTCCGTCCAGCGGTCGCCCAGCTCCAGGCCGAGCCAGAAGCCCCGGACGCCGTTGGCGAGCTGACGGTAGTGGGAGAGGTTGTTCTCGCGGGGCGTGGCGACGTCCCCCGCGATACGGGTCCTCACCAGGTGGTCGACGAGCTGGGCGCGGCTGGGTGTCCCGGGTATCGGCATGCCTCCATTGTGGGGCAGCGCGGCACGGCCGTCCTCGGCATACCGCCCGCTGGGACGTGACTCACGTCCCTGGTCAGCCCTGCCGCAGCGCGAACCACAGCTCCATGCGCACGTCCGGGTCGTCCAGGTCGGCGTCCAACAGGGCGGCGCAACGGGCGATGCGCTGCCGCACGGTGTTGCGGTGCACCTCCAGCGCCACCGCCGTACGGTCCCAGCTGCCGTGCAGAGCCAGCCAGTTGCGCAGGGTCTCGGTCAGTTCGGGGCGGCCGGCGAGCGGGGCGAGCAGCGCGCGGGCGTGCGCCTCGGCGTCCGCCGGCGGCACCAGGTCCGCCAGGCCCGGCCGGGTCCCGTGCCGGACCAGCGGGGCGCGGGTGGCGCGGGCCCGGGCCAGGGCGCGAGCCGCCTGCGCGTCGGCGGCCGGCCACTCCCGCGGCTCCACGGCCGCGCTGACCCCGAGCGTCCACCCGGCCTGCGGCTGCGGCGGCCGCCCGCCGGGCACCAGCACCCGTACGACGTCCCGGCCGAGGTCGACCAGCGGCGACCCCAGCGCGGCCCCGAGCGCGGAGGCGGCGACCGCGTCGGGCCGCTGGGCCTCCGGCCGGGCGTGCACGACGAACCACTGCCCGGCGCCGAGCAGCGGGGCGACCTCCTCGGGCGGGGACCCCAGCAGCAGCCGTACCAGGGCGGAGGAGCGGACGGCGCCCGCGCCGCTGTGGTGCTCGCCGGTCAGCAGCGACAGCAGGACGGAGGCGACCGAGGCGATGGTGTGGTCGCCGGGCTCACGGTGCGCGGTGGCCACCCCGAGGACGAATCCCTCACCGGAGCCGAGCGCGTACACGGAGAGATGGGTGTCGCCGAGCGTGTCGGTGGCGGAGGTGGGGGCGGGACGCGCGGCGGCGGGATGGGCGGCGGCGGGACGGGCGCCCCCGCCCGCACCGGTCGCCGCGCCGCCCGACGACGCCCGGTCCGCCGCGGACGCCGGGCCGCCGCCGGTGGGACGGGTCTGTGCTGCCTGGCCGCTGGTGGGGCGTGCCGGTGCCGCGGTGTCGCCGGTGGGGCGTGCCGGGGCGGCTGGGCCGTTTCCCGGACCCGCCGGTGCCGCAGGGGCGTCCGCCGGCCGTACCACCGCCGCCAGGGCGGCCAGGGCCGTGGCGGTCTCCTCGGCCGGGGTCCGGCCGGCCGTGGCGAGGGGCGTGCCGTCCGGGCCGTAGAGCACCGCGTGCCCGGACAGGTGCCGGGCCAGCCGGCGCAGCACCGACGGCACCGGATCGGGGCGGGCGGCGGCCGCGGCGAGGCTCTGCTGGGCCTGGGTGACCCGGCGGAGTTCGGCCAGGCGGGCCTGGGCCATCAGCTGCCACACCGCGCGGGCCACGCCGGAGAAGGTGGTCCGGGGCGGGACCTCCAGCAGGGGCAGCCCGTGGCGCTCGCACGCGGCCACCAGCCCCGGCGGGACCGTGTCGTGGACCGGCGCCAGGCCGAAGCCGAGGGCCGCGCCGCCCGCCTCGACGATCCGGGAGACGTAGCCGTCGAAGTAGTCCCCATCGGAACCCGCCGCCTGAGGGATGTGCACCCCGGCCGTGAGCAGCAGCTCGCCGCCCAGCAGATACGGGTACGGGTCGGCCATCTCCGAGGTGTGCGCCCAGTGGATCACGGTCCCCTGGTCCTCCGGACCCGCGATCTGGCGCAGGGCCAGGTCCTCCCGGGCCAGCAGCGCCGACAGCGGGACCGGCGGGGTCGGCGGAACCGCCGGGGCGGTGGGGGCGGTTGTTTCCGGCATGGTGTGCGGACCCTCCATCCAGCCCCGTTCGTATGGATGAAACGTACACTTCGCAGTCGCTTTCCGGCCACCTAGTGTCAAGTCAGACCGGCAGCCGCGGGTACGGGCGGATGTCCCCGCGATCTGCTGCCGGCCCGTCCCCATTGCACCTGCACGACACGCCACCGGAATGTGCGCGAAGGAGGGCCGCCATGGCCGTCGACTACACAGTGATCGTCGTCTATCTCGCCGGCATGCTGGCCATGGGCTGGTGGGGCATGCGCCGCGCCCGGTCCAAGAGCGACTTCCTGGTGGCGGGCCGCCGCCTGGGCCCGGCCATGTACTCCGGCACCATGGCGGCGATCGTCCTCGGCGGCGCGTCCACCATCGGCGGCGTGGGCCTCGGCTACCAGTACGGCCTGTCCGGCGCCTGGATGGTCGTCACCATCGGCCTCGGCCTGCTGGCCCTGTCGGTGTTCTTCTCGGCCCGCATCGCCCGCCTGAAGGTCTACACCGTCTCCGAGATGCTCGACCTGCGCTACGGCGGCCGGGCCGGCGTCATCTCCGGCGTGGTCATGTGGGCGTACACCCTCATGCTGGCCGTCACCTCGACCATCGCCTACGCCACGATCTTCGACGTCCTGTTCGACATGAACCGGACCCTCGCGATCGTCCTCGGCGGCTCGATCGTCGTCGCCTACTCCACCCTCGGCGGCATGTGGTCCGTCACCCTGACCGACATGGTCCAGTTCGTGGTGAAGACCATCGGCGTCCTGCTGCTGCTCCTGCCGATCGCGGTCGTCAAGGCGGGCGGCTTCTCCGGGATGCGGGCCAAGCTGCCGACCTCGTACTTCGACCCGCTGGGCATCGGCGGCGAGACCATCTTCACCTACGTCCTGATCTACACCTTCGGCATGCTGATCGGCCAGGACATCTGGCAGCGCGTGTTCACCGCCCGCAGCGACAGGACCGCCCGGTACGGGGGCACCGTCGCCGGCACCTACTGCCTGGCCTACGCCCTCGCCGGCGCCGTCATCGGCACCGCCGCCAAGGTCATGTACCCGGGGCTCGGCAGCCCCGACGACGCCTTCGCCACCATCGTCAAGAACGAACTCCCCATCGGTGTGCGGGGCCTGGTGCTGGCCGCCGCCCTCGCCGCGGTGATGTCGACCTCCTCCGGCGCGCTGATCGCCTGCGCCACCGTCGCCAACAACGACATCTGGTCGCGGCTGCGGGGCCTCACCAGGCGGTCCGGCGAGGGCCACGACGAGGTCGGCGGCAACCGCGCCTTCATCCTGATCATGGGCGTGGCGGTGATCGGCACGGCGATCGCCCTGAACAACGTGGTCGAGGCGCTGACCGTGGCGTACAACCTCCTCGTCGGCGGCCTGCTCGTGCCCATCCTCGGCGGCCTGCTGTGGAAGCGCGGCACCGTCCAGGGCGCACTGGCCGCCGTGATCGTCGGCGGCCTCGCCGTGATCGGCCTGATGGCGGGGTACGGCATCCTCGCCAACGAGCCCGTCTACTACGGCCTGCTCGCCTCCCTCGCCGCCTACGTCGCCGTCTCCCTGGCGACCAGGCCCACCGACGAGACGGTCCTCGCCGCCTGGCGCGAACGGCTCGCCGGCCGGAACCCCGAACTCGGGTCCGAACCGGTCCCGGCTCACCAGTAGAGTCGTATGACAAGCAGTACAAGCAGTACATGCGCGACGAAGCGCAAGAAAGAAGGCAATTGACATGAGCAGCAACGAGACGCCCCGCGGCCCCGTCGACTCCTCCCGCATCCCGCGGTACGCCGGCCCCGCGACCTTCGCCCGGCTGCCCCGCCTGGACGAGGTCGGCACCGCCGACGTCGCCGTCGTGGGCGTGCCGTTCGACTCCGGCGTCTCGTACCGGCCGGGCGCCCGCTTCGGCGGCAACGCCATCCGCGAGGCGTCCCGGCTGCTGCGCCCCTACAACCCGGCGCAGGACGCCTCCCCGTTCGCCCTGGCGCAGGTCGCGGACGGCGGCGACATCGCGGTGAACCCGTTCAACATCAACGAGGCCGTCGAGACCATCGAGGCCGCGGCGGACGAGCTGCTCGGCACCGGCGCCCGTCTGATGACGCTGGGCGGCGACCACACCATCGCGCTGCCGCTGCTCAGGAGCGTCGCGAAGAAGCACGGCCCGGTCGCCCTGCTCCACTTCGACGCCCACCTCGACACCTGGGACACCTACTTCGGCGCCGAGTACACCCACGGCACCCCGTTCCGCCGCGCGGTGGAGGAGGGCATCCTCGACACCTCGGCCCTCTCCCACGTCGGCACCCGCGGCCCGCTGTACGGCAAGCAGGACCTCACCGACGACGAGAAGATGGGCTTCGGCATCGTCACCTCCGCCGACGTCTACCGCCGGGGCGCCGACGAGATCGCCGACCAGCTGCGCCAGCGCATCGGCGACCGCCCGCTGTACATCTCCATCGACATCGACTGCCTCGACCCGGCCCACGCGCCCGGCACGGGCACGCCGGAGGCGGGCGGCATGACCTCCCGCGAGCTGCTGGAGATCCTGCGCGGCCTGGCCTCCTGCCACCTGGTCTCGGCGGACGTCGTCGAGGTCGCGCCGGCCTACGACCACGCCGAGATCACGTCTGTGGCCGCCTCCCACACGGCGTACGAACTGACCACCATCATGAGCCGCCAGATCGCCGCGGCCCGCGAGGAGAACGAGGGCAAGTGACCCACGACCACGACCTGGAGCTCCGTCCGACCGCCGCCCAGACGGAGGCCGCGCTGAATCCTCCCGCCGGGCGCAACGGCGGAGACCTGGTCGTGGAGACGCTGGCCGGGCTGGGCGCGACGACCGTCTTCGGCCTCCCCGGCCAGCACGCGCTGGGCATGTTCGACGCCCTGCGCAGGTCCTCCCTGCGGTACGTGGGCCTGCGGGTGGAGAACAACGCGGGTTTCGCGGCGGACGCGTACGGCCGGATCACCGGCGAGGCCGCCCCGCTGCTGCTCTCCACGGGCCCCGGCGCGCTGACGTCGCTCGCGGCGTTGCAGGAGGCGGCGGCCGCGTCGGCCCCCGTGCTGGCGATCAGCAGCCAGATCCCGACGGCCGGCCTGGGCGGCGGCCGCCACGGCTACCTCCACGAACTCCCCGACCAGGCGGCCTCGTTCCGGGGCGTGGTGAAGTCGGTGCACACCGTCCGCACCCAGTCCCAGATCCCGTCCGCGATCGCGGCGGCCTGGAAGTCGGCGCTGACGGCTCCGCACGGCCCGGTGTGGGTGGAGATCCCGCAGGACGTGCTGCTGGCCCCGACCGCCCTGCCGGTGGTGACGGCGCCGGACGCCACCCCTGACGACCTGGTGCCGCGCCCCGAACTGACGGCGCTGGCCGCGCACCTGCTGTCGCACGCCGCCCGCCCGGCGATCATCGCGGGCGGCGGGGTCGTACGGTCCGACGCGTCGGGGAAGCTGAGGGCGCTGGCGGAGAAGCTTCAGGCGCCGGTCGTGACCACCTTCGGCGGCAAGGGCGCGTTCCCCTGGGAGCACCCCCTGTCGCTGCAGTCCTGGCTGGAGGACCGGCACACCACGGACTTCCTGGAGGACGCGGACGTCCTGCTGGTCGTGGGCTCGGGACTGGGCGAACTCTCCTCGAACTACCACACGTTCAGGCCGCGCGGCCGGGTGATCCAGATCGAGGCGGACCTCGGCAAGCTGGAGTCCAACCACCCGGCGCTGGGCATCCACGCGGACGCCCGCCTGGCGCTCCAGGCCCTGCTGGAGACGGTCCGGGAGCGGACGGACGCCTCGGCGCCGCAGCGCGTGCGGGAACTGCTGGACAAGGTGGCCGCCCGCATCGCCGCCCAGGAACTCGCCCTGGAACAGCAGGTGCTGGCCTCCGTGCGCCGGGCGCTGCCCAGCGGCGCCCCCTCCTTCTGGGACATGACGATCCTGGCGTACTGGGCGTGGTCGGCCTTCGACCCCCGGGGCGCGAACACCATGCACTCGGCGCAGGGGGCCGGCGGCCTCGGCTACGGCTTCCCCGCGGCGCTGGGCGCGGCGGCCGCCGACCCGACCCGCCCGGTGCTGGCGGTGTCGGGCGACGGCGGCGCGCTGTACTCCATCGCGGAACTGGCCACCGCCCGCCAGTACGACCTGCCGGTCACCTGGCTGATCGTCGACGACGGCGGCTACGGCATCCTCCGCGAGTACATGACGGACGCCTTCGGCCAGGCCACGGCGACCGAGCTCACCCGCCCGGACTACGTGGCCCTCGCCGAGTCGTTCGGCGTCCCCGGGGTCCGTACGACCCCTGAGACGCTGGAGGCCGACCTGGCGAAGGCGCTGGCGACGCCGGGCCCGTCGGTGGTCGTGCTCCCGGCGGTCCTGCGGATGTTCGCGCCGACGCACCTGGCGCCGCGGGGCCAGGCCGCCCGGCTCAGCGGCACTTGCTCGACGTGCTGATGTACACCTGCGTCGGGTGCGCGCCGTTGAAGGCCCATCCCTCGCCGGGCTTCATGCAGATCGTGGGGTGGTTGGAGAACCGCACGTAGGCCACGTCGTCGTGCCGGGTGTTGACCGCGCCCTTCGCCTTGCGGCTGGCGCCGAGCTTCTGCCAGTAGCCGGTGTCCTTGAACTTCCCGGTCATCGTGTTGCCGTTGTAGAAGCAGACGTACGGATACGGACACTTCGGGCGGGCGGCGGTGGACGCGACGGCCGCGGCCGACGGGGTGTGCGGGCCGGCCGGGGCGGCCTGCGCGGAGACGGCCAGACCGCTTCCGGCCAGGGCGCACGCGGTCAGGACGGACGCGGTCGCGATGCGGAATCGCATGGATGCTCCTCGATGTCGGTTGCCTGTCGACGGCAGTCGCCTGAGACGGCCCGCGGCACCCCCGTGCCCGCGGGCCGCCGACTGCCTGGGGCGGTGCGGAGCGGGCCGCACCGCCCGTCGTGCACCACCGACGGTGCAGGCAGGCCCCGAGGCGGCGCCAGGCCCGCCGCCCAGGTGCCGCCGGCCCGGGACGTCCCACCCCGTGGCCTGCGGAAACGCCCTGCGGCATGAGGCGCCGGCGGGACGCGCGAGAGCGGGGGAATTCGGCCGATTCCATGCGCTCGTACGGAAGTCCACGGGAACCGGGCGTCTGCGCTGAGGCATCCTCATGTCGGAAACTGCCACAGACATGGGGTGGGACATGTCTCGTTGGAAGCAGTTGCCGGACTCGCTCGACCCGCGAGTGCGGCAACTCGCCGTCCAGATGCGCCGTATCAAGGACCACAGCGGACTCGGCCTGCAGGCGCTGGCCGCCCGGACCGGCTACAGCCGCGCCTCCTGGGACCGCTACCTCAACGGCCGTTCGCTGCCGCCGCAGGAGGCGGTCGCCGCCCTGGCCCGCGCCTGCGACGCCGACCCGGCCCGCCTGCTGGCCCTCCACGAGGTGGCGGTGGCGGCGGGGCGCGTGGACGCCGGGGAAGCGGGGGAGACCGGGGACGCCGAGGCCGGGGCGACGGGGGAGCTCGCGGCGGGGGCCGCTGAGGAGGACACGGAGCCGGAACCCGGTCCGGCCGCGGAGGAGCCGAGGGGCGGGGGCCGGGGACGGCGGCGGATGCTCACCGCCGTGGCGACGTCGGTGGTCCTCCTCGCGGCGGTGATCGCCCTTGTCGTGGCCGCGCCGTGGGACGGCGGCCGGCGACGGACCGACGACCGGACGGCCCCCGCGGACGCCACCGCGCCGGCGCCGGGAGCCTCCGGGCCGAAGGGAACGTTCGTGTTCCGGCCAGGCAAGGAGTACCCGTGCCCTGTGCACCGCGCCCGGGACGGGCTGCTGTACGCCGGGTACAGCACCACCCGGGTCGGGCTGGTCGGCCCGGGTTCCGCACAGTGGGCCGTGGTCGAGGTCCAGTGCCTGCTGCGCCACCGCGGCTTCTCGCCCGGTGCCGTCGACGGGGTGTTCGGCGCGCACACCGAGCGCGCGGTGGAGCGGCTGCAGGCCGGGGCCCGCATCCGCGTGGACGGGGTGGTCGGCGAGGACACGTGGGGAGTGCTGCGGAAATGACGTCCGGCCGCCCGTCCGGCGACCGTCCGGTGGAGTGCGAGCGCCTGGCGGAGACCCTGCGGGCGCTGCGGACCCGGACCGGCCTGAGCCTGGCGGCGCTGGCCGCGAAGACGCCGTACAGCAAGTCGTCGTGGGACCGCTATCTGCGCGGTACGACCGTCCCGCCCCGGCAGGCCGTCGCCGCACTGTGCGAGCTGGCGGGCGAACATCCCGGCCGTGCGCTCGCACTGTGGGAGCTGGCGGACGCGGTGGCCAGCGGGCGTGCGGCGAGCGGGCGTACGGCGGCCGGGCGCGCGGGCGTTGGACGCACGGGTGGTGGACGCACGGGCGTCGGACGCACCGGCGGGGAGCACGCCCGTGCGGAGGCTGCCCCGGCCGGGTCACCCCCGCCGCCCGGCGAGGCAGGCCACCGCCCGCCCCGTCGCCTGCTCGCCGGAATCGCCGGCGGGATCGCGGCCGCGGCCGTCGCGACGGTGGCCACGCTGGCGGCCACCGGAGCGTTCACCGGGTCCGCCCCGGATCCGCGTACGGCACCGTCCCCGTCCCCCACCGCCTTGGCGAAGGGATGCCACGGCGCCGGCTGCACGGGCAAGGACCCCGAGTCGTACGGCTGCGGAGCGGATCCCGTGCCGGTGACCCTGGGCCGACGGAGCTTCCCCGGGCCGACGGTGGTCAAGATCCGGCACAGCCCGGCCTGCGGTGCGGTGTGGGCGCGGATCGACCTCGGCCGGGTGGGGGACCGGGCGGAGATCCTCGTACCGCGTCACGCCCCGTGGCGGATCGAGGTAAAGGACCGGTACGACGCGAAGGACTCCCTGTCGACGCCGATGGTCGCCGTGTCCCGGTCCGACCTGGACGGCGTACGCGCCTGCCTGGTCCGCGACGGCGAACGGCACTGCTTCGGCGCGGCGCCTCCGGAAGGTTACGGATGACCGCCGTGGCGCATCCTGCGCCCGCTGTGGATGTTGTGGATCAGGGAGGCGACCGTGTTGACGGCCCAGATGCTCCCCAGCGACAGAGCGATGAGGAACATGATCACCACTGTGACCATCAGGGCGATGAGGACAGCACCCTGGGCCCGCTCCGCCGCCCGAAGCAGCGAACTCGGGTGCGCCCCCGCCGCTCCGACGACCGGGACCGCAATGGCGGCCAGCAGGATCGGGGCGCGTCGCGGACGCTCGTCACTGTCCAGCACAAGGACTCATTGTGCAGTTCTTCGCGAGCGAAAGCGATGGTCGCGCACCGCCGTGCCGCTTCAGCGTCTCCGACTGCCCGACTCCGTCCGTGAGCGCGTGACGGCATGCAGCGACCTCGACCAGTTGGAGGCGTGGGCACAGCGGGCCGTGCATGCCGTCGACGCCGCGGAGTTGTGCCGCACGGAATGAGCGGGCGGTCTGCGTCAGGACGGGGCCAGGACGCAGAACTCGTGGCCCTCCGGGTCGGTCAGGCAGGTCCAGGGGACGTCGCCCTGGCCGAGGTCGAGGTCGGCGGCGCCGAGGGTGCGTAGCCGGGTCACCTCTGCCTCCTGGTCGTCACCGGGGTACGGGAGCAGGTCGAGGTGGACGCGGTCCGGTGCGGTCTTCGTGCCGGGCGTGCGGAGGAACTCCAGGTACGGGCCGACGCCCTTGGCGTTGCGCAGTACGGCACGGTCGTCGGTCGCCTCGTGCAGCGTCCAGTCGATCGCGTCGCCCCAGAACCGGGCCATGGCCTGTGGATCCGCGCAGTCGACCACCACCGCGGCGATCGGCCCGGTGTCCCGGTAGACCTCCCGGGGCTCCAGCACGCAGAACTCGTTGCCCTCCGGGTCGGCGAGGACCGTCCACGGCACCGTGCCCTGACCGACGTCGGCGGGCGTCGCGCCGAGGTACTGGAGGCGTGCGACCAGCTCCGCCTGGTGGGCGGCCGAAGTGGTGGCGAGGTCGAGGTGCACGCGGTTCTTGGCCGTCGTCTTGGGCTCCGGGACGGGGACGACGTCGACGCAGACGAACACCGGGTCCGGCCAGACGATGCCGCCGCCGGGCCCGACGTAGGTGGTCACGCCGGGGTGGTAGGCGCTCCAGCCGAGTGCCTCCGCCCAGAACCGGCCGACCGCCGCGGCGTCGAGGGCCTTGATGTTCACCATCACAGGTCGCAGTGGCATGCCGGTGATCCTATGCACCGACTGGTTTGTCTGCGCCGAGGACGCCGAGGACGCCGAACCCTTGCCGTACGCGCTCTCCTTCACCTTCGTCCCGTGCTTCCGCACCCAGGACGTGACCGCCGAGCTGACGGTGTTGCCGCCGCCACCGGGGCCGCCGCCCATCATGCCGCCGCCCACCTGGATGTGTGCGGGCTGTGGTGCGCCTGGGAGGAAGCTGTGAGGTGGTGACAGCGGGCAGGAGGGGTCAGGGCAGCAGGCCGGGGAAGTCCTTTCGCAGCGCGGCCAGTTGGGCGTCGTACCCGGCCTGGTGGTCCGCCGACTCCTTGAGGCTGATGGTGTGGGGTGACAGCGGTCCCTGCTCCAGGAAGGACGGTACGGACCGGAACACCTCCGCTGCCGCCTTCCAGTGGGCGCCTCCTCGGGCGCGTGCCAGGGCGAGGTCGTCGTACAGGCCCTCTTTGAGGCCCTGCAGGCGTCTCGGCAGTTCGTCCTTCGGCCTGAACGCGTCGGGGCCGGGCAGCGTGCGGCCCCGTGCGGCGAGGAAGTGCAGGGCGGCCAGTGCGGCGAACAGCCGTCCGGCACGGCTGTGCGCGCTCTCGTTGTCCTCCGGCATGAACGAAGCATTGCCGTCCACCGGCCCCGCCGAACATCCGGCGCCGGACCGGCAGTACAACCATTCGGCCGGTTCCGTGCGTCAACGGGGTATGAATCCCCGGACCTCACGACGTGGCGGCGCGCTCGCCGCCGCCCTCGGCGCCGCGCTGCTCATACCCACCGTGGCCGCGGCCGCCCCGGCCGCCGCGGCCACGCCCGCCGTCAGCTGTACGTCCGCCAAGGCGGGCCTCGCCGCCAAGCTGCAGAAGGACATCACGGCCGCCCTGGCGAACCGCAAGAGCACCGTGGCCCTCGGCCTGTACGACCGCAGCACCGCGACCACCTGCACCCTGCGCGCCACCAGCTCCTACGACTCGGCCAGCACCGTCAAGGTCACGGTGCTCGCGACCCTGCTGTGGGACGCCAAGAAGCACAACCGCTATCTGACCGACCGTGAGGTATCCCTCACCAAGGCCATGATCACGAAGTCCGACAACAACGCCACGACCGCGCTGTGGAAGCAGCTCGGCATGACGAAGATCAAGGGCTTCCTCGCCGCCGCCGGGATGACGAAGACCGTGCCGGGCGCGAACGGCTACTGGGGTCTGACCCAGGAGAACGTCACCGACGAGCAGAAGCTGCTGAAGCTGGTCACCGCCAGGAACAGCGTGCTGAGCGACAACTCCCGCGCCTACATCCTGAAGCTGATGGGCCAGGTCATCTCCTCGCAGCGCTGGGGCACCCCGGCCGGCGCGCCGTCCACGGTGTCCGTGCACGTCAAGAACGGCTGGCTGCAGCGCTCGACGCACGGCTGGCGGGTGCACAGCCTCGGCACCTTCGACGGCGCCGGCCACGACTACATGATCTCGGTGCTCACGCAGGACAACAGCACCATGGACTACGGCGTCACCACCATCCAGAACGTCGCCAGGGCCATCCACAAGGACCTGGTGCCGACCACCTCCGCGACCGCGGTCTACACCCCGACCAGCAAGCCCAGCGAGGCCTTCGTCGCGGTGCCGCCGCAGGGCTGACGAAGAGCGGGTTCACGACGCGGTCTCCCGCCGGACACCCGCCCGCCCTACGGTGACCGGCATGCGCCTGAGAACCGTACTCGCCACCCTGACCGCCGGCCTGGCGGCGGCCGCCACGCTGACCGCCGCCGGGCCCGCCGGAGCCGCCGACTCCCCGGCGGGCCAGGCCTGTTCGCCCTCCGTCTCCATCGACCGCTTCTCCGACGCGCTGGACAAGACGGCGTACGACGGCACGTTCGTCGGCAACTTCTCCGCGCTCGCCGTCGACCGGGACGGGTCGATCGCGGCCCTGGAGGACCGCTCCTCCCTCTTCGGCCTGGATCCGGCGACCCTTCAGCCGAGGTCCGCCGTCCGCCTCGCCGACGAGAACGGCGCCGACCTCGACTCCGAGGGCCTGGTCGTGGACCGGGACGGCACCCGGCTCGTCACCTCCGAGACCGAGCCGTCGGTCCGCCGCTACTCCGCCGACGGCAGGATCCTGGACCGGCTCCCCGTCCCCTCCTCGCTCCTCGTCGCCCCGGCCGGCCGCGCCACCGCCAACCAGACCTTCGAGGGCCTGACCCTGCTGCCCGGCGGCCGCACCCTGCTGGCCTCCATGGAGGACGCGATCGCGGGCGACTCGACGGGGATCGTCCGCTTCCAGACCTGGCGGCGCACCACGGGCGGCCACTTCCGGCTCGCCGCCCAGTACGCCTACCGCACCGACGCCGGGCTCGGCGTCCCCGAGGTCCAGGCCACGCCCGACGGCCGCCTCCTCGTCCTGGAACGCGGCTTCACCTCCGGCGTCGGCAACACCGTCCGCCTCTACCTGGCGGACCCCCGCCACGCGACCGACACCGGCGGCATCGAGAACCTCACCGGCCAGTCGTCCGTCCGGCTGATCAGGAAGACGCTGCTGGCCGACATCGCCGGCTGCCCGAGCCTCGGCGCCACGGCGAAGCAGCCCCAGCCCAACCCCCTGCTCGACAACATCGAGGGTATGACGATCACGGGGCGTGACCACACCGGCCGCCTGAAGGTCCTCCTGGTGAGCGACGACAACCAGAACCCGGTGCAGACGACGAGGTTCTACTACCTGCGGGTACGGGTCTGACCTCCCCCTTCCGGCTCCCCGGTTTGTTGCGGAGGGATGAAATCCGCATCGCGTGACGTTGGTGCCTTTCGGTAGAGCAGGTCGACAGGAAGGCACCCGCGTGTCACCGCAACGGGGATGGGCAGGACGGCTCGCAGGCTACGCCTGGCGATACCCCAGGGATGTGATCCTGGCGCTCGGCTCCTCCCTCGCGGGTATGGCCGTCATGGCCCTCGTCCCGCTGATCACCAAGGTGATCATCGACGACGTGATCGGGAACCACACCCGCGCCATGGCCCCCTGGGCCGGCGCCCTGATCGGCGCGGCCCTCCTCGTGTACGCGTCCGCCTACGTCCGCCGCTACTACGGCGGGCGGCTCGCCCTCGACGTCCAGCACGACCTGCGGACCGAGATGTACGGCACGATCACCCGCCTGGACGGCCGCCGCCAGGACGAGCTGTCCACGGGTCAGGTCGTCGGCCGGGCCACCAGCGACCTGCAGCTGATCCAGGGCCTGCTCTTCATGCTCCCGATGACCATCGGGAACGTCCTGCTCTTCCTGATCTCCCTGGGGATCATGGCCTGGCTGTCGCTGCCGCTGACCCTGATCGCGCTCGCCGTCGCCCCGGCCCTGTACGCCATCGCCAAGCGCAGCCGCAGGAAGCTGCACCCCGCCACCTGGTACGCCCAGGCCCAGGCCGCCGCCGTCGCCGGCGTGGTCGACGGCGCGGTGAGCGGCGTACGCGTGGTCAAGGGCTTCGGGCAGGAGGAGCAGGAGACCGGCAAGCTCAGGGAGGCCGGCCGCAGGCTGTTCGCCGCGCGGCTGCGCACGATCCGCCTGAACAGCACGTACACCCCCGCCCTGCAGGCCGTCCCCGCCCTCGGCCAGGTCGCCATGCTGGCCCTCGGCGGCTGGCTGGCCGTGCGCGGGCACATCACGCTCGGCACCTTCGTCGCCTTCTCCAGCTACCTCGCCCAGCTGGTCGGCCCGGTCCGCATGCTCGCGGTGGTCCTCACGGTCGGCCAGCAGGCCCGGGCCGGCACCGAGCGGGTCCTGGAGCTGATCGACACCGAGCCGACGATGAAGGACGGCGCCAAGGAGCTGCCCGCCGACGCGCCGGCCAGCGTCGAGTTCGACGACGTGTCCTTCGGGTACGACCACGAGCGTCCCGTGCTGGACGGGCTGAGCTTCGAGATCCGCCCGGGGGAGACCCTCGCCGTCGTCGGATCCTCCGGCTCAGGAAAGTCCACCCTCTCCCTGCTGCTGCCGCGCTTCTACGACGTCACCCACGGCGCGGTCCTGGTCGGCGGGCACGACGTGCGCGAGCTGACCCTGGACAGCCTGCGGGCCGCGATCGGGCTCGTGCCCGAGGACTCCTTCCTCTTCTCCGACACCGTGCGCAACAACATCGCCTACGGCCGTCCCGGCGCGACCCGGGAGGAGGTGGAGCGGGCCGCCCGCGCCGCCCAGGCGGACCGGTTCATCGCCGAGCTGCCCGAGGGCTACGACACCAAGGTCGGCGAGCACGGCCTGACCCTGTCCGGCGGCCAGCGCCAGCGCATCGCGCTCGCCCGCGCCCTGCTGACCGACCCGCGGCTCCTCGTCCTGGACGACGCCACCTCCGCCGTCGACGCCCGCGTGGAGCACGAGATCCACGAGGCGCTCAGGCACGTCATGCAGGGCCGTACGACCCTGCTCATCGCACACCGCCGCTCCACCCTCAACCTCGCCGACCGCATCGCCGTCCTCGACGGCGGCCGGCTCGCCGACCTCGGCACCCACGAGGAACTCCAGGAGCGGTGCGCGCTCTACCGCCGGCTGCTGACCGACCCGGACGAGCTGGGCGGGGTCTCCCCGGGCCACGCCGAGCCCGCCGTACCGAGCGAGGACACGTCGGTCCGCGAGGAGCTGGACGCCGAGTTCGACGCCGAGCGGGGGGTCACCCCCAGCCTGTGGACCGGCGACCGCACCCCCAGGGACCACGCGCTCGGCGGCACTCCCGCCACCCCGGAACTCCTCGCCCAGGTGGAGGCGCTGCCGCCGGCCACCGACACCCCCGGCATCGACGAGGCCCGCGCGGTGCTGCCGGAGGACTCCTACGGTCTGCGCCGCCTGCTGCGCGGCTTCGGCCTGCCCCTGCTGGTCAGCCTGCTGCTGGTCGCCGTGGACGCCGGCGCCGGGCTGCTGCTGCCGGTGCTGATCCGGCACGGCATCGACGCCGGCGTGACGAAGACGGCGCTCGGCGCGGTGTGGGCGGCCTCCCTGCTCGGCCTGCTGACCGTGCTCGTGCAGTGGGCCGCGCAGATCGGCGAGACCCGGATGACCGGCCGCACCGGCGAGCGGGTGCTGTACGCGCTGCGGCTGAAGATCTTCGCCCAGCTGCAGCGGCTCGGGCTCGACTACTACGAGCGCGAGCTGACCGGCCGGATCATGACGCGGATGACGACGGACGTCGACGCCCTGTCCACCTTCCTGCAGACGGGCCTGGTCACGGCGTTCGTCTCGGTCGTCACCTTCTTCGGCATCATGGGCGTCCTGCTGGTGATCGACCTCCAGCTCGCGCTCGTGGTCTTCGCCACGCTGCCGCCGCTGATCGTCGCGACCTTCTTCTTCCGCCGGGCGAGCGTGAAGGCGTACGAACTCGCCCGCGAGCGGGTGTCGGTGGTCAACGCCGATCTGCAGGAGTCGGTGGCCGGGCTGCGGATCGTGCAGGCCTTCCGGCGCGAGCGGGACGGCGGGCGGCGGTTCGCCGAGCGCAGCGACAGCTACCGGCGCGCCCGCATCCGGGGCCAGTGGCTGATCTCCGTCTACTTCCCGTTCGTGCAGCTGCTGTCGTCCGTCGCCTCGGCGTGCGTGCTGATCGCAGGCGCGGGCCGGGTGGAGGCGGCGACCCTGACGACCGGCGCCCTGGTCGCCTACCTGCTCTACATCGACCTGTTCTTCGCGCCGGTCCAGCAGCTGTCCCAGGTCTTCGACGGCTACCAGCAGGCCACGGTCTCCCTGGGCCGCATCCAGGAGCTGCTGCGCGAGCCGACGTCCACGAAGTCGGCGGACGAGCCCCGCGAAGTCCTCTCCCTGCGCGGCGAGATCGCCTTCGAGGGCGTGCACTTCGCCTATGGCGCCGACGAGGAGGCGCTGACCGGCATCGACCTGACGATCCCGGCCGGGCAGACGGTGGCCTTCGTCGGCGAGACGGGCGCCGGCAAGTCGACCCTGGTCAAGCTGGTGGCGCGGTTCTACGACCCGACCGCCGGGCGGGTCACGGTCGACGGCGCCGACCTGCGCGCCCTGGACCTGACCTCGTACCGGCACCGCCTCGGCGTGGTCCCGCAGGAGGCGTACCTGTTCCCCGGCACGGTCCGCGACGCCATCGCCTACGGCCGTCCCGACGCCACCGACGCCGAGGTGGAGGCGGCGGCACGGGCGGTCGGCGCGCACGAGATGATCGCCACGCTGGAGGGCGGCTATCTGCACGAGGTCGCCGAGCGCGGCCGCAACCTCTCGGCGGGCCAGCGCCAGCTGATCGCGCTCGCCCGCGCCGAGCTGGTCGACCCCGACATCCTGCTCCTCGACGAGGCCACGGCCGCCCTCGACCTGGCCACGGAGGCCCAGGTCAACCAGGCCACGGACCGCCTGGCGGGCCGCCGTACGACCCTGGTCGTGGCGCACCGGCTGACCACGGCGGCCCGCGCGGACCGGGTGGTGGTGATGGACCACGGGCGGGTCGCGGAGGACGGCACCCACGCCGAACTCCTCGCCCGCGACGGCCGGTACGCCGAGCTGTGGCGCACCTTCGTCGGCCGCCCCGAGCCGGAGGAGCCGGTCACCGCCTCCCGCTGACCCCTGTCTCTGACGGCCGCGCAACCATCCGACATACGTCGTGCGTCCGTACAGCAGTACGGATATCGGAGGTGCAGGGCCACGGTGAGGGGGAGAACCGCAGTGGACAGCAGTGGAGGGATACGACGGCGGCTGGCACTCGGCGCGGCCGTGCTGGCCGTGACCGGGACGCTCGGCCTCGTGACGGCCGGTGCCGCACAGGCGGCCCCGGCGGCCGGCTGCTCCGGACACGAGGTGCGGGCCCTGCCGTTCAGTACCGGGGTCACCCACGTCTACAAGCGCGACGGCTACGTGTGCGCCGTCACCGTCGCCCGGAACCCGGGCTCCGCCCGGCCGATGTCGGTCAGCGTCCAGGCCCGCGGCAGCCGCCCGGTCGTCGACACGGGCTGGTACCGCCACCACGCGGGTCCGGTCACCGTCCACGCCGGCCACCGCTGCGTCTGGATCAAGGGCTCGGTGGGCCGGCCGGGCATCAGCACGGGATGGATCCTGTGCTGACGCCCCGGCAGAGCTGAGGAAACGTCAATTCGCTTCCGGCGCCCGCACGGACGCACGGCCACGCCCATGCCCCGGGAACCGGGCGGGCGGCCCGTTCGTCCAAGGGGCAGGTTGCCGGACGAGTCTTCCGTGCCGTGGTGTCGGCCGCTCGCGACTGGCCGCGAATGCCGACCCACCCTCTTCGCCGCGGCACGGCCGGCCACCCGCCGTCACCGGCGCGCCCCCCTCCCATGCGCCGGTGACGGCCCCTTTCCCGGTTACCGTGCGCTCCCTTGACGGAAAGAAACTTCCCGGATATTGGTGACTCCTCGGAAGTTTCCTTCAGCGGTTCCCCTCCGGAAGGAGCGCACGTGCACGACGCCAGCACGGGAAGCGACAGCAGCACGGGAAACACCGCACGACCCTCCAGACGCGCCGTCCTCGCCGCGACCGCGGGCCTCACCGCGGCACTGGCCGTACCGACGGCCGCCCACGCCGCCACGCCCGGCGAGGACCACCGGCTGCGCGCCCTGATCTCCCGGATGACGCTCGAGGAGAAGGTCGGCCAGCTCTTCGTGATGCGGGTCTACGGCGCCTCCGCCACCGACCCCGACCAGGCCGACATCGACGCCAACCTCAAGGAGATCGGCGTCCGCACGGCCGCCGAGCTGATCGCCAAGTACCGCGTCGGCGGCATCATCTACTTCGCCTGGGCCCACAACACCCATGACCCGCGCCAGATCGCCGGCCTCTCCGACGGCATCCAGCGGGCCTCCCTCGCCCAGCCGCGCGGCCTGCCGGTGCTCATCGCCACCGACCAGGAGCACGGCGCGGTCTGCCGGGTCGGCAAGCCCGCCACCCTCTTCCCCGGCGCCATGGCGATCGGCGCCGGAGGCTCCCGCGCCGACGCGCACACCCTCGGCCGCGTCTCCGGCACCGAGCTGCGCGCGATGGGCATCAACCAGGACTACTCCCCGGACTCCGACGTCAACGTCAACCCGGCCAACCCGGTCATCGGCGTACGGTCGTTCGGCGCCGACCCCGACGCGGTCGCCGCGCTGGTCGCCGCCGAGGTGAAGGGCTATCAGGCCGCCCGGGTCGCGGCCACCGCCAAGCACTTCCCCGGCCACGGCGACACCGCCACCGACAGCCACACCGGCCTGCCGGTCATCACCCACAGCCGCGAGCTGTGGGAGAAGCTGGACGCCGTGCCCTTCCGGGCCGCGATCGCCGCCGGCATCGACTCCGTCATGACCGCGCACATCCAGTTCCCGGCCCTGGACGACTCCGGCGACCCGGCCACCCTCTCCCACCCGATCCTCACCGGCATCCTGCGCGGCGAACTCGGCTACGACGGAGTGGTCATCACCGACTCCCTCGGCATGGAGGGCGTCCGCGTCAAGTACGGCGACGACCGGGTGCCGGTGCTCGCCCTGAAGGCCGGCGTCGACCAGCTCCTCAACCCGCCCTCCCTCGACGTGGCCTACAACGCCGTGCTGAAGGCCGTCCAGAACGGCGAGCTGACCGAGTCCCGCCTCGACGAATCGATCCTGCGCATCCTGCGCCTGAAGGCCCGGCTCGGCCTCTTCGACGACCCGCGGGCCGGCCGGACCGACCTCGGCCGGGTCGGCACCCCGGCCCACCTGGCGACCGCCGACCGGATCGCCGCGCGCACCACGACCCTGCTGGTCAACGAGGACCACACCCTCCCCTTCTCCCCGAGCGCCCAGCCCCGCGTCCTGGTCGTCGGCGCCGACCCGGCCTCCCCCTCCGCCACCGACGGCCCGCCCACCGCCGTCCTGGCCGCCGCCCTCACCGAGCTGGGCTTCACCGCCACCGCCCTGTCCACCGGGACCGCGCCCTCCGCCGCGGCCATCGCCAAGGCGGTCGCCGCAGCGCAGAACGCGGACGCGGTGGTGGTGGCCACCTACAACGTGACGGCGGGCAGCGCGCAGACCGCGCTGGTGCGGCGCCTGCTGGCCACCGGCAGGCCCGTCGCGGCCCTCGCCGTGCGCAACCCCTACGACGTGGCCCAGTACCCCGCCGTCAAGGCCTGCCTGGCCTCCTACGGCTGGACCGACGTCGAGGTGCGCGCCGCCGCCCGGGTGATCGCCGGAGACGTGCCCCCGCGCGGCACACTGCCTGTGCCGGTGCAGCGGGCCGACGACCCCACGCAGGTGCTGTACCCGATCGGGTACGGGCTGACGTACTAGCCGTACGCCACACACCGGGCGCAATCCCCCCAACGGGCGGAAACCCTCCCTCATGTCTGGCGTGGCCGCACCACCGGGGGCCACGCTGGACCGGGGGTGTCAGGGGGGATGGCCATGCGTGGGAAAGGCGCCGCGAAAGCCGCGTGCCTGGCATGCCTGGCCTTCCTGCTGCCGGCCGCGCTGCTGACCGGCTGCCGCGGCCCGGCGGGCGCCCCCGTCGGCGACGCCCGCCCCACCCAGGCCACGGCCGGCGGCTACGGCGCCGAGTTCCTCGCGGTCGGCGAGTGCAGCTCCTTCGGCACGACCAGCTTCACCGAGGTGCCCTGCGCGAGCGAGCGGGCGGCGGCCAGGGTCGTCGCCCGGTACGACGGCGCGGTCACCGACGGACCGCTGTGCCCGGCCACCACCGACTTCGTGCTGCACATCAGCGCCCAGGCCGCGGCGGGCGACGAGGACGGCGACGGGGCGATCCCGCAGGGGTACGCCTGCATGCGCGACCTCGAGCCCCCGCACCCCGGCGACCCCGGCGGCGGAGGCGGCCCCCGCACCATCCCCGGCGACTGCGTGTACTCATCCGGCAAGGGCCAGGTCCGCGAGACCCCCTGCGACGGCTCCGGCCGGCACCGCCCGCAGTACCGGATCACCAGGGCGACGGCGGCACGGGAGGACTGCCCGGCGTCGACGGCCCTGTACGTCCAGCTCGGCGGGAACAGGCCGGTGGGGTGCGCCCGCCGGCTGTAGGCCCGGCCGCCGCCAGGGCGCGGATCGGCCGCTCGCCGTCGAGTGGGCCGCGGCGCAGGCGCGTCGGGGCGACGGGGCCGGAGGAGACCGTCGACGGCATGACGACGCGCTCGTACCGGAGGGGTGCCGGGACGGCGGCACGCCGCTCATGACGCGTCAGGCGGAGGGGAGCCGGCGGCCGGGACGGCGTGCCGGTCCCGGGCTCACCCCATGACCCCGTCCGGCGCTCCGGGGGCGGCCCCTTCGGCCGCCCCCGGCGCCCGCCCCCGCAGTTCGGGTGTCGTCGCGGTCACCGCCCCCACGGCCAGCAGGCACATCAGCCCTCCGCTGATCAGCGCGACCGCGCCGGAGGACCAGCCGGCGACCAGGCCGCCGCGCACGTTGCCGAGGCTGGGGCCCGCCTGGCCGACGATCTGCTCGGCCGCGGTGACCCGGCCGAGCAGCGCGTCCGGGGTGCGGGTCTGCACGATCGTGGACCGGCAGACCACCGAGATGGCGTCCCCGGCGCCCGCGACGGCGAGCAGGGCGAGACCCGCCCAGGGGTCGGTGGTCAGCCCGAACAGGACCAGCGCGGCGCCCCAGACGGCCGCCGCGCCCAGCATGACCGGACCCGGCCGGCCGAGCCGTGTCACGGCGCCCGACAGCGCGGTGGCCGTGACGCCGCCCACGGCCAGCGCCGACAGGAACAGCCCGAGCGTGTCCGGGTCGTCGCCGAACCGCTCGGCGTTGACCAGCGGGAACAGGCTGACCGGGAAGGACAGCACGGTCGCCGCCAGGTCGGTGATCAGCGCGCCCCGCACCACCCGGTGCCCGGCCAGGAACCGCAGCCCGTCCAGCACCCCGTGCACCCCCGCACGCGACGGCTCGCCCCGCGGGGGCAGCGCGGGCAGCCCGAAGGCGCCGTAGAAGGCGACGCCGAAGCTGAGGGCGTCCAGCAGATAGCAGGCGCCGATGCCCAGCCGGCCCAGCAGCACGCCGGCCAGCGCGGGGCCGAGCAGCATCATCGCCTGACCGGTGATCTGGTTCAGCGCCAGCCCGGCGGCCACCTGCTCCTTCGGCAGCAGACGCGGCACGAAGACCCCGGCCGCCGGGGCGCCGAGCGCACCGAACGCCGACTGCGCGGCGACCAGCGCGAGCACGGCCACCACCGGGACGTGGCCGGTGAACCCCTGCACGGCCAGCAGCGCGGAACAGGCCGCCTGGCCCACGGTGGCCGTCAGGAAGATCCGCCGCCGGTCCGCGCGGTCCACCCAGGCCCCCGCGAACAGCCCGAACCCCACCAGCGGCAACGCCTGCGCGAGCCCCACCGCACCGGTCCACGCCGTGCTGCGGGTCATGTCCCACACCTGGTACATGACCGTCACTATCGTCATGAACCCGCCCAGCACGGACACGGTCCGCCCGATCAGCAGCCGCCGGAAGACGGGTGAGGCGCGCAGGGGGCGTACGTCGATGAAGGGCTGGATCACCGGGGGAGGCTAACCGGCCCCCCGCACCCCGGCCACCGAATTAGCGCCCCGTAAGGGGCGCGGGGCTGTGTTCGACATGCGGCTCCGCCGCGCGGGCTCGAGAAACCACGGCGCACCCGCACCCGGCGACGGCCCGGCGGCCCCGAGCCCTCAGCCGCACGTCGACCACCCCTACGCTGCCTCGCCCAGCAGGCGCAGCACATGCTCCCGTCCCGCCCCGAGCAGACCCTCCAGCGGCGCCGCCGACTCGTACCACCGCTTCTCGTACTCCCAGCACAGCCACCCGTCCCAGCCGCGCCGGCACAGCACGTCCACGCACTCGGTGAGCGGAAGCACCCCGGAGCCCAGCGGCAGCGGGGTCGTGTCCTGCGCTGACGCGATGTCCTTGACCTGCACGTACCCCAGGTGCGGGGCGAGTGCGGCGTAGGTGTCGGCCGGCTGTTCACCGCCCAGCCAGGTGTGCATGACGTCCCACAGCGCGCCCACCTGCCGGTGCCCGACCGGGCCCAGCACCCGGATCAGGTCCGCTCCCGTGCGATGCGAGTCGTGCGTCTCCAGCAGGATCCGCACGCCCAGCGCGGCGGCGTCCTCCGCGGCGGTGCCGAGCCGCCGGGCGGCGACGGCGTCGGACTCCTCACGGGGCAGGCCGGGGTCGGCGCCGGGGAAGACCCTGACGTACGGCGCGCCCAGGTCGTGGGCGAGCTGCAGAAGGTCCCGGACCTCCGCCAGTACGGGGGCGTCGTCGCCCGGCGCGGCGACGCGTGCGTACCCGGCCAGCCCCAGCACCTCGACGCCGGTCTCCTTGAACAGGGCCGCGGTCTCGGCGCGTTCGGCGGGGGAGAGGCCGGGGTGGACCGGCTCCTCCGGGTGGGCGCGCAGTTCGACGCCGTGGTAGCCGTGCGCGGTCGCGAGCGCCAGGACCTCAGGGACGGGCAGGCCGGGGACACCGAGAGTGGAGAACGCCAGCTTCATGTTCCGGACCCTACTCGTCACCGGCCCGATCCGGGCAGATCCGCGCAGATCGGGTCACGGTCCGACCCAAGTGCTCACCCGTCCCTCACCCACCGGGCACGGACCCGTCCCGGGTCCGCCGTCCCGCGATCCGCTGGGCCCGGCCCTCACTCATCCGCCCCCTGCAGTGGCAGCCGCCAGTCCTGCCCCACCAGGTCCTTGCCGAAGGAGTGGTGGGGTTTCTCGGACACGAGGGTGAAGCCGTGCCGCTGGTAGATGCGGCGGGCGCCGGCGAGCACGTCGTTGGTCCACAGCACCAGGTCCCGGTATCCGGCCCCGCGCGCGAAGTCGATCACGGCCCGCACCAGGCGGTCGCCGACGCCGTGCCCGCGTGCCTCCGGTTCGACGAGCAGCAGCCGCAGCCGCGCGGTGCCGGGCGCGCCGTCCCGTACGCACATCACACAGCCCACCGGCCGCCGGTCCTGCTCGGCGATCCACACCCGCTCCAGACGCGGGTCGTGGTCCTCCGCGAAGCCGGCGACGATCCGGGCCACCAGCGCCTCGTAATCGGCGTTCCAGCCGTACTCGGCCGCGTACAGCGCGGCGTTGCGCTGCACGATCCAGCCGAGGTCGCCGGGGCCCGGACCGCGCAGCACGACCTCGCCGGACCGGGTCCGCCCGGCGGTGCGCGCCGCGCCGAGGACGTCCTGGATGGTCCGCATGGCCTCCGCCAGCCGCGGCCGGTCGGCGGGGGCCACCGTGTCGAGCAGGGCCCCGACGGTCTCCCGGGCCCGCTCGTCGAGCAGTGCGGCGGTCTCCCGCCCGCGCGCGGTGAGCCGTACCCGCCGCCGGCGCGGATCGCTCTGCGAGGGCCCGCGCTCGATCAGCCCGGCGTCCTCGAACCTGTTCAGGATCCGGCTGAGATACCCGGCGTCCAGGTCGAGCCCGGTGCGCAGCTCGGCCGCGTCCAGGTGCGGCGCCTGGGCGAGTTCGTACAGGACACGGGTTTCGGTGAGGGTGTACGGCGCGTACAGGTGGCGGCCGTAGTCGAGGGCGCCGATGACGCCCGTGTAGAAGCGGTTGAAGGCGCGGACGTCCTGGACGGTCATGATCGCCCCCGGATGCTTGACTGAGTCAGAGATACCGACCCTCGGAGAGTAGGTCCGTCGCGCGCCCGCGTCCATGCCGAGCGCACGCCGCGGCGAATCCGCCTGCCCGGCAAGGGGATTGGGGCCGGACCGGGGTCCCGTTTTTACCTGTTCTTTATCTGCGGGCCGGGCCCTCCTTTTGACTCCGCCGCGATCCGCACGTAAGTTGAGAGTGAAAAGTCACGTATGTCCGATTTGGATGGACGTGACAGACCGCCGCCGGAACGCGCACTGCGGGCGGCGGAGGCGCGCGGAGCGACGCGCAGGCTCTGCCGCGCAACCGCGGAGGCCCCGTCGAGGCCCCCGGACCATCCAACACACCCTCGGAGAGGGGATCGTCATGCGCGCTCACACGTCTCGTATCAAGAAGGCCGCCATCGCCGTCTGCTCGGCGCCGATCCTCGCCATCGCCGCAGGAGCCGGAGCAGCCCAGGCCGCCACGACCACCGCAGCCCCCGACCACGTCGTCACGTCGTCCCCCAACCACGGCGGCGGCTGGGGCTGGGGCTGGGGCGACGGCGGCTGGGGCTGGGGCTGGGGTCACGGCGGCGGCTGGGGCTGGGGCCACGGCGGCGGCTGGGGCTGGGGCTGGGGCTGGGGCGACGGCGGCTGGGGCTGGGGCGGCGGCTGGGGCTGGGACTGACAGCCCTGCAGTGATCGACCCCACCTGACAAACGAAAGGCGGATCCGGGTGCCCGGCCCCACGGGCACCCGGATCCCTGCGACTGCACCCTGAGGCGGTGACCGGATGAGGATCGTGTGTGTGGGCGGAGGCCCGGCCGGGCTGTACTTCTCGATTTCCGCGAAGCTGCGGGACGCGGGCCACGAGATCGTCGTGATCGAACGCGACCCGCCCGAGGCGACGTACGGCTGGGGCGTCGTGTACTGGAACGACCTGCTCGACATCCTGCACCGCAACGACCCCGAGAGCGCGCGGGCGGTGAGCGCCCATTCCGTGCTCTGGCAGGACCAGGAGATCCGCGTGCACGGCAGCCGGCACGACGGCACCGCGTACTTCGGCGGCTACGGCTACAGCCTGGGCCGCGCCGCCCTGCTGGACATCCTGACCCGCCGCGCCCGGTCCCTCGGCGTCGACGTCCGGCACGAGACGCTCGCCGACCCCGCCGACCTGCCGGACGCCGACCTGATCGTGGCCTGCGACGGCGCGGGCAGCCGGATCCGGCAGAGCCGCGCCGAGCACTTCGGCACCAGGATCGAGACCGGCCGCAACCCCTACATCTGGCTCGGCACGGACCGGCAGTTCGACAGCTTCGTGTTCGACTTCGAGGAGACCCCGGCCGGCTGGATCTGGTTCCACGCCTATCCGTCGTTCCAAGGGATCAGCACCTGCATCGTGGAGTGCTCGCCCCAGACCTGGCACGGCCTCGGCCTCGACACGCTCGACTCCGAGGACGCCGTCCCGCTGCTGGAGAAGATCTTCCACCGGGCGCTCGACGGCCACTCCCTGATCAGCCGGTCACGCGGCGAGCCGGCGAAGTGGCAGCGGTTCCAGCACATCAGCAACCGCACCTGGGTCGACGGCAACGTCGTCCTGGCCGGGGACGCCGCGCACACCACGCACTTCACGCTCGGCTCCGGCACCCGGCTCGCGATGATCGACGCGATGGTGCTGGCCCACGCCCTCGCGGAGTTCCCCGACCCTCAGGTGGCCCTGCGGGAGTACGACCAGCACCGGCGCGCCGAACTCCACGGCACCCAGGCCGGAGCGCGCTCCAGCATGGCCTGGTTCGAGCGGCTGGACGACTACCTGGACCGCGACCCGGTGTCCTTCGCCTACGCCATGTCGGTACGCCAGGGCCATCAGAGCCCCTGGCGCTACCAGGTCCACCTCGCCACCCAGATCCCCGCCGTACGCCGGGCCCGCCGCGCCTACGACACCGGCAAACGCTGGTACCGCGACCGCAGGAGAGGCGAGGCACCGCTGCCCCTGCTGGGACGGTCACTGCCGGGCCGGAAATGAACGACGGGCGTGGCGGGTCTCGCGACCGAGGGCAGCCTCTCGGCCGACGTGAACCGAACGATCGAGGGCAGCCTCTCGGCCGACGGTGAACGGGTGGGCGGGTGGCCCGCCACGGCGCCTCAGTCCCGCGGCACCCCCGAAGACCCCCGGACCATCAGCTCCCCCCGGATCACGGCGACAGCGCCCGGCGGCTCCTCCCGCCCCATCGCGATCCGCCCCGCCCGCGCTCCCGCCTCCGCCAGCGGCAGCCGCACGGTCGTCAGCGACGGCACCGCGTCCACGCTGAACGGCAGATCGTCGAACCCGGCGACCGACACGTCCTCGGGAATCCGCCGCCCCGACTCCCGCAGCGCCGCACACGCCCCGAGCGCGACGGAGTCGTTCGCGGCGACGACGGCCGTCAGGGAGGGGTCCCGGCGCAGAAGCTCCAGCGTCGCCTCGTGCCCGGACTGGCGGTCGTACCGCCCGTGCACCGTCCAGCGCGGATCCTCCTCGACCCCCGCCGCCGCCAGCGCCTCCCGGTGCCCCTCCAGCCGGTGCCGGGTGGTCGTGCGCTCCTCCGGGCCCGCGATGTAGCCGAGCCGGCGGTGGCCGAGGCCGAGCAGATGCTCGGTGAGCAGGCGCGCCCCGCCCCGGTTGTCGAAGGTCAGCGTGACCGCCCCGGTGTCGGCCGCCGGCGGCCGCCCGCACAGCACCACCCGCGTCCCGGCGTCCGTCAGCTTGCGCAGCTTCGCCGCGACCGCCGCCGCGTGCGGCGCGTCCTCCACGGCCCCGCCGGTCAGCACCACGGCCGCCGCCCGCTGCCGCTGCAGCAGGGTCAGGTACGTCAGTTCCCGCTCGGGGGACCCGCCGGTGTTGCAGACCACCGCCAGCCGCTCGCCGCCCGCCCGGCCGCCGCCGACGCCGCCGATCTCGGCCTGGATCGCGCTCGCCATGATCCCGAAGAACGGGTCGGCGATGTCGTTGACGAGAATGCCGACCAGGTCGGAGGTGGCCGCCGCGAGCGCGCTCGCCGGGCCGTTGAGGACGTAGTCCAGCTCGTCCACCGCCCGCAGCACCCGCTCGCGCGTGGAGGCGGCCACCGGGTAGTTGCCGTTCAGCACGCGCGACACCGTCGCGGGTGAGACCTGGGCGCGGGCCGCCACATCCGCCAGGGTCACCGTCATCTCGTCGTCCTCCGGTCGCGCATCGTGTCGTACGCCCTCGTAGACAGCCGGGTCCTGCTGCTGGTTCCGAGAATCCGTCGAGCAGACCTTAAGGCCAAGGCCCCCGGTTGTTCGCCCCCTCGAACAACTCGAAGCGGACACGGTCTTGTACGGACCACCGCGCAGGGGCTAGCTTCTCCTCGATAGAAAGCGCTTGCTGCATCGGGGCGCGCAGTGGCACGGCAGCTGCACAGAGGGGACTCACGTGACACGCAAGACGGTGCGTATCGCCATGAACGGCGTCACCGGGCGCATGGGCTACCGCCAGCACCTCGTCCGGTCGATCCTCGCCCTGCGCGAGCAGGGAGGCCTCGACCTCGGCGACGGCACCGTGCTGTGGCCGGAACCGGTCCTGGTCGGCCGCCGCGAGCACGCGCTCAGGCAGATCGCCGAACGGCACGGCCTGGAACACGTCTCGACCGACCTCGACGCGGTCCTCGCGGACGACAGTGTCGGCATCTACTTCGACTCCCAGGTCACCTCCGCCCGCGAGGAGTCGATCAGGAAGGCGATCGCCGCCGGAAAGCACGTCTACACCGAGAAGCCGACCGCGACCGGCCTGGCCGGCGCCCTTGAACTCGCCCGCCTCGCCCACGCCAGGGGCGTCAGGCACGGCGTGGTCCAGGACAAGATCTTCCTGCCGGGCCTGCTGAAGCTGAAGCGGCTCGTCGACGGCGGCTTCTTCGGCCGGATCCTGTCCGTGCGGGGCGAGTTCGGCTACTGGGTGTTCGAGGGGGACTGGCAGGAGGCCCAGCGCCCCTCCTGGAACTACCGCGCCGAGGACGGCGGCGGCATCGTCGTCGACATGTTCCCGCACTGGGAATACGTCCTGCACGAGCTGTTCGGCCGCGTCACGTCCGTCCAGGCCCTCGCCACCACCCACATCCCGCAGCGCTGGGACGAACAGGGCAAGCCCTACGACGCCACCGCCGACGACGCCGCGTACGGCATCTTCGAACTGGAGGGCGGCGCCATCGCCCAGATCAACTCCTCCTGGGCGGTGCGCGTGCACCGCGACGAACTGGTCGAGTTCCAGGTCGACGGCACCGAGGGCTCGGCGGTGGCCGGCCTGCGCAACTGCCGCGTCCAGCACCGCTCGGCGACCCCCAGACCGGTCTGGAACCCGGACGTCCCCGCCACCGAGGCCTTCCGCGACCAGTGGCAGGAGGTCCCGGACAACGGGGAGTTCGGCAACGGCTTCAAGGCCCAGTGGGAGCTGTTCCTCAAGCACGTCCACACGGACGCCCCGTACCACTGGGACCTGCTGGCCGGCGCCCGTGGCGTCCAGCTCGCCGAGCTGGGCCTGAAGTCCTCCGCCGAGGGCCGCCGCATCGACGTGCCGGAGATCGCGCTGTGACCGTCCGACTCCCCGCGGCCGACGGCTCGTTGCGCGCCTACGAGCCCCGCACCGACCCCCTGGCCGTGTCCCCCGGCGCCCCCTTCACCTCCCGCACGGTCTTCTCCGCGGCCCACGTCGTCGCCGACCCGTACGCCGACACGACCCCGGACTCGCCCGCCGCCGTCGACTGGGACGCCACCCTCGCCTTCCGCCGCCACCTGTGGTCCCACGGGCTCGGTGTCGCCGAGGCGATGGACACCGCCCAGCGCGGCATGGGCCTGGACTGGGCGGGCGCCGCCGAGCTGATCCGCCGCAGCGCGGCGGAGGCGAAGGCGGTGGGCGGCAGGATCGCCTGCGGGGTCGGCACCGACCAGATCACCAGCGGCAGCCTGGCGGAGATCCGCGCCGCCTACGAGGAACAGCTCGCGATCGTGGAGGAGGCGGGCGCCCAGCCGATCCTGATGGCGTCGCGCGCCCTGGCCGCCGCCGCCCGGGGCCCCGAGGACTACCTGGACGTCTACGGCCATCTGCTGCGCCAGTCCGCCGAACCGGTGATCCTGCACTGGCTGGGCCCCATGTTCGACCCGGCGCTGGAGGGCTACTGGGGCTCGTCCGGCCTGGACGCGGCCACGGAGACGTTCCTCGAGGTCGTCGCCGCGCACCCGGACAAGGTCGACGGCATCAAGGTGTCCCTGCTGGACGCCGGACGCGAGGTCGCCCTGCGCCGCCGGCTGCCCCGGGGCGTGCGCTGCTACACCGGCGACGACTTCCACTACCCCGAGCTCATCGCCGGCGACGAACAGGGCTTCAGCCACGCCCTGCTGGGCGTCTTCGACCCGCTGGGCCCGCTGGCCGCCGAGGCCGTACGGGTCCTGGACACCGGCGACACGGCCGGCTTCCGGCGCCTGCTGGACCCCACGGTCGGGCTGTCCCGCCATCTCTTCCAGCCACCGACCCGCTTCTACAAGACCGGCGTGGTCCTCCTCGCCTGGCTCGCCGGCCACCAGTCGCACTTCACGATGGTCGGCGGACTGCAGTCGGCCCGCTCCCTGCCGCACCTGGCCCGCGCCTACGAACTCGCCGACGCCCTCGGCCTGTTCCCGGACCCGAAGCTGGCGGAGGAACGGATGAAGACCCTGCTCGCCCTGTACGGAGTCGCCCAGTGACCGGTCTCGAACGCTTCTCGATCAACCAGATGACGGTGAAACAGCTGTCGTTGCCCGAACTCGCCGACGCGTGCGCGGAACTGGGCATCGGCCGGGTGGGCCTGTGGCGTGAGCCGGTGCAGTCGTACGGCGTCGAGGCGACGGCCGGACTCGTCCGCGAGGCGGGCCTGACGGTGACGACCCTGTGCCGGGGCGGCTTCCTCACGGCGATCGACCCGCGGGAGCGGGCGGCCGCCCTGGCCGACAACCGCCGCGCCATCGAGGAGGCGGCCACCCTCGGCACCGACACCCTGGTCCTGGTCTCCGGCGGCCTCCCGCCCGGCAGCAAGGACCTCGGGGCGGCCCGGGAACGCATCGCCGACGCCCTGGCCGAACTCGCGCCCTGTGCCGAGCAGCATGCGATCCGCCTGGCCATCGAGCCCCTGCACCCCATGTACGCCGCCGACCGCTGCGTGGTCTCCACGCTGGCCCAGGCCCTGGACCTGGCCGAGCGCTTCCCCGCGCACCAGGTCGGGGTCACCGTGGACACCTACCACATCTGGTGGGACGACCAGGCGCCGGCGCAGATCGCCCGCGCGGGCGCGGCCGGCCGCATCCACGCCTTCCAGCTCGCCGACTGGACCACGCCGCTGCCCGAGGGCGTCCTCAACGGCCGCGGCCAGCTCGGCGACGGCGCGATCGACATGCGCGCGTGGCGGGACCTCGTGGACGCGGCCGGCTACACGGGCCCGATCGAGGTCGAACTCTTCAACGAGGCGCTGTGGGCCCGGGACGGCAGGGAGGTGCTGGCGGAGACGGCGGAGCGTTTCCACAGGGTCTTGTCTTCTTGACCGCCGCTCAGCACAGCACCTGCGGTGCTGCTCTCAGGCGTCGCCGATCCGCCCGTCCTTGACGGCGCTCACGAACGACGTCCAGCCGGCGGCCGAGAAGATCAGGGCGGGTTTGGCGGTGTCCTTGCTGTCGCGGACGGGGACGACGGCGTGGCCGCAGGCGACTTCGAGACACTCGCCCTGGTCGCCACCGCTGTAGCTGGACTTGTACCAACCGGTGCGTGCTGACGAGTCGTTGGCGGTGTGCTCACTGCTGGACATGTACGTGTTCCTCCGCTGCCGCCCTGACGAGGGCGAGTGACTCCTGGTGCGACAACGCGTCGCTCAGGGCCAGAGCGTAAGCGGTCTGGCAGGTACTCACCAGGGCCGGATCATCCATCAGGTTGCCGGTCAGAAAACCCTCGACGTACGCGACCGGAGCGGAGTCCTGGAAGCTCATGAGGGTGAGCAGGCTCTGCATGAGCGCGTGTGCTCCTACGCCGTACGGCAGGACGTGCAGACGTAGTCGCCCTGTCTCGGCCATGTCCCCGATCCTGCGCAGTTGTTCCGCCATGGCCTGTGGCCCGCCGACACGTCGGCGGAGAACAGCCTCGTCGAGCAACGTCCAGGCGACAGGATGCGAGGGTCCGTCGAGGATGCGACGGCGTTTTGTTCGGATGACGACGAACTCGTCAAGTTCCTCGGCGGTGTAGTTCGGCCGGTAGGCGCAGAAGAGGGCCCGCGCGTAGTCATCGGTCTGCAGGATGCCGGGAACCAGTGACAGTGCGAACTGCTGGATCAACGTGGCCTGTTGCTCGAGCTCGGCGACGGCGGCGAAATGGTCGGTGTACTTCGACTCCAGATCCTCCAACCACCGCTCGAAGAACCCGTCCGTCTTGAGCGCCTGGTCGATCCGCCGCGCGTCATCGGGCTTGGGCAGCCTCCTGCCCGACTCGTAGTGACTGATCAGTGTGGGTGAGCACACGATCACTTCGCCCAGCTGTTCCTGGGTGAGTCCGCCGGCGATCCGCCGCAGCCTCAGCTCCTCCCCGTACTTCTCGCGCGGCGTCCTCGGCCTGCGGTCAACGCTCATCCCGCCAACTCCCGTTCCTGACAAAGGCGCTGTCAAGTCCCCGCCCCTGGCAGGGTAGCCACCCGCGACCTCACTCTGTGAGCGATTCGCCACAGAACGCAGTCACCACTGGTGAGAAAGCAGGTCGGCATGACACCTCTCCTGGCCCGGCTGGCCGAGCCGCTGCTCCGGCTCCTCCTGCCCGCCCGAGGGCGACGGCGCCGTAGGCCGGTCGTACCGCTCCCGTGCGCGTATGTGCACCCGTACTCGTGCCCGTACGTCGGTCGCCCGGTCTCCTACCACCGCAGGGACGAGGCCCCTCTGCGCGGCGAGGACAGCCCGCTCGTCCGCCCCTACCTCGACCAGGTGGAGACCTGCGCATGAACGACCGCCTGCTCCCCTGGACCGGCCCGGAAGGCAAGCCCTGCTATCTCTTCGGCGATGGCGCGGGCTACGTCTCACGGCTCGCGGACCAGATCGAGAGCGTGCAACTCGGCATGGCGGACGGTCTGCTGGATCACGCGGACGAACTCCTCGCCGAGCGGCGACTGACCGGCGAAGAACTGCGCTATCTCGCCCGTCGGCTGAGCGAATCCCTGCGGGACGTCAAGCGTGTCGCCGAGAGCAGGGGCGCACGGCTCGCGCGGCGACCACCGCCGCCGGGGTGACCGAGTCGCTCGCGGCGTCACTTAGTGGTCGCGATGGAATGAGAACGCGCGCTTTGCGGGGCGGTCCGCACAGCAGCGGCCCCGGCGGCGCCCCACGAGGAAGGGCGTCGCCGGGGCTGCCATAAGGGTGAGGCGGCGTGGGTCAGGTGACGGGGATGACGTGGGCGTGGGCGAAGTGTGTGCCGACAGCGGGTGTACAGCGGGGCCGCGCGAGTGAACTGATGGGTCCGTTATCGATAGATGGCCTCGGCGAGGCCACAACCCCGAGTCCCGGCTGGCCGACTGGTTCGGTCACGCCCAGGACCAGCCCTGGTTGGTCGATCCGTCGCAGCGGAATTGAGCGGCCTGAGCCCCGGTGGCGGTGCTGGCTCCGGAAATGCCCAGGCACAGGCCACTCTTGCGGTTCTTGAGTGCGAAGTGGTTCCCGTCGTAGACGCTCCAGTCCACGATCCAGTCCTGGTTCAGGTCGCTGGAGCCGTTCGCGATGATGGCTGTGGCGCCGGAGGCGGTGCTGGCACCATCGATGCCGAGGTTCTTCCCGGCGCCGAAGTTCTCGAATGTGTAGTAATCGCTGAAGAGGTAGGTCTCCCACGTCTGCAGCGTGGTGTCGCTGTTGTAGGGCTGCTGGGTGACCTTGGCGCCGTTCGTGGTGCTCGCGGCCTGCAAATACTTTCCGGACTTGAGGTTTTTGATCCGCGAAGCCTCGACGGCCGGGAGCCTGGTCGGCTTCGGGTCGTTGGTCTGCGGCGCCTCTGCATGAGCGAGCGCAGGACTGGCTAACGCCAGCAGCGCTCCCGCGATCGTCGCCGCAACTGCCGTTCTGCTACGTGTTGTGCGCATGGCACGTTCTCCCTGTGTCGTGTCGGCACTGTTGTCGTGCACCAGGTGCACGGGCTGGGCAGCGCGGGCGTTCCAGTCGGCGCCCCTGTGCGCGGTTGACCGGAACGCCCGTCGGCCGGGCGATCAGGGATTGAACAGGGCCCAGCCCTGGTTGGCCGATCCGTCGCAGGGGAACTGCGCGGCCTGTGCGCCGTTGGCTGTACTGGCTCCGGAGATGCCGAGACACAGACCGCTCTTGCGGTTCTTCATCGCGAAGTAACCGTCGGGGTAGCCGGCGACCGGCACAAGCTTCCAGTCCTGGTTGGCGTCCCCGGCACCATTCGCGATGATGGCCGCCGCTCCGGAGGCGGTGCTGGCACCGTCGATGCCGAGGTTTCTGCCGGCGGCAACGTTCTCGAAGCTGGTGTACGGGCTGTCGTTGACAGCAGCCCAGTTCTGGAGCGGGTTGGCGGAGTTCCCCGGCTGCTGAACGACTCTGGCACCGTTGGCGGTGCTGTTGGCCTGGAGGAACTTCTTGGACTTGAGGTTCCCAATCCCGATGCCGGAAGCCTTGATGCCGAAGAGGTTGCCGTTGAGCACCTGCGAGGACGGTAAGGGCTGACGCCAGTCGGTGTTCTGCGATGACTGGGCGTGTGCGATCGCCGGACTGGCGACCGCCATCAGCGTGCCGACGAGGACCGCTGTTACAGCACTCCTGATGGGTGTTGTGCTCATGACATGCTCCTTTTGTCAGGTCGTGTTGATGTGACCTGGAAAACTCAATCAGCTTGCGACGAAGATTCGCTAGCCCGTTCGAGCTGTTGGGCTGGAAGTGTTCTGTTGGACGAGGTGTGCCAACTGTGTCTGCGGACGCGTTGATGCTGATCAACCCGCGTGGCGCGCTGCGTCGCTTCAACCGCGGGTTGTCGGCTGGATCTTGAGGTCGCCCTCCGTCACCCCCGGCTTTGGCTCTTACCGCCTGGCCGGGTCGTCGAGCGGGAGGATCGGCATGAGCGCAGGGCCAGCCGCCTTGGCCGGATGAGAACTATGTCTGTCCGTCTGCTGAACCCCTGAGCCGGACGTCACGTACCAGTCGCGGCGGGTGACGCCGTGCCGCCCGCCCTGCCTTAGGGAACCGGGTGGGTGGCACGCGCATATCGCCGGCCGCACGGTGCAGCGCCTGCCGAGGCGGCGGTGTGCGGCGAACGCGGTGCTCAGAGAAAGGGTCGAACGATTTCAGTGAATTCGAGTCATCCGGTCAGCAGTTCTCTAGACCTGGCCGCGCCGATGGGACAGGAGGCGAAGGCGAGCGGTACACAAGACCGGCGGCAGCTGGTGGGCCTGGATGGTCTCCGCGGCCTGGCGGCCTTATACGTGGTCCTGTTCCACTGCTGGCTGTACACCTTCCCGGGATTTCCCGACAGCTCGGCACCTCCCTGGCTGGAGGGTCTCATGTTCGGGCGCCTGGCCGTCGTCTTCTTCCTGGTGCTCTCCGGCTTTTCCCTGGCGGTCTCTCCGGCCCGTCACGGCTGGCGTTCGGGCGGCGTCGGTCGGTTTCTGCGCCGTCGTGCCTGGCGCATCTTGCCGCCGTATTGGGCGGCGCTGGCCATGAGCCTGATCATTTCCTGGTTCATCGTGCCGGCTTCGCATTCCGGCCCGCCTACTGGCACGTCAATTCTGGTGTACGGCCTCGTCGCTCAGGACATGGTTACCGCCCCCACGCCGAACGGCGCGTTCTGGTCGATCGGAGTGGAGGCCGAACTCTATCTCCTCTTCCCTCTTCTCCTTTTTGTTCGGCGACGCGTGGGGGCGGCGGTCCTGGTCGCGTGCGTGACTGTTCCGGTGATCCTCCGTGGCTTGGCGGCAGCGAACGCTTCTCCCGTGGAAGGCGACAACTGGCTCGCTCCGCACCTCGCTCCCGTGTTCGTCGCAGGCCTGGTAGGCGCCGCGGTCGTCACCGCTTCGGACCGGGTCCGACGTCTGCCATGGGGATGGTTCGCCGTCCTGGCGGCGCTGCCAGTCCTGGCTCTCGGCGTCACGCAGGGTTCTGTTTGGACGGTGAAGCATTATTTCTGGATAGACATCGCCATCGCCCCTGCCATGTCGATGCTGCTCGCTGCGGTCGCCACCGGCAGGCCCGCCATCCTTGTGCGGCTCCTTACTGCGCGCCCCATTCGAAGTCTCGGCAGCTTCTCATACAGCCTTTACCTGATCCATCTGCCCATCGTGATGACAGTGGTACGCCGCGTGGCACCCCGCTTTTTCTCGCCAGGCCTGCCCGTCTTCTGGTTCACGCTCAGCGTGGCCCTCCCAGTCTCGGTGCTCGGGGCATGGCTCTTTTCCAAGATCTTCGAGATGCCGTTCAAGCGGAACAGGTCATGGAGGTCCTTGATCGAAGCCCTGTCGCGCGGCGCGTGAAGGTCCGGCTTCCCGGACGACAACGCCGGCCCCGCGGGGACCCGTTGCCGCACGCCGTGCCCGTGCCGTCACAGCGTCTCGACTTGCTCCGGTGTCGGGTACGACTCCTGCGCGCCCCGTCTGGTGACGGCCGCCGCGCCCACCCGGGCCGCGTACGCCGCCGCGTCAGCCAGGTCCGCGCCCGTCGCCAGCCGCCAGGCGAGCGCGGCTGTGAACGCGTCCCCGGCGCCCGTGGTGTCCACCGCGTCCACCTTCACCGACGCCACCCGCGCCACTCCTGAGGAGTCGCACACCAGCGCGCCCTCCGCGCCCAGCGTGACCACCACCGAGCGCGGCCCCTTGGCCAGCAGCAGGCGGGCCCAGTCCTCGGGGTCCTCGCTGACGCACGCGCCGCCGAGGATCACCCGGGCCTCGTGCTCGTTGACGATCAGCGGGTCGCAGGCCGCGAGCACCTCGGTCGGCAGGGGGCGCGGCGGGGACGGGTTCAGCACGAGACGGCTGCCGGGGGCCAGGTTCCGCACGACCTCCACGACCGTCTCCAGCGGGATCTCCAGCTGCGTCGAGACCACACGGGAGGCGAGGAACAGGCTCACCGCCGTCCGCACGTCCGCCGGGGCGAGCCTGGCGTTGGCGCCGGGCGACACCACGATGCTGTTGTCCCCGGAGGGGTCCACGGTGATCAGCGCGACGCCCGTCGGCGCCTCGCCCACCAGCACGCCCACCGTGTCGACGCCGGCCGCGCGCAGCGAGTCCAGGAGCAGCCGGCCGTGCGCGTCGTCGCCGACCCGGGCCAGCAGGGCCGTGTCCGCGCCGAGCCGGGCCGCGGCCACCGCCTGGTTCGCGCCCTTGCCGCCCGGGTGGACGGCCAGGTCGCCGCCGAGCACCGTCTCACCGGCGGCGGGCCGCCGCTCGACGTCGATCACCAGGTCGGCGTTGGCCGAACCCACGACCAACAGGTCGTAGTCGAACATCAGTTGACTCTCCTGACTCCCCCTGAGAGCTGACCCCGGTCGGGCGGCCGCCCCCCATGGTGCCCGATGCCGGGTGATCCGCGCTGGACGACCCCCACGTGTGGCCCGCCGTCAGCCCCGGCGGCGCCCCTTCTCACGGACGGCACGCAGGGGAGTTGACCCGCCCCGGCCCCGGAACGGAACCGCCGGCCACCTGACCCGGCCGGCACCGTCACTCACCCGCCCCGCGTGTCAGACCCCACCGGTACCGTCGGATCATGGCTCGAGAGGCGGGGACCCAGGGCGGTGAGCGGCGGCTCGCCGTGCTCGAGGGTGTGCTGGAACGGATCACGTACGCCAACGAGGAGAACGGCTACACCGTCGCCCGGGTCGACACGGGCCGAGGCGGCGGGGACCTGCTCACCGTCGTCGGCGCGCTGCTCGGCGCCCAGGTCGGGGAGTCGCTGCGCATGGAGGGGCGCTGGGGCTCCCACCCGCAGTACGGCAAGCAGTTCCACGTCGAGAACTACACGACGGTCCTGCCCGCCACGGTCCAGGGCATCCGGCGTTACCTCGGCTCGGGTCTGGTGAAGGGGATCGGGCCCGTCTTCGCCGACCGGATCACCCAGCACTTCGGGCTCGACACCCTCCGCGTCATCGAGGAGGAGCCGAAGCGCCTCATCGAGGTCCCCGGCCTCGGGCCCAAGCGGACCAAGAAGATCGCCGACGCCTGGGAGGAGCAGAAGGCGATCAAGGAGGTCATGCTCTTCCTGCAGACCGTCGAGGTGTCCACGTCCATCGCCGTGCGGATCTACAAGAAGTACGGCGACGCGTCCATCCAGATCGTCAAGGAGCAGCCGTACCGCCTCGCCGCCGACGTCTGGGGCATCGGCTTCCTCACCGCCGACAAGATCGCCCAGTCCGTCGGCATCCCGCACGACAGCCCCGAAAGGGTCAAGGCGGGGCTGCAGTACGCCCTGTCCCAGTCCGCCGACCAGGGGCACTGCTTCCTGCCCGAGGAGCGGCTGATCTCCGACGCGGTGAAGCTGCTCGCCGTGGACACCGGCCTGGTCATCGAGTGCCTCGCCGAGCTGGCCGCGGTCCCGGACGACGGCGGCGACCCGGGTGTCGTACGGGAGAAGGTGCCCGGACCGGACGGCGACGGCGCCGAACCGGTGACCGCCGTCTACCTCGTCCCGTTCCACCGCGCCGAGCAGTCCCTCTCCGCTCAGCTGCTGCGTCTGCTGCGGACGGACGAGGACCGGATGCCGGCCTTCCGGGACGTGGACTGGGCGAAGGCCCTCGGCTGGCTGAAGGGCCGTACCGGCGCCGATCTCGCCCCGGAGCAGGAGGCGGCCGTCCGGCTCGCGCTCACCGAGAAGGTCGCCGTCCTCACCGGCGGGCCCGGCTGCGGCAAGTCCTTCACCGTGCGCTCGATCGTGGAGCTGGCCCGCGCCAAGCGCGCCAAGGTGCTGCTCGCCGCCCCCACCGGCCGGGCCGCGAAACGGCTGGCCGAGCTGACCGGCGCCGAGGCCTCCACCGTCCACCGGCTGCTGGAGCTCAAGCCGGGCGGGGACGCGGCGTACGATCGGGACCGCCCGCTCGACGCCGACCTGGTCGTGGTCGACGAGGCCTCCATGCTGGACCTGCTGCTGGCGAACAAGCTGGTGAAGGCCGTGCCGCCCGGCGCCCATCTGCTCTTCGTCGGCGACGTCGACCAGCTGCCCAGCGTCGGCGCGGGCGAGGTGCTGCGGGACCTGCTCGCCGAGGGCAGCCCCGTGCCCGCCGTCCGGCTCACCCGGGTCTTCCGGCAGGCCCAGCAGTCCGGCGTCGTCACCAACGCGCACCGGATCAACGCCGGGCAGCATCCGCTCACCGACGGCCTGAAGGACTTCTTCCTCTTCGTGGAGGACGACACCGAGGCCGCCGGCCGGCTCACCGTGGACGTGGCCGCGCGGCGGATTCCGGCCAAGTTCGGGCTCGACCCGAGGCGGGACGTCCAGGTCCTCGCCCCCATGCACCGGGGACCGGCCGGCGCCGGGGCGCTCAACGGGCTGCTCCAGCAGGCCATCACCCCCGGCCGGCCCGATCAGCCCGAGAAGCGGTCCGGCGGCCGGGTCTTCCGCGTCGGCGACAAGGTCACCCAGATTCGCAACAATTACGAGAAAGGGAAGAACGGTGTCTTCAACGGCACCGTGGGCGTCGTCACCTCGCTCGACCCGGTCGACCAGCGGCTCACGGTGCTGACGGACGAGGACGAGGAGGTGCCGTACGAGTTCGACGAACTGGACGAGCTGGCCCATGCGTACGCGGTGACCATCCACCGTTCGCAGGGAAGTGAATATCCTGCCGTGGTGATTCCCGTCACCACCGGGGCATGGATGATGCTGCAGCGGAACCTGCTGTACACGGCGGTGACACGGGCGAAGAGGCTGGTCGTCCTCGTCGGTTCACGCAAGGCGATCGGACAGGCGGTGCGCACGGTGTCGGCGGGGCGGCGCTGCACGGCACTGGACTTCCGGCTGCGCGGCGGCTGACCGCCCCTGACCAGTGGGCGTCGGCCCGCATCACAAAAAATGATCGATCAAACGAGTCGTGAAGGTCACAGAGCACTTCCCGTCGCCCTTCCCAGGGGGCAGGATGTGCAAGTTGGCGGCACTGAGTGCCGCCAATGGGCCCAATGGTCGACCCCGAGTGCACTCTCCTGAGCCAAATGGGGGATGGTAGAGACAGTCAGGGCACCTCGAAGATGAGGCACTACGTCGGTGAGGGAAGACGTGAGCGACAACTCTGTAGTACTGCGGTACGGCGACGGCGAGTACACCTACCCGGTGATCGACAGCACCGTCGGCGACAAGGGCTTCGACATCGGGAAGCTCCGCGCCCAGACCGGTCTGGTGACTCTGGACAGCGGGTACGGCAACACGGCCGCCTATAAATCCGCGATCACCTACCTCGACGGTGAGGCGGGCATCCTCCGCTACCGCGGCTACCCCATCGAGCAGCTGGCCGAGCGCTCCACCTTCCTGGAGGTGGCGTACCTGCTGATCAACGGCGAGCTGCCCACCGTCGACGAGCTGACGACGTTCAAGAACGACATCACGCGGCACACGCTGCTGCACGAGGACGTCAAGAACTTCTACAAGGGCTTCCCGCGCGACGCCCACCCGATGGCCATGCTGTCCTCGGTCGTCTCGGCGCTGTCCACCTTCTACCAGGACAGCCACAACCCGTTCGACGAGACGCAGCGCAACCTCTCCACGATCCGGCTGCTCGCCAAGCTCCCGACGATCGCGGCCTACGCGTACAAGAAGTCGATCGGCCACCCGTTCGTCTACCCGCGCAACGACCTCGGCTACGTCGAGAACTTCCTGCGCATGACCTTCTCGGTCCCGGCGCAGGAGTTCGAGCTGGACCCGGTCGTCGTCTCCGCGCTGGACAAGCTGCTGATCCTGCACGCCGACCACGAGCAGAACTGCTCGACCTCCACGGTCCGCCTGGTCGGCTCCTCGCAGGCCAACATGTTCGCGTCGATCTCGGCCGGCATCAGCGCGCTGTGGGGCCCGCTGCACGGCGGCGCCAACCAGTCCGTGCTGGAGATGCTCGAGGGCATCCGCGACTCCGGCGGCGACGTCGACACCTTCATCCGCAAGGTGAAGAACAAGGAGGACGGCGTCCGCCTGATGGGCTTCGGCCACCGGGTCTACAAGAACTTCGACCCCCGCGCCAAGATCATCAAGGCGGCGGCGCACGACGTGCTCTCCGCGCTGGGCAAGGAGGACGAGCTCCTCGACATCGCCCTGAAGCTGGAGGAGCACGCCCTCTCCGACGACTACTTCGTCGAGCGCAAGCTGTACCCGAACGTGGACTTCTACACCGGTCTGATCTACCGGGCCATGGGCTTCCCGACCGAGATGTTCACGGTCCTGTTCGCCCTGGGCCGTCTGCCGGGCTGGATCGCCCAGTGGACCGAGATGATCAAGGAGCCGGGCTCCCGCATCGGCCGCCCCCGCCAGATCTACACGGGCGTCGTCGAGCGCGACTTCGTGCCGGTCGAGGAGCGCTGAGGGCACCCGAGCCACAGGGTCCACCCGAGCGGTGGGCCCTGTATCGGTCGTGAAAAGCGGAAGGCGCCCTGAGACGCCGGTCCCCCCACGGGCCGACGACCAGGGCGCCTTCCCATGTCCCGGTGCGGATTCCCCCCACGGGATCCGGCCGGGCGCTCGGGGAGGACAGCGCCTGAATCGCTGTCGTGAGCAGAATGAGCAAAACTCGTCCTGCTCCAGTGATGCGGTGCGATCTGCCGGGACAGCGCACGCAGGGAGGGCCGCTCAAAGCTTCCCGGCGCACGTGCCCCGGCAACGCATCTCTGAGGAAGTCCCCCAAGACATCCCCAGATGCCGGCTGACGCCCCCCAAGACGCCGAACCGACATCGCCAACTTAGACCTTCGAACCCCTTCGATGGTTACGTTCGCATCACTGTGATCTGCGTCTCTTGCATATGTCCCTTAGGTGCGCAAGAGCCCCGATACGCCGATCGGAGCTCAAGCGTAAGGATGATGCGCGAGCCTTGTGAAGAGCTTATGTGAGGCTCGCTCCGGACTCTAGAGGGTCTCTTACTTCGGCCACCCCTAACCGCCGGTAACTTCGGGCGACTTCAGCGGAACCGTCGCAGCCGCAGGCTGTTCGTCACCACGAACACCGAGGAGAAGGCCATCGCCGCCCCGGCGATCATGGGGTTGAGCAGCCCGGCGGCGGCCAGCGGCAGCGCGGCCACGTTGTAGCCGAAAGCCCACACCAGGTTGCCCTTGATGGTGGCCAGCGTCCGCCGGGACAGCCGGATCGCGTCGGCCGCGACCCGCAGGTCCCCGCGCACCAGGGTCAGATCGCCGGCCTCGATCGCCGCGTCCGTCCCGGTGCCCATCGCCAGCCCCAGGTCGGCGGTGGCGAGCGCGGCCGCGTCGTTCACCCCGTCGCCGACCATCGCCACGGTCCGCCCCTCGTGCCGCAGCCGCCGTACGACCTCCACCTTGTCCTCGGGGAGCACCTCGGCGAACACGTCGGCGGAGTCGATGCCCACGGCCTGGGCGACCGCCTCGGCGACCGTGCGGTTGTCCCCGGTGAGCAGCACCGGCCTCAGGCCCAGGGCGCGCAGGTCGCGTACCGCCTCGGCGCTGCTGTCCTTGATCGCGTCGGCGACGGCGAGCACCCCGCGGGCCCGCCCGCCCCAGCCGGCCACCACGGCCGTACGGCCCTCCTGCTCGGCCTCGCGCGCCGCGCGGGCCACGTCCGGCGGCAGCTGGTCGTACAGGCGCCCCACGGCCACCTCGCGCCCGTCCACGCGCCCGCGCACGCCCCGCCCGGGCACGTTCTCGAAGTGCTCGACCGCGGGGAGCGCGCCCACGCGTTCCTCGGCGCCGGCCGCGATCGCGCGGGCCACGGGGTGCTCGGAGGCGTGCTCCAGGGCGCCGGCGAGCCGCAGCAGCTCCTTCTCGTCCTCGCCCTCGGCGGCGTACACCGCCTGCAGGGTCATCCGGCCCGTGGTGACGGTGCCCGTCTTGTCGAGGACGACGGTGTCGACGCGGCGCGTGGACTCCAGCACCTCGGGTCCCTTGATGAGGATGCCGAGCTGGGCGCCGCGCCCGGTGCCCACCATCAGCGCGGTCGGCGTGGCGAGGCCCAGCGCGCAGGGGCAGGCGATGATCAGGACGGCGACGGCGGCGGTGAACGCGGCCACCGTGTCCCCGGTGACGCCCAGCCAGACGCCGAAGGTGCCGAGCGCGATCAGGACGACCACCGGGACGAACACCGCGGAGATCCGGTCGGCGAGCCGCTGCACCTCGGCCTTGCCGTTCTGCGCGTCCTCCACCAGCTTCGCCATCCGGGCGAGCTGGGTGTCGGCGCCGACCCGGCCGGCCTCCACGACCAGCCGGCCGCCCGCGTTGACGGTGGCGCCGGTGACCTTGTCGCCCGGTCCCACGTCCACCGGCACCGACTCCCCGGTCAGCATGGACGCGTCCACGGCGGAGACGCCCTCGACCACCGTGCCGTCGGTGGCGATCTTCTCGCCGGGCCGTACGACGAACCGGTCGCCCACGGCCAGCTCAGCCACCGGCACGCGCACCTCGCGCCCGTCCCGGAGAACGGCCACGTCCTTGGCGCCCAGCTCCATCAGCGCCTTCAGGGCGGCGCCGGCGCGCCGCTTGGAGCGGGCCTCCAGGTAGCGGCCGAGCAGGATCAGCGCGACGACTCCGGCGGCGACCTCCAGATAGATGGTGGAGGCCCCGTCCATCCGGGAGACGGTGAACCGGAACGCGTCGTGCAGGCCGGGCCTGCCCGCGTCGCCGAAGAACAGCGCCCACAGCGACCAGCCGAACGCGGCCAGCGTGCCGACCGAGACCAGCGTGTCCATGGTGGCCGCGCCGTGCCGGAGGTTGGTCCAGGCCGCCTGGTGGAAGGGCGCGCCGCCCCAGACGACGACCGGCGCGGCGAGGGTCAGGGAGAGCCACTGCCAGTTGTCGAACTGCAGCGCCGGGATCATCGCGAGCAGCACCACGGGCGCGGCGAGGAGCGCGGAGACGAGCAGGCGGTGGCGCAGGGCGCCCGGTCCGGGATCCTGCCCGGGGGTCTGCGGGCCCGCCGTCACGGGTTCGGGCTCGGGCGGCGCGGGTTCCTCGGCGGTGTAGCCGGTCCGCTCCACGGTGGCGATCAGATCGGCTACCCGTACGCCCTCGCCGAAGGTGATCCGCGCCTTCTCCGTGGCGAAGTTGACGGTGGCGCTGACGCCGTCCATCCGGTTGAGCTTCTTCTCCACCCGGGCGGCGCAGGAGGCGCAGGTCATCCCGCCGATGAGCAGTTCGACCTCGGAGGCGCCGGCCGTTGCGGCGTCGTGGTGCCGGGGTGTGGCGGTGGTGCTGGTCATGTCCGGACTCCAGACATCGGACCGGGCCGCACGGAGCCAGTATCAGCTGGTCGGTACGGCCCGGTCGGGAACGAGGTGTGGGGCGTTCAGCCCGTGAAAGCCAGGTTCAGGCCCTGCCGGCCAGCTCGAAACCGGCCTCGTCGACGGCGGCGCGCACGGCCTCGTCGTCGAGCGGGGCCTCGGAGACCACGGTCACCTCGCCGGTGGACGCGACGGCCTTCACCGAGCTGACGCCGGGGAGCTGGGAGATCTCGCCGGAGACGGAACCTTCGCAGTGGCCACAGCTCATGCCGGTCACCTTGTAGACGGTGGTCACGGAGCCGGGTGTGTCGGTGTGGGCGGTCATGTCGTCACTCCTCGTCGAGGCATGTGGGGCCGGTGGGGTCCGGGAGGGAGCCCCACGCTTCTCACACTATACCCCTAGGGGGTACCTCACCAAGAGGCGTCCCGGTGCGCCAGCGACCGCACCCAGGCGGCTCCGGCCAGCGCGACCAGCGCGAGTCCGCCGACCGAGAACAGCGTGAACAGGCACTCCCGCACGCCGTCCGGCCGGACGAGATACCCCGGTGCGAACGGGCCGCCGCCGGTCAGCCGGGCCACCCCCCACAGGGCGAGGCCGTGCGTGGCGTCCCCCAGCGCGTGCAGCAGGCAGACGCCGAGACAGGTGCCCACGACCGGCGCGGTGATGCGGAAGCGCCCGGTCAGCCGGCGCCGGGACAGCAGCGCGCCGCCCGCGATCGCCGTCCACAGCCCGTGCCCGAACGGTGCGAGCAGTCCGCGCGGGATCTCCGTCCGGAGCAGCGCGCGCAGACCGGCGTCACCGGTGGAGGCGGCCGCGCCGAAGGCGTGCCCCACGCTCTCCGGGGCGGCGAAGCCGAAACCGACGGCCGCGCCGAGCACCAGTCCGGCGGGCATCCCGCGGATGCCCGGCTGCCGGCGCAGCACGAACACCAGCGCCCCGAGCTTGGCCGCCTCCTCGATCAGACCGACGCCGAGAAACCTGCCGAGGGAGGGGTGCAGTGGGTACGACCCCAGCGGCGAGGCGCCGAGCACGCCGAGGACGCCGCCGGCCAGGAAACAGCCGAGGATCGCGCTGACGCCCAGGTCGCGGACGTGCCGCTCGTACGCCCACAGCACGAAGGCGACCGGCACGAGAAAGCCGCCGAGCAGGATCAGCGTCGGCAGCAGGGTGCCGTTCTGTGTCTGGTACGTGATCCAGGCGGCCGACACCCACAGCGCGAGCCCTGCGCCCAGACACCGCCGCCACAGGCCGGCGGCGATCCGGGGATACGGCGGTGGCGGCTGCTGGGGTCCGGGGATACGGGCCCTGGGCGCGCCGGGAGGCGGGGAGTGGCTCACGGGGGTCCCCTCGGGCGACGGCTGGGCGGAGTCGAGTCGATGTCGAGCGGTTCATCCGCACTCTAGGCAGCCGCGCCGCGGGGCGCAGTCCGGGTGGCCTGGTGGGGGTATGGGCCGCGGTGCGTGCGCGGTCCCTGGGCCTCTACTCTTCGCGGAGGTTCCCGAAAGGAGTGCGGATGCGCGCGGTGGTGTTCGAGCGGTACGGCGAGCCGGCCGAGGTCCGGGACGTACCCGACCCGGAGCCCGGGGAACACGGCGTCGTCGTCCGCGTGGAGGCCACCGGACTGTGCCGCAGCGACTGGCACGGCTGGATGGGCCACGACCCCGACATCACGCTGCCGCACGTGCCCGGACACGAACTCGCCGGTGTCGTCGAGTCGGTGGGCCCCCGGGTCACCGGATGGCGGCCCGGCGACCGGGTCACCGTGCCGTTCGTCTGCGCCTGCGGCACCTGCCCGGCCTGCGCCGCCGGTGACCAGCAGGTGTGCGAACGCCAGACCCAGCCGGGCTTCCACCACTGGGGCTCCTTCGCCGAGTACGTCGCGCTCGACCACGCCGACGTCAACCTGGTCGCCGTCCCGGACGACATGGCGTACGCCACCGCCGCCGCCCTCGGCTGCCGCTTCGCCACCGCCTTCCGCGCGGTGGTGCAGCAGGGCCGGGTGGCGCCGGGCGAGTGGGTCGCGGTGCACGGCTGCGGCGGGGTCGGGCTGTCGGCGGTGATGATCGCGGCGGCGGCCGGTGCGCGGGTGGTCGCCGTCGACGTGTCGGCCGAGGCCCTCTCCCTGGCGCGGAAGTTCGGCGCCGCCGAGTGCCTGGACGCGACCGGGGTGCTCGATCCGGCCGCCGCCGTCCGCGAGCTGACCGACGGCGGCGCCCATCTCTCCCTCGACGCCCTCGGTTCGCCCGCCACCTGTGCGAACTCCGTGAACGGCCTGCGCCGTCGCGGCCGGCACGTCCAGGTCGGGCTGCTGCCCTCGGCCGACGGCACCACCCCCGTCCCGCTGGCCCGGGCCGTCGCCCTGGAACTGGAACTGCTCGGCAGCCACGGCATGGCCGCCCACGCCTACCCCGACATGCTCCGCCTGGTCCGCTCCGGCGTGCTGCGCCCCGGCCTCCTGGTGACGTCCACCATCCCGCTGGACGCGGCACCGGCCGCCCTCGCGGCGATGGGCACGGCGCCGGGCGCGGGAGTCACGGTCATCGAGCCGTGGAGCCGGGAGAGCCGGAGCTGAGACAGCCGGAGCGGGGGGCCGTGGAGCCGAGGGCCTTGGGGCCGGGGGCGGTGCGGTTGAGCGCGGCCCACTCCCGGTCCAGGATCGACATGATCACCTCGTCGGCCCAGGCGCCGTCGCGCCGCTGCACCTCGCGCCGCACGCCCTCCACCACGAAGCCGACCCTCTCGTAGACCCGCCGGGCCCGCGGGTTGTCGGCGTACACCTCCAACTGGATGCGGTGCAGGCCGAGTCGCTCGAAGCCGTAACCGACGATCAGCCGGGTCGCCTCGGTGCCGACGCCCCGGCCGCGGCCCCGGGGGCCGATGAGGGTGCGGAACGTGCAGCTGCGGGCGTGCGGGTCGTACGCGTACAGGACGACCTCGCCCAGGACCTCGCCGGTGCCGGGGTCCGTGACGGCCAGGTCGAGCCGGTCGGGCGCGGCGGACCGGGAGCCGTACCAGGAGCGGAGCCGTTCCGGGGTGAGGTCGGTGGACGGCTCGAAGGTGAAGCGGACGACCTCGGGGTCGGCGATGATCTGCCACATGTCCCCGGCATCGGTCTCGGTGAAGGGCCGCAGGACGGTCTTCCGGCCGGCGAGCGTGGGTTTGACGGAGAAGTCCATGGTCGGCACTGTGCCCCACGCGGACGGTGGGGCACAGCGGATTTCCCGGCGGCGGGTCAGTCCGTGCGCCGGCCCCGGTTGCCCGGCCGTGAGGCGACCCAGGCATGGACGGTCTCGGCGAACCAGTACGGCTTGCCGCCCTCCACGCGGTCGGGCGGGGGCAGCAGCCCGTGCTTGCGATACGACCGTACGGTGTCGGGCTGCACCCTGATGTGCGCCGCGATCTCCTTGTAGGACCAGAGCCTTTGGTCGGTCATGAGGTGCACCTCCCTGCGTGCGCCGCGGCGGCGGCCGGGGGCGGCCGTCGGGGGAGCCGGGCGCTGCGCTGGCGATCAGCGAGTCTGCGACCGGTGAACGACGCCGGCCGCCGGTGGACAGGGGCTGTCGACGCGGTGTGACGGGGAGCCCGCGTACCCGGGACATGTGTGACAGGAGGGAGGTGTTTGTGACACAGCCGCCGCAAAGGCGCGCGCCGGGGCATCGGCGGGGCGGGTTGCCCTGTCCGCCGGAGGCCGCCTCGGCAGCGGTGACCGGAAAGCGGTGACAAGAGCTGGTCCGAATGTCCGGACAAAACATTGACAGGGCTCGGCGCGCGGGACTAGAAAGCCGGGGAGAGCCATGACGAAGGGAAGCCGATGGCCTACGACCTGATCACCATGGGGCGGATCGGAGTGGACCTCTACCCGCTGCAGACCGGTGTCCCGCTCGCCCAGGTGTCGTCGTTCGGCAAGTTCCTCGGCGGGTCGGCGACGAACGTCGCGGTCGCCGCGGCCCGACTCGGCCGGCGCACCGCCGTGATCACCCGTACGGGCGACGATCCGTTCGGCGCCTATCTGCACGAGGCGCTGCGCGGCTTCGGCGTCGACGACCGCTGGGTCACCCCCGTCCCGGGGCTGCCGACCCCGGTCACCTTCTGCGAGGTCTTCCCGCCGGACGACTTCCCCCTCTACTTCTACCGGCAGCCCAAGGCGCCCGACCTGGAGATCGACGCCCATGAGCTGGATCTGGACGCGATCCGGGCCGCCCGCATCTTCTGGATGACCGGCACCGGCCTGAGCGAGGAGCCCAGCCGTACGGCGACCCTCGCGGCCCTGGCCCACCGGGCCAGGTCCGGCGTCACGGTCTTCGACCTCGACTGGCGCCCGATGTTCTGGCGGGACCCCGACGCGGCGCGCCCCTTCTACGCCGAGGCGCTGCGGCACGCCACGGTCGCCGTCGGCAACCTGGACGAGGTCGAGGTGGCGACCGGGGTGCGCGAGCCGCATGCCGCCGCCCGCGCGCTGCTCGCCGCCGGGGTGGAGATCGCCGTGGTCAAGCAGGGACCCAAGGGCGTTCTCGCGGTCAGTGCTTCGGGTGACTCGGCGGAGGTCCCGCCCCTGCCCGTCACCGTCCTGAACGGCCTCGGCGCCGGAGACGCCTTCGGCGGCTCCCTGTGCCACGGCCTCCTCGAAGGCTGGGACCTGGAGACGGTCATGCGGCACGCCAACGCGGCCGGCGCCATCGTCGCCTCCCGGCTGGAATGCTCCTCGGCGATGCCCACCCCGGACGAGGTGGCCGCCGCGCTCGACGCCGGAGCGGTCCAGTGAGGGCCGGCCGGGTCACGGGCACCCACACGGGCGACGGAGCAGGCACCCGCACCGGCCCGGAAAGCACCCCGCCCAGCGAAGCAACCGCGGCCGGCGAAGGCGCCGCGTCGGCTTCCCCCGAGGGCACCGCGGCCGGCGAAGGCGCCGCGTCGGCTCCCCGCGAGGGCGCCGTGCCCACACCCCCCACAGGCGCCCCCCGCACCACCCCTCCCCGGATCGACGTCACCGAACTCGTCCGTATCCGCACCCGTCACCCCGAGGCGATCGCCGAGGCCGCCGCCCGTCGTGCCCGCAGGCCCCTGCTCAGCGAGAACGGCAGGCTGATGATCGTCGCCGCCGACCACCCCGCCCGCGGGGCCCTCGGTGTCGGCGACCGCAAGCTCGCCATGGCCAACCGTGCCGACCTGCTCGGGCGCCTGTGTCTCGCGCTGTCCCGGCCCGGCGTCGACGGCGTCCTCGCCACCGCCGACATCCTGGACGACCTGCTCCTGCTCGGCGCCCTCGACCACAAGGTGGTCATGGGCTCCATGAACCGGGGCGGACTGCAGGGCGCCAGTTTCGAACTGGACGACCGTTTCACCGGCCACCGCCCCGAGGACATCCAGCGGCTCGGCTTCGACGCGGGCAAGCTGCTGCTGCGCATCGACTACGACGACCCCGGCTCCCTGACCACCCTGGAGTCCACCGCCCGCGCCATCGACGAGATGGCCGCGCGCCGGCTGCCGGTGTTCGTCGAGCCGTTCATCAGCCGCCGCACCCCCGAGGGCAGGGTGCGCAACGACCTGTCCGCCGAGGCGGTGACCCGCTCCATCGCCATCGCCTCCGGCCTCGGCGGCTCCTCCGCCTACACCTGGCTGAAGGTGCCGGTCACCGACGACCCCGACGACATGGCCCGGGTCATGGAGACCTCCACGCTGCCGGCCGTGCTGCTCGGCGGGGACATCGGCGACTCGCCCGAGAGCCAGGTCGCGGCGTACGAGAAATGGCGCGGCGCGCTGCAACTGCCCACCGTGCGCGGCCTGGTGGTCGGCCGCTCGCTGCTGTACCCGGCGGACGGCGATGTGGCCGCCGCCGTGGACACCGCCGTAGGACTGCTGTGAGGGCCGCATGACCAGCACCGATCTGCATCTGCCCAGGGGCGCCGGCGCGAACGCCCGGTACGCCGTCGACATCGACCCCGAGTTGGCCGGCTGGACATACAGCAGCCTGCGCGTGGTCGAGTCGGCGCCCGGCGGCAGCCATACGTTCACCACCGGGGACAGTGAGTGGATCGTGCTTCCGCTGGAAGGCGGATGTACCGTACAAATCGAGACCGCGACAGGGAAGCAGGACGAGTTCCAACTCCTGGGCCGGGAGAGCGTGTTCGCGGACGTCTCCGACTTCGCGTACGTTCCCCGGGACGCCCGGGTCCAGATCGCCTCCGGCGCGGGAGGCCGCTTCGCCCTGGCAGGAGCGAAGTGCGAGCGACGACTCCCCGCCCGCTACGGCCCCGCGCCGGAGGTCCCCGTCGAACAGCGGGGCAGCGGCACCTGCGCCCGCACGGTGCGCAACTTCGCCTCCGCGGACTCCTTCGACTGCGACCGGCTGATCGCCGTCGAGGTGGTCACACCGGGCGGCAACTGGTCGTCGTACCCGCCGCACAAGCACGACGAGCACCGGCCGGGCGAGGAGTCCGAGCTGGAGGAGATCTACTACTTCGAGATCGACGGCCCGAACGGCCTCGGCTACCAGCGGGTCTTCCCCTCCCGGCCGGGCGGCGCGGACGTCCTCGCCGAGGTCCGCTCCGGCGACGCGGTCCTCGTCCCCGACGGCTGGCACGGCCCGTCCATCGCCCAGCCCGGGCACGACATGTACTACCTGAACGTCATGGCGGGCCCGGGGCAGACCCGCGAGTGGCGGATCTGCTTCCACCCGGACCACACGGAGGGGTACCGATGACGACGACCCGGCTGACCGTCGCCCAGGCGCTGGTCCGGTTCCTGGCGGCCCAGTACACCGAACGCGACGGAGAGCGGCGCCGGCTGATCGGCGCCACCTGGGGCATCTTCGGCCACGGCAATGTGGCGGGGCTCGGCCAGGCGCTGGTCGAGTACGCGGACGTCATGCCGTACCACCAGGGCCGCAACGAGCAGTCCATGGTGCACGCGGCCGTCGGCTACGCCCGCCAGTCGAACCGCCTGTCCACGCACGCGGTGACGACGTCGATCGGCCCCGGCGCCACCAACCTGGTCACCGGAGCCGCGCTCGCCACCATCAACCACCTCCCGGTGCTGCTGCTGCCCGGCGACGTCTTCGCCGCCCGCCCCGCCGACCCGGTGCTCCAGCAGCTGGAGGTGCCGTACGCGGGTGACGTGTCGGTCAACGACACCCTGCGCCCGGTGTCGAGGTACTTCGACCGCATCACCCGCCCGGAGGCCCTGATCCCGAGCGCGCTGCAGGCCATGCGGGTCCTCACCGACCCCGTGGAGACCGGCGCGGTCACCCTCGCCCTGCCGCAGGACGTGCAGGCGGAGGCGTTCGACTGGCCGGAGGAGTTCTTCGCCGAGCGGGTGTGGACCGTACGGCGGCCGGGCGCGGACCCGACCGAGCTGGCGGAGGCGGTCCGGGCGGTCCGCGCCGCACGCAGGCCCCTGGTCATCGCGGGCGGCGGCGTGCACCACAGCCGCGCCGAGACGGCCCTCGCCGAGTTCGCGGAGGCCACCGGCATCCCGGTCGCCTCCACCCAGGCCGGCAAGGGCGCCCTGCGGTACGACCATCCGCAGGACGTGGGCGGCATCGGCCACACGGGCACCGCGACCGCCGACGAGCTGGCCCGCACCGCGGACCTGGTGATCGGCGTCGGCACCCGGTACACGGACTTCACCACCGCCTCCGGCACCCTCTTCGAGAACCCGGACGTCCGCTTCCTCAACCTCAACATCGCGGCCTTCGACGGCCACAAGCTGGCCGGGCTCGCGCTGGTCGCCGACGCCCGCAGCGGCCTGGGCGAGCTGACCGAGGCGCTGGTGATGCACGGACACAGGGTCGCCGACTCCTATGTCACGGAGTACACCGAGGACAAGGAGCGCTGGGAGCAGCGCGTCGACGCCTGCTTCGAGGCCGAGGAGCCGGACGTACGGCCCACCCAGCCGCAGGTCATCGGCGCCCTGGACGCCCTGGTGGACGAGTCCGACATCGTCATCAACGCGGCCGGCTCGCTCCCCGGCGACCTGCACAAGCTGTGGCGGGCGCGGGCGGTGGACCAGTACCACCTGGAGTACGGCTACTCCTGCATGGGCTACGAGATCCCGGCCGCCATCGGCGTGAAGCTCGCCGCGCCGGAGCGGAACGTGTGGGCGCTGGTCGGCGACGGCACGTATCTGATGATGCCGACGGAGATCGTGACGGCCGTGCAGGAGGGCGTCGCGATCAAGATGCTGCTGGTGCAGAACCACGGGTACGCGTCCATCGGCGGGCTGTCGGAGTCGGTGGGCGGCGAGCGGTTCGGCACCGCCTACCGGTTCCCGACCGCCGAGGGGACGTACACGGGCGCCCCGCTGCCCGTCGACCTCGCCACCAACGCCGCCAGCCTGGGGATGCGGGTGCTGCGCGCGAAGACCGTACGGGAGCTGCGCGAGGCGCTCGCCGAGGCGCGCGCCGCCGACACTCCCACATGTGTCTACGTGGAGACCGAAACGTCCGACACTGTGTCGGGCGCGCCTCCGGCGCAGGCCTGGTGGGATGTTCCTGTGGCCGAGACCGCGACCCGACCGTCCGCGGTCAAGGCACGAGAGCTGTACGAACGGCACGTCTCGACCCGACGCCGCCATCTGTAATAAGGAGTCTCTGGGCATGACGAAGATCGTCAACCACTGGATCGGCGGGAAGTCCGTCGACGGCGCGTCGGGCACGTACGGGCCGGTCACCGACCCGGCGACCGGCGCGGTCACCACGAAGGTCGCGTTCGCGTCGGTGGAGGAGGTGGACGCGGCGGTCGCCGCCGCCAAGGACGCCTTCACGACCTGGGGCCAGTCCTCGCTGGCCCAGCGCACCTCGATCCTGTTCAAGTTCCGGGCGCTGCTGGACGCGCACCGCGACGAGATCGCCGCGCTGATCACCGCCGAGCACGGCAAGGTGCACTCCGACGCCCTCGGCGAGGTCGCGCGCGGCCTGGAGATCGTGGACCTGGCCTGCGGCATCACCGTCCAGCTGAAGGGCGAGCTGTCCACGCAGGTCGCCAGCCGCGTCGACGTGGCCGCGATCCGGCAGCCGCTCGGGGTCGTCGCCGGCATCACGCCGTTCAACTTCCCGGCGATGGTCCCGATGTGGATGTTCCCGATCGCCATCGCGTGCGGCAACACGTTCGTGCTGAAGCCGAGCGAGAAGGACCCGTCGGCCTCCATCCGGCTCGCCGAGCTGCTGGCCGAGGCGGGTCTGCCGGACGGCGTCTTCAACGTCGTCCACGGCGACAAGGTGGCCGTGGACCGCCTGCTGGAACACCCGGACGTCAAGGCGGTCTCCTTCGTCGGCTCGACCCCGATCGCCCGCTACATCCACACCACCGCGGCAGCGAACGGCAAGCGGGTGCAGGCCCTGGGCGGCGCCAAGAACCACATGCTGGTCCTGCCGGACGCCGACCTGGACGCGGCGGCCGACGCGGCCGTGAGCGCCGCCTACGGCTCGGCGGGCGAGCGCTGCATGGCCATCTCCGCCGTGGTCGCGGTCGGCTCGATCGGCGACGCGCTGGTGGAGAAGATCCGCGAGCGCGCGGAGAAGATCAAGATCGGTCCGGGCGACGACCCGGCGTCCGAGATGGGCCCGCTGATCACCAAGGCGCACCGCGACAAGGTCGCCTCCTATGTGGCGGGCGCCGCCGCCGAGGGCTGCGAGGTGGTGCTCGACGGCACCGGCTACACCGTCGAGGGCTACGAGGACGGCCACTGGATCGGCATCTCGCTGCTGGACAAGGTGCCCACGACCGCGAAGGCCTACCAGGACGAGATCTTCGGCCCGGTGCTGTGCGTACTGCGCGCGGAGACGTACGAGGAGGGTGTCGCCCTCATCAACGCCTCGCCGTTCGGCAACGGCACCGCGATCTTCACCCGGGACGGCGGCGCGGCCCGCCGCTTCCAGCTGGAGATCGAGGCCGGCATGGTCGGCGTGAACGTCCCGATCCCGGTGCCGGTGGGCTACCACTCCTTCGGCGGCTGGAAGGACTCGCTCTTCGGCGACCACCACATCTACGGCAACGACGGCACGCACTTCTACACCCGCGGCAAGGTCGTCACCACCCGCTGGCCCGACCCGGCCGACGCCCCGGTGGGCGTGGACCTGGGCTTCCCGCGCAACCACTGAGCGACCGACAGGGCCCGACAGGGCCGTCCGCTATGCGGACGGCCCTGTTTTTTTGTGCCGGGGCGCTGCGATTCTCGTACGGCCGCAAGAGCCCGCCCATAGGGACCGTTGATACGAGAATCGGTGATCGTCCCATTCTTTGCTGCGGATTCCGTAGGTGAACACCCATTGACGCGGCGGTTTTCGTCGGGGTTCCATTCAGCCGCCGGGAGCGGACCAGAGCATGTACGACCAGCCGCCGGAGGCGATAGCGCTCCCGACCCCACCCTCACTCGCACGAGTCGATCGGAACCGCCGCATGACCGACACGCTCCGCTCTGTCGACACAGCCGTGACAGCCGCTTCTGACAGCCCTCAGAAACTCAAGCGGTCCATCGGCGTCGTCGGCGGCACCCTGCTCACCCTCTCGTGCGTCACGCCCGCCTCCACGCTCTTCGTGATCGTGCCCGACCTGTTCTCCAGCCTGGGCACGGCGACGGCGCTCTGCATCGCCATCGGCGCACTCCTGTGCATCCCCGTGGCCTTCTGCTACTCCGAGCTGGGCACCCTCATCCCCAGCGCGGGCGGCGAGTACGCCATCGTCTCCACCCTCGCCGGACGGCTCGCCGGCTGGCTCGCCTTCGTGATGTCGCTGCTCGTGGTGATGATCGTCCCTCCGGTCATCGCGATGGGCACCGCCGACTACCTCGCCCCGATCGTCCACCTCGACCCGTCCATGACGGGCGCCGGCGTGATGATCGCGGCCACCCTCGCCGGCCTGCTCGACCTGCGCGCCAACGCCTGGATCACCGGCATCTTCCTGGTCCTGGAGGTCCTCGCCGCCGGCGTGGTCGCCCTGCTCGGCTTCACCCACACCCACCGCGGCGCGGGCAGCCTCGTCGGCTCGCTGCAGGTGGCCGGCGAGCACGCGCACGTCAACCCGGTGACGGCGATGATGGTTCTGTCCGGGCTCGCCATCGCCCTGTTCGCCACCCAGGGCTTCTCCACCGCCATCTACCTCTCCGAGGAGCTGGAGAACCCGCGCCGCAGCGTCGCCCGCACCGTCCTCGCCGCCCTCGCCATCTCCAGCATCGTCATCCTGGTCCCGGTCGTGGCGATCACCCTGGGCGCCGGCGACCTGAAGACCCTGACCAGCGGCGACATCTCCAGCATGGTCATCGCCTGGAGCAACTCGGCCGTCGGCACCTTCGTCAGCCTGTGCGTCGCGCTGGCGATCATCAACGCGGGCATCGTCATGGTCATCCAGAACTCCCGCGTCCTGTTCGCCTCCGCCCGCGACAAGGCGTGGCCGCAGCCGGTCAACGACGCCCTCGCCAAGCTCGGCCGGTTCGGCTCCCCCTGGGTCGCCACCCTCGTCGTCGGCGTCCCCGGCGCCTTCCTCTGCTTCGTCAACCTCGACACCCTCTACGGCGTCACCGGCGTCGCGGTCACCGGCCTGTACCTGCTCGTCGCCATCGCCTCGCTGCTCTCCCGGCGCGGCGCACACCGCGGCCGCACGGCCTGGCGCATGCCCCTGTGGCCCGCGGTGCCGGTCCTGCTGATCGCCGTACTGGTCTACGTCCTGGTCGAGCAGGACGTCTCGTACCTGATCTGGACCGGCGGCATCACCGCCGCCGCCACCCTCTACTGGGCCTTCTACCTCCGCCCGCGCCGCGACACTCGCTGGCTGGTCTCCCTGCCGGAGGACGTCCAGACCGAGCAGGTCCAGGCGTAGCGCCTCAGAAGTCCCACGTCACCACGGTGCACGTCCCGTCGCCCTTGCCGCCCGCACTGCGATACGCGGCGAGGGCGACGTCGTTCCCGGCGTCGACGCCGGCCCACATGCCGTAGCAGCCCCGCTCCCGGGCCAGCGCGGCCAGGCGCAGCACGAGCGCCCGCCCGATGCCCCGGCGCCGGTACGGCTCGCCGACGGCCAGCTCGTAGAGGAACATCTCGGCGCCCTTGTCGGGGTGCCAGGTCTCCACGCCGCTGACGAAGCCGGCCACGGCGCCCTCCTCATACGCCAGCAGCAGATGGTGCCCGGCGGTGGTGAGGAAACGCTCCGCCCACTCCGGGCGCACCGGATGATCGAACAGATGCTCGGCGGCGGCGACGTCGGCGACCGTGCCGGCCTTCCGGATCTCCATGGCTCTTCGTACCACGGCTGGTGTACGCCGGACAGGCCCCGTACTCCTGGGGAAGGGGCGGGGGTTCAGCCCACCGGCTCCCCCCGTTGTCGGTGGCGGCCCGTACCGTTGAGGCATGGATCTTCGCCGGCCCCCGGAGGGGGACGCCGATGACGGGGGAGCACGCAGGGCCGCACCCCCGGCACCGGCCGGGACGCCCCTCGGAGGGCGCATGAGGCAGCGCCTGCGCTCGGGGCGGGGGCTGCTGAAGGGGCCGCGCCGGCTGCTCGCCGCCGCGGCCGCCGTCGTGGTGCTCGCCGGGGCCGGCACCTGGACGGCCGCCGCGTCCGGCGACACGCCGCCGGTGCACCGCACCGACCAGGTCATGGCGGTCGACGGCGTGCGCCTGGACACCTCGTTCTTCACCCCCGCCGGCCCCGGCCGGCACCCCGCCGTCCTGCTGGCGCACGGCTTCGGCGGCAGCAAGGACGACATGCGCGCACAGGCCGAGGACCTCGCCCGCGACGGGTACGCGGTCCTGACCTGGTCCGCGCGCGGCTTCGGCAGGTCGACCGGAAAGATCGGGCTCAACGACCCGAAGGCCGAGGTCGCCGACGTCTCCCGGCTCCTCGACTGGCTGGCCGGGCGCCCCGAGGTCCAGCTCGACAAGCCGGGCGACCCGCGCGTGGGCATGGCCGGCGGCTCCTACGGCGGCGCGGTCTCCCTGCTCACCGCCGGATACGACCACCGGGTCGACGCCATCGCCCCGGCCATCACCTACTGGAACCTCGCGGACGCCCTGTTCCCCCACGGCGTGTTCAAGAAGCTGTGGGCCGGCGTCTTCTTCAACACCGGCGGCGGCTGCGCCCGCTTCCAGCCCGACCTGTGCCGGATGTACGACAGGGTCGCCGAGTCCGGCACCCCGGACGCGGCCGCCCGCAAGCTCCTCACGGAACGCTCGCCGTCCGCCGTCGGCTCCCGCATCAAGGTGCCCACCCTGCTGCTCCAGGGCCAGACGGACTCCCTGTTCACCCTCGCCCAGTCCGATGCCGCCGAGAAGGCGATCCGGGCGAACGGCGCGCCCGTGGACGTCGACTGGATCGCGGGCGGCCATGACGGCGGCGACATGGAGACCGGCCGGGTGCAGGCACGCGTGCGTGCGTGGTTCGACCGGTATCTGAAGGGCGACCGGAGCGCCGCCACCGGCCCGGCCTTCCGGATCACCCGCACCGGCGGGGTGAACTCCACCGACGGCACCGCCCAGCTGCGCGGCGCGAGCGCCGGCGCCTACCCCGGCCTGCGCAGCCACCCGCGCGGCATCCCGCTCACCGGCGGCGCCCAGCACGTCACCAACCCGGCCGGCGCCAGCCCGCCCGGCGTCTCCGCGCTGCCCGGCCTCGGCGGCTCCGGCGGCCTCACCCAGCTGTCCGCGCTCGGCCTCGGCGTCTCCCTCGACTTCCCCGGGCAGTACGCGAAGTTCGACTCGGCGCCGCTCACCCGCGACCTGCAGATCACCGGCACCCCGACCGCCACCGTCCACATCACCTCCACCAGCGACGACGCCGTCCTGTTCGGCAAGGTCTACGACGTCGGCCCCGGCGGCGCCCGTCAGGTGCTGCCCGCCCAGCTCGTCGCCCCCTTCCGGGTGACCGGCGCCCGGGCCGGCAAGGACGTCACGGTCACCCTCCCAGCGATCGACCACCAGGTGCAGAAGGGCCACCGGCTCCGCCTGGTCCTCGCCTCCACCGACCTCGGCTACGCCTCACCGGCCGCTCCGGCCACCTACACCGTCTCCCTCAAGGGCGCCCTGAGCGTGCCGACGGCCCCTGCCGTCTCCACGGCCGCGGCCCCCCTGCCCGCCTGGGTCTGGTGGCTCCCCGCGGTCGGCGCGGCCCTCGCCCTCGCCCTGCTGCTCACCGCCCGCCGCCGCACGGCCGGCCCCGCGCCCGACCCCCGGCTGGCCGACGTCCCGCTGGTGATCAGCGGCCTGAGCAAGCGGTACGCGAAGTCCGCCGACCGGTACGCGGTGCGCGAGCTGTCCTTCCGCGTCGAGCAGGGCCAGGTCCTCGGCCTGCTCGGCCCCAACGGCGCGGGCAAGACCACCACCCTGCGCATGCTGATGGGCCTGATCACCCCGGACGACGGCGAGATCCGCGTCTTCGGCCACGCGATCCGCCCCGGCGCGCCCGTGCTCTCCCGGGTCGGCGCCTTCGTGGAGGGCGCGGGCTTCCTGCCGCACCTGTCCGGCCGGGAGAACCTCCAGCTGTACTGGCGGTCCACCGGCCGCCCGCCCGAGGACGCCCACCTGGACGAGGCGCTGCAGATCGCCGGGCTCGGCGACGCGCTCGCCCGCGCGGTGCGCACCTACTCGCAGGGCATGCGCCAGCGCCTCGCCATCGCCCAGGCCATGCTCGGCCTGCCCGACCTGCTCATCCTCGACGAGCCCACCAACGGCCTCGACCCGCCCCAGATCCGCGAGATGCGCGAGGTGATGATCCGCTACGCCGCCGCCGGACGCACGGTGATCGTCTCCAGTCATCTCCTCGCCGAGGTCGAGCAGACCTGCACCCACCTGGTCGTGATGGACCGCGGCCGGCTCGTCCAGGCCGGCCCGGTCGGGGAGATCGTCGGCTCCGGCGACACGCTGCTCGTCGGCACCGCCACGCCCGTGGAGGAGCCGGTCGTGGAGAAGGTGGCCGCGCTGCCCGGCGTCGCCTCCGCCGTCCGCACCGACGACGGGCTGCTGATCCGGCTGGAGACCGGCGGCACGGCCGAGCGGCTGGTCGCGGAGCTGGTGCGGCTCGAGGTGCCGGTCGCCTCGGTCGGCCCGCACCGCCGACTGGAAGACGCCTTCCTCACCCTGATCGGAGGTTCAGCATGAGCACGCTCACCGAGACCGCCTCCGGTTACCGGGCGGGCCGTACGCTCCCCGTGCGGGTCGAGCTGGTCCGGCAGCTCAAGCGGCGCCGCACCCTGGTCATGGGAGCCGTCCTCGCCCTGCTGCCGTTCGTGCTGGTGATCGCCTTCGCGATCGGCGGCGACCCGTCCGGCCGCAACGGCGAGATCACCCTGATGGACACGGCCACCGCGTCCGGCGCCAACTTCGCCGCGGTGAACCTGTTCGTCTCGGCCGGCTTCCTGCTGGTGATCCCGGTCGCCCTGTTCTGCGGGGACACCGTCGCCTCCGAGGCCGGCTGGTCCTCCCTGCGCTATCTGCTCGCCGCGCCCGTGCCCCGCGTCCGGCTGCTGTGGTCCAAGCTGGTCGTGGCGCTCGGGCTGAGCCTCGCCGCGATGATCCTGCTCCCGGTCGTCGCCCTCGCGGTCGGCACCGCGGCCTACGGCTGGGGTCCGCTGCAGATACCGACGGGCGGCGCGCTGGACACCGGGACCGCGGTGCAGCGGCTCGCGGTGACCGTGGCGTACATCTTCGTGTCCCAACTGGTCACCGCCGGGCTGGCGTTCTGGCTGTCGACGAAGACCGACGCACCGCTCGGCGCGGTGGGCGGCGCGGTCGGCCTGACCATCGTCGGCAACGTCCTGGACGCGGTCACCGCGCTCGGCCACTGGCGCGACTTCCTGCCCGCGCACTGGCAGTTCGCCTGGGCCGACGCCGTCCAGCCCCGTCCGGAGTGGTCCGGCATGATCCAGGGCACCGCGATCTCCATAACGTACGCCCTGGTGCTGTTCGCCCTGGCCTTCCGGGGTTTCGCCCGCAAGGACATCGTGTCCTAGGTCACCGGAGGGTCACCCGCCGGTCTCGGCGGCCCGCCGCCGTGCCCGCTTCGAGACCCATCCGCAACACCCCGGCCCGCACGTTCCCCACCTCTGCGCCGTCACAGTCGAGACGAGTCGCGCGACAGCGGTTCGTTCTCAACTTGCTCAGGGGGTTGGCGAGATGACAGGGAACAGCTCGGCGAGGCGGACACCCGACCGATCCGGGGAGCCCACCAGGGGACAGCGGACCGCACGCGGGGGTTCAGGGCCCGTGCCGGAGGCGGGGGCCGGGACCGGGCCGGCGCCTGAGCGCGGCGCGGGGCCGGGTGGTGGGATGGGGCCGACACGGGAGCGCGGTGCGGGGCTAAGCGGTGGCGTGGGGTCGGCACGGGAGCGCGGCGCGCGGCCGGGCGGTGGCACCGGGCTGGCACGGGAGCCTGGCGTGCAGCCGGGCGGTGGCACGGGGGCGGCATCTGAGCGCGGCGCGGGGCCGGGCGGTGGCACCGGGCTGGCACGGGAGCCTGGCGTGCAGCCGGGCGGTGGCACGGGGCCGGCACCGGAGCGCGGCGCGCGGGCAGCTCGGGGCTCGTTGTGGGTCTCGCGGTGCCGGCCTCGCCCGTTGTCCGTGCTTGCCCTCACGCTGGCCGCCGGGCTGCTGCTGACGTCCTGTTCCGCGGGCGACGGGCAGCACGGCGCGGTGGACAGGGCCGACAGCGCGGGGCAGCCGCCGTCCGGGCCGGGCCGGACCGTCACCGGGGCCGGGCCCGAGCGGTCCTCCGGGCAGCTGTCCACCTTCGCGCTCGACGTCGACACCGCCTCCTACACCTACGCCCGCCGCACCCTCGCCGACGGCCGCAGGCCCGACCCGTCGACCATCCGGCCCGAGGAGTTCGTCAACAGCTTCCGCCAGGACTACCGGCGGCCGGACGGCAACGGCTTCACGGTGAGCGTCGACGGCGCCCGCACCGGCCGGCCCGGCTGGTCCCTGGTCCGGGTGGGGCTCGCCACCCGCTCCGCCGAACCGGCCGCGAAACGCCCGCCCGCCGCCCTCACCTTCGTCGTCGACGTCTCCGGCTCCATGGGCGAACCCGGCCGCCTCGACCTCGCCAAGCGGTCCCTGGACAGCATGACGGACCGGCTCCGCGACGACGACTCGGTGGCCGTCGTCACCTTCAGCGACCACGCCGAGACCGTGCTGCCGATGACCCGGCTCGGCGGCCACCGCGCCGCGGTCCACGACGCCGTCGACAGCCTGGAACCGAAGTCCTCCACCGATCTGGGCGCGGGCGTCGAGAGGGGATACGCCACCGCCGTGAAGGGCCTGCGCAAAGGCGCCGTCAACCGGGTCGTCCTCGTCTCCGACGCCCTCGCCAACGAAGGCGACACCAGCGCGGACGCCATCCTGCGCCGCATCGACGGCGCCCGCCGCGAACACGGCATCACCCTCTTCGGCGTGGGCGTCGGCAGCGACTACGGCGACGCCCTCATGGAGCGCCTCGCCGACAAGGGCGACGGCCACACGGCCTACGTCTCCGACGCCGAGCAGGCCCGCACGGTGTTCTGCGAGCAGCTCCCGCAGAACATAGAGCTGACCGCGCGCGACGCCAAGGCCCAGGTCGCCTTCGACCCGCACACCGTCACCGCCTTCCGGCTCGTCGGCTACGACGACCGCAAGGTCGCCGACAAGGACTTCCGCAACGACCACGTCGACGGCGGCGAGGTGGGCCCCGGCCACACCGTGACCGCGCTGTACGCCGTGCACACCCGGCCCGGCGCCCACGGCCGGCTCGCCACCGCCACCGTCCGCTGGCTCGACCCGCGCACCCGCGCCCCGCACGAGGCCTCCGGCGCGCTGGAGACCGGCGCCCTGGCCGGCTCCGTCTGGGAGGCGAGCCCCCGCTTCCAGGTCACCGCGGTCGCCGCCTACTTCGCCGACGCGCTGCGCGCCGACGGCCTGCGGGCCGGCCCCGCCCTCCCCGGCGCCCCGGGCCTGTCCCGCCTCGCGACCAGGGCCGCCGCGCTGGCGACGAGCACGGAGGACCAGGACGTACGGGCCCTCGCCGACGCCATCCGCCAGGCGAGCCGTACCGAGCCGGAGGACTGACCCCGCCTCCCGCTGCTCCACCGCCCCGCCATCCGCCGCCACAAGGCCGCGCGCACCCCGTTGACCTTTCCTTACTTACGAGTAAGTTGCCGCTCCGGCAAGGACCTTCGCAGGACCCGTTGTGACGAGCAGATCGATGAGCTTTACCGTGGGCGGCCATAGACAGCGAAACGGTGGGTCACCGGGAGGACCGGTGACCCACCGCCGCTCAGTACTGCTCAGCTGTTGTTGGTGCCGTTGCCGGACAGGGCCGAGATGTCGTCCAGGATGTGCGAGAGGGGCTCGTCGCCCTTGGCCTGGGTGGAGTTCTCGGTGCACTGCTGGGTCTGCGGGGCGGACAGGACCGGGATGTCCTGGACCGTCACCGGGACGACGCCGACGAGCGAGCCCGCGTCGGCCTTGGCCGGCAGCCCCAGACACGGCTTGTTCAGCGAGCCCTGGACCAAGGAGAACTGGGGGCTCATGGTGCCGAATGTCGCCGAGTTGCCGAAGGCCTGCGAAGCGCCGGTGCCACTGGCAGAGGTCGTCCCGGTGTCGTTGCCGGTGGCGAGCGCCTGGGGAGTGGCCGCAGCCGCGATGCCGGCGACCGAAGCGGCGACCGCAGCGGTTGCCCACAGCTTCTTCATCTTCATTGCCTTTCGAGATACGGATCCAGGGAGGAGTTGCGGAATCACCGATGCGACGGCCCCGTCCTCGGTAGCGGGACGTGCCACATTGGGCTCAACGTCTCCCGGCGTCGCGGCCGTCCCTCCTCGTGGAATGAGGTAAGGGCGGTCGCACGTCCGGCGCGCGGGCTGTGCACCCACGGAGGCCCGCCGACGAGGTCCGGCCAACTGCCCTGTGAGAGCCCCGTTGCAGTGCTCAGCGGTTACCGGTGCCGTTGCCGGACAGGGCCGAGATGTCGTCCAGGACGTGCGAGAGCGGCTCGTCGCCCTTGGCCTGGGTGGAGTTCTCGGTGCACTGCTGGGTCTGCGGGGCGGACAGGACCGGGATGTCCTGGACCGAAACCGGGACGACGCCGACGAGCGAGCCCAGGTTGGCCTTGGCGGGCAGGCCGATGCAGGGCTTGTTGAAGGAGCCCTGGATGAGCGCCATCTGCGGGCTCATGGTGCCGTACGTGGCGGAGTTGCCGAACGACTGCGAAGCGTTGTTGCCGCTGTTGGAGGTGGTGCCGGTGTCGTTGCCGATGGCCAGCGCCTGCGGCGCGACGGCAGCGGAGGCGCCGACAACGGAAGCGGCGACCGCAGCGGTGGCCAGAACCTTTTTGATCACGTGCTGTTCCCTTCTGGAGAAGCCCCGTCCACCGGAGCGCTCTGGTCAACTGCCGGGCACCCGCTTGGTTGCTGGGATTCACTCCGTTGGCCTACCTCGGAATATCGGCTGGAGCGTGCCGCAAGCCGCCCTCCCGGCCGTATCGAATAAGAATGGTCCGACCGGGTGAACTTCCGAAACCGTCCTGTGAAGCCGCCGTTGATGTGGAGGAACGTGCGGCTCGACAGGAAAGGAAAATACATGCTGAATAAGGCAATGGCCACGACGGCGGTGGCAGCCGCCTTCATCGGTGCGGCCGCAGCCGCTTCCCCGGCGCTGGCCACCGGCAACGACACCGGGACGACCTCCGTCAGTGGCACCGGCGCTTCGCAGGAGTTCGGCAACTCGGCGACATTCGGCACCATGAGCCCCCAGTTCTCCTTGGTCCAGGGCTCGCTGAACAAGCCGTGTCTGGGGCTGCCGGCCAAGGCCGACGCGGGCTCGCTCGTCGGCGTCGTCCCGGTGACGGTCCAGGACATCCCGGTCCTGTCCGCCCCGCAGACCCAGCAGTGCACCGAGAACTCCACCCAGGCCAAGGGCGACGAGCCGCTCTCGCACATCCTGGACGACATCTCGGCCCTGTCCGGCAACGGCACCAACAACAGCTGAACCGACCTCCGTGTGCGCGTCGCCCAGGCGAACCTGTTTTCCTATGCTTTGCGGCGCCCGCGCGGCAACTCGGCGAGGGCATTCGGGTGAATCATCCGGCGGCTCGCGTTCCGCGGTCTCCTTTGCTGTCTATTCCTCGTCGTACAACTGCCGGTCATGGTGCGAGCCGTTCCCGATGCGCTCGCTCGGTTGACAGCCGCCAAAGAGGCGTGACCGGAAAGAAAGGGAAATTCATGAAGAAGAGCGCTGCAGGCGTCGTCGGCGCGATCATGGCCATGGGATTGGCAGCTCCGGCCTTCGCCGATGCCGGCGCCAACGGATCCGCCGCCAACTCCCCGGGCGTTCTGTCCGGAAACGTGATCCAGGTTCCCGTGCACGTTCCCGTCAACGCGTGCGGGAACAGCGTCGACGTTCTCGCTCTGCTGAACCCCGCGTTCGGCACCGCGTGCACCAACCACTGACGAGGTGGCGCACCAGCCACTCGGCTGCGCCACAGCCGGCCCTGGACCGCCGCTTGCCGATCCAAGGCCGGCTTTCTCGCTTCCCTATTTCTTCAAGCAGGAAGACAAACAAGAGTGCGTCAGACCCTGAGCAGAGGGGTCGTCGTGGCCGCCGCCACGACGAGTGTTCTGTCCCTGTACGGCAGCCCCGCCTTCGCCGACTCCACCGCGGGCGGAACCTCCAGCGGCTCGCCCGGTGTCCTGTCAGGCAACACAGTGCAGGCACCGGTGGATGTGCCGGTCAACGTCTGCGGAAACACCGTCAACGTCGTAGCGCTGCTGAACCCGGCGTTCGGTAACTCGTGTGACAGTCCGGCCGGTTCCGTACAGCGGATCCCGAGCGGTTCCGACACGAGTTCCGTGGCGACGCCGACATCCCCGGAGCGTGGCGGGCCCACCCCCACTGCTCACCTCCCGGCCCCCCGGCCGTCCGTCCCGGCCCCCCGGCCGTCCGTTCCTGCCGAGCAGCCGCCCGTCCACGCCGGGCAGCCGTCCGTTCCTGCCGGGCAGCCGTCCGTCCCTGCGGAGCAGCCCCCCGTCCACGCCGGGCAGCCGTCCGTTCCTGCCGAGCAGCCGTCCGTTCCTGCCGAGCAGCAGAGGTCCGACGCACCCACCAGTGTGGTGCGGCAGCAGGCCCCGGACAGCCAGATGGGCACCATGAAGGCTGTTGGCCCCACCCGAGCCACTCTGGCGTCCACCGGTAGTGGGAGCACGCTGGCGGCTTCGGGCGCCAGTTGCACGCTGATCGCGGCTGGGATGATGCTGTACCGACGGGCCCGAGCCGCGCACCGTCGGTGACCTGCCGGGTGCCGGGCGCGGGGACGCCCGGCACCCTCGACCGACCGACCCTGGCCGCAGGCTCAGGGCCGGCCGGCGCGCGGACCCCCCGTGGGCAGGCGGTGGTTTGAAGACCCCTTGGCGGACACGTCGGCCGAGGGGTCTTCGCCGTGCCCGCCGGCCGGCGTTCGTGAGGCCCGTCCTCCCTCGCCGATATCACTCCTTCGGCGGCACAACCCTCAGCTGTGCCGCGCGTTGACACAGCGTCGGGCGTCCGCCCGGATGTTGTTTCCAAGCCAAGGAGTACCTCTCCATGTCGCGTATCGCGAAGGGCCTTGTCCTTACCTCCGTCGCCGCCGCGGCCGTCGCCGGCACCGCCGGTCTCGCCGCCGCCGACAGTGGCGCGAGCGGCGCCGCCTCCAACTCCCCGGGCGTCCTGTCGGGCAATGTGGTTCAGGTCCCGGTTCACGTACCGGTCAACGTCTGCGGGGACAGCGTCGACGTCATCGGTCTGCTGAACCCGGCCTTCGGCAACACCTGCACCAACCACTGACGTCACCAGGCAGTCGGTCGACCGGCCGCTCTCCTCGGGAGGGCGGCCGGTTTGCGTGTTCCCGGCATACGCGTGGCGACCTGAACCGATGGATGGGCCGGCGTTCCGCCGGGGCGATCCAACGCTCTTCAACGCCGCCAGGAAGGCTGTCGCCGACCAGCAGGCCATCGCCGGAACGCACGCCAAAGACGCTGTCAGTGAGGCCCTTGCCGCCCTGCAGAAGGCGCTGAACACCCTTGAGCGGGCTATTACTTCCGGGAATGCCGACCAGGTCGTTGCCGATCTCGTACGAGGACCCAGTGGCCGGGCGGAACTTCAGCGCCCGGGGTTACCGCAGTGGACGGAAAACCGTTGAACACAGCGACTCAAACGGTCGAGAGGCAGTGACGTGCCGATGAAGGGGAATCGATGAAGTCCGCGAAAACCGCCGCCGTCCTCGCCGGATCCGTGGCCCTCGCCGGTGCCGCCGCGCCCGCGTTCGCCAACAGTGCCGCCGATGTGACGCCCACCAGCCTGAACGGTGCCGTGAACACGCTCACCCAGGGACCCGTCGACGTGATGCCGCTGCATCACCAGTCGGACGCGCTGGATACGGAGAACCAGCACTCCGTGCTGCACACTGTCAAGGGTGCGGCCGGTGCGCTGAACCAGCGCGGCTCCCTGCTGGGCGGTCTGCCGTTGCAGAGCTGACCAACTCACGGGTTGTTCGAGACACACCGAGAGGTGTCCCTCGTTCGTATGGACGGTGCCGGCCACTGGTCCGGTCGAGTGATGTGCCGCCGGATTGTCCCCGGGGGCGTCGCTACGATCGCGCGGTGATCTCAACCACAAGCGAAACGCTTGCCTCCCGCCCCGCCGACCTGGGCACGATCGTCGTGCTGGCCTGGAGCGGAGAAGCTCCCGACGGGCACATGCCCTACCTGCTCGCCTACTCCCTCGGCGACGCCGAGGGAGGCCCGGAGGCCTCCTCTCTCGCGGTCCGCCGGCTGCTGGAGAGCAATGGCCTGCCCGTGGGCGGCGACCTGGTAGACGGTGCCGCGAAGCCCGGGCTGCCGATCAGTCTGCTGGTCGAGGCCGGCCAGGCCGTCGTGAACATGGCGCGGCTCAAGGCCCAGTGCCCGGTGCCGCGGGAATGGCTGGAGGCGGTCGGCGCGCGTGGCTTCGCCTATCTCGTCTTCACCACCCGTCCCTGGCCCGAAGCTGTGCCGGGCAGGGTGGTCGACCCGGCGGCACTGGCCGCCTTCGCGGGTGCTGAGGAGACCCTGGAGCAGGCGGCACACCTGGTCCTGCCGGCGCGGAGCCTGCGCCGCTGACCTTCGGCAACTCATCCGTAGCGGCCGGGAATCCGCGCTGCGGCCGGTGTTTGCGCCTCGATGAGGGAGTGCCGGACGAGTGGACGGGTCTGCCGTTCCGCCGACAAGTACCCGCGGATCACCGATGAAGGGCGGCTGTCGGTTCGCCGGCGGTGCGAAGCCCGGTCACAGGAATCCCGAAGGGTGCGACAGAACGGGTTGCCACCGCAGAGCAGACCTCGGGGCCGGGCCCATCCGCGCCTGGGGTGAGGGCGTACGCCGACGGCCCAGCTGTTCCGATGGAGAATCAGGCAAGTCGGCGCACCGGCGAGCCCGCCAGGTAGGCACGGATGTTCTCGATCGCCTGGCCGTAGTACGTCGTGTAGTTGGCCCGTGAGACATAGCCGAGGTGGGGCGTGGCGAGGAGACGGGGCGCGGTGCGCATCGGGTGGCCCGCGGGCAGCGGCTCGATGTCGAAGACGTCGACGCCGGCGCCCGCGATCCGGCCCTCGTGCAGTGCGGCCAGCAGCGCGTCCTGGTCGACGACCGACGCGCGCGAGGTGTTGATCAGGTAGGCGGTCGGTTTCATCAGGGCGAGTTCGGCGGCGCCGATCAGGCCGCGGGTGCCGGCGCCGCCGGGGACGTGGACGGAGACGAAGTCGGACTCGGCGAGCAACTCCTCCTTGGAGGCGGCGGGTTCGACCCCGTGCTCCGCGGCACGTTCCTCGGTCAGGCGCGGGCTCCACGCACTGACCCGCATGCCGAAGGCGAGCCCCACCCGGGCCACGCGGGCGCCGATCCGGCCGAGCCCGAGCAGACCGAGCCGTGCGCCGTGCAGATCGGCGCCGACGGTGGACTGCCAGGGGCCGCCCGTGCGCAGCGCGGTGCTCTCCTCGACGATCCCGCGGGCCAGCCCGAGCAGCAGCGCCCAGGTCAGCTCGGCCGGCGGGATGCCGGAGCTGTCGGTGCCGCACACGGTGACGCCGTGCCGCTCGGCGGCGGCGTAGTCGATGACGGTGTTGCGCCGCCCGGACGCGACGAGCAGCCTCAGCCGGGGCAGCCGGGCGAGCAGCGAGCCGGGGAACGGGACGCGTTCGCGCAGGGTGACGACGATGTCGTAGTCGGCGAGGGCCGCCGCGAGGGCGTCCTCGCCGTCGAGGTGCTCGCGCAGCGCGACCACCTCGACCTCGTCCTCGAGCACCGACCAGTCGGCCATCGTGGTGGCCACGCCCTGGAAGTCGTCCAGCACCGCGCAGCGAAGTCGCACGTCGTCTCTCCCTTCCCCTTCCCGACGCCGACTCCAACCACGGGCACGGGCACCTCCGTCGGCGCCTCCCACCGCCGCCCGAGCCGCCCCCTCCAGGTAAACGGAACCTGAACTCCGAGACCCTGGAGCAGCTGGACCTGCGCCGGTGATCATCCTGCGCGAGCGGGCGTCGTTCCGCTGTCTGAGCCGCACCTGGATACCGGTGGTGTGCGTGCCAAGGGCGGACGACCTGGCCGAGCTGGAACTGTCCGACGTACGCGTCGTGCTCTACCCCGGCAACGCGGGCAAGAACGTCCACATGCTGCGCTTCGCCGAGGCCAAGCACGTCTTCATCGGGCACGGCGACAGCGACAAGCTGGCCAGCAGCAACCGGGTCAGCAAGGTGTACGACGAGATATGGGTGGCCGGGCGCGCGGGCCGGGACCGGTACCAGCGGGTGCGGCACGCCATCAGCGACAGCGCGATCGTGGAGGCAGGGCGCCCGCAGCTGTCCCCGATCCGCCTGCACGCCGACCACACGCCCGGCCCGGTCCCGGTCGTGCTCTACGCTCCCACCTGGGAGGGCTGGAGCGACGACGACTGCCACACCTCGCTGATCCCGATGGGCGTGCCGCTGGTCGAGAAGCTGCTCGCGGAGAACGTCCGCGTCATCTACAAGCCCCACCCCCTCACCGGCAAGCGCTCGGCCGAGGCCGCGGCGGCCGACCGGGCGATCCGCGAGCTGCTGCGCGCCGACAACGCGCGGCACGGCGCCGCCGAGGCGGAGGCGGCGGAGGCGGCGGTCCGTCCCCGGCTGAAGGAGATCCAGGCCCGCCTCGACGAACTCGCCGGCCGGCACCGGGGCGACGACGCCGAGCAGCTGCGCACGTCACGGGTCCCCGACCGGGCGGCGGCGGCCGAGTGGCAGGAGCTGCGGGCGGAATGGCACCGCGTCTTCTGGGAGAGCCGCGGCCCGTACCGCCACAACGTCATCACCCGCCAACTACCCTCCCTGTACGACTGCTTCAACCAGGCCGACCTGCTCATCAGCGACGTCTCCTCGGTGGTCGCCGACTTCGTGGCGAGCCTCAAGCCGTACGTCCTGACCAACGCCCACGACCTGCCCGACGCCGAGTTCCGCGCCGCGTACACCACGGCGGGCGGCGCCTACCTCCTGGACCGTGCCTGCACCCGCCTCCCCGCCATCCTCACCGCCGTCCGCCCCCCGCCCCGACCCGATGACCCCGGCCCGCCACACTCTCAAGCACTACGTCCTCGGCCCCGACCACCCCACCTCCCTGCAACGCTTCAACACCGCGGTCAACACCCTGGCGAGCAGGGCGGAGAGGGAAAGGGCGGAGGGGGGTGCGGGGGTGGCGGCGTGAGCGGCATGTGAGGCACAACCGTGGGACTCCCCGGCGCGGGTGGCGGTCAGTGGGTGACCGGGTCTCGGCAACGAGCGGCGACTGCCTCGATGCTTCCTCGCCGGCGGCCGTCGGCCGCTGAGGTGCGTCCCGGGTGAATCCGGGCTCGGCTACTCTCGGCGCCACCGGCCTTCACACCCGCTGCACCGGGGCACCCCGCATCCCGCCCGGGAGACGCCAACGCATGAGCACGCCGCCGCCATCGCCGTGTGAGCCGGAACGGGCCGAGGGATCAGCCGTCCGGATCGGTGCTCTGGTTCCGCTGACCCGGCCCGGCTGGGTGGAGGCGGGCCGGCATCTGCTCGCCGGGCTGGAGCCGGGCGTGCGGGACGTCAACGACGGGGGCGGCATCGCCGGAAGACCGCTCGAGCTGATGGTCCGGGACACCGCGGCCGATCCTCAGCGGGCCGCGGCGGCCGTCGACGAACTGGCTGACCTGGGCGTGACCGCCCTGGCGGGGGAGTACCACAGCGTCGTCGCCCGCGCCGCCGCCACCAGGGCCGACGCCCTCGGAGTGCCGTTCCTCTGCTCGTCGGCGGTGCTCGACACGCTCACCGAGGAGCCGACGCAGTGGGTCGCGCGGCTGCCCGCGGCGCAGTCCCACGGCTGGCGGATCTACGCCGACTTCCTCCTCGGCGCGGGACACACCCGAGTCGCCGTGGCAACCCAGCCGAGCGTCTACTGGGCGTCCGGGATCCGCATCCTGCGTGACCACCTGGCTCCACGCGGCGGCACGGTCGTCGAACTCGACACGCGGGCCCTCACGCCGGCGGCCGTGTGCGACGCACTCGTCGCCCATCGCGCGACGGCACTCCTCCTCCTGGTCGGCCACCCGGAGCCGGCGGTGCCGATCGTCAGGTCCGTCCGCCGCGACGAGCGCCTCGCCGAGATCCTGATCGGCGCTCCGGCAGGGCAGCCGGAGTTCGCCGAATGGGCGCGGCTGCTGGGCGACGACGGCGCCGCGATCCCGTTCCTGCGCTACCTGCCCGAGCGCCTCGGCCCACTCGGCGCACGCGTGAACACGGCCCTCCGCGAGCGGCTGGCCGAAGCGCCCTCCTTCGTCGCCCTCGAGGGCTACGACACGATCGCCGTCCTCGCCGACGTCCTGCGCTCGCACGGCACGGACCGGGCGCGCATCGCCGAATCCTGGCCGCGTGCAGAGGTCGAGGGCACCCGCGGCCGGATCCGGTTCTCGCGCCTGCCGGGCATCAGCGTGCAGCAATGGGCGTGGCCGCCGGTCCAGGTCGTCGATCGAGACCCGGCGGACCTCGACCGCTTCCGGACCCGCCACACCGTCTGAGCCCGCCCACGCCCCCCGCCGGCACTGGCTGATCTTCCTCCACCCGAGCACGCCGGCAACTCGACCACGGTCGACAGGGCAGCAGTCCGGAGAAACTCCGGTGACCGCCGGATGGCCCGGGTCGTGCCCTTGATCACGAGGAGGCGTCCGGGGCTGTGCCGTACCCGGCGTCACTGCCCTGACCAGCAAAAAGCCCTCCCAAGCGGGAGGGCGGAGACTTGCGCCCCCGGCAGGACTCGAACCCTGGGCGGCCCTGGCGGGGGTCTGCTGATGCCTCCTCGCCGACAGCTTCACGTCACCGACGTCTCGGCCGTCCCGTACCGGTCGACTGCCTGTCGCATCGGCACGCACCTTGCTTGTGCGGAGTCCTCGGCAGTCTCTGCACCGATTGACCTACCCGTTGTCTACGAGACGTGCGCCTGCCTCTGCCACTCGGTGTCTGACCGGTCCACGCTCGTGGAGGTGGAGCGGTGAGCGGCCGGGCCCCGGGCGGTGCGCTGGTATCCACCACTGAGGTCACCGCGGCCACCGTGCAGCGTGGGAACGTCATCTAATTGGGCGGCCGGGCCTGCCAGGTGACAGACCTCTTCCAACTCCCCCAAGGCGCCAAGCAACTCCTCTTCGAGTCGGGTGAGCTGCTGACCATACACACGCGAACCCGGATCACCGCCGTTCGCGTGCTGAGAAGGCGGTGACCCGGTCCGTGCCATCACGCCCCCACGACATCGCCGACGATCTCCGGCACCAGATCACGACCGGCCGCATCAAACCCTGCGAATGCCTACCGTCCGAGGCCAGCCTCGCCGACCGCTATAAGGTCAGCACCGCGACACTGCGGAGTGCCCTCGCTGTCCTCCAGGGCGAGGACCTCGTCGAGAAGATGCACGGCAAGGGCAACATTGTCCGTCGCCCACTTCGCAAGATCGTCTACGTCGGCGGATGGGGGACGCTGGACCCGTGGACCGCTGCTGAAGCGGCTCTGTGTGTCACCGTGCCCACCACCACGGTTCCGGCAGACAGCCACCTGACGACGTTGCGCAAGGTGCCGACGGGCAGTCCAGTCGCTGAGTTCTCCTGTGTCAGCCACGAAGAAGAGTCACCGCGCGGCCTGGCCCGCATCTACATCTCGCGCGACCGGGTAGCGGCCGAAGTGCTGGACGACGAACCCTCCTGGCAGGGGATCGCCCTACGACTCGCCATTCTTGGCCCGCCGCAGGCAACCGTCCGGGAAACGGTGTGCGCCCGCCCACCAACACCGGAGCGCAAGGATGACGGCACGGAATGAACTGCGGTCCTCCCGTGGCCGGGTCGGGAGGGTAAACCCTGCTACCTCAGCACCGATGACAGAAACGGCCAATGTCCCGCCTAGCGGACAACATCGAGGCGGTGCAACTCGGGGTGGCGGCGGACCTGTTGGAACAGGCCTTGGAAACCCTCGGCGACGAAGACTCGGCTCCCGAGGACGTGCGTCTTCTGGCGGACAAGCTGGCTGGATCGCGTCCCATGGAGTGGTGTAGCCGGGCAGGGTCCCGGAACGCGCGGGTGTCTGCTCGGGGCGTGCATCCGCTGGCGTTGCGTGCTCCCTGAACAAGGGCAGGCCATCGCCCAAGTCTCCCTGGCAAACGGGCAATTCGACGAGAGGAGCACGCGATGGCCTTGTCCCAGTCTGAGCTGATGCGGCTGCTTGAGCCACTACGTCGGGCCGATGGAGTTGAAGCAATCAGGGTGGTGTGCGAGCGCATTCCGCAGGAGCTGATCGAGGACGAGGCCACGGAGATGATCGGTGCCGCGCCGCGTGAGCACTCCCAGACGCGCACGACCCGGCGCAACGGACACCGGGACAGGCTGCTGACCACGCAGGCCGGTGACCTGGACCTGAAGATCTGAAGGTGCGCAGCGAGCCGTTCTTCCCGTCGCTGCTGGAACGCCGACGGCGGATCGACTGGGCGTTGTTCGCCGTGGTGATGGAGGCATATGTGCACGGTGTCTCGACCCGCTCGGTCGACAACCTGGTCAAAGCACTCGGTGCGGACAGCGGGATCTCCAAGTCCGAGGCCTCCCGCATCTGCGGTGAGCTGGGTGCGGAACTGACCGCGTTCAAGGAGCGGCCGCTGGACCACACCGTCTTCCCCTACGTCTTCCTGGACGCCACCTACCGCAAGGCCAGGGTGAATCACTGGATCGCGTCGCAGGCCGTGGTCATCGCCACGGGGATCTGCGCCACCGGGCACCGCGAGATCCTCAGCTGATGGTCGGCGACAGTGAGTCGAAGCCGTTCTGGACGAAGTTCCTGCGTTCGCTGCGGGCCCGCGGTCTGGAGAATGTCCAGCTGGTCATCTCCGACAGCCACAGCGGTCTGGTGGCCGCGATCCACACCGTTTTCCTCGGCGCGTCCTGGCAAGGTTCCGGGTTCACTTCGTCCGGGACGTGTTCTCGGTGATCGAGAGGCGCTCCGGGGAGATGGTCGCCGCGACCATCCGCACCATCTTCGCGCAGACCACCGGCGAGCAGATGCGCACCCAGCTGAACGTGGTTGCCGACATGTTCTGATGGCAGTTCCCGCAGGTCAAGACGATGCTGCTGGATGCCGCGACGGACATCACCGCGTTCGCGGACTTCCCGTCGGCGCACTGGAAAAAGATCTGATCGACCAAGGCTGGAGCGGCTGAACCGGGAGATCAAACGGCAGGCCGACGTCGTCCAGGTCTTTCCAACCCCGTCGCCCTGGACCGGCTCGCCGCCGCGGTCCTGGTCGAACTCCACGACGAGTGGCCGGTCTTCGACCGCCGCTACCTCTCCGAAGCCTTCATGGCCGAACTCTTCACCACCAAGCCAACCGAACCCAAACCACAGATCGCCCCACAACCGGAACCGAAACAGCTGCCATGACTACACCACTCCGCGGGACATGACCGCTGGCTGGATCCCTGCGAGACGTACTCCGCGTAGCGATGAGCCGCGGTCACCTCCTGGCGGCGAGCGACCCTCACCGCTTCTGAGGGGGACGGTCGGCAACGCCAGCTGCCGGCAGCAGCATGCCCGTCAGCGCTCACAGGGAGAGAAGCGCCGGACAACACCCCGACTTCTCTCACTGTTGCGTCACTTGCTGGCTCCGAGCACCCCGTGCATTCGCTCTGGTCGAGAAGGCGCCGTAGGAGAACGCACAAGCGTCTGAACCTCAACTGACGGCAGTCAGCCATGGGCGGGCGCGTCAGCCGACGTAACTACCGCTGCCGCACACCATGATCGTTAGGCGTCCGGGACATACATCACTTACCGGGATCAACTGAGACCGCCCACAAGCCGCAGGCACGTTTGATCAATCGTGATCGTTTTTCGGGGCGAGCGTCCTGTTTGCAAGCCTAATCAGTGACGATCCGTCAGCCCGTCTGGCCGTTACGTGATGTGATGTCACCAACCCTTACTAGCCTAGTTGTTGAGCACGTGACCAGGCCTTACACTGTCTGATCCCCGGAGGTCTACGGCTTCAGGGGAGCAACCTGCGACCAATCATCCGAGCTCAAGCATCAGCCATCCTTCATCCGGCTCCACAACCATTTAGCTCTTGCATCCCGCTAACAGCAACTGGTCATCCCGCTACCTGAAGTAAAGGAATTTCTAACTAAGGAATGCGGAATGTTCAGTTCCAATAAAGCGATCGCCGTTATTCTGGTGATCTACATGCTCGTACTTCAATTCTCCTTCTCCCCGGATGCGGGAATGCAGTTCACGGGAGATTTGACCATTCTTGCGTGTGGTCTCATGATCAACGCCAAGGATCGGACCGAGCCATAATCACCTGGGGCCCTGCGTGCAGGGCCCCAGGCCCGTTCGTAAGCAATGGAGGTTGAGTTAATGAGCGTGCATATTATTGACTTGACGCGGGCGCGTGAGCAAGTCGAGTCGGGGATCGTTCAAGAGCTGTGGAATCGTAATCCGACTCCTCAGTTCCGCCACTTCATCGCAAGGGAAGATCAGCTGGAATTTGTAGAGCAGCTTGACGACTCTGACGTCACATCAGTACGTAACAATTATGTAGTTGAGGAGGTGATCGATGCCCTCATCTCTGTAGTGCAGAGGTCGCAGACCACTGATCTGAGAGTGTTCTCTTTTCATCAAGAGGTCTTTCGGAAACAGGGTCGGTTGACCGATATCCTCCGAGACGTAGAGACGCACGGTTTGCGTGACTATTTGCCGCCTAAAGTAACGAGTGCTCAATTCGAGGAGTGGCCTAACGAGATTATGCCGCTTGAAGAGGCCCTCTCTTTCCTTCAGGGTACCCTTGAGTATCTGACTTCCGGAAACCCCGCAAAGCCTATTCATAAAGCGGCAATCCGCCCCGCTCTCGAAATTCGAGATCTACGTTTCGGCAAAAACTACAGTACGGCTTCCCAGACTCCGAAGCTCATGAAAATCCTCTTGGGCCAGGCGGAGGAACGCGGGATGATTCGCCAGGTGGGACGCGATCCAGAAGTGAAAGTCTACCTGCAGGGAAGGCTGCCGGGGGCCAATCAGATTGCGGGCACAGAAAACTACTTCCCTGATTCTGCCGGGCCGGCTTCACAGAAGTCGAATTCTGTGCCGCAGCAGGCCAATCATGTAGCGAGTCCCGGTGACGTAGCTCGCCGGCATGCACAGCGGTCTGCACCGCTTGTTCAAAGTACCGCTAGGCAAGGCCGGTCTCAGGCTTTCTCAGAAGTCTTGCGTGCGCATGATTTTGGCCCGTATCCCGAGGTGCGTCTCTCCCTATACCAGAACATCCTGAACATTAGGAGCGAGTCGCAGGAAAGTTTGAGATTGCGAGATGTAGCGGTTTCGGCAGTTGCCAAGGTTCGGGACCAGGCCGACGATGTATTCCGGCGACCCAAGAGCAAGAAAGGCGATCTTCCGAAGTCTAAGTATGACTGGGAGGGTCTTGAGCGCTTCGCGATCAATGTGTTGTTTCGTGCTGGCTTTGTTGTCGATGCAGAGGGGAATGATCTTCCGCCGGATCTGTCGATCTGGGCGGCTCTGGGTGGGCGGTTGTCGCCAAGCCTTCCCGAGAATCTCTCCGTCGTGTTGGATGGCGAGCTAATCGTCGTACTCATTTCCAGCTTGCCCGACATCACCTTGGCGGACGTGGGGAATCTAGCTGGCTGCCTTCTGGCCTCTCGGGACGACAGTGGAAAACAGTACGTATATGACATTATTGAATATTTGCTGTCGGAGGGGAGGGTAGAGGGAATTCCTGGTAGTAATGTTCTCCTTCCATCCTCCGGGCGGCAGCATCCGGTCAATGTAGGCGTCGTGAGCCGCTAGGGCGCAATTGGGGTAATCCCCATAACGAGAGGTAATCCTAAGGTCGGCGGAGCGATTTTAGGCTGGAGCTGCTTTGGCGCGAGTGATCACGGCCCCGTAAGCTTCCGGCCCGTCGGGCAGTCTGTGGACCTGCCGGGTAAAGCACGACGTTGGGGCCATGATCTGCGAGGCTCGCGCCAAAGTGGCTCCGTAACTGCCTGTTCTCTATCCGCTTGCGTGGTCTCTGGGTTCGAACAGCGTCCTGGATCGGGTGAGTGGGCCGATGCCGGGGCATGGGAGAGGGGCCTCTTGGTAGCTCGCGGTTGTCGAGTCCAGCGAGAATCAAGAGGCCCCGTTGTCGAAGTGTCGCGTGGTCGCGGTTGCCCGGTCCAGTTCGTCCACTCCTGCGTGTGACTGCCTCGCCCACAGGTTCGGGAACGCCTGCGACCGGCCAGAGGGCTACTGCCGCCGGCAGATGATCGACGCGGTGCACTACCTCGTCGACAACGGCATCAAGTGGCGGGCGATGCCCGCCGACTTCCCGCCCTGGCCGCGGGTCTACGCCTTCCTCGCCCGCTGGCGGGACACCGGGCTGACGGCCGAATTGCACGACCGGCTGCACAAGGCGGTCCGCCAGGCGGAAGGCCGTGACCCGGAGCCAAGTGGGGCTGTGGTGGACTTGCAGTCGGTGAAGGCGGACGCGACCGTCGCCCACGCCTCACGAGGGTTCGACGCAGGCAAGAAGATCAACGGACGCAAGCGGCACCTGCTGACCGACACGCTCGGGCTTCTCCTGGCCGTGCACGTCACACCGGCATCCGTGACCGACCGGGACGGCGCCAGGATCCTCCTGCCGCCGGCAACCGGCCGCTTCCGGAGGCTGACGCGGGTCTGGGCCGACGGCGGCGACACCGGTCACCTCACCGACTGGACGAGCCAGCATCTCGGGCTCGTCCTCGACATCGTCCGCCGCAGCGAGGACGTCCGAGGCTTCCAGGCACTGCCCCGCCGCTGGGTCGTCCAGCGGTCCTTCGCCTGGCTACTGCGCAGTCGGCGCCTGGTCCGAGACTACGAACGCTGCACCGAGACCAGCGAAGTCGTCATCCGGTGGTCGATGATCGCACTCATGAACCGCCGCCTGGCCGCACGACATCATCGGCCTACCCTGCCGGCAGGGTGAACCTTCCCGGCTTCGTCTCCACCAGCCAGCCCCGTTCCACCAGCTTCTTCAGACGTGCTCTCGCACCCTCGACCCGCGAGGCGGAGGCACTGTCCCAGCCGAGCACCACGGTCGCCCGCCGGGCGCCCAGCCCCTCGTCTCCGGCCTCCGCCGCGGCGGCCATCACCGCCTGGTAGTCGAGCGACAGGTCTTCGACCCCTGGCGCGTTCTCCCGATGCGGCACCGCACGGCGTGGGCCTACGGGCTTTCGCCGCGACGGACCGCCGCCCGCCATGGCCGGTGCTTCCTCCTGGCCAATGCTTCCAGATACTGCTCGAGCCCGATCACCCGGCGCCTGAGGACCTCCTCGGCGTCTGCCAAGTCCGCCCACACCCGCTCGAGCTCAGCTTCGAGCTCCTCCACCCGCACCACCGCGGCCTTCCGCCGCGCTTCCAGAACCGCCGACATCGACGGCATCCAACACCCCCACGGCAACTCGATCAGCAACGAGTCGAGGCGTCCGTGACAGCCGCAATCTCATGTCTGACCAGCGCAATCCGCACATGAGGTTCGGAACCTCTAAAGCCGTGGAGCCGACCGGCCTCAGCAACGACGGTGGGTCTGCGGGCGCGGACGGGCGACGGCGCGGCCCCAGTGACGAGGCAAGGAGGCGCGGCGCGGCGGCGGCAGGCTGGCGCCACCGCGCCATACGGGGCCGCTGTCCCAGTCGTAGACCGCCGGTGGAGACGATGCTGGCCCAAGCCCTCGACCAAACTGCCCCTACCGGACTGCTGCTCGGCGGTTTGGTCTGCCAGCCCAAGTTAGACGGCTACCATGACCTGCCCCCCCGAGCCTGGCGGCACGCGGTGCGGTTCATCCGCCACCGCGAGAGCATGGCAACCAGGACTGCCTCCTTGGGGAGGGCGCCGTACCGACCGCCAGCTGACCGCAACGGCCAAAACGCTTCCTGCTGACCGTCTACACCGGTGCATCTTCGGGCAGCTAGGGGACCTCAAACAGCGGATTCTGGCGCGAGGTGATCTCCCCGACCTGCCCGAGACCGGCTGACGGCCGCCGGAGAACTTCTCCGCGTATTCACCGCAGCCACCCGCAGGAACCCGGTGACAGCCGGACAGCGCCGGGCCCTCTCCGCGATCACCGGGGGCGGGTCCGGCGCTCTTCTGCGTGCCCGTATACCCACCCTGACCAGCAAAAAGCCCTCCCGAGCGGGAGGGCGGAGACTTGCGCCCCCGGCAGGACTCGAACCTGCGGCCAAGCGCTTAGAAGGCGCCTGCTCTATCCACTGAGCTACGGGGGCCTGGTGGCCGGACCAAGGATAAAGCTCCCTGTTCCTCGACCCTGTCGCTTCGCCTCCGTGGCTCGATGTGGAGGTTCGGTGAAGCGGTCCTGATAATCGCAGGCAGGTACGAATCGTGCATCGCTTTTGGCCTCCGACGCACCGGGTGTTGTGCACTCGTTATGCCTGAGCTGCACCCGTGCCCCAGTTGTCCCTTGCGCCCTTTCCGTCCTCTCGGCGCGCAGACATGTCTATATGCTTCAGAATTCCCCCGAAATTGGGCATTCTTCGCATGTGGTGACCTTGGACGCACGGCCTCAGCTGCTCGACACACTCTCCGCACTGCGCGACCGTGTCGCCGCCGCACGCTTTCCGCTGCCCCTGCCCGGGGCGCCACGCGCGCGTGCCAACCGCGACGAACTTCTCGCGCAGCTCGACGACTACCTGGTACCCCGCCTGAGGGAGCCGGAGGCGCCGCTCCTGGCCGTCGTCGGCGGGTCGACCGGAGCCGGCAAGTCGACGCTCGTGAACTCCCTCGTCGGGCGGCGGGTGAGCGAAGCGGGCGTCCTCCGGCCAACGACCCGTACCCCTGTCCTCGTCTGCCATCCGGAGGATCAGCACTGGTTCAGCGGCATGCGCGTGCTGCCCGACCTCACGCGCGTGCGGGCGCCCGACGAGGACCTCGACGACCTCATGCCCACCGGCGCGCCCCCCGCGCGCGTGCTGCGCATCGAGACCGCCGACACCCTCCCGCGCGGCCTCGCCCTCCTCGACGCCCCCGACATCGACTCCCTGGTCGCCGACAACCGTGTCCTCGCCGCCGAACTGATCTGCGCCGCCGACATCTGGATCATGGTCACCACGGCCGCCCGCTACGCCGACGCCGTTCCCTGGTATCTGCTGCGCACCGCCAAGGAGTACGACGCCACCCTCGTCACCGTCCTGGACCGGGTGCCCCACCAGGTCCTCTCCGAGGTCTCCCGGCAGTACGGCGCCCTGCTCGCCAAGGCCGGGCTCGGCGACGTACCCCGCTTCACCGTGCCCGAGCTGCCCGAGTCCGCCTGGGGCGCGGGGCTGCTGCCGGCCACCGCCGTGGCCCCGCTGAAGGAGTGGCTCACCCACCACGCCCAGGAACCGGCCGCGAGAGAGCACGTCATGGCCCGTACGGTCCATGGTCTCCTCGACTCGCTCAAGGTCCGCATGCCCGAGCTGGCCGGTGCCGCCGCGGCCCAGTACGCGGCCGCCCTGCGCCTCACCTCCGCCGTGGAGACCGCCTACGGCAACGAGCTCGCGCGCGTACGGGGCCGGCTGCAGTCCGGCGCCGTGCTCGCCGGGGACGCCCTCAAGCGCTGGCGGGCCTTCCCGCTGGACTGCACCCCCGGCGAACTCCTCGACGCCCTCGTGGAGAGCCTCGTCGCCCTGCTGCTGTGCTCCGTCACCGCCGCCGACGAGCGCGTCGACAAGGCCTGGCGGCGCGAGCCGGCCGGGGCCGACCCGGTCCTCGCCGCGGGCCACTCCGCCCTGGAGAGCTCCGAACACCGCATCGGCCTCGCCGTACGGCGCTGGCGGCGCGAGCTGGAGGAGTACGCCGAGGACGAGGTGCGCGTGCTGGAACGCTCCGTGATGCCCGACGCCGAGGCCGTCGCCGCCCTGGTGGCCACGGCGCTGCTCGGCGGGCGGCGCGCCCGCACCGCGGGCGAGGGGCTCGCCGAGCGGATCGGGGCCCACGGCGCGGTGCGGCTGCGCGACCGCGCGGGACGGCTGCTCAACGAACACGTGGACCGCGTCATGCACAACGAACGCGAACGGCGCCTCGCCCCGCTCGACGCCCTCGACATCCAGCCCGATCCCCAGGCCGAACTCATCGCCGCGCTGTCCGTACTGCAGAAGGAGAGGTGACCGGTGACCTCCGTCACTGACCAGGACCACACGGATCACACCGACCACATGAGGCACGTCGGACGCATGGGGGACATGGAGCCGGACAGCCACGGCACGGAGAGGGACAGCGGCGGCAGCGGCAACGACAGTGCGGCCGGGCGCGTCGACCAGGGCGGCGGCTCGGAGCCCGGGCTCGTGGAGTACCGGGAGTACGGGGAGTACGGAAGGTACGGGGAGCGGATGGCCGCCGCCGCGGTGGGTGCCGGAGAGGCCGAGGCCTGTGGGTGCTGTCGCAGCAGCGTGGGTGAGCCTGGTTCCGGCGCTGGCTCGACGGCAGGGGAGGGCAGCCTTGGGGAGCCCATGAGGGCCGGAGAGGGCCCGGACACACCGGACACGCCGGGCACCACCCCGGACAGCGCCCTTGCCACCGGTCGCGCCGCCCGCAGCACCGGCGTGGACGTCCGCCCCGGGCGGGCGGAGGGCGGTTACGCCGCCCGGAACCCCGCGAGCCCCAGGAGTGAGCGGCACACGCGCGTGCGGGACGCCGGCGAGGGTGCGGGCGACCGCGAGGGTGGCGAGGGCATGGGGAACGGAACGCGCGAGGGCGACGGTGAGGTCGTGACTCGGGAGCGGCGCGCGGGCGGGGACAGTGACCACTGGCACAGTGACCATGGGCACAGCGACCACGGGCACAGCGACAGCGGACATAGTGGTGGCGGGGTCGGCGATGGAGGTGCGGCTCGGGACACCGGCCGTGGTACGCAGCCGTACCTGCCGCACGCGCTCGCGCACCCCACGTCCGGCACCGGCACCGGCACCGGCGCCGAAGCCGTACCGGCCCCCACCGCCGGACCGGCCCCGGCCGCCATCGCCACCCCCGCATCCATCCCGCCCCTGCCGCGGTTCCCGTACACGCCCACGTTCATGCCGAGCGCTGCCCCCCGCACCGCCGCGGACCCGACCGCCGCCTCCCCGGGCTCCTCCCGACCCTCGAAACCCGCCGGGGCCTCGGCATCCGGGTCCCTGGCCTCCCCGTCATCGACCCCCTCCACCTCCCCTGATCCCTCCGCGCCCCCAGCCCTCTCCAACTCCTCCAACTCCTCCGACTCCCCCGAGTCCTGGGACGACGGTCTGATCGCCCGGCGCGTCACGGAGGCCACCGCCGCCGCGCTCGCCGCCGAACGCGCCTCCGTGCTGGAGACCGGTAGTCGCGGCCCTGCCGGCGAGCCCCCCGCCCCGCTGGCGTACGACGGCCGGCTGCGCTCCCGGCTGGACGCCCTGCGCGAGCTGGTCGGAGTCTCCCGGACCCGGCTGGACAGCCGTACCCTCGCCGAGGCGGGCCGGGTTCTGGACGAGGCGGCCGCCCGCCGCAAGCTCTCCGGCCGGCACACGGTCGTGGCCATCGCGGGCGCGACCGGCAGCGGCAAGTCGCAGCTGTTCAACGCCCTGGCCGGCGTGCCCATCTCGGAGACCGGCGTACGACGTCCCACCACCGCCGCGCCCATCGCGTGCAGCTGGAGCGACGGCGCGGCCGGCCTCATCGACCGGCTGGGCATCCCGGGCCGGCTGCGCCGCCGTCCGCTGCAGAGCCCGGAGGCCGAGGCGCAGTTGCGGGGGCTGGTCCTGGTCGACCTGCCCGACCACGACTCCGCCGCCGTGGAGCACCGCAAGCAGGTCGACCGGATCCTGAAGCTGGTCGACGCGGTGATCTGGGTGGTCGACCCGGAGAAGTACGCCGACGCGGTACTGCACGAGCGCTATCTGCGACCCATGGCCGGCCACGCGGAGATCATGTTCATCGTCCTCAACCAGGTCGACCGGCTGCCCGGAGACGCCGCCGACCAAATCCTCGACGATCTGCGCCGGCTGCTGGACGAGGACGGCATCGCGCTCGGCGAGCACGGCGAGCCGGGCGCCAGGGTGCTCGCGCTGTCCGCGCTCACCGGCGACGGCGTCGGCGAACTGCGCGAGGTCCTCGGCGATTTCGTGGCGGAACGCGGCGCCGCGGCCCGCCGCGTCTCGGCCGACGTCGACGCCGCCGCGACCGGGCTGCGGCCGGTGTACGCCACCGGGCAGCGGGTCGGCCTGAGCGAGGAGGCGCGCGAGGAGTTCGCCGCGCGGCTCGCGGACGCCGTGGGCGCGACCGCGGCGGGCGAGGCCGCCGAGCGCGCCTGGCTGCGCAACGCGGGCCGTGCCTGCGGCACTCCCTGGCTGCGGCTGTGGCGCTGGTACCGGTTCCGCGGCGAGTCCACCACCGGCCGCATCCCCGTGCGCAAGGCCCCGACCGACGAGGAATCCACGGCGCGTCAGCGGGTGGAACAGGCGGTCCGTACGATGGCCGACCAGGCCTCGGCCGGGCTGCCGGCGCCGTGGGCGCAGGCGGTGCGCGAGGCCGCCGTACGCGGGTCGCAGGGGCTGCCGGAGGCGCTGGACGAGCTGGTGGCACGCGCGGGACTGCCGCCGGGCCGGCCGCCGCGGCCCGGCTGGTGGCCGACGGCCGTGCTGGTGCAGGCGGCGATGACCTTGCTGCAGGTCGTCGGCGGTCTGTGGCTGGTCGGCCAGATCGTCGGCGTCATGGCCCCCAACCTCGGCCTGCCGGTGCTGCTGATGGCCTGCGGGATCGTCGGCGGGCCGCTGGTCGAGTGGGGCTGCCGGATGGCGGCGAGAGGCCCCGCCCGGCGCTACGGCCAGGAGGCCGAACGCAGACTCCGGGAGGCGGCCGCCGGCTGCGGCCGGGCCCGGGTGCTCGAGCCGGTGGCTGCGGAACTGCTGCGGTACCGGGAGGTGCGGGAGCAGTACGGGCGGGTGGCACGGAGCGGCGCGGGGGTGGGCTGAGAGTCGTACGGGCCGCGGGCTCACCGGGCTGCGCGTGAGGGCCGGGTGCGGCGGGCCTGGATGCGGGGGTGCAGTGAGGGGCCTCGGATGACCGAGGCCCCTCACCCGTTTCGCGTCGCCTCACCTTCACCTTCCGGAGCCATCACTTTCCGGAGCCACCGCTTTCCGCAGCCACCACTTTCGGGAGCCGCCTCGGGCTTCCCGGAGCCGGCCATCCCCGCGTGAGAACGGCGGCGAAGAACCCGCGTCGCCCACACGGGTGGCGAGGTTTTCCACAGGCCCTGGCCCCGTCCACAGCGCTCAGCGGATCCGGCGCGGCAAGGGCAGTCTGAGGTCGTCGCGGCGATCGCACGGCGGCTCGGTCCGACCTCGTCCGGAGGGACGGCGGAGGAGACGCGCGCGATCGGCGGGAGGTGCGGACAGGTACGGCGGCCGGTCGTACGGACCGCACGCGGACACACACGATCCGGACGTCTCAGACGTCGTGCCCGGCCGCCGGAAGGGACCGGGCGCGGGAGGGGAGCGAGAACATGAACGAGACCATTGTCTGCGTGGTAGGCAACGTGGCGACCCAGCCGCTGTACCGGGAGACGGCGGCGGGACCGTCGGCCCGGTTCCGCCTGGCGGTGACGTCGCGCTACTGGGACCGGGAGAAGAGCGCCTGGACGGACGGGCACACCAACTTCTTCACGGTGTGGGCCAATCGGCAGCTCGCGGTGAACGTGGCCGCCTGTGTGGAGCTGGGCCAGCCGGTGCTGGTGCAGGGCCGGCTGAAGGTGCGCACGGAGGTGCGCGACAGGCAGCAGCAGTGGACCTCCGCCGACATCGACGCCGTGGCGATCGGCCACGACCTCACCCGGGGTACGGCCGCCTTCCAGCGCCAGGCAAGGCCGGAGCCCGTGCCGACGGCGCCCCGGCCGGAGCCGAACTGGGAGACACCGCGTCCAGCCGGCGCCGAGAGCGAGGAGTCCCGTGAACAGGCCCCGGAACCAGCAGCGGTGACGTGACATCAGCTGACGTGCCGTCCACCGGAGTCACCGGGCCGGTGTCGCACAGCGTGGCCAACCACCCGTACGAAGCGGTGGATTTGTCGATATGCCCAGCTCATGGACGGTCCCGGCGATAACGATTACGGATCGGATCGCCCATCGGTTCATCCGACCGGCGGGAGAGGCTCCGGCTGATCCCTAGGATGCCGGACGTGCCCCTAGGGGCTGCCGATTCTGCTGGTGGGACCGTCCCCCACGTCCAACGGGTCCTGCTCGAAGGGGAATTCTGTGCTTGCTGCGTTCTCTGGGTTCCGCCGCCGTACCGGAGCGGCACGCCTGGCCGCCGTCACGACGGTGACCGGTCTCATGGCGGCGGGTGTGCTCTCCGGCGCCGGTACGGCCGCGGCCGACGGGACCGACGGGACACCGCAGACCCGGGGCGGGGCGACGGCCACGATCAACGGTCTGAAGACCTACGGCGAGGCAGTGATCCACCAGGTCGGCGGCGACCAGCGTGTGGAGGCGGGCCTGTTCGAGATGTCCGTCGACGGCGGCGGCACCCTCCAGACGTACTGCGTCGACCTCCACAACCCCACCCAGCGCGACGCCCACTACGAGGAGACGCCGTGGAGCGGCACCTCCCTGGGCGGCAACAAGGACGCCGGCAGGATCCGCTGGATTCTGCAGAACTCCTACCCGCAGGTCAACGACCTCGCCGCGCTCGCCCGCCAGGCGGGCACCGGCCCGCTGACCGAGCAGGACGCGGCGGCCGGCACCCAGGTGGCCATCTGGCGCTACTCCGACCACGCGAAGGTCGACGCCGTCGACCCGCAGGCGGAGAAGCTCGCCGACTACCTGCAGAAGAGCGCCCGCGACCTGGGTGAACCGCACGCCTCGCTGACGCTGGACCCGCCGGCGGTCTCCGGGCGGCCGGGGGCCCTGCTCGGCCCGGTGACCGTGCACACCAACGCGGGCGCCGTCACGGTGAGTCCGCCGCCGGACGCGGCCACCAGCGGGGTGCGTATCACCGACAGCACCGGAAAGGCGGTGACCTCCGCGCGGGACGGCAGCCGGCTGTACTTCGACATTCCGGAGGACTCCGCCGGGAGCGGCGCGGGGGGCTCCTCCCAGGGTCTCGACAGCGGCGGAGGCACGGCCCAGCTGACCGTCCAGGCGTCGACGACGGTGCCCGTGGGACGCGCCTTCACCTCCGACAGCCGCAGCCAGACCCAGATCCTGGCCGGCTCCAGCGAGTCCACGGTCTCCGCCACGGCGACCGCGACCTGGGCGGCCGAGGGTGCGATACCGGCGGTCTCGGTCCGGAAGGACTGCGCCAAGGGCGGCGTCGACCTCTTCGTGGCCAACAGGGGCGACCGGCCCTTCACCTTCGAGCTGATGGGCGCCGAGCACACGATCCCCGCTCGCGCCTCCCAGACGGTGACCGTGCCGCTCCAGGAGGACCAGGCCTACGACTTCACGATCACCGGCCCGCACGGCTTCAGCCAGCGTTTCACCGGCGTCCTCGACTGCAAGACGCAAGGCGCCCTCACCACCCGGGCGGCCAAGGCCCACAACGAACCCGCCCCCGCCTCGGTCGGCGGCACCATGGCCCCCGGCACCGACCTCGCCGCGACGGGCGGCTCCGCGATCACCCCGCTGATCGCGGGCGTGGCCATCGGCTTCGTGGTGATCGGCGGGGCGGTGCTGGTCCTGCTGCGCAAGCGTGAACAGCCCGGCGGCTGACCCGCCCCGGCGTCACTCCTCGCCACCACCGGGGCCGGACTCATCTTGAGGACTACGGGGTCCGTCCCGGAGTGTGTCAGGTGGCAGGAGCCCCCCGGAACCGCCGATCACCCCGGCGGTCCCCAGGCCTGCGAGCACCAGCCGCCCGAGCGCCTTGACGCCGTGCCAGTCGTGCGGAGCCCCGAAGACCGCCCAGGCGCTCAAGGCGACGCCCGCTGCGAAGATCACGAGTGCGCACATGCGATGTAAGCCCCGGCTCATGGGCCCATGGTCACCTCGCGTCCCTCGGCGCTCAACTACCGCAGAGACGAACCAGCCACCCAGGGCATGGGCAGTGACAGACGGGCATGGGCGGGCCCCGGAACGCCGGGGCCGTTGAAGCGGGCATGCCGTCTACGCCGCGGAGCGATTCACAGCCGCGCGTTGAGGGTCATGAACGTGCGGCGCTCGATGAAGTGCCGGAAGGACGGTTGGGGCAGCGCGCCGGAGAGGTCCACTCCGCACATGTAGAGCTCCGGCCGACTGGACAGCAGCTCGAAGTCGCGCAGCGCGTCCTCGAAGGAACAGATGACGCCCGGCTCGGACGCGGAGTCGATCAACAGGACGTGATCATGGGCTCCCAGGGGAGTCGTCCTCGCCCAGTCCACTACGTCGTCGTCCGAGACACCATGAAGTTTCAGGGAGCGGCACGGCAGGTCCCGCCAGTCGATGCCGTGGCCCGCCCACGGGAGGGTGCGGAGGTGGGCATCGAACGCTGAAGCGAGCTCGACCGTGGTGATCGAAGCATTGTGATCCGCGATCCAGCGGGAGATCTCTTCGGCACGCACGTGCGCACGGTAGTCGAGCAGGCCTCGGGACCAGCGACGTGCCGAGCCCCAGAACGAGCGCGTACGTCACCGCCGGCCACGCCGTGGAGCCGCCTGAGCCGAGGCGGGCGACAGTTGAGGAGGCGTCGATACCCGGCCTCCACGATCAGCCTGTAGCCGGCGCCCTCACGGCGAGCCAGTCGCCGAGGGCCGAGAAGTCGGCGTCTCCGAGTCCTCGAACCGGATCGACGCGATGAAGCAGCGACGGCCCGGGATGCTGGGCATCGACCCACAAGCGGTCCATGGCGCTGATTTCGTCGTCCACCCAGATGAACGGCCGGCCGTCGGCCCACTCGACCAAGGGGCGAGTCTTCCAGTGCAGGCCGCGCGGTCCGTCGTGGGTGCCGGTAGCCGGCCACTCCACCACGGGCAGCATCGGCAGTCCCACGCGCGGAGCGACGGCCTCGTTGGCGTCCTCCATCCACGTCGTGGCCCACACGAGATGACAGCCCAGGGCGAGGAGGCGGGGTCCGATGCCGGGATCCAGCCGATCAAGCAGCGGGTTTCCCTGATCGACCGACGCCGAGGAGCCGTATGACGCTCCGAACGGGATGAGCGGACCATCGACGTCCAGGAAGAGGAGGGGGCGCTCAGCTGTGCCGGCCATAGCGCCACGATAGCCCGGGGCGGCGGTGCGGACCGGTAAAAGCCCAGGTCACAGCCCCCCGACCTAACGCGTTTCCGCCTACGGCTGGCCGTACGGCAAGATGGGGTGTATCTGCCCACTGCCAGATTTCAAGCTGCCGGACGGTTTCTCTTGGCTGAGTTCATTTACACCATGCGCAAGACGCGCAAGGCGCACGGCGACAAGGTGATCCTCGATGATGTCACCCTGAACTTCCTGCCGGGAGCGAAGATCGGCGTCGTCGGGCCGAACGGTGCCGGTAAGTCGACCGTGCTGAAGATCATGGCCGGGCTCGAGCAGCCGTCCAACGGCGATGCCTTCCTGTCGCCGGGCTACAGCGTCGGCATCCTGCTCCAGGAGCCCCCGCTGAACGAGGAGAAGACCGTCCTGGAGAACGTCCAGGAGGGTGTCGCCGAGATCAAGGGCAAGCTCGACCGGTTCAACGAGATCGCCGAGCTGATGGCGACCGACTACTCCGACGCGCTGCTGGAGGAGATGGGCAAGCTCCAGGAGGAGCTCGACCACGCCGAGGCCTGGGACCTGGACGCCCAGCTGGAGCAGGCCATGGACGCCCTCGGGTGCCCCCCCGGCGACTGGCCCGTCACCAACCTCTCCGGTGGTGAGAAGCGCCGCGTCGCGCTGTGCAAGCTGCTGCTCGAGCAGCCCGACCTGCTGCTCCTCGACGAGCCCACCAACCACCTCGACGCCGAGTCGGTGAACTGGCTGGAGCAGCACCTCGCCAAGTACCCGGGCACCGTCGTGGCGATCACCCACGACCGGTACTTCCTGGACAACGTCGCCGAGTGGATCCTCGAGCTCGACCGCGGCCGCGCCTACCCGTACCAGGGCAACTACTCCACCTACCTGGAGACCAAGGCCGCCCGTCTGAAGGTCGAGGGGCAGAAGGACGCCAAGCGGCAGAAGCGGCTCAAGGAAGAGCTGGAGTGGGTGCGCTCCAACGCCAAGGGCCGGCAGGCCAAGTCCAAGGCCCGTCTCGCGCGGTACGAGGAGATGGCCGCCGAGGCCGAGAAGATGCGGAAGCTGGACTTCGAGGAGATCCAGATCCCGCCGGGCCCCCGCCTGGGCAACGTCGTCGTCGAGGTCGAGAAGCTCAACAAGGCCTTCGGCGAGAAGGTCCTCGTCGAGGACCTGAGCTTCACCCTGCCGCGCAACGGCATCGTCGGTGTCATCGGCCCGAACGGCGCCGGCAAGACCACCCTGTTCAAGATGATCCAGGGGCTCGAGACCCCGGACTCGGGCACCATCAAGGTCGGCGAGACGGTGAAGATCTCGTACGTCGACCAGGGCCGCGCCAACATCGACCCGAAGAAGACGCTGTGGGAGGTCGTGTCCGACGGGCTCGACTACATCAACGTCGGCCAGGTCGAGATGCCGAGCCGGGCATACGTGTCCGCGTTCGGGTTCAAGGGGCCGGACCAGCAGAAGCCGGCCGGCGTGCTCTCCGGCGGTGAGCGCAACCGGCTCAACCTGGCGCTCACCCTCAAGCAGGGCGGCAACCTGCTGCTCCTCGACGAGCCCACCAACGACCTGGACGTCGAGACCCTCAGCAGCCTCGAGAACGCCCTGCTCGAGTTCCCGGGCTGCGCCGTGGTCGTCTCCCACGACCGGTGGTTCCTCGACCGCGTCGCCACGCACATCCTCGCCTACGAGGGCGACTCCAAGTGGTTCTGGTTCGAGGGCAACTTCGAGTCGTACGAGAAGAACAAGATCGAGCGGCTCGGCCCGGACGCCGCGCGTCCGCACCGCGCCACCTACAAGAAGCTGACCCGGGGCTGATCGGTCTTGCGCCACATCTACCGCTGCCCGCTGCGCTGGGCGGACATGGACGCGTACGGGCACGTGAACAACGTCGTCTTCCTGCGCTACCTGGAGGAAGCCCGCATCGACTTCCTGTTCCGCCCGGACAAGGAGTTCAAGCAGGGGTCGGTCGTGGCGCGCCATGAGATCGACTACAAGCGGCAGCTCGTCCACCGGCACCACCCGGTGGACATCGAGCTGTGGGTCACCGAGATCAAGGCCGCGTCCTTCACCATCGCCTACGAGGTGAAGGACGACGACCTGGTGTACGTGCGGGCGTCCACCGTGATCGTCCCGTTCGACTTCGAGGCGCAGCGGCCGCGGCGGATCACCGCCGAGGAGCGCGCGTTCCTGGAGGAGTACCGGGACACGGCCGACGACGAGGAGGCCGTCGCCGCATGACGGTGCTGCACCTGGCCGACGAGACGGAGGCGGCCGATCTCGCCGCCTTCCTCTCCCGGCTGCTCCACTACGACCGTGGAGCCGCGGTGCGCCTGCAGGCAGCCGGCACCGCGCTCGCCGTCTTCGGGCGCCCGCCGTCCTTCGAGGTGCTGGCCGTGCGCGCCGTACGGCTGGAGAAGCCGTACGAGGACGGGCTCGACGCCACGCTCGACGTGACCGTCTCGGCCGGCGAGTTCCTGGAGTCCCTGGACGAGCGCGGCGCCACCGCCGCCGTGCCGGCCGCGGTCACCGGTCCGCCGTGGGCCGGAGTGCTGCCGCCGCGCGGCGGCTGGCGGGCCGAGCCGGGGCTGCCCGCCCCGGACGCGCTGCGGGCGACGGTCGCCGCGGCGGTCACCGAGTTCCGGTCCCGTACGGAGGAGCTCGCGCCCGACGGCCGTACCCGCGCGGAGCTGGACCGGATCGGGCGGGACATCTGGTCCCGGGAGATCGGCCGCACCGGCCTTCCGGTCCGGGCCGTGCACGCGGCCCAGTCGCTGGGCTTCCTGCGGCCGGGCGCCGACCCGGCCGGTACCGCGCTGTACTCCTCGGGGGCGTGGCTGAGGCTGCGCACCCCCTACGGGTCGGTCGCCGTACGGCGCTCGGGCCTGGGCCCGCTCGGGGTCAGCGTGCGCTGACACTCACTGCTGTGGCCGTGTGTCGTCCGGCCACACCCCGATGTGGTCCGGCTCCAGTTCCAGGGCCACACGGTCGCGCATGTCCAGGGCGCGCAGGTAGTCGGCGGGCAGCTGGAGGCGGCCCGCGCGGTCCAGCATGGCGTACTCCCGGGCCACCACCCTCTCGTCGCCGGTCGCGGCGTCGATCTCGCTGCGCCGCAGCACCTCGGTGGAGGTGCGGCCGTCGCGGATGGCGACCGTGCGGCGGACCTCGCCCGCCACCGCCTGGTCGTGGGTGACGATCACGATCGTGGTGCCGAGGGTCTCGTTGGCCGTGCGGAACGCGTCGAAGACCTGCGCGGCGGTCCCGGAGTCGAGTTCGCCGGTGGGTTCGTCGGCGAGCAGCACCGCCGGGGCGTTGGCGAGGGCCACGGCGATCGCGACGCGCTGCTGCTGGCCGCCGGACATCTCCCGCGGGTGACGGTCGCGGCAGTCGGCCACCTGCAGCAACTCCAGCAGTTCCATGACACGTTCGGCGCGGGCGCGGCGGCGGGCGCGGACGCCGGAGAGCTGGAGGGGCAGGGCGACGTTCTGGGCGGCGGTGAGATAGGGGAGCAGGTTGCGGGAGGTCTGCTGCCAGACGAAGCCGACGGTCGTGCGGCGGTAGGCCAGGCGGTCCCGGGCGGTCATGGCGAGCAGGTCGTGTCCGGCGACGCGGGCGGCGCCGGCGGTGGGGGTGTCCAGGCCGGCGAGGATGTTCATCAGCGTGGACTTGCCGCTGCCGGAGGCGCCGACGAGGGCCATCAGCTCGCCCTCGCGGACCAGGAGGTCCAGGCCCTGCAGCGCCTGCACCTCCACGCCGTCGGTGGAGAAGATACGGACCAGGCGGTCGCAGGTGATCAGCGCGTCGTGGCCGTAGGCGGGCCGGTTGCGGGCTTCCTCGACCCGGTCGGCCAGGTCGGACAGGCTCGGGGGCGTTGCCATGAGGTCTCCTGAGTGGGTGCCCTGTGCGATGGCGGGACGGGTGCGCTCGTTCACCGGCCGTCCCCCGCCCTCAGTTCCGTCACCGATCCCCTGCGCCCCGTCCACCATGCCTGGAGTGCCGCGATCCCCACCGTCACCAGGACGACCAGCACCGACGGAACCGTCAGCGACCAGGCGTCCGGCTTCAGCTCGGCCGCGGTGAGCGGGGACTGGCCCGAGGGCAGGGCGATGGCCATCAGGTCGACGCCGGGGGAGAGGAGCCGTACGGTGGCCCAGCCGGTCAGCGCGGAGCCGAGCGCGGCGAGCAGGGCCTGCGGGAGGGACTCCAGGATCAGCAGGCGGCGGCCCTCCGCCCGGGTCAGGCCCATCGTGCGCAGCCGGGCCAGCAGCGCGGCGCGTTCCGGGGCCGCGCGCAGCAGCGCCAGGAGCAGGGCCAGGACGGCGAAGCCCGCGCCCGCGGCCACGGCCGCCGTGTACACGTGCTCGGCGCCGGTCTGCAGCGGGGAGTCGGCGTACCGGGCGCGTTCCGCGGCCAGCAGGTGGACGTCGGCCGAGCCGCCAGCGGCCCGCCGCAGCGCACCGGCGTCCAGGTGCCGGCCGGTCAGCAGCAGGGCCGTCGGCCGGGCGGCGGAGGAGGGCAGGCCCGCCCGGTCGATCACGAGGAAGTCGCCGCCGGACACCGCCGGGGTGGTGTCCCGGACCAGCGCGATGCGCACGGTCACCGTGTCGCCGTCCGACAGCCGCACCGGGAAGGGGCGCCGGGTGCCGTACTGGGACGCGACGGACGGGGAGGCCATGGCCGCCAGCGTGCCCGTGCGGGCCCGCAGCGCGGAGGCGGGGAAGGCGCCCAGGCCGGTCCGGGTCGCCAGGGGCGCGTAGGACCCCGGATCGGCGCCCACCAGCGGCACCGAGCCCGGGCCGTCCATCGGTTTGGCCTGGTAGTCGATGCTCACCGGCGCCGTCTCCCGCACCCCGGCCACGGCCCGCACCCGGGCCGGTACGGCGGCCGGGAGCGCGGTGTCGGAGTCCAGCCGGGCGTCGGCGCCGACGGTGAGCAGCGCCGCCCGGTCGCGGGCGCCGGCCACGCCCGCCAGCACCGAGCCGCCGAACGCCGCCGTGGTCAGCGCGGTCAGCAGGGCCAGCAGCGGCAGCACAGCGGAGGCCTGGGTGCGGCCCGCGCGGGCGAGGGAGAGGTGTCCGGTGGCCCCGCGCAGCCGTGCCGCCGGGCCGGCCAGGCGGCGCAGCAGCAGCGGGTAGAGGCGGAGCAGCAGCAGCGCCGCGATGACGCCGACCAGGACCGGGGCCAGCGCCTGCAGCTGATCGGCGCTCGCACCGCGCCGCCGGAGCGCCGTGACCGCGGCGGCGGCCAGCACCAGCAGGGTCAGCTCGGCGACGGTACGGCGCCGGGAGGGCCGTACCGTCGCGACGTCCGCGCGGTCGGCCGCCGCCCGCACCGCGCGGTGCGCCAGGGCGGCGCGCACCGGCAGTGCGGCGCAGGCGAGGACGGTGACGGCGGCGGCCGCGGCCACGGCGTACCGGGTGCGGCCGGCCGGGACCGCGAGCAGGGCCGCGGTCAGGCCGAGCGCGCCGGCCGGTACGGCGATCACGGCGGTCTCGGCCAGCAGCCGGCCGGCGAGCGCGGGCAGGGACGCGCCGCGGGCGCGCAGCAGGGCGAGTTCGCCGCGGCGCCGGTCGGCGGCCAGGCCGCCCGTCATCAGCAGGACGACGGCGACGACCGTGCCGGCGCCGGCGGCGGCCACGGAGACCAGCGGGGCGATCTCGGAGCGCAGCCCGGCGAAGGAGGCGAGGACCTCGTCGAGGTCGGAGCTGACGCCGGTGCGGCTGTCGGTGACGGCGCGGGCCCGCTCGAGACCGGGTCCGGCCTCGAGGGCGGCCACCGCCGACCTCAGCCGGCCGAGGTCGTGCGCGCGCAGGACGTCCGGGTCGGGGGCGAGGTACCAGTAGCGGAACGGGCTCGCGGTCGTGCCCAGCAGCGCGGGTCCCGCGTCCGGCGGGAGCAGCAGGGTGCCGAGCCAGTACTTCGGCGGCTCACCGGTGGGGCTGGGCAGCGTCACCAGGGCCGGGGTGGCGAGCCGTGGCACGGTCGACCAGTAGGCGCCGGCGGGGTCGCGCGGCACCAGGATGCCGGTGACCCGGACGGCGAGCGGGGGGCGGCCGGCGGCGGGCACATGAATGACCGAACCGACCTTGATGTGCAGGCTCCTGGCGGTGGCCGCGGTGACGGCGGCCTCCACCTCGGGCGTGCTCGCGGTCACCGGCCGGCCGGTGCGCGGCATCCGCCCGGCGCGGACCCGGGAGTGCGCGGACAGGCCGCTCGGCGCGAACAGCGAGACCCGGCCGGGCAGTCCGCTCGGGCGGGGCAGGAAGGGGTCCTGCACCGGCGGGCTCACACTGCCGGCGACGCCGTACGCCGACTGGGCCCGGTCGATGGTCAGCGGGCTGTCCACGGCGGTGAGGACCTTGCGGTACTGGCGTTCCAGCGCGGGCGGGCGCATCGCCGCGGCCCGCTGCCCGGCGGGCAGGCCGAAGTCGGGCTGCGGCGCGAGCACCTGCACGGTGGTGTGGTCGGGCCGCGCCTGTGCGAACGCGCGCCGCAGCCCGCCGTCCTCGTACCGGTCCACCGCACGCGGGAAGGCGCCTGCCAGACACGCGGCCAGTGCGACCAGCACCGCCAGCGCGCCGGCGGCCCCGGGCGCGGCCCGCAACCGCGTCCGCACCCACGGCGCGACCTCCCGCGACCCCGGCCGGCTCACCTCACCCCGCCTCCTTCCGCGCTCCGCCCCGCCACAGGCGGTGCCTCACCACTGGGAGACCGAGGCGCACGCCACCGCCCGACACGCACACCGCACCGCTCGCATCGACACGCGCGTCGGCCGGACAGAGGCCCCGCGACGGCGCCCTGCGGGCGGCCGGCCCGGTCCATGCCTCTTCGGGTGCGCCCCTGCGGGCGGCCGGCCCGGCTCATGCCTCTTCCGGTGCGCCCCACCTCACGCACCCCCCTGCTCGCGCAGGGCCCGTGCCGGGTCGGATCGGCGCAGGGTCGGCAGGGCCGCGATCGTCAGCGGGATGGCGGCGACCGCGACGAGGAGCAACGCCACGTAACCGGGCGGGAGTCGGACGAGAAGGGGTGGTACCGGGCGGGTGGCCTCGTCGGTGAGGACGACCAGCGGCAGCACCGCGCGGGCGAGTACGGTGCCGAGGCCCAGGCCCACCGCGAGGGCGAGGCCCACCAGGACGGCCTGTTCGGCGGCGACCGTGCGGGCCAGCTGCCGGCGGGGCGCCCCCAGCGCGCGCAGGACGGCGAACTCGGCGCCACGGGCACGCTGCGCGGCCGCCGCGCCGACCGCGAACCCGACCGCCGCGAGCGCCGCCGCCACCACGGCCGCCGCCGTGAACGCGGCCGTGGGCCCCGCGCCGAAGGGGTCGTCGCGCAGCTCGGCGGCGATCTCGTCCCGCACCACGACCTGCCCGGGATCGACGTCCGGCAGTGCCCGTACCGCCGCGGCCACCGCCGCCGCGTCGCCCGGCGAGGTGCCCAGCCACCACTCGTTCGGCACCGCGCTGTCGCCGTCGCGGGCCTGCAGCACCTGGTTCACGGTGCGCAGGTCGAGCAGGACGGCACCGCCGTCGCGGGCGCCGGTGGCCGTGGGGTCGGAGCTCGCGGGCAGCTCGCGCACCGTGCGGACGATCCGCACCGGCAGCGTGTGGTCGCCGACCGCCAGGTCGACGCGCTGCCCGAGCCGGGCGCCGGCCGAGGCGAGGTAGCGGTCGGTGACCACGGCCGGCACCGCGGCGGGCGCCCGCTGCGGCACGTCGAGCCGGACCGTGACGACGGCGGTCCGCCACACGTCGTGCCCCGGGATATAGCCGGTGCGGTAGGTGAAGGCGCGGGCGCCGGTGAGCCGGGGCCGGGTCGGGCTGGTGGGCGCGCTCGCGACGTCGTCGCCGCCCGCCTCGGCGGCGGTCGTCCAGCGGCCGGGCAGCGCAAGCGCGCGGGTCGTTCCGCCGGTGTCCGCCGCCGTCAACTCGCCCAGGGTGAGCCGGTGTTCGGTCTGCTCGTAGGGCTGGGGCAGGATCAGCTGGAGCCCCGTGAGGGTGAGCGGGCCGGGCGCGGCGCTCGGGTCGGCGGTCAGCGTGTGCGGACGGCCGTCGGCGGGCAGCAGCCCGAACGGCAGCCGGTACGGCACCCCGTACCGGTCCGCGAGCGTCGCCGTCACGTCGGCGACCAGTCCGGGCCCGGCCGAGCTGCGCAGGATCGCCGGCAGCCGGAGCCGGGCGGTGCCCGCGGGCACCCGGGTCCCGGCCAGGGAGCCCCGCGGGGCGAGCGGGGCGAGCAGCGGCCGCACCGGCTCGTCGGCCAGGTCGGGGCGCATCAGCAGCCCGTCCGCCGCGCGCCCGGTGTCCAGCGCCAGCACGGTCGCCATGCGGTCCCCGGACAGCGGCTGGGAGAACCGGAACGCCGGAGCCGCCGTGCGCACGTGCGGCAGCCGCGCGTACTGGTCGGTGCGGCCGGGCCCGCCCTCCCCGGCGGACACCACCCGCACCGGCACCCCGGCGCGGAAGTCGGCCTGGTCGTCCTGCGAGCGGCCCCAGGACGCGGCCTGCCCGATCGCGAGCATGCCGAGCGCGACGGCGAGGACCAGCAGCAGCACCGGGCCCGCGCCCCGCGCGGTGCGCCGGCTGAACTGCCAGCCGGCCAGTGCCGCCGACAGCCCGCGCCCGCCCGTCGCCCACCGCTCGGCGAACCGCGCCACCGGCGGCAGCAGCCGCAGCGTGAGCACGGTCCCGGCGAGCAGCGCCAGCGCGGGCGCGGCCACCAGCAGCGGATCGACCCCGAGCGCCCCGGCCCGGTCGGCGGACACCCCGCCCGAGCCCTGCCTGCCCAACTGCCAGTAGGCCGCCCCGGCGACGGCGAGCAGACCCAGGTCGGCGCCGGCCCGCAGGGGAGCGGGGAGGGCGGCGCCGCGGCGGCGCGCCCGCTGGGGTCTGCGCGTCAGGAAGGACCGCGTCCGGCCCCCTCGGTCCCACTCCCCGGCGCCCCCCACCGCCGGTACCGTCACCGCCAGCGCGCAGCCCAGCGCCGCGGCGGCCGCGACCAGCCAGACGGCCGGGCGGCCGGCCGGGGGCAGGTCCAGCCGCAGGCCGAGGCGGGCCAGCGGGCCGTGCCCGGCGAGCAGGGCGGTGAGCGGGCCGGACAGCGGCGGCGCGCACACGGCGGCGGGCAGCGCCAGCAGCAGGGCCTCGGCGGCGGCGAGGGCGGCGAGCCGGGCGCGGGAGGCGCCGCGCGCCCGCAACAGCCGGGTCTCGTCGGCCCGTTCGGTGCTCAGCAGCCGGGCCACCAGCAGCAGCGCGTACCCGGCGAGCAGAACCAGCAGCAGGGTGACGATCAGCAGCGTGGAGCGGGCGACGAGCAGCGAGCGGTCGATCCGGTCCAGCACGTCCGGCAGCGAGGTCTGCGCCATCGTCGTACCGGGCAGCGTGGCCGGCTCGCGCAGGCTCGCGCTGCCGGTACGGGCCGCCGTACGCAGCCGGTCCGCCCGCCCGGTCGTCATCGCCGAGAAGTCCGCCGACGCGAGCCACGCGGTGGCGCCGGCGCTGACCCGGCCGCCGGTGAGGACGGAGGGGTCGGCGAGCAGCGGGCCGTACGTGGTGAAGCCGGCCTGCTTGGCGCCGCGGCCCATCAGGTCGTCCAGCCGCCAGTACGGCGCCGTCACCGAGACCGGGCGGTACAGCCCGGTGATCCGCACCCGCACCGCCGGGCCGCCCAGCCGGTCGGACAGGGTGAGCCGGTCCCCGGGGCGCAGCCGCAGCGACCGGGCCGCGGACTGCGGGAGCGCGACCTCGACCGCGTCCGCGGTACGGCGCGGGAGGCGGCCCTCGGTCAGCCGCAGCTGGGTGCGGTCCAGCGCGGCGAGGTAGGTCAGGTCCGGGTCGCCGGACCGGGCCGCGGGCGGCTGCAGCGAGCGGGGCAGCGCGTAGGGGCCGGAGCGGCGCAGGGTCCTGAGCGTGACCGGCAGGCCGTCGAACGTCTTCCGGGCGGCGCCGCGGACGGCGGCGTCGGCGGCGGCGCGCCGGTCCGCCGGCACGTCCGCCTTGACGATCAGCGCGGTGTCGGCGGCGTTGCGGGGATCGGCCAGCACATGGCGGAGCGCGGCGTCGCCGATCGCCGCCGAGTAGGCGGTGAGGGTCGCCAGCACGGCCGTGGTCAGCACGACGGTGAGCACCGCGGCACCGAGCAGCAGCCGGTGCGCACGCGCGCGTGCGAAGACAAGCCCCGTCACCCGGCCCCCGTGAGTGTCCGTCGGTACCCGACCTTCGGGCGATGCTGACAGACCGGACCGGCTCGGGGTAAGCGGTTGTCGAGCGGTCTACACCAGATCGTGACCGGAATACGGCTCCGTACGACCGGAATCCGAAATTCAGCGGGGCCGGTCAGTCCGGGGTGTTGACCATCGACGCGGCGGCGTACGTCAGGTAGTTCCACAGCGTCGTCTCGTGTTCCTCGGACAGCCCGAGCTCCTCGACCGCCACCCGCATGTGCCGCAGCCACGCGTCGTGGGCCGCCCGGTCCACCCTGAACGGGGCGTGCCGCATCCGCAGCCGGGGGTGGCCGCGGTTCTCGCTGTAGGTGGTGGGGCCGCCCCAGTACTGCATCAGGAACAGCGCCAGCCGCTCCTCGGCCGGGCCCAGGTCCTCCTCCGGGTACATCGCCCGCAGGAACGGGTCCTCGGCGACTCCCTGGTAGAAACGGTGGACGAGCCGGCGGAAGGTCTCCTCCCCGCCGACCTGCTCGTAGAAGGTCTTCTCCTGAAGCGTGCCGCGCCGAATCTCATTCACGCTTCCCATCGTCTCAGACCGGGTGACCTGGGTCCCGGGCCGTACACCGTCAGGGCCGGTCGGAAGGCGTTCGTGGCAGCGGCGAAGAAGGGCAGGAAGAAGCGGCGGCCGGGAGGGAGGCGGCGGCCGGCGTCCTGTGGACGCGGCGGCCGGGAGCGGCATGAGCGACGGGGCGTGGGAGCGCCGTCGTCCCGCCGGCCGGCGAACGGCGCCCGAAGCTCCCGGTGCCGGCCCCTGCGCGAGCGGCGGGCTGCCGTCACCGCGTCGGTACGGATACCGGGCACCTTGCGGGCACACCGGTTCAGGCCCTCGCCGCGCCGCCGTCCAGCAGCCCGGCGAGCCTGCTCACCGTCCAGTCGATCTCGTGGGCGCACCCGTACAGCACGTCCCGGGGTCTCCCCGCGGGGTCCGCGATGTCGTCCTCGGCCGGCGGAACAGGGGGTACGGCACCTCTGCGGGCCGCCGCGGCCGCCACCACGGCATCACCGCACCCGGAATCCACTCGGGCCTCCGTGCCGCGCACTCCGCCGGAGGACCAGGCGGCGAGACGGAGGAACTCCTTCAGGGTGAAACAGCGCCGCAGCGCCGAAGGCACCAGACGCACGGCCGCTTCCCGGTGTTCACGTGCGAGCCCCAGCACCAGCGCCGCTTCCGCGACCAGGTGCGCGGTGAGCGCGCGGGCCGTGAACGCCGAGCCGTCACCGCCCAGCTCCTCCAGGACCGCCCTGGTGGAGGCGTCCATGCCGCAGTGGGGCCACGCATGCGTGCCGGCGCTCTCCGGCCGCACTGCCGAGCCGTGCGGAAGCCTGGCAGCCAGCAGCCGCTCGGCGAGCACCGAACGGTGCACGTTGCCCGTGCAGACGAACAGGACCCGGGTCATTTCCGGTCTGCACCGCTTGCGCCCGCTTTTTCCTGAGCGGCCGAGACACGAGGGGCGGGCAGCTCTCCGTAGGGCCCGTAGGCGCTGTAGCGGTCGCCCTTGGGGGCCGGAGCCATGCTGAAGACGGTGCCGAGGACGCGGACGCCCACGCGGTCCAGCGAGGCCGCGGCGGCGCGGACCTGGTCCCGGCTGGTCCTGCCGGCGCGGACGACGAGCAGCGCGCCCTGGGCGAGCGAGGCGAGTCCCACGGTGTCGGCGACCGGCAGCAGCGGCGCCGTGTCGACGATCACCACCTCGTAGGTGTCCGCCAGCTCACGCAGCACCTCTTCCATGCGCCCCGAGGCGAGCAGCTCCGTCGGGTTCGGCGGCAGGGCGCCGCTGGTGAGCACCGACAGCCGGCCCTCGGCCTGCTGCATGACGTCCTCGATGCGTGCCTGCCCGATGAGGACCGTGGTCAGACCGGCGTCCTGGACCAGGCCGAAGGCCGCGGCCACGCACGGGCGGCGCAGGTCGCCGTCCACCAGGCACGTGGAGATGCCGGCCTCGGCCAGCGAGAGGGCCAGGTTCACCGCGGTGTTGGTCTTGCCCTCACCCGGCACCGAACTCGTCACCACGATGATCCGGGGCCGGTCGTCGACCTGTGAGAACTGCAGATTGGTGCGCAGCTTGCGGAAGGCCTCGGCGCGTCTCGAGCGCACGTCCGTGGTGACGAGCGGCCGCCTCGGGGCGTTCCTGTCATAGGGGATGGTGCCGAGTGCGGGCAGTGCGGTGAACTCGCTCAGCGATTCGCTGGTCTTGAGCGTGGTGTCGAGGGTCTCGCGCAGGGCGACCGCTCCGGCGCCCAGCAGCAGTCCGCCGAGCAGCCCTGCTGACAGGTTCAGCAGAGGGCGGGGCGAGACCGGACCGGAGGGGGCGACGGCCTCCTGAGTGATCCCCAGGGAGACGGGTGACGTCGCGGTGTCACTGTCGGCGCGAGTCTTCCCGTGCCGTGCCGGGGTGCGTTTGGGTGTCTCCAGCCGCTCGACGACCGCGCTGAACCGCTCCGCCACGGCGTTGGCGATACGGGCGGCGCGTTCGGGCACGGCGTCCCGGACGGCGATGTCGATGAGCACCGTGTTGATCGGGGCGGTCGCGGTGATCCGTGCCGCCAGTTCCTCCGGCGTGGTGCGCAGCCCCAGCTCCTTGATCACGGGTTCGGTGACCTGACGGGTGGTCACGATGGCCGCGTACGACTGCACACGCGCCTGCGAGAAACTCTGCCCCTGGTTCAGCTGAGCGGAATCGTCGCCAGTGCGGGTGGCGACGAAGAGCTGAGTCCTGGCCTCGTAGACAGGGGTGCTCAGGCCCGTCGCGGCGACCGCCGCCCCGACCGCGAGCACCAGACAGACCACGACGGTCGGCCAGCGTCTGGCAAGAGCCTTCAGGAACTGGTGGAGATCCAAGCTGCACCCCTCATAGATCCAGGGAACCGCCCCAATCAGGGCATTCTGCTCCCGTTGCGCACAGCCGACCATAGGGACTCGCACGCCTGAAGCGGGGAAGCCACCCCATGTCGGTCCGTCGAACGACCCGCGAGATGCACAGGGCGCGACCACTCGCCGGCGTGCCCGCTTGGGCCATCGAGAAGCGAGGGCTACCCCATCCGGTGACTTCTGGGCCGCGCCACGTTAACGGTCCCTGATATGTCCCATTCATTCCATGTACGCAGGTCTTGAACATCCGAATCTTGAGTACGGCCGACGCGCAACCGTCTGGCCCGTACCGAAGTCGAGGAGAGTGAATGAAGAGAATGACGACACCGTCCAGATGGCGCGTCGCACTCGCATCGGCGGCTTCCGCCGCCCTGCTCGTCGCCGCGCCGCTGGCGGCAGCTCAGACCGCTTACGCACAGCCGTATCCGCCAGGGTCGTCGGAGACGCTGAGCGTCAGCGCCACCACCGTGACGGCCGGAGAGCCGCTGAGCTTCAGCTCGAGGGCCTTCGACCCGGGGACGGGCGTCACGGCGGTGCTGGAATCAACGCCGGTCGTCCTCGGCCACTTCGAGGCCGACGACGACGGACTGGTGTCAGGGTCCGTGACCATCCCGACGTCGACCGTCACCGGCTTCCACGTCTTCCGGCTCACCTCGGACGACCCCGACCCCAGTGTCGGCGTCACCATCTACGTGCAGGGCGGGGTCGGCTCTCCTCCGCCGACCTCGCCTCCCCCCACCTCGCCTCCCCCGCACAAGCCGCCGCACCACCACCCGGGCAAGCCGGGACACCACGATGGACACAAGGGCCACCACGGTGGACACCACGGCAACAACGCCGACTACGTGCACTCGACGCGCGACGATCGCACCAACGCCGTCGCCCCGGTGAGCCGGCCGCAGCACGCCAGGCTCGCGGAGACGGGCAGTGAGAAGGCCATGACCGTGGGCGGTGCCGCAGCGGCGCTGCTCGTGGCGGGCAGTGGCGCGGTTCTCGCTGTGCGCCGCCGCCGCAATTCATGACGAGGCAGGAACTCCGCTCGGCGGAGCAACAGCGTCCCGGCCAAGGCCGGGACGCTGTCCCCATGCCCGGGCCCGACCGCCCCGGCGACCGGACACCGCCCCGCCGTCGCATCCTCCGGATCGCCCTGTCGGCCGGCGGGGCGATCCTGCTGGCCGGCGCGGTCTGGATCGGCGTCACCGGGGTGCTCGCCCGTTCCGAGCTGCTGGCGGCCCAACGGGACCTCGACACCCTGCGGCAGTCGGTGACGGCCGCGCCCGCGCCGGTCTCCGCCTCCGCCGCGGCTCCCTCGTCCGCGCAGAAACGCGACCGGGCGGTACGTTCGGCAGCCGCCCATGCGGCTCGCGCGCACGACCTCACCACCGGACCGGCCTGGTACACCGGTGCCCAACTGCCGTTTCTCGGCGGCCCGCTGAGGACCGTGCGCGGCGCCGCGTACGCGGCGGACCGACTGGCCGGCGACGTCCTGGCCCCCCTGGCCCACGCCCTGCCGCAGCCCACCGCGCACAGCCACGGCGCGGGCATGCCGGAGGCCCTGACGTCGCTGCGGACGCACGCCCCGGAGATCGTCCGGGCCGCGCGGGTCGCTTCTCAGGTGCAGACCGACGTGCACGCGCTGCCCGGCTCCACATGGCTGCCGGCGGCGGACCGGGCCCGGGCGCAGCTCGCGCTGCAGACGGACCGCCTGGCCCCGGTGACGGCCGACGCGTCCGTGGCGGCCCGCGTCCTGCCGTCCATGCTCGGCCTGCAGGGGGAACGGCGCTACTTCCTCGCGTTCCAGAACTTCGCCGAGGCGCGCGGCACGGGAGGTCTGCCGGGCGCCTTCGCCGTGCTGCGGGCAGACCGCGGTCATCTGTCCTTCGAGAGGTTCGGCAACAACACCGAGATGGCCAAGGCGAAGGCGGACGTCGACCTGGGAGCCGACTTCGCGGCGCGCTACCGGAGCGACGAACCCACCACCGTGTGGGAGAACTCCAACATGAGCCCGCACTTCCCCTACGCGGCCCGTATCTGGGCCGCCGCGTGGCGCAAGCACACCGGCGAGCACGTGGACGGCGCCATCGCCGTCGACCCGGCCACACTGAGCCGTCTGCTCCGGGTCACCGGCCCGGCCCGCACGGCCGACGGCACCCGACTCACCGCCGACAACGTCGTGGACCTCACCGAACGCGCCAGCTATGCGAAGTACCACGACGTCGCCCGACGCAAGGCGTTCTTCGTCGACGCGGCCCGCGCCGCCGCCGCGCCGCTGATGGCCGCCGCCGACAACGCCCGCCTGCTGCCCGCACTGGTCGTCGCCCTGCACGACGCTCAGCGGGACGGACGGCTGAAGGTGTGGAGTGCCCATGTGGCGGAGCAGCGCCTCCTCGGAACACGCCCCTACTCGGGCACGCTCCCGGACACCCCCGGCCCCTTCGCCGGGCTCGTGGTGAACAACGCGGCGGGCTCCAAGCTGGACTACTACCTGGACCGGAGCCTGCTCTGGGAGGCGGGCAGCTGTTCCGGCGGTGGGCGTCAGGTCACGGCGACGGTGACCCTGACCAACCGGGCCCCCACCTCCGGCCTGCCCGACTACGTCACGCAACGGGACGACCGCCCGCCCTACCGCACCCGGCCGGGCGACAACCGGCTCCTGGTGTCGTACTACGCGGGCGTCGGCGCCAGGCTCACCGGCGCCACCCTGGACGGCCGGCCCGCTCTGCTCGCACCCGGCGTCGAACGCGGCCACTCCGTGTACACCCTGGACATGGAACTGCCCGCCCGCTCCCACCGCACGCTGGTCCTGCACCTCCTGGAACCCCACGCGAACGGCACTCCCGCCCTGCTGCGGCAGCCCCTGCTGACACCGTTGCGCACCACCCTGAAGGCGAAGGGCTCGTGCGGTGCGTGAGCGTCTGCGGCGGGCGGCGTCGCTGGTGCTCTCGGGTGCGCTCGCCTTCGGATGGTGTGCGGCCGCACGAGCGGCCGCCGACGAGCGGCCGCTCCCCGCACGCCGGGTCGAGCGCCTGCGGGTCAAGGTCCTCGAGGTCCTGCGGCACGACCCGAAGGCGTTCACCGAGGGCCTCGAGATGGCCGGCGGCACGCTCTACGAGAGCACCGGCTTGTCCGGAGGATCCTCCGTACGGTCCGGGCCTCCGGGCAAACCGCCCACGGTCCGCGCCGCGCTGCCCGCACCCCTCTTCGGGGAGGGGATCACCGTGCTGGGCCGGACCCTGTGGCAGCTCACCTATCGGGACCGCATCGCCATCGAGCGCGACGCCAGGACCCTCACGGAACTGCGCCGCGTGCCCTACCGCGACGAGGGCTGGGGCGCCTGCTTCCAGCGGGCACGGCACCGGCTGGTGACGAGCGACGGCTCGGCGCGCCTGGCGTTCCGTGACCCGGTGACGCTCGCGAAGACGGGCGGGGTCACCGTGACCGACGAAGGCCGCCCGGTCACGGACCTCAATGAACTGGAGTGCGCCGGCTCCGCCGTGTACGCCAACGTGCTCTTCACCGACCGGATCATGCGCATCGATCCCGCCACCGGAGCGGTGACGGCGACCATCGAGGCGTCGGGCCTGCTGCGCGGCGACGAACTCGTCCCGGGATCCACGCTGAACGGCATCGCGGCCGTCCCCGGAACCAACCAGTTCCTGATCACCGGGAAGTTCTGGCCCAAGATGTTCCGGGTGGTGTTCGTGCCGGCCTGACGGACGGGCGGCCTGCAGCACTCGAGTGGTGCAGGCCGCCCGTCATCGCGTACCGACGCCGCCGGTCACCGCCGCAGGACGCCGGATTCCAGGTTCTCCACGTACCAGGCGTACGTCTGACCGAGTCCCTCGCGCAGTTCGATGCGGGGCGCCCAGCCCAGCGCGGTGAGCCGGGAGACGTCGAGGAGCTTGCGCGGAGTGCCGTCCGGCTGACTCCGATCCCACTCGACAAGCCCGTGGTAGCCGACGACCTCCGCGACCATGTCCGCCAGTTCACGGATGGTCAGGTCCGTGCCGGTGCCGACATTGACCGGCTCGTCCGCGTCGTAGTGCTCCAGCAGGTGCACACACGCCCGGGCCAGGTCGTCCACGTGCAGGAACTCCCGCCGGGGCGAGCCGCTGCCCCAGTTCACCACGCGCGGCGCCCCCGACTCCTTCGCCTCGTGGAAGCGCCGGATCAGGGACGGCAGCACATGCGAGTGCTCGGGGTGGAAGTTGTCGCCGGGACCGTACAGATTGGTCGGCATGGCGGAGATCCAGGGCAGCCCGTACTGCCGCCGCACCGCCTGCACCTGCAGAATGCCGGCGATCTTGGCGATGGCGTAGGCGTCGTTGGTCGGCTCGAGCGGGCCCGTCAGCAGCGCCTCCTCCCGGATGGGCTGCTCGGCGAACTTGGGGTAGATGCAACTGGACCCGAGGAACAGCAGCCGCTCCACGCGCTGTTCGAGGGCGGCGTCCAGCACGTTGACCTGGATGCGCAGATTGTCGGAGAGGAACTCGGCGGGCCGGGTGGCGTTCGCCCTGATCCCGCCGACCCGGGCGGCGGCGAGCACGACCACGCCGGGGCGCTCGGCTGCGAACCACTCGAGCACGGTCGAACGTTCTCGCAGGTCCAACTCCGCGGAACCGGGCCGGATCACATCGGTGAACCCCTCTCGCACCAGTTCCCTGCACACCGCCGAACCGACCAGCCCCCGCCCCCCGGCAACGAACACGCGCGCCGAGCGGTCGAGAGGGCGGCGGAGCCCTCCGGCCGGCGCCGCGGCCGAGACCCTCAGTGCTGCAGCGGCTGGACGTGGGACATCGGGGCCGGTGTTCGTACGGATGGCCATGGATCGCGCCGTCTCCCTTCACTGACGTCGTGTCAGGTCGTGCTCAGGTGGCTGAGAGGAGCATCTCTGGGCGAGCGCGGTCAGTGTGGAAGGCGCGCACAGGCGTGCCGCCCCAGGCGCCGACCAATACCCGATGAACGATTGCCGGCCAGCGCCAAATGCGACACACCGAAACAGCTCAGAAAGAAGAGTGGGGCTTTTTCGTTATCCTGGCCTGACACTCGAGTCGCCTGAGTTTGAGCGGTACTCTGCTCGCGCCCGTCGGGCCTGCGTGTGCCGGTCTTCCGATTTCGAGTGGCGAGACGCGCCGGAAACATGCCTGCGGTACGTAACCAGCAAAGAATCAACATCTTGAACGCAGTCCGAGACTGTTTTTCGGATTTCCATGACTCGTTTTCCATGTTCTTGTCGTCTCGCCGCGCCATCTCGTGTGTTTTCCTGTTCAGACGGCCCAGTAAAGGAGTGAGTGCGCGTGACGGTAAAGACCGCGCTCATCACCGGTATCACCGGTCAGGACGGCTCCTACCTGGCAGAGTTGTTGCTGCAGAAGGGATATGTGGTCCACGGAATCGTCCGCCGCGCCTCGACCTTCAACACCCAACGCATCGAGCATCTCTACCGGGACCCGCACGACCCGGAGGCTCGTCTCTTCCTGCACTACGGCGATCTGACCGACGGTACCCGGATCGCAGGTCTGCTCGAGCGGCTGCAGCCCGACGAGGTCTACCATTTGGCTGCCCAGTCACACGTACGAGTGTCTTTCGACGAGCCCGAGTTCACCGGAAACACCACTGGTCTGAGTACCACCCGGCTACTCGAAGCCATTCGGAGCACAAATCTGCCCTGCCGCTTCTACCAGGCCTCCAGTTCCGAGATGTTCGGCGCGGTACCTCCGCCCCAGAACGAGGACACGCCCTTTCACCCCCGTTCCCCCTATGGCGTCGCCAAGGTCTACGCCTACTGGGTGACCCGTAATTATCGCGAGGCCTACGGCATCTACGCGGTCAACGGCATCCTGTTCAATCACGAGTCCGCGCGCCGCGGGCCGACCTTCGTCACGCGGAAGGTCGCCATGGCCGCCGCACGCATCAAGGCGGGCCTCCAGAGCGAGCTCTACATGGGCAATCTGGAGGCGCGGCGCGACTGGGGCTACGCGCCGGAGTACGTGGAAGCGATGTGGCGGATGCTGCAGCAGGACCAGCCCGATGACTACGTCGTCGCCACCGGCACCAGTTACAGCGTCCGCGACTTCGTCGAGCACTGTTTCGCCCACGTCGGGCTCGACTGGCGCGACCACGTCCGGTTCGACGAACGGTACCTGCGTCCGTCCGAGGTCGACGACCTGGTCGGGGACGCGTCCAAGGCGAACCGGGTTCTGGGATGGCGTCCGAGGGTACTCACTCCGGAACTGGCCCGGCTGATGGTCGACGCGGAGCTCGCGGCACTGGGAGGGACGAGAGCTGAGCCGGTGCCCGCGTCAGGCGCGTCTTCCGCGCTCCTGACGGCGGTCATGACGTGACGACGACGCCTCTGCGCGGCACCGTGGGAACGTGGCCGCTCACTGTACTGATGGCTTGTCACAACCGGCGGGAGAGCACTCTGCGGGCGCTGGACTCGCTGCAGGCCCAGAAGGGCCTGCCGAGGGGCGTGTCCATCGGCGTGCACCTGGTCGACGCAGGCAGCAGCGACGGAACTGCCGACGCGGTCCGCGCGACCTTCCCCGGTACCGATGTGGTGACGGTGGGTCCGGATGTGTACTGGGGCACCGGCATGGCGATCGCCGCACAGCGGGCGCCGGCCGACTCCCACGTGCTGTGGCTCAACGACGACGTCGAGCTTCATCCGCACGCTGTCGCGACGCTCCTCCGCACAGCCGACCCGCTGCGTCATCCGGTCGTCGTCGTGGGAGCCACTCGGTCCAGGGTTGCTCCTCGGACGACGTACAGCGGTTATCGCATGACTCGGACAGGCGGTCTCCGTCCGCCTTCTGCGGTACGCCTCGAACCGGATGCCGACGGCCCCCGGTCGTGCGACACGGGCAATGGCAACATCGTCCTGGTGACGGCCGCCGCGCGACGCGTGCTCGGGGACATCGACCGGGTGTTCCCCCATCGCCTGGGCGACCTCGACTACGGGCTGCGGGCCCGCCGAGCAGGTATCCCGGTGCTGCTGGCCGCAGGGTACCTCGGTGTTTGTGACCAGAACCCGGCGCGAGCACCCGGCACCTCCGCGGAGCCCGGCATCGGACCGGGGCTGGCGCTGCGTCGGCTGGCCTCGGTGCGAGAACAACCTCCGGGGCCATGGTGGCACTACTGCCGCCGTCACCTCGGGATCTGGGCTCCGCTGATTTTTTGCTCCCCGTATGTCAGGGCCCTTTCGCGTTCACTCATCCGCTCTCCGCGGCGTGCCTGAGCCTCCATGGTGGCCGACCGCTGCCTTTCCACAACCTGCAGGACGGATCAACCGTGCAACAGCTGCTGCCCGCCTTCGTCATGGTGTCTGCTGTCACAAGTGGCCTCCTGTGGATTCTCATCAGACACCACACGGTCGGTGTTCTCCTCGTCATGGCCGCTCATGCCTGGGGCTCAGTGGCCGGCCAGGGCTCTGCCCTGGTCCTGGGCATCCATGTCTACCCAGCGGATGCCCTGTCCCTGTGCGCGGCAGGCGTCGGCCTCGGCAGGCTGCTGGTTCATGGCGTGCCGAGACGGGCCGGACTGGGGCCCCTGCTGGGGCTGGGGGCCCTCACTCTGTGCTCGACGCTGCGCGGCATCGGCACATTCGGCCTGCAGCCGGCAGTCAACGACGCCCGCATGTCCTCCTGGTATTTGCTGGCCGCCGCGCTGTACACCGCGACGATGCCCGCCGAGGTGCGGTTGGAACGCGTCGTCGGACGGGCGTGGGGTGCGACGGCAGTGGCATACGCCGGACTGTGCCTGATCGGTTGGGCGAGGCACGGGCTGCACGCGGTCACCTATCGCGCCACCGCCGACGGAGCGGTGATCGATCCCCGACCCGTGCCGGCGGCAGCCGCTCTCGTTCTGACGCAGGCCGCGGTCCTGTGGGTGTACGCACCCGCTGAACAGAAGGACAGGACGGAGGCCGTTGTCGTCCCGGGCCGGCTCCGTCGCGCGGCCCCCGCCCTGGTGCTTCTGCTCTTCGTGGTTCTCCTGCAGCACCGCACCGTCTGGGTCGTGACGGTGGCCATGGTGATGGTCGGGTTTGTGCTGAGCACCGTCACCCGCAAGCGTGGGTCGCTGCCGGCGGCCATGGCTGTGCTGTCCGTGTCTCTTGTGGTGCTGATGTACCAACTGGGCGCCTTCGGCACGATCGGCAACGCGATCGCCACGTCGTTCGAAGAGGTGCGCAGGAGCAACAGTACGCTCGAATGGCGTCTGGCGGGCTGGCAACAGCTTCTGCCGAGGTCAACGGCCGAATGGCTGAGCGGCGTGCCTTTCGGATCCGGCTACGACCGCGTCGTCGGCGGCAGTCTGGTCACCGTGGGACCGCACAACTACTACGTACATCTCCTGCTACGGCTGGGACTTCTCAGCCTCGTGCTGCTGATCGGCTGGTACGTGCTGACGTGGCGGCGGTTGAGTTCGAAAGGCCCGTGGGACGTGACGCTGCGCGTCCTGATGGCGGGGCAGCTGATCTTCTTCGTCACCTACTCGGCGAGTCCGGAACAGGGCGTACTGCTGGGGCTGTGCATGTGGTACCTGCGTACACGCGCCGCCGGCGCTGCATCCGGAAGCGGGTCGCACGGCGTGCCACCCATCCAGCTTCCGAAGAGCGCCGGGCGTCCGGCAGATGACGTACTGGCCGCGCCGACGGTGCGGGGAGCCTCCCGGTGATCGCTCGGGCCGTACGGGCCGCACAGGCGAAGGCACTCATGCTGAACGGAGAACTCCGTCTACGGCGGTCAGGGGTGCGGACCGGCAGGCACGTACGAGCGGTGGGTGCGCCCTTGATCGGCCTGGCACCCGGCTCAGACGTCCTTCTGGGCGATCGCGTTGTACTTGTCTCGCGGACACCGTGGACAGCCCTCGGCGTTGCCCGACCGGTCATCCTGCGAACGCTGCGCCCGGGTGCGGTCATCAGTATCGGCCCGGACACCGGTCTGAGCGGAGCAACCGTGTGCGCTGCGACGAGTGTCGACATCGGTGCCCGTGTCCTGGTCGGGGCCGACGTCCTCATCTCCGACACGGACTTCCACCCGGTCGACGCCTGTCCGCGCAGGTCGGCTCCCGAAAGCGCTGCCGCTTCCGCCCGCGTGAGCATCGGCAACGACGTGTTTCTCGGTGCGCGGGCGATCGTGCTCAAGGGAGTCACCATCGGTGAAGGCACCGTGGTGGGTGCCGGGAGCGTCGTGACCTCGTCGCTGCCCGACCACGTGGTCGCCGCCGGAAATCCCTGCCGCGTCCTGCGTCCCCTCCGCGACACCTCACCTCCGACCAGGGCCGACGGTCACGACGCCTGAGTCAGCAGCCTCGCGAGAACCAGTCCGCATAGGCCTGGGCCACGCCGCGGATCTGGAAGTGTTCTGTGACGCGGTTGCGTGCCGCCTGGGCAAGACGCGTCCGGCGCGCCCGGTCGCGGGCCAGGTCCACCATGGCCTCGGCGAGCTTCACCGGGTTGTCGACGTCGGTGAGCACCCCGGCCAGGCCCCCGTCCAGCACCCACGGGACGCCGCCGCTCTGCGCGCCGGCCACTGACGGAATGCCCACAGCCATGGACTCCACGAGGATCATGGGGAAGCACTCCACCCGTGACGGATGAACCAGTACATCCACTTCCTCGCAGAAGCGCCGCAGCATCACGTGACGGTCCGTCGCCCCCACGAAGTGGACCCCTGCCCCGAGTCGCTCGCGAGCGGCCCAGCGGGCTGCGGGGCCGTCCGGGCCGAAACCGTCACCGAACATCAGGAGTCTGGCCGCTGGTACCTGCTTCCGCGCCAGTCGGAAGGCACGGAGCAAGCCCTTGCCGTTCTTGAGGGGGCCCCAACCGTGCACGGCAGAGGCGAAGACGGGGCTATCTGCTGTGCGTGGTGTGCCGGCGCGGGGGAGGGCGTCCAGCTCGACTCCGTTGGGAATCACTTCGACATGCCGGCGAACGCCCAGACACCGCTGCAGATGCCGGGCGGCGTACGGACTCACCGCGCTCAGGGCCGTGGCCCGATGTACGGCGGGCACGGCGAGTGAGTGCCGAAGCCACCGGTAGGCGCTGCGCATCTCCCATGCGGACCGAAGCGGCGTGTCGTGTGCCGTGACGAACGCGGGCAGTCCCGTGGCCTCGGCTGCCAGAGCGAACTCGTAGGTCCAGTGCGCACTGACGACGTCGGCCGGGTTCTCCAGCATGGCCGCTGTCAGACCGAGTCGTTCGGCCCGAAAGAAGTCCCGGAGCCGGTGCCGGGCCCGTGGCCGCTGAGGCACCACGACGATCCGCAGCGGGTCACCCTCCCCGTGGACGTGCCGCACCCGCACCGCGGGGCTCAGCGCATAGACGGTCACCCGGTGCCCGGCCTCCAGCCAGCTGCGGGCCAGCCAGCCCAGGAGGCCGAAGGAATAGACCTCGGGCAGCGGCCCGGGCACGTATGCCGCGAGTGGAGCGAGGTCCACCGGGCCTGCCAGTCCGATGTGCACGGTCAGCGTCCTTCCGCATGCTCGGAGAGGGCAACGTAATCCAGAGGTCCCGCCCTGTGTCCGGCCCTCGGTGACGGACACAGCCCCATGGCGACGGCGGCCGCGTACACCGGGATTCTCCGGCGCACAAGCGTGCACACCAGCACCACTGGCACCATGAACGCCAGGCCGCAGACCAGGCCTGACGTGGGTGGCCGGCCGAAGGTTCCGCACATGGCCGCGGCACCCAGCGCCGCACCGACGAGCCCGTGCACGACGTGCGCACGCACGACGAAGGAAGCGTGCACCAGCCCCTGGCGTTGCCAGCCCACCACTTGGACGATGTGCCCCGCCACCTGCCCCATCGCCCCTGCGGCGGTGAGCAGAAGCAGGCTCTGCCACACGAGTGCCGCGCAGACTGCGGCGGCGGTGACGGCTGCCGCCGCGATCTGTGTCCGCAGCAGCGCTCTGGTGGCGTGGCACACCTGGTCGATGATCATCCCGGATCGGCACAGGAGAGTCGCCGCTGCTCCCGCGGCCAGCAGGGGAACCAGCTCGGAGGCCATGTCCCAACCGCCGCCGAGCAGTACGTGGAGCGCGGTCGGCCCGATGCCGGCCAGCGCACCGAATCCGATGAGCGCCGCGGCGGAAGCCGAGCAGACGACGTGCGCCACGGCCGGCGCTCCCTCAAGCCCCTGTCTGCGCCGTTCGGCGAGAGCCGGAGTGGCGGCCGAGTTGAGTCCCTGGAAGAGGAATTGGGACGTCAGGCCGGTGACAACGTTCGCGCGGGAATACGCTCCGGTGACGCCCGCGCCGAACACACGGCCCACCACCCACATGGGAGCATTGCTGGTCACGAATTCCAGAAGGCCGTAACCGGCCAGGAGACCGGACGGCATCACCAGATCACGAGACCGTACCGGAGAGCCGTCGGGAATCGGTGATCGGACGACGATCACGAGTAGGCCCAGGGCCACGGTGAGCATCGCGGTGGCCGGCTGCGCTGCAGCCAGGCCGAACGACTTCCAGCCGCAGGCCAGCAGTGCGGTACCGACCGCCACGCCCCCGGCTTGCGCCGTCAGTTCGCAGGTCACTGCCGCGCGGACCAGGCCGATGCGGCGCAGAGCGGTGATGGCCACCGCGGCCCCCGGCTGCACGAGCAACTGGCAGCCCAGCACCCTGAGCATGAGAGGCAGGGTGGGCATCTGCCAAAGAGCACCGCACCACGAAGCGACCGACTGAAGCACGGTGAACGCGACGACCCCGTAAGCGGTACCGAGACGCATCGCCGCCCGTACCACGGGGCCGGTCAGCTGGTCGACCCGCAGGACGTGGGTGGCCAGCCCGCCGTTGGAAAGGTAGCCGACGAGCTGGGTCACGGTGAGGGCAATCGCGTAGGCTCCGAATGCCTCGGTCGAGGCGATCCGGCCCGTCCAGGCCGCGTAGCCGAGCTGAAGGAACGTGGTGACGATGGCCGCCCCGTAGTTCCAGCCGAGACTGACGAGGACTCGAGTGGCCGCGTGACCCGGATCCCGGCGGTGTCCTGTCACCCGCATACAAGACCGCCCGTGGCCGCGCTTCAAGCGACGGCTCTGCACACCAGGACCTGGCCTGCGGCGAAGGCCGGGCGCAGCCGGGCTGCGGCGCGGCAGATCGCCCTTTGCACGCGGGCTTGTACCCCGTCACCGGAATTGACGTGGTAGAAGGTGAAGCCCTGGGGTGACAGGCCGCAGTCCTGCACGAGCCGGGTCAGTGACGCGGGGGTGAAGACGTACACGTGGTCCGGATGGATCTTCTCCACCCCTGCCAGTGTGTTCAGCAGTGTCTTGGCGCCCAGGCCGTTCGGCGTGGAGAGGATCAGCTCCACGCCGCCCCCCACCTCGCGCATCAGCCTGGAAATACCACGGAGGAACGAAGCGGCGTCCCGCACGTGTTCGATGACGTCGCCGGCCAGAATGACATCGGGCCTGAACTCCGCGATCGCGTCTGCGGCTCGGGCGTCGGTGAGGTCCTGCAGCAGATACTGGCCTCCGAGCGCGGTGCGCAACTTCTCGATTCCGGCCCGGTCGACGTCCACGCCGAGTACCTCGGCGGCGTCCTTCATCAGTCGGGCGTGGAGAATCGACCCATCGCGCAGACGCTCGTCTGTCAAGGGGTGATCAGCACAGCCGACGTGAACCACCCGGCGGCCGGCGCACAGGCGGAGCAGGAGGGCGTCCCGTTCCTCCATGACGGGCCCGGTGGCGAGGCGCTGTACGAAAAAGTCTGCTTCAGGCAATTTTCCTCCACTGCTCCATTTGTGCACATTCGATGCACATACTGCCGTGGTGAACCCAGGTGCCCAGGGACGACACGTCGCAGAAGTCTGCGGGGAGCCGACTCGTCCGGGTCTCCCGTCAGTGCGCCGGCAGGGGCCGGCGCCGGAGCAGCTCGAGGTAAAGCCGTTCCGCAGTCTCCGCCTTGGCTGCCCAGGTGTGTCTGCGCGCCCAGCGCAGCGCCGCTTCCGCCATGTGCGCTCGCGCCTCATCGTCGGCAAGCACGTCGTGGAGGGCCCGCGCCAGGCGATCCGGGAGATCCGCCGGATCGCCGAGCGGCACGGCGACGGCTCCCCCGGGAGCGGAGAAGTCGCCGATGCCCTGGTGATCCAAGTGCACCACCGGCAGTCCCCGTGACCAGGCTTCGAGGGTCTGCACACCGGACGAGTCGCGGAGGCTGGTGAACAGCAGCACGTCGGCCTCGTCGTAGGCCTGCAGAGCCTGCTCCCAGGCAACGCGGCCGCGGAACCGGACCGCCTCGGCCACGCCCAGGCGTGACGCGAGGTCCTCCATCGCCACGCGCAGCGGGCCGTCCCCGAGGAAGACCAGACGTGCTGTCGGAACGCGCTTCCTCAGCCGGGAGAATGCCTGAAGGGCCAACTGCGGCGCCTTGAACGCGGCCAGCCGCCCCACCCACAGCACGGTGGGGCCACCGGATGCCTGGCGCGCCGGGACCGGGGCTGCCGCCCGCACCAGGTCGACCGGTACTCCGTCGGCCAGGTGCATGATGGGGTTCCGGCAGCCGAGCCGGCGGGCGCGCGAAGCGGTGTCGGTGTTCGTGGTCAGGACGGCCGCGGCCTCCCGCACGGTCGCCCTGCACGTGCGGCGGTGGCTGAGGGCACGGACCCACAGCAGTTCCCGCACCAGTTCGCGTCCGTACCCGGACCCCACGAACCGTCGGTGACGGAACGGAGCCGTCTGACCGCCCCCCACAGGGCCGAACACCAGAGGCGGTCCCAACTGCCGCAGGGCGCTGCCGCCCACCAGGGAACCGTACGAGACGTGATGCACAAGGTCGGCCTCGGAGAGACCGTGCAGACGTGCGTAGTCCAGCGCGTTGTTCTGCCAGCCGCTGTAGTCGGCGAACTCCTGCGCTTGGTCCCGCAGCGGGCCCGGCACCGCGGCGGTCCACCTGGGGAGCGTGCGCACCGGCACGAAGTGCGGCCGAACGTGCTTTCCCAGTGGCCCCAGTTCAGCGATGCGACGGGCGATGCTCCGGACGTTGTCCCCGTCGCGGCGGGTGAGGACATCCACACTGTGCCCGCGGCGCGCGAGCGCTTCAGCCCACGCCCAGCCCAGGCCCGGTTCGGTTCCCCGGTCCGGGTCACAGCGATAGGAGACGAGGACGATCCGCAACGGCCGTACACCGTCCTCGTGCTGTTCCCGCTCTTCCTGCCGGTCCTCGACGTCTTCCATCCTGTCCCTTTCGACCGCGCCGACGCGTCCGGTCACACGTCGGACCGGGTGGTGCCCGCACTGAGAAGCCACTCGTGCTCGGCGATCTCGTCGGCGCCGAAGCGCCGGCCGACAGGCACCGCGGGATTGCCCGCGACGATGTCGTACGGGAGCACGTCCGCGGTGACGACGGCCCCGGCCGCCACCACCGCGCCGCGTCCGATGGTGAGGCCGCTGAGCACCACGGCTCCGTATCCGATCCACACGTCCGGACCGATGTGCACGGGCCTGCTCAGCCGGTGCGGGTGGTCACCGACCCAGTCGGCATGGCGGACCGCGATCCCGACCTGCCGCATGGCGTGGTCGGTTCGGCCGACGATTCCCACTCGGTTGGCGATGAGCACGCAGTCACCGATCGTGCCGTCGACCTCGATGGTGCATCCCTTGCCGATGTACACGTCCCGGCCCACTGAGAGACTCCTCGGTGCCCACAGCACCGACCCCATGCCGATCCGCACGCCGTGGCAGAGATGCACGTTCTGCCGCACCGCGTAGAGCCGGTGCAGGTGCTCCCAGGCGGTTCGAAGTCGCCGCTTCACCGATCGGAACCTCCGTCGCGGGACGCGAGCATGGCCATGACGCCGTCGCAGAACCTCTCGGCCATCCCTTCGATCGTGTATTCGGCCGCGTTCCGCGTGCAGGCGGCACGCAGCGACGCCAGTCGGTCGTCGTCGCGAAGGAGGGCGACGACAGCGGCACTGTAGGCATCCAGGGCATCGGGTACGACCAAGGCGTTTCGCCCGTGCACCAGGTACTCGAACTCCGGAGCGTGCCATGGCCAGTCGGTCGTCACGATCGGGGTGCGCAGGGCAAAGGAGTCCACAGCGCACAAGCCGACCCGTCCTGGCATCAGCATGACGTCGCTGACCGCGCCCAGCACCGCGGTGTCCGCTCCCGTCACTCGGCCAAGGGGGATCACTGGACTTCCCGGGCGGGCCGCTGCAGCGTCCACCAGGTTCCTGTGCATGCCCTCTCCGGCGACCAGCAGCCGGAATCCGGGAAGTTCACCGGCGATGCGCACGACAGAGTCCAACAGGAAGGAGATGCGTTTGGGCGCGTCCAGGCCCCCGAGGTAGAGCGCTGTACGGCCTGGTGTCAGGCCGTAACGCTGTCTGAGGGCATCGGCCTGTGCGTATTCCGCCGTGTCTCTTCGGCAGGCACGGTCGCGAGCCTGCACGAGCGCCACGGTGTCGACGGAGTTGCGCACCACGGTGATCCGGTCGCGCGGAAAGCCTCGACGAGCAAGGTGATCCGCGCCCCCTTCGGTGTAGGCGAAGAACCAGTTGCCCTGCCTCGTCAAGGCGTCCTTGACGCGGGCCTCCACACGGTTCACCGGCCGTGTGTACGTCCGGCCGTGACCCCAGAAGGCCACCGCCGGAACGCGTCTGCGCCGCGTTGCCCTCCGGCGGCGCAGGGCCAGCGGAAACGCCTCCAAACTGTGCAACGCCTGTTCGAGCACCACCGCATCGGCGGACCCCACACGGCGGCCGACGCGGTGCCAGTCCACCGACACGCTGCCGACGGTGAGCAGGCGTGTCGTGGGCACTTCCGTCGCGCAGGAGCAGGAGGCCGCATCGCGTCGGGCGTCCTGGCCCGGCGGCGGCGGACCGTGCAGGACCTCAAGGGCGACCCCACGAGCGTCCAGACGTTCGTGCGCGCGCTCGAAGAAGCGGGTGCGGTAACCCGGCAGGTACGGCTGTACCACGACGACCCGGCTGCGTGCTCTGTGCCTCATGCGGCCCGCCCCTCAGCAGCCGGGTGGATGGCAACGACGTTGTCCGTGCTGCCGCACCGGTGTTCGGGGTCGGACACCGGGCGGACCTCACCGCCGTCCGTCACCCGGTGCATCCGATAGCCGTGCGCGACGAGCGTGTCCCAGGCACCCCGGGCAGGCAGACCGGCACCGGCCGCGGCCGGGGGTGTGTACTCGAAGATGACCACCGGCCTGTCCTCGGTCAGGATGGAGTCAGCCCCCTCCAGCGCCAGCTGCTCGTATCCCTCGATGTCCATCTTGATCAGCGCGATTCGCCGGTCCCTTGGCACCACGTCGTCGAGCCGCGCCACCTCGACGGCCTCCTCGGCAGCCGCAGCCCCGGGCAGTCGGGCCAGGGAGGAACGGGATCGGTCCGGGTGGATGTGCAGGACGCCTCGGGAGGTGTCCCTTCCCGCGGCGACCGGCAGTACACGGATGTTGCCCGCGCTGTTGAGCCGGATGTTCCTGGACAGCACCGCGCGCGCGTGCCTTGACGGCTCCAGGGCGATGACCAGTCCGGTGTCGGTGACGACACGTGACATGGGAAGCGTGTACGCGCCGTAATGGGCACCGACGTCCACCACATGGTCGCCAGGGCCGACCCAGTGGTGAAGCTGCGCCAGTTCGGACTCGTAGGCGTTGCGCCAGAGATACGTCAGCTTCGCGTTGCCCCGCCACTCCGGCGGACACCACATCCGGGTTGCGCGGTTCCCGAGTGGGACGGTGGCCCCTACGCCTGCCGCCGTACGTGCCCGCCAGGCGGCCAGCCGCAGCAGCGAGGTCACCGGTTGTGCCGTGAACGCGGGATGCCGCAACGTCCACCGCACCTTGCCGATCAATGACATGCGTTGCCTCTCCCCGGATCTCCTGATGGCCTGGCGGCCTGGTACGGTCGTCGCTCTTCCCCGGCAGAGAGCGGGGCGGCCGTGTGCGTCTTGTCAGGCCCTGCCACGGCCTTGACCGACTGCCTGGTCACTCCCCATACGAACCGCGCGTTGCCGAACAGATAGCGCCGCCAGAGACGTCGCGGTTCGCAGCCCAGGCGGAACACCCACTCCAGCCCACTGCGCCGCATCCAGTGCGGTGCCTGCGGCTTGGTGCCGGCGATGAAGTCGAAGGCCGCGCCCACCGCGACGGCCACGACGGGCAGTGCGGTGCACAGTTCGGCGGCCCACCGGTCCTGCTTCGGAGTGCCCAGTCCTACCCAGACGACGTCCGCCTCGGCCGACCGGATGTCTTCCTGCTGTTTCCGCGTCTCCTGAGCTGTCAGGGGCCGGAACGGCGGGGAGCAGCTGCCGGTGATCAGGGCGTCCGGGAAGCGGCTTCGCAGTTGCCGTTCCAGGGCGTCCAGCACGTGCGGCGTGGAGCCGAGGAGATAGTGGCGCAGCCCGCTGCTCCGGCCGAGGTCGAAGACGTCCAGCAGGAGGTCCGGACCGTAGACGCGGGTGGCCGGCAGCGGCGTGCCCCGGTGGAGGAGTCGGTTGGCCCAGACGACGGGCTGACCGTCCGGGAGGTTGAGGGGCGCCGCGCCGAGGACGCCGTGCAGCTCCGGGTCCCGGTCGGCGAGTGCCAGCGTGTAGGCGTTGCACAGGTGGACGTCGCCCCGGGGAACCGGGCTGGTGGTATGGAGTGCGTCGACGGCAACTCCTTGGTTCGTGAGGCGGGTCGCGCGGATCCGACGGGCGAGGTGCACGACGTCGCGGGCGGCGCTCTCACGTGTGTGCGCGGTGATGGGCACCCCCATGCAGGGGACCACGGGTGCCATGGGCGGGCCCGGCGTTCGTTCCGTGGTTGCTGGAGCGGTCATGGGCGGGCCGAGGCGGTCAGCGGTGAGGGAACGGTCCGGTTCCTGCGTTCGTCGAAGTCCCCGAAGACCAGGCGCGTCCGGAAGTCGGTGATGATGTTGCGGAGGCCCTGTTCCACGGGAGTCGTGGGCTCCCAGTCCAGCAGCCGACGGGCCAGGGTGATGTCCGGGCGTCGTCGTTCCGGGTCGTCTTCCGGACGGGGAATCAGCGTGATCTCGGAGGTGGTCCGGGTCAGCTTCCTGATCCACTCGGCCAGCTCGAGCATGGAGACCTCGTGGGGATTGCCCAGATTGACCGGGCCGCCGTGATCGCTGGCCAGCATGCGCAGCAGTCCGTCGACCAGGTCGTCCACGTAACACAGCGACCTGGTCTGGCTGCCGTCACCGGACACCGTGATCGGCTGTCCGCGCAGGGCCTGGCCGACGAAGGTGGGGATGGCCCTTCCGTCGTCCGCGCGCATCCGTGGGCCGAAGGTGTTGAAGATGCGCACGATCTTGGCGTCCACACCGCGGTGTCTGCGGTAGGCCGTGGTCAGTGCCTCGCCGAAGCGCTTCGCCTCGTCGTACACCGAGCGGGGGCCGACAGGGTTGACATGGCCCCAGTAGCTCTCCGGCTGGGGGTGCACCAGCGGGTCGCCGTACGACTCGGAGGTGGAGGCCAGCAGGAAGCGGGCGCCTTTCGCGGCTGCCAGGTCCAGGGCGTGCCACGTGCCGGCCGACCCCGTGCGAAGCGTCTCCAGGGGCAGTCTCAGGTAGTCCGCGGGTGAAGCGGGAGACGCCAGGTGGAACACGGCGTCCACGGGGCCGGGCACGTCCAGGCCCTGGGTGACGTCCACCTCGTACAGCTGGAAGTTCCGCTCGGCCCCGAGGTGTTCGACGTTGCCGGTGCCGGACGTCGCGAAGTTGTCCACGCAGACCACCTCGTGACCCTCGCGGAGGAGCCGTTCGCACAAGTGGGAACCGATGAACCCGGCCCCGCCCGTCACTACCGCACGCATGCAGGTCCTTTCGGCCGCACCGCCCAAGGCCGGACGGGGGCAAGTCGCAGTGTTCATTACCAAAGTTCTGGCATATGTCGTGTATCTATCTATTGCTCACTCATGCGCCAATTGAGGCATTGCGTTTGTTGACATGCCTCTGGGCGAGGGGGTTTCACCTGTTCAACCCAAAGGAGGTGCTGAATGGTGGTATCCGCCGTGGAGACGGCTCACCATGGGGCGGCAGTGTGGCGGCACTCACCGTGGCCGGAACGAGCGGTCAAGCGCACCATCGACGTGGTGGGAGCCGCCCTTCTGCTCCTGCTGCTGGCGCCGCTGCTCCTGGCGGCCGCCGTCGCCGTGAAGGTCGACACGCCGGGACCCCTTCTCTTCCGTCAGCGGCGAACGGGCTTGCGGGGGCAGGAGTTCGAGGTCCTCAAGCTGCGCACGATGTGCGTCGGCGCCGAGAAGATGCGCAAGGCGCTGGCGGCTCGCAACGAAGCCGACGGGCACCTGTTCAAGGTCCGCGACGACCCGCGCGTCACCGCGACCGGACGCTGGTTGCGACGCTATTCCCTGGACGAGCTGCCGCAGTTGGTCAACGTACTGAAGGGGCAGATGTCCCTGGTCGGTCCCCGGCCGCTACCGGTCGAGGACTCGGCGTTCACCGGGGAGGCGCGCCGTCGCCTGCGGGTGCGGCCGGGACTCACCGGACTGTGGCAGATCAGCGGCCGGTCCGACCTGGCGTGGGAGGAGGCCGTCCGCCTGGACCTGGACTACGTCGACAGCTGGTCCCTCAAGCTGGACCTGGCGATCCTCTTCCGCACCCTTCCCGCGGTGCTGCGCGGGAGCGGTGCCTACTGAGTGAGCAGGCCCGGGCGACGCACGGGGAAACGCCCGGCCCCTACTGTGGAGCCATGGGCCGCTACGACACCGAGACCGAGCGTCTGGCCGCCGCCGCGCGGGCCGCACTGGTGCGGGAGATCGACGCCGAGGAGGCCTGGGCCGGGGACCCGGTGTGGCGGGAGGCGTTCGCGGCGGTGCCCCGGCACCTGTTCGTGCCGTACTACTACGTCGCCGGTCCGCACGGCTACGAGCGACGCTGGGGCGAGAGCCCAGACCCGGAGGCCCGCGCCCGCTGGGTGCGCGGCGCCTACGAGGACGTGCCGCTGGTCACCCGGCTGCGCGACGGGGAGCTGGTCTCCTCCAGCAGCCAGCCCTCGCTGATGGCGCGGATGCTGGTCGCCCTGGAGGTCGCGGACGGCGACCGGGTCCTGGAGGTGGGCGCGGGCACCGGCTACAACGCGGCCCTGCTCGCCCACCGGCTCGGCGACGACGACCTCGTCACCACCGTCGACCTGGAACCGGAGATCACCGAGTCGGCCCGGCAGCACCTCGCCGCGGCCGGCCGCCACCCGGCCGTCGTCACCGGCGACGGCACGCGCGGGGTGCCCGAACGCGCCCCCTTCGACCGGATCATCGCCACCTGCGAGCTGTCCACGGTCCCGCGCGCCTGGCTCGCCCAGTGCCGCCCCGGCGGCCGGATCCTCGCCCCGCTGGCCACCGGCCTGCTCGCGCTGACGGTGCGGGACGCGACCGGGGGCGAGGGCCGCTTCCTGCCCACGGCCGCCTACTTCGTGCCGCTGCGCGGCGAACACCGCAGGGCGCCGGACGGAGTCTCGCTCGCCGGGCTGCCGGGCGGGGTGCGCGAGCAGGAGTCGTTCCGCTTCCTGCTCGCGCTGACCCGGGGCGCCCTCGATCCGCAGGAGGCCTGCGCGCTGTGGGAGCGCGAGGGCATGCCCGAGCGCGAGCGGTACGGCGTCACGATCGGCGGCGAGCACGTCTGGGCCTGGCTGGACGAGCCGGAGGGGCCGTACGCCTGGCCCCTGCCCTGACGCCCGCCGGTGCCCCGGCTCCGGCTAGCCGCGCCGGATGGTGATCGTCGTCCAGGCGCCCACGTGCACCCGGTCGCCGTCCCGCAGCGGAACCGGCACGAACGGCTGGATCGGCTCGTCGGACATGTTGACGGTGGTGCCGTTGGTCGAGTTCTGGTCGACGACCGCCCAGCTGCCGTCCGGCTGCTGCACCAGCACCGCGTGCTGGTGCGAGACGCCCGGGTCCTCCGGCGGCACGGACAGGTCGATGTCGGGGGTGTCGCCGGTGGAGTGCCGGCGGCGGCCGATGGTGACCTGGTTGCCGCTGAGCGTGCGCTGCTGCTCGGGCGAGTACGCGGGCAGGTTCAGGCCCGCGGCCTCGGGGCCCGAGCGCTGCATCATCGCCATGAAGTACTCGCGGTCCGGGCCGATGGTCACCGTCCACGTGGCCCGCTGCTGCGGGAAGCCGCCCGGTCCGGGCGGGGCCTGCGTGGCGCCGGGCTGCGGATAGCCGTACCCGCCGCCGGGGCCGCCGCTCTGCCCGCCGCCGGGGCCGCCGGACGGCGGGGAGATCACCCAGTCGTCGTCACCGCCGCCGAACGAGGGGCCGCCGGAGGGCGGACCGCCGGCGGGCCGGCCGCTTTCGCGCGGGAACGCGGGCGGCGCGGGCGGACCCGACTGCTGGAACGCCTGCGGGGCGCCGCCGGGACCGGCACCGGGACCGGGCGGCGGCGGAACGGGACGCGAGGGGTCGCCGCCGAACCCGGAGGGACCGGAGCCCTCACGGCCGAAGGAGCCACCCGGACCCGCCTGCTCACGCCCGAACGGCGGCGGACCGGAAGGACCACCGGGCCCCTGGCCCTGGCCCTGCCCCTGGCCGGGGCCACCGCCGAAGCCGGACGGACCACCGGGGCCGCCGGACCCCTGGCCGGGACCCTGCCCCGGACGTCCGCCGAAGCCGGACGGGTCGCCGGACCCGCCCGGACCACCGGAACCCTGGCCGAAACCGGACGGACCGCCGGGGCCCTGACCGGGACCCTGACCCGGGCCGCCGCCGAAGCCGGACGGACCACCGGGGCCGCCGGACCCCTGGCCGGGACCCTGCCCCGGAGCCCCGCCGAAGCCGGACGGGCCCGGTGAGGTCGGAGGGCCGGAGGGGCCGCGGTCGGGGTCGCCGAACGGGGTCGGGCCCGAGGGCTCGCTGCCGAAGGACGGGATCGGCTCGGCGGGACGGTTCATCTGCGAGGGCCGCGAGCCCTGGTACTCGTACCCGTCGTTGCCGCCGTACGTCGCGCTCGGCGGCTGGAACCGCGGCTGCGGCGGGCGCGGCGCGGCCGGCGTGTACGAGGTGGCCGTGTTGGTCAGGAAGTTCCACCGGCACTCCTCGCAGAACGGCGCACCGCCCTCGCGGGGCGTACGGCACTGCGGGCACAGCTCGGGCTCCGGGGCCGAGGAGGCCGGCGGGCGTGCTCCGGCCTGACCGCCGGTGCCGCTCGGGCCGGAGGGCGGCGGGAAGCCGTAACCACCCGGCGGCGGGGGCGGCGGGGGCGGAGGTACGGCACCGGCCATGCGGTGACCGCAGACCTCGCACCAGTCGTCGGAACCCGACTGGTGTCCGTTCGGGCAGGTCGGCATGTCGGTGCTTCCCCTTCTCCTACGCTTCCAGGGTCACTTCTTTACACGAACAGTCTTTGTGGAGCGGGTCTCGAGAGTCATCTCATCCGCCTCCGCGACCTTCGTCTTCAACCGCACAGTACCTGTCGCGGCGTCGACCACGTCCACCACCTTCGCAAGCAGTTTCGCAGTATCGGCGTTCCCGGAGGCGTTGGCGAGCTGAACGGCACGTCCCAGTTTGGCCGTTGCGCCATCGAAATCGCCCGCTTTGCGCAGACTGAGCCCTTGCTGGATGACCTGTGCCAGTTCGGCCTGCCCGGTGTAGTGGGCGACTTGGGGGTTGATCGAGGTGGAGGCCACCATGTCGTCGGTCCACACGGCCCGTACGAGCCCCTGCGCGCCGAGGTTCTGTACCGATCCGTCCGGCTGCGGCACGACCAGGGAGACCCGTGCGGCCAGCATCTCCTGGCCCAGGCCGGCCGCGGGGACCTGCACGCACACGTGGTAGTCGCGGGACTCGTCGCCCCAGGACCCGGTCGGATAGTCCCCGGCGCGCGGCCCGGCCTCGGTGCGGCGGTCGGTCAAGTCCTCGACGGTGGGCGCGACTTGCTTGACGAACCGGATCGTCGTGCCCACCGGTGTCCACACCCTCAGGGAGACGTCCGCGACCTCCTTGCCCATCGCCGTCTCCATCATCGCCGTGAAGTCGGCGGCGAGATGGGCCGGATCCGCGACGATGTCCGCGGTGCCGAGCAGCGCCGAGGCGATCCCTGTGACTTCTTTCACTTCCCAGTCGGTGCCCACGCCGCGCGCGTCACAGGTGAACCGGCCGGCGCACGCGTCGAGCGCCGCCTTCAGATCCTGGGGCGACTCGTGTTCGTTGCGGCCGTCGGTGAGCAGGATGCCGTGCCGGATGGTGACGTCCGCCGAGTTCAGCAGCCGGTCGGCGAGCCGCAGCCAGGTGCCGATGGCCGTGCCGCCGCCCGCGCTGAGCTGCCGCAGCGCCTGCTTGGCCTGCTCGCGGGTGGCGGGGTCGGCGACCGCGAGGCGTCCGCCGCCCGGGTAGACCTCCTTGGCCACGTGTGTGCCGCCGATCACCGCGAAGTGCGTGCCGTCGCGCAGCGCGTCGATCGCGGCCGCCGTGGCGTCCCGGGCGCCCCGCATCTTGGTCGGCGGGTAGTCCATGGAACCGGAGCAGTCCACCATGACCGCCACCGCGGCCGACGGGCCGTGCCCCTTCGGGTACAGGTGGGAGGCGGCGCTGCCGATCGTGCCCCCGCCGGTGGCCGTCACCGTGACGATCGCGTTGACCTCGCGCCCGCCCTCCGGCAGGTACTCGTTCTGGTACACGTCCATCGCGAACTGCGGCACGTGCGGCTTCGAGAAATTGGCCATGCGTACTCATCCCCCTTGACCACCCTGCCGAGGGCAGGGCGCCGACTGTGCACGGGCCGGTCCCCTCCGGCCCGCGCCTCAGGCCGATCCTGCCCCCTGCGGCGGCGCCGGGAACGGCAGGACCGCCACTGTTACGTTGTCGTGGCCCCCGCCGTCCAGGGCGTGTCCGACCAGCACCCGGGCGCTGTGCAGCGGGCGCTCGGCCGCGTCCGGCGGGACGACCTCGCTCATCTCCTCGGCCGTCTCGGCGTAGTTCCACAGGCCGTCGGTGCACACCACCACCACACCGGACCGGTCCGGTTTGAAGGACGCGGTGTGCGGCTCCAGTTCGTAGGCGTCCGCGCCGAGCCAGCCGGTGATCGCGTGCGCGCGCTCGTCGGCGTACGCCTCGGCCTCGCTCATCAGGCCCGCGGCGACCATCTGCGCGGCCCAGGAGTCGTCCTCGGTCAGCCGGGCCGGCGGCGCGCTCCGGTCGTCCGGCACCCAGTAGACGCGGCTGTCGCCGACCCAGCCGACGACCAGCAGCCCCGAGGTGACGACCGCGCCGACGATCGTGCAGGCCGGCGCGTTCTGGTGCGGGGCGTGCTCGCGGGCCGTCGCCGGTTCCTCGGCGAGCGCGTTGACGGCCTGCGCGGCGGCGACGATCGCCTCGTGCATGGCGGTCTGCGGATGCGTGCCGCGCGGCAGCGCGGCCAGCAGCGCGTCGCCGGCCGCCTGGGAGGCCGCCGTCGACGCGTCGTCGGGGCGGGTCGCGGAGGACACGCCGTCGCAGACGACGGCGACGGCGGCCGGGGTGCCGTCGGGCAGCGCGGTGTGGCCGACGGCGAAGGCGTCCTCGTTGCGGTGGTGGCGCAGCCCCCGGTCGCTGACGGCGGCCACCGGCCCCGACTCCCGCTCCATGTGGTCGCGTTCGCGGGGCTGGGCGTGCCCGCAGTTCTCGCAGTAGCCGTCGCTGTCCACCCGGCCCGCGCGGCAGGCCACGCACACCTGCGCGGACTCCTGGGGCGCGGCCACGGTCTCGGCCACGCGCGGGTCCGGCGCCTGCAACGGGTACTCGTCGGGCTCCGCGGGCCGGTCGAACCGCACCCCGGAACCGGCCGGCTCCGCCTCCGGCCCGTGCTCGGGCAGCGGCCGGCCGCCGGAGTCGGTGCCGGGCAGGTCGGCCGGGAGATGCACCGCCGGCGCGGCGCTCCCCGGCTCGGGAGCGGGCCAGTCCACCCCGTCGCCGGGGGAGCCGGTCATGGTGAGCGTCGGATGGTCCTGCGGCGGGGCGGGCACGACGGAGAGGTCGTGCCCGCACGCTCCGCAGAACAGGTCGCCCGGCTCCACGGGCTCCGCGCAGCTCGGGCACTTCGGCAGTGCGGCCTGCTGGGGCATCTGCGACATCGACTACACCCACGTCCGGGGGCGGTAACGGTTGGCCCGTTCCACCAGTTCGATCCTCTCCTCGCCGCCGGGCGCCAGCCGGGCCAGCGTGCGGTAGGCGCGCTCCAGGCCGAAGCGCAGGCCGCGCTCGTCCAGGCCGCTGCCCAGCAGCACCCGTCCGCCGGTCGCGGGCAAGGCGCCCTGACCCCCGGAGAGTATCCAGTCCAGCGCCGAGCCGAGCACTTCCGCCGACAACTGCTCGCGCCGGGCCGGGTCCAGACCGTACGCGTCCAGCGCCTCGACCTGCCGGGCGGCGGCCGTCAGGTCGTCGAGGAACGCCACGTCACCGGGGGTCGCCATGCGCTGTCTGAGCCGGGCCCGGACGGCGGCGACCCGGGCGGCCGTGTAGTGGATGGAGGACTCCGGCACCGACTCCAGGGTCCGCACGGCGCCCTGCCGGTTGCCGGCCGCCAGCTGCACCCGGGCGAGCCCGAACGCGGCGCTCACATAGCTCGGGTCGGTCGCCCACACCAGGTGGTAGTACTCGGCGGCGTTGTCCAGCTGGCCCAGCACCTCCGCGCACAGGCCGAGCGCCAGCTTGGGCGCTGCCTCGCCGGGGAAGGCGTCGTAGACCGCGTCGAAGGCGAGCGCGGCGCCCTCGAAGTCGCCGGTGACCAGCGCGGCCACGCCCCGGTACCACACCACCCGCCAGTCGTCCGGCCGTTCCTCCTCCAGCTGGGCCAGGCTCATCAGCGCGGCCTGGTGGTCGCCGCTCTCCAGCCGGGCCCGGGCCTGCCTGAGCCGGGTCTCCACGGTCCGCGTGGGCGCCGCGTCCAGCGCGCTGATCAGCTCGCCCGGCGCCGAGGCCAGCAGGCCCGCCAGGAAACCGGCGTTCGGGTCGTTCGGATCGACCAGCGGGAACGGCAGGGCGAGGGCGGTGGCGGGGGTGTCGACGGGCCTGACGAGCGCGGGCGGGGGCAGGGCCGGGGCGGCGGGCGCGGACCTGCGCACCGGGCGTGCCCCGAGCCGGGACACGTCGCCGTCCAGGCGGGGGAACAGCTCCCGGTCCGTGACCCTCACTTCCGGCCCGAACAGGGTCGACAGGGCGGGCCGGGGCTGCCCGGTCTGCAGCGCGACCACCTCGCGGAGCACGCCCGTCAGCTGCTCGGCCATCTCCTGCGCGGAGGCGAACCGGCGGGCCGGGTCGGGGTCGGTGGCGCGCACCAGCAGCCGGTAGAAGGACTCGTAGCGGCGGAAGACGCCGACGGTGTCCGGGTCGGGCAGGGAGTCGGCGTACACGTTCGTGTAGCCCTGGAAGTCGAAGGTCAGCACCGCGAGCGTGCGGGCCACCGTGTACAGGTCGCTCGCCACCGAGGGGCCGACCTCGGCGACCTCCGGCGCCTGGTAGCCGACCGTGCCGTAGATCGCCGACTCGTCGTCGTCCATCCTCCGGACCGCGCCCATGTCGATCAGCTTGAGCTGGTCCTCGGTCTGGATGGCGTTGTCGACCTTGAAGTCGCAGTACAGCAGGTTGCGGCTGTGCAGGTGGCCGAGGGCCTCCAGGGCCTCGATGCCGTAGGCGCAGGCCTGCTCCACCGGCAGCGGATCGCGCCTGCCGTCCGGTGTCCGGCGGGCGTTGGCGATCTCCTTCAGGGACTTGCCGCCGACGTACTCCATCACGATGTAGCCGTCGAGGGAGCCGGTGCGCTGGTCCAGGTGCTCCACAAAGTTGTAGATCCGCACGATGTTGGCGTGCTCGATCTCCGCGAGGAAGCGCCGCTCGGAGATCGCGGCGGCCATCGCGTCCTGGTCGCCGGTGTCGAGCAGGCCCTTGAGCACCACCCAGCGGTCGGAGACGGCCCGGTCCACGGCGAGATAGATCCAGCCGAGACCGCCGTGCGCCAGACAGCCCGCGACCTCGTACTGGCCGTGCACCACGTCCCCGGCCTTCAGCTTCGGCACGAAGGAGTACGGATGCCCGCACTTGGTGCAGAAACCCTCCGTACGGCCCGGGCGGTTGCCGCGGGCCCGCCCCACCGGCGCCCCGCAGTCCGAGCGGGAGCAGAACCGCTTCCGCTCCGGCACCTCCGGGTTCTCCAGCACCATCGAGCGCGGGTCCGGCCGGGGCACCTGCGGCACATGCACCAGACCGGCGCCGAGCCGTCCGCGCGTCGACGCCCCCGACGACGAACCCGAGCTGCGCACCGACACCGAGCGTCCGCTGGACCGGCCGGACAGGGACCGCGAGAGCCGTCCGGACACCGAGCGGCGCGACTTCGACGACTGGGACGACGAACGCGAACCGCCGCTGTCCACCGCGCCCTTGGCCACCCCGGTGGGCGCCGAGCCGACCATGCCCCTCGCCGAGACCACGGGCGCGAGGCCGCAGGTGTCGCAGTACAGCTCGCCGCCGCCGACGTCCTCGTACGACCCCTCGCAGCCCGGCCGCTGACAGCTCTGCCCCGGCTGGCTCATGGCTGGTCCCCCTTACGGTCCTCGGGCGCGCTCGCGCCGAGCAGTTCGGCCGCCGCCTTCTGGTAGCGCAGCACGGCCTGTTCGGCCACCCGCAGGTCGCAGGGCGCGCTCCACAGCATCCGCCGGGCCGCGTCGTACCGCTCGACCAGCATCGGGTCCTCCGCCAGGCCGTGCCGGGCCACCTTCGCCTTGTAGGCGTCGAGCCGGCCGCGCAGCTCGGCGCGGACCGCGAGCGGGGCGGTGACGGCGGTCAACTGCTCACGCGCGCGCAGCAGTTCGTCCTCCGCCTTCTGCTCCAGGGACTCCAGCAGCGGGGAGAGGCGGTGCCACTGGCCCTGCCTGCGGTACTCGGCCGCCGTCGCCAGCTGCTCCTGGAGCACGGTCGGCGGGCCGCTGACCACCGGCACCTCGGTCGCCGCGATCTTCGCCAGCACCTCGCCGCGCGCCGCGCGGGCCTCGGCGAGGGTGCGGTCGGCGCGCGAGAGCAGGTCCCGCAGCCGGATCAGCCGCGCCTCCGCGTCCTGCCGGACCTGCAGCACGGCGTCGATCTCCCGGCGCACGTCCTCCAGGGCGCGCGCCTCACGGTCGTACACCGTGGTGTCCGGACGGCCGCCGCCGGGCGCCGAACTGCCCTCGGCCGGCACCCAGAAGGCCAGCGGGTCGGAGATCACCTCCGCGCGGAGCCTGGTGAGCGTGCGGGTGATCCGCTCCAGGTCGTCGCCGGCCGGGTGCTCGCCGGGGCGCACGCCGACGGAGTGCGCGAGCTTGCGGGTGCGCTGCAGTTCCGCGGCGAGTAAATCGATCCGCGCGGGCAGCGCCGACCACACCGCGTCGGCGGCGACGACCAGGTCCAGGCTCGTCGCGTACAGCTCGTTCATCCGGTCGACCAGGCCGGACAGCGTGAACGACTCGCTGAGCGTGCCGTCCCCGGCCACGGTGACGGACTCGCCGCGCAGCAGCTCGGTCAGCTCCGCCAGGTCCTCGCGGCTGGACCAGCGGCGCCGGGCGCGGATCTCCCGGGCGGTGCGCAGCGCGGCGGCGTAGGCGTCGAAGTACCCCCACAGCCGGGTGATCCGCGCCTCCGTGGCCTGCCAGCGTTCCCTGGTGACCCCGGTCAGTTCGGCGCCCTCGAGAAGTCTGCGGCCCGCGTGGTCCTGCAGCGCCAGCAGCGAGGTCTCGATCGCCTCGTGCTCCTGGCCGAGCCGCGCCAGCGCACGGTCCACCTCGTCCCGGTCCATCACCGGCCCGGCGGGGTCCGTGACGCCCATCGATCACCTCTCGCTGCTCGTCTGTTCCGGTCGTCTTCCCGGCGTCCCTCCGGGTCGGATGCGGCTCAGCCCGTCCGCAGGTACTGCGGCGCGGGCGGCTTGGACGCCGAGGAGTCCTTACCCAGTGTCGCCGACAGCCACTTGTCGTACGACGCCTGCCAGCCGCCGGCGCGGTAGCCCACCAGAATGCGATTGACCCGGCGTACCAGATCGGAGGCGTCCTTCTTCATCGCCACGCCGTAGTACTCGGTGGTGAACGCCCCGCCCTTCAGTTCGACCGTCGGGTCCTGCGCGGCCTGGCTGGCGGCGAGCGCGCCGTCGGTCACCACCGCGTCCACCTCGCCGAGTTGCAGCCTCACCAGGCAGTCCAGCTGGTTCGGGACGGTGGTGGAGATGTCGGCGGTGGCGGGCAGGGCGCCGCTCTTCCTGTCGGCGTCCAGCTTGGCGTACGCCGTCGAACCGGCCGCCGTGCAGATCCTCTGGTGCGCCAGTGTGCCGTTGTAGCCGGTGATGGACGACGACTTGGGGGCGAGGACCTGCTGCCCGGTCTTGAAGTAGGGCGCGGAGAACGCCACCTGGGACAGCCGGTCGCAGGTGATCGTCATGGTCCGCACCACCATGTCCACCCGGCCGTCCTGGATCGCGGAGATCCGCTGGCTGGTCGGGATCGCCTTGAACTGCACCGCGTCCGGGTCGCCGAGGATGTCCTGGGCTATCCGGTGCACCAGGTCGATGTCGAAGCCCTCCAGCTCCGCGCCGGGGGTGTTGGGGTTGCGGTAGCCCCAGTGGTAGCTGTTCTGGTCGACGCCGACGATCAGCTTGCGCCGGGCGCCGGTACGGGACTTGATCGCGTCGATCGTCGGCCCGTCGGCGCCGGACGGCGCCAGGGTCTGCTTCTGCGCCTCGGAGTCCGTGCAGTCGCTCGCGCGGGCCTGCACCCCCGCGGCGACGGCCTGCCCGGAGCGCTGCGGCCGGTGCGGGGCCTGCTGGGTGCACGGCAGCAGCAGCACGAGGCCCAGTGCGAGCGCGCACAGCACCGCCATCGCGCCGACGCCGCCCCAGCCCCGCAGGGAGGCTCGTACACGCGTCGCGTACATCGTCAGGCCTCCTGTCACCGGTACTCCGAAAGTCTGCGGCCGACCCCGGCCAGCGCGCCGGCCGCGCCGAGCACCGCGAGCACGGCCGCGCCGACCGGCAGCCCGGTCATGGCGTCCCGTCCGTCGCCGGCGGCCCGCGCGAACTCGTCCTGCTCGTGCCCGATCGCCTGGGCGAGGTTGCGGTCGACGCTGTCGAAGCACTCGCCGGTGGCGCCCTCGGCGCCGATGACCTTGTCCAGCGCCTGCTGGAAGTTGCCGTTCTCGTCCTCGGTGCGGGCGGCGGCGTGGCGCTGCTTCCACACTGCCATGTTGCCCTCTGCGGCCTTCACCGGCGTGGTGCCGCCCCGGTCGTCGGCGAGCTTCTCGGCGCGGGTCAGACCGTCGCCGAGCACGGTCATGTCCTTGTCGAAGTCGTAGTAGTACGCGTCGTACGTCCGCCCGCCGACCGTGACGGTCTCGGCGCCGCGCGCCACCAGGCTCAGGTTCTCGTTGCCGCGCGCCTTCAGGGAGGCGATCCGGGCGTCGTGCAGCACGGTCAGGGAGCGGATGCCGTGGTCGTAGGAGCCGTTCAGGTCCGAGCGGGCCACCATGTGCCCGACGACCAGCCACAGCAGGGCGATCGCGGTGGCGGCCGACGCGGCGACCAGGCCGTGGTTGAGGACGCGGTTGGTGCGCCGGTACATGCGGTGCTGGGCCCAGCCGAGCGCGGCGAGCGCGAGCACGCCGAGCGCGATGGCGAGCCACGGGTACGGCGTGGCGTCGCCGTAGTCGGCGTCGAGCCGCTGGTTCTCGGTGGTGTAGAGATCCTCCGCGGCCGGGAGCATCTCCTTCTGCATCTTCTCGTTGGCGTACCGCAGATACGCGCCGCCGACCGGGTACCCCTGCCGGTTGTACGTCCGCGCCCGCTCGATGAGCCCCTTGTACTCGGGCAGCAGCCGGTTCAGCCTCGCGATGGTGGCCTCGGACGCCGATCCCGGCTCGGCGTTGGCGGCGGCCGTGACGAGGCCCCCGGCGGCGGTCCGGATGTCCTTCTCGTACCGGTCCCGGGAGGCGGCCGTCTCCTGACCGCCCGCCAGGAAGGCGCTGGAGGCGGCCGTGTTGGCGTCGGCCAGCGAGCGGTAGATGTCGGCCGCGCCGGAGCTGAGCGGCTGGCTGCGGTGCAGCACGTCGTCGGCGGCGGCCGCCCGCTCACTGGCCTGCCAGGCGGTGACCGCGCCGAACACCACGACCAGCAGCGCCAGTACGGCCCCGATGATCCGCAGCCGGCCCGGCTCGGTGGTCGCCGCGGACCGCAGCCGGTCGACGCCCTCGGCGAACGCGGTCCGCCGGGCGGCCGGCGCGGGGGAGCCGGCCGGGACGGGGCGGCCGGGCTGCGCGGGGATGCCGGGGGCGGCGGGCAGGCCGGGACCCGCCGCCGGTGGTGCCGTACTGCTCTGCGGCGCGTGTGTCACTCGACCTCCCCCAGGGCCATTCGTCGCCGCTCAGTATCGCGGCACGCACCGGCCTCCGCACCGGCCTTCACTGGATCTTGATCGGATCGCAGTGTGCGCTGTCCTTGAAAACGCCCTGTGCACCTGTTCGGTTCCGCTGGGGCGGCTATCCCGTCCAGTACCCGCGCGCCCGCTCCTGCGCCTGCGTTCCCGCGCCCAGCCGGTCCAGGCCCAGCAGGGCCGCGCCGAGGACCGGGCTCGCCGTGACCACGCGGACGTCGGCCTTGGGGGCGCGGGCCGCCAGCAGGTCGCGGACGGCGTCGTCCAGCAGGGCGTGACCGGCCGTCAGGACGCTGCCGCCGAGCAGGACCGGCGTCTCCTCGTCGAGCAGGTCCAGGCGGGTCAGCGCCACCGTGGCCAGCACCGCGACCTCCTCCGCGAGCCGGGCCACGATCGAGCGGGCCACCGCATCGCCCCCGGCGGCCGTCGCGAACAGCACCGGGGTCAGCTCGTGCCGGCGGTCGTGGTCGATGTGCTCCAGGTGCAGCGCCTCGATGAGCGCGTACATGGTCGGCAGTCCGAAGTGCGCGGGCAGGTCGCGGCTGAGCGCGGTCGGCTCGCCCCGGCCGTCCTCCGCGCGCGCCGCGAACCACAGCGCCTCCTCCGCCAGCCCCCAGCCCCCGCCCCAGTCGCCGGAGATGCGGCCGATCGCCGGGAAGCGTGCGGTACGGCCGTCGGGGCGCATGCCGACGCAGTTGATGCCCGCCCCGCACACCACGGCCACACCGCGCGGCTCGGCGACGCCCGCCCGCAGGATCGCGAAGGTGTCGTTGCGCACGGTCACCGAGCCGCCCCAGCCGCGCGCCCGCAGCGCCGCCGCCAACTGCTCCTCCTCCACCGGCAGATCGGCGTTCGCCAGGCAGGCCGAGACATGGCTGACCGAGGCGACGCCCGCTGCGGCGAAGGCCCGCGCGACCGGGTCCGCCAGCGCGTCCAGCGCCGCCGCCACCCCCACCGCGGGCGGGCGGAAGCCGCCGCCGCGGGCCGTGGCCAGCACCTCCCCGGCGGCGGTGACCACGGCCACGTCGGTCTTGCTGTTGCCCGCGTCGATCGCGAGTACCCCCGCGGGAGAGGATGAGGTCAGGCCCACGCGAGGTGCTCCCGGTTGTGTGCGACGAGCTGGTCGGTGAGGTTCTCGGCGTAGGCGTACTGGCCGATCAGCGGGTGGGCGAGCAGGGCGCGGAAGACGCGGTCGCGGCCGCCGTGCAGCGCCGCCTGGAGCGCCAGGTCCTCGTACGCCGTCACGTTCGCGACCAGCCCGGCGAACAGGGGGTCCAGGTCCGGCACCGGCAGCGGGACCGGCCCGCAGGGGCCGACCGCGGCCTGGACCTCGATCACCGCGTCGTCCGGGAGGAAGGGCAGGGTGCCCTTGTTGACGGTGTTCACCACCTGGTACGGGCTGCCCGCCCCGCCCAGCAGCGCCGCCGCCAGGTCCACGGCCGCCTCCGAGTAGTAGGCCCCGCCCCGCTTGGCGAGCAGCGCCGGCTTCTCGTCCAGGGCCGGATCGCCGTACATCGTCAGCAGCTCCCGCTCCATCGCCGCCACTTCGGCGGCCCGGGACGGCTTGGTGCGCAGCTCCCGCACGACCTCGTCGTGGGCGTAGTAGTAGCGCAGGTAGTAGGAGGGGACCACGCCCAGCCGGTCCAGCAGCGGGCGCGGCAGGTGGAGGTCGCCGGCGATCGCGTCGCCGTGCTCGGCGAGCAGTTTCGGCAGGACGTTCTCGCCTTCCGGACCGCCGAGACGCACACCGGTCTCCCACGTCAGGTGGTTGAGGCCCACATGGTCCAGATGCACATCCGCCGGGGCGACACCGAGCAGGCCGGCGAACTTCCGCTGGAAGCCGATCGCCACGTTGCACAGGCCGACCGCCCGGTGCCCGGCCTGGAGCAGGGCGCGGGTGACGATGCCGACCGGGTTGGTGAAGTCGATGATCCAGGCACGGGGGTTGGCCCGGCGGACCCGTTCGGCGATGCCGAGGACGACCGGGACCGTGCGCAGCGCCTTGGCGAGGCCGCCCGCGCCGGTGGTCTCCTGCCCGACGCAGCCGCAGGTGAGCGGCCAGGTCTCGTCCTGCTCGCGGGCCGCCTGCCCGCCGACGCGCAGCTGGAGCAGCACGGCGTCGGCGCCGTCCACGGCCGCGTCCAGGTCGGCGGTGGTGACGATCCGGCCCGGATGGCCCTGCTTGGCGAGGATACGGCGCGCCAGGCCGCCCACCAGCTCCAGGCGTTCGGCGGCCGGGTCCACGAGGACGAGTTCCTCGACGGGCAGGGTGTCCCGCAGGCGCGCGAAGCCGTCGACGAGTTCGGGGGTGTAGGTCGAGCCTCCGCCGACCACGGTGAGTTTCACAGTCGGATCAACCCTTTACTCCGGTGAGGGTGACGCCCTCGACGAACGCCCGCTGGGCGAAGAAGAACACGAGGATCACGGGGGCCATGACCAGCACGGTCGCGGCCATCGTCAGGTTCCAGTCGGTGTGGTGGGCGCCCTTGAAGGACTCCAGGCCGTAGGACAGGGTCCAGGCGCCGGGGTTCTCGGACGCGTAGATCTGCGGGCCGAAGTAGTCGTTCCAGGCGTAGAAGAACTGGAAGAGGGCGACGGCGGCGATGCCCGGCCGGGCCATCGGCAGGACCACCTTCAGCAGGGTCCTCAGGTCCCCGCAGCCGTCCACCTTCGCCGCGTCCAGGTACTCGTTCGGGATGGTCATCAGGAACTGGCGCAGCAGGAAGATGGAGAACGCGTCCCCGAACGCCATCGGGATGATCAGCGGCCACAGCGTGCCGGACAGGTCCAGCTGCTTCGCCCAGAACAGGTACATCGGGATGATGACCACCTGCGGGGGCAGCATCATCATCGAGATCACCAGCATGAGCGACAGGTTGCGGCCCCGGAAGCGGAACTTGGCGAGCGCGTACGCCACCGGGATCGACGACGCCACGGTGAGCACGGTGCCCAGGCCCGCGTAGATCAGCGTGTTCTTCCACCAGGTCAGGAAGCCCGGAGTACGGAGCACGCTCTTGTAGTTGCCCCACTCCCAGGTGTGCGGGATCAGATCGCGGCTGAGCGCCTGGCTGTCGCTCATCAGCGAGGTCAGGAAGACGAACACGAAGGGCAGGGTGAAGAACAGCGCGGCGGCGACGCCGAGGGAGTGGACGGCGATCCACTCCAGCAGGGCCCGGCGCCGGGCGGTGCGCTCGGCGGGCGAGACCGGCGCCCGCAGTTCCACCGGTTTGTCCAGTACCTGGGTCATGGTCAGTCACCTGCCTGGACGAGACCGCCCCGGCGTCGCATCAGCAACCCGGTGAACCCCATCGACAGGGCGAACAGCACCAGCGCCACCACACAGGCCGAGCCGTAGTCGAAGCGCTGGAAGCCGAGGTTGTAGACGAGCTGGGGCAGGGTGAGCGTGGACTTGTCGGGGTAGCCGGGCTCGAACTGGGTGCCCGCGCCCTGGATCACCCCGGAGGCGACCTTCCCGGCGATCAGCGGCTGCGTGTAGTACTGCATGGTCTGGATCACGCCGGTGACGACCGCGAACATCACGATCGGGGAGATGTTCGGCAGCGTGACGTACCGGAACCGCTGCCAGACCGAGGCGCCGTCCAGCTCGGCCGCCTCGTACTGCTCGGCCGGCACGTCCAGCAGCGCGGCCATGAAGATCACCATGAGGTCGCCGATGCCCCACAGGGCCAGCAGGGTGAGGGCCGGCTTGGACCAGGCGGGGTCGTTGAACCAGCCCGGCGCCGGGATGCCCGCCTTCTCCAGGATCGAGTTCACCGGGCCGGTGCCGGGGTTGAGCAGGAAGGCGAAGGCCATGGTGGCCGCCACCGGCGGGGCGAGGTAGGGCAGGTAGAACAGGGTGCGGAAGACGCCCGTCCCCGTCTTGATCTTCGTGATGAGCAGGCCGATACCGAGCCCGAAGACGACCCGGAGGGTCACCATCACCAGCACCAGCCACAGGGTGTTGCGCAGGGCCGGCCAGAACAGCGGGTAGTGCTCGAAGACATAGGCCCAGTTCTTGCCCCCGCTCCACGTCGGCGGCTTGAAGCCGTCGTAGTGCATGAAGGAGAAATAGACCGTCGAGACCAGCGGGTACGCGAAGAACACCGCGAACCCGATCAGCCAGGGCGACATGAAGGCGAGAGTCCGCAGTGCCGACCGGCGGTGCCTGGACGCCAGAGTGACCGTGCTCATCGGCTACTTCGCCTGCGCGATGTCGGTGTCGATCTGTGCCGCCGTCTTCCTCAGGCCGGCCTTCAGGTCGGTGACCTTGCCGCTTTCGTAGTCGTAGCCGAACTGCTGGATCGTCACGAGGTACTGGCCGCCGTTGACGGAGGCGGGAGTCGTGGCGGAGTAGGGGTTGGCGGCGATGTCCAGGAAGGTCTTGAAACGCGGGTCGTACTTCAGCTTGGGGGATTTCAGCGCGGCCAGCGTGGAGGGGACGTTGTGGATGTCGTTGGCGAATCCGACCACCGCGTCCGTGTCCGTGCTGACGTACTTCACGAACTCCCAGGCCGCGTTCTGCTTGTGGCTGGTGGCGGCGATGCCCGCGATGGTGCCGGTGATGTAGCCCTTGCCGTACTGGTTCACCTGGTCGTCGGGCACGGGCAGCGGGGCGACCCCGATGCCGAACGCCGGCTTGGCCTGCTCGGCCATGCCGAGCCGCCACTCGCCGTCGAGCTGCATGGCGACCTGGCCGGTGTGGAAGGGGTGCTTGGGGCCCCATTCGTCGCCGAGGGTGGCCCGGAACCTCTCCAGCTTCTGGAATCCGCCGAGTTCGTCCACGAGCCGCTTCTGGAGTGCGAAGCCCTGCTGGAACGCCGGGTCCTTGGCGAGGTCGGACTTGCCGTCCTTGTCGAAGTACGTCGGCGAGAACTGCGCGAAGTAGTGCTCCGTGGTGGATTCCCAGCCGTGGTAGTCCGGCATGAATCCCAGCTGCTGGTAGCCGTCGCCCTGCGGAATCGTCAGCTTCTTGGCGTCGGCCTCGAACTCGGACCAGGTCTTCGGCGGACGCGCGATGCCGGCCTTCCGGAACGCGGTCTTGTTGTAGTAGAGCCCGTAGGCGTCACCGAGCAGCGGCACCGTGCAGCGGTTGCCGTCGAACTGGGTGTACTCGTTCATCGGCTTCGGGAACGTCTTCTCCGGGTCGATCCCCGCTTTCTTGAAGAAGGGGTTGAGGTCGACCAGCGCGCCCGAGGAGCAGAACTTGCCCACGTTGTTGGTGGTGAACGAGGAGATCACATCCGGCGCCTTGTCGCCGCCGGACCGCAGCGCCTGGTTGATCTTGTCGTCGGTCATGTTGCCGACGACGTTCACGTGGATGTTGGGGTGCGCCTTCTCGAAGCCGGCGACCAGGGACTTGACCGCCTTGACCTCGTTCGGCGCGCTCCAGGCGTGCCAGAAGTTGATCGTCGTGTCCTTCGAGGCGTCGTCCGTGGCACCGGAGCCGGGCTGCCCCGTGCAGGCGGAGGCGGCGAGCAGGACGGCGCAGGCGGTCAGGGCGAAAGCCGCTTTTCGGGCAGCTGAGGGTACGGCTTCGGGCATGGCGCGGTCTCCCAGCGGGACGGGGTGGGTGAGAGGGGGGCCTAGCGCGAGGTGTCGAAGACCTCGTCGCGGGTGGTGCCGAGCGCGGACTCCAGCGCGCCGCGCAGGACGGGGTGTTCGTGGACGTCGCCGACGACCAGCCGGGGGCGGGCCGCGGCCAGCTCCGCCAGCTCGGCCTGGACGAGGGCGCGCAGCACCTCGCCGCCGGCCGTCAGTGCGGTGCCGCTGAGGACGACGAGTTCGGGGTCGAGGACGGAGACGAGCGAGGCGAGACCGGTGGCGAGCCGGGTCGCGTAGGTGCGCAGCAGCTCCCGGTAGGGGCCGGTGGCGTGGTCGGCGGCGCGGGCGACGAGGGCGGCGGCCACGTCCGGGTACGGCCCCGACGGCACGTCCGCGATGCCGAGTTCCCGGGCCAGCTTCGGTACGGCCTGGGAGCCGGCCAGCTCCTGGTAGCCGCCGCTGTTGGCCTTGGTCACCTGCCGCACCAGGGGCGTGCCCGGCACCGGCAGGAAGCCGACCTCGCCGGCGCCGCCGGTCCAGCCCCGGTGCAGCCGGCCGCCGAGGACCAGGGCGGCTCCGAGCCCCTCCTGGTTCCACAGCAGCACGAAGTCGCCGTGGCCCCGGGCCGCCCCGAGCCGCTGTTCGGCGAGGGCGACGAGGTTGACGTCGTTCTCGTACTCCACCGGCATCGGCAGGGCGGCGGCGAGCTCGTCGAGCAGGCTGGGGGAGTGCCAGCCGGGCAGGTGGGAGGCGTAGCGCAGCCGGCCGGTGTTCGGGTCGAAGGCGCCCGGGGTGCCGATGACCAGCCGGTGCACGTCGGAGCGGGCGAGACCGGCGGCCTTGACGGCGCCGTCGAGGGCGTCGGTGACCTGCTGGACGACGGGCTGCGCCGGCCGCCGTCCCGGCGTGGGCAGTTCGAACTCGCCCACCGTGCGGCCGGTGATGTCGGCGACCGCGGCGCGGATGCGGGTGGGGGTGACGTCCAGCCCCGCGGCGTACGCGGCGCCGGGGTTGACCGCGTACAGCTGGGCGTTGGGGCCGGGGCGGCCCTCGCTGGTGCCGGTCACCCGGACCAGCCCGGCCGCCTCCAGGCGGGCCAGCAGCTGGGAGGCGGTCGGCTTGGACAGGCCGGTGAGCTTCCCGATCCGGGTGCGCGACAGCGGACCGTGCTCCAGCAGCAGGTCCAGGGCGGCGCGGTCGTTCATGGCGCGCAGCACGCGCGGGGTGCCCGGCGTACCGGCGGTTCCTGCCATGGGTCGACACCTGCCCTTCCAGCCGCCCAGCTTCTCAGCGCCCCGGCGGGAACGTCCAGTCTTGGATCACTGGCCGACCGGAGATCACTGTTAGGAAACTTTCCTATTGGCGTGGGAGGAACGTAAGCCCAGGACGAAGGGGGCGTCAAGAGACGACGGCGCCGAGGAGACGGAGTCGTTATCTCGGGGGCGCCGGGGCTCAGGCGTCGCGGAAGGGGGTGGTGTCGAGCGTGGGGTACGGCGCCGGGAGCGGGAGGGGCTCACCGAGGCTCACCTTGGTGTCGGTGGCGTAGTACGCCTCGGTGGGGTCGTCGCCGGGGGGATCGGGTCCGTGTAGCAGTGGGCCGACTTGGAGTGGCGGTCGATGAGGACGTGGACGGGGATGCCGGCGGCGGCGTAGGTGCGGAACTTGGGGCCGGTGTCGGTCTCGTGGTCGGTGGAGGTGACTTCGCCGACCAGGGCGAGCAGGTCCGCGGGGTACCAGCCGGGGTGTGCGGCGTTGTGGGACTCGTCCGTGGGGCCGGGCTTGTGGCGCAGTGCGTACAGGTCCGGGATGAGCAGGGCCGCCGTGCCGCCGGTGCCGTCGGTGAATCGGTAGCCGTTGCCCGTGCCGACGTGCGGGGTCTGGCGGGATCGCAGCTGGAGGAGCAGGCTCAGGACGGCTTCGTTGTGCCCGTTGCCAGGCGGGGACTACGGTACGAGGGCCCGGCCCTCGATGAACTCGGGGCGTACGGGCATGGGCGAGACGGCTTCGTACGCCGCGAGGAGCCGGACGGGCTCCATGCGGTCCATCGGGTCCGGCTCGGGAGGTCGGTCGGTGGGCATGGGCAGAACGATGGGGCACCCCGTGCGCGCCACGCGCCGGGATGCCCCACCTGTTCACTCGAACGAGTGTGCTGAACCGTTCCGTTACTTGGCCGGCGGTGCCGCTCGTCCCGGTGTGATGGGCGCCGTCGCCGCCACGCGGGGGGAGTCCGCGTCGGCGTACACCGAGGGGGCCGCCACCGCCGCCGTCGGGTCGGGGGTGTCCGCCGCGTCCTCCTCCGCGGTCGCACCGCCCACGATCCGGATGCTCGCCCGGTCGAACGCCCGCTTGATCCGCCAGCGCAGCTCCCGCTCGACCGTCAGGGACTTGCCCGGCATGGTCCTGGCGGAGACGCGGACGACCATGGAGTCGATCAGGACCGAGTCCAGGCCGAGCACCTCGACCGGGCCCCACAGCAGCTCGTTCCAGGGCTCTTCCTTGCTCATGTGCTCGGCGACGTCGTCCAGCGTGGCCTTCACGTGGTCCAGGTCCTCGCTGGCCCGCACCGTCACGTCGACCCCGGCCGTGGCCCAGCCCTGGGAGAGGTTGCCGATCCGCTTGACCTCGCCGTTGCGGACGTACCAGATCTCGCCGTCCGCACCGCGCAGCTTGGTCACGCGCAGCCCGACCTCGATCACCTCGCCGGTGGCCACGCCCGCGTCGATCACGTCGCCGACGCCGTACTGGTCCTCGAGGATCATGAACACGCCGGAGAGGAAGTCGGTGACCAGGTTCCGCGCGCCGAAACCGATCGCCACGCCGGCCACACCGGCCGACGCCAGCAGCGGCGCCAGGTTGATCCGGAAGGTGCCCAGCACCATCAGCGCGGCCGTGCCGAGGATCAGGAAGCTCGCCACCGACCGCAGCACCGACCCGATCGCCGCCGCCCGCTGCCGCCGCCGCTCGGCGTTGACCAGCAGACCGCCGAGCGCCGAGCCCTCGCCGGACTGCGCCGCGCGGCCCATCCGGTCGATCAGCTTGGTGATCGCCCGCCGCACCACCGCGCGCAGCGCCACCGCCACGACCACGATCAGCAGGATCTGCAGGCCCATCGCGAGCCACGTCGACCAGTTCTGCTCGACCCAGCTCGCCGCGTTCGTCGCGCTCTGCTGTGCGTCCTGGAGCGAGGGGACGGCCGGTTCCGTCGAGCCGGAGGGTGAGGGGGTCGGCGACGCTCCGGCGGCCGGCAGGACGGCGGGCAAGGACGACACGGCAGGTACCTCCAGGTGCTGCGCGGTCCGGCCGGTGGGCGGTCAAGGTCTTCAAGGTCACGGAAAGGTCACCGGACGGACAGGGCCACCACACTAACGGGGCATTGTGTGTGCCCCGTGCGAATCCGCCAAGGAGGCGTACGGGAGAGACAGGGTTCACCCCGGCGTGAACAGGCGGGGACCCGGCCGGCTTGAACCGGGCGTGATCCGGGGGATGAATGGGGTGTGGTCGAAAACACTCCCAGCCCGTTACCGGGACATGGTGGCGCTTCCACCAGGCCTGAGGGGAGACTGACTGCAGATCGTCCCGGCGCGAGCCACGCGCCGCCGACGCCCAAGGAGGCACCCGTGCCGCATGTCCTGGTCCTCAACGCGTCGTACGAGCCGCTCGGCGTCGTACCGCTCCGCCGCGCGCTCGTCCTCGTCCTGGAGAACAAGGCCGTCTCCCTCGAGGAATCCGGCGCCTATATGCACAGCGCATCCGTCACCGTCCCCGCACCCAGCGTGGTCCGGCTCAAGCGATTCGTCCGGGTTCCCTATCGGGGACCCGTTCCGCTCACCCGCCGAGCGCTCTTCGCGCGCGACGGAGGCCGGTGCATGTACTGCGGTGGCGTCGCAACCAGCGTCGACCACGTCATCCCGCGCAGCCGCGGGGGCAAGCACGTCTGGGACAACGTGGTGGCCTCCTGCCGCCGCTGCAACCACGTGAAGGCCGACCGCCATCTCGTCGAACTCGGCTGGCGGCTGCGGCACAAGCCGGCTCCGCCCACCGGCCTGGCCTGGCGCATCATCGGCACCGGTCACAGGGACCCGCGCTGGCTGCCCTACTTGCAGCCATACGGCGCGGACGATGCCCTGGCCCGGATCGACGGCATATCTGCCTGACGAGATCCGGGCCTTCGCACACCCGCCGGCCGCCGCCGCGCGGCCACACCCGCCCATCGGCTCCGGGAGCCCCCCGCGCCCCCGGAGCCGGCCGGCTCACGCGTACCGCAGCCGGGCCGGGTCCGCCGAGCGGCGCAGCAGGGGCAGCGAGCCGGCCGCCGCCAGCAGGCAGCAGCCGTACACGGCGAGAGGAACCAGAAGCGCGGCGTACGGCACGGTGTGCGGGCCGCCGTCGACCAGTGAGCCGTACCCGGCGCCGATCGCCATGCCCGCCGCGCCCGCCGGCACCAGCGCGGGGGCCAGCGGCAGGGCCGTCTCCAGCAGCAGCGCCCGGCCGAGCACCGCCCGCGGCACCCCGGCGGCGACCTGTGCGGCCAGGCCGCTGCGGCGGTTCGCCACCGACTCGGCGGTGCCGACGGCGAGTCCGGACAGTGTGATCAGGAGGGCGACGAGGAGCGCGGCGCCCGTCAGGCCGATGCCCGTCGTGTAGAAGGCCGTGTCCGTGGCGAGCGAGTGGTCCCGGCTCGCCTCGCGCAGCTCGGCCAGAAGCGCCTGCCGGACCCCGACGAAGGCCGTACCGGCCAGTGTCACCAGCAGCACCGCCGCGTGGGTGCGGGCCGCCGCCCAGGGGTCGTCGCGCAGCCGCTCCGCAGCGATCAGCGTCGCCGCCCCGCGGGCCCGGCCCGCCAGCAGCCGCCCCACCGCCCCGGCCGCGCCCCCGGCCAGCCAGACCGTGCCCGCCCCGACCGCCAGGACCAGGGCGAACACCGTCAACGGCACCCGCCCGCGGTCGGTGCCGGAGGTGCTCGCCACGGACCACAGCCCGAGCAGCAGCACCAGCAGCACCCCGGCCGTGAACAGCAGCCCCGGCCCGCGCCCGCCGGCCGGGCGCACCCGGCGCACCCGGCCGAGCGGCGAGGCCACCACCCGGCGCAGCGCCAGCGCGCCCGCCGTCGCCCCGAGCAGCGGCACCCCCAGCAAGACCAGTGCGAAGCCGGTCCACGTCCATCCGGTCGGAGCGCTCCACACGCCCAGCACGACGGGAACCGCGACGGCGCCGGCGAGCAGAGAGCCGAGCAGACAGGCCGGTCCGGTCTCCAGCGCGGCGATCCTGCGCACCTGCGCAGGGGTGGCCCCCGCCAGCCGCAGCCCGGCCAGCCTGCGGTCACGGTGCACGGCGCCGATCCGCGCGCACTGGCCCAGGAACCCGAGCACCGGCAGCAGCAGGAGCAGCAGGCCGGCGATCACTCCGGAGCGCTCGCCGGGGTCGTCCAGCAGGCCGTGGCCGAAGGGCACCCGGTAGTGCCCGTGCAGCGAGGCCAGGGCGACGGCGGCGAGCGCCGGCCCGGCGGCCGACGCCGCCCCGGCCGCGGTCAGCCCGAGCCGCCACCACTCCGGCCGCCCGGCTCCCCGCAGCAACCGCCAGGCCAGCCGCGCATCGCCCGCCAGACCGGCACGCACCCGCCCCGGACCACCGGCGCGCGCCCCCTCCCGCGCGCCGCCGGCGCGTGGCTGCCCCGTCATGCCGTCACCGCCTCCTCTCACAGCGCCACCCCCGCCGGCGCCACGGCGCCGTCGTGCAGCCGGGTCTCGCGGTCCGCGTAGGCCGCTACCTGGGCGTCGTGCGTGATCAGGAGCACCGCCGTGCCCGCTGTGCGGGCGCTGTGGACGAGGGCCGTCATCACCTGTTCGGTGGCGAGGGAGTCCAGCGCGCCCGTCGGCTCGTCGGCGAAGACCACGCTGGGGCCGGTCACCAGCGCGCGGGCCAGGGCGACCCGCTGCGTCTGGCCGCCGCTCATCTCGCCGGGCCGCAGCGCCTGCTGTGCGCGCACCCCGAACCGCTCCAGCCACTCACCGGCCCGCTGCTGGGCCTCGGCGCGGCCGGCTCCCGCCAGCATCAGCGGCAGCGCCACGTTGTCCGCGGCCGTCAGCTCCGGGATCAGCTGCCCGAACTGGAAGACCACGCCGAAGTCGGTACGGCGCAGCTCGCTCAGCCGCTTCTCCGGGAGCCGGTCCAGCCGCTGCCCGGCATAGTCCACCGTGCCCGCGTCCGGCCGGACGATACCGGCCAGACAGTGCAGCAGCGTGGACTTGCCGCTGCCGCTGGGCCCCGTCACGGCAAGGATCTCGCCGGCGTGCAGGTCGACGCAGGCACCGCGCAGCGCCTGTGTCCTGCCGTGGGTCTTGACGAGGTCCCGGCCCGTGAGAACCGGGGCCGAGATGCCCTGTTCGCTCATGCTGCGATGCCCCCCTGGTCGGTCATGCTCCGTCGACCTCCGCGGTCAGAGTGGTCAGCCGGGCCGCCGTGGTGTTCATCCAGCGGAGGTCGGCGTCGAGGTGGTTGATGGCGTAGTCGGCCGACAGCACGGTCGCCAGATCGGCGTCGCGGTCGGTCTTGACGGCCGTGAGCTGCCGCATCCGCTCCATGTGCGCGGCGCGCTGGGCCCGCAGATAGGCGGCCGGATCACCGCCCGCCAGGATCGACACGACGACCTTGGCGAAGATCTCGTTCGTCACGAAGGGCGCGGGCGGCGCGATCTCGGCCGCCCAGCGGGCGAGTTCACCCGCCCCGGCGTCCGTCGAGCGGTAGAGCGTCCGCTCCGGACCGCCGTCCGCGTCGGTGCCCTCCACCTCCGCGAGCCCGTCCCGGACCAGGCGCTGCAGGGTCGTGTAGACCTGCCCGTAGGCCAGCGGACGAGCCTGCGGGAAGCGTTCGTCGTGGCGTCGCTTCAGGTCGTAGCCGTGGCTCGGCCCTGCCGCGAGCAGCCCCAGAAGGATGTGGCGGGTGCTCATGCCGATCATTATGCACTGGATACATGTACTGAGTGAATAGTGATCAGTGCCATGACCGCACACCCCGGCCGTCCCCTGTTCGACCGGTTGGCGAGAGTGGTCGCGCCGTCTCGGGGTAGGCCTGCCGTAATCCGTTCAAAGCGACAGCAGCCGACCTGCCACCGACTAGGAGACCACCGTGGCCGCACTGGCTCACCTCTCGTTCCCGGCCCAGGCGAAACCCGTGGCGGAGCCCTCCGCCGCCCCCTACGACGCTCCCGCCTGCGGATTCAGCGCGGAGAGCGCCTGCGCGCAGGCCCCGCTCACCAGTGAGCCGCCGCTGCCCGACGCCGAGCCCCTGACCAGTGAGCCGCCGCTCGCCGACGCCACCCCGGCGACCAGCGAGTCGGACGCGTACGCCACGCCCTCGTACGAGGCCGACGACTTCCCCGCGCCGGCGTACGCGCCCGGCGTCCACGGCACGGGGGCGTAGATGACCGCGGCGTCCGAGGACGTGGAGGACTTCGGGGACCTGGGGGACTTCGAGGACGAGGACCTCGCCCGGCTCGCCGGGCTGCACGGCGTCGCCACCTCCTACAGCCCCGCCCCGGACCGTACGGTCGCCGTCCCCGCCTCCGCCGTGGCCGCCGCTCTGGCCGCCCTCGGCGTCGACGTGGCCGGGCCCGCCGCCGTACGCGCATCCCTCGCCGCACGGGAACGCGAACTGCGCGAGCGCCTGCTGCCGCCGACGCTCGTGCACTGGGCCGGCGACCCGCACGGCCCCGCCGCGCTCGCCGCGCTGCCGCCCGGCACCCGCCTGAGCGTCGAGACCGAGGAGGGGGAGGAGCGGGACACCGCCGCGGATCTGCCGCTCGGCGTCCACCGGGTCACCGCGGTCGCACCCGACGGGCGCACCGGCCACACCCACCTCGTCGTCGCCCCCGACCGGCTGCCCGCCCCGCCCGGACGCTCCCACGGCCTCCTCGTCCAGCTGTACTCCCTGCTCTCCCGCCGCTCCTGGGGCATGGGCGACCTCGGCGACCTCGCCGAGCTGGCCGGCTGGGCGGGCCGTACCGCCGGCGCCGGATTCGTCCAGGTCAACCCGCTGCATGCGGCCGTACCCGGCGAGCCCACCGACCCCTCCCCGTACCGGCCGTCGTCCCGCCGCTTCCCCGACCCCGTCCATCTGCGGATCGAGGACATCCCCGAGTACGCGTACGTCACCGACCGCGATCGGCTCGCCCCCCTGCTGGAGCGGGCCGAACGGCTGCGCGCCGCCGTCCTCGACAAGGGCGCCCTCATCGACCGCGACGCGGTGTGGGAGCTGAAGCGGGAGGCGCTGGAGATGGTCCTCGACGTCCCCCTCGGCCCCGGCCGGCAGGCCGCCTACGACGACTTCCGCGCCGCCCACGGCCAGGCCCTCGACGACCACGCCACCTGGTACGCCCTCGCCGAGATCCACGGCTCCGACTGGCGCCGCTGGCCCGAGGACCTGCGCGACCCCCGTTCGGACGCCACCGCGCGGGCCCGCGCCGAACTCGCCGACCGCGTCGCCTTCCACGCCCGTCTCGCCTGGCTCACCGACGGCCAGCTCCGCGCCGCCCAGCGCGTCGCGCTGGAGGCCGGGATGCCGGTCGGGATCGTGCACGACCTCGCCGTCGGCGTGCACCCCGACGGCGCCGACGCCTGGGCGCAGGCGGACGTCTTCGCCGCCGGCATGTCCGTCGGCGCCCCGCCCGACGCCTTCAACGCCCGCGGCCAGGACTGGGGCCTGCCGCCCTGGCGCCCCGACCGCCTCGCCGCCACCGGGTACGCCCCCTACCGCGACCTGCTGCGCGCCCTGTTCCGCTACGCCGGAGCCCTGCGCATCGACCACGTGATGGGCCTGTTCCGGCTCTGGTGGGTCCCGCGGGGCAGCGCGCCCACCGAAGGCACCTACGTCCGCTACGACGCCGACGCCATGCTCGCGGTCCTCGCCCTGGAGGCCACCCGCGCCGGGGCCGTCGTCATCGGTGAGGACCTCGGCACCGTCGAACCCGGCGTGCGCGAGACCCTCCAGCGGCGCGGCGTGCTCGGCACCTCGGTGCTGTGGTTCGAACGCGACTGGGACGGCGACGGCCGCCCGCTGCCGCCCGACCGCTGGCGCGCCGACTGCCTGGCCACCGTCACCACCCACGACCTGCCGCCCAGCGCCGCCCGGCTCACCGGCGACCACGTCGAGCTGCGCGACCGCCTCGGCCTGCTCACCCGCCCGGCGGCCGAGGCACGCGCCGAGGCGGACGCCGACACCGCCGAGTGGCTCGCCCTGCTCGGCAGCCTGGGCCTGCTGGACCTGGCCGCGGCCGGACCGCCCGGCACCGACGAGGAGGAGGAGATCCGCGCCCTCCACCGCTTCCTGCTGCGCACCCCGGCCCGGCTGATCGGCGTCTGGCTCCCGGACGGCGTCGGCGACCGCCGCCCGCAGAACCTGCCGGGAACCTGGGACCAGTACCCGAACTGGCGGCTGCCCATCGCCGACCGCGAGGGCCGGCCCGTCCCGCTGGAGGAGCTGACGGCGTCACCCGGACTGAGGGCGCTGCTCGCCGTGTTCACGCAGGCCGGCGACGGATCGGGCGCCGGTACGGGACCCCGGGCGCGCGGCGTTCGGGGTGGTTCGCTAATTTGAGACCCGTGGACAAGAAGAACGCCCTGCGCGCCGGCGCCCTGGCCGCCGGTACGACGCTGATGATGCTGCTCATGTCGTCCCCCGCGCTCGCGCTGACCCGCGACGACGGCGACGACCCCGGCCCCGGCCTGAGCGTCATCCAGACGCTGGGCCTCTACGTGCTGATCCCGCTCGCGCTGTTCGCCGTCATCGCCGGCCTGGTCATGGCGACGGACAAGTCGCACAAGAAGAAGGACGTCACCTCGTCCAACATCAGCGTGAAGTCCGGCTCCGACGCCGCCAAGGCCTGACCGGACACTAGTTCTTCCGCCGGGGGCGCCCGCCCTCCCGCGGTACGCGCGCGACGCCGTACCCGGGACAGGCCGGCGCCCTCGGCGCGTTCGCGTGCCGTCCGTCTCAACCGGGGTGCACGGGTGTCAGCCTCGCGGCAGGAGGCGGCACAGGGCCGCGGTGGCGAGGAGGAGCGCCGCGACGGCGAGCAGTCCGACGCGCATGCCCGGCAGGGAGAAACCGCCGCCGGGGCCGGAGAGCAGACCGCCGAAGAGAGCGACGGCGAGCGCGCCGCCCGTCTGGCGGAACGAGTTCAGCAGCCCCGACGCGGTCCCCGCGCGCTCCCGCGGTACGGCGTCCATCAGCAGCGCGGTCAGCGCGGGCACCGCGAGCGCCCCGCCGACGCTCAGCGGCAGCAGCAGGACCAGCACCAGCCACACCGGCGTGTGCGCGGCCAGCGGCAGCAGGGCCAGCATCGCCAGGACGAAGACCAGCTGCCCGGCGACGATCACCGGCCGCCGCCCGATCCGCTCCGCCAGCCGCGGCGAGACCAGGTTGGTCGCCGTCACCACCGCCGACATCGGCACGAACATCAGCCCGGCCGCGATCCCGGGCATCCCGCGCAGCTGCTGGTAGTACAGCCCGAGGACGAAGATCCCGCCGTAGAAGGCGGCGTTGACGGCGAACCCGACAGCGAGCGGGACGGCCACCTCGCGCTTGGTGAGCATCTCCAGCGGGACCATGGGCCGGCGGTGCCGGGACTCCACCGCGCGGAAGGCGTACCCCGAGGCGACGGCGAGCACGGCGGACCCCAGCACGGGCGGGCTGGTCCAGCCCAGGTGGCCGCCCTCGATCACCGCGAAGGCCAGCCCCGCGAGGGCCAGTACGGCGGTGATCTGGCCGCCGCCGTCCAGCGCGGCGGGCCGCCGCGGGGAGCGCGGCACGCGGACCAGCAGGCCGAGGATCACCGCGCCCACCGGGAGGTTGAGCAGGAACACGGCCCGCCAGCCGGCCGAGTCCGTGAGCAGCCCGCCCAGCACGGGACCCGCGGCCATCGCCACCGAGCCGCCCACCGTCCACAGCGCGATCGCCCGGGCACGCGCCCGCGCGTCCTCGTACGCCTGCCGGATCAGCGCCAGCGAGGCCGGCATCACGATCGCGGCCGCGCCGCCCTGCGCCACCCGCGCGGTGACCAGTACGCCGATGCCGGGCGCGAGCGCGCAGCCGAGGGAGGCCAGGGTGAACAGGGCGACGCCCCAGGCGTACGCGCGGCGGGCGCCGGCGCGGTCGGCGAGGGCGCCGGCGGAGAGCATCAGCGCGGCGAACATCAGCGTGTAGGCGTCCACCACCCACTGCAAGCCGGCCATCCCGCCGCTGAAGGAGTTCCGGATCGCGGGCAGGGCGATGTTCACGGCCGAGACGTCGACGGTGATCACGGTGAACCCGAGCAGCGACGCGACCAGCGAGACGCCGCTCCCGCGCGGGGCGGCGGCACCGGCGGGTGGCGCGGCCGGCCGGGCCCGGACCCGCCGTCGTCGCCGGACCGTGTGCTCCGTCGGCGCGGGGGCGGGTCCGTGGGCGGAGGCGGTGGACCGGGGCGGGGTGATCGGCATGGTGAATCCCTTGAGAGACGCCGTGACGGCGAGCGCGGTCGGTGGTGGTCGCGGCGGCAGCCGGCCGGGGCCGCGGTCCGGTGTCGTGCACCCCCTGGGCCCCGGCGGCCGGGCCGCCCGCTCTCAACTCTGGGCCGCCGTAAGGCCGTCCGGCAGACCGCGCTGTGCCGGGGGTGCCGCGTTCCTGGCCCTGACGCGGCCCCCCACGCCCCCGCCCCGCCTGTCACAATGGCGGGATGGGGACCGCAGGGGACGCACGGGGCACCGAACTGGGCCGCTACCTGAAGGCCCGCAGGGCCCAGGTCCGCCCGGAGGACGTCGGTCTGCCGGCCGGTGCGGGCGTGCGCCGCACTCCCGGACTGCGCCGGGAGGAGCTGGCCGCGCTGGCCGGGGTGAGCGTCGACTACTACATCCGCCTGGAGCGCGGCCGGGAGACCAACCCGTCCCCCGCCGTCGTGGACGCCCTCGGCCGCGCCCTGCGGCTGCGCGGCGACGCGTACGAACGCCTGCACGAACTCGCCGAGCTGGCTTCCGGCCGGGTCTCGGAGCTGCCCGCCTGCTCCGACCACACCGTCCGCGACTCCGTGCTGCGCATGCTGGAGTCAGTGCGCCCGCTGCCCGCCTATGTGGTCAGCCGGCACAACCGCGTCCTGGCCGCGAACCCGCCCGGCCGGCGGCTGCTGCCCGGCCTCTGGGACTGGCCCGAGGAGCAGCGCAACCTGACCCGCTACCTCTTCCTCCACCCGGTCGGCCGGACGCTCTACGAGCCGTGGGAGGAGACCGTCGCCCACTCGGTCGCGCATCTGCGGGCGGTCGCCGGGGCCGACCCGGACGATCCCGAACTGACCGCGCTCGTCGGCGAACTCGTCCTGAAGTCACCGGAGTTCGCGCGGCTGTGGGAACGGTACGACGTGTGCGAGCGCGGCGGCGGACAGAAGTGCTTCCGGCATCCGGCGGCCGGCCCCATGACCCTGACCTACGAGGTCATGCGACTCGCCCGTACCGGCGGCCAGCGGATGGTGGTCTACCAGGCGGCACCCGGCACCCCCGACGAGCGGGCCATGCTCCGCCTGGAGAGCGCGGACGCGCGCCGGGAGCCGGCGGAGCCGCTGGGCGTCTGACCGGTCCGGCGGGCAGACGCGGTCCCCGTCGGCCGGCGGGCGCGTCCGCCCTGTGCCGCGGCGCCGCTCAGGGGTGCGGCGCGGTCAGGTACCGCTGCACGGCCGTCCCGAGCCACGCCAGCAGCTCCGGACGGGTCAGCTCCCGCGCCGGCGGCAGCCGCAGCACACAGCGGGTCAGGGCCAGCCCGAGCAGCTGCGTGGCGCACAACGCGGCACGAGTGGGGACCTGCTCCGGGTCCGGGCACACCTGACGGGCCACCGGCAGCAGCTGGTCCCGGAAGATGCCCTGCATCCGCTCGGCCCCGGCCTGGTTGGTGGCGCCCGCGTCCCGGACGTGGCTTTGTCCGGCGGCCGGTTCGTGCTGATCGCCCCGGAGCCGTACGAGGCGGGCCCCGGGCGCGCGGACCGGCTGACCGTGGCGCACTGGGCGAGCGACCGCCGGACGACCGCGCTGGTCCGCCCCGACGGATACGCGGCCTGGGCCGCCGACGCGGCCGGCGCGGCGGACACCGAGACGGCGCTCACCGCGCACGTCGGAGTCTAGTGCGGCGCGTCCTGGGTTCCCGCGAGCAACTCCCGCAGCAGGCCGGCCAGTTGGCCGGCCTGTTCACCGTCGAGGCGGGACAGGGCCGCCTGCTGCACCGCCAGGCCGGCGCCGACCGCCCGGTCGATGACGTCGAGCCCCTTCTCGGTCAACGTCACCTTCAGGCCCCGGCGGTCGTGCGGGTCGGGGGAGCGGCGCAGCAGGCCGGCCTTCTCCAGCTTGTCCAGCCGGCCGGTCATCCCGCCGGTGGTCAGCATCAGGGTGGCCGACAACTGGCGCGGCGAGAGGGTGTACGGCTCACCCGCCCGGCGCAGGGTGGCGAGCACGTCGAACTCGCCGCGTGAGATGCCGTAGGGCTGGTACGCCTTCTCCATGCGGTCGCCCATGAGGCGGGAGAGGCGGTAGATCCGCCCGAAGACCTCCATGGCCCTGGTGTCGAGGTCGGGCCGCACGGCCGCCCACTGGTCGATGATCGCGTCGACCGGATCCTGTCCTGCGCTCATGCGCCGAGTATCGCCTCCGCGGATATCGACGGCAAGAAAGTGGCTTGCAAACAAGTTGCTTAGCACTAAGCTAATTGGTCGTGAAGCGATCCGTCACCGTGTTCCTCACCGCGCTCGCCCCGGCTTCCTGGGGCACCACCTACGCCGTCACCACCACGTTCCTGCCGCCGGACCGGCCGCTGTTCACGGCGCTGGTGCGCGCCCTGCCCGCCGGGCTGCTCCTGCTGGCGCTGACCCGGGTGCCGCCCAGGGGCGGCTGGTGGTGGCGGTCCGCGGTGCTGGGGGCGCTGAACATCGGGGCCTTCTTCCCGCTGCTGTTCGTCTCGGCGTACCGGCTGCCGGGCGGGATGGCCGCCGTGGTCGGCTCGGTCCAGCCGCTGTTCGTCGTCGGCCTCTCGGCGCTGCTGCTGAGGCACCGCCCGGCACCGCGCACCCTGGTCACCGGTGTCGTCGCCGCGTTCGGCGTCAGTCTCGTCGTGCTGCGGGGGAGCGGAACGCTCGACGCGGTGGGCGTGCTCGCGGCCGTCGCCGCGACCGCCTCCATGGCGGCCGGCACCGTGCTGACCAAGCGGTGGGGCCGCCCGGAGGGCGTCGGCCCGCTGGCACTCACCGGCTGGCAGCTCACCGCGGGCGGCCTGCTCATCGCGCCGGTCGCCTTCCTCGCCGAGGGCGCACCGCCCGCCCTGGACGGCCGCGCCACGGCGGGCTACCTCTATCTCGCCCTGGTCAACACGGCGGTGGCGTACTGGCTCTGGTTCCGCGGCATCGGCCGGCTCACCGCGACCCAGGTCGCCTTCCTCGGCCCGCTCTCCCCGCTGACCGCGGCCGTCACCGGCTGGGCCGCACTCGGACAGGCGCTCACACCGGTGCAGACGGCGGGCATGGCGCTGGCGTTCGCGGCGACGCTGACGGGACAGCTCGGGGCAGGGCCCGGATCGTTCAGGAACGCTGAAAAGACCCGTCGAAAAGATTCGATGGACCTGACCGGTCCGGCGCTGCGACGGTGCCGGTGCTCATGACTCCCCGAGCGAGTCGTGACGGCGACGGCGGTCAGCGTCGGGAGCAGCGCGTCATCGCGTCGGCCCACGGCGCCCTGGCGTCCACTACCTTGGCCGTGGGCTGCGGGCGAAGGGCGGTGGCGGGCCATGGGACGTGCGGCCACGGCGCTGGTGGTGCAGAACACCGCGCACGGAGGGCCCGGGCGGTGGGGTGACTGGCTGGCCGAGGGCGGGGTCCGGCTCGAGGTGGTCCGGGGGGACGCGCAGGCGTTGCCGGCCCGGCTGGAGCATGACGCGCTGATCGTGCTGGGCGGCGCGTACCTGCCGGACGACGACGAGCGGGCGCCGTGGCTGCCGGCGACGCGGGCCCTGATGAGCCGGGCCCTGGACCGGAACACGCCCGTGTTCGGGATCTGCCTCGGGGGACAGATGCTCGCGCAGCTGGCGGGCGGCACGGTGGAAGCGGAGTACGGCGAACCGGAGTTCGGCAGCACCGCGCTGACCCTGCTCCCGGACGCGGCGCAGGACCCGCTCTTCGCGGGGCTGCCCACGCGGCCGACGGCGGTGGAGAACCACGTCGACGCCATCGTCCGGCTGCCCGCCGGGGCGCGGTGGCTGGTCCGCAGTGAGCGGTGTCCCTACCAGGCCTTCCGGGTCGGGGACGCGGCGTGGGGGGTGCAGTTCCACCCCGAGACCGGCCCGGACCGCATCGCGCGCTGGCCCGCAGGCCGGCTGGAGCGCTACGGAGTGGACCGGGCGCGGCTGCACCGCGACGCGCTGCGGGACGATGCGGCTGCCTCCCGGGTGTGGCGGGAGGTCGCCCTGCGCTTCGCGGCACTGGTACGGGGCCACCGCTAGCCGCGAAAACGCCGCGAAAAGGCCGCGAAAAAGACGGGCGGGGGCGCCCGGCACACGGTGCCGGGCGCCCCCGCCGGTCGTACGGCTTACCTGCCCGCCGCCGCGTCCGCCGCCTGGGCCTTCAGCGCGCGCTCGATGCCCGCGCGGGACTCCGAGACGAGGCGGCGCAGGGCCGCGTTCGGCTCGGCCGTGGCCAGCCAGGAGTCCGTCTTGGCGAGGGTGGCCTCGGAGACCTGGATCGCCGGGTACAGGCCGACGGCGATCTGCTGGGCCATCTCGTGGGAACGCGACTCCCAGACGCCCTTGAGGACCTCGAAGTAGGCGTCCGCGTACGGCGCCAGCAGCTCGCGCTGGTCGGTCTGGACGAACCCGCCGATCACCGCCTCCTGCACGGCGTTCGGCAGCTTGTCGGAGTCGATGACCGAGGACCACGCCTCCGCCTTCGCCTCCGGCGTGGGCCGGGCCGCGCGGGCGGTCGCCGCGTGGCGCTCACCGGCAGCCGTCTTGTCCCGCTCGTACTCCGCCGCGATCTCCGCCTCGTCGTAGCGGCCGACCGCCGCGAGCCGCTCCACGAACGCCCAGCGCAGCTCCGTGTCGACGGCCAGGCCCTCGATCGTCTGCGTGCCCTCCAGCAGCGCCTCCAGCAGGTCCAGCTGCTCCGGGGTGCGGGCCGTGGCCGCGAAGGCGCGGGCCCAGGCCAGCTGGTGGTCGCTGCCCGGCTCCGCCGCGCGCAGGTGCGCGAGCGTGGCGTCGGTCCAGCGGGTCAGCAGGGACTCGCGGGCGGCCGGGTCGGCGTACAGGTCGATGGCGAGCTTGACCTGGCGGTGCAGCGACTGCACCACGCCGATGTCCGACTCCTTGCCGATGCCGGACAGGACGAGGGAGAGGTAGTCGCGGGTGGCCAGCTCGGCGTCCCGCGTCATGTCCCAGGCCGAGGCCCAGCACAGGGCGCGCGGCAGGGACTCCGTGAAGTCGCCGAGGTGCTCGGTGACGACCCTCAGGGACTCCTCGTCCAGGCGGACCTTCGCGTACGACAGGTCGTCGTCGTTGAGCAGGACGACCGCCGGGCGGCGCTTGCCGGTGAGCTGCGGTACGGCCGTCAGCTCGCCGTCGACGTCCAGCTCGATCCGCTCGGTCCGCACCAGCTTGCCCGAGTCGCCGTCGAGGTCGTACAGGCCGATGGCGATGCGGTGCGGGCGCAGGACCGGCTCGCCCTTGGCGCCGGCGGGCAGCGCCGGGGCCTCCTGGCGGACGGCGAAGGAGGTGACGACGCCCTCCGCGTCCGTGGCGATCTCCGGCCGCAGCACGTTGATGCCCGCGGTCTCCAGCCACTTCTTCGACCAGGTCTTCAGGTCGCGGCCGGAGGTCTCCTCCAGGGCGCCGAGCAGGTCGGACAGGCGGGTGTTGCCGTACGCGTGCCGCTTGAAGTAGGCCTGCACGCCCTTGAAGAACTCGTCCTCGCCGACGTAGGCGACCAGCTGCTTCAGCACCGAGGCGCCCTTGGCGTACGTGATGCCGTCGAAGTTGACGAGCACGTCGTCCAGGTCGCGGATGTCCGCCATGATCGGGTGCGTGGAGGGCAGCTGGTCCTGCCGGTACGCCCACGTCTTCATCGAGTTGGCGAACGTGGTCCACGAGTGCGGCCAGCGCGAGCCGGGGGCGGCGGCCTGGCAGGCGATGGAGGTGTAGGTGGCGAACGACTCGTTCAGCCACAGGTCGTTCCACCACTCCATGGTGACCAGGTCGCCGAACCACATGTGGGCCAGCTCGTGCAGGATCGTCTCCGCGCGGACCTCGTACGCCGCGTCGGTCACCTTGGACCGGAAGACGTACTGGTCGCGGATGGTGACCGCGCCGGCGTTCTCCATCGCGCCCGCGTTGAACTCGGGCACGAACAGCTGGTCGTACTTCTGGAACGGGTAGGCGTAGTCGAACTTCTCCTGGAACCACTCGAAGCCCTGCCGGGTCACCTCGAAGATCGCGTCCGCGTCCAGGAACTCGGCCAGCGAGGGCCGGCAGTAGATGCCGAGCGGCACGCTCTGCCCGTCCTTCTCGTACACGCTGTGGACGCTGTGGTACGGGCCGACGATGAGCGCGGTGATGTACGTCGAGATGCGCGGGGTCGGCTCGAAGACCCAGACGTTGTCCTGGGGCTCGGGCGTCGGCGAGTTGGAGACGACGGTCCAGCCCTCGGGCGCCCGCACGGTGAACTGGAAGGTGGCCTTCAGGTCCGGCTGCTCGAAGGAGGCGAACACCCGGCGGGCGTCCGGCACCTCGAACTGGGTGTACAGGTAGGCCTGGTCGTCGACCGGGTCCACGAACTTGTGCAGGCCCTCACCGGTGTTGGTGTAGGCGCAGTCGGCGACGACCCGGAGGACGTTGCGCCCCTGAAGCAGCCCCGGCAGGGCGATCCGCGAGTCCTTGAAGACCTCGGCCGGGTCCAGCGCGTCCCCGTTCAGCGTGATCTCGTGGACGGTCGGCGCGACCAGGTCGATGAAGGACTCGGCGCCGTCCCGGGCCACGTCGAAGCGCACCGTGGTCACGGACCGGTAGGTCGCGCCCTCCTGCGCGCCGGAGAGGTCGAGTTCGATCTCGTACGAGTCAACGGTGAGCAGCTCGGCCCGCTGCCGCGCCTCTTCGCGAGTCAGGTTTGTGCCAGGCACGCGGTCATCTCCTCGATATGTGTCGGTTGCGTCATCCTTCCACGGGACCCGCGGGAAACGCGATGTCCGGTTCCCGCCGGTCAGCGCGGCGGTCGGGCGGGACGCTGGCGGTATGACGATCTACACGGCACTCCCGATTCCGTCGGGCACCCTGAAGGAACTGCGCACCTCCGACGACGCCGGCCGCCCCGCGGCCCCCTTCACCGACGAGGAGGGCGGCGCCCCGCTGCGCTGCTGCCTGCGCCACAGCGAGCCCGGCGAACAGATCGCCCTGGTCTCCTACGCGCCGCTGCGCCGCTGGGCCGCCGAGACGGGCGCGGACCCGGGGGCCTACGACGAGCAGGGCCCGGTCTTCATCCACGCCGGCGACTGCCCCGGCCCGTCCGGCGCCGGCCTGCCCTTCACCAACGCCCACCGCACCCTGCGCCGCTACTCGGCCGACGGCCGCATCCTGGGCGGCCGCCTCGTGGACACCGGCTTCCCCTCCGCCCTCGCCGAGGCCTTCGCCGATCCTGAGGTGGCGCTGGTGCACGTGCGGGCGGTGGAGTACGGGTGCTTCCTGTACGAGGTGCGGCGGGGCTAGGTCCTGTCCGCGGGCGACCGGGACCAGTCGGCGGGCGACCGGGGAAACGGCGAGGGGCGGCCACGTGACCGTGGCCGCCCCTCGCCGCGGTGCTCTACTTCTCGGACAGCTCCGCCGCCACCAGCTCCGCGATCTGGACCGCGTTCAGCGCGGCGCCCTTGCGGAGGTTGTCGTTGGAGATGAACAGGGCGAGGCCGTTGTCCACCGTCTCGTCGCGGCGGATGCGGCCGACGTACGACGGGTCCTGGCCGGCCGCCTGCAGCGGGGTCGGGATGTCGGAGAGGGCCACGCCCGGCGCGCCCGCGAGCAGCTCGGTGGCGCGCTCGGGGGACAGGGGGCGGGCGAAACGGGCGTTGACCTGGAGGGAGTGGCCGGAGAAGACGGGCACGCGCACGCAGGTGCCGGAGACCTTCAGCCCGGGGATCTCCAGGATCTTGCGGGACTCGTTGCGCAGCTTCTGCTCCTCGTCGGTCTCGTTGAGACCGTCGTCGACGAGGTTGCCGGCGAAGGGCAGCACGTTGAACGCGATGGTGCGCTTGTAGACGTTCGGCTCGGGGAAGTCGACCGCCGCGCCGTCGTGGGTCAGCTTGTCGGCCTCGTCGGCCACCTTCAGCACCTGGCCGTGCAGCTCGGCCACGCCCGCCAGACCCGAGCCGGACACGGCCTGGTAGGTGGCGACGACCAGCGCCTCGAGGCCCGCCTCCTCGTGCAGCGGCTTCAGCACCGGCATCGCGGCCATCGTGGTGCAGTTCGGGTTCGCGATGATGCCCTTGGGGCGGTCGGCGACCGCGTGCGGGTTCACCTCGGAGACCACCAGGGGCACCTCGGGGTCCCGGCGCCAGGCCGAGGAGTTGTCGATCACGACGGCGCCCTGGGAGGCGACCTTCTCGGCCAGCGCCTTGGAGGTCGAGCCGCCCGCGGAGAACAGCACGATGTCCAGGCCGGTGTAGTCCGCGGTCGCCGCGTCCTCCACCGTCACCCCGTCCAGCACGGTGCCGGCCGAGCGCGCCGAGGCGAACAGGCGCAGCTCGGTCACCGGGAAGTTCCGCTCCGTGAGGATCCTGCGCATGACCGTGCCGACCTGACCGGTGGCTCCGACGATTCCGACCCTCACAGCGACTCCCTCTTTGTGTCTCGTGCCTGACCGGGGCTTTTCCATGATGCGGCCGACCCCGGTCCACCTGTCCAATTCTTTGCGACGCCTGCCCGAGGAGTGGGACACGATCATCCGCCGGACGGTTCCGGACGTCCCCCACAAGCCCCGCCGAGCTGCAGAAATTCCCTCCGCCGGACGCCCGGACCGCAAGCTGTGCTGTCCCGCCCCTGCCCGTACGGCCTTCCGGGCACACTGCGGTGTGACGTACGCCTCCGCGGGCCGCCGGAAACCCGTGCGAACGTTTCCGCCCGCTCCCGCGTCGTAGGGGCGAACGCGTGAGGGGGTGGCTTGTGCTGCGCGGAGGGGCGCGCCGCGACCGGGGGGCGTACGCCGCCGGTACGGACCGCGGGGACCGTACCGGCGGCGATCCGCTGGACGCGGCCCAGGAACGCCGGGTGCGGGCGGTGCTCGCGCTCGGCGGGGTGCCGCAGTCGGACCTGTTGGACGGGGTGCAGCAGGTACGGCTGCGGCTGCTGGAGCGGACCGCGAGCGGGCGGGAGGCGCCGCGGGACGTGTCGGCGTGGGCGGCGGTGGTCGCCTCCAACCTCGCCATGGACTGGCACCGGGCCAAGCGGCGCCAGGAGCGGCTGGGGGAGCGGCTGGCCGCGCTGCGCGAGCCCGCGCACGCCTCCGGGGAGGAGACCAGCCTGCTCTCCCTCGCCGTCGCCCGGGGCCTGGACGAACTGCCCGCCGCCCAGCGGCAGGTGATCGTCCTCCGCTTCTTCGCCGACCTGCCCGTCCGGGACATCGCCGAGGAACTGGACATCCCGGAGGGCACGGTCAAGAGCAGACTGCACACGGCGGTCCGCGCCCTGCGCGCCCGCCTGCACGAGGACGAGGTGGTGTGACATGACCGCCGGGCAGGGAAGCGCGGGCGACGCGCGGGGCACGGGCGGTGAGGGGGACGCCGGGGGCGGCCCCGGTGCGCGCAGCGGCGGCGAGTACGGCGGTATGGACGCGCTGATGGCCGCGATCACGGGGGAGCCGCTGCCGGAGGAGGCCCGGCGGGACCCCGCCTTCCTCGCCCGGCACCGCGCGGCCGAGGCGGACGTGGCGGTGCTGAGGGATCAGCTGAGCCGGATCGCGCAGGCGCTGACCGGGGAGCCGGTGGAAGACGTGCCGGGGGAGCCGGAAAGGGGGCCGGCGGAGCAGGCGGAAGGTGCGCTGCGCCCCGGGGAACCGGTGACGCACGCCCGGCCGGCGTCCGCGCCCCGCGGTGGCGCGCGGCCGGTGCGTGCCGGGCGCCGGCCCCCGCGCCCCCCGCGTCCCGGCCGGCCCTCCGGGTCTCGCCGGGCGCTGCGGGTCGCGTTCGGGGCGCTCGCCGGGGCCGGGGCCTTCGCGCTGGTCGTCGGGTTCGGCTGGATGGTGACGCACTCCGGCGGCTCGGAGGACTCCGGTACCGCCGCGGCGGCCAAGAGCGCGGACAAGAGCGCCGGCGATGCCCGGGCCGATGTCTCCGGGGACGACGGGCGGCCGTCCGACCCGGTACGCGCCCTGGCCTGCTCCCGGCTGGTCGTGGAGGGCACCGTGGCGAAGGTGGAACCGCGGAGGCAGTCGCCCTGGAGCCGGATCACGCTGAAGGTGATCCGCTCCTACAAGCCCGCGCACGGACCCGCCCGGGTGAGCTTCCTGCTCGACGGCGGTGCGCGGCCGGCCCCGCGCGCCGGACAGCACGTCCTCGTCCAGGTCGGCGCGGGTCGGCGCAACGCGAGCGTGTGGGCCGTCGGAGACACCCGCGTGGCCGTGAACCGCGCGTGGGTCATCCAGGCCCTGCCCGCCTCCCGGCACACGACCTGCCCCGGCACCGGAGAGGCGCCCACCGGCAAGCCGTGACCTCCTCGCAGAAGGCCCCGCGGTTTCCGTCAGCCTTCCTTGGAGCGTGCGTAGTGCCGTGAGGCCTTCGCGCGGTTGCCGCACGCCGCCATCGAGCACCAGCGGCGGGTGCCGTTGCGGGACGTGTCGAAGAAGTGCAGGATGCAGCCGCCCCCGGCGCAGCTCCGGATCCGCTCCGGCGCCCGGGTGATCAGCTCCAGGTAGTTCCGGGCGGCGAGCCAGGCCGGCCCCCAGGACGGGTCGGCGAACTCCGGCTCCTCGGCGGGGCCGTCCGCGGTCAGCCGGGCCCGGATCCGCCCGTGTTCCAGTACGGCGTCCACGAGCGGCGCCGCCTCGGCCGGCGACCCGTCCACCGCCGCCTTGAGCGCCGCGCGCGCCTCGCGCAGATGATCCAGCGCCTCGGGGCCGGCCGTGTGGTCCCCGGCCAGCCCGTTGCTCGCGAGCCACACCGCGAGGCCCTCCGTGCCGGCGAGCAGGTCCTGGGTGACGCCGTCCCGGTTCCAGCGGGTGTTGAGCAGATCGAGCGCGAGCGGCTCACCGGTGAGCGGACGGGGATCGCGGCTGGTGGGCATGGGCACTCCTTCTGATCTAACCACTCAAGTGTATGTCGCCGGTTGACCCTGTCGCCTCTAACCCCCTATTCTCGAGAACAACGGTTAGGTATCCCGAAGGGAAGAACCATGGCCCCGCACCTCGCGCACGCAGGACTGAACGTCACCGACCTCGACCGCTCCCTCGCCCTCTACCGCGACCTCCTCGGCTTCGCCGTGCTCGCCGAGGGCAAGGAGGACGGCCGGCGCTGGGCGATGCTGGGGGAGCCCGGCGGCGCCCCGCTCGTCACCCTCTGGCAGCAGGCGCAGGGGTCGTACGACAGCGGCCGGTCCGGACTGCACCACCTCGCCCTCGCGGTCGACTCGATCGACCGCGTCCGCGCCTACGAGACCGCGCTGCGGGCCGCCGGAGTGGACTTCGCCCACGACGGCGTGGTCGCCCACCGCGAGGGCGGCGCCACGGGCGGGATCTTCTTCCACGACCCGGACGGCATCCGCCTGGAGATCTCCGCCCCGCTCGGCCCCGACGGCGCCACGGCCCCCCACGCGGACGCCCCGACCTGCGGCTTCTTCTAGTCATGGGCGCCTATCACGCGGGCTCGCTCGCCCTGCAGGACCTCCTGGGCGTCCGCGACCGCGCCGCCCACGTGGGCCGCTCCCTCGGCCAGGACATCAAGCCCGTCGCGGCGGCCTTCCTGGAGACGCAGCCCCTGCTGGTGGTGGGCGCGGCGGAGCCGGCGACGGGGCGGGTGTGGGCGTCGGCGCTCACGGGGCCGCCGGGCTTCGTCCGCGCGACGGGGCCCCGTCAGGTGTCGGTGCTCACGGACACCGGACGGCTCGCCACCGCGCTGAAGACCCCCGGCACGCCCGTGGGCACCATCGCGCTGGACCCGCGGACCCGCCGCCGTATGCGCGTCAACGGCCGCCTGCGGCCGACGCCGAGGGGGTTCGCGGTGGAGGCGGACCAGGTCTTCTCCAACTGCCCCAAGTACATCCAGCGCAGGGCGTCGTACGAGACGGTCGCCGGCCGCACGCCCGCCACACCCCGGCGGACCACCGAACTCACCACCGGGCAGGAGGAGTTCATCCGCGCGTCCGACACCTTCTTCCTGGCCACGGTCCACCCCGGCGGAGCCGACGCCAGCCACCGGGGCGGCAACCCGGGGTTCGTCCGGGTCACCTCCCCCCGCGAACTGACCTGGCCGGACTACCCCGGCAACGCCATGTTCCTGTCCCTCGGCAATCTGCGCAGCGACCCCCGCGCGGGACTGCTCTTCCTCGACTGGACCACCGGCACCACCCTGCAGCTCACCGGGGAGGCGCACACCGAGTTCACCGCCGGGGGCGACCGCAGCGTCCGCTTCACCCTCACCGAGGCCCTGTGGACCCCGGCCGCCCTGCCGCTGCGCTGGCCGGCGCCCGGATACTCACCGGCGAACCCCGACGTCCCGCGCTAACGTCCGCCCATGCGACGGAACTTGAGGGTGGCGGCCTACGCCGTGTGCGTCCGCGACGAACAGATCCTCCTGGCCCGCTCACCCGCGCCCGACGGAACCCCCGAGTGGGTGCTGCCGGGCGGCGGCATGGAGCACGGCGAGGACCCGTACGACACCGTCCGCCGCGAGGTCATGGAGGAGACCGGTTACCGCATCGAGGTGACCGGTCTCCTCGGCGTCGACTCCTTCCGGCTCGTCCAGGGCGCCCGCTTCGGCCGCCGCACCGACCACCACGCCCTGCGTCTCGTCTACGAAGGAGAGGTCGTCGGCGGCGAACTCCGGTACGAGGTGGGCGGGTCCACGGATTTCGCCGCCTGGCAGGATCTCTCGGCCGTGCCGGGCCTGAACCGGGTGCCCGTGGTCGACACCGCGCTGCGGCTGTGGCGGGAGCGCCCCGCGCACGGCCACCTCACCGCCGGGACCCCTCCCGTACCCCAGGAGGTGAACGGGGAGTGACCGTCTCCCGGCCGCGCGCGATCCACTCCGTGACCGCGGCCGGTACCCGGTGATCCACGTACGGTGATCGGCGCTGCGCGTTGCCGCCGCGTTCACGCGCAGGTCATCCCCGGTGCCAACGATCCAAGGCGAGCGGGGCGTTCGCGCAGGCGACGGCCCGCGACCACTGCCGACGCGTTCGCACTCGGGGAGATCGCGCCAATGTCGCGCATACGCTCTGTCGCCGCCTCCACTGCTTCCAGCCTGGGGGTCAACCGCCGTACCGTCCTCGCCGCCGCCGGAGCGGTCTCGCTCTCCGCGGGCGTCGGCTACGCCCTCCGCCCCACCGACAGCGAGGCCGCCACCGCGGCGGCGCCGGTCGCCCACTCCCGGCAGGCCGGCCCGGCCGCCCTCGCCCCGTACACCAAGGGCACGACCCTCGCCTCCGTCGCCGCACCGCGGAACAGCTCCGGCTACCGGCGGCTCGGCGACGGTGCGGGCTGGAGCCGGGTCGTGCGCAGCGAGCTGGCCGCCCCCAAGTCCGGGCGGGCGGGCCGCCGCAGGACGCTCGCGGCGTTCGTGCAGTTCACCGACCTGCATCTGCAGGACGTGCAGCACCCGCTGCGGCTGGAGTACCTGCGCTCCACCGATGTGCACGCCTGGCGCCCCCAGGAGGCGCTCACCGTGCAGGGCGCCGTCTCGCTGGTGGAGCGGGTCAACGCGCTGCGCGGCGCCCCCGTCACCGGCGCCCCGCTCCACTTCGTGATGACGACCGGCGACAACACCGACAACAACGCCCACTCCGAGCTGGAGTGGTTCATGAAGGTGATGAGCGGCGGCCGCATCACCCCCAACTCCGGTGACCCCAAGCACTACGAGGGCGTGCAGAACAGCGGCATGAAGCTGTACTGGCAGCCGGAGTCCACCACCCGCGACAACGACAAGGCGCTCGGCTTCCCGCACCTGAACGGCTACCTGGCCGCCGCGATCCGGGAGGTGCAGAGCCCCGGCCTGAAGCTGCCCTGGTACTCGACCGTCGGCAACCACGACGCCCTGCCGCTCGGCTGCTACGGCTCTCACGGCGACCCCTATCTCGCCGAGGCGGCCATCGGCGGCAAGAAGCTGTTCGACGTCTCCGCCGCCGACGCCAAGAAGCTCCAGGACGCCATCAAGAAGGCCACCGACCCCAGGGGCGCCGGCTACCGCGACTTCCTCAAGGCGCACGCCCGTTCCATGCGCTCGGTCACGCCGGACGAGAAGCGCGCCCCCTACACCCAGGCCGACTACCTCAAGGCCCACCTGGACCCCGCCCACCAGGGACTCGGCCCGGTCGGGCACGGGTACTCCTCGGCCAACCTCGACGCGGGCACCCAGTACTACGCCTTCCGCATCTCCGACGACGTCATCGGCATCAGCCTCGACACCACCGACGCCGGCGGCCACTACGAGGGCTCCATCGGCACCGCCCAGCTGAAGTGGCTGGACAAGACGCTGAAGGACAACAAGGACTCCTACGCCGTCGTCTTCAGCCACCACACCAGCAAGACGATGGACAACACCCGCCCCGACCCGGCCCGTCCGGGCGAGAAGCGGCACGGCGGCGCCGAGGTGGTCTCGGTGCTGAACGCCCACGCCAACGTGCTGGCCTGGGTGAACGGCCACATCCACAAGAACGTCGTCACCCCGCACCAGGCCTCCGGCGGCCGCTCCTTCTGGGAGATCTCCACCGCCTCGCACGTCGACTACCCCCACCTCGCCCGCATCATCGAGCTGGTGGACAACAAGGACGGCACGCTCTCGGTGTTCACCACCCTGATCGAGTCGGCCGCCCCGCACCGCACCGACTTCGCCGACCTCTCCCAGACCGGCCTCGCCGCCCTCTACCGCGAGCTGGCCTTCAACGCCCCCGGCGCCAACAAGACCCTGGCGGGCAGCGCGGCCGACCGGAACACCGAGCTGGTGCTCAAGAAGGGCTGAGAGTCACCCGACCGGCCCAGCGCCGGGCAACCTCGGGCATGCGGCGCCGGTTTCCTCCCCCGACCGCACCGGACAGCACAGGTTGGGGGAAGACATGCGCGTACGCACGACCCTGGTGGCCGCCACGGCCGTACTCCTCACGGCGGCCCTCGCGGCGCCGGCCGCCGCCACGGCCGGAGACCACGGGCACGCGGCCACCGGCACCGCCCTGCAGGCGGCGGTCGCGGCCGGCGTGCCCGGGGTGACCGCCACCGCCGAGGACGGCCACGGCACCTGGTCCGCGACCGCCGGCGTGGGCGACATCGGCACGGGCCGGCCGCGCTCGGCCGCCGACCGGTACCGCGTCGGCAGCATCACCAAGACCTTCGTCGCCACCGTGCTGCTCCAGCTGGAGGCGGAGGGCCGGCTCTCGCTGGACGACACGGTGGACGAGTGGCTGCCGGGCGTCGTGCGCGGACACGGCCACGACGGCCGGCACATCACCGTCCGGCAGCTGCTCAACCACACCAGCGGCGTCTTCGACTACACCAGCGACCCCGGCTTCTACCGGTCGGTCTTCACCGAGGACGGCTTCCTGCGGCACCGCTACGACACCCACACCCCCGGCGAGCTGGTGCGGACCGCCATGCGGCACCGGCCGGACTTCGCTCCGGGCGCCTCCTGGAAGTACTCCAACACCAACTACGTCCTGGCCGGCATGGTGATCGAGAAGGTGACGGGGCACCCGTACGCCACCGAGATCGAGCGCCGGATCATCGCGCCGCTGCGGCTGCGGGGCACCTCCGTTCCCGGCACCCGCAGCACCGTGCCCCGGCCGAGCAGCCGCGCCTACTCGAAATTCACCGATCCGAAAGGCCCGGCCCGCGACGTCACGGAGCTGAACCCGTCGCTCGCCTCCGCCGCCGGTGAAATGATCTCGGACTCCGCCGACCTCGATCGTTTCTACAGCGCACTGCTCCGCGGAAAACTCCTGCCGCCCCGGCAGCTGACGGAAATGAGGACCACCGTCGAGGCCACCGGAATCCCCGGCGCGCGCTACGGCCTCGGGATCATGGACACGCGCCTGAGCTGCGGTGTTCATGTGTGGGGCCACAACGGCGGAATCCACGGCTCGCAGTCCTCGGCGGTCACGACGGCGGACGGTGAGCACGCGATCGCATTCAATTTCAACGGCGACTGGGCCGGGGATCCCGAGTCGGTGATCGACGCGGAATTCTGTTAGCCACCGTTTCATTCGCGTCATTCCGTGTTAACGCGGACGCAATGTCCGTACCGCCTCATATCGGCTAACCCGCTGAGGACGGGGTTGGCTCGATCTTTTTGATCATTCTTGCAAGGCGGGTGGTCGCGTGCGCGCGAGGCACGGACTGCGGGTGCTGTCGGTCTACGAGGGCTTCTTCTCCGGAGGAGCCCGGATCGTGCACAGCGACGTCGTACGGGGACTGGCCGAGGGCGGCCAGTCCCACCAGGTACTCAGCATCCACGACGAGGTCCGGCGCGAGGCCACCCGGCAGCGCATGGAGGACGACCACTGCTACCGGGCGCTGACCGCCGGCGGCATCGGCGTCACCTCGCTCGGCCGCAGCGCGGGCCTGGCCGACGGCGCGCTCGCGGCGAACGTTTTCAGCGGGCCCGAGCTGGCCGAAACCGCTCGGTCGATGGCCGGGGCGGATGTGATCCTCTCCCTGAAGGAGCAGCCGCTGGCCCTGCTCAACCAGGCCGGCCTGCCCCGCCGCCCGGTCGTGGTCTGCCTGCACCGCTCCGACCCGGAGAACCAGGGCCCCGCCCTCGACCAGCTCAAGGCCGCCCTCGCCGACGGCACGGTGGCCGCGTGCGTGTGCTGCGCCGAGTCCACCCGGGCCGCCTACGAGGCCGCCGGCGTCCCGGGCCGCTTCCTGCACGTCATCCCCAACGGCGTCGACCTGCTCCGCTTCCGCCCCGACCCCGCCGCCCGCCTCGCCGTGCGCGCCGCCCTCGGCATCGCGGACCGGGCGCCGGTGATCGTCTTCGCGGCCCGGTACGCCGCGATGAAGAACGTCCCGCTGCTGCTGAGGGCGGCCCGCGCCTGGCTGGCCCGCGAGGGCGGCGGGCACCTGCTGATGTGCGGCGCCGGGATGACCCCCGGCAACCCGGGGCTGCGTGCCGACCTCGCCGAGGCCTTCGCCGACGCGCCGTCCCTCACCGGGCGGGTGCACCTGCTCGGCGTACGGCACGACATGCCGGCCGTGTACGCCGCCGCCGACGTCGTCGCCCTGACCTCCGTGTTCGGGGAGGCGGCGCCGCTGTGCCTGATCGAGGGCATGATGTGCGGCGCGGTCCCGGTCACCACGGACGTCGGCGACAGCGCGGACATCGTCACCGGCCACGGCTTCGTCACCCCGCCGGACCCGGGCGCCATCGCCCTGGCCTGGACCGCGGCGGCCGCCGGCCGCACACGACTGGCCCCGGCGCTTCTGGCCGCCCGCGAGCGGTTCAGCCGCACCCGCATGATCGCCGCGTACGCCGGGCTGCTGGACGAGGTGTATGCCGCGCACGTCGCCGGGCGCGAGGTCGTCGCGCCGCACGCCCCGGCCGCCGTATCGCCGGCCCTCCCGGAGGGCGAGGCCGCCCAGTACGCCTTCGCCGGCGAGGCCGGGCTCCTCCAGGGCCCCTCGCCCCTCGACACGCCCGGCCTCGAGGGGCGTCCCGGCCTGGTGGGCGAGGAGGGGACGGACGAGCGGTAGCGGGGCGCGGTCAGGAGACCCGGTCGAGCGCCGCGAGATAGCCGCGGGCCTGGCCGCGGGCCGTGGGGTGGTACGACGAGGTCAGGGACAGCAGGTCGACGCTGTGCAGCCAGGGGGTGCCGGAGCAGATCTCGTGGCCGGCGAAGGCGGCGCGGACGTCGGCGAAGGCGAAGCCGTGGGCCGCGGCACGCCGGGCGATCACCGCGTCGAGCTGGTCCACCGCGCGGTTCAGGTCGGCCCGCTCGCTGTCCTGGAGGCCGGACCGGCAGGTGCCGTTGATCCGGTACAGATGCGGATAGCCGAGCACCACGACCCGGGCGGCGGGAGCCCGGTTCCTGATGGCCGAGTAGAGCCGGTCCAGGGCGGCCGGGAGGGGTCCGTCCAGGGCGGAGCGGGCGCCGGCGACGGCGGACCGGCACAGCCCGGCGCCGCCCACCGCGCACGTCGTCATGACGGAGGCGAAGCCCACGTCGCCGCCGCCGACGGTGAGGGTGACCAAGCGCGTGTGCGGGCCGAGCGAGCCGAGCTGCTGGGCCAGGACGTCGCCGGCCCGGGCGTGGTCGCAGGCGGCGAACGCGAAGGACGTCATCCTGTGGGCCTCGGCCCACAGCACGGGATACGCGTGGCTGCTGCGCTTGCACTCCGGCCGGCCGGGGAGGTAGTCGCCCGCGCCGACACCGGAGGAGTAGGAGTCGCCGAGGGCCGCATAGCTCACGGCCGCTGGCCTGGGCGCCGCCTGCGCCGTCACGGGGGCGGCGGCGAGGCAGGCCGCGGCGAGCACCAGGGCGGACGTACCCGCGGCTGTCCGGTTGTGTCGCATACCTCTCATCTTTCGTGGCCCGCACGGCACCGCCCGCGAAGCTCCTCCGTTCGGGTGACGCGGTCCCTACCGGGGCAGCACCACGACATAGGCCGCCGGATCCCGGTCGGCGGCGGCCATCAGGGCCGTGCGCACCACCGCCGCCTGCTGCTCCATCCCCTCCCTGAGCTTCTTGGGGGTGATGTGGACGACCGTGATCCCGAGCCGTTCCAGGTACTCGCGCTTGCGCGCGTACTCCGACCACAGCTCGTCGTCGTCCTGCCGGGGCGCCCGCGTGTCCAGCTCCACCGCCACCGCCTGGTCCGGCCAGTACGCGTCCAGGCCGCCGAGGTGCGGGCCGCCGGGCAGCCGCAGGTCGACGTTCCACACCGGGTCGGGCAGGCCGTACTCGCGGACCATCCGGTACAGGCGGTTCTCGGCGATCGAGCGGCCCTCCGCCACCAGCGCGTCCACCGCGTCCACCACGTGCGGCCGGCTCAGCAGCTTCGCCTGCGTCAACTCCCGCACCACGGCGGCCGGTTCGCAGTGGCCGCCGCGCACCGCCTCGGTCAGCAGCCGCCGTACCGCCTCCGCGTCCGACGGCTCCGCCACGGCGTCCGCCAGCGCCCGCGGCACCGGCGCCACCGGCAGGCCCGTCACCGCGACCGGGGTGGGCAGGGCGGCGGTGCGCAGCACGCGGACGTAGCCGGTGGAGCGCAGCCGGCGCAGCCGCGGCACCAGCACGTCGACGCGGTCCAGGGAGAGCAGCGGCGGGGTGGCGGAGAAGCCGTGCAGGGTGAGGGCCGCGAGACCGGTGATCACCGCCTCCGCGTACACCGGGCGGTGCGGTTCCTGCGCCGTGGGCTGGGCCGGGACGCCGGGCGCGGACGCGCGGGCCGCGTACAGCAGGGCCCCGTGCAGACGCTCCTCGCTCGTGGGCGGCCCCGGGCGCAGCAGGACCACGTTCGGCAGCAGCATCTGCCAGGGTCCGCCGGGGCGGCACTGCTCGTTCAGCTCGGCCGTCGTCACACCGTGCGAGCGCAGCTGAGCCGTCGTCAGGACACGGCGGTGGACGGGGGACAGATGCCGGAGAGGGCGGGGGGAGAGCGGGGTGTTGTGCGTCATGGCGTCGAGATTCCCGCGCCGGGTCACACCGGTAACCGCTGTTACACGCCCGTCGAGAAATGCGGACGATGCGGGACTAAAGGTCAGGTGTTCGGATGCCGACCGGGGACGGGTAACCCCTGGTCCGATCGGGTGCGGACCAGGGGTTACGGTTCTGTTTGACCGAATTTCGTAACGGTCGCCGGCCGGGCAGGCTCAGGCCAAGGGTCAGTGGCCGGCGGCCGACGCGTCGCACGCCTGTGCCCGCAGCGCCCGCGCCAGGTCGTCCCGCGCCTCCAGCACCAGCCGGCGCAGCGCCGGCGCCGCGTCCGCGTGCTCCCGCAGCCACGCGTCCGTCGCCTCCAGCGTCTCGGCACGGTCCTGCAACGCCGGGAACAGACCCCGCACGACGTCCATGCCGATCTGGATCGACCGCTCCCGCCAGACCCGCTCGATCGCCGCGAAGTACAGCGGTGCGTACGGCGCGATCAGCTCCCGCTGCGAGGGCTGGCCGAAGCCCGCGATCGTCGCCTCCACCAGCGCGTTCGACAGCGTGTCGGACTCCACCACCTGTGCCCAGGCCTGCGCCTTGACCGCCGCCGACGGGCGGGCCGCCAGACACCGGACCTGGTGGCGCTTGCCGGACGCCGTGTCGTCGCGGGCCAGTTCGGCCGCCAGCGCCGACTCGTCCGCCGCCCCGTGCGCGGCCAGCGGCTCCAGGAACGCCCAGCGCAGCTCCTGGTCCACCTTCAGGCCCTCGATCTCCGTGGTGCCGTCCAGCAGGTCCTGCAGCAGCTTCAGGTCCGGCTCGGCGGAGGCCACGGTCGCGTAGAACCGCGCCCAGGCCAGCTGCTGCTCGCTGCCCGGCGCGGCCGCCCGCAGCTCCCGCAGCGCTCCCTCGGCCAGCAGGTCGCCGCCGGCCGCCCGCCACTCGGGCGCCGCGTAGTGCACCAGCGCCGAGTTCGCCCACGCGTGCAGCATCTGCAGCACGCCGATGTCGGACTCGCGGCCCGCGAACCGCAGCACCAGGCCGATGAAGTCCCGCGCCGGCAGCAGCGCGTCCCGGGTCATGTTCCACAGCGCCGACCAGCACAGCGCCCGGGCCAGCGGGTCGGTCAGCGCGCCCAGGTGCTCCTTCAGCGTGGCCAGCGAGGTGTCGTCGAAGCGGGTCTTGCAGTACGTCAGGTCGTCGTCGTTGACCAGGACGAGCTCCGGGGCCTCGGCGCCCGCGGCGTCCCGGACGACCGTGCGCGGCTCGTGCACGTCCGTCTCCACGCGCGCGTACCGCTCGAGCGCGCCCTCGCCCGTGCGCCGGTACAGGCCCACCGCGATCCGGTGCGGGCGCAGCTCGGGATGCGACTCGGGCGCCTCCTGCACCACCGCCAGCTCCGCCACGCGGCCCTCGGCGTCCAGCAGCACCTGCGGGGTCAGCGAGTTGACCCCGGCCGTCTGCAGCCAGGACCGCGCCCACGCCGACATGTCCCGGCCGCTGGTCTCGCCCAGCGCCGACAGCAGGTCGCCGAGCCGGGTGTTGCCGTAGGCGTGCCGCTTGAAGTAGCGGCGGGCGCCCTCCAGGAACGCGTCCTGCCCGACGTACGCCACCAGCTGCTTGAGCACCGAGGCGCCCTTGGCGTAGGTGATGCCGTCGAAGTTCAGCTTGGCGTCCTCCAGGTCACGGATGTCCGCCGTGATCGGGTGCGTGGAGGGCAGCTGGTCCGCGCGGTACGCCCAGGCCTTGCGGCGGTTGGCGAAGGTGATCCAGGCGTCCTTGAAGCGGGTCGCGCCCACGTTCGCGAAGGTGCCCATGAAGTCCGCGAAGGACTCCTTCAGCCACAGGTCGTCCCACCACTCCATGGTGACCAGGTCGCCGAACCACATGTGCGCCATCTCGTGCAGGATCACGTTGGCGCGGGCCTCGTACGACGCCTGGGTCACCTTGCCGCGGAAGATGTACTCCTCGCGGAAGGTCACCAGGCCCGGGTTCTCCATCGCGCCCAGGTTGTACTCGGGCACGAACGCCTGGTCGTACTTGCCGAACGGGTACGGGTAGTCGAAGTGCTCGTGGAAGAAGTCCAGGCCCTGCTTGGTGACCAGGAAGACGTCCTCGGCGTCGAAGTGCGGGGCCAGCCCCTTGCGGCACATCGCGCCGAGAGGGATCTCCAGCTTGGTGCCGTCCTCGAAGGAGCGGGTGTAGGAGTCGGTGACGTAGTGGTACGGCCCCGCCACCACGCACGTGATGTACGTCGAGATCGGCTTGGTCTCCGCGAACCGCCAGACGCCGTCGGCGAGTTCGCCCGCGCCGTTGCTCCACACCGTCCAGCCCTCGGGCGCCCGCACCTCGAATCGGTACGGCGCCTTCAGGTCCGGCTGCTCGAAGTTGGCGAAGACGCGGCGGGCGTCGGCCGGCTCGTACTGGGTGTAGAGGTAGACCTCGCCGTCCTCCGGGTCGACGAAGCGGTGCAGGCCCTCGCCGGTGCGGGAGTAGGCGCACTGCGCGTCCACCACCAGCTCGTTCTCCGCGGCCAGGTCCTCCAGCGCGATCCGCGCGCCGTCGAAGACCTCGCCCGGGTCCAGGTCCCGGCCGTTCAGCGACACCGCGGTGACGCTCGGCGCGATGAGATCGGCGAAGGTGGAGGCGCCCGGCTCGTTGCAGCGGAAGCGGATCGTGGTCACCGAGCGGAACGTGCGCGGCTCGCCGTCCCGGTCGCCGACGGCGGACCTGAGGTCCAGGGACACGTCGTACCCGTCTACGGACAGCAGGGCGGCCCGTTCCCGGGCCTCGTCGCGGGACAGATTCTCACCGGGCACGGACGGCACTCCCTCGTGATCGCGTGGATGAGACGGAACAGGACCGATCCTGCCATGTGCACCTGACGGGGGTCATCAGGGAATGCCGGTCGCGAGGGCGTCGTTGAGGCTGGGAAAAGCGCCTTTTCGCTGAGGAGAGCCATGTCCGAGTCCGGCAAGACCCCCGTCGACTTCTGGTTCGACCCGCTGTGCCCGTGGGCCTGGATGACGTCCCGCTGGGTGCTGGAGGTGGAGAAGGTCCGGGACATCGAGGTGCGCTGGCACATCATGAGCCTCGCCGTCCTCAACGAGGACAAGCTGGACGAGCTGCCCGAGGAGTACCGGGAGATGCTCGCGACCAAGGCCTGGCAGCCGGTGCGCGTGGTCACCGCGGCCTGGCAGAAGCACGGTGCGGACGTCCTCGGCCCGCTCTACACCGCCCTCGGCACCCGCATCCACAACAACGGCGAGGGCCCGACCCTGGAGGCCGTCGCCGGCGCCCTCGCGGACGTCGGCCTGCCCGCCGAGCTGATCGACTACGCCGAGCAGGAGGACTTCGAGTTCGACGCCGAGCTGCGCGCCTCCCACAAGGAGGGCATCGAGAAGGTCGGCCAGGACGTCGGCACCCCGGTGATCGCGCTGCCCGGCCCCGACGGCGAGCAGATCGCCTTCTTCGGCCCGGTCGTCACCCCCGCCCCCAAGGGCGAGGAGGCGGCCCGCCTGTGGGACGGCGCCGTCGCCGTCGCCTCGGTCCCGGGCTTCTACGAACTGAAGCGCACCAGGACCAAGGGGCCGGACTTCAGCAACCTTTAGTCCGCACACCGTCACCTGGGCGACGACGTCGGGAGCGGTACGCCCGGCTTGAGGAAGAACAGGCCGGTGATCCTGCCGCTCCCGTCGAAGCTCACGCGGAACTCACCAGCGCTGTGCTGCATGCGCAAGGGCACGCTGACCACCGTGTACCGGCCGGTCTTCGTGTCCTTGGGCTTCTCGTGCGACTCGTAGTGCCCGAACTGGTCCTGGTAGGCCTCCCACAGCTGCCCCAGCGCGTCCGGCGACAGGTGCCCCCGCACGTCGGCGTCGAAGTGGGCGGTGGCGGCCCGGTAGTGGCCCTTCACGATGGCGTCGAGCGTCTTCAGGGCGACGGCGTCGTTCTTGGGAGCGGCCAGTGCGGAACCGGCGGCCGGCAGCAGCGCGGCCAGGGCCAGCGCGACCGAGGCGGCCGCCACCAGGACCAGCCGCCGCCTGCCGCGGGCTGCGGTGTCTTTGTCGGACATACAGCCCATCGTGCCCCACCCGTCCCGGCCCCGCATGCCGGAACCTCCCTGGCCGGGAGGACACGCACCCCAGCCGGAGCCCTGCGTGGTGGCGGCGGCCTCGACCAGCTGCGCCTTGAAACCGGCGAAGGAGCCGAAGGACTCGGCGACGGCGTCCGCCAGGTCACCGCGTCGCAGGTGGGCGCCGGTGCCGTGGTGGGGACTCAGCGCTGGGCGCGGGCCCGCTGCCAGAGGTAGCCGACGACCGCCAGGACCACCGTCATGCCGCCGGTGGACAGCAGCTGCACCCGGGTGTCCGGCTCACGGGCCATCAGGACGAAGATCGTGGCCATGCCGGCCAGCGCGACCCAGGTCAGCCAGGGGAACGCCCACATGCGTACGACCAGCTTCTCGGGGGCCTCGCGCTCGATGCGGCGGCGCAGCAGCAGCTGGGAGACCGCGATGAAGATCCAGACGACCAGGATGACCGCGCCGATCATGTTCAGCAGCCAGGGGAAGACGTCGTTCGGGCGCCAGTAGCTCAGCAGCACGCAGACGAAACCGAAGAAGCAGGACGTGAGCACCGCGATCCGGGGCACCCCGCCGGACAGCCTGGCCAGCGCCTTCGGGCCCTGGCCGCGCTCGACCAGCGAGTAGGCGATGCGCGAGGAGCCGTAGATGTTGGCGTTCATCGCGGACAGCAGGGCGACCAGGACGACCACGTTCATCAGCCGGCCCGCGCCGGGGATGCCGAGGTGGTCGAGCGTGGCGACGTACGGGCCCTTCGCCACGACCTCCGCCGAGTTCCAGGGGACGAGGGTGACCACGACGGCCATCGAGCCGATGTAGAACAGGGCGATGCGCCACATGGCGGTGCGGACGGCGGAGGCCACGCCGCGCACCGGGTTCTCGGACTCGGCCGCCGCGATGGTGACCGTCTCCAGGCCGCCGTAGGCGAAGACGGAGGCGAGCAGGCCGACCAGCAGGCCCTGGTTGCCGTGCGGCATGAAGTCGGTCAGGTTGGCGGCGCCGGGGGAGTGGGTGCCGGGCAGCACCCCGGCGATGGCCAGCACCCCGAGGACCAGGAACAGGCTGATCGCGCCCACCTTCAGCGCGGCGAACCAGAACTCGAACTCGCCGAAGTTCTTCACGGCGGCCAGGTTCGTCCCGCAGAACACCACCATGAACAGGGCCACCCACATCCACTGCGGGGTGCCCGGCAGCCAGCCCTGGACGATGTGCGCGGCGCCGATGCCCTCCAGGCCGACGGCCGTGCACAGCAGCACCCAGAAGGACCAGCCGGCGGCGAAGCCCGCCCAGGGGCCGATCGCCCGCTCGGCGTGCGCGGAGAAGGAGCCGGAGGACGGGTAGGCGGCGGACATCTCGCCCAGCATCCGCATCACCAGCATCACCAGCAGGCCGGAGAGCGTGTAGGCGATCACGATGGACGGCCCGGCGGCGGCGATACCCGCCCCCGAGCCGACGAACAGACCCGCGCCGATGACCCCGCCGAGCGCGATCATCGACAGATGGCGCTGCTTGAGGCCGTGGGAGAGGGAGACGCCGTCCTGCTGCTGCGGCGGCGTCTCGGTGGTCGTGCTGGTGGGCATGGGCGGGGCTCTCCGGGCAGGGCAAGGGCGGGCAAAACGCCGCCAGTCTGGGCGGCCCGTCCGCTCACGCGAAGGAGCCGCCCAGTATCCGGACACCCGGCGTACGCAGGGTGAACGACCGATTACGCCGCCGTGGGTACCGGCGTGTAGTGCGAGGCGTCGCCCTCGATCGCGTAGCTCTCCTTGCCCTCGATGCCGACCGGGACGTCACCGGCGACGGTCACCCGGTGCAGCCGGCGCGGCCGTCCGTCGTAGTTGTCGATGGCGTAGTGCTGCGTGATCCGGTTGTCGAAGAGGACGAGCTCGTTCTCCGCCCAGCGGTGACGCAGGATGTTCTCCGGCCGGGTGACGTACGCCTGGAGCAGGTCGAGCACCTTCCGGGACTCGCCTGCCGACAGGCCGGTGATCCGCTGTGCGAACCCGCCGATGAACAATCCGCGTTCGCCGGTCAGCGGATGCACCCGGACCACCGGGTGGACCGTGCGGTAGGTGATCGACGTGAACTGGGCCCGCTGGGCGGCCTTCTCCTCGTCGATCTCCTCGTCCGGGACGGCGTAGTCGTAGTCGTTGGTGTGCTCGGCCCACAGGGTGTCGGCGAGGCGGCGCAGCGGCTCGGGCAGGTCGCGGTAGGCGGCGGCCGCGTTCGCGATCAGGGTCTCGCCGCCGTACGGCGGGACGGTGATCGAGCGCAGGGTGCTGGCCTGCGGCGGGTTCAGGACGAAGGTGACGTCGGTGTGCCAGTGGTTGGCGCGGCCCCGCTCGCTGTCGACGGGCAGCACGTTGGGTGCGCCGTCGACCGCGCCGACCGTCGGGTGGGCGGTGGTCAGGTCGCCGAAGTGCCGGGCGAAGGCCTGCTGCCCGGCGTCGTCCAGCCCGGCGGCGTCGAACACCAGCGCCTTGTGGACGTTCAGGGCCTCACGGATCGCCGCGACCTGCTCCGGGGCGAGCGGCCGGGTGATGTCGACGCCGGAGACGCGGGCGCCGATGCGTGCGGTGACCTTGGTGATCTCGATGGACATGTACGGGTCCTCTCCAGGTGAAGGCGGGGCTCAGGTACTGGGGGTCGGGACGGGGCGGGCCGTGGCGCTCCCGGAGGCCGGGCGCGGCCGTAGCAAGGTGAACGGCTCCAGTGCGCCGGCCGGCCGCTGGGCGGGGTTGCCCCACAGCTGGGGGCTCTGTGTCACCGGTGGTCCTCCGTGACGCCCAGTGCCGCCAGCAGCCGCTCGCGGTACTCGCCCAGCACCGGCTCGCGGTAGGAGCGCGGATGGGGGTGGTCGATGGCCAGGTCGAGGGCGATCCGGCCCCGGTCCAGGACGAGGACGCGGTCGGCGAGCACGATGGCCTCGTCCACGTCGTGGGTGACCAGCAGCACGGACGGCCGGTGGCGCTGCCACAGGGCGCGCAGCAGGTGGTGCATCCTGATCCGGGTCAGCGCGTCCAGCGCGCCGAACGGCTCGTCCGCCAGCAGGAGTTCGGGCTCGCGGACCAGGGAGCGGGCCAGCGCGGCCCGCTGGGCCTCGCCGCCGGACAGCTCACCGGGCCAGGCCCGCTCGCGGCCCTCCAGGCCGACCTCCGCGAGGGCGGCCCGGCCCCGCTCCCCGGCATCCCTGCCGTCCGCGCCCAGCAGGACGTTGTCCAGCACCCGCCGCCAGGGCAGCAGCCGGGAGTCCTGGAAGACGACCGACACCCGCTCCGGCGCGCTGATCCCCCCGCCGCCCGCGACGCCGTGGTCGAGCCCGGCGATGGCCCGCAGCAGGGTGCTCTTGCCCGAGCCGCTGTGTCCGAGCAGGGCCGTGAACTGGCCCGCGGGCAGGTCGAGGTCGATGCCGTCGAGGACCGTACGGCCGTCGAACGACCGGGACAGGCCCTGGATGCGTACGGCCGGCGGGGTCAGTTGCCCAGTGTGCGGCGCCACGACAGCACCCTCCGTTCGATCAGACGGACCACGCTGTCGGAGACCAGGCCGAAGACGCCGTAGATCAGCAGGCCGACCAGGATGACGTCGGTCTGGCCGTAGTTCTGCGCCTGGAACATCAGGTAGCCGAGGCCGTTGGTGGCGTTGATCTGCTCCAGTACCACCAGGCCCAGCCAGGAGCCGGTCACCCCGAGCCGGAGCCCCACGAAGAATCCGGGCAGCGCGCCGGGGATCACCACCTGGCGGACGAAGGCGAGCCGGGACAGGCCCTGCACCTCGGCGAGTTCGACGTACCGGCCGTCGATGCCGGACAGCGCGGCATGCGTGTTCAGATAGACCGGGACGTAGACGACGATCGCGATGATGGCGATCTTGAAGGTCTCCCCGATGCCCAGCCAGAGGATGAACAGAGGGATGAGTCCGAGGGTCGGGATCGCCCGGTTGAGCTGCACGGTCCCGTCGATCAGCGCCTCCCCGGTGCGGCTGAGCCCGGAGGCCAGCGCGAGCAGCACGCCCGCGGCCAGTCCGATCGCGAAGCCGTATCCGGCCCGCTCCAGGGAGGTCAGGATGTCGGTGGGCAGGGTGCCGCCGGCCCACAGCCGGCCCGCGGTCCCGAGTACCGTCCAGGGCGCGGGTACGGCACCCGTGTCGAGCGCTCCGGCGGCCGAGGCGGCGGCCCACAGGACGAGCAGGAGGAGCGGGCCGGTCAGCCGGGCGGCGGGCAGCCGGCGGCCGGGGGAGAGGCGGCGGCGCCTGCGGACCCGGCCGGGCTCGGCGGCGGCCCGCGCCGGTGCGGCGGTCGTCGTGGTCACGGCGGTCATTTCCGGTACTCCTCCGGTACGGCCCTGGCGGCGATCGGCTCGAAGCGGTGGTCGAAGAGCGAGGAGACGTCGAACTTCTTCACGAACCCGCCCGCGGCGAGCAGGTCGGCCGTCTCCTGCTCCCACCTGATCGCCTCGTCCCAGCTGGGCGGGAAAAGAGGCTTGTTGGCGAGCTTCGAGATGCCCCGCGCCTGCTGCGGCGTCAGGTTCTGCGTCCTGACGTAGAACTCCTCGTTCCAGACGTCCGCATGCTCGTACTGCCACACCTGGCCCCGCGCCCACGACGGGATGTAGGCGGCGATCGCGGCGGCCTTCGCGGGGTCGTTCAGCACCGACTGCGGGGCCCACAGCAGGTTGAGCAGGTCGACGACGTCGGTGGGAATGGTGCGGGCGCCCTTCGCCTCGTACTGCTTCAGGTAGGCGGGCGCCTGGCTGTTGGCGAGCGGAGCCACGTCGACCTGCCCGGACTGCAGCGCGGTGAGGAACTGGTTGCTGGTCAGCGGCACCAGCGTCACCTCGTCGTACGTCAGGCCCGCCTGCTTCAGCGCCCGCAGCAGTACGACCCCCTGGGCCTGGCCCTGCGAGAAGGCGAGCCGCCTGCCCTTGAAGTCGCCGACCGTGCGGATGTCGCTGCCGGGCTTGGTGGCGAAGAGGTAGTTCGGCCTGCGGGTGAGGTCGATCGCCACGATCTTGGCGTCGAAGCCCTGGTAGTGCGCCTGGATCGGCGGGATGCCGGCGTTGTTGGCCACATCCAGGGACCCCGCGCGGAAGGCGTTGATGACATCGGGACCGGCCCCGATGTTCACCCAGCTCGACACCTTGAACGGCAGCGCCGGCAGCTTCGCCAGCCGGAACTGCAGTTGCTGGACGTTCTGGTAGGAGGCGATCCTCAGGCTGGTGCCGGCCGGGACCTTGCCGGCGAGCGGCCTGGTGGCGGCGCCCTTGGCGTCGGCCGAGGCGTCGCCCTTGGCGCAGCCGCCGAGGCCCACGGCGGCGGACGCGCCCAGCAAAGAGGCAAGAAACACACGACGGTGCATGGGAGAACTCCCCGAGACAAAGGAGGGGAAAGGCAGGAAGAATTCCGGATCGAGAAACCGGAGACAAAAACAGGAAGAGAGCCGGAAACGCGCGCTTCACGCGCGGCAACGCGTCAGCAACAAAGGGTGCGACAGCTTGTCAGGGGGCTCATGACCAGGATGTTCCTGCCTTGAACCGATCCCTGTCAACATTCCGAGTTTCTGAATTAAATACCCTCAGGTGACACGCCCAGCGGATCCCGGAACACCACGTCGAGCATGACCGATCCACCGGCCACCGCCAGCACGGAATCCGGGAAGCTCGTCGGCACGACGGCGGCCGCACGCCGTGTCCCCACCGCCTCCCGCAGCGCGCTCAGGCAGTCCTCGAAATGGACCACCCCCACCTCGGTCACCACCACGGTCTCCGGATTGAGCACGTCCAGCAGCAGTCCCGCCGCCCGCCCGGTGGCACGGGACCGCTCCACCAGCAGCCGCCGGGCCACCGCGTCCCCGGCCGCCGCCGCGGCCACCACCCGCATCGGACCGGCCGCGCCGGCCACCCCGGCCGCACCTGCCCGCCGGCACAACGTCCGTTCGCTCAGCTCCACTTGCAGGCAGCCGGTACGGCCGCACGGGCACGGCTCGCTGCCGCCCGGCACCGGCAGATGCGCGATCGCCCCGGCCGCCGAGCGCGGCCCGTGGTGCACCTCGTCATGGGTGGCGAAGGCCGCGTCGACCACGTTGCCCACGAACAGGTGCAGCACGCTGCCGCTGCCCCTGGCCCGACCGAACAGCCGCTCCCCGTTCACCAACGCCCGCGCGTGGCCGTCCACATGGACCGGCAGGCCGGTGCGGGCGCCGAGCAGCTCCCGCACCGGCACCTCACGCCAGCCCAGCAGCTCGTGCTCGACCACGGTGCCCGTCTCCCGGTCCACCCAGCCGCCGGCCGCCACCCCGACGCCCAGCGGCCGCCGGCCCGGCACGCCGGCGAGCAGCCCGGCGAGGCCCTCGGCGGCCCGGGCCAGCACCCAGCCGGGATCGGTCCGCTCGTGCCCCAGCTCCCGCCGGGCCACCACCCGGCCCCGCAGATCCAGCAGCGCCACCGTCGTGTACGGCACGGCCACATGCACCCCGGCGACCAGGAACCGTCGGTCGTCCAGGTCGACGGGTACGTGCGGCCGGCCCACCCTGCCCGAGCGGCGGGGCACGGCGGACTCCCGGATCAGGCCCAGACCGGCGAGCCGGGCGCAGTGCTCGGTCACCGACGCGGGCGACAGCCCGGTCAGCCGGGCGATGGTGCTGCGCGCCACCGGCCCGTGCTCCAGCACGGTCCGCAGCACGACACGGGCGCTGGTACGCCGCCGGTCGCCGTCGGCGGCACGCGGAAGGGGCGGGGCCGAAGGGGACACCGCGGTACGGGGCATGGGGGACCGTCCTCGGGAACGGGGGCCGACACGACTCGGAGCTGTACGAGCAGAGGCGCGCCGGGTGGTCCGCCCCTACCCCGGGCGGCGACAGGTGGCCGTGCCCTGGCGTCGCAGGTCGACATAGCGACGCGAGGTGAGATACCGGGCCTGGGCAACCATGCGGAAGAAGCTAGCAAAACACCCCGAGGCTGCCCAGACGGCGCCCGACGGGCGAGACGGGCCCGACTGCGCTTTGGCCGGACCCTACAGACGGTCCGTCAGCCGGTGAGGTAGCGCGGCCCACGCCACCTCAGTGACCGGCATCACGCCAAACCCGGTGTAGCCGCCACCCTTTGTCCGGAGCCCACCAAGCCCCGGTGCACGCCTTTGTCGGCCGGTGACGGTGATCGGCGCGCGGGGCGCGGTATAGCGTCACGGTGTTCCCATCTGCCCACACACCCGCGGAGTCCCCATGAGCACCGCCACCGCCACAGCTCGCCCCGGCGCAGTCCTCGCCGACCTGCTCCCCGCGTCCCGCGTCCGCGACGCGGCCCTCGTCGTCGGCGGCGCCGTGCTCACCGGCCTGGCGGCCCAGGTGGCCGTCCCCGTGCCCGGCTCCCCGGTGCCGGTGACCGGCCAGACCTTCGCCGCGCTGCTCGTCGGTACCGCGCTCGGCGCCCGCCGCGGCTTCCTCTCCCTCGCCCTGTACGCGCTCGCCGGCGTCGCGGGCGTTCCGTGGTTCGCGGGCGGCGCCTCCGGCGCCGGCATGGTCTCCTTCGGCTATGTCCTCGGCATGGTGCTCGCCTCCGCCGCCGTCGGCGCCCTGGCCCGGCGCGGGGCGGACCGCTCGCCGCTGCGCATGGCCGGCGCGATGCTCCTCGGCGAGGCGATCATCTACGCCGTCGGCGTGCCCTACCTGGCCCTCGCCGCCCACGTCTCCCTCACCGAGGCGGTCGCCCTGGGCCTCACCCCGTTCCTGCTCGGCGACGCCCTGAAGGCCGCGCTGGCGATGGGCGCGCTGCCCACCGCCTGGAAGTTCGCGAACAAGCGCTAGACGCGCCGCGGTTTCCGCGCAACAGGCCCGCCGGATTTTTCAGGGCTCCCCGACCCCGGCGGGCCTCTTGCGCGTCCCGGCGCCCCACGGGCCGGTGGTGGTTCCCTCAGACTCCGGTCTTCTGGCAGGTGGGGCACCAGAAGAGGTTGCGGGCGGCGAGGCCGGCGGTGCGGATCTCGTCGCCGCAGACGTGGCACGGCAGGCCGGCGCGGCGGTACACGTACACCTCGCCGCCGTGGTCGTCCACGCGGGGCGGGCGGCCCATGGCCTCCGGGGTGTGCTCGGGCCGGACGGTGTCGATCCGGTTGTTCCGGACGCCCTCGTGCATCAGCTCGACGAGGTCCGCCCACAGGGCGTCCCACTCGGCCGGAGTGATGTCCCTGCCCGCGCGGTACGGGTCGATGCCATGCCGGAACAGCACCTCGGCGCGGTAGACGTTGCCGACACCGGCGACGGTCTTCTGGTCCATGAGCAGCGCGGCGATCGTGGTCCGGCTGCGGGAGATCCTGCGGTACGCCTCGGCCGGGTCGGCGTCGTCGCGGAGCGGGTCGGGGCCGAGGCGGTCGTGGACGGCCTGCTTCTCGGCGCCGGTGACCAGCGCGCAGGTCGTGGGGCCGCGCAGGTCCACGTACGCGGTGTCGTTCGCGAGGCGGAGGCGGACGGTGTCGGCCGGCGGCGGCGCGGGGGCGTCACCGAAGGCGACCTTGCCGAAGAGGCCGAGGTGGATGTGGACCCAGTCGGCGTCCCGGAAGCGGAGGAAGAGGTGCTTGCCGTGGGCCTCGGTGGCCGTCAGCGGGGCCGAGTCCAGAAGTGCGGCGGCGTCGGAGAACTTGCCCTGCGGGCTGGTGACGCGCGGGGCGGTGCCGAGGAACCGCTCGGCGTAGTCCCGGGCCAGCCGGTGAATGGTGTGCCCTTCCGGCACGGCGGGGTGTCCTTTCCTGCGGTTCCGCCCGGCGGTCCGCGGGCGCGACGACCACGACCGCCGGACGGCTCGTCCGGCGGAGCGGGGCAGGCGGGGATCCGGGGGCCTAGCTCTGGGGGTGGTGCGCCGGGATCGGGGGCAGGTCGCCCGTCGTCTCGTATGCCGACAGCATGTCGATCCGCCGCACGTGACGCTCGTCACCGGAGAACGGCGTGTTGAGGAAGACCTCGACGAACTTCGTCGCCTCCTCCGTGCTGTGCATGCGCGCCCCCACCGCGACCACGTTGGCGTTGTTGTGCTGCCGCCCCAGCGCCGCGGTCTCCTCGCTCCAGGCCAGCGCCGCCCGCACGCCCTTCACCTTGTTCGCGGCGATCTGCTCCCCGTTGCCGGAGCCGCCGATCACGATGCCGAGGGCGTCGGCGTCCGCGGCCGTGCGCTCCGCGGCGCGCAGGCAGAAGGGCGGGTAGTCGTCCTGGGCGTCGTAGATGTGCGGACCGCAGTCGACGGGCTCGTGCCCCGCCGCCTTGAGCCACTCGACGAGGTGGTTCTTCAGTTCGTAGCCAGCATGGTCGGAGCCGAGATACACGCGCATGCCATGAGTGTGACACGCGCACCACCGGGCAGCAGCCTCGGGTGGCCGCACCCGCCGACGCGGCCCGCCGGCACTCCGCCGACGCGTCCCTGGCCAGGAAAAATGTGAGCGACGCCATAGAACCTCAAGGGAACCTCAAATAACAATACGGATTCAGAGGTTCCCGAATCCATTCACCTCGGATTCACTGGACCGACTCGTACACCGCTCGTGCGGGACGCTCACCCCTGGCGCAAAGGAATTCCGTCCATGACCCCTGGTTCGGGCCTTCAAGCAGGACTCAAGAACCGCCACCTGACGATGATCGCGATCGGTGGCGTCATCGGGGCCGGCCTCTTCGTCGGCTCCAGCACCGGTATCGCCACCGCGGGACCGGGCATTCTGTTGTCCTACGCCCTCGTCGGCACCCTCGTCGTCCTCGTGATGCGGATGCTCGGCGAGATGTCCGCCGCGAACCCCACCTCCGGCTCCTTCTCCGAGCACGCCGACCGTGCCCTCGGCCGCTGGGCCGGGTTCTCCATCGGCTGGCTCTACTGGTTCTTCTGGGTCGTCGTGCTGGCCGTCGAGGCCACCGCCGGCGCCAAGATCCTCTCGGGCTGGGTCCCGGCCGTGCCGCAGTGGGGCTGGGCGCTCATCGTGATGACCGTGCTGACCGCGACCAACCTGGTCTCCGTCGGCTCCTACGGCGAGTTCGAGTTCTGGTTCGCCGGCATCAAGGTCGTGGCGATCGCCGCGTTCATCGCCATCGGTCTGCTGGCCGTCTTCGGCGTGCTTCCGGGGGTGCACGCGGACAAGGCGTCCTTCGGCAACCTGACGCACCACGGCGGCTTCCTGCCGCACGGCCCCGGCGCCATCCTCACCGGCGTGCTGCTGGTCGTCTTCTCCTTCATGGGCAGCGAGATCGCGACCCTGGCGGCCGGCGAGTCCGAGGACCCGCAGCGCGCGGTCACCAAGGCCACCAACAGCATCATCTGGCGGATCGGCGTCTTCTACCTGGGCTCGATCCTCGTCGTCGTCTCGCTGCTGCCGTGGAACGACCCGTCCCTCGAGAAGCAGGGCTCCTACGTCGCCGCGCTCAACTCGCTCGGCATCCCCGACGCCGGCCAGATCATGAACGTCGTCATCCTGACGGCGGTGCTGTCCTGCCTCAACTCCGGCCTCTACACCGCCTCCCGCATGGCCTTCTCGCTCGGCCAGCGCGGTGACGCCCCGAAGTCGTTCGCCCGCACCACCGCGCGCGGCGTGCCGATGGCGGCGATCCTGGCCTCGGTCGTGTTCGGCTTCGTGGCCGTCTTCTTCAACTACGAGTTCCCCGACACGATCTTCCTCTTCCTGCTCAACTCCAGCGGCGCCGTGGCCCTGTTCGTCTGGCTGGCGATCTGCTTCTCCCAGCTGCGGATGCGCCGGATCATCCAGCGCGAGGCGCCGGAGAAGCTCGTCGTGAAGATGTGGCTCTACCCGTATCTGACCTGGGTGACGGCCGCCTTCATCGTCGGCGTCCTCGGCTACATGCTGACCGACACCAAGGGCGAGAGCAGCGGCCGCACGACCGTGCTGCTGTCGGTGGGCGTCGCGGTGGTCGTGGTGCTGATCGCCCTGGTGAAGGAGAGCATCGCGGCCAAGCGCCGCACGGCCTCGGCCGTCGAGGCCCCGGCCGACAAGGTCTCCGTCGGCTGACCGGCCCTCACCTTCCCTCCCCTCACGGCCACAGCACGGTGAAGCATCCCTTCACCGTGCTGTCGGCCGTCGGGAACAAGGAGCGGCCGTCTAGAACCCGTGCGGCAGCCAGGGCGCCACCGGAGAGCCGAACGCCACGGACGCCTCCGTCAAACACCCCGGCCGCAGCTCCCGCACCCGGCCGGCCGCCGCCAGCGACAGCAGCGTCACCCCGCCGAGGTACGCGGCACCCAACTCCCGTACGGACAGCGACAGGTCGGGAGCGTCGGTGGTGCGCTCGCACGACGCGCCCTTGGTGTCGCCCGTCAGCCGCCAGCGCCCCGCGTTCCACGGGCAGAAGGCGTCCTCCACCTCCAGCACCACGTCCACGGGCGCCTGATACGTGCGGGCCGACAGCGCCGCACCGACGTCGACCAGACGGACGTACGCGTCGTCCCGCAGGCGGGGGCGGCAGCGGCGGGGGTCCGAGACCAGGTACCGCCAGGCGTCGTCGACCGGCCGCGACCCCACCGACAGCGTCGTCATCAGGTCGATGCCGAACAGGAACCGCCACAGCGCCGCCTCCGTGACCGGATCCAGCGCGGCCAGGTCCCTCAGCTTCACCGTGCCGTCGTGCCCGCTCTCGCCCCAGCCCAGCTTGGTGCTGTAGCGGACGTACCCGGTGATCTCGCCGTCCCGCTCGGCGACCGCGCACTGCAGCGCCGACGCCCCCTCCCGCTCGCTCGCGGGGTCGAGGAGACCGGCCCGCTCCCAGCCGGGCTGCCGGGCCAGCATCCCGGGCCGCCGCGGCACCAGCGCCGCGTACACCGCCTCGCAGGCCGGGAGGACCTCGGCGGGCGACGCGTACCGCAGGCGTACGTCGTCCACGCCGGGCGGCAGGGTCAGCGTGACCCGGCCCGTGTCGATCTCGGCGGTCGTACGGAAGGTCGCCGCGCCGTACCCGAAGCGGCCGTAGATCGCCGGCTCGGACGCGGTCAGCACCGCCAGCGGCTCGCGGCCCAGCGCCCGTACGTCGTCCAGCTGCCGGCGCATCATCGCGGTCAGCACCCCGCGCCGCCGGTGCGTGCCCGCCACGCCGACCATGGTCACCCCGGCCGCCGGGACCGCCGCCCCGCCCGGCACGGTCATCCGGAAGCTGAACGCGCCCGCCGTGCCGACGATCTCGTCCCCGTCCCAGGCGGCCAGGGAGCGGTCGAACTCGGTGAGCGACCTGTCCAGCTCGCGCTCCTCGGCCGGTGGCGGCGGGGCTCCGAAGGCGCGGTACAGCACGGCGTACCACCGGTCCCAGTCGGACTCGCGCAGCACCCTCAACTCGGTTACCCGGTCAGACCCCATGGGCCATGCCTATCAGCGGGCCGCGGGCCGGGCCAGCGAATTTCCCGCGGGCGGCGGCGCGACGGCGCCCGGTGCCGTTCACTGTGAGACGCACCGCGAAGCCCAACCCCGCACGGGGGACAAGTGGGACCACCCGTGCCAAGCAGCCGGTCCGATGGATAGGGTCGCGAACTAATGGCAGCAGGACGAGAGCGGCGATCGAAGGCCGAGACGCTGACGGCCCGGTGGCGGATGCAGTGGCACCGGGCCCGGACCGGCCTGCGCAGAAGCGCCGTCGACTACTTCCGCGGCGACGGCTCCGACTGGATCGCGTTCGCCGGGCTGCTGCTCACCATCCCCCTCCTCATGGCCGTGACCCTGGTCGACTCGGTGTGGTGCTCGCCGGCCACCCTGGTGCTGCCCATCGTCGCGGGCGGGCTGCTGCTGCGCCCGGCGAGCCTGCTCGGCCTGTACGCGGCCGCCGCGACCGCGCTGATCGTGGAGTCGGTGCGGCTCGGCCCCTACACCGAGGGGCCGTCACGGGTCACCCCCGGCGTGGTGCTGGTGGTGGCCGCCTGCGGTTTCTTCGGGCTGCTCACGGCCCAGTTCCGCAGCCGGGTCGGGGTGCCCTGGCGGCGCGGCGGCACCATGCTGTTCGACCTGCGCGAGCGGATCCGGGTGCAGAGCAAACTGCCGAAGCTGCCGCAGGGCTGGCACCACGAGATGGCGCTGCGGCCGGCCGGCGGCCAGTCCTTCTCCGGTGACTTCGTCGTCGCCGCGCGGACGAACGGCGGCCGCACCCTGGAAGTCGTCCTCACGGACGTGTCCGGCAAGGGCATGGACGCCGGATCGCGCGCCCTGCTGCTGTCGGGCGCCTTCGGCGGCCTGCTGGGCTCCCTGCCCCCGCACGCCTTCCTCCCGGCCGCCAACGGCTATCTCCTCCGCCAGGACTGGGAGGAGGGCTTCGCCACCTCCATCCATCTCGTGCTGGACCTCGACTCCGGGGACTACGAGCTGTACTCCGCGGGCCATCCGCCGGGGCTGCAGCTGAGCGCGGGCAGCGGACGCTGGGAGGAGAAGGCCGCCGAGGGACCGCTGCTCGGCGTGTACGACGGCGCCCAGTTCGACCCCGTGAAGGGCTCCCTGCGCCCCGGGGACGTGCTGATGCTCTTCACGGACGGCCTGGTGGAGACCTCCGACCGGGACATCGTCGAGGGCATCGACCGCCTCACCGGCGAGGCCGACCGCTATGTCGCGGGCGGCTTCCACGGCGCCGCCTGGCACCTCATCGAGGCCGTCGCGAAGGACGTCAACGACGACCGGGCCCTGCTGCTGATCTGCCGCCAGGCGACGGCGGCGCCCCGCTGAGCGGCGCCCCGGGCCACACTGGGGCGATGACACCACTCACGCTCGCACAGGTCGAGGCCGTCGCCCGCGCCGCCCACGAGGGCCGGACCGACAAGGCGGGACGGCCGTACGCCGAGCATCTCGCCGCCGTCGCCGCCGGGGTGCGCGCCCGGGGCGGCGATGCGGAGCAGATCGCGGCGGCCTGGCTGCACGACTCCGTCGAGGACGACGCGCTCAGCCGCCAGTGGCTCGAACAGGCGGCGCTGACCGCGCGGACGAAGGCCATCGTGGACGCCCTCACCAGACGGCCGGGGGAGGAGCCGGAGGCGTACGCCCGGCGGATCCTCGCCACGGACGGCGCGCGGCTGGTGAAGGAGGCCGACCTCGCGCACAACGCCGACCCGCGGCGGCTCGCCGCCCTGGACGAGCCGACCCGGACGCGACTGACCGAGAAGTACGCCCGGATGCGCGCCCTTCTCGGTCTGCCGGAGCCGGCTCCTAGGCGCTGACCTTCTCCCGCTCGCGCTCCTGCTGCCCGCGCCGGCGGGCGACTTCGGCCGCGTCCTGCTTGAACGCCCACTCCATCCGCGGCTCCATCGCGAACCGGAAGACACGCTGGACGGGCTTGGTGCACAGCACGGTCACGGCGGCCCCCGCGAGGAGGGTCACCAGGATCTCGCCCAGCGGCCGGTGCAGCCAGGCGTGGTCGAACAGGCCGCGGTAGTCGGCGAACTTCACCAGGAAGCCGTGCAGCAGATAGCCGTACAGGGTGCCCGCGCCCAGGGCCGTGAACCACGTCCTGCGGCGCGGCACCCAGGAGTAGAAGCAGGCCGTCAGCAGCAGCGAGCAGCCCATCAGCGCCAGCGTCATCACCGGGCCGCACCACCAGGGCGCACCCAGCTCCTGCGCCGCGTCACGGTGGTAGAACCACGCGGTGTTCATACGCGGCACCGCCCACCAGCCGACCACCAGCGCGGCGGCGAACACCGGCACCGCGGCGATCCGCACCGAGCGGCGGCGCACCCGCTGGAAGTGCTCGGGCTTCATGCACAGGCCGAGCACGAAGTACGGCAGGAACTGCAGGACGCGCTGCAGATCCAGGTCGTCGCCGATGTTCGGGGTGACGGACGCCAGCATGGCGATGCCGAGGGCGACCGCGAACGGCGAGCGCACCAGCTTCCAGATCGGCGTCGTCAGCCGCCAGACGAACAGGGCGACCAGGAACCAGGTCAGATACCAGGGGTCGAGGAGGCTGATCTCCTCGTGCGAGCCCGTGATGAGGTTCTTGAACGTCGGGTACGCCGTCTCGAACAGGACGTACGGCACCACGACACCGGTGATCAGCCGCTTCAGCCGGTCCGGGCGCATGTCGAAACTGCGCGAGAAGTAGCCAGAGATGATGATGAACGCCGGCATGTGGAAGCAGTACACGACGGTGTAGACCGCCTCCAGGATCCGGCTGTCGCCCTTGAGCGGCTCCCAGGAGTGACCCATCGCGACGAGCACGATCGCCAGGTACTTGGCGTTGTCGAAGAACGCGTCGCGCTGTTTGCCGGCCGGCTGCCGGGTGCCGGGTTTTTCACCGGGTCTGTCCGCCTTCGCCGGGCCCTCCTGCGCACTCATCGGGGTACGCGGACCGGGCACTCCGGCCGCCGGCGACTGCGCCGGGGGGAGCGGCCTGCGGTTCTGGCCGGGGGACGGGGCGGCGTCAAACATCTCAGGCACCCTAGCGTTGTCCATGGGATTTCGTAAAACCCCAGCCGTCATTCCTGGTTATCGCCTTCGGGTACCCGCTGATTTACAGAACTTGCCTGCCCTGTCTACGTGATGACAGGCACACGGGAGCCGTCGGATCACCCTCGATGTCCCGATTCATCCCCACTAAATGGGGCATACGGCGTCTCTGTGTCATCAATTCGAATTACCTGCACACAGGATGTGTGGAGGCGGCAACGAAGTCGCGTAATTCCCGCGGCGGTCACGCACCGGCGACCCGGTCGAATTACCGTGCGGCGCATCGCCCGCACCGGTCCGGTGTCCGACGTTGTGTCACGGTCCGCATGGGCGGGCCGGGTTGGTGGCACGATGGTTCTGGCGGGGGTGCGCGGGCCGTACCTCCGGGCCGGGAGAGCGGACCGACCGAGGGTGTGATCAGTTGTGGCCATTTCACTGTCTGTGGTGCTGCTGTTGGCGATCATCCTTGTAGTGCTCCTGAGAGGGGGCAACATCAAGGCGGGCCCCGCGATCGTCGCGGTCCTCTTCGGCTTCTTCCTCGCGTCGACCGGCATGGCCCCGTCCATCGACCGCTTCCTGAACTCGATAGCGGACTCGATCAGCTCGATCAAGTTCTGACGGGACGGGCCCCGGGGATTCGCCGACGGGGCGTACGGCCTCCGAGCCGACCGGGGCGGCTGCACGGCGTCCGGGCCACCGACGCATACGGAGCCGACACGGCACCGCCGGGCCCGGCCCCGGACCTGCCTGAGGCGCGGCCCTGCTCCCGCCTGAGGCCCGGCCCCGGTCCTGCTGAGGCCCGGCCCGGGACCCGCACGAGGCTTGGCCCCGGCCTGCCTGAGGCCGGGCCCCGGCCCCGGTCTCGCACCCCGAACATGAAGGTGATCCGGTGCCGTTCGATCATCTCGAGGGTCGTCCCGGGGTCGAAGGCCTCGGCCAGGACGCAGGCGCCGCCCTTGAGCAGGACCGGCAGGGTGAGGCCCGGCCCCGGTCCTGCTGAGGCCCGGCCCGGGACCCGCCTGGGACCCGCACGAGGGTCGGCCCCGGTCCCGCCTGGGGCCCGGCCCCGGATCAGCCCGAGGCCCGGCCGCGGCCCCGGTCCCGCCCGAGGGCCCAGGTCCCGGTCTCGCCTGAGGCCCGGTCCGGTCCCCGCCCGAGGCACGGCCCCGCCGAAGCGGGACAGGGCCTCGTGGCCGGGTGGGGAGCCGCGGGGAACTCCATCGGGCACGCGCCGGGCACGGCGGGCCCGACGCTTCCGGAGAATCGCCGCCCTGCCCTGCCGCCGATGACCGCACACCGCTTCCCGCCGCCCGGTCGGCCGGCCCTGGTCCCGCGCGCCGCCCGCGCCGCCGGCCGAAGGGGTACGCCGGGGACACGGAGGGCTGAGCGGCCCCCGGAACGGCCGAAGGCCCAGGGAGAGGAAACCAACCTCTTACCTGGGCCTTCGGCATCGAGAGCGGGCGACGGGAATCGAACCCGCGTAGCTAGTTTGGAAGACTAGGGCTCTACCATTGAGCTACGCCCGCGACAGTGCGCCGCAGGTCGGTGACCGCGGCACTGGAAGGCATCGTAGCGGGTCGGCCGCCGCGGAGGCCAACGAGTTGATCCGGAGAGCCGCCGCGGTCCCGCCTCCCCGGGCGCGGCCTCGCGGAATGCGGCCGACGCCGTCGCCCGGTGCATGTACCCTACGTGTCGCACCAGACGGGGTGTGGCGCAGCTTGGTAGCGCGTCCGCTTTGGGAGCGGAAGGCCGTGGGTTCAAATCCCGCCACCCCGACCACCGGCTCGACGGCACCTGATGATCGCCTTTTGGGGCGCTGACCGGCTGCGGTTACTATGCAAGCTGCGCGCCCGTGTGTCCCGGCCCTCAGGGCCCATGAACTCCTCCGGGCGGCGAAATCCGCCGGACCTGTCTGGCTCCGGCAGAACCCAAGCAGTCAGCCACAAGGAGACCGAACCGTGAAGAGCGCCGTGGAGACCCTGAACCCGACCCGGGTTCGGCTCACTGTCGAGGTGCCCTTCGAGGAGCTCAAGGACAGCCTCGACGCGGCGTACAAGAAGATCAACCAGCAGGTCACGGTGAAGGGCTTCCGCAAGGGCAAGATCCCCGCCCGGGTCATCGACCAGCGGTTCGGTCGGGGCGCCGTGCTCGAGGAGGCCGTCAACGACGCGCTTCCGAAGTTCTACACCGAGGCGGTCAACGAGGCGGAGCTGAGCCCGCTCGGCCAGCCCGAGGTCGACATCACCGAGCTGAAGGACGGCGAGACGCTGAACTTCACCGCCGAGGTCGACGTCCGCCCGGCCCTGGAGATCCCGGACTACTCCGGCATCGAGGTCGAGGTCGACGCCGTGGAGGTGACCGACGAGGACGTCGAGAAGTCCGTGGAGCAGCTGCGTGAGCGCTTCGCGTCGACCACCCCCGTCGAGCGCGCCGCCGAGGACGGCGACGTCGTCACCATCGACCTGCAGGCCAAGGTCGACGGCGAGGTCCTCGAGGACGGCATCGCCAACGGCGTCTCCTACACCATCGGCTCCGGTGAGCTGCTCGACGGCATCGACGACGCCGTCAAGGGCCTGTCCGCGGGCGAGGAGGCCACCTTCACCTCCGAGCTGAAGGGCGGCTCCGCCGCGGGCAAGGAGGCCGAGGTCACCGTCAAGGTCACCCAGGTCGCCAAGCGTGAACTGCCCGAGCTGGACGACGACTTCGCGCAGCTCGCCTCCGAGTTCGACACGCTGGAGGAGCTGAAGGCCGACAGCCGCAAGCGCCTCGCGAACATGAAGCAGTTCGACCAGGCCACCCAGGCCCAGGAGCGCGTCCTGGAGAAGCTGCTCGAGCTGGTCGAGGTCCCGGTCCCCGAGAAGCTGCTCGAGGACGAGATCAACACCCGCAAGCACAACCTGGAGCACCACCAGCTGGCGCAGATGGGTCTCACCCTCGACAAGTACCTGGAGATCCAGGGCAAGACCGCCGAGGAGTTCGACGCCGAGACCCGCGAGGCGGCGATCAAGGGCATCAAGACCCAGTTCGTCCTGGACGAGCTGGTCAAGAAGGAGCAGCTCAACGTCAACCAGGAGGAGCTCACCGAGCACCTCATGCGGCGCGCCGCCTCCTCCGGCATGTCCCCCGACCAGTTCGCCCAGGCCGTCGTCGAGGGCGGCCAGGTGCCGCTCCTGGTCGGCGAGGTCGCCCGCGGCAAGGCCCTGGCCGTCGTGGTCGAGGCCGCCACGGTGAAGGACACCAACGGCGAGATCGTCGACCTGGACGACGAGGAGGACGAGGAGACGCCGGCCGAGGCCGCCGAGGCGTCGGAGACGTCCGAGGAGAACGCCGAGGGCTGACCGGCCCTACGGCGCCTGTGAGGCACGTACAGCGGGCCCTGGGGACTTTCCCCGGGGCCCGTTCGTCGTATGCGGGGCGGCGGCCGGCCCCAGGGGCGCGGGGCTGTACCGACATGCGGCTCCGCCGCGTGGGCGCGGACACCCCCCTCCACCCGCACCTGGACGATCATCCGCACCACCCCCCCGCAAACCGCCCCCGGCGCCCGGCGGAGCCGCTACGCCCCCGGCGAACACCCGCATTCCCGGGATTCCCCGAAGGGACCATCGCGTTAGGGTCCATGAAAGGCAGAACAATGAGACGGCCCGGCGCCGTCGCAAGACGAGCAGGTGGATACGTGACGAATCTGATGCCCTCCGCCGCCGGCGAGCCTTCCATCGGTGGTGGCCTCGGCGACCAGGTCTACAACCGGCTGCTCAACGAGCGGATCATCTTCCTCGGCCAGCAGGTTGACGACGACATCGCCAACAAGATCACGGCCCAGATGCTGCTCCTGGCCGCCGACCCGAACAAGGACATCTACCTGTACATCAACAGCCCCGGCGGTTCGGTGACGGCCGGCATGGCGATCTACGACACCATGCAGTACATCCCGAACGACGTGGTGACGATCGCCATGGGCATGGCGGCCTCGATGGGCCAGTTCCTGCTCACCGGTGGCACCGCGGGCAAGCGCTTCGCCCTCCCGCACGCGGACATCATGATGCACCAGGGCTCCGCCGGCCTCGGCGGCACGGTCTCGGACATCAAGATCCAGGCCGAGTACCTGATGCGCACCAAGAAGCGCATGTCGGAGCTGACCGCGTTCCACTCCGGCCAGACGGTCGAGACGATCATCCGCGACGGCGACCGCGACCGCTGGTTCACCCCGGAGGAGGCCAAGGAGTACGGTCTCATTGACGAGATCATCACGCACGCCTCGGGTGTTCCGGGAGGCGGCGGCACCGGTGCCTGACCGGCCCGGCCACGCCACGCACCGCGACGACACCAGCCCCCCGAACGCCACCAGGACGGTGAACCCCATGAGCAACTTCCCCGGCGCCGCCAGCGGCATGTACGAAGGGCCCCGCCCCGACAGCCGCTATGTCATCCCGCGCTTCGTCGAGCGCACCTCCCAGGGCATCCGCGAGTACGACCCGTACGCGAAGCTCTTCGAGGAGCGCGTGATCTTCCTGGGCGTCCAGATCGACGACGCCTCCGCCAACGACGTCATGGCGCAGCTGCTGTGCCTGGAGTCGATGGACCCCGACCGGGACATCTCGATCTACATCAACAGCCCCGGCGGCGACATGACCGCCCTCACGGCGATCTACGACACGATGCAGTTCGTGAAGCCCGACATCCAGACGGTCTGCATGGGCCAGGCGGCCTCCGCCGCGGCCATCCTGCTCGCCGCCGGCACGCCGGGCAAGCGCATGGCGCTGCCGAACTCCCGCGTGCTGATCCACCAGCCGGCGGGCTCCACCGGCCGCGGTCAGCTCTCCGACCTGGAGATCATCGCGAACGAGTTCACCCGGATGCGTACGCAGCTGGAGGAGATGCTGGCCAAGCACTCCAACCGGCCGATCGAGCAGGTCCGCGAGGACATCGAGCGGGACAAGATCCTCACGGCCGAGGAGGCGCTGGAGTACGGCCTCGTCGACCAGATCATCTCCACCCGCAAGCTGAACAACGCCGCGGTCCGCTGACCCGGCACGGCATACCACGGGCCCCCCTTGGCAGGGCCCACCTCAAAGTGAACCCTGCCAAGGGGGGCCCGAACACGGGGCCCGGCAAGGTACCGTCGACATAAGGCAGCACCAGGAGCCGCTGGACTCGAAAGCGTCCGGGCGTCTCCCAGGCGAAGGGGAAGCACACCGTGGCACGCATCGGTGACGGCGGCGATCTGCTCAAGTGCTCGTTCTGCGGCAAGAGCCAGAAGCAGGTCAAGAAGCTCATCGCAGGGCCCGGTGTGTACATCTGCGACGAGTGCATCGATCTCTGCAACGAGATCATCGAGGAGGAACTCGCCGAGACGAGCGAGGTGCGCTGGGAGGAACTCCCGAAGCCCCGCGAGATCTACGAGTTCCTCGAGGGCTACGTGGTCGGCCAGGAAGCGGCGAAGAAAGCCCTCTCGGTCGCGGTGTACAACCACTACAAGCGGGTCCAGGCGGGCGAGAACGGCGGCGCGAGCGGCCGTGACGACGCCATCGAGCTGGCGAAGTCCAACATCCTCCTGCTGGGCCCCACGGGCTCCGGCAAGACCCTCCTCGCGCAGACCCTGGCCCGCATGCTGAACGTCCCCTTCGCGATCGCCGACGCGACGGCGCTGACGGAGGCGGGCTATGTCGGCGAGGACGTCGAGAACATCCTGCTGAAGCTGATCCAGGCGGCGGACTACGACGTCAAGAAGGCCGAGACGGGGATCATCTACATCGACGAGATCGACAAGGTGGCCCGCAAGAGCGAGAACCCGTCGATCACCCGTGACGTCTCCGGCGAAGGCGTCCAGCAGGCCCTGCTGAAGATCCTCGAGGGCACCACGGCCTCGGTCCCGCCCCAGGGCGGCCGCAAACACCCCCACCAGGAGTTCATCCAGATCGACACGACGAACGTCCTGTTCATCGTGGGCGGCGCCTTCGCGGGCCTGGAGAAGATCATCGAGGCGCGGGCCGGCGCGAAGGGCATCGGCTTCGGCGCGACCATCCTGTCCAAGCGCGAGCTGGAGTCCAAGGACGTCTTCGAGGACGTCATGCCGGAGGACCTGGTCAAGTTCGGCATGATCCCCGAGTTCATCGGCCGTCTGCCCGTGATCACCTCGGTCCACAACCTCGACCGCGAGGCCCTGCTGAAGATCCTGGTGGAGCCCCGCAACGCCCTGGTCAAGCAGTACCAGCGCCTCTTCGAACTCGACGGCGTGGAGCTGGACTTCGAGCGCGAGGCCCTGGAGGCCATCGCCGACCAGGCCATCCTCCGCCAGACCGGCGCCCGGGGCTTGCGCGCCATCATGGAGGAAGTCCTCCAGGGCGTCATGTACGAGGTCCCGTCCCGCAAGGACGTGGCCCGCGTCGTCATCACAGCCGACGTGGTCCTCTCCAACGTCAACCCGACCCTGATCCCCCGCGACGCGCGGGGCCGCGGCTCGGGGGAGCAGAAGTCGGCGTAACCGCCGCAGACACGCCGAAGGGGCCCCGGTCGACCGACCGGGGCCCCTTCGCGTCAGGACCTACGGGGTCAGGCCTTCACCCGCACGTCGTTGCGCAGCTTCGCGGCCAGCTGGGCGGCGTCCTCCATCGAGGTGCTCTTCCCCGCAGCCATTCCCGCCATGTCGAACGAGATGACGTACGCGACAGTGCTGTGGTCGGCCCATGCACAGACCGGCATGGTGATCGTCTTGCCCGACTCGCTGCTCTCGATGGACTGGCACTTCATGACGCCGTTCGAGAAGCCGGAAGGCGACATCTTCTGCGGGCTGCCGACGAGCTTGCCCTTGGAGGCAGAAGTGTCCTTCTGCGACTCCTCCTTCATCATCGCGAACATCCCGTCGACGACCTTCTCCGGGTCGTTGACCGTGCCGTACACCCCGGAGAAGCTGAGGCTCTTCGCGGTGAAGCCCGAGCCGGAGGTGTAGCCGGCGCTCACGTCCTTCGGGTTCTCGACGCCGAGCGCCTCCGTTTTCTTCAGGTCGTCCTGGCTCATGCCGTCGGAGGAGTCGCCTTCCGACTTCTTGTACGTCCCGTTGATCACCGTCGCCTGAGCGACCAGCTTGTGCGGGCCGTCGTCCGCCACGCTTCCGCTGCCGCCGCTGCCCCCGCCGATCGCGAAGGCCACGCCCACCGCCACGGCCGCCACCACGGCCACCGCGCCGATGATCAGGCCCGTCTTCTTCTTGCCGCCGCCCGCCTGCGGCGCCTGCGGCATGCCGTAGGGCTGCTGCTGGCCGTACGGGTTCGGCTGCTGCGGCACGCCCTGCTGCGGGTAGCCGCCCTGCTGCGGGTAGCCGTACCCCGGCTGCGGCGGCGCAGCCGGAGGCGCCTGCTGCGGGTAGCCGTAGCCGGGCTGCGGGGCCTGCGGCTGCTGGCCGTACGGGCCCGGCTGGCCGTAGGGCCCCGGCTGGCCGTACGGACCGGGCTGCCCCTGCTGGCCGTAGGGACCCGGCTGCTGGGGCTGCCCGCCGTACGGGCCCGGCTGGTTGTTGCTCATTTCTGGGTTCCCCCTTGGATGCTTATGTGTTCCTGACATCCTGGCCCAGCCCCGGGCAACGCACGGCACCGGGGGCCGCACCGTTACAGAACAAACGCGTTTCGGGACCACCCCGTGACCCCTCTAAACTGACCCCCGTGACCGAGAACGCTCAGCAGCAGCCACCCGCGCCCGCCACCGAACTGCCGACCCAGTACGCGCCGGCCGATGTAGAGGGGCCGCTGTACGAGCGCTGGGTAGAGCGGGGCTACTTCGAGGCGGACGAGAAGAGCGACAAGCCGCCGTACACGATCGTCATCCCGCCGCCGAACGTCACGGGCAGCCTGCACCTCGGGCACGCCTTCGAGCACACCCTCATCGACGCCCTGACGCGCCGCAAGCGCATGCAGGGCTACGAGACGCTGTGGCAGCCCGGCATGGACCACGCCGGCATCGCCACGCAGAACGTCGTCGAGCGCGAGCTGGGCAAGGAAGGAAAGTCCCGGCACGACCTCGGCCGTGAGGCGTTCGTCGAGCGCGTCTGGCAGTGGAAGGCCGAGTCCGGCGGGCAGATCTCCGGGCAGATGCGCCGCCTCGGCGACGGCGTCGCCTGGTCCCGTGAGCGCTTCACCATGGACGAGGGCCTCTCCCAGGCCGTCCAGACCATCTTCAAGCGCCTCTACGACGACGAGCTGATCTACCGCGCCGAGCGCATCATCAACTGGTGCCCGCGCTGCCTGACGGCCATCTCGGACATCGAGGTCGAGTACCAGGACGACGACGGCGAGCTCGTCTCCATGAAGTACGGCGACGGGGACGACACCATCGTCGTCGCCACCACCCGCGCCGAGACGATGCTCGGTGACACCGCCGTCGCCGTCCACCCCGACGACGAGCGCTACAAGCACCTGGTCGGCAAGCTCATCAGGCTCCCGCTGACCGACCGCTCCATCCCGGTCGTCGCCGACACCCACGTCGACCCCGAGTTCGGCACCGGCGCCGTCAAGGTCACCCCGGCCCACGACCCGAACGACTTCGAGATCGGCCAGCGGCACGACCTGCCGTCCATCACCGTGATGGACGAGCACGCCGTCATCACCGTCCACGGCCCCTTCCAGGGCATGGACCGCCTGGAGGCCCGCTCGGCGATCGTCGCCGCGCTGCGCGCCGAGGGCCGGATCGTCGCCGAGAAGCGGCCGTACGTCCACTCCGTCGGCCACTGCTCGCGCTGCAAGACCACCATCGAGCCGCGCCTGTCGATGCAGTGGTGGGTCAAGGTCGGCCCGCTGGCCAAGGCCGCCGGCGACGCCGTCCGCGACGGCCGCGTCAGGATCCATCCGCAGGAGATGGAGAAGCGGTACTTCGACTGGGTCGACAACCTCCACGACTGGTGCATCTCGCGGCAGTTGTGGTGGGGCCACCGCATCCCGGTCTGGTACGGCCCGAACGGCGAGGTCGTCTGCGTCGGACCCGACGACGAGGCCCCGACCGGCGAGGGCTGGCACCAGGACACCGACGTCCTCGACACCTGGTTCTCCTCGGGCCTGTGGCCGTTCTCCACCCTCGGCTGGCCCGAACAGACCGAGTCGCTCGCGAAGTTCTACCCGAACTCCGTCCTGGTCACCGGCTACGACATCCTCTTCTTCTGGGTCGCCCGGATGATGATGTTCGGCCTGTACGCGATGGACGGCACCCCGCCGTTCCACACCATCGCGCTGCACGGCATGGTCCGCGACCAGTTCGGCAAGAAGATGTCGAAGTCCTTCGGCAACGCGGTCAACCCGCTGGACTGGATGGACAAGTACGGCTCCGACGCGCTCCGCTTCACCCTCGCGCGCGGCGCCAACCCGGGCGTCGACGTCCCGATCGGCGAGGACTGGGTCCAGGGCTCCCGCAACTTCGCCAACAAGATCTGGAACGCCACCCGCTTCGCGCTGATGAACGGCGCCACGGTCGAGGGCGAGCTGCCGGACGCGTCGAAGATGTCGGCGACGGACCGCTGGATCCTCTCCCGCCTGAACTCCGTCGTCGCCGAAGTCGACGCCTACTACGACGACTTCCAGTTCGCCAAGCTGTCGGACGCCCTGTTCCACTTCGCGTGGGACGAGGTCTTCGACTGGTACGTCGAGCTGTCCAAGACGGTCTTCCAGGCGGGCGGCGAGCCGGCCGAGGTCTCCAAGCGGGTCCTGGGCGAGGTCCTGGACGTCACCCTGAAGCTGCTGCACCCGGTGGTCCCGTTCGTCACGGAGACCCTGTGGACGACGCTGACGGGCGGCGAGTCCCTCGTCATCGCCGAGTGGCCGAGCGACAGCGGCTTCCGCGACCGGGCCGCCGAGCAGGAGATCGAGACCCTCCAGTCGGTCATCACCGAGGTCCGCCGCTTCCGCGCCGACCAGGGCCTCCAGCCCGGCCAGCGCGTCCCGGCCCGCCTGACGCTCGACGGTACGGCCCTCGCCCCGCACGAGGCCGCCATCCGCCAGCTGCTGCGCCTGCAGCCGGAGGGCGAGAACTTCACGGCCACGGCCACCCTGCCGGTCGCCGGCGCCGAGGTCGCGCTCGACCTCTCCGGCACGATCGACGTGGCCGCCGAGCGCAAGCGCCTCGCGAAGGACCTTGCGGCCGCGGAGAAGGAGAAGGCCCAGGCCACGGCCAAGCTCGGCAACGAGGCGTTCCTGGCCAAGGCCCCGGAGAACGTGGTGGACAAGATCCGCACGCGGCTCGCCAAGGCCGAGGAGGACATCACCCGCATCCAGGCCCAGCTGGAGAAGCTGCCGCAGGCGTAAGGGCTCGTACGACGCCGAAGGCCCCCGTACCTTCGAGGTACCGGGGGCCTTCGGCGCCCCGTGAGGGGCGCGGGGAACTGCGCGAGCAACCACGAAGGACCTGCAGCCGGTCGACAGGACAAGCCACCCCATACCGGCGCCGCCAAGCCACCGCACCCTTTGTCGGTGCCGCTCCGTAGACTGGGCCCCGTGAGCGACCCGAACGGCACCGACCAGCCCGACCCCCTCGACAGCTTCGACGAGATCATCGCCGAGGAGACCACCCGTGACCCCGACCTCGCGGTGATCGAGGCCGGCAGCCGCACCCTGCGCACCCAGGGGGGCCCGCCGCAGGCCGACGTACCCGCCCGGCCCGAGGACCCCGAGGTCGACAAGGCCCTGCGCGAGGTCGAGGCCGAGCTGGCCACCCGCTGGGGCGAGACCAAGCTGGAGCCGTCGGTCAGCCGCATCTCCGCGCTGATGGACGTCCTGGGCGAGCCCCAGCGCTCCTACCCCTCGATCCACATCACGGGCACCAACGGCAAGACCTCCACCGCCCGCATGATCGAGGCCCTGCTCGGCGCCTTCGAGCTGCGCACCGGCCGCTACACCAGCCCCCACGTGCAGTCGATCACCGAGCGGATCAGCCTGGACGGCGGCCCGATCTCCGCCGAGCGCTTCATCGAGACGTACGACGACATCAAGCCGTACGTGGAGATGGTGGACGGACAGCAGGAGTACCGGCTGTCGTTCTTCGAGGTCCTCACCGGCATGGCGTACGCGGCCTTCGCGGACGCGCCGGTCGACGTGGCCGTCGTCGAGGTCGGCATGGGCGGCTCCTGGGACGCCACCAACGTGATCGACGGAGATGTCGCGGTGATCACCCCGATCGACCTCGACCACACCGACCGCCTCGGCGAGACGACCGCGGAGATCGCCGGCGAGAAGAGCGGCATCATCAAGCAGGACGCGACCGTCATCCTGGCGCAGCAGCCGGTGGAGGCGGCGCAGGTGCTGCTGAAGAAGGCCGTGGAGGTGGACGCCACCGTGGCCCGCGAGGGCCTGGAGTTCGGCGTCGTCGCCCGGCAGGTCGCCGTCGGCGGGCAGCTGCTCACGCTGCGCGGACTCGGCGGCGAGTACCCCGAGGTGTACCTCCCGCTGCACGGCGCCCACCAGGCGCACAACGCGGCCGTCGCCCTCGCCGCCGTCGAGGCGTTCTTCGGGGTCGGCGCCCAGCGCGCCGAGCCGCTGGACATCGACACCGTCCGCAAGGCCTTCGCGGCCGTCTCCTCGCCGGGCCGCCTGGAGGTCGTACGGCGCTCTCCGACCGTCGTGCTGGACGCCGCGCACAACCCGGCGGGGGCGCGGGTGACGGCGGAGGCGGTGCAGGAGGCGTTCGACTTCAGCCGGCTGATCGGCGTGGTCGGCGCGAGCGGCGACAAGAACGTGCGGGGCCTGCTGGAGGCCTTCGAGCCGATCTTCGCCGAGGTCGTCGTCACGCAGAACTCCAGCCACCGGGCCATGGACGCGGACGAGCTGGCCGCGATCGCCGTGGAGGTGTTCGGCGAGGAGCGGGTGCAGGTCGAGCCGCGGCTGCCGGACGCCCTGGAGGCCGCGATCACGCTGGCCGAGGAGGAGGGCGAGTTCGCGGGCGGCGGCGTGCTGGTCACCGGTTCCGTCATCACGGTGGGCGAGGCCCGCCTGCTCCTGGGGAAGGGCTGATCCGCGCATGCGTACGCTGTGCTCCTCCACCCTGATCGGCGAGTTCTTCGTCATCGGCTTCGCGGGGCTCGTCGCGATGAAGGACCCGGGCCTGTCGGTCTCGACGGTGTGGCTGGTCAGCGGCATCGCCATGCTGCTGTGCGTGCTGCTGTGCGGCATGGTGACCCGGCCCGGCGGGGTGGCCCTCGGCTGGGCCCTGCAGATCGCCCTGATCGCCTCCGGCGTCTTCGTCCCGACCATGTACTTCATGGGCGCGGTGTTCGCCGGGCTGTGGTGGGCATCGGTGCACTTCGGTCGGAAGGTGGACGAGGCGAAGGCCAGATTCGCCGCCCAGGCGGAGTCCGGCTCCTCCACACCTGACGCTGTGTGACGGACGGGCCGACACGCCCTGTAACCTCGTCCCACCGCACACGTCCGTCGCGTAAGGAGCCTTCCGTGAGCCAGCGCACCCTCGTCCTCCTCAAGCCCGACGCCGTCCGTCGAGGCCTGACCGGCGAGATCATCAGCCGTATCGAGCGCAAGGCCGGCTGGCGGATCACGGCGCTGGAGCTGCGCACCCTGGACCGTGCCACGCTGGAGCAGCACTACGCCGAGCACGTGGGCAAGCCGTTCTACGAGCCGCTGGTGGAGTTCATGTCCTCCGGTCCCGTCGTCGCGCTGATCGTCGAGGGCGAGCGGGTCATCGAGGGCGTCCGGGCGCTCGCCGGCCCGACCGACCCGATCGCCGCCGCGCCTGGCTCCATCCGCGGCGACTACGGCGTCATCGTCCGGGAGAACCTGATCCACGCCTCCGACTCCGAGGAGTCCGCCGAGCGCGAGGTGAAGATCTTCTTCCCGGGCCGGGGCTGAGCGGCGCGCACCGCGGGAAGAGTTTTCGCGGAATTTTTTCTGAGGCGGCGTCAGCTCGCCGAGCCCGCGCCTGACCAGGGACGGCCGAACATTTCCGGCCGTCCCTTGGCATATGCCGCACCGATCGGGGGAACGCGTGCCCCCGTTGGACCGTCTCCACAAGCGGGGCGGGCCGCCATCTGGTGACAATGGCGGAGACCCTCGCGCAGTGTTCGTGCAGGCGCGTTTACGATGGAAGCCTTCACGTCACAGCACCCGCCTCGCCGACCTGATATGCCCTCAAAAGCTATGGGAAGGCCAGATGAATCCGGATGGGGAACTCTATGTCGTTCATCGGCCGTGACATGGCTGTCGACCTCGGGACCGCCAACACGCTGGTGTACGTCAGGGGTCGCGGAATCGTACTCAACGAGCCGTCCGTCGTCGCGATCAACACCAACACGGGTGGGATCCTCGCAGTCGGTGCCGAAGCGAAGAAGATGATCGGCCGGACGCCCGGCAACATCGTGGCGGTCCGCCCGCTGAAGGACGGCGTGATCGCCGACTTCGAGATCACCGAGCGCATGCTCCGCTACTTCATCCTGAAGATCCACAAGCGGCGGTATCTGGCTCGTCCGCGGGTCGTCGTCTGTGTGCCCTCGGGCATCACGGGCGTCGAGCGCCGCGCCGTGATCGAGGCGTCCTCCCAGGCGGGTGCGCGCCAGGTGCACATCATCGAGGAGCCCATGGCCGCGGCCATCGGCTCCGGGCTGCCGGTCCACGAGGCCACGGGCAACATGGTGGTGGACATCGGCGGCGGCACCACGGAGGTCGCGGTCATCTCGCTCGGCGGCATCGTCACCGCCCAGTCCATCCGCGTCGCGGGCGACGAACTGGACAACGCGATCATCCAGTACATCAAGAAGGAGTACAGCCTTCTGCTGGGTGAGCGCACGGCCGAACAGATCAAGATCACGATCGGTTCGGCGTACGACCTCGACACCGACGAGCACACCGAAGTCCGCGGCCGGGACCTGGTGTCCGGCCTGCCGAAGACCGTGGTCATCTCGGCCGCCGAGGTCCGCAAGGCGATCGAGGAACCGGTCAACGCGATCGTGGACGCCGTCAAGACGACCCTCGACAAGTGCCCGCCGGAGCTGTCCGGCGACATCATGGACCGAGGAATCGTTCTGACCGGCGGCGGAGCCCTGCTGCGCGGGCTCGACGAGCGGCTGCGCCGGGAGACCGGCATGCCGATCCACATCGCCGAGGACCCCCTGGACAGCGTCGCGCTCGGCTCCGGCAAGTGCGTCGAGGAGTTCGAGGCGCTCCAGCAGGTCCTGGACGCCCAGCCGCGCCGATGACGCGACTCTTCGTTTCCGCCGTACGAGACGTTCTCCTCTCGTGCGGCGGATCGTTGATATAGAGGCATAAGCTCCCGCAATCGGGCCCCTTGTGACTGCGTATTCCGCAGGCGCGTCGCCGGGGCCCCTCGAATTCCTATTGAGGAAGGGCACGGCCGCCGCACGTGAGGGACACGAAAGAGAGCCGGTTGCTCCTGGTCCTGCTGGTCGCCATCGCGTTCGCGCTGATCACGGTGGATATCCGCGGGGGCCGGAACTCCCCGGTCGACGGCGCCCGGCAGGCCGCGGCCGCGGTGTTCGGCCCGGTCGAGAACGGGCTGTCCTCGGCGGTCGATCCGGTCGGCAACGCCGTCTCCGCGATAAGGGACTCCGGCAACCGGCACGACCGGCTCGCCAGGCTGGAGAAGGAGAACGCGGCTCTCAAGGCGAAGCTCGGCAGCGACGACCGCAACCGCAGCCGGCTGAACCAGCTCGACAAGATGCTGAAGCTCGCCGGCGAGGGCCAGTACGGCATCAAGGGCGCCCAGGTCATCGCCATAGGAGCGGCGCAGGGCTTCTCCTGGACCATCACCATCGACGCGGGCGCCAACGACGGCATCAAGCGCGACATGACCGTCCTCAACGGCGACGGACTGGTCGGCCGCGTCACCACCGTCGGCCCCGACACCTCCACGGTGCTGCTCGCCAACGACCCCGACTTCACGGTCGGCACCCGCATGGAGGGCAGCGACGAACTCGGCTTCGCCTCCGGGCAGGGCGACCGCCCGCTGCGCGTGGAACTGCTCAACGCCAAGGCGGAGGTGAAGAAGGGCGACCGCCTCGTCACCTTCGGCTCCGAGGCCGACAAGCCGTTCGTGCCGGGAGTGCCGGTCGGCGTGGTCTCCCGCGTCGAGCCCTCCAACGGCGGCCTGACCCGCACGGTGTACGTCACCCCGTACGTCGGCTTCAGCAAGCTCGACATCGTCGGCGTGGTCGTCCAGGCCCCCAAGAAGGACCCGCGCGACGAAGTCCTGCCGGCCAAGCCCAAACCGGTCCCGACACCGACGGTGACCGTCACGGTGACCCCCTCGGCGAACGCGAACGACACGACCGGCCAGCAGCAGTAGGAGCTGACTCATCCATGCGCCTCAACCGGATCCTGCTCTCCAGCGCGCTGGTCGTCGTGGCCCTGGTGATCCAGGTGAGCGTCCTCGCTCGCCTGCATCTGCCGGGCGCCGTCCCCGACCTGCTGCTGCTCACCGTCCTCGGCCTCGCGATGGTGTACGGCCATGTCGGCGGCGCCCTCGTCGGCTTCGGCGCCGGCCTGCTCGCCGACCTCGCGCCGCCCGCCGACCACGCGGCCGGCCGCTACGCCCTCGTGCTGTGCGTCATCGGCTACTTCGCCGGGCTCATCAAACCGGACAACGGCCGCCTGAAGTCGGCGAGCGGCCCGATGGCCGTCGTGGTCGCCGCCGCGATCGGCTCCACGCTGCTGTACGCGGGCGTCGGCGCGCTGGTCGGGGACACCGCCGCCCGCCATGTCGGCCTGCCCGGGCTGCTGTTCTCGGCGGCCCTGTACGACCTGCTGCTCGCCCCGTTCGTGGTCCCCGGCATCATGTGGCTGGCCCGCCGCGCGGACAACGACCCGCTGACCGAGACCGGGCCCGCCGCCAAGGCCGGCGACATCTCCACCGGCTGGCTCTCCTCCGGCACCGGCCTGCGCATCGGCGGCCAGCGCGGCGGCCTCGGCTCGCTCAGGGCCAAGGCCCGCACCCGCTCCGCGCGGGTCGGCCGCATCAAGGGGGTCAAGCGGCTGTGAAACACGGTCAGGCAGTCCCGCGTTCCGGCGAGTTCACCCGAACGGGTCGGCTTTCCCGGAACGGGCGTTCACAGGCTGGTCGTTCATCATGCGTACGCGCACACGCCCGTCGCACACCGGCGCCGCGCGCGCGGACGCGCACACACTGAGAGGGGGAGACAACCGCCGTGACCAACATCCCCGAGACCGGCCGGACCCCACGGGTCCAGATCCGGCTCGTCGTGATCCAGATCCTCGTCCTCTCCCTCCTCGGCACGCTCGGCGGCCGGCTGTGGTACCTGCAGATCCGCGAGGGCGCCCAGTACCAGAAGGAGGCGTCCGGCAACCACGTCCAGCAGGTCGTCGACCCGGCCGTGCGCGGCGACATCCTCGACGCCCGCGGCGTACCCCTCGCGGACAACGAGACCCGCCTGGTCGTCTCCGCCTCCCGCACCGACCTGCTCAAGCAGAAGGACGACGGCAAGGCCGTCCTCACCAAGCTGGCCGGCGTCCTCGGCATGAAGCCCGCGGACGTCATCCAGAAGGTCCGGCTGTGCGACGCCAAGACCCCCAAGCCGTGCTGGAACGGCTCGCCGTACCAGCCGATCCCGATCACCGACGAGGCGACGCCCAAGCAGGCCCTGCAGATCCGTGAGCGCGCCGAGGACTTCCCCGGCATCACCGCCGAGCCCGAGGCCGTGCGCCGCTACCCGGGCCCCGGCGGCTCCAACACCGCCCAGGTGCTCGGCTATCTCTCGCCCGTCACCGACGCCGAGATCGAGAAGGCCAAGAACACCGACTCGCCCTACCTGCGCTCCGACATGGTCGGCCGCTCCGGCCTGGAGCGGGAGTACGACAAGGAGCTGCGCGGCAAGGCCGGCGTCACCCGCTACGAGGTGGACAACCTCGGCCGGGTCATCGGCAAGGCCAGGTCCGACGCCGCCGAGCCCGGCGCGAACCTGGTCACCAGCATCGACTCCCGGGTCCAGCGCGTCGCCGAGTACGAACTGGACAAGGCGATGAAGGCCGCCCGCCAGCAGTTCGACAAGATCACCGGCGAGAACTACAAGGCCGACTCCGGCGCCGTCGTGGTCATGGAGGCCAAGACCGGCCGCGTCGTCGCCATGGCCTCCGCCCCCACCTACGACCCGAACGTGTGGGTGGGCGGCATCTCCGCCAAGGACTACAAGGCCCTCACCGGCAAGGACTCCGACTACCCGCTGCTCAACCGGGCCATCCAGGGCCAGGCGGCCCCCGGTTCGACGTTCAAGGTGGTCTCCACCGCCGCCGCGGTCAACGCCGGCTACCCCTGGGACGGCGGCTACCCCTGCACCAGCTCCTACTCGGTCGGCGGCCAGGTCTTCAAGAACTTCGAGGGCGAGAACTTCGGCGACATCTCCCTGGGCCGCGCCCTGGAGGTCTCCTGCGACACCGTCTTCTACGGCCTCGCCGACAAGGAGTGGAAGAAGGACGGCGGCATCAACCCGAAGAAGGGCCAGCCCAAGGACTGGTTCTTCAGGACCGCCCACCAGTTCGGCCTCGGCAAGGAGACCGGCATCGACCTGCCCAACGAGGTCACCGGCCGGGTCCCCGACCGCCAGTGGAAGCTCGACTACTGGAAGGCCAACAAGGACGCCTGGTGCAAGACCGGCAAGAAGGACGGCTCCTACGTCCAGAAGATCGCCTACGAGAACTGCCTCGAAGGCAACAAGATGCGCGAGGGTGACGAGATCAACTACTCCATCGGCCAGGGCGACACCCTCGTCACGCCGATACAGGAGGCGATGATCTACAGCGCCGTCGCCAACGGCGGCACCGAGTACGCCCCGACCATCGGCAAGGCGATCATCAGCCCCGACGGCAAGACCGTCCAGCAGATCAAGCCGAAGGTGGCGCGCAAACTGCCCGTCAGCCAGGCCACCCTCAAGGGCATGAACGACGCCTTCGCGGGCGTCATCACCCGCGGTACGGCGGCGTGGAAGTTCAACGGCTGGCCGCAGGACAAGATCCCGCTGCACGGCAAGACGGGTACGGCGGAGGTCTACGGCAAGCAGACCACGTCCTGGCTGGCCACCTACTCCAAGGACTACACGGTGATCATGACGATCGCCCAGGCCGGTACGGGTTCCGGCGCCTCCGGTGAGGCCGTGCGCAACATCTACAGCGCGCTCTACGGCGTCCAGGGCGACGGCTCCATCGACAAGAAGAAGGCGCTCCTGCCCGAGCCGCAGAAGGGCCTGCCCAAGGTCCGCCCGGACGGCACGATCGCCTCCCCGAAGATCACCGGCGACCCGGCGAAGGACGCCGAGGCCTCCCAGCAGGACAACCCCAGCAACGGCACCGACCAGCAGCAGCCCGCCACCACCCCCTCGCCCACCGCCGGAAACCGCAACACCCGCAGGGCGGGCGCCCGCCGCAGGAGGGGAAGCCGGAGGATGCCCTCATGACCGGCACGAACAGCTTCTCCGTCTCCGGGTACGGCCCGGAGCGGGCCGGCTGGACCAGGATCTTCGCCCGCGACTCGCTGGCCCGCCGGCTCGACTGGCCGATCCTGCTGGCCGCGATCGCCCTGTCCCTGATCGGGTCCCTGCTGGTGTTCTCGGCGACCCGCAACCGCACCGAGATCAACCAGGGCGACCCGTACTTCTTCCTGGAACGGAACCTGATGAACATCGGCATCGGGTTCGCGCTCATGATCGGCACGCTCTGGCTGGGCCACCGCGGCCTGCGCAACGCCGTGCCGGTCCTCTACGGCCTGTCCGTCCTGCTGGCCCTGACGGTCCTCACCCCGCTCGGCGCCACCATCAACGGCCAGCGCAACTGGCTCGTCATCGGCGGCTTCTCGCTGCAGCCCGCCGAGTTCCTCAAGGTGACCATCATCCTGGGCATGGCGATGATGCTCGCGGCCCGGGTGGACGCGGGCGACAAGCCCTACCCGGACCACCGGACCGTGGCCCAGTCCCTCGGCCTCGCGGCCGTACCGTGCCTGATCCTGCTGCTCATGCCGGACCTCGGCTCGGTGCTCGCCATGGTGGCCATCATCCTGGGCGTGCTGCTCGCCTCCGGCGCCTCCAACCGCTGGGTCTTCGGCCTGCTCATCGCCGGAGTGATCGGCTGCGTCGCCATCTGGCAGCTGCACATCCTGGACCAGTACCAGATCAACCGCTTCGCCGCCTTCGCCAACCCGGACCTCGACCCGGCCGGCGTCGGCTACAACACCAACCAGGCCCGCATCGCCATCGGCTCCGGCGGTCTGACCGGGGCCGGGCTCTTCCACGGCTCGCAGACAACCGGCCAGTTCGTGCCCGAGCAGCAGACCGACTTCGTCTTCACGGTCGCGGGGGAGGAGCTGGGCTTCGTCGGCGCCGGCTTCATCATCTTCCTGCTCGGCGTGGTGCTGTGGCGGGCCTGCCGCATCGCCCGCGACTCCACCGAGCTGTACGGGACGATCGTGGCCGCCGGCATCGTCGCCTGGTTCGCCTTCCAGGCCTTCGAGAACATCGGCATGACCCTCGGCATCATGCCGGTCACCGGCCTGCCGCTGCCCTTCGTGTCCTACGGAGGCTCGTCGATGTTCGCCGCGTGGGTGGCCGTGGGACTCCTGCAGTCGATCAAGGTGCAAAGACCCATGTCGGCCTAGACGAGTAAGTCCGAAGGGGCCGAGTGCATGAAGCGAGGGTCTCGTTGGTCCGTTTGTGACGACAGACCTCGAAACCCTCGCGACTGCACTGTACGTGAAGATCGATGACTCTCTGGCAGGATCGCGTCGATGGGGCCGCCCGCCGAGCCTGAGCGATGCCGAGTTGTTGACGCTGGCGGTGATGCAGGCCCTGCTCGGGTTCGTCTCCGAAGCCCGCTGGCTGCGGTTCGCCCGCGTCCATCTGGCGGCCGAGTTCCCCTACCTGCCCGGGCAGTCCGGGTACAACAAACGCCTGCGGGCCGCGAACACGCTGATCAGCAGGTTCATCCGCACCCTGGCCCGGGACAGCGACCTTTGGCACGACGACGTGTGGATCGTGGACTCCACCCCCGTGGAGTGCGCCCGCTCACGGCCCACCGCGAAGCGCTCCGACCTGGCCGGCTGGGCCGGCTACGGCTACTGCCCCTCGCACTCCCGGTTCTTCTGGGGCCTGCGTCTTCACCTTGTGTGCACCCCCGGCGGCCTCCCGATCGCCTGGGCCCTGGCCAACCCCAAAGTTGACGAACGCGAGGTGCTGGCCGACATGCTCACCGGCGACCAGGACCTACTGGCCACCCACCCCGGACAGACCATCGTCGGCGACAAGGGCTACGTATCCAGGCACCTCGACGCCTTCATGGCCGAGCACGGCCTGACCCTGCTGCGGCCGACCTACCGCAACATCACCCCCCGGCCCGGCGAACACCTTCTCAAGCCCATCCGTCAGCTCATCGAGTCGGTGAACGACACCCTCAAGGGCCAGCTCGACCTCGAGCGTCACGGCGCGAGAACCCCCGCCGGCGTTCTCGCCCGTGTCGGACAACGGATCCTCGCCATGACGACCGCGATCTGGCACAACCGCAACACAGGCCGAGCCATCACACGCTCACTGATCGCCTACGACCACTGACCAACCCTTCGGACTTACTCGTCTAGGCCCCCGGCGGCTCGGGCCAGGGGCGTTCACCGGGCGGACGACGGAAATTTCCCGGCCATCCACCCGGAAGGGCCCCTGCCGTGCCGCCCTGCGGGCCACTAGATTCGGTCCATGGCGGATAAGGCGGATGAGAAACGCGAGATCGAGCGCAAGTACGAGTCCGACGACAGCGGCCTGCCCGACCTGACCGGCGTCGCCGGGGTGGCGGCCGTCCTCGACAAGGGCCTGGTCGAACTCGACGCCACCTACTACGACACCTCTGACCAGCGCCTGACCAGCGCCGCCCTCACCCTGCGCCGCCGCACCGGCGGCACGGACGCCGGCTGGCATCTGAAGGTCCCGGTCGAGCCGGGCGTACGGGACGAGATCCGGGCCCCGCTCTCCGACACCGTCCCCGAGGAGATCGCCGCCCTCGTCCGCTCCCGGGTCCGCGACGCCGAGCTGGTCCCGCTGGTCCGGCTGCGCTCCGCCCGCGATGTCCGCCACCTGGTCGACGCCGAGGGCACCCTGCTCGCCGAGGCGAGCGTCGACACCGTGACCGCCGAGCGGCTGGACGGCAGGGGCGGCGCCGCCCAGTGGACCGAGATCGAGGTGGAACTCGCCGACGACGGCGACCCCGCCTTCCTCGACCAGGTGGAGAAACGGCTGCGCAGAGCCGGCGTACGTCCCTCGGCCTCGCCGTCGAAACTCGCCCGCGCCCTGGAACAGACCGGAGGACACCGCCGCGGGAACGACGCCCCCGCACCGCCGGTGACGACCGGCGACCACGTCCTCGCCTATCTGCGCGCCCAGCGGGACGCCCTGGTCGAGCTGGACCCCGCCGTCCGCCGGGACGTGCCCGACTCCGTGCACCGGATGCGGGTCGCCACCCGCCGCGCCCGCAGCACCCTGCGCACCTTCCGTTCCCTCCTCGACCGCACGGTCACCGACCCCGTCGCCGCCGAGCTGAAGTGGCTCGCGGCCGAGCTGGGCGTGGACCGCGACCACGAGGTGCAGGCCGAACGCCTGACGGCCGCCGTCGACTCTTTCCCGCCCGAGCTGGTCGCTGGCCCCGTCCGCGAACGCCTCGCGGCCTGGGCCGAGGCCCGGCACGGCGGCGCACACGCCCACCTCACCGGCGTCCTGGACTCCCGCCGCTACCTCACCCTCCTCGACACCCTGGACGCCCTCCTCGCCGCCCCGCCCCTGCGGAAGGCCGCCGGGAAACGACCGGAGAAGGCGCTCGCCAAGGCCGTACACAAGGACCTGGCCACGCTCTCCGCCCTGGTCGAGCGCGCGCTCGCCGCTCCGCCCGGCCAGGAGCGGGACGTCGCCGTGCACGAGGCCCGCAAGAAGGCCAAGCGCACCCGGTACGCGGCCGAGGCCGCCACACCGGCCCTCGGCAAACCGGCCCGCTCCCTCGCCAGGTCCATGAAGTCCCTCACCACCCTGCTCGGCGACCACCAGGACAGCGTCATGACCCGCCTGACCCTGCGCGAGCTGTCCGCGGTGGCCCACGCGGCGGGGGAGAGCACGTTCACCTACGGCCTGCTGTACGGCCGCGAGGAGGCACGCGCGGCGCAGGCCGAGGCGGACCTGCCCGCGGTGTGGAAGGAGGCCGGTTCCGGGACGGGCCTCTGAGCGTTCGGGGGAGTCCTCCGGGCGGGTTACGCTTGATGGTCACCCCTGTCAGCTCATGAAGGTTCGCGAGATGCCTGTCGAGTCGGTTTTCCCGCAGCTCGAAGCTCTGCTCCCCCACGTGCAGAAGCCGATCCAGTACGTCGGCGGAGAGCTCAACTCCACCGTCAAGGACTGGGACGAGTGCGACGTCCGCTGGGCGCTCATGTACCCGGACGCGTACGAGGTCGGCCTGCCCAACCAGGGCGTCCAGATCCTCTACGAGGTCCTCAACGAGCAGGAGGGGGTCCTCGCCGAGCGCACCTACAGCGTGTGGCCGGACCTGGAGGCGCTGATGCGCGAGCACGGCGTCCCGCAGTTCACGGTCGACAGCCACCGCCCGGTGAAGGCCTTCGACGTCCTCGGCCTCAGCTTCTCCACGGAGCTGGGCTACACGAACATGCTCGCCGCCCTGGACCTCGCCGGGATCCCCCTGGAGTCCAAGGACCGCACGGAAGACGACCCGATCGTGCTGGCCGGCGGCCACGCCGCGTTCAACCCGGAGCCGATCGCCGACTTCATCGACGCGGCGGTCCTCGGCGACGGCGAGCAGGCCGTCCTCGACATGACCGCGATCATCCGCGCGTGGAAGGCCGAGGGCCGCCCCGGCGGCCGCGAGGAGCTGCTGTTCCGCCTGGCGAAGACCGGCGGGGTGTACGTCCCGGCGTTCTACGACGTCGAGTACCTCCCCGACGGCCGAATCGCCCGCGTCGTTCCCAACCGCTCCGGCGTCCCGTGGCGCGTGTCCAAGCACACGGTCATGGACCTGGACGAGTGGCCGTACCCCAAGCAGCCGCTGGTCCCCCTGGCCGAGACGGTCCACGAGCGCATGTCGGTGGAGATCTTCCGCGGCTGCACCCGCGGCTGCCGCTTCTGCCAGGCCGGCATGATCACCCGCCCGGTCCGCGAGCGCTCCATCACCGGGATCGGCGAGATGGTGGACCGCGGGCTCAAGGCGACGGGCTTCGAGGAGGTGGGCCTGCTCTCCCTCTCCTCCGCGGACCACTCGGAGATCGGCGACATCGCCAAGGGCCTGGCGGACCGCTACGAGGACGACAAGGTCGGCCTGTCCCTGCCCTCCACCCGGGTCGACGCCTTCAACATCGACCTGGCGAACGAGCTGACCCGCAACGGCCGCCGTTCGGGCCTGACCTTCGCCCCCGAGGGCGGCTCGGAGCGCATCCGCAAGGTCATCAACAAGATGGTCTCGGAGGAGGACCTGATCCGCACGGTCGCCACGGCGTACGGCAACGGCTGGCGCCAGGTGAAGCTGTACTTCATGTGCGGCCTGCCGACCGAGACCGACGAGGACGTCCTGCAGATCGCCGACATGGCGACGCACGTCATCCAGAAGGGCCGCGAGGTCTCCGGCTCGAACGACATCCGCTGCACGGTCTCCATCGGCGGTTTCGTCCCCAAGCCCCACACCCCCTTCCAGTGGGCCCCGCAGCTCTCGGCGGAGGAGACGGACGCCCGCCTGGCCAAGCTCCGCGACAAGATCCGCGGCGACAAGAAGTACGGCCGCTCGATCGGCTTCCGCTACCACGACGGCAAGCCGGGCATCGTCGAGGGCCTCCTCTCCCGCGGCGACCGCCGCGTCGGCGCCGTCATCCGCGCGGTCTACGACGACGGCGGCCGCTTCGACGGCTGGCGCGAGCACTTCTCCTACGACCGCTGGATGTCCTGCGCCGACAAGGCGCTGGCCCCCTACGGCGTGGACGTCGACTGGTACACCACCCGCGAGCGCACCTACGAGGAGGTCCTCCCCTGGGACCACCTCGACTCCGGCCTGGACAAGGACTGGCTCTGGGAGGACTGGCAGGACGCCCTCGACGAAACGGAGGTCGAGGACTGCCGCTGGACCCCCTGCTTCGACTGCGGGGTCTGCCCCCAGATGGACACCCACATCCAGATCGGCCCCACCGGCAAGAAGCTCCTGCCGCTGACGGTCAAGAACGCAGGTCAGGCGCCGGCTTCGAGTGGTCACTCGCACTGAGGTGGGCGAGGCACTCGATCGGGTGATGGAGGCGCTGGCCGGGGTGAGTGAGGAGGAGGTAGCGGCTGTGCTGGCTGCTGTCGGTGTTTCTGGACGTCGGCCGGCGGCCCAGAAGCGGACCCTCTGTACGCCCCTGCCGGAGTCGGCAGGCTGCTCGCGCATTCGCTCAGAGGTGGAGTGGGTCTGAGCTCCCTACGGCTCCTTGCGCAGGTGCATGCCGTTCTGAGCCCTCTCCCTGATCAGGAGAGGGCTCGGTGGTTTTCGCAGCACCCGTGCCAAGCCAGCAGGTGCTTTATCTGCCGGACGCCCCTCGACCATCGCCCTGTCGGGTGGATCAGCAGGATGAAGCGGGATCGAGCGCCCGCGTTGGGGACCCATGGACTCGCGGGCCAGGTCTGCGGTCCGCCACGAGGGATTCGGCGGGCCGGTGCTTCGTGAGGGGTGAGGATGGGACCTTCAATGAGCAAGGTTGCCGTGAGCAGGTTGCCGATGGTCGGCACGATGTTCTGGGCGACCAAGATCGTCGCAACCACACTGGGCGAGTCGGCATCGGACTTCGTCACGATGGCGCCATTGAACCTCGGCTACGCCGTCGGCGCGATGATCTTCCTACTGGCCTTGGTGGTCACCCTGGCGATGCAGCTCAAGGCCGACCGCTTCCGCCCGGTGGTGTTCTGGTCGGTCATTCTGACCACCAGCATCGTGGGCACCTCGACGTCCGACTACATCAACCGCACGGCCGGGCTCGGCTACGCCGGTGGCTCGATTCTGCTGACCAGCCTGCTGGCAATCGTGCTGATCGGGTGGCGGATGACCGGACAAACCATGGATGTCGAGCGGATCGCCACCACGGAGGGCGAGGTCTTGTACTGGACCGCGGCAATTGGTGTCCAACACGCTGGGCACCTCCAGCGGTGACTTCCTTTCCGGCGGTCTGGGCCTCGGCTTCCGAGACAGCTCTCTGCTGCTGTGCGGGGCCATGCTCGTGATCCTTGCCACGCATTATCTGACGCCGATCTCGGGCACGGTGCTGTTTTGGGCGGCCTACGTGTTGACGCGCCCGCTCGGAGCGGTGGTGGAGAACGCGGTGGAAAAGCCCGTCACACAGGGCGGACTTGGAGCAGGAACCACGGTCACCTCATCCGCGCTGCTCGCTGTCTTGGCCATTCTGGTGGGCCGGCAGATGCTCACCGACCGCCGACAGACCCGCACGGTGGATACCCTCTCCCCTACCGACAGCCACGATCTCCAGCCCGTCGACCCATCAACGGCAACCTTGTCGGCTGACTACGCGGGCAAACCTAGCCGCCACAGGCCGAAGGGGAGTGGTCGGGCCGATCGCCGAGCTGAGTGGGGCTGAGGCTGGCACATGAGGGCGGCGCCGAGCCTGTCCGAGATCTCTCTGGTGCCTTCCGCGTAGCCCGCTCGCCGTGAACACGGCGTGCCCGGCCGCCGTAAATCGTAGAACCGGAGGCGTTCCGGTGCCATGACGATCCTTGGCCTCCTCCGCCTCCGGCGCGGGTGAGGTTGACAGGTAAAGCACGCCGGGCGCACTGACGCAAGATCCGTGGTGCGCACCCCCGTTCAGATCGACCTTGTCAGGGTCGAACGGAGATCCCCCCACAAGTACAGGAGCACCCTTTTGACGTCGACGAAGTCTGTGATGAAGAAGCTGCCCGAGGTCACGCTGGCGTTCTGGATCATGAAGATCGCCGCGACGACCCTGGGTGAGACGGCGGGCGACCTGTTCTCCCAGACGCTCAAAATCGGCTATTTCCTCACCACGATCGCCCTGTTCCTGATCTTCGTGGTGACGCTGGTGGTGCAGCTGCGATCCGCGCGCTACAACCCGTTCTTCTACTGGACCGTGATCCTGTCGACCAGCATGGCCGGCACCACGATGTCCGACTTCATGAACCGCGACGCCAGCGACAAGTACCTCTCGGGCGGCGCCACTTCACTGGGCTGGGGCCCGCAGGGCCTCGGCCTCGGCTACCCGGAGGGAGCCGCGATCCTCGTCTCCATCCTCCTGGCGATCTTCGTCGCCTGGAGGATCAGCGGGATGACGTTCCAGATCCGCGACATCGTCACCTTCAAGGGCGAGGCCCTGTTCTGGGCGGCGATCCTCGTCTCCAACACCCTCGGTACCTCGATGGGTGACTTCCTGTCCGACAGCTCCGGACTCGGCTACCTGGGTGGTGCGGCGCTGGTGTCCAGCGTGCTGGTCGTGCTGGTCGTCCTGATGAAGGCGCCCGCCGTCCCGAACGTCCTCCTGTTCTGGATCGCCTTCGTCCTCACCCGCCCCCTCGGCGCCACCGCCGGCGACTTCCTCACCAAGCCGGTCGCCAAGGGCGGACTGAACCTCGGCACCGCGGGCTCCTCGGCCGTGCTGCTCGCCGTCCTGCTCGGCCTGATGGCCTACGCGCACATCCAGGAGCGCAAGGCCGTCACACCGAGCCTTGAGACGGTCGGCCCGGAGGCCGCAGCGGCCCGCCAGGAAGCAAGTCCTCGGTAAGCACTGGTCGGGGCGCGAATCCTCGCCCAGGGGGCCGGAAGTTCACGGATACGAATTCCGCGATCTGGCGGAGAAACGGCCAGGGAGCGCCTCCTCACTACGGGTAGGTGACCCTGGCTCGTTGCGTGATGCCCCTTGGACGTCACGCTGCGGGATGACCATTACATGAGTCTGAGACCAGAGGTCCTGCGCCGATCGGTGGCTTCTGCGGTAAACCGCGCAGAACTGTCCACGGCGCTGAATCGGCCCAGTCTTCGGTGTGGTTCAGCCGCAGATGGACACCCACATCCAGATCGGCCCCACCGGCAAGAAGCTCCTGCCGCTGACGGTCAAGAACGCGGGTCCGGCGCCGGCTGCGAGCGGGCACGCGCACTGAGACGAGTGCGGTCGAGCCCCCTTCCCTGCCGGGAAGGGGGCTCCGTACTGCTGGGAGCCGGGCTGTCCAGTCTGGGTTGTCTTTTCACCGGGCTGTGGGTCGGCTGCGGATGCCTCCCTGCCCCAGGGTTTCAGCGTCGAAGCAGAAGCATCCGGGAGCCGGAGACTGCGACAAGCATCGCGGCGAGGGTGACCAGGCCGACGAGCACGGTGACCGTGGGCCAGACCCTGAGCGCGCCGGCGGTGAGGAGCGGCGGGATGGTCATGCCGGCGTAGGCGATGAGGAAGATGCCGGCGAGCGCCTCGCCTCGACGCTCGGCGTCCGCGACCGCGGCGACGGTGCCGAGGGCGGCTCGGAACAGGATGCCGATCCCTGCGCCCGCGACCCCGCCGCCGATGAGGAAGAGCGGAAGTGAGGCGACGAGGGCGGCGACGCCGATGGTCACGAGCCCGAGCGTGGCGAGTGCGATGGCGAGCCCGATCTGAGGGCGCGTCGCCAGCCGCACGGTGAGGATCTGCGCGAGGGCTGCGGCCATGAAGACGACGAAGGGCGCCAGACCGGCGAGCAGGTGCGAACGCAGCCCGAGGAGACCGACGAGGAAGGTCGAGGACAGTCCCATGAAGGTGCCGAACACTGCGAACGCCCCGAACGCCGCCGCTCCGGCCGCCCAGAACGCGCCCCTGCCCGCCGCCGGCACCGCGACGCGCTGCGGCCGGTAGGCGGGGCGCTCCTCACGGCGCTCGATCGTCTCGGGAACGAGGGCGACCAGGATCCCTTCGACGACCAGGACGATGGCGAAGGCCACGTAGGGGGTGATGAGGGGTCGCGTGGACCAGGTCGCGACGAGCCCGCCGATCAGCGGGCCGAGGCCGATGCCGCCGAGGTTCGCGAAGGCCGACACGAGGGCGACGCGACCTTTGGCGTGGTGGGCCGCTGCACCGAGCTCGGAGAGGTGCGCGGTCGCCGTGGCGGTGAGGATGCCGATGCCGAGTCCGCTGACGAAGCGGGCGGCGATGAGGCCGGCGACGTCGTTCCGGACGAGGAAGAGGATCGCGGCCACCAGGTTGACGAGCAGCGAGCCGAGGATCACGCGTCGGCGTCCCAGCCAGTCGGAGACATGGCCCGCGAGATACAGGCTCAGCATGACCCCGACCGCGTATGCGCCGAAGATGACGGTGAGGACGATCGTCGGGAAGCCGTCGCGCTGCTGGTAGATCGCGTAGAGGGGCGTCGGGACGGCGCAGAACGCGAGCTCGGTGCCGAAGGCGAGCGCGATGATCCAGAACCCCGCCCCGTGCGGAAGTCGTTCGGTGGCCGGAGTCCGGGCCGGAGCAGCAGTTGTCGTCATTCCTCCATGCTCGACACCTCATGTCATCGCGTCCAACGCATACACTTGGTCACAGTTATCGACGCGACCGATGGTGCCGGGAGGCGGAGAGATGGAGACCCGACTGGTCGAGTACGCGATCGCGGTCGCCGACGAGCTGAGCTTCACCCGTGCCGCGCAACGCGTCTACGCAGCACAGTCGACCGTCTCCGCCGGCGTTCGGGCGCTGGAACGGGAACTCGGCACCGTGCTCTTCGAACGAGACCAGCGAGGGGTGCGGATCACCGCCGCCGGAGAGGCGGTGCTGCCCGCGCTTCGCGCGCTCGCCGACGCCGAGGCGCGCGCCCGCACCGCAGCCGACCCGCGAGGCGAACTGCGGGGCGAGCTGCGCATCGGGGTGTTCTCCAGCGTGAGCTACCTCGCGATCCCACGCGTCATCGGCGCCTTTCACCGCGAACACCCGCTCGTCGACCTCCGGCTGCGCGCGTCTTCGTCCGGCTCGGCGGAGCTCGCCGACGCCGTGCGGCGGGGGCGGCTCGATCTCAGCTTGTACGGGCTCCCGGCGGCCACCGCGGGCCCAGGCCTCACAGTGCACCGGCTCGCCACGACGCCCTACGCGGTCGTCCTCCCGGCCGGCCATGAACTCGCGTCACGCGCGGGACTGACGCTGACGGACCTCGCGAATGAGCGCTTCGTGGACGCGCCTGTCGGTTTCGGCAACCGGGACGTCCTCGACGCCGCGCTCGGCGCACGCGGGGTGGTGCGCGACGTCGCGGTGGAGGCGACCGAGACCAGCTCGATCCCGGTCTTCGTCGCCAACGGCCTCGGCATCGCGCTGCTTCCCGAACTGCTGGTCCCGCCAAGCGAGGACATCGCGGTCGTCCCTCTGAACGAGGACATCACCTGGGAGTTCAACGTCGTGACACGGACCTCGACCGGCGAAGCCACCGCGGCTCTGCTCGAGCAGTTGCTCGCGGCGTACTGACCCTTGCTCCCGGTGCGTTCAGGTCATCCGCCGGCGCCTCGGTCCCCCTCGGTCGAGTGCCCCGCTCGCCTCAGTGCGCGTGGCCGCTCGGTGTGAGCGGAGCGGTCGTCGTCCCCCCGCCGCGGAGGTTCGGCGCACCGCTGTTGCGGAGGGTGGCGGGTGGGGTTGGAATCAAGTGTGAGGGTCTTCGGCAGCGACGTGTCCGTCGGCCGCCCCGCCCCCGGCACAGGGGCGGGCCGCAAGGGGCTCAAGAGCGATGCGCTCGGCCTGTTCTCCTCGGTGGCCATGGGCCTCGCCTCCACCGCGCCGGCGTACAGCCTGGCCGCCACGCTGGGCATCATCGTGGCCGGGGTCGGACTGCAGGCCCCGATCGTCACCATGCTGGCGTTCGTCCCGATGCTGCTGGTCGCGTACGCCTTCCGGGAGCTCAACGCCAGCAACGCCGACTGCGGCACCACCTTCACCTGGGCCACCCGGGCCTTCGGGCCGCGCGTCGGATGGATGGGCGGCTGGGGCCTCATCGTCGCCAACGTCCTCGTCATGGCGAACCTCGCCGAGGTCGCCGCCGCCTACGGCTTCCGGCTGGTGGGCCTGGACGGCCTGGCGGACGACCGGCTGTGGACCACCGTGGTGGGCGTCGGCTGGATCGTCGTGCTGACCGCGGTCTGCTACGTCGGCATCGAGTTCTCGGCGGCCGTCCAGCGCTGGCTGCTGTGCCTCGAGGTCGCGGTGCTGGTCCTGTTCGCGCTGGCCGCGCTGGTCAGGGTCTACACCGACCCGCCGCCCACGGCGATCCATGTGTCGGCCTCCTGGTTCAACCCGTTCGACGTGTCCTCGGCGAAGGCCCTGACCTCGGGCCTGCTCGCGGGCGTCTTCATCTACTGGGGCTGGGACACCGCGTTCTCGGTGAACGAGGAGACCGTCGACAGCACCCGCATCCCCGGGCGCGCCGCGATCCTGGCCACGGTGCTGCTGCTGGTCATCTACGGGCTGGTGTCCACCTCGGCGCAGGCGTTCGCGGGAATCGGCACCTCCGGCATCGGGCTCCGCAACGGGCGAAACTCCGACGATGTGCTCTCCGTACTGGGCCAGGCCGTGTTCGGCAGCCAGGGCGTCGGCCTGCTGCTGTCGCGGCTGCTGATCCTGATGGTGCTGACCTCGGCGCTGGCCTCCGCCGTGACCACCATCCTGCCGCTGGCCAGGACCGTCTTCTCCATGGCGGTCCACAAGGCCGTCCCGGCCCGGTTCGCCCGGGTCCACCGCAGGTTCCTCACCCCGACCTGGGGGACCCTGGGCATGGGGGTGGCCTCGCTCGCCCTGTACGTCCTGATGGCCCTGCTCAGCCGGAACGTGATGGCCGACACGATCGAGTCGGTCGGTCTCGCGATCGCCTTCCAGTACGGGGTGACCGGGTTCGCCTGCGTCTGGTACCACCGCAAGGCCCTCGCCGAGAACGCCGGAAACCTGGTCTTCAAGGGCGTCCTGCCGGGCCTCGGCGGGCTGGTCATGGCCCTGCTCTTCGTCTACGCCACCTTCGTGGTCTACGCCAACCCCCAGTACGGCGAGACCATCATCGACGTGCCGTTGATCGGCCGGACCGGCGGGGTCACCGTGCTGGGTCTGGGCGCCCTGCTGATCGGTCTCCTGCTGACGCCGGTGGTCACCCGCGGCCACGGCGTCGCCCTCAAACTCCAGCGGAACCTGCTGCCGCGCCGTCTGCCGCAGCACGCCGCCGTGGACGCGTCCAGCCGCTACCTGCCCGCCGACAACGGCTCCGGGGTGGGCGGCGACTGGTACGACGTCATCCCGCTGTCGGGCACCCGGGTGGGCCTGGTCGTCGGCGACGTACTCGGTCACGGACTGCGGGCCGCGGCCACCATGGGACGCCTGCGTACGGGGGTGCGCGTCCTGGCCCGGCTCGACCTGAGCCCGGACGAGCTCCTGTCCCGGCTCGCCGACCTGGTCGAGGAGAGCGCGTGCGAGGGCGGGCACCGCCGCGGCCCGGGCCGGCCGCGGCCGCACACCGACGAGGCGCTCGGCGTGAGCTGCCTGTACGCGGTCTACGACCCCGTCTCGGGGCAGTGCAGCCTGGCGCGGGCCGGTGACCTGGCGCCGATGGTGGTCGACCCGCGCACGGGCCTGGTGCACCGTCCGCGGGTGCCGCCCGGACCGGCGCTGGGCGTCGGCGGCCTGCCGTACCAGAGCACGGAACTGGAACTCGCGCCGGGCAGTCTGCTCGCCTTCTTCACGGACGGCTTCCTGCAGACGGCCCCCGACCGGGAGGCCGGGCTCGCCCAGCTGGCGCGCGTCCTCACCGGCGCCCGGGGATCCCTGGACGCGCTGTGCGACAGGGCGGTGGCCGACCTGCTGCCCGGACCGGTCGACGTGGACGCCACGCTGCTCCTGGTCCGTGCCCGCATGCTCGACCGCACCCAGTTCGCCGAGTGGTCGGTGCTCCCCGACCCGGCGGCGGTGGCCACCGTCCGTACCGCCGTCGGCAAGCAGCTCAGCGACTGGGACCTGCACGACCTGGCGTTCACCAGCGAGCTCATCGTCAGCGAACTGGTCACCAACGCCATCCGGTACGTCGGCGGTCCGATCCGGGTACGCCTGATCCGCGACCGGGCCCTGATCTGCGAGGTGTCCGACACCGGCCACACCTCGCCCAATCTGCGGCACGCGGCGAGCGAGGACGAGGGAGGGCGGGGCCTGTTCATCATCGCCCAGATGACCCACCGCTGGGGCACCCGGTACACGCCCACGGGCAAGACGATCTGGACCGAGCAGGACATGCCGTGACACCGGCCGGCACCGGACGTCCACCGGGTTCCCGACCATGGCCGTCGCCCGGTGCGCCCGCGGACTGGGCCGCCTGCTCGCCGTGATCGGCACCGGCGTGGGGGTCGCCCCGTACCGGATCGTGCGCGTGCTCCTCGTCCTGCCCGCCGTCGCGCTGTGGCGCCGGGTCCACGCCCCCGCCGCCGCGTGCTCGCCGCCGTCGCGCGAGAGACAGGCGACGCCCCCGGGCACGCCTGGCGCATCGCCGGGCGGATCTCGCGGGTCGTGGGGCGCGCTCTCGGGACCCTCTTCCGGTGGATCTTCGTGGAGCCGCTGCGCCGCGCGTACCGGGCCGTCCTCACCCCGGTCGGCCACCTCGTGCGGGAGGCCGTCCTGCGGCCAGCCGCCGAGGGCGCACGCGTGGCGGGGCCGGGCCGTGCGCGACGCGCTCGCGGCGGCCGCCGGACGGTACGGCAGGCCCGCGCGGACGTCCGGCGGATGCTGTCCGGCGAGCCCGGGCAGCCGGCCGCGGCGGACCGGCGGGAACCTCACGGGCCCGCGACACGTACTCTTGGTAGCAGTACGACCGCACTCACGAAGGACTAGGACACTGGGCAAGCGACAGCCCGAAGGCCCGCCGCCCGCACCCGCGGTGCAGCGCATCCGACTGCGCTACACCAAGCGCGGCCGCCTGAGGTTCACCAGCCACCGAGACTTCCAGCGCGCCTTCGAGCGTGCGCTGCGCCGCGCCGAGGTGCCCATGGCGTACTCGGCCGGGTTCACGCCGCACCCGAAGGTGTCGTACGCCAATGCCGCACCCACCGGCACGGGCAGTGAGGCGGAGTACCTGGAGATCGCGCTCACCGCACCGCGCGACCCGGAGACCCTGCGCGTCCTCCTGGACGAGTCGATGCCCGCCGGGCTCGACATCGTCGAGGCGGTCGAGGCACGGACCTCCGGCCTCGCCGACCGGCTGACGGCCTCCGTCTGGGAGCTGCGGCTGGACGGCGTCGACCCGGCCGACGCCGAGCGCGCGGTCGACGCCTTCAACCGGGCCGGGACCGTCGAGGTCCAGCGGATGACCAAGAACGGCGTCCGCACCTTCGACGCCCGCCCGGCGGTGGTGAGCCTGGAAACGCACGGTTCTCCGGCTGATAGGCCTGGCGACCAGCCCTGTGCGATACTGCGGCTGGTTGTTCGGCACGTGACGCCTGCCGTACGACCCGACGACGTCCTGTCCGGTCTCCGCGCCGTGGCCGACCTGGCGCCGCCGGTCCCCGCAGCGGTGACCAGGCTGGCGCAGGGGCTGTTCGATGAAGAGACCGGCACGGTGACCGACCCGCTCGCGCCCGACCGCGAGGCAGCCGAGGCCCGGAAGGCCGCACCGGCCGCCGCCGCGACGGCGCCGACGCCGGAAGGTCCCGCGTAGGGACGGACGTCGTAGCGCCGCCCTCGTACTCGGGAGCCACCTGGGTCGGGCAGCGCACCGACCAGAAGACTTTCGCCAGGCCGTACCGACAAGGCGTACGGAACCGGCGAGACAGGACACAGAGTGCTCCCGAGCGGCGCCCGCGCCCCGGACGGCGGCCACCGCGGATCACGCGGGCCGCGGACGTCACCGGCGTACGGTCCACCGAGACCGACGCCGGACCAGGTGCGGCGCCCGGGAGCCTGACGGGAGAAACGCCCGCATGCTCGAGCCGACCGAACCCACCAAGGGTTCCGAACTGAACACACCCAGCGACACCCTGCCCCCGCGCAGGCGTCGCCGTGCCGCCTCCCGCCCGGCGGGCCCGCCGAGCACCGCGGAGGCACCCGCCGAGGTGACCGTGCGGGCCATACCGGCGGCGGACCCGGACGAGGTCCCCGCGGCCGTCGGAGCCGTCGGGACCGAGAACACCGACGAGACCGAAGAGACCGAAGAGGTCACGGAGGCCGCCGCGGCGCAGGAGAGCAGCGAGGCGGCGGCAGCCGTCCAGGCGCCCGCCGCCGAGGAGGCCGTCGCCGGCCGTCCGCGGCGCCGGGCCACCCGCCGCGCGTCCGCGCCCGCCGGTTCGCCGTCCTCCGCCGTGGTCGCCGAGACCGTCGTACCGGCCGCGCCCGCCGCCGAGACGGAGAAGCCCGCCGCCGTGCCCGAGGGCGGCGAGGTCGTCGTCGGCGAGGAGGCCGCGCCGCGCCGCGCCCGCCGCCGTGCCACGCGCAGCGTCTCCGCGCCGACCGGTGCGGTGTCCGGTGCCGCCGAGGTCGCGGTGACCGCGCAGCCCACCGAGACTCCCGTGGCCGAAGAGCCTGCCGAGGCCACCGCCGCTGCCGAGGCGCAGGCCCCGGCCGAAGAGGCGGCACCGGCCGCCCGTACCCGCCGCCGGGTCGCGCGCCGCGCGTCCGCGCCCACCGGTGCGCCGGTTTCCGCGGAGACCGGTGAGACGGCCGGCGCCGCCGGCGCCGAGTCCGCCGCCGCGGAGGCCGGGCAGGCCGGGGAGGAGGCGCCCGCCGCCGCGGAGGCCGCTTCCGCCGGTCGCCCGCGCCGTCGGGTCGCGCGCCGCGCGTCCGCCCCCGCCGGTGCGCCGGCTTCCGCGGAGGCCGCCGAGACCGTGGTCCCGGCCACCACCGAGTCGTCCGCAGCCGCTGCCGCCGAAGCGCCGGAGCAGCCCGCCGCCGCGGAGGAGGCGGCACCGGCCGCCCGTACCCGCCGCCGTGCGACCCGCCGTGCGTCGGCTCCCGCCGGCGCCCCGAAGACCGCCGAGCCCGCCGCCGCCCAGGAAGCGCCCGCCGTCCAGGCAGCCCCGGCCGCCGCGGAAGCCCCGGCCGTCGCCGAGCCCGCCGCCGAAGCCCCCGCTTCCGCCGAGGTGAGCGGCGCCGCCGAGGAGGCCGCTGCCGGTCGTCCGCGGCGCCGGGCCACCCGCCGGGCCTCCGCGCCCGCCGGCGCCCCGAAGGGCGCCGAGGCCGCCGAGGCCGCCGGGGAGGCCCCCGCCGCCGGGGCCGTCCGGGAAGCGGAGGACACCGCGGAAGCCGCCCAGGCGCCGGCTGCCGAAGAGGCGGCCCCGCGCCGCACCCGCCGCCGGGCCACCCGCAGGGCGACCGCGCCCGCCGGTGCTCCGGCCGCCGACACCGCCGAGCCCGCCGAGTCCGAGGAGACCGGCGCCGGCGCCCAGACCCCGGAGGCCCCCGTCACCACGCACACCACCGAGCCCGCCCCCGCCGCCCAGGCGCCGCAGGCTCCCGCGGCGCAGGCCCCCGAGGAGGAGGCCGCCCCGCGCCGCGCCCGCCGTCGCGCCGTGCGCCCGGCGTTCGGCTTCGCCGAGCCGGCGCAGCCGCCGCAGCCCGCGCCGGCCGCCGAGAGCGAGGCCGCCGAGCCGGAGGCCCCGCGCCGGCCCGCCCGCCCGGCCGTCGCCGTCTTCCAGCCGCCGGTGTTCACCGAGCCCAGGTTCCAGACCCCGGAGCGCGCCGCCGCTCAGGCCGCCGCCGAGGCCGCCGAGGCGGAGGAGCCCGAGGAGTACGCGGCCGAGGAGCGCGCCGAGACCGGCACGCGCCGCCGCCGTCGCCGCCGGGGCGCCGCCGAGGAGACCCGGACCCCCGAGACCGCCGCCGAGGCTGCGGAGCCGGAGGAGCCCGCCGAGACCGAGGAGGCCGAAGAGGCCGAGGAGGGCGAGGAGACGGAGGGCGCCGAGGGCTTCGAGGAGTCCGGTTCGCGCCGTCGTCGTCGTCGCGGCGGCCGCCGTCGCCGTCGCGGGGACGCCGCCGAGGGCGAGGGCGACGGTACGGAGCCGGAGGCCGAGGAACTGGCCGCCGAACAGGCCGCGCAGGACGCCGAGGACACCGCCGAGCAGGAGGAAGAGGACGTCGAGGAGGCCCGCGAGGAGGCCGCCCCCTCGACCGCCGGAAGCCGCCGTCGCCGGCGCCGTCGCCGTCGCGCCGGTGACACCTCCGTCGACAGCGAGCCCGGTGAGGGCGACCCCGAGCGCACCGTCGTCAAGGTGCGCGAGCCGCGCAAGCCCGCCGAGCCGTCGGACGAGGTGCAGTCCATCAAGGGCTCGACCCGCCTGGAGGCCAAGAAGCAGCGCCGCCGGGAAGGCCGTGAGCAGGGGCGCCGCCGCGTGCCGATCATCACCGAGGCCGAGTTCCTGGCCCGCCGCGAGGCCGTCGAGCGCGTGATGGTCGTGCGCCAGCACGGCGAGCGCACGCAGATCGGCGTCCTGGAGGACGGCGTGCTCGTCGAGCACTACGTCAACAAGGAGCAGGCGGTCTCGTACGTCGGCAACGTCTACCTGGGCAAGGTCCAGAACGTGCTGCCGTCGATGGAGGCGGCCTTCATCGACATCGGCAAGGGCCGCAACGCCGTCCTGTACGCGGGTGAGGTCAACTTCGACGCGCTCGGCATGTCGGGCGGCCCGCGCCGTATCGAGTCCGCCCTGAAGTCCGGGCAGTCGGTGCTGGTGCAGGTCACCAAGGACCCGATCGGGCACAAGGGCGCCCGTCTGACCAGCCAGGTCTCCCTCCCGGGCCGTTACCTCGTGTACGTCCCCGAGGGCTCGATGACCGGCATCAGCCGCAAGCTGCCCGACACCGAGCGGGCCCGGCTGAAGGCCATCCTCAAGAAGATCGTCCCCGAGGACGCGGGCGTCATCGTGCGCACCGCCGCCGAGGGCGCGAGCGAGGACGAGCTGCGCCGGGACGTCGAGCGGCTGCAGGCGCAGTGGGAGGAGATCCAGAAGAAGTCGAAGAACGGCAACGCCCCGACGCTGCTGTACGGCGAGCCGGACATGACCGTCCGGGTCGTGCGCGACATCTTCAACGAGGACTTCTCCAAGGTCATCGTCAGCGGTGACGAGGCCTGGGAGACCATCCACGGATACGTCTCGCACGTGGCCCCGGACCTCGCGGGCCGGCTGCAGAAGTGGACCTCCGAGGTCGACGTCTTCGCCACCTACCGGATCGACGAGCAGCTCGCCAAGGCCCTGGACCGCAAGGTCTGGCTGCCCAGCGGCGGTTCGCTGGTGATCGACCGGACCGAGGCGATGGTCGTCATCGACGTCAACACCGGCAAGTTCACCGGCCAGGGCGGCAACCTGGAGGAGACGGTCACCAGGAACAACCTGGAGGCGGCCGAGGAGATCGTGCGCCAGCTCCGGCTGCGCGACCTCGGCGGCATCATCGTGATCGACTTCATCGACATGGTCCTGGAGTCCAACCGCGACCTGGTGCTGCGCCGCCTGCTGGAGTGCCTGGGCCGTGACCGCACGAAGCACCAGGTGGCCGAGGTGACCTCGCTGGGCCTGGTGCAGATGACCCGCAAGCGGGTCGGCCAGGGCCTGCTGGAGTCCTTCTCCGAGACCTGCGTCCACTGCAACGGCCGCGGCGTCATCGTGCACCTGGAGCAGCCGTCCGCGAACGGCGGCGGCAAGCGCAAGAAGCGCGGGCGCGGCGCCGACGCGACCGAGCACGTGCACGAGACCGCCGCCGTGGCCGTGGAGACCGGCGAGGCCGTCGAGCCCGAGGTGGAGACCGCCGCCGAGGTGGCCGCCGAGGCCGCCGAGCCGGTGGCCCTCCCGGCCCCCGACTTCGCGCCGGACGAGGAGCTGTACAGCAGCGTCGCCGAGGCGGAGGCGGCGGCCACCCGTGGCCGTACGCGCCGCCGGGCCGGCCGCCGGGCACAGGCCCCGGCGGGCGCGCCGAAGGCGGAGGCCCGCCGGGAACGGGCCGAGCAGGCCGCGGAGCCCGAGGCCGCCGTGGCCGCCGAGGCGCCGACCGCGCAGGAGGTCACCGCCGAGGAGGCGGCGGCACGCCCGGTGCGGCCGGAGCCCGCCGCCGAGGCCCTGGCCGAACCCGCGGCCGTCGAGGACCAGGTGGTCCCGGCGCCCGAGGCCGAGCCCGCCGAGGAGGCCGCCCCCAAGGGCCGTACGCGCCGTCGTGCCACCCGGAAGGCGTCGGCGCCGGCCGGTTCCCCGGCGGGGGCCGAGCCGGCCGTGGTGACGGTCGCCCCCGAGGCTCCCGCACCGTCGGCCCCGGCTGCCGAGGAGGCGCCCGCGGAGGCTCCGGCGGCCGCCGAGAGCGCGGCCCCGGCCCGCCCGCGCCGCCGTGCCGTGCGCAAGGCCACCGCGCCGACCGCGCCGGAGGAAGCGGCCGTCGTGGTCGTCCCGTCGCCCGCCGCCGAGGCCCCGGCCACCGCGGAAGCCCAGGTCGCCGCGGAGGCGGCCGAGGCGCCCGCAGGCGAGGTCACGGCCGAGGAGGCGGCCGAGGCGACGGCGCCGGCCAAGAAGGCGGCCCGCAAGACCGCCAAGAAGGCCACGGCGAAGAAGGCCGCCGCCAAGAAGACCACCGCGAAGAAGACCGCGGCGAAGAAGACGGCGGCCAAGACCACGGCGAAGAAGGCCACGGCCAAGAAGGCCACGGCCAAGAAGGCGGCCAAGACGGCCGCGGCGAAGAAGACCAGCGCCGCCTCCGCCGCCGCGGACCCCTCCGACGAGGGCTGACACCCGGGGTGTGGGGCCGGTCCGGGTGACCGGCCCCACACCCGGCGGGGCCCGGTTTGACCCTCCAGGTCATGGCCCCGTAACCTTGACCGTCGGCGTGTCCACTGAGCACGCCACATCCCCGTAAACCTCTTCCTCCCGGGCAGGCTTGGCCGGGAGAGGTCGCCCGCGTGTTTCTGGGCGGCTGGCCTGCGGGGGTGCCGTTTCTTCGAGCGAAAGTGAGATCCGCGTGTACGCCATCGTGCGCAGCGGTGGTCGCCAGCACAAGGTTGCTGTCGGCGACATCGTTGAGGTTGACAAGATTTCCACGGCCAAGGTTGGCGACACGGTCGAGCTCTCGACCCTGCTCGTTGTCGACGGCGACTCCGTGACCAGCGACCCGTGGGTGCTGGCCGGCATCAAGGTCCAGGCCGAGGTCGTGGACCACCACAAGGGCCAGAAGATCGACATTCTGCGCTACAAGAACAAGACCGGCTACCGCCGTCGGCAGGGCCACCGCCAGCAGTACACGGCGATCAAGGTCACGTCGATCCCCACGGCTGCGAAGTAAGGGACTGAGGAGAAATGGCACACAAGAAGGGCGCATCGTCCACCCGGAACGGTCGCGACTCCAACGCCCAGCGGCTCGGCGTGAAGCGCTTCGGCGGTCAGGTCGTGAGCGCGGGTGAGATCCTGGTCCGCCAGCGCGGTACCCACTTCCACCCCGGCGCCGGTGTCGGCCGTGGCGGCGACGACACGCTGTTCGCCCTGCAGGCCGGTGCGGTGGAGTTCGGTACCCACCGCGGCCGCAAGGTCGTGAACATCGTTCCGGTCGCCTGACCGAACGGTTTCTTCGCGAGGCGGACCTCACTTCCCCTGAGGGAAGCGGGTCCGCCTTTCGCGTGTTGAGCAAAGACAAACCGTACTTTTTCTGGAGGCACTGAACCATGACCACCTTCGTGGACCGCGTCGAACTGCATGTCGCCGCGGGTAACGGAGGCCACGGCTGTGCCTCCGTCCACCGTGAGAAGTTCAAGCCGCTCGGCGGCCCGGACGGCGGCAACGGCGGCCGTGGCGGCGACGTCATCCTCACCGTGGACCAGTCGGTCACCACGCTGCTCGACTACCATCACTCCCCGCACCGCAAGGCCACCAACGGCAAGCCCGGCGAGGGCGGCAACCGCTCCGGCAAGGACGGCCAGGACCTGGTCCTGCCGGTGCCGGACGGCACGGTCGTGCTGGACAAGGCGGGCAACGTGCTCGCCGACCTCGTCGGCCACGGCACCTCGTACGTCGCCGCACAGGGCGGCCGCGGCGGCCTCGGCAACGCGGCGCTGGCCTCCGCCCGCCGCAAGGCGCCCGGCTTCGCGCTGCTCGGCGAGCCGGGCGACGTGCAGGACATCGTGCTGGAGCTGAAGACCGTCGCCGACGTGGCCCTGGTCGGCTACCCGAGCGCCGGAAAGTCCTCGCTGATCTCCGTGCTCAGTGCGGCCAAGCCGAAGATCGCCGACTATCCGTTCACCACGCTGGTGCCGAACCTGGGCGTCGTCACCGCCGGTTCGACCGTCTACACCATCGCCGACGTGCCCGGCCTCATCCCCGGTGCCAGCCAGGGCAAGGGCCTGGGCCTTGAGTTCCTGCGGCATGTGGAGCGGTGCAGCGTGCTGGTGCACGTGCTCGACACCGCGACCCTGGAGTCCGAGCGCGACCCGGTCTCCGACCTCGACGTCATCGAGGAGGAACTGCGGCAGTACGGCGGCCTCGACAACCGGCCCCGGATCGTGGTCCTGAACAAGGTCGACGTGCCCGACGGCAAGGACCTCGCCGAGATGGTCCGCCCCGACCTGGAGGCCCGCGGCTACCGCGTCTTCGAGGTGTCGGCGGTCGCCCACATCGGCCTGCGGGAGCTGTCCTTCGCGCTCGGTGAGCTGGTCGCCAAGGCGCGCGCCGCGAAGCCGAAGGAGGAGGCGACCCGGATCGTCATCCGGCCCAAGGCCGTCGACGACGCCGGCTTCACCGTCACCCGCGAGGAGGTCGGCGGCGAGCCGCTGTTCCGGGTGCGCGGCGAGAAGCCGGAGCGCTGGGTGCGCCAGACCGACTTCAACAACGACGAGGCCGTGGGCTACCTCGCCGACCGCCTCAACCGCCTCGGTGTGGAAGAGGAGTTGATGAAGGCGGGCGCCCGGAGCGGCGACGGCGTCGCCATCGGCCCCGAGGAGAACGCGGTCGTCTTCGACTGGGAGCCGACGGTCATGGCCGGCGCGGAGATGCTGGGCCGCCGCGGCGAGGACCACCGCCTCGACGCGCCGAGGCCAGCGGCCCAGCGTCGCCGGGACAAGCAGGCCGAGCGCGACGAGGCACTGCGGGAGTACGACGAGTTCGACCCGTTCGAGTAGCAGAGCCCGGCCGGCCACGGCGGCCGCCTGACCGTGATCAGGGATGCCCGGCGGCCGCCTGACCGTGATCAGGGATGCTCGGCGGCCGCCTGGGGGTGCCTCGGGTGCCGTTTCAGGGTCGCTTTGGGGGGCCTCGGGTACGGTCTGCGAGCTGCCGGGGTGCCCCGGGTGCCGTTTCCGGGTCGCTCTTGGGGGGCCTCGGTGCCGTCTGCGGGCTGCCGGGGGTGCCTCGGGTACAGTCTGCGGGCTGCTTGGGTCGCCCGCGAGCGCGTCGTCGACGACCCCGCGTGGGGGCCGTCCGAGAGCGCCTTCGGGAGGTCCGGGCAGAGGACGGCCCCCGCAGCCCCGCTGTCGGTCCGGCCGGCCTCCCCGCGGCCGCCGGACAGCCGTCGGGGTGAACGCCGGTCGAACTCCATGTGCACTCCAGGGCAACCCCGCCTCACTCCGGTGAGTCGAACTGTGCGGTGCGGAGAGGTACTTGTGCCTCGCCGCGCCGCATCTCCCCGTCGTCACGACTCCCGGAGCCGACGTGTCCCAGTCGCCTCAGCCCCGCCCCTTCCGGCCCTTCCACCGGCGCACGTTCGCGATCGCCACCGGTGTCGCCCTGGCCGCCGCCGGCGTCCTGCCGGCCTCCGCCGCGAGCGCCGCCCCGCAGCGTCCCGCCGCGCACCTGCGCGCGGACTTCAACGGCGACGGCTACGAGGACCTCGCGGTCGGCGCGCCGTACGCCACGGTGGGCGGTGTGACCCGAGCGGGCTATGTGGCCGTGCTGTACGGGTCCGCGCACGGTCTGTCGGCGAAGAAGGTCTATACGCAGGCGTCCCCGGGTGTCCCCGGCGTGGCGGAGAAGGACGACCTGTTCGGCTCCCGGCTGGTGACGGCCGACCTCGACGGGGACGGCTACAGCGATCTGCTGGTGGAGGCCGGGAACGAGCGGTGGCAGCAGGACGGCGTCGACCGGGCCGGCAGCCGGACCGTGCTGTGGGGCGGCCCCGGGGGGTTCGCCTCCGGCCGGGTGCTGCCCGCCGAGGGCACGGGCATCGGCCAGGCCTGGCTGACCGTCGCCGGCGACTTCAACGGCGACGGGCACCAGGACCTCGCGCGCAACGGCCGTGTCCTGCTCGGCCCGTTCGGCCGGGACGGCCGCCCCGCGGGCGTCCAGGAGGGCGCGGACTTCACCGACGGCGACCTGAACACGGTCGCGGCGGCGGCCGGCGACACCGACGGCGACGGCATCGACGACATCGTGACCATCGCCCGCACCTACGACTGGGACGACGAGGGCAACTACGGCAACTACGTGTTCACCGCGCGCGGCGGACGCGACGGGCTGCGGGCCCCCGTCGAGCTGAAGGACCTGTACGGGCCGAAGGCCGACGCCGTGGCGCTCGGCGACCTCGACGGCGACGGCCGCGCCGACCTCGTCGTCGGCGAGGACTCGCTGCGGATCCTCTACGCCGGCGAGCGGGGCCTCGGCACCGGGGCGCCGCAGGTGATCACCCAGGACACGCCCGGGGTGCCCGGCGTCCAGGAGGCCGGGGACGGCTTCGGCCGGTCCGTGTCCGTCCGGGACGTCGACGGCGACGGCTTCGCCGACATCCTCGCGGGCATCCCGTACGAGGACTTCGGGCACGTGAGGAACGCCGGCACCTTCGCCCTCGTGCCGGGCGGCCGGGCGGGGGCGACCGGCGCCGGGACGAGGGTGTTCAGCCAGGACAGCGCGGGCGTGCCGGGGGCCGCTGAGTCGGGGGACGTGTTCGGGGCCGCCGTGCACCTGGTGGACGGCGACGGCGACGGCAGGGCCGAGCCGGTGGCCGGGGCGCCGGGGGAGAACTCCGGCGCCGGCGGGTTCTGGGTGTTCCCGGGCCGTACGACCGCCCAGGGCTCCTGTCCGGTCACCGCGGGCACCCTCGGCACGACCGCCTCCAGCGCGGGCCTCGGCACCGCCTTCCCCCGCTGACCGGCCCGGCGCCGGTGCACGGGAACAGCACCGCGTTCTTTCGCCCCGCCAACCGTTCTCTTGTTCTCGCCGAGACCGAAAAGCTGCGAAATCTTGATGTCGAATTCCGCGGCAATGGGGCGCATCGGCGAGCCGTATTACCGCCTCGTGCGAGGCCGCGCCGTGCCCGGTATGAAGAACGCGTGCCGTCCCGCGTTCGGGCCCGTGAAGATCGTGTCCCGGACGCGGAGTGCGGGGCCCGGCGCCGTACCGGCGGAGCGTGCGGGCAAGCCCGTGACGGACCTGTGGACTTACTCACAGCAAATTCACGGGCGGTTCGCGGAGCCTGGGTCCAATCACCTGGGGTACAAGGTGAATGACAGGTTGCGCTCACATATGCATGGGATGTCGCTCACCTTGCACTGCGCTTACCTAAAGTGGGACCATTTCACGGTTCCCTGACGCCCCAAGGTAGGTCACCTGTGTCCCAGCACATAGCCAAGCCCCGAACCACCGCAGTGATCCTGGCCGGTGGCACCGGTCAGCGGGTGGGTCTGTCGATCCCCAAGCAGCTGCTGAAGATCGCCGGCAAGGCAGTCATCGAGCACACCCTGACCACCTTTGAGAAGGCCGACTCGATCGACGACGTCATCGTGCTGATGGCGCCGGGCTACGTCCCGGACGTGGAGAAGATCGTCGCCAAGGCCGGCTTCACCAAGGTGAAGAAGGTCATCGAGGGCGGTTCCACGCGGAACGAGACCACCGAGCGCGCCATCTCGGCGCTGGGCGAGGGACTTGCCGAGGGCGAGGACCTCAACGTCCTCTTCCACGACGCCGTACGCCCCCTGCTCTCGCAGCGCGTCATCGACGACTGCGTGGCCGCGCTGGAGCGCTACCAGGCCGTGGACGTCGCCATCCCGTCCGCGGACACCATCATCGTCACGCGCACGCACGGCGAGGACGGCGAGTTCATCACCGAGATCCCGGACCGCTCCCGGCTGCGCCGCGGCCAGACCCCGCAGGCCTTCAAGCTGTCCACGATCCGCCGCGCCTACGAGATCGCCGCCGGCGACCCCAACTTCCAGGCCACCGACGACTGTTCCGTCGTGCTCAAGTACCTGCCGGACGTGCCGATCCACGTCGTCGCGGGCGACGAGTACAACATGAAGGTGACCCAGCCGGTCGACGTCTTCATCGCCGACAAGCTGTTCCAGCTCGCCTCCACCGCGGCCCCCGAGCAGAAGGGCGAGGAGGTCTACCGCGAGCTGCTGACCGGCAGGACGGTCGTCATCTTCGGCGGCTCCTACGGCATCGGCAAGGACATCGCCGAACTCGCCGAGTCCTACGGCGCGAACGTCTACGCGCTGGGCCGCTCCACCACCGGCACCCACGTGGAGAACCCGGAGGAGGTCGACGACGCGCTGTCCAAGGCGTACGCGGAGACCGGCCGGATCGACTACGTCGTCAACACCGCCGGCGTGCTGCGCATCGGCAAGCTCGCCGAGACCGACAACGCCACCATCGAGGAGGCGCTGAAGGTCAACTACCTGGCCCCGGTGCAGATCGCGCGCTCCAGCTACAAGTACCTCGCCGAGACCAAGGGCCAGCTGCTGCTCTACACCTCCAGCAGCTACACCCGCGGCCGCGCCGAGTACTCCCTGTACTCCTCCACCAAGGCCGCCATGGTGAACCTCACTCAGGCGCTGTCCGACGAGTGGGCCGCCGACGGCATCCGCGTCAACTGCGTCAACCCCGAGCGCACCGCCACCCCGATGCGCACCAAGGCCTTCGGCCAGGAGCCCGCGGGCACGCTGCTGTCCTCCGAGGCCGTGGCCCGTACGTCGCTCGACGTGCTGCTGTCGGAGCTGACGGGGCATGTCATCGACGTCCGTCAGCAGGACCCGACGGCGGGCGCGGCCAAGGCGTCCGGCTTCGAGCAGGCGCTGGCCACTGTTCTGGACCGCCAGGACGGCATGTAATAATTCGTCAATAGCTTTAAGGAATTTCAGGCCTCTGCCGTCGCTCATTCACCGGGCGTTAGCAGAGGCCTGAATCCGTACATCTTCCGAATTACCGGCACTCCTCCGGCATTAATGAACAAAACCGGCACTCCCCTCCCAGAGCAGGTTTCTCCGTGATATCCACCGCTATTCGCGTCGCCCGGGTGGGCAGCGCGGCAGAGCTGACCGCGGCGGCCCTCATGATCCTGGGCTTCCCGGCGCTCATGCTGGCCGCGCTCGTCCCGAGCGTTCCCCTCTTCGCGGTCCTGGCCGCCGTGACGTACCTGGCGGACCACTATCTGCACCGCAAGGGCAGCTACCTGATCAACCGCCTCAGCAAGATCCGGGCGGGTCTGTCGATCCGCTTCCTGATCCGGCAGCTGCTGCTGATCCTGCTGCTGGCCCGTCTGTCGCACGCGGACGACCTGATCTTCTACGGCGCCGTCGCCTGCTTCATCGCCTTCTACGGGCTGCAGGCCCCGCACGGCGCACTGGTCACCCTCATCCGCAACCGCCGCCGGATGCCGGTCGCCACCCGCAACATCGACCTCAAGTCGCGCATCCGCATCCCGGACGCCCCGCCGCGCGGCCTGCTGCACCGCAGCGCGGAGAAGATGCTGCACCTCGACCTGTTCGCGATGGCAGGCATCCTGCTCTCCGCCGGGCAGGACTCGCCGGCCGCCCCCGGCTTCGCCGGCATCGGCCTCACCGTCGGCCTCGGCGTCCTGTACGTGCTGGTGCTGGTGCCGTACGTGCGCGGCCGGAAGATCCCGCCGAAGGCCGAGGTCGTCCTCGCCGCCGTCGACGACTGGCTGGCCTCCTACAAGCCCGAGACGGTGCTGTACTTCTCCGGCTCCAAGGACTCCGCCTACCAGGTCAACATGTGGCTGGAGACGATGGAGCAGCTGGACACCCGGCCGCTGATCATCCTGCGCGAGCGGGCCATCCTGAACAACCTCGCGCCGACCACGGTCCCCGTCATCTGCGTGCCCGGAGGGGTGCACCTGATGAACCTGGACCTGTCGACCGTGCGGGTTGCCCTGTACGCGGCGAACGTCGGCAAGAACATCCACCTGCTGCGCGTGCCCACCATGAAGCACGTCTTCATCGGCCACGGCGACAGCGACAAGCTCGCCAGTGTCAACCCGTACAGCAAGGTCTACGACGAGGTGTGGACCGCCGGCCGGGCCGGCCGCGACCGCTACGCCATCGCCGACGTCGGCGTCCGCGACGAGGACATCGTCGAGGTGGGCCGCCCGCAGCTCGCGTCCATCCAGACCTGGCAGGGCGTGCCCGAAGGCCGCATCCCGACGGTTCTGTACGCGCCGACCTGGGAGGGCTGGGACGGCAACCCCGGCAACACCTCGATCGTGCTGGCCGGCGAGAACATCGTGAAGAAGCTGGTCAAGGCCGATCCGCCGGTCCGCGTCCTGTACAAGCCGCACCCGTTCACCGGCACCGTCAGCAAGGAGGCCGGCGCCGCGCACCGGCGGATCACCGCGCTGGTCGAGAAGGCCGCCGCCGAGCGTGCCGCCGACTCCCGCTTCACCGCCGACACCAAGGCGATGGCCCAGGCCAAGGCGGAGCTGGCCCGGATCGAGGCACGGCTGGCCGAGCTGGCCGGCGTCGGCGGGGACAAGGGCGACGAGGCCGAGGCCACCCGGGACGGCGTCGTCGACGTGGCCCGGCACCAGGAGATCGCCCGGCTGCGCGCCGAGTGGAACGACGCCTACTGGCGCTCCTTCCCGTCGTACGAGCACCGCGTCATCACGGGCGCCGAGCCGCGCCTGTACGACTGCTTCAACGTCTCCGACGCGATGGTCTCCGACATCTCCTCCGTGGTCTCCGACTTCATCGCGAGCGGCAAGCCGTACGCGGTCACCGACTCCGGCGAGATCGGGCACGAGGAGTTCAAGCGGCAGAACACGGCCGTGCGCGCCGCGGTGATCCTGTCCAACGACGCGCGCGAGCTGGGCGGTCTGCTGGACGCCGTGCGCGATCCGGCCGCCGACCCGCTGGCGGACGCCCGCAAGGAGCTCAAGCGCTATCTGCTGGGCCCGGACGAGCCGGCGTCCATCGTCCAGTTCAACAAGGCGGTGGCGGACCTCGCCCTCAAGGCCGAGGCCCGCAACGTCGGCCAGCAGTCCCGGGTGGGCGCCGCCAACGCGGACCCCGCCGAGACCGCCGAGCTGACCAACGCGGTGCCGGGCCAGCGGACCGCGTCCGCGGGCGACCAGGACGGCGTGAACGCGGGCTGAGCCCCGCCGCACCGGCACCGCACGGGCCGGCCCCCGGGAGCGATCCCGGAGGGCCGGCCCGTTGCCGTCGGGGACAATCCCTGGTTCAGGTTTCTTACGGCCGGTCTTACCCGACTGGTGAGGCTCGGGTGAGCACCTCTTACCGACCCTACGTACTGTCGGGTGGAAGCCCCGAACCTGTGTGACGTGCGCCACTGATCACCCCGCGGAGGGCAACCGCATGCAGCGGGAGTTCGTCTAACAGGTTGCCCTTGTGGCACTACGGGGAAAATGTTCTGTTGATGGTAAGTAAGGGGGAAGTGTGACCGCCGTGACGCAGCCTGATGTCAGCGTGATCATCGGGGCGTACGAAGCGATGCCGTACCTGGTCGAGTGCCTGGCGTCGGTCGAGGCACAGACCATCGACCCGGCGCGCCTGGAGGTCATCGCGGTCGACGACGGCTCGACGGACGGCACCGGGGAGTACCTGGACGAGTTCGCCGCCCGCGCTCCCATGCCCTTCACCGTCATCCATCAGGAGAACTCCGGCGGCCCCAGCGGCCCCCGCAACGTCGGCCTCGCCAAGGCCGCCGGGCGCTACGTCTTCTTCCTCGACGCCGACGACCGGCTCGGCCCCGAGGCCCTCGAGCGCATGGTCGCCATGGCCGACGAGAACGGCACGGACGTCGTCCTCGGCAAGGTCGAGGGCGTCAACCGCACCCCGCCCAAGTCGATGTGGGGCAAGACCCTCGGCCGTACCGACGTCTTCTCCTCCAACATCAAGTTCACGCTGAGCGCGCAGAAGCTGTTCCGCCGCGATCTGCTGGACCGGCACGGCATACGGTTCGACGAGTCGCTGTTCACCGGCGAGGACGCCCTGTTCACCATGGAGGCGTACCTGCGCGCGAACGGCGTGTCCGTCATCGCCGACTACCCCTGCTACTACCTGGTCGGCCGCGAGGACGGCAAGCACGTCACCAAGAGCGGCAGCTACACCCTGCGCTTCGACTCCGCTCGGGCCCTGATGAAGCTGATCGCCGACATGGTGCCGGCCGGCGACAAGCGCGACCTGCTCATGGTCCGGCCCTTCCTCATCACCCTGCTGCCGCAGTTCGGGCCGCGGTTCCTCAAGGACAGCGAGAAGGTCCGCCGGCACAAGCTGGAGCTGGCCGAGCCGCTGATGGAGGCCTACTGGACGCCCGGAGTGGCCGGGCGGCTGAAGGTCCACGAGCGGCTGCGGCTGCACCTGGTCGCCCGGCAGCGGGCCGATCTGCTGCTGGACGTCCTCGAGTTCATCAAGGCCAAGAAGCAGCCCGACGCGGTCGTGGAGAAGCGCGGCACCCGCGTCTACTTCGCCTACCCGCACTTCCGGTCGAAGCAGGCGGGGATCCCGGACGAGATCTACCTCGCCGCGCCCCGCGAGGCCCGCGCCGTCAAGGGATACCGCGAGGCGGCCGCCAACTCCTTCCCGCGCCGGGTCCTGCGCAGAATCCGGCGCATCCTGTCGCCGAAGACCGTCAAGACGGCGGCGGCCTGAGCGACGCCCTCACGCCGACCGGGCGGCTCGGGCACCCGTGCCCGAGCCGCCCGGTGCGCTACTGCTTGCCCGACTGCAGTGCCCGGCGCAGGGGGCGGCCCACCACGCGGCGGGCGCGGCGGTAGACGGAGGTGGCCGGTGCGGGCAGCGCGCCCTGCTCCTTGCGGGACCGGGCCAGCTCCTTGCGCAACTTCGCGTTCGCCTGGGTCAGTTCGCTGACCTGGCTGTGCAGCCAGCCGAACCGGCTGCTGAGCGAGGCGAGATCGGTGTCGTTCCACGGCCGGATGCCCGGCGGGAACGACAGCGACCGCATCCGCTTCTCGAACGCGGCACCGCCGTCGCCGTGCGTGAAGGTGTTCCGCAGCCCGTTCTTCTCCAGGAAGCCGGTGAACCGGTCGAACCGCTCGCGGTGGTTGCCCACCAGCCCGCCGAGGTCCGCCTCCTCGTACAGCCGCGCCGGATCCGCCGCCCGAGGATCCTTGGCGGCCTCGTCCAGCCGCCGGTGCGGGATCTCGAAGTACCGGCACAGCTCCAGCGTCCGCGAGTCACCGCACAGCACGGTGGCCGGCGTCCCCGCCAGCAGCGCGGCGATGTTGCCGTGGATGCGCGAGCCGAAGGAGAAGTCGAAGCCGCGCAGATCGTCGATCCAGGTGACCGGGTCGACGTACACCCGCACCTTGTCCTCCCGGTACATCGGGTGGTCCGGGTGCGTCGGCATGGCGGTCACCAGGGAGTTGGGGTCCGACAGGTCCCGCCAGTGCAACTGCCGGGCGTCGCTGAGGTTCTGGCCGATGAACCGCAGGTTCGGATAGCACGCGTGGGTACGGCCGATGATCCGGTCCAGGCCCTGCTTCTGCACCGCGCTGTGCGAACCGTTCACCGCGATCCGCGACTCGGCGGTCAGCGCCGGCACCCGCTTGCGGACGTCCAGTTCGGCGCCGTACAGGAACATCGACGGGCAGCCGATGACCTCCACGTCACGGAAGCCCATGTCCCGCAGGTACTGCTCGGTGAACTCGCCCCGCACCCCGATCGACGCGCTGCGCTCCAGCACCGCCGCGCAGAACTCGCGCACCGACCGCTCCATCGGCTTCAGCCGGGACGGGTCGTAGTTCACCCCGGTCTGCGCGCCGACGCCCAGGACCACGACGGGGATCCTCAGTTTGGAGATCAGCCGGGTCAGCCGCTTCAGCCGGGCCTCGAAGGACGGCCGGAAGGCGTTGGCCAGGGGGACGACGAAGGCGTCGTACTCCTCGTTGATCCGCGCGGCAGCGGTCACGTCCGTCCCGATGCCGTTGGAGACCACCTCGGTGTCCGGTGTCTGCAGGATCTTGTGGGCCGCGTCGCTGAAGATCAGATTGCCTGAGTTGGTGGCGATGACGTCCCGGTGCAGGGCTTCCTCGACGGACAGGACGTCGTACGGGCTCTTGCCCGATCTCAGCAGAATGCGTTTCACGATCTTCAACTTATGTTGACGAGAGCTTTAAGTTCCATACGCAACCAGTACAACCTTTTTGCCGTGTGCAAACCGTGAAGGTGCCGCTACGGACCGCATGTCCGGAGGCTGGACCGACGCGCGCGGGACGATCCACTTCGCGTAGATTGCCGCTCAGGCAGCCGTGTCCGCGCGCGGCACCGAGAGGGAACAGAGGGCAAGGTGACAAGGGCAAGGCAGGCCGTGGGCGAGGCCCGCAGGATCGTCGTGAAGGTGGGCTCCTCCTCGCTGACCACCGCGGCCGGCGGACTGGACGCCGACCGCGTCGACGCCCTGGTCGACGTGCTCGCCAAGAGCCGGAAGCAGGGGGCGGCCCGGACGGCCTCGGCCGAGGGCGGCGTCGGGAGACGGGCGGGCGGCGGGGAGCGGGAGGTCGTCCTCGTCTCCTCCGGCGCCATCGCCGCCGGTCTCGCGCCGCTCGGCCTGCGCCGCCGCCCGAAGGACCTCGCCCGCCAGCAGGCCGCCGCCAGCGTCGGCCAGGGCCTGCTCGTCGCCCGCTACACCGCCTCCTTCGCCCGCTACGGCATCCGCGTCGGCCAGGTCCTGCTCACCAGCGACGACATGAGCCGCCGCGCCCACCACCGCAACGCCTCCCGCACCCTCGACAAGCTCCTCGCCATGGGCGCCTTGCCGATCGTCAACGAGAACGACACCGTCGCCACCGACGAGATCCGCTTCGGCGACAACGACCGCCTCGCCGCCCTCGTCGCCCACCTCGTCCACGCCGACCTGCTGGTCCTGCTGTCGGACGTGGACGGCGTGTACGACGGCGACCCCAGCAGGCCCGGCACCTCCCGGATAGCGGAAGTGAAGGGGCCGGAGGACCTCGCGGGCGTCGAGATCGGCAGCGCGGGCAAGGCCGGCGTCGGCACCGGCGGGATGGTCACCAAGGTCGAGGCCGCCCGGATCGCGGCCGCGGCCGGCATCCCCGTGGTCCTCACCAGCGCCGTCCACGCGGCGGAGGCCCTGAGCGGCGGCGACACCGGCACCTACTTCCACCCCACCGGCAAACGCTCCGCCGACCGCCTGCTGTGGCTCCAGCACGCCTCCACCCCGCAGGGCGCGCTGACCCTGGACGACGGCGCGGTGGACGCCGTCGTCAAGCGGCGCAAGTCGCTGCTGCCCGCCGGAATCGCCGCCGTCGAGGGCGAGTTCAGCGCCGGCGACCCCGTCGAACTGCGCGATGCCTCGGGACGCGCGGTGGCCCGCGGGCTCGTCAACTTCGACGCCAAGGAGATCCCCCGGCTGCTCGGGCGCTCGACCCGCGAACTGGCCCGGGAGCTCGGCCCGGCGTACGAACGCGAGGTCGTACACAGGGACGACCTGGTGCTCCTGCACGCGTAAACCCTGCCGCAACGACGGCCTCCGGTGGGGGACCTTCCGTAAAACCGCCCCGCGGACCCTGACGGGCTGCTCAACTTTGACTCAGGAAACGTTCCCGAGCGCTGGGTGAAGGAGGCCGTCGTGAGACGAGTGCGCCCTGGGGCGACGACCCGCGGTGCCCTGACGAGCGTCGCGGCCGGGGACACCTACGAGGAACCCAAGGACCTGCCCAGGCTGTGGCACGTCACCCTCAGCGTCGCCGGCCCGGAGGTCCCGCTCAAGGAGCTGCGGCGGGCCCTGGAACAGCTGGCCCACGACCACCCCTTCCTGCTGACCAGCAGATACGCGAGCGACCACGCGGAGATCCGGTACTGGGAAGAGGCCCGCGACCTGCACGACGCCGCCGCCGTCGCCCTGCGCCTGTGGGGCGAGCACCGGCAGAGCGCCGGACTGCCCCCGTGGGAGATCGTCGGCCTGGAGGTCATCGACCGCGAGACCTACCACCAGCGCCTCGCCGAGGGCTACGGCCCCCGGCCCGCGACACCGGTCGGGGTGCATCCCTTCTGAGCCTCCCGGGACGCATTCCTTCCGAGCCCCTCGGGTGCGCCCCTTCCGCGCCCTCCTGAGACGCCGTCTCGCGCATCGGGATGAGCGGTGGCCGGCCCCTGCCGCGCACTACCCTTCCCTCATGACCACGCTCTCGCCGTACGACTCCATGTCCCCGGTCACCCGGGCCGCCTACCGGGCCAGGGCCGCCGCCGCCGATCTCGCGCCGCTCCCGCGCGCCGAGAAGGACGACGCGCTGCTCGCCATCGCCGACGCCCTGGAGGTCCGGACCGCCGAGATCGTCGAGGCCAACGCCCGCGACGTGGCCAAGGCCCGGGAGAACGGCACCAGCGAGGCCATCGTCGACCGGCTCACCCTCACCCCGGAGCGGGTCCGCGCGATCGCCTCCGACGTCCGTGACGTGGCGGGGCTGCCCGACCCGGTCGGCGAGATCGTCCGCGGCTCCACCCTGCCCAACGGCATCGACCTGCGCCAGGTCCGCGTCCCGCTCGGCGTCGTCGGCATCATCTACGAGGCCCGCCCGAACGTGACCGTCGACGCGGCGGCGCTGTGCCTGAAGTCCGGCAACGCCGTCCTACTGCGCGGCTCGGCCTCCGCCTACGAGTCCAACACCGCCCTCGTCCGCGTCATCCGGGACGCCGTCGGCGGCGCCGGGCTGCCCGCCGACGCCGTCCAGCTGGTGCCCGGCGAGAGCCGCGAGTCCGTCCGCGAGCTGATGCGCGCCCGCGGCTTGGTCGACGTCCTCATCCCGCGCGGCGGCGCCTCCCTGATCCAGACCGTCGTGAACGAGTCGACCGTCCCGGTCATCGAGACCGGCACCGGCAACTGCCACGTCTACGTCGACGCCCAGGCCGACATCGACATGGCCGTCGACATCCTGATCAACTCCAAGGCCCAGCGGGTCAGCGTCTGCAACGCCGCGGAGACCCTCCTCGTCCACCAGGACATCGCCCCGCGGTTCCTGCCGCGCGCCCTCGACGCCCTCGCCGAGGCCGGCGTCACCGTGCACGCCGACGAGCGGGTGATGGCCTACGCCAAGGACTCCAAGGCGACGGTCGTGGAGGCCGTCCCCGAGGACTGGGAGACCGAGTACCTCTCCCACGACATCGCCGCCGCGGTGGTGGACTCGCTGGACAAGGCCGTCGAGCACATCCGGCTGTGGACCTCCGGCCACACCGAGGCGATCGTCACCACCTCCCAGCAGGCCGCCCGCCGCTTCACCCAGCTGGTCGACTCCACCACCGTCGCCGTCAACGCCTCCACCCGCTTCACCGACGGCGGCCAGTTCGGCTTCGGCGCCGAGATCGGCATCTCCACCCAGAAGCTGCACGCCCGCGGCCCGATGGGTCTGCCGGAGCTGACCAGCACCAAGTACATCGTCACCGGCGACGGCCACGTGCGCCCCTGACGTTCACCCGTCCGGCCGCAGGTCACCGGGCCTGCTCACGGCACAGCCGGGAACCGGGGCCGCGGCCGGAAGGCGTCTCACCAGTCAGACGAATCTCCATACCGTCTGCCCAAATTGACCCCCCAGGTCTACTCTGGATGCGTGCCGGAGGACGTGGGGGGCACGCCGTTCCCTGACGGCTGGGAGCCCGACGACGACCACGACCACGGGGTGTCGGACGAAGAGTTCGCCTCCGTGGTCTTCGACGAGGCCTTCATACAGGCGGCCACGGTCCACGAGCCGACCGCCGTCGAACGCCTCCTTGCCGCCGCCCAGGCCAGAGCCGAGGCCTCAGAGGCGGAGGCCCGCCGCTCCCACGCCCGAGGCGAGCGCTACGACGACGCCTACGGCCCGGAGGGCACCGATTTCGGCCAAGATCCGGACGACGAACTGGAGGACACCTACGTCCTCGGCGACCGTCACCTCGGCGGGTACGGCAAGCAGGTCCGCTGGCACCGCCCCGTGGCCTGGGTGCTGGCCGTGGTGATGGGCATCGGCATGGTCGCCCTCGCCTTCGCCGCCGTCTACCGCGGCGGCTCCGCCGGCACCCGCGACGGGGTCCCCGCACCCGCCCCCACCGGCCTGGAACAGGGCAGCGCCGCCGCGCCCTCCGTCTCCGCCGACACCTCCCAGCCGGCGGCCTCCGCCATCCCGAGAACCCCCTGAGCGCCCGCGCCCGCTTTTGGTGAGCACCTGTCAGAAGTTGTCCGTCGGCGGGGCGTTTACCCGCGGCTCACGCGACCTACTCTGAAAGTATGGGCGGGCCTGGAGACCCACCGGAGGGCGGCCCCGAGGGCAGCCCCGGCGGCGCAGAGGACGAGTACCGATCCGTCGTGTTCGACGAGTCGTTCGTCCGCGCTGCCCGCCTCCAGGAGTACTCCGCCGAGGAGCGGATGGCCGATCACGCGCCCGCCGTACGGCGCCGCCCGCCCCTGCACCGCGGACTCACCCGCCAGGCCCTGATCCTGGTCGTGCTGATCGCCGTCGCCTTCGGCACCGCGATCTACATGGGCGTCCGCCACCCCTACGGCTCCCCGGAGGCCCGGCGCCCCCTCGAGCCCCTGCGGACGACGGTGATCCCGCTCGCCCCGACGGGCAAGGTGCCCGGCACCGCCGACGCCGAGTACCTGTACAAGCACAGCCCCGCCGCCCAGTACGACGTCGGCGCCGAGGGGATATCCCTGCCGGCCACCCGCAGCACCGCCCACTTCTCCGACAGCCAGGTGGTCAGCGCCCTCACCACCGCCAAGGACTACATCGTCCGTTCCTCGCTCTACCCCGAGGTGCTCACCGGCCGTGACGTCCAGCCCGCCCGGTCCCTCCTCGACGCCGACCAGCTCGACCAGTTCGACCAGAGCTTCGACCACCCGACGGCGGACGGCCGGCACGCCCCCACCGGCTGGCTGGTCCGCCTCGACCCCTCCCGCGCCCAGCTCGCCGACAACCGCATCCGCGTCCAGGGCGATCTGCGGGCCACCGAGGCCGACTCCGGCGCCCTGGAGGTCACCGCCGACCACACCTTCGTCTACGCCCTGCGCCCCACCGGCGCCGCCGCGAACGCGCCGGCCTCCCTGTTCACCGTCCGCCGCGAGCTGACCTTCCGCTTCACCCGCGACGACCTGCGCACCCACCAGGTCCAGCTGGTCACGTCCTACGTGCAGGCGGGCCCCCTCGCCTGCGCCGAGGACTCCACGGCCTACTTCCGCCCCCTCCTGGCCGGCCAGACGGCCCGCGCCGGCGGCCCCGCGGGCACCGATCCCTACGAGACGGACAGCCCTACGGCCCTGTGCGGGACGCTGGCCCCCGGGGCTGAGCCGAAGGTGTGAGGGGGAGTTTCCGCCTTTGGGTGTTTCTGGGGTCGCGGGGTTTGTGGGGTTCCTAGGGTTTGTGGGGTTTCCGGGGTTCCCAGGGTCCGGCACGCGGCCGGCACCGGTGTCGCGCGCCGCGAAGCAGTCGGTGCCGGCGTCGCGGGGTCAGCCCTCCTGCGGGGTGTCGGCCGCGCCGCCCTTCGGCGGGGGCGGGCTGCGGAAGCCCTCGAAGCCCCGGCGGACCCGGCCGCCCAGGTCGCCCGCACCGTCGGCGAGGTCCGTGACCAGCTTCATCAGCGGGTCCTTGGACGTCTTCACATCGCTCGCGTAGCTCGCGGCCGACTCACGGAAGGAGTCGCTGACCGAGGCGTCCTTGTCCTCGTCGCGCCGCGGGTAGTGGCCGTCCATGATCCGCTGGAAGTCCCGCGACTCGGCCCACTTCTTCAGCTCGGCCGCGCGGATCGTGGCGAAGGGGTGCGACCGCGGCAGCACGTTGAGGATCTTCAGCACCGAGTCGCGCAGATCGCCCCCGGACTCGTACTCCTCGGCCTGCTCCAGGAACGCGTCCACGTTCATCTCGTGCAGATGGTTGCCGCCCGCGATCTTCATCAGGCTCCGCATCGAGGCCCGCAGGTCCTGGCCCACCAGCAGGCCCGCCCGGTCGGCGGACAGCTCCGACTTGCGGAACCACTCCCTGAGCGCCGTGATGATGGCCATGACCGCGAGGTTGCCGAGCGGGATCCAGGCGACCTTCAGCGCGAGGCTGGTCAGGAACAGCAGGATCGTGCGGTACACCGAGTGGCCGGACAGCGCGTGCCCCACCTCGTGCCCGACGACCGCCCGCATCTCCTCCTCGTCGAGGAGCTCCACCAGCCCCGTGGTGACCACGATGATCGGCTCGTCCAGCCCGATGCACATCGCGTTCGGCTGCGGGTCCTGGTTGACGTACATCGGCGGGACCTTCTCCAGGTCCAGGATGTAACAGGCGTCCAGCAGCATGTCGTGCAGATGCTGGAACTGCCGCTCGGAGACCCGCACCGAGTCGGACAGGAACAGCAGCCTCAGGCTCCGCTCGGGCAGCAGCCCGCTGAGCGCCTTGAAAACGGTGTCGAACCCGCTCAGCTTGCGCAGGGCCACCAGGGCCGAGCGGTCGGCCGGGTGCTCGTAGGCACGCGAGGAGATCCCCGGGAAGCGCCTGCGCTGCCTGCTCGGCACGCGCTCGTGCCCCGTCTGCTGCCGGCCGTCGTCGGACATGTCTTCCCCCATGTGCGTGTGAGTGCCCACTGTGCCCCCGAGGCGGAGCCCAGCCTAGGCGGAGATACCGTGGACGGGCAGTACAGCCGAAGGAGTCCGTTCATGGAGCACCACCCCGCAGCCGCCTGGCTGACCGAGGCCGCCGCGAGCGCCGTCAAGCAGCACGGAGCGGGGAATCTGCTCCGCATCATCCTCGTCCTGATGATCCTGGGTTGCGTACTGACCGCCTGGTTCCTGCTGCGCGGCTACAAGCGGAAAGACGACTGACAGCTCGCGGAAGTTCCCCGTGCGGCCCAACGGAGGAGTCGGCGTGATCGCCGCCGGGCCGCCCGCATACGATGAGCCGACATCTTTATCCCGCCCACACGCGTTAGGTCCTGCCGAAGATGAGCCTTCCCAGCACCGCAGCCCACTTGGTCACCCTCGCCGAAGCCGAGGGCGGACACCACAACAGCCTCAACCCGGCGGTCACCGGCGGCAGCGCCCTGGCCATCCTGCTGCTCCTGCTGTGGATCACCACGCGCTTCAACCGCGACCGCTGAGCGGGGACCCCGTCCCCGGCCGGACGTCACAAGCCGGGCCGGTAGGGTCTGCACGCATGGGAGAGCAGGACATGCCTACCGGTCCGGCGCACGAGACCGCCGACGACACGGTGAAGCACCCGCAGTACCGGCGGCACCGGCCGGGCCACGGCCCCGCCCACACGGGCAAGCGGCGCCTCGGCGTCATGGGCGGAACGTTCGACCCGATCCACCACGGGCACCTCGTGGCCGCCAGCGAGGTTGCCGCGCAGTTCCAGCTGGACGAGGTGGTGTTCGTGCCCACCGGCCAGCCCTGGCAGAAGTCCCACCGCAAGGTCTCCCCGGCCGAGGACCGCTATCTGATGACGGTCATCGCGACCGCCGAGAACCCGCAGTTCTCCGTCAGCCGCATCGACATCGACCGCGGCGGCCCCACCTACACCGTGGACACCCTGCGCGACCTGCGCGCCCTCAACCCCGACACGGACCTGTTCTTCATCACCGGCGCCGACGCCCTCGCCCAGCTGCTGACCTGGCGGGACAGCGAGGAGCTGTTCTCCCTCGCCCACTTCATCGGCGTCACCCGGCCCGGCCACCACCTGACCGACCCGGGCCTCCCGGAAGGCGGCGTCTCCCTCGTCGAGGTCCCGGCCCTCGCCATCTCCTCCACGGACTGCCGTGCGAGAGTCGCCAAGGGAGAACCCATCTGGTACATGGTGCCGGACGGAGTCGTGCGCTACATCGACAAGCGCGAGCTGTACCGCGGCGAGTGAGCCGAGAGGGGCACCGGTGAACGACCGATACGACGCGGGCGACGGAGGCTACGGCGCCGGTCCGTACGAGATCGTCGGCTACGACGAGTACGGCCGGCCCGTGTACCAGCAGGTCCCGGCACAGCCTGGACCGCAGGCGCAGCAGGCCGCCTACGACCCGTACGCCCAGCAGCAGGGCTACGGCTACGACCCGTACGCGACCGGCCAGCAGCCGCAGACGCCCTCCTACGACACCGGCAGGCCCGGCTACGACCCCTACGGCTCCCAGGCGCCGTACGACCCCTACGGCACCGGCGCCCAGCACCCCGCCGGCTACGACCCCTACGGGCAGGCCGCGAGCAGCGGGCAGCAGCCCCGGGTCACCGAGCAGACCGCCTACATCCCGCAGCAGGCCGGCCCGGCGGAGGCCCCGGCCTCCCCGGCGCACTCCGAGGAGCCCGGACAGGAGGCCGAACGGGACTACCGCACCGAGCAGTTCGCGTTCGTCGAGGAGCCGGACGGCGACTCCGAGGACGTCATCGACTGGCTGAAGTTCACCGAGAACCGCACCGAGCGCCGCGAGGAGGCCCGCCGCCGCGCCCGCAGCCGGATCATCGCCCTCCTGGTGGTCCTCGCCCTCGTCGCCGTCGGCGGCGTCGGCTACCTCTGGTACGCCGGAAAGCTGCCCGGCCTGTCCTCCTCCGGCTCCAAACCCGGCGCGGCCACCCCGGTCAGCGCCCAGAAACGTGACGTGCTCGTCGTCCACCTGCACGTCACCGGCAAGGGCGGCACCTCCACGGCGCTGCTGGTCGACAACACCACCACCAAGCAGGGCAGCACCGTGCTGCTGCCGAACTCCCTCGCCCTGAGCGACGACGACGGCTCCACCACGACCCTCGCCAAGTCGGTGGACGACGACGGCTCCTCCGGCACCCGCGACCAGCTCGACACCGTCCTGGGCACCAACATCCAGGGCACCTGGCGCCTGGACACCCCCTACCTGCAGAACCTCGTCGACCTGGTCGGCAACATCGACATCGACACGGACACCGACGTGCCCGACCCGGACGCCAGGAAGAAGGGCGCCGAGCCGCTCGTCCACAAGGGCAGCGACCAGACCCTCAGCGGCAAGATGGCCGTCGCCTACGCCACCTACCGCGCCCCCGGCGAGTCCCAGAACGCCCAGCTGGAGCGGTTCGGCCAGGTCATGCAGGGCGTCCTGCGCAAGATGTCCTCCGACCCGGCGTCGGCGACCACCACCGTGCAGACCCTCGCTCAGATCCTCGACCCGCCGCTCACCGACAAGGACCTCGGCACGTTCCTCGCCAAGCTCGCGGACCTCGCCAAGAGCGGCGCCTACAAGACCGCCCTGCTGCCCGTGCAGCCCGACGGCACCCTGAGCGCGAAGACCAGCGACAGCGTCGTGAAGGACATCCTCGGCGGCACCGCCAAGAGCCCCGACGCCGGCTCCGCGGTCCGGGTGTCCGTGCAGAACGCCACCGGTGTGAAGGACGACACGGAGAAGGCACGCGTGGTCCTGCTCAACGGCGGCTTCACCTTCCTGGAAGGCGGCAGCGCCTCCGGCACCCAGGCCGTCTCGAAGGTCGTCTACTCCGACGCCGCCCACAAGCCGGACGCCGCCGAGGTCGCCAAGACCCTCGGCCTGCCCGCCGGCTCCGTGGCCAAGGGCACCGTCTCCGCGGGGGCCGACGTCTCGGTCGTCCTCGGCCGGGACTACAGGCCCGCCGGTTCCTGACCGGTGCCCCGCACCCCACGTGCCGCCGTAATCACGTGGGGTGCGCCCGGCGGTCCGTGAGACCCTTGAGAGGTTCAGTGACCGCCGACCGAAAGCTACGCAGTGACCGCCACCGACCGTTCCCTTGAGCTCATCAACACCGCCGCCCAGGCGGCGGCCGACAAGCTCGCCCACGACGTCATCGCCTACGACGTCAGCGACGTCCTGTCGATCACCGACGCCTTCCTGCTGGCCTCCGCGCCGAACGACCGCCAGGTCAGGGCCATCGTCGACGAGATCGAGGAGCGCCTGCTGAAGGAACTCGGCGCCAAGCCCGTGCGGCGCGAGGGCGACCGCGAGTCCCGCTGGATCCTGCTCGACTACGTCGACATCGTCGTCCATGTCCAGCACAGCGAGGAGCGCGTCTTCTACGCCCTGGAGCGGCTGTGGAAGGACTGCCCCGAGCTGGAGCTGCCCGCCGACGCCAAGGCCACCCGCGGCAAGGCGGAGGAGCACGCGAGGATGCAGGCCGCCGAGGCCGAGCAGGAGCCGGGCGGGGAGTGGTGATGAGCGCCACCGGCGAGGTGACCGACCGCAAGAACCGCGGCCGCCGCATCATCCTGTGGCGGCACGGCCAGACCGCCTGGAACGTGGAGCGCCGCTTCCAGGGCAGCACGGACGTGGCGCTCACCGAGACCGGCGTCGGGCAGGCCCGTCGCGCGGCCCGGCTGCTGGCCTCCCTGGGGCCGGACGCGATCATCTCCTCGGATCTGCAGCGGGCGGCGAACACGGCCGCCGAGCTGGCCTCGCTCACCGGCCTCGACGTCACCCTCGACGAGGGCCTGCGCGAGACCTACGCGGGCGTCTGGCAGGGACTGACGCACGAGGAGATCATCGCCCGCCACGGCGAGGAGTACGCCGCCTGGAAGCGCGGTGAGGCGGTCCGACGCGGCGGCGGCGAACTGGAGACCGAGGTCGCCGACCGCGCCGCACCGGTCGTCCTGCGGCACGCCGAGAAGCTTCCGGAGGACGGCACCCTCGTCGTCGTCAGCCACGGCGGCACCATCCGCACCACCATCGGCCGGCTGCTCGGCCTGGAGGCCCGGCACTGGGAGAGTCTCGGCGGCCTCTCCAACTGCTGCTGGTCCGTGCTCGGTGAGGGCGCCCGCGGCTGGCGCCTGCTGGAGCACAACGCCGGCACCCTCCCGGAGCCCGTCCTCGGCGACGACGACTGAGCCCGGGACACCCCCGGGACACCGGATTTCACTTTCTGGCAGGTCACAGGCTAAAGTTCTTCTTGTTCGCCCCGCCGAGCGGGAGCCGAACACCATGCGGCCCGGCTGCGTGGCAAGGGGCTATAGCTCAGTTGGTAGAGCGCCTGCATGGCATGCAGGAGGTCAGGAGTTCAATTCTCCTTAGCTCCACTGATCGACACTCTGTTGAGTTGTCAAGGATCGGTGATGAAGGTCCCGTCCCCATCAGGGGGCGGGATTTTCTGCGTTCAGCCGCGGATGAGGCCCTCCGTGCCCTCGTCGTCAGGCTCCGGCGGCCACAGCCGCATCCGTCGGGTCCGCAGCAGCCCGACTTTCTCGCGGGTGTCCTCGTCGTCGGGGGTGTAGACGACGATCCGGCACTCGGGCATGCCGTCGATGGACAGTGACTGCGAGGTCATCCGCAGCTCGCCCACCGCCTCGTGCCGGAAGGTCTTCACCCGGGGCCCCGGAAGCACCACCTGACCGCTCGCCCACAGCTCCGCGAACCGGGGGCTCGCCGCGGACAGCGCGCGTATGAAGTCCTCCCAGGCCGGCTCGCCCACGTGTCTGCCGTAAGCCGACCGCAGCGTCGCCACCATCAGGGGCAGTTCCCGCTCCCGCCCCACGACGGGGCAGGCGTCCTCCGACACCGTGAACAGCGTCCACAGCACGTTCGGCAGGCCGAGCCCGAGGGCCTGCGGCACCGCGAACAGGTCCCGGTAGGCGGCGTTGGCGGCCAGGACGTCGTAGCGCGCGTTGTAGACCACCGCGAGCAGGGGATCCAGGGCGTCGATGATGCCCTGCACCTGTGGGGCGACCCGCCGTGGCAGGGCGTCCGGCGCCGCCTCGAACGGCACCTCCGCCAGCCGGTACAGATGCTCCCGCTCCGGAGCGTCCAGCCGCAGCGTGCGGGCCACCGCGTCCAGCACCTGCGGTGAGGCGTTGATCGGCCGGCCCTGCTCCAGCCACGTGTACCAGGTCACGCCCACACCGGACAGCTGCGCGACCTCCTCCCGCCGCAACCCGGGTGTGCGCCGGCGCAGACCCGGCGGCATTCCCACGTCGGCGGGCGTCACCCGCGCCCGCCTGCTGCGCAGGAAGGCGGCCAGCTCGTGCCGTCGCCGCTGCGGGCCCGGCGGTCGCGCCGTCGGCGCGGTGCGTGCCGTGCCGGCCGCGTGCGTCGTCTTCGTCGCCCGCGCGGCGCGCGTCATCTCGGGCGTACTTGCCGTGCTTGCCGTGCCCGCAGTGCTCGCACCGCTCGGCGCGTTCGTCGTCATCGTCGATCCCCCGTCCGTGCCCCGTCGTCCCCGTCTTCATGGTCGGCACCCGGATCCGGCTCTGCCAGGTGCTGGCAGTACCAGCATCGCCGGGCTCTCGGCACCGGTACCGGACCGTCGTCACGCTCGACGCCATGACGACGACATCCCGAACCGGGCCGGACGCCGGGCCTCTTGCGACCTCTGCGACCAGTGAAGCATCCGCCACTGACAGTGACCCCTCGGCCGGTCGCGGTCCGGCATCCTCCATCACCCACAGTGAAGCACCCGCCACTGACAACCGGCCCCGGCTGCTGCTCGCGGTCCTGCTCGCCGCCCTGTTCATGGCGGCCCTCGACGTCTTCATCGTGAACGTCGCGGCGCCCACCATCGGTTCCGAACTCCAGGCCTCCGGCGCCGACCTGCAACTGGTCATCGCCGGCTACACCATCTCGTACTCGGTGCTGCTCATCACCGGCGCACGGCTCGGCGACCGGCTCGGGCATGGCAGGGTCCACCTCACCGGCGTCGCCCTGTTCACCGCGGCCTCGCTGGCCTGCGGCCTGGCGCAGGGGGCGACCGAGCTGATCGTCTTCCGGCTGGTGCAGGGCGCCGGCGCGGCCCTGGCCATCCCGCAGGTGCTCAGCCTGATCCAGCGCACCTTCGCCGGCGAGGCCCGGGCCCGGGCGCTCGGCGCCTATTCGGCCGTCCTGGCGGTCGGCGCAGCGGCCGGGCAGATCGTGGGTGGCGTGCTGGTCAGCGCCGATCTGTTCGGCACCGGCTGGCGGCCGGTGTTCCTGGTCAACGTGCCGGTGGGCGCGCTGCTGCTCGTCCTGGGCCGCCGGGTCCTGCCGCTGGGCGGCGCGAGCCGGAGCGAGCGGACGCGTGCGCTGGACCTTCCCGGGCTGGTGCTGCTGGGCGCCGCCGTGTCGTTGCTGACCGTGCCGCTGGTGCTCGGGCAGGAGGAGGACTGGCCGCTGTGGTCCTGGCTGTCGCTGGCGGGCGCGGCGGTGCTGTTCGCGCTGTTCTGCGGGTACGAGACCCGGCTGGCCCGGCACGGCGGCGCCCCGCTGATCGCGCCGCGGGTGCTGCGCCACCCCGGGATCGGCCTCGCCGTGTTCCGCGTCCTCACCGTGATGTCGGTCAACGCGGGCTTCCTCTTCGCGCTGACCCTGCACGTCCAGGGCGGCCTCGGCTACAGCGCGCTGCGGGCGGGCCTGAGCTTCGGCCCCACCGCCGCGGTGTTCGCCGCCGTCAGCCTGACCTGGCGGAGGTGGCCCGCCGGGCTCCAGCGGGCGCTGACGACGGCCGGGTTCGTGCTGACCGCAGTGTCCGTGGCCGTCGTGGGGCTGGCCTTCCACGGGGGCGGCGACGGGGGAGCGCTGCTGTACGCCGGATACACGGGCCTGGGCGCCGGGCTCGCGCTCGCCTTCAGCCCGACGCTCACCGGCGCGCTCGCCACCGTGCGGCCCGAGGACGCGGCGGACGCGAGCGGCCTGCTGGCGACGGTGACCCAGCTCGGTCAGCTGATCGGCGTGGCGTCTTTCGGCACACTGTTCCTGAACCGGCTTGAGTCAGTCGCGGTTCTGCGCTCGTATACCTCTGCGGAGGCGTTCTCGGTGTGTGCCTGGGCGCTGGCCGCCGCGGCAGCGGCGGGTGCCGTGTCCGGACTGGTACTGAGGCGTCGCTGACCGTATTGCTCCGGCCGTGGCAGAATCAAACGGCCGGAAGGGGGCGCGGCCCGACGGGAGGGAGTAGCGATGCCTGCGAGCATCCTTGAGGAGGTCGGCCACCTCCTCGGTGCGGCGTTGATACAGGACACGACCACCCGGCTGAGCTGCCCTTCCTGCGGTTCCGCGCACGTCGCCCAAGTCCTCGGCGACAACGGCGGAATCTCCTACGTGTGCACGGCCTGCGGCCACAGCTGGAGCTGATCGATGGGTGCACACAGGCGAAAGTGCGACTGGTGTGGGAGCGGTACGCCGATCGTCCGTGACATGGAGCCGATCAATCCCGACTACCAGTACTGGTGCGAGGAATGCGCGCGGGCGCTGATCATAAAAGGCGACCCGATCGAGACGTACCGGGAATTGGAGGGCGAGCCCATCTACGGCCGCCTTCTCGAGGAACACTGCACCCTCAAGCGCTTCTACTCCTTCGTGACGGCTTGACGCCGCGCGCTGCCGACTGCCGCGCCGAGCGACGACAGAGCAATTCCAGGGCGCCCCGACGGACTTCGGGGCGCCCGCTTGCGTGCCGCACTCCCCGCCAGCGCCAGTGCCACCGGCCGGTGCGCCGACCGCTCCAGGCGGCGGCCACGCGCGCGTAGTCACCACGTTTGACCCTCAAAACGGACATTTATGTATGTATCGAGGTGGGGTGGAAACCGATTTGGCGCTGCGCCGCAGGGCCTGTAATGTTTACGTCGTCGCCGGGGGAACCGGGCGAAACAAGAGAACAAGGGGCTATAGCTCAGTTGGTAGAGCGCTTGCATGGCATGCAAGAGGTCAGGAGTTCAATTCTCCTTAGCTCCACAGAAGTCGAAGGCGGATCATCCTCACGGATGGTCCGCCTTCGGCATGTTGCGCAGGGCGCAGTTGAGCGAGCAGGGCACAGTCATGCGAAGGGGGCGGGGCACCCGAGCCGGGCGCCCCGCCCCCTTCGTGTGGTCAGCGGCCGAGGGCGCGCCGGCCCCGGCCCTGCGAGACGACCGGCAGGTTGCGGGACGGCGCCTGCCCGCGCGTGTCCTCCTCGATGCGCAGGGCGAGCGCAGGGCAGCGGCGCACCGCGCGCAGCGCCTTCGCCTCCGCGTAGCGCGGCACCTGCGCCTGGGCGACGGTCGGGAAACCGTCGGCGCCCAGTTCGAACACCTCCGGCAGGATGTCGGCGCACAGCCCGTGGCCCCGGCACAGCGTCCAGTCGACGTAGATCTTCTGGCGGCTGGCGCCGGTCTCCTCGGGCTCTCCGCCGCCCGGGATGCCCGTGGGGGCCCTGCCGCCCTCGAAGAGCGGCAGAACGCCCTCCACGGGCCGTCCGCAGCCGTTTCCGAGGACATGGGCGGCGAGGTCGTCGGTGAACGCCTTGATGGTCGACTCCAGGAACATCGCCGAGCCGTCCGGATGCGAACAGGCGCCACGGCGCTTGACGTTCTTCGCGACCTGCTTCAGCGCCTCCAGAGCGGCCGGGCCGCCGCCGTTGAGGATGTCCTCCATGCCGCGCGCGGCGGCCGGCAGCCCCAGGTAGCAGGGGCCGCACTGGCCGGCGCTCTCCTCGGCCAGCCACTGCGCCACCCGCAGCGACTCGCCCAGCGGGCAGGTTTCCTGGCTGATCGGCAGGATCGCGCCCGCACCCAGCGAACCGCCCACCGCGTCCAGCGAGTTGCGGGAGACGATCGCCTCGTTGACGGTCGCGGCGTCGATCCACTTGCCGTGGTAGCCGCCGGTCAGCACGCCCTGCGGCACCGGCGGGGCGCCCGCCAGCTGCAGTACGTAGCGCAGCGGCACGCCCGTGGGGGCCTCGATCACCATGGGGCGGGCCACCGCGCCGGACACCGTGAGCATCACGGTGCCCGGCTCGTCGTACAGGCCGGTGTTGCCGTAGCGCTCGGGGCCGATGCGGGCGGCGATGGCCAGCTGCGCGAACGTCTCCGCGTTGGACAGCAGTGTGGGCGCGCCGCCGACGCCGCTCTGCGAGGCGCTGATCTTGCGGCCGGGCGGGATCGCCGGGCCGCCGTCGATCGAGCGGATCAGTGAGGCCGCGGCGCCGGTGACCATGCGCACCGGATTGCGCTGCACCCACGCGCGTAGCGCGGATCTACGGCTGTTGCTCAGCCCGCGTTCGGCGAGCGCGGCCTCCATGGAGCGCTGCGTCGACTCGCGTGTGACACCGATCACGAGCGTTCGCGCGCCGAGCGCCTCGGCGCACAGCAGCGCGCCGTCCAGGATCAGGTGCGGGGCGCGGTTGATCAGCACCGTGTCCTTGCGGCAGGCCGGTTCGTCCTCGCTGCCGTTGACCACGACGACCGGCCGCACACCGCGTTTGATCGCCGACTCGGCGACCGAGCGCAGCTTCTTGTGGAACGGGAAGCCCGCGCCGCCGCGGCCCTTGAGGTTGATGCTCTCGGCGAGCTGGGCGAGCTGTTCGCCGCCCAGCGGGTCGAGCGGCCCGTGCACCTTCAGGTGCATGGGCAGGTCGAGTCGCTCCACAAGGTCGAAGCCCGACGTGAGCTGCGGAAGACCGACCACGCGGACTTCGGGGACGTCGGGCAGGGCCTCGTTCACTTAAAGCCTCCGGACGGCGTGTTCCAGGATTCGCCCGAGCCCGGTGTGTCGAAGGACGCGCCAGGCAGCGTTTCGGTCGCGGGACCGCTGTTGTACGGGTCACTGGCGTTGTACGCGCCATAGAGGCCGTTTGTCTCACCGGTGTCGTACATGTCACTGCCGCCGTAGCCGGCAGTGCCTGGATTGCCGTAGACGGGGATGGTCTGTCCGGTGTCCTGGAGCGGGTCGTACGCGGACGGCGGGGCCTCGCCGACCGGGGGCGGGGACGGGATCGGCCAGCTCCCCGAGGTGCTGGACTGGCCGTCCACGCGCGGGACGGCCTCCGTGGCCTGCAGGTCCATCGGCAGGTCCATGCGGGCGGTCTGGCCGGCCGCGTACGACTGCCGGGAGCGGCCCGGCGTGGAGACGGCGCGGTAGGCGGCCGCGAAGCCCGACGCGGGTTCCGCGGCGGGGGCGACGGGGGACTGGTACAGCGGCGCGGAGGGGGCGGCCGCCGTCCTGGGCCCACGCCGGCCCTCGAAGCCCGTCGGCGCCGGCTCGGCCGCCCTGGACCGGCTCGCGTCCAGGTCGTCGATCCCCGGCCGCTCCGAGCTGCCGAACAGCGCCACCAGCCGGTCGGCGACCTTGCGCTTGACCGGGCGCGGAGCGGCGCGCAGGGCGAGGGCGGCCATCACGGCCAGCAGCGACAGGCTGTAGAGGATAACGAAGATCGGTTTGGCCGAGCGCCCCGCGTACAGGCCGTGGACGAGCGCCGCGCACCAGGCGGGGTAGGCGAGCATGTGCATGGCGCGCCAGCGGGCGGCGACGGGGGCCGGGGCGGCGAAGTTGCTGCGCAGGGCTCCGGTGATGCCCACGAAGATCATCAGCAGGCCCGCGAGCGAGCCCAGGCCGATCAGGCCGCCGATTCCGGTGACGCCGAGCGAGAAGGGGATGATCGCGGCGATCAGCTGTGTGTGGCCCATCGCGATCTTCGTGGTGATGTGCAGCAGGAGGAACGCGATCGAGGCGACCGCGGTGGTCCGGTGCACCGCCTGGCCGACGATCCGCTGCCGGGTGTTCAGGAAGATCCGGTCCTGTGCGAACAGTCCCCAGATCACCGAGCAGCTGAGCGAGACCAGGGACAACACGCCCGCGCCGAAGTTCAGGAAGTCGCGGAACTGGTTGCCTCCGACCAGCACGACCACGGGTATGAGCAGCAGGACGACAGCGGACGCCACCCCATAGGCCGACCGGCCCGGTTTGGGGAGGGAGCTGGTACTACGACGAGGGTTCATGGGGGCAACTCCGAGCAGTTTCGGGAAAGCGGTCCCGCTGCCGAACTCTAAGTGGCTGCATACCGATCAGTACGAGGGTTTGAGTTATTGCGTTGTTATCAACGGACAATGTGGCTGGAGCGATGTCCCTTAGCGGGCGGTACGCGAAGTAATCGTTGACCTTGGTTCAGCTCCCCCGTAGGTCCTGGCATGTCCACAAGGGATACGCAAGCGCGTCCCGGCTTGCTCAAGGCCGTCGCCGCTCGCTCAGGGCCTGCGGTACCCTAACGCCATGCGTGCCGTACGCCTTCTGCTTAGCGGGCCGCGCTGATCAGTACCGACCCCGGTCGCACCGTGAGGTCGGCATCGGCGCGGCGTCCCCTCCTGTGTGAGGGGTTTTTTCGTTTCTTTGAATGTCACAGCCGCAGGCAGAGACGATCGATGGAGCTTTGAGGATCATGAGCGAGACGAACCCCGCTGCCGCCGCCACGTCGGCGGAGGCCGCGCCGCACCGCTACACGGCCGCCATGGCAGCCGAGATCGAGGCACGCTGGCAGGACTTCTGGGACGCCGACGGCACCTACGCCGCGCCCAACCCCAAGGGCGACCTGGCGGGCGACTCCGAGCTGGTCGCCAAGCCCAAGAAGTTCATCATGGACATGTTCCCGTACCCCTCCGGTGCGGGCCTGCACGTCGGCCACCCGCTGGGCTACATCGCCACCGACGTCTACGCCCGGTTCCAGCGCATGACCGGCCACAACGTCCTGCACACCCTGGGCTTCGACGCCTTCGGCCTGCCCGCCGAGCAGTACGCCGTGCAGACCGGCACGCACCCGCGCGTGTCCACCGAGGCCAACATCGAGAACATGAAGGCCCAGCTGCGCCGGCTGGGCCTGGGCCACGACAAGCGCCGGTCCTTCGCCACGATCGACCCGGACTACTACAAGTGGACCCAGTGGATCTTCCTGCAGATCTTCAACTCCTGGTACGACGACGAGGCGAGGAAGGCCCGCCCGATCTCCGAGCTGATCGCCCAGTTCGAGTCCGGTGAGCGCCCGGTTCCGGGCACCACGCGCGCGTGGAGCGAGCTGAGCGCCCGCGAGCGCGCCGACGTCCTGGGCGAGTACCGCCTGGCCTACGCCTCCGACGCGCCGGTCAACTGGTGCCCGGGTCTGGGCACCGTCCTGGCCAACGAGGAGGTCACCGCCGACGGCCGCTCCGAGCGCGGCAACTTCCCGGTCTTCAAGGCCAAGCTGCGCCAGTGGAACATGCGCATCACCGCCTACGCCGACCGGCTGCTGGAGGACCTGGAGGAGCTGGACTGGCCCGAGGCCATCAAGCTGCAGCAGCGCAACTGGATCGGCCGCAGCGAGGGCGCCCGCGTCGACTTCCCGATCGACGGCGAGCACATCACGATCTTCACCACCCGCCAGGACACCCTGTTCGGCGCGACCTACATGGTGCTGGCGCCCGAGCACCCGCTGGTCGAGAAGTTCACCCCCGGAGCCTGGCCCGAGGGCACCCACGAGGTGTGGACCGGCGGCCACGCCACGCCCGCCGAGGCCGTCGCCGCCTACCGCGCACAGGCCGCCTCGAAGTCCGACGTCGAGCGGCAGGCCGAGGCCAAGGACAAGACCGGCGTCTTCACCGGTGCGTTCGCGACCAACCCGGTCAACGGCGAGAAGATCCCGGTCTTCATCGCCGACTACGTCCTGATGGGCTACGGCACCGGCGCGATCATGGCCGTGCCGGCGCACGACACCCGCGACTTCGCGTTCGCGCGCGCCTTCGAGCTGCCGATCCGCTGCGTGGTCGAGCCGACCGACGGCCGCGGCACCGACACCTCCACGTGGGACGACGCGTTCGTCTCGTACGAGGCGAAGCTGGTCAACTCGGCGAGCGACGAGGTCTCCCTGGACGGCCTGGGCGTCGTCGAGGCCAAGGCCCGCATCACCGAGTGGCTGCAGAGCAAGGGCATCGGCGAGGGCACCGTCAACTTCCGCCTGCGGGACTGGCTGTTCAGCCGCCAGCGCTACTGGGGCGAGCCCTTCCCGATCGTCTACGACGAGGACGGCGTCGCCCACGCCCTGCCGGAGTCCATGCTGCCGCTGGAGCTGCCCGAGGTCGAGGACTACAGCCCGCGCACCTTCGACCCGGACGACGCCGACACCCAGCCCGAGACCCCGCTGTCACGCAACGAGGAGTGGGTCAACGTCACCCTGGACCTGGGCGACGGGCCGAAGAAGTACCGCCGCGAGACCAACACCATGCCCAACTGGGCGGGTTCCTGCTGGTACGAACTGCGCTACCTGGACCCGCACAACGACCAGCGGCTGGTCGACCCGGAGATCGAGCAGTACTGGATGGGCCCGCGCGAGGGTCAGCCGCACGGCGGCGTCGACCTGTACGTCGGCGGCGCCGAGCACGCCGTGCTGCACCTGCTGTACGCGCGCTTCTGGTCCAAGGTCCTGTACGACCTGGGCCACGTGTCGTCGGCCGAGCCGTTCCACAAGCTGTTCAACCAGGGCATGATCCAGGCCTACGTCTACCGCGACAGCCGCGGCATCGCGGTGCCGGCCGCCGAGGTGGAGGAGCGCGACGGCGCCTACTACTACCAGGGCGAGAAGGTCACCCGGCTGCTGGGCAAGATGGGCAAGTCCCTGAAGAACGCGGTGACGCCGGACGAGATCTGCGCCGAGTACGGCGCCGACACCCTGCGCCTGTACGAGATGGCCATGGGCCCGCTGGACGTCTCCCGGCCGTGGGACACGCGCGCGGTGGTCGGCCAGTTCCGGCTGCTGCAGCGGCTGTGGCGCAACATCGTCGACGAGACGACCGGCGAGGTCACCGTCACCGACGCCGAGCCCGACGAGGACACCCTGCGCGCCCTGCACAAGGCGATCGACGGCGTCCGCCAGGACCTGGAGGGCCTGCGCTTCAACACCGCCATCGCCAAGGTGACCGAGCTGAACAACCACCTGACCAAGGCGGGTACGGCGGTGCCGCGCTCGGTCGCCGAGCCGCTGGTGCTGATGGTCGCCCCGCTGGCCCCGCACATCGCCGAGGAGCTGTGGCGCAAGCTGGGCCACACCGACTCGGTCGTCCACCAGGACTTCCCGGTCGCCGACCCGGACTACGTCGTGGACGAGACCGTGACCTGCGTCGTGCAGATCAAGGGCAAGGTCAAGGCCCGCCTGGAGGTGCCGCCGGGCATCTCCGAGGAGGAGCTGGAGAAGGTGGCCCTGGCCGACGAGAAGGTCGTCGCGGCGCTGGACGGCGCGGGCATCCGCAAGGTGATCGTCCGCGCGCCGAAGCTGGTCAACATCGTTCCCGCTTAACCCCCGGAGAGCGACGGCCGGCCTCTCGGGGTAGTCCCCTACGGGCAGGTTCGGGGTTTTTCTGGAACCCCGGACCTGCCCGCTGCGTTTACCGTGGAAAGCGCGGGCGGCGAGTGCCGCCCAGCCGGAGGAGGAGCGTCGTGGAAGCAGTGATCGCCGTGTTCGCCCTGCTCTTCCTGCTCTTCATCGGCCTGGGCGTGTACGCCACGGTCAAGGCGGTCGGCGCCGCGAAGCGCGGCGTGGACCGGACGATCGAGCAGGCCCGCCGCACGGTCGAGGACCACACCCTGCGCGCCAGGTCCTTCATCCAGGCCGGCCCCGCCGCCGAGATCGCGCAGCTGCGGCTCGCGCTGCGCACCTCCATGCGCGCCACCCAGGAGGCGCTGCACGCGGGCGTGGCCGAGGACGAGTCGCTGAGGGAGTCCCTCGGCCTCTTCCAGCGGCTCAGCGCGCACGGACACGAGCTGGACGCCGATCTCAGGCGCCTGGAGTCGGAGCCGGACCGGGCCGAACTCACCGCACGGCTGCCCGAGCTGCGCAGCCGCACCGAGCGCATCACCAAGTCCGCGGACTCGCTGCGCTGGGCGGTCCGCGACCGGTCCCGCCGCTTCGTTGAGGACGATCTGGGCGCGCTCAGCGACCAGATCGACATCGAGGCCGACGCCCTGCGCCACTGGACCCCGGCCGGTCCCGCGGCGGCACCGGGACAGCGGTCCGACACCTCCACCGCGTCCGCCGCCTCGCCTGACCACGGCCCGGCGGCGCAGCGTGCCCAGTCCCGTCCGTCCCGCCCGGCCGAGGAGCAGGCCCGCCAGGCGATCACCCCGCCGTCACCGCGTCTCGTCCACCCCTGGCAGAAGAAACCGCGCCCCGAGAGCACCACCTGAGCCCGACGCCCCGGGCCACCATGGGGGCTGGGCTGCCGCGCGCGCACTACGGCAGGTAACCTCCAGCTCATGTCCCGCCATGTCGCGATCGTCACCGATTCAACGGCCTACCTGCCGCCACGGACGATGGAGCGCCACGGCATCACAGCGGTGCCCCTGACCGTGGTCCTCGGCGACCAGGCACTCGAAGAGGGCACCGAGATCTCCACCCGCTCCCTGGCCCAGGCACTGCAGAAGCGGCGTCCCGTCACCACCTCGCGGCCGAGCCCCGAGGTGTTCGCGGAAACCTACCGCAGAGTCGCCGAGTCCGGCGCCGACGGGATCGTCTCCCTGCACCTGTCCGCCGAGCTCTCCGGCACCTACGACGCGGCCGTCCTCGCGGCGCGCGAGGCCCCGGTGCCGGTACGCGTGGTGGACACCGGGATGGTCGCGATGGCCCTCGGCTTCTGCGCGGTCGCTGCGGCCGAGGCCGCGGAAGCCGGCGGCACGGTGGACGAGGCCGTCACGGCCGCCGAGAAGCGGGCGGCGGGCACGTCCGCCTACTTCTACGTCGACACCCTCGACTACCTGCGCCGCGGCGGCCGCATCGGCGCCGCACAGGCCCTGCTCGGTTCCGCGCTCGCCGTCAAACCCCTGCTCCAACTCGACGGCGGACGCATCGAGCTGCTCGAAAAGGTCCGTACGGCGTCCAAGGCCATCGCCCGCCTGGAGGAGATCGCCGCCGAGCGAGCGCGCGGCGCCGAGGTCGACATCGCCGTTCATCACCTCGCGGCTCCCGAGCGTGCCGCCGCGCTCGCCGACCGGCTGCGCGAACGGGTGCCGGGCCTGGCCGAACTCCACGTCAGCGAGATCGGGGCGGTGATCGGCGCGCACACCGGTCCCGGGCTGCTCGGCGCGGTGATCTCACCCCGCTGACCCTTCGCGCGGTCCGCCACATCACTCGTACGGGTGGCGGAGTTATCCACAACGGGGCGACTGTCCCCCGAAATCGACCAAGATCAACGCGAATCGACGGTATGTCCCATCCTCGTCGCATGGCACTTCCATCACGTTCACGCACAGCCACTGCGACCAGCGGTCCGGGCCGTGGCCCCGCCTCCGACGGCCGCGTCCACCACCGTGGCACCGGCCACCGCCGCTCCATCGGCCATCGCCGTGCCCGCCACCACCCGCCGGCACCGGCCGAGGAGCTGCGCCGCCGGGCGGAACTCCTCTTCGGCGAACGAGCGGTGAAGTGGCGGGAGTCGGGGAACGGGCCGCCGGACGCGGAAGGGCCCGCGAGCACGCCGACCGTGACGGCAGCGGAGCCAGTGGAGGCAGCCGAGGCAGGTGCGTCAGGCGGGGTGGCGGGCCGAGCGGCCACGGTGCCGGTCACCGGCCGGGCGTCCGGGCTGAGCCCGGCGAGGGCGATGCCGACCACGGCTGAGCCCCTCCCGACCGCGCCGGCGCACACCGGGCCGACGGATGACCCGGCGCCGGCCCCTGCACCCCAAGACGTCGAACCACCGGACGCGGCAGGCATGTCGGAGAGGGCACAGCCCGTCTTCCCCGGCTGGCGGGACCGGGCGGGGCTCGCGCTGCGGGAGCGGATGCCCGTGTGGTTGCAGACGCGGTGCGGGGTGGACAGACGGGGAGTCGTGGCGCTCGCCGTGGTGCTCGTGGCCGCCGCCGTGTTCGCCGTGCAGCACTTCTGGGCAGGGCGGACCCAATCCCTGAGCGCACCTCGAGTGGTGCGCACGGAGAAGCCCTACACCGAGGCGTCGGCTCCCTACGCAAGGAAGGAGGACGGCGTGAAAGCCGGTGCGGGCGCGGGAGTCTCGGCGACACCGGGCGGGCAGATCGTCGTGGACGTCAGCGGCAAGGTTCGCAAACCGGGCATCCAACGGCTGCCGGCCGGCTCCCGGGTGGTCGACGCGCTGCGGGCGGCCGGCGGAGTCCGTCCGGGCGCGAGCACCGAGGGACTCAACCGGGCACGTTTCCTGACCGACGGTGAACAGATCGTCGTCGGCGCACCCGCCGGGGCGATGGCTCCACCCGGCCCGGCGGCAGGACCGGTCACCGGACAGGCCGGAGCGGGTCCCGCCGCGCCCGTCTCCCTCAACACGGCCACGGCGGACCAGCTCGACACGCTGCCCGGCGTCGGCCCGGTCCTCGCTCAGCACATCATCGACTACCGCACCCGGCACGGCGGTTTCCGCTCGGTGGACGAACTGCGCGAGGTCAACGGCATCGGCGACCGCCGTTTCAACGATCTGCACAGCCTGGTGCGGCCATGAGCCGCACGATCACCGACCGGCTGCCGCGGCGCGGAAGTTCGGGCCGGCCCGCGAAGGCCGGGCGAGGAGACCCGGGGATCGGCGGCGCGAGTCGTGACCCCAAGCAGGACGGGGCCGCTCGCGGTGACCGGGCGGGGCCCCTGGACCTGCGTCTGGTGCCGCCCGCGCTCGCGGCCTGGGCCACGGCGGCCCTGACACTGGACACACCGGCGCCCTGGACGGCCGGGATCGCGAGCGCCTGCCTGGTGGGCGGAGCCCTCCTGCTGCGGGTGCGCAGACATGGCCGGGCCCGACGGCCGGTCGCGACGACGCACACGGCGGCGAACGCACCGGCGGCACTGCAGGGACCTGAGGCATCGGCGGTACGGCCGGCGGCCGACGGGCCGGCGGTGCAGATGGCACCGATCGAAGTGGCGGTACGGCCGACAGCCAACGGGCCGGCGGTGCGGACGGCGGCGAACGCACTGGCGGCACTGCAGGCACCGGACCCGCCGGCGGCGCATGTGGCACCGAACGCACCGGCGGCACCAGCCAGTCAGTCCGGACGGCGGGCGCAGTCCGGGCGGTCGACCGGTCCGTCCGGACACAGGGCGCGTGGGCGGGCGACCGGGCGGTTCGCGTGGGCCCGTGCCTCCGTCGCCGCTGTGCTGCTCTGCGCTGCCGCGGCGGCGGCCTCGGCCGGGCTGCACGGAGCGGACCTGCGGCGCGGGCCGGTGCCCGGGCTGGCCAGCCGGTACGCGACCGTGACCGCCGAGGTCGAGGTGAGCGGTGACCCCTGGCTGAGCCGGCCGCGCGTGCGCGGTGATCACGCGGCGCCCGTGGCGGTGCTGGCCCGGGCGGAGGTGCGGCGCGTCGAGCGGAGCGACGGGTCGAGCGTGCGGACGCGGACCCCGGTGCTGCTGGTCGTCGACGCGGACGTCCCGGCACCGCAAGGAACCGCCGCTCGGACCGGTGGTTCCGCGCGGGAGGGGGACGCGGCTCTCTCCGCCGGCCTGGGCGCGCGGCCTGCACAGGGCACATGGCGTGCACAGGGCCCGCAGGAGGCACGGCAGGCCTGGCTCGGGTTGTTGCCGTCCACGCGCCTGCGGGTCGGAGGGCGGCTGGCGCCCGCGCTGAGCGGTGGCGAGCGGACCGCGGCCGTGCTGCGGGTGCGTGGCCGTCCCATACCGCGGATCGTGGCGGGGCCCAGCGGACCGCAACGGCTGGCAGGACGGCTCAGGGCCGGACTGCGGGAGGCGACCGACGGCCTGCCGGGGGACGCGCGAGCGCTCCTTCCGGGGCTCGTCGTCGGAGACACCTCACGGATCACACCCGAGCTGGACGACGCGTTCAAGGAGACGGACCTGGCGCACACGCTGGCCGTGTCCGGCAGCAACCTCACCGTCCTGCTCGCGCTGCTCATCGGCCCGCCCGGACTGGCACAGCTGGCCGAACGCCGTGGCCTGGCCCGGCACCTCGGGCTCTCGCTGCGGGCGACCGCACTGCTGGCCGGAGTGCTCACGCTGGGATTCGTCGTCGTGTGCCGGCCCGACCCCAGCGTGCTGCGGGCGGCGGCCTGCGGCGCGGTCGCGCTGCTCGCGCTGGCCACCGGACGACGTAGAACCCTGGTTCCCGCACTGGCCACGGCAGTGCTGCTGCTGGTGCTCTACGACCCGTGGCTGGCCCGCAGTTACGGCTTTCTGCTCTCCGTGCTGGCCACCGGCGCGCTGCTCGTCCTGGCCCCGGGCTGGAGCGAGGCACTGCGCCGCCGCCGGGTGCCTCCGAGGCTCGCCGAGGCGCTGGCAGCGGCCGCCGCGGCACAGGCGGTGTGCGCGCCGGTCACGGCGGTGCTGTCGGCGCGGGTGAGCCTGGTCGCGGTGCCGTGCAACCTGCTGGCCGAGGTGGCGGTGGCGCCGGCCACGGTGCTGGGGTTCGCGGCGCTCGTGGTGGCGCCGGTGGCGATGGCGCCCGCCAAGGCGCTGGCGTGGTGCGCGGGTTGGCCCGCCGGTTGGATCGCCCGAGTCGCCCGGACGGGCGCCGCGCTGCCTGGTGCGGGAGTCGACTGGCCGGGCAGCTGGCCGGGGGCGCTGGCGCTCGCGGCGGTCACCGTGGCCGTCGTCCTGGCCGGCCGGCGGCTGATTCGGCACCCGTGGTGGTGCGGGCTGCTCGGGGTGCTGGTGCTGCTGGCGGTGGTGCGGCCCGCGCCGCTGACCCGGGTGATCACGGGCTGGCCGCCACCGGGCTGGCGGTACGCCATGTGCGACGTGGGTCAGGGCGACGCGACCGTCCTGGCGGCGGGCGAGGGAGCCGGAGTGGTGGTGGACACCGGACCCGATCCGGCGCTGGTCGACCACTGCCTGCGGCACCTGGGCATCACCCGCGTCCCGCTGCTCGTCCTGACGCACTTCCACGCCGACCATGTCGCGGGACTGCCGGGCGTGCTGCGGGGCCGTTCGGTGGCCGTGATCGAGACCACGGGATTCGAGGAGCCCGCCGATCAGGCCGAGTTCGTCAGAAGGGAGGCGGCGTCGCGGCACATCCCGGTCACGCGGGCCGTGGCGGGGGAGGAACGGCGCACCGGGCCGCTGTCCTGGCAGGTCCTGTGGCCCCCGCCGGGTATCCGGCCGCCCGGGGACACACGGAGCCCGCTCTGGCCGGGCCCGGTGCCGGAGCCGGAGGATCCGAACGACGCCAGCGTCGCGATGCTGGTCCGCTCCGGCGGGCTGCGGCTGCTGTTGCTGGGCGATCTCGAACCCCCGGCCCAGCAGGCGCTGGCACGGTCACCGGTGGCGGCCGAGCTGGCCGGTGTGGACGTCATGAAGGTCGCCCATCACGGATCGGCGTATCAGGATCCGGAGCTGATACGGCTCGCGGCTCCCCGGGTAGCGCTCATCAGCTGTGGTGAGGACAACCCGTACGGACACCCGGCGCCGGCGACCGTGGCCGCGCTGCGGGCGGGCGGAGCGCTGGTGCTGCGCACCGACCGGGACGGAGAACTCGCGGTCGGCGGGACCGGAGGGACGGGCGGGGAGATACGGGTGGCGAGAGACCGATGACCGGGGCCGCGGAACGTCGACCAGACTAGGTGCATGGACTCACGTCAGGCCGACGCATATCTCCGCCGGATCGGGGCGCAGCGCCCGGCGAAACCCACCAGCCGGGCACTGCACGAGCTGCATCTGCGCCATCTGCGGACGGTGCCCTTCGAGAACCTGTCGATCCACCTCGGCGAGGAGATCGTGCTGGAGGAGGAGCGGCTGCTGGACAAGCTGATCGGACGCGGGAGGGGCGGCTTCTGCTACGAACTGAACGGCGCCTTCGGCGCGTTGCTCGCCGCACTCGGCTACGAGGTGGAACTGCTCGCGGCACGCGTGTACGGCGACGAGGGGCGGCTCGGCATCCCCTACGACCATCTCGCCCTGCGGGTCGGGACGGTGGAGGGGGACACGTGGATCGCGGACGTCGGGTTCGGGACGCACAGCCACCATCCGCTGCGCTGCACCGACCGCGCGGAGCAGGCCGACCCCGGCGGGGTGTTCCGGGTGGCGGACGCCGGGCCGGACGCGGCCGGGGTACGGGGCGGCGGCTCGGCCGGCGCCGGGGACCTGGACGTCGTACGGGACGGGACGCCGCGGTACCGGCTGGAGACGCGGCCCCGGGCGCTGGGGGACTTCGTGGCCGGCGCCTGGTGGCACAGCACCTCGCCGCTGTCGCACTTCACCCGCTCGCTGGTCTGCTCACGGCTCACCGAGGACGGCGGGAGGATCACGCTCAGCGAGCGCGAGTTGAAGACGACGGCGGTCGACGGCACGCGCGCCGCAACGGAGCTGGAGACGGACGAGGAGGTCCTGACGGCGTACCGGGAGAGGTTCGGGATCGAGCTGGACCGTGTGCCGACGGTGCGGAACCGGAGCGCGAGCCCGAACCCGTGATTGGGCTCAGTTCCGGCGCTAATGCTTGATTCCCGCTATGGGGGAGCGAGCTCGGCGGACTTCCTGGACGTGCAGCGGTGTCCGAACTGCACCGGGACGACTGCACCGTGAGCCGGCAGTCCATGCTGGCGCGGGGCATCGCGGTCGCCGGTCCCAGCATCCGGGTCGACCTCGGACGTGCAGATCGTGCCCAAGGGCTGACCTGGCGGTCCGGTTTCCGGGCGGTGCCGGAGAATGTGGCCGTGAGTGATGTGCGACATGTGCTGGTGCTGCCCGACCGGGACGCGGCGGAGGAGGCGGCCGAGGCGCTCGGGGAGCGGTTCGGTATCGATGAGGAGCCCCGGCTCGTGCGAGACGCGCTGGCCGGGGAGGACGACGCCGAGGACGCGCAGTGGCTGGTGGTGCTGCGGGACGAGGACGGACGGCTGGATCCGGCGGAACTGGACGCGTTCGCCGGCGAGTGGGACGGCTGGCGCGAGGAGCCGTGAGTCAAGCGGTGACCGGCAAGCGGTGACCGGCAAGCCGTGACTGGCAGTCATGACCGGCTCCGACACGGCGCCGCATGAGCCGCCCCCGGTCCCGCCCCCGGTCCCGGCCCCACTCCCGGCCCACGGAACTAGACGAGTAAGTCCGAAGGGGCCGAGTGCATGAAGCGAGGGTCTCGTTGGTCCGTTTGTGACGACAGACCTCGAAACCCTCGCGACTGCACTGTACGTGAAGATCGATGACTCTCTGGCAGGATCGCGTCGATGGGGCCGCCCGCCGAGCCTGAGCGATGCCGAGTTGTTGACGCTGGCGGTGATGCAGGCCCTGCTCGGGTTCGTCTCCGAAGCCCGCTGGCTGCGGTTCGCCCGCGTCCATCTGGCGGCCGAGTTCCCCTACCTGCCCGGGCAGTCCGGGTACAACAAACGCCTGCGGGCCGCGAACACGCTGATCAGCAGGTTCATCCGCACCCTGGCCCGGGACAGCGACCTTTGGCACGACGACGTGTGGATCGTGGACTCCACCCCCGTGGAGTGCGCCCGCTCACGGCCCACCGCGAAGCGCTCCGACCTGGCCGGCTGGGCCGGCTACGGCTACTGCCCCTCGCACTCCCGGTTCTTCTGGGGCCTGCGTCTTCACCTTGTGTGCACCCCCGGCGGCCTCCCGATCGCCTGGGCCCTGGCCAACCCCAAAGTTGACGAACGCGAGGTGCTGGCCGACATGCTCACCGGCGACCAGGACCTACTGGCCACCCACCCCGGACAGACCATCGTCGGCGACAAGGGCTACGTATCCAGGCACCTCGACGCCTTCATGGCCGAGCACGGCCTGACCCTGCTGCGGCCGACCTACCGCAACATCACCCCCCGGCCCGGCGAACACCTTCTCAAGCCCATCCGTCAGCTCATCGAGTCGGTGAACGACACCCTCAAGGGCCAGCTCGACCTCGAGCGTCACGGCGCGAGAACCCCCGCCGGCGTTCTCGCCCGTGTCGGACAACGGATCCTCGCCATGACGACCGCGATCTGGCACAACCGCAACACAGGCCGAGCCATCACACGCTCACTGATCGCCTACGACCACTGACCAACCCTTCGGACTTACTCGTCTAGCTCGCCGAGCCCCGGCTCCCCAAGCCCCGCCCGTCCCGTCCCCGGCTGCCCCCGAGGCCTGCTCCGGGTGCGGTCAGGGTGCGGTCAGGGGCTGGGGGAGGCCTGGTTGTCAGTGCCGCGTGGGATGCTGTGAGCGATGGCCAGGAAGACTGCGAATGACGACCCTCTCGCCCCGGTGACGCTCGCCGTGGGCCAGGAGGACCTCCTGCTCGACCGTGCCGTGCAGGAGGTGGTGGCCGCCGCCAAGGCCGCCGACGCCGACACGGACGTACGCGACCTCACCCCGGACCAGGTGCAGCCCGGCACGCTCGCCGAGCTCACCAGTCCCTCGCTCTTCGCCGAGCGGAAAGTCGTGGTCGTACGCAATGCGCAGGACCTGTCCGCCGACACGGTCAAGGACGTGAAGGCGTATATCGGGGCACCCGCCGAGGAGATCACGCTCGTGCTGCTGCACGCGGGCGGCGCCAAGGGCAAAGGACTGCTGGACGCCGCGCGCAAGGCGGGCGCGCGGGAGGTCGCCTGCCCCAAGATGACCAAGCCGGCGGACCGGCTGGCCTTCGTGCGGGGCGAGTTCCGCTCCTTCGGGCGTTCGGCCACGCCCGAGGCGTGCCAGGCGCTCTGCGATGCCATCGGCAGCGATCTGCGGGAGCTGGCCTCGGCGGTCTCCCAGCTGGTCGCCGACGTGGAGGGGACGATCGACGAGGCGGTCGTCGGGCGGTACTACACCGGCCGGGCCGAGGCCTCCAGCTTCACGGTCGCGGACCGGGCCGTGGAGGGGCGCACGGCGGAGGCGCTGGAGGCGCTCAGATGGTCGCTGGCGACGGGCGTGGCGCCGGTGATGATCACCAGCGCGCTCGCCCAGGGCGTGCGGGCGATCGGCAAGCTGTCCTCCGCGCGCGGGGGGCGGCCGGCGGATCTGGCGCGGGAGCTGGGGATGCCGCCGTGGAAGATCGATCGGGTACGGCAGCAGATGAGGGGGTGGACACCGGACGGGGTCGCGGCGGCGATGCGGGCTGTCGCCGAGGCCGACGCGGGCGTGAAGGGCGGCGGCGACGACCCCGAGTACGCGTTGGAGAAGGCCGTCGTGGTGATCGCCCGCGCCGCTCGCTCCCGCGGCCGCGGATAGGCCGCTCGCTCCCGCGGCCCCGGATAGACGGAGACACCGGGGGCTCCACCGCAGCCCCGCCTGCAGGCTCCACCCCAGCCCCTGTTTGTAAGACAGGTCTCCACCCCAGCCCCCGCTCGTACAAGTCACTCCGGCATGCCGAAAGCCCCGCCACCCACCCTGGGGAAGGGGAAGCAGCGGGGCCTTCGGTTGGAGCTGGTGGACTCGCACCCGCGTGGCGAACGCAGGCCGCGTGCGAATCCGGGGTGCCGGTCGGGAGCGGATGAGAGAGGGCCCGCTCTGGGTCCTTCCGGCGGTCAGATCAAAGAGGAGGTTCAGCCCTTGAGGGACGCGACCTTGGAAGCAAGCGCCGACTTCTTGTTGGCGGCCTGGTTCTTGTGGATGACGCCCTTCGAGACGGCCTTGTCGAGCGCACGCGCGGCGGCGCGCTGCAGCTCGGTGGCCTTCTCGACGTCACCCGCGGCAGCGGCCTCGCGGGCCTTGCGGATCGCGGTCTTCAGGGAGGACTTGACGGCCTTGTTGCGCAGCCGGGCCTTCTCGTTGGTCTTGATCCGCTTGATCTGGGACTTGATGTTCGCCACGAAGGAGCCTTTTCAGGTTCAGGCACGGGGCCGCGAAGGTCCCGTACCGGTGATCCAAAATTGTTTGTCGCGCCTCGCGCTGAGAGGGCATGAGGCACAGCCATCTACAGTACCAGTGGCCCTGCGAGCGGCCCAAAACGGTGCCCGGTCCCTCCGCGTGGGACCATGGAGACTACGTATCGATCCGACCCGAGGCATAAGGCGCCTCAAGAGACAGGACCCTGCGTGCCCGCGACCCCTAACCATGTGCCCGAGCCGAGCCGTACCGACCCGGCTCTGATCCGCAATTTCTGCATCATCGCGCACATCGACCACGGCAAGTCCACGCTCGCCGACCGGATGCTCCAGCTGACCGGTGTGGTCGAGCAGCGGCAGATGCGTGCTCAGTACCTCGACCGGATGGACATCGAGCGCGAGCGCGGCATCACGATCAAGTCCCAGGCGGTGCGTCTGCCCTGGGCCCCCACCGAGGGCCCCGACCAGGGCACGACCCACATCCTCAACATGATCGACACCCCGGGGCACGTCGACTTCACCTACGAGGTCTCGCGGTCGCTCGCCGCCTGTGAGGGGACCATCCTCCTCGTCGACGCCGCCCAGGGCATCGAGGCGCAGACCCTCGCCAACCTCTACCTGGCGATGGAGAACGACCTCACGATCATCCCCGTGCTCAACAAGATCGACCTGCCGGCGGCGCAGCCGGAGAAGTTCGCCGAGGAGCTGGCGAACCTGGTCGGCTGCGACCCGGAGGACGTCCTCAAGGTCTCCGCCAAGACCGGCCTCGGCGTGGACGCGCTGCTGAACAAGGTCGTGAAGGAGATCCCGGCGCCGGTCGGCGTCGCCGACGCGCCCGCCCGCGCGATGATCTTCGACTCGGTGTACGACTCCTACCGCGGTGTCGTGACGTACGTGCGTGTCATCGACGGCCAGCTCAACAAACGTGAGCGCATCAGGATGATGTCGACCGGCGCCACGCACGAGCTGCTGGAGATCGGCGTCAACTCGCCCGAGATGCTGCCGGCCGACGGCCTCGGCGTCGGCGAGGTGGGCTATCTGATCACCGGTGTGAAGGACGTGCGCCAGTCCAAGGTCGGTGACACGGTCACCAGCCAGAACAAGGGGGCGACGGAGGCGCTCGGCGGGTACAAGGACCCGAAGCCGATGGTCTTCTCGGGGCTGTATCCGCTCGACGGCTCCGACTACCCGGAGCTGCGCGAGGCGCTGGACAAGCTGCAGCTCAACGACGCCGCGCTGGTCTACGAGCCGGAGACCTCCGCCGCGCTCGGCTTCGGCTTCCGCGTCGGCTTCCTCGGCCTGCTGCACCTGGACGTGATCCGGGAGCGGCTGGAGCGCGAGTTCGGCCTGGACCTGATCGCCACCGCCCCCAACGTGGTGTACCGCGTGATCATGGAGGACGGCAGCGAGCACACGGTCACCAACCCGAGCGAGTTCCCCGAGGGCAAGATCCAGGAGGTCTTCGAGCCCGTCGTGCGGGCCACCATCCTGGCGCCCACCGAGTTCATCGGCGCGATCATGGAGCTGTGCCAGACCCGGCGCGGCACCCTGCTCGGCATGGACTACCTCTCCGAGGACCGGGTCGAGATCCGCTACACCCTGCCGCTCGCGGAGATCGTCTTCGACTTCTTCGACCAGCTGAAGTCCAAGACGCGCGGCTACGCCTCCCTCGACTACGAGCCCACGGGCGAGCAGAGCAGCTCCCTGGTCAAGGTCGACATCCTGCTGCACGGCGACAAGGTCGACGCCTTCTCGGCGATCACCCACAAGGACCAGGCGTACGCGTACGGCGTACGGCTCGTCGCCAAGCTGAAGGAGCTGATCCCGCGGCAGAACTTCGAGGTGCCGGTGCAGGCCGCCATCGGCTCCCGGGTCATCGCCCGCGAGACCATCCGCGCCATCCGCAAGGACGTCCTCGCCAAGTGCTACGGCGGTGACATCTCCCGTAAGCGGAAGCTGCTGGAGAAGCAGAAGGAAGGCAAGAAGCGGATGAAGATGGTGGGTTCCGTGGAGGTTCCGCAGGAAGCCTTCATCGCCGTCCTGTCGAGTGATGACAGTGCGGGGTCGGTCAAGGGCAAGAAGTAACCAGAGGTAACAGCCGGTTACGTCCACAAACGGGACACAAGGGGGCCCGCCGTGCGAAAGCGCGGCGGGCCCCCTTACGTCCGCGGCGCCGTGACGACTGGAAAGTGACTGGCCGAAGCCTCTTACGCAGCGGCCGGTCGCGGCTTACTCTGATCCCTGCTCGATAGTTACTCGCGAGTTAAACAGCAGCGCAGCAGCAGCACGAACCCCCACCGTGAGTGAACCCAGCCGCACCGAGTACGCCGCACCGTCGCGGGCCCCGGAGGATGTCGTGAGCGACACACAGACCCTGATCGAGAACCGTCCGCCGTCCGTGGCGGCCCTCTTCCTGGAGCGCGTGGCGGCCACACCGGACGCCGAGGCCTACCGCTATCCGGTGCCTCCGGCCTCCGGTCAGGGCCCCGACGACTGGAAGTCGCTCAGCTGGGCGCAGGCGGCCGAGCGGGTCTACGCGATCGCGGCCGGCCTCATCGAGCTGGGCCTGCAGCCCGAACAGCGCGTGGCGCTCGCCTCCTCCACCCGCGTCGAGTGGATCCTCGCCGACCTCGGCATCATGTGCGCGGGCGGCGCGACCACCACCGTCTACCCGCAGACCAACGCGGACGAGTCGGCGTTCATCCTCTCCGACTCCGAGAGCCGGGTGCTGATCGCCGAGGACGCGGCCCAGGTCGCCAAGGCGGTCGAGAAGCGCGCCGAGCTGCCCGACCTGACCAAGGTCGTCGTCATCGACCCGGCCGGCGTCGAGACGGGCGACTGGGTCATCACCCTCGCCGAGCTGGAGCGGCGCGGCGCCGCCTACCTGGAGCAGCACCCGCAGCTGATCAAGGAGCGGGTCGGCGCGATCACCAGGGAGCAGCTCGCCACGCTCATCTACACCTCCGGCACCACCGGCCGCCCCAAGGGAGTCCGGCTCCCGCACGACAACTGGGCGTACATGGCGAAGGCGATCGCCGCGACCGGCCTGGTCACCATGGACGACGTGCAGTACCTGTGGCTGCCGCTCGCGCACGTCTTCGGCAAGGTGCTCACCTCCGGCCAGATCGAGGTCGGGCACGTCACCGCCGTCGACGGCCGCGTCGACAAGATCATCGAGAACCTTCCGGTGGTGAAGCCGACGTACATGGCGGCCGTGCCGCGCATCTTCGAGAAGGTCTACAACGGCGTCGCCGCCAAGGCCCGCGAGGGCGGCCCCGCCAAGTACAAGATCTTCCAGTGGGCCGCCGGGGTCGCCCGCGAGTACGCCAAGGTCAGCCAGGACAACTTCCGGCGCACCGGAACCCACGCCGTGCCGTTCGGCCTCGCCGCCAAGCACAAGGTCGCCGACACCCTCGTCTACGGCAAGCTCCGCGAGGCCTTCGGCGGCCGGCTGCGCGCCTGCGTCTCCGGCGCCTCCGCGCTCGCGCCCGAGATCGGCTACTTCTTCGCAGGCGCCGGCATCCACATCCTCGAGGGCTACGGCCTCACCGAGTCCTCCGCCGCCTCCTTCGTCAACCCCGGCGAGGCCTACCGCACCGGCACGGTCGGCAAGCCGCTGCCCGGCACGGAGGTGCGCATCGCCGACGACGGCGAGATCCTGCTGCGCGGCCCGGGCATCATGCAGGGCTACCACAAGCTGCCCGAGAAGACCGCCGAGGTGCTGGAGTCCGACGGCTGGTTCCACACCGGCGACATCGGCGAGCTGTCGCCCGACGGCTACCTGCGCATCACCGACCGCAAGAAGGACCTGATCAAGACCTCCGGCGGCAAGTACGTCGCGCCGGCCGAGGTCGAGGGACAGTTCAAGGCGGTGTGCCCGTACGTCTCCAACATCCTGGTGCACGGCGCCGACCGGAACTACTGCACCGCCCTCATCGCCCTGGACGAGATCGCGATCCTGGACTGGGCGAAGGAGAACGGGCTGGAGGGCAAGTCGTACGCCGAGATCGTCGCCGCGCCGCAGACGGTCGAGATGGTCGACGGGTATGTGCAGCAGCTCAACGCCGGGCTCCAGAAGTGGCAGACCATCAAGAAGTTCCGGCTGCTGCCGCGGGACCTCGACGTGGAGCACGGGGAGATCACGCCGAGCCTGAAGCTGAAGCGGCCCGTCGTGGAGCGGGAGTACAAGGACCTCATCGAGGAGATGTACGCGGGGACGAGGGAGAAGTGACGAGGGAGAGGTAAGGGCGCGGCCCGGCGAGCGGAGAGCGGCGGGCCCGCCGTGCCTGGCGCGCCCACCCGTCGCAGCCGTACAGCCACGGCGTCCTGCCCCCTCCCGCCGCGGCCGTACAGCCACGGCGTCCCGCCCCCGCGCGGCGCAGCCGTACGGCGGCGGGACCGGGCCACCCGGACGCTCACCGGCGCTCAAAAGGCGCCCACTTCTGTCCATTTCGGTAACTCCCCGCTTATGACCGCCCCCTGTCTGTCACTCTGGCCGCATGGACATGGCGGCCATACCGACGCAGAGGGAGAGTGAGCCCCGGGCCAGGGAGGTCCGGGGCCGGGCGACGCTGCCCGGCAGCCCCCTCGCGCCCGGGTCGGCCCGCGCCCTGGTGCAGGCCACGCTGGCCGAGGCGCCCGGGGTCTCGGCACGGCTCGTCGACGACGCCCTGGCCGTGGTCAGCGAGCTGGTCACCAACGCCGTCGTGCACGCCGGCACGGACGTGGAGGTCGACTGGCGGCTGGAGGAGACCGGCGCGTTCGTCGTGGAGGTGGGCGACCGGCACCCCTCCCGCGCCCCGCGCGACGCCCTCGGCGGCGACGGCTCGTACGACACCGCCGAGTACGGGCGCGGCCTGCGCCTGGTCACCACGCTCGCCGAGTCCTGGGGCGTCACCTACCGCGCCGGCGCCAAGACCGTCTGGGCCCGGCTGCCTCCCGGCGGCGTGGACGGGCCGGACGCCTGCGCGCCGGACGCGGCCCTGGAGGTCGCCGAGGACCTGGCCCCGCAGCCGCACCGCGCCGACGGCGACCGGGACTGGCTCGGCCGGGGCGCGCTGTCGTTCCTCGCCGAGGCCTCCGACCTGCTCGCCGGACAGCTGGACGAGAACCTGGTCACGGCGCTCACCGGCCAGCTCATCGTGCCCCGGCTCGCCGACTGGTGCGCGGTGTGGCTGGAGGACGAGGCGACCGTGCGCGGTCGTGCCGCCGGCGGGCCCGACCGGGTCTGGCACACCAGCGAGAACCGCATCGAGGAACTGCGCTGCGCCCTGGAGAAGGAGCCGCCCTGCCCCGGCGAGGGCCTGCGCTCCGGCCCGGAACCGTACCCCTGGCCCGGACCGGCGCTCGGACCGCAGGGCGCCGACGGCACGGCGCTGGCGTACCGGCTGATCGCGGGCGGGCGGCCGCTCGGCACGCTGGTCATCGGCCGGTGCGGGCCGGCCGGCTTCCCCGAGGAGGTCACCGGGCTCGTGGAGGACCTCGGCCGCCGGGTGGCCCTGGCGATCGGCGCGGCCCGCCAGTACGCCCGCCAGGCCACCATCAGCGCGGTCCTGCAGCGCGGCCTGCTGCCCGGCGCGGTCGCCGAGATCCCCGGGGTGAGCAGCGCCCTCGTCTACGAGCCGTGCGACAAGGGCGGCCCCAGCGGCGACTTCTACGACCTGTTCCCGGCCGGCGACGGCCGCTGGTGCTTCGCCGTCGGGGACGTCCAGGGCAAGGGACCCGAGGCGGCCGTCGTGATCGGCCTCGCCCGCCCGTGGCTCCGCCTCCTCGCCCGCGAGGGCTACCGCGTCGCCGACGTCCTCGACCGCCTCAACCAGCTCCTCCTGGACGACGCCACCGAGGCCGCCGACGCCGCCGCGCGCGCCCTGGTCGCGGCGGGCGGCCGGCCGGTGGCCGCCGGGGACGGGCCGCAGACCCGCTTCCTGTCGCTCCTGTACGGCGAGCTGACGCCGTACGCCGGCGGGGTCCACTGCACGCTCGCCTCCGCGGGTCACCCGCTCCCGCTCGTCCTGAGCCCCGACGGCACCGTGCGCACGGCGGCCCGCCCGCAGACCCTGCTCGGCGTCGTCGAGGACGAGACGTACACCAGCGAGAGCATCGACCTGCGGCCCGGCGACAGTCTGCTGTGCGTCACCGACGGGGTGACCGAGCGGCGTTCCGGCTCCCGCCAGTTCGACGACGGCGACGGCCTGGCCCACGCCCTGTCCGGCTGCACCGGCCTGAGCGCCGAGGAGATCGCCGAAAGGATCCGCCGCCTGGTCCACGACTTCAGCGGCGGCCCGCCCGAGGACGACCTCGCCCTGCTGGTCCTCCAGGCGGAGTGACGGCGGCAGGGTCACGGCGCCGGTGCTGGACAATGGAAGGCATGCCTTCCGCACTCCCCGACGGCGAGCCCGTCCCCGCCGACGGCGCGCTGCCCGCGCACGCGCTCGCCGGCGCCGCCGAGCGGCCCCTCGGGTTCTATCTCCACGTCCCGTACTGCGCGACCCGCTGCGGCTACTGCGATTTCAACACCTATACCGCGACCGAGCTGCGCGGCACCGGCGGCGTCCTGGCGTCCCGCGACAACTACGCCGACACGCTGACGGACGAGATCCGCCTCGCCCGCAAGGTGCTCGGCGACGACCCGCGGCCGGTGCGCACGGTGTTCGTCGGCGGCGGCACGCCGACCCTGCTGGCGGCCGACGATCTCGTACGGATGCTGGGGGCCGTCCGGGACGAGTTCGGGCTCGCGCCGGACGCCGAGATCACGACGGAGGCGAACCCCGAGTCGGTCGGTCCCGCCTACCTCGCCACGCTGCGGGAGGGCGGCTTCACCCGGATCTCCTTCGGCATGCAGAGCGCCCGGCGGCACGTGCTGGACGTCCTGGACCGCACCCACACCCCCGGCCGTCCCGAGGCCTGCGTCGCGGAGGCGCGGGCGGCGGGCTTCGAGCACGTCAACCTGGACCTGATCTACGGCACGCCCGGGGAGAGCGACGACGACTGGCGGGCCTCGCTGGACGCGGCGATCGGCGCCGGGCCGGACCACGTCAGCGCGTACGCCCTCATCGTCGAGGAGGGCACGCAGCTGGCCCGGCGGATCCGCCGGGGCGAGGTCCCGATGACCGACGACGACGTGCACGCGGACCGGTACCTGATCGCCGAGGAGACCCTGAGCGCGGCGGGCTTCGAGTGGTACGAGGTCTCCAACTGGGCCACCTCTCAGACGGGCCGCTGCCTGCACAACGAGCTGTACTGGCGCGGCGCCGACTGGTGGGGGGCCGGGCCTGGGGCGCACTCGCACGTGGGCGGGGTGCGGTGGTGGAACGTGAAGCATCCGGGGGCGTACGCGGCGGCGCTCGCCTCCGGCCGGTCACCGGGCGCGGGCCGGGAGCTGCTGTCCGACGAGGACCGGCGGGTGGAGCGGATCCTGCTGGAACTGCGGCTGCGGGAGGGGGTGCCGCTGGCCGTGCTGAAGGACGAGGGGCTCGCGGCGTCCCGCCGGGCGCTGGCGGACGGTCTCCTCCAGCAGGGCCCGTACGACGACGGGCGGGCCGTGCTGACCCTGCGGGGGCGGCTGCTGGCGGACGCGGTGGTGCGGGACCTGGTGGACTGATCACTCCTGCGAGCGAATCCCTCCGGAACGCCGGTTCGGTCCCTAACCTGGTTCGTAGGCTGCCGCCGACCGTACGCGGCGAATGTGGAGGCCACGGAGATGACCGCTGTGGACGAACGTGGAGTCGCAGAGTTCTTCGAGGGGTTCGAGCCGCCCGACGGACTCAGGGTGGAGCTCCTGCGGGGGGAAATCGTGATGATGGCCAGCCCGGATCTGGTCCACAACCTGATCGTGATGCTGCTCGGGAGGCAGATTCCTCTTGAGCACTGGTACAGCCTTCAGACCCAGGATGTCGACATCGTCGACGAGGCCAGCGAGCCTGTCCCCGATCTTGTGGTCGTCGCACCCGAAATCCTGCCTGCATCGGGCCGGCTGCTCCCGGCCAGTCTCGTCACGATGGTCGTCGAGGTGGTGTCGAAGACCAGCGTCGAGCGGGACTACTGCGTCAAGCGCTCCATCTACGCCGCGGGCGGGATCCCCGTGTACCTCATCGTCGATCCGATCATGGCGCAGTGCGTCCTGCTGACGCGGCCCGAAGGCGAGGGGGAGAGGGCCGACTACAAGGAGCAGACCCTGCGGAAATTCGGCGAACCGCTGCGGATTGAGGCGCTGGGCATCGACCTGGACAGCAGCGGGTTCGGCACGTTCCCCGACGTCAAGCCGCACCGCTTCCCGCTGCCGTGACGAAGTCGATCAGCTCCTCCACCCGGCCCAGCAGTTCCGGCTCCAGGTCCTTGTAGGACGTCACCCGTTTCAGGATCGCCTGCCACACCGCCCCGGTGTTCTCCGACGGCCAGCCCAGGGCCCGGCACACGCCCGTCTTCCAGTCCTGTCCCTTCGGCACCGTCGGCCACGCCTCGATGCCCAGCGCGGCCGGCTTCACCGCCTGCCAGATGTCGATGTACGGGTGGCCGACGACGAGGGCGTGCTCGCTGGTCACCGACTCGGCGATCCGCCACTCCTTCGTCCCCGGCACCAGGTGGTCCACCAGCACGCCCAGCCGCGCGTCCGGACCCGGCGCGAAGGACGACACGATCGACGGCAGGTCGTCCACGCCCTCCAGGTACTCCACGACCACGCCCTCGACGCGCAGGTCGTCGCCCCAGACCTTCTCGACCAGCTCGGCGTCGTGCCGGCCCTCGACGTAGATGCGGCCGGCGCGGGCCACGCGGGCGCGGGCGCCGGGGACGGCGACCGAGCCGGAGGCGGTCCGGGCGGGCCGTGCGGGGCCGCCGGACGACGGCCGCACCAGCGTGACCACGCGGCCCTCCAGCAGGAAGCCGCGCGGCTCCAGGGGGAACACCCGGTGCTTGCCGAAGCGGTCCTCCAGCGTCACCGTGCCCGCCTCGCAGCCGATCACCGCCCCGCAGAAACCGGTACCGGCCTCCTCCACCACGAGGCCCGGTTCGGCGGGCACCTCGGGTACGGGCTTCTGCTTCTTCCAGGGAGGGGTCAGGTCGGCGGAGTACTGGCGCATTCGGATGACGATAGGAGAACCGGTGGACCCGTACCTACGACACGCCGAAACGGGCCGCCAGCTCGTCGCGTTGGCGCCGTACGAAACCCGCGTCGACCACCGCTCCGTGACCGGGCACGTACAGCGCGTCCTCGCCGCCCAGGGCGAGGAGACGGTCGAGGGCGTCCGGCCAACGGGACGGGACGGCGTCCGGGCCGGCCTGCGGTTCGCCGGACTCCTCGACCAGGTCCCCGCAGAAGACCACCTCCCGGTCCCCGGGCACCAGCACCGCCAGATCGTGTCCGGTGTGGCCCGGGCCCACGTTCGCCAGCAGGACCTGGCGGCCGCCGCCGAGGTCCAGGGTCCACTCGCCCGAGACCGGGTGGCCGGGCGGCACGAGCGCGTCCACCGCCTCGTCGGCGTCCGCCACCGCGAGTCCGTTGCGGACGGCGTCCAGGCGCAGCGCCTCGCGTTCGTGGGCGAGGACGGCGTCCAGGCCCACCGCCCCGTACACCTCCGCTCCCGCGAAGGCCGCCGCCCCGAAGACGTGATCGAAGTGGGGGTGGGTCAGCGCGAGATGGGTCACACGGCCGCCGGCCAGTTGCTCGGCCCGGCCCCGGAGCCGGGCGCCCTCGGCGAGACTGGAGCCGGCGTCCACCATCAGCGCCGTGCCCGCCCCGAGGACCAGACCGGCCGTGCAGTCCCAGCCGGGCAGCCGGCACCGGCCGACACCCGCGGCCAGCCGTTCCCAGCCCAGCTCTTCCCAAGTCACCGTCATGCCGCGACGCTATCCGCACGAGCCGCCGTGAGGGCACCGACCTTGCCCCGGGTGTACCCGACAGCCGTACACTGGGCCCGGGACGCTGGCACTCGCATGCGACGAGTGCCAGGCGGACGAACGCAGGACCGAGCGAACCGAGGGGACCACATGCTGGAGGTGCGCGCGAATGCTGAGTGAACGCAGGCTTCAGGTGCTGCGCGCCATCGTCCAGGACTACGTGGGCACCGAGGAGCCGGTCGGGTCGAAGGCCCTGACCGAGCGGCACAACCTCGGCGTGTCCCCGGCGACGGTCCGCAACGACATGGCCGCCCTGGAGGACGAGGGGTACATCGCGCAGCCGCACACCAGCGCGGGGCGCATCCCCACCGACAAGGGCTACCGGCTGTTCGTGGACAAGCTGGCGGGCGTCAAGCCGATGACCGCGCCCGAGCGGCGGGCGATCCAGAACTTCCTGGAGGGCGCCGTCGACCTCGACGACGTCGTGGCGCGCACCGTGCGGCTGCTCGCCCAGCTCACCCGCCAGGTCGCCGTGGTGCAGTACCCGTCCCTGACCCGGTCCACCGTCCGGCACGTGGAGCTGCTCTCGCTCGCCCCCGCGCGTGTGATGCTCGTGCTGATCACGGACACCGGGCGGGTCGAGCAGCGGATGGTCGACTGCCCGGCGCCCTTCGGCGAGGCCTCCCTCGCCGACCTGCGCGCGCGGCTGAACAGCCGGGTCGCGGGCCGCCGGTTCACGGACGTGCCGAAGCTGGTCGAGGACCTGCCGGAGGCCTTCGAGGCCGAGGACCGCGGTACGGTCTCGACGGTGCTCTCCACTCTCCTGGAGACACTCGTCGAGGAGAACGAGGAGCGGCTGATGATCGGCGGCACCGCCAATCTCACCCGCTTCGCGCATGACTTTCCTCTCACGATCCGGCCGGTGCTCGAGGCGCTGGAGGAGCAGGTCGTGCTCCTCAAGCTGCTCGGCGAGGCCAAGGATCCGGGCGTGACGGTGCGCATCGGGCACGAGAACGCCCACGAGGGACTCAACTCCACCTCCGTGGTGTCGGTGGGCTACGGTTCGGGCGGCGAGGCGGTTGCCAAGCTCGGCGTGGTCGGACCGACCCGCATGGACTACCCGGGAACGATGGGAGCGGTACGCGCAGTGGCACGGTACGTCGGACAGATCCTGGCGGAGTCGTAAGTGGCCACGGACTACTACGCCGTTCTCGGCGTGCGCCGCGACGCGTCGCAGGATGAGATCAAGAAGGCGTTCCGCCGGCTCGCCCGCGAGCTGCACCCGGACGTCAACCCGGATCCGAAGACCCAGGAGCGGTTCAAGGAGATCAACGCCGCTTACGAGGTGCTGTCGGACCCGCAGAAGAAGCAGGTCTACGACCTCGGCGGCGACCCGCTCTCGCAGAGCGGCGCCGGCGCGGGCGGCTTCGGGGCCGGCGGCTTCGGCAACTTCTCCGACATCATGGACGCGTTCTTCGGCACGGCGTCGCAGCGCGGCCCGCGCTCGCGCACCCGGCGCGGCCAGGACGCGATGATCCGGATCGAGGTCGAGCTGGACGAGGCGGCCTTCGGGACCACCAAGGACATCCAGGTCGACACCGCGGTCGTCTGCAACACCTGCAACGGCGAGGGCGCGGCGCCGGGCACGTCCGCCCAGACGTGCGACATGTGCCGGGGCCGGGGTGAGGTCTCGCAGGTCACCCGGTCCTTCCTGGGCCAGGTCATGACCTCGCGGCCGTGCCCCCAGTGCCAGGGCTTCGGCACCGTGGTGCCGACCCCGTGCCCCGAGTGCGCGGGCGACGGCCGGGTCCGCTCCCGGCGCACCCTCACCGTGAAGATCCCGGCCGGTGTCGACAACGGCACGCGGATCCAGCTCGCCGGCGAGGGAGAGGTCGGGCCGGGCGGCGGTCCCGCCGGTGACCTGTACGTCGAGATCCACGAGCTGCCGCACCCGACCTTCCAGCGGCGCGGCGACGACCTGCACTGCACGGTGACGATCCCGATGACGGCCGCGGCGCTCGGCACCAAGGTGCCGCTGGAGACCCTGGACGGCATGGAGGAGGTCGACATCCGGCCCGGCACCCAGTCCGGCCAGTCGATCCCGCTGCACAACCGGGGTGTCACGCACCTGCGCGGCGGCGGCCGGGGCGACCTGATCGTCCACGTCGAGGTCCAGACCCCGACCAAGCTCGACCCCGAACAGGAACGCCTCCTGCGCGAGCTGGCCAAGCTCCGCGGCGAGGAACGCCCCCAGGGGCAGTTCCAGCCCGGGCAGCAGGGGCTGTTCTCGCGGTTGAAGGATGCGTTCAACGGGCGCTGAGGTGAGGCGCTGAGACGCTGGGTACGGGGTGTTTTCCGCACCCCGTATGCCAGCGGTTCATGCCGTCGCAAGCCCGATTCGGACTCTTTCACAGGACGTGACAACATGCGGTCATGTCCTCCGCGCTGACCGATCTCCTCCTGCACCCGATCGTGCAGGCCCCCATGGCGGGCGGTGTCTCCGTCCCGCAACTCGCCGCCGCCGTCTCCGAGGCCGGTGGCCTCGGGTTTCTCGCCGCCGGGTACAAGACCGCCGACGGCATGTACCAGGAGATCAAGCAGCTGCGGAGCCTCACCGCCCGCCCCTTCGGCGTGAACGTGTTCATGCCCCAGCCCGAATATGCCGAGTCCGGTGCGGTCGAGGTCTACGCCCACCAGCTGGCCGGCGAGGCCGCCTGGTACGAGACCGAGCTGGGCGACCCGGACAGCGGCCGGGACGACGGCTTCGACGCCAAGCTCGCCGTGCTCCTCGACAACCCGGTGCCGGTGGTCTCCTTCCACTTCGGCGTGCCGAGCCCCGAGGTGTTCGACAGCCTGCGCCGGGCCGGCACCTGCACGCTGGTCACGGCCACCACCGCCGAGGAGGCCCGCGCGGTGGAGCGGGCCGGTGCGGACGCGGTGATCGCGCAGGGCGTGGAGGCCGGCGGTCACCAGGGCACCCACCGCGACGTCCCCGAGAACGACGGCGCCGGCATCGGCCTGCTGTCGCTCGTCGCGCAGATCCGCGAGGCCGTGGACATCCCGGTCGTCGCCGCCGGCGGCATCATGCGGGGCAGCCAGATCGCCGCGGTCCTCGCGGCCGGCGCGAGCGCGGCCCAGCTCGGCACCGCCTTCCTCGCCACCCCGGAGTCCGGCGCCCATGCCGTGCACAAGCAGGCGCTGACCAACCCCCTGTTCACGCACACCGAGCTGACCCGCGCGTTCTCCGGGCGGCCGGGGCGCGGACTGGTCAACCGGTTCCTGCGCGAGCACGGCCCGTACGCCCCCGCCGCCTACCCGGACGTCCACCACCTCACCTCGCCGCTGCGCAAGGCCGCCGCGAAGGCCGGGGACGCGCAGGGCATGGCGCTGTGGGCGGGGCAGGGACACCGGCTGGCCCGCGCGCTGCCCGCCGCGGAGCTGGTGGAGGTGCTGGCCGCCGAACTCGACGCCGCCCGGACAGCGTTGTCGGCCAAGGGCGGACTGGGCGGCCCGGGCCGACTGGGCGGCCGGCGATGACCGCGCCGGTGTTCGTCGTCGACTCGCTCGAGGGCGTGGGCCCCGGCTCGGTCGTCGACGTCACGGGCCCCGAGGGACGGCACGCGGTCTCCGTACGGCGCCTGCAGCCCGGCGAGCAGGTGGTGCTCACGGACGGCAGGGGACGCGGGGCCGCCGGGGTCGTCGTCGGCGTGTCCGGCAAGGACCACCTGGTGGTCGAGCCCCACGAGTTCCCGGTGGAGCCGGAGCCCAGCCCCCGGATCACCGTCGTGCAGGCGCTGCCGAAGGGCGACCGGGGCGAACTCGCCGTCGAGACGATGACGGAGACCGGCGTCGACGCGATCGTGCCCTGGCAGGCCGCCCGCTGCATCACCCAGTGGAAGGGCGAGCGCGGCCAGAAGGCGCTCGCCAAGTGGCGGGCCACCGCGCGCGAGGCCGGCAAGCAGTCCCGCCGGCTGCGCTTCCCGGAGGTCGCGGACGCGGCGAGCACCAAGCAGGTTGCGGCACTTCTCGCCAAAGCGGACTTCGCCGCCGTGCTGCACTCCGACTTCGGGCACGACAGCGGGCGGCTGGCGACCGCCGAACTGCCCGCCGAGGGCGAGATCGTGCTGGTCGTCGGCCCGGAAGGCGGCGTCGCCCGGGACGAGTTGGCGCTCTTCGAGGAGGCGGGTGCGAAGGCGTACGTGCTCGGTCCTACCGTGTTGCGTACATCGACCGCCGGCACCGCCGCCGTGGCCCTGCTGCTGGGCCGCACGGGCCGCTGGTCCTGACCCACCGACACCCTGGGGGAACGCCGTGGAACTCGCCCAAGTCCGGCTCCTGGTCACCGACTTCGCCGCCTGCTACCGCTTCTACGTCGATGTCCTCGGCCTCAAGCCGCAGTCGGGAGCGGCCGAGGGCCCGTACGAGAAGTTCAGCCCGCACACCGGCTCCGCGGGGATCGCGCTGCAGGACCGCTCGATGATGGCCGAGGTGCTCGACGAGCTGGGCGAGACGGTCACGGGGCATCGCTCGCTGGTGGTGCTGCGGGTGGACGACCTGGATGCGTACGTGTCGGAGATCACCGGTCGTGGTGCGGTGGTGGTGCACGGGCCCGCGCCCATGACGGACCGCATGCGGGTGGCCCACCTCAAGGACCCCGAAGGGAACCTGGTGGAGCTTCAGCAGTGGCTGCTGCTGCGCGGGTAGCTCGCGCTGCCGGGGCGCTGCCCGCGGCCGCCCCGTACGGGTGAGTGGCCGTATGTGTTCTTCCCCCGTGCCCGTGCCGGTGGCACCCTCCCTGCATGGGGGTTTCGAGAGGGAATCGGCGAGGGATGCGGGTGGTGGCCGCGGGCGGTGCCGTCGTGGCGGCCGGGGCGGCCCTGGTGGCGTGTCAGCCCGGTGATCTCAGCACCACCTCCGCCGCCTACACCACCGACACCACCGCGACGGCGAAGCTGAAGCGGCAGCACGTCGACGTCAGCTGGCTCACCTGCACCGGGAACTACGGCGGCGGCTCGGCGAAGAGGACGCCGTCGCCCAGCGAGAGCACCGTGGTGTCCGTCGACTGCCGGGGCGAGACCAAGGACGGGCGGAGGATCACCGTCACCGGGAAGGTGACCAGGGCCGTCGACGGCGCCTGTGTGCGGGGGGATCTGACCGCGGAGGTCGGCGGCAGGCAGGTGTTCCACGTCGACGGACTCGGGGACTGCGACGCCACGACCGGGCCGACGTACAAGCCGCCCACCTATCAGCCGGGCGGTGGCAGGCCGACCGTGACCGTCACCGTCACCCGGACCCTGTGGTGCAAGGGCGACCCCACCTGCTGGCCCGTCCAGGGCAAGTGATCGGAACACCGGGCGCGGTACACCCGCCGCTGCGTACAGTGACGGGGTGACTCAGGGTGCCGCTTATCTCCGATATCCCCATGTACACGGCGACTTGGTGGCCTTCGTCGCCGAGGACGACGTCTGGCTCGCGCCCCTGGAGGGCGGCCGGGCCTGGCGGGTCAGCGCCGACAACACGCCGGTCACCACGCCCCGGATCTCCCCGGACGGCCGGCACCTCGCCTGGACCTCGACCCGGGACGGCGCGCCCGAGGTGCATGTGGCCCCCGTCGAGGGAGGGCCGGCCGAGCGGCTGACGTACTGGGGCAACCGCCGTACCGAGGTGCGCGGCTGGACCGCCGACGGGCGGGTGCTCGCGCTCGGCGCGCACGGCCGGCACACCTTCCGGCACAGCTGGGCGTACGCCGTCCCGCTGGACGGCGGCCCCGCCGAGACCCTGCCGTACGGCCCGGTCGGCGATGTGGCCTTCGGCCCGGCCACCGTGCTGCTGTCCGCGCCGATGGGCCGCGAGGCCGCCCACTGGAAGCGCTACCGGGGCGGCACGGCGGGCAAGCTGTGGATCGACCGGGAGGGCGGCGGGGACTTCGAGCGGCTGCACGAGGAGGTCGACGGGAACATCGAGTGCCCGGTGTGGGTGGGGGACCGGATCGCTTTCCTGTCCGACCACGAGGGCACCGGCGCGCTGTACTCCTCCCTCGCCGACGGCTCCGACCTGCGCCGGCACACCCCCCTCGACGGCTTCTACGCCCGGCACGCCTCCGGTGACGGCAGCCGCGTCGTCTACAGCTCCGGCGGCGAACTCTGGCTGCTGGACGACCTGGAGAGCGCCGAGCCGCGCCGGCTGGAGGTGCGGCTCGGCGGGCCCCGGATCGATCTGCGCCCCCGGCCGGTGGACGCCGCCCGCTGGTTCGGCGAGGCGTCGCCCGACCACACCGGGCGCGGCAGCGCCGTCTGCGTGCGCGGCGGGATCCACTGGGTCACCCATCGCTCCGGGCCCGCCCGCGCCCTCGCGGCCACCCCGGGCGTCCGCGCCCGGATGCCGCGCACCTTCCGCGCCGACGGCGAGGAGTGGGTGGTGTGGGTGACGGACGCGGAGGGCGACGACGCCCTGGAGTTCGCCCCGGCGACCGGGACCGTGCCGGGCGCCCCGCCCCGCCGGCTGGCCGCCGGGCAGCTCGGCCGGGTGCTGGAGCTGGCCGTGGCCCCCGACGGCAGCCGGGCCGCCGTCGCCGCGCACGACGGACGCCTGCTCCTCGTGGAACGGGAGACCGGCGAGGTCCGCGAGGTCGACCGCAGCGACGACGGCGAAGTGTCCGGGCTCGCCTTCTCACCCGACTCCGCCTGGCTGGCCTGGGCCCACCCCGGCGCCCGCCCGCTCTCCCAGCTGCGCATCGCGCACACCACCGACCTGTCGGTCACCGAGGCGACCCCGCTCCGCTTCCAGGACTACGCCCCCGCCTTCACGCTCGACGGCAAGCACCTCGCCTTCCTCTCCAACCGCGCCTTCGACCCGGTCTACGACGAGCACGTCTTCGACCTCGCGTTCGTCGTCGGCGCCCGCCCGCACCTGATCACCCTGGCCGCCACCACCCCCTCGCCGTTCGGCCCGCAGCGCCACGGCCGCCCCTTCGAGAGCCCCGACAAGGACGAGACCCCGGACAGCGAGGGCACCCCCGCCACCCGCATCGACCTCGAAGGCCTCGCCGACCGGATCGTGCCCTTCCCGGTGGAGGCCGGCCGCTACTCCACCCTGCGCGCCGCCAAGGACGGCGTGCTCTGGCTGCGCCACCCCGTGCACGGCGTCCTCGGCGCCGCCCGCGCCCACCCCGAGGACCCCGGCCCGCACACCGAGCTGGAGCGCTACGACCTCGCCCAGCGGCGCCTGGAGCATCTGGCCGCGGACGCCGACCACTTCGAGGTCAGCGGCGACGGCCGACGCGTCCTGCTGTGGACCGGCGAACGGCTCCGGGTCGTCCCCGGCGACCGCCGCACCGGCGCCGACGACGACGGCGACACCAGCGTCACCGTCGACCTGGCCCGCGTCCGGCAGACCCTCGACCCGGCCGCCGAGTGGCGGCAGATGTACGACGAGACCGGCCGCCTCATGCGCGACCACTTCTGGCGCCCCGACCTCGGCGGCGCCGACTGGACCGGCGTCCTGAACCGCTACCGCCCGCTCCTGGCCCGCGTCGCCACCCACAGCGACCTGGTCGACCTCCTCTGGGAGGTGCACGGCGAACTCGGCACCTCGCACGCCTACGTCATCCCCGCCGGCGGCCGCGGCGACGGCCCCCGGCACGGCCTGCTCGGCGCCGACATCTCCCGCCACCCGGACGGCAGTTGGCGGGTCGACCGGATCCTGCCCTCGGAGACCTCCGACCCGGACGCCCGCTCCCCGCTCGCCGCACCCGGCGTCGCGGTCCGCTCCGGGGACGCGATCATCGCGGTCGCGGGCCACCCCGTCGACCCGGTCGTCGGGCCGGGGCCGCTGCTCGCCGGCACGGCCGGCCGGCCGGTGGAACTGACCATCTCCCCGGCGGGCGGCGGGGAACCGCGCCACACGGTCGTCGTCCCGGTCGCCGACGAGGAGCCGCTGCGCTACCACGCCTGGGTGGCCGACCGCCGCGCCCACGTCCACGCAGCCTCCGGCGGCCGGCTCGGCTACCTCCACGTGCCGGACATGCAGGCCCCCGGCTGGGCGCAGATCCACCGGGACCTGCGCGTGGAGGTGGCCCGCGAGGGGCTGGTGGTCGACGTCCGCGAGAACCGCGGCGGCCACACCTCCCAGCTGGTCGTCGAGAAGCTGGCCCGCCGCATCATCGGCTGGGACCTGCCGCGCGGCATGCGCGCGACCAGTTACCCGCTCGACGCCCCGCGCGGCCCGGTCGTCGCCGTCGCCAACGAGTTCTCCGGCTCCGACGGCGACATCGTCAACGCGGCGATCAAGGCCCTCGGCATCGGCCCGGTCGTCGGCACCCGCACCTGGGGCGGCGTCATCGGCATCGACAGCCGCTACCACCTGGTCGACGGCACCCTGGTGACCCAGCCGAAGTACGCGATGTGGCTGGAGGGGGTCGGCTGGGACGTGGAGAACCACGGCGTGGACCCGGACGTGGAGGTCGTCCAGCGGCCCCAGGACTGGGCGCAGGACCGGGACACCCAACTGGACGAGGCCGTCAGGATCGCCCTGGAGGCACTCGAGGAACGGCCCGCGAAGGCACCGCCGGTGCTGCCGGCCTGATACGACTACGATGCACCGGTATTGATCACCAGCGTGAGGAGGCACACGCATGGCAGGTGAACCGCGGGACGACTGCCTGTTCTGCAAGATCGTCGCGGGTAAGATCCCGGCGACGATCGTCCGCGAGACGGACACCACCGTCGCCTTCCGGGACATAAACCCCCAGGCTCCCACCCACATCCTGGTGATCCCCAAGGCCCACTACGAGAACGCCGCCGCGCTCGCTGCCGGCGCCCCGCAGCTCGCCGCGGACGTGCTGGCCGAGACCCAGGCCGTGGCGGACGAGGAGAAGCTGGAAAGCTACCGCACCGTCTTCAACACGGGCGGCGGCGCCGGCCAGACCGTCTGGCACGCCCACGCGCACGTCCTCGGCGGCCGCGGACTGCAGTGGCCGCCCGGGTGACCGGCGGTGTCCGTACGTGAACTGGTGATCCTCGGCACCGCCAGCCAGGTCCCCACCCGGCACCGCAACCACAACGGCTATCTGCTGCGGTGGGACGGCGAGGGCATCCTGTTCGACCCCGGCGAGGGCACACAGCGCCAGATGGTGCGCGCCGGGGTCGCCGCCCACGACCTGAACCGGATCTGCGTCACCCACTTCCACGGCGACCACTCGCTCGGTCTCGCCGGGGTCATCCAGCGGATCAACCTCGACAAGGTGCCGCACGAGGTCACCGCGCACTATCCGCGTTCCGGGCAGCGCTTCTTCGACCGGCTCCGGTACGCCACCGCCTACCGGGAGACGGTCCCCCTCGCCGAGGCGCCTGTCGCCGCCGACGGCGTCCTCGCGGCGACCCCGTCGTACACGCTCGAGGCCCGCAGGCTGTCCCATCCCGTGGAGTCCTACGGCTACCGGCTGATCGAGCCCGACGGCCGCCGGATGCTGCCCGACCGGCTGGCCGCGCACGGGATCGCGGGGCCGGACGTCGGCCGGCTGCAGCGCGAGGGCCGGCTCGGGGACGTGCGGCTGGAGGACGTCAGCGAGGTGCGGCGCGGGCAGCGGTTCGCGTTCGTCATGGACACCCGGCTCTGCGACGGCGTGCACGCGCTCGCGGAGGGCTGCGACCTGCTCGTCATCGAGTCGACCTTCCTCGACGAGGACGCGGAACTCGCCGTCGAGTTCGGCCACCTGACGGCCGGTCAGGCGGCGGCCGTGGCCCGGGACGCGGGCGTACGGCACCTGGTCCTCACCCACTTCAGCCAGCGCTACGCCGAACCGGAGGAGTTCGAGCGGCAGGCGCGGGCGGCCGGTTTCGGGGGCGAGCTGACCGTGGCACACGATCTGCAGCGAGTGCCGGTCCCGAAACGTCGGTGAACCAGCCGTACGATGCCCTGATGCCCCTCCCGAAAGCAGAACTGCACCTCCACATCGAAGGCACCCTGGAGCCGGAGCTGGCGTTCGAGCTGGCCGCCCGCAACGGCGTGACCCTGCCGTACGCCGACACCGGCGCTCTGCGCGAGGCCTACCGGTTCCAGGACCTCCAGTCCTTCCTGGACCTCTACTACGAGCTGATGGCCGTCCTGCGCACCGAGCAGGACTTCGCCGACCTGGCGAACGCCTATCTGGCGCGGGCCGCCGCGCAGGGCGTCCGGCACGCGGAGATCTTCTTCGACCCGCAGGCCCACACCGCGCGCGGCGTCGGTCTGGGCACGGTCGTGGAAGGGCTGTGGCGGGCGCTGGGCCGCAGCGAGGAGAACCAGGGCGTCTCCACGAAGCTCATCCTGTGCTTCCTGCGGGACGACTCCGCCGAGTCGGCCATGAAGACCCTGGAGGCGGCCCGGCCGTACCTGGACCGGATCACCGGCGTCGGCCTGGACTCCGCCGAGGTCGGGCATCCGCCGGCGAAGTTCCGGGAGGTGTACGAGGCCGCCGCCGCGCTCGGGCTGCGCCGGGTCGCGCACGCCGGTGAGGAGGGGCCGCCGGCGTACATCGCCGAGGCCCTGGACGTGCTCGGCGTCGAGCGCGTCGACCACGGGCTGCGCTGCATGGAGGACCCGGCGCTGGTCGAGCGGCTGGTCCGGGAGCGGATCCCGCTCACCCTGTGCCCGCTGTCCAACGTCCGCCTGCGCACCGTCGACACCCTCGCGGACCACCCGCTGCCGGCCATGCTCGACGCCGGACTGCTGTGCACGGTCAACTCCGACGACCCCGCCTACTTCGGCGGGTACGCCGGCGACAACTTCGACGCCGTGCGGCAGACCCTGGGACTGACCGAGGACCGGCTGCGCGAGCTGGCCCGCAACTCCTTCCTCGCCTCCTTCCTGGAGGACGACGAGGAGCGGCGGGCCCGCTACCTCGCCGAGGTCGACGCGTACGAGTTCGGGGACGCGGTGTCGTAGGCGCTGCGGTCGGCCGGGGCGGGCGTCTCCAGCGGGACTTCCACGACCGGCAGTTCCGCGACCGGGTTCTCCCTGACGAGGTTTTCCCTGACCGGGACTTCCACGACCGGGAGCTCCGCGCCTCGCAGGGGGCGCCTGCCCGCCCGCAGCGCCACCGCCGTCATCGGCACGGCGATCAGCAGCAGCCCGGCGGCGAGCAGCCGCCCCATCGCCGGGAAGCCCGTCCCCGCCGCCAGCACACTCCCCGCCAGCGGTCCCGCCGCCGTGCCCAGCGAGGCCGCCGAGCCGAGCAGCACCGCCCAGCGGCCGCGCGGGTCGAGGGAGGCGGCCAGGCCGATGACGTACGACAGGACGACCGGGTAGAGCAGGTTCCAGGAGATCTCGCCCGCCGCGAAGGACGGCAGCCCGGACGCCGACGCGCTGAGCGCGATGCAGCCCGCGATCAGGGCCGTACCCGCGCCGATGGGCACCGCCTGGCCCAGCCGGGGGCCGAGCGCGCCGGCCCCGACGACCCCGAGGAGCCCGGCGCCGAGCGCGACGGCGAACACCGCGCCGACGGTGACCTCCGACAGGTGGGCCTGGTCGAGCCCGATCCGGCCGCTGACCCCCCAGAGGGCGTTCTGCGCGAGGGACCAGCAGGGCATGGCGGCGGCCAGCAGCAGTCCGGCCCGCCGGTGCGGAAGCCGCCCGTGCGCCGGGGACGCCGTGCGGGCCGGTGCCGTACGGCCGGGCAGCCGGCCGGTGACCGGCAGGACGGCGAGTGCCGTGAGCGCGATCGCGGCCAGCGGCACGCCGTGGCCGGGGCCGAGGTGAGGGATCGTCAGGTAGAGGGCGCCGGCCAGGGCGGAGACACCGAACAGGCCGAGCGTGGTGACCCGGTGCGGATCGCGGTGGCCGGCGATGGCGGTCGCGGCGACCGCCGTGACCGTGCCGGACCCGAACCCGCCGACGACCGCGCCCGCGACGACGGCCGGAACGAAGGCGGTGAGCGCGGCGCCGCCGTAGCCGAGGGCGGCGAGCACGAGGCCCGCGCGGGCGAGGGTGCGAGGGCCGGTCCGGTCGACCCGGGAGGCCAGCAGGAAGCCCGCCGCCGCGGAACTCAGCAGCAGCGCGCTGCCGATGGCCCCGGCCTGGGTCGGGCTGAGCGGAAGCCCGGAATCGAGCCGGCCCACGGCGGTCGGCAGCAGATACGGCGCGAGATACCCGGCCGTGAAAAGGGCGACGAGGGGCCAGGGCAGGGTGCGGCGGGCGGACACGGGCGTTCCCAGGGCAGGCGAAAGGAAGGGCTCGACAAAGGGGTGGAGCGACGACCGTCGACGGACAGGGACGCGCAAGCAAGTTGTACCAAGCACGCGGTTCGCCGGGGAAACGCGACCGGTGCGATCTACGTCACTTTTCGGTTTGCCAGGCGCGGGGTCGGGTAGGAAGGGCTAGGCTCGTTCTCATATGTAGACGCGATTCATAAGAGGAGATGGTCAGGTGGGCGGCGATCCGAGTCCCGGGAGCGTGGCGCGGCGGCTGCGGGAGGGGATGGCGCGCGGGGTGCTGTCCTTCCCGCTCACCGCCTTCCACGACGACGGCTCCCTCGACCCCGACGGCTTCCGCGCCCATGTCGCCGCCCGGCTCGCGGCCGGACCCGGCGCCGTCTTCCCGGCCTGCGGCACCGGGGAGTTCTTCTCCCTGGACGAGGACGAGTACCGGACCGTCGTCCGGGTCGCGGTCGAGGAGGCGGCCGGGAGGGTGCCGGTCGTGGCCGGGACCGGGTACGGCTGGGCACAGGCCGCCCGGTTCGCGCGGATCGCCGAGGAGGCCGGCGCCGACGCCCTGCTCGTGCTGCCGCACTACCTGGTCGACGCCCCGCAGGACGGTCTCGCCGCCCAGCTGGAGCGGCTCGCCGAACGCACCCGGCTGCCGCTGATCGCCTACCAGCGGGGCCAGGTCGCCTACACCGCGGACACCCTGCGGCGCATCGCGCGCATCCCGGGCGTGATCGGCCTCAAGGACGGCCGCAGCGACCTCGACCGCCTGCAGCGCCTGACCCTCGCCGCGCCCGACGGCTTCCTGTTCTTCAACGGCGCCGCCACCGCCGAGATCCAGGCCCGCGCCTACGCCGCCGTCGGCGTCCCGGCCTACTCCTCGGCCGTGCACGCCTTCGCCCCCGAGATCGCCGGCGCCTTCTTCGCCGCCCTGCGGGACGCCGACCACGGGACCGCCGACAAGCTGCTGCGGGAGTTCTACGTCCCCTTCGTCGAACTGCGCGACCGCGCCCCCGGATACGCGGTGTCCCTGGTGAAGGCCGCGGCCCGGCTGCGCGGGCAGCGCGTCGGCCCCGTCCGCGCCCCGCTCGCCGACCCCGCGCCCGCCGACCTGGCCGACCTCAAGGCCCTGCTCACCGCCGGACTCGACCTCGTAGGAGCCTCCCTGTGACCCGTGACCTGACCATCGCCGAGGTGCGGCTGACGCCGATCCTGGTCGCCGACGCCCCGCTGCTCAACACCCAGGGCGTGCACCAGCCGTACACCCCGCGGCTGATCGTGGAGATCGTCACCGCGGACGGGATCACCGGGCTCGGCGAGACCTACGGCGACATCAAGTACCTCGAACTGGCCCGCCCGCTGACCGAACACCTCACTGGACGCTCGGTCATGGATGTGAACGGCCTGTTCGCGATCGACCTCGGTGTCGACGAGTCCCGGGTCCAGGGGCAGGTCGACGCCGGCGGGCTGCGCGGGGTGCAGAGCGCCGACAAGCTGCGGCTGTCGGTGCTGTCCGCCTTCGAGGTCGCCTGCCTGGACGCCCAGGGCAAGGCGCTCGGGCTGCCCGTGCACGCGCTGCTCGGCGGCAAGGTGCGGGACGCCGTCGACTACAGCGCCTACCTGTTCTACAAGTGGGCCGCGCATCCGGCGGGCGTGGCCGCCGAGCCGGACGACTGGGGCGCCGCGCTGGATCCGGCCGGAATCGTCGCCCAGGCGCGGGAGTTGCAGCGGCGGCACGGGTTCGGGTCGTTCAAGCTCAAGGGCGGTGTCTTCCCGCCCGACGAGGAGATCGCCGCCGTACGGGCCCTCGCCGAGGCCTTCCCCGGGCATCCGCTGCGGCTCGACCCCAACGGCGCCTGGTCGGTGGAGACCTCGCTGAAGGTGGCGAAGGAACTCGGGGACGTCCTGGAGTACCTGGAGGACCCGACGCTGGGCACGCCCGCGATGGCCGAGGTGTCGGCGGAATTGAGAGGAGCGGCGCGAAGCGCCTCGGACAAGGGCGGTGGTGGGCGACGGGCGGGCGTCCCGCTCGCCACCAACATGTGCGTGACCACCTTCGGGGAGATCAAGGAGGCGTTCACCCGGGACGCCGTGCAGGTCGTGCTCTCCGACCACCACTACTGGGGCGGGCTGCGCAACACCCAGCGGCTCGCCGCGATCTGCGCCGCGTTCGGCGTCGGCGTGTCCATGCACTCCAACACGCACCTCGGGATCAGCCTCGCCGCCATGACCCAGGTCGCGGCCACCGTCCCCGAACTGCACCACGCCTGCGACTCCCACTATCCCTGGCAGTCCGAGGACGTCCTCACCGAGCGGCTCCGGTTCCGCGCCGGGAAGGTCGCCGTCTCCGACGCACCCGGCCTCGGCGTCGAGCTCGACCGGGACGAGCTGGCCAGGCTGCACCGGCGGTGGGCCGAGGACGACGGCGCGCTGCGCGACCGCGACGACGCCGCCGCGATGCGGGTCGCCGAGCCCGGCTGGCGGCAGCCGGCGATGCCCCGCTGGTAGCCCCGTGCCCGGCGGGGTGATTGGTGCACACTGGCGAGATCCGCACCACGCCAGGGAGCGCACCGTGACCCCGTCGCACACGATCCTCGGAGAGGAACCCGAACACCTCACCCCCGCCGCACGCTGTCAGGCCCAGGTCGACCCGCTCGCCGCGCTGCGCGCGCCCGGGGACCCGCCCTGGGACGTCTACCTGACGGGCACGGTCTTCCTCGACATCATCTTCACCGGCCTGGACTCGGCGCCGGTGCGCGGCACCGAGTCCTGGGCCCGGGGCATGGGCTCCAGCCCCGGCGGGGTCGCCAACATGGCCACCGCCCTGGCCCGGCTCGGCCTGAGGACGGCGCTCGCGGCGGCCTTCGGCGACGACCACTACGGCGAGTACTGCTGGGACGCGCTCGAGCAGGGCGAGGGCATCGACCTGTCGGCGTCGCGCACCGTGCCCGGATGGCACTCACCGGTCACCGTGTCCATGGCGTACGAGGGCGAGCGCACGATGGTGTCGCACGGGCACGAGCCACCGCCCCAGGCCGTGTTCGGCCCGGAAGGGAGCCCGGCGTGCCCGCCCCGCGCACGTGCCGCCGTGGCCTCGCTGACGCCCGGCACGCGCGCGCCGTGGATCGCGAAGGCGGCCCGGGAGGGCACGCGGATCTTCGCCGACGTCGGATGGGACGAGACCGGCGCGTGGGACCTGGCCGGGCTCGCCGACCTGGAGTACTGCGAGGCGTTCCTGCCGAACGCGGAGGAGGCGAAGCGGTACACCGGCGCCGACTGCCCGCGGCTCGCCGCGCACGCCCTGACCGAGTACGTGCCGGTGGCGGTCGTGACCCTGGGTTCGGAGGGCGCGTACGCGGTGGACCGGCGGACGGGCGAGGCGGCGGAGGTGCCGGCGATCGCCGTGGAGGCGCTGGACCCCACCGGGGCCGGCGACGTCTTCGTCGCCGGGTTCGTGACGGGCTCGCTGGCGGGGTGGCCGCTGGCGGACCGGCTGGCCTTCGCGGGGCTCACGGCGGCCCTGTCGGTGCAGGAGTTCGGCGGGTCCCTGTCGGCGCCCGGGTGGTCGGAGATCGGGGCGTGGTGGCGCCGGGTGCAGGCCCTTCCCGGGCAGGACCCGGCGGCGCTGGAGAGGTACGCGTTCCTGGAGGGCCTGGTGCCGGAGGTGCTGGACCGGCCCTGGCCCCTGCGGCGGGCGGTGCCGACGATCGGCTTCCGCCGCTCCGGCTGACGTGCCCGGAAGCGCGTCCGTATGAAAAGCCCTACGGGGTTGTCAGTGCACCGTCGTACCCTGGAATCGCGAGGCCGCCCTCAGTCGTGCGGCCGTGACGAGGAGGAAGCGCAGGCCTTAAGCGCCGGCCCATGACACAGACACCCACAGCTCACACCCCCGCGCAGGAGCAGGCGAGAGCGCAGTTCACCGTCCCCGCCCAGCACCCCATGGTGACCGTGCTGGGTTCCGGCGACTCCCTCCTGCGTGTGATCGAGAGGGCCTTCCCGGCGGCCGACATCCATGTCCGGGGCAATGAGATCAGCGCGGTCGGCGACCCGGTGGACGTCGCCCTGATCTCGCGCGTGTTCGACGAGATGATGCTGGTGCTCCGCACCGGGCAGCCGATGACGGAGGACGCAGTGGAACGCTCGATCGCCATGCTCAAGGCGAGCGAGAACGGGACGAGCGACGGGCCCGAGACCCCGGCGCAGGTGCTGACGCAGAACATCCTGTCCTCGCGGGGCCGGACCATCCGTCCGAAGACCCTCAACCAGAAGCGGTACGTCGACGCGATCGACAAGCACACCATCGTCTTCGGCATCGGCCCCGCCGGCACCGGCAAGACCTATCTGGCCATGGCCAAGGCCGTGCAGGCCCTGCAGTCCAAGCAGGTCAACCGGATCATCCTCACCCGGCCCGCGGTGGAGGCGGGGGAGCGGCTCGGCTTCCTGCCCGGCACGCTCTACGAGAAGATCGACCCCTACCTGCGCCCGCTGTACGACGCGCTGCACGACATGATCGACCCGGACTCCATCCCGCGGCTGATGGCGGCGGGGACGATCGAGGTCGCGCCGCTCGCGTACATGCGCGGCCGGACCCTCAACGACGCCTTCATCATCCTGGACGAGGCCCAGAACACGAGCCCCGAACAGATGAAGATGTTCCTCACCCGCCTCGGTTTCGACTCCAAGATCGTGATCACCGGCGACGTGACGCAGGTCGACCTGCCGGGCGGGCAGAAGTCCGGTCTGCGCCAGGTGCAGGAGATCCTCGAAGGGGTCGAGGACGTCCATTTCTCCCGGCTGTCGTCCCACGATGTCGTACGGCACAAGCTGGTGGGCCGTATCGTCGACGCGTACGAGAAGTACGACAGCCAGTACGGCACCGAGAACGGCGCGCACAAGAGCGGTCGTGCCAAGACCGGCGCCAAGGGCTCCAAGGGGAAGTAGACCAGCACGACCATGTCGATCGACGTCAACAACGAGTCCGGCACCGAGGTCGACGAGCAGGCGATCCTCGACATCGCCCGCTACGCGCTCGCGCGGATGCGCATCCACCCGCTCTCCGAGCTCTCGGTGATCGTCGTGGACGCCGACGCCATGGAGCAGCTGCACGTGCAGTGGATGGACCTGCCCGGGCCCACCGATGTCATGTCGTTCCCGATGGACGAGCTGCGGCCCCCGTCCAAGGACGACGACGAGCCGCCGCAGGGGCTGCTCGGCGACATCGTGCTGTGCCCGGAGGTCGCCAGGAAACAGGGCGAGGAAGCCCCGACCCGGCACTCCATGGACGAGGAGCTGCAGCTGCTCACCGTCCACGGGGTGCTGCACCTGCTCGGCTACGACCACGAGGAGCCCGACGAGAAGGCCGAGATGTTCGGGCTGCAGGCCGCCATCGTGGACGGGTGGCGGGCCGAGCGCGGGCTGACCGGGCCCTCCCCGGCGCCGACCGTCTCGTAAGCGGCCCGCATGTCTCCGCAGATCGTGATCGGCGCGATCGCGCTGGTCGTCGTCGCCTGGCTCGCCGCCTGCGCGGAGGCGGGCATCGCCCGCATCTCCAGCTTCCGGGCCGAGGAGGCCGTCAAGTCGGGGCGGCGCGGCAGTGCCAAGCTCGCCCAGATCGCCGCCGACCCCACCCGCTATCTCAACGTGGCCCTGCTGGTCCGCGTCGCCTGCGAGATGGCGGCCGCGGCCCTGGTGACGTACGCCTGCCTGGAGGAGTTCCCCGCCACCTGGCAGGCCCTGCTCACCGCCATCGCGGTCATGGTCCTGGTGTCGTACGTCGCCGTGGGCGTCTCCCCGCGCACCATCGGCCGCCAGCACCCGCTGAACACCGCGACCGCGGCGGCGTACGTGCTGCTGCCGCTCGCCCGGATCATGGGGCCCGTCCCGTCGCTGCTCATCCTCATCGGCAACGCCCTCACCCCCGGCAAGGGCTTCCGGCACGGCCCGTTCGCCTCCGAGGCCGAACTGCGCGCGCTGGTCGACCTCGCCGAGAAGGAGTCGCTGATCGAGGACGAGGAGCGCCGCATGGTGCACTCGGTGTTCGAACTGGGCGACACCCTCGTCCGCGAGGTCATGGTGCCGCGCACCGACCTGGTCACCATCGAGCGCTTCAAGACCATCCGGCAGGCCCTCACCCTCGCCCTGCGCTCCGGCTTCTCCCGGATCCCGGTCACCGGCGAGAGCGAGGACGACATCGTCGGGATCGTGTACCTGAAGGACCTGGTCCGCAAGACGCACATCAGCCGGGAGGCGGAGAGCGACCTGGTCTCCACCGCGATGCGGCCCGCCGTCTTCGTGCCGGACACCAAGAACGCCGGCGACCTGCTGCGCGAGATGCAGAAGGAACGCAACCACGTCGCCGTCGTCATCGACGAGTACGGCGGCACCGCCGGCATCGTCACCATCGAGGACATCCTCGAGGAGATCGTCGGCGAGATCACCGACGAGTACGACCGGGAGCTCCCGCCCGTCGTCGAGCTCGGCGACGACCGCTACCGGGTCACCGCCCGCCTCGACATCACCGACCTGGGCGAGCTGTACGGCCTGGAGGAGTACGACGACGAGGACGTGGAGACCGTCGGCGGCCTGCTCGCCAAGGCCCTCGGCCGCGTGCCCATCGCCGGCGCGTCCGCCGAGGTCGAACTCCCCGACGAGCGCCGGCTGAAACTGACCGCGGAGGCCGCCGCCGGACGCCGGAACAAGATCGTCACGGTCCTGGTGGAACCAGTCCCCGTGCCGGTCGCCGAGGAGGAGACGGCCGAGTGACCCCTCAGGAGCTGCGCGCCTTCTGCCTGTCCTTCAACGCGGCCGTGGAGGACTTCCCGTTCAACCCGGAGACCTCCGTCTTCAAGGTGCTGGGCAGGATGTTCGCCCTCACCGCCCTGGACGCGCGGCCCCTGACGGTCAACCTCAAGTGCGACCCGGAGGACGCGATCCGGCTCCGGGCCGAGCACGAGGGCCTGATCGTCCCCGGCTGGCACATGAACAAACGGCACTGGAACACCGTGACGGTGGCCGGCGGGCTGCCGGACCGGCTGGTCGGAGAGCTGATCGAGGACTCCTACGACCTGGTCGTCGCCGGCCTGCCCCGGGCGGAGCGGCTGCGGCTGGACCGGCCGTGAATCCGGTTGCCCGGCGCGGCCCGCACGCGGTCGGATCTCCCGTATGACGATCAGGTATCCGCGCCCGCTGCGCCCCGGTGACCGTATAGGTGTGACCTCCCCGTCCAGCGGGGTGGCCGAGAAGATGCGCGCCCGCCTCGACGTGGCGCTCCGCGACCTCGAGCAGCGCGGATACGAGGTGGTCGTCGGCCGGTGCATGGACGGCTCGACGCACGTCAGCGCCCCGGCCGCCGACCGCGCCGCCGAGCTGACCGCGATGCTGACCGACCCGGCGATCCGGGCGGTGGTGCCCCCGTGGGGCGGCGAGACCGCGATCGACCTGCTCCCGCTGCTCGACTTCGAGGCGATCGGACGGGCCGAGCCGACCTGGGTCGTCGGCTACTCGGACATGTCCACGATCCTCACCCCGCTGACCCTGCTCACCGGGGTCGCGACCGTCCACGGCAACAACCTGATGGAGACCCCCTACCGGACGCCCGAGGGCCTCATGTCCTGGCTCGACATCGTCACGGCCCCGCAGGGCGAGCCGCTCACGCAGGAGCCGCCCGGCCGGTACCGGACCGCTCGCTTCGACGACTTCGTCGGACACCCGGAGGTCCGCGACTTCACCCTCGACGCCGAGGGCGGCTGGACCCGGCTGGACGGCGACGGGGACGTGGACGTCGAGGGCCGGCTGATCGGCGGCTGCGTCGAGACCGTCGGTCCCCTGGCCGGCACCCCGTACCTCGACACCTCCCGGTTCGCCGGGGACGAGCCGCTGCTCGTGTACGTCGAGGCCTGCGAGGACAACGCCTTCACCATCTGCCGCCAGCTGCACGGCATGCGGCTCGCCGGGTTCTTCGACCGGGCCGCCGCCGTTCTCGTCGGCCGCACCCACGCCCCCGACAGCCCCACCCTCACCCAGCACGAGGCCGTCCTGGACGCGCTCGGCCCGCTCGGGGTTCCGGTCGTCGCCGGCGTCGAGTGCGGGCATGTCGCGCCGTACCTTCCCCTGGTCAACGGCGCGCGCGGCCGTGTGGTGCACACGGCCGCGCGGAGCGGGATCGTTCAGACCCTGGACTGACCCCGGCGCAGGCCCAGTCCGACCAGGACGGCGGCGGCGAGGACCACGCCCGCGTCCAGGGCGAGGACCGTGTGGACGCCGCTCAGCAGGTCGCCGGAGGTGGTGGCCAGCACACCCAGCAGCGGGATGCCGACCGTGATGCCGACCTGCTGGGTGGAGGTCACCAGCCCGGTGGCGAGGCCCTGCTCCTCGTCGGGGACGCCCGAGGTGACGGTCAGGCCGTACGAGATGATCGCGCCCAGGTGGCACATGCTGGCCAGGGACACGGCGGCCGTGGCGAGCCACACCGACCAGGTGTGGGCGTTCAGCAGGAGCAGCGTCGCGATCAGCGCGCCCTGGCCGGTCAGCGAGCCGACCAGGGTGCGGCGGGCGCCGAAGCGGCCGATCACCTTCGGGGCGAGGGTGCCGGCGACCGCCGACAGCACGCCCTGGACGCCGAAGACCAGGCCCGTCTCGAAGGCCGACAGGCGCAGGATCTCCTGCAGGTACAGGGTCAGCACGAAGACCACCGTCGACATCATCGAGAAGGTCACCAGGCCGCCCACGTTGCCCCAGGCCACCGTGCGGCGGCGCAGCATCGGCAGCGAGACCAGCGGGGCGGCCGTACGGGACTCGACGACCGTGAACGCGGCCAGCAGGAGCAGACCGGCGACCAGGGTGGTGACGACGTCGGCGCGGGCGAAGCCGTGGTCCGCGGCCGTGGACAGGGCGTAGATCAGGGACAGCAGGCCGGCGGTCACGGTGACCGCGCCGGGCACGTCCAGGCGCGGCCGCTCCGGGGTGCGCGACTCCGGCAGCAGGCCCGGCGCCAGCGGCAGCACGATCAGCGCGAACACCGACAGCAGGGCCATCGTGGAGCGCCAGCCGAACGCGTCCGTCAGCACACCGCCCGCGACCATGCCGACGGTGAAGCCCAGCGACAGCAGCGTGCCGGAGATGCCGAGGGCACGGTCGCGGGCCGGGCCCTCGGGGAAGGTGGTGGTCAGCAGGGACATGCCGGTCGGGACGATCGCCGCCGCGCCGAGGCCCTGCAGGGCGCGTCCGGTGAGGAAGGACGCCGGGTCCCAGGCCAGGGTGGCCAGCAGCGAGGCCGCCCCGAACAGGGCCAGGCCGGCCAGGAACAGCTTCCGGCGGCCGAACAGGTCGCCGATGCGGCCGAAGAGCAGCAGGAACCCGCCGGAGGGCAGCGCGAACGCGGTGACCCCCCACTGCAGGGCCGAGCGGCTCATGCCGAGGTCGGCGCCGAGTTCGGGCAGCGCCACGTTCAGCACGGAGAAGTCCAGCGCGACCATGAACTGGGCGGCGCACAGGACGAACAGGACGAGCTTGTCACGCGTCGACAACCGGGGTGGCCGGGGTGTGCCGAGCGTCGTGCCCGTGGAGGTCGGGGTGGTCGGGGTGGTGGTGTCGATCGCCATGCGTCGAGCTTCGGGCGCCCGGAATACCGGTGGGGAGTCGGAACTTATGGTGGTGGTGGCACCACCAGACACGGGGACCGTCACGACGGGGGAGGAGCGGCACGTGCCCGCTGCCGAGGCGACACGGAGTCAACGACGCGAGGAACTGCGCGAGTTCCTGATCAGCCGGCGGGCCCGGGTCAGCCCCGAGGAGGCCGGACTGCCCATGGGCGGCGGCCGGCGCCGCACGCCCGGACTGCGCCGGGAGGAGGTCGCCGTGCTGGCCGGGGTGGGCGCCTCCTGGTACCAGTGGCTGGAGCAGGGCCGGGAGATCTCCGTCTCCCCGCAGGTGCTGGACGCCGTCGCGCGGGTGCTGCGGCTGAGCGACGCCGAGCGCCGGCATCTGTACCTGCTGGCCGGAATGAACCCGCCGGCGCCCGAAGTGGCCCCGGACAAGCGGGACATGTGCGACGGGCTGCGGCGGCTGATCGACACGTGGATGCCGTATCCGGCGCACATCATGGACCTGTACTACAACTGCGTGATGTACAACGACGCGGCCGCGATCGTGCTCGGCATGCGGCCGGACATCACGCAGAACTGCCTCGTCGACTTCTTCACCGACCCGCTGTACCGTGCGCGCAGCCACAGCTGGGAGCGGAACGCGCGCACGGTCGTGGCGCAGTTCCGGGCGGCGTGTGCGGCGCGGCCGGACGACGAGGGGTTCCAGGCGGTGCTCGCGGAGGTGAGCGAGGCCAGCGCCGAGTTCCGGGAGATGTGGGCCGAGCGGGACATCGAGGACCAGGGGCAGATCCGCAAGGAACTGGAGCATCCGCTGGCCGGGCTGCTGGTGGTGGAGTCGACGGTGCTGAAGGTGCCGGCCCGGCCCGATCTGATGATCGTGCTGCACACTCCGCTGGACGAGGCGGACACCGCGGAGAAGCTGGAGTGGCTGGCGTCTCCGGAGGGACGGCGGGGCGCGATGTATCCCGTGGCGGGGTGACGTGCACCTCGTGACCGGGTGACGCGACCCCGTGACGGGGCGACGCGACCCCGTGACGGGGCGATGCGACCCCGTGGCGGGGGCGGCGGAGCGGTGCTTCGTATGCTCGGGGCATGACCGAGAGCAACGCGCTTGATCCCGAGGACCGCAAGATCGTGACCCTGGCCCGTTCCGCGCGGGTCCGCAACGGGGTGCCGGAGGGGGCGGCCGTACGGGACGACACCGGGCGCACCTATGTCGCCGGGACGGTGTCGCTGCGCTCGCTGGAGCTGAGCGCGCTGCGGACCGCCGTGGCCATGGCGGTGGCGTCCGGGGCCGCGTCGCTGGAGGCGGCGGCGCTGGTGACGGAGGCGGAGTCCGTGCCGGCGGAGGACCTGGCCGCGGTCGCCGACCTCGGCGGAGCGGGGACGCCGGTGCTGCTGGCCGGGCCGGACGGAGCGGTACGGGCGACCGTCTCCGCCGGCTGAGGTGAGGCGGCGCCGACCGCGAACGCCCACTTCATCACGCTGCCGTGGCCGCTCGTGGCGCCGGCGTTCCCCGCGGGCGCGGCGTCACGGCGTGCCGTGGGTCAGAGCGCGTCGGGGCCGCGTTCGCCGGTCCGCACGCGGACCACCGTCTCCACGGGCACGGCCCACACCTTCCCGTCCCCGATCTTCCCCGTCCGCGCGGCGTCCACGATCGCGTCGATCACGGCGTCGGCGTCCGCGTCCTCCACCACGACCTCGATCCGGACCTTCGGCACCAGGTCGACGCGGTACTCGGCGCCCCGGTACACCTCGGTGTGGCCGCGCTGCCTGCCGTAGCCGCTCGCCTCCGTCACGGTCAGGCCCTGCACGCCCAGCTCCTGCAGGGCGGTCTTGACCTCGTCCAGACGGTACGGCTTGACGATCGCGGTGATGAGCTTCATGCCTGGCTCTTGACCTTCTGGGCGGTGGAGAGGACGGACGAGCTGACCGGGGCGCCGTGGCCCAGGACCCCGTGATCGTAAGCCGTCTCGGCGTGCACCGTAAGGTCGAGGCCGGTGTGTTCCTGCTCCTCGCTCGCCCTGAGGCCCATCGCCTTGTCGAGCAGCTTGCCGACGCCGAACGTCACCGCGAAGGCGTACCCGGCGACGGCCGCGACGGCGAGGAGCTGCTTGCCGAGCGGGGCGAGCCCGCCGCCGTAGAACAGGCCCTGCGCACCGCCGGTCATCGCCTTCTCGGCGAACAGGCCGATCAGCAGGGTGCCGATGATCCCGCCGACCAGGTGGACGCCCACGACGTCCAGCGAGTCGTCGTAGTTCAGCCTGAACTTCCAGCTCACCGCGTAGCTGCAGACGACACCGGCGGCCAGGCCGACGACGAGGGCGCCGAGCAGGGAGACCGTGCCGCAGGAGGGCGTGATCGCGACCAGGCCGGCCACCGCGCCGGAGGCGGCGCCGAGCGTCGTCGGGTGGCCGTCCCTCTTCTGCTCGACGAAGAGCCAGCCGAGCAGGCCGGTGCAGCCGGCGGCCAGGGTGTTGAGGAAGGCGGCCGCGGCGAGGCCGTTCGCGCCGAGCGCGCTGCCCGCGTTGAAGCCGAACCAGCCGAACCAGAGCAGACCGGCGCCGAGGATCACCATGGGCAGGTTGTGCGGGCGCATGGCGTCCTTCTTGAAGCCCAGGCGCGGGCCGATGACCAGGCACAGGGCGAGACCGGAGGCGCCGGAGGTGATCTCGACGGGCAGGCCGCCCGCGAAGTCCAGCGCGCCGAGCCCGCTCGCGATCCAGCCGCCGGGGCCCCACACCCAGTGGGTCACCGGAACGTATACGAGCAGTGTCCAGACCGGCACGAAGACCAGCCAGGCCGCGAATTTCGTCCGGTCCGCGACCGCGCCGCTGATCAGCGCGGCCGTGATGATCGCGAAGGTCAGCTGGAAGGTGGCGAAGAGCAGGGTGGGGACCGTGCCGTGCACGCTGCCGGGGCCGAGGTGCGCCATCCCGGCCTCCCGCAGACCGCCGATCAGCCCGCCGAACGCGTCGTCGCCGAAGGCGAGGGAGTAGCCGGCCGCCAGCCACACCACCGTGACCAGGGCGATCGACACGAAGCTCATCATCAGCATGTTGAGGACGCTCTTCGTGCGGACCATGCCGCCGTAGAACAGGGCCAGGCCGGGGGTCATCAGCAGGACGAGGGCGGTCGCGGCGAGCAGCCAGGCGGTGTCGCCGGTGTTCACGTGCGCGGCGGCGAGGGTCACGGGCGTCTCCAACGGGTGTGCGGGCTCGTCAGAGGGTCACCGGTGAGCGTTTCCGGTTGCGTACGGGTGTGTTTCCGTGACGTTTCATTGCCTGAGGGTTACCGAAACCTCACAGCCTGGTGCGGCCCGGGAGACGGGGGCCGTACGGTACGGGGCGGCCCTGTGGATCAGGGACAATGAACGGCATGAGCGTTCGCACCCCGTCATCCGAACAGCCGGCCGAGACCGTCCACCGCGCCGGCTTCGCCTGCTTCGTGGGCCGCCCCAACGCGGGCAAGTCCACCCTCACGAACGCTCTGGTCGGGCAGAAGGTGGCGATCACGTCCAACCGGCCGCAGACCACCCGGCACACCGTACGCGGCATCGTGCACCGCCCCGACGCCCAGCTGATCCTGGTCGACACCCCGGGCCTGCACAAGCCGCGCACGCTGCTCGGCGAGCGGCTGAACGACGTGGTGCGCACGACGTGGGCCGAGGTCGACGTGATCGGCTTCTGCCTGCCCGCCGACCAGAAGATCGGTCCCGGCGACCGCTTCATCGCCAAGGAACTCGCCGGGATCAAGAAGACGCCGAAGGTCGCGATCGTCACCAAGACCGACCTGGTGGACCCGAAGGCCCTCGCCGAGCAGCTGATCGCCGTCGACCAGCTCGGCAAGGAGCTGGGCATCGAGTGGGCGGAGATCGTCCCGGTGTCGGCGGTCGGTGCCAAGCAGGTGGACCTGCTGGCCGACCTCCTGATCCCGCTTCTGCCCGAGGGACCGGCGCTGTACCCGGAGGGCGACCTCACGGACGAGCCCGAGCAGGTGATGGTGGCCGAGCTGATCCGCGAGGCCGCGCTGGAGGGCGTGCGCGACGAGCTGCCGCACTCCATCGCCGTGGTCGTGGAGGAGATGCTCCCGCGCGAGGACCGCCCCGCCGACCGGCCGCTGCTGGACATCCACGCCAACGTCTACATCGAGCGCCCCAGCCAGAAGGGCATCATCATCGGCCCCAAGGGCAAGCGCCTGAAGGAGGTCGGCATCAAGTCCCGCAAACACATCGAGGCTCTCCTCGGTACACCGGTCTTCCTGGACCTCCACGTCAAGGTCGCCAAGGACTGGCAGCGGGACCCGAAGCAGCTGCGGAGGCTGGGTTTCTGAGTGCTCGGTTCCCGGCCGGCCGGCTTCTGAGGCGCTTTCCGGGGGCGGGCGCAGGCCGGGTCAGTGGCCGGCGGCGGCCCGAGGTGTCATGTCCTGCGTGCCCACCACCCTGAGCAGCTCCAGGCGCTCGTAGGACTCCGTGCCCGGGCGGGCGGTGTGGAGGACGAGGTGGTGGCGGTGGTCGTCGGACAGCAGGATCTCGCAGTCGAGTTCCAGCAGTCCCACCACCGGGTGCCGGAACCGCTTGGTCGAGCCGCGCCGCACCGCCACCTCGTGGGTGTCCCACAGCCGGCTGAACTCCTCGCTCGCGGCGCGGAGTTCGGCGACCAGGGCGGTCGGCTCCGGGTCGTCGGGCCGTGCGGCGGCCACCGCGCGGAGGTTCGCCACGTGCCCGCGCGCGTGTTCCGGCCAGTCCTCCGGCGGGAAGATCTCGCGCGCCGCCGGGTCCAGGAAGAAGCGGCGGACCATGTTGCGCTCACGCACCGGGCGGGCCAGCACGTCTCCCGACAGCGCCCGCGACAGCGCGTTCTGCGCCAGCACCTCCCCGCAGTCCGTCACCACCAGCGCCGGCGCGTCGTACAGCCGGTCCAGGACCAGCAGCAGACCGGGCCGGACATGGGCCGACGCCCGGTCGCGGCGCGGCGGCTCCTCGCCCGCCAGATGGAAGAGGTGGTCGCGTTCGTCGTCGGTCAGGCGCAGCGCCCGGGCCAGCGCCGTGAGCATCTGCCGCGACGGGCGCGGACCCCGGCGCTGTTCCAGCCGCGTGTAGTAGTCGACCGACATCCCGGCCAGCGACGCCACCTCCTCCCGCCGCAGACCGGCGGTGCGGCGGCGGGCGCCGGGGGGCAGGCCCACGTCGGCGGGGTCCAGGCGGGCACGGCCACGGCGCAGGAAGTCGGCGAGTTCGGCTCGGTTCACCTCTTCAGGGTGGGGCAGCGGGCCGGGCTTATCCAGGGAGTGCCGGTCCCCTGATCGGGAGGTCTCTCCCGGCCCCGGCGGCGCCGTCCGACAGTGGTGGCACCGGATTCGAGGGGAGCAGGACATGCTGACACTGGTGACGGGCGCCACGGGACAGGTGGGCCGGAGGTTCGTGCCGAGGCTGCTGGCCCAGCGGCGGCCGGGGGAGCAGGTGCGGGTGCTGGTGCGGGACGCGGCGCGCGGCGAGGCGTTCGCGGCGCTGGGCGCCCAGGTCGTCGTCGGCGACCTGCGGGACGAGGAGGCGCTCGGCAAGGCCGTGGCCGGCGCGGACGCCGTCGTGAACGTCGCCGCCTCCTTCCGCGGGGTCCCCGACGAGGAGGCGTGGGCCGTGAACCGGGACGCGGCCGTGGCCCTGGGCCGGGCCGCGCTCACCGCGGGCGTACGGCGGTTCGTGCAGGTCAGCACCGGGCTCGTGTACGGCGTCGGACGCGGCCGCCCGCTGACCGAGGACGACGAGACCCGGCCCGGCGGCGCGATGTGGGGCGCCTATCCCGAGTCCAAGGCGGCGGCCGAACGGGAACTGCTCGCGCTCGAGGGCATGGAGGTGCGCGTGGGCCGGCTGCCGTTCGTGTACGGCGACGGCGACCCGCACCTCGCCCAGTCCCTGCGCTGGGCCGTGCACTGGGCGTCCACCCAGCGGCTGCACATGGGCCACCACGCCGACGTCGCCCAGGGGCTGCTGCGCCTGCTGCACGCCCCGGCGGTGAACGGCCCGGTCCACAACATCGCCGACGACGCCCCCGTCACGGCGGTCGAACTGCTCCGGCTCAACGGCGTCGAGGTGCCCGCCGACATGCACACCCGTACCGATCCCGACCCGTGGCTCGGCATCATGTCCACCGAGAAGATCCGCCGGGACCTGGGCTTCCGCCCCTTCTACCCGACGGTCTGGGCGGCCCGCGACGCGGGGGTGCTGTGAGTCCGCCTCACTCCACCCCCCGTATCCGCCCCACCAGCAGCGCCCCCGCCAGCCCGATCACCGCCGAGACCAGGTACAGGACCCGGTAGCCGCCCAGGTACGTGACGACCGGCGCGGCCAGCGCGGGGGCGGCCACCTGGGGCAGGGCGTTGGCCACGTTGACGACGCCCAGGTCCTTGCCCCGGTCCAGCGCCTTGGGCAGCACGTCCGTCATCAGCGCGAAGTCGACGGAGGTGAACACCCCGAAGCCGACGCCCAGCACCGCCGCCGCCACGATCGCGCCCGGCCAGGTCTGCCAGCCGGCCAGCGCCGCCGTCGCCACCGCCATCAGCACGCCCGACCAGACGACGAACGGCTTGCGCCGCCCCACCCGGTCCGACCACACCCCGCCCGCCACGACGGTCGCCATCAGCGTCAGGCTGTTGACGGCCGTCAGGACCAGCACGCCCTGGCCCGGGTCGGGGCGGTGCAGGCGGTCGCGGAGGTAGTACAGGAGGTACAGCAGGACGAGCGAGTTGCTGAGGTTGATCAGGAACCGGGTCAGCCAGGCCCAGCCGAGGTCGGGATGGCGGCGCGGGCTCAGCCAGAAACCCGCGAGGAAGCTCCGCCAGGACCAGGGCGGGCGGTCCCGCGGCAGCAGCCGCAGGTCGTCGTGGCACAGCACGTACGGCAGCACGCCCGCCACCGCGCACCCCGCGCACAGCGCATACCCGGCACCGATCCCGCCGGCCGCGGTCGCGAGGCCGGTGCCGCCGACCACGCCCAGGATCTGCGCCGCCCCCAGCCAGCCGCCCACCGCGCCCCGCTGGAGCCGGGGCACCCGGTCCGGCACGGCCGCCGTCACCGCCGCGAACGCCGCGTTCAGCGTCAGCTGCACCAGGCACCAGCCCACCGCCATGGACCACACCCCGCCCGCCCGCGCGAGCAGCAGCAGGGACAGCGCGCCGCCGGCCGCCCCGGCCACGATCCAGGGCGTACGGCGGCCGGGCCGGGCCGTCGTACGGTCGGACAGGGCGCCGAAGACCGGGTTGGCGAGCAGGGAGACCACCGCGCCGGCGCCGGTCACCCAGGCCAGCAGGGTCTCCTTGGACATCCCGGAGCCGGGCGCGAGGTCCTTCGCCTGGGAGGCGAGCAGGATCTGCAGCGGGCCGAACCAGCCGACCCAGATGGCCCCGTTGGCCAGCGACAGCGCGGCCGTCCAGCCCCGGCCGACCGGCTCGATCGGTTCGGCCAGCGCGGCCGGGGGCCGGACCGCGGTCATCTCTGCGCCCGGAGCACGTCCCGGAACCAGTGGTAGGAGGCCTTCGGAGTGCGCTCCAGCGTCTCGTAGTCCACGTGCACCAGGCCGAAGCGGCGCGCATAGCCCTCGGCCCACTCGAAGTTGTCCATCAGGGACCACACGAAGTAGCCGCGCACGTCCACGCCGGCCTCCAGCGCGGTGTGCAGGGCGCGCAGGTGCGCGTCCAGGTAGGCGATGCGGTCCTGGTCGTCGAGGCCGTCGTAGGAGCAGCCGTTCTCGGTGATGACGATCGGCGGGAGCCGGTCGCCGTACCGGTCCCGGAAGCCGCACAGCAGCTCGGTGAGGCCCTCCGGGACGACCGGCCAGCCGAAGTCGGTCACCGGGCGGCCCTCGATCTCCCGGACGGAGAAGGGCAGTTCGGCGGGGAGCGCCAGACCGCCGTACTCGCCGTCGGTGCCGCCGGGCGCGCCCACCCGGGTCGGGGCGTAGTAGTTGATCCCGTACCAGTCGACGGGCTCGCCGATGACCTTCAGGTCGGCCGCGACGTCGCCGGGCATCAGCTCTCCCGTCCCGTCCGGGTAGGCGCCGAGGATGACCGGCTCGGCGAACAGGCGGTTGAGCAGGAGGTCGTAGAAGCCGGCCGCCTCCACGTCGGCCGGTTCGGCGGAGGCGGGCCAGGTGGGGCCGTGCGAGTTGGCGATGCCGATGCCGCCGGCGCCGGCCGCGCGCAGCGCCCGTACCGCGAGGCCGTGGGCGAGGAGCTGGTGGTGGGCGACGGGGAGCGCGTCGAACAGCAGCCGCTTGCCGGGGGCGTGGGCGCCGATGGCGTGGCCGAGGAGGGTGTGCTCGGCGGGTTCGTTGAGGGTGATCCACTGGTGCACCCGGTCGCCGAGCCGTTCGGCGACGGCCGTCACGTGGTCGGCGAAAAGCGCCGCCGTGTCCCGCCGAAGCCAGTCCAGACCGGCGGGCAGGTCCCAGTGGAAGAGGGTGGGCACGGGCCGTACCCCCGCCGCGCACAGCTCGTCGACCAGGCGGTCGTAGAAGTCCAGCCCGCCGGGGGACTCGACCCGGGGCCAGGAGACGGAGAACCGGTAGGCGTCCACGCCCAGTCCGGCGAGCAGGGCCACGTCCTCCCGGTACCGGTGGTAGTGGTCGCAGGCCACCGCCGCCGTCGACCCGTCCTTCACCCGCCCCGGCTCTGCCGTGAACACGTCCCACACGGACGCCCCGCGCTCCTCGACGGCCCCCTCGATCTGATGCGCCGAGGTCGCCACCCCCCACAGAAACCCGTCCGGAAAGCGCGGCACCGGAGACCGCGGACCGCCTGCGTCAGTCGCCATGGCGGGATCATCCGTACCCCCGGTAACAGAAGTCAACGCCCCGTCGGGACCCGGCGCTTACGCCCCCTCCTTCAACACCCGCGACACCAGCTCCCGTTCGTCGTCCGTGAGACGGGGATCGGCGGCGTGGACCGTGTGGTCGTCCACGGTGATCTCGTAGTGGAAGCCGTCGGGGACGCCGGTGGGGCGGGTGGGCTGGCCGGACGCGAGGACGCGTTCGGCCAGGGTGTGCCACTGCTGGGCGTCGGGGCGGCCCGCGGTGTCCAGCTCGGCCTGGCGCTCGATGCCCGCGAAGCCGCCCGTGCGCCGTACTCGGATACGCATGGGGACTGTCTAGTACGGAACTACAGCGTCCGCACCCCGACCTGTTCCCACGCCTTCTGCACGGCCTGGAGCTCGTCGCCGGTGCCGTACCGCTCCCGCGCCGCCTTCACCGTCAGTGTGGCGAAGTCGGCGAACACCGCGTCGCTCTTCAGCTCGCCGCCGGTGAGGACGTCGTACCAGATCTGCCCGGCCCGGTCCCAGGCGTGGCCGCCGATGGCCGTGGCGACCAGGTAGAAGGCGTGGTTGGGGATGCCGGAGTTGATGTGCACGCCGCCGTTGTCGCGGCCGGTGCGGACGTAGTGCTCCATGGTCGCCGGCTGCGGGTCCTTGCCGAGCCTCGGGTCGTCGTACGCGGTGCCCGGGGCCTTCATCGAGCGCAGCGCGGTGCCGTGGACGTGCGGGGCGAGCAGCCCGGCGCCGATCAGCCAGTCGGCCTCGGCGGCGGTCTGGCCGAGGGTGTACTGCTTGATCAGGGAGCCGAAGACGTCGGAGACCGACTCGTTGAGCGCGCCGGACTGGCCGAAGTACTCCAGGTTCGCGGTGTGCTGCGTGACGCCGTGGGTCAGCTCGTGGCCGATGACGTCGACCGGGATGGTGAAGTCGAGGAAGATCTCGTTGTCGCCGTCGCCGAACACCATCTGCTCGCCGTTCCAGAAGGCGTTGTCGTACGACTCCCCGAAGTGCACGGTGGCGTTCAGCGGGAGGCCCTCGCCGTCGATGGAGCGGCGGCCGTAGGCCTTCAGGTACAGCTCGAAGGTGGCGCCGAGGCCCGCGTAGGCGCGGTTGACGGTGGCGTCCGGGCCCGCCTCGGAGCCCTCCGCGCGGACCTCGGTGCCGGGCAGGTCCTGGGTGTGGTGCGCGTCGTAGATCGTGCGGTGCGGCTGGTCCGCCGCGGCGCCCGCGGGCGCCGCGGCGGTGGGCGCGCCGACGACCGTGGTCAGCCGGCGCTTGGTGCGCTGGTAGGCGTCGTGCTCCAGGGACCGGCGGGCCGGGCCGGAGAGCGCGGGGTCGTCGGCTTGCGCGAGCTTGTCGAGGATGTGCGGCGGCACGATCGTGCAGAAGACGGGCTCGAAGCCCCCGTTGGTCGTCATGCCCGGCACCATTGCACTGCGTGACCCTGATGTCACTAGCGGCCACCATGATTGGTGAAATAGCGGGACAGGAGTCGCCACGCTCCGTGACGATGTGATACGACGCATGTGGTATGGCGCACGATTTATCCATGTTCTTATCGGTTTGTAGGTGCGGTCCCGCATACTGGGACACGCCCCCGCGTCCTGGGTGGCTCGGCTAGGCTGCTGCGCATCATGCGTTTCGGGCTGCTTCTCCTTAGCTGCCGCGGCGAGGGCCTGTAGACAAAGGCCGACTCCCTCCCCGCGGAGCTTGGTGTTGCGTCGTCGGCCGTCCACCAGGACATCCGGACCTCCGGAACTCCCCAAGGAGCCCACGCGATCATGGCCAACCGCCAGCAGCCCAGCCCCATGCCGATCCACAAGTACGGCCGCTACGAGCAGGTGGACATCCCGGACCGCACCTGGCCGGACAAGCGGATCACCGTAGCCCCGCGCTGGCTCTCCACCGACCTGCGCGACGGCAACCAGGCCCTGATCGACCCGATGTCGCCCGAGCGCAAGCGCCGGATGTTCGACCAGCTGGTCAAGATGGGCTACAAGGAGATCGAGGTCGGCTTCCCGGCCTCCGGCCAGACCGACTTCGACTTCGTGCGCTCGATCATCGAGGAAGAGGGCGCGATCCCGGACGACGTCACGATCTCCGTGCTGACCCAGGCCCGCGAGGACCTGATCGAGCGGACCGTGGAGTCGCTGAAGGGCGCCAAGCGCGCCACCGTGCATCTCTACAACGCCACCGCGCCCGTCTTCCGCCGGGTCGTCTTCCGCGGCTCCAAGGACGACATCAAGCAGATCGCCGTCGACGGCACCCGCCTGGTGGTGGAGTACGCCGAGAAACTGCTGGGCCCCGAGACCGAGTTCGGCTACCAGTACTCGCCGGAGATCTTCACCGACACCGAGCTGGACTTCGCCCTGGAGGTCTGCGAGGCGGTCATGGACGTCTGGCAGCCCGGCCCGGACCGCGAGATCATCCTCAACCTGCCCGCCACCGTGGAGCGTTCCACCCCGTCCACGCACGCGGACCGGTTCGAGTGGATGCACCGCAACCTGTCCCGCCGCGAGTACGTCTGCCTGTCCGTCCACCCGCACAACGACCGCGGCACGGCCGTGGCGGCGGCCGAGCTGGCCCTGATGGCCGGCGCCGACCGCGTCGAGGGCTGCCTGTTCGGCCAGGGCGAGCGCACCGGCAACGTCGACCTGGTCACCCTGGGCATGAACCTGTTCTCGCAGGGCGTCGACCCGCAGATCGACTTCTCCGACATCGACGAGATCCGCCGCGTGTGGGAGTACTGCAACCAGATGGAGGTCCACCCGCGCCACCCGTACGTGGGCGACCTGGTCTACACGTCCTTCTCCGGCTCCCACCAGGACGCCATCAAGAAGGGCTTCGACGCCATGGAGGCCGACGCCAAGGCCAAGGGCGTCACCGTCGACGACCTCGAGTGGGCCGTGCCGTACCTGCCCATCGACCCCAAGGACGTCGGCCGCTCCTACGAGGCCGTCATCCGCGTCAACTCGCAGTCCGGCAAGGGCGGTATCTCCTACGTCCTGAAGAACGACCACAAGCTGGACCTGCCGCGCCGGATGCAGATCGAGTTCTCGAAGATCATCCAGGCGAAGACGGACGCCGAGGGCGGCGAGATCACGCCGAAGGAGATCTGGGCGGTCTTCCAGGACGAGTACCTGCCGAACCCGGACAACCCGTGGGGCCGCATCCAGGTCAGGACGGGCCAGTCGACCACCGACACCGACGGCGTGGACACGCTGACCGTCGAGGCGACCGTCGACGGCGAGGACACCGTCCTGACCGGCTCCGGCAACGGTCCGATCTCGGCCTTCTTCGACGCCCTGCAGTCCATCGGCATCGACGTACGCCTGCTGGACTACCAGGAGCACACGATGAGCGAGGGCGCCTCCGCGCAGGCCGCCTCCTACATCGAGTGCGCCATCGACGGCAAGGTCCTGTGGGGCATCGGCATCGACGCGAACACGACGCGTGCGTCGCTGAAGGCGGTCGTCTCCGCCGTCAACCGCGCGGCGCGCTAGCCCCGCGCCCCTTGGGGTGCGGTTCCGCCCCGAGCCGCAAGGTCCCGTCCGCCGTTCCCGGCGGGCGGGACCCGCCCGTTTTCGGCCAGCGGACCGTGATGGTCACGGAAAGGTCTCTTACGGGGTACTGACTCAGCCTCGGTGGTGTGGCTAACATCACGCCAGCGCCGCGATGTTGCGGCGTCGTTACGGAGGTGCGACGTGCTGCCAGTACGGGGACGAGACGGCCGTGCCGCCAGGGCTGCGCGCATCCTGCGCATCCGCACCGCGTGGACACCCGTCGGGGACGGCGAGTTCTACTGCCCCGGCTGCGGCGGCGACCGCAACTACCAGCGGCTCACCGGACGCCGCAGGCTCACCCTGCTGGGCGTGCCCCTGCTGCCGCGCGGCACCGCCGGACCGGTCGTGGAGTGCGCCGCCTGCGGGCACCACTACGGCACCGACGTCCTCGACCACCCCACCACGCGCCGCTTCTCCGCGATGCTCCGCGACGCCGTGCACACCGTCGCCCTCGCCGTGCTCGCGGCGGGCGGCACCTCCTCCCGTACGGCCCTGGAGACGGCCGCCGGCACCGTGCGCGCCGCCGGTTTCGACGGCTGCACCGAGGAACAGCTGGCCGCGCTCGTCGAGGCCCTCGCCGCCGACACCGGCCGGGTACTCGGCGCGGAGTGCGGCACCAGCCTGACGATAGAGCTGCACGAGGCCCTGGACCCGCTCGCCCCGCACCTCGCCCCGGCCGGCCGCGAGTCCCTGCTCCTCCAGGGCGCCCGCATCGCCCTCGCCGACGGACCGTACACACCGGCGGAACGGGACGCCCTCACCACGGTCGGGGCGGCGCTGACCATCTGCGCCGACGACGTGACACGGCTGCTGGCAGCGGCGCGCACGCCCTCCTGACCCCCGCCGCCAGGAGCCTCGGCGGCCCTCCCTCACCCGGGTCCGGGCGGACGACATGCGCCGGCGAGGCAGGGCACCCGGCCGTCGGCCCCGCCCGCGCCGCGCGCGCCGACGTGATCGCCGGTTACGAGTCCGGGCCGGTGGTTGCGGGGAACATGGGCGGGTGACACCGAGAAGCCGCCTCCTGCTCACCGCCCTCGTGCTCCTCACCTCGCTCACCGTCCGCCCGCCGGCGGCGGCCTTCGCCGAGCCGCGCACCGGCTGCGCCGGGTCCATGCCGTACGTCTCCGGCCGCGGCGGCTACGCCGTCTATCGCATCCCCGCCCTGGTGCGCACCCGGCACGGCACCCTCCTGGCCTTCGCCGAAGGGCGGCGCAGCGGCCCCGCGGACACCGGCGCCATCGACGTCGTGCTGCGCCGCTCCACCGACGGCGGCTGCACCTGGGGTCCGCTGACCGTGGTGGCCGCCGGGCACGGCGACACCCGGGGCAACCCGGCACCGGTCGTGGACCCGCGCACCGGCGCCGTCGTCCTGGTGACCTGCTCCCACAGCGGCAGGCTGACGGAGGAGCAGATCCGGCGCGGTGCGGGGGAGCGCCGGGTGTTCGTGCAGCGCAGCCGGGACGACGGCCGGCACTTCACACCGCCCGTGGACATCACGGCGTCGGTGAAGCGGCCCGGCTGGACCTGGTACGCCACCGGCCCCGGCCATGCCGTCGCCCTCACCCGGGGCCCGCACTCCCCCACAGGGAGTGCCCCCGTCCGGCTGCTGGTCCCCGCCGACCACTCCGGCTCCGGCTCCCCGTCCGACGGCGGCCACGCCCTCTACAGCGACGACGGCGGCCGCACCTGGCACCTCGGTTTCGTGACCGAGCCGCACGGCGGCGCGATCCGCCCCAACGAGACGACCGCCGCCCAACTCCCCGACGGGCGCGTCTACTTCAACGCCCGCGACCAGTACGGCAGCGCGCCGGGCAACCGCCTCGACACCTACTCCTCCGACGGCGGCGCCACCCTCGACCGGCCCTACGCCGTCCAGCCCACCCTGAACGCCGTCCCGGTCGTCCAGGGCAGCCTCCTCCAGCTCCGCGGCCGCAGCGCCCCGCTGCTCTTCTCGGCCCCCTCCGCGCCGACCGCCCGCCGCGCCCTCGCGATCTGGTCGAGCACGGACGCCGGCCGCACCTTCACCAGGCTGCTCACCCTCTCGGACCGCCCGGCCGCCTACTCCGACCTGGTCCAACTGGACCCCCGCACGATCGGCGTCCTGTACGAGACGGGGAGCGTGCGCCCGTACGACACCCTGGAGTTCCGCAGTCTGGCCGTGCCGGAGGGCTAGAGGAGCCCCGCCGCCGCCAGGAACTTCCCCACCCGCTCCACCTCGTCCCCGGACAGCGGCACCTGCGGCTCCGCCGTGACCGCGCAGTCGATGACCCCCCGCAGGTGCAGCGCCGCCTTGAACGCGCCCAGCGCCGACGAGCTGCCGCCCATCCGGGCCGGATCCCCGACCGCGACCATCCCGAACAGCGCGCACAGCCGCTCCTGCTCGGCCCGCGCGCCCTCGAAGTCGCCGGCGCGGCACAGCCGGTACAGCCGCACGTACCCGTGCGGGTCGACGTTGGCCAGGCCCGGCACCGCCCCGTCGGCGCCCAGCGTCAGCGCCGAGTCCACGACCAGCTCCGAGCCGGTGAGCGCGCTGAACCCGGGGTGCGCGCGGGCGCCGGTGACGATCTCGCGGAAGGCGCCCAGGTCGCCGCTGGAGTCCTTGATCCCGGCCAGCACCCGGTCGGCGGCCAGGCCCAGCACCACCTCGGCGGGCAGCTTGGTGTGCACGGCGACGGGGATGTCGTACGCGATGACCGGCACGTCGGACGCGGCGGCGATCCGGCGGTAGTGGTGGATGATCTCGGAGCGGTGGGTGCGGGCGTAGAACGGGGCCGTGACGACCACCGCCTCCGCTCCGGCCGCCGTCACCGCCGCGACGTGCTCCAGCACCCGCGGTGTCGTCATGTCGATGGCGCCGGCGAGGACCGGCAGCTGACCGCCGACATGGGCCACCACCGCCTCCACCACCTGCCGGCGCTGCCGGTCCGTGAGGAACGCGGCCTCGGACGTCGACCCGAGCAGGAACAGCCCGTGCACCCCGCCCTCCACCAGATGGCCGACCAGCCTGAGCAGCGAGGGCACGTCCACCTCGCGGTCCGGCGTCAGGGGCGTGCAGACGGGCGGGACGACACCGGTCAGCGGGGCGGGGAAGGGCATGTCAGGGCTCCTGGCGTGCTAGGTCTGCTAGGTCTCGGGTCGATTCCTCCTCCTGCACAGGATGGTGGCACCGGTAGCGGTGTCCGGGCCGTGACGCGGCCGAGAAGTCCGGCATCGCCTCGGCGCACCGCCCGTCCGCCTTCCAGCAGCGGGTGCGGAACGGGCAGCCGCTGGGCGGCCGGGTCGCCGAGGGCACCGGGCCGGTCAGCGGGATCGGGTCGATCGGGTCCAGCAGGCCGGGCGTGGCGGAGAACAGGGCGCGGGTGTACGGGTGCCGGGCGGCGCCGGTGACCCGGTCGGCCGGGGTCTCCTCCACGATCCGGCCCAGGTACATGGTGATCACCCGGTCGCTCATCCGCCGTACCGTCTGGATGTCGTGCGAGACGAACACCAGGGCGAGCCCGAGGCGCTCCTTCAGGTCCAGCAGGAGATTGAGGATCTGCGCGCGGACCGACACGTCGAGCGCGCTGGTCGGCTCGTCGGCGACGACCAGCGCCGGGTCCAGGGCGAGCGCGCGGGCGATGGCGACGCGCTGCCGCTGGCCGCCGGAGAGCTGACCGGGCAGGGCGTCCGCGAGGGCCCCGGGGAGGCCGACGAGCGCCATCAACTCCCGTACCCTGTCCTCCCGTTCGGGCCGCGTGCCGCGCTGGTGCACGTCCAGCGGGTCGCGCAGGATCCGCCGCACCGTCAGCCGCCGGTTCAGCGCCGTCGACGGGTCCTGGAAGACCATGCCGACGCCCGCGCCGACGGTGACCCGGCGCTCGGCGGGCGGCATCGTCCACAGGTCCCGCCCGCGGAAGGCCACCGTCCCGGACGTCGGCGGCTGCACGCCGACCAGCACCCGCGCCAGCGTCGACTTCCCGCACCCGGACTCGCCCACCACGCCCACCGTTTCCCCGGCGGCCACGGTGAGGTCGGCGCCGGTCAGGGCGTACACCCGGTCCCGGCGGAACAGGCCGCCGCTGCGGGCCTTGTGCACGACATGGACGTCCCGGACCTCGACGACGGCGTTCACTGCAGGGCCCCCTCCACGGATACGGCCGGATGGTGGCAGGCGGCCGTGTGGGCGGCCGTACCGGTGAGGACGGGCGCCCGGTCGCGGCACACCTCGGTCGCCAGCGGGCAGCGGCCGGCGAAGCGGCAGCCCGCCGGGAAGTCGGCCGGGGCGGGGACGACCCCCTTGATCTGCGTCATCCGCTCCTCGGCCGACTCCAGCGACAGCACGCTGCCGAGCAGCCCGCGCGTGTAGTGGTGGGCCGGCGCCGCCACCAGCTCGGCGGTCACCCCGCTCTCCACGATCTGCCCGCCGTACATCACCACCACCCGGTCGGTGACGTCGGCGACCAGCGCCAGATCATGCGAGACCAGGATCAGCGCGAACCCCAGCTCCTCGCGCAGCCGCAGCAGCAGCTCCATCACCTGGGCCTGCACGGTGACGTCGAGGGCGGTCGTCGGCTCGTCGGCGACGATCAGCCGGGGTTCGCGGGACAGCGCCATGGCGATCAGCACCCGCTGCCGCTGCCCGCCGGACAGCTCGTGCGGATAGCTGCGCAGCGTGCGCTCCGGGTCCAGGCCGACCAGCTCCAGCAGCTCGGCCGGACCGCGCCGGCCGCCCCGCCGGACCAGCTGCTTCAGCTGGGCGCGGATCGTCATCGCCGGGTTCAGCGAGGACAGGGCGTCCTGGTAGACCATCGCCATCTCGTGCCCGAGCAGCCGCCGCCGCACCCGCATCGGCTCGGCGAGCAGCTCCCGCTGCCGGAACCGCACCTGGCCGCCGACCCGCGCACCCCGCGGCTGGAGCCCCATGACGGTGAGCGCGGTCAGCGACTTCCCGCAGCCCGACTCGCCCACCAGACCGAGCACTTCACCCGGGTACACCTCGAAGCCGACCCCGGCGACGACGTCCACGCCCCGGTGCCGGTCCGGGAAGCCGATGGTGAGGTTCTCCACGGCGAGCACCGGCTGCGCGGAGGCGTCGGGGCGGGGCCGGGCGCGGGCGCGCAGCCGCCGGGCGGCCTCGGTCAGGCCGGGCAGCCGCAGCACCTCGCCGCTGCCGGGCTCGGGGGTCTGCAGCCGGTCGGCCGCAGGCGCACCTTCCGGGGGAGCCTCCACCTCCCGGGGCGCCGGCGCCGCCCACGCGTCCGACAGCCCCTCGGAGAGGATGTTCAGCGACAGCACGGTCAGCAGGATCAGCAGCCCGGGGAAGACGGTCGCCCACCAGCCGCCGGTCAGCACCATGTTCTTGCCGTCGGCGATGACACTGCCCCAGGACGGGTCCGGCGGCCGGACCCCGGCGCCGATGAAGGACAGCGACGCCTCGAACACGATGGCCTCGGCGACCTGCACCGTGCAGAACACCAGCACCGGGGCGGCGCAGTTGACGGCCACGTGCCGCAGCACGATGTGCGGGGTGCGGGCGCCGATGACCCGCTCGGCGGTGACGTAGTCCTCGCCGTACTGGTCGAGGACGTTCGCCCGGACGACCCGGGCGACGGGCGGCGTGAACAGGAAGGCGATGGCGCAGATCAGCACCCCGATCCCGCCGCCGAACACCGCGACCAGCACGGCCGCGAGCGCGATGCCCGGGAACGCCATGACCACGTCCAGGCAGCGCATCAGCGTCTCGTCGACCGCCTTGCGGGAGGTGGCCGCGAGCGCGCCGAGCAGGGCGCCGGCGACCAGGGCGAGCGCGGTCGCGCCCAGCCCGATCGCCAGCGACCACCGGGCGCCGTACATCAGCCGGCTCAGGATGTCCCGGCCGAGGCTGTCCTGCCCCAGCCAGTGCGCGGCGGAGGGATGCCCGGAGCCGCCGGCCGGCTCCTGCTGGTCGAGGGGATCGTCCGGGGCGAGCAGCGGGGCGAGTACGGCGACGAGGAGGACGACGGCCAGGAAGCAGACGGCGGCCTTCGACAGCGGCGGCAGCCGGCGCCAGGCCCGCAGCCGGACGCCGCCGGGCCGGGAGAGCCGCTCGGCAAGAGGCGCGCGTGTGACCATCAGCCCGCCCTCAGACGTGGATTGACCAGCAGATACAGGATGTCGATGACGAGGTTGACGACGACGAACCCGGTGGCCGTGGTCAGGACCACGCCCTGCACCACCGCCGGGTCGCCGTTCTGCACGGCGTCGATCATCAGCTTGCCCATGCCGGGCAGCGAGAAGATCGTCTCGATGACGACGGCGCCGCCGAGCAGATAGCCGACCCGCAGCCCGAGCACGGTCAGCGGATTGACCAGGGCGTTGCGCAGCACGTTCCGGCCGACGACGACCCACGGCGGCAGCCCGCTGCCGATCGCCGTCCGGACGTAGTCCTTGTCCAGCTCCTCCACCACCGAGGTCCGCACGATCCTCGTCAGCTGGGCGGCCACCGGCAGGGAGAGCGCGAAGGCGGGCAACGCCATGGTCCTCAGCCAGCCGGTGAGCGAGTCGGCCGGGTTGATGTAACCGCCGGTCGGGAACCAGCCCCGGTCCACCGCCAGGTACTGGATCATCAGCAGCGCCAGCCAGAAGCCCGGGGCGGCGACCCCGACCAGCGAGACGACGCGGATCACCTGGTCCGGGATCCGGTCCCGGTACACGGCGGCCGTCACCCCGCCCAGCAGCGCCAGCACCACCGCGAGGGCCAGGCCGAGGAAGGTCAGCTGGAGGGTGAGCGGCAGCGCGGTGGTGACCTGGTCGGCCACCGGCGCGCGGGTCAGGGCGCTGGTGCCGAGGTCGCCGTGGAGGAGGGCGCCGACGAAGTGGACGTACCGCACCAGGAGCGGATCGAGCAGGCCGTTGCGCTCCCGGAAGTCGTGCAGCTGCTGCGGGGTCGGATTGGCGCCCTGGAAGAACGCGGACGCGGGATCGACGTCCGAGAACCGCATCACCAGGAACACGAACAGCACGATTCCGAGCATCAGCGGCACGAGCAGGGCGATACGCCGGAGCAGGATCCGTGCGACGGCCGTCATGCCGTCAGGCCCATTTCGCCTGGAGCAGGTTGATGCCCGGGTACGGCTGGGCCCTTATCCCGGTGAGCTTGCGGGGATCCCAGGCGGTCATCAGCTCGTTGTGCACCACCGGGTAGAGCACGGCCTGCTCGGCGACGACGTCGATGTAGTCCTGGATCATCGCCTTCTTCTTCTGCGGGTCCGGCTCCCGGGTCGCCCGGTCCATGTCCTTGAAGAGCTGCCTGGCGACGGGGTCGTCGGCCCACCGGGTGTACTGCATCCACAGGTTCTGCGGCCCGTAGTTGTAGTGCATGATCAGGTCGGCGTCGAGCCCGAACTGATTGGGGTTGGATGCGGCGGCGACGACCTGGTAGTCCTGCTTCTGGTCCATCTTGGTGAACACGGCCGTGGTCTCCTGCGGCGCCAGCGTCGTGTGCACGCCGACGGCGTCCCAGGAGGCCTTGATGGTCGGCAGGCAGTCGACGATCCAGCTGACGTTGACCGCGAGGATCTCGACATTGAGGTCGCTCACCCCGGCGGCCTTGAGGAGGGCCTCGGCCTTGTCGGGGTCGTAGTCGTAGACGGTCCGGGCCCGCCGGTAGGCGGGGTTGCCCTCGTTGAGGAACGAGGACGCGGGCCTGCCGTGCCCCTTGAGGGCGACCCGCACCATCTTCTCGGTGTCGATGGCGTAGTGCAGGGCCTGCCGCACCCGCACGTCGTCGAAGGGCTTGTGCCGGGTGTTGAACATCAGGAACAGGTTGTTCATCCCGGCGCCGCCGGCGACCTTCAGTCCGCTCTGCTCCAGCCGCGCGATGTTGGCGTAGGGGATGTTGTCGGCGATCTGCGCCCCCGCGTCCGACCCGGAGATCTTCGCGACGCGCGGCGCGGCGTCGACGATGGTCAGCCAGTTCATGCGCTTGAAGGCGGGCGGGCGCGGGCCGTTGTAGCCGGCGTACGCCTCGAAGGCGGTGTTGGACTTCGGGTGGTGCGCGGTCTGCCGGTACGGTCCCGAGCCGACCGCCAGCCCCTTGATCGCGTCGTCCCAGGCGCCGGGCTTGGAGAAGACGTGCTGCGGCATGATCTTGGCCAGCGTGAGCCGGGAAAGCCCGTCCGGGAAGGGGAACTTGAGCACCAGCTCGACGGTGCGCGCGTCGACCTTCCGGACGCGGTCCAGCCAGCTTGCGAAGAAGCCCTTGGCGAGGGTCTGGGTCTTCGGGTCGAGGATCCGGTCGAAGACGAACACGACGTCGTCGGCGGTGACGGGCTTGCCGTCGTGGAAGGTGGCGCCGGAGCGCAGCGTGAACCGCCAGGTGGTGGCGTTCGGGTCCTTCGGCACCTCGGTGCCGAGCGCCGGATACGGCACCCGGGTGATCGGGTCGGTGTCCAGCAGCCCCTCGTAGATGTGGTTGTTGGCGGCCATGCAGAACGCCGACGCCGTCTGCGTCGGATCCCAGCTGCCGTCGTTGCCGTAGCCGATCACGGCGGTCAGCGTCCGGTCCTTCCCGCTGCCCCCGCCCCCGGTGTCGTTCGTCGACTGCGGCCCGGCCGAGCACGCGGTCAGCGCCGGCGGCAGCAGAGCGGCCGCGCCGAGCGCACCGGTGCAAGTGAGGAACTGCCGGCGGCGCGGTGCCGATACGCCGGGCTCGGGTGTCACGTCGTCGCGCACGGGTCCTCCAACGAGTCTGGGAGCGGGAGGGTGAGGCGGGGTGAGAGATACGACGTCCTACGTCCTACGTCCGGCCGGTAGCGCGACCATAGGAGGGGGCGTGGGGGTGGTCAAGACGGCGTACACGGATGGGTGAGCCGCCAGAGGTCCGCACCACTGACGGCTCCGACTCCCGTTCGCCCGCCGGAAACCGGCGAGCTCGCGACCCGGCCCGCACGCGACCCCGACCCGCGTGAACGGCCTCTCCGGGTCCGGAGTGCTTGCCGCCCCGCCGAGCGGATGGGCGACAATGGGCTCCATGACTCTGTTCCGCGACGGCATCGTGCTGCGCACCCGGATGCCGGGTGAGGCGGACCGGATCATGCTGGGCTGTTCCGGGGGGCGACCCCCGGGCCCCCGGCCGGTGGGATGCGGGGGGCGGCTGTGAGCCTGTTCCGGGATGACGGCATCGTGCTGCGCACCCAGAAACTCGGTGAGGCGGACCGGATCATCACGCTGCTCACGCGCGGTCACGGGCGGGTGCGGGCGGTGGCCCGGGGCGTGCGGCGGACGAAGTCGAAGTTCGGGGCACGGCTGGAGCCGTTCTCCCACGTCGACGTGCAGTTCTTCGCGCGGGGGAGCGAGCTGGTCGGGCGGGGGCTGCCGCTGTGCACGCAGAGTGAGACCATCGCGCCGTACGGCGGCGGGATCGTCACCGACTACGCGCGCTACACCGCCGGGACGGCCATGCTGGAGACCGCCGAGCGGTTCACCGACCACGAGGGCGAGCCGGCCGTCCAGCAGTACCTGCTGCTCGTGGGCGCCCTGCGGACCCTCGCCCGGGGCGAGCACGCGCCCCATCTCGTGCTCGACGCCTTCCTGCTCCGCTCCCTCGCCGTGAACGGCTACGCCCCGAGCTTCAGCGACTGCGCCAAGTGCGGCATGCCCGGACCGAACCGGTTCTTCTCGGTGGCCTCCGGCGGCTCCGTCTGCGCCGACTGCCGGGTGCCCGGCAGTGTCGTACCGTCGCCGCAGACCCTGGTGCTGCTCGGCGCGCTGCTTACGGGAGACTGGGAGACGGCGGACGCCTGCGAGGCGCGGTACGTCCGCGAGGGCAGCGGGCTGGTGTCCGCCTACCTGCACTGGCATCTGGAGCGCGGGCTGCGCTCGCTCAGATACGTCGAGAAGTAGTCCGCTCCGGTAACGAAGCAAGAGGGAGACGAGGAGCACATGGCCGTACGCGGGATCCTGGGGCGCCAGCGGCGCGAGTACAAGGCGCCGGAGCCGCACCCGTCGGGTGCGCGCGCGCCGAAGCTCCCGGGGGAGCTGGTCCCGAACCATGTGGCGATCGTCATGGACGGCAACGGCCGGTGGGCGAAGGAGCGCGGGCTGCCCCGCACCGAGGGGCACAAGGTCGGCGCCGAGCGGGTGCTCGACGTGCTTCAGGGCTCCATCGAGATCGGCGTCCGCAACATCTCCCTGTACGCCTTCTCCACCGAGAACTGGAAGCGGTCGCCCGACGAGGTCCGCTTCCTGATGAACTTCAACCGCGACTTCATCCGCAAGACCCGGGACCAGCTCGACGAGCTGGGGATCCGGGTGCGCTGGGTGGGCCGGATGCCCCGGCTGTGGAAGTCCGTCGCCAAGGAGTTGCAGGTCGCCCAGGAGCAGACCAAGGGCAACGACCTGCTCACGCTGTACTTCTGCATGAACTACGGCGGCCGGGCCGAGCTCGCCGACGCGGCCAAGGCGCTGGCCGAGGACGTCGCGGCCGGGCGGCTGGACCCGTCGAAGGTCACCGAGAAGACCATCCAGAAGTACCTGTACTACCCGGACATGCCGGATGTGGACCTCTTCCTGCGCCCCAGCGGGGAGCAGCGCACCTCCAACTACCTGCTGTGGCAGAGCGCGTACGCCGAGATGGTCTTCCAGGACGTGCTGTGGCCCGACTTCGACCGCCGTGACCTGTGGCGGGCCTGCGTCGAATTCGCCTCCCGCGACCGGCGGTTCGGCGGCGCCGTGCCCAACGAGGAACTGCTCGCCATGGAGGCCGCGATGAAGGGCGAGTCCTCCTCGTAGCCATCGGCGGTTCATCCGGGCGGCGAAGGCCGGTTCATCCGCGGCGCCGAGGATGCGGGACTCATGAGACGTCTCGCCCCTGTCCTCGCCCTCGGCGCCCTGCTGCTCACCGCGCTGCCCGCGCACGCCGCCCCGGACGGCGCTCCCGCGCAGCGCGAGAGCTACGGCACCAAGGCGCCGTACGCCCCCGAGCAGAACCCGCGCGGCTACCAGCGGCCCCCGGCCGGTTACCTCCCCGTCTTCACCGAGAACGTCTCCCGGCACGGCTCCCGCGCGGCGACCGACGGCGGGGACGCCGGCCTGATCCTCCCGCTGTGGGACAAGGCCCGGGAGGAGAAGCAACTCACCCGCATGGGGGGAGGAGTTCGGGCCGGCCGTGCGGGCGCTGACGGCCGCCATGGCGAAGACCGGGTACGGCGATCTCAGCGGGCGCGGCCGGCAGGAGATGCGGGACACCGCGACGCGCATGGAGCAGCGCCTGCCCACCCTGTTCGAGGACATCGCCGACCGGGGCGAGAGGATCGACGTGGTCAGCTCCGGGCAGGCGCGGGCCGTGGACAGCGCCGGGGAGTACACGGCCGCGCTGGCCGCCGCCGACCCGGCGCTGAAGCCGCTGATCGGGCCGGCCCGCACGGACAAGGACCTGCTGTACTTCCACAAGGCGGCGGGCGGCGCCGCGTACCGGGACTACCTGGCGAACGACCAGCGCCTGAAGGACACCCTGGCGGCCGTCGCCGACCAGCCCCGGACGCACGAGGCCGCGCGCAGTGTCCTGCGGCGGCTGTTCACGTCGTCCTTCGTCGACGGGATCACCGACCAGGCCGGCGCCGCGCAGGCCGTCTACAACCTGTACGCCATCGCGCCCGCCATGATCCAGGAGAGCCCCGACCCGGACGGCAGGGGCTGGGACATGGGCCGCTTCATCTCCCGCTCGGACGCGGCCTGGTTCGGGTACCTCTCGGACGCGGAGGACTTCTACGAGAAGGGCCCCGGCTTCGCCGGCAGCGACATCACCTACAGGATGGCCGGCGTCCTCCTGGACGACTTCTTCCGCCAGGTCGAGGCCAAACGCGCCGGCACCGGCGACCTCGGCGCCGAGCTGCGCTTCACCCACGCCGAGGAGATCATCCCGCTGGCCGCGCTGATGGGCCTGCCGGGCAGCACGAAGCCGGCGACGCCGGGGCAGCCGTACACCTACGCCGGCAACCCCTGGCGCGGCGCCTCGGTCGCCCCGCTGGGCGCGAACATCCAGTGGGACGTGTACGAGAAGGACGGCCGCTATCTGGTCCGCATGCTCTACAACGAGCGGGAGACCCCGTTCAAGGCCGGCTGCCGCCCGATCGCCGGGAACAGCGTGTTCTACGACCTGGACGAGCTGGAGCGCTGCTTCGACCGCACCGCGTGATCACGTCCGGGGGAACGGCTGTACGATCCCGCCTCATGGTCATGGGCATGGGGCGGGAGACCGCTCATGAGGCCGTGGAGCTGACGTACCGGCCGACCGCGCGCGATTTCACCGAGGCACTCTGGGTGCGCCGGAGGATGACCTGGTGGGACCGGAACACGCTGGGGGTCGCCCTCGCCGTCCTGCTGTGGGCCGGGTTCCTTGCCACCGACGGCATGGACGTGACCTCGGTCCTCCTCGCCGGCTATCTGGCGCTGTGCCTCCTGCTGATGCCCCGGTTGCAGGGGCGGAGCCTGGCACGGGCCGCGGAGGTGAGCGGGGCGTGCCGTACGACGGTGACGGACGCCGGGGTGACGGTCCGCAGGGACCACATCACCGTCACCCAGGAGTGGGGCGCACGGCCCTGCTACCGGGAGACGCCGGAGATGTTCGTCCTCTTCAGCGGTGATCCCCAGGCGCGGTGCTTCACGTTGCTGCCGAAGCGGGGGCTGGCGGAGCCGTCGGACGCGGACCGCCTGCGGGAGATCCTGGACCGCCACATCACCCGCAGCTGAGCGGAGCCGCGGGCGCCGGACGGTCCGCACCGCCGCCGGCGCTGCCCCGGCCGGCGGTCAGCTCTCGGCGCAGTCGGCGCACGTGCCGAAGATCTCCACCGTGTGGGCCACGTTGACGTACCCGTGTTCCGCCGCGATCGCCTCGGCCCACTTCTCGACGGCCGGGCCCTCGACCTCCACGGCCTTGCCGCAGGCCCGGCAGACCAGGTGGTGGTGGTGCTCGCCGGTCGAGCAGCGGCGGTAGACGGACTCGCCGTCGGAGGTGCGCAGGACGTCGACCTCGCCGGCCTCGGCGAGGGACTGGAGGGTGCGGTAGACCGTGGTCAGGCCGACCGAGTCGCCCTTGTGCTTGAGCATGTCGTGCAGTTCCTGCGCGCTGCGGAACTCCTCGACCTCGTCCAGGGCCGCCGCCACGGCTGCACGCTGACGGGTCGCGCGGCCCTTCACGGGCGGTCCAGCGGTCGTCACCGGGTCCTCCTCACGTCTCGCTTCTGCCCGGGCGGCCATTGTGCCAGCCCGGGCTGTCAGCGGTCAGACGCCGATCTTGTCTCCGGCCTGTCTCGTGGCCGGAATCGTGCACTCGGCCGGGTCCGCGGCGGGCCGCGCCGCGGCCGCCGCACGGGCGCGGCGCCGGGCCAGGGGTGTGGCCAGGGCCGTCAGCGCGACGAACGCGGCGATGGTCAGCAGGACGATCGTCGCGCCGGGCGGGACGTCCTGGTAGTACGAGGTGATCGTGCCGCTGACGGTCACGGCCACGCCGATCGCGACCGCGATCACGAACGTCGCCGTGAAGCTGCGGGTGAGCTGCTGCGCCGCCGCGACGGGCACCACCATCAGCGCGGACACCAGCAGCAGGCCGACCACGCGCATGGCGACCGTGACCGTGACCGCCGCCGTGACCGCCGTCAGCAGGTTCAGGGCGCGCACCGGCAGACCCGTGACCCGGGCGAACTCCTCGTCCTGGCTGACCGCGAACAGCTGGCGGCGCAGGCCGAGGGTGACCAGCACCACGAACGCGGCGAGCAGGCAGATCGCCGTCACGTCGGACGGCGACACGGTGGACAGCGATCCGAACAGGTACGTCGTCAGGTTCGCGTTGGAGCCCGTCGGCGCCAGGTTGATGAACATCACGCCGCCGGCCATGCCGCCGTAGAAGAGCATGGCGAGCGCGATGTCGCCGCGGGTCCTGCCGTACCAGCGGATCAGCTCCATCAGGACCGCGCCGAGGACCGAGACGGCCGTCGCCATCCACACGGGGGAGGTGGAGAGCAGGAAGCCCAGGCCGACGCCGGTCATGGCGACGTGCCCGATGCCGTCGCCCATGAGGGCCTGGCGGCGCTGGACCAGGTAGATGCCGACCGCGGGGGCCGTGATGCCGACCAGGACGGCGGCGAGCAGGGCCCGCTGCATGAAGGCGTAGTTGAGGAAGTCCATCAGCTCAGCAGTCCCGTCCGCAGAGATTCCGAACCCGACGGTGCGTGCGGGTGTACGTGGTCGTGGCCGGGCAGCGCATGCTGGCCGAGGGCCTGCGGGGGCGGGCCGTCGTGCAGGACGCAGCCGTCGCGCAGGACGACCGCCCGGTCGATCAGGGGCTCCAGCGGGCCCAGTTCGTGCAGGACGAGCAGGACCGTCGTACCGGAGCCGACCTGCTGCCCCAGCGTGCGGGCGAGGACCTCCTGGCTGGCCAGGTCGACGCCCGCCATCGGCTCGTCCATGATCAGCAGTTCGGGCTCGACGACGAGGGCGCGGGCGATCAGGACGCGCTGGTGCTGGCCGCCGGACAGGGCGTTCACCGAGTCCTTGGCGCGGTCGGCCATCCCGACCAGGTCCAGGGCGCGGTGCACGGCTTCCCGGTCGGCCCGGCGGAAGACGCCGAAGCGGGTGCGGGAGAGCCGGCCGGACGAGACGATCTCGGTCACCGTGGCGGGCACGCCTCCCGCCGCCGTCGTGCGCTGCGGCACGTAACCCACGCGCGACCAGTCGCGGAAGGCGTGGCGCGGGGTGCCGAACAGCTCGATCGTGCCGCCGCTCGCCGGGACCTGGCCGATGATCGTGCGGATCGCCGTGGACTTGCCGGAGCCGTTGGCGCCGAGCAGCGCGACGACCTCGCCGCGGCCGACGGTGAGGTCGATGCCGCGCAGCACGGGCCGGGCGCCGAGTTCGGCGGTGACGCCGCGCAGGGATATGACGGGTTCGCCGGTCATCTCGTGTCCCCTCACTTCGCGCCGAGCGCCTGCTGGAGGGCCTTGAGGTTGGCCTCCTGGACGGAGAAGTAGTCCTTGCCGCGGGACTTGGCGGTGATGCCCTCGATCGGGTCGAGCACGTCGGTCCTCAGGCCGGCGTCGTGCGCGATGGTCTTCGCGGTCTTGTCGCTGACGAGCGTCTCGTAGAAGACGGTGGAGACGCCGTCGGCCTTCGCCATGGTCTCCAGGTCCTTCACCCGGGCGGCGCTGGGCTCGGACTCGGGGTCGAGGCCGTTGACGGCCTCCTCGGTCAGGCCGTAGCGCTCGGCGAGGTAGCCGAAGGCGGCGTGGGTGGTGATGAAGACCTTGGTCTTCGTGTGCGCGAGGCCGGTCCTGAACCGCGTGTTCAGCTCGTCGAGCTGTGTGACCAGGGCCGCGGTGTTCTTGCGGTAGTCGGCGGCGTGCTTCGGGTCGGCCTTCTCGAAGGCCTTGCCGACGCCCTCGGCGACCTGGGCGTAGCGCACCGGGTCGAGCCAGATGTGCGGGTCCTTGGCGCCGGCCTCCTCGCCCTGGTGGGTGTCGTGCGCGGCGGCGTGGCCGCCGGCCTCGTTGCCGTGCTCCTCCAGCGTGGTGAGCGAGGCCGCGTCGATCTTGGTCTTGACCGGGGACTGGGCCACCGCGTCGTCGACCGAGGGCTGGAGGTTCTTCAGGTACAGGACCGCGTCGGACTCCTGGATCGAGGCGATCTGCTGGGGGCTGATCTCCAGGTCGTGCGGCTCCTGGCCGGGGGAGGTCAGACTGGTGACGTGGACGTGGTCCCCGCCGATCCGCTCGGCGAGGAAGGCCATCGGGTAGAACGACGCGACGACGTCGAACCTGCCGGTGTTCGCGGCCTCCGCCCTGTCCCCGGAGCATGCGGTGAGGGTGCCGAGGCCGAGGGCGGTCACGGCGGTGATCGCGGCGGCGGGTATGAGGCGGCGTCGTACGTTCATGACAGTCATTTTCAACTTACATGGAAACCGTTGTCAACAACGGTCGGTGAGAGGCCGGTGAGAGCCGGTGAGAGCCTGAGGGAGGCACCTCCTGGAGGGGGCCGATTTGGTCCGGGGGGAGCCTGCGCCGGTAACCTGAATCATTCGCTGGAAGCATCTCGCTTCAACGCCCGTCGTCGTAATGAAGAGAGCACCGTGGCCGCCGACAAGATCGACACCATCGTCAGCCTGAGCAAGCGCCGTGGCTTCGTTTTCCCGTGCAGTGAGATCTACGGCGGACAGCGCGCCGCCTGGGACTACGGACCGCTGGGTGTCGAGCTCAAGGAGAACATCAAGCGCCAGTGGTGGCGCTACATGGTGACGTCGCGCGAGGACGTCGTCGGTATCGACTCGTCCGTCATCCTGGCCTCCGAGGTGTGGGTCGCCTCCGGTCACGTCGCCACCTTCACGGACCCGCTGACCGAGTGCACCGCGTGTCACAAGCGGTTCCGTGCCGACCACCTCGAAGAGGCCTACGAGGAGAAGAAGGGCCACGCCCCGGCGAACGGCCTGGCCGACATCAACTGCCCGAACTGCGGCAACAAGGGCCAGTTCACCGAGCCCAAGCAGTTCTCCGGCCTGCTGTCGACGCACCTCGGCCCGACCCAGGACAGCGGCTCGGTCGCCTACCTGCGCCCCGAGACCGCCCAGGGCATCTTCACCAACTTCGCCCAGGTGCAGACCACCTCGCGCCGCAAGCCGCCGTTCGGCATCGCCCAGATGGGCAAGTCGTTCCGCAACGAGATCACGCCGGGCAACTTCATCTTCCGCACCCGCGAGTTCGAGCAGATGGAGATGGAGTTCTTCGTCAAGCCCGGCGAGGACGAGAAGTGGCACGAGTACTGGATGGAGCAGCGCTGGAACTGGTACACCGGCCTGGGTCTCCGTGAGGAGAACATGCGCTGGTACGAGCACCCGAAGGAGAAGCTCTCCCACTACTCCAAGCGCACCGCCGACATCGAGTACCGCTTCCAGTTCGGCGGCTCGGAGTGGGGCGAGCTGGAGGGCGTCGCGAACCGCACCGACTACGACCTCACGGCCCACTCCAAGGCCTCCGGCCAGGACCTGTCGTACTTCGACCAGGAGGCCGGCGAGCGCTGGACGCCGTACGTCATCGAGCCCGCGGCGGGTGTCGGCCGGACCATGCTGGCCTTCCTGCTCGACGCGTACGTCGAGGACGAGGCGCCGAACGCCAAGGGCAAGATGGAGAAGCGCACGGTGCTGCGCCTCGACCACCGGCTCGCCCCGGTGAAGGTGGCCGTCCTCCCGCTGTCCCGCAACCCCGAGCTGTCCCCGAAGGCCAAGGGTCTCGCGCAGGCGCTGCGCCAGAACTGGAACATCGAGTTCGACGACGCCGGCGCCATCGGCCGCCGCTACCGGCGCCAGGACGAGATCGGCACGCCGTACTGCGTGACCGTCGACTTCGACACGCTCGAGGACAACGCCGTCACGGTGCGTGAGCGCGACTCGATGAAGCAGGAGCGGGTGTCTCTCGACCAGATCGAGGGCTACCTCGCCGGACGCCTGCTCGGCTGCTAGCCCCTCCGGCCCGCCGCCTCACCGGCCCCCGACGGGGTTCCGCCCGGAACCCCGTCGGGGGCCGTGGTGTGTCCGGTGGGGCGAGGTGAGGGCGAGGGCCGAGTTCGCCCAGCCCGCCGAGTGGGTCGAATCCGCGGAGCCGACTCGTTGCGGCAGTCGACTGTTCATGCGCGGACTGTTGCAGCCATGACAATCCACTCCTACGGTTTACGCGCGTCAACCCTTCCCTTCCGAGGAGTTGATCCGTCATGCCGTCCACCAGACTCCCGCGGTCAGCGGCGCCGGCCGGCGCGGCCGTCCTGCTGACCGCCTTACTGTCCCTGCTCCTCCTGCCCGCCACCGCCTCCGCCCGGCCCGCAGACCCCGCGGTACACGGCCACGACCGCGGCACCCCGGTGCGCATGACGCACCCCGAGGACGACTACGCCGGAGCCGGACTGCAACGCCTCGGCACCGCACCGAACGCCCTCGCCTCGGCCGCCGTCACCGGCACCGGACCGGCCGGACTCGACGTCAGCGGCCACCAGGGCACCGTCGACTGGGCGTCCGTGAAGGCCGCCGGAGCCGCCTTCGCCTACGTCAAGGCCACCGAGGGCACCACCTACACCAGCCCCGACTTCTCCCAGCAGTACACCGGCGCCTACAACGCCGGACTGGTCCGCGGCGCCTACCACTTCGCCCTGCCGGGCAACTCCAGCGGTACGGCGCAGGCCGACTGGTTCGTCGGCCACGGCGGCGGCTGGAGCGCCGACGGCAGGACCCTGCCGCCCGCGCTGGACATCGAGTACAACCCCTACGGGGCCACCTGCTACGGCCTGAGCCAGAGCGCGATGGTGTCCTGGATCCGGGACTTCAGCAACGAGGTGCACGCCCGCACCGGCCGCTACCCCACGATCTACACCACCACCGACTGGTGGACCACCTGCACCGGCGGCAACAGCGGCTTCGGCGCGACCAACCCGCTGTGGATCGCACGCTACGCGAGCAGCCCCGGCACGCTGCCGGCCGGCTGGTCCGCCCAGACCATCTGGCAGTACGCCGACTCCGGCGTCTTCCCCGGCGACCAGGACACCTTCAACGGCACCGCCGCCCAGCTCCAGTCCTTCGCCCGCAGCGGCTACACGCCCCCGCCGAACGCCGGCTGGCCCACCGTGCGGCAGGGCGCCACCGGTGAACGCGTCAGAACCGTGCAGTACCTGCTCAACGCGCACGGCGCCGCGCTCACCGTGGACGGCGCCTTCGGGGCGGCGACGGACAGTGCGGTGCGTTCCTTCCAGTCGGCGCACGGGCTGAGCGTCGACGGCGTCGTGGGACCGGACACCTGGCAGGCGCTGATCGTCACCGTGCGCCAGGGCTCCACCGGCCAGGCGGTGTCGGCGGTGCAGAGCCAGCTGAACGCGCACGGCGCCGCGCTCACCGTGGACGGCGCCTTCGGGGCGGCGACGGACAGTGCGGTGCGTTCCTTCCAGTCGGCGCACGGGCTGAGCGTCGACGGCGTCGTCGGCCCGGACACCTGGCAGGCCCTCGTCGCCTGACTGCTGCCCGCTCGCCCGTCCCGTTCGACAGAACTCTCCCATTTCGGTTCGACAGAAGATTCGACAGAAGAGGAGACACGCATGAACGAGTCACAGCCGCACGACCGGATCATCGGACGGCGCACGCTGCTGCGCGGCGCGGCCGGCGTCACGGCCGCGTTCGGCGCCGCGGCGGTCACCCTCGGCACGGCCGGCCCCGCCTCCGCGTACGGCTGGTCCCGCACCCTCCAGCAGGGCGCCTCCGGCTCCGACGTGGTCGAACTGCAGATCCGGGTCGGCGGCTGGGCCGCGTCCGGGGCCAGCCAGACGTACATCGCCTGGGACGGCGACTTCGGTCCCGCCACGGACGGCGCGGTCAGACGCTTCCAGTCCGCCTACGGCCTGAGCGCGGACGGCGTCGTGGGCCCGCAGACCCAGAGTGTGCTCAACAGCCTGGAGAGCAGCGACGGATCGACGGCGCACTTCGACTGGAGCGAGTTCACCTCGCACGACGGCTCCGGCTTCGGCGGCGGCAAGGTCGGCTCCGCCACGGTCAAGGAGAACGTGCGCCGGCTGATGTACAAGCTGGAGGCGCTGCGCAGGAAGGCCGGCGACAGCGCGGTCACCATCAACTCCGGCTTCCGCAGCGTCTCGTACAACTCCTCGGTGGGCGGCGCCTCCAACAGCATGCACTGCTACGGCGTCGCCGCGGACGTCGTGGTCTCGGGACACACCACCTACCAGGTCTACAAGATCGCCGAGACCTGCGGGTTCTCCGGTCTGGAGGCGTACTCCCACTCCTGGCAGCACTGCGACAGCCGCGTCCAGTACCCCTCGTACGGCTCCGGCTCCTGGTGGTGGGAGAGCGGCGTGGTGTGACCGGCCGGGCAGTCGCGACGCCCTGACCCATGACAGCTGACAGATATTGAAATCTGTCAGCTGTCATGGCAGGGTGGTGCCATGACGATGCGAACCCGAACCCTCGGAACCACCGGCCCCCGGGTCTCCGCCCTGGGCCTCGGCTGCATGGGCATGTCCGCGCTCTACGGCGGCGCCGACCGCGCGGAGTCCGTCGCGACCATCCACGCCGCCCTCGAAGCGGGCGTGACCCTGCTGGACACCGGCGACTTCTACGCCATGGGGCACAACGAGATGCTGATCGGCGAGGCCCTGCGCACCGCCCCGGCCGCCCTGCGCGAACAGGCCATGACCAGCGTGAAGTTCGGCGCCCTGCGCGACCCGGAGGGCAACTGGAGCGGCTACGACGGCCGCCCGGCCGCCGTGAAGAACTTCGCCGCCTACTCCCTGCAGCGCCTCGGCGTCGACCACATCGACGTCTACCGGATCGCCCGCCTCGACCCCGACGTGCCGATCGAGGAGACCGTCGGCGCGATCGCCGAGCTGATCGAGAAGGGGTACGTCCGGCACGCCGGCCTGAGCGAGGTCGGCGCCGAGACCATCCGCCGGGCCGCCGCCACCGCCCCCATCGCCGACCTGCAGATCGAGTACTCGCTGATCAGCCGGGGCATCGAGCGGGAGATCCTGCCGGTCACCCGCGAGCTGGGCATCGGCATCACGGCGTACGGCGTGCTCTCCCGCGGCCTGATCTCCGGCCACTTCTCCCGCGACCGGCAGCTGGCCGCGAACGACTTCCGCGCCCACTCGCCCCGTTTCCAGGGCGAGAACCTCCAGCACAACCTGAACCTGGTCGAGGCCCTGCGCAAGATCGCCGAGCAGAAGGGCGTGAGCGTCGCGCAGATCGCCATCGCCTGGGTCCTCTCGCGCGGCGAGGACATCGTGCCGCTCGTCGGCGCCCGTACCCGGGAGCGGCTCGGCGAGTCCCTCGGCGCGCTGGACGTCACCCTGGACGCGGCCGACCTCACGGCGATCGAGGAGGCCGTGCCGGCGGACGCGGCGGCCGGCGACCGCTACCCCACCGCGCAGATGGCACACCTCGACAGCGAGCGCTGACCGCGGAGCCGGGTACGGTCTAGGGCATGGCACCGCCCGCAGAGACCCTGACCGCCGAGCGCATCCTCGAAGCGACCGAGGAGGTGCTGCGCCGCCACGGCCCGGCCAAGGCCACCGTGGTGGACGTGGCCCGCGCGCTCGGCGTCAGCCACGGCAGCGTCTACCGGCACTTCCGCACCAAGGCCGCGCTGCGCGAGGCGGTCACCAAGCGCTGGCTGGACCGGACGGCGGAGAAACTCGCCGTCATCGCCGCCGGGGACGGCACCGCGGAGGAGAGACTGCGGGCCTGGCTCACCGCCCTGTTCGAGGCCAAGCGGCACAAGGCGGGCGACGATCCCGAACTCTTCGCCACCTACACGGTGCTGACCGACGAGAACGGCACGGTGGTCGGCGAGCACATCGCCGACCTGACCGGGCAGCTGACCCGGATCATCGCGGAAGGCGCCGGGTCGGGAGCCTTCCCGGTGCCCGACCCGGCCGCCGCGGCCCGAGCCGTCTTCCAGGCCACCGGCCGCTTCCACGACCCCTGTCACGCCCGGGAATGGACCGCTCCCGGCGTCGACGAGGACTTCACGGCCGTGGTGGACCTGCTGATACGGGGGCTGACGACACCCGCACGGTGAGCCTCGGGACCGTGGGGGTCAGCGCACCTTCACGGTGACCGTGGGCGAGTAGACCTTCCCGGCCATGGTCGCGCTCGCGACGCGCAGCTTCTGCGTGCCGGTCCGGGTGAGCTTGGCGGTGATCGCGTACGAACTGCCCGTCTTCACCTTGCCGGTGGCCCTCAGCGGCACCCACTTGCCGTTCATCTCCTGCTGGACGATGAGCGGGGAGCCGACCTTCAGGCCCTTGGTGCGCCCGGCCAGCAGCACGGTGTGACCGTGTTTCACCGAGGCCGGTCTGGCGGTGGCGGTGATCGACGCCATCCCGGCGGACGGGCTGGACATCGTCCTGGTCGGCGTCGGACTGGGACTCGGGCTCGCGGCGAACGCGCCGGCCGTTCCGCCGGAGAGCAGCGCCACGGTGAGGGCACCGGCCCCGAGCGCCCGGGCGTGACTGTGGCGGAGTACCGAGGTCATGTCTGTCTCCTGTCGCTCGTGGAAGGGACGTCTCAAGGCTGACCCCGGTCCGCCACACAGGCCACTCGAGTTGTCACGCACCGTGACACGTGCCGCCAACGGACCGTCCGACCTGCGCTCTTACCCTGTTTTTCTTACCTTGACGGCTGCCGGGCGGCCGCCGGGTCGACCGTCGCCTGATGTGCCTCGGCCAGATGCTCCTCCGCCTTCAGCCACGGCAGGAACTGGGCCCCTCTGCGCCAGCCGCACGTGTCGCATCTGATCGTGCGCTGCACCCCCGTGCGCTGCACCCGGACCACGTGCTCCCGGCCGTGCCGGTCCCAACGGCTCACCTTGCTCGTGGTGTTGCCCTGCGCCATGACGCCTCCCGCTCTCTCGGGTCCGCGAACCCCGGCCGGGACAGGAGTGTGCAGCACAACGAACATCAACAGGGGGAGCTTCACGCGGAGTTGTCCGAGCCGTGGCCGCAAGCCCGGCGGTCCGGCACCGGCTCAGCCGACCTCGCGCGGCAGCCGCAGGCTGAGCAGCCCGGTCAGCACCACCCCGGCCAACTGCACCAGCAGCGCCGTGACCAGCGCGTCCTGCATGCCGATGCGCGGCACCAGAGTGAGGAACAGCGTGCCCAGCGTGGCCACGCCGAGCGCGAGCGCCGACTGCTGGGTGGTGACCATCACACCACTGCCGACTCCGGCCCGGGCGGGCGGCACCTCGGACATCACGATCCGGAGGATGTTGGGCAGTTGGAGCGCCTGCCCGGCACCGGCCACGGCGGCGCCCGGCAGCAGCGACCCGAAGTCGAGGTGCGGCCAGTCCCGCCACGCCGCCAGCACGATCAGCAGCACGCCCACACCCTGCACCACCGAACCGGCGGTCACGACCCGGGTGCCGTAACGGCCGATCAGCCGCGGCCCGGCGAGGGAGACGAACAGGAACGCCACGGCCATCGGTGCGAGCGCCAGCCCGGCCGGCACCGGACCGAGCCCCGCGCCCTGCTGCAGCGCCAGCGCGATCACGAACATGAACCCGCTGAAGCCGATGGAGAACGGCAGCATCAGCACCAGACCGCGCCGCAGCGAGGCCAGCGCCAGCAGACTCGGCGGCACCAGCGGGGTCCGGCCCGCCCGGTCGGCCCGCCGCTCCACGGCCCAGAACGCCCCCGCGGCGACCGGGAACGCGGCCAGCGACAGCCAGGTCCACAGCGGCCAGCCCGCGGCCCGGCCCTCGGTGAGCGGGGCGAGCAGCGTCAGCAGGGAGACCGCGAGCAGGACCGTGCCGGGCCCGTCGGCGGGCTCGGGATGCTGCGAGCGGGTCTCCGGCACCGCCCGCACGGCGAGGACCAGCCCCACCGCGACCACGGGCACGTTGACCAGGAACACCGACCGCCAGCCGGTCCCGGCGATGTCGGCGGCGACGAGCACCCCGCCGAGTATCTGCCCGGCGACCATGGACAGTCCGGCGGTCGCGCCGTACAGGCTCATGGCCCTGGCGCGGCGCGTGCCGCGGGTGGTGGCCTGGATGGTGGCGAGGACCTGCGGCAGCATCGCCGCGGCCGAGGCGCCCTGGGCGACCCGCGCCGCGACCAGGCTCCAGGCGCCGGGCGCCAGCCCGCAGGCCAGCGAGGTCAGGCCGAACGCGGCCATCCCGCCGAGGAACAGCCGGCGCCGTCCGAACAGGTCGCCGAGCCGCCCGCCGAGCACCAGCAGCACGGCGTACGCGACCCCGTACCCGGCCACGACCAGCTCCAGCACGGCCTCGCCCGCGGCGAGATCGGCGCCGATGGCCGGCAGGGCCACGTTGACGATGAAGAAGTCGACCAGCGGCAGCGCCGCCGCCAGCAGGACGGTGAACAGCCCGAGCCCGCCGAGTGCGGGTGGCGCGGCCGTCGTACGGACGGCCCGGGTGGTGACGGTTTCACTCATGCCCCCGATCCTGCGCCGCCGCCCAGGGGGGTACCAGAGTGTCCTCATCCTGGTACAAGAACTACCTGGCAACAGGATGACGGACAGGGCACCCTGGGACCATGACGACCATGGCCACGGACCGGACCAGCCCCCCGCAGCCGGCGAGCCGGGGCTCGGAGATCCGGCGGCACGAACTGGCCGCGTTCCTGCGCAGCCGGCGTGAGCGCATCACCCCCGAGCAGGTGGGCCTGCCGCGCGGCGCCCGCCGCCGCACCCCCGGGCTGCGCCGGGAGGAGGTCGCCCAGCTCTCCGCGGTCGGCGTCACCTGGTACACCTGGCTCGAACAGGCCCGCGACATCCAGGTCTCCGTGCAGGTGCTGGACGCCCTCGCCCGCACCCTGATGCTGGACGCCAGCGAACGAGCCCACCTGTTCCAGCTCGCCGGCGCCACCGACCCGACGCCGGCGACGAGCTGCCCGAGCGTGACCCCGGCGCTGCGGCAGATGCTGCGCCGGCTGGAGCCGGTCCCGGCCCTCATCCAGAACAGCCGGTACGACATCGTCGCCTACAACCGCACGTACGCCCTGCTCCTGGGCGACCTGGACGCGATCCCGCCCGAGGACCACAACTGCATGCTCCTCATCTACACGAACAAGGAGTGGCAGGCCTCGGTCGTCCACCTCGAGGAGACCCAGCGCCTGATGGCCGCCAAGCTGCGCGCGTCCCTGGCCGGTCATCTCGGTGAGCCGGCCTGGAAGATGCTCCTGAAGCGGCTGGCGGCGGAGTCCCCCGACTTCCGCGAGCACTGGGAGCGTTACGAGGTCGTCGGCAGCCGCACCAGGACCAAGGAGTTCCTCAACGCGCACGTGGGCCGCCTCAAGCTGGAGCACACCGACCTGTGGCTCGGCCCGGAGCACGGCCCCCGCATGGTGACGTACACCCCGGCCGACGAGGAGACCCACGAGCGCCTGGAACGGCTGTACGACATCGCACTGGCCCGCACCACCGCCAGGGCCTAGACGAGTAAGTCCGAAGGGTTGGTCAGTGGTCGTAGGCGATCAGTGAGCGTGTGATGGCTCGGCCTGTGTTGCGGTTGTGCCAGATCGCGGTCGTCATGGCGAGGATCCGTTGTCCGACACGGGCGAGAACGCCGGCGGGGGTTCTCGCGCCGTGACGCTCGAGGTCGAGCTGGCCCTTGAGGGTGTCGTTCACCGACTCGATGAGCTGACGGATGGGCTTGAGAAGGTGTTCGCCGGGCCGGGGGGTGATGTTGCGGTAGGTCGGCCGCAGCAGGGTCAGGCCGTGCTCGGCCATGAAGGCGTCGAGGTGCCTGGATACGTAGCCCTTGTCGCCGACGATGGTCTGTCCGGGGTGGGTGGCCAGTAGGTCCTGGTCGCCGGTGAGCATGTCGGCCAGCACCTCGCGTTCGTCAACTTTGGGGTTGGCCAGGGCCCAGGCGATCGGGAGGCCGCCGGGGGTGCACACAAGGTGAAGACGCAGGCCCCAGAAGAACCGGGAGTGCGAGGGGCAGTAGCCGTAGCCGGCCCAGCCGGCCAGGTCGGAGCGCTTCGCGGTGGGCCGTGAGCGGGCGCACTCCACGGGGGTGGAGTCCACGATCCACACGTCGTCGTGCCAAAGGTCGCTGTCCCGGGCCAGGGTGCGGATGAACCTGCTGATCAGCGTGTTCGCGGCCCGCAGGCGTTTGTTGTACCCGGACTGCCCGGGCAGGTAGGGGAACTCGGCCGCCAGATGGACGCGGGCGAACCGCAGCCAGCGGGCTTCGGAGACGAACCCGAGCAGGGCCTGCATCACCGCCAGCGTCAACAACTCGGCATCGCTCAGGCTCGGCGGGCGGCCCCATCGACGCGATCCTGCCAGAGAGTCATCGATCTTCACGTACAGTGCAGTCGCGAGGGTTTCGAGGTCTGTCGTCACAAACGGACCAACGAGACCCTCGCTTCATGCACTCGGCCCCTTCGGACTTACTCGTCTAGCCGGCCGCCTGCCCATACCCGCCGCCGTTGCGGGCTAGGGCCCCGGGGCGGCTGACGCCTCCCTCCGGGGCACGGCCGGTGACCTGGTCCTGGCCCTCTACGACCGCATTCGCCGGACTCCCTGAAGCTCGACGGAGACGGCCGACTCTTCGAGCTGCTCCGGGCCTGGGAGCCGGAGGAGCAGGGCGAGGCACGGCACGGGGCCGGGAGCGCCTCGGCGCGCCCCCTAGCCCCGCCCGGACGCTCCCACCGGCTGGCGGATCTCCGCCGCCTGGAGCTTGTCGGCCGTGCGCTCCGCCGTGCGGTGGGCCCAGGGGCCGCTGGTGAGCAGGCCGAGGACGAGGACGGCCAGGCCGCAGGCGGTGAGGATCCACCAGCCGGGGCGGGCCGCCGCGACGAAGGTGCCGCGGAATGCGGAGGCGTGGATGCCGGAGGCCAGCACCGCGCCGACCACCGCGACGCCGAGCGTCTGGCCCAGCTGCCGGCTCGTGGAGGCGACCGCGGCGGCGACGCCGGCCTGGGCGCGCGGCATTCCGGAGACGGCCGTGTTGGTGATCGGCGCGTTCACGAAGCCGAAGCCGATGCCGAACAGGACGTAGCCGACGAGCAGGGTGGCGTTCGACGTCTCCGCCTCGAAGGCCGCGAAGAGGGCGCCGCTCGCCGTCATCGCCGTACCGGCGATCAGGAGGGGCAGACGGGGGCCGCGGCTGCCGACCAGACGGCCGGACAGGGGCGCGCACAGGAAGGTCGGCGCGGCCATCGGCAGCATCCACAGGCCCGCGTGCAGGGCGTCGAGGCCGCGGACGTTCTGCAGATAGAGCGTGGACAGGAACAGGAAGCCGCCCAGCGCCGCGAAGGCGCTGATCGCTATCACCGTGGCGCCGCTGAACGGAGCCGAGTGGAAGAAGCGCAGGTCGATGAGGGGTTCCTCGCGCCGCGGCTCGTACCAGAGCAGGCCGAGCAGGGCCACGAGGGCGATCGCCGCGTAGGGGGCCACCGCGGCCGCGCCGGAGTCCGGCGCCTCGATGATCGCGTACGTCAGCGAGCCGAACAGGGCGATGACCAGGATCTGGCCGAGCGGGTCGGGCCTGCGGGCCTTGGGCGCGCGGGACTCGGGGACGAAGCGCAGGGTGAGCAGCAGCGCCGCGAGGCCCACCGGGAGGTTGATCCAGAAGATCGCGCGCCAGCTCACCGACTGCACCAGCAGGCCGCCGACCAGCGGTCCCGCGGCCATGGAGATGCCGACGACCGCGCCCCAGACGCCGATCGCGCGGGCCCGCTCCCTCGCGTCGGTGAAGGTGTTGGTGATGATCGACATGGCGACCGGGTTGAGCATCGAGCCGCCGACCGCCTGCACCATCCGGAAGATCACCAGCAGGGACAGGTTCGGCGCCAGCGAGCACAGCAGCGAGCCGACGGAGAAGACCACCAGGCCGGACATGAAGACCCGCTTGCGGCCGATCCGGTCGGCCGTCGACCCCGCGAGCATCAGCAGCGAGGCGAGGACCAGGGTGTAGGCGTCGATCGTCCACTGCAGGCCTGAGGTGCCGGCGTGCAGATCGCGCTGCAGGGACGGCAGCGCCACGTTCAGCACGGTGTTGTCCAGGCTCACGATCAGCAGGCTCATGCAGCAGATCGCGAGCACGAGCAGACGGCGGCGATGGCTCAACTCGGGCATGCAGACAATCGTACGCCGAACTCGATAGTGCGTCTAACTAATAGTGTGCCTAAATGATGTGGCGTACATGATGATCGGGGCGGTCATCACGCCGGGCCGGTGGTGCGGTGAGGGACAATGGGGGCTTGCCCCGTGTCCCGTGCCGTAGATCCGTCCCGGAGCCCTGTGATGACCCAGTCCCTGACCATCGGCCCGCACGCCGTGACGCCGCCCGTCGTGCTCGCACCCATGGCGGGCATCACCAACGCGCCCTTCCGCACCCTGTGCCGTGAGTTCAGCGGCGGCAAGGGGCTGTTCGTCAGCGAGATGATCACCACCCGGGCGCTGGTCGAGCGCAACGAGAAGACCATGCAGCTGATCAGGTTCGACGCGAGCGAGAAGCCGCGTTCGATCCAGCTGTACGGCGTCGACCCGGCGACCGTCGGCAAGGCCGTCCGCATGATCGCCGAGGAGGACCTGGCCGACCACATCGACCTGAACTTCGGCTGCCCGGTCCCGAAGGTGACCCGCAAGGGCGGCGGCTCGGCCCTGCCGTACAAGCGGAACCTGCTGCGCGCCATCCTCCGGGAGGCCGTCAGCGGCGCCGGCGACCTGCCGGTGACCATGAAGATGCGCAAGGGCATCGACGACGACCACCTCACCTACCTCGACGCCGGCCGCATCGCCGTCGAGGAGGGCGTCACGGCGATCGCCCTGCACGGCCGTACGGCCGCCCAGCACTACGGCGGCACCGCCGACTGGGACGCCATCGCCCGGCTCAAGGAGCACGTGCCGGAGATCCCCGTGCTCGGCAACGGCGACATCTGGTCGGCCGAGGACGCGCTGCGGATGGTGCGGGAGACCGGCTGCGACGGCGTGGTCGTGGGACGCGGCTGCCTGGGGCGGCCCTGGCTGTTCGCGGACCTGGTCGCGGCGTTCGAGGGGCGGACCTCCTTCGCCCGGCCGACGCTGCGGGAGGTGGCCGACGTCATGGTCCGGCACGCCACCCTGCTCGGCGAGTGGAGCGGCGACGAGACCAAGGGCGTCGTCGACTTCCGCAAGCACGTCGCCTGGTACCTGAAGGGCTTCGCGGTCGGCTCGGAGATGCGCAAGCGGCTGGCGATCACCTCGTCGCTTCAGGAGCTGCGGGCCGGGCTGGACGAGCTGGACCTCGACCAGCCGTGGCCGGCCGGGGCGGACGGGCCGCGCGGCCGTACGTCCGGCAACAACCGGGTGGTGCTGCCGGACGGGTGGCTGAAGGACCCGTACGACTGCGCGGGCGTCGGCGAGGACGCGGAGCTGGACACCTCGGGCGGCTGACCGGCCCCGGGGCGCTGCCCCGGAACCCGGACCGGCGGGCCGCCGTCAGCCCTTCTTCGGGTGCGGGGTCGAGCCGTACGCCGTCAGGAAGCGGTCGCGGAACGCACTCATCTTCCACACCGGGGCGTTGTGGGCGGGGCGCAGCCCGTCGGTCCAGCCCCAGCCGGCGATCCTGTCGAGGACCTTGGGATCCTTGGCGACGATCGAGACCGGCACGTCACGGCTGGCGTGATTGCCGCTGACCCGGGCGATGGGCTGGTGGTCGCCGAGGAAGACCAGCACGGTGTCCTTGCTGCCGTAGCGCGTCAGCCACTCGGTCAGCGCGGTCACCGAGTACTGGATCGACTTGCCGTACTCCTGGCGGGACTTGGTGGTGTCGGCGATGACGTCGGCCGGCTTGTTGCCCGCCGCCTGGATGCCCTTGAACACCGAGCCGTCGCCCAGCTGGTCCCAGCCGACCATCTTCGGGATCGGCGCCCACGGCTGGTGGCTGGAGGTGAGGATGAGCAGGGACATCCGCGCCTTGCCGTCGGCGGGCTTCCTGCTGTGCACCCGCTCCTGGTACTGCTGCAGCGCGTACTGGTCGGGCATGGTCGACCAGCTGAACTTCGGTCCCTTGTAGCCGAGTTCGAAGGCGTTGTACACCTTGTCCAGGCCGTACCACTTCTGCTCCGGCCACGCCTTCTGCACGCCCGGCATGACCCCGACCGTGTCGAACGCGCCGGTCTTCTTGAACGCCTCGGTCAGGCTGAGGTGGTCGCTCGCCATGACCGTGCGGTAGCGCTGCTGGTTGCTGATCCACAGGCCCGACATGGTGGTGGAGTGGCCGAGCCAGCTGCTGCCGCCGTAGGTCGCGGAGGTCAGCCAGCCGCTCTTGGCGTGGAAGCCCGCCTTGGCCAGCGCCTTGGTGCGGGCGTCGAGGGTCGCGTCGACGCCGGGCGCCATGATCGGGTCCTCGATCGCGCTGCGGCCGTAGCTCTCGATGAACGTGAAGATCATGTCCTTGCCGCGCAGATCCGGGACCAGCTGGCTGCCCGGGGTGTTGCCGAAGGCGTCGACCTTCGCGACCTTACGGAACTCCGCCTCGTCCTTGAGCGTGGCCGACACCAGACGGGCCTGCGCCTTGAGCGCGGTGGCGGTGCTGTCGGCGGCGAGCGGCACGCCGGACATCCGCAGGCCCAGGGAGGAGCAGGTGATCCACACGACCCCGGCGACCAGCGTGCCCCGGGTCGCGACGCCGGTGTGCCGGGCGAGCAGGTTGCTCAGCCGGACCATGGACAGCGCCAGCAGCAGGAAGAGGAGCAGCACCGCGGCGATCAGCCCGGCCACGGCGGCCAGCGTCTCCGTGCGGCCGAGCGAGTCCTCCAGATACGACTCCGCGTCGCCGAACAGACTCCAGTCGAGGACGACGTTGAAGCCGCGGCCGAGGTACTGCTTGAACCCCATGTCCAGCGCGTTCAGCACGGTCATCACGCCCAGCGCGACCCCGGACACGGCCGCCAGCACCACCCGCGGCCGGCGCGGCAGCGCGATCAGCACGGCCGCGCCGATCACGGCCTCCGCCGGGATCCGCACGAACTGCCTCGGCTCCAGCCGGACCACGGAGTTCGGCATCACCAGCGCGGCGATCACCAGGGCGGCGGCCAGCACGGTCACGGAGACGGACAGGCCCTGCGCCGCCGCGGGGTGCTCCTCGCGCCAGCGTCGGACCCGGCCCCGCACCGCGGCCCAGGGACGCGGCACGGAGCGGGGGCCGGGTACCGGGGGTGCGGACTGCTCCGGCTCGGCCTCTTCGGCTTCTGCTACGGCTGGTTCGCGCGTGCTCATGTCCTGGGACAACCCGGCGTCCTTCCCTACGTGACCCGATCCGCAGTCCCGTACGGCGACTCCCGGCCCCCTGTTCAGGGCGCTGAGCAAACACCGGGCAAATACCGTGCCCGGAACAGGCGCTACACCCCGCCCACCGCCGTCAGCAGGGCGAGCGGCACCGCCGCCGACCGGGACTCGCGCACACACGCGTGCGGATACGGCACCGGCTCCGGATGCGTGTCCCTGCCGTAGCCGGCGAGCGCCTCCGGCAACCGGTGCCCGGCCGCCGTCGCCGCGTCCACCAGCGCATGCGCCACCGTCCGGGCCTCGTCGTGCAGGCCGTAGCGCGCGAGACCCAGGGTGATCAGCGCGTTGTCGTGCGGCCACACGGACCCGCGGTGAGAGGAGAGCGGATGGTACGCCGGCTGGCCCGCGGCCAGCGTCCGCACGCCCCACCCGGAGAAGAAGTCCGGCTCCAGCAGCCGCCGGCCCACGACCTCGCCGTACTCCTTGTCCAGCAGCCCCGACCACAGCAGGTGCCCGGCGTCGGACGCCAGCGCGTCGATCCGGCGGCCCTCGCCGTCCAGCGCGAGCGCCGGGAAGGAGTGCTCCGGCATCCAGAAGTCCCGCTGGAACCGGTCCCTCAGGTCGGCGGCGGCCTGCTCCAGCAGGGCTCCGTACGTCTCGTCGCCCCACACCGTCCGCGCCAGCCACGCCGTACGGCGCAGCGCGTCGTAGGCGTAGCCCTGGGCGCCCGCCGCCATCACCGCGCCGGTGGGCCGGGTGCCGTCGGCGCAGCAGATGGCGCCGGGGGAGTCCTTCCAGTTCTGGTTGGCGAGGCCGCCCTCGTCGGCGCGGTAGACGAGGTAGCCGCGCGAGGTCAGGCCGCCGTGGTCCAGCATCCAGCCGACGGCGGCCCGCGCGTGCGCCTGGAGCCGCCGGGCTGGCCCGGTGTCCCCGGTCTGCTCGACGTACGCGCCGAGCAGCACGAGGAACAGCGGGGTGGCGTCGACCGAGCCGTAGTACCGCCCGAACGGCACCTGCCCGAAGTGCGCCAGTTCGCCGTGCCGCACCTCGTGCACGATCTTGCCGGGCTGGGCGAGCGTGGAGGGCCCGGCGCCGGTGGCCTGGGTCGCGGCGAGCGCGGGGAGCGTGGCGGCGGCCAGCTCCGGGCGGTACGGCAGCGCGAACAGGGAGGTGATCAGGGCGTCGCGGGCGAGCAGGGTGAGGAACCAGGGGGCGCCGCCGGCCGGGACCCGCAGCTCCTCGCCGTCCGGGCCGGTGGCCGGGACCTGCAGCGCGGCGAGGTCGGCGAGGCCCCGCGCGCAGGCCGCGGCCAGCTCCGGCCGGCCGGACGGGAAGGCCACGCCCTCCATGAACTCGCCCTCCATGGCGAGGAGTTGTTCGTGCACGGCGGCCGGGTCGCGCGGCACCCGCACGGCCCGCCGCTCGCCGTGCGGACGGGCGATCACGCGCAGCAGCAGTTCGGTGCTGCCGTGCGGCGGCAGGTCCAGGGCCCACACCAGCCGGCGGGCGCCGGTGCCGGTCTCCTCCACGGCGTCCGGGGCGGGGTCCGCGGTGATCGTCGTACACGACCGCCACTCCGCGCGCCGGTAGGTGAACTCGATGCCGTCGTCGAGGACTTCGCGGGAGCGTACGGCGCCGGGCTTGGCGTAGGTGCGGTGGTCCGAGCGGAGTTCGAACTGGTCGGTGAAGTCGGCGTCGGCGGTGATGGCGAGGCGGACGGTGGTGGGCACCGGGCGGTTGCTGGTCACCCCCACGGACTCCACGAACGAGCCGTCGCCGACCGCCTGCCGGCGGAACAGGGTGTGCGCCGGGGGCTCCTGCCGGCCGCCGCGCGGGACCAGGACGCAGCAGGGTGCGTCACCGCCGGTGACCGGGGCGAGGACCTCGGGGACGGCGCCGTCGACGGTGAGCTGCCAGCGGCTGAGGTGCCGGGCGTCCCGTACGAAGAACCCGTCCGGGGAACCGCTGCCGCGGACCCCGCTGATGTCGCCCCGGTCGCCCACGGCGGCGAACGTCGCCCCGTGCACGAGCAGATGATGCCGGTCCGTCATGCCCGGTCGCCTCCTTCGTCATTCCTGTCGAACGTGCCGGTGGCCGCCTCGGACACGCCCTCGCGCGCGCCCTTGAGAAGGTCTTGGTGCAGCTCGTGGTGCAGGTCGAGGGCGAGCGCCGCGGTCCAGCCGAAGCCGGTCGCGCCGCAGGCCTCGCCGGTGTACGGGTCGACGTACTCCGCGAAGCCGGTGGCCTCGGCGAGCTGCAGCACGGCCGCGCGCAGCGCGTCGGCCCGCTCCCGCTCACCGTGCACGCGCAGGCCCCGCTCCAGCAGCCAGCCGGTGTTGAACCAGGCCGGCCCGCGCCAGTACCGGTGCGGGTCGAAGGCCTCGCCGAGCAGGTCGTAGCTCGGCACCAGCCGGGTGCGGTCGCCGAGCCCGAAGTGCGGCCCGCACAGGGTGCGGACCAGCGCGGCGGCGATCTCACGCGGCAGCCCGGGCAGCAGAAGCGGCACCAGCCCCGAGACGCCTCGCTCGGGAATCAGACAGGAGCCCGGCCCGCACACCGCCGGTTGGCCACCGGCGCCGGCCGCCCTCGGTCGGTCGCTCGTGGTGGCCGCCCTCGGTGGGTCGCTCACGCCGGACGCTGCGGGTCGGCCGTCTGGGCCGGAGGCCGCGGGTCGGTCGCTCGCGTCGGACGCCCTCGGCTGGTCGCTCGGGCCGGACACCGTGGGTCGGCCGCCTGAGCTGGACGCTGCGGGTCGGTCGCTCGCGCCGGACGACCTCGGCTGGTCGCCCGGCCCGCACACCGCCGGTTGGCCGCCGGCGCCGGACACGCCCCGCCGGCCGACCGGGTTCGGGCCGCTTCGCGCGCTCGCGCGCAGGTCACGGCACCGGAACATCCCGGCCGCCGGGTCCCACAGCCGGTCCACCAGGGCCGCCGTCAGCCGGTCGGCGCGGGCGCGGCGGGCGGCGCCGGACGCGCCCAGTTCCTCGGCGATCCGGGCCAGGGCCTGTTCGGAGGCGATGAGCAGGGCGTTGAACGCCGGGTCCTCCACGGCGAACTCACCCCCTCCGTCGGCGTACCCGGCGTCCCGGTAGTCGGCGGCCAGCCGTACGTACCGCCCGTAGTCCAGATCCGTCGGCCGGTCCTCGGGCGCGCCGTGGTCGAGGTCGGCGCGGCGGAAGGAGCGGGCCGGGGCCGGGGTGATCCGGGCGAGCGGGGCGTCCCAGCAGGGGCTGTTGTCCATGCCCTGCTCCCAGGGGTGGACCACGGAGACCAGCCCGCCGCCGCCCAGGTCCCGGCGGTGCAGCAGATAGCGGTGCCAGGCGGCCAGCCGCGGGTACACCCGGGCCAGGAAGCCTCGGGCGCGCGACAGTTCGGGGTCGGCGCGGTGCACCAGCCAGGCCGCGAGCGCGTGGACGGGTGGCTGCACGATCCCGGACGTCTGTACGGTGCGCGGGGCGCCCGCCGAGCGGCCGGCGGTGCTGGAGCGCCAGAAGTCGGGGCTGGGGAAGTAGGCGTCGAGCGGTACGGAGGGGTTGAACACGATGTGCGGCACACGCCCGTCGGCCCACTGGGCGGCCAGCAGCGTCTCCAGCTCGGTCTGCGCCCGCCGCGGCGAGAGGTGCCGCAGACCGATCGCGATGAACGCCGAGTCCCATGACCACTGGTGCGGATACAGGTCCCGCGAGGGGACGGTCGAGCGGCCCGTCCAGTTGGCGTCCAGCACGCGCGCGGCCTTGATGGGCAGGGAGGCGGTGGCGGGCGGCGGGGGAGCACAGGAGGTCCCGTACGGCGCGGGACGGACGGTGAGCTGCGTGCTGCGATCCACTCGGGGCTCCCCGAAGACGAAGACGCCCGGCCGGACGACCGGGTTTGGCGGTAACCGTCGTAGAGTTACGTCTATTTAACACGCAAAACTCACTATGTAATGCAGGCTTGGGGAACACAAGGGGGTGCGCATGACCGGTCGTCCGGGAAGAGCCGGCAGGAGCGGCGGTCCGGCCGGCGCCGGAGAACTCCTCGAACTGGTCCGCAGCGGACGGGCGGTGACGCGCGGTGCGCTCCAGCAGGCGACCGGACTGTCCCGGGCGACCGTCGGCCAGCGCCTGGACCGGCTGTTCCGGGCGGGCTGGCTGCGCGAGGGCGCCGGCGGCCCGGTCGGCTCACCGCTCGGCGGCCGCCCCTCCATCACCCTGGAGTTCGACGACTCCCACGCCGTCGTCCTCGCCGCAGACCTGGACACCCGGCACGCCCGCGCGGCCGTGCTGTCCCTGACCGGCGAGATCCTCGCCGAGCACTCGGGAACACTGGTGATCGGGGACGGCCCGGAGGTCGTACTGCCCGAACTGGGCCGCTGGTTCGGCGAGTTGCTGGAGAAGGCGGGCCGCCCGGCGGCGGACGTCTGCGGCATCGGACTCGCCGTGCCCGGCCCGGTGGACACCCGGAGCGGCCGGGTGGTGCAGCCGCCGATGATGCCGGGCTGGGACGGCTACGACATCACGGGCCGCCTGTGCCGCGCCTTCACCGAGCACACCGGCGCCCCGTCCGTCCCCGTCCTGGTCGACAACGACGCCAACCTCATGGCGTACGGCGAGCAGCGCGCCGGCCACCCCGACTGCGCGGCCTTCGTCCTGGTCAAGGTCTCCACCGGCATCGGCGCCGGGGTGGTCGTGGACGGGTCGGTCTACCGGGGCATCGACGGCGGCGCCGGCGACATCGGGCACATCCGGGTCGGCGCCGACGCGCTGTGCCGGTGCGGTGCGCAGGGCTGTCTCGCCGCCGTCGCGAGCGGGGGCGCCGTGGCCCGGCGGCTGGCGGAGAGCGGGGTGCCGGCCGCCTCCGGCGCGGACGTACGGGACCTGCTGGCGGCCGGGCATCCGCAGGCGGCGGCCCTGGCCCGGGAGGCCGGGCGCCGGGTCGGCGACGTCCTGGCGACGGTGGTGACCCTGCTGAACCCCGGGGTGCTGATGATCGCGGGCGACCTGGCCGGAACGCCCTTCCTCACCGGCGTACGGGAGATCCTCTACCAGCGGGCGCTGCCCCGCTCCACGGCGCACCTGGACGTCGTGACCTCCCGGCTGGGAGAGCGGGCGGCGCTCATCGGAGCGGGGGCGCTGGTGGTGGAACACCTGTACGCGCCGGAGCGGGCCGAGGAGCGGCTGCGGGCGCTGGGCGTGTGACACAGGCGTGTGACATGGGGGTTTCCGGGTACTGGGCAAGGTCCGCATGGTGAAATCCGGCGGGCTGTGGCAGCGTGATTCTCGCCACCCTTGATAAGGGTTGCGCTCAGATGAGCGGATCTTGGGCGACTGCACTTCTCCAAGGGGTGGCACTGGGTGCCACCCCTTGATCGTTCATCGATCGAAATCAGACGTGCAGGTTGCCCGCTCATCTGAGCAGAGAATACGCCTTCGGGAGGTAGTTGCATTCAAGAAGTGAACACATTCGATGGTGTCGGCTTGCCAAGCCTTGACTTTCGATCCGCTGGCGGACGACTGGTTACAGGCTCATGACGCACAAGTGGACGTACCGATGTTCCTTCGATCTGGGTATGTTCCTCGCCGTCAGGGCAGCCACCGCGGCCTCAAGGAGTCGAGACCCGTGTCGGAAAACAAAGAACCCCACGTAGTGAAGTTCGTTTACGACTTCACCGAGGGCAACAAGGACCTCAAGGACCTCCTCGGCGGCAAGGGCGCCAACCTCGCCGAGATGACCAACCTCGGGCTGCCGGTCCCTCCCGGCTTCACCATCACCACCGAGGCCTGCAAGGTCTACCTCGAGAGCGGCGAGGAGCCCGCGGCACTGCGTGACGAGGTGAGTGCGCACCTCGAGGCGCTCGAGGCCCGTATGGGCAAGAAGCTGGGCCAGCCCGACAACCCTCTGCTGGTCTCCGTCCGCTCGGGCGCCAAGTTCTCCATGCCCGGCATGATGGACACGGTCCTGAACATCGGCCTGTCCGACAAGTCGGTGCAGGGCCTGGCCAAGCAGGCCGGCGACGACCGCTTCGCATGGGACTCCTACCGCCGCCTGATCCAGATGTTCGGCAAGACCGTCCTCGGCGTCGACGGCGACCTCTTCGAGGAGGCCCTCGAGGCGGCCAAGGAGGCCAAGAAGGTCACGGTCGACACCGACCTGGAGGCCGCCGACCTGAAGAAGCTGGTCACCAAGTTCAAGAAGATCGTCAAGGCGGAGGCCGGCCGGGACTTCCCGCAGGACCCGCGCGAGCAGATGGACCTCGCCATCAAGGCGGTCTTCGACTCGTGGAACGGCGAGCGCGCCAAGCTCTACCGCCGCCAGGAGCGCATCCCGCACGACCTGGGCACCGCCGTCAACGTCTGCTCGATGGTCTTCGGCAACCTCGGCCCCGACTCCGGCACCGGCGTCGCCTTCACCCGCGACCCCGCCTCCGGCCACCAGGGCGTCTACGGCGACTACCTGCAGAACGCCCAGGGCGAGGACGTGGTCGCGGGCATCCGCAACACCGTCCCGCTCGCGGAGCTGGAGAAGATCGACAAGAAGTCGTACGACCAGCTCATGCAGATCATGGAGACGCTGGAGAACCACTACAAGGACCTCTGCGACATCGAGTTCACGATCGAGCGCGGTCAGCTGTGGATGCTCCAGACCCGCGTCGGCAAGCGCACCGCCGGCGCCGCCTTCCGCATCGCCACCCAGCTGGTCGACCAGGGCCTGATCGACGAGACGGAGGCGCTGCAGCGCGTCACCGGCGCCCAGCTCGCCCAGCTGATGTTCCCGCGCTTCGACGAGGACGCGAAGGTCGAGCAGGTCGCGCGCGGCATCGCGGCCTCCCCGGGCGCGGCGGTCGGCAAGGCCGTCTTCGACTCGTACACGGCCGTCAAGTGGTCCCGCTCCGGCGAGAAGGTCATCCTGGTCCGCCGCGAGACGAACCCCGACGACCTGGACGGCATGATCGCGGCCGAGGGCATCCTGACCTCCCGCGGCGGCAAGACCTCCCACGCGGCCGTCGTGGCCCGCGGCATGGGCAAGACCTGTGTCTGCGGCGCGGAGGAGCTCGAGGTCGACACCAAGCGCCGCCGCATGACGGTCCCCGGCGGCCGCGTCGTCGAAGAGGGCGACGTCATCTCCATCGACGGCTCCACGGGCAAGGTCTACCTGGGCGAGGTCCCGGTCGTCCCGTCCCCGGTGGTGGAGTACTTCGAGGGCCGGATGCACCCCGGCGCCGACGACGCGGACGAGCTGGTCGAGGCGGTCCACCGCATGATGGCCTTCGCCGACCGCAAGCGCCGGCTGCGGGTGCGGGCCAACGCCGACAACGCGGAGGACGCGCTGCGGGCCCGCCGCTTCGGCGCCCAGGGCATCGGCCTGTGCCGCACCGAGCACATGTTCCTCGGCGACCGCCGCGAGCTGGTCGAGCGCCTGATCCTGGCGGACACGGAGGAGGAGCGCGAGGCGTCCCTGAAGGCCCTGCTGCCGCTCCAGAAGAAGGACTTCGTCGAGCTGTTCGAGGCGATGGACGGCCTGCCGGTCACCATCCGCCTCCTCGACCCGCCGCTGCACGAGTTCCTTCCGGACATCACGGAACTGTCGGTCCGCGTGGCCCTGGCCGAATCCCGCCAGGAGCCCCACGAGAACGACCTGCGCCTGCTCCAGGCGGTGCACCGCCTGCACGAGCAGAACCCCATGCTGGGCCTGCGCGGCGTGCGCCTCGGCCTGGTCATCCCCGGCCTGTTCACCATGCAGGTCCGGGCGATCGCCGAGGCGGCGGCGGAGCGCAAGGCGGCCAAGGGCGACCCGCGCGCCGAGATCATGATCCCGCTCGTCGGCACGGTCCAGGAACTGGAGATCGTCCGCGAGGAGGCCGACAAGGTCGTCGCGGAGGTCGAGGAGGCGACGGGCACGCGGCTGAAGCTGGCGATCGGCACGATGATCGAACTCCCGCGGGCTGCGCTCACGGCCGGTCAGATCGCCGAGGCGGCGGAGTTCTTCTCCTTCGGCACGAACGACCTGACGCAGACGGTGTGGGGCTTCAGCCGCGACGACGTCGAGGCCTCGTTCTTCACCGCCTACCTGGAGAAGGGCATCTTCGGCGTCAGCCCCTTCGAGACGATCGACAAGGACGGCGTCGGCTCCCTGGTGAAGGCGGCGGCGGAGGCGGGCCGGCGCACCCGCCCCGACCTCAAGCTCGGCGTCTGCGGCGAGCACGGCGGCGACCCCGAGTCGGTCCACTTCTTCCACGAGGTCGGCCTGGACTACGTCTCCTGCTCCCCCTTCCGCATCCCGGTCGCCCGCCTCGAGGCGGGCCGCGCGGCGACGCAGTCGGAGGGCAGCGACCACCGCTAGGCCCTTCCGGGCCCCACAACCCCGAAGCCGCCGCTGGTCCCCGACCCTCACCGATCGGCGGCGGCTTCGGCGCACGAAAGAGGAGAGGCGGCACCCCGTGCGGGGGGTGCCGCCTCTCCGCGCACGGTCGGACCGGTCCGAAGCCCTTGTCTCCTCGCCGTGCCCTCCGGACGTGGCCGGCGTCTGCCGACCCAGTGGCCGCCGGCGGGCCGTCGGTCTGTAGGCGCCGTCAGGCCACCCCAGGGTCCTGCTGCGAGCCGACCGGATCATCCACCTGCGAGGTCTCCGCCCGCTGCACCGAGTACCGCGCCCCCCCGCCGCGGGCCGCTGGTCGCCTACCTCGACTCGATCGAGCAGGCAAAGCCCCTCCGGCCGATGACGCCCGCCAAACGGGTGGCCCTGGCCGAAGCCAACGCTGCCCGCCGCAGGTGCCCCGAGTGCGGTCGGATGCCGGATGCGTCGTCCCGCTCTCGCCCGGCATGTGCGTGCCGTGCGCCTGTCCCGAGGAACAGGGCGTCGCCCGAACAGCACCCGCTCCGAGGGGACTGTTGAGTCAGCACCACGCGTCTTTGCACTCCGGTCGCCGTCGAGCTGGTGACCGCACGCCGCCGCTGCCTCCGCTTCGGAACCGACCCTTTCCCCACGTGGCCACGAGCCGTGGAACCCGGCGCGACGGCCGGGCCACCGACCTGCCCGGGGACGCCCCCGCAAGCCGAAAGGCCTACCAGTAAAACTGACGGGCCGTCATGAAAATCGCGAACCCAATTACTTTATCGCCGGATCTCCAGAGGCGCCATCGGTGCTGATCCACGGGTCGGAGACGCGCCAGCATCTGGCCTAACACCGCAGGTCGGACGTTATCGCAGGCAGTTCGCACGGAAAGCGTGAAGAAGCTGGATGCAGCTCAAACTCTTGCATCCCCAAACCAATCGACAGTCTCCTCGGCTATATGAGGAGAGAGAGGACGCAAGATGTCCCCGAAACGCACGGTGACGCGCAAATGGCACGAAGGCGAGGGTACTCCCTCGCGTCACTCCCGGCTGGGCGCGCGGGCGGCGGCACTGATCGTGCTCGGCAGCGTGGCAGGTCTCTCGGCGGCGCCCATGGCGCACGCCGCAGCTCATGATTCGCTCAAGACCCTCCGCTCGAGCGGTACCTTCGCCGTCTCCAAGGACAGGTCGAAGGCGAGGGACGAGGCCGAGGACAGGTCGGAGGCGAGGGACGAGGCCGAGGACAGGTCGGAGGCGAGGGATGAGGCCGAGGACAGGTCGGAGGCCAGGGGTGACGACGACCGGTCGGAGGCGAGGGATGAGGCCGAGGACAGGTCGGAGGCCAGGGGTGACGACGACCGGTCGGAGGCCAGGGATGAGGCCGAGGACAGGTCGGAGGCCAAGGAAGACGACGACCGGTCGGAGGCCAGGGATGAGGCCGAGGATAGGTCGGAGGCCGGGGATGACGACGACCGGTCGGACGCCAAGAATAGTGAGGATGACTGGGCGGAATTCTTCGATGACGGCTTCCAGATCATCGTCGTCGTCAACAACAACAACAATAACAACAACGGCAACCAGGCCAACAACAACAACAATAACAACAACGGCGCCCGCAAGGCCAACAACGTCAACAACAACACCTGATTTCCCGGGTCCGGGCGGATGGAAAAGCCGTCTGCCCGGATCGCGATTTCCTCCGGCGCTCCGGTTGCAGGGGGCGCTTTCCCGGCCTCTCCTGCCGGAAGGCGCCCGCACAGCTGCGGGCGGGTCGCCGTGGATCCTGCCGAGGTGTGCCCGTCGCCTCGGCCGGTCATCCCCGGCCTGTTCACCATGCAGGTCCGGGCGATCGCCGAGGCGGCGGCGGAGCGGAAGGCGAGGGCGGCACCTAGTGCGGAGGTGCCGCCCTTTCGCGCGACCAGGATCGACTGCCGCAGCGGCGACTTTCGGCCGGTGAACTGATCGGCCGCGCAGGCCTTCCCGGCTTCAAGTGGTACCCGAGTGACGGCGACCTCAGCGTCTCGACGATCCTCGTCTGTGTGGTCGGCTGTCCCGCCCTCGCATGGATCGTGGGCCGCGCCAGCGCTCGGAAGGCGGCAGCCAGCCCACTGGCCGTACGGCGCAACGCCGTTCAGAAACCTCCCGCTGAATGGGGGTTGCTCCCGCTCGTCCCGAGCGTCGCGCAGGTCGTGCTGCCGTTGGCCGTGGGACTCCTGCTGGCCGTCGTCACCGGGAAGGCCGCCGAGTCCGGCTACCTCGTCACCGGCGGCGGCGCCGTCTTCTGGACGGCAAGGGCGTGCCGCTGCTGCTGGCCTGCGCCTTCGGGGCCGTAACCGTAGCCGCCCTGGGATCCCTCCCCCTGGTAGGCCGCCGTATCGACCCCGAGTTGATCCGGCGGGACTGAGGGCGGCAGGCGGAGTGGGGGCGGCGCCCGGTGTGGGCGCCGGTCCCTGCTCAGCGAGGTGCCCGCCTCCCCGGGGGCGAGCTTTCAGGAAGGCGCTCCCTCAGAACACTCCCTCCGTGTTCACCGGTCCCACCTGGAAGACGCCGGAGCAGATGGTCCACGGTGCCGGGAGCAGGGCGGCTGTGCGGGAGGCCGGTGGGTAGATGCGCAGGTAGGTGCCGGTGCGCAGACAGGCGCCGCCGACCGGGCCGTTGGTGGTGCGGATGGTCGCCGAGGCGGAGTGGCCGGGGGAGAGGGTGACCGTGCCGTAGGAGCGGCCGCTGCGGGTGGCGGCCGGGCCGATCTGGTGGTGGGCGGTGTCCAGGACGCTGACGCCCGGATAGCCGCGCAGGGCGCAGCTGCTCGTGCTGGTGTTGGTGAAGCGGACGGGCCAGTACAGCGACCCGGCGGCGCCCTCCTTGCGGCCCGTGGAGAGGTACAGGTCGCTCACGGCACAGGTGCGGACCGTGGCCGGGGCCCGGGTCGCCGCCCCAGGCGCGCTCCACGCGGCGCCCGCCGCCGTGAGGCCCACGAGGGCGGCGGTCAGCGCGGCGGCCGCGGCGCGCCGGGGGAGGGTCCGGAGGAGTCCTGGGGAGGACGTATGCGGATTCGGGTGAGGGACCATGGCACATCAGCCTCTGTCGGGTGAACGGGTTGATGGATGGATGAAGGTCACTCTCTTTGATGCGCGCCGGGCCGGAAAAGTTGTGGGTGATCCGGCCAGACCTGGGTCCGGTCCCGGCCGGTGACACACGGCCGCAACCCGCCTTTCGCAATCGGCCCGCATGGTTGATCGTCGGGCGGTGCATCTATGACGAAGAGGCGACCGAGGGCTGGGGGCACGGACGATGACGATGAGCCGTAGGGGAGTGCTGGCCGCGGGGGCCGCGGCGGGGGCCGGGCTGCTCGCCGCCTGCGGGTCCGACACCGGGCGCGGCGGCGGGGCGTCGGGGACCGGGCTGTCGCAGTGGTACCACCAGTACGGCGAGACCGGCACCGAGCAGGCCGTGAAGCGGTACGCCGCCGCCTACAAGAAGGCGCACGTGACCGTGCAGTGGCGGCCGGGGAACTACGACCAGCAGACCGCCGCCGCCCTGCTCACCGGCTCCGGCCCGGACGTCTTCGAGGTCAACGGACCGACGCTGGACCAGATCCAGGGCGGGCAGGTCGTCGACCTCACCGATCTGATCGAAGGGGTCAGGGACGACTTCAATCCGGCCGTGCTCACGCCGAAGACGTACGACGGCCGGGTCTGGGGCATACCGCAGGTCATCGACATGCAGATGCTCTACTACCGCAAGAGCCTGCTGAAGGACGCCGGGGTCGAGCCGCCCGCCACGCTCGACGCACTCGTGGACGCCGCCCGGGCGCTCACCACCGGCAAGGTCAAGGGACTGTTCCTCGGCAACGACGGCGGAGCGGGCGTGCTCGGCGGCACGCCGCTGTACGCCGCGGGGCTGCGGCTCGTCACCGAGGACGGCAAGGTCGGGTTCGACGACCCCGCCGCCGCCCGCACCCTCGGCAAGCTGCACCGGCTGTACGCCGACAAGTCCCTCCTCCTCGGCGCGCCCGCCGACTGGTCCGACCCGTCCGCGTTCGTCCAGGGGCTGACCGCGATGCAGTGGTCCGGGCTGTGGGCGCTGCCGCAGGTGCAGAAGGAGCTGGGGGACGACTTCGGCGTGCTGCCGTTCCCGAAGGACGGCGGCGCGGGCCGGCCGTCCGTGCCCGTGGGGGCGTACGGCTCCGCCGTCAGCGCGCGCAGCCGGCACAAGGCGGCCGCCAAGGAGTTCGTGCGCTGGCTGTGGGTCGAACGCACCGACTTCCAGGAGGACTTCGCGCTGTCGTACGGCTTTCACATCCCGGCCCGGATCTCGCTGGCGAGGAAGGCCGCCAAGCTGCGCTCCGGCGCCGCCGCCGACGCCGTGCGCTTCACCACCGACCACGGCTACGCCCAGCCCCTGCTGTGGACGCCGGCCGCCCAGACCGCCTACCAGGACGCGCTCAGCCGGATCATCAGGAGCGGGGCGAGTCCGGAGAGCGAACTGCGGGCCGTCGTGCGGAAGGTGAGCGCCGAACTCGACCGCGTGAAGAAGGCGAAGAAGAACTCGTGAGGCGGCGCAGGACCCTGTGGTTCTGGGCGTTCGTGGGGCCCTTCGTGCTCGGGCTCGCGCTGTTCACCTACGTTCCGCTGCTGTGGAGCGTGGGCCTCAGCTTCTTCGACGCCCACAACACGGTCACGCCCACGCACTTCGTCGGGCTGGACAACTACACGGCGATGCTGCGGGACGACGCGTTCGTCGACAGCCTGAAGACGTTCCTCGTCTTCACGGCCTTCATCGTGCCGGTCACCTACGTCTTCTCGCTCTCCCTCGCCCTGATGGTCAACCGGCTCGAGCGCGCCCGCGCGTTCTTCCGGTCGGTCTTCTTCCTTCCCGCCGCGTGCAGTTACGTCGTCGCCGCGCTGGTCTGGAAGATGTCCCTGTTCAACGGGGTGCGGTTCGGGCTCGCCAACACCGTCCTCGGGTGGTTCGGCGCGGATCCCGTGGCCTGGCTGTCCACCACCGACCCGCCGTGGTACTGGCTGGTCATCGTGACCGTACGGCTGTGGCTGCAGGCCGGTTTCTACATGATCCTCTTCCTCGCGGGGCTGCAGCGGATCGATCCGGTGCTGTACGAGGCGGCCGCCGTGGACGGCGCCCGGCCCGGCTGGACGGTGCTGCGGCACATCACCCTGCCCCAGCTGCGGGCCACCTCGGTCGCGGTGCTGCTGCTGCTCGTCGTCAACGCCTTCCAGGCCTTCGACGAGTTCTACAACCTGCTGTCCGACGCCCGGGGTTACCCGCCGTACGCCCGGCCGCCGCTGGTCTACCTCTACTACACCGCGCTCGGCCAGGGGCAGAACCTCGGTCTGGGCAGCGCGGGCGCGGTGATCCTCGCGCTGATCATCGCGGTCGTCACGGTGGGGCAGGCGCGGTGGCTGCGGCTGGGAAGGACGGACACCGATGGATGACGCCCTGGTCCGGGCCGGGCGGGCGCTCAGACTGGTGCTGCTGATCGCGCTCGCCCTGCTCTTCCTCATCCCCTTCTATCTGCTGGTCCGCAACGGGCTGTCCAGCGAGCAGGACATCACCTCCCCCGGATGGACCTTCTTTCCGCGCGAGGTGAGGTGGGGCAACGTCCGGGAGCTGTTCGACGATCCGTCCGTCCCGTTCGCCCGTTCCCTGCTCAACTCCGCGCTGATCGCGGTCGCGACCACGCTGGGCACCCTGCTCCTGGCCTCGCTCGCCGGCTACGGCCTCGCCCGCATCCCGTACCGGCACGCGAACAAGGTCTTCTACGGCATCCTGGGCACCCTGCTGGTCCCGGCCGCCGTCACCTTCGTACCGAGCTTCGTGCTGGTGTCGACGCTGGGCTGGATCTCCACCCTGCGCGGGCTGATCGTGCCGACGCTGTTCTCCGCGTTCGCCTGTTTCGTCTTCCGCCAGTACTTCCTGGGTTTCCCGCGGGAGCTGGAGGACGCGGCGCAGGTCGACGGGCTCGGGTACTGGCGCACGTACTGGCTGGTGGTCGTGCCGAACGCGCGGCCGGTGTTCGCCGCCGTCGGCACCATCGTGTTCCTCGGGGCGTGGAACTCCTTCCTGTGGCCCCTGGTCATCGGGCAGGACCAGAGCGCCTGGACGGTGCAGGTGGCGTTGTCGTCGTTCACGACGTCGCAGGTGATCAGGCTGCACGAGCTGTTCGTCGCGGCCGTCGTGTCGATCCTGCCGCTGCTGGTGGTGTTCCTGTGCTTCCAGCGGTGGATCGTGGCCGGGGTGGAGCGGTCGGGGATCGACTGATCCCCGGCGTGCCCCGGCTACAGCGTGGCGCCGCTGTCCACGACCAGGTCGGCGCCGACGACCGGCGCGGCGTCGTCCGAGGCGAGGCAGAGGACGGCGGCGGCGACCTCCCCGGCTTTTCTGGAACGATCAGTCAAGCAACTTCACGTCAAGCACCTTCAGGCCGCGCGTACCTCGTACGCCGCCACCCGGACCTCCGCGTCGTCCAGGCACTGGCCGCTGACCAGGTCGAAGCGCTGCTTCAGCAGCGGGGAGGCCACGAACGGGCGGCCGGCGTGGGTGCCGGTCAGGCCGCGGGAGAGGACGGCGGCGCCGGTGAAGGGATCGCGGTTGTCGACGGCGTACAGGCGGTCGGCGCGGTCCCGGAAGAGGGCCACCTGGCGGCCGTCCGGCAGCAGGGCGGCCACCCCGCGGCCCGGCGTCAGCACGCTCAGGTCGCAGGCGGTGAACCAGCCCTCCGCCACGCGGAGCTGGACCTTCAGATCGGTGGTCTCGACAGCCAGGGTCATCGGGCGCTTCCTTCCAGGACGTCGTCGGCGGGCCGCATGCCGATGTTCAGCAGCGGCAGGTCGGGCTTGATCTGGTCGCGCTCGGGGACGAAGGCGACGACCGGGTCCGGGGTGTCCGGGGCGTTCACGAAGGACACGAACCGGGCGAGCTTCTCGGGGTCGTTGATGGTCTCCGCCCACTCGTCGCGGTAGTGGGTGATGTGCGCCCGCATCAGCGCCTCCAGCTCGTCGCAGATGCCGAGCGAGTCGTGCACCACCACGTCCCGCACATGGTCGAGGCCGCCGGGGATGCGCTCCAGCCAGGTCGAGGTGCGCTCCAGGCGGTCGGCGGTGCGGATGTAGAACATCAGGAACCGGTCGATCAGACGGACCAGTTCGGCGTCGGACAGGTCCTGGGCCAGCAGGTCGGCGTGGCGCGGGGTGGCGCCGCCGTTGCCGCCGACGTACAGGTTCCAGCCGCCCGCGGTGGCGATCACCCCGAAGTCCTTCGACCGGGCCTCGGCGCACTCGCGCTGGCAGCCGGAGACCGCCGACTTCAGCTTGTGCGGCGACCGCAGGCCCCGGTAGCGCAGCTCCAGGTCGATCGCCATCTTCACCGAGTCCTGCACCCCGTACCGGCACCAGGTGGAGCCCACGCAGGACTTCACGGTCCGCAGCGCCTTGCCGTACGCGTGGCCGGACTCGAAGCCGGCGTCCACCAGCCGGGCCCAGATGAGCGGCAGTTGCTCGACCCGGGCGCCGAACATGTCGATCCGCTGGCCGCCGGTGATCTTCGTGTAGAGGCCGAAGTCGCGGGCGATCTCGCCGATCACGATGAGCTTCTCGGGCGCGATCTCACCGCCGGGGATGCGCGGCACCACCGAGTACGAGCCGTTCTTCTGCAGGTTGGCCAGGAAGTGGTCGTTGGTGTCCTGCAGGGCCGCCTGCTCGCCGTCCAGGACATAGCCGCTCGCGCCGATCGCCGGGGCGAGCGAGGCGATGATCGAGCCGACCGCCGGCTTGCAGACCTCGCAGCCGTCGCCGCCCCGGGCGCCCTCACGGCCGTACCGGTCCAGCAGCTCCTGGTACGACGTGATGCGCAGGGCGAGGACGATCTCGTACAGCTCCTCGCGGGTCTGGGCGAAGCAGCCGCACAGGCCCTTGTCGACCTCGACGCCGGAAGCCTCCAGCTCGGCGTTGACGAGCTGGCCGAGCACCTTCACGCAGGAGCCGCAGCCGGTGCCGGCCTTGGTGCACTTCTTCACCTCCGGCACGGTGGTGCACCGGTGCTCCGTCACCGCGCCCCGGATGGTGCCCTTGCTGACGTTGTGGCAGGAGCAGATGATCGCCTCGTCCGGCAGGGCGGACGGGCCGAGCTGAGCCCCCGAGCCGGCTCCGGCGGGCAGGACGAGCGACTCGGGGGAGACGGGGGGCACCGAACCGGTCAGCGCGCGCAGGGTGCCGTACGCCTCGGCGTCGCCGACCAGGATGCCGCCGAGCAGCGTGCCGTCCGGGCCGATGACCAGCTTCTTGTACAGGCCCGCTCGGGAGTCGGAGTAGACGACGTCCAGGCAGTCCTCGGCGGTGCCGTGCGCGTCGCCGAAGGACGCCACGTCCACGCCGAGCAGCTTCAGCTTGGTGGACAGGTCGGCGCCGGTGAAGGACGCCTCGTCCCCGGCGATGGCGGCCGCGGCGGTCTCCGCCTGCTCGTAGCCGGGCGCCACCAGGCCGTACACCCGGCCGTCCGCCGCCAGCGCGCACTCGCCGATCGCGAACACGTGCGGGTCGCCGACGGTACGGCACTGCTCGTCGACCGTGATGCCGCCGCGCTCGCCGACCGCGAGGCCGCAGTCCCGGGCCAGCTGGTCGCGCGGGCGCACTCCGGCGCTGAACACCACCATGTCGGTGGCCAGTTCGGAGCCGTCGGACAGCTTCATGCCGGTGACGGCGCCGGAGGCGTCCGTGACGATCTCCTGCGTGCCCACGCCCGTGTGCACGGTCAGACCCATGCCCTCGATGGTCCGCAGCAGCGCCGCGCCACCGCCCTCGTCGACCTGTACCGGCATCAGGCGCGGCGCGAACTCCACGATGTGCGTGGCCAGTCCGAGCCCGTTGAGTGCGCCGGCCGCCTCCAGGCCGAGCAGGCCGCCGCCGACCACCGCGCCGGTCCTCGCCCGCGTCTTCGCGTACTCCTCGATGGCGAGCAGGTCCTCGATGGTCCGGTAGACGAAACAGCCCTCGGCGTCCTTGTTCGGCACCGGCGGCACGAACGGGTAGGAGCCGGTGGCCAGCACCAGGGTGTCGTACGCGAAGACCCGGCCGGACCTGGCGGTCACCTTCCTGCCCGCGCGGTCGACGGTCTCGGCGGGATCGCCGACGTACAGTTCGATGCCGTGCGCGTCGATGAACTCCTGGTCGGTCAGCGACAGTTCCTCGGGGCTCTTGCCCGAGAAGTACGAGGTGAGGGCGACGCGGTCGTAGGCGGGGCGCGGCTCCTCGCACAGCACGACCACGCGGTGCGTGGCGGTCAGGCCGCGCTCGGCGAGCGCTTCGAGGAAGCGCTGGCCGACCATGCCGTGGCCGACGAGCACGATCGTGGGGGTGGTGTCCGTGGACATCAGGAGCCTCCGTCGTTGGTGAGCAGGTGGAGCAGGGGGCCGCCGTCCGTCGGGAGCGGCTCTGCTCCCTCCCAGGCGCGGGCGAGCGCGCCGACGGTGCCGAGTTCGCCGACGAGGACCCCGCCGACCAGGCGGTCGTCGCGGACGACGACCTTGCGGTAGGTGCCGCGGGTGGCGTCGGCGAGCCGCACGACGTCGTCGCCGGGGCGGGCCTCGGTCTCGCCGAACGCGGCGAGGTCGAAGGGGGAGCCCGGGCCGGTGAGGGTCAGCCGGGTCAGGGAACGCGTGCCGGAATACCGGGCGCGGGAGTCGCCCGCGAGCAGCTCGGCGAGCGCGTCGGCCTGTTCGAGCGCCGGCGAGGCCAGGCCGTAGACCGTGCCGTCGTGCTGCACGCAGTCGCCGACGGCACGGATGTGCGGGTCGGAGGTGCGCAGCTCGTCGTCGACGAGGATGCCCTTGTGGACGGCGAGGCCGGCCTGCTCGGCGAGCCCGGTGCGCGGGCGCACCCCGCAGGCGAGGACGACCAGGTCGGCGTCGAGCGCGTACCCGTCGGCCAGTTCCACCGACCGGACGGCTCCCGCGACGCAGCGCACGTCCCGCACCCGGCACTCGGTGTGCACCTCGACGCCCAGGCCGGTGAGGTGCCGCAGCACCAGCCGGGAGGCGTCCGGGTCGAGCTGGCGTTCCATGAGCCGCTCGGCCTGCTGGGCGAGGACCACCTGCGCGCCGCGCACGGCGAGCGCGCGGGCCGCGGAGACGCCGAGCAGTCCGCCGCCGATGACGACCGCGCGCACCCCCGGCCGGACCGCCTTGGCCAGCCCCAGGCAGTCGTCCATCGTGCGGAACGCGTGGACGCCCTCGGGAAGTTGGCGATCGGGGGTGAACAGACCGCGCAGCGGCGGCAGCACGGGGTTGGACCCGGTGGCGAGAACCAGCGTGTCGTATGCGATCGAGGAGCCGTCGGCGCACTCGACGGTCCGGGCGCCCCGGTCGATGCCGGTGACCCGGGCGCGCAGCAGCCCGTCCGGCGCGGGCAGGCCGATCACCTCGGGGGCGTACCGGCCGGCCAGCACCTCGGCGAGCAGCACCCGGTTGTACGGCGGGTGCTCCTCCTCGCCGACGAGCAGCGCGGGCGTGCCCAGCTCGCCGAGCCGCCGGGCGAGCCGTACGCCCGCGAGGCCGGCGCCGATCACCACCACACGCGTATTCGAGGTCATGTCCCTGAGCGTGCGGTCCCGACGTTACCCGGCCGCATCACGCCTGTTTCCCGTGAGGAACGCTGCCCTCAGCCTGCGGCGCCCGGGCCTGTGAGGTCCGGGGAGCGATCGGTCGTCCTCCGGCCGAGCCGCCGCCGGGGCCGGCCACGGCCGGGGGACTGCCGTCGCGGCGGGCCGCGGGTCGGTACGGCGTGTGTGGGCGGGGGCTGCTGGTGGGGCGGGTCGCGGGCCGGTGCGGCTTGTGCGGGCGGAGGCTGCTGGTGGGGCGGGTCGCGGACCGGGACGGCTCGGCCGGACGGGGATTCCCGGCGGGGCGGGTCCCGGGCCGGTACGGCTCGGCCGGGCGGGGACCCGTCGCAGCGCACCGCATGGCGATACGGGCCGTCCGGGCGGGGGCTCCCGGCGGGGTCGGCCGCAGGGCGATACGGCTCCGCGCCCTTCGGGCGCCGAGGTTAGGGTCGCGATCATGTCCGACATACCCATGACGACCGTGGCCCTGCTGTGCGCCGCCTCGCTGGCGGCCGGGTGGATCGACGCCGTGGTGGGCGGAGGCGGCCTGCTGCTTCTGCCGGCCCTGCTGCTCGGGCTGCCGCCGGCGACCCCGGCCGCGTGGGCGCTCGGCACCAACAAGGCCGTCGCGATCGTCGGCACCACCGGGGCGGCGGTGACGTACGCCCGCAGGGCGCCGGTGGACGTCGGCACGGCCGTACGCATCGGGCTCGCCGCCCTCGCCGGTTCCTCGGCGGGCGCCTTCCTCGCGGCCGGGATGAGCACGGCGGTCCTCAAACCGGTGATCATGGCGGTGCTGCTCGGGGTCGCCGCGTTCGTGATCCTGCGCCCGGCCTTCGGCACCGCTCCGGCGCCCGGGCCGGCCACCCGGCGGCAGAAGCTCGCCGCGATCGGCCTGGCCGGCCTGGGCATCGGCTTCTACGACGGCCTGATCGGCCCCGGCACCGGGACCTTCCTGGTGCTGGCCCTGACCGCGCTCCTGAGGCTCGACCTGGTGACCGCCTCCGCCACCGCGAAGATCGTCAACTGCTGCACCAACGCGGGTGCCCTCGCCATGTTCGCGTACCAGGGAACGGTGCTGTGGAAGCCTGCGGCCCTGCTGGCCGTCTTCAACCTCGCGGGCGGCACCCTCGGCGCCCGCACCGCGCTCGAACAGGGCAGCGGCTTCGTCCGGGTGGTGCTGCTGACGGTCGTCTTCGCGCTGGTGGCGAACCTGGCGTACGAGCAGTGGGCGGCGTAACGGGCGGCGGGCCGGCGGGCGGCCCGCGTCCGGTGGGTCAGCGGCTTCCGGTGAGGTGCGCGAACACCACGACGTTGCCCAGGTAGCCGGTGCTCTTCGAATAGCCGCCGCCGCAGGTGATGACGCGGAGCTCGGGGCGGGGTGCGGCGCCGTACACCTTGTCGTCGGGGAAGTTGTTCGCCGCGTACACCTCCACCGCGTCCACCGTGAACACGGCCACGGAGCCGTCCCGGCGGTCCACGTCGATACGGGCGCCCCGTTTCAGCGCGCCGAGGTCGTAGAAGACGGCGGGGCCCTCGGCGTTGTCGACATGGCCGGCGACGATCGCGGTGCCGGTCTCGCCGGGCATGGTGCCGGCCTCGTACCAGCCGGCCAGGTTCTTGTACCGGGCGGGCGGCACGTCCAGGCTGCCGGAGCGGGTGAGGGACAGGCCCATCAGCGGGGCGTTCACGCGTATGGAGGGGATCCGTATGCGGGTGGGCACCGACGGGGCGAGGGCGGGGGCGGCGGACCGCGCGCCTCCCGGTTCCGGGCGGCCCTCGGCGGCGGCCGGCTGGGGCGGCGCGTGCGTGCCGCTGGCGCCGCCCAGCAGCCACACCCCGGAGCCGAGCGCCACGACGGTGACCGCGGCTATCGCGGTGTCGCCGAGCCTGTCGTGCCTGCTTCTCCTGCGCATACCAACCTCTCCGAAGGCAGACCCCGAGAACTCGTGGCGGCGGGCCTCCGGGTGGTGCGGAGGCGATCCCGGACGACCTCCGGGGGCTGCCGGGACCTCCCGGAGGGACCCGCCTGGACCTCCTGGGGGAACCCCGGGACCTCGGTGGCGGCCCTGCCCGGCGCTGCCGGAACCTCCCTTTTGCACCTGGAAGACCTCTGGCAGCGGTCCTCCGAGGGCTCCCGGAGGGGACGTCCGCGATGCGGAGCCCTCTGGAGGGGCCCTCCCCCTCCGGGCCGCGAGGGGCATCGGACCCGGAGGGGGTGGGACGTTGCGGTACCGGTGGACGGACAGCGGAGGGTGTCCGTCAGATCCCGTCGCCTCTCGCCCGGCGATGCAGGAGCCAGGTACCGCCCGCGGCGGCGACGGCCAGTGCCGCCACACCCGCCGTGGTCTGCACGGGGTCGGTGCCGAGTGCGCCGCCGACCCCCGTCTTCATGCTTCCCCGCGGCTGCGCCTGTTCGTGCGCCGCGCTCACCGAGACCACCAGGTCGCCCGTGACCTGCCGTCCGCCCTCCGCGCACTTGGCGACGATCTCGTACGTCCCTGGCTGCGCCCCCGGCGGCACCTGGAACTGGCCGATCGCCTCGCCCTGGTGCGAGCTGGGCGCCAGCGTGAAGGTGCCGGCGCCGACCGCGCCCGCGTCCCCGACCGCCGAGCCCTTCTCGCCGCACGCCGCGGTGTTCACCGTGACCTGGCCGCCGGGCGTCACGGTGGCGGGGTACACGTCCAGGCTGCCGGTACCGGCCCAGGCGGGCGCCGCGGCCGCCACGACGAGCGCGGTACCGGTCAGCAGACGGGCGGTGCGTAGCATGGGTGCTCCCCGGAGCTTGTCCGACTGGTGTGTGCCCTGCCCTTCCGAGGTAACTGGCTCCGGCCCACGGCCGCTCGCTGACGCCGCGTCAGGAATGCGGTGAACGGGTGTCGCGCCCCGCCCCCACACGGACCAGCCGCCGGAGCGTTCCCGCAGGTCACAGGCGGCGCGAAGGGCGCGATGAGAGGGCTGTGCGAAGAGAACACGAATGGAGTGCGCCGGAACGCGGCAGGCCGGCGCCCCGTCCCGGCGCCGGCCTGCCGCGTTCCGCACGCGTCCGGGTTCCCCCGGTGGCTCAGTTCACGTTGACGGCGCTCCAGGCCGAGGCCACGGCGTTGTACTCGGTGCTGCCCGCGCCGTACAGGTCCTTGGCGGCGTTGAGGGTGGCCGTGCGCGCCCCCGCGTAGTTCGTCGAGGAGGTCATGTAGACCGTCAGCGCCCGGTACCAGATCCTGCCGACCTTGTCGCGGCCGATGCCGGTGACCGTGGAGCCGTTGTAGGTGGGGGAGTCGTAGCCGACGCCGTTGATGGTCTTCGGGCCGCTGCCCTCGGCCAGCAGATAGGCGAAGTGGTTGGCGACGCCGGAGGAGTAGTGGACGTCGAGGTTGCCGACCGAACTGCTCCAGTAGTCGGCCGAGTTGCCGTCCCTGGACGGCTTGTCCATGTAGCGCAGGGCGGTCTGGCCGAAGCCGGGCTTCACGATCTTCTCGCCGATGAGGTAGTCACCGGGGTCGGAGGGGTTGTTCGCGTACCACTCCACCATCGTGCCGAGGATGTCCGAGGTGGCCTCGTTGAGCCCGCCGGACTCGCCCGAGTAGGTCAGCGCGGCCGTCTTGGAGGTGACGCCGTGCGTCATCTCGTGCCCGGCGACGTCGAGGGCGACCAGCGGCCCGAAGGTGGTCCCGTCCCCGTCGCCGTACGTCATGCAGAAGCAACTGTCGTCCCAGAAGGCGTTGTTGTAGTTGCTGCCGTAGTGGACGCGGTTGTACGACCCCTTGCCGTCGCCGCCGATGCCGCTGCGCCCGTGGACGTTCTTGTAGTAGTCCCACGTCATGTCCGTGCCGTACTGGGCGTCGACGGCGGCCGAGGCGCGGTCGGCGGTGGTGCCGCTGCCCCAGTGGTTGTCGGCGTCGGTGAACAGGTTCGCGGGCGCCCGGCTGAAGCAGACGCCGAGGACGCACAGGTCCGTCTTGCCCCCGGCGTCCCCGGTGTAGGTGTTGCCGCGCGTCGGATCCTTGAGCTGGTACGACGACCCCGACTGCGTGGTCTCCAGCGGCACCGTCCCGCTGTAGAGGGACTTGCCGTCGCCGGCGGCGGTCTCGATGCTGTCCCAGGCGTCGATCTGGCGCCCGGTGCGCGCGTCGGTCAGCACGGTGCGGGCGACCGGGTTGCCGAGCGAGTCCAGGCCGGCGGCGTCGGTGCGCCAGGCGAGCCTGGGGCTGCCGTGCAGGGCGTCGACGATCAGCCGGGGCCTGGCCTTGACCTGCCTGAGCGTGTCGCCGAGATGGAGGGCGCGCAGCGCGTTCACGGCGAGGTCGGCGGCCTTGGTGGCGGAAACCGCCGGGAGGATCGAGTCCAGCGATATGGTCCCGCGGGTGGCCCGGTCGGCGCTGCGGTAGGCGCCGTCGGGAGCGAGGTGGACCACGAAGTCGCCGCCCAGGACGGGCAGTCCGCGGTAGGTGCGGTCGTAACGGACGTGCTGGGTGCCGTTGCGGTCCACGATCACGTCGCGGACGCTGGTCTGCTCGGCGGAGGTCAGGCCCAGGCTGGTGGCGTGGGCGAGGAGCGCGGACGCCGCGTGCTGGATCGCGGTGGCCCGGGTCGGTCTGGCGTCGGCGTGGGCGGTGGGGGAGAGGGCCACGGACAGCAGGGTCGCGGTGGTGACGGCGACGCCGGCGGTGGTGGCGCGGCGACGGGACCCTCGGACGTGCTGGCGTATCCGGCTCATCGGTCTCCTCGGGGAGGGGGGAAGCGCCTGGCAGGGCGTGGGGGGCGGCGGCGCTGTTCCCAGAGATTTAAGGAGCCATGACATGTCATGTCCATAGCCCCGTCATGGAGATGTGTGTGGAGCCGAAGGGGGTACAGAATCGTTTCCGTGATCACTGAGAAACCCGAGGAACCCGAGGAGCCCGGAACCCCGCTGCCCTTCTTCGTCTACGGCACGCTCCGCCCCGGCGAACCGAACCACGACCTGTTCCTGCGGGACCGCACGGCGTCGGAGGAACCGGCCCGCCTGCGGGGCGCCGCGCTGTACGACGGACCGGGCTACCCCTACGCCGTGGAACACCCCGGCGCCGAGATCCACGGCGAACTGGTCACCGCCCGCCCCGAGTCGTACCCCGGCCTGCTCGCCGCCCTGGACCGCCTGGAGGAGTACACCCCCGGCGACCCCCGCAACCTCTACGAACGCGCCGCCAGACCGGTCACCCGCGCCGACGGCACCACCACCCTCGCCTGGGTCTACCTCGCCGCCCCGCCCGTCGCCGCCCGCCTGCGCACCACCGGCACCCCCATCGAGAGCGGCGACTGGCTGGCCCGCCGCTGACCACGGCTTCCCCGCCACACAGGAGACGGGGCCCCGCCGTTCCCCGGCCGCCGCGCGGCTTCTTGACCCTCACACCGTGTCAGGCGGTCAGCTCGGAGACATCATGTTCACCATCGGAGACTTCGCCCGGCACGGCCGCGTCTCGATCCGGATGCTGCGTCACTACGACGCGACCGGACTGCTGCACCCGGCCCACGTCGATCCCGTGAGCGGCTACCGCTACTACACCGCCGCCCAGCTCGCCCGCCTCAACCGGATCATCGCGCTGAAGGATCTCGGCTTCACCCTGCGCCAGGTCCGGGACATCGTGGACGAGAAGGCCGGCGCGGAGGAGCTGCGCGGCATGCTGCGGCTTCGGCGGGCCGGACTGGAGACTGCCGTGGCTGCCGCGGCGGCACGGCTGGTCCAGGTCGAGGCGAGGCTCCGAGCGATCGGGAGCGAGGGGCGCATGCCCACGAACGACGTCGTCGTCAAGAACGTCCCTGCCGTCCGGGTCGCGGAGCTGACCGCGACCGCCGCGAGTTTCGCGCCCGAGCACATCGGCCCGGTCATCGGCCCGCTCTACGACGAGCTGTTCCGGCGCCTGGAGGAGGCGGGCATCACCCCCACGGGCCCCGGCATCGCCTCCTACGAGGACGCGCCGGAAGGCGGCGGAAGGATCACCGTCCACGCCGCCGTCCAGGTCTCCGCCCCGCTCCAGGACGGCGCCTTCCGGATCCTCGACCTGCCCTCCCCCGGCCAGGCGGCGACCATCGTGCACCGCGGCTCGGTGGACGCCGTCCTGCCCACCGCCCAGGCCCTGGCCCGCTGGATCGACGCAGGCGGCTACCGGTCGGCCAAGTACCCCCGCGAGATCAACCTGGAGTGCCCCGAGAACCGGGACGACTGGGTGACGGAACTGCAGGCGCCGATCACCCCGGCCTGATCAACCCCCGGGCCCGGCCGGTGATCACGTACGGGCGGCGGGAGACCGCAGGCGGTGTCCCGCCGCCCGGCCTCATCGCGCGGCCTCCACCCGCACCGCGCACGACTTGAACTCCGGCATGCGGGACGTGGGGTCGAGAGCGGGGTTGGTGAGGGTGTTGGCGCGGCCCTCGCCCGGCCAGTGGAAGGGCATGAAGACGGTGTCCGGGCGGATCGCGGTCGTGATCCTCGCCGGTGCCACGGCCCGTCCCCGCCGGGAGACCACCGCCACCGGGTCGCCCTCCGCCGCCCCGATCCGGGCCGCCAGGCGCGGGTGCAGCTCCACGAAGGGGCCCGGTGCGGCGGCGTTCAGGTCCGGTACGCGCCGGGTCTGGGCGCCCGACTGGTACTGCGCCACCACCCGGCCGGTGGTCAGCAGCAGCGGGTACTCGGCGTCCGGTTCCTCCGCCGTCGGGCGGTGCGTCACCGGCACGAACCGGGCCCGGCCGTCGGGCGTGGCGAACCGGTCCAGGAACAGGCGCGGGGTGCCCGGGTGGGCCGCCTCGTCGTCGGACGGGCACGGCCAGAACACCCCGTTCTCCTCCGCCAGCCGCCGGTAGGTCATCCCCGAGTAGTCCGCCGGGCCGCCCGCGCTCGCCCGGCGCAGCTCCTCGAAGACCTCCTCCGGGTCGGCCGGGAAGCCCTTCTCCACCCCCAGCCGGGCCGCCAGCTCCTGCAGCACGTACAGGTCGCTGCGGACACCGGACGGCGCGGTGACCGCACGGCGCCGCAGCAGGACCCTGCCCTCCAGGCTGGTCGTCGTGCCCGTCTCCTCCGCCCACTGGGTGACCGGCAGCACCACGTCCGCCAGCTCGGCCGTCTCCGACAGCACCACGTCACAGACGGCGAGGAAGTCCAGCGACCTGATGCGCTCCTCGATGTGCGCGGCGCGCGGCGCCGACACCACCGGGTTGGAGCCCATCAGCAGCAGCGCCCGGATGTCGGTGCCGAGGGCGTCGAGGAGTTCGTAGGCGCTGCGTCCCGGACCGGGCAGGGTCTCCGGGGCGACGCCCCACACGCCGGCCACGTGCGCCCGCGCCTCGGGGTCGTCCAGCTTGCGGTAGCCGGGCAACTGGTCGGCCTTCTGGCCGTGTTCGCGGCCGCCCTGCCCGTTGCCCTGCCCGGTCAGGCAGCCGTACCCGGACAGCGGGCGGCCCGCCCGGCCCGTCGCCAGGCACAGGTTGATCCACGCGCCCACCGTGTCCGTGCCCTTGGACTGCTGCTCCGGCCCGCGCGCGGTCAGCACCATCGCGCTCTCCGGCTCGCAGAACAGCCGTACCGCCTCGCGCAGGTGGGGAACGGACACCCCCGTGATCCGCTCCACGTGCTCCGGCCAGTGCGCCATCGCCGCCGCCCGCGCCTGCTCCCAGCCGACGGTCCGCTCCCGGATGTACGCCTCGTCCGTCCGCCCCTCGGCCACCACCAGGTGCAACAGGCCCAGCGCCAGGGCGAGATCGGTGCCGGGGCGGGGGGCCAGGTGCAGGTCCGCCTGCTCGGCCGTCCTGGTGCGGCGGGGGTCGACGACGATCAACGTGCCGCCGTTCTCCCGCAGTTCGGTGAAGAAGCGGAGGGCCGGCGGCATGGTCTCGGCGAGATTCGACCCGACGAGGATCACGCAGCCCGTCTTCGGGATGTCCTCCAGCGGGAACGGCAGCCCCCGGTCGAGACCGAACGCCTTCGTGCCGGCCGCCGCGGCCGACGACATGCAGAACCGGCCGTTGTAGTCGATCTGCGAGGTGCCCAGCACCACCCGCGCGAACTTGCCGAGCGCGTACGCCTTCTCGTTCGTCAGCCCGCCCCCGCCGAACACGCCCAGCGCGTCCGCGCCGTACTCCTCGCGTATTCCCCCGAGCCGCTCGGCGATCCGGTCCAGCGCCTCCGCCCAGCCCGCCTCGACCAGCCGGCCGCCGGAGCGCACCAGCGGCGAGGTCAGCCGTACCGCGGGGGACAGCACCTGGGCCGCCGTACGGCCCTTGCCGCACAGCGCGCCCCGGTTCACCGGGAAGTCCGCCCGCTCCGACACCTCGGCGCCCCCCTGCGGAAGGGGCGTGACGTTCATCCCGCACTGCAGGGCGCAGTACGGGCAGTGGGTCGGCGTCGCGGCGATGGTCTCCATGCCGCCAGCGTGCGTCGCACGTGTTACGGCCCCGGCCGCCTCCGGTTACACGCCCGGCACGGCGGCCTCCCCGCCCGGCCTGCGGCGCCGTGAGGTCCCTACTGGCGGCTCAGGGAGCGGCTGACGCCCGCCGCGATCGTCGTGGCCAGCACCCAGCCGGTGACGATCAGCAGATACGACAGCCACTGGTACCAGCCCCGCGGCGCGTACGCCCCCTCCTGGCCGAAGTCGATGATCGGCAGCAGCAGGTCGAGGGTGTAGAAGAGCGGGTTGAACCCGGGCGCCTCCGACGGCTTCAGCGCGGGCGGACGGTGCAGGGCGAAGACGAGCGTGCCGGTGCACAGCAGGAGCAGCAGCCAGAGCGCCGCCCGCATCGGACGGTAGCCGTAGCCGACGGCAGCGTCCTGCAGCAGGCCCCACAGCCGGGCGTACGGCGGCAGGGTGCGGCGGTGCCGGCGCAGCTTGGCCAGCTGCACGGTGCGCGCCGCCGCGTCGTCGCCGACCGTGCGGTACGCCGTGGCAAGCTGCTCGTAGGGGTGCGGAAAGTAGCCGTCCCGGTCGCGTTCCAGCAGCGGAAGACGCCGCTCGGCGGGCAGGTGCGGCGTCAGCATGCGGTAGCCGAGCCCGTCGAGCTGCACCTGCCCGGGCCACACCTCGGGCGGCACGTGCAGAAGGTCGAGCTGGGCCCGGCGCATGTTGACGTCCCCCTCGACCGGCGCGGCCTCCCGCAGCCACAGCTCGCCGATGGCGCTGCTGCTGGCGCGCAGGGCCTGGCCGCCCGGGTTGGACAGCCGGGCGTGCGCCAGGTTGAGCTGGCGGGGTATCCGGGCGCCGCTCAGGTTGAGCCGGCCCCGGGCGCGCAGCCGCATGGCGTGCAGGTCGGTGCCGACCGTCAGGACCTCCGCGTGCAGCACGGTGTGTCCGGGGGCGTTCAGCTCCGCGTCGTTGAGGTTCACCTGGTTGCGGACGACCGCACCGTTCAGATGCACCTTCCCGTGCGCGACCAGCCCCGGCGCCCACACGTCCGTGCCCACCTCGGCGTGGCCGAGCTGGAGCACGGCCTCCTCGGGCACCTCGCCGGGCGTGCCGAGGTGCGCGCCGTTCGCGAACAGCGCCCCGGCCAGCTTCGCCCCCTGCAGCCGTACCGGCCCGGTGATCCGGCAGCACGTGATCCGTACGACCCCTTCGGCCCGCAGATTCCCCGCGGTCAGCCCCGGCAGCACCGAGTCGCTCAGGACCAGGGCGACCACCCGCGCCCCGTACAGATCGGGCACCTGCTCGAAGTGGCACCGGCGCAACCGCACCGGATGGCCGACGGCGCCGTACTTCAGGTCCAGCCGCCCGGTGATCCGCGCGCCCGTCACCTTCAGCCCGGCGACGCGGCCCTCCCGCACCGGCCCGCCCAGCAGCAGTTCCCGCAGCACCTGAGCCCGCAGCGTGCGCCCGGGCCCCCACGCGGCGCCGTCCGCGGGATCCTCGTCCTCGCTCTCCCGGAAGTCGACCCCCTCGCCGAGGGGGAAGGCCTCCCACACACGGCGCTCGGCGGGCGTCAGGTCCGTGATCTCCATGCTCAGTCCCGCGCCCCCGCGAGCGCCCTGGCGACCCCGTTCTCCCGCGGCCCGAGGAACGTCGGATCCGGGTGGAACACCGCGTCCAGCAGCGCCTTGCCCGCCGCGAACACCTCCCGTGTCCCGCCGTAGTACCAGGTCACGTCATGCTTGGCAGCGACCCCGAGCCCGTACGAGTCGACCCCCGCCGCCTCGCACAGCGCCACCGCGCGCCGGATGTGGAAACCCTGGCTGACCAGCACGGCCCGGTCCACCCCGAAGATCTTTCTGGCCCGCACACAGGAGTCCCAGGTGTCGAACCCGGCGTAGTCGCGGACGATCCGGTCACCGGGCACCCCGTGCTTCGTGAGGTAGGCGCGCATGGCGTCCGGCTCGTCGTAGTCCTTGCGGCTGTTGTCCCCGGTGACCAGCAGGACCTTCACCCGCCCCTGCCGGTACAGCCGCGCCGCCGCGTCCAGCCGGTGCGCCAGGTACGGCGACGGCTCCCCGTGCCACAGCCCCGCGCCGAACACCACCGCCACGGGCGCCCGCGGGACGTCCGCCGCCGTGCGCAACCGGCCTTCCGTGGACACGAACAGCCAGGTCGCCGGCAGCAGCGCCAGCACACACCCGGCCATCACGGCCTGCACCAGCCGCCGCTGCCCCGTGCGGGTGCGCGGCAGCCGCGGTCGACGGATCCTCATCCGACCCCCCACGATCTGCTGTCGACCATGGAGGACGCCGTCCGCCCCGGTCCGGTTCGCCTCACAGCGCGCGTCCGTACGACGTGAAGCAGCGGAAAACGCCCGTCACCGCCCGGCAACGGCCCCGCAACCTCACGCCGTCAGGATCCTGGCATGACGGCGTCGCATCCTCCCCGCTCCGAGCCCCGCGCCCACCTCGACAGCACGGCGCACCTCATGGACAGCATCAGCAGCCAGGTCACCGGCCGGCTCCGCCTGCTGTCCCCGCTCGGCCGGCGCGGCCCGGCGCCGGCCCTGGTCCTGGTCGCCCACGGCAGCCGTGACCCCCGCGCGCTCGAGACCGTGCAGGCCCTGGCGGAGCGGGTGCGCGAGCTGCGCCCCGCCGTCCCCGTCCACCTGGGCCACATCGAGCTGAACGAGCCCCTGCTCCCGGACACCCTCGCCGCCCTCGGCGACGCCTCCGCCGTCCTCGTCCCGCTGCTGCTGTCCCGCGGTTACCACGTCAAGCGGGACATCCCCGAGCTGGCCGCCGCCGCCCCGGCCCGCACCCGCCGGGCCGCCCCGCTCGGCCCCCACCCGCTGCTGGCCGAGGCCCTGTACGACCGCCTGGTGGAAGCGGGCTGGCCGGCGGCCATGGACGCCGCGACCCGGCGCGCCAGCGCGGTCGTCCTGGCGGCGGCGGGCTCCCGCGACCCCGACTCGGCCACCGACACCCGCCGCACCGCCCGCCTCCTCGCCGACCGCCTGGGCGTGCCGGTCGTCCCGGCCTACGCCTCGGCGGCGACCCCGACCGTCCCCACGGCCGTGCGGGCCCTGGCGGCCCGCGGCCGGCACCGGGTGGCGGTGGCGTCGTACTTCACGGCACCGGGCCGCTTCGCGACGCAAGCGGCGGACGCGGCGCCGTGGACGGCCTCGGCCCCGCTGGGGGCGCACCCGGCGATGGCGCGTCTGGTCCTGCACCGGTACGACGAGGCACGCGCGACGACGCAGGCGGAACTCGCGTCGGCCTGACCCGCCGAACAGCACGACCCGGCAGACGAGCAGGCACCCGGCACCCGGCTTTTGCCACTGCCGGCGCTTAATGTCGAACAATGGAAGGCACCGCACCCCTCACCGGCTACGACCCGGCGTCAGTCGAACGCTGGGCCCCCGAGCCCGACAAACGCCCCGGCCGTACGGCCTTCCAGCGCGACCGCGCCCGCATCCTCCACTCGGCCGCCCTGCGGCGCCTCGCCGGCAAGACCCAGGTCGTCACCCCGGAAGCCCGCAGCCAGGTGTGGGACGCAAGCCCCCGCACCCGCCTCACCCACTCGCTCGAATGCGCCCAGGTCGGCCGCGAGCTGGGCGCGGCCCTCGGCTGTGACCCCGACCTGGTGGAGGCCGCCTGTCTCGCCCACGACCTCGGCCACCCGCCGTTCGGCCACAACGGCGAACAGGCGCTGAACGCCTTCGCGGACGACTGCGGCGGCTTCGAGGGCAACGCCCAGTCGCTGCGGATCCTGACCCGCATCGAACCGAAGCGGTTCACCGAGAAACGGTCCGTCGGTCTCAACCTCACCCGGGCCGCCCTCGACGCCGCCACCAAGTACCCCTGGCCGCGCGGCGCCCACCCCACCGACCCGGCGTCGCGGAAGTTCGGCGTCTACGAGGACGACCGCCCGGTGTTCGACTGGGTCCGCGCGTACGCCCCCGGCACCCGCACCTGCTTCGAGGCCCAGGTCATGGACTGGTCCGACGACGTGGCGTACTCGGTGCACGACGTGGAGGACGGGCTGCACGCCGGCCACATCGACCCGAACTGCCTGCACGCCGAGCCGGAGCGGCAGGCGGTGTTCGAGGTGGCCGTCGCGCGGTACGTCCCGGCGGACACCGACCCGGCCGAGCTGGCCGCCGCCCTGGACCGGCTCCAGGACGAGGAGTGGTGGCCGCACGGCTACGACGGCACGGCGGTCGCCCAGGCCCGCCTGAAGGACGCCACCAGCCAGCTCATCGGCCGGTTCTGCCTGGCCGCCGAGGGCGCCACCCGCGCCGCGTACGGCTCCGGCCGGCTCACCCGCTACGGCGCCGAACTGGTCGTACCCCGCGAGACGCGCATGGAGTGCGCGGTGCTCAAGGCGGTCGCCGACCGGTATGTGATGCAGCGCGCCGAGCAGGAGCGGCTGCGCGCCGATCAGCGGGTCGTCGTGGCGGAGCTGGCGGAGGCGCTCACCGCCCGCGCGCCGGACGGCCTCGACCCGCAGTTTCGGGCACTGTTCGACGGGGCAGACGACGACCACGCGCGCAAGCGGGTGATCGTCGACCAGATCGCCTCCCTCACGGACGCCTCCGCACGCTCGCTGCACGCGAGACTGACCGGGCATATGTGAAAGGAACATGTCGTCCGTGGCCTGATCGGGTCACTCCCTCTTCCCGCAGCACGCACGGTGCGGGACGCTCGCATGTGGCGGCACCCTTACGAGGAGGCAACAAGTGGTCGACGCGGATCAGACATTCGTCATCGTCGGGGGCGGGCTCGCCGGCGCGAAGGCGGCCGAGACGCTCCGGGCGGAGGGCTTCACCGGCCGGGTGATACTGATCAGTGACGAGCGCGACCACCCCTACGAGCGGCCGCCGCTGTCCAAGGGCTATCTGCTCGGCAAGGCGGAGCGCGACAGCGTCTTCGTGCACGAGCCGGCCTGGTACGCGCGCAACGACATCGAGCTGCACCTCGGCCAGTTCGTCGACCGCATCGACCGCAGTGCCAAGACGGTCCGCTTCGGCGACGACGGCACCCTCGTCCGCTACGACAAACTGCTGCTGGTCACCGGCGCCGAGCCGCGCCGCCTGGACATCCCCGGCACCGACCTGGCCGGCGTGCACCATCTGCGCCGGCTCGCGCACGCCGAGCGGCTGAGGGGCGTGCTCGGCTCGCTCGGCCGGGACAACGGGCACCTCGTGATCGCGGGCGCCGGCTGGATCGGCCTGGAGGTCGCGGCGGCGGCCCGCGAGTACGGCGCCGAGGTCACCGTGATCGAGCCGGCGCCGACCCCGCTGCACGGCGCGCTCGGCCCCGAGCTGGGCGAGGTCTTCGCCGAGCTGCACCGCGAGCACGGCGTCCGCTTCCACTTCGGGCGCCGGCTCACCGAGATCGTCGGACAGGACGGCATGGTCCTCGCCGTGCGCACCGACGACGGCGAGGAGCACCCGGCACACGGCGTCCTCGCCGCGATCGGCGCGGCCCCCCGCGTCGGCCTCGCGGAGGCGGCGGGCCTTCAGATCGCCGACCGGGCGCACGGCGGCGGCATCGTCGTCGACGAGCGGCTGCGCACGTCCGACCCGGACGTCTACGCGGCCGGCGACGCGGCCAACTCCCCGCTCGCCCGGTCCGGCACCCGGGTCCGGGTCGAGCACTGGGCCAACGCCCTGAACGGCGGACCGGCCGCCGCCCGCTCCATGCTCGGCCAGGAGGTGACGTACGACCGGGTGCCCTACTTCTTCACCGACCAGTACGACCTCGGCATGGAGTACAGCGGCTGGGCGCCCGTCGGGTCGTACGACCAGGTGGTGATCCGGGGCGACGCCGGGAAACGGGAGTTCATCGCCTTCTGGGTGAAGGAGGGCCGCGTCCTGGCCGGGATGAACGTGAACGTGTGGGACGTCACAGAGCCCATCCAGAAACTGATCCGGTCCGCGGCGCCGGTGGACCTGGACGCCCTGGCCGACCCGCACGTACCTCTGGACAGCCTCGTCTCCTGAGCACCGGGCAGGTCAGTCCGTCCCCGGCCGCGATTCCCGGGGGGACGACCCCCGGACCCCCGCCGGGGGTCGGCTCACGCGCCCCAGGAGTGTCGGTGGTGCCCCGTAGAATTCACGCGTGGCAGGACGGATCAACGACGAGGACGTGAAGGCGGTACGGGACGCGGTCCCGATCGACGCCGTGGTCTCCGAGTACCTCCAGCTGCGCAACGCGGGCGGCGGCAACCTCAAGGGCCTGTGCCCGTTCCATGACGAGAAGTCGCCGTCCTTCCAGGTCAGCCCGAGCAAGGGACTCTTCCACTGCTTCGGCTGCCAGGAGGGCGGCGACACCATCACCTTCGTGATGAAGGTGGACCACCTCTCCTTCTCGGAGGCGGTGGAGCGGCTGGCCGCCCAGGCCGGCATCACGCTGCGCTACGAGGAGGGCGGGTACAACCCGGCCCACCAGCGCGGCGAGCGCATCCGCCTGGTCGAGGCCCACAAGATCGCCGCGCAGTGGTACGCCGAGCAGCTCGCCACCAGCCCCGAGGCCGAGACCGGCCGGATCTTCCTCGCCGAGCGCGGCTTCGACCAGGCCGCCGCCGTGCACTTCGGCGTCGGCTACAGCCCCCAGGGCTGGGACCACCTCACCCGCTATCTGCGCGGCAAGGGCTTCACCGACAAGGAGCTGCTCCTGTCCGGCCTCGCCCAGGAGGGCCGGCGCGGCCCCATCGACCGCTTCCGGGGCCGGCTCATGTGGCCGATCCGGGACATCGGCGGCGAGGTCGTCGGCTTCGGCGCCCGCAAGCTGTACGAGGCGGACAACGGCCCGAAGTACCTGAACACGCCCGACACGGCGATCTACCGCAAGAGCCAGGTGCTGTACGGCATCGACCTCGCGAAGAAGGAGATCGCCAAGACCAGCCGAGCCGTCGTCGTCGAGGGCTACACCGACGTCATGGCCTGCCACCTCGCCGGAGTGACGACGGCCATCGCCACCTGCGGTACGGCCTTCGGCGGCGAGCACATCAAGATCCTGCGCCGGCTGCTGATGGACAACGGCAGCGCCCGCGTCATCTTCACCTTCGACGGCGACGCCGCCGGCCAGAAGGCGGCCCTGCGCGCCTTCGAGGACGACCAGAAGTTCGCCGCCGAGACGTACATCGCGATCGCGCCGGACGGCATGGACCCGTGCGAGCTGCGGCTGGCGAAGGGCGACGAGGCGGTGGTGGACCTGGTCGAACCCCGCACCCCGCTCTTCGAGTTCGCGCTCCGCCAGATCGTGAGCCGCTACGACCTGGACACCCCGGCCGGCCGGGCCGCCGCGCTGGACGAGGCGGCGCCCGTCGTCGCCCGCATCAAGAACAGCGGCGCCCAGCACGAGGTCGCCGTCGAACTCGCCGGCATGCTCGGCATCCTCGACACCCAGTTCGTGGTCCGGCGCGTGGCCCAGCTGGCCCGCTGGGCGAGGGAGGGCAAGGGCTCCCCGCAGCAGGACCGGACCCGCCCGGCCGGCCGGCAGTGGGCGGCGCCCGCGTCCCGCCCGGCCAACAGCGGCCCGGCCCTCACCCTGCGCAACCCGGTCCACGCCGCCGAGCGCGAACTGCTCAAACTCGCCCTGCAGCGGCCCGAACTGGTCTCCCCGGCCTTCGACGCCTACGGCGTGGACGAGTTCACCGCACCGCCGTACGCGGCCGTGCGCCAGGCGATCGCCGAGGCGGGCGGCGCCGAGTACGGCGTCCCCGATCCGCAGGAGTACCTGGTCCGGGTCCGCGAGGCCGCGCCTGACGACGCCGTGCGCGCGATGGTCACCGAACTGGCGGTCGAGCCGATCCTGCGCCGCACGGTCGACGAGGCCTACGCCGGCACGGTCCTGGTCCAGATCCGCCGCCGCGCCGTGGAACGCCGCATCCACGACATCCAGTCCCAGATGACCCGCCTCGCGGGCGGCGGCGACCCCGCCCGGCTGGCCGCCGTGCAGAACGAGCTGTGGGTCCTCCAGCAGTACGACCAGGCCCTGCGCGAGCGGGGCGCGCAGGCGCTGTAGGGGGGCCTCAGCCTTCGCGGGACTGCGAGTCCGTGATGCCCAGACGGCGCACGATCGCATCGACCGATGTCGCAAGACGGTCCAGCTTCTCGGTGTGCTCGTCCTGCACCCTCGCCCGTTCGATCTGGCCGGTGAGGAGGACTCCGACGGTTGTGCCCAGCTCCCTCAGCGCCTTCCTGCCCCAAGTCGGTGCGGCACAGTGCTCGCAGTTGCCGATCGCATAGTCCAACGAACCGAGTAACCGACCGGTGACGGACCGGACGCAAAAAGTCACCGCACGCCCCTCGTGGCGGGGATGTGTCTTCCCCCACACTGGGTCCGGTGCCCGAGTCCTCGGAGCGCAGGCCGTCGACTCTCCGCTTCCGAAGTGCCGCTGCCGCAGCCGACGGCAGCGATCATCCTGGAGGTCGCCCCCGTGCAGACCCAGACCCTCACCCAGACCGACAGCGCCACCAGTACCACCGCGGACGATCCGGACGCCGAGCCGGACGTCCTCATGGCCGTGCCCCCGCAGAGCCGCGCCGCCCTCCACCCGGAGAACGGGCCCGCCGAGCCGGCCGAACCACCGGCGGAAGCGCTCGTGGACGAGCCCGAGGAGACCGCCGAACCCGTCGAGGCGGCCGTATCGGCGCGGACCGACACCAGCGGCCCCTCGGCCGACCTGTTCCGCCAGTACCTGCGCGAGATCGGCCGCATCCCGCTGCTCACCGCCGCCGAGGAGGTCGAACTCGCCCGCCGCGTCGAGGCCGGCCTGTTCGCCGAGGAGAAGCTGAGCAACACCCCTGATCTGGACAGCGAGTTGGCCCTCGATCTGGACCGGCTCGTGGTCATGGGACGGATGGCCAAGCGGCGGCTCATCGAGGCCAATCTGCGGCTCGTCGTCTCCGTCGCCAAACGCTACGTCGGCCGCGGCCTGACCATGCTCGACCTGGTGCAGGAGGGCAACCTCGGGCTGATCCGCGCGGTGGAGAAGTTCGACTACGCCCGCGGCTACAAGTTCTCCACCTACGCCACCTGGTGGATCCGCCAGGCCATGTCCCGGGCCCTGGCCGACCAGGCCCGCACCATCCGCGTCCCGGTGCACGTCGTCGAGCTGATCAACCGGGTCGTCCGGGTGCAGCGCCGCATGCTGCAGGAACGGGGGTACGAGCCGACGCCCGCCGAGGTCGCCGCGCACCTCGACCTGCCGCCCGAGCGGGTCTCGGAGGTGCTGCGCCTCGCCCAGGAACCGGTCTCGCTGCACGCACCGGTCGGCGAGGAGGACGACGTGGCCCTCGGCGACCTGATCGAGGACGGGGACGCGGCGAGCCCGGTCGAGTCGGCCGCGTTCCTGCTGCTGCGGCAGCACCTGGAGGCGGTGCTGTCGACGCTCGGCGAGCGGGAGCGGAAGGTCGTACAGCTCCGTTACGGGCTCATCGACGGCCGGCCCCGCACGCTGGAGGAGATAGGCCGGCTGTTCGGGGTCACCCGGGAGCGGATACGGCAGATCGAGTCCAAGACCCTGAACAAGCTCCGGGACCACGCGTTCGCGGACCAGCTCAGGGGCTATCTGGACTGAAAGGGGGGCCGCCGGCCGGCGGCCCCCCTTGTGCCTAGTCGACCTCGGCCACGGCCTGCGTGAACTGGGCCTTGTACAGCCGGGCGTACGCGCCGTCGGCCGCCAGCAGCTCGGCGTGCGCGCCCTGTTCGACGATCGCCCCGTTCTCCATGACGAGAATCGTGTCGGCGTCCCGGATGGTCGACAGCCGGTGTGCGATCACGAACGAGGTACGCCCGGCCGCCAGCTTCGCCATCGCCTTCTGGATCAGCACCTCGGTACGGGTGTCGACGGAACTCATCGCCTCGTCCAGCACCAGGATCACCGGGTCGGACAGGAACGCCCGCGCGATGGTGATGAGCTGCTTCTCACCGGCGCTGACACCCGTGCCCTCGTCGTCGATGACGGTGTCGTACCCGTCGGGCAGGGTGCGGATGAACCGGTCGGCGTGCGCGGCCCGCGCGGCCTCCTCGATCTCCCCGCGGGTGACCTCCCGGGAGGCGCCGTAGGCGATGTTCTCCGCGATGGTGCCGCCGAACAGCCAGGTGTCCTGCAACACCATGCCGATCCCGGACCGCAGTTCGTCGCGGGACATCTTCCGGATGTCCACCCCGTCGAGGGTGATCCGGCCGCCGGAGACGTCGTAGAACCGCATCAGCAGGTTGACCAGCGTCGTCTTGCCCGCGCCGGTGGGGCCCACGATGGCCACCGTGTGACCGGGTTCCACGGTCAGCGACAGGTCCTCGATCAGCGGCTTCTCCGGGTCGTACCGGAACGACACGTGCTCCAGGCACACCCGCCCGCGCAGCTCGGCCGGCCGCTCGCCCGGCACCGGATCCGCCTCCTGCTCCTCCGCGTCCAGGAGTTCGAAGACCCGCTCGGCCGAGGCGACACCGGACTGCACGAGGTTCGCCATCGACGCGACCTGCGTCAGCGGCATGGAGAACTGGCGCGAGTACTGGATGAACGCCTGCACGTCACCGATGGACAGCGCGCCGGAGGCGACCCGCAGGCCGCCGACGACCGCGACCAGCACATAGTTGAGGTTCGACACGAACATCATCAGCGGCTGCATGACGCCGCTGTTGAACTGCGCCTTGAACGCCGCCTGGTACAGCGCCTCGTTCTGCTCGGCGAACTGCTTCGCCGACTCCTCCTGCCGGCCGAACACCTTCACCAGGGCGTGCCCGGTGTACATCTCCTCGACGTGGGCGTTCAGCTTGCCGGTGGAGCGCCACTGCTGCACGAAGTGCGGCTGCGACCGCTTGCCGACCCGGGTCGCCACCAGGAACGACAGCGGCACGGTGACCAGCGCGACCAGCGCCAGGATCCAGGAGACGTAGAACATCATCGCGAGCACGCCGATGATGGTCAGCGCCGAGTTGATCAGCTGGCCCATCGACTGCTGGAGCGTCTGCCCGATGTTGTCGATGTCGTTGGTGGCCCGGCTCAGCACCTCGCCGCGCTGGCGCTGGTCGAAGTACGACAGCGGCAGCCGCGACAGCTTCGCCTGCACGGCGCCGCGCAGCCGGAACATGGTGCGGTTCACGGACCGGTTGACCAGCCGGGTCGCCACCGCCATGAGCAGGCCGGAGACCAGGAAGGTGCACAGCGCGAGCAGCAGGACGGTGCCGACGGCGCCGAAGTCGATGCCCTTGCCGGGCGTGAAGTCGGTGCCCTGCAGCATGTCCGCGATCCGGCCCTGGCCATGGGCCCGCATCTGGTCGAGGACCTGCTGCCTGGTGGCCCCGGCGGGCATCTGCCGGCCGACGATGCCGGAGAAGACCAGGTCGGTGGCCCGGCCCAGGATCTTCGGGCCGATCACGCTCAGGGCCACGCTGACGACCACGCAGAGCAGCAGGCCGTAGATGGTGAACCGTTCCGGTCTGAAGTGGGACAGGAGCCGTTTGCCCGACCCCTTGAAGTCCATCGAGCGCTGGTCGGGGCCGCCCCCGGCCATCATGCGCGCCGCCATGGGCCCGGCCATCAGGCAGCCTCCGCTTCCGTCAGCTGGGAGAGCACGATCTCCCGGTAGGTGTCGTTGGCCGCCATCAGCTCCCGGTGCCGGCCGGAGCCGACGACCCGGCCCTCGTCCAGCACGACGATCCGGTCGGCGTCGCGGATGGTCGCCACCCGCTGGGCGACGATGACGACGGTCGCCTCGGCGGTCTCCCGGGCGAGCGCGGCGCGCAGGGCGGCGTCGGTGGCGTAGTCGAGCGCGGAGAAGGAGTCGTCGAAGAGGTAGATCTCCGGCCGCTGCACGAGGGTGCGGGCGATGGCGAGCCGCTGCCGCTGACCGCCGGAGACGTTGGTGCCTCCCTGTGCGATCGGCGCGTCCAGCCCGCCCTCCAGTTTCCGCACGAAGTCCTTGGCCTGCGCCACCTCCAGCGCGTGCCACAGTTCCTCGTCGGTGGCGTCCGGATTGCCGTACCGCAGATTGGTGGCGACCGTGCCGGCGAACAGGTACGGCTTCTGCGGCACCAGTCCGACCGTCCGCGCGAGCAGCTTCGGGTCGACCTCGTCCACCCGCACGCCGTTGACCAGGACTTCACCCTCGGTGGCGTCGAACAGCCGCGGGACCAGCCCGAGCAGTGTGGACTTGCCGCTGCCGGTCGAGCCGATCACGGCGGTCACCTCACCCGGGCGGGCCACCAGGTCGACGGCCTTCAGCACCGGCTCCTCGGCGCCCGGATAGCGGAAGCCCGCGCCCCGGAGCTCCAGATGGCCGTGCGCGCGCAGCTCGGTGACGGGCGCGGCCGGCGGGACCACGCTGGAGTCGGTCCCGAGGACCTCCTCGATGCGCTCGGCGCACACCTCCGCGCGCGGCACCATCATGAACATGAAGGTGGCCATCATCACGGACATGACGATCTGCATCAGATAGGCGAGGAACGCGGTCAGGTCGCCGATCTGCATCCCGCCGCTGTCGATGCGGTGCGCGCCGAACCACACCACCGCGATGGACGACAGGTTCACCACCGTCATGACCATCGGGAACATCAGCGCGAGCATCCGCCCGGTGGCCAGCTGCATGTCGGTCAGGTCGCCGTTGGCCTTCCCGAACCGCTCCTGCTCGTACTGGTCCCGCACGAAGGCGCGGATCACGCGGTTGCCGGTGATCTGCTCGCGCAGCACCCGGTTCACGGTGTCCAGGCGGACCTGCATCGACCGGAACAGCGGCCGCAGCCGGCGCACGATGAGGGTGACGCAGAGCGCCAGCACCGGCACCACCGCGACCAGCACCCCGGACAGCGGCACGTCCAGGCCGAGCGCCAGCACGATGCCGCCCACGCACATGATGGGCGCCGACACCATCAGGGTGAACGACATCAGGACCAGCATCTGGATCTGCTGTACGTCGTTCGTCGTACGGGTGATGAGCGAGGGCGCCCCGAAGTGACCCACCTCACGCGCGGAGAAGGACTGCACCCGGTCGAAGACGGCGCCGCGCACGTCCCGGCCGAGTGCGGAGGCGGTCCGGGCGCCGTAGTACACGGCACCGATGTTGCACACGACCTGCGCCAGCGAGATGCCGATCATCAGGGCACCGAAGGACAGGATGTAACCCGTGTCACCCTTCACGACACCGTTGTCGATGATGTGCGCGTTCAGTGTGGGCAGGTAGAGGGTGGCGCAGGTCTGCAGGAACTGCAGCAGCACCAGCAGGGCTATGGGTTTCTTGTAGGGCCTGAGATAGGTCCGCAGAAGTCGTATGAGCACGCTACGTCTCTCGGAGTCGGCGAGGGGGGCCGGTCGGTTGCCCTTGGCCCCTATCGTCGGACACTCCACCCGCGTTACCTCAACCGATTAACCCGACAGCCGACCAAAGGCCGACGGTGCCTCAGCCGCCGGCCCTACGTCTCACCCGCGGAACGCCCCCGGATGGGTCTGTTCCCGCACCGCCGTGAACTGCTGCCGTACCGCCTGTCCCACGGCCAGCTCGTCGCCCGGCTCCAGCACCTGCGCCGCAGCGCCCTGCCAGGCCGGCGGGGTGCGCGGGTCGAGGGCGCCCTGCGACACGCCGAGCGCCCAGGCCGCCTGCCGGGCCGCGCCGATCGCCGCGTAGTCCGCGGGCTGCGGCACGACGACCTGCGCGCCGAACAGCGAGGGCGCCGAGGCCTGCACGGCGGGCAGCTCGGCGGCCGGGCCGAGCAGGAAGATCCGCCGCACGTCCACGCCACGCCCGCGCAGCACGTCCAGCGCGTCGCCGAGCCCGCACAGCATGCCCTCGAACGCGGCCCGCGCCAGATGCTCGGGCTTCATCGACTCCCGCCTGAGCCCCGCGAGGGTGCCCGCGGTGTGCGGCAGGTTCGGCGTCCGCTCGCCCTCCAGATAGGGCAGGAGCACCAGCCCGTGCGCGCCCGGCGTGGACTTCATCGCCAGCTCCGACAGACTCTCCAGGTCCGGCAGCCCGAGGAGTTCGGCGGTTCCGCGCAGGGCCCGTACGGCGTTGAGGGTGGTGACGACCGGCAGGTGCATGCCGGTCGCGTCGGCGAGCGCGGTGATCATCCCGGACTGGTCCGTCAGGGCTTCGGGGTGCACGGCCATCACGGACCCGGACGCCCCGAGCGAGACGACGGCGTCCCCCAGCCCGATGCCGAGCCCGAACGCGGCGGCCATGGTCTCCCCGGTCCCGGCGGAGATCAGCAGCCCCTCCGGGGTCGTACCGGCCGCGTCCGACGGGCCGATCACCTCCGGCAGCATCGCCTGGTGCCCGAGCGCCAGCTCGACCAGGTCGGGCCGGTAGGCGCCGGTGGCGGCCGACCAGTACCCGGTGCCGGAGGCGCCACCGCGGTCGGTGGTCCTGCGCACCGGCCGGCCCAGCAACTGCCAGACCAGCCAGTCGTGCGCCTGGAGCAGCACGGCGGTCCTGCGGGCGTTCTCGGGCTCGCTCTTGGCGAGCCAGCGCAGCTTGGTGACCGGCTGCGCGGCGGAGGGCACGCACCCCACGGCCTGCGCCCAGGCCTCCCGGCCGCCGAGCGCGTCGACGAGGTCTGCCGCCGCGACCTGCGCCCGCTTGTCCCCGCCGACCATCGCCGGGCGCACGGTGTTGCCCTGCGCGTCCAGCGGGATCAGCGCGTTCTGCTGGGCCGACACGCCGATGGCCTGCACGCCTTCCAGCAGCCCGCCGCCGGCCGCCTCGCCGAGGGAGAGCAGCCACGCCTGCGGATCGACGTCGCTGGGCCGGCCCTCCACCGGGTGCGGGGCGTACCCCTGCCGTAGTACGGCACCGGTGTCCGTGTCACAGACCACGATGCGTGTGAAGTCCGGTGCGCTGTCCAAGCCGGCGACTATCCCCATGCACCGAATTTTGCAGCATCGGCGGGGATGCTCGTCGCCCCGCGGGCGCGGCCGCGGGGCGGGCGGTCCTCCGCGCGTGTCCTACGGCGTCGCGGGGCGCCGCGCCCGGAGCGCCGCCCTATGTGTCGCTGGTGCCCCAGTCGTCCTCGGGCGTGCCGTTCAGGCTCCGGTCCCGCAGGGACCTGACGCGCTGGGCCACGGTCTCGGGGACCCGGTCGCCGACCTTGTGGCTGACCGTGTGGAAGGCCTTGCCCGCGTACTGGCGGCCCTGCTGGGCGGCGGTCTCGGCGGTGTTGCGCACGGCGGGGTTCTGCGCGATCCGCTGAGCGGACTTCTTCAGCTGCTCGTACCGCTCGCGTCCGGCCCTCGTGCCGAGCACGTAACCGAGGGCCAGTCCGGCGACGAACGTGAGCCGGTAGCGCATGGCTGCCACCCTTCCCTTGCCTAGGACTGCGGTGCGACGTGGGCGCCGGGGGAACCGATTGGCGGAGCACCCCCCTGCTTGCGCTAATGTATGTGTCGCAGCGAGCGCCCGCCCCCTGGCGAATACCCAAGGAGCTACGTTCGATGCAGTCGAGGCGATCCTCCGTAGCTCAATTGGCAGAGCAGCCGGCTGTTAACCGGCAGGTTACTGGTTCGAGTCCAGTCGGGGGAGCTTCGGTCCTCCGTAGCTCAATTGGCAGAGCAGCCGGCTGTTAACCGGCAGGTTACTGGTTCGAGTCCAGTCGGGGGAGCGCGGTGAACGAGGACCCCTTGGGGGTCCTTTTTCATGCCCGCGGGAACCGCCGTGCCTGCGCTGTTGTCCTCAGGGTCATGAGCAGCGCGGAAGCCGGTCTTCCGAAGCAGGAGATCGTATGAGCGGCTATGCTGCGGCAGACGGCGCGCACACGTGTACGCGACACGCCGCTATGGGGCGGTAGCTCAGCCGGTTAGAGCAGCGGACTCATAATCCGTCGGCCGTGGGTTCGAGTCCCACCCGCCCCACCAGGCGCTACACGCGCAGAAGCGTTTCTACCTGCAGAAACGTACGAAGGAGGGCCGCCACGCCAGCGTGGCGGCCCTCCTTCACTCCCTCAGACCAAGATCCAGGGACCCTACAGGGGCCCGGAGGTCCCCATTCGGGCCATGAGGCCTCTACGCGGCCTCCTGGGAGGGTTCTTGATCTTCCTCGGAGGCCTCGGAGGCCTCGGAGTCGCCTGGGGCGACAGGGACCGGCGCCCACGCTTCGGGGTCCATCTCCGTCCCGCTGTCGATGACGAAGCGGGTAAGGCGATGCTGGCGCTTCCCCGGCTCTGGAAGACGTGTGGTGACCTTGTCCGCCGACAAGATCCTCAGGCCGGCGTCCTTGCAGTGGTCGCGAACCCACTGGATCACGGTCCGGGTCGCATTCTCCTGACTGGCGGCGGCTGTCTTGATCTTGCCGAGCGAGCGGCCGTTGTGCGGAGCCTTTACGCTGATCGTCCAGGCGCCGTCGGCGTCGCGGGCAGCGTTGGCATAGACGACGGCCATGCCGTCGCTGAACAGCTTCTGGGGAAAGGCGAGCGGGCGGAGCACGTTGTGGGGGACGCTGCGAGGGATCACGGTCGTCATGGACTCGACCTCGCGCCGCGCGAGTTCGGGGAGGACGCTGGTGTAGGTGTCGGAGGTGATCTGGCGCGAGCTGTGCCCCAGCCGCTCCTGGACGACCTTGATGTCGTTCCCCTGGAGTAGCGACAGACTTGCCGAGATGTGCCGGAGATCATGGAGGCGGACCGGCGGCAGGCCGGACAGCTCCACCAGGCGCTTGAAGCGTCGGCTCACCCAGTCGGGGTGAAGGGGCTCGCCGTTCTCCTGCGTGAAGACCCGGTCCGACTCGACCCAGGCTTCTACCCCAGACCACTCCTCGCGCGCCTCATCCTGCTTGGCTCGCCACTGTGCCAGCACCTCAGCCGACTCCTCGCTCAGGTCCAGCGTGCGGACGCTGTCGGCCTTGGGCGCTTCGCCGTACAGCCGGTAGGCCACTTCAACGATCTGGGCGGATATGCGAAGCCAGAAGTTGTCGAGGCTGACTTCAGGCCATGGCAGGGCGCACATCTCGCCGCGTCGGGGGCCGAGGAAGATGAAGGAGTGCCACAGGGCGTAGAGCCAGTCGTCCCGGACGAAGTCGAGGAACTGGCCGGTCTGCTCGGGCGTCCAGACCATGACGGGGCCAGGCTTCTCCCCTGTCCGCTTCCAGTGCTCGACCCGCTCTGGCGTCCACACCAGCGGCTTGGGCCGGCTGACCGCTGGCAGCTCGACGAGCTGGGCCCAGTTCTTGCTGAACGCCTCTTCGCGCTTCATCCCCCAGGTGATGGCGGAGGAGATGGTGTCGTTGATGCGGTGCATCGTTGCGGGGGAGGTGACCTTGCGCAGTCCCTTGCGGCCCTCGCGCAGTGCGGCGTTGGCTTCCAGGTAGGCGCGCCGGGCGCGTCGGCGTTCCTCCTTCTGTCCTGCGGCGCGGACCCACGCTGTGTGGGCGGCGTCGCGGGCCTGGGTCAGTTCCTCGACCCGCAGGCGGTGGAGCGTGCGCTCGGCGTTCTCGCGCTCGATGGCCTTGTACATCAAGTCCAGGTGGCGCACGCGCAGATCACGGCGCTTGATGTGGCCCAGGTGTGGGATGAGGTAGTTGTCGATGTGCTCTTGATAGCCGTGCCGGGTGGTGCGGGCGAGGGACTTCTTGGCGTCGATCCAGCGCCGCAGGTAGTCGGCCATCGTCTCGGTGGACAGGACGTCGGTGCCGCGGTCGGCTTCCTTGAAGACCTTCTCGGCTTCTGCTTCGGCCTTCTCCTTGGTGGGGAAGCCGCCTCGCTTGACGCGGCGCCGCTTGCCGTTTTCCCCGCGCTCCAACTCCAGGGAGAAGTACCACGTTCCGTGGCCCTTGCGGCCGAGCTTGGGGCACGTCAGCCCGATGTCCCCGATCTTGGGGCTACCGTCGTCGTTCAGAACGGGCTTGCCCGCCTTGTCCATGAGTGGACCCTTGCACTGGCATCGCCGGTAGAAGTTCGGCGAGTACATCCGACCCCCTGCTGACGGCTGGCTCCGGGCCAGCCGGTTGTGCGTACGTATCCGTACGTGTCTGGCGTGATCTCTCTCGATCTTGCTGGGGCTGTCGGACACCGTTGTAAAGTTGCCAGCATGTTGGCGCGGGGGAGATTGCGACCAACGAAATGACTGCTCAGGAAGCGGGCAGGCAGGCTTCGGCCGGGGCGATGAGCCTGGAGGAGCTCCTGTCTCTTCCGGCCACGGTCAACGTGACAACTGCTGGGCGTGCCCTCGGGATCGGCCGTGACAAGGCGTACGAGCTGATCCGCAAGGGGTCCTTCCCGGTCCGCACGCTCACGTTGGGTCGGACGGTACGTGTGCCGACGGCGGAGCTGTGGAAGCTGCTCGGAGTGGAGGAGCGGCGCGGAGCGTGACGAGTGATGCGTCGAGAGGTGTTCGGACGATTTAGCAAGATTGTGACCTATCTCCTGTAAAGTTTTACGAGTAGGGGGGTCGGTAGGAGGGGCGAGGAGATGCCAAGGCTGTACGGCTTCGACGACATGGCGTACCGGCGTGTGCGCGAGAGCGAGGCTGAGGGCATTCGGGCTGCCGCTTCTCGGCGGCTGCTCAAGCAGAGCTACCCCGCCATCTGCGAGTGGATGAACGCGGAGGGGTACCGCACCACGCGGGGCGGTCTCTTCAAGCCGGACGTCCTGGCGAACATCCTTGACCACCCGGCCATCGCCGGCCTGGCGGAGGACGAGAACGGTGAGTTGGTTGAGACCGGTGGCCCGGCGATCATTCCCCCCGAGGACTTCGTGGCCATCCGCGCGATGCGTCCCTCCAACAACCCGGACACCAAGCGGGCCGCGCAACGTGAGTACCTGATCTCTGGCCCTCTGGGTGTCTGCGGCCTGTGCGCGACCACGCTCAGCGCCTCGCCCTCGAACAGCGGTACCCGCGGCCACCGCTGTGCTCCGAGTACCGCGCAGCATCCCGGCGGATGCGGCAAGGTCCGCATCAATGCTGACCTTCTAGAGACCTACGTGGCTGAGCACGTACTGGCCGAGTTGGCCAAGCCGGAGGTCAGTGCACTGATCGGGCAGGCACGCGACCAGTTGCTGGCCGAAGCCGCTGAACTGCGCAAGAAGGCGGCTGCCGCGCGGCGGCGGCAGAAGAAGCTGGGCGAGGAGTACGCGACCTCGTCGGGCATGTCGATGAAGGCATTCAAGGCGGCCGATAGGGAGCTTGCACAGCAGATCCGTGCGGACTCGGCGCAGGCCCGCTTCCTTGAACAGGCCAAGCACGTCCCGGTCGGGGCTGTGCCGGACCTGGTTCGGTGGTGGAAGCACGCACCGCTGGTCGCGAAGAGGGGGGTCTTGGTCCTCATGCTGGAGCAAGTGGCTGTGTACCCGGCCGCGTCCAGGGGCTCGCGCACGGTGGACGCGGACCGGGTAGCACTGCACTGGCGCCAGTGGGGTGACGTCGAGTATGGCGAAAAGGTGGACGAGAAGTCCGCCTAGCCTCTGCTGCCCACGCGCCTGCGGCTGGCGTCCGCTCTGACCGTGGCCAGGGAGAGGCCGATGGTCACGCATCCGATGGCCAATCCTGCCAACGCGGGGCTGATCGCGTTCTCTACGGACAACGGCCATGCGTGGCCGGCGTGGACGGCAATGAGGTAGCTGCTCCGGCTCATGGCGTAGGCGAGTCCGAACGCGCCGCCTGCCGCGCAGATGCTCAGGCCGAGGGCGGAGGCATGGCCGCGCAGCCGCGTGCGACGGGCAAGGAGTGCGGAGATGGTGCTCACCTCCAACGCGGCAGCTGCGGAGAAGGCCAGATAGGTGAGCAGATACACGGTGACCTGGTGGTCACGCGCGTAGACCGTGGACAGGTCGACGTGTGCCGTGTCTATGCGATGGAACTCCCACAGAAGAAGCACGATGACGGCGCATGTGGCCGCCACGCGCTTCGTGACACTGGCGTTGACGCGCTCCCTCGGGTGCCGCCAGTCCACCACCATGACCTGGAGTCCGGCGCCGAAGACGACCGCCGCGAGGTCCGATGCCAGCGTGGCCAACTCATTGCACTTGGCCACCTGATCGACTGCGTCGGCAACGGTGGGGATTGCAAGAAGCGAGCCAATGAAAGCACTCAGGGAGGCGATGGCCCGCGCTCGCCGGGCCAGGCGGTACTCGGGCTTATGCCGACGCTGGAGGGTGGTGTACAGGCACAGCGCGCTCGTGAGCGCCGTGAGCAGGGCACAGGCGCTGAAGATTGGGCCGTCCAACGGGTCAACGTCCTTCCAGATCGGCCGCTGCCCTCTCAGCGGCTTCGTCCCAGCTCAGGTGGCGCCGCGGTCGCCCCTCGCGGGGCTGGTCGACGCCGGGGGGAGGTGGGGGGATCGCGGGGACGTCGTTGGACAGCCCTCGTCGACCACGGATCTCCCGGAGCCTTATGTTGATTTCAAGAATGTCCTGCACCTCAAGGCCCTGCATTAAACGCAGAGTCTCACGAGCTTCGGGGCGCTCCCGGTACATGGTGAGCGCAGTCAGGTCGTCCCACTCTGCCCCTGGCAGCAGGAACGCCGCCGGGGCGTCAAGAGCCCCAGCGAGAGCGGCAATTGTAGACGAGGTCGGGTTGCTGCTCGTGCCGTTCAGCAGGCTGTTCACCTGGCCGTGGGACAGAACCGGTTTGCGACGCCCAGGAGTTGACGTTGCCTGTGCAACGTCGCGGGCGCTGGGAGTGAACCCGTCCGGGTCTCGTCGCAGGCGCAGCAGGGCGAGCAACTTCGTGCTCAGGCTGCTGGGTTCGAGCCCGTCAGAGGTGTCTTCCATGCCCCGCCAACTCTGCTGTGTCGTATGCTCACCGGCAGGTGACTGGCCGGTAAAGAGCGTCCCACCTCTTACAGTACCTTGCAGGTCGGACGGGTTATAAGGTCTATCGGACAGTTCCCGGGGAGTGTCGACGTATGTGCGGCGGGCGCCGCGACGCTCCTGGCGTCTGCTCGGCGGCAGGCGTTTCGAGGGGGAGTCGCACAGGGCGGGCGGTGGCGGCGCGCTTGCCGTTCACGGGAGGAATCGCATGTCCGGGATAGACGAGCGGCGGGTCGCTGCGCTGGCGAAGATGCCCCCGAGGATCCTGCGAGGGCAAGGTAGGGTCAGGGCCCTGGAAGAGGCGCGGAAGCTCGTCGAGTGCGTAGCCCTGATGCACCGGGAGAAGCCCAGCACCAACCCTCAGGAGGGCGGTCACGCTTGAACCGTCGCGGCATCGCCGCGATTGAGCCAGAGATAGGTGACATTCTTGAGAGTCTGAGGTAGGTTCTATGGCGTCGAGGCGGGTACAGCAGCCGCAGGAACCCGCCCGACAGCGTCGCGCAAGCGGCGTCCTTCCCTGCTCCTCGCCGGGCGGCCGACCCCCCCCCCCGCGCCCCGCCTGGCGAGGAGTCGGCCGTCCGGTGCGGCCTCGGGGTGCGTGACGGGAGCCAGCCCGCCATTGACCGCTCGGTCGTGGCGGGCTCTCTCGTATCCGCACCCGAATGGAATCTAGAAAAACGGGGGTGTTTCTCTTTCGAATTCCCTTGAATTAAAAGGCTTTCCCACTTGCCTTGGCGGTATCTGCCATTAAGATATAAGTGTAAGAACAAAGGGAAATACCCCCTAAAGAGAAAATGGAAAGGCGCGGGAAATGGCCGACACCGGCAAGGTCGCTTTCATTAACATCAAGATCAGCGAGATCGCCCCCAACCCGGAGCAGCCCCGTAAGTTCTTCTCCGAGGAGGCGCAGCAGGAACTGACCGCCAGCATCAGGGAGAACGGCCTCCTCCAGCCGGTCGTCGTCCGGCCGGTCGAGGGCGCCAAGGTCCCCTACATGCTGATCGCGGGTGAGCGCCGCTGGCGGTCTTGCAAGGCGGCCGGCCTGGAGGTCATCCCGGCCAAGGTGGTCGAGGGCGCCTCCGAGGAGGAGGCGTACGTGCTCAGCATTGCGGAAAACGTGAACCGCGCCGACATGACCATCATGGAAGAGGCCGGCGCGTACGCCGACCTCAAGGCCGCCGGTTGGACCCCGGCGAAGATTGCCAAGCAGTTCGGCAAGACGGAAACCCACATCACCTGGCGGCTCGGCCTGCTCACCCTGCGCTCCGAGGTCGCGGAAATGGTCGACAACGGCCAGATCAAGAACAACCTGGCCTGGCACATCGCCCAGCTCACCCCGGCCAACCAGATGGTGGCTGCCATGCGGTACGTGCGCGGCGACTTCGACAGCGAGGCCGAAGCGCAGCACTTCGCCAACGGGCTCAAGCTGATGGAGCAGCAGACCTCCCTGACCAATGAGAAGGCTCCGACGGCCGAGGAGCAGGAGACGCGGAAGAAGGCCAAGGCCAAGGCGAAGGACGGGCTCGGCAAGGCTGAGGAAGTCCTGATCCCGCTGCTGGAGGAGCTGGCCGAGAAGAAGCCAGAGGACCTGGCGGTCATCCTCGGTGACGATCTCAGCCGCCACGTGCGCGTCGTCGGCCGCCTGTATGCCAAGGTGCAGATGGTGCGGAACCTGCTGAGCAAGGCCCAGGGTATCCAGCGGGCCATGGAGGCGGAGTTCAACAAGGCTGCGGTCGAGGTCCAGCAGGAAGCGGCGGCAAAGAAGGCGGAGGCCGAGGCCAAGCCGGAAGCGGCCGAGGCGGAGAAGCCCAAGGCGAAGGAGGCGGCCAAGCCGCGGCCGACGGCCAAGAAGACGGCTGCGAGGTCCACCACCGCGAAGCCCGCGGCGCCGACGGCTACCACGGCCAAGGTCCCGGCGCCTCGGACGGCCGCCAAGAAGCCCGAAGTGGCAGCGAAGTAGATCAGCGGGAGGGGGCTCGCACCCAGCGCGCCCCCTCCCTGCTGGCGTGTATGGCCACTCGCCGGGCCCGCAGGGGGCTGCTCCCTGCGGGCCCGGTGCCGCTCAGGTCCTCGGCGGCCTGAGCGGAGCACTGATGACATCCGGGCGCGCCGCCGGCGGCGCCGACGGGTGCCCGGCCGCTGAGCACAGATGAAAGGAAGCTGCGTGCTCACCCTGTTCACCAACCGGTTCCAGGCGTTCCAGCCCCCGCAGGGAGTGCCGGTGCGCATCACCCTGGGCGCTCCTCGCTTCAAGCTCCCCTACTCCCTCACCCACTCGGTGCGGGAACTCGCGCCGCGTCGTGACTACCTCTCCAGCCCCGAGCCGGAGTTCATCGCGGCCTACCGAGCCGACCTCGATCAGCTCGGGCCTGAACGGATCGCGGCGCGGCTGCGGCAGATCACTCAGGCGGAGGGTGATCACCGTCTGGTTCTGCTCTGCTTCGAGGACCTGGCCAAGCCGGGTCAGTGGTGCCACCGCCGAGTGTTCGCCGCCTGGTGGAAGGACGCCACGGGGGACGACGTGCGAGAGCTGTCCCCGATGGAGGACGACCACTACCAGCAGGGCACCTTGATGTGAGCGTCGGAACCACGCTCACGATATAGGTGACATTATTCCAAGGAGCTGCGTGCTCCTTGTGTAAGGTTCCAGCGCAGCGCCCGGCCCGGCACCCCACCGAGGCCGGGCGTCGTCGTACGTCGGGAGGCAACAGATGTTCCAGGGCACTATCCCAGGCCCCATGCGCTCCATCGTGCGCGAGACCGCCAGCCAATGGCCGAGCGGCCCGATGTACGTCCCGTGCTGCGGCAACTTCACCATCGAGCGCAGCGTGGCCGGCATGGGCTTCGCCCTGCACTCGTCCGACGTGTCCATCTACACCAGCGCGGTCGGCCGGTGGCTCACCCGCCAGCCGCTCGGCATCCAGCTCCGTGAGGAGAGTCGAGACGAACTGGACTGGCTCACCGACTCCTTGGACGACGGTGTCGGTACCGTCGCCACGCTCATGCTCGGCACACGGTTCCTCGCCAGCGTCGGCCGCGAGGGGCTGTGGCACGAACGGGTGGTCCGCTCCTACCGGGAGCAGTGGAAGGCCAAGCACGCGGAGACGGTCCAGCGGCTGGCCGGCTCGGACATCGAACTCGCCTCCTACGAGGTCGAAGACGTGCGCTCGTGGCTCCAGAGGGTGCCTCGCGATGCCCCGGTGTGCTCCTTCCCTCCCTTCTACGGCGGCGGTTACGAGAAGCTGTACGAGCCGCTGGAGGCGCACTTCACCTGGGACGCGCCAGAGTACGAGCCGCTGTCGGATGACGACGTGGTCAGTGTGCTCGGCGCGATCACGGACCGGCCGTACTGGCTGACGGCCTCCAACCACGACGTGCCCGAGCTGCACCGCTACCTGCGCGGTGTGATCAAGGCGACGCCGCGCGCCGCTCCGTTCTACGTGTACGCCAGCCAGGCGAGGACCAGGATTGTCGCCCCGCGCCAGCCGATCGAGCCGGTGAAGGCCCCGCGGCTGCGACAGGGGCAAGAGCTGGTCGGCCCGCTCACCCTGTCGCTGCTGAAGCCGGGCCAGTTCAACGCCCTGCGCTCTCGGTACCTGAATCCGAAGATCGCGCCGGGGGCGGCGAACCTGGCCGTGGCGGTGAAGGACGGCAAGGGCCGCGTGCTCGGCGTGTTCGCGATGGCGCCGAGCTCGTACACGCCGGACGAGGCGTATGTGCTGTCGGACTTCGCGGTCGCGCCGACCGACTACCCCCGGCTGTCGAAGCTGATCGTTCTCGCGGCCACTAGCGCCGAGGCGCAGCTGCTGTGCCAGCGGGCGTTCTCGCGGCGGATCCGGCGGGTGTCCACGACGGCGTTCAGCAACAACCCGGTGTCGATGAAGTACCGCGGGCTGCTCAAGCTGACCAAGCGCGGCCCGTCGAACGAGGACGGCTGGAAGTACCAGCTCCAGTACCAAGGGGCGATGGGCGAGCACACGCTGGCCGACGCCCTTGAGAAGTGGGCGAAGCGGTGGGGCGCCCCGATGACCAAGACGGGAGTCTGACCATGGAGGAGACCACTCGCCTCGCCCCGCCGCAGATGGTGCAGGGCGACCCGCGCACGCTGACGCTGCTCGACGTCAACGCCAGGTTCCTGCCGCACGAGCAGTTCCGGCAGCTCGTGGCCAACATCACGCGCGACGGCTGCCTGACCTCGACGCCGCTGGTTTGGAACGACCGCGAGACGGGGCGGCTGGTCGTGCTGTCGGGCAACCATCGCACGCTCGCCGCGATCGAGGCCGGCCTGTCGCAGATCTGGTGGATGCAGATAGACGAACCGCTGCCCCGCCAGCGGCAGATCGCGCTGCAGCTGTCGCACAACGCGATCGCAGGGCAGGACGATCCGGCGATCCTCAAGGAGCTGTACGACGAGCTGGAGTCGGTGGAGTGGCGGCAATACACGGGCCTGGATGACAAGGCGCTGGATCTTCTGGAGAAGGTGGACGTCGCCTCCCTGGGCGAGGCGAACCTCGACTTCGCCAGCGTGCAGTTCATGTTCCTGCCCGACGAGCTGGAGCGGGCGGAGGCCGCGTTCGATGCCGCCCGGTCGACGGCGGCGGCGGACCAGCGGTGGCTCGCCGGGCTGGAGCAGTACGAGCCGGTGCTCGATGCGCTGGAGACCTCCCGGGCCGCCTACAAGATCGGCAACAGTGCGACGGCGCTCGGCGTGATCCTCGCGGTGTTCGAGCGGCACCTGGGCGAGCTGGCCGAGGGCTGGTTCGACGCGGCTACCGGGGAGCCGACGCGGGCGGGGACGGCGCCGCTGGAGACGGTGTTCGGGGCGCGGGAGGTGCCTGTTGAGACGGCGGCTCTCGTACGGGCGGCCATCGATCGGATGGTGCAGGAGGGGACCGTGCCGGCCGACGAGCCGTGGCGGGCGCTGGACGTTCTGGCCGCACAGCAGAACTAGTCGGTCGTCGGCCAGGAGGTGAGCGGTGGCCGAGGGCACCGTGGAGTCCTGGGAGCGGCAGAGCGGGGAGTCGGTCCAGGCGTTCGAGGCGTTCGCCGTGTACCGCGATCTCGGCCCGGCGCGGAGTGTCACGAAGGTGGCACGGGAGTTGGATAAATCCCGCGCGCTGGTGGGCCGGTGGTCGCGGCAGTTCGCATGGGTGGTGCGGGCTGCCGCGTATGACCAGGAGCAGGACCGGTTGTTCCTCGCCGAGCAGGCGCAGGCGCGGCGTGACCTGGCGCGTCGGCATGCGAAGTTGGCGCAGGCCGTGCAGAGCAAGGCGGTGGCCCGGCTCCAGTCGCTGGACCCGCGGGAGCTGTCGCCGTCGGAGCTGCTGCGCTACATCCAGGTCGCGGCCGAGATCGAGCGGCGGGCCGTGGGTGATGCCCCGGCGGCCAAGACGGTCGAGGACCGGGACCAGGGTGTGGACGTGGCCTCCTTGTCGGATGAGGAGCGCCGGGCACGGATGGACCAGCTGCGGCGGGAGTTGGAGCGCCGGTTGTCGGAGGGCGCGCAGTGAGCCGGGGCCGGGCCAAGCGCCGATTGGTCGAGGGGTTCGCGGATCCGTCGGTGATGAGCGAGGACCAGTTGCGGGCCGAGATCGCTGCGCTGATCCGCGCCGATGAGTTGTCGGCGCGGCGGTGGGCGTGTGAGGTCCCGGACTGTGACGGGCTGCCGCACGCGGGCTGGCTGCACCACCATGCGCGTGCGGCGCAGCGTCAGCCGCTGTGGCTGTGGACGGTGTGGATGCTGCTCACCGGCCGCGGCTGGGGCAAGTCGCGGACGGCGGCGGAGACGGTGAAGCAGTGGGCGCAGACGCCAGGGTTGCAGATCGCGGTCGTGGCGAAGAACGCCACGCTGGTGCGGGACATCTGCTTCGAGTCCCCCAAGAGCGGGCTGCTGTCGGTGTTCCCGCCGGAGGATGTGGCGAAGTACAACTCCAGCCTGGGTGAGACGACGCTCCGGCTGACGAACGGCACGCTGATCCGGGGGTTCGGTGCGGAGACGCCGGACAACCTGCGGGGCTGGGCGTTCGACAAGGCGTGGTGCGACGAGTACGCGGCCTGGTCGCGGCACACCGCCCAGGAGGTCTACGACATGCTGTGGTTCTGCCTGCGTGAGGCGGACACCCCGCAGGTGGTGATCTCCACGACGCCGAAGCCGCTCCCGCACGTCAAGCGGCTCGTCGAACGTGGCCGGGTCCAGGAGAAGGCGCACCTCGAGGGTGGGGCGCCCCCGCGGGTAGTGCTGACCCGTGGGCACATGCGGGAGAACGACGCGAACCTGTCGGCTGCGGCGCGCGAGGAGCTGGAGCAGGAGTACGCCGGCACCCGGCTGGGGCGGCAGGAGCTGTCCGGTGAGCTACTCGAGGACGTGGAGGGCGCGCTGTGGAAGGGCTGGATGCTGGAGGTCGAGGGCTTCCGTCCCCGGCCTGAGCACCTGCCTGACCTTCAGCGGGTGGTGGTCGCCGTCGACCCAGCCACGAAGTCGCATGAGAACGCGGACATGACCGCGTTCACGGTGGCGGGGCGCGGGCTCCCGGTGGAGACGATGTTCGGGGACGACCGGCCTCGCGGGTATCTGCTGCACTGTGAGCAGGACCGGTACACGCCGACGCAGGCGATGAAGCGGGCCGCCGAGCTGTATCACGAGCACCGTGCGGACTGCGTGGTGATCGAGGTGAACAACGGCGGGGACTACCTTCCGGCGCTGCTGGAGCAGGTGGACCCGACGGTGAACTGGCGAATCGTTCACGCCACGCGGGGAAAGCGGGCGCGGGCGGCACCAGCGGCGCAACTGTACGAGCAGGCCAGGGTGTCGCACGTCGGTCCGGCACGGTGGTTCGCGGAGTTGGAGGAGCAGATGACGACGTTCGTCGGCCAGGGCGAGACCGAGGACTCGCCGGACCTGCTGGACTCGGCGGTGTGGGCGCTGTGGGATCTGTTCCTCGACCCGACGATGCCGCCTCCGCGGGGTGCATCTGATCACCGACTCGACAGCCGACGCTGAGGAGCGCGTTGGTGCACTGCGGACTCTCTGTCGCCTCGCCTCAGCGGAAAACCGCAGGCGTAGGCCGACAGCACGAGGGATCATGAGACATGCGCCCGGATGGCTGGCACCTCACGGAAGACCTCGACGAATTTCTGGCCCGAGTCGGCGAGTTCCTGCGCTCGCGCCCCGCCCTGCACACCGTCCCGCTGACGGTAACCGAGGCGCTGCGCACGCGCGGGGCGGATGCGTACGGCGCTGAAGCCCCTGTCTTCGGCTGGCTGGAGCGAGCGGGCAAGGTTCGCGCGGCCTTCTTCCGTACCTCGCCACGACGCCCATACCTCACCCCCCTTATCCCCGAGGAGGCCGAGAGTCTCGCCGCCAACCTGTCCCGCCTCGGCCGCCCTCTCCCTGGCGTCAGTGCGGACCACGACACCGCCACCGCCTTCGCCAAGGCCTGGCAAAGGCACACGGGCGCGACGCCCACGCTCCACGAGCGCGAGCGCCTGTACCGCCTCGGCACACTCACACCACCGGAGCCGCTCGCCGAGGGGCGAGGTCGAATCGCTGGCGAGCAGGACCGCGAGCGGCTCATGCTTTGGCACCGCGAGTTCGTCGCCGACATCGGAGGAACCCCCGCTCCGGACAACAGCTCATGGGTGGACACACGCATTGCCGACGGACGCGTCACGTTCTGGGAGACCCCGGACGGTACCCCAGTCTCCATGGCGGGCGTGACTCCGATGGTCGCCGGGCAGATCCGGGTGGCCCCTGTCTACACCCCGGCCCACCTGCGCGGCCGGGGCTACGCGGGCGCCGCGACGGTTGAGGTGAGTCGGGCCGCGCTGGCTGCAGGCGCGGCGGAGATCTTGCTGTTCGCGGACCTGGCCAATCCCACAAGCAACGGTCTCTACCAGCGGATCGGGTACCGCCCGGTTACCGACTTCGCGGTGTACGACTTCTCATATGCCGCACCAGAAAGCCGTTGAAGAAACTTGTTGAGCTGCAGGAAGCGGACGGCCTGCCGGTAACCCCTCGCACGATGGGAACGGTGCAGTTGGTGGTGAGCGACCTGGTGACCAACGCCTGTAAGTACGCTTCGGCCGGTGCCTGCTGACCTTGGAGTCAGCGAGGGAGCGGTGGAGGTGACAGTGTGGGACAGCGAGCCCAGTCTGCCCATCGCCCGGGCCGCGGACCCCGAGGGTTGGCCAGCACGGGCTGGAAATCGCCTTGGCGGTCTGCCGCTCCTTCGAAATGCACCGCGAGCCGGTGGGCAAGCGCATCACTGCTGCCGTCGTACTAGCCGACGACCCGGTCGGGGACCAGGCCAACCAAGAGGTGCAATGAGACCTGCCGGAGGGGAGTCCGCCGGACTATAGGCTGATCGATGGCGCGGGGCCGACGTCCGGAGGAGACCGTGGGCCTGCGCCAACTCGTGATCGATGCATGGTCGTGGCTGAACTACAAGCCCGTGATGGCGGAGGCCGGCCGCCCAGGCAGCCGCGCGTTTCCGGAACTGGCCAAGACCTGGGTGCCGCCGCACGAGTTGCGGCGGCTGGCCGCGTACAAGGTGCTCGCGTCGTACGACAACAACCAGGCCGGGCAGCTCGCAGCGGCCGGGGGCGATGCGAGCGCGTTGGAACGGCGGGAGCTGGGGGACGCGGCGAAGTTGGTGGACACCGCGCTCGGCTATCTCCTGGGCTCGGAGCAGACAATCACCGTTGAGGGTGCGGATCACGCTGACGAGGAGACGCCGCAGCCCGGTGCGGTGGAGGCCGCCGCGGTGCAGGACCGGTTGCGGAAGTGGGCGGACAAGGAGTTGCTGACGTTCCGGATCCAGCAGGCGGAGCGGGCGGCGGTGCTGCTCGGCGACAGTGTGATGGTGCTGGCGTGGAATCCGGCCAAGCAGCGGCCGACGCTGCGGGTCTACGATCCGGGGTTCTTCTTCCCGCAGTGGGGTGACGAGGACGAGGACTTCCCGAGCAGGGTGCATCTGGCGTGGGAGCTGCCGGCGGACGACGAGGCCGGGCTGAAGGCTCGGGTGCGTCGGGTGACGTACGAGCTGGGGCCGATCGCCGAGGGCGTGGGCGGCGAGGACGTCGAGGGCGGCGGCAGCACGGCGGGGATACGCACGTACCCGTGGGAGCCAGGTCGGGCGTCAAACGTCACGTGCTACCTGACGGACGCGGAATGGCTACTGGAGGACCTGAAGAACGGTGAGACGCTGGATCAGCTGCCGATGGACAAGGCCGCGTACCGAGTGCGCCCTGACGGCACGGAGCTGAACCGGCTGGATCTGATGATCGACTTCGTGCCGGTGGTGCACATCGCGAACACCATCCCGGACGGCGGGGAGCACTGGGGGCGCTCGATTCTGGCGCGGGTTCTGCAGGCGCTCGACGAGCTCGCGGCCACCGACTCCGACAGCTCGGCGGCTTCAGCGACGACGGGCACGCCGATCATCGGGCTCGCTGGGGCGCGCCTACCGGTAGACCGAGCCACGGGCAAGCCGCAGGAGCTTCAGGTGAAGGCCGGTGCGGTGTGGCAGCTCGGGGAGACGGGGCGGATGGATGCCTTGGACACGTCGCCGCAGTTGGCCGAGCTGCGGGCCCGGGTTGATCACCTGCTGGAGCGGATCGCGGCGAACAGCAGGGTGACGGCGGCCGGGCTGGGGACGCTGGACGCCACGGAGGTGCCGTCGGGTTACGCCCTGAAGCTGGCGCTGGGTCCGCTGGATGCACTGGTCGGCATGATGCGGCTCGCGCGGGAGCACAAGTACCGGCTGCTGTTCAAGATGGTGCAGCGGTTGTACCAGGCCGGGCGGGGAGAGGGCTGGTCGTCCGGGGAGACGCTGCCGGCGCGGCTGGCGTGGGCGCCACACACTCCTACCGACCGTGCCGCGGTGCTGGAGGAGGTCGTCACGGCGTACGGAGCGGGGGTGCTGTCCCTCGAGACGGCCGTGACGATGCTGCTGGAGGCGGGGTATCCGATCAAGGACGCGTCGCAGGAGGTGGCGCGGATCCGGGCGAAGGCTGAGGAGGAGGCCGCCGCACGGGTCGAGGAGGCTGCCTCCAGGCGGCGCGAGCCGGATGGGGAGGGCGATCGCGAGATGGGCGAGGGCGTGACCGAGCAGGACACGGGACGGGCGTCTGGATCGGTCGGCGGCTGAGTTGAGCAGAGGTTCATGGATTGGGCCGTTCCTCTCGTGTCGCCTTTGTCCATTCGATCAGTTGTTTGACGAGGTCGATGACCCGTTTCTGTCGGCCTTCGGGGAGGAAGACCCAGGACAGCCAGGCAGGCGCAAGGAGGACTACAACGATGATCAACGGAAAGATGCGGAGGGCCTCAAGAATGTACTTGGGGCTGACCAACTCCAGGATGTGCTGCACGTCGGCGGCCTCTCGTGGCTTCGCCGTGCCCTACCCCCGGATCGTCTGAGGTAGGGGGCTTTACAGCGAAGATTCGGGTGGGAACGCGCGCTGTTGCCAGCGCCAACGTGCTCCCAAGGCCTCAAGTAGAGATCTACTCGGTGTGCCGACGGTCCTGCGTGGTGACGGACGGCCAGGGAGCCGCAGATGATCAAGCTCAAATCTGCGGCGTGGATATGTGCATTGTCGGATGCATTAGTTGCTCCCCCGTCACACCCGGCCATCAGCCAACCGGCGTGCGTGCAGTATGACTTGATGAGTGGCCGCATTGCAATACACGACAGGAAGCTACTAGGCAAGTACTCTCGGTCGACATTCACCCTCAAGGAGTCCGAGTGTGAGTGCAGCTGTCCGGTGCTGTCAGCAGTGCTATCGGCGTTGGTGGCTACACTGATCAGCAGCGCGGGGGCGCGCTCTGGAGGAGATGTATGGTCCGGCCCCTGCCGTCTCGCCGTCCCGTGGCCTTCCGCCGTGACGGGCGGCCGATCTACCCGATCCTCGGTGCCTCGGCAGAGGACGAGGCGAACGATCAGCTCGACGACGCCACGGACAGCGGCGGCCAGGAGCAGCAGGTCACGGTCACCCAGGACCGGTTGGGCAAGATGCTCACCCGCGAGAAGGCCCAGGGCGAACGGGCCGCGATCAAGCGGCTGTTGGCCACGCTCGGGTTCGACTCCCCGAAGGCCCTCACCGAGTTCGTGACCGCACAGCGAGAGGCCGAGCAGGCCGCGCTTTCGGAAGTGGAGCGCCGGGAACAGGCCGCTGCTGAGCGGGAGTTGCAGGCCGCGCGCCGGGAGGAGCTGGCCGCTGAGCGGGAGAGGTCGGCGCTTCGTCGGGCCGCGCTGGTGGCGCTCGGCGCAGAGGGCGACGACCTGGCCGACGCGGAGCGTCTGCTGGCCGTGGACGACGAGGACGCGGACGAGGCGCAGATCCAGTCGGCGGCCGAGGCCCTGCGGGCACGCCGCCCTGAGCTGTTCAGCGAGTTCCGCAAGCCGGTGCCGGCGGCCCCCGCGGGCGCTCCGGCGGGGCGTGGCCCGACCCGTACGGCGCCGGTGTCCAAGCCGGGTTCGGCCGGACTGGAGATGGCCAAGCGCCGTGGGCTGATACCCGAGTTCAGCGACTCCGCTGCCCGGTAGTCCCGGGCCCTGGTCGTTGGGGGACCACGCCCCCTGAACTTCGTGGACGGCATCGCCTCCGTGGGCGGTGTGCGGAATCTGATCGCAGCGTCCATGGAGACACGCATGACCATCCAGCCCGTCTCGACGTCGGAGTACACGACCGCCAACCGCGAGTGGCTGGCGTCCCTGCACGGCACCGACTCGACGGACACCATCACCCTCGACCTTCCGCTGTTCACCGAAGGCGTGCACTACGTGTGCGGCGACGAGTGCGAGCCCTATGGCCGGGTGCTGTCCGGTGTGCCGGTCGGCAGGGTCGCGGAGTCCGGCCTGTACGGTCCGTACGACCCGGAGGCGCACTGCGGCCGCCAGATCCTGCGCGGCTTCGTGATCGCCGAGGCCCCGTTCGCGCCGGGCCAGACCCGTGTTCCGGCCGCGCTGCTGTGGCACGGCGCGGTGAAGGCGTCGAAGGTGCCGGGCGGCATCGACGTGTCCCAGCTCGTGTGGCACCCGCGTGCCGCGCAGATCCGCTTCGTGTGAGCGGGGGTGTGAGCTGTGACGATTCAGGACCTGCTCAAGGACGTCTCGGTCATGGACCTGACGACGTTCGCCAGGGCGATCCCGTCCCCGAAGGACTTCCTCCTCACCCAGACGATCTTTCCGACTGCGGAGATGCGGGAGGTGAAGTGGCGTACGAAGGACTCCGGCCGGTACGTCAACGTCGCCAAGTACCGGGCCTTCAACGCCTCGGTACCGTTCGCTACCCGTGAGGCCTGGCAGACGTCCCGCGAGGGTGCACTGCCCGCGCTCGGGCAGAAGCTCGTCGTCTCCGAGCAGGAGCAGATCCTGCTGGAGGCGTCGCACGGCTCGGACCAGGACCGGCTGATCGAGCTGCTGTACGACGACGTGGAACGCCACGTCGAGGCCATCCGGTCCCGGCTGGAGCTGGCCGCCGGCGACGTGCTCACCGACGGCCGGTTCACGCTGGAGCAGGAGAACGGCCTGACGCTGGAGGTGGACTGGAACGTCCCCGCCGAGAACATGCCGGTCGCCCGCATCCCGTGGTCGGACCCGGCCTCCGACCCGATCGCTGACGAGCTGCGGTGGATCCAGCACCTGGACGACATCGGCGCCCCGGAGCCGGAGCTGGTGATCACCAGCAGGAAGGCGTTCAGCTACCTGGCGGCGAACAACGCCTACAGGGCGGCCTACTACGGCAGCGTGAACCCCTCGACCACGCCGACGGCCACGCTCACGCCGCAGCAGATCAACGTGGTGCGCGGCAACTACAACCTGCCGCCGATCCAGTTCTACAAGGCCCAGGTGCGGGTGGACGGCAAGCCCCGCAAGGTGCTGCCCGAGGACCTGTGGATTCTGGTGCCGCCGGAACGGGAGAAGTGGGCGCAGACCATGTACGGCGTGACCGCGGAAGCCCTGGTGCTGTCGCGCGGGACGAACCCAGAGATCATCCGGGAGGATGCTCCCGGCCTGATCATCACCCGAGGTGTCCAGGATGACCCCGTGCAGATCTGGACCAAGGGCGCCGCGGTCGGCATGCCCGTCATGCACACCCCGGACGCGCACATCGTGGCGAAGGTCCTGTGATGGCGGGCCGCGGGCGGCTAAAGGCCGCGGTCTACGTACAGGACCCGACTACGCGGAAGGAGCTGATCCTGCTGCCGGGCGACTGTCCGGCCCCGGAGGTGGCCGTGCTGATCAGAAACCCGGGCGCGTGGGAGGAACCGCCTGAGGAATGCGACAAGCCGGACGAGGCTGTCGCGGTCGAGAAGGCGGAGCCGTCCGAGAGTAAGGACGACGGTCAGGAGGAAACGACCGGCGCGGGTGGGGTGAAGAAGGCTGCGTCGCGACGAGGGCGCTCGTCTAGTGCGTAATACGCTCACACGCACGGCCTGGAGCCAATTCCCCGAGCGGCTCCCGGCCGTGCCTCGTACTGAGGGACGTGATCCTGGTGGACGAGTTCCAGCGGTCGTGGCTGCTCGCGCAGCTCGGCCCGGACACCGACCCGGCCGACCTGGAACGCCGCTTCTTCCGCCTGCGGTCGGTGCGCGCGGTCGCACTCGAGGTCCTGGGCGAGCGGCGCGCCAAGCTCCTCGCTGACCCACTCAAGGTCACCGTTGACGGCGTGGTGACCATGGACCTGCAGGAAAACCTGCGCGGCGTCGAGCGCCAGATTGAAGTCGTGCGGCAGGTATCCGCGCCCGACGAACCGGAAGAAAGCGGAGAGCAGGCGAGCGAGTCTCTCGCTACGACTTGGCTTATGCCGGCCCGCCGTTACAGGTAGCTGCCCGGGGGACAACCGACTTGGACGCCGCGGCACACCCCCATGCGCCTTCCAATGACTCTCTGCTGGCCGCAGGAGCAGGTGCCCTGCGGCCAGCCTCAGGGATCTACAGCCAGGGCCAGTGGCCCCAGCTCACCGCTCCAAGTACCAGGGATCCGCCGGTTGCACCTGCCACGATCGCGGGCGAGATGTACACCGCGAAGACGGTGCGGCCTCCGATCAGCAGTTGCACGTTTGCTCGCCGTGCAGAGGAAGAGGTCGACGGCGGGGCTTCCGGGATCCATGGGCCGCCTGCGGGGCTCTCGCCGGGTGACTGCTGGCCGGAACCTGTGTCATGGTGTGTACTCACCAGTTGTCCTTTCGCATGAGCACGGCCGCCGTCTGTCTCCCTGGCCGGCAAACCTGAAGAAGACGGTGGCACGCGACACTCGGTCCTCCCGAGGCTCGAGAGGACACAAAAGGGCCCCACCAGACCTTAGGCATGGTGGGGCCCTCATTGATGGAGTGACCGTAGCGAAGGGTCCAGCAGCAAGGCAAGTTGCCCCAGACTTTTCGTGGGACTGATGTAACCTGCCCTGTTCATTGCGGAGTTGGTCGTGGCGAGTGCTGAACAGCATGCCGATGCACGTCGGCGTCAGCGATCGTGAAGACCCAGAAGAGGCTCGGTCGGCCGCTCGACCAAGCCGCCGTCGGAGCCCACCGATGGACCGCTCAGGCGGTTGCTTGCTTCCGGCGCCGAAGTACAGCGAGTACAGCGATGGCGGCAAGGGTCATCCACGCCTTGCCGAGGATCTGGCCGGTCAGGTACTCGAAGGAGCCGAAAGCGAGCTTGAGGAAGAGGAGGCTGTCCGCGAGAAGACCCACCGCGTTCGAGGCGAGCATCGCGATCAGCAGCCCGCGCTTCCGCAACGGCTCATAGACAGCGAAGTCCATGGTTTCAGCGACCGCGAAGGCCGCAGCTGAGGCGACGGCGAGTTCTGGGCTGGCGAGGGCGAATGACAGGACGGTGCCGACCGCAATGGCTGCGAGGACGGCGCTGCGGCCAGCCGATTCACGTGCGAGGTCACGAAGGACTAGCTGTTCTGTCCAGGGAGGTTGGTGACGGACGGCACGGCTGGGTGGTCTTGAACGGGTGAGGGCCTTCCGGCTTCGGTGTGGATTGCGACATCTCCACCGAGCACCGAGAAGGCCCTCTTGCCCCACCGTAATGCACCGCTGACCGAGACCGGCCGTCTTCGCCTGGCCCGCTGTGTGGTCGAGGACGGCTGGCCCCTGCGCCGGGCTGCCGAACGTTTCCAGGTCTCACCGACCACGGCCCAGCGATGGGCCGACCGCTACCGCCAGCTCGGCGAGGCGGGTATGAGCGACCGCTCCTCCCGACCGCGCACAAGCCCGCGCCGTACTCCGACCCGCACCGAGCGCCGGATCATCAAGGTCCGCGTGCTGCGCCGGTGGGGACCGGCCCGCATCGCACACCTGCTCCGCCTGGTTCCCTCGACGGTGCACCGCGTGCTGACCCGCTACGGCCTGGCCCGCCTCACGCACCTGGACCGGGCCACGGGCCGTGTCATACGCCGCTACGAACGCGACCGCCCCGGTGAACTGGTGCACGTCGACATCAAGAAGCTCGGCAACATCCCCGATGGCGGCGGCCACAAGGTCCTCGGCCGACAAACGGGCCGCAAGACCCGCGCCAACGCCGGCTACAGCTACCTGCACACCGCCGTCGACGACCACTCCCGCCTGGCCTACAGCGAGATCCACCCGGACGAGAAGAAGGAGACTGCCACCGGCTTCTGGACTCGGGCGCAGGCGTTCTTCACCGGCTGTGGGGTCACCGTCGAACGAGTCCTGACGGACAACGGCGCCTGCTACCGCTCACGCGACTGGCGAGACCTGCTGACGGCGGCAGGGATCACCCACAAGCGAACCCGGCCCTACCGGCCCCAGACCAACGGCAAGGTCGAACGCTTCAACCGCACCCTGCTCGACGAATGGGCCTACGCCCGCCCCTACCGCTCCGAGCAGGAACGACGCGACGCCTTCCCACAATGGCTGCACACCTACAATCACCACCGCGGACACACCGCACTCAAGGGCCACCCACCCGCCAGCCGCGTCCCCAACCTCTCAGGGCAATACAACTAGCGCGAGGCCGACCATATATACCCCGGCAGGGGCGGCGTAGCCGAAACCGACGGGAACGGCTCCGAACTGGGTGACGGCCAGGTTGGCCGCGGGGATGGTGGCAACGTAGGCCACGAGGGTCGCGATACCGGCAGGGGCGGGGAAGTTCACGTTCTTCTTTCTGTCTCTGTGATGTGATCGGTGCGCCGATACCACGCCGCGGACGGACAGCGAGGCGAGCGCCCAGACAGTACAGCCCGAGCCACTGACAAAGCCGACGGGCCCACGCACCGAGATTCTGGCCGGATCCAGTGCACTGCCAGCGGCATATGTCCGAACATTCGAGGCGCGGGGCGTGCGTCTAGTCAACGCCAGGGAGGTGGCGCCCGTGCAGGCCGTCGCAGGTCATGCGGTCACAGTTTCCCAGAGGCTGAGTGGCCCGCGCAGCCGGCCCGATCCGGCGCGACTCCCACGCATGACTACCTTTCGGCCGGATTTTGTGGCGCGTTACACATAGAGTGCGAGCGTCGACTACTGACCGATTTATTCCTTTTCTGGATGTATGTGGGTCCGGTCTAAGCCTGCCGGTATCGCACGTTCACACCAATACCGAATGTGCGTGCGATTCTTCGGACTTCTGTGTCGACAGTGTTGTCAGTGGGGGCGCTTAAGCTCATCCTCATCGTTAAACCAGCAGGTGGGGGGCGAGCAGAAGGATGTCTTCGGGCTTCGCAGTCGGGCACCTTGTCACGTTCACAGGAGCGCCCGGAATCGGCCGTGTGGGGGCGGTCGATGGTGGCACGCTGCGTGTCGACTTCTTCGAGTCTGTCGCGGAGCCAGAAATTGAGTCGCATCCCGTTCCGGCTGCTGCTTGCAGGCGGGTACGCCTTGAGCGGCAGACTCGGGTGTTCCGACACAACCCGAGCACCGGGGAGTGGCTGGCCGGGCGCGTCGCGAATCGCGTTGGCGGTCAGTACTTTGTGCGGTTCCCCAACGTCGAGTTCGCCTTCCCTGTACCCGAGTCGGAGCTCCGAGTGCGATGGGACAAGCCGGTTCGGGACCCGCTCCACGTCCTGGTGTCTGGGGGTAACGAGTCCGGCTTTCTCTACAACGCTCGCATCCCGATGTTGCGCAACCTCGTGGCCCAGCGTGCCGTCAGCGCCAGCACACCCGCACTCCTCGCCGCAGCCGCTGAGATCTATCCGCACCAGGTCCGCGCCGCGCTGGCCGTGCTCTCCGATCCCGTTCAGCGGTACCTCCTCGCTGACGAAGTCGGGCTCGGCAAGACCATCGAGGCCGGCTACGTGATCCTGCAGACCCTGATCGACAACCCGCAGGCACGTGTAGTCGTCGTCGCGCCCGACTCGCTGCGTCGTCAGTGGCAAGTGGAGTTGAAGTCGAAGTTCTTCACCGACGACTTCCCGATGCGTGTAAGGATCACCTCCCACGAGACGCCTGAGAAGTGGGAGCAGTACCACCAGAGTGATCTTGTCGTGGTGGATGAGGCCCACCAGCTGGTCCAGGACCGCGACGACACGGACCCCACCTACCGCGCGCTGTGCGACCTCGCACACTCTGCGTCCAAACTCCTGCTGCTGTCCGCCACACCTGTCACGTCCAGCCACACCACGCACCTGGGCCTACTACACCTCCTCGACAAGGACGTGTACAAGTGGAGCGAGCGCGAGGCGTTCGAACAGCGATACAACCACCGGGCGGAGTTGGCTACTCACCTCTACAGCCTCAGCGCGGAGTTCCACCTGCTGCTGCCCTCCTCGATCGACATGATCATGGAGTTGCTCCCCCAAGAAGACACCCGCTTCGACGACCTTGCAGCCCGAGTCCTCGAACTCGTCGACGCTGAGGGCAACCTCTGTGCCGAGACGGACATGGAGGATCTCTCCGCGCGGGTCACGGCACTTCAAGCGCACATCAGCGAGACCTACCGGCTGCACCGCCGTGTCATCAGGCACCGCCGAACAGGCGTATTGCTGGACGACGAGGACTCGGCACTGTTCCCTTACGAGGTGCGAGGCCGAACAGAGCCGTCGCCCCTGGCAGTCGAGTCATACGACCCGGCCGCAGACAGTCTCGTGGAGTGGCAGACGCAATTGTGGGGGTATCTCCTCGACGAGGGGCTTGAGGACAACCGTGACGCCTATGCCCTCGTCCTCGCTGTGCTCGCCTCCCGTCTCGGAGGCACGTCCGCAGACTACATCGATGCACTTCGGTGGCGCGTTCATCGGGACGAGGACGCTGCTCTTCGGGCTGGTCTGAGCCCCCGGGAGCGGCACCACCTCAGCGCGCCGTCAGTAGCGCCTCTCGAACTGAAGATCCTCGAAGGTCTCGAAGAGCAGATCACCGACGACCGCCATGCCGCCGAGATCAACGAACTCGTCGACGCCCTTCTGCGGGCACTGCGTAGGGGTGGACGCGTCATCATCTTCTGCGGCCCCGGCGCCCTCGCCTCAATGCTTAGCGAGCGACTCAGCGAACGGTTCCGTCAGGTCGACTTCTTTGAGCACACTCGCCGTGTAGGCGCCGAGAAGTCCGAAGCTGCCATCGCCGAGTGGCGACAGCAGACCGCGAAATGTGCCGTGCTGGTCGCTGACGATACGGCTGAGGACGGCCTCAACCTTCAAGCCGCCAACACCGTGATCCACGTACGCCTGCCATGGTCGCCCAACCAACTCGAGCAACGTCTCGGCCGAACCGACCGCTACGTCGAGTCACACCAGCAGCGCCGGCCTCCCGAGCAGTTCGTGGTCACGGACGCCGAAGCCCACTCGGGGGCGTGGCTGTCGCTGCTCAGCAACGGCTACCGTATCTTCGCCGACTCGGTGTCCACGCTTCAGGACGCGATCGCGCAGGGCCTCGCCGGGGTCTGGGCTGAGGCGCTGGAGCATGGGCCCGAGGGCCTGACGGACTCCGCGGACGCGGTCCAGGCCCAACTCGCCGATGCTCGCGCTGAAATCGACCACATGGACATGCTCGAGTCGGTCTTCGAGATGTCTCCTGGCGGAGACCAGTTCGCCGAGCGGCTCGGTGCATTCGAGGCTGACTGGGAGGAGACTCGCGCAGCCATGCTGGGGTACACCGGCCAGGATGGCTCAAGCGGCGTTCAACTCCGTCACAGCGAACCAAGTGCCAATCGTGATGCCTTCGAGATCACGCAGAAGACCCTCATCTCCCCACACCTCTACGATCGCGACCAGCTCACGGACGAGATGGGCCGGGGTACGTTCAACAGGAATGAGGCTCTCAAGGCCGCCGGCACACGGCTGTTCCGCATCGGGAACCCGCTTGTCGACACACTCGCGAACGTCGTCTGGTACGACGACCGCGGCCAGGCCACAGCCTTCTGGCGGGCAGACCGGGACCACAAGGGGGAACCCGAACCTTACTTCGGGTTCGACTATCTCGTCGAAGCCGATACCGAACTGGCGCTAGAACTGGCCCTGCAGATCCCGCACGTACAAAAGCGCGCTGAAGCGGAAGCAGCCCTCAGGCGCCAGGCCGACCAACTGCTCCCGCCCTTCACGTTGAAGGTATGGGTGCCGGCAGGCTCCACCCAGGCCCTCAGCGACGAGAGCACCCGCGAATGGTTGGACGCCCCCTACGGGGCTACGGACCACAACTACAACTCGAAACTGATTCACGAGTTGCTGGATCTCTTCGACGGACGTCCCGGGTACGAAGCCTCTGCGCGAGCTGCCGAGCAGGTCGCCCGGGCCGAACTCGAACGGGTTACCAACCTCGCTGACCGATGCGCCCAGGCACAGGAGAAGGGGCGCGAGCGTCTCGCCGTCGCCAAAGCTCAAGCAGAGGCCCGACACGCAGCAGGTCGTCTTCTTGGCGACCGCGAGAGCTACCTGCTGGACGTGGACGTGACCGAGGCGCTGGTGAAGGGGCTTAGCCACCCCAAGGTCCGGCTCGTGTCCGCCACCTGCGTGCTGAAGACGGGACTCCGGAGGGTCCGTCGTGGCGACTGATAACTGGACGGGTGCCGCCGTCCTGCTGAAGGACTTGTCGACGCTTCCAGAACTCCCGCATGCGCGGGGGACGCTGCGTAGACTCCGCGACGCCTTGATGAGCCAGTCCGTCGGGTGGCGAGACATTGCTTCGCTGACGCGGCAGATCCTCCTTGAAGCTCGGGCCCGTGAGAACACCACCGGCTTGACGGTGCCGCTCGATCCGAGGCTTCCCACCCGGGAGCAGTGGGACAAGATGCACTGCCAGACCGGGTTGGTCGGTGGCGGCACGCATCTGTGGCTCACCGCGACGCCGTGGCATCCGCCTGTCCGTGATGACGTGGCCCGCAAAGCAGCCGAGGAGGACCTCCGTCAGGTCTACCTCGGGGAGGACTCACCCCACCGGCGGAAGTTGGAGTCGTACCCTGCAGATCCCTTCTTCACGGCCGCGCTGGGTGACGATCACGACCGTTATGTGTCGGTCGGACAGCGACAGGCAGCCAGGGCCGTGGCGCTGGCTGAACCGGGGAGCACCACGATCATCTGCCTTCCCACAGGGCACGGAAAGACCGCGGTGGCCATGGCGCCTGCGCTCCTGGCGAGCGTGAGCAGCGGCGTATCCGTGGTCGTCGTGCCCACCAGTGTCCTGGCAGCAGATCTGGAACGGCGCGCCAGCGAAATCATCGAACGGCAAGGCCACCACAGCCCCACGCGCCGGTACGCCTACACCAGTGGGCTGTCGGCCGATGAGCGACAGCAGATGAAGGAGGACATCGCTGCGGGGCGCCAGCGTCTGGTATTCACCTCACCCGAGTCCCTTGTGCGAAGCCTGAAAAAACCGTTGGAGACGGCCGCTGCGGCTGGCCTGTTCAAGTACTTCGTGATCGATGAAGCGCACCTCGTCGAACAGTGGGGCAACAGCTTCCGTACCGAGTTCCAAACGATGTCGAGTCATCGTCGCACGTGGCTCAGCAGAGCCCCCGACGGGCAGAAGCCCGTCACTGTGGCGATGAGTGCGACTCTCACAGCGCAGCAGGTGGAAACGCTTGACACACTCTTCGCCTCCCCGCAGAAGGCGAGAATCGTTTGGGCTGCGCAACTGCGCCACGAGCCGAGTTATTACGTCGATGTATGCCGGAATGAGCAGGAACGCGAGGCTGCAGTCATCGACGCTGTTTCGTTCCTGCCGAAGCCGATGATCGTGTACACCACGAAAGTGGAGCACGCGGAAGAATGGGTCGAACGCCTCCGAGAGCATGGATTCCGCCGAGTAACCCATGTGACGGGCGACTCCAGCGACGCTGAGCGTCGTGAAGCCTTGGAAGGCTGGAGCGGCAATACAGCAGACGGCAAGACCAACACTCGATACGACATCGTGGTGGGTACTGCGGCGTTCGGCCTGGGTGTCGACCTCAACGACGTGAAGACGGTCGTCCACGCCTGCTTGCCTGAAACAGTGGACCGGTACTACCAGGAGGTCGGCCGGACAGGTCGCGACGGCAACCCATCAATCGCCTACCTGGCAAGCACACGTGGTGACGAAGCCATCGCCGACTACATGAGCAATGAGGTGATCATCGGAGCCCCGCGTGCTTGGCAGCGATGGGAAGCCATGTTTCATGATAGGACCCCGATCGAAAACCGCCACCGGGTCAGCCTTGACTCGTACCCGCCGGACATGAACGAGGGATTTGACCGGAATCGCTCATGGAACATTCGTATCCTGAATCTGATGGTGAGAGCCGGTCTCGTAGCTGTCCACCCGCCGCAGTCGCCAACCAGAGGCGAGGACGAATCCGACGTCCATTGGAAAGCGCGCCTTGAACACTTCCACGCAACGGCCAATGATTACGCGGACGTCGAACTTCTCGGCTCTGACTCACGGAGTAGGGATCACTTCTACACGCGGTTTGACGCGGAACGCCAAAAGCTACTGCAGGATCGGGCAGCGTCACTGCGGGAGCTGAAATCGGCGCTGGTAGGAAATCGGTGCATCGGCGAGGTACTGGGCGCCTACTACCGTATCCCCGATGGGGCAGGCCAACTTCGTACGGGCATTACCTGCCGGGGCTGCCCTCACTGTCGGGCAACAGTAGATCCCATGCCCAGCGGCTTCTACCGACTCGCCGGCGAACCTCGTCCCCTTGTGCCCATGCCGGAACGGCAAGGGCGCCTGCCTCTGCTGCGGTACTTCGGAGCCCGACGGTGCCTGAGCATCTGGTGGCAGGACGCTGGCGACCAGGTGCTCGCTGCCCGTCTGGTGGACAGCCTTATCCGCCGGGGAATCGCCGTAGTAGGAGGCCCAGGGCTGGACGCTCGCCTGAGGGCCCAACTGCAGACTACGGCACGGACTCGTACCGTGATCGTTGACGACGACGGTGCCCTTCTCGCGGACTGGCATGGTCCAGTCATCTGGATGACCGACCCCAACGCAGTGTCTCCCGGACCGGAGGTGGCTGCTCGTGTCGCGTGGGATGCACCGACTTACCTCATCCACCCGCGGACCCTGCATCACCCAGAGCGCCGAGGTACGCCACTTATCGACATCCATCCGGCGAACCTGTCGATCCGCCGTGCCTTGGAGGAACTCTGATGACTCTTCTGAACGTGGATGCAGCTCTTCCCTCTCAGACATGGGCGCTAGTGCGCCTCCTCGTCTACTTGGGGAAGAGCATCGCCCTGGACGAGGCCCGGGCCTTGGTGAGCCCTCCTGCTTTGCGTTCTGATGACATCAAGTCGAGGGCGCCCTTTGACAGCGCCGTCAGTTCGCTCGTGGACCTGGGGCTGGTGCACGTAGACGAGGAGCATCAGGAATTGTCTCTTGCGGGCCAAGCCACGGCTCTGACCAACTGCGACGATCTTGATACCTACACCTGCATCCTCCGGCGCGCGATCCTCGCAGCAGACCGCAATCGCGGTCTGGGGGATGACAACGATCCGGCTGGGCCCCGTGACCTGACGCGTGCGCTCGCCTGGTTCCTCATGCACGACCCGATGGAACCACCCGTCGATTGGATCGCCGCGCAGCGCCTAGAGCAGGATGGGAAGGACCACAGGTTGCTCAAGCCGGAAGTGCAGCCCATCTTCGTCAACGCGACCCGGTGGACCCGTTTTGGTTATTGGGCCCCCGCCCTTGGTCTCGCTGCAGCCCCGCTCATTCGTGCTGAGGGTAGTGGCCCTCTGGTTCCCGACTGCACGACGGCTGTAAAGCAGACGGCAACCGGATTGTGGCAAGCGGGGCAGCGAATGAACGCCGTGGAGGTATTGCAGGTGCTGCGAGAGCACCTGCCTGTGCTACCCGGCGGTGCGCACTCGCTTGCGTTGGGCATTCCTAGTCCTGGCGAGAATGCGGCAGGCGCCGCGCTCTCGTTCGCGCTGTTGCGCGGCCACGACGAGAAGTGGCTTCGCCTGGAGCACGACGATGATGCCCGGCACATCCTTCTCGTGCACGACCCAGACCGGCCGGCCAGCCCCCGCCCCGTCAGCGACATCACCATCCTGGAGGCCACCCGTGGCTGACTTCCGCGGAATGATCTGTTGGGAACCGGCAGTGGCAGCCTCCACGATCAACACGGAGGCGGTCAGCCCGTCAAGAGCAGTTTTCCTGGCGACGCACGCTCCATTGAGGATTAAGCGCGCACGAATCATGGGCGGGAGAGAACTCGTCCTCGAAGGCGACCCGATCAGCGAACAAGAGGTCTTTGAAGAGTTCCTGGCGCTCCGACCGGACAGCGGTGCCTTGCTCATGCCGATCGTCGGTGACTCAGGCTCGGGCAAGTCGCATCTCGTCCGATGGGTGCGGGAACAGTTTGCTGCGATGGAGGACGGGGCAGACGATCGGGAGATCATCTACCTCGAGAAGTCCAAGACAAGTCTCAAAGCTGTCGTTAGCACTCTCCTCGCGAAGGCAGAGAGCGACGAGTTGACGCAGCTGAAACAGGACATCAACAGGTTCACCGAGGACATCGACGAAGACTCCCTTGCGCGGCGGATCCTCAACGAGTTGAGCGAGGCGCTGGAAGCAACCCCTCCCAGCACGGAGTCGCGCCCTCTAGCCCGCATGCTGGTCGGTCCGGGGAAACTGGCAGCAGTGCTGCTGGACCCCCATGTTCGCGCAGAGTTGCTTGCTCCGGGTAAGTTCGTACCGGAACTTGCCCGCCAACTCATTCACAATCGTGACACGGGCCAGGCGGATCGCCCTGAAGGATTCACTGTCAGTGACCTCCCGCTCGACATTCACGATATTCGATCAGCGTCAGGGATGGCGCAGAGGCTGCTGGGCACCATAAGCACCCGAGGCGACCTTCAAGCCATCGCGGTAGACCTACTCAACCGGCATCTCGAAGCCGCCATCAAGAGCGCCGCTAACCTCGGAGCGGGCAGGCTTCTGGATGCCATGAAGCAGGTGCGAGAGGCATACCGCCGGCAGGGCAAAGAGATCATTCTTCTGATCGAAGATTTCGCCCTGATCCAAGGCGTGCAACGGGACCTGCTCGACGCTGTCGTAGAAGCGGCCAACCGTGAGGGAGAGACGACTCTCGCGCCAATCCGCACCCTGATGGCCGTAACCACAGGCTACTTCCAGTCCTTGCCGGAAACAGCCTTGACCCGCCTCCAAGCGGCCACCGGCTACGTGTACCACCTGGATGTTCCCTTCAGCCCAGAGGAGACGGGACGCACAGAGATCGCCGCGTTCGTCGGCCGCTACCTGAACGCGGGCCGTGTCGGCCGTGAAGCCCTGGAGCGCGCCAACGAAGAGACTCCGAACAAGTGCATGACTTGCCCTCTCCAGACAGAGTGCCACGAGGCCTTCGGCGCCACCTCTGATGGCTACGGTCTGTATCCCTTCAACGAGTCGTCTTTGGTCAGGGCTGTTCATGCAACAGCCCCGAAGGACAAGCCTTGGACCTTCAATCCCCGCGCCGTTCTGGGTAGCGTCGTCCGGCCAGTTCTGAAGGAGCACGCCGGCGCCATTCGGCGCGGCGAATTCCCCGATCCTGACTTCCGGCAGCGTTTCAGGCCAACCAGCCTCGACAATCCGCTCAGCCGGCAGGTACGTACCTTCGTAGAGGAGAACGACCACGATCCTGCATCCGCTGAGCGGCGCAACCTCGTGCTCGAATTTTGGGGGGACGCCCCCGAGCACGCCGGCAGCGTCCATCCCACGATTCTGGAAGCCTTCTCCCTTGAGCCGCTGGCTGATGAAGGCCAGCAAGGCCTCTCGCCGGCTTCTACTTCCTTCCCTGAGCAGTCACGTAGCGGCATGCACAGGGTTGAGGCGAAGGAGACGGCAGAACGGAACGAACTTCCGAGGGAACTCCAGCGAATGCTGGAGACGGTGGACGAGTGGCTCACCCGCGAGGGGGGTCTGGACACAGCGACCGCCAATCGGATCCGCAGTGTTGTCTCAAGTGCGGTGGTGCAGAGGTATCTGTGGAACTCTCCGCTGATGCGGGAGCAGGCTCTCACCGAGATCAGGAGGGCAGCCTGGCCGGCCAAGGCAACGGTCGTGTCCATCGAGGGCGCGCGGGAGAACTTGACGGGTGTAGAGAACGCGCCCATCACCTTCTCGCGCTTGCCGAAGGACAGTTGGTTCTTCGACAGCTTGCTGAAGGCCGAGCGGAGCCTGCCGGCGAGGGCCGAAGACATCCGCAGGTTGGCCACGCTGGCAGACAAGCACAGGCCCGACCTCACCGCTCGGCTGCAGCGTCATATGGAAATCACCGACGACCACCTGGTTGCCGGCTTCCGGGCCTCGCTCATCGGCGCAGCCTTGGCGGGCAAGGCGTGGCCGGGAATGCCCAAACCGCTCCTCATCGCAGCCGCCCTGGACGATGGCCAGGAGTGGCGTCGTGAGGACCACTCCATCCGCGTCACTAGGTGGATGGACGTCCTCTCGATGCACCTCAAGGCGCGCCCGGAACTTGTGAAGCAACTGCGACACGCCGTCGGCATCGCGCAAGGCGTCGGCTCGGTCACCATGGTCGACGCTGCACGCATCCTCCCCCTGCTCGACGAGGCAACGTCTTCCTGGGACTGGGATCCTGAGGGACTTGAGATCGCGAAGTGGGTCCGACCGGCGGTCAACGGCTTTGCAACCTGGCCAGACATGCTCGACGACCAGGTCACGCACCACGAAGAGTTGCTCGACTCGATCCGGAGCCGCCAACCACGCGGGACCACCGGCGTCCAGACCATGGCTGGGATTCGGGATGCGCTCAGTGCCGCGCGAGAGGTCGGCCTGCCGCTGACCGCCGAGCAAGCACGCCAATTCGACGCGCTCATTCAGGCATGCCAGGACGCCGACTGGAAGTCCATCTCCGCGCTCGAGGACGACCTGGCTAAAGCGAGCGACGACAGCCGTGATCCTGCTGCACAGCAGGACGCCCGAGTAGTTGCGGCGGTCAAGGATCGCGGCACCTCACTCAAGACGATTCAGCAGCTACTTCTCGCCAGCGACGCCTGGCTGGACTCGGCTCTCATTAGCGCCGAGTCACGCTCCAGCGGCTCCGCGGGTGACAGTGCAGCAGAGGACGTCGGGCATGTCTGTGCGGAGTGGCAGGCGCTTACAGCCGTCACGGCCGACGAGGATAACGGGGAGGACTGATGACCAACTTGTCTGTGTATGACAAGGCCGTGCAGCTGCAAAACCGGGCCCGCCAGATCGCCGCCGGTGCGGTCGGTGAGAAGGAGGCAGCCCGGGTCCTCAGCCGCACCAAGGAACTGCGCGGTGCGTTGGCCGAACTCAGGAATCAGGTAGAGCTCGGTCGTACGCTTGCGGACTTGGGAGCGGCCGACGAGCCCGACTTGACCGGCGTCGACACGGCGCGCACTGCCTTCGAGCGCAAGGCTCGCAACGGTCTGCCCAGCGACACGGTCTTCAACACGGCCAGGAGGAAGGTCCAGGAGATCACGGTCAGGCTCAAGAGCGAAAACAGCGAGGCTTGGTCTTCCTGGGCCGCTGCACAGATCGCTGATCTGCCGCTCGCCCGCATCCCTATGCTCTCGGCCGGCGAGCGAGAGGCAGCACGGGGGCGGGAGAAGGAACTCCGGCAGGCGGCTGCTACCAAGAGCCTGTCTAAGGCTGACATCACTCTATTCACCGGCACGTACGCCATTCTCGCCGAGTCGCTGCACGACAAGAGTGATCCGCCCAACGAACTGCTGACCCTCCTTGAGCGGCTGGAGAAGCGCCCCAGCCCCACGCTCCGCGACATCACGGACGATGACATCGCGCTGCTACGTCAGTTCGAAATGGACCTTCACATCACCCTGCAGAGGACGGGAGCGTGACCGATCACCTCGACATCCGCTTCGCCAACGAACTCCTGAATCGCCTGGAGGACCGCGAACTACCACTCCTTTCGTGGGGCGTGACGGAGAGCGCCCTGTCTGAGGCTGAGGTCCTGGAGACCATCGACGACGTCTTGAGCAGCCATGCGGCGGCCCCGGCCGGCGTCTCGGCCCAAGCGGTCTTGGAGGAGTTCCTCCTTCGCGCGCTGCTGTTCGAGGTGCCCGTGCCCGTGGCGTCCCCACCGCGATATCGGACGCGCCTGGCGGAATCCATAAGGCTCACTGCGGGGCTCCGCCAACTGTTCGCACGAGGCGGCTGGGCCGATGAGGAGCAGCCGGGGTGGTGGCAGCACCGGCCGCGTCTCGTCGCCGACTACCGGCTTCATGTGTCCCCGCGGCGCTATCCGCGTCGGAACATTCCCGCCGAAGATGCGCTTCTCCAGCTGGCCCAGCTTCCCTCTTGGGGAGAGGTGCAGGCGCGCGTGGCCGCCGCTCAACTTCAGGGCCGTAAGCTGGCGCGCTTCCAGCTGGAGGCCACGCGTACCGTTTTCGCCTCCCTCAGCGCCCAGACAGCCAAGGGGATCATCGTCGGCGCGGGCACAGGTAGCGGTAAGACACTGGCGTTCTATCTGCCGGCATTCGCCGCGATGGCCGACCACGCTCGCCACGGGGCAGCGCGTGTTCACACGCTGGCGCTGTATCCGCGCAAGGAACTCCTTCGTGATCAGCTGCGGGAATCCATCCGCGCAGCGGACAGTGTCGACCAGGCGCTGCACGAGCACGGGCGACGCTCACTACGGGTGGGTGCGCTCTACGGCGACACTCCGTGGAACACGCGTGACCGTAGGCTGGAGGCGGACTCAAGGCTTCCCACCTCCTGGGAACGAACCCGCAAAGGTGTCGTGTGCCCGTATCTGCCCTGCCCCAATCCAGATTGCGGTACAGGGGATCTTGAGTGGACGGATGACGATCGGCGGCAGGGGCGAGAGCGGCTGACCTGCATCAAGTGCGGCTATGCCCTCAAGCAAGGGCGGCTCGCGCTCACCCGCGACTCCATGAGGAAGAACCCGCCCGACCTGCTGTTCACGACCACAGAGATGCTGAACCGCGCCAGCGGCGACTACCACCTGGAGCGGCTGCTCGGCTGGCGCGGGGGGACGTCAACCCCTTCCCTTGTCCTCTTGGACGAGGTGCACACCTATAGCGGCTTCCACGGAGCCCAAGTGGCCCTGTTGCTGCGCCGCTGGCGCGAAGCCGTTCGCCGGCCCATCACCTTCGTGGGTCTCTCTGCGACCCTGCGAGACGCAGATACGTTCTTCGCGCAACTGGTGGGCCTGCACCCAGGCGACGTCGTGCCGATCGAACCAGACGACACCGACATGGAATCCGAAGGTCGCGAATACGCACTTGCACTCCGCGGCGACCCTGTCTCCGGCGCCAGCCTGCTGTCGACCTCGATCCAAACGGCCATGCTCCACGGCCGTCTACTCGACCTCGACCACAACAGATACCTCTACGGCTCCACCGGTTTCCTCTTTACAGATGACCTGGACGTCACCAACCGCTTCTACAACGACCTCCGCGACGCAGAAGGCGGACAAGATCGTGCCGGCCGCCGACACAACCCCAACAAAGTCGTGCTCGCCGGGCTCCGCTCATCCACTCGCGACGAGCACGCAGCCCGCTACCTCGACGGGCAGTCCTGGGACCTTGCCGAGAAGATCGGGCACGATCTTGACCCGACTCTCCGGCTCCATCATCTGCGCGTCGGACGAACGTCCTCCCAGGACGTAGGCGTCGATCACGACGCCAATCTGACCGTCGCCACAGCATCCCTCGAGGTCGGGTTCAACGATCCGCGCGTGGGCCTGGCACTTCAGCACAAGGCGCCACGGGATCCCGCAGCGTTCATTCAACGCCGCGGCCGCGCAGGCCGACAGCGTGGGACACGCCCCATCACCATCGTCACGCTGTCGGACTACGGCCGGGACCGTCTCGCCTACCAGGCGTACGAGACCCTCTTCGCTCCGGAAGTGCCGGCACGAAACCTGCCGATCAACAATCGCTTCGTCTTGAAGATTCAAGCCACACAGGCCTTGCTGGACTGGTCGAGTAGCAAGCTTCGTACCAGGAAGCTGTATGACGATCCACGGAAGCTCCTCAAAGCCCCCAACGGCTACGTTGTGCGCGACGAAGACCGGGATGGCCACAACACTTTGGCCTCGCTCTTCGAAGCTTTGCTCTGCAACCCCGACCTGCAGGACGAACTCGCCCGGCACCTGATGAGGGCCCTGAAGATCACCGCAGACGAGGTACAGGCTCTCCTGTGGGAGCAGCCGCGCTCGCTGCTTCTGGCCGTTGTCCCAACTGCCCTGCGTCGACTTCGCAGCAACTGGACCTTCCAGCGCACCGACCCTGGCGCCAAGGAAGGGTCAGTGCTGCCTGAGTTCATCACGCGATCCCTCTTTGAACCTTTGAACTTGCCCGAGGTGGCACTCATCCTGCCGTTCCCAGAGAAAGTGAGTCTGGAGCAGCTTCCAATCGCAAGAGCCCTGCGCGAGGCCGTCCCCGGCCGCGTGAGTCGCCGCTTCGGGCACCGCCGGGATGAGCACCGTACGTGGCTGCCGATACCGCCCAGCGGCGTAAACGCGCTTCCTCTGCCGCAAATAGTCCAGCATGCCGACCCCGAGGGGGTATGGCACCCACATGGTTACGATCCACAAGGGATCAAGGTCTTCAGGCCCCACCAACTGAAGCTGGAACAGCCGACATCGGACATCGCGGACCACTCCCAGGGCTTTCCCCTGTGGGGGACTCAGATCGTCGTGCCGGAGGACGCGCCTCCGACCCGCGCGGATGTGCCTCATCCGTCCCCCTGGCATGACCGTATCCGTGCCATCGGCTTTGCGACTCACGCGGCAGGGAATCCAATCGAGATACGGCGTATGACCATCGGCGCCGAATGCAACATTGCCTTCGCGCGCGGCGGCGGCGAAACACGTACAGTCCACTACGAGTTGCACGGAAAGCCAGCCGCGCTTGGCTTCAGGATGGATGTCGACGCGGCCCGCATCTTGCTGAAGCCCATCAATACGTCGGACCCCCACGTCAAGCAGTATCTGTCATCCCCGCAGTGGCGCTCCCTGGCATTCTCATGTGCCATCAACGAGGACCCCGCACTCGCGGACATTTCCAACAGATTCCAGAGAGAGTGGCTGACGCAGGTCTACCTGACCACATTCGCTCTCGAAGGCATGGACGGAACGCGCACCGCCGAGCAAGTACGGGAGTCGCTCGCCAACGGAATGTGGGCGCGGCAACTGACCCGGATCATTAGCGTGCTGTATCGGGACAACAGCGATCCAGAACAGATCCTCGACAACGCCCGATTGATCACAGGGCTCACGGAATTGGTTCATGACGAGCGAGTGCTTGCTGCAGTCGACCGGGCCGCGGAGCTTCTCGTGGCTCCGGATGTCGCGGACCGCACCGAGGACCTGGCCCAACGCGCCTATCGAGACACCCTGGCAGCAGCGATTCTCGCTGCTGCCCAGCGTGCCTGTCCCGACGCACAGGACGGAGACTTGATAGTCGACGTCCTGCCCGGCACTGACAGCACCGAGCCCACGGTCGTGTGGCTCAGCGAAACGTCGGTTGGCGGTCTGGGCGTCATCGAGAGCCTGGTTCGCTTCTACGGGGATGACCCCCGCCGCTTCTGGGCGCTGGTCACCAGCACCTTGGCGCCCAGCGACTACGAGTACGTAGACGCCACACTGACGCGGTTGCTGCGGCACCTGGCAGAGGAACCGGGCGGAGATGCTGCCACGGCCATCCGGGCACTGCGCGGTGCTGAAGATGCCGAAGCAGCTAAGGAAGCCCTCGACTCGCTCCTCGCTGCCTGGGAGAGGTTGGACGGACGACCTCGTCGCGCCGCGGTGTCGGCTTTGTCTACCCGCCTCCTTCGTCCCGGATCCGGACCCGATACAGACGCGCAGGCCTTGTCCATGGTCAACGCCTGGGTGGATCTAGAAAGACGCCTCGGAGTAGAAGTGGACGCCCGTGTCATCGCTTACGCCGTGGGGGATAGGCGACTGAGCGTCGGTGGTAGCCGTGCCCTGAACGCCGACCAGGCCTTCAGTCTCCTGTGGCCGCGCGGACGACAGGCCCGTACGCAGGACCTTCAGCACTACCAGCCCTACGCGGAAGCTCCCGTACTGGACCGTCTCCTCGTGCGGACGGCCCACGACGACCGCCTTCCCCAGGTGGACGTCACGTCGAGCGACTGGATCCTGGCCTATCAGAAGGCGATGTCCGACAGCGCCAGTGTGGAGCTCATCTGCCCGGCAAGCGAACCGCAGGCCTTGGCCGAGGCGATCGTCCAGGTGCCGGCCCTGCGCATCGACAGGGACGTCCTCGTCCTGTATGGCGAGGTCCGCGGTTATGCCCGGCACCCAGATGAGTTGCGCGTGCGAGTGGAGCTGCGGGAGGCGGCCCAGTGACAGAACTGACCAGAACGCTACGCACAGGCGCCAAGACGGGCTTGAGCGTCGACTCAATGCTGGCCGCAGCATTGATGGCGGAGATGATCAATCCGAGCAGGGAACTGTGGCTCGTCTCTCCCTGGATCACGGATGTGCGAGTGATCGACAACCGGCACGGCAGCTTCGACGCGCTGTTCGGCGATGTACCGCCCAGTAGTTGGCGGCTGTCCGACGCACTTCTGCGGATCGCCGGTGCTGGATCCCACGTCTACATCATCACTAGACCCGATTCTCACAACGAGGCGTTTCTCCGGCGGATCGAGGCTGCGGAACTCGACACGGTGCACGTGCGGCGTGATGCCGATGTCCATGAGAAAACGCTGTGCGGGCAGGAGTGGTTGCTCACCGGATCGATGAACTACACGGTCCGAGGCATGGCGAAGAATGATGAGTCGGTCACCTACAAGGTGGGCGGGCCGGATGCCGGCCAGGCGCGGCTGGACCTGGCCCGGCGGTGGAGGAGTGGCGCATGACGCAGCCCCAGGAGAAGAGGCGGGAAGCTCTCGAGAGGTTCTTGCAGCAGTTCTTCGGCCCGGGAAACGGTGTCTGGCCAGGGATGAGCCCAGACTTCCGCTACAAGGACCGCACCCTGCCGTTCGTGGAGGCTCTGCGGCGTGGCGACGACGCACCTGTCGTCTTGCCCCGCACGTATACCGACCGCGACCGTTTCGTCATGTACGTCATCGCCCGAGATGTGAATGATCGGGCTAAGACGGCCGATTTGATCCGCGCCTTCGCTGGCCCCACCTACATCGCCTATGACGAGCAGGTAGGCATCCAGCCGGTCTGGCTCGACCCTGACGACCCTGTCGAGCAAGCCATTCTCGACTTCTTCAGCCAGCGCCCTACCTTCAGGCTGGAAACAGGGCGGACCTTGGACCACAAGAGGAATCTGGCCAATGCCCTGCAATTGATGCAGTCCACTGAGGCCAGCCGGCCTCCCAGACTGTGGCGGATCGCCAAGCCGGTCGGTCGCCTCCTGGCAGAGTTCGAAGCTGCTCTGTCGGCTGGCGCCGAAGGTGCGTCAGGCGTAGTGCTGGACCACCTCGCGGCCACGGGCGGAGTGACGGCCTTCAACCTTGCGAATCTAAAGATCAAGCGGCTTGATCGACTCGGCCGAAGCGAAGAACTACTCGGCTCCCCTGATCTTCCAGACGTAATCCGGCAGGATCCTCCCGTTCCTGTCAAGGAGGCCATCTTGAACGCCGTGTACGCGGCGCTGGAGGAGCCTCTGGCCGATAACGATCTGCCGACGGCACGACAGAGACTGGAAGAGCGAGGCCGATTCGTCCCTGATCTCCTCGACGTCGACGCTACCTCGTTGAGTGCCCAGGCCATCGCCGTTCTGTTGCTGGCAGCTTCCATCCTTGAGGACGTGCCGGCCCTTCGCCGCCTCATCGAGGCTGTGAAGAGCAAGAACCGTGCCGACGAGTTGCCGCCAGTGGTATGGGAGGACGCCGTACGGCAACTCCGAGAGGCCGACGGTGACCCGCTGCCCCCAGCAGAGAGTGCGCCATCCCCTGGCGCTCCTTCAAGCGACTCGCCTGCAGGACCTTCGTCCGTCGACTCCTGGCCATCTCTGCTTGAGGCAGTGGCTGAAGGCCGCAACGCCGGTGACTTGGCACTCAGGAACCGCGTCTGGGCGTCGTGGCCATCGCCTGCGGCTGACGATGCCGTCCTGGCCGCGTACCTAGACAGCCTGGAGAACCAGGCCGCGGATGCGGCGTGGGGGGCTGCCGGGGCGTTTATCGACGCGGTTGGATACGCGAAGCCGGCAGGGCTTACTGCTCACGCGTTCATTCGCAATGCCGTGACCTTCGACCGGTTCGGTCCAGGGGACCTTGCAGTTCTGCAGGCTCTCACGGAGATCGCCCTCCGTGCCGCGCCCTCGGCTCGGACCTACGCCGACATCCTGGATGAGATCGGCTCCGAGCGTAGCCGCTGGGTCTCGCCAGAGCGGGCTCCGATCGCGCTGGACTTCGTCGACCTGCTGTTCCTGGCGGCATGCCCGGACCTTAATGCTCGCAGCAACCTGGCGTACAACCTGCTGGAACCTCTCTGGCGGCACCAAGGGCGACTCACCGAAGAGGACTTGGCCTTCGCGAAGCGCCTCTCCAGCGAACTCGGCGTCGACTTCACCTGGCAGCCCCCAACTGGAGTGAGCGGTGAGCAGGAGACAACGCTCGCCGACCTGCCATCCATGAACGTGCTGCTCTACTCCCTCGATCAAGCGGTCCTGGGTCGATGCGCTGAGGAAATTGAACGGCTTGCGCCAGCGGTGAAGACGGTCACCGCCCACGACCATGTGGGGAGCTCACAACTCCGCCAAAAGGCGCGCGCTGCCGATGTCATCGTCCTCGCGACGCGTTGCGCAAAGCATGCGGCTACGGGCTTCATCACGCAGAATGCTCAAACCAAGTACGTCCGTTATGCAGATGGCAGCGGATCAGCGTCGATGCTCCGTGCAGCTGTTGCTGGTCTTCGTGGCGTTGCCGCGGGCCACTGAAGTGACCGATGGCCTCCCCCATCAAGAGTGGGGGAGGCCATCGGTCACTGACTTGCCCTGATGCTGCTACCTGCGAGCGAAGGGCTTCAGGTAATCCTTGAGGAGACGTAGATCAGAGGGCGTGTTCTGCAAGCCGTTCCACTTGCGTTCTTCATCGGCGAACCTCCACGTCCCGGATGTCCAGGCCACATGGGGCTCCAGTTCCGCAAGAGTCTTGCGGACCTTCTTCCAATTAACCTTGTCCACCGGAATTTCAGCAGTGAGCTCGTCCATGACGAAGCCCATCGCTTGGATGCCGACGCCATGCGTAAGCCGGGAGTCCTTCGGGCCGAGCCTCCAGGCATCCGGGAACACGTCCCTTACCAGTCCCCAGTACTCGCACAGATGCTCAAGCATCTTGTCCGGGTCACCCGAGCCGTCCTCGTTGCGGTACTGGTAGAGCGCACCTTCGTAGAGGCTGTACTCAAGCATCTTGAGGACACTGTTGTCCTTGATGTCGCCCAAGGGAGACGTAGGACTCTGAATCCGGCCGAAGAAGGCACTGTGGCCGTCTGTATTGAGGCGGATCATAAGGCGAGCTGGGAGCTGGCGACGAGCGTACGAAGGCGGTAGGTGACCGCTGGTGTCCGGCAGCAGTTCGTTCACCAGACCCTTGGGAAGCGGCTTGGTTGAGTTGACCAGGATGAACTGGGACCGCTGCTCTTCTTGCCCATCGGCGATGAAGCCCACAGCAGCGACGGGGAACTCTGCAAGGTTCGCGTCCCGGATGGCGGCGCTGCGCTGCTGGCCGTCTACGAGCCAGGCTGGTTTCTCATCCTCCGACTGGGTCTCGTCGACAGGGATGACGAGCTCGCCGGGTACGGAGTAGTCAACGTCCTTGGCCGGCCTACCGGGTACGAACTCAACCCGCTTGTCGAAGGCGAGGACCAGGGCGTTGGGGAGCATCGCCCCGTCAGACTCCAAGTAGCGGCGGATCGCCTTGATGTGGCTGAGGACCTCCGGTCGCTGGTAGCCCTGCAGTCGCTGCTCATCATCCCGGCTGATACGCGAGACTGCGGTGAAGTCGTGCAGCTTCTTGCCGTCGACAGCAAAGCAGAAGATCTCTCGACTGCCTTGGCGTACGAGTAGGGCTGGGAGTCGCAACGTGTATCGGTCGGCCACATCATCTCCTAGGCGGACAATTGGTAGATAGCGGATGGGTGCGGGTCGTCATGCGAGCTGTGTGTCTGCAGCAGCGGCTGGCCGCCGAAATCGCAGATCCCGCATCTTGGCTTCGAGGACGGTCATGTTGTGGAAGCCTCGTCGCTTGTTGCGTTCAGTACCACGGAAGATCACTATCTCGATGCCTAGGTCTTTGCAGAGGTCACAAGGGCAGTCGTCCCATGGCCGTTCGTCCAAGGTCTTCCTGTAGTGCTTGCTGTACTTCTCCTTCTTCTTCTCGTCGACGATCGTCAGGTAGGCCTCCAATGCTGCCACGGCCTCGTCTAGCTTCACCTGCTTCTTGTCGTAGGCGCGGAGAGCCCGCAGGCACTCTCGCTCTGCCTTGATCGCTGCCGCTTGAGAGACCTGCCCGGCGAGGATCAGCCGTTTCAGGGTTGGGTTCCCGTCGACTTGCGGGACTCTGATCGCTGTGTAAGTTCCCTTGTCAGTGTGGTAGTTGTTGCGCTCGTCCATGAAGGCCTGACGGAACGCGGACGTGCTGTCGAAGCTGGTCACACCGCGGTCCCAGAACTCCTCCATGCTGGCGATCCGCGTGATCCCCAGCAGGTGTAGCTCGGTCCCCTCGTGGCGTACTTCCTTGATCTTGTCAAGGCAGGCGATGATCTCGTGGGACTTGAGCGGAACCATGCCGCCGAGCGCGATGCGCTTGTATCCCATGTCCTGCAGTCGAGCCACGCTGTCTGCGTAGCTCGCGGGACTCCATCCTTGCGCGGCTCCGAGCGGCTGGAGTTTGCTCCTGCGGGCTTCAAGCTCGGCGAGGAATTTTTCAGCAAGATCAAGTGAAATGTGGCGCCGCTTGACCCATGCAGGGTCCACGTCTCGCTCGGAAGCCTCGGGCTTATAGCCGAAGATCACATGGTCGATGCTCACGCCCTCGTCAAACTGACACTTCTCATAGAATTCAATGACTTGCTCAACCGTGTACGGAGGCTCTTCCAGGTCAATGTAGTTGAACGCGCCGCAGTCGCCGAGGCTGGACATTCCCTCAGGGAGACGGAAGAATTCTCGAACCCCATCTCGATAGAGTCGATACCTTTGCCTATCGCTGTATTTTCCAGCGCCCTTCACGGAGCCGTCGACAATTGCTTTGCTGACCAGGATCCCCTCGTATGGGATCGGATGCACGACCTGGTGAGCGTATTTATCGTCGCGCTGCCGGACACGGTGGGTGGGATATTCCTCGTCGATAAAGTCATAGGTCGGACTGACCTGATCTTGACTGTCCGGGAAGTAGAACTTCACGACGCGCTCATCCTCGACTGAAGGTAGATTCGGATCAAAAGGTTGGACAGGGTGCTGATATGGCGGGGAGTGTTCTGGAGTTCATTCCAGGGGATGTTGAGCTCTGGCCAGCGACCCTTGGTCCAATGGCAGTAGGGCTTAACCAACGCCAGTTCCGCCATGGCCCTGTTGTAAGCGTCCTTTGATCCGATGTCCGCCGCCCCAAGAACGCGGTCCATTATCCGATCCATGAGGCGTCCCATTGATCGAATTCCGACACCATGCATGAGTCGGCTCCGAGCGGGCGAGAGTCCCCACGCATCCGGGAAGGTGTCTCTTACGGCTGTCCAGTAGACGACGAGGATATCCCTCATCGCTGCCGTGTCGGTGGTTCCGTTGGAGAGGTTCTTGTATGGAAACAGAACCCCTGAGGGAGAGAGCGACTCTTCAATAGCCGAGATGAGGCTGTTGTCCTTGACGACTGCCTCGGACTTCCTCTCGCCTGCTGTTGACGCCTGCTTGATCAGCCCTCTGAACGGTGAATCACTGTCCTGGTTCAGGGCGTTGACGAGCGCAGAGGGAAGCTTCCGAGCGGATAGCTTGGTGGGGAGTTTGGTATTGACCTCGGGCAGGAGTTCAGACACCAGGTTAGTGGGAAGGGGGGACACGGTGTTGACGCGGAGGAACTGGTCGCGTTGGACTTCGAGGTCTTCAGCAACGAAGCCGGCAATGGCGATTGGGAGCTTCGATCGCTTGGTACGCGCGAGCGCGAGGCTTCGCTGCTGTCCGTCTACAATCAAGGCGGGGCGAGGTGCTTCGTCAGATTCCGGTAGCGGGATCTCGATAGTCCCGATTGTCGCCAACCCGTCGGTGCTGTTGGGCCCTCGGCTGCCTTTGAACCGGACCGAGGAGGGAAGGGCGAGGATGAGGCCGTTCGGGAAGAGGACGTTTTCACTGTCAAGGTAGTCGAGGATCTGCTTGACGTGCTGCTTCTTCTCGGGCCGCTGATAGCCAAGCAGTTTCCCTGCCTCGTCGCGGGAGATCCGTGCGACGTCGGCAACACGGTCTACCTCTCCGGCCTGCAGGGCGAAGAGGTAGAGGGGAATGTCTGGATTCTGCTCGATACGCAGTGCTCTGCGCCGGATCGGGTTCTCCGTCACGACTGCCCCACGGTCTTGATGTATAGGTTGGCGAAGCGGCTCTGTTCGCAGGCCCGGCCCTCAGCTCGGAGCTGGCGCAAGAGGCGTGTCCGCGAGATCCCCGGCTGGGATGCGGTTTGCTGTCGGACGAATGTGATTATCTCGTCATCGGTCATCGGCTTGCGGTTGTGCTGCTCGGGCCTCGATTCGCTAGCCGCCCACTTCTTCCAGGAGTCGCTGGTAGCTGGCGAGGTGAGTTGACCGTCCTCGCAGTGCTGGAGCCATGACGCGGCCATGCGCACGTTCAGGCTCGTCAGTGTTCCGCCCAGGGCATGTCTGAGTCCTGCATCGGCCGGGACTCTTTGGATGCCGGGGATCTCTTCGACGCCGCCGACGAGGAGTGCCTCACTCGCAACCGCGGCCAGGGCACGCAGTTCTTCTCCCATAGCTTTCGCATAAACCTCGGAGAGCACCATGAGGACGGGGCCGTTCTTGCCGAGCTCCTGCAGCGTTGCGCGGCCCGTTCCCTCTTGGAGACGGCCCCACCATTGAGCACTGCCTGCCGCGGAGGTAGCCACCGAGTCTGCGTGTCGGGTACTGAAGGTCGCCGCGTACGAGGGAGCTGACGCAGATACCGGCTGAAGACCGAGGCCGGCGGATGCTACCCAGAGGTCGGCGGCGAATCCTGCCTTGGAGGCCGTATCAACCAGACGGCGCGCCTGCGCCCAGTGGTCGCCGCGATAGAGCTCGGCGAGTGCGTGCGTGTGGGAGGCACCCTTAACGCGCTCAGCCCAGAGCGCAGCGCGCTCTTTCACAGACCCGCTCGGGAGCGACCTCGCATGCAGTGCATCCTCTGGCGCCGCAGCCTTGCGGTCTGTGCACGTGACTACCAGCGTTAGTTGCCTCACGCGGCCCTGCTCCCCGACGAGTATAACTGGAAGGTTGTTGCCGTTACTCTACCTGCCAGTTTTCACGCTAGTGTTCAGCTGTACACGTGAGGGCTAACTAGGGAGCAGGCATGGCGGAGCGTCCCGCGATCGTTCTACTGAGTGGCGGGCTGGACTCGACGACTGTTCTGGCGATCGCCAAGGACCAGGGCTACACGCCGTACGCGCTGAGCTTCCGCTACGGCCAGCGGCACAGTGTGGAGCTTGAGGCCGCGAAGCGCGTGGCTGCGGCGCAGGGGGTCGCACGTCATGTGATCGCGGACATCGACCTGCGGGTTTTCGGTGGCTCGGCGCTCACGTCGGACATCGAGGTTCCGAAGCACGAGTCTCTGGACGCCGCTGACGACAAGGGCATCGACAGCAGCGTGCCCATCACCTACGTTCCGGCACGCAACACGATCTTCCTGTCTTTCGCGCTGGCGTACGCGGAGACGGTCGGGGCGAGCGACATCTTCACGGGCGTGACCGCCGTCGACTACAGCGGCTACCCGGACTGCCGACCCGAATACATGGAGGCCTACGAGCGCATGGCCAACCTGGCCACCCGCGCCGGGGTCGAGGGCACGCAGAAGCTCAAGCTGCACTCCCCGCTCATCTCCATGTCGAAGGCCGACATCGTCCGTGAGGGCCTGCGCCTCGGTGTCGACTACTCCCTGACGTCCTCGTGCTACGACCCGGACGATCAGGGACGAGCCTGTGGGCACTGCGAAACCTGCCTGCTTCGCCTCAAGGGATTCGCGGAAGCCGGCGTCACCGATCCCGTGCAGTACCAGGGCGCGTGAGAATGACCTACCTGGTCAAGGAGATCTTCTACACCCTGCAAGGTGAAGGGAGTCACGCAGGCCGTCCGGCTGTCTTCTGCCGCTTCTCCAGGTGCAACCTGTGGACGGGCCTGGAGAAGGATCGGCACCGTGCGATCTGCCAGTTCTGCGACACAGATTTCGTCGGAACTGACGGAGAGGGTGGCGGCAAGTTTCGGACCCCGGACGACCTCGCTCAGGCGGTCGAAAAGGCGTGGCCGTCGGCATCTAGGGAGCACCGCTTCGTGGTGTGCACGGGCGGAGAACCGCTTCTGCAACTCGATGAAGAAGCGATCGATGCCTTTCATGCACGCGGCTTCGAGGTGGCAGTCGAGACGAACGGCACGCGTGTGCCGCCCAAGGGCATCGACTGGCTCTGCGTGAGCCCCAAGATCGGCTCTGAGCTGGTCGTGACCAGCGGAGACGAACTGAAGTTGGTCTACCCCCAGTTGGGAGGTGACCCACGTCAGTTCGAGCAGTTGGACTTCCGGTACTTCCGCCTCCAGCCCATGGACAACCCTGACGTTGAGGCCAACACCAGGGCGACGGTCGAGTACTGCATGAAGAACCCGCGCTGGACCCTCTCTCTCCAGACGCACAAGTATCTGGGAATTCAGTAATGGAAATCTTTCGCGAGTTCACGTTCGAAGCCGCGCACCGTCTGCCCAACGTTCCTGAGGGACACAAGTGTGCGCGCCTCCACGGCCACTCTTACAAGGTCATCGTCCACGTAGAGGCACCCGTCGACCCTGAGGCGGGTTGGGTCATGGACTTCGGGGACCTCAAGAAGGCGTTCAAGCCCATCGAAGCCCGACTCGATCACTACTACCTCAACGACATCGAGGGTCTGGACAACCCGACCAGCGAGGTCCTCGCCCGCTGGATCTGGGATCGGTTGAAGCCGGCGCTGCCCGACCTCTCTGCACTCACCGTCCGCGAAACGTGCACGTCCGGCTGCACTTATCGGGGCGAGTGACCATGCACGACATCCAGAACGAGACCGATGCCCGAGGTATCGAGATCGACGACGTGGGCATCAGCGGGCTGCGGTACCCGCTGTACTTCGAGGACGGTCACCTCCGCCAGGAGGGGATCGCCGAGATCGAAGTGACCGTGCGGCTCCAACACGACCGCCGCGGAACTCACATGAGCCGCATGGTGGCCTTCGCGCATGAGTACCTGCGCCGGTTCGATCCCCGCAAGCTGCCGTACCTCCTGAAGGTCGGGGCGGATCTCCTGGACGCGCCGGCGTTCGCAGTGGCGATCGATCTTCCCTTGAGTACGACAGTGGTGGCACCTGCTAGCGGTCAAGAGTCGCTACAGGTCCACGATGTTCGCTTCGAAGGCCGCTGGGACACCGGTGCCACCTCGGTGGTCACGTCCGTCACCACCGAGGTGACCAGCCTATGTCCGTGCTCGAAAGCTATCTCGGACTACGGTGCGCACAACCAGCGCAGCCAGGTCACTCTGTCCGTGACGGGACACGGGGATACGCCTTACCCCTTCGGTGTGCAGGAGGCTGTCAGGCTTCTGGAGCGGTGCGCGTCCGCGCCGGTCGTTCCCTTGGTGAAGCGCCCCGATGAGCGAGTGCTGACGATGCAGGCGTACGACCACCCCATGTTCGTCGAGGACATGGTTCGGAAAGTCAGCTACGACTGCCGCGAGCGAGGTCTTCGCCACCGTGTGAAGGTCCGCAACCTGGAAAGCATCCATAGCCACGACGCCGTCGCTTACGTCACTGGATGATTTTTGTGGCCGGTGCAGGGGCTTACTGGAGCGCCCAGCGGCCGTGTCTTGCGACCCGATGCGATTTGCGGAATGAGACACCGGCCATCCAGCGCGGTCTGAGGGTGACACGAGGGTTGTACGACAGTGGTACGACCTGAAGCTTTCGTGTTCCGTTGGTTTTCTTTGCTGCAGTGCGTGGCCGACCCGGTTGGGGCGGCACACGCACTGCAGCACTGTTTGACCTACCGGCCAATCACTCCTTCTGCGGCAGCGTCACGCCGGAGAGCTGAGTGCCGTGGCTGCGCAGGGTTGAGGAACCACTTGCGCGCGGAGGCCAGCCACCAGATGCCGCAGAAGGCGATGACGACTCCGACCGCGACGGGCGCGTAGTTGAAGGTGTTCGCGGTGACGGGGGAGGTCTGCGGCAGCATGAACAGCACGGTGATCACGAACACCCAGGCGACGGCGATCGTGCCGACGACGGGAGACCAGGAGCCGAGGTGCCAGGGGCCGCGCTCGAACCGGCTCCCCTGGCGGAGCCGGAGATAGGTCGGGATGACGTAGGCGATGTACAGGCCGATGGTCGCGATCGACGTGACGGCCGCATACGCGGTGGTGTTCCACAGGTAGGGCAGCCCGAGGACGAAGGCGCCGCCAGTGGCGAGCCAGACGGCGTTGGTGGGCGTGCGCGTGGCGGGGTTCAGCTGGTGCCACACCTTGGAGAAGGGCAGGGCGCCGTCCCGGGAGAAGGCGTAGATCATGCGGGAGTTGGCCGTGACGGACGCCATGCCGCAAAAGAGCTGGGCGACGATGACAACCAGCAGCAGCCACTTGCCGGCTGCCGCGCCGAGGGCGTCCATGAGGATCTGCGCCGGGGGCACCCCCGTCGCCGAGCCGAGTGCGCCGGCGTAGGACTGGATGGCGTAGGTAAAGCCGAACAGCAGGACGAAGCCGGCGGCGAGGGAGACCAGGATCGAGCAGACGATGCCCTTGGGGCCGGCGGTGGAGGCGTCGATGGTCTCCTCGGTCATGTGGGCGGAGGCGTCGTAGCCGGTGAAGGTGTACTGCGCCATCAGCAGTCCGATCAGCACCACGTAGGCGCTGGAGGAGAAGCCGGTGTTGTTCACGAACTCGCCGAAGACGAACCCGGTCGACTGGTGGTGGTTGGGCACGAGCACCAGGGTGCCGCAGATGATGACGACGCCGAGGATGTGCCACCAGATGGACACCTCGTTGAGGAAGGCGACGATCCGGACCCCGAAGGTGTTCAGCACGCCGTGCAGGGCGAGGATGATCCCGAACAGCGCGATGGTGTGGCCGGGCGTGGCCGCGAAGCCGAACTGAAGGTCGAGCAGGGCGTTGAGGAAGGTCGCGGCGCCGAAGTCGACGCCCGCGGTCACCGCTATCTGGCCCAGGGCGTTGAACCAGCCGGTGAACCACGCCCACGCTGCGGCCGTTCTCGCGGGGGCCATGCGGTGTGCCCAGAAGTACAGGCCGGCGCTGGTCGGGTAGGAGGAGCAGACCTCGGCCATTGTCAGGCCGACGAACAAGGTCATCAGGCCGACGAACAGCCAGCCCCACATGATCACGGCCGGGCCACCGGTGTTCATGCCGTAGCCGTACAGGGTCATGCAGCCGGACAGGATCGAGATGATCGTGAAGCTGACTCCGAAGTTGGCCCGGCCAGACATGGAACGGGCTAGCGTCTGCTGGTAGCCGAGTTGCTTCAGGCGTTCCTCGTCGGACACGCGGGAGACGTCAAGAGGCATAGGAATGCTGCCCTTCGTACGTTGATGGGTGGTCTCGGTGCTCAGTGGTGCCGGCTCCGCGGCGGGCTGTAGGCCCAGGCGCGGTGCCGCAGGAACAGTTGGTCGGCCTGGCCGCAGTAGGACCAGGGCACCTGAGTGGCGTAGGGGCCGATCGCGTCGAAGACCTCCGCAGCCTCGCTGTGGCGGTTGGCGAAAGACAGGGCGTGCGCGAGGTAGTTGGCGTCGTCCGCGAAGCAGGCGTGCGGACGTGGCGTGCGGTAGCGCCACCAGCGTTCCAACACAGGGTCGATCTGCGGGCAGTCGATCCAGGGATGGATGGTCAGCCCGTACGCCATTTGGTCCATCTCTTGTCGCGAGCGGTGGGCCTCGGCGATCACGACCAGCGGCAGGACCGCGATTGGCAGTCCCCGTGGAGCAATGGACGCCTGCTCCTCGGCCCACCACATGGCTTCCCCCGGCTCGCCGTGATGGCGCGGGAACAGGTAGGTGACGGCCTCGTGGTGCGCCTCGCGGTTCCAGGGATCACGCTGCTTGATCTCCGCCCATACCTGCCGCAGGGTCGCCCGGTCCGGAGCGTGCGTCCGCAACAGTGCGAGCATCACCACCAGGGGCGCCACGTCGTGCGGCCACACCTCCAGGGCGGAACGACAGGTGGCCCACGACTCTTCCATCAGCGACCAGCCGGAGTCACGCCCGGCGATCATCGCGCGCAGCGCCTGCACGTTCGCGAGGAGGGCCAGGGCGTGTGGCGAGCGCGGCTCTGCCTTCGCCCAGGTATCGGCGAACCGCAATCGCGCCCCCGCTTCAGCGAGAACCTGCAGGCGGAAGATCCTGCGATCCCAGTCGGTACCGGTTGAGGCCAGCAAGTCCCGCGGGCCCTCCCATCGCCCCATCGAGGCGTCCTCAAGGACCCGTCGCAGCGTGTCATCATCTCTTGCTGGGCGCATGTCAAGAGACGACTGGCCTCCAGTTGTAGGCATCATGTTCGCTCCGGTAGCCCTCTCCTGCCTGTTCAGCAGGACGAGGCGAGGTCGTCAGTCGGCCCGGATCTCGGTGCCGAGGCCGCCGAGATGGTCCGCAGGTGGACGGGGCCCGTACGCACCAGCCTGGCCTTCGGGGTGAAGCAGTCGACGATGGTCATGTGGTTCGCCGCCGGGCGCACTCGGCCGTTGATGATGACGTCGGGCTACAGGCCGGAGGCGGCCAGGAAGGCGTGGACCTGGTCGATGGTGATGGCCGGCCAGGGGTCGTTCGGGCCGGCGTGCCCGGAGACCGATCGACCCGAGCGGCAGGCAGAGGACGGACCGCTCGCCGGGCTCGGTGAGCGCGGTGAAGGCCCGTCTGAGGCTGTCGGTCGTCACCTCCTGCTTCGCCGCCCGAAGCGGATCAGGAACTCGTTCTCCTCCGCGAAGGTGTCGTCCTTGCTGAAGTCCGTGAGTCGTTCTCTGACTGCGGTTTCGAATTCCGGCAGCCGGTCACCGAAGAGGTGGGGTGCGGCGAAGGAGGTGGAGTAGAGGTAGCCGAGGATGTTCTCGGTGGTCCATGTTCGGTGGACGGGGATCCGGGTCTCCTCGACCTGGTCGAAGGTGGACTCCTCCATGACGTCGGTGTAGGGGCGGTTGTGGTGCTGGAAGGTGCCGGAGCCGGCCCGCCGTTCCTCGCCGAGGAACGTCTTGATGATGTCTCGGACGGCTTCCTTCCAGGGGCTGGTGGCGGTCCAGAAGCTGCTGTCGCTGAAGATGGCGACGACACCGTCGGGCGCGACCTGATCCTCCAGGCGGGCCAGCACGGCGGCCTGGTCGAGCCAGTGGAATGCGCGGCAGATGGTGACCAGGTTGGCCTTCCAGCCGGCAGGCGGCACGAAGTCTTCGGCGGCGCTCTCGACGAGCGACAGGCGCGAGCCCTCGGGGAGCTTCGGGCGCAGTGCCGTCTCCGCCGCGGCGAGCATGTCGGCGTCGTTGTCGATGGCGATGATGTCGTCGAAGCGGCTGAGCAGCGCCTCGGCGACGAGTCCGGTGCCGGTGCCGACGTCGAGCAGGCGTCGTGGATCGCCGGATCGGGGCGGGGCGGCTTGGTCCAGGATCGCGGCGATGTCTTCGGGGATGCCGGGGCGGAACTGGCGGTAGTAGCTGGCGGTTCCGGTGAAAAGGCTCATGTGGCCCTCCGTGCTGTTAGGCGCTGGATGTCGTTGGCAGTTGTCGCCAGGTGTCGGCGATGGATGGGTATCTCCCGCCGACGCACTGCTACGGTCGCGTGTATGACTCTCTCGGTCTCCACGGGTCAGGCTGTTGATCTACGGGTGCAGCCGGTTGACGAGGTTCTTGATCGCGTCGAGCGGTCTCTGCAAGTGCGCTTGCTCCCGAATACGGTCGTGCGCAAGCGCCGGTCTGTGGGAGCCCGAACGGAGCGTGATACCTGGGTTCGGGTCGAGCGACGCTTGCTCGACAAGGTCACTAGCCAAGGATGGAACGGCACCGAGTGTGCTGCTTGCTTGGAAGGTGTTGCCCAGCCGGCATGGCAGGGATGTGTGGTCTGGCGGGACGCGAACGGGCCGGTGCTGTGGCGGGCAGACGAAACGGACCTCCTGCCTGGGCCTCCTGTCGGAAACGCCATCTTGAGTCGAGCCCCGGGACTGTCGGACGAGTGGTGGGAGGCGTTGAACGCCTCGCTGGGCGCGCTGGCATCGCACAAGACGAGCCGGGTCGCCACACCGGACACCGTCACCATCACCCAGGCTCTTGTCACCGAGTCCATTCGCGGTGTCTTCTCCGGCGACTTTGATACGACCGTCGAGCGGTGGATGCCGGCCCACGCGGACTTGAACTGGGCCAACGTGACCGCTCCGGTGTTCAGCCTTTTCGACTGGGAGGACTGGGGTAACGCACCGCTGGGGCTGGACTCCGCCTCACTGTGGGCGAGTTCCCTTGCTGTCCCGGCTCTGGCCGATCGCGTATGGCACGAGCGCCGGTCCGACTTCGAGAGCCGCGACGGCAAACTGATGACGTTGTTCGTCTGCTCGAAGATCCTCGGACCGTATGCGCATCCGGAGGACCCTCGGCTGGAGCCCGCGCGGCGCATGGCCGAGCAGGTTATCGACGAGCTTCAGGGAGGCTGACTGCGCGAGCGGTCTCGAAGGAGACTTCGATACTCCTGGACGGTCCGCTCCTCCACCTCGCTCGCCAAGGCATCGACGAGTTGGCCCAGATGGGCGGGTTCATCGGTGCCCACGGCTACGGAGCAGGCGCCGGGGAGGTGATAGGCGGCCCGGAAGGCCGCCTGCACGGGGGAGCGGCGGCTGCTGTCCCGGAGGAAGACGCGTGGGTCGATCCTGCCCCACACCGAGGCGCTGGTGCTGCCTCCGAAAGGACTCATCCCCCACACCTCGCCGCCACCCAGGTCCCACGCCTCGATGAGGGCATCGGCAGCATCCAGCGTTCTGGTTCCGACAAGCAAACCGGCGCGGACCATGAGGACCGATGGCGTCGGCGCGGTCGTGTCGATCAGGCTCAGCATGGGTGACGGGTCCCAGGACGCGACGCCCCAGGCGGCGCACAGCCCTTTCGCTGTGGCGTCGTCAAGGGCGGTGCACGCCTGTGCCAGCACGTCCTGTTTTTCGGAGGCGGCTTCGCGGAGCGAATGTTCCGGGTTGTGCAGGAAAACCACGTCCGGCTCCCGTCCAAGGTCGACGGCCGCCTGTTCCACAGCCGCGTGCAGCCGTACGGGATCCAGGGAGTGCTCCACTCCGCCCGGCCCCGGGAAGTAACCGACCTTCGTGGAGACCGTGAACTTCGGCAGCAGGTCACCGGCTGTCCGCGCCAGAACGCGATGTGAGCAGAAACCGAGGTAGTTGGTGCTGGTGTCGAGCGCGGTCACACCGAGGTCCAGCGCCCCGGTCAGGAGACGGCGTTCATGACGAGACCGGTGTAGCCCGAGGACAACTCGGGGGTCAGCACCGCGCATAGCTCCTCCTTCACCAGAATTTCGGCGACCTCCGTGACTTCGGCACCGACGACGGCCGTGGCCCTCTCCAGCGCGACCGGATTGCCGCTCAGCAGCAGACGCAGCGCGGGCAGGGCCTTGGCTGCGAGGGTGAGCTTCTTCCCCGACGCCACGATGTCGACCGTTTCCCCGCTTTCCTGGATCCGGGGAGGGAAGTGCGTGGTGCACACCACGGCGTCGAGCGGCCCGAGGATGTCGAGGAACGGCACATGCCGAGGCAGCGTCGTCGCCTGCTCGTACGCGGCCAGGAAGTCGGCCGGCGGGCGTTCGCCAATCAGCTGGGCGGCAGCGGCGGTCAGGGCTTCGCCATCGGCTTCGTGCCAGCGGTCCAGGTCGTGACGGAAGGTCTCGCGCTCGCGGCACCAGTCGGCCAGCCACGCGAGCCAGCTCGCTCCCGTGCGCTTGGTGATGCCGAACGTGACGTGAAGGCTTTTGCCGGAGCCGCTGCCGGTCCGTGTTGCCTGGTGCCAGTGGCCTCGGGGAATGTGCATGACGTCGCCGGTCCGCATGACGCCGGACCAGATGATCTCGTCGCTGGGAGTGTTGTTGGGGTCGGAGTCCCGGTACATCGGGACTTTGCGGGAGGACGCGCGCACCTCCCACTCCTTCTCACCCGCGAGTTGGACGATCACCACATCGTGGTCATCCCAGTGCAGGGGGAAGCCTGCGGCGTCGTTCGTCGTCAGGTACGCGTTGACCTGTACTCGCTCGTGGGACCACCACTGCAGGGCCCGGCACGCGACCTCCATCGTCGGGTCGAAGACGTTGGCCTGGTCCAGGATGAGCGTCGCGCCCTCCCGCAGGAGCCTGCCCAGGCTACGCATGTTGACCATGGGGATGCTTTGGCCGCGGGGGCTGACGCTGTCGGTGTAGTAGATGGCCGGGTGGACCTCCTGGCCCTTTTGGAAGCATCGGAACTGCGGGCGGTTCAGGCTTCTGCGCATCGCTATGTCGAGCAGGCGGTTCGGAGTCATGATGCGGGAGACGAGCGCGGGGGCGTCCATGCTCCCGCGTACGAAGTTCTTGCCCAGCTCCTCGGCTCCGCTCCAACCGAGTGCTGTCTCGATGGCGTGGATCAGTTGGTGTTCCATCGCTGCGTCCTCCACGGGTTCGACCAGGTGATTCGGACACGGTGGGGCCGGCACAGCCGATGGCGCCGGCCCCAGCCGCTTGGTGCCTGCCTACTCGCTGTCGTGCAGGTTGCCGTCGCCGCCCGGCCACGGCGCGTCGCCGGAACTCCCGGCGTTGTCCGATCGGAGGCTGTCGTACCGGTCGTGCACGGCGGTCAGCTCTTCGACCGCCATCAGCAGGCCGCTACGGGCCGGAGGCGGTGCCGTGCGCTCTTCCACCTCGTGCTCCTTCCTCTTCGGGTCTCCAGCCGGGGATCCGGCGGGAGGTCATGGCCGCCTCACGGCCGTGGGAGAGATGGATTTCCGTGAGGCGGCGGTCATTGGGGTTGCACGGTGAGTCGCAGCGCGAAACATGAGGCCAGAAAGCGGAGTTGTTCGCAATGCGTGCCGTTCCATCACGCGACTGCAAGGGTGAGCGACTCGGGCTCGGCTACGACCCCGCGCTTCGGCCGGAGCGTGAACAACCTGCGCAGAACGGCGGCTCGCGTAGCGGGCGCTGTCATGGGAAGCGTGATCTCCGCCCATACGCGCTTCCCGCCTTCGGAGGGCTCCCAGGCACACCGCGAGGCAAGGAGATCGACCAGTGCCAGGCCGCGACCGTTCTCGTCATCGTCCTGCGGACAACTCAGTTGGGGGGCGGAGGAATTGCCGTCGAGGACGTCGATCACCAAGCGACCGGGCCGGTGATACAGGGCGACGGTGACGGGCCCCTCGCCATGGACGACGGCGTTGGTGATGAGCTCGGAGGCGACAAGGCGGATAGCGTCGGCTGTCTCGTTGTCCATCGGCACGCCCCACGTACGTACCTTGTGGACGACCTCGCGCCGGGCGAGAGGCACGTTCCTTTCCGTACCCGCGAGGACGAACTGATGGACGAGCGTGGTCATGGCGGACGCCTCCGATGAGCTGGAGAGCGGCTCCGTTCCCGACGGGGAAACGGGGACGGAGCCGCCGATCTGAGGAGCCGTTCCGGGAGCGGACGCTCTATGCGTGCCTGTGGACGGCTGATAGTCAGTCAACGGCGCTGGGCCGCACGGCGGAACGTTTCTAGGGGGTTTCTCGTGGGGACGCCCTCCCCGTACGCGGACACGCGAAGTAACCTCCCCAATACGCCGTGAGGGGATGACGGGAGTGATGACGTGCCTGGTGAGCCGTTGGCAGTCCACCCGCTGAGCTTCCTCCGCCAGATGCGCGGATGGGGGAAGGCAGAGTTCGCCCGACTCATGCAGGCGCACGGCAGGTCACTCGGAATCCCGCTCGCGACCAACCGGACGACCGTGTGGAAGTGGGAGCAAGGACAGGAGCCGGACGCGGACGCTCAGCGCGTGCTAGCCGACTTGCTGTGTGTTCCGTACGAGCAGGTGCGGGAAGAGGGGTGGCCCCGGTGGCTTCCGGTATGGGAGGTGACGGGTCTCACCGTACCGTGGACCGAGGCCGGTACCGTTGAGGCGTTGTCCGAACTTGTGGGGAGTGGCCGCATGGACCGCCGGGGCTTTCTCACCATCACCGGCGCCGCCCTGACAGGGCTCGCGGCGAGCTGGGTGGACGCGCCCTCTGCTTTCGCCTCGGCTTTTAACGGGGATCAAGTCACGGACACGATGGTTTCGACGATCGAGCAGCGCATCAGCACGCTTCGAACGCTCGACGACCAGCTCGGAGGCGCCAGGCTCCTGGAGCAGGCACGCGGTGATCTCGCGCTGGTCACCGGTCTCCTGAGCGCAGGCCGGTATACGGACAAGGTGCGCGTCCGCCTCTACGCTTTGGCGGCCCGGGTGTCGCACCTGACCGGCTGGATGGCCTATGACGCCGGGCTGCGGTCTGCCGGCCAGCGGTACTACGTTGGCGCCCTGCGGAGTGCCCGTACTGCTGGAGACGACGCCTTCGGCGCGTTCATCCTCGCGGAGATGGGCGTTCACGTCTCAGAGGCCGGACGAACTGCTGAGCGTGTCGACCTCATCTCGACCGCCATCGACAACGCCCCTCGAACACTGTCGCCATATACCCAGTCGTTCCTTTACCTGCACAAGGCCGAGGCTCTGTCGCGTGACGGCGCCCACCGGGAGGCCGGAAGGGCGCTCAACCGCGCCGTGTCTCTCTGGGAGCGCGGCGCGGCGGAGGAGAGCCCGGACTGGCTCGACTGGTTCGGTGAGGCTCAACTGAAGTCGACCGAGGGCAAGGTTCTGTTGAGGTCGGGGCAGTTAGAGCGCGCGACTGGTTCCCTGGAGACTTCCGTGAAGAGCGCGGCTCCTCGGGACAAGGCCGTCCGGTCCAGCCGCCTGGCTGAGGCTCGGCTCGCTGGTGGTGACCTGGAGGGGGCGCTGCACGCGGCGAACTACGGTGTTGGGCTCCTGGAGGACAGTGTCAGCTCCGTAAGGGCTGTGGACCGCTTGAAGGAATTCTCCGCACAGCTGGAACCGCGCAGATCCGTCCCCTCTGTCCGCGAGTTTCGGGAGCGACTTCAGGCGCTGCCTGTCGCAGTGTGAAACTCACCGTATCGGACGCCGAGGGCGGGCCCGCCCGGCCGGAGTGGTCGGTGCAAATGCCAGGATGGACGGCATGACGAGGATCGACGGTGAGGTCGCTGCTGGGTTCGAACCGGTGCGTGAGGCGTTCGCGGCGAACTTCTCTCAGCACGGGGACATCGGCGCGGCGGTGTGCGTGTACCAGTACGGCCGGCCGGTGGTGGACCTGTGGGGCGGCGTCGCAGCCCCGGAGACCGGCCGGGCGTGGACACGGGACACGCTGCAGCTCGTCTACTCGGCCACCAAGGGGGCGACCGCGACCGCGGCGCACATGCTAGCCGAGCGTGGCGCGCTGGACTTGGACGCGCCGGTGGCGAAGTACTGGCCGGAGTTCGCCGCGAACGGCAAGGCGGACATCCCGGTGCGCTGGCTGTTGTCCCACCAGGCGGGCTTGATCGCGCTAGACGAGCCGGTACCGCTGAACGAGGCGTTGAGCTGGGCTCCGATGGCGGCCGCACTGGCCGCGCAGCGTCCCTTGTGGACTCCAGGTACCGCACACGGGTATCACGGTCGGACCTGGGGCTGGCTTGTCGGCGAGGTGATCCGCCGAGTGTCCGGCCGGACGCCGGGCCGCTTCTTCGCCGACGAGATCGCCGTCCCCCTCGGCCTGGACTTCTTCATCGGATTGCCAGCGGATGACCGCGACCGGGTCAGTCGCATGGTGTACAAGCGACCGGACGTCGACCTCACCACTGTGCCCGTCGAGTCGATTCCCGAGGAACTCCGCGAACTGGTGGCCGCCTGGCGCGACCCGAACTCATTCAGCAACAGGGCGTACGCGGTCACCGACCCGGCCGAGATCGACTTCGATTCGCCCGAGGTGCAGGCTGCTGAACTCCCGGGCTCTAACGGCATCGGCACCGCACGCGGACTGGCGCGCATGTACGCTGCGCTGATCGGCGAGGTGGACGGGATGCGCCTGCTCTCACCGGAAACCGTCGCATCGGCGACCAAGGAGCAGGCCAGCGGGACGGACCAAGTGATGGTAGTACCAAGCCGATTCAGCTCCGGATACATGCTGCCCACAGAGGCCAACCCCATGACAGGTCCGAACGCCTTCGGACACACCGGCCGAGGCGGCTCACTCGGCTTCGCCGACCCGGAGCACGGCGTCGCCTTCGGCTACGTCATGAACCACATCATCGGTGGCCCCCACGATGTGCGCGCGACGTTGCTGGTCGATGCGGTGCGAAGGTCGCTGGGATAACCGATCCTCGGGGTAAAGGCATGAGCTCCGGGCGGCAGCCCGGGCGTTGCGTTAGTCACCGAAGGGTTTCTCGATTGCGGACGCGATCGCGGTGTCCGTATCCTTCCCGGCAACGCGTTGACGGAGACGAGTAGCCCGGGATCACGCGAGCCGGAGAGAGCTGCTGGCAGCTGGGAAGGCAGCCTCGCGTCCCAGGGTGAATCCCCTCCCGAGTGCGGGGAGGAACGGCCTCATGGCAGGTCCAATGCCCCGCCGGTTGGCCCCCGTGACAGGGTCTGAAAGAGGCCACCACTCGGTGGTGGCGAAGGCGCGGTGGCACCGCGAGTTGCCCCTTCTCGCCCGCGCTCCCAAGGGATCACGTCATGATGACTGATCGAATGGAGCACGGCACGATGATCGATGTCACCCTGATTCGCCAGAATCCAGCACATGTCGAGCAGGCGTTGGCCAAGCGAGCGGTCTACGTGGACCTCGATGAGTTTCTTCGCGTGGACGACGACTATCGGCAGGTGCGGGCTGAGGTGGAGCGCCTTCGTGGGGAGCGCAAAAGGATCTCGGGCGAGATCGCGAAGCGGCAGCGGGTGGGCGAGGACACGGCAAGTCTGCACGGCGAAGCATCGTCGGTGGGCGAGCAGCTGACCGCCGTCGAGGCGCGGCTCATCGAACTGGAGCAGGCGCGTCAGGCCTTTCTTGATCCGCTGCCGAACCTTCCCGACGCGGACGTGCTGGCCGGCGGCAAGGAGAACAACGAGGTCATTCGTGAAGCCGGCCAGCGTCCGGAGTTCGGTTTCACGCCCAGGGACCATGTGGAGCTCGCTCGGACTCTGGGCTTGGTCGACTATGAGCGGGGCACGAAGCTCGGCGGCAGCGGCTTCTGGATCTATCGGGGTGACGGCGCGCTCCTGGAGTGGGCGCTGCTGAACCACTTCTTGGAGGCTCATGTGCGGGACGGTTACGAGTTCGTGCTGCCGCCGCACATCCTGACCTTCGCGGCCGGGTACACGGCTGGCCAGTTCCCCAAGTTCGCCGACGAGGTGTTCGTCCTGGAGCACGGCGAGCAAGGCCCGGAACGGTTCCTGCTGCCTACTGCGGAGACCGCGTTGGTCAATCTCCACCGGGACGAGACACTGGCCGAGGCGGAGCTGCCGCGGAAGTACGTCGCCTACACGCCGTGCTACCGCAAGGAGGCCGGCGGCTACCGCACGGCCGAGCGAGGGACCCTGCGTGGGCACCAGTTCAACAAGGTCGAGCTGTTCCAGTTCACCCGCCCCGACGCCTCGGACGCCGCACACGAGGAGCTTCTCGGCAAGGCAGAGGACTTGGTGAGGACGCTGAACCTGCACTATCGGATCACGCGACTCGCGGCCGAGGACACCAGCGCATCGATGGCCAAGACGTACGACATCGAAGTGTGGCTTCCGAGCATCGAGGCGTACGTCGAAGTCAGCTCGGTGTCGAATGCCCGCGACTATCAGGCGAGGCGTGGCAACATCCGCTACCGGCCCCAGCGGGGCAAGTCGACGTTCGTCCACACCCTGAACGGCTCGGGTCTGGCCACGAGCAGGCTAGTGCCCGCGCTACTGGAGCAGCACCAGCGGGCCGACGGCACGGTGGAGGTTCCCGAGGTGCTGCGCAAGTGGATCCCGAGCGGCGTCCTCGCAGCGCGGTCGCCGGCCTGAGCAGAGCGGGCTGTCTGTCGACCGCTGAAGGGGTGGGCCTGAGGTCAGAGGGCCCACCCACGTCGGTCGGCCAGCCATCGCAGTGTGACCTCTCCACACCAGGTCTGGTGCTGGCGAATGTGTGGTGACCAGTCTGCTGGGGGCTGTCCGCCGGAGCTGAGGAAGAACCCTGAGAGGGCGGCGAGTGCCGCGTCGAGTTGCTCGCTGGCGACTCCGCGGGCGGTGGGGTGCCGTACGAACAGGGACGTGGCATCGTGGCCGTCGGCGTAGGCGGTGGCCAGGAGCAGGACGAGGTCGAACCAGCTCGCCCCCAGGCAGGGCCAATTCCAGTCACAGATCCACGCGGCGCCGTACGCGTCGATCAGCACGTTGTCCTGGCGTAGGTCGTGGTGGAGGACGGCATTGCCTGCGACGGCCTGCCGCCATCCGCCTTCCAGGCTGGCCAGCACGTCCAGCAGGTCGAGCGGCACCCAGGAAGGCAGTGTGCCCGTGGGTGTGCCGCCTCTGGCGAGGGCGCGCCAGTCGGCGAAGTCACCGCCGTCACCCACGGGCTTGAGACCCACTTGTTGGAGTGCTGTGGATGGGGTGGAGAGTGCCTCGGCCGTGATCGTGTAGGCATCGAGGGTGGCCGTGAGCTCATCAGGCTTCCATGGCGAGGCGGGCATCCGTCCACCGGGGACAGCGTCGATGCCGAGAACGACCCATCCGTCGTGCTCCTCAATCCACTGCAGGCGGGGCGCCGGAATCTCTGCCGGGAGTGCCTGGTTGATCAACGCTTCCCTGCGGTAGGAGTCGGCGACCACGCTGTTGTCCAGGCTGTTGACCGCCTTGACGAACAGAGGTCCAAGGGCGCCGCGGAGTACTGCGGCGAAGCCGCTGGTAAATCCGCTCCCTGCGCTGCGCCCGGCCTGTACCGAGCCTCCGAGGCGTCGGGTGATGAGCTGGCGCACATTTTGTGGGAGGTCCTTCCAGTCTGGGCGTACCGCCGTGGCGTTGTACTGAAGGCGTGAGGTGATGACGTCAGGCATGCGGTCAGGATGGCGGAGTTGTGTTTCCCGGCGCGATGGAATTGTCACGTGGATCCGTGTCCGTCCAAATCGCCGACTGAACCTGTATGCCTCCGGGTGGCGTCATCATCAGGGCGTCCGCCACTGTCGGCGAGCAGGTCTCGCGGGCCTTCCCACCGGCCCATGGAGGCGTCCTCGAGTACGCGGCGCAGTGCGTCGTCGTCCCTCGCTGGATGCTTGTCGAGAAGTTGTCTGGTTCTCATTGCATCACGCGCCCATCCGTGCTGAGCCACGGCCACCGCTGTGGCGCAGGGCGGAGTGCTCGGGCTCGATGGCCGACACGGACGGCCCAGTCTTGAACAGGCCGATTATCGATGTTCTGGACACGCGAGTGGCGGGAGAGAGGCGTTTCTCGATTGCGTACCTGCTCGCGGTCTTCGTATCCTTCCGGACAACGCGTAGACGGAGACGAGTAGCCAGGGATCACGCGAGCAGAGAGAGCCGCCGGGAGCTGGGAAGGCGGTCTCGCGCCCCGAGGTGAAGACCCTCCCGAGCGCGGGGAGGAACGGCCCCATCTGGTGGCCCAATGCCCCGCCGGCCGGCCCCCGTCACCGGGCCCGAATGAGGCCGCCATCAGATGGCGGCGAAAGTGCGGTGGCACCGCGAGTTGCCCTTCTCGCCCGCACTCCCAAGGGATCATGACGACGTCCTTCGGAGGACCGCAATGATCCAAAGCCGCGTACACGTCTCTGACCTGCGAGAACACGTCGGCCGTACCGTTACCGTCTGCGGCTGGGTGAACACCCTCCGCCTTCAGCGCAAGATGCAGTTCGTCATCGTGCGGGACAACACCGGGCTCGTGCAGGTGACCCACAAGCGTGACGACGGACCGCTGGAAGCGCAGCTCGAAACCCTCACCCCTGAGTCCGCCGTCAAGATCACCGGACGCATCGTGGACGCCGCCCAGGTCAAACTCGGCGGCCTGGAACTCGTCCCTGAAGCCGTCGAGGTTCTGAACCTGGCCGCCACGCCGCTGCCGATTGACGAGCACACCGGGATCGAGCACCGGCTGGACTGGCGCTTCCTCGACGTGCGCCGGCGTCCTGCCACCCAGCTGATGTTCGCCGTGCAGACCACCCTGGAGCAGGGGATGCGCGAATACGCCTACGCGCAGGGTGCCACGGAGATGCACACGCCCAAGCTCATGGGCACGGCCTCGGAGTCCGGCGCGGAGGTCTTCAAGCTCGGCTACTTCGGTCGCAACGCCTACCTCGCCCAGTCGCCGCAGTTCTACAAGCAGATGGCGATCTCCGCCGGCGTCGAGAAGGTCTTCGAGATCGGCCCCGTCTTCCGTGCGGAGCCTTCGTTCACCTCCCGGCACGCCACCGAGTTCACCGGCGTCGACGTTGAGCTGGCCTGGATCGATGGCGTCGAGGACGTCATGGCGTTCGAGGAGCAGATGCTCGCCCACGCGATCGCCAAGGTGGCCGACGCCCACGGCGAGGCCATCCGGGAACAGTTCGGTGTGGAGATCACCGTCCCCACAACGCCTTTCCCGCGCATCACGATGGCCGAGGCGCACGACATCCTGCGCAAGAGCGGCTGGGACCCGGAAGGCATCAAGGAAGACCTGGACCCGGAGGGCGAGCGGAACATCAGTGCCCACATCCAGCAGGCGACCGGCCACGAGTTCGTGTTCATCACGCACTACCCGGTGAGCATCCGGCCCTTTTACCACATGCGGCCGGCCGACGACCCGAGTGTGACCCTGAGCTTCGACCTGCTGTGGAAGGGGCTGGAGGTCACCACGGGGGCTCAGCGCGAGCACCGCTACGACGTGCTGCTGAAGCAAGCAGCCGAGAAGGGCATGAGTACCGAGCCGATGCAGGACTACCTGAACGCGTTCCGGTACGGGTGCCCGCCGCATGGCGGTCTGGGCATGGGCCTTGGACGGGTGCTGATGGTGATGCTCGGCCTGGAGTCGATCCGTGAGGCCACCTTCCTCTTCCGCGGGCCGAACCGGCTCACCCCGTAACGGACCTTGGATGGTGCTCCACGGCACGGGCCGACGCCGCGTGCCGTGGAGCACCTGCTCAGTAGCGGACATTGCGCAGGTCATGCGTCCATGCCTCGCCGGGGTTCTTGTCCCAGTAGGCCCGCAGGGCCAGCTCCCTCTCCGAGAAGCGGCCCTGGTGGCACAGGCCGCCGTGGGACAGCGTCACGCTCATGGCCAGTGCCGACTCCGTGGTGACCCAATGGGGGGTCAGAGCGTGACTCCACAGATGGTCGCCGGGGCGCATGGTGATGGACTGGCGATCAGCCGCCTCGTGCTCGGGCGGCTCCTCAGCGGTGGTCTCGCCGACTACCGCCGCTTCCGGCGACAGGTGTTTGCCGGGGTCGAGGTAGCTGTGGAACGTCTTGATGCCATGCACCTGCCAGACCAGGCCGTGGGAGTTGTCGTTGTGGTACGTCGAGGACGCACCGGCTGTTGACAGGAAGAGGATCGGCGCGAGGCGCTGCCAGGTGAAGCCGCGAGCGGACAGGTGAGTCCGCCACGGGATCATGACCTCCTCCTGGAAGCCGCTGAGCAGATCGCCGTAGAAGCGGTTGAGGTTGAAGTGCACCAGCCGGAACGGCCAGGTGACGATCTCCTCGATCGGCGCGGTGCGGAAGGCGGCTGTGCGGTCCATGCGAACCTGCCAGTCGTCGTCGCCGAGGATCGTGAATCGGACCTCTTCGTCCTTGCGGATGTTGTCGAGGACATCGACAGCTGGGACGAACAGGTAGTCGAAGGAGACATCCAGCTCGAAGTTCGGCGGCTGCCGCCAGCGATCGGTGAAGTCGTCGGGCGTCTTGATCGTCATAGAAGGGGTCCATCGAGTCGTGTGCGCGTCATCAGGCCGGCGCGGCGCACTCCGCACCGGCGGTGTCGCAGGTGGTTGAGGGGCGGCAGATGGCGGCGCAGTCCGGGGTCACCCGGTCCTGCGCCGGCGCGGTCAGGAACTGCTTGATCGCGGACCGCGGTGCGTCGACGCTGACGGATGTCTGGCCGTAGGGGCAGCGGCGTATGTGGCCGTCGGGGGAGACGTACGCGGTCGCGGAGCGACACAACCACCGCTCGCCCCCGTCCACGGGGAACTGCAGGTTCTTCAGTTCGCCGAGATAGGCGTGGTAGCGGTCAGACAGATGGAAGTGGCGGCCCAATACCTCGGCGTCGATCAGTTGTTGCACCAGGTAGTCCTGGACCGACTTACCGTCCCGGCGCAGAGCCCGCTCGTCGAGGACGACCGGGCTGAACTGGACTTCCACGTCGGCTTGGGACACCAGGTCGGCCAGTTCTTCGCACTCACCGTCGCTCAAGCCCCAACAGGTGAGGTGAAGGATCTTCACCTCAGTGCTGATGGCGCGCAGCGTTTCCATGCCCGAGGCGGCAGACCGCGTCGTGCGCCCCGCCAGCATCGCACCTCGGGAGTCGGCGGAAACGGTGACGTTGGTCAGCAGGTGCGCGACCTGAGAGAGGGCGACGACCTCAGCCACTGTGCGTGCTGATGTGACTATCGACACGGACATGCCGAACTGGTGGGCCAGCCGTACGAGTTGCCGGAGTTCGGGGTGGTGGGTCGGTTCTCCGCCGGTCAGGCAGACCCCTTCGACACCCACCTCTTTCAGCCGCGACAGGGTGCGGGTGTAGGTGGCGGTGTCCAGGAAGCCGTGGGCTCGGTCGGCCCGGAAGCAGAAGCCGCAGGCCACCTTGCAGTGTCCAGCGGTGGAGATCAGTGCGGTGCGGACTCGGGTACTCATTGCACCCCCGTGTTGTCCCAGACGGCGATCTCCACGCTGGTCCTGTAGAACTCGCACATTTCGGGGTCCGGACGGTCGCCGCCGATGAGAGCCTGCTCGTTGCGGGACGGCCCGCCGCAGATGGCCAACGCCGGGCAGTTCCCACAATCGGTGATAGGGGCGACCTTCTTGGCCACGCCGGCCATGAGGCTGGGGTTTGCGCGCAGCGCGTCAAGGGTGTGCAGGAAGGACGGCTCGGTGAAATTGATGTCACACAGGCTGACCCGGTTGCCCGGCAGTAGGGCTGCGTTCAGGCTGCGGTCGCCCTGCATGTGGTCGAACAGCATGGGCCGGCGGGTGTCGAGCGCCTGGAAGGCACGGTCCAGGACGGAGAAGAGCATTCCGCCCCGCCCCAAGGCTGCCAGCCGTGCCTCGTAGAGTTCGCGGGCGAGGTCGGCGCCCTGTACCCGCCACTGGCCCCCGGTGGGGATGGGGGTGTTGACGTAGATGAACTTCAGCCCGAGGTCATCGATGATCCACCTGACCGTCTCGGCAAGGCGACCGATGTTGGCGGCCGTCGGGGTGAGGTTGCACCCCACGTGCAGTCCCTCAGCGGCGACGAACCGGGCGACGTTGCGGCGAATCCGGTCGTCAGCGGGCTGGCCACCGAGAAGTAAGCGGTGGGCGGAGTTGACGCCCGGGGGGCCGTCGATGGAGATACCGACCCCGTACTGGTACGCCACGAAGTGACTGAGGGCATCGTCGGTCAAGCGGGCACCGTTGGTGACGACCGTACGCCGCACTCGGGCTACGTCGTAGCGGTCGGCCAGCGTATCGGCGAGTTGGTCGCCGTACTGCATAAGGTCGAAGCGGATGGTCGGCTCGCCGCCGAACCACTGGATGGACACTTCCTCCTGCCCGGCGTTCTGCTCGAACAGGAACTCCAGCCCCTCCGACAGTTCTTCCTTCGTCATGTCCGGCTTGCCGCTGTTCGTGTCGACGAAGCAGTAGGTGCAGGCCATGTTGCAGCGATCGGTGAGGACTACTCGCAATCCGCTGATTCGGCTGGGGGCGGCGTCGAGGCCGAGGAGTCGAAGACGTTCATGGAGTGCTTCACGTCGGTCGACGACAGGGCCGTCGGGGGTGAAGCCGAGCCCGGCGAGGGCTTCATGTGTCGCGGTCGGGGGGACCCCGGCGAGGTCGTGGACCTCGCCGGAGTCGATGAACACACTGTCCAGTCCGACAGGGTCGAGGAGAACCGCTTCCCCGCCCCGCTCGTACTGGAAGTACTTCCCCCACAGCATCCGGGGGGCGGCCATGAGCGTCAGGCCGCCGTTTCCTCTTCGGCGATGCCGAGCTCGCCCATGACCTCGCGCACCTGCCGCTCGGCGGTGGCCTGGAGCTCCGCCGAGGCAGCCGGGGAGCCACCGTCGGCGAGCACGATCACCCCGGGCAGGGACGGGTTGGGGGCGATCACCGTGATGCCGGCCGGGTCGGTGCTGATGACCATGACCGCGTCCTTCAGCTCCACCCAGTCGGTCCGTTCCTTCAGGGCCTCCATGATGCGGCCCTGCTTCTCCTGGAACGAGGCCCGCTCGCCCATCCACACGCCCGCCTTGGACTTGGAGTCCACGACGTCCGCGTAGATCAGGTGGTCCTTCTTCTCTCGCCTGGCTTGAGGCACAGCTGATCCTCTCGTTGGGTGTCGGGATGTGCTGGTACAACCACTTGCATCCGCCGGAACCCGGCGGGTGCCGTCCCACGGGGAGTTGGTGAGACGGCGCCGCTCTGCCGCAAGCGAGTACGGTCCTGCAGGCCCTTACAGGCCACCGCGCTCGGGCGGCGGAGCGAGTCTTAGGGGGGTGCCTTCGCGCTCCCTGCGTGCCTTGATCAAGGCTCGAAGCAGCCCGTCAGCAGAAGTGAGGGTGCGGGAACCGGTGGGCAGCCGGTACCAGTGCAGCCCGAGCCCCGACGTTCGCTTCGCCGGGGGAACCAGGACGTGGCAGGACGTCCCCAGCGCAACTGTGCCCGGTTCGTCCCAGCGCGCAGCTGTGCCGACGGGCGTCATGAAGTACATACGCGGCGCGCGTCCGCCGTCGTCCAGTACGACGGACCCGGCAGGTAGTCCTTGCTCTTCGATGAGCTCTACCGCCCTGCGACCAACCTGTTCGGGCGCACGGATGGCGTCCCACCACGTACCGGCGGGACACAACTCCGGCTCGCTGCCGATGGGCATCCACCTCGGCAGTCGAGCAGTCGGGATCGCGTCCGGCATAGGAAAGGCCCCCTCACAACTGAGTGTGAGAGGACCATTCCACTCTGGAAGCGGGTCTGCGCGGACAAACTGTCCGTACCCAATTCCGGCCAACTAGCGCCCGGTTGAGGCGAGTTGTGCTAAGCGACTCCAGCCCAAGCACCGAAGGCGGAGAGTTCCACGGACGGATGTGTGTCCATACGCAGGAGGGCGCCGAGCGTTTCGCGTACAGATGGGTGGAATCGCGTGTGATTCGGCGCGATCTTCCGGGCTCGCTTCAGCTCCGCGAACGCTCCACCGCGGTCGCCTTCCGCGAGTCGCGCGGAGGCCACGTCGATGTGGTGGTGGCTGGATCGCTCGCCAACCGTCGTGCTCGGCGGCGCCCACTCTGTCCCGCCCTGTCCCCACTCGGTGAGTCGAGCCAGAGCCTGCTCGCTGTCACCGGTGTCGATCAGCGTGTGCACCGCGTGAATCTTGATGTTCGTCGGCCCAAAGCTCATCTTGTAGGCAAGGCTGTCTCGGCTGCCGGCGATGAGCGCGACCTGCTCGGCCTCACGGAGGAACTCGTCAGCTCCGTCGGGGTTGTTGTCCCGAGACTCCACTACCGCGAGCTTCAGCAGCAGCGCCCCATCGACTGCCAGCGCGTCGTGGGTGTACGAACGTTCCGGCTGGAGCCGCTCCAGCTCGCCGCGCAACCCCTTGAGCTTGCGGCGCGCAGACTCGGTCGCGCCCTGGCGCAGCATCGACCCCGCCACCAGGAAGCCGGCCGTGACCTGCATGAGCGGATCGCCGCTGCGGTCAGACGCCCAGCGAACTCGCTCCAGAGCGGTGTTGCCCAGGTCGTGGTGGCCCATCTTGTGGGCGAGGCTGTTCACGGCGCGGTAGGCGCGGGCCAGGTGCCAGAAGGCCTTCTGCTGTTCATCGCCGCGGGCATCGAGGGCAACGTGGGTGAGTTCGGTGATCACCGGAGGCAGCAGCGGCCCCATGGGCACGTACCGTGCGTCGCGCCGAAGAGCCGCGATCTGGTCGACTTCGGAGGCCAGAACCGCCAGCGGGCGTGGACGGGTCTCCAACTCGTCGGGTGTGTCGAAGCACAGCAGAATCCGCCTCAGTTCCGGGATGACGGCGTGCACCCCGTCCTCGGCCTCCGGATCCCCGTAGTACGGCTGACCGGTCAGCACCTCCGGGCCGAAGTGCAGTGCCCGCGCCAAGGCCAACATCAGACTCGGCGTCGCCTTCCGGGCGCCCGACTCCAGCTTCTGTATGAGGCTTGGCGAGACCGCGACCCGCTGGGCAAGCTGCGCGGCGGACAGCCCGCGCGTCTTGCGTGCCACCCGGAGCCGGTCTCCCAGCGTCAAGCTTTCACCCACGTTGGCATCCCCTCGCTGATTCTGTGCAATGTGGCCAGAGTACGTACTGCCGACCATGCCCAGAAGGTTCGTCGCCAAGAGTTAACTGGCCGACTGAGTGAGGGCGGTCATGAACCCTGCTCCAGGGCGGGCGGGACACGGCTCGACCCACAGGCCGCTGTGGTCTCGATTTTGATCATTGTCGTCGAACCGTGATGATCACGGGGGGCATGCTGCCCAAGTTTGACCGACCTCGGAGCGTGGGTTCAGCACTTCGCCACTGATCAAGCAGGGTCGGGCGCGTCACTCCGATTCCCTGTCATTGAGCAGCCCACCTCGGCATGCTGAAGACGGCTATGTCTCCTCGGTGCACTTTCGTATGGTCGCCTTGCTCTATGGCCTGCGCCGCGGCCCGGCAGCGTGCCTCGAAGGCCCTCACGATCGGCTGGACGTCGGTGGCATGGTCGTGGCGGAGGTACTCGGCTGCCATGAGTAAGTTCGTGTTCTCAGTTTGATGGCCAGAGCGCGCCTCCACGGTCGCGCGCAGGTACTGCAAGAGCGGTCCACGTGCCCCCGGGTGTGTCCAGGTTAGGCGTGCTGCCGTCTGCATCAGGTCTGTGCTGAATATGCCAGCGCCGTCGTACAGATCATGCGCTTCTGGGCAGAGCAGCACCACGTTGTCCAGACAGTGAAAGCGACGTTCGGCTATCAGCCGTGGATACGAACGGCTGAGGTCCTTGGTGGCAGGCCAGGTACGTACGTGCGCGATCTGGAGTCGTCCTTCAGTCAGGTGGTCAAAGCCTTCCGTGCGGTCAGCCTCGTGCTTGCCGCGATGCCAGGCGAGAGCCTCAAGTTGGGGATCGTCAATGATCTGCCACTTGGTCAGCTCGGGATGTTGGAGAGCGCATCCTGTGTGCCGCATCGCATAGAGCAGATCTCGCAACGGTCGCGACATGGGAGGACGGTCATCAGCCACGAAGCATCTCTATCAGCAGCCACTGACAGCGCCGCCTTCCTGCACTGTGTCCGACACCCCTCCTAACGTCGGCTGAATGGATCACACGACCGACCAGAACAACGTCCGGCGCGTGGCGATCACTGCGCGGGGTGATCGAGCCGACATCGAGATCGACGGCACGCGGATCGACCCGAGTGCCGTCAAGGCGTACTCGGTCAACTACTTCGCCGGGGAATGGCCCGAGGTCCTGCTGCAGGTTGCCGACCGAGGCGACACCCGTTGGTCGGGGATGGCCCGCGTTGCTGTCGCCGACCTTCCGGACCCTGGCCCGGCAGCGGCACTCTTCCTCGACGCCATCGACCCGGAGGCTCTGGAACGCGCGGCTCTTTCCCGCCCCGACCTGGGCATCGAGCCGTACTCGCTGACGAAGGCGATGCTCACCCAACTCGGGGAGTGGGCCCGTGGCCTTTGACGTGGACGGCGCCCGCCGCGTCGTCGGCCGCATCCTCGACGACAAGCTGGAGGTATGGCGTGATAGCGCCGGCCGTACGGACGACGTGTTGGACGAGACCACGGGCAAGCTGGTGCCACCCGCACCGGACGAGGAGCTGGTCTGGGACGGGCTCGGCGCGGTGATGCCGCTCGGCCGCCCTGCCATCACCCAGCCCGTCGGCGGGTCGGTCGCCGTCGAGCCGCCGACCACCGACTACCAAGCCGTACTGCCCGTAGACGCCCCCGTGCTGCGGCGCGACGACGTAATCCGCGTGGCCGGCTCCGTCCGCCCCAGAGGCCCCCGCGACCCGCAGTTGGTCGGCCGCCGGTTCCGCGTCTCCGACGAAGCGGTAGGCACCTACAGCGTGGTGCGCATCGTCCGGGTCCAGGTGATCGACTGATGGCCCCGGCGAACCCGCACCCCAACGCCCACCCGGACGCGACGGCCTTCCGGGACCCGATCGCGCTGGCCGCCGCGCTCGCCAGGATGGGTCCCGCTGCCCGCGCCCGCACGCGGACGATCACGCGGCATCACGCCATGCTGCTGCGGGTCCGCATCCAGCGGAACGCCAGCGGCAGGCCCGGCCCGAACGTGATCACCGGGCAGTATCGTGCCTCCTGGGACGTGCGGATGCGCATCAGCGGCGGCGAGGCCACGGCCGAGGTGTTCTCCGATGCCCCGCAGGCGCGGCGGCTGGAGTACGGCTTCGTCGGCGTCGACTCGCTCGGACGGCACTACCGGCAGCCGCCGTTTCCGCATGTCGAACCAGCATTCCGGCAGACCGAACCAGGGTTCATCCAGGCCCTGGCCGAAGGGGTGCTGCCGTGACCGCCCGCCTTCCGGTTACCCGCGCGCTCGCCACCCTCATTGAGCACACCACCGGCCGCCCGTGCGGCATAGGGGAACTCCCGCGTGTGCAGGGCAAGTCCGGCTGGGAACCCCCACTCGCCCCGTACACGATCCTCGATTCGCTGCCGGCTGAGTTCGGTGGCCCGCCCCTGTGGGACTGGCATGCGGACGCGGCCTGGTCCTATCAGGTCACCTCGGTCGGGGAGCGGGCCGATCAGGTCGAGTGGCTGGCCGACCGGGTACGCGCCGGCGTCGTCGGCCGGATCGACGGCCATTGGTCCCACGACCTGCACGTACCCGAAGCCCGCGTGATCGACCGGGAGTTGACCTACGACGCCGGAGGAGAACCTTCCGTGTCGGCGGTAGGCGCTATCGTGTCCTACGTGCAACGCGTCACGATCACCGTGACACCTGCCTGAAGACTCGGTTCTTCACCCTCACCGCGGAGGCCCGCGCGGACGCTAGGCCCCAGGCCAGGCGAACCCCCTTTGAACCTCAAGGGGCAGGGCCTCGGCACCGGTGCGCTGCCCCAGAAGTGGGAGCGGACCTGTGTCCACCAGCACGAAGAAGACCCAGACCCGTTTTCTGCGGCGCGGCATCTCCAAGATCCTGTGGTCGAAGGACCTGGGCAACCCGAAGTACCCCAGCCGCCACGAGATCAACAGCGCGTTCGGCCTGACCGACGCCGTCTCGGACATCGAGGGCTGGGCCCTGCAGAACGACCCCATCGAAACCCCCGATATGGGCTCGACGTTCAACTCCTCGATCCCGGGCAACGACAAGGCCGAGAACTCCAGCCTGACCTTCTACGAGGACCGGTTCTCCGACGCGATCGAGCAGCAGCTCCCCAAGGGGGCGAAGGGCTACGTCATCCTGCTCCGTAAGGGCGACCTGCCCGGCTCCCGCTCGGTCGACGTGTTCCCGGTCCAGGTCGCCACCCGCGCTGCCACCTACTCCACCGGCAACGAGGCCGCGAAGTTCAAGGTGGACTTCACCATCACCGACGAGCCTTCGCTCGACCGTCCGGTACCGCAGGCACACCCCCACCCGATGCCGGACGAGGACTGCGACACCCCCGGCCGCGGGCACGGCCACCACGAGCACGACGAGGTCGACGTGACCGTGGTCAGCACCACCAAGACCAAGACCGAGGCCACGGTCCGCGAGCACGACGCCGACGAGGCCTGATGATGTCGCGCCCCGCACAGGCCAAGCGCCCGTCCCCCTCCGCCAGCCCGGGGGAGGGGGCGTGGTCGGCCAAGATGGAACGACTGCGCCGCCGAGCCCGCCCACAGAACCGGCTGCGGATCTGCGATGACACCGGGCTGCGCCGACGGTACGACGATGCTGAGCAGGCAGCCCGCCGGGCCCGGTTCGTCGCCGAGGCCAACCCGGGTGACGAGCTGGCCGCGTGCCAGGCCACCGAGGCCGACGCCGCGCGGGACCAGTCCCTGGCGGCGCTCGACGCTGCCTCGGAGTTCCTGACCTTCCGCGCGCTGCCGCGCCCGGTGCTGGAGGAGCTGATCTCCGAGCATCCGCCCACCGAACAGCAGGCGGAGGAGGGGGCGATCTTCAACCCCGACACCTTCCCCGCCGCGCTGGTGGCGGCGGCCTCCGTGGACGGCATGAGCCGCGAGGAGGCCGAGGAGCTGCTGAACGGCTGGTCGGCGCCGGATGCGAACGCCCTGTGGGACGCGGCCTGGCAGGTTCAGCAGGAGAGCCGGGTCGAGCTGGGAAAAGGCTGAGCCGTGACGCCAGCCTGCGCGCCGAACTGGAGCTATGCGAGAAGTTCCGCATCCCGCACTCGCAGTTCCTCGGAGGCGACGGCCGCTGGTCCGATCTCGACCGGGCCAAGGCGCTGGCCTGGGCGGAATGGCAGCGGTCGGTGTGCCCGGAGTGCCGCACACGGCTCCAGGAGTGGGACCGCGAACGTGGCGGCGACCCCCACGCCTACGTCACCGACACCCTGCGCTGCCCCGGCTGCGAGCTGATCGAGCAGGAACGCGATCACGTCCCCCAGGACCGGTCCGGCTACGGCGTGAAGATCCAGCTCATCCCGCGCGAGCAGTACCAGCCGCGCCCCTGATCCACCCCCGCACGATGTAAGGAGGCCGCCCGCGGTGGCTGGGTTCACCCTCACGGTCGCGATGCGCGCCGAGGTCCGCGACCTCATCGCGGGAACCCGCGCTGCCTCCGTACAGATGCGGACCCTGGGGGAGCGGACCGACGCGGCGAACCGGTCCCTGGCCCGGCTGGACGCCAATGGGGCCCGGCTCGCTGCGCAGTTCGCCTCGCTGAATCGTTCCTCCCGCGCCGCCGTCGGGGAACTGAACCGAATCACCGCCCGCGCCGCCGCAGCACGCACGGCCCTGCGCACGGCGGGCGAGGACGGGGGACGGTCGATGTCCCGGCTCCAGCGGGCGACCGCCGGGGCCGGTCGGCGTGGCCTGACCGGCGCCAACATGCTCGCCGGCGGTGCCCTCCTCCTGGGTACCGGGCAGATCATCGAGGAGGGCAACCGCTACCAGCGGCAGATGAACCTCTTCCGTGCGGTGACCGGCGCGACCGCCGCACAGATGAAGAGGGCGGCCGTGGTCGCCCAGGAACTCGGTAACGACCTGACGCTGCCCACCACGACGTCGGCGGATGCCGCCGAGGGCATGGTCGAGCTGAGCAAGGCCGGTTTCCGCGCGGACCAGTCGATCGACGCTGTACGCGCCTCGCTCCAGCTCGCCGCGGCGGCCGACGTCAACGCTGCCACTTCGGCCAAGTACTTGGGCGACATCATGGATCAGTACGGTCTCGGTGCTGATCAGGCGGCCAAGGCGTCCGACACCCTCGCCGCCACGGCCAACAGCGCCTCCGGGTCCATCACCGACATCTACTACTCGATGCGGTACGCGGGCCCGGTCGCCCACGCGCTCGGCGTCAGCCTCCAAGACACCGCCGCCGCAGTCGGCATGCTCGGCAAGAGCGGCATCCTCGGCCAGACCGCCGGCACGAGCCTGCGCGGTATCTTCGCCAACCTCGCAGCGCCCACACCACAGATGCGGGGCGCCCTGAAGGACCTGGGGATCGAAGCATTCGACACTCAGGGGCGTTTCCGAGGCCTGCGCACGGTGATCGACGGGCTGTCGAAGGCCGAACGCACCATGTCACAGCAGGACTTCGCGGCCGCGGTCACCCGCGCGTTCGGCAAGCCCGCGCTCAGTGGCGCGGTGGCGCTCGCACACCAGGGAACCGAGACGTTCGACGCCCTGTCGATGGCCGTACGACAGACCGGGGCCGCGGCGTCCATCACCGCCTCCCGCGGACAGGGCCTGACCGGTGCGATGACGCAGCTGCGTACCCAGGCGCGGCAGACGGGCATCGCCCTGTACGAGGGGATGGCGCCCGGCCTGGAGTGGGTGACCCGGCTGCTCACCCGCGGGATGGCCGGGGCCACGCCGTACCTGACCACGGCCCTCGAATACGGCCGCGACCTCGCCACGCTGTACGGGCCAGACCTGAAGGCCAGGACCGAGGCCGGACTGGGCGGGCTCATCGAGGAAGCCCGGCAACTGGTCGGTCCGCTCAAGGAGATCGGCGAGCACTCCCTGGCCACCGGTCTCAATCTGCTGATCAACGCGGGCACCACCCTGGGCGATGTCCTGTCCAACGCCGCCGACGGTGCCGAGCCGCTGTTGAAGGCTGTCGCGGGCCTGGGCCAGGAGGGCGGCGCGGCGGCCGGCACGCTCGACATCGTCGCGACCGTCGCCAACGCCGCCATGGATGCGGTCTCCGGCCTGTCCCTGGTTCTCGTGCCGATCGGGCACGTCGTCGGCGGCCTCGTCACGGCGTTCGGCGCCCTCCCGGCCCCCATCCAGTCGGCCGCGCTGGCGATGCTCCTGTTCCGCCGGGCGCAGCCCGCCCTGACGAACCTGGCCACCACCGTCAGCGGGCCGGTCCGCTCCGGTATCCGGTCGTTCAACGACGAGATGCGGGTCCAGCAGTCCTTGGCCGCCACGTCCGGCGTCGCCCTGTCCCGGTACGGCGCCGCCTGGGCAGCAGTCCAGGCCCGCATTGGATTCCTCGGCAACATGACGGCCGCGTTCCGCAGCGCGAGCGGCGCCGGAGTCACCTTCACCGGCACGCTCAACGGAATCGGCCGGGCAGCCGGATCGGGGCTGCGCTCTGCGCTCGGCGGTGTGACCAACGCCCTCGGCGGCCCGTTCGGTGTCGTCATGGCGGGCGTGTCGGTCGGCCTCGGGCTGCTCGCCGCACGCCAGCAGAAGGCCGCCCAGGCCGCCGCTGAACACCAGCAGCGCATCTCCTCGCTCACCTCCGCGCTGCGCGAGTCTGGCGGCCAGATCGACAGCAACGTCCGCCAGCAGGCGGCCCAGTCCCTCCTGGACACCAAGACCGAGCAAGGCCAGCTCACAAAGGTCATGGAGCAGGCCGGCGTGCCCCTGGCCGCCCTCACCGACGCCTACCTCGGGCAGGGAACGTCCCTGGACGCCCTGCAAAAGCAGCTGCAGGCGACCGCTGACAAGCACAAGATCTGGAAGGACGTCGCCGGCGGCAAGGCGACCGTCCGGGACTACTCGGACGTCGGGCAGCGGTACAAGGACGCCGCCGACGCGCTCGGCAGCGTCAAGGGCGAGATGGCCGACGCGGTCAAGAACGCCAAGGAACTCGCCAACGCCACGAAGGGTGCCGGGGACGGCACCTCCGCGTACGACCGGCTGAAGGCGGCCGTCGGCGGTCTCGCCGACGAGACGGCCGACGCCGACACCCGCACCCGTTCGCTCAAGTCGGCACTCGACCTGCTGTCCGGTGGCCAGATCTCCCTCCAGGCCGCCAAGGCCAAGGTGAACAGCGCCGTCCTGGACCTGCAGGAGGGCAGCAAGAACGTCAACCGCGGACAGGGCTACGGCGGCAAGCAGCTCGTCAACGAGGACAAGACCCTCAACACCACCACCCGCAACGGCCAGCAGCTGTACACCCAGCTCACCGCCCTGTCCGACGCGGCGGCCGACGCCTCGGTGGCGACGTTCGACCTGGCCAAGCGCAACGGCGAGACGCTGCCCGCGGCGCTCGCGAAGGCACGCGAGCAGATGAGCCGCGCCCGCGCCGAGGCGATCAAGGCCGCCCAAGGCTACGGCCTGACCAAGGCCCAGGCCGAAGGCGTGGCCGACAGCCTTGGCCTGTTGCCGTCGAAGGTGTCGCTGCTGCTCCAGACCAAGGGCATGGACTCCACCCTGGCCAACCTGATCGCCGTCCAGGCCGAGTTCCACCGTCTGCCGAAGCAGCGGACCATCAAGGTCGACTCCCTCAGCGACGGCGCGCAGAAGAAGCTGCGCGACCTCGGGTTCACGGTGAAGACGGTGCCGGGCACCCGTCAGATCAAGATCACGGCGCCGACTGCGGCGGCGAAGAAGAACCTGGACACTTTGATCGACAAACTCGGCCGCACGCCGAGCAGCAAGAAGGTCACCGTCTCCGCGTCGACCGCCGCGGCGATCAAGAGCCTGGAGGCCGTCCAGGCCAAGATCCGCGCGACGCCGGGCGCGAAGTACGTCGTGGTGCAGGCGCCGACGGCCGAGGCGCGCAAGCAGTTGCAGGCGCTCGGCTTCCGGATCGAGAAGGTGCCTGGGTCGAAGAACGTCAAGGTCATCGTGCCGACCAGCGGCCCGCGCAAGGCCGCGGACGCCATTCAGCAGCGCATCAACGCCTTGCGTGGTAAGGAGGTGACGGTCACCACCCGGCACGTCTCGATCTTCAGCCAGCTTGCCGAGCAGAACACCAACATCGCGGACGTCATCGAGAAGCAGGCCGAGGCACAGGCCCGCGCCGCCAAGCGGCATGCCGACGGCGCGGTGGTCGACTACTTCGCCGACGGCGGGCTCACCGGTGGCCAGCGCCGCGAGCGGCACGTCGCACAGATCGCCCCGGCCGGCAGCTACCGCATCTGGGGTGAGCGGGAAACCGGTGGGGAGGCCTACGTGCCTCTGGCTGCCTCCAAGCGCGCGCGCAGCAAAGCGATCGTGGAAGAAGTCGTTGACCGCTTCGGCGGCCAGGTCGAGTGGTACGCCAATGGCGGCGTCCGCGGCGCCCGTAGCCGTGACTACACGCCGATGCTCGCCAGCTCCTTCAAACAGGCCCGCAGCGTCGAGGCCATCGCCGGTGTTGTGCGCTCCTTCGACATCCGCACCAGCAGCGACCGCGCCCGCACCCGCGTGGTCGATGCGCGCGCCGGCGGCCGGGTCCAGGTCGTCGTCGTGCGCGAGCAGCAGCCGCTGATCGGCTCCATGCCCATCAGCGTCACCGACAGCGCCGCCATCCCCGAGCAGATCGGCAACGAGATGATGCGCACCCTGCGCAACGCGCAGCGGGGCGGGAGAGTGTGATGACCACAGCACCGAACAAGCACAGCCGCCCTGAACTTGCCCCCTGGCAGTACGAGATCGGCGGCGTCGTCCTCGGCACCGGCACCTACGTCCCGGTCGGCAACGTCGAAGGGCTCGGATCGCCCGCCACCCGGCCGCAGGACGCCGACAACGCCAACAGCGACGGCACCACTCCGGGCCGGGACTTCTACGGCCCGCGCTCCCTGCGCTTCGAGGCCGGCATCAAGACCCCCGGCGACCCGGTGAAGGCCGCCGACATCCTCGCCCGGCTGGAGCGGGCCCTGGACACCCCCGATGCCCGCACCAGCCCCGACGGCCGCCACATCCTGCGCGGACGGTGGCCAGGACACGCCACCCGCCGCATGTACGGGCGACTTCGCCGTATGGAAGCGACCAGCACAGCCAACGCCGTGCACGGCTGGATACCCCTAGACATTGAGTTCGTCGGCCTGGACGACCCGCGCTGGTACGACGACGAGCTGTCCACGCTGACGCTCGGCCTCGACCAGGCGGCCCGCACCGACCGCGCGGACCGCACCGTCGACGAGGCAATGGGCCGCCCCGCCGCGGGCCGCCGGCCGCCCGAGTCGGAACATTGCCCGGCCGACGACCGGCCCGGATGGGTCACCAACCACGGCGACGTGCCCACTCACCCCAGCCTGCGGGTACACGGCCCGGTCACCAACCCGCGGATCTGGAACACCGCCACCCGCCACGTTCTCGAACTCGGCCTATCGCTGCGCGAGGGTGAGTGGGTGGAGATGGAGACGCGACCCGGCACCTGCTGGGCGCTGCGCAACGGCACCGTCAACGTCGCAAACGACCTCAGCCCCGCCTCCCGTCTCGACCTGTTCACCCTCCCGCCCGGACGGTCCGAGATCGCCTGGAGCGCGAACGACCCGTCCGGCACCGCGCGCCTCGAGGTCGCGTGGCGGTCCGCGTACACCACCTTGTGAACGGAGAGACTCGTGACGCTGCAACCCCCGATGATGGTGCGCGGGGCCGACCACTCCGCCCGCGCGATGCGCCTGATGATCCGCGACCTGGCCCGAGGCCGGCAGGGTGTCGCGGGCGGTGAGGACCTGAAGGTTCGCCCCCTGGAGACACCGGGCCCCGGCGTCCGCGTCGGCGACGGCTCCGCTCTCATCCACGGTGCCCAGCCGTGGCAAGGGGCCTACACCCAGTCCAACATCGGCGACACCGTGGTCGACGTGCCGCCGACCGGGCCGGTCGCCCGCACCGACCTGCTCGTGCTGCGCATCGAGGACCCGGAGTTCGAAGGCGACCGCGACCCGCGCCGCCAGGAGATCGGCTACTTCCACCTCATCGAGAACATCGGCTCACAGGGCACCGCCGCGCTGCGGGCGATGACGGCGATCCCCCTGGCCCGCCTCACCATCCCTCGCAACACCGCGACGATCACCGCCGAGATGATCACCGACCTGCGGCGGCTGGCCAACCCGCGCACCGAGCGCACGCTGCGCACCGTGCACCCCGAGACCACGGAGAAGGTGGCGGGCAAGCACGGCCAGTGGGCGGCCTGGCCCAAGGAAGCCGCCTGGGACGTGGACATCCCCGCATGGGCGACGGAGGCCGCCATCGTCGTTACCCTTTCCGGCCTGCGTGCCGAGGCGGGGCCGGTCTACGCCGAACTGCGCACGCGGTTCGGGGAACGCGCTGCGAAGCCGACCGTCGTAGACGACGAGGGGACGACCACCCGCCGCGCCAGCGTCACCCTGGCCGACACCCTCTCCGTGCCGCCCGCCTACCGCGGCACCCGCCAACACCTGGCCGTCGAGATCAACCAGAACGATAAATACGGGGACGGGGACCTGACCGTCGCCAAGGGCACGACGGTCACCCTCGACGTCGCCTTTACGGAAGGACCCGTGTGAGGATGGCCGACTACCGCTACATCGTCGCGCGGGCCGCGACCGGCGACATCCTGCACTGGAACCTGCCGCTGAGCGAAGTGGAGTACGGCCCGGAAATCTCCGGGCCAGGCGCGCTGAAGGCGACCCTGCCGACTTCGTTTCGCCGCCAGCTCAGCGACACACTCGACGCCGGCGACACCGTGCTCCTCGTCGAGCGCAACGCCCGCCTGCACTGGGGCGGGCTGCTGTGGCGCGCCGAACCGGAGGGCAACACCCTGCCCATCGAAGCCTCCGGGTTCGGCAGCTACCTCCACCGGCGCTTCGACCTGCACGGCAACCTCGACGGCCGCGGCCCCTACATCGACGCCGACCCATGCCAGGTCATCCGCGACGTGTGGGCCTACGCCCAGGCCCAGCCGGACGGCGACCTCGGCGTGGTCGTGGACGACACCACGTCCCAGGCGAAGACCGGCACCGCGAAGGACCCTTACACCACTTCCAAGACCGACCCGCGCAACCTCGGCGACATGGTGGACGAGATGGCCGATATCCATGACGGCCTGGAGTGGTCCGAGGCTGTGACCTGGCGCGGGCGGCGCGCCGAGCGGCGCATCATCCTCGGCGCACCCCGCCTCGGACGGCGCCGGGAGGACCTGACGTTCACCACCGGCGCCAACGTCGTCGGCACACCGCACGTCATCAAGGACGCCGACTCCTACGCCCAGTGGGTCATCGGGCTCGGCGCGGGCGAGGGCAAGAAGCGCAAGGTCGTCGTGGACGGCGTATGCAACGGACGTCTGCGCCTGGAACACCGGCTGGAGACGAGCGAAAGGGACGAGGCCAAGCTGAAGCGGCGCGCCCGCCGCGAACGCCTGGCCCGCCAGGTCCTGCCCACGCTGACCGAACTGGAGATCATCGACCACCCGGCCGCCCCGATCGAGGCGCTGCGTATCGGGGACGACGTACGGATCCGCCTGTTCGAGCCGCACACCGAGTACGACGGCTGGTGCCGGATCGTCGGCTGGACCGTACGGCCCGGCGAGGGCGAGACCGCCGAGCGCGTGACGCTGAAGCTGGAGCGCACCAACAAGCCCGAGGACGAGACGGGCGAGGGAGAGGAGCAGTAGATGCCGGACACCATCGCCGCCCTCGGCCGCCGACTGGCCCGCCTGGAGAAGCGGGTCACCACCCTGGAACGCGCCAGCCACGCGCCCTACCCGGAGTGGCATGACCTCCCCCTGACCGGCGACACTACTGTCCCGGACCCGGAGCAGCCGCCGCAGTTCCGCGCCAACCCCTGGGACACCACCGAGTTCTCCGGCCGCATAGGGCTGGCCGGCGGGCGGGCAACCGACGAACAGCTGGTCGCGCTGCTGCCCGAGGGCTACTGGCCGGAGGCGCCGCGTACGGTCGACGTCGCCTCCGACGCCCCACGCCGCAACCTCCAGCTCGACATCGACCCCAAAGGCCTGGTGCGGCTGCGTGTGCAGGGCGGGGGTAGCGTCCGCGCGACCTGGGTCAGCCTCGACAGCACCTCGTTCCGGACCGACCACGATGAGGCTTGACCAGCGCACGCCCCGGCCACCAGCCGGGCACCGCCGGTAGCATGACGCCCGGGTGACCCTCCACCCGCTTCGCAACCCCGAGGGACCGGACCGCAGCGGCGGCCACGGCCGACTGCCATCCGGCGCAGGGGAGAAGGACGAAGCGCGTGGCTACACCGCTGAGCGCGGACAGGTTCCTGTCCGCGCTGAAGGGCGCCGGCCTCGGCGTGGTCGAGCACGGCAACTGGCGCACCCACAACCGCAACACCCACGGCAACTGGGGCCCCGTCAACGGGGTCATGATCCACCACACCGGCCCGTACAGCTCCGAGAAGGACATGGTGGAGCTGTGCCGGACCGGCTACCAGGACTTGCCCGGCCCCCTGTGCCAGGGGGTGATCGACCGCTCCGGCACCGTGCATCTGATCGGCTACGGACGCTGCAATCACGCCGGGATGGGCGACACCGACGTTCTGCTCGCCGTCATCGCTGAGAAGGCCACCCTCCCGCGCGACAACGAGGCCGACACCGACGGAAACCGGCACTTCTACGGCTTCGAGTGCATCAACACCGGCAGCCAGCCGTGGCCGGCCGCGCAGCTCGACGCCATGGCGCGCGCGGCGGCGGCGCTCTGCCACGCGCATGGCTGGAACGAGCACAGTGTCATCGGCCACAAGGAGTGGCAGCCGGGCAAGCCGGACCCGGGCGGCATCGACATGGACGACTTCCGTGCCCGCGTCGCCCGTCACCTCAAAGGCGGTGGCGACAAGCCGAAGCCGCACCCGAAGCCCACGCCACACCCCAAGCCGAAGCCCAGGCCGACGCCGAGGTACGCGGCGTACCCGGGTGCCCAGTTCTTCCGCGAGGGCCGCTCCTCGCCGCTGATCGCCGCGATGGCCAAGCGCCTGATCGCTGAGGGCTGCGACTCCTACGACACGCCACCCGGCCCGGTCTGGAACGAGGCGCACCGCCGCTCGTTCGCCGCCTACCAGATCAAGCGCGGCTTCCACGGCGCCGACGCCAACGGCATCCCCGGACCCGAGACCTGGGCGGACCTGCGCGTCCCGCACCAGGCCGGCACCACCGAACCGACCCCCACCACCCAGCACCAGGAGCACGACCCGATGCCGCAGTCCCTCGCCGACATCGCCGAGCGCACCCTCGCCACCTACCTCCAGGCGCTACTGGGCCTGATGGCCGCCTCCAGCGCGACCGACATGGTGTCCCTGTCGGCGTGGCAGGCCGCGGCCGTCGCCTCGATACCCGCCGCGCTCAGCGCACTGAAGTCCACCCTCGGCACCGCCCTGGGCAGGCAGGGCACAGCCTCCTGGCTGCCGGCGAAGCACGACCCGGCCACCCCGAAGTACTGACCCGCCGGTGACGGAAGGGAAGGAGGAAGCCGTGCCCGAGGGACAGGTGGCTCTCGCCCTGGCAGAACTCCGGTCGGCGCTGGAGGTGGGATTCGCGCGCATCGACGGCCAGCTTGCCCTGCTTGTCCAGCGCAGCGACCAGACGGACAAGGCACTTGAGGAGCTGGAAGAACGAGTGAGCGCGCTGGAGAAGACCCGATGGCCGCTGCCGACCATCGCCGTGCTGGCCAGCGTCACCGCGGTGGCGCTCACCCTCGTCAGCCTGACGATGAGGTGAACACCCTCTCCGTCAAAAGGCGTTGTCCGACAGTGTGCATAGCGTGAGGGCGCAATGTACCTGCGGCCTGGGGGTCTTGATGGATACGACAAACCTGCTAGTCACCGACCTGGAGGTGGACACCGCGCTCGCGGACCTTGCGGTTCCGGCCGCCGTCCGCGCGGTGTGGCAGCTGCTGTGGGAGTCGGAGGTGACGGTGGACGAGGTCCTGGCCCTCGACGTGCCGGACGCGGAGCTGGAGGACCACCTTGTCGTCGTCCGGGAGGCGAAGGAGCCCGGCGTCTTCGAGGTGCGCATCACCCCGTCGGCCGCCGGCGCGCTGCGCGAGCTGATCGGGGCGCGCACCGACGGGCCCCTTTTCCAGATGGACGGGCGGCGGCTGAGCAAGGCGAAGGTGGCGGCTGCCTTCCGTGCGGCGACCGGCGGGCGCAGCGTTCACGCCCTGCGGTTCACGCGGCAGGCCAAGGAGCGCGGCTCGATCCGGCTCGGCTCCGTCGCCGCCGACGCACACCAGGAGAAGACCGCGTAGCCTGCGCGGGCAAGCACACAGGCCCCCGCCGAAGCGGGGGCCTTTAGCCCTCTTGGAGAGAAGACCGCCGCCACCATAGCAGCGACCGTCGCTCACGCCGGCGTGATGCCGCCGATACGCTGCCGTCTGCATCCAGGACAGACAGCGGAGGACGGGAATGAGTCGGCGCAAGCCGTATCTGGTCGGGCATCAGGAGTTCGCCGCCCTGTACCGCGTCGATCCAAAGATGGTCGGGCAGTGGCTGGCTCCCAGCCGCGGTGTCCTGGACCCGTCCACGGCCATCGTCGTCAGCGGGGTGCGGTACTGGCCGCTGGGCTTCGCCGTCCGCTTTGGAACCACGACGAAGCGTTTCCGCCAAGTCGACCTCGACGTCAAGGCGCGCATCATCGCCGAACAGGGCGAGGGCTGGGAACCGGACCTGGGGGACGAGTTGCCGCCGATTGTCGGACAGCAGGAGATCATCGAGATGTTCCACCTGCCCGCGCAGGGGAACCTGGCTATGTCGATCACGACCGGACGGTTCCCGCAGCACGACTGGCTGCTGTCCGGGTCGATGCTCTGGCTGCTGGACACCGTGCTGGACGCCGCTCCGAGTCTGCGCGAGAGCGCGCGGAGTGTGCCGTGGGAAGTGGATGAGACGGTTGTCGCCGCGTTGCGGGACGGCACCTACGACGGGCCTGGAAGCCGTGTTCTCACCCGCGGTCGTCACGCCGGAAAGGTGCTCTGACCTGGGCAAATACTGTACTTAGCCTCGAATTGCGAATAAGATATATGTAATCCCATTCGCGGGGCCGCAATTCACCAAGGAGGCAAGCAGTGCAGTTCATCACCACGTCAGGCGGCGACGAAGTTGCCGTCATGGACGCCCGTGAGGCGCTGATCATGGAAGGCGCCCTCTCGCTCTACGTGATGAAGAACCCCGACTCCAACGTCGCGATCGATGCCCTGCGGGACTTCTCGCAGCTGAACGAGGCCCGCGAGGCGCGCATGGATGACACCGCCGAAAGCGCCTGCGGCTGACCTGGGTCGAAGTGTGAAGTCGCCCTTGTCCTCGATGGGGTTGATCATCTGCACGCCAGCCCGCAAGATAGGTGACATTCTTGAAACATGTCACCAGGGGGTGGATATGGCAGCCGTCCAGGACGAGATACCGGGCCTGGTCATCCACGCCGTGCGGCAGCCCGAAGGCCAAGCACCGTCGATCCAGGCCCAGTTCGAGACGTTCCACCAGCTCAACCCTTGGGTGCTCCGCGCTCTGGAGGCCCTGACAGCCGACTACCTCAAGCGCGGCTCGAGCCGCATCGGCATCGGGATGCTCTTCGAGGTCCTGCGCTGGCGATACGTCACGGCGACCGAGGGCGACGAGTTCCGCCTCAACAACAACTTCCGCAGCCGGTACGTCCGGCTCCTCATCGAGCGCCACCCCGAATGGGCGGGCGCCTTCGAGGTCCGCAGCTTGCGGACCGACTGACTTCTTGGAGAGAAGAGTGAGCGACGAACAACCTGCCGAGCCTGCCACCGTCGAGGGCGCGGTGGTCGAAACGGACAAGGCGGCACAGCCCGTCGTGCGGCCGAGCGCCATCGTCCTGCGCGCCGATCAGGAAGAGTTCGACCACAAGCAGCTCTCGACACTGAACCTGATCAGCCCCGGCCTGGCCAGCGCCCCGCGCGGTCACCTGGCCATGTTCTTCCACTACTGCGTCCGCACCGGCCTCGACCCGTTCGCGCGGCAGATCTACATGATCGGCCGCACCAACTGGAAGGCGGCCGACAACCCCGACGAGCCCGAGAAGACCTGGACCATCCAGACTGGCATCGACGGGTTCCGCACCGTCGCCCACCGGGCGGCGGCGAGGGCCGGGGAGTCCATCTCCTACGAGGACACCGTCTACTACGACTCCGAGGGCAACGCCCACGACGTCTGGCTGTCCAAGGCGTACCCGGCCGCGGTCAAGGTCACCGTCGTGCGCGGCACCGCGCGCTTCCCGTTCATCGCCCGCTGGGACGAGTTCGCCCCGACGTACTACGACCGCAAGCAGGGCGCCTACGTCGTGGCGAAGATGTGGCAGCAGATGCCCGCCCACATGCTGCGCAAGTGCGCCGAGGCCGGGTCGCTGCGCATGGCCGCGCCGCAGGACCTGTCCGGCGTGTATGTGGACGAGGAGATGGAGCGGGCTGACGCCGAAGCCGTCGTGCGTGAGGCGGAGGAGGCCACGCGGCGCCTGCGCGAGGCCGCCGGTCTCGAAGCGGGCGACGGCGACGGCAAGGACGAGCCGGCCGACGAATCGGCGACCGCGGCACAGGACGCGAGCGCGGCGAAGCCCGCGCCGACGAAGCGGGCGCGTCCCGCGAAGAAGTCGGCTGCGGCGCCACCGCAGGACGCCGACGTCGATTCCGGCGAGGCCCCGACACCGGCGAAGCGCGCGCCGCGAAAGCGTGCCGCCGCGACCCGCCGCGCCGCCTCCTGACCCTGCGACACCGGGTGCCGCCGCGCCAGCGGGCGGCACCCCCATCCTCTTGGAGAAATTCGTGACCACCCTGTCCATCACGCCCGAGCGGCCCGTCAGCCTGTGGCCAGCCGCCCATGCGGCGGACGCACGCCGTCCCCGCTCCCAGCAAACGAAACTGGGCGCCAGCGACACCGTGTGCGCACGCCGTGCCGGATACCTCCTGCACGGCCGACCCCCGACCGACACCGGCGAGAAGCGCAAGGCCATCCTCGGCACCTGGCTGCACGCAGGGATACTCGAAGCGGCCCGCGAGGAGTACGGCTGGCTCGTCGAGCGCCAGGTCGAGGACCACACCGTCCGGGGCCACATCGATGCCGTCCAGCTCGACAGCACCACCGCCGCCCGGCTCCCGAAGCGGCTGCGCCCCGCACTCCCGGCCGAGGCGACGACGGTCGAGGACGTGAAGACCAAGAGCACGTACCAGTGGGACAGCGTCCTGCGGTACGGCGCGAGCGAAGCCGAACTGCGGCAGGTCTACCTGTACGCCGATCTGCTGCGCACCGAAGGATTCGCCGGCGTCCGGGGCCAGCGGCAGCTCGCCCGCCTTGGACCTGTCCCGGTCACCCGCATCCGCTTCCGGTTCATCAACCGCGACAACGGCGACGACCACGTGCAGGAGATCGCCTACGACGCCGAGCGCGCCCGCCGGGCCCGCTGGTGGGTCCAGCAGGTGCGGGCCGCGGCCTCCCCGGAGGAACTGCCGCGCACCTTCCAGGGGCCGGGCATCTCCGCGATCTGCGACCACTGCCCGTTCCGCACGGCGTGCTGGGGGCCGCTGGTCGCCGGCCGCTCCCCGCAGAGCCAGCTCATCCACGACGACGAGGAACGCGCCAAGGTGCTGGCCGAGTACGCCGAGGTCTCCGAGCAGATCAAGCCGCTCAAGGAGAAGCTGAAGTTCCTGCGGGCCAAGCTCGACGGCTCCGAGCCGGGCGTCTACGGCGACAACGTCCTGAAGTGGAGTGGCGGCAACCCGACGAAGGTAGATGACGTCGAGGCGATGGTCGCGCTGTACCGCCGCGCTGGTCTGCAGGTGCCCATGGTGCCGGACGCGGCGGCGATGAAGGCGACGCTCAAGGAGGTAGGCATCCCCGTGCCCACGCGCCTCGACCACGACCGGCGCACCGCGGTGAGCATCAACGTCACCGCGTACAAGAAGCCCTGACCGCGCCACCCGGCGGGGGGCGGGGCCGAGATGTGCCTCGTACCCGCCCAACACGGCAGGAAACGGACGGAACACGGAGAGGTGCTGGTGAGCATCCAGCTGATGGTGGTGGCCGCCTACCTGCCCAAGGAGGTGATCAACACCACCCAGAAGTTGGTCCTCATGAAGATCGCGGACTCGGCCGACGATCAGACGCGGCTGGCCCGGCCGGGCTTGGAGCGGATGATGGCCTGGGCCGGCGTGGGGGAGAAGCAAGTGATCACGGTTGTCACACAGCTCGTCGGCCTCGGCCTGGTCGAACGGGTCTCGGTCGGCCGCGTCGGACGCCGCGCCGAGTACAGGGTCTTCCCGTACGGTGTGCCGCCCATCCCATCGACGGAGGAGCTGATCGAGCGGCGCCGCGCGGCGCAGAGCGCACCGACGAATCCCCGGCTGGCCCGCAAGACCTCCCGCCGCAAGCCGTCCTCGGCGGCCCGCACGCAGCAGGACGTCGTCGCTCGTGAGGAGGCGCGCGCGAGCGAGGGCGCCGAGGCGGAGCGAGGATTTCCCCAGGGGAACGTGCCGGACGCAGGGTTTCCCCACGGGAACCCTCATGAGTCTCAGGGCAGGGTTTCCCCAGGGGAACCCAGTGGGTTGCCGCAGGGAAACCGAGCGGGTTCCCCTGGGGAAACCCCTTCTCTTCCCCCTTCTTCCTCTTCTCTTCCTCACCCCCCTACCCCCACGGCTGACGCCGCAGGGCAGCCGGGCGCGCCGCGAGGGGAGCAGTCGCGGGTGCGCTGTCCTAAGCATGCTGAGCCGGTGGGGAACTGCCGGGGGTGCGGTACGAACCCGCGTGCCGGGCGGGAGGAAGCGCGCCGCGAGGCGGCCGACCGCGAGCACCGCGAGCAGCAGGACTGGCTGCGGGAGTTCTTCGCCGAGCAGGAGCGCCGTGTGGCCCAGACGGACCCGCAGGCGTTGGAGATGGCCCGCCAGAGGACTCGGGAACTGGCGCGCATGGGGCGGGAGAAGATGGCCAACTCCCGGCGCAAGCAAGGGGCTTCAGCAGATCAGCAACATTGACGCCTCGGTGTTCGCTATTAAGATATAAGTAGGAGTTCGGAACTGGCCGAACTCCACGACCTCTTGGAGACCATCAGTGACCGACACGCTCACCCCTGCCCCCGACGTCTACGTCGTGGTCGCCGAAGTGATCCACGGCCCCGTCGTCGCCCCCCGGCTCGGCAGCGGCCTCTACTGCTCGGCCGAGTGCGCCGAACACGGCGTCCGTGAACTCGTCGCCGACCTGAGCAAGGAGGAGAGTGGCAGCGGCTTCGTCCTCCCGTACCGTGGGCGCGCGATCGGCTGCGTCGTCACGCACGGCGGGCGGATGTGGGCGGTTCAGGTCCTGGCCAGCAGTGAACTGCCCCCCGTCTGACATTTCCTTCACCTGAGATAGGTGACATTTTTCAATGACCGGCGAGATCCCTGTCCGCCCGTCATTGCACACACTCTTGGAGACCAGACCATGACCACCACCATCGCGGCCCTGCCCGACCACAACCTCCTCAGCGACCCGCTGTGGCAGCGACTGTTCCACGCCTACCGGCACGTCATCACCCCCCTGCGGTACGCGGGCCGGGTCACCGACCTGGAGACCAGCGGCGGCCAGTACCACGTCCGCGCCGACCTCGGTGACGGCACTGAGCTGATCATCGCTTCCGAGGACGGCCTTCCCGCCGACCCCGCCGAGGTGAACGGCTGGCACGCCCTGCGGCAGCACACACAGGACCCGGACCGCCACACCGTCCTGTACGACTCCACGCCCAACGGGCCGCAGCGCCACCACGGCAACACCCTCATCCCGCTGTTCGCCCGCATCGACGGCCTCGACGCCCCCCGCCGCGCACCCCAGCTGATCGTCTCGGCCACGCACACCTCGCCGTACGGCGCGAACCACAACCAGACCGCCGGAATCGAGGGCCCGGCCACCGCCGTCGCCCGCTTCTCAGAGTGGTCGAAGCGGCTCACCGACCACGAGGGCTATCGCCGCGTCTGGCAGCGGTCCGAACGCGACGGCTACCCGCTGGCGCTGTTCGAAAGCGCCGGACACATCACCACCGTCCGCGTCACCGCCAGCGATGGCTGACCGGCCGCGCCGCGCACTGCGCCCCACCGGGGGCGCGGACCGGTGATCTGGCTGCTGATCGTGTGCGCCCTCGTCCTGCTGGGGTTCACCGCCCTCGGCATCGAGGACAGCCGCCACCACCGCGCATTACGCGCCCGAGACCAGTCCTGACCGAAGGCCGCCCGGCCCAGCCGGGCCGGGCGGCCCCGCCTCCTGGAGACCCACCCCGTGCCCCGATCCATCCACCTGCTCTGCGGGGCGGGCGGAGATGCAACCGGCCTGCTTGAAGCCGGATTCGAACCCATCCTGGGCATCAACCACTGGCAGACCGCCGTCGACACCTTCGAGCTCAACCACCCCACCGCAGCCGCGCGCTGCGCCGACATCCAGAACTACCCCATGCGCTGGCTCCCCAAGGCCCTCGTGCTGTGGGCCAGCGTCATCTGCACCGAGATCAGCCCCGCCGGCGGCAAGAAGCGCCCCGACCCCGTGCAGGACGCCCTCTTCGAAGAAGAGGAGCAGTGGCGCGAACTTCCGCCGGAAGCCTTCGAGATGACTCGGGTGACCGCCTGGTGCGTGCTGCGCGCCGCCGAGGCCAAGCGGTTCCCCTGCGTCGTCGTGGAGAACGTGGTCGAGTTCGTCACGGACTGGATCCTGTTCCCCGAGTGGATCCGCGCCATGAAGAAGCTCGGCTACCGGGTCCAGATCGTCTCCGTGTCCTCCGCGCACATCGGCTCGGAGACCAACCCGTACGCCCCGCAGTGGCGCGACCGTGTGTACCTGGTCTTCACCCTCACGGGCGTGCGCCGCCCCGACCTCGCGCCGCGACCGCTGGCGTACTGCGTCGAGTGCGGGCGGGACGTCAAGGCGCGCCAGAGCTGGCGCGACCCGCGGGTGAAGGTCGGCAAGTACGGCGTCCAGTACGACTACCGCTGCCCGAACACCCGCTGCGGCCACGCGCTCGTGGAGCCGTACGTCCGGCCCGCCTCCGACGTGATCATGTGGGACGACATCGGCCAGCGGATCGGGGATCGCGCCAAGCCACTGGTGCCCAACACCATGCGGCGGATCGAGGCCGGGCTGGCGAAGTTCCCCTACGACCCGTCTGTCGTCACCCTCACCCACGGCAAGGACGGCACCGACCGGGCCTTCGCCCCGCACACCCGGCCGCTGCCCACCCGCACGGCCAAGCTCGGCGAAGCCCTCCTGGTACCGGTTGGCGGCTCGTGGAACGACACCGCCTCCTCGGCCGCGGAGCCGATGCGTACCCGCACCACCCGCGAGAGCGAAGCCCTTGTCACGGTGGACCCGTTCATCGTGGAGTTCCGCAACAACTGCGACGCCGCGCCGATCGACGCTCCACTCAGCACCATCGCCACGGCCCGCCATCACGGCCTGGTCGTGCCCGACGGTGACATCCGCTCGCGGGCGCGCAACACGCTGGTCATCCCGTACCGGAAGGCCGCGCCGAAGACGACGGCCGGGCCGCTGCACACCCTGTCCACCCGCGACTCGGCGGCCGTCCTACGCAGCGCGCCCGCCATCGAGGACTGCTACTTCCGGATGCTCCAGCCACGCGAGCAGCTGTCGGCCCAGCGGTTCCCCGGGACCTACGAAGTCGTCGGCTCCAAGGCCGCCCAGACCCAGCAGGCCGGCAACGCCGTGTCGGTGAACGTCGCCCGCTGGATCGGCGAGCGCCTCAAGCCCGTCCTGGCCTGACCCACCAAGAAGAAGGAGTACACCGTCATGACCCCTGTCACCTCCGAGCAGATGGCCGTCCTCGCGCAACAGCGCGCGGAGCTGGACGCCGAGCGGCGCCTCATCCAAAAGGCGCACTGCCTGGCCGTCCTTGACCACGTTGCGGCCAAGGTCCGCCAGGCGTGCCCAGAGGCCGCGTACATCGGCGTCGCCTACGACGGCAAGACGCGGGAGCTGGACCTGCTCGGCGTGCTCGGCGAGCAGACCAGTCCGCTCGGCGGCCTGCCCTGGGTCTGGGAGGCCAGCGACGAAGAGCATCCCCTCGCGGAGCTCGCCATAGAGATCGAAGCTGACGTCGAGACCGCCCTGGAGCCCTACGACTCCCCGGCCTGGGCCACCGTGCGACGCAACAGCGCCAGCGACGGAAACCTCTGGCTGGTGGAGCTGCCCCCGCTCGACCGGGCCGCGCGCATTGCCCAACTGGTGCGCGAGCACCATCCCGTGGCCACCGCAGTCGTCATCGACGGCCGAAGGGGAGGCCGGATCATCGAGGTCTTCGAAGGCGTCGCCGACAACGGCACGCCGGTCCGTGCCCCGCGCCCGAAATGGCCGGCCGCCTGTGACACCGTCCTGACTCGGCTTCTGGGTCAGGTGCTCGCCCTCCCGGCTCTGGCCGACCGGCACCTGATGCCCCTGCCCGGTGACTACGCCCACCCGTACGGCGTCAGCACCAGCGATCAGGTGCGCCTGATGCCGCTGCCGCCGACCGCTTAGCGCACGGAGGAGGAGCAGATGAGCGGCAACGGGTGGGTCGCTGAGGCCCCCTGCGCCGGGGATTCCCGCTTCACGTCCGAGGAGACGGCGGCCGGAGCCCCGACACAGCCGCTGGTCCTCCAGCTCCTCTCCGTCTGCCAGGTCTGCCCGTTCCGATCGCAGTGCATCGACTTGGTTCTGCCCAGCCAGAGCCTCTTCGACGGCGTGTGCGGCGGGCGACTCTGGCGTAACGGACAGGCCCTCGCCGCCTGCGAGGGCGCACGGCCCGGAGAGTTGCGCGAACGCGGGCGCCGCCCAATCACCCACGGCACCGAAGCCGGAGCCCGTGCTCACAACCGACGCGGAGAGCCCGCCTGCTCCCTGTGCCGGGAAGCCGGACGGCTCGCCCAGCAGGCCCGCCGCGCCCGCAAGCGCGCTAACTCCTCGGACGAGAAATAGGTGACATCTGTGAAAAACGAAGAAGCAGCTTCTCCAGTCAGGGCCTGTGAGCGCCAGGAGGAATCCGGCTTCGCGCTCAGGCCCCTGCCGGTCGCCTGGCGCACCCGCACTCAACTCCTGCGGCCCAGCCCGCGAATCGAAAGGAAGACGCAGTGAACAAGGCACAGCTCATCAAGGTCGTGGCCGAGGCGATCGGGAGCCGCGCCCAGGCGACGCTGGCCGTGGAGACCACCTTCGACACCATGGTCCGGGCCGTCGCCGCCGGCGAAGCCGTCTCCATCACCGGCTTCGGCAGCCTCACCCCCGCGGTGCGCGTGGCCCGCACCGGCCGCAACCCGCAGACCGGCAAGCCGGTGCATATCGCCGCCCGCCGCGTGGTGAAGTTCCGCCCCGGCGTCCGCTTCCAGGACCTCGTCGCAGGCCGCCGGGCCATGCCCGCCTCCGGCAACTGCATCCAGAAGGACCCCAAGACCCCCAAGGCCGGCCGCCCGTAACCGCCGCACACTACGGGCCGTCCGGTCGTGTGCCGGGCGGCCCGCCGAAGGAGATCGACAGATGAACGACCGTTCTGTGGGGGTCGAGATCGACGCCACCGTGAGGTGGTTGGAGGAGCGCGGCATAGCCGGCGCTGCCGCCCTGCTGCGGCGCGTTGCCCGCCAGAGGGACGACGCCGTCCGGCAGCTCGGCCTTCGCCCCACCTCGCCCGCGTACACGCAGGGCGGTGCTGAACGCATCCGGGACCTGGACGCCGCGGCCGAAGCGGCGATGCTGCGCACCGAGCTGGCCCGCTTCCAGGCCCTGGCCGAGCGGGCCGGCTGGGTGAGCGACGCGGACGCCAAGCGCCTGTGGCGCTGGCGCGACGGCTGGTGGGAGCTGAGCTACCGCCGCCGGAACCCGAAGGACGGCTACCCCGACACCGGCTGGTACCTGTGGGGACCGCTCGGCAGCTACGACGGCGAGTGGGCCCACCGCAACAAGCGCCCAGCCATGGCCGAGGCCGACCGGCTGATCACCAAGCACCGCGCGGTGACCGGTGGGGGCGGCCGGTGATGATGATCGAGGTCATCCGGTCGGCGGGAGGTGCCGCGTGACCGCCGAGCTGCAGAGCGCCCCCGTGACCCTGCCCAGCGTCCAGGACGCGGGAGAGTGGCAACCGCGCGTCATCGGCCTCGACCTGTCGCTGACCTCGACCGGCGTCGCGGGAACCGACTGGGCGCGCGCCTACCGGCCCGGCCGGCGCCGCAGCCACGAGCGGCTGGACTGGCTCCTGACGGCCGTCGCGCTGAGCGTGCGGGACGGCGCGGACCTGGTGGTGGTCGAGGGCGCCGCGTACGCCCAGGGCGGTCAGGCCGGCCATCACGAGCTGGCCGGACTGTGGTGGCTGGTCACCCAGCACCTGTGGCGCAACGGCATTCCGTACGCCGTCGTCACGCCGCACGGGCGCACGATCTACGCGACCGGCCGGGCAAACCCCGCTCAGGACTACCCGCGCAAGGACCGGGCGCGGATCGCGAAGGGCATGGTGCGCGCGGTGGCAGTCGAGCGGTACGGCGTGGAGTGCGAAGGGCCGGGCCGCTACGACCAGGCGGACGCCACGATCCTGGCCGCGATGGGGCTGGACTGGCTCGGTTATCCCACCGTTCCGGTGCCGGACAGTCACCGGCGGGCCTTGGAAGCGGTGCGCTGGCCAGATCTCATTCCCGTGGCCGCAAATTAGGGAATTGAATTGCGGAAATTAAATGCACATTTGTTTGCGTGTACCTTGCTTTTGGGATATTTGCCATTAAGATATAAGTAACGAATTCGGGAAATGCCCGAAGAGGAAGGGGAATTGGAATGGAAACCCAGAACCACGGATGCGGCTGCGAGTGCAACAGCGGCGGCTTCTGCGGCGGCTGCGGCCACGCCGGATGCGGCGGACGCCGCTAACCATCCCCGAACCCCACCAACATCCCGCGCCCCCGGCCAACGCCGGGGGCGCACCCATACGCGCAAGCGCCTCTTGGAGAACCCGATGACCGACTACTCACCCGGAGTACGCCAACTGGCCCACGAAATAGGGCTCGACCCCGAACACGTCGCACACGCCGTCCGCGTCGCCTCACGCACCTTCGCCCGCGTGCAGGTGACCACCGGCATGAGCCTCGAACAGTTCCGCCGCCTGTTCACCCAGGACCGGCACTCCATCGCGATCGTCGCGAACATCGCCATGCGTCACGCCGGCCGCCGCGACGACGCCCAGCTCCTCATGGACGTCTACAAGGCCGCCGTCGGACGCCTCCCGTACGAGCGGCCCCCGCACACCGGCGTCGGCACCCTGCCCGAGTACCACGGCCACCCGCAGGTCCAGGAGGCCGTGCGCATCCTGACCGCCGCTGGAATGCCGCCCATCCACACCGACGGCGTCCACGAACTGCGCCCCGGCTTCCAGGTCATGCCGGACGACACCGGCCACTTCCCCGGCTGGGTGTTCATCAAGCCCGACCCCGGCGCCAAGGCGCGCACCGGCTTCGCGGGCGGTGACCTCGGCTACCTCGCCGTCATGCGCTGGGCCGGATGGGGCGTCATCCCCGAACGCCTCCCCGGCGACCTGTATGCCGCCTGCCACCCCGACCAGCGCGGCAACCCCTTCCCCGCCACCTCGGCCTCCTGACTCCGTCCGTGCCCGGCCGCACCCGCGACCGGGCACGCCCCCTCTTGAAAGGCACAACTCGTGATACTCCCCGTCGACGACGCCACCCTCGCCTCCTGGTCCACCCTCCTCGGCCTCACCGAAGAACAGACCACCGCCACCCTCGCCGACATCGAGCAGACCCTCCGCGTCGGCTACGACAACCGACCCGAGGAACTGCGTGACATGAGCTTCGAACAGCTCACCAGCGACATGGACGCAGACGAGGCAGCCCTGATGTTCCTCATCGGCGGCCTGCGCCAGGCCGGACACCCCGAAGCCGCCTACGCCGTCGAAGTCCGCGGAATCTTCGCCACGCTCCGCTCCCTCCAGCAGACCAGCTGAACCAACCCCTCCACCCGCCCACGCCGCCCCGGCTGCGCCCGCGCACCGGGGCGGCCCCATGCGCGCCCGCAGAAAGGATTCCGCCCCGCATGTCCGACGACTTCTTGCCCCGCGCGGCAGCTCCGGCCACCGCCGCGCGGCCCGCGCCCTCGTGGGTGAAGAAGCCCCCGCCCAAGTCGAAGGCGCGCCCCACCGGAAGGATCACCGCCCGCCGCTACGCCGCCCCGCGCGACCCGCACGAGCACGCCCGCAAGATCGCGGAGAACGTCCTCGACGCCTGGTACCAGTCCTTCGGCGGCAGCAGCATCGACGTACCCCTCGGCACGGTCGCCGGGCTCTGCCTGCTGCGCAACGTCCCCGGCCTGGCGGACTGGCTGCTCAACCTTCAGCCCGAACAACTCCCGCAGCTCCTCAAGGAGATCTACCTCGGCCACTGGATCAAGCGCCCCGACCTGATCAACCGCGCGATACGCCTGCACGACTGGGCCTGGAACCCAGACCCCGACAGGCAGCAGCTCCGCGCTGTCCACGCCGTTACCCGCGCCGCCATCAACACCGGTCTACTCGACCTGACCGGCCACGACGACCCCGGACAACGCGCCGAGGCCGACGTCCTCAGCCCCCTGCTCACCGGCCTGCGGCACAAGAGCGACAAGAAGTGGCGCGGCGAGTACCACACGCCGGCGTGCCTCACCGACCTGATGGCCAACATGACGCTGGCTAAGGACTTCGCCCAGCCCGGCATGTCCTTTCGGGAACCCGCCATCGGATCGGGCGGCATGTTCCGCTCCGTCGCCCAGCGCCTGCGCGACCTCGGCCTCAACCCCCACGACTTCCACTGGTACGGCAACGACGTCGACTCCCTGTCCGCCGGGTGCGCCGCCGTCAACGCGATCATCTGGGACCTCGGCCCCGGCTGCCTCATCGGCTGCGCCGACTCCCTCGCACCGGAAGACGACTACGCCAAGACCCGCGCCGAAGCCGCCGAAGCCTTCGAGCAGCGCGACCGGTACATGGAAACCGCCACCACGATCGTCGCCCACCGCCGCGCCCTCGCTCTCCTCGACCAGCTCATGCCCAGCAAAGAGACAGCCGCGTGACCGAACCCGACGACTTCGCCCGACCCAGCACGACACCGGCACCACGCCGTCGGCGTCCGTCCTTCGCCGCGCCCACCGACGAGATCGACGTGCCACCGCTCGACCAGATCGCTCCCACCCTCGAACCCCCCTGGCACAAGGAGGACACCGACACACCCGACCGCACCGCCAGCTACCACCACCCCGACGGCCACCGCCTCGGCCTCCGCATCCAGCCCCGCGGCCTCGCCATCCAGACCTGGATCACCGCTGGACCCGACCTGCCGCCGATCCCCGACGGCACCGACATCGAGCAGGCCGAAGCCCAAGCCGCGAACGACGCCCGGCTCCAGCCCGGCCGCACCTGGCACGCCGTCCTCTCCACACGCCGCAGCAAGGACCTGGCCGCCGACCTCGCCGCGCTCGTCCGCGACCACCTGCTTTCAGCACTCACCCGCAAGCCCAAGCACGTCAGCACAACCACCGACGAGCAGAAGGCTGACACCACAACCGAAGGACCCACGACATGACCGAGCCGCTGCGCATCGCCAGCCCCAGCGACTTCCTCGAACTGATGCCGTTCCTCCTCGGCTACACCCCGGAGAACGCCCTTGTGGTGCACGGCATCACCAACGTCGGCCTCGCCGGACCCGTCATGGCGCTGCCGCTCCCCGAAGACCCCACACAATGGCGCCTCATCGCAGAAGCCGTCGCCCCCGAATTCATCCACTCCACCCGAGACCGCGGAATCGACATCCTCGACGTCGTCGTCTGCCTCTACCGCACGCCCCAGCCCGGACAGAGCCCGGAAGTGACCGCACACCTCCTCGGCCACATGGCCGACTGGATGATCGACGCCTTCGTCGACCTTCGCCACGCCCCGGTCAAGCTCGTCCTCGGCATCGTCGGCAATCAGTGGTGGGACTACACCTGCCACTGGCCCGGCTGCTGTGAAGGTGACCCCCTGCCCGCCGGCGACCACCCCGAGAGCGTCACCGCCCAACTCCGCGCCCACGGCCGCATACCCGGCCGCCCCAGCAGCAAGATCGCCAGCGAGTACCGGCCCACCCACACCAACGCGGCCCGCTACCGGCGAGCCCTCGATGAGGCCAGCACCGACTTCCTCACCAACAGCCGCACTCCCAGTGGCCGACTCATCGCCCGGCAAGGCACCCTCAACATCATCGACGGGGCCTTGAAGGACCTGCGCAACGGCACTCCCATCGCTGACGAGCCCGCCGCCCGCATCATCCTCGGCCTCCAGGACCGGCGTGCCCGCGACCGCGCCCTCTCCTGGGGACCGGAAGAGGACCTGCCGTACGAGCGGCAGCTCTGGGCAGACCTCGCCCGCCGCTGCGTGCCGCCCTACACCGATCTCGCCCCCGCCCTCCTCACCCTCCTCGCCTGGGTCGCCTGGCGACAGGAGGACACCCCCACCGCACGCCTCGCCCTCCGCGAGGCCATGACCATCGACAGCGACTACCTGCTGGCCCAGCACCTCCACCAAGGACTCAACCAGGACGTGCCGATAGACCGCTTCCTCGAGGTCTTCCGCACCACGGCCGTCCAGGACCAAGCCGAAGACGAAGCCGCGCTACGCACCCTCTGACCGCCACTGTGGCCCCGGCCCGTACGCCGGAGCCGCCCCGACCCGAAACGAACCGTGATCCACACGAACGAACCGCGCGGCGCTATCGCCCGACAGGCCATCCACCCGAGGACGGTGTCTCGAAGAGCAATCAGCCAGACGCTGCCCGCGGCAGACGAGAGCGAGGCAATGTGAGCGACTCCCAGGCCGTCACATGGCTCCGTCCTGAGTACAAGGGCCGCGAGGACGAGCTGATCAACCTCGCTGCAGGAGCAGCTCTCGTCGGTGTCAGTCGCTCGGCTGTCAGCAACTGGGCCAAGCGCCACTCGAATTTCCCCAAGATCGCCCTTCTCACGGGCATCGGTGATCGGCGCGTGAAGTACGTCCCGCGCGCCGAGTTCCTCGACTTCGCCCGAGCCCAGTTGAGCAAGAAGCCTGCCCCGAATCGACCTGCGGCACCGCGCCGCTCAGCTGCAACGCTTCGAGCCGAGGAGATCGCGTACTCCGAACGGCAGATTGCTCGCCTCGAGGAACTGGAAGCGCGGCAGGTCAAGGCTCTCGCCAACACTCGTCGCGCCCTGAAGAAGCACAGAGCACGGCTCCGGCGCGCTCAGCAGCGCCTGGCCGAAGAAGTGGCCGCCGCTGTACAACACGCGAGGAGGTAGGAACACGAACGAAACAACAACGAGTAGCGTGTAACCACACGGCTGACCTGCGAGAATCCGCAAGGCTCCACCCTCGGATGAGAGGGTGGAGCCCTGCCGTCGCTTTGGGGTAAAGACAACGCTTGCGTTACCTCACCTTCCGCGTCAGACGGAGTTCCACAGCGATGTGCGCGTTTCTGGCCCGTACGGACTCCACCCCTTCAGGTAGGGCTTGAGGTCTTCAGGCTCGAACGAAAGCCCGGACGGCATGGTCGGCAGTTGCGTCAGCGGGTCCAGCGCCTCCGCATAGTCGCGTGCCCACCGCAACCAGGAACGCGCCGACTCGAGGTCTGGACCTTCTTCCGGCGCTGAGTCCAGCCGTCGCTCCAGAGCGTCGCAGTACCGGCGGAGCGCCTGCGCTTCCTGCCAATGCTCTACTTGCTCACGGAGAATCGTCCCGAAGCGAGCCTGAGCAGCCTTGTCTTTGGCGGCAGCCATGGCCGCTTCCCATTGGACGCGGCGCTCTTCCTTCGCTTGCTTCTCATCCAACTCCCTCTGCCGCTCCTCGACCGCGCGGGTCTCCAGTTCCCGAAGCACGATCCCCAGGACGTCCTCGAGTTTCGACCGCTTGCGGTCGCCCCAGTGGTGCTGCCTATGGGATCGGCTGTAACCGATGTCCAGGGCGAGCTGCTGAGAGCGATCTGGGTCAGCAGACTGGGGAAATTCCTGCTTGATCGTGACGCTGCAGGTGAAGCCATCGACGACGATGTCCAGCACCCCCTCGCGGCAGCTCGCCGGGAAGTACCGGCCGTCGTAGTAGTGCGCTGAACGATTGTCAGGCTCGGGGACGGGATGCTCTCGGACCTTGTACCCCCGGCGCTCAGCCTCTGCGGCCAGTCCCTGGAGCAGCAGCAGAGCTCGGCGGCGCAGGGCGGGTGGCATGAGAAGCCGGCGCTCACTATCTCGCAACCCCGCCACGACCCGGTGCGGTGAGCGCAGCTGCGCAGGCACTGGAACTCGCGGGTTGTCCACTGAGGACCTGCGCCCCGAGTTAGCGTGCGAGCCATCCACCAGCGATATCTGCAGGTCCCGACCCGCATTCCACAGTCGCTGCTTCTCGATGCGCTTGCCCGGCGGAGCAAGTCCGTGTCGCTTGGCGAAGTCGACGACACGCCGCCACTCGGTGATCTCAGCTTCGTCCGGCTCCGAGATGACAATATGACGCTCTGCGATCAATCGCTCGACGAGCTTGGTTGCCTGCGCCCGGCGCGCTGCAGGAATGGGCCTTTCGCTGTAGGGCGTCGGCGGCTTCTTCTGCGTGGTCCTGCCTTTGGGTCGGCGCGGTGTGGTTGTCGTCTCGGAGGCGCGGCCCTTGCCCGTCGCTGCAGCCACCGACGTCTTTGAGGCCTCACCCGGAGCGCCGCCAAGTGTCGGATGCTCTGGATGATGACCGTGCTCCAGGTAGAACTGACCAGCGTCGGTGACGTGTGTCCGCCAGCCGCCACCTTGGCGGCTGATCGTCACCAGACCTCGATCGCGCAGCGCATAGGCTGATCGCCGCATGCCCGGGTCCTGGGCGCTGGGATCCTTTCCGTCGGCGATGCTTCTGAGGAGAGTGAGCTGTCGGTCGTTCAACGCTGTCCAGCGGTGCATGCCACAAGTTCACCGGCAAATGAGGTGGCTCACAATAGTGGTCGTCGCGGTGCCCTCGACCACAATTGCCCAGGTCAGCAAGCGAGCAGGTTGCATGCCCACGTCATGTGGAGGGCTACTTTGCTACGCTGTGAATAGGCGGCTGACCTGCGGAAACGTCGCGCGGCTCCACCCTCGGGCGAAGAGGGCGGAGCCCTTCTCGTCGGTAAGGCACTCCGCTGCGCCCAGGTTCAACCGGAGCGCATCTCGCGGTGGCGACCAGCGCCTTAGCGAATGAGGTGGCGCCGCGGCAATCTCATCGCGCGTCGAGGGGCCGGCGAAGGGGCCTTCCAGGGACCCGGAAGGCGCCCAGGGGCCAGCAAGGGACCGGAAGGACCCGGAAAGATCAGGAAGGGCACTGGCCTCAGGCGTATGGCAGCACGGCTCTGACCTGCGGAAACAGGAAGCGGAGGGCCGGATCAGGAAGATCGCGGAAGATCCTCAAAGGACTCATAATCCGTCGGCCGTGGGTTCGAGTCCCACCCGCCCCACCAGGCGCTCCACGCGCAGAAGCGTTTCTACCTGCAGAAACGTATGAAGGAGGGCCGCCACACCAGCGTGGCGGCCCTCCTTCACTCCCTCAGACCAAGATCCAGGGGACACACAGGGGACACGGGGACCCGTTCAGGGGAACGGGCGGCGGTCAGGCGGTTTTCCGGCGTGATCCACGTCCCCGACGCGTGCTCCCTGGCGAGCCGGACGGCAGCCCCTGCGGCAGCCCCCACCCGTCGATACCCGGGGCCTCGGAACGAGCGATCATGAACCGGAGGAGCGAGAAGTACGGCCGCTGATCTTCCGGGTAGCGTTCGTTGAGGTTTTCCACCCGCACGAGTTCCAAGCCGTTGCTGGCGCAGTGCATCCTGATCCACTCCAGAGCCGCGTTGGCCGCGTGCTCCTGGCCGTGGCCCTTGGTCCTGATCTCCCCGAGGAGGTCCGTGCCGGGCCGGGTCTGTGCCCCGATCGCCCAAGTGCTGCCGGTCTGCAGGGCGCCGTGGGCGAAGATCGTGGCCACGTCTCCGTGCCAGGCGTCGTCAGGGATCACCAGGGGGCTGTGGATCTCGTACGAGACCTCCCGCGGGACGACCGTCATCATGGACTCCGCCTCGGCCCGCATCATCTCCGGCAGGACGCTGGTGTAGGTGTCCGAGGTGATCTGGCGCGAGGAGTGCCCCAGGCGCTCCTGGACGACCTTGATGTCGTTCTTCGCAAGCAGGGACAGCGTGGCGGACAGGTGCCGGAGATCGTGGAGGCGTACCGGAGGAAGGCCGGACAGCTCGATGAGCCGCTTGAAGCGCCTGGAGACCCAGTCGGGATGAAGGGGTTCGCCGTTCTCCTGCGTCCAGACGCGGTCGGACTCGACCCAGGCGTCTCCCCACTCCTCGCGCTTCTTCTGCTGCTTCTCCCGCCACCGGGCCAGGTTCTCGCCCGACTCCAGGCTCAGTGAGACGGTGCGTACGCTGTCGGCCTTCGGCGCCTCGCCGTACAGGCGGTAGGCCACTTCGACGATCTGTGCGGAGATCCGCATCCAGAGGCCGTCGATGCTGACCTCCGGCCAGGGCAGCGCGCACATCTCGCCGCGCCGGGGGCCGTTGAAGATGAACGAGTGCCACAGCTCGTAGAGCCAGTCGGTCTTGACGAAGTCAAGGAACTCCCCGGTGAGCTCGGGTGTCCAGACCATGACGGGTCCGGGTTTCTCTCCTGTGCGCTTCCAGTGTTCGACGCGCTCGGGGGTCCACACCAGGGGCTTTGGGCGGGTGGCCGGCGGCAGCTCGACGAGCCTGGCCCAGTTCTTCGCGAAGGCTCCCTCCCGCTTGATGCCCCAGCTGATGGCAGAGGAGAGCGTGTCGTTGATGCGGTGCATCGTTGCCGCAGACGTGACCTTCCGCAGGCCGCGGCGACCGTCGCGCAGGGCCTGGTTGGCTTCCAGGAACGCCTGGCGGGTGCGGCGTCGCTCCTCCCTCGTGGCGTAGCCGGCGGTCCTCACCCATGCTCGGTGGGCTTTGTCGCGGTCCTGTTGGAGTTCCTCGACGCGGAGGCGGTGGAGGACCCGCTCGGCGTTCTCCTTCTCGATCGCCTCGTACATCCGGTCGAGATGGCGGACATGCAGCTCGCGTCGCTTGATGTGGCCGAGGTGGGGGATGAGGTAGTTGTCGATGTGTTCTTGGTAACCGTGCCGGGTGGTGCGGGCCAGCGACTTCTTGGCACTGATCCAGCGGCGGAAGAAGTCGCTGCACAGCTCGTCGGAGAGGACGTCGGCGCCGCCGCTGGCGGCGTCATACATCTCCTTGGCCTTCTTCTTCGCGTCGTCCTTGGTGGCGAAGCCGCCGCGGCGGATGCGCTGACGCTTGCCGCGTTCGCCGCGCTCCAGCTCGAAGTAGAAGTACCAGGAGCCGTGTCCCTTCTGACCCAACTTGGAACAGGAAAGACCGATGTCGCCGATCTTCGGACTGCCATCCGGATTCAGAAGAGGCTTGCCCGTCTTGTCCTTCATCGGTCCCTTGCACTGGCATCGCCGGTAGTAGCTCGGCGAGAACATCCGACCCCCTGCTGTCGACTGACGTGGAGCCAGTCGTCGTTGTGCGCACGTGTCTGTACGCGTCTTGCTTGCTCTCTCTCGATCTTGCTGGGGCTGTCGGACACTGTTGTAAAGTCGCCTACAAGTTGGCGTGGGGGAGATTGCGACCAACGAGATGACTGCTCAGGAAGCGGGCGGGCAGGCTTCAGCCGGGGCGATGAGTCTGGAGGAGCTGCTGTCTCTTCCGGCGACGGTCAACGTGACAACTGCTGGGCGAGCCCTTGGCATCGGCCGTGACAAGGCGTACGAGCTGATCCGCAGCGGGTCCTTCCCGGTCCGTACCCTGATGTTGGGTAGGACGGTACGTGTGCCGACGGCGGAGCTGTGGAAGCTGCTCGGGGTAGACAGACGGCGCGGAGCGTGATCGGCAGTGCTGCGTCGAGAGGTGTTCGGGTGATTTAGCAAGATTGTGACCTATCTCCTGTAAAGTTTGACAGGCCAGGGGGGTCGGTAGGAGGGGCGACGAGATGCCAAGGCTGTACGGCTTCGACGACATGGCGTACCGGCGTGTGCGCGAGAGTGAGGCCGAGGGCATTCGGGCTGCCGCTTCACGGCGGTTGCTCAAGCAGAGCTATCCCGCCATCTGCGAGTGGATGAACGACCAGGGTTACCGCACGACGCGCGGCGGCCTCTGGAAGCCGGATGTCCTGGCGAAGGTACTCGATCACCCCGCTATCGCCGGCCTTGCGGAAGACGACGATGGCGAGCTGGTCGAGACCGGCGGTCCGCAGATCATCCCCCGCGAGGACTTCGAGGCCATCCGCGCGCTGCGTCCCTCCAATGACCCGAACGCTCAGCGGGCGCCGCAGAGGGAGTACCTCATCTCCGGGTTGCTGGGCGTCTGCGGCCTGTGTGCGAAGACACTCACCGCCTCGCCCTCGAACCGTGGCAGCCGCGGTTACCGCTGCGCTCCAAGCACTGCGCAGCATCCGGGAGGCTGCGGCAAGGTTCGCATCAAGGCGGACCTGTTGGAGGACTACGTCGCCGAGCACGTGCTGGCGGAGCTGGCCAAGCCGGAGGTCAGTGCGCTGATCGGACAGGCGCGCGACGACATGCTGGCCGAGGCGACTCGGCTGCGGAAGAAGGCGGCTGCCACGCGCCGCAGGCAGAAGAAGCTCGGCGCGGACTATGCGAGTTCGTCGGGTATGTCCCTCAAGGCGTTCAAAGCGGCGGACAAGGAACTGTCCCAGCAGATCCGAGAGGACTCGGCGCGGGCGAGGTTCCTGGAACAGGCCAAGCACGTCCCGGTCGGGGCCGTGCCGGATCTGGTGCGGTGGTGGAAGCACGCTCCGCTGGCCGCGAAGAAGGGCGTCTTGGTCCTCATGCTGGAGCAGGTGGCCGTGTACCCGGCCGCGTCCAGGGGCTCTCGCACCGTGGACGCGGACCGGGTGGCGCTGCGCTGGCGTCAGTGGGGTGGCGCCGAGCGGGACGAGGAAGCGGACGAGAAGTCCGCCTAGGATCTCCTGCCCGAGGTCCTGCGGTCGGCGTCGGCACTGACGGTGGCCAGCGACAGCCCTATGGTGACGCCACCGATACACAGCCCTGCCAAGACGGGGCTGATACCGCTCTCCACGTACGCCGGCCAAGTGTGGCCGGTATGGACAGCGACCAGGTAACCGCCGCGACTCACGGCGTAGGCAAGGCCGAACGCGGCGCCTGCCGCACAGATACCCAGACCGACGGCGGATGCGTGACCTCGTAGCCAAGTGCGGCGGGCGAGGAAGGCGGAAACGGTGCCCACCTCCAGCGCCGCGACAGTGGAGAACGCCAGGTAGGTCAGCAGATACACGGTCACCTGACGATCACGGCCGTCAACGGGGGACAGGTCGAAGTGTGCCCTGTCGATGCGCTGGAACTCCCAGATCAAGAGCACGACGACAGCGCCCAGCGCCGCCACGCGCTTGGTGACACTGGCATTGATGCGTTCTCTGGGGTGCCTCCAGTCCACCACCATGACCTGAAGCCCGGCGCAGAAGACGACCGCGGCGAGGTCCGATGACAGTGTGGCCAGCTCATTGCAGCCGGTCATGCGGTCGACTGCGTCGGCGACGATAGGGATCGCCAGGAGCGAGCCGATGCACGCGCTCAGGGAGGCGACGGTTCGGGCGCTCCGAGCCAGGCGGTAGTCGGGTCTGTGCCGACGCCGAAGGGTGACGTACAGGCACAACGCGCTGGTGAGCGCCGAGAGCAGGGCACAGGCGCCGAAGATCGGGCCGTCCAACGGGTCAACGTCCTTCCAGATCTGCCGCTGCCCTCTCAGCGGCTTCGTCCCAGCTCAGATGGCGTCGCGGTCGCCCCTCGCGGGGCTGGTCGACGCCGGGGGGAGGTGGGGGGATCGAGGGGACATCGTCGGACAGCCCCCTACGACCGCGGATCTCCCGGAGCCTTCTATTGATTTCAAGAATGTCCTGCACCTCAAGGCCCCGCATTAAACGCAGAGTCTCACGGGCCTCGGGGCGCTCCTGGTACACCGTGAGCGCGGTCAGGTCATCCCACTCGGCTCCGGGCAGCATGAACGCTGCCGGAGCACCAAGTGCCCGAGCAAGAGCGGCAATTGTAGACGACGTGGGGTTCGTGCTCGTGCCGTTCAGCAGATTGCTGACCTGGCCGTGGGACAGAACTGGTTTGCGCCGTCCCGGCGTCACGGTTGCCTGTGCAACGTCGCGGGCGCTGGGCGTGAACCCGTCTGGGTCGCGGCGCAGACGCAGCAAGGTGAGCAACTTCGCGCTCAGGCTCCTTGGTTGGGGTGCACCGGGGGTGTCTTCCATGTCCTGTCAACTCTGCTGTGTCGTATGCTCGCCGGAAGGCGACTGGCCAGTGATGAGGTCCTGCCTCTCACCGTACCTCGCAGGTCGGAGGGGTTATAAGGTTTATTGGACAGTTCCTCGGGGAGCGGTGGCGGGTGCATGGCGGGCGCCGCGGCGTTTCTCGTGCCTGCCTGCCGGCAGGCGTGTACGGGGGAGTTGCAGAGGGCGGGCGGTGGCGGCGCGCTTGCCGTTCACGGGAGGAATCGCATGTCTGGGATAGACGAGCGGCGAGTCGCTGCGCTGGCGAACGCGCCCTCCAAGGTCTTGCGAGGGCGGGGAGGCGACAGGGCCGCGGAGGAAGCGCGCAAGGTCGTGGAGTGCCAAGCCCTGATGCGCCGGGAGAGGCCAAGCACCAACCCCCAGGAGGGTGGCCATGCTTGAACGGCCGCGGCGTCGCCGCCATCACTCCTGAAGTAGGTGACATTTTTGATGAGCTGAGGTAAGTTCTATGGCGCCGAGGCGGGTACAGCAGCCGCAGGAACCCCGCACGGCAACGTCGCGCAAGCGGCGTCCTTCCCTGCTCCTCGCCGGGTGGCCGAACCCCCCGCGCCCCGCCCGGCGAGGAGCCGGCCGTCCGGTGCGGCCGTCGGGGTGTGTGACGGGAGCCAGCCCGCCGTGACCGCTCGGTCGCGGCGGGCTCTCTTGTGTCCGCATCCGCAAGGAACTTAAGAAAGCGAGATCAATTCCCTTTCTGAATTCCCTTGAATTAAAGGGGGTTTCACTTGCATTGGTGGTATTTGCCATTAAGATATAAGTGTAAGAACAAGGGGAAACACCCCTATCGGAATACGTGAAAGGCGCGGGAAATGACCGACACTAACAAGGTCGCTTTCATTAACCTCAAGATCAGCGAGATCGCCCCCAACCCGGAGCAGCCCCGCAAGTTCTTCTCCGAGCAGGCCCAGGAGGAACTGACCGCCAGCATCAAGGAGAACGGCCTCCTCCAGCCGGTCGTCGTCCGGCCGGTCGAGGGTGCCAAGGTCCCCTACATGCTGATTGCGGGCGAGCGGCGTTGGCGCTCCTGCCAGGCGGCCGGCCTGGAGGTCATCCCGGCCAAGGTCGTCGAGGGCGCCTCCGAAGAGGAGGCGTACGTGCTGAGCATCGCGGAGAACGTGAACCGCGCCGACATGACAATCATGGAGGAGGCCGGCGCGTACGCCGACCTCAAGGCTGCCGGTTGGACCCCGGCGAAGATTGCCAAGCAGTTCGGCAAGACGGAAACCCACATCACGTGGCGGCTCGGCCTGCTCACCCTGCGCCCCGAGGTGGCTGAAATGGTCGACAACGGCCAGATCAAGAACAACCTGGCCTGGCACATCGCCCAGCTGAACCCGGCCAACCAGATGGTGGCCGCCATGCGATACGTGCGCGGCGATTTCGACAGCGAGGCTGAGGCGCAGCACTTCGCCAATGGCCTCAAGCTGATGGAGCAGCAGACCTCCCTGACCAACGAAACGGCTCCAACGGCCGAGGAGCACGAGACGCGGAAGAAGGCCAAGGCCAAGGCGAAGGACGGGCTCGGAAAGGCCGAGGAAGTCCTGATCCCGCTGCTGGAGGAACTGGCCGAGAAGAAGCCCGAGGACCTGGCAGTCATCCTCGGCGACGACCTCAGCCGTCACGTGCGCGTCGTCGGCCGCCTGTACGCCAAGGTGCAGATGGTGCGGAACCTGTTGAGCAAGGCGCAGGGCATCCAGCGGGCCATGGAAGCGGAGTTCAACAAGGCCGCGGTCGAGGTTCAGCGGGAGGCCGCCGCCAAGAAGGCCGAGGCTGAGGCCAAGCCGGAGACGGCCGAGGTGGAGAAGCCCAAGGCGAAGGATGCGGCCAAGCCGCAGCCGACGGCGAAGAAGACGGCAGCGAAGTCCGCCACCGCGAAGCCCGTGGCGCCGACGACCGCGACGGCCAAGGCCCCGACGCGCCGGACGGCCGCCAAGAAGGCCGCAGCGGCGGCGAAGTAGCTCCAACGGGGAGGGGGCCCGCACTCAGCGGGCCCCCTCCCTGCTGGCGTGTATGGCCCGTCGCCGTGCCCGCAGGAGCTGCTCCCCCTGCGGACACGGTGCCGCTCAGGTTCTTTGCGGCCTGAGCGGGGCACCGATGGCATCCGGGCGCGCCGCCGGCGGCGCCGACGAGGGCGCCCGACCGCTGAGCACAGACGAAAGGAAGTTACGTGCTCACTCTGTTCACCAATCGGTTCCAGGCTTTCCAGCCTCCGCAAGGAGTGCCGGTGCGCATCACGCTGGGCGCCCCCCGCTTCAAACTCCCCTACTCCCTCACCCACTCGGTGCGGGAGCTCGCGCCGCGTCGGGACTACCTCTCCAGCCCCGAGCCTGAGTTCACCGAGGCCTACCGGGCAGACCTCGATCAGCTCGGACCTGAGCAAATCGCCGCACGGCTACGGCAGATCACCCAGGCGGAGAGCGACCACCGTCTGGTGCTGCTCTGCTTCGAAGACTTGGCCAAGCCGGGCCTGTGGTGCCACCGCCGGGTATTCGCCGCCTGGTGGAAGGACGTCACAGGGGACAACGTGCGGGAGCTGTCCCCGATGGAGGACGGCCACTACCAACAGGGAACCTTGATGTGAGCGTCGGAATCGCGCCTAAAAGATAGATGACATGATTCCAAGGGGCTACGTGCTCCTTGTGTTAGGTTCCAAGCGCAGCGCCCGGCCCGGCCCCGACGAGGCCGGGCGTTGTCGTACTCGGGAGGCGAGAGATGTTCCAGGGCACCATCCCGGGCCCCATGCGCTCCATCGTGCGTGAGACCGCCAGCCAGTGGCCGGGCGGCCCAATGTACGTGCCCTGTTGCGGCAACTTCACGATCGAGCGCAGCGTGGCCGGCATGGGCTTCGCCCTGCACTCCTCCGACGTGTCCATCTACACTAGCGCGGTCGGCCGGTGGCTCACTCGCCAGCCGGTCGGCATCCAGCTCCTTGAGGAGAGCCGAGACAAACTCGGCTGGCTCGCCGACTCCTTGGACGACGGCGTAGGGACCGTGGCCACGCTCATGCTCGGCACACGGTTTCTCGCCAGCGTCGGCCGCGAGGGGCTGTGGCACGAACGGGTCGTCCGCTCCTACCGAGAGCAGTGGAAGGCCAAGCACGCGGAGACGATCGAGCGGCTGTCCGGCTCAGACATCGAACTCGCCTCGTACGCGGTGGAGGACGTGCGCTCCTGGCTCCAGAAGATCCCCAGCGATGCCCCGGTGTGTTCCTTCCCTCCCTTCTATGGCGGCGGCTACGAGAAGCTGTACGAGCCGCTGGAGGCGCACTTCACCTGGGACGCGCCCGAGTACGAACCGTTGTCCGACGACGACGTGGTCAGTGTGCTGGGCGCGATCACGGACCGGCCATACTGGCTGACGGCCTCCAATCACGATGTTCCCGAGCTGCACCGCTACCTACGCGGGGTGATCAAGGCGACGCCGCGCGCCGCCCCGTTCTACGTGTACGCCAGCGAGGCCCGGACGAGGATCGTCGCCCCTCGCCAGCCGATCGAGCCAGTGAAGGCGCCCCGCCTGCGCCAGGGGGACGAACTGGTCGGCCCGCTGAGCCTGTCACTGCTGAAGCCGGGCCAGTTCAACGCCCTACGCTCCCGGTATCTGAACCCGAAGATCGCACCGGGTGCGGCGAACCTGGCCATCGCGGTGAAGGACGGCAAGGGGCGGGTGCTCGGCGTCTTTGCAATGGCTCCCAGCTCGTACACGCCGGACGAGGCGTACGTGCTCTCGGACTTTGCCGTCGCGCCGACCGACTACCCGCGGCTGTCCAAGCTGATCGTGCTGGCGGCTACCAGTGCCGAGGCGCAGTTGCTTTGCCAGCGGGCGTTCTCGCGGCGAATCCGGCGGGTGTCCACGACGGCATTCAGCAACAACCCGGTGTCGATGAAGTACCGCGGGCTGCTGCGGCTGACCAAGCGCGGCCCGTCCAACGAGGACGGCTGGAAGTTCCAGCTCCAGTACCAGGGGGCGATGGGCGAGCACACGCTGGCCGATGCCCTGCAGATATGGGCGAAGCGGTGGGGCGCCCCGACGACGAAGACGGGAGTCTGACCATGGAGGAGACCACTCGCCTCGCCCCACCGCAGATGGTGCAGGGCGACCCGCGCACGCTGACGCTCCTCGACGTGAACGCGCGGTTCCTGCCGCATGAGCAGTTCCGGCAGCTCGTGGCGAACATCGAGCGGGACGGCTGCCTCACTTCGACGCCGCTGGTGTGGAACGACCGCGAGGCCGGACGGCTGGTCGTGCTGTCGGGCAACCACCGCACGCTCGCCGCCATCGAGGCAGGCCTCTCGCAGATCTGGTGGATGCAGATAGACGAGCCGTTGCCCCGCCAGCGGCAGATCGCGCTTCAGCTCTCGCACAACGCCATCGCAGGCCAGGATGATCCGGCGATCCTCAAGGAGCTGTACGACGAGCTGGAGTCGGTGGAGTGGAGGCAGTACACGGGCCTGGATGACAAGGCTCTGGATCTACTGGAGAAGGTGGACGTCGCCTCCTTGGGCGAGGCGAACCTCGACTTCGCCAGCGTGCAGTTCATGTTCCTGCCCAATGAGCTGGAGCGGGCGGAGGCCGCGTTCGACGCGGCGCGGTCTGCGGCGACGGCGGACCGGCGGTGGATCGCAGGCCTGGAGCAGTACGAGCCAGTGCTTGATGCGCTGGAGACCTCCCGAGCCGCGTACAAGATCGGCAACAGTGCGACGGCGCTTGGCGTGATCCTCACCGTGTTCGAGCGGCACCTTGGCGAGCTGGCCGAGGGCTGGTTCGACGCGGACTCCGGGGAGCCGACCCGGTCGGGAACTGCGCCGTTGGAGGCGGTGTTCGGCGTGCGGGAGATCCCGGTGGAAACAGCGGTGGCCGTACGGACGTTGATCGACCGGTTGGTCAAAGACGGCATCGTGCCGGCGGCTGAGCCGTGGCGTGCCCTGGATGTGCTGGCAGGGGAGGCGGCGTAGGCAGTGGCACCTATGGTGTCGCGATCACATCTCGTGCGGCGTGATGCGGTTCCCCGGCACCCGGACGACGACTGCCCACCGGCCTCGCTCGTCGGAGGAGGGAGCGGCGACGTGTTCCGCCCACATGCTGTCGCGAATGTTCGGAATCCAGTCCTTCTTGGGGCGGAGATCAAGGACGACGAGCATGCCCAGGGTGATGCCACTCGCTTGGTAGGCGACGGTCTGGCCGAGGTAGCGGCGTAGCCCCTTGCGGGTGGTCTTACCCTTGGTCCGCTTGCATTCGATGATGATCGAGAACCCATGGAAGCGGACCTCGATGTCTGCTCGGCCGCCGCTGCGGTCGGTGAGTTCGATGTCGACGTCTTCGAGGTTGCCGTCCAGGTAGTCCTGCAGGTCTTCTTGGACGGTGTTCTCCTTGGGAAGATCCTCGTCCGGGCCCGGGGCGTAGAGGTACGCGAAGCGTGGCGTGTGGTGGGCGCGGGCGCGGTTGGTGCGACTGTCCAGGAAGCGGATCGTCTGGGAGACCAGTCGAACGGTTCCCTGTCTGATGACGGGGTTGTGGAAGTCGGGGCAGTCGTTGAGGACGGTGAGGATGTCGTTGAAGACGTGTTGCTGCGCGATCGGGAGCCGTGTGGCCAGGGCTGCTTCGTCGTCTGAGAGGCGGTCTTGGAGGCTCTGGAGCATCTCGGCCGGTAGGCCTGCGAGAACGTGGCTACCGATGATGGCGGCGAGGTCCGGGTAGGCCGCCTGCGGGGCTTTTCCCGGGGCTCCGAGGGCGGACTGGTGGCTTTGGGCGTGCAGACGTTCGTCGACGGCCTGGAGAAGTTGTCGGGCAGCGGGGGCGTCCCAGTCCGCTGGCGCTTCGGCGAGGAGGCCGCGCAGGTGGAGCAGCAGGCCTTCACGGCGGGCGAATGCCTCTTCGATGCGTGGGGCGACCATGACCTGGAGGCCCGCGGCGGCGTTGGCCGGCTGGAGACGCACACTGCGGTGGGCGGTGTAGACGGCGAGGACGTGTTGGATGGTCTGGTTCGGCCAGGCGGGCAGAGGCTGGTCGAGATGGGCGTCTGTGTGTTCGAGGTCGGCGCTGAGGGCGTACCAGACGGCTTCGGTGTCGTAGCGGCCGGCGCGCCAGTGAGTGCGGGTACCGCTCAGCCACATGGCGTGTTCGTTGAGCGAGTGGCGGAGCTGTTGTGTAGCGGTGCGCAGAGTGTCGGCGTGGCCGGTGTCGAAGGCGAGGACGGCTTCAAGGGCGGCGAGATAGGCGGTGGCGTCGGGGCGGTCTTCGTCGGCGTCGACGGCCTGCTGTAGGAGTTCTCGTGCGGCCGAGAATGCGCCGAGAAGGGTGGCGCGGTCGGGGGCGTTGAAGGCGTCGGCGAGGTGGCACATGGCCAGTTCGTAGACGGCGTCCCCATGGACCGGGCCGCCGACAAAGCGTTGCAGGGCGCTGAACAGGTCCTGGTCGCGCCAGTGTTCGTAGGCGGTGCCGAGGGAGCGGACGGTGCGGCGGGCGTAGGCAGCCGGTGCGCTGGTGGCGGTTGGATCGACGAGGCGGTCGAGGACGCCGTAGCGGCGCGTGGTTCCGGGGAGGGCGAGGCGGAGTGCGGCTTCGAGGAAGATGCCGGCGAGTTCTGCGTCAAGGGGGGTGGCGTGGTGGCGGCTGCGGTCGAGAGCCAGGGCGTTGAGCTCGTTGGCCGCGTACTGGATGTAGCCGGGGTGCTCGACGAGCTGGTCGAGGATGTCGTCGGCGGCTGCGGGGCTGGTGGTTGTGGCCAGGGCGCGGGTGATGAAGGCGGCGGCTTGATCTGGGTGGGCGAGGGTGTCCCACTCTGCGAGGAGACTTTCGGCGGCGCGAAACCACAGGGGTGATGCGATCAGGGCGTCGATTTGCCGCCAGAGGGCGTCTTCGCCCCCGAGGGTGGTGAGCGTGGGCGGATCACCGTCCTGGGCGAGGAGCGTCTCGAGTGGGGTCACGGTGGGCGGCCTTTCTCGAGGTCGGTGGGCGGTCGGTCACGTTAGCTGAGGGCTCACCACACGGGTTCGCCCGGGGCTGCGGCGATGAGGCGGTCGGCTGGGATCACGTGAGTGGCGACGTCGCGTTTGGCGGTGGCGGTGATGACTTGTAGGCCGGGTGTTTCCTCGCAGATGCTCTTGAGCTGGCTGAGGACTTCTGCCAGGTCGACGTCGATTGTTTCCTGGGCGCCGGCCGAGTCCAGCAGAAGGAGACCAGGGTGGCGGCCCACGCCGGATGACTGGCCGACTCGCAGCAGGGCGAGGAGGGTGGCGATCCGCAGGCGGAGCTGTTCGCCGGGAGTGACGGCGGTGAAGGTGGTCCTGCTGTCCCCCTTGGTCACGTTCAGGGGGCCGTTGGCCTGCAGCTTGATCTGCTGGAGTTCTTTCATGCCCAGCCGTATGGCCAGACGGCAGATCTCCGCGCTGACCTCGCCCAGGAGCGCGGCAGAGGCGGCCTTGGTGCGCTTGTCGGCTTCCTTGGCAGCGGCTTCGAGTACGGCTTCCTCCGTGGACTTGGCCCGCGGCTGCTGTGCGCGGCGCTCGGCGGCACGGCGCTCTTCGAGAGCGCCTTCGAGGCGGGCGACCTCCAAGTGGACCCGGAGTGCTGACTCGGCAGGCATGGCCGTTTGAGCGACGCTGAGGGCAGTCCGCGCCTCGGTGATCTTGGTCTCGGAGGCAGTGACGGCTGAAACGGCCTGCTGGGCGGCCTTCTTGGCCTTCTGGTGGGCCTGCTTGAGCGTTTCGATCGAGGCGGCGAGGTCGTCGGCTGCAGAGGAGTCGACGGGCCCCTCGGGGGGCTCCGATCCGCAGATCCGGCAGTGCTGCTCGCTCAGTTCGGCGTGGGGGAGCTGGTCAAGTGAGGTCGAGCAGCGGGGACAGCAGGTGGGCTTCAGGGCGCCGAAGAAGCGTTGGGCCACGGATGTCTCGCGCAGGTCTCTCAGCCGGGCCTGGTCCAGGACGAGCGTCTCGTGCAGTTCCTCCTCCGCCTGCTGGGTTTGGTGCATCTCCTGCACCAGGTCGGCGTGTCGAGCGGTGAGCTCGGCCAAGCGTGCGGCGGCCTGCTCCACCGCATCGGCTGCGGCTTCCAGGCTGGGGCCGGCTTCGGCCTGGGCGGCTGATTCGCGGGCCCGGGCGAGCTGATTTTCCAGCTGTTCCAACGAGGCACCGCGGGCCTGTAGATCCTGCTGGGCTCGGCGGCGTTCACCTCTCGTCGACTGCTGCAGCAGATTCAGGGCGGCACCGGCGTCGCGTCGGGTCGTGGTCCAGGGCAGGCCCACGAACATCTGCAAGAGGCTCTGCATGGTCCCGCCGCCGGACGTTTCGCCCAGAAGTGCGTCGTTTTCGCGGTTGCGGCACAGCAGGGCGTGGCTGAAGGCGGGCCACGAGGTGACGATCACTTGGCCGTCCGGAGACTCGGCGTCGTTCTCGGCCTGGGCCGCGTTGTCCTTGCGCCAGCCGCGGAGGAATTCCAGTCCCAGGCGATCCATCATGAAGGCGCCCATGACGGACGAGAATTCCGGCTCTCCGGTGAACGGCGTGATGTGCCGCTGGGTGCCGACCGTCAGAGTGCCGGTCAGTTGATCTCCGGTCGTGTCGACGTAGACCGTGAATGGCTCCTCATCGACCTCGGCATCCAGGCTGATTTGGTGGATCCAGTGCCGTACGTCGGCCTGCAGGGCGTCGGAGCCGCGCAGCAGCCACCAGATGATCTCCAGGATGGTGCTCTTGCCCCGCAGGTTGTCCGCCGTCACGCACCACAGGCCCGGTCCGAGGTCCCAAGAAAAGTCCACAGCCCCGGTCGACTTGCCGGTCTTCTCTCCGGTGAACGCGATCCTCCGGACAAGTAGCCGATGGGGCTTGGGCAGAATCCCGCTCTCCCTGACCCCGTGACGTGCCAGGATCTCCCCGGCCTGCTCGTCGCTGATGCCGGCCTTTCGGGCCACCGCCTGCACGAAGTCGCTCATTCACTCGCCCCCACCGGCTGTCCCGTGATCCGGGCCAGCCGCTCGCGCACCCGCTCCGTGATGCCGCTGATGCTGGCCTTCCATACCGTCCGTTCGTACTCGGCCTGCCCGTACTGGATCTCCTTGAGCTGGCTGCCGCTGCGTTGCCCAGCCACGGAGAGGACGATCGCGGCTCGCTCGTCGTACCAGGCCAGATCCGGGGCGTCGGCGCGCAGTTCGGCAGCCAGGTCGCGGCCGGCGGTCAGGAGGTAGTAGTCCCACCGCTCGACCTTGGCCGGAGGCTCGCCAACCGCCTCGACGGCGATCAGGTTGTGTGCGAACAACAGGGCCAGGGCATCGTCCAGCGGTTCCCAGGCCCCGAAACGCCAGCGGACCATCGGGTACCGGGACACGTCCGGCTCGTCCCCGTCCAGTAGGTCCCTGGCCTGGGTCAGCGCCGACTCCGGGTCCGGTGCCGAACCGTTCTCGACCTGGTTGAGCAGCTCGTCGGCGAGGTAGTCAGGGTTGCGGAGCCAGAAGTCCAGTGCCTGCAACCGCTTCTGCCCTCGGATGACCCCGACGGCCCCCTGCGGCAGGGCCTGGTCTTCATCGGTTCCGCACGACGCACCGCACCGGTCCAGGACGAACAGCAAGCGAACCGCGTCCTGTACTCGCGACGCCCGCCGTACCCCTTCCTGCTCTGCCATGCCACCCCCGTCGACCGCTGCCTTTGCAACAAACCTGAAGATCCCCACAGATAACACACGGGTGAAGCGTTCCGTAACCGGTTGAGCACGATTCTTGGGGCAGCCGCCGGATTGCCTGGCCAGAGCTCACCGGAGCCCGAAGATCAGCCTCGGCGCGGTCGGTGAATCTCGCGCGCGGTTTGCGGGTCAACTGGTCTTGTGGCCCCATTTCGGCCCGACCAGGGTCCACTCCCTGTCCCACTGCGCGATGCGTCGCCGGTCGAGCCACCACCGCCCGGCGCTGCCGATGCCGAAGACCACGCCGCTCAGCGCGAGGGCGGCCGAGCCTCCGAAGAGTGCTGCCTCGACGGCCGCCTCGGTGGGGGGCGTCGGCTGGGTGCTCAGCTTCCCCTGGCCGTCGATCCAGATACTCACCGTTGAGCCGGCCTTCTTCCCGGTGGTCACCAGCGTCATACCACTGCGCGTGGAGCCGTCGGAGTTCGTCCAGCGGACCCTTGCCGAGGCAAGATCCCTGCCCATCCCCGAGGTCGCGGGACGCGGGACGTCATCGAGCAGAACGGCGCGGACGGGTATCCGGTCGGCCCGCTGCTGGGCGAAGACCTGGTCGGCTGCATGGGCCGTCACCACACCGGCCGCCGTGCCCCCCACCGCGATGAGCACCCATATAGCCAGAACGAGCCATGCCTCGAGGATGTCGTCGCGTCGCCGGATCGGGTTGTTCCGCCATCGCCACAGCGGCACCCTCGTTCGTTTGCGCTTCCTGTTCGCGGGCCTGTCCTCGCGCATCTCTCCGCACCTCCTCGGCGTCACACACGAAGGTGACAGCCCAGGCGCGCCGTGACATGGGCCGATCAGGCGGAAGCCGAGGGCCGATCGGGCCAAGCCCGGGCCGGTGCTGGGCGGTTCGGCCCAGCACACGCACGGGTTGTGGACTCACCGTGGTTCTGTACCCGTGCGTAGTGGGCCAGTGTGCCCTGCACGGGCCTGGCAAAGGGACCATCGGCCCCTCGCCGTTCTGCCGTGGTGCTCTCACGCTCGTAGGACATCCGCACCTGTCTGACTTCGTACGGGAGGAGGCCATCATGCAAACCGCGCCTCTTGACGCCGCGACCCTGGAAGCTTGCATCTCGGCCGCAGGGGCCGCGCCCTCGATGTACAACACCCAGCCGTGGCGTTTCCGGCTCGACCCGGAGACCGGCGAGCTGGAGGTACGCGCCGTGCCCGAGCGTGGCCTGCGCCACGCGGATCCTGTAGGCCGGGCTCTGCATCTGTCTGTCGGTGCCGCTGTCTTCAACCTGCGCGTGGCTGCGGCCCACTTCGGCTGGGCGCCTGTGGTACGCCTGCTGCCGGATCCCGAGGACCCGAGCGTGCTGGCCAACCTCCGGCTGGCCGGGACGGCCCAGCGGCACACTGCGGGGCACCGCCCCGATCTCTACTCGATGATCTGGCGCAGGCACAGCAGCAGGTTCCCCTTCTCCGGCAGGCCGCTTCCGCCGAACGTTCGAGTCGAGCTCGCCGATGCCGCTCAAACGGAAGGCGCCACCATGACCTTCCCCGGGCCCACCGAGACGGCTCGGCTGCTGCGCGTGGTCGCGGCGGCGGAGCGCCGCAACCGCGCCGACCCGGACCGGGCAGTGGAGAGCCGCCGATGGGTACACCGGGATCCAGACGACTCTGCCAACGTTGGCATCCCCCAAGCGGCGCTGGGGCTGCAGGACGCGCACGAGAAGCTGCCCATGCGTGACTTCACCGCACAACGGCATCCTGAGCGGCTCCCAGCCCAGCCCTTCGAGTCCCTGCCGGTGGTTGCCCTGCTGACCACCGAGCACGACCGCCGCAGCGACTGGCTGCGCGCCGGACAGGCGCTGGAGCACCACCTGTTGGTGGCCACAGCGCACGGTCTGCGTGCCTCCCTGCTGCACCAGCCGATGGAGTGGCCCGACCTGCGCCGAGATGTGAGCCCCGTGCCGGACCTCACCGGGCATGCGCAGATGCTGATTCGCCTCGGGTACGGACCGGAGGGACCGTCCACTCCGAGACGTGCACCGGATCAGGTGTGCTGACGCTCAACGACCAGGCCGTCTGGGTGGCCGTGATCCTGGGCCCGCGGCCACTCCGAAGGCCCCATGTGGTCGCTGGTTGCGCCCCGGCCTTATCAGCCCGCTGCGGCGGTGAGGTCCCTGCAGGGCACAGCAGCCATGGCTTCGGGCAGGTGGTCGTAGATCTCGAACACGCCATCCAGCCCCGCACCACGAAGAATTCGAAGGAATTGGTTGCTGTCAGTGACGACACGCAGCCGGCCGTGCCGTTCCATGACCCTGTTCCGCGCCCGGCACAGCACCCCCAGTCCGGCGCAGTCGATGAAGGACACGGCGCGAAGGTCCACCACGAGGTCAGGGAGGACGACCGCCGTCAGACCGTCCAGGCGCGCCCCAAGCGACGGTGCCGTGAGGATGTCGATCTCACCGCGCAGCTCCACGACGGTCGTCCCGTTAGCGGCACGCTCGGTGTGGCGGGGTGCGGAGGTGACGAGGGTTTCGACCATGGTCCGAGGAAACCCGGGCCGATGGGCGCGCCGGAAGGGCCGTACGGCCCCCCTTCGCCGCCGCGTTTCCTCGGGCCGCTCTCCGGTCAGGGCGGGACCCGTGGCCCTCACCCGAGTCCACTCGCGGTCTCAGCATGGACTGTGACCCCCTCCACCGGGCGAAAGACGGGCTGACTCATGTACCCGAACGATGGTTTCCGCGAACTCGGTCGTCACGAGTGCCTGCGCCTGCTGGCGACGGCTCCCATCGGCCGTATCGTCTTCACGCGCCAGGCGCTGCCCGCGGTCGTGCCGGTGAATTTCGGCCTGGACGCCGACGGAGCGGTGCTGCTGCGCACCTCCACGGCCTCGGAGCTGGCCCGCGCGGTCGACGGCGCGGTCGTCGCCTTCGAGGCGGACGCGGCCGACGTGGAGACGCACTCTGGCTGGAGTGTCGTCGTGACCGGTCGTGCGGAGATCGTGACGGATCCGGCCGAGGCGGCACGCCTGGAGCGGGTCGGCCTGCACTCCTGGGTTCCCTCGCCCGAGGAGGTCTTCGTGCGCATCGAGTCTGAACTGGTCACCGGGCGTGAACTCGTTGGCGGCCGCACCGTGTACGGCCTGCACCTCTCCGCCTGACCGCTGGGCACCACGTGCCCGCGGCTTGGACCGAAGGGCCCAACGGTGCGGGGCCGGACGGCGCGGCGACGGGTTCCCGCAGGCCCTGCCCCGCCCAGGGGCGCGTGAGGACCATCGTCAGTGGAGCCGCGCACGGAACCGTCCGTGTGCGGTGTCGCGAACGATGCGGAGGCAGTGATGATCGTGGCAACCCGTCCCGACGTGGACGCTCCCGCCGATGCCTGGCGTGGCTTCGCCGGCCGGGGCTGGCGCGACCGGATCGACGTACGCGACTTCATCCAGGCCAACTACACGCCGTACGAAGGCGGCCCGGAGTTCCTGACCGGCCCGACCGAGCGCACGCGCGCCGTCTGGCACAAGGTCAGCGCCCTGTTCCCCGAGGAGCGGCGCAAGGGCATCCTCGACGTGGACACCGCCACCCCCTCCACGATCACCTCGCACGCCCCCGGCTACATCGACCGGGACCGTGAGCTGATCGTCGGCCTGCAGACCGACGCCCCGCTGAAACGCGCGATCATGCCCAACGGCGGGCTGCGCATGGTCGAGAACGGCTTGAAGGCGTACGGCTACGAGCCCGACCCGTTCGTCACCAAGGTCTTCGGCACTTACCGCAAGACCCACAACGACGGCGTCTTCGACGCCTACACCCCGGAGATGCGCGCCGCCCGCAAGGCCGGCGTCATCACCGGACTGCCCGACGCCTACGGCCGCGGCCGGATCATCGGCGACTACCGGCGCGTCGCTCTGTACGGAACCGACCGCCTGATCCAGGCCAAGAAGGCCGAGCGTGCCCTGCTCGATGCCTGCGCATCCTCCACCGAGGTCATCCGTGACCGGGAGGAACTCGCCGAACAGATGAAGGCGTTGGAAGAGCTGACGCGGATGGCGGCGTCGTACGGCTGCGACGTCTCCCGCCCCGCCGCCACCGCCCAGGAGGCCGTGCAGTGGCTCTACCTCGGCTATCTGGCTGCGGTGAAGGAACAGAACGGCGCGGCCATGTCGCTCGGCCGCACCTCCACCTTCCTCGACGTCTACCTCCAGCGGGACCTGGCAGACGGGACCATCGACGAGAGGCGGGCCCAGGAGCTGATCGACGACTTCGTGATCAAGCTGCGGATCGTGCGCTTCCTGCGCACACCCGAGTACGACGCCCTGTTCTCCGGCGACCCGACCTGGGTGACGGAGTCCATCGGCGGCATGGGTGCCGACGGACGCACCCTGGTCACCCGCAACTCCTTCCGCTTCCTGCAGACCCTCTACAACCTCGGCCCCGCCCCCGAACCCAACCTGACCGTTCTCTGGTCGCCCCGGCTGCCCGACGGCTTCAAGGAGTTCTGCGCCCAGGTCTCCATCGACACCAGCGCCGTCCAGTACGAGTCCGACGACCTGATGCGCCCACGCACCGGCGACGACACCGCCATCGCCTGCTGCGTCTCCGCCATGGCGGTCGGCAAGCAGATGCAGTTCTTCGGCGCCCGCGTCAACCTCGCCAAGGCGCTGCTCTATGCGGTCAACGGCGGCCGCGACGAGATGACCGGCGAACAGATCGCGCCCGCAGCGCCCCCGCTGACCGGGGAGTATCTCGACTACGAGGAACTGATCGAGGCCTACGACCACGTCCTGGACTGGCTGGCCCGGACGTACGTCAACGCGCTCAACGTCATCCACTACATGCACGACAAGTACGCCTACGAACGTCTGGAGATGGCCCTGCACGACTACCCCGTGCACCGGTTCATGGCCTGCGGGATCGCCGGTCTGTCGGTGGCCGCTGACAGCCTGTCCGCCGTGAAGTACGCACGGGTGAAGGTGTTCCGGGACGCCACCGGACTCGCCGTCGACTTCCGCACCGAGGGCGACTTCCCGGCGTACGGCAACAACGACGACCGCGCCGACGGCATCGCCGTCGACCTGGTGGAGTCCTTCATGGAGAAGGTGCGCCAATACCCCACCTACCGTGGCGCCGAGCACACCCAGTCCGTCCTCACCATCACCTCGAACGTCGTCTACGGCAAGCACACCGGCAACACCCCCGACGGCCGCCGCGCCGGACAGCCCTTCGCGCCCGGTGCCAACCCGATGAACGGCCGGGACCGGCACGGTGTCGTCGCCTCGGCCCTGTCGGTGGCGAAGCTGCCGTACGAGCAGGCCCGCGACGGAATCTCCCTGACCACGACCATCACGCCCGAGGGGCTCGGGCACAACCCCTCAGAGCGTGCAGGCAACCTGGTCGGCATCCTCGACGGGTACATGACCTTCGGCGGTTTCCACATGAACGTCAACGTCCTGAACCGGGCGACGCTCGAGGACGCCATGGAACACCCCGAGAAGTACCCCGAGTTGACGATCCGGGTCTCCGGCTACGCCGTCAACTTCGTCCGTCTCACGCGTGAGCAGCAGCTCGACGTGATCAGCCGCACCTTCCACGGGTCGCTGTGAACGTCACCTCGGCGCCGGCGGTGACCGGTCGGGTGCACTCCTGGGACCTGTCCACCGGCGTGGACGGTCCCGGGACCCGGTTCGTCCTGTTCGTCAGCGGCTGCCCGCTGCGCTGCCTGTACTGCGCCAACCCCGACACCTGGCACATGCGCGACGGCCGTGAGACCTCGGTGGACGAGGTCATGGGGGAGATCGAGAAGTACCGGGGTTTCCTGGCCACGGCCGGGGGAGGGGTGACCGTCACGGGCGGGGAGCCGCTGCTCCAGCCGGCGTTCACCGGCTCCCTCCTGCACCGCTGCAAGGAGGCTGGACTGCACACGGCGCTGGACACCTCCGGCTTCCTGGGCCACCGCGCCTCCGACCGGCTCCTCGCCGACACCGACCTGGTGCTGCTGGACATCAAGTCGTTCGACGCCACCACCTACCGCAGGCTCACCGGCGGCCGGCTGGCCCCCACGCTCAACTTCGCCACCCGCTTGGACCGGCTGGCCGTCCCCGTGTACATCCGTTACGTCCTTGTCCCCGGTTGGACAGACGATGCGTCCGCGGTGGACGGTCTCGGCGCCTTCCTGGCCGGGCTGAGCAACGTCGACCGGGTGGACGTCCTGCCCTTCCACAAACTCGGCGCCCACAAGTACGACGCCCTCGGCATCGACTTCCCGCTGCGCGACACGCCCGTGCCCGATCCGGAGCTGACGGAACGCGTGCGCGAGCAGTTCCGGGAGCACGGGCTGCGGGCGTTGTGAGTCGGCCGACGCCCATCGAACGTTCATCCGCGCGTGGGCCGGACGGCCTCCGCGCAGGGACCTGAGGCCTCTCCTGTCCCAAGTACACGGCATCGACACTGAATTCGTGACTTTGAAGGAGGCCGAGATGCCCCGCACCATCACCGCAGGCCTGGACGGGTCCCCGGAGAGCCTGACCGCCGCCGACTGGGCGGCCAGGGAAGCCCTGCTCCGGGACCTCCCGCTGCACTTGGTCCACGCCCTTGGGCGGCAGCTCTACGCGCCCCTGGGCGGGGCAACCCAGCCGTCCCTGAGCCCGGGCGAGCAGATTCGCCGGGCGGACCGCATGCTTCGCGAGACCGAAGCTGTGATCGCGCGGCGCCACCCGGGCCTGCAGATCACCACCGACAGTCTTACCGAAGAACCCGTCACCGCCTTGCTCGGCGCGGCTGGAACAGCAGACCTACTGGTGCTGGGCTCTCGCGGTCTGGGCGGCGTGACCGGATTCCTGGTCGGGTCCGTCGCCCAGGCAGTCGTGGCGGACAGCCGGCGGCCTGTCGTCCTCGTGCGGGGCGGCCTGCGCTCCGAGGACGAACGCCAGCCTGGCGGCTTCGGGTCCGGGGCCGCGCCGTTCCGTGACGTCGTCCTGGGCCTCAACTCGACGGCGCCGAACGACACCGTGATGGGATTCGCCTTCGAGGCCGCCTCTCAGCGTGCCGCGAGGCTGCGCGTCGTCCATGGCCGGAGCCCGGAACTGCCCTACTACGACAATGGCGGCGACCTCAACGCCGAACTGCACGATGAACTCACCGGGGAGATGCACCGCGCCCTGGCCGAGGCGCTGGAGCCCTGGCGGCACAAGTTCCCCGGCGTCGAGGTGACGGAGCAGGCCGTGATCGGCAAGGCGGGCTCCCACCTCGTGGAGGCCTCGCGCGACGCGTCCCTGGTCGTGGTCGGTCGCCGCCGGCGCCGGACGCCGATCGGCCCGGTCACCCACGCGGTGCTGCACCACGCCACCGCACCGGTCGCGGTGGTCCCGCACGCTTGACGTGCCACCCGGCGAGCGGAGCCGGCATCGGGCTGAACGCGGCGTGAGAACCCGGACGGTTCTCACGCCGCATGGCTTTGCAGTCGGACTGCGATCAGGCGCCGCCGGACTCGTCGTCGGCGGTGGGCCGCGCGCCGGTTACGTCAGCGGTGAGCCGCACGCCGGTTATGAGGTCCGGGCGGATGCGCACCGCGTAGTCCATGGTCCGGTGCACCCACGGGGTGAGCAGTGCCTGGTACCGGGCCAGTTCCTCCGCGTCGGTCACCAGGTGCGCGTAGCCGGTGACCACCACGCTCCAGCCGAGGTGCGTGTCGGGATCGATGGCGTCGGCCTCGTAGGCCACCACGACGCCTTGACCGTCGGCCTGCCCGGCACGCGCGGTCAGGGCCGCGCCCTCGTGGGTGCGGATGACGATGTCGCCGTTGTCCAGGACGTGGTTGACCGGGCGGACGGTCGGCAGCGCGTGGCGGGTGAAGACAATCCGTCCGAAGGACACGCTGCCCAACAGCCGGAGGGCTTCGTCGCTGTCCAGCTCGATGCTTCGGCGTGGCCCGACAGGGAGGTCCTGTGCGGTGTCGATGGTCATGGCGGGCTTCCGTACGGTCTCGTTGCTCACTGCTGCGTTTCTTCGACTGGGGCGGCGAGGCGGCTGCACGGCCTTTCGCCGTGGTCGCGGCCGGTGCGCCGGTACGGCATGTGCGTCGTCCCCTCAAGACGTGGTGGTTGCGTGTCCGTGGCACCCGGCTTGGAACCGCGGGCAGGCTGATCAGGTCATTGGAACGGCACCGAAGCTCTTCACGCCAGGGCCGTTCGGCCCTTGTCGGCGTTCGGTCGGCCCAGCGCACCCCCGTAGTAGGCCGTGCGCATGATCTCCTGCATGTCGTCGAGCATCGGCATGCGCGGGTTCGCCGGCGCGCACTGGTCCTCGTAGGCGTTCAGGGCCTGCTGCGGCAGAGCGTCCAGGAACGTGCGCTCGTCGATGCCGAGGGCCTGGAACGACGGCTCGATGCCCACGGCGTCGCGCAGCCGCTCCACTGCGCGGGCCAGCGACTCCACGCCCTCCTGCGCGGTGGAGGCGGGCAGGCCGAGGGCTCGGGCGATGTCCTGGAAGCGTTCCGGGGCGCGGTAGTGCTCGTACTTGGGCCAGCCCGTGAGCTTCGCCGGAATGGTGCCGTTGTAGCGGATGACGTGCGGCAGCAGAACCGCGTTGGTACGGCCGTGTGCGACGTGGAAGGTGGCGCCCAGGGTGTGCGACATGGCGTGGACGATGCCGAGGAAGGCGTTGCCGAAGGCCATGCCGGCGATCGTGCCGGCGTTGTGCATCCTCTCCCGTGCGTCGGGACGGCCCTTGCGGTCGTTCACCGCTGCTTCGATGTTGTCGAAGATCAGCCGGATCGCGTGCAGGGCCGGGCCGTCGGTGAAGTCGTTGGCGTAGACGGACACGTACGCCTCTATGGCGTGGGTGAGGGCGTCGAAGCCGCTGTCGGCCGCCAGCGCCGGGGGCAGGTCCGCGGTGAGCAGCGGGTCGACGATGGCCACGCTCGGGGTGAGCGCGTAGTCGGCGAGCGGGTACTTCTTGCCGCTGGTGGGGTCGGAGATCACCGCGAAGGGGGTGACCTCCGCGCCGGTGCCGGAGGTGGTGGGCACGCACACCAGGCGGGCCCGGGTGCCGAGGACCGGGAAGCGGAAGGCGCGCTTGCGGATGTCGGAGAACTTCTGCCGCATGTCGGCGAAGTCGATGTCCGGGTGCTCGTAGAGGAGCCACATCACCTTGGCGGCGTCCATCGGCGAGCCGCCACCGAGCGCGATGATCGTGTCCGGGCGGAAGTCGCGCATGAGCTGGGCACCGCGCCGGACGGAGTCGATGCTCGGCTCCGGTTCGACGTTGTCGATGATCTGGAGGGTGACCGGTTCGTGGCGCCGCTGCAGGACCCTGCTGACGCGGTCGACGAAGCCGAGGCGGGTCATGGTGGCGTCGGTGACGACTGTGACGCGGTGGACGTCCGGCATGGAGGTCAGGTAGCGCAGGGACTGCGGCTCGAAGTAGATCTTCGGCGGGACCTTGAACCACTGCAGGTTGTTGCGGCGCGTGCTGACCCGCTTGATGTTCAGCAGTTGGACGGCGGAGACGTTGTTGGACACCGAGGTGTGGCCCCAGGAGCCGCAGCCCAGGGTGAGGGATGGCAGCAGGCTGTTGTAGATGCCGCCGATGGCACCCTGCGACGAGGGGGCGTTGACGATGATCCGTACGGTCTTCATGCGCCGGCCGTATGCCTCCGCGAGCGCCGGGTCCTCGGTGTGGATGACCGCGGTGTGACCCTGGCCGTGGAACGCGACCATGTCCGCGGCGAGGTCGAAGCCTTGCTCCTCGGAGCCGGTGCGCAGCACGGCGAGCACCGGGCAGAGCTTCTCGCGGGTCAGCGGCTCGTCCGGACCCACCCGCTCGGCCTCGACCAGGATCAGCGAGGTGTCGCCTGGGACGGTGAAGCCCGCCTGCTTGGCGATCCATGCAGGGCTCTGACCGACGGCCGCGGCGTTGACCTTGGGCTCGCAGCCCGCGTTCGCAGGGCCCGTCGGGAACAGGAAAGCTTCCAGCTTCGCCTTCTCCTCGGCGGTCGCCACGTGAGCGTGCAGAGTGCGGAACTCGGCCAGTGCCGCGTCGTAGATCTCGTCGTCCAGGATGACGGCCTGCTCGGAGGCGCAGATCATGCCGTTGTCGAACGACTTGGAGAGCACCAGGTCGTTGACGGCCCGGCGCAGCTTCGCGCTCTTGTGCACGTACGCCGGGACGTTGCCCGCACCGACTCCCAGGGCGGCCTTGCCCGCCGAGTAGGCGGCCCTGACCATGGCGTTGCCGCCGGTGGCGAGGATCAGCGAGACGCCAGGGTGGCGCATCAGGAGGCCGGTCGCCTCCACCGACGGGGTCTCGATCCACTGCACGCAGTGCTCCGGCGCGCCGGCGGCGACGGCCGCGTCCCGTACGATCCGGGCCGCCGCCGCACTGCACCGCTGGGCCGAGGGGTGGAAGGCGAACACGATCGGGTTGCGCGTCTTCAGCGCCATCAGGGCTTTGAAGACAGTGGTGGAGGTCGGGTTGGTGACCGGTGTGATCGCGCAGACCACGCCGACCGGCTCGGCCACCTCGATCATGTCCTCGATGTCGTCGCGGGCGATGACCCCGACGGTCTTCATCGGGCCCATGCTGTGCGTGACGTGCTCGCACGCAAACATGTTCTTCGCGGCCTTGTCCTCGAAGACCCCGCGTCCGGTCTCATCCACGGCCAGGTGGGCCAGCGTGGTGTGCTGATCCAGGGCGGCGACCGAGGCCTTCTTGACGATGTGGTCGACCTGCTCCTGGGTGAGGGCGTCGTAGTCGGCGAGCGCCTTGAGTCCGTTCGTGACCAGCTGGTCCACGGCGATGGCGATGTCGGACGGCGCGTCGGCAGCTGCTGTCGCCTGGGTTCCGGCCTCATGACGGGTCATTGGGGAGCGCCTCCGTTGACGAGAGCCGTCGGCGGTGGCCGACGGTGGGCGGACGGGAGCGGCACCGCGGGGGATCGGTGCCGCTCACGCCTTCACTCTCGTCCTGCCCGGCCCCGACTCCCAGGTGCCGATGGTCCCTTCCGGGGGCTGACCAGCACTGGTCTGGCGAGGCCTGGCGACCCGTCCGAGCAGCCCCCTCGCCGGGGCTCAGGAACCACACGTACGCGGAGAAGAGCGACCGTGCCGCAGCGGAGGCTCACGATGGGTTCTACTCTCGGCCGCTGTCGGCACGGCCGCCGCGCCACGGAGGAGGAGTGGCCGACCTGCGGGCCTCCTCCTTGCGGTGCAGGACACGGTTCATCTGGCTGCGTAGCCGGTCCTGCAGCCGGTCCGCCAGTTCGTGTCCCGTGGCCTCCTGGGCATGCACGACCACGAGGGCGTTCCCCACGACGAGCTCGGCCCCGGCGGACCAGGGCCGCTCGGCGTGGTGCGCCACCGCCCTGGTGACCCTCACCGCACCGCTCACGGCTGGAAGCCCTGGTCGGCCGAGGACCGCGTCGACCTTCTCCCGGAGGTATGCGACGGCTTCCTCGTCCACATCACCTTCCACACGCACCTCTACGGCGACGGTGCTCGTGACCTGGGTGCTGGTGTCCTTGGCAGTCATGTGCTCCGCTCCTTCTGATCGTTTCGCAGCGGCTCCAGACTTCTGCGATCAGCGGTCCCGGCCCAGGGCTGTCGGGCCCCAGCAGCGGGGCCATTGGACCTTCACCCTGGGGATGGTGCGATTCGGGTATGCGGGCCCGGTTCGGCTTCGGCTTCGGCTTCGGCTTCCCAGAGCATCAGAGCCGTGGCACCTGACCACTGAAGGGGGCGACGGGCCGTTTCGTACTCTGGCGGCAGAGGTATCTCATGGCCGCGGGGCACTATGGGTGGACAACAGGGCCGACCGGCCCTGGCCTTTCGGCCCGGATACGGGAAAGGATCTCTGAACGGAGGGCCGATTCCGTCCACGAGCGGACATCGGTGCGGAACGCGGAACCAGGGAGCAGTTTGATGGCGGACAGCGAGCAGCCCGGCGCCGGCAACCCGATCCGGGTCTTTCTGCTGGACGACCACGAGGTGGTGCGGCGCGGGGTGCGCGACCTGCTGAACGACGAGCCGGACATCGAGGTGATCGGCGAGGCCAGCACCGTGGAGCAGGCACTGGTGCGGGTGCCCGCGTTGCGCCCGCAGGTGGCCGTGCTCGATGTCCGTCTGCCTGACGGCGACGGCGTGACCGTGTGCCGGGAGCTGCGCTCCCGCATGCCTGAGCTGGCCTGCCTCATGCTGACCTCCTTCGACGACGAGGAGGCACTGCTCGACTCGATCATGGCGGGCGCGTCCGGTTATGTCCTGAAGCAGATCCAAGGCTCGGACCTGGTGTCCGCCGTACGCACCGTGGCCGCCGGCCAGTCCCTGCTGGACGCCAGTGCCACCACCAAGCTGATGGCCCGGCTGCGCGGCGGCCAGCAGGAGGAGCAGCAGCCCGACGGACTGCAAGGACTGACCGAGCGGGAGCGGGAGATCCTGGCTCTGATCGGTGAGGGTCTGACCAACCGCCAGATCGGCCAGCGACTGTACCTGGCCGAGAAGACGGTGAAGAACCACATCTCCCGTCTGCTGGCCAAGCTCGGCGTCGAGCGCCGTATCCAGGCCGCTGTCATCGCCACTCAGGTCCAGGACCGGCAGCGGCAGGAAGGGCACTGAAACCGGGAGAGCGGCACAGATGAGAACGAATCTGGAGGGTTAGTACGGCCCGGCGAGGATCCCGCTGTTGGCTCAGGCCGGAGACAGGGCTTCGCCGCCGTTCGCGTCAGGAGCGTTCGACTCCGCAGGGCCATCGGAGCGCGTCAGCTCGAACTCCACGTCGACCACGCCCTCGACGGCCCGGACCAGGCGCGCGGCCACCGGGACCAGGGATGTGCCCCGGGCGTGGCCGATGAGCTTCACGACGCCGTTTCGCACCTCCACCTGCACGGCTGACACCGGCGCAGGGAAGAGATACGCCACGACCTCCTGCCTGACCTCCTCGGCGATCTCCTCATCGTCCCGAAGGAACACCTTGAGCAGGTCCGCGCGGCTGACGATGCCCTGCAGCATGCCCACGTCGTCGACGACGGGAAGGCGCTTGACCTTGGCGTGTGCCATGGTCCGTGCGGCTTGGGCGAGTGTCGCGTTCGCGTGGACGGTGAGGGCGGGGGAGGTCATGAGGTCCTCGGCGGTGAGGCCGCCGGCCTTGGCCAGGTCGTCGAGGCGGCGCAGCTGGGTGGCCCGGTCGGGGTCGCTGTCGCGGAACTCCTCCTTGGGCAGCAGGTCGGCTTCGGAGACGACGCCGACCACGCGGCCTTCGCCCTCCAGGACAGGCAGGGCGCTGACCTTCCAGTCCTGCATGAGCTGCACGATCTCTTTGAAGGCGGCCCCTCGGCCGACTGCGGCGACGGTGTGGGACATGACGTCGCTGACGATGTGCGGGGTACTGTGCACGGTGACTCCTTCATCCAGTCAGCCCGCTCACACGGCGCTTCCGGCGCCGTAGGGGGCGTAGAGGTCCAGCAGCCGGGCCCTGGTGGTACGGAGGCGGTGGGCCAGCACGTCGCCGGCCCACTGGGTGACGGCACGTCCGAGTGCCGGGTCGTCCTGGCAGAGGGAGCGGACGGCCGTGGCGTCAAACTCGTAGGCCCGTACCGGTGTCGCCGCCGTGGCGCCCAGATGCCACACGTGCGGCGCGAACAGCCAGGACAGACCGACGAGTTCGTTGTGGCCGAGGGTCTCGACGACGGCGCGGCGCCGGCCGGGGACGTGTGTGTCGAGATCGACGGAACCGGTGCGGATGATCCAGAACCGGTCCGCACGTGCCCCTTCGTTGAAGATGCGCGTCCCCTGCGGGAAGGACACCTCCCGAGCAAGACGCATGAGCCGTTGCCGGTGCTCGATAGGCAGTGCGCGCAGCATGCTCGGGGTGTTCATGGCCGGCCTCCCGGTCAGGGTGTACGGACTGATGCCTCCAGCTTGTGGCGCCGACTCGGACCGTGCGAGGGGCCAATGGGGCCGGAGCAGGGCCATCCGGCCCCAGAGCAGATGGCAGTGAAGACGGCCGCCGCCCCCGTGTCGGTGAGGGCGGCGGCCGCGGCGCGAGGATCATGCCTCCCCAACACGAGACTCGCGCGGAAGCCCTCGCGGCTCATGGGGTGTGCGGGACCCATCTCGAACGAGCCGTAAGGACATGGCACCGTCGGCCGGTTGGCATCGCGTCGCGAGCCCGGCCGTAGCTCCTGCCCTCGATTGTCGAGCCCGGCACGGTGCTGACGATGGGGCTGGGCGGACCATGCCGTGGACCGAACGGCCCATGTCCTATGACCAGGAGCAGCGGGAAGCGGCCGAGTTGGGCTGTCCAGGCTTGCGACAACGGGACCATCGGGGTCGGGCGTGGGCCGTGTGGCCGCTGACTGTGCGCGGCTGAGGGGCAGAAAGATCAGTCGCGGATCGACTCACCCACACTGGTCTGTAAGGAGCCTCAGCCATGCCCAGAACCACAGGAGGCGGAAAGGGGACGGCGCCCACGGCGGCGCTCGGCCTTCCCGCCGCCTCCGCGCTCGTCATCGGCAGCATCATCGGTACCGGAGTCTTCGCGCTGCCCTCCGCCCTCGCCCCGTACGGGCCCATCTCCCTCGTCGCTTTCATCGCCGTCACCCTCGGCGCGCTCGCGCTGGCACTGACCTTCGGGGCGCTGTCCAAGCGCGTGCCGGCGAGCGGTGGTCCGTACGTCTACGCTCGCGAGGCCTTCGGGGAGTTCGCCGGATTCCTCAACGCCTGGTCGTACTGGATCACCGCATGGGCGGGCAACGCGGCCATCGTCGTCGCCTGGGTCGGCTACGTGGAGGTGTTCGTCAACACCGGGCACCAGAAGTGGATTTCGGTGCTCCTCGCGCTGGTCGGCCTGTGGATTCCCGCCGCGATCAACCTCACCGGCATCCGGAACATGGGCGCGTTCCAGGTGATCACGACCGTGCTGAAGTTCGTTCCCCTGATCTTCATGGCCACCGTCGGCCTGCTGTTCATCGACGTCCACAACTTCGGCCCATTCAACGCCAGCGGCCAGTCGGCGCTGGGCGCGATCTCGGCCGCGGGCGCCATCGCCCTGTTCAGCTACCTGGGCCTGGAAGCAGCCTCCGTCGTCGCCGGCCGGGTCCGCGAGCCGGAGCGCAACGTCCCCCGCGCCACCGTCTACGGCACACTCATCTGCGCCATCATCTACATCCTGGGCACCCTCGCCGTCTTCGGCACCGTCTCCCACGGCAAGCTCGGCGGATCCACCGCTCCCTTCACCGACGCGGCCAACAGCATCTTCGGCGGCAGCTGGGCCGGAGACATGGTGGCCGTCGCCGCGATCATCTCGGGCATCGGCGCCCTCAACGGCTGGACCATGCTGTGCGCGGAGATGCCGTACGCGGCCGCCCGCGACGGGCTGTTCCCGCAGGCCTTTGCCCGGCTGCGCGGCGAGGGCGGTGTCCCGGCCTTCGGCATCGTCGCCTCGACCGTGCTGGCCTCGCTGATCACCGTGTTCAGCTACACGCGCTTCGACGACGTCTTCACCAAGATCGTGCTGCTCAGCGTGCTGACCGCCGTCATCCCCTACCTCTTCTCCGCCGCCGCCCAGCTGTACTGGCTGCTGGTCCGCGGCCGGGAGAACCTCAGCCCCCGCAGACTCGCCCGTGACATCACCGTCGCCGCGCTCGCCCTCGCCTTCTCGTACTGGTCGATCCAGGGAAGCGGCTACCAGACCGTCTACTACGGCCTGTTCGTCCTGCTGCTCGGCGTCCCCGTCTACGTCTGGCTGAAGCGGGGACAGGACACCTTCGGCGAGGCCACGGCCCCGAGGACCGCGGCGACCGTGGACCGGCCGGAACGCGCACCCGAGACGCCCCCGCCGGCCCAGCGGCTCTCCCGAGCCCTCCGCACCAGCCGCATCAGCGCAGCTCGGAAGCGCAACGACCTCCGCCACCACGACTGACCACCCCCAGCACAGAGGAACCTCAGCGATGAACACCTTCCACGTCGACTCCGAGGTCGGCCCACTGCGCCAGGTCATCCTGCACCGCCCCGGCCTCGAACTCTCCCGCCTCACCCCGCGCAACGTCGACGCCCTGCTCTTCGACGACATCCTGTGGGCCAAGCGCGCCCGCGAGGAGCACGACGCCTTCGCCCAGGTCCTGCGCGACCACGGCGCCCGCGTCCACTACTTCGCCGACCTGCTCGCCCAGACCCTCGACGTCCCGCAGGCCCGCGACTGGCTCCTGGACCGGGTCGTCACTCCCGGCACCGTGGGCCCGGCCCTCATCGACCCGGTGCGCGAACTGTGCGCCGAACTCGACGGGGAGACCCTCGCCGGATACCTGATCGGCGGCCTCCTCAAGAGCGACCTGCCGCTCACCACCCCGCACAGCCTGGTGTGGAACGCCCTCGGCCCCGACGACTTCGCCCTCGCCCCGCTGCCCAACCACCTCTTCCCGCGCGACAACTCCTGCTGGATGTACGACCAGGTCTCGGTCAACCCGATGGCCAAGCCCGCCCGGCGACGCGAGAGCCTGCACGCCGAGGCCATCTACCGGTTCCACCCGATGTTCGCCGGCGTCGCGCCCGCACCTCTGCTCGACGGACCCGTCGGCACCCTCGAAGGCGGAGACGTCCACGTCCTCGGCAACGGCACCGTCATGGTCGGCATGGGGGAGCGCACCACGGCCCAGGCCGTGGAGAACCTGGCCACCCGGCTCTTCGCGGCCGGCACGGCGAGCAGGCTGATCGCCGTCCAACTGCCCGCAGCCCGCGCGTACATGCACCTGGACACCGTGCTGACCATGGTCGACCGCGACGCCTTCGTCGTCTACCCCGGCCTCGCCGACTCCCTGCGCTCCTGGACGCTGCGGCCCAGTGACAGCCGCGAGACCGGGTTCGACGTCACCGCGAACTCCGATCTCGCGACCGCGCTCGCCGAGGCCCTCGACCTGGACAAGGTGCGGATGCTCTCGGCTCCCCAGGACATCCGCAACGCCGAGCGCGAGCAGTGGGACGACGGCAGCAACTTCCTCGCTCTCGCACCCGGCGTGGTCGTCGGCTACGAGCGCAACGTCACCACCAACACCTACCTGCGCAAGCAGGGCATCGAGATCGTCACCATTGCCGGCGCCGAACTCGGCCGCGGCCGGGGCGGCCCCCGCTGCATGAGCTGCCCCATCGAGCGCGACCCGGTCGCCTGACCCCGTAAGGACACCACCATGACCATCGACCTGCGAGGCCGCTCCTACCTGAGCGAACTCGACTTCACCGCCCGCGAGATCCACCACCTCCTCGATCTCGCCCACGACCTCAAGGCAGCCAAGCACGCCGGCACCGAACAGCCACGTCTGAGCGGCAAGCACATCGCCCTGATCTTCGAGAAGACCTCCACCCGCACCCGCTGCGCCTTCGAGGTCGCCGCCGCCGACCAGGGCGCCCGCACCACCTACCTCGGCCCCGGCGACACTCACGTCGGACACAAGGAGTCCATCGCCGACACCGCCCGCGTCCTCGGCCGCATGTTCGACGGCATCGAGTACCGGGGCTCCGCCCAGTCGATCGTCACCGAACTGGCCGCCCACGCCGGCGTCCCCGTCTACAACGGGCTGACCGACACCGCCCACCCCACCCAGAGCCTGTGCGACATGCTCACCATGCGCGAGCACAGCACCAAGCCCCTCGCGGACGTCACCTACTGCTACCTGGGCGACGCCCGCAACAACATGGGCAACTCGCTGCTGTCCATGGGCGCGCTGCTCGGCATGGACGTGCGCATCGCCGCGCCCCAGGCGCTGTGGCCGGACCCCGCGCTGGTCGTCACATGCCGGGAAGCGGCCGGCCGAAGCGGGGCGCGCATCACCCTCACCGAGGACGTCGAGACCGCCGTACACGGCGCCGACTTCCTGCACACGGACGTCTGGGTCTCCATGGGCGAGCCTGCGGACACGTGGCGGGAGAGGATCGAGCTGCTGCTCCCGTACCAGGTCAACGACAAGACGCTCGCCCTCACCGGCAACCCGGCCGTGAAGTTCATGCACTGCCTGCCGTCCCTCCACGACCACCGCACCCGGCTCGGCCAGGAGCTGTTCGAGACCTACAGCCTGAACGGCCTCGAAGTCACCGACGAGGTCTTCTCCTCGCCCGCCTCGATCGTCTTCGACCAGGCCGAGAACCGGCTGCACACCATCAAGGCCGTGCTCGTCGCCACCCTGGAGGACTGAACCATGCGCATCGTCGTCGCCCTCGGCGGCAACGCCCTGCTGCACCGCGGGGAACGCCCCGACGCGGCCGTCCAGCAGGCCAACATCGACCGGGTCGCCACCGCACTGGCCGCCCTCGCCCACGAACACGAGCTGGTCATCACCCACGGCAACGGCCCGCAGATCGGCCTCCTCGCCATGGAGAGTGAGGCCGACCCGGCCCTGAGCGCCCCGTATCCGCTGGACCTGCTCGGTGCCCAGACCGAGGGCATGATCGGCTCCCTGCTCACCCGTGCCATGCACGACGCTCTGCCCGGGCACCGGATCGCCGCCCTCGTCACCCACACCCTCGTGCGGACCGACGACCCCGCCTTCGAACGGCCCACGAAGTTCGTCGGCCAGGTGTACTCCGCGCCAGTGGCCAAGGCACTGGCCCGCAAGCGGGGCTGGCACATCGCCCGGGACACCACCGGCTGGCGACGCGTCGTCGCCTCACCCGCACCCGAACGCATCCTGGAGACCGACACCATCCACGAACTGCTGAACAGCGGGACCCTGGTGATCTGCGCCGGCGGAGGCGGGGTCCCCGTCACCGCCGACCGCGACACCGGCGCACTGACCGGAGTGGAGGCCGTCATCGACAAGGACCTCACCGCGGCCCTGCTCGCCGAGGACCTCAAGGCCGACTTCCTGCTCATCCTCACTGACGTCCCCTACGTCTACGAGGGGTACGGCACCTCCGACCAGCACCCGCTGCTCGATGCCACCCCCCGGGAACTGCGGCACGGTGGGTTCCCGGCCGGCTCAATGGGCCCCAAGGCCGAGGCTGCTGCCCGCTTCGTCGAGCACACCGGAGGTCTCGCTGCGATCGGTGCCCTGGACGCGGCGTACGAGATCGTCCACGGCAGGTCGGGCACGCTGATCCGGCCGGACCTCACGGTCGGGTGACAGAGGGAGTAGCCGGTCCCGCTCCATGCCGCTCAACTACCGATTCCTATCGCTGGCCATTCCACTCGCGGTAGGCGGCGACCGCGGTGGGCAGCGTGGGGAAGATGAGGTCCGTGCCCACGGAGTCTGCCAGGCCGTACGCCTTCAGGTCGTCCATGAGGTCCTGCTTGACTCGGGCGAGGGCGAACACAACGCCACGGTGGCCGAGTTCGCGGCGCAGTTCGTCGACCGCGTCGAGGGCCGTGATGTCGACTTCGACGTTCGCCTCGGTGTTCAGGACGAACCAGCGGACGGGCACGGTCTGTCGGTCGACGGCGGCCAGGGCTCGGCGCCGGAAGTTCTCCGCGTTGGCGAAGAACAGGGGCGAGTCGTAGCGGTAGACCAGCAGGCCCGGGATCGTGCGTGCCTGCGGATAGTCATCGATGTCGTGCATGCCTGCCAACCCGGGCACCAGCCCCTCGACCGCGTCGTGCGGTCGCGCCACCCGCGTCAGCAGCTCGGCCACCGACAGGCCGACCGCCACGATCACCCCGTACAGGATGTCCAGAACGAGTACGCCGGCCAGGCAGCCGAGCGCGAGCGTGAGTTCGCGGCGGCGGAAGGAGGCCAGTCGGCGAAAGCCTGCCAAGTCGATCATGCGGACGGCGGCGTACACGACGAGCGCCCCCAGCACCGCCGATGGCGTCCGGCTCAGCAAGGGGCTCAAGAACAGCAGGACCGCGAGGACCACCGCTCCGGCCACCAGGGAGTAGCCCTGGCTGCGGGCACCCGTCGAGGCCGCGAGCGCGGTACGACTGGCGCTGCTGCTCACCGGAAAGCCGTGCAGGGCGCCCGCGCCGACGTTGGCCGCACCCAGCGCCAGGAACTCCTGGTTGGCGTCCAGGCCCGGCTCGTCGTCCGTGCGGCCGGTGAAGGCGCGCGCGGTGAGAATGAAGTCGGTGTAGGCGACGATCAGGACGCCCAGCGCGGGCAGTACCAGGTGCGGCAGCTCGCTCAGGTCCGGCAGGGCGAGCGAGGGCAGCCCCGAGGGCACCTCGCCGATCACCGTGATGCGATGGCGGTGGTCGAGGTCGAAGACGGTGACCGCTGCCGTGCAGAGGATCACCGTCAGCAGCGGTCCCGGCAGCGCCGGCACGTACCGCTTCACCGCGAACAGGAACACCAGCGCGACCGCGGCGAAGACGACCGTGGCCGCGTCGACGTCCGCCAGGTGTCGGACGAAGGACCACAGTTGGGGGAAGAACTGCGACCCGGTGGTCCGCACGCCGGTGAGCCGGGGCAGTTGGTCTACCATCATGATCAGGCCCACCCCCGCCAGATATCCGACCAGGACAGGGCGGGAGAGCAGGTCCGCAAGGAAGCCCAGCCGCACTGCCCGGGCGACCAGGCACAGCAGGCCGACCGTAACCGCGAGGGCCGCGGCCAGCGATGCGTAGCGCCCCGCGTCCCCGTCGGCGAGCGGGCCCACCACGGTGGCCGTCATCAGAGCGGTCGTCGACTCGGGCCCCACCGACAACAGGCGGGAGGACCCGAACAACGCGTACATCGCGAGGGCGGGCAGGATCGCCCACAGTCCGGCGACCGGCGGTAGCCCTGCCAACCCCGCGTACGCCATCACCTGCGGCACGAGGTAGGCCGCCACCGTCACGCCGGCCAGCAGGTCGCCCCTCAGCCACGAGCGCCGGTAACCGAGCAGGGCGTCGAGGCCGGGTACCAGCCGACACCACCACGACAACCGTCTGCCCGTGTCCTGAGCCATCTGCCGCCCCTCTCTGCCTGGGCCCAGCATCCATGGCCGCGCGATCAACCGCGACACCCGCCCGGTCTTCCACCTGCCCGGTTGGCCACCTTCAGCCCAACGGGCCGCGCATGCAGGGACGTTCAGCCCAACGGATGGAGACCTTCGGCATCCGGCGCGGCGTCAAGCATCGGACGAGAGTGAGACACGTCAAGGAGACGTCGACTCATACATCCCCGAAGGGACCACCATCATGGCCGCGCACGAGCACGCTCACGGGAGCCCGGGCTTCCACCTGTCGGCCGCCTTCCGCCGGCACCGGACCGGCTCCGAGTCCGCCGTGTCCGCACGTCTCGACACGCACACCGCGCAGGCCTACGCCCTCGCGTCCTTGCGCGTCCTGACCGGGTTCGTCTTCCTCTGGGCGTTCCTGGACAAGACCTTCGGCCTGGGGTACGCGACCGCCTCCGGCAAGGGCTGGATCGACGGCGGGTCGCCGACGAAGGGCTTCCTGGGTTCCGTCGCCGCCGGGCCGATGGAGTCGACGTTCCACTCCTGGGCCGGTGACGGGTGGGCGGACTGGCTGTTCATGCTCGGCCTGCTGGGCATCGGCCTGGCCGTCATGGCGGGTGTGGCGCTGTGGCCGGCCGCGGTGGCGGGCACGGCGATGATGGCGCTCATGTGGATCGCCGAGTGGCCGCCGGCCAGGCATCTGTCGAACGGCGCGCCGAGCATGTCGACGAATCCGTTCACCGACTACCACGTGATCTACGCTCTCGCGCTGATCGCCCTGGCGGCAGCGGGCGCAGGCGCCACCTGGGGCCTGGGCCGGCAATGGGCGCGGCTGCCGATCGTCCGCGACCACACCTGGCTGCACTGACCCGCACGCGGCGGGACGGACCTCGCCCCGGACCCGACCCCCCGACCCCTGTGCAGGGCCCATCGTCCCCGCTGAAGGACCAGCGGCCCCTGCCCTGAAGAACCCCCCGACACGACGCTGGAATCGGGACCCCTCGGGGCCCCGATTCAGGAGGTGGAGAACATGCCCCGCACCATCACCGTCGGCCTTGACGGCTCACCCGAGAGCCGCGCCGCCGCGGAATGGGCGGCCCGCGAGGCGGAACTGCGCGGACTGCCGGTCAAGCTCGTCCAGGTCTGGGAGCCCGTCCCGGAGCCCATGGCCCAGGCCCCGCTCCTCGGCGCCGAGACGCACCAGCACTGGACCGAGAGGATCCCCCGCGAGTCCGCCGAGGGCCTGCGGCTGCGTCACCCGGGCGTCGAGGTGAGTACCGAGCAGCTCACCGGACGGCCCGCCGAAGCCCTGGTCAACGCGGCCGAGGACGCCGACATACTCGTCCTCGGCTCACGCGGCCTAGGCGGAGTCGGCGGCTTCCTGGTCGGGTCGGTCGGGCTCGCGGTCGTGGCGCATGCCCGGCGGCCCGTGGTCCTGGTCCGCGCCGGCGAGCAGGCCGCGGACGAGCACGAGATGGACCCGGCGGGCATCCCGTCCGCGGCCACTGGGTTCCGTCCCGTCGTCCTCGGGCTCGACATCGCCGGCCCCGACGAGGCACTGATCGGGTTCGCCTTCGAGGCCGCGGCGCGCCGCTCGGTGCCGCTGCGGGTCGTGCACGCCTGGAACCCGCCGCCCTACTACGCCTACGGCATGGCTCTGGAGCCCGCGGTCGAGCGGGAGATGGCGAAGGGCGACGCCACCATCCTGAGCGAGGTGCTGCGCCCCTGGCGGCAGAAGTACCCCGACGTCGAGGTCGTCGAGCAGTCCGACTTCGGCAGCCCCTCGCTCCTCCTGATCGACGCCTCCCGCGAGGCCTCCCTGGTCGTCGTCGGCCGCCGCATCCGCCGCTCCTCCGTCGGCGCCCACATCGGCACCGTCACCCACGCCGTCCTGCACCACTCCACTGCCCCCGTCGCCGTCGTCGCCCACGACTGACGCCCCTTTCCAGAGGAGAGAACAGATCATGAAGGCAGCGGTCGTACGAGCCTTCGGCGAGCCCCTGGTCATCGAGGAGCGCCCCGACCCCGAACCCGGCCCCGGCCAGGTCCGCATCCGTGTCGAGGCCTCCGGGCTGTGCCACACCGACATCCACGCCGCGCACGGCGACTGGCCCGTCAAGCCCACCCCGCCCTTCGTCCCCGGTCACGAAGGAGTCGGCGTCGTCGAGAAGCTCGGGGAGGGCGTCACCCACCTGTCCGTCGGGCAGCGCGTCGCGGTGCCGTGGCTCGGCAGGGCGTGCGGGCGGTGCGAGCACTGCCTGTCCGGCTGGGAGACGTTGTGCGAGCAGCAGGTCAACACCGGGTACGGCTGCGACGGCGGGTACGCGGAGAAGATGCTGGCCTGGGCCGACTTCGCCCAGCCCGTGCCCGAGGGCGTCACCCCGTTCGACGCCGCGCCGCTGACCTGCGCGGGCGTCACCACGTACAAGGCCCTCAAGGTCGCCGACGTCCGGCCCACCCAGCTTGTGGCGATCTCCGGCGTCGGCGGACTCGGACATCTCGCCCTGCAGTACGCCAAGATCGCCGGGGCCACCGTCGCGGCCATCGACGTCACCGACGACAAGCTCGAACTCGCCGCGGAACTCGGGGCCGACCTCGTCATCGACGCCCGCAAGCAGGACGTCGGCAAGGAGCTGAAGAAGCACGGCGGCGCCCACGCGGCGATCGCCCTTGCGGTGAACCCGGCCGCGTTCGAGGCGGTCAACTCCGGTCTACGGCGCGGCGGAAAGCTCGTCATGGTGGCGCTGCCCGCGCACGGCACGATCCAGGTCCCCATCTTCGACACCGTCCTCAACGGCACGTCCGTGATCGGCTCCATCGTCGGCACTCGGCAGGACCTCACCGAGGTCTTCCAGCTCCACGCGGCCGGCCGCACCAAGGTCATCTACGAGACCCGCCCGCTCGCCTCCGTGAACGACTCCATCGACGCCGTGCTGCGCGGTGACATCAAGGCCCGGATCGTCTTCGACCTGGCCGCGGGACGGTGAGCACGATGGAACTCCCCCTGGTCGTCGGCGTCGACGGCTCCGAGCCGAGCCTGCGCGCCGTCGACTGGGCGGCCGACGAAGCCGCCCTGCGCGATCTGCCGCTGCGGCTGGTGTACGCCTCGCTCTGGGAACGGTACGAAGGCACCTCACTCGCGGACGACCTCGGCAAGCCCTCGGACCAAGTGATGGCCGAGGACATCGTCGAGACCGCCGCACGCCGGGTCCGTACCCGCCGACCAGACGTGAAGGTCACCATCGACGTGCTGCCCGAGGAACCCGAGTACGCGCTGGTACGGGAAAGCCGCACCGCCGCTGCCATGGTTCTGGGCTCACGGGGCCGCAGCAGCCTGGCCGAGGCGCTGCTTGGCTCCGTCAGCGTGACGGTGGCCGGCCACGCGCACTGCCCCGTGATCGTGCTGCGCGGCAGCCACGACAACCGGGCCGTACCCGGCAGGCACGGCCGCATCGTCGTGGGCGTCGGCGAGGAGCCGGCGAACGCGGCTGCGATGCGCTTCGCCATCGACGAGGCACAGCGCCGAGGCGTGCCGCTGGAAGCCGTACGAGCCTGGCGCTGCCCCGCGCACGAAACGACTGACCACCCCCTGCTAGCCGGCGAACCGGCCCGACTGCACGAGGAGAAGGCGGCGGAGGTGCTGGAAACAGCTCTGCGGGACCTCCCGGCCGACATCGAGGTGCACCGCCGTACTGTCGAGGGCCACGCCCGCCAGGTCCTGCTCGGCGCCTCGGCCGACGCCGACCTGCTCGTCGTCGGGGCCCGGCGCCGCGAGGGCCACTACGGCCTCCAACTCGGCCGCGTCGCCCACGCGGTGCTGCACCACGCCACCTGTCCTGTCGCCGTCGTACCGCAGCGGGCGTGAGCGCAGTGACCGGCTTACAGGCTCGCCGCGTGATCGGGGACGTACGTCTGCAGATCACGCGGCGGGCGCTCGTAGCCGGTCGACGGCGGCCGACGCGGCAGTTCCAGAACCGGTGGCGGCACGTCGCGGTACGGCAGCGAGTCCAGCAGGTGGGCGATCATGTTCAGCCTGGCCCGGCGCTTGTCGTCGCTCTCCACGACGTACCAGGGCGCCTCGGAGATGTCGGTGTGCACCAGCATCTCGTCCTTCGCCCGGGAGTACGCCTCCCAGCGGGTGATCGACTCCAGGTCCATCGGCGACAGCTTCCAGCGCCGCAGCGGATCCTCCAGGCGCCGCCGGAACCGCTCCTGCTGCTCGGTGTCGCTCACCGAGAACCAGTACTTGCGCAGCAGGATCCCGTCCTCTACCAGCATCCGCTCGAAGATCGGGCACTGCCGCAGGAAGAGCTGGTACTCCTCCTTCGTACAGAAGCCCATCACATGCTCGACGCCGGCTCGGTTGTACCAGGACCGGTCGAACAGCACGATCTCCCCGGCCGCCGGCAGATGCTCCACATACCGCTGGAAGTACCACTGGGTGCGCTCACGCTCGGTCGGCTTCGGCAGCGCCGCGATCCGCGCCACCCGCGGGTTCAGGTGCTCGGCGACCCGCTTGATCGTGCCGCCCTTGCCGGCCGCGTCCCGCCCCTCGAAGATCACGACCAGCCGGGCGCCCTCCGCCCGCACCCACTCCTGCACTTTCACCAACTCGGTCTGCAGACGGAGCAGTTCCTTCTCATACACCTCGCGCGGCAGCTTCGCCGCCTTCTTACCGGCCATGCCGCCTCCACCACCGACGACCCACTGAGTCACTCACGACCCACGGTAGGCCCCCGACTGTAAAGGAGTCCCTCACCATGACCGTACGTGTCGGCATCAACGGCTTCGGCCGCATCGGCCGCACCTATCTCCGCGCGGCCCTCGACCGCGCGGAGGCGGGAACCCAGGACGTCCACGTCGTCGCGATCAACGACATCGCCCCGCCCGCCACCCTCGCCCACCTCCTGGAGTACGACTCGACGTTCGGACACATCGGACGCGAGGTCGTGCACGACGACAGCTCGATCACCGTCGACGGCCGGCGCATCGCCGTCACCGCCGAGCGCGACCCCGCCGCCCTGCACTGGTCCGACTACGGAGCCGACATCGTCATCGAGTCCACCGGCCGCTTCCGCGACCGCGACGCCGCGGCCCTGCACCTGAAGGCAGGCGCCCACACGGTGCTGCTCTCGGCGCCCGGTAAGGGCGTCGACGCGACCCTCGTGATGGGCGTCAACGACAACACGTACGACCGGCACCGCGACCGGATCATCTCGGCCGCCTCCTGCACCACCAACTGCCTGGCGCCGATGGTCAAGGTGCTCGACGAGAACTTCGGCATCGACCGCGGCCTGCTGACCACCGTCCACGGCTACACCAACGACCAGTCCCTGCTCGACGGCCCTCACAAGGACCTGCGCCGCGCCCGCTCGGCAGCCCTGAGCATCATCCCGACGAGCACCGGTGCCGCCCGCGCCGTCGGTCTCGTACTGCCGGAGCTGGACGGTGCGCTGGACGGTATCGCCGTCCGGGTGCCCGTGGAGGACGGCTCGCTCACTGACCTTACGGTGGTGCTGAACCGCGAGGCCACCGCGGACGAGATCAACGCCGCCTTCGCCGCGGCGGCGGAGGGCCCGCTGAACGGCATCCTGCGCGTCTCGACGGCGCCCATCGTCTCCCGAGACGTCATCGGCGACCCGGCCTCCTGCGTCTTCGACGCCGCGCTCACCCAGGCGGGTGGCACCCTCGTCAAGGTCTTCGGCTGGTACGACAACGAATGGGGCTACACGAACCGGCTGCTGGACCTCACTGCGCTGGTCGCCGACGTCTGATGGGCAACGGCCAGCCGCTGTAGGTGGTTGCTGGAACCCGGTCAACGACAACGGCGTAGCACACGGGCCACACGGGCCAGGTTCAGCCCGTATCCGACGCCGAAGGCGTGCGGCGTGAAGAAGGCGTCGCTGTCGGGATCCCAGAACTCGCGGGCGATCTTCTCCGGTGTGGGCCGCCGGAAGTCGTACGGGAGGCCGAAGATGCGCCCTGTCCAAGTGCGCGCCTCTGGGGGTTGGCGCAGTTCCTTCGTCAGAGCTGCAGCGACGACCGCGCCGGCGGCAACGAGCACCACGTTCTTTCGCAGTTGCCTGTTCATGGTCAGACGCTACGTGGCGTCCAGGCACGAGGCCAAGGCCATGGCGCCGCGCAACCAGGGCCGACCGGCCCAACGTCCGGCCCCGTACAGCCCCTGGGACTGCCGTGCCGCCCGCCGGATGCTCGAACCATCGAGAAGCTTGGAGGAGATCCCTGATGTCGGAAGCCGTGCTCAACCGACCCCCAGTTCACGCCCTGCTCGCGGACGGCACCACCGTGTGCATCCGTCCTGTGACCGCGGCCGACCACGACCGGGTGCAGGGACTCTATGAGGAGATGTCCCCGGACAATCTCCGTCTGCGTTTCTTCTCGCTGAGCCCCCGGTCCGCCGCCCTGGCCGCCGACCGGGCCTGCGCCCCCGCGCACCCCGGCTACCGGGCCCTGCTGGCCGAGACGCACGGTCAGGTGATCGGACTCGCCGAGTACGACACAGCGGGTGAGAAGGACGAGGCCGAGATCTCCATCGCCGTCTGCGACGGCCTGCACCACCGCGGAGTGGGCACCCTGCTCGTCGAGCACCTGGTCTCCACAGCCCGGGCGGAGGGCATCACCACCTTCACCGCCGACGCGCTCAGCGAGAACCGCGAGATACTCCGGCTCTTCGCCGACCTCGGCCTGCGTACCGCCCGCCGGTTCGACGGGCCCGAGGTGCGCTGCACGATCCGGCTCGACGCGGACGACGCCTATCTGTCGGCCGTGGAGGCCCGGGGCCGGGCCGCCGACGTGGCCAGCCTCGAGCCGCTGCTGTGCCCGAACGTGGTCGCAGTCGCTGGTGCCGGACGCAAACCCGGCTCGGTCGGCCGGGCGATCCTGCACCACTTGAAGGCGGGCGGCTACACCCACCGCCTGTTCGCCGTGAACCCGAGCGTGAACCACATCCTCGGCGTGCCGTCGTACCCGTCCGTGAGCGCGCTGCCCAAGACCCCCGACCTGGTGGTCGTGGCCGTCCCCGCAGCCGCCGTCCCGGCCACCGCCGAGGAATGTGGCAAGGCCGGGGTGCGGGCGCTGCTCGTCGTCACCGCCGGCCTCGACGCCGGCCAGGCGCACACGCTGCTGGCCACGTGCCGCACCCACGGCATGCGCCTGGTGGGGCCCAACTGCCTCGGCATCTCCAACACCGACCCCGATCTGCGTCTGGACGCCACCTTCGCCGCCGACCACCCGCTCCCCGGGACCGCAGGCGTCGCCGTGCAGTCTGGCGGGGTCGGCATCGCACTGCTCGACGGGCTGTCCCGGCTCGGCATCGGGGTGTCGTCGTTCGCCTCCCTCGGCGACAAGTACGACGTCAGCGGCAACGACATGCTCCAGTGGTGGGAGAGTGATGGCCGCACTGAACTGGCGCTGCTGCACCTGGAGTCCTTCGGTAGTCCGCGCGCGTTCTCCCGCACCGCGCGCCGCGTCACCCGCCGTATGCCGGTCCTGACCGTGGACGCGGGCCGTACCGAGGCGGGCCGCCGCGCCGCCGCCTCGCACACGGCGGCGGCTGCCACCCGCACCATGACCCGGCAGGCACTGTTCACCCAGGCCGGCATCACCGCCACCCGTTCGGTCGGCGAACTCCTCGAAACCGCCGCCCTGATGCACTCCCAGCCGCTCCCCGCAGGAACGCGTGTCGCGATCGTCACCAACGCGGGCGGTGCCGGGGTCCTCGCCGCGGACGCCTGCACGGAGGCGGGACTGGCTCTGCCGCCGTTGCCCGCTGACGTCGTCGACGACCTGCTCGCCGTGCTCCCGCAGGGTGCGGCGGTCGGCAACCCTGTCGACGCCACTGCGGCCGTCACGGAGGAACAGCTCGCGGACTGCCTGGACCGGCTGACGCACCACCCGGGCATCGACGCCGTACTGGTGGCTCTCGTACCCACGGCGGTTGCCACCGCGACCGGTGACGACCTCGTCCGGGCACTCACCGACGCCCCCGCGCACCGGGCCAAGCCGGTTGCCGCCGTACGCCTCGAACAGGACCTGCCGGTCAAGCTGCTACCCGCCACCGGTGGCGGCACGATCCCCTCGTACGCCGAACCTCAGGCGGCGGCACGTGCGCTGGCTCACGCCGCACGCCGCGCGGCCTGGCTCGCCCGGCCCGTGGGCACGGTCCCGGAACTCGACGGCATCGGCACCACCCGTGCCCAGGAGATCACTGACACCTTCCTGGCCGAGTATCCGGACGGCGGCTGGCTCGACCCGCGCACCTGTGCCGACCTGCTGGACTGCTACGGCATTCCGCAGATCCCGTGGGCGTGGGCGGAGACCGAGGACGATGCCGTCCTCGCGGCCCGGCGGCTGCGCGGTCCGGACGGCCGGGTGGTGATGAAGGCCCACTGGCCGGGGCTGGTCCACAAGAGTGAGCAGCGCGCCGTGCATCTCGACCTCCAGGGCGACGCTCAGGTCCGGGCGGCCTTCCGGGACTTCGAGACCCGGTTCGCGGGGCTGCTGACCGGTGTGGTCGTACAGCCGCTTGCCGCGCGGGGCACCGAACTGTTCGCGGGCGTCGTCCAGGACGAGGTCTTCGGCCCGCTCGTGCTGTTCGGGCTCGGCGGCACCGCCACCGAGGTCCTCGGCGACCACGCCGCCCGTCTGGCCCCGCTCACCGACCACGATGTGCACGACCTGATCACCGCGCCGCGCTGCGCACCGCTGCTGTTCGGAGCCCGCGGCAGCGGGCCGGCCGATCTCGAGGGCCTGGAGCAGCTGCTGTCGCGCCTGTCGCGTATGGCGGCTGACCTGCCGCAACTCTCGGAGGTCGACTTCAACCCCGTGCTCGCGACCACGGCCGATGTCTCCGTGCTCGACGCGCGGGTGCGGCTGGTGCCGCGCAGGCCCCAGGACCCCTATCTGCGCCGACTCCGCTGAGGAGGAACCCGAGATGAAGCACAACAAGATCGGCTCCGTGATGACCACGGACGTCATCCGCGCCTCGTACGGCACCCCCTTCAAGGAAGTCGCCCGGCTGCTCGCTCACCACAGGATCAGCGGACTGCCGGTCGTGGACGAGGACCAGAAGGTCATCGGCGTCATCTCCGAGACCGACCTGATGGCCCGCCAGGCCGAAACACCCGACCCGTACGAGCCGAAGCACCGCTCGCGCATCGCGGCGTTGACGCGCGACGGCAGGCGGAGGGCCGCCAAGGCCACGGCCCGCACCGCCGGCCGGCTGATGACCGAACCGCCCGTCACCGTGCGCGCCGAGGACACCATCGTCGAGGCCGCGCGGACCATGGCCCAGCGGCACGTAGAACGGCTGCCGGTCGTGGACGAGGAGGACCGGCTCGTCGGCATCGTCACCCGCCGTGACCTGCTCCAGGTCTTCCTCCGGCCGGACACGGAGATCCGCGACGAGGTGGTCGAGGAAGTCCTCGTGCGTGCGCTGTGGCTGACCCCGCGGAGCGTCGATGTCTCCGTGGTGGAGGGTGTGGTCACGCTCGCCGGCCACATGGAGCGCAAGAGTGAGACGGAGATCGCCGTCTCCATGGCCAAGCAGATCGACGGCGTGGTCGCGGTGGTCGACAACCTCACTTACCGCCTGGACGACAGCCACGTCCAGCCCGCCGAACAGGCACTGCACGGCGTGGCCGACGACTGGCTGCGTCGCCTGTGAGGGGGCGGACCGCCATGACCGGCAAGGTCCTGGTCGCGTACGGGACGACGAACGGATCGACTGCGCAGATCGCCGAGGCCGTTGCCCAGGTCCTGCGCAAGAACGGGCTGACGGCCGAGGTACGGCCTGCACCATCCGTGGCGAACATCGAGACCTACGATGCGGTGGTGATTGGGGGCGCGCTGTACACCGGCCGCTGGCAGAAGGACGCGCGCCGCTTCGTCCGCCGCCACCGCCGTGCCCTGGCCGAACGCCCCCTGTGGTTTTTCAGCAGCGGGCCGCTGGACGCCTCAGCCTTGGAGCGGAACATCCCGCCCGTGTCCGGCGTGCGGCGCGCCATGGACCGGCTCGGCGTCAGGGAGCACCTCACCTTCGGCGGCTGCTTGGAGGAGGGCGCGCGGGGCAGAGTCGCACGGATGATCCTCCGCAACGGCAAGGGCGGTGACTTCCGCGACTTCCCCGCGATCGAGGCCTGGGCGCAGCGGATCGCAAAGGAACTGACGGCTGCTTAGGTCATCACCTCCTCGCCTTGGCTCCCGCCCACGATTCACGGCACGAGGGCGACCGGACACTGAGCTTCGCGCAACAAGGCCTGCACGACGCCCGGTGTCCCGCTGGCGCCGCGTCCCACGACCAAGAGTGCGGCGGCCTCGGCGTGGTGGATCAAGGCCTCGACGGGGTTGAGCAGTACGACGTCCTCAAGGACCGGAACCCGCGGGTACTTCACCCGCCAAGGCCGCAGCGCGTCGCCCAGCAGCTGCACTTCGTGGTCCTCCCACGTGGCACGGTCCGCCTCGGGAACACCGAAGGGCAACCCGGCGGCGCAGGAGGGAAGTTTCCAGGCGTGTACGGCGTGCAGCCGTACCCCCCGGACCTGGGCGGCGCCGAAGGCGAAGTCGATGGCCTGCTCCGCCGGGTGACGGGCGTCAATCCCGAGGGTGACCTGTGTGACCCGGCGGGCCGGAGCTGCGACGGGGACGTCGGCGTCCGGTATGAGTACCACGGGGCACGCGGAGGCGGCCGTAACGGCGAGTGCAGCCGGGCCCGTTGCCAGGCCGGTGGTGTCGTCCCCCGTCGCGGACAGGTCGAGCACGAGCATCGCCGTGGTACTCAGATCGTTCGGCGGTGAGCCGTACCGCACCTCGAGCGGCAGGTCGCGCAGCGACGCCTCGTGCGCCGCCCAGTCCACGGCCGTATGACTACGGCCTGTCCCGTTGGCGCAGGCAATGATGACTCGGCTCACGACGATCGCCTCCCTGGCACACGGGTGACCCGCTCTCACTCCTCCTACCGTGCCGACCGCCCCAGGACCGGCGCAGGGGCCGAATGGACCCGCGAGAGCCCTTGCGGCCCATATCCGACCGGGTCCCCTCAGGAAGACGCTGGCAGTACCAAGCAGAACAAGCGCAGGAGGTGCGCACCATGCTGTCGCCCGTCATCGCCGCAGTAGACGGATCGACCGAGAGCCTCGCCGCCGCCGAGTGGGCCGCCCGCGAGGCCGTGCGTCGTGACCGACCGCTGCGACTGGTGCACGCCTGGAACTGGCATCCCCGCCAGACGGAAGGGGAGCCGGCGAACGCCGCGCAGCGGCATTTGGCGCGCCGCGTTCTGCGGCAGGCGGAGGAGCGCATCCGCAGCGCCGTACCCGGCGTGGACGTCGCCGATGAGCAGGTCGAGGGCCCGGCGACCGCGGCCTTGCTGAAGGCCGCTGAACAGGCCGAACTGCTGGTCCTGGGCTCGCGCGGCCTGAGCGGCTTCACCGGACTCCTCGTCGGGTCCGTCGCCCAAGGGGTGGTCGCGAAGGCCACCCGTCCCGTGATCCTCGTACGGACAGGGGAGGAGGCCGAGGACGAGCACTTCCCGGCGGACGACGGCAGCCCGTCCACCCGGACCGGCTACCTCGATGTAGTGCTCGGCATCGACCTCGCTGATGCCTGCGACGAGGTGATCGAGTTCGCGTTCGAGGAGGCCCAGTTGCGGCGGGCCCGGCTGCGGGTCGTGTACGCCTGGCAGCCGCCTTCCGCGATCAGCCTCGGCCCCGGAGACATCGTTCTGGTCAACGATCCTGCGCGGGCCGAGGAGTGGCAGGGCTTCCTGTCCGCTGTCCTGAAGGTGTGGCGGGACAAGTACCCCGAGACCGAGGTCCTGGAGACCGTTGTGGAGGGCAAGGCCTCCACCGCGCTGGTCCGGGCCGCCTCGGCGGCGAGCCTCCTCGTCGTCGGCCGCCGCCTGTCCGAGCGGCCGATGGTTCCGCGCATCGGTCCCGTCACCCATGCCGCCGTCCACCACGTCGGCTGCCCGCTGGCCGTCGTGCCCCACATGTGAGAGACCGGAGAGCGCGATGAGCACACCGACAACGTACGTGTACGCCTTCGCCGAGGGCAGCCGGGAGATGGCCGGCCTGCTCGGCGGCAAGGGAGCCGGCCTGGCCGAGATGACCCGGCTCGGACTGCCCGTGCCGCCGGGCTTCACCGTCACCACCGAAGCCTGCAAGGTCTACCTCGCCACGTGCGAGGAGCCACCCGAACTCGGCATCGAGGAGGCTCGCGCCCTGGCCGGCCTGGAACGAGCCATGGGGCGCACGTTGGGTGCGCCCGACGATCCGTTGCTGGTGTCCGTACGCTCCGGCGCCCGTTTCTCGATGCCCGGCATGATGGAGACCATCCTCGACATCGGCCTCAACGACGAGTCCGTCGCCGGCCTTGCCAAGGCGTCCGGACAGGAGCGGTTCGCGTGGGACTCGTACCGGAGGCTGGTGCAGATGTTCGGCCGCACGGTGCTGGGCGTCGACGGTGACCTGTTCGAGCAGGCCATCGTCGCGCACAAGGCGCAGCGGGGGACGCGTGACGACCACGACCTTGACGCCGGTGAACTCGCGCTGCTCACTGAGGAGTTCAAGGCGATCATTCGCCGGGAGACGGGCGAGGACTTCCCCCAGGATCCCGTCGAGCAGCTCCAGCGCGCCATCCGTGCGGTCTTCGATTCCTGGAACGGCGAACGCGCCCGTGTATACCGCCGCCGCGAGCACATCCCCGACGACCTCGGCACCGCCGTCAACGTCCAGGCGATGGTGTTCGGCAACCTCGGTCCCGACTCCGGTACCGGCGTCGCCTTCACCCGGGACCCCGCCACCGGCGCCCGCGGCATGTACGGCGACTACCTGCCCGACGCCCAGGGCGAGGACGTCGTCTCGGGAGTCCGCGACGCCGTGCCCCTGAGCGAGCTGAAGACCCTCGATCCCCGCTCGTACGTCGAGCTCGGAGACCACCTGCGCACGCTGGAGAACCGCTACCGGGATCTGTGCGACGTGGAGTTCACCGTCGAACGCGGCCGGCTGTGGATCCTCCAGACGCGGGTCGGCAAGCGCACCGCCGAGGCCGCCTTCCGTATCGCCCACGACCTGCGCGAGGAGAAGACGATCACGGCCGACGAGGCGCTGGCCCGCGTGGACGGAGCCGAGCTGACCCGGCTGATGTTCCCCCGCTTCGACACCACCCCCGCCGACGTGCCTCTCGCGCACGGCGTACCGGCCTCACCGGGCGCAGCGGTCGGGGTCGTCGTCTTCGACTTCGCCGAGGCACAGCGCCGAGCCGCCGGCGGGCAGGACACCATCCTTGTGCGCCGTGAGACGACCCCCGACGACCTGCCCGGAATGATCGCCGCTCAGGCCGTCCTCACCAGCCGGGGCGGCAAGACCAGCCACGCCGCCGTCGTCGCGCGCGGCATGGGCAAGGTGTGCGTGTGCGGGGCTGAGTCGCTGACCGTCGACCCGGTCGCCCGCCGCCTCACCACGGACACAGGGGCCGTCGTACGCGAGGGCGACACCGTGTCCGTCGATGGAACGGCGGGCACGGTGCACCTCGGTGCGCTGCCGCTCACCGCCTCCGACGTCGGGCGCGCGCTGGAGACCGGTGAGAGCACCGGCCCGCTGACAGAGGCGGTCCTGACGGCACTCGCGCACGCGGACTCCGTCCGCCGCCTTCAGGTACGGGCGAACGCCGATACCCCTGAGGACGCCGTCCGCGCCCGCCGGCTCGGCGCCCGGGGCATCGGCCTGTGCCGCACCGAGCACATGTTCCTGGGCGACCGCAGGACGCTGGTCGAGGCGATGATCCTGGCCCGCGACGACACGGCCCGCGAGGAGGCTCTCGCGACGCTGCTGCCGCTGCAGCGCGAGGACTTCATCGGCATCCTCACCGCCATGGACGGGCTGCCGGTGACCATTCGGCTCATCGACCCGCCGCTGCACGAGTTCCTGCCCGACCGCACCGCGCTGGCCGTCCGCCTGGCGAGCGCCACCCATCCAGACGTCCACGACCGCGAACTGCTCGATGCCATCGAGCGTCTGCATGAGCAGAACCCGATGCTGGGATTGCGCGGCGTACGCCTCGGACTGGCCGTTCCCGGCCTTATGGCCATGCAGGTCCGCGCGATCGCTGAGGCCGTCGTCCACCGGCTGCGCGAGGGCGGCCAGCCGCACGCCGAGATCATGATCCCGCTCGTCGGAACGGTCGAGGAACTGCGCCTGGCCCGAACGGAAGCAGAGCGCGTGCTCGCCGAAGTCACGGCGGAGACAGGGGAGTCCCTGCACCTCCCGATCGGCACAATGATCGAACTGCCCCGCGCGGCCCTCACCGCCGGACGCATCGCCGACGCCGCCGACTTCTTCTCCTTCGGCACCAACGATCTCACCCAGACCACCTGGGGACTTTCCCGCGACGATGCCGAAGCGTCCTTCTTCCCGCTGTACCTGGAGAAGGGCATCTTCAGCGTGTCCCCCTTCGAGACGATCGACCAGGAGGGCGTAGGCAAGCTCGTAGAGCTGGCCGTGGAGGCGGGCCGCGCCGTCAACCCCGAGCTGGAGACCGGGGTGTGCGGCGAGCACGGCGGCGACCCGGAGTCCATCCACTTCTTCCACCGGGCGGGCCTCGACTACGTCTCCTGCTCCCCCCTCCGCATCCCGGCCGCTCGGCTGGAGGCGGGACGAGCAGCCCTCACGGAAACCGAAACCAGCGACAGCCGGTGACAGTCGCATTCGGCTTGGCGATCGGGCTCCCCAGGTAGCCCAGCGCAGCCCGTGGGTTGCGCGTGCTGGGCTCCCCATGGCCTCCCCGCCGGCGGGCGGGGAGGCCGCTTCGGGTGACCGGAACCGCATCCACCAGGGGTGTGGATCCGCAGCCTCGCCTCTTCGTCTCCGCCGCCCGAACGGGGCACGCTCGCCTCGCCGGTGAGGACGGGCGTGGGGACTTTCGCGGAGGGGAGCGTCGTCCTCTCCGCACGACCTTCGCAATCAGCGCGGCGGCCCGGTGTCCTGGGACGGCAGGTCGCACCCCCGGAGCCAATCGGCCCTCTTGCCTTATGCGATCCCGGCCTACGGTGGAGGTGATCACCGATCGACGGGAGGAGAGCAGGTGGAGATCGTCGCCTATGGCGTCCTCGCGGACGAGGAGCCGCTGCTGAGGGACGCGTTCGACAAGGCGTTCGCGGGCCGGCATGAGCTGAGGTGTCTGGGGCTGTTCCTGGACGGGGACACCGTCCCGACCGCCGCGGGCCACGAGGTCGTGCTCAGCAGCGTCAACGACACCTTGGACGCCAAGGTACTGCGTTCGCTGACCAAGGGAGGCACCCGACTGATCGCCCAGCGGTCCACTGGCTTCAACAACATCGACCTGACCGCAGCCAAGGAACTGGGGCTCACGGTTGCCCGGGTCTCGTACTACTCGCCGTACTCGGTCGCCGAGTTCGCCTGGACCCTGGCCCTGGCGGTCAACCGCCGGATCGTCCGGGCCGCGCACCGCACCCGGGAGTTCGACTTCCGACTCGACGGGCTGATGGGCCGCGACCTGCGCGGCCGGACGGCCGGGGTGGTGGGCACCGGCAAGATCGGCGCGGCGTTCGCCCGGATCGCCCATGGGTTCGGGATGCGGCTGCTGGGCTGGGACGTCGCCGAGAACCCCGACTGCCTGGCGCTCGGCATGAAGTACGTGCCGCGCGAGCGGCTGTTCGCCGAGGCGGACCTGGTCAGCCTGCACGTGCCGCTGCTGCCCGAGACCCATCACCTCGTCGATGCCAAGGCCCTGGCGCTGATGAAGGACGACGCGATCCTGGTCAACTCCAGCCGTGGCGGCCTGGTGGACACCGACGCCCTGCTGGAGACGCTGCGCGCCGGACGGCTGAGCGGTGTCGGCCTCGACGTATACGAGGAGGAGGCCGGCGTGTTCTTCCTGGACAAGTCGCTGGAAGTGATGACCGACGAACGCCTCGCACGGCTAATGACCTTCAGCAACGTCCTGACCACATCGCACCAGGCCTACTTCACCCGGGACGCCGTCGGGCAGATCGCCCAGACCACGGTGGCCAACATCGAGGACTACTTCGCCGGCCGCTCCGGCGACAACGTGCTCGTCCGCCCCGAGACACCCTGATCTACGTCTGCTCCCGCCGCGCGACGCGAAGAGGGGCCGTTGGACCCCATCCGACGGCCGGCCCGGGGCTGTTCGGCCCTATCCGACCCCGGTACCCCTCGGACGATCATGATGCGGCGGCCGGGAAGGCCGGTTCCATACCTGCACCAGGGCACTTCCCGGCTCGTCGTCGACATGGCAGATGGGGAGGGCACCGTCCGGTGGACCAGGCACAGATACACAAGGTGGGGACCGCGCGGCCGAGTGCCGGGGTCACCGTGGCCGCAGGGACGACCAGAAGAGCCGTACGGCCGTCGTGGGCGGAGTGGCTGACGACCACCGACCACAAGAAGATCGGGACCATGTACCTGGTCACCGCCTTCGCCTTCTTCATCGTCGGCGGTGTGATGGCCCTGCTGATGCGCGCGGAGCTGGCCAGGCCCGGCCTGCAGATCATGTCGCAGGAGCAGTTCAACCAGGCGTTCACCATGCACGGCTCGATCATGCTGCTGATGTTCGCGATGCCGCTGTTCACCGGCTTCGCCAACTGGATCATGCCGCTGCAGATCGGCGCTCCCGACGTCGCGTTCCCCCGCCTGAACATGCTGGCCTACTGGCTCTTCCTGTTCGGTTCGTCGATCGCGGCCTTCGGCTTCCTGACCCCGGGAGGCGCCGCTGACTTCGGCTGGTTCCTGTACGCCCCGCTGTCGGACGCCGTCCACTCGCCGGGCCTCGGCGCCGACCTGTGGATCATGGGCGTGGCGCTGTCCGGCTTCGGCTCGATCCTGGGCGCGGTCAACTTCATCACCACGATCGTCTGCATGCGGGCGCCGGGCATGACCATGTTCCGGATGCCGATCTTCACCTGGAACGTGCTGCTGACCGCGGTGTTGGTCCTGATCGTCTTCCCGGTGCTGGCGGCTGCGCTGTTCGCGCTGGAGATGGACCGCAAGTTCGGCGCCCACGTCTTCGACGCGGCCAACGGCGGGGCCCTGTTGTGGCAGCATCTGTTCTGGTTCTTCGGCCATCCCGAGGTCTACATCCTGGCGCTGCCGTTCTTCGGCATCGTCTCCGAGGTCATTCCGGTCTTCGCCCGCAAGCCGATGTTCGGCTACATGGGACTGATCGGCGCAACCATCGCCATCGCGGGTCTGTCGGTGACGGTGTGGGCCCACCACATGTACGTCACGGGCGGCGTCCTCCTGCCGTTCTTCTCCTTCATGACGTTTCTGATCGCGGTGCCGACCGGGGTGAAGTTTTTCAACTGGATCGGCACCATGTGGAAGGGCTCGCTGTCCTTCGAGACGCCGATGCTGTGGACCACCGGCTTCCTCATCACCTTCCTCTTCGGCGGCCTGACCGGCGTGATCCTGGCTTCCCCGCCGATGGACTTCCACCTCTCTGACTCGTACTTCGTCGTGGCGCACTTCCACTACACGGTCTTCGGTACGGTCGTGTACGCGATGTTCGCCGGATTCCACTTCTGGTGGCCCAAGTTCACCGGCAAGATGCTCGACGAACGCCTCGGGAAGATCACGTTCTGGACGCTCACTGTCGGCTTCCACACCACGTTCCTGGTCCAGCACTGGCTGGGCGTCGAGGGCATGCCCCGCCGCTACGCGGACTACCTGGCCGCCGACGGCTTCACGGCTCTCAACACCGTTTCGACGATCGGTTCGTTCCTGCTCGGCCTGTCGATCCTGCCGTTCTTCTACAACGTCTGGAAGACGGCCAAGTACGGCAAGCCGGTCGAGGTCGACGACCCCTGGGGCTACGGGCGTTCGCTGGAGTGGGCGACCTCCTGTCCGCCCCCGCGCCACAACTTCGTTTCCCTGCCTCGTATCCGCAGCGAGTCCCCGGCGTTCGACCTGCACCACCCGGAGATCGCGGCACTTGAAGCAGGGGCGGTGAGGTAGGCCATGCCTCAACGCGTCCTCGCCTTGGGGGCCGCCACGGTGACGGCGGCGGGCTGCGTCTGGTACCTGCCGGCCCTTGCCGACCTGCGCGCCGGAGCCGACCGGCCGCCGGCCCGGCGCAGAGCCGCGGCGGCTTGCCTCAGCGGCTGGGCCACGACCGGGGTCGTCGCGGTACTCCTATTCGCCTGCGAAGAGTGGTGGACACCTTCCGGGGTGGCGGTGGCCGGCGCCGCCGTCACGGTTGGCCTTCGGGCACAGGCGGCAGTGCAGCGTCGCCGTGAGATGCGACAGGCCGCACGCGACTGGGCGGCGCTTGGCAACGTCCGGCGACCACGGGACACCGGAGGTGCCCGGTACGTCGTCGCTGTGCTCCTCGGTATCGGGCTGGCCGCCGCGGTGGCCGCAGCGGCCCTCGGGGCGGTCGCAGAGCGCGAGCGCGGCGTGGACTGGTGGGCGGTTACCGCCGTGCCCTCCGCGGTGGTCGCACTGTTTCTCATCCTCGCGGTCCTCTATGGCCGGGCGCTCCGACACCACCCAAGTGGTCGCCGTCCGTGACGAAGCGCAGTAGCGCGGCTTCACCATGCGTGTCGGTCAGCCGCTGGCGAGACCCCAGCCCACGCACCGAGCTGGTGCTGCGCTCAGCAGAACAGCGGCAAGACCGCCGAAACCGCCTTCCCGGTGGGACCCACGCTGACCTGGACGTCAAGCGCCAGCTCCTGTACCAGAAGCCAGCCGAACCCGCCGGGTTCTCTCGGATCTGTGAGCTGTGGCCGCGGGGGCCGGCGGCTGGCGTCGTGCACTGTCACTGTCACCGTCCCTGGGCCCGCCCTGAGCCCGAAACCGGTCACGCCGCCGGCGTGGCGGACCGCGTTGCTGATCAGCTCGGTCACCACCAGCAGCACCGCGTCCGCCTCGTCCCCACCAGAGGGCGCAAGAACGGACAGAAAGCTGCGAGCCACATCCCTCGCCCGATCCGCGGTCTGAGGAGTGTCTCCGTTCAGGGGGTCGTATCGCTCCTCGGACGAATGCGACATCGCAGCCTCCGCCACGGTAGACAATCCGGTACGAGTCCGCCTGCCCCAAAATGCACTCACCACCCTCGAACGCCTGACCTGACGAGGAGCGGGCGCCAGGCTAAGCACCGCGACGGCTGATGTCTGCTGATCCACGGCGAAGAGCACAAAGCTGCGATGCCCCGCCGGATACTGGAAACGGGCTCACAGAGCGCGGGACGATGTGACAACGGCGTTCTCACAGCAGCACCGGACGTGCGCCTGTGGAGCCTGGGTACTCGCCACGTGAGCCGAAGGCGCGTGGTGTGTGAGGAGGGCGCGATGGACACACGGCAACTGGATGCGAAGACCGCCGCCGCGCTGGTCGGCGAGGCCGTGTTCGCCCCTTCCATGCACAATGCGCAGCCATGGCGCTTCCGCTACGTGGCTCGTGATCGTGCTCTCTTGTTGCTTGCCGATCTTGACCGGGCCATGACTCGCTCCGACCCGGGGAACCGGGCGCTGCACATCGGCTGTGGAGCGGCACTGTTCAATCTCCGCGTCGCTGCGGCCCATGCCGGGTTCACCTCGGTGGTTCGGCTGCTGCCGGATCCCGTTGAGCCGCTGTTGCTCGCTGCTGTCCAGCTGGGCGAGGCCCGCCGTCCCACGACAGATGAGGACGACCTTGCGCGCCTGCATCCCGCGATCCGCGAGCGGCACACCAGCCGGCACCCCTTCGACGAAAAGGACATCCCCGAGGACGTCCGGGCCGCCTTGCAGAAAGCGGCCAACGTCGAGGGAGCCGAGCTGCTGTTCCCCGGCCCCTGGCACGTGGAAACCGTGCTGGACCTGGTCCACGACGCGGAGAGCCGCGACGCCCTGAACCCCGCGGGCATGGAGGATCTGCACCGCTGGACCCGGCTCGGCCCAGAAGCGGACGTCGCCACCGACGGCGTCCCGGAGTACGCGTTCGGGCCCCGGATGCGCGACGGCAAGGCTCCGCTGCGCGACTTCGCCGGTCGTCGCCCGGTGGCCGACCGCGGAGCCACCGCCTTCGAGAAGAATCCGCACCTGGCGCTGCTCAGCACACCAGGAGATGCCCCCGCCGACTGGCTGTGCGCGGGCCAGGCACTGGAACGCGTCCTTCTGGAGGCGACCCTCACAGGGCTCGCCACCTCCCTGACCTCCCACGCTCTGGAGAGCCCGGACCTGCGCCTGCTGGCCCGCGAACCGGTGGCTGGCAGAGGCCACGTACAGATGGTGCTGCGCCTCGGCTACGGGCCACAGGGGCCCGCTACGCCACGCCGCCCTGTTCGTGACGTCCTCGAAGTCGTCTAGGAATCTGGCCGGGTAAAGGCACTTGCCTCTTTTCGGAGGCTACTTCGGCTGTGCGTCTCGCCTCCGTGCCAGGGACCTCAGTCGGCCCAGGAACGACGGAACCGCCATGGGCCTATTGGCGCGATCTTGGATGCGGTGCCGTCGGCCGTGGTCTCGTCGTTATACACCGACAGAGACCACGGAATGTGGGAGAGCGGGACGGTGAGAGGATGCGAGGGTGACGGCAAGAACCAGTGATATCGAGAAGGCGGCCGGTGCACTGCGCGCCGGCGGGCTGGTGGCCTTCCCGACCGAGACCGTCTACGGTCTGGGCGCGAACGCCGAGGATCCCGCCGCTGTCTCGCGGATCTTCCAGGTCAAGGGGCGTCCGCCCTCCCACCCGCTGATCGTCCACATCGGCGGCGCGGAGCACCTGGACGACTGGGTCAAGGACGTGCCGGCGACGGCACGCCTGTTGGCCGAACGCTTCTGGCCGGGGCCACTCACGCTGGTCCTGCGGCGCGGTCGCCGGGTGCCCCTCGAAGCGACGGGAGGCCTTGAAACGGTCGCTGTGCGCGTGCCCGACCACCCCGTCGCACTCGCGCTGTTGGCGGCGTTCGGCGGCGGTGTCACGGCCCCGTCCGCCAACCGCTTCGGCCAGGTCAGCCCCACCAGGGCGCACCACGTCCGTGCCGAGCTTGGTGATGCCGTCGACTTCGTGTTGGACGGCGGCCCCTGCGAGGTCGGCGTCGAGTCGACCATCGTCGACGCCACGGGCGAGCTCCCGAGCATCCTGCGGCCTGGCGGGGTGACGCGCGAGGAACTCGAAGCGGTGCTGGGCGGCCCGCTCGCTGTGGACTCGACGAGCCGTGTCCGGGTGCCTGGCCAGCATCCGTCGCACTATGCGCCGCGTGCGCGGGTCGTCCTCGTCGAGCCCGAGAAGGTCGTCACCGAAGCGGAGATTGCGCAGGAGCTGGGGCACCAGGTGGGCGTCTTTCTTCCCACCTCTTTCGCCTATGCCCCGGTCAAGGCGCACGCCGTGGTGGCGGTCCCCGCTTCGATGGCCGCCTATGCGCGCGGGCTGTACGGATACCTTCGCGAGCTCGACCAGCAAGGGTGCGACCTCATCATCGCCTCCGTGCCCGCGGAGGAGGGACTGGGACTGGCGATCGCCAACCGGCTCCGCCGCGCCGCAGGGCCCCGGCCCGCCGACTGAAAAGCACCGATGCCGTCCGATGATCCTGTCGAACGCCCACCGCGCCCCGGAAACACGGCGTAGTCGGCGATGGCCGTGGCGCTGACCTGGCCCTGGCACAGCGCCAAGGGCGGCACAGGGTCTGCCGGACCGAACGTCCCCAGAGCGCGGTGCCCGTCCGGTCCGGCAGTCCCCGCCGGACGGGTGATCTTAGCCGGTGTGGGCGTGCTTGTCCCTGGCTAGGCCGGAGGGCTCCCCAGCCCGGCACGATTCGCAGCCCCCACGCCAGGTCGGCGCGGGGGAGGCTGCTGGACGGGTGATCGGCTCCGTGAACCACCGAGAGATGTCCCTCCGCGGATGATCAGAGCTGTGAGCCCGATGGTTCCTTCATCCACGTATCACGCTGAACGACCGTGGTCGGGCGCTCAGGATGCGGCGGGGACCGCCGCATCGAGGCCGCGAGAGGCAACGAGCTGTGCGCTGCCGTCGGCCAGGCGGTAGCACAGGCCCACCACGGCGGCCTGGCCGGTGGCGACCTTCTCGGCGAGGACCCGGGAGCGGTCCAGCAGCAGGTCGACGGTGTGCCTTGTGTGCTCGGCGAGGATCTCCTCGGGCTCGATGCGTCCGGCGGCCCGCGCGGCCAGCACGCTGGGGGTGACCCGCTCGATGACGTCCCGGACGTACCCGGCCGGTGTCATGCCTTCCTCCAGCGCGGCGCACGCCGCGCCGACCGCCCCGCACGAGTCGTGACCGAGCACCACGACCAGCGGGCAGCCCAGGATGTCCACGCCGTACTCGATGCTGCCCAGCACCTCCGGCCCCAGGACGTGGCCCGCGGTGCGTACCACGAACAGGTCGCCCAAGCCGCGATCGAAGATGATCTCGGCGGCCAGCCGGGAGTCGGAGCACCCAAACAGCACGGCGAAGGGCTGCTGGGCCGGTGCGATCTCGGCGCGGCGAGTGGCGTCCTGGTTCGGGTGCTCGGGGGAGCCGGTGACGAAGCGCCGGTTACCGGTCAGTAGTAGCTCGAAGGCGTCGCGGGGCGTCGGGCTCTGGATCTCGCTCATGGCTGCAAGGCTAGGACCCCGCGCCGGCTGGCGAACCGCTTGGCTCCGCCGCGGCTCGCCGGGCAAGGCCACGCTGGTGGCTCGGCCCCGGAGGCCAGCGGCCCTCTTGCAGGACCGCGGAAAACATAACGGGGGGCACATCCAGGCCGCGGGCCCGGGGCGGCCTCGATGCCGGATCGCAGTGCACGGCGCAACCGCCCTGCCTCGCACTGCCTCTTCCGCGCTCGCACCGAGACGGTTGAGTACCCGGCGGATCTGAGCGACCGCCGTACGGCAACGGGTTCACGCCAGGCGCTGACTGCCCGGGCGCTGGCCTGTGGTCAGGGCTTTTCTGCTTCATCGGGCTCGGGAGGCGGTGGGGCCAGGAGGCCCTCATAGGCGTCCATCCCGAAGAGGAGCAGCAACATCGCGATTGGCGTGCACAGGGCGATCAAGAGCACGGTGCCTCCCAGGGGGAGCGCGAACGAGCTATCTGCCTGTGTTTCGCGGGCGCCGTGCCGCGAAGCACTCCTCAGTGTGGGGCCGAATGGGGTAATGCGCATGTTGACCGCCTGCACCTCCCCGTCGGCCCGCGGCGAGGCGTAGGCCGCCCGGCCCGGACTCTTTCCTTTGCAAGCTGACGAGCAATTCGGGTGTGTGCTGCTCGACCAACGATCTTCCCGGGAACCCGACGCGGCACTTCACCCCTGTGCTGGCCCGCCATGATCAATCTCAGCGCCAACAATGGTTCCATTGGCCAGTCTCGGGGCCGTCAGCCACCCAGGAACCCCTGAGCGTCAACGACCGTGTCGAAGACTCGCAGAACCTGATCTGCCCCCGTCATCTGCAGGACGCACCGCAGAGTCGCCGGGACGCACGCCAGCACCAGCACCACGCCGTGGGCCTCGGCTTCACCGCGGGCCCAGAGCAGGACACTCAGTCCCGCCGAATCACAGAACGACACCCCGGTCAGTTCCAGGATGACGAACCGGTCAGCGCCCGCGATCACCTGGCGCAACCGTTCACGGACCCAGGGCTGCGTGAGATAGTCCATCGCGCCGTTGATCCGCGCAACCGACCCATGGCTGTCCACGGTTGTTTCGGATGAGGGAACATCGTTCACGACGCGTACCAAACCGTCTCACCAGGGGCGTAGAGCTCTGCGGAGCCTATCTGCCGTCATCGGCCGTCCCGTTAGCGACCAGCGTGACACACCAGACCAGCACACGGCCTTCACCAACGAACATCGCGTCGAGAGCAGGGCGTTGGCAGAGCCACGGGGTCGGTCGGCATGTGAACAGGGACGTCCGGCCCTGCCTGCACCGCCTCCTCACGAGTTCACTGACGGTTACAGGTGCCGACCGCATCCCGTCGGCGCTGTGCCGTGCGCACACCGCTGCCGCCTCATGGGCGGGGCCGCTGCACGGCTGTTGACCACAGTCGGCCGCCCGTGGCAGTGGGTGGCAGAACGGAGGGACGTCATGACCGACGCTCCGCAGCAGTCCCGGGCCTACCTCGTTGGCGGCGGTATCGCCTCCCTGGCAGCCGCCGCCTTCCTGATACGCGACGGCGGCTTCCCCGGCCAGAACATCCACATTCTCGAGGAACTCCCGGTCGCAGGTGGCTCCATGGACGGCCGCGCTGAGCCCGCCGGATACGTCACCCGGGGCGGCCGCATGCTGGAGGACGAGGCCTACACGTGCCTGTGGAACCTCCTGGAGACCATCCCCACCCATACCGACGAGACCGTGTCGGTGCGCGAGGAGATCCACGAATTCAACGCCAAGTGGCCCACCGATGCCAAGGCCCGTCTGATCGGCAAGGGCGCCGAGATCCTTGACGCCTCCGACTACGGCCTCGACACCCGGGACCGCATGGAGCTGACCCGGCTGCTCGTGCTCCCGGAGGCGGTGATCGGGGCGCGCCGGATCGAGGACTTCTTCTCCCCGCACTTCTTCGAGACCAACTTCTGGGCGATGTGGCGTACCACGTTCGCCTTCCAGAACTGGCACAGTGCCATCGAGCTCAGGCGCTACTTCCTGCGTTTCATGCAGGAGTTCCCGCGCATGCACACCCTGGCGGGCGTGCGCCGCACCCGGCTCAACCAATACGACTCGATCATCCGCCCGCTTGAGGCCTGGCTGGAGGCGCGCGGCGTTCGCTTCGAGCACGGCGTGCGGGTCACCGACGTCGACTTCGTCACCGAGGAGGACGGCAGCCGGCGGGTGCGACGCCTCCATGTCGACCGTGCCGGGTATCCGGACGCGTACGACCTCGGCGATGCCGACTACGCGTTCCTCACCCTCGGCTCGATGACCGCCGACGCAGCCTACGGCAGTGACGACACCGCACCCGAGCTGATCCGTGACAAGCGTGACGGCGGATGGCGGCTGTGGGAGACGATCGCTGCCAAGGCGGACGACTTCGGGCGCCCGGCTGCCTTCTACGGCAACGTGGACGAGGCGAAGTGGGAGTCGTTCACCTTGACCATGCGCAGCCCTCTGCTCCTGCACCGCATCGAGGAGTTGTCCGGCAACCTCCCCGGCACCGGCGCGCTGATGACGTTCAAGGACTCCAACTGGCTGATGTCCATTGTCGTACCGCACGCGCCGCACTTCGAGGGACAGCCCGAGGACGTCTACACCCTGTGGGGCTACGGGCTCTTCGTCGACAACGAGGGCGACTTCGTCGGCAAGACGATGGCCGAGGCCACCGGCCGGGAGATCCTCACCGAACTGCTCAACCACCTCGGCCTGTGGGACATCGAGGAGCAGGTCGCGGCGACGACGACGGTGATCCCGGTGATGCTGCCCTACATCACCAGCCAGTTCGCCCCGCGCACCACACACGACCGACCGCTGGTCATTCCGCGTGGCGCCGCGAACTTCGCCTTCCTCGGCCAGTTCACGGAGATCCCGGAGGACGTCGTCTTCACGGTCGAGTACTCCGTCCGTGGCGCCATGCACGCCGTCTACGGCCTGCTCGGCCTCGACCGCGAGATCCCTGGCATCTACCACGCCCTCGCCGACCCGAAGACGGCCATCGGCGTGCTCAAGGCCGCCCTGGCCTGACCTGTAGTCGGCCCGACCGCAGGTGAGGACGCGTCGCCGGCCCAGGTTTCCTCCTGCTGCTGTTGGTGACCCGTTCGAAAAACCAGGCCCGGCTTCCGTCGAAGGGGCGCACCGGGCTGCCGTCTTGTGATGGGCATCACGTCTCGCCTGGGGGACCGGACCGAGGGGCCCAGTCCTCCAGGGCGGTTCGGCCCTATTCCGGGTGGCGGCTACCCCGGATGATCGATGTGCCGGTCGGACCCGCACGACGGATCCCGGCTGTGACGGTGAACGCCGTCCCTCTACCTATCCACATCTCAGGGGAGTTCCATGCTTTCGCCCGAGTCGGCCGCTGTCGTTCGCGCCACCCTGCCCGCCGTCGGCGGGGCCCTGGACGAGATCACCACCCGCTTCTACGGCACCATGTTCGCCGAGCAGCCCGAGCTGCTGGACGGCCTGTTCAACCGCGGCAACCAGGCCAGCGGCGAGCAGCGCCGGGCGCTGGCCGGATCCATCGCGGGCTTCGCCCAGGCCCTGCTGGCCGACCCCGACGCCCGGCCGGACGCCCTCCTTGCCCGGATCGCCCACAAGCACGCCGCGCTGGGCGTCACGGAGGACCAGTACACCATCGTCCACAAGTACCTCTTCCGCGCCATCGGCGACGTGCTGGGTGAGGCCGTCACCCCGGAGGTGGCCGCCGCCTGGGACGAGGTGTACTGGCTGATGGCCGGCGCGCTGATCGCCCAGGAGGCGCGCCTGTACCAGGAAGCCGAGGTCGATCCGCGCCAGCCGTGGCGGCAGTGGACCGTGGTGGAGCGGCGCGAGGAGACCCCGGATGTGGTCTCCTTCCTGCTGCGCCCGGCCGACGACGGCCCCATGCCCAAGGCGTGCGCCGGTCAGTACGTCAGCGTCCGGGTGCTCATGCCCGACGGCATCCACCAGACCCGCCAGTACAGCCTGTCCAACGCTCCCGGCGACCGGCTGCGGCGCATCACCGTCAAGCGGGTGGCGAGCGTCGCCGACGCCCCCGAGGGCGAGGTCTCCAACCAGCTCCACCGCACCGTCCGAGCCGGCGACGAACTCACCCTGTCGGCCCCCTTCGGAGACGTGGTCCTCGACGACGCCGACAGCCCGCTCCTACTGGTCTCCGCTGGCATCGGCTGCACCCCGATGGTCGGCATGCTCGAACACCTCGCCGCCACCGGTTCGTCCCGGCCGGTGTGGGTCCTGCACGCCGACCGCACCCCCGCCGACCACGCCCTGCGCGCCGACACCCGGCGCCTGGTGGACCAACTGCCCGACGCGAAGGCCGAGTTCTGGTACGAGGAAGAGGCGGCCGAGGAACCCCGCGCCCACACTGGCCTGATGGACCTCGACGGCCTCGACCTGCCCACCGACGCCGACGTGTACCTGTGCGGCTCGCTGCCCTTCATGCGCGCCGTCCGCACCCAGCTGCTCCAGGTCGGCGTCCCGGCGCGCAGCATCCGCTACGAGGTCTTCGGCCCGGATCTGTGGCTCGCCCACGCGGAAGGCTGAGGGTTCCTGACGGCGTAGGCGCAGTGGCGTACGGCTGGACCAGGTCAAGGGCGATCCGATGGGCAGAGAACCCGGCGCTGTCGCCCTGGCGTGGCCAGGCTGCGCGGCCCGACCGGTGCTGATCCACGAGGGAAGTGGGGCCAGGCACAGCGGCCTCGACCACGGGTTCCAGCGGTCAACGCCCACGGGATGCGCAACTGAACCGCGTAAGGGCAGCCCTGGCAGTGGTCGTCGCGGCGAAGGACCGTCGGCCGCCCTCAGCGGCCGCCGTGGCAGGGCTGCTCGTCGTGCAGTTCAGGGCGGTCGGCCCCGGCTGAACAGTAGGTCGGATCGGGTCCTGGCCGCGCTCGCGGTGGGAATCAGCGTGCCGGAGCAGTAGCCCGCCTGCCGGGCAGCCGTACGTGAGCGCGCCCCATCCCCGCACCGGCTGCGGAAAACGGAGGATCGGCGGGGCGGTTCAGGGGATCTTGGCGACGGTCAGCAGGACGGCCGCATCCTCGAGGGCCTCCAGGCTGTGCCGGGAGGGCGGCACGAGGAGCAGGTCCCCGGCCATGCCCTCCCACACGTCCTCCTCACTGCGCAGCCGTACTCGGCCACGCAGCACCAGCACCGTTGCCTCGCCGGGGTTTTCGTGCTCGGCCAGAACGGTGCCGGAGCGCAGTGCCAAGAGGGTCTGGCGCAGGGCGTGTTCGTGGCCGCCGTAGACGGTCTCGGCGCTACGGCCGGCGGAGGATGCGGCGGCCCGTTCCAGGTGTTCGCGGACCCGGGCGTCGAGAGAGAGCTTCTGCATGGTGGTGTGTCCTTTCCGTCAGAAGGGGACGCTGATGCGGCAGCTGTGGCGTCCGCTGTTGCCGTCTTCGGGACTGCGCTGGGCCGGGTGATGCGGTGGAGGAGGCCGAACAGCACCGTACCGACCGACAGGCTGACCGCCGCGCCTCCGGCCGTGTCGCGGAGGCCTGCCCAAGGTCGGGTGAGCGCGTAGGGTGACAGGGAACGGCGAGGTGATGACGGCGTCGGGCGGCGCCAGGAGGAATCACCATGGTGCACGATCCGTCCAACGACAGTCCGCGGTCCGGGGCCTTTCCGGTCGGCGAGGCGTGGCAAGCGGCCCGGGACGGAGTGACCGCGCATGCGTCGCCGCTCGTTCTCGATCCACAACGGCTGCGGCAGCTGCTCGGCGCGGTCGTGGCGATGAGCGGTGACACGGACACCCGCGCCGTGCTGCACCGCATCGTGGAAGTGGCCGCCCATCTCGTCCGCGCTCGCTACGGGGCCCTGGGAGTGCTCTCGGAGAGCGGCAAGGTGACCGACCTGTACACCGTGGGTATCGACGACCCGCACCTGTGCGCCGCCATGGGCCTGCCGCAGGGCCACGGCCTGCTGCACACCATGACGGCCGACCGGCAGCCGTTGCGGGTGGCGGACGTGGCCGCGCACCCTCGTTCTGCAGGTTTTCCGGCCGGGCATCCGGTCATGCGCACCCTGCTGGGGGTTCCGCTGACGGTGCGCGGGACCGTCTACGGCGACCTCTACCTCGCCGACAAGACGGACGGCACGCCCTTCGACGATGATGACGAGCACCTGCTGACCGCACTGGCCAGCGCAGCGGGTATCAGCATCGAGAACGCCCGTCTGTACGAGCACCTCAAACGCGCTGCCGAGCACTTCCAGCGCCGTATGCTGCCCGTTCTTCCGGACCTGGCGCCGCTGCAGGCCGCGGCTCGCTACGAGCCCGCATCCGAGTTGCCCAGGCTCGGCGGGGACTGGTACGACGCCATGGTCCTGCCCGACGGCGCCACCTGTGTGGTGGTGGGCGACGTGACCGGCCACGACGTCGAGGCCGCCCCGCTGATGAGCCAGATCCGCAACATGCTGCGGGCGCTCGCCTTCGACCGGTGCGGGCCACCCGGCCTGGTCGTGTCGCGCCTGGACCGCGCCCTGACCATGTTCGAGGAGCCGCCGACCGCCACCCTGGTGTTCGGCCGCCTCGAACGGACCCGCGAGGGGTACACCTTTGGCTGGAGCAACGCCGGGCACCCGCCTCCGCTGCTGATCGGGCCGGACGGCAGCACCTGCTATCTGGCGCCCGCCCGGCACGGGATCCCGGTGGGCATCGATGCGTCCGTCCCACGGTTCAACCACACGCACCCGCTCCCGCCGGGCACCACCCTGCTGCTGTTCACCGACGGGTTGGTCGAGCGCCGCGACCAGGACATCGACACGGGGCTGGACGATCTGGCCGAGCACGCCGCCCACCTGGCCAGGGCCCCGCTGGAGGAGCTGTGCGACGCCCTGATCGCCCAAAGCCGGCAGGTGTTCGACGACGACGTCGCCGTCCTCGCCCTGCGCACCCCAGATGGTCCAGCTCGATGAGACGGCCACTCCCTCCGACCTTTCCCCTCCCCTCAGCCGGGGGAGGGGTGCGGCCAGTGCGCGAGGCTGCCGAGTGAGGGAGCGGATCGCGTCGCCTCCTCCGACGAGTGGTGGATCTCGTAGCTCTCGCGCATGCCGCTGAGGTCGAAGATCTTGAGTATCCGGCCAGAGACGGACGCGATACGCAGTGAGCCGTCGTGTTCACGAATGCGCTTCGTGACGGCCACGATCACGCCCAGCCCCATCGAATCCATAAAGGGGACGAAGCCCAGGTCGAGGACGAAGTGACGGTGTCCCTCATCGAGGAGCTTGATCACCGCTTCACGGATCATGGGGGAAGTGTGGGCGTCCAGATCACCGTCGACCTCGACAACGGTCCAGCCGTTCACCACGTCGTAGCTGGCCATCATGCTTTCGTGCCGGATGATGTTCGTTCGCATGGCCAACCCTCTCCACGTCCCCGGACGGCACCAGCCTCATCGTTGGCATCCCGCGTCTTCGTCACCGGTTCTTGGCCAGCCATTCGGCGAGGACGGCGGCCTGGCTGTGGTCCACATCCTTTGTGGCGGTCAGCAGCACAAGCTTGTCGTGCCCCGCCAGATCACGCAGATGTCCGGCTGCCTCGCGGTGCCCGGCGTCGCGCAGTTCTGCCAGGTAGCGGCGACGGAACTCGGTGAAGCGGCTGGGCTCATGGCCGTACCACTTGCGCAGCTCGCTCGACGGGGCGACGTCACGCAGCCACTCGTCCAGATGAGCGTCCTCCTTGCGCATGCCCCGGGGCCAGACCCGGTCCACGAGTACGCGCTTGCCGTCCTGCGGTGAGGTTTCCTCGTAGACCCTGTGGCAGGTGATCTGTTTGGCCATGACGGGTGCCCTTCCAGATCGGCCGGCCGAACCGACCGGCGAGTGGGGGAGCGTGGCCTCGTTCCCCTGCTGCGAAGGCGGATGTCTCCGTCTCGCCCATTTTACCGAGAGCCGAATCCGCAGCAGCGCCCGTGACACATGGGCCACGGTTCGGCACCCGCGCGATCACGCCTGACGTGAGAGAGGTCCGGATCGGTGTGAGACTGGCCGCGCAAGGAGTGATCCCCGTGCCGGACCCACCGCCCGCGTCCGCCGGTCCCGACACTGTTGTCGACGAGAACCGCCTGGAAGAGCTGATCATCGAGGCGCAGACGGCTCTGCCGGTCGAACTGCCCGACCTGGCGAACCGGTGCGCCTCGGCCCTCGGGCTGGAGACTGCGCTGATCTACCTCGTCGACCTGCAACAACGGCTGCTCGTCCCTCTCGACGAGGCCTTGGAAGCCGCTGCAGGTGGATCGCTCGTCGGCCGGTTGGGCGTACCGCACGGTCTCCCTGCGGGTGGACGCGGCCGACGATGGCCTCATCGTCTGGGTGCCTCTGGTCGACGGTTCGGAGCGGCTGGGTGTGCTGGCGGTGCGGACCGCCTCGCTCGACGGGAGGCGGATGCGCCGTAGCCGGATGCTGGCCCATCTGCTCGCCATGCTGATCACCTCCAAGCGCGCCTACAGCGACTGGCTCGCCGCCCGCACCCGCACCGCGACCATGGCTTTGCCCGCAGAGATGCTGCGGGCCTTCCTGCCACCCCGCACCATCGGCAGCATCAGGTGTGTCTCGACCGCGGTCCTGGAGCCGGCGTACGACATCGCCGGTGACGCCTTCGACCACTCGGTGGTCAAGAACGTGCTGCACACCATGATCCTCGACGCCATGGGTCACGATTTGATCGCCGAGTCGACCACGTCGGTCGCCATGGCTGCGGCGCGTAACGCCCGCCGCGACGGGCGCGATCTGGTCGACGTCGTCGGTGCTGTCGACCAGGCACTCGCCTGCTGGCTGCCCGAACAGTTCTGCACCGGTGTGCTGTGCCGGCTCGATGCAGAGACCGGAGTGCTGCGCTGGGTCAACTGCGGTCACCCCCCGCCGTTGCTGATCCGTGCCGAGCGGGTGCTCGCCGGGGCGCTGGACAGCCCTCCACAGCCGCCGATCGGCCTGGCCGGCCCACTCGCCCCGGCAGCCCGGAAGGTCCACGAGACGACCCTGGAACCGGGTGACTGCGTCCTGCTCTACACCGACGGTGTCGTGGAGGCGCACGACGTGGACGGCGCGGAGTTCGGCCTCGACCGGTTCACCGATTTCATCATCCGCTCCAACGCCGCCAGACAGCGTCCGGCCGAAGTGCTCCGGCTGCTCATCCACGCCATCCTCGACTACCAGCGCAACCAACTGCGCGACGACGTGACCATCGTGCTCTTCGAATGGCGTCCGCAGTACCAGTGACGCGGTACTGCGCCGAGCCTCGCTGGACGGGGACGCTGCGGTCCCGCAGAGGTACGGCGACGGTCAGGTGTCCGCCGAGCTGTTGGATGCGGCGGGCAGCATGGTCAGCAGCATGATGGTGGGCTCTGTGGCGCGGACGGTGTGCGGCAGCCGGGCGGGCAGGTGGATCCAACTGCCGGGCGTCGCCTCCAACTTCTCATCGCCGAGTACAAGGTCCAGCCGGCCCTTGATGACCTGGATGACGACGGGAAGGGCCGAGGTGTGCTCGGTCAGCTCCTGTCCGGTGGCGAACGCGAAGCCAACCACGCGCAGCCGGTCGTCGCGGTACAGGACACGGCTGAGGGTGCCGTCCTCGGGTACGGGAAGTTCGGCGGCCAGATCCTGGATCACGGTCGTGGACATGGGGGTCTTTCTCCTCAGGGCTTCGGCGAGGTGGGGACAGCGATGATGCTGATCGCGCTCAGATGGGCCTGGTGGCGGCGGAAGACGCGGCGCATCTCCACCACGCGGCGCCGGGTAGCCGGGTCGCGCAGGGCCCGGCCGGCGATGCGCGCGGCGTGCGTGAGCCCCTCGTCGGCGATGAGCCGGCGTGGTTCGAGCAGCGCCATCGGCACTCTCCGGCGGGCGGTGACCGTGAAGCCCTCGTCGGCGAGCAGGGCGACCCAGCCACGTGGGGTCAGCGGGCGGGCGCCGACGTGGATGGCCTCGCCCAGGTCCCTCGTGATCTCCTTGGCGTGTTCGGTGTCGAGGTCTTCGGGCAGCAGGCACATCTCGTGGATGGCGTACCGGCCGCCGGTGTCGGCGAGCAGCCGGCGTGCCTCTCGTACGATCCGGCGCTTGGCGGGCTCGGGCTGCATCGACAGCATGGCCTCCCCGTACACGACGGTGGCGCTGCCGGTCGGCAGTCCGGTGTCCGCAGCGTCGGCCCGCACTGCGGCCACCTCGGTCGCGCTGGGGGCGGTGAGGGTGCCTAGTCCCGCCACGGCGGCGGGGTCGCGGTCGACGGCCGTGTAGGAGCCCGGGTTGCGTGCGAGGGTGAGCCGGGCGGTGGCCCCGAGCCCCGCGGCCAGTTCCACCACCCGATCGTCCGGTCCGAGGGCCAGGTTGTCGAGCATCCACCGGGTCAGTTCCAGCCCGCCCGGGCGCAGCACGCGCTTGCCCAGACGGGCCAGCAGCCAGTGGCCGGGCATACGGGCGGCGTCCAGTCCGTCGCCCGGCATGGGGATGCTGTTCGGGAGGGCCTGAGGGTCCGTCGATGCCATGTTCGTGCCTCGCTCTCTGAGCGCACCGGTCTTACTTAGGTGAACCTAATTCGATGTGTTGCCCGGGTGCCGGGGCCGAAGGTCCCGACTGAAGGGCCCTGTGGGCCGCTCCTGGCGGGCTCCGTCGCGCGTCCCGGACGCGCTCGGCCGGTGGTCGTCCTCGTCGGCCCACCTGGCCGCGAGTTCTCCCGCGCGCCGGGCGGCGGCCGCCACCGCGTCGGGGCCGCCGCCCGCGCGGCCCGCCGCGTAGCCGACCAGGAAGGTGGTGAGCGGGGCGGCGGGCCGGGCCACGCCATGAGCGGCGTCGCCCGCGAGGCTGAGGAGGAGCGCCCGGTCGACCTCGAGGTCGATGCCCAAGTCGGTTTTCACGGCGGCGGTCCACTCCGCCAGTACGTCGTCCATGAGATCTCCTTCCGTGCGTACGGCCTGTGCACCGGCCTGCGAGGCCGTGCGGCGGCCGGTTAGATCAGGCTGCTCCAGTAGGGCCAGAACCGGGTGAGCACGAGCAGTGCGATCACCCCGTACCAGCCGCCGAGCAGCAGCAGGTGCGTGTCCTGGAGGAACCGGAGGACGCCGTTTGGCACCGGGACGATTCCCTGGTTCACACAGTGCTGGGCCACGCACCAGAAGACGGCGATGGTGACGACCCAGACGACGGCGCAGTAGGGGCAGATCTTGTTCACCTCGTACAGCGACTGCACGATCAGCCAGTGCACGAACACGACCCCCGCCAGCGCCCCGGCGGCCAGCGCGAGCCACAGCCGCCGGTGCAGGCGTGTCCCGGTGAGCACGGCGGCACCCAGAACGGCGACGGCGGCGAACGCGCCCAGACCGAGCAGCATGTTGGGAAAGCCGAACACACTCCCCTCAGGGCTGGACATGACGCTGCCGCAGCTCACCACCGGGCTGATGTTGCACGGCGGTTGGTAGGAGGGGTCCTTGAGCAGGCGCCAGTCGTCCACGGCGAGCTGAAAGGAGGCGAGCCAGCCGAGAGCGCCGGTCAGGAGAAGCGCCAGGCCGGTGCCGCGGCTCGCGCCCGACCCCTGGGTGCGCTGTGCGGCCGTGGCGTTCGGTGTGCGGGCGGGTCCGTTGATCATGTGGCGCGCTGCCCGGAACGGGTCGGCCGGGTGTGGAGCCGGGCGGCCGAACCGGCCGTCGACGTGGGCCGCCTCCGGTAGACGAGGTAGGGGCGGGCGAGGTAGCCGATCGGGACGCTCCATACGTGGACGAGGCGGGTGAACGGCCAGGCCGCGAAGAGCAGGCATGCGGTCAGCGCGTGGAGCTGGAAGAGCAGCGGAGCTCCGCTGATCGCCGCAGGGTCCGGCTGCAGGGTGAAGATGCCGCGGAACCAGACGGAGACGGTCTGGCGGTAGTCGTAGCCGGGCCCGAAGACGTTGTGCGCGGCGGTGGCGGAGATGCCCAGCAGAACGGTGGCGGACAGCAGAGGGAAGAGGAGCTTGTCACTGCGGTCGGTACCGAGCCGGATCCGGCGGGTCAGCAGCCGCCGGGCGCACAGCATGCCGAGTCCGGTGACCATGGCGACTCCCGCCACGGAACCCGCCCAGACGGCGGTAGTGTGGTATGTGTGCTCGCTGATGCGGGCGGCCTCGGTCCACGAGGCGGGCACGGCGAGGCCCACGACATGCCCGGCGATCACCATGAAGGCGCCGAGGTGGAAGAGCGGGCTGCCCCAGCGCAGCCAGCGGTTCTCCAGCAGTTGGCTGGTGTGGGAGGTCCAGCCGAACTGGTCGTGCCGGTAGCGCCACACATGCCCTACGACGAACACGGCCAGGCAGATGTAGGGAAACGCCACCCACAGCAGCAGGTCCGGTCCGCTGTTTGCGACGAGGGAAGAGGCGGTGCTCATCGGAGGCCTTCCGGGGAGGACAGGGGCGGCATGAGGGTGGGCGGGGCCTGCTCGGGCGGGACGAAGGTGCCGGGCGGGGCGAACTCCCCGCTTCCGTACGGGTCGAGGCCGACGTCCTCGTTGGGCGGTCCCTGGGCAGCCAGTTCGGCCACGGCTTGCAGGTCGGCTTCGGTCGCCGGCGGCAGGAGGCTGAGGAGGGCGGCCAGGACGTGCCGGTAGGGAGATTCGGCGTCGGTCAGGGCTCGGTGGATGAGTTCCAGTCCGCGGCGGTGCTGCCGCAGCGGTGCCTCGCCCGTTCCGGGACCGGTGAGGGCGGCGAACTCCAGGACGACGGGGAGGTGGTCGGGCAACTCGCCGCCTTGAATGTCCCAACCTGCGACCTTGTACCGGTTGGCCAGGGTGAGCAGGGCCATGCCGCGGCGGCGGGTGTCACCGTGCAGGTAGTACGTGAGATAGAGGCTGCTCTTGCGCCGCAGGTCGAACATCTCGACGTAGTGCCGCTCCAGCGCGTCGGGTTCCTGCGCGATGAACCAGGCGGTGAAGGCAGCCAGTTCCGTGGAGGCCGACGAGGGCGGCAGGGCCTCGACGGTGGCGGTGAGCGTCGGACGGGCGGCGGTGAGTTCGATGTCGGGGTACTGCAGCAGCAGCGAGCACAGCCGCAGCAGCAGGACGCGAGCCTCGGCCTCCTCGGGCGTGAGCCGGGCCGGGCGGCGTACGGCCGCTCGCAGACGCGTGCGGACGATGGCGGGAACGGTGGCGGGCAGCGGGCTCACGGACGGCCTCCGGCGGGGGCTTCGGGTGTACGGCGGCGGAGGGTGGGGATGCCGAGCATGACCTTCCGCTCGGCCGGCTCGTCGGAGGACTCCACCGGGCAGCGGTTCTCCATGGCGCTCAGGGCGGCCGCGTCCTCCTTGTGCGCGGCGGGAATGACGTACCGGTCCTTGTACTTGGCGACGGCGAGCAGCCGGTGCATGTCCTCCGCCTCGCGTACGGTAAGGCCCACGGCCTTCAGCGCGGTCTCGTCGCCCGGCTCACCGAGAATGCGCTCGCGCATGTACGAGCGCAGCGCGGTGAGCTTCATCAGCACCCCGGCGACCACGTCGGTGTCTCCGGCGGTGAACAGCTCGGCGAGATACTCCAGCGGGATGCGCAGCCTGGTGACGGCGGCGAACACGTGGTCGGGGTCGTCCTGGTTGCCGCCCGCGGAGGTGACGGCGTCCAGGACGGGGGAGAGCGGCGGCACGTACCAGACCATGGGCAGGGTGCGGTACTCCGGGTGCAGTGGCAGCGCCACCTTGTAGCGCATGACCAGGTCGTACACCGGGGAGCGGCGGGCCGCCTCCAGCCAGTCCTCCGGGATGCCGGACGCGCGGGCAGCCGCGATCACCTTTGGGTCATGCGGGTCCAGAAAGACACTGCGCTGGGCATCCAGCAGGTCCTTCTCGTCGGGGGTCGCCGCGGCCTCGCCGACGCGGTCGGCGTCGTACAGCAGCAGCCCGAGGTAGCGCAGGCGGCCGACGCAGGTTTCGGAGCAGACGGTGGGCTGGCCGGCTTCGATGCGGGGGAAGCAGAAGGTGCACTTCTCGGCCTTGCCGGTGGCGTGGTTGACGTACACCTTCTTGTACGGGCACGCCGTCACGCACATCCGCCAGCCGCGGCAGCGGTCCTGGTCGACCAGCACTATGCCGTCCTCGACCCGCTTGTACATCGCGCCCGACGGGCAGGCGGAGACGCACGCCGGGTTGAGGCAGTGCTCGCACAGCCGGGGCAGGTGGAAGAGAAACGTCTGCTCGAACTCGAACTTCACCTTCTCCGCCCATGCCCCGGTCAGGTTGGGATCGCCGCCCGCGTGCTCGGGGGCGCCGCCGAGGCCGTCCTCCCAGTTGGCGCCCCAGGTGATCGCGGTGGGCCTGCCGGTGAGGACGGAGCGGGGGCGGGCGACGGGGATGTCCTTGCCGGCGGGGGCGCTGACCAGGTTGTCGTAGTCGTAGGTGACCGGCTCGTAGTAGTCCTCTATGCCCGGCAGGTCGGGGTTGGAGAACAGGGACAGCAGGCGCTTCACCCGGCCGCCGGAACGCAGGACCAGCCGGCCCCGCTTGTCGAGCATCCAGCCGCCCTTCCACTTCTCCTGGTCCTCGTAGCGGCGCGGGTAGCCGACGCCCGGCTTGGTCTCGACGTTGTTGAACCAGGCGTACTCGACGCCGGTGCGGTTGGTCCACGTCTGCTTGCAGGTGACCGAGCAGGTGTGGCAGCCGATGCACTTGTCGAGGTTCATCACCATCGCCACCTGTGCCATGACGCGCATCTCAGTACTCCACGTTCTGCGAGCGGCGGCGGATGACGGTGACCTCGTCGCGCTGGTTGCCGGTCGGGCCGTAGTAGTTGAAGGCGTAGGTGAACTGCGCGTAGCCGCCCGCGAGATGGGTGGGCTTGAGCAGCAGCCTCGTCAGGGAGTTGTGGATGCCGCCCCGCTTGCCGCTGACCTCGGTCTTCGGCACGTTCACGTTGCGGTCCTGGGCGTGGTACATGTACACGGTGCCCTCGGGCATCCGGTGGGTGACCACGGCGCGGGCGGCGACGACGCCGTTGCGGTTGTACGCCTCGATCCACTCGTTGTCCGTCACGCCGATCTTCTCGGCGTCGGCGGTGGACATCCAGATCACCGGGCCGCCCCGGGACAGGTCGAGCATGTACTTGTTGTCCTGGTAGTTCGAGTGGATGGACCACTTCGAGTGCGGGGTCAGATAGCGGACCGTGACCTCCGCCCGGCCGTGCTCATGCAGCTGCTCGTCGCCGCAGTGCCGGGGGGTGTTCAACGGGGGCCGGTATACGGGGAGTTGCTCGCCGAGTTCGGCCATCCAGTCGTGCTGGACGAAGAAGTGCTGGCGGCCGGTGAGCGTGTGCCAGGGCTTTTTGTGCTCGGTGTTGATCACGAAGGGGGAGTAGCGGCGCCCGCCGGTCTCCGAGCCCGACCACTCGTAGGAGGTCATGACCGCGCGAGGCTGGGTGCGGGTGTCGGCGAAGGTGATCCGCTCGGCCTCGCGCTCAGAGGCGAGTTCCACCAGGCCCTCGCTGCCGGTCTGCCGCTCCATCGCGCGGAAGCCCTCGGTGGCCAGGCGGCCGTTGGTGGTGCCGGACAGAGCGAGGATCGCCTCGCACATGTCGGAGGCGGTGGCCAGGGAGGGCCGCCCGGCGGCGATTCCGCCCCGTACGGTCCCGCAGCGGTGCCGTAGCTCCTCCAGCTCCTGGTCCGGGTGGACGGTGATGCCCTTGGTGGTGGTGCCCAGGGTGTCGAGCAGGGGGCCGACGGCGCGCATCTTCTGCGCGGTCGCGGCGTAGTCGCGTTCGACGACTACGAGCTTCGGCATGGTACGGCCGGGCACCGGGTCGCACTCGCCCGTCTTCCAGTCCCGTACGACACCGCCCGGCTGGGCGAGTTCGTCGGGGGTGTCGTGCGTGAGCGGCACGGCGAGGACGTCGGTGCGGGTGCCGAGGTGCCCGGCGGCGAGCTCGCTGAAGCGGTCGGCGATGGTCAGGAAGGTGTCGTAGTCGGTGCGGGCCTGCCAGGGCGGGGCGATGGCGGGTGTGAAGGCGTGCACGAAGGGGTGCATGTCGGTCGAGGACAGGTCGTCCTTCTCGTACCAGGTGGCGGCCGGCAGGACCACGTCGGCCAGCAGCCCGGTGGAGGTCATCCGGAAGTCCATGCAGACCAGCAGGTCGAGCTTGCCCTCGGGCGCCTCCTCCCGCCACACCACCTCCTTCGGCCGTCCCTCGGGCGGGGTCTCGGCGGAGCGGACTGCCGCGTCCGTGCCGAGCAGATGGCGCAGGAAGTACTCGTTGCCCTTGCCGGAGGAGCCCAGCAGGTTCGCCCGCCACACAGTCAGCACGCGGGGGAAGTTGGCCGGGTCGTCGGGATCCTCGGCGGCGAACCGCAGCCTGCCGGACTTCAGCTCGTCGACGATGTGCTCGGCGACGGGGCGCCCCTCGGCGGCGGCCTCGTCGGTCAGGTCCAGCGGGTTGCGGTTGAAGCCGGGATGGCCGGGCGTCCAGCCGAGCCGTACCGCCTGTGCGAGCGTGTCCGCGAACGCCTTCCCCTTGAAGCGGCCTTCACCGAGCGGGGATGCCAGCTCGTCGGGGCCGAACGCCTCGTAGCGCCACTGGTCGGAGTTCAGGTACCAGTACGACGTCCCCGCCATGTGCCGGGTGGGCCGCTGCCAGTCGAAGGCGAACGCCAGGTGCTGGAAGCCGGTCAGCGGACGGACCTTCTCCTGGCCGACGTAGTGCGCCCAGCCGCCGCCGTTGACACCCTGGCAGCCGGTCATCGTGGTCAGTGCCAGGAACGCCCGGTAGATCGTGTCCGAGTGGAACCAGTGGTTGGTGCCCGCACCCATCGCGATCATCGAACGGCCCTGAGTGCGCTCGGCGTTACGGGCGAACTCCCGGGCGATCCGGGCCGCCTGCTCGGCGGGCACCGAGGTGATCGTCTCCTGCCAGGCCGGGGTGTACGGCTGGGACGCGTCGTCGTATGCGAGCGGCCAGACGCCCGGCAGACCGGGCCGGGCCACCCCGTACTGGGCGAGCATCAGGTCGAAGACCGTGGTGACGAGTCGGCCGCCGATCCGCCGCACAGGTACGCCGCGCACCATCACCGAGCCGCCCTCCGAGGCGCCCTCGTCGAACCGGGGAAGTGCCACGCGCACCCGGTCCTCGGCCGAGTCGAGTAGGCTCAACTCGGGCTCCACTTCGCCCAGTTCAAGGTTCCAGCGGCCCTGTTCGGTCTTTCCCCAGCGGAAGCCGAGCGAGCCGTTCGGCACGACGGGCTCACCCGTGGCCGCGTCGAGGAGGACGGTCTTGGACTCGGCGTGTTCTGTGTCGTGCCCGAGGTCGGCGGCGGTCAGGAACCCGTCCGGGACGAGTCCGTGTTCGTGCTCGCGCAGGGTCACCAGGAATGGGGCGTCGGTGAACTTACGCAGGTAGTCCCGGAAGTAGGGCACGTCGCGGTCGACGAGGAACTCCCGCAGGATCACATGGCCCATGGCCATCGCCAGCGCGCCGTCCGTTCCGGGGTGCGGGGCGAGCCACTCGTCGGCGTGCTTGACGTTGTCGGCGTAGTCGGGGCTGACCGCGACGACCTTGGTGCCGTTGTAGCGGCTCTCGGTGAGGAAGTGAGCGTCGGGGGTGCGGGTGACGGGGATATTGGAACCCCACATGATCAGGTAGCCGGCGTTCCACCAGTCCGCGGCCTCGGGCACGTCGGTCTGGTCACCGAAGACCTGCGGGGAGGCGATCGGCAGGTCGGCGTACCAGTCGTAGAAGGAGAGCAGCGTGCCGCCGATCAGCGACATGAAGCGGGAGCCGGCCGCGAAGGACGCCATTGACATCGCGGGGATCGGGGAGAAGCCGGCGACGCGGTCGGGGCCGTAGGCCTTGATGGTGTGGACGTGGGCGGCGGCGACCAGCTCGGCGACCTCGTCCCAGTCGGCCCGCACCAGGCCGCCCTTGCCGCGAGCCCGCTTGTAGGCGCGCGCCTTCGCCGGGTCGCCCGTGATCTCCGCCCAGGCCGCGACCGGATCGCCGAGCCGCCGCCGGGCCTCGCGCCACAGCTTCAGCAGCGCGCCGCGCACGTACGGGTAGCGGACCCGGCTCGGGGAGTAGGTGTACCAGGAGAACGACGCTCCACGCGGGCAGCCGCGGGGCTCGTATTCGGGGCAGTCCGCGCCGATCGACGGGTAGTCGGTGGCCTGGTGCTCCCAGGTGATGATGCCGTCCTTGACGTACACCATCCACGAACACGACCCGGTGCAGTTGACGCCGTGCGTGGAGCGCACCACCTTGTCGTGCGCCCAGCGGTCGCGGTAGAACCCCTCCCACGAGGGGTCGCCGGTGCCGAAGACAGCGCGTCCGTCGGCCGAGACCTCGCGGCGGGTCAGCAGCCTGCGGGCCGCCAGCGGCCAACTGTCACCTTCGCGCCGCTGCGCGGGGCGCGCGATCTTGTCGTTCTCCATGAGCACGAACGCTAGGCGTCGGATTCCAGCCGGGCCTGGGGCCGAACGGCCCTGCTTGGCCGACCGTATGGCCCGCTCTTCACCTGGGGCGAGGGGACCCAGGGCCCTTCGGGTAGTGGGGGCGAGATGTGCGTGTACGAGAGCGGCGAGGCTACTGTGCGAGACGATCACATGCTCGCTGCGGTGGCGGTCTGCACGCCGCGAGTGGACGCGGAGGCGGATCGACGCATGCCGCGTCGCTCGGGGCTCGCTTCGAGTGGGGAGTGGTCAGCCGAGCTGGACGCCGGTGTGGCTCTCCAGGGCTTGGATGAGACGAGCCTGGAACTCTTCGTCTGGCGCCGCAGGGTGAGGTTCCTGGGGGCGCTGGTGGTGCCAGTAGCCGCCGGTGTTCGGGGTGATGTTGTGGTGTGTGGCGAGCCATGCCTGTGTCTGGTGGCCGGCGGTCAGGTCGTCCGGTGCGCCGGGGCCGCCCATGCGGGTCGGTACCCAGCCGGGGTCGACCGCGTGGCTGGTGGTTCCGTCCCAGCGGGAGGCGAGGGCGAGCGCGAGGGTGGTGACCCAGAGCTTGGCGTCGGAGTAGGAGGCGGTGCCGTCGGTGAGGCGTCGCAGGTCGGTGGAGCCGCCGCGGTGCATGGAGCTGCTGAGGTAGATGAGTCGGCCGGGCTTGTCCATGAGCGCGGTCAGCAGGTAGGGCGCGAGGGTGTTGACCGTGACGACGTCGGGAGAGTCCAGGACACCGGCGTTGTGGATGACGGCGTCGAAGCGGCCGAACTCCTGGGCCTGGTCGGCGACGTGCCGGATCTCGTCGAGTTTCGCCAGGTCGCCGACGATGGTGCCTTTCCACCGGCCGGCGGCCTCCGCGTTGAGACGGCCTTGGTTGCGGGCGTGGACGACGACGTCGTGCCCCTGGTCGGCCAGTGCGTCCGCGGTGTTGTGTCCGAGCCCGCTGGAGGCGCCGGTCACCAGAATCAATGCCATGTCCCTGTCCCTCGTCTCCGGTCTGCGGTGCAGCTGCGCGATGACCAGGTTCTCCTTGGCCCTGCCGCGGCCGCCGTGTCGGCGCCCCTGCTCAGTTCCCTGCCCCGTCCGCGCTGTGCGACGGGACGGGGCGGCGGGGAGGGGTTGGTCAGAGGGTGAGGAGGACCTTGGTGGCGCGGCGTTCGTCCATGGCCTTGTAGCCTTCGGCGGCCTGTTCCAGGGGGAGGGTGAGGTCGAAGACCTTGCCGGGGTCGATCTTGCGGTCCCAGATGAGCTGGATCAGGTCGGGGAGGAACCGGCGGACCGGGGCGGGGCCGCCCAGGGTGTGGATGCCGGCGAAGAACAGCTCGATGCCGGGGATCTGCACGTCGTAGTTCACGCCGACGTAGCCCATGTGGCCGCCGCCGCGGGTGGAGCCGACGGCCTGCATGAACGATTCCTTCGTGCCGACCGCTTCGACGACCGAGTGCGCGCCCAGTCCGCCGGTGAGTTCCTTGATCTTCGCGACGCCGGCGTCGCTGCGCTCCTCGACGATGTCGGTGGCGCCGTAGTAGCGGGCGAGTTTCTGCCGCTCGGGGTGGCGGGACATGGCGATGATCTGCTCGGCGCCGAGCTGCTTGGCGGCCAGGATGGCCATCAGGCCGACGGCGCCGTCGCCGACGACGGCGACGGTCTTGCCGGGGCCGGCCTCGGCGGCGACGGCGGCGAACCAGCCGGTGCCGAGCACGTCGGAGGCGGCTAGGAGGGCGGGGATCAGCTCGGGGTCGGGTTGTCCTGGGGTGGCCACCAGGGTGCCGTCGGCCAGCGGGATGCGGGCCTTCTCGGCCTGGGTGCCGATCCCGGCGTGGACGAACTCGGCGTGCACGCACTTGGACTGGAAGCCGGCCTGGCAGATCTCGCAGGTGTTGTCGGAGATGACGAAGGAGCCGACGACGAAGTCCCCGGGCTTGACGGTCTTCACCTCGGAGCCGACCTCTTCGACCACGCCGACGTACTCGTGGCCCATGAGGGTGTGGTCGGCGGGCTCGATGCCGCGGTAGGGCCACAGGTCCGACCCGCAGATGCAGGTCGCCGTCAGCTTCACGATCGCGTCGGTCGGTTCGATGATCTTCGGGTCGTCACGGTCCTCCACCCGGACGTCCCCGGCGGTGTGCATGATGACTCCACGCATGTTGTGCGTCTCCGTGCTTCTTGTTGCGTGCGGGGCTCGACCGCTCTGACGGCCGTGAGTGGTGTTTCGCTGCCGGCAGGCGGGCGGGGCCGCCTGCCGTACGGCAAGGCGATGCTGGTCAGGCCAGGTTCTTGGTGAAGAACTCGTCGAGCTTGTCGAACGGGATGAGGTCCTTGCGGTCGTACAGGTCGACGTGGTCCGCGCCCGGAACGATCACCAGGTCGATGTTGCCGGGCGCCATCGCCTGGACGTCCTCGGAGTAGTAGCGCGAGTGCGCGTCGGCGCCAGCCACCAGAAGGGCGCGGCGGGGCGCGAGCATGCCGATGTTCGCCATCAGCGGGAACGCGAAGAAGCCCTGGGGCGTGGTCGCGGTCCACACGGTGTTGGAGTTGACGGAGCGGGGGTGGTAGCCGCGCTCGGTGCGGTAGTAGTCGAAGAAGCTGGAGGTGACCGGGTCCGCGCCCTCGGGGAGGGTCTCGGGCAGGATGCGGTCGGAGATGGCCATGGTGCCGTCCGCGTTGAAGGGGATCTCGTGGGATCCCCGTGCGAAGGTGCCGTTCTCGGCGTCGGCCCACCGCTGCCGGCCGAGGTAGTCGACGATCTCCTGGCGCTGCTCGGGCGTGTAGCTGTCCTTGTAGCCGCGGGACATGCTGCGCGACATGTCGTACATCGAGACCGTGGCCACCGCCTTGATCCGGCCGTCGGCGGCCGCGGCGGTGAGCGCCATGCCGCTCAGGCCGCAGATGGCGTGCGCTCCGATGCGCTCGCGGTCGACGAGGTCCTGCAGTCCGAGGAAGTCGACGGCGGCGCTGTAGTCCTCGGTGTAGATGCCGGGGGCGGCGACATCGCGGACCTCGCCGCCGCTCTCGCCCGAGAAGGAGGGGTCGAACGCGAGGGACACGTAGCCGCGGCGCGCGAACTCGTTCGCGTACAGGCCCGACGACTGCTCCTTGACGGCGCCGAACGGCCCGCTGACGGCCAGCGCCGGGAGCTTGCCGGTGGCGTTCTTCGGGGTGTAGAGGTCCGCGGCGATCTCGATGCCGAACCGGTTCTTGAACCGCACCGGGGTGCGGTCGACGTTCTCGTCCAGCTGGAAGGTGTAGCCGTCCGACGTGGTCATGTTCTCGCTCCTGAGACGTTGCTGGTCCGAGCCTCGCGTGGGGTGCTGGGACCGCTTTCCGCTTCATGTTCTTCGCGGCCGATGGGGCTCGCATGTCCAGAAAACCGCCCAGGCCGGGCAGGGAGAAGGTCGCACTTATCGGGGGGACCGGCTCTCCCCCCGCTGGGGTCCGCGCGCCGTCCGGCGCCGCGGATTGAGGGGGGACAAGCTCGACCTCCCTCGCCGGCAGCCCGCGACTACCGTGGAAGCCATGGACCAGCAGGGTGGCAACCGCGCCGACATCCGCGACTTCCTCGTCAGCCGACGGGCCAAGATCACTCCGGAGCAGGCCGGGCTGCCCGCCGGCACCCGCCGTCGCGTGCCGGGGCTGCGGCGCGAGGAGGTCGCCGTGCTGGCCGGGGTCAGCACCGAGTGGTACACCCGGCTGGAGAAGGGCCACATCAGCGGCGTGTCCGAGGACGTCCTCGCGGCCGTGGCCCAGGCGCTGCACCTGGACGAGGACGAGCGGACCTATCTGTTCGACCTGGCCAAATCCGCCCGCCCTGCCCGCCGCACTGCGCCGCGCCGCAAGGACGTCGACGTCCCGCCCCGGGTGCAGTGGATGCTCGACTCCATGACGATGGCCTGCGCTTTCGTCTGCAACGGCCGCCTGGACGTCATCGCCCACAACGCGCTGTTCAAGGCCTTGTGGGCGCCGATGTACGACAGCCCCACCACCCGCGAGCACGGCCGCGCCAACCTGGCCCGCTACATCTTCCTCGACCCCGGAGCCCAGCACTACTTCGCCGACTGGGACGCCGCCTGTGCCTCCACCGCCGCGCTGCTGCACGCCGAAGCCGGACGCGAACCGGGCGACCGGGCGCTGCGCGAACTCATCGGAGAGCTGTCCACCCTCAGCGCCGCCTTCCGCACCCACTGGGCCGCGCACGACGTCCGCATCCACCACGACGGCACCAAGCGCCTGCGCCACCCCGTGGTCGGCGACCTGGAGCTGACCTACCACTCCCTGGGCCTGCCCCTGCCCAACCGGAGCGCGCACGTCCTCACCGTCTACTGCGCCGAACCGGGCACCGCCTCCGAAGAGGCGCTGCGCCTGCTCGCCTCCTGGGCCGCCACTCAGGGCAGCACATCCTCCAGCCAGCATCTGCAGCACGACTGACCGGCCCGGCAAGGACTCGTCCCCGTCCCTGGGCGGGACCGGGGACGAGCCCTCGTCGCGGACCGGGTCCGCCCGGCCGGGCCCGGCGGCAGCGCCACCCCCGGCGCTGCCGCCGGCCCGACCGGAGCTTCAGAGGGAAAAGACGCGCTCGGCCTGGTCACGGGCGGTGGTGTGCAGCTCCCAGTAGACCGGGGCGATCTGCTCGGGCTGCGCGGTGGGCAGGCCGGGGATGACGGCGGTGCCGATCGACACGTCGATGCCGACGTGCGCGGCCTGGACACCGGTGCCCGCGTCGGCCAGCTCGTTGTGCAGGTTCATCGCCCAGTTGCGCAGCGCCGCGGCGGCGGCGTTGACGTTGGCGACCCGCGGGTCGGGGACGATCGAGCCCGCGCCGGTGGTGAACAGCAGCGTGCCCGCGCCGGCCTCGCGCATCGCGGGCAGCACCGCCTGCGTGGCGGCGATGGCGCCGTAGAGCTGGAAGTTCATCTCGAACTCCACGTGCGAGGGCTCCGTGCCGGTCGGGGAGGTCAGCGCGGTGGTGCCGAACGTGCCGACCGGGGAGTACTCCAGGACGTCGATGCCGCCGAACCTGGCGGCGGCGTCCCCCAGCGCCTGGGTGAGCGCGTTGCGGTCGAGCACGTCCGCGGGAAACGCGGCGGCGGTGATGCCGTCGGCGGCGAGCTTGCCGACGAGGGTGTCGAGCTTGTCCCGGTTGCGGGAGATCAGGGCGACGTCGAAGCCGTGGGAGCCGAAGGTGCGGGCGATGGCCAGGCCCAGCTGGGGTCCGGCTCCGACGATGGCGATGCTGGTCACAGAAGATCCTTTCGCGGACTGTCACGGAGCCGAGTGCTCCTGTGCAGCCCTGAATGAATTGGATAGGCCTATCCGGTTTCTATTCCGGAAAGGCCTATCCGGTTCGTCCCGACCACGGTAACACGGCAATCGGATAGGGCATTCCGATTCGCTAGACTGGCGGCATGAACAGGGACGAGACGACCGCCCAGCCCCTGCGCAGCGACGCCGAACGCAACCGGGGCCGGATCATCGCCGCCGCGCGCACGGTGTTCGCCCGCGATGGCCTGAGCGCCTCCATGGCCTCGGTGGCCCGCGAGACGGGCGTGGGCATCGCCACCCTGTTCCGGCACTTCCCCACCAAGGAGGACCTGGTCGCCGCGGTCTTCGCCGGCCGCATGGACGCCTACGCCGACGCGGTCACGGCTGCGCTGGCAGACCCCGACCCCTGGCGCGGCTTCACCGGCTACATCGAGACCGCCTGCGCGATGCAGGCCGCCGACTACGGCTTCGCCGACGTGCTGACCACGACCTTCCCCACCGCCAAGGCCCTGGAGCAGCGCCGCACCGAGGCGTACGAGGCCATGCTGCGGCTCATCGACCGCGCCAAGGCCGCAGGCCGCCTGCGCGAGGACTTCGATCCCTCTGACCTGGTGCTGATGCACATGGCCAACGCCGGCGTCGTCAACGCCACCGGCGACGCCGCGCCCGACGCGTGGCGGCGCGTGGTGGCCTTCTTCATCCAGTCCTTCGAGGCCCCCGCTCGCGGCTCCCTGCCCGCCTCGCCCGAGCACGACGCTCTCTACCGGGCCATGCTCCGCGCCAGCACGACGGGTGACACCGCGTCAAAGCCGGGCAAGGGCAGCTGACAGCACCCGGCCACCCGGTCGTCGCCCAACACCGCGGTCACCGTGTCTCCGCGCTCGATCGATCGGCGTCCGCCTGGCCGCGAGGGCGGGGTACTGCGTTGACCAGCCCCAGGTCGAGGCGCTTGTCCATGTCCAGGTGGAAGGTGCCATACGGGTTGAGTCCGACCAGAACAAAGTCCGCCGCCGGCACCTTCACCAACTCGGTGACGTACTCAACCGCCTGCGGTGGGATCTCCTCAACGAACTCCGGGAACCGGCCCTCGAGCTCGAAGAACCTCAGCACCAGAGAGAAGCCCAGCCGCGTCGGACCGTTTTGTTCGCCACCAGGTCCCAGTCGCCGTCCACCAGTGTCCAGCACGCCACCACGTCTTCCGGTGACCACTCCTGCCGCACGTCCCCGCCGTCCCTCGCCTCAGTCCACGGATTCACCCGAACGGCTCAACGAACCGGCGCCCCGCGGCAATGGGCGACCAGACGAGCCGTGGACGTGCAGCCCGAGCTACCTTGCGGCCGGGGTTGGAGCTAGGACTACGGGGCTTACTTGCATCCACGCGCGGGCTGGGGTCGCGATCGCGGCGGCTGTGTGCCCGGCCCGAGGAGGCCGTCCACCGGGCGGGCGCGCTGAGTTCTTGTCCCCGGGCGGCCACCCGGACAGGCCCGAGGTAGTGATGGAGGACCATTGGACGGCGTTGCAGGGCCGCTCGGCCCAAGCTGCGGCAGGAGCGGCACGGGGACGCTGACTTCCGACCGGCCGGGAACGGCCGGAAGGCCCTTGCGCCCGGCTGCCCGGCCACGTCTTCTCGTGCCTACGGCCGCGGCAGACACGGCGCGCTCCCGGTCCGGTCACCGTCCGGCTCTCCGCCACGGCCCACGGTCGCCCGCCATATCGCGTCGTCGTCGTTGGTCCCTGCCTGGCCGCGTCGTCCGCGGGTCACGTCAGGACGTGGCGGACGAGCCGGCACCTCTACCCGCACCTGGCCGGGCTGCCCGGCCGTGAACCACTGGAGGCACCCTCGTGAGTGCTCTCACCCTTGCCTCGGCCCCCGAGGACGCCACAGCCCTCGAAGCCGCAGAGGCGCACCATGCCCGCATGGCCGGGGAGCTGGCTGGCCGCGTGGCGATGCTGCTCACCGCGGCGAACCGGGATCCGGATGCCGCGGAGCGAATCCGTGCGGGCCTCGTCGCCTTCTGTGACCGTGAGATCCTGCCGCACGCGATTGCCGAGGAAGCCGCGCTCTACCCCGCCGCGCGCCGCCTACCGGACAGTCGCCTGCTCGTTGAGAGCCTGATCGCTGAACACAGCTGCCTGACCGCGCTGGTCGACGCCCTGCGCACCCCGTCCGACGTGACCGGCGCGGCGGCCGACGCCCGCGCTCTTCAGGTCTTCTTCGAAGAACACGTGGCCAAGGAGAACGGCCTTGTGCTCCCCCTGCTCGCCGCGGCCCCGGGGCTCCGGCTGGCCGACTTGCTCGCCAGCATGCACGACCGGCTTGAGCACCGCACCCGGTCCGGCGGCGGTCCTGGAGCCGACAGCCATACGGCGGCCCAGGAAAACGGGGAGGAGACCGGTTGCGGTGGAGGGTGCGGCTGCGGCGGCGAGGAAGAGGCCGCCGAGCCCGAACTGGATGTGCGATCCGTTCCCCACGCCCTCCGCCATGCGACGGTTTTCGGCGCGCTGGACGCTGTCCAGGCCGGGCAGGCCATGGTGCTCGTCGCGCCGCACGACCCGCTGCCGCTGCTCGGGCAGATCGAACAGCGCAACCCTGGACGCTTCGCCGTGGAATACCTGCAGCGGGGTCCCGAAGCCTGGCGGCTCCGGCTCAGCCACCACTGACCCGGCCCGCGACCGGCGGCCCTGCAGCGTGCGCGCCGCAACCTCCCGTGGCCCGCACGAACACCGAACAGAGGAAAGGCACGTTTCATGAATGGTGCGCACTGGTGGACCGGTCCACTGGTCAGGACGGTCGGTGCGGCTCTGGTGGCCGCTGGACCCGTCATGGTCTGGCGCGGGCGCAACGGCCGTAAGGAGATCCGTACGGAACTGGCAGCCCAGAAGATCACGTTCCCGGACCACGGGCTGCCTGACCACCTCGTCCCCCTCACCGGCCGGCAAGTGGAGACCGGTCCCCAGGCTCACGCCTACGCCGAACTCATCAAGGACCACCTCGTCCAGGCCACCGGCGGCCGCACCTACGCCGAGATCACCGAGGAACTGCACGCCACAGGAAACGACGACGAGAAGCTGAGCGCCCTGCGCCAGACCGCGTTCATGGGCGAAACCCTGCGCGGTTCGCTGCTGTCGGCCTACCAGGCATGGCACCTCACCACCCTGGTCACTGGGCTCGGTGCCCTGCTGACCGGCCTGGGTACGGCCCTGGTGGCCACGGCGGACGCCCTGGGCGTGGACGGGAGCGGCGGCGGGAGCCCGCGGCGCATGGGGTAGCCGCCTGTCGAATTCACTCCGTCCTCTGACCGGTTCGATCCGGATCCCGCACGACCCCGGCCGCCGCGAGGACGAATCGCGCCAGGATCCCGTGCAGGCGAGACACGAGATCTCCGCATGCGGCCGCCGCCATCGCCGACCATGGCGGAGGCCGCCTCCCCAATCTCCCATCGCCAAGCAGCAGTTGACCCTTTTCGAACAGCCAATTCACAACATCTACTCGTGCTCCTGGGTGGTCGTCGGCACAAAGATCATGTGCGTCTCCGCCGTGGCGGGGGAGGCACTCGGCGCCGCATGCCATCAGCACCCACCTGGTGCGGCATTCACCCCATTAGTCCCATCCGGCCCCTTCGGCCCTGTCCTGCGAACCGAACGAGGGACCGTCGGCCCCATCCTCATGGGCGGATCGGCCGCCGCGCCCAGGTCGCTCATTGCCCGATGCTGACGGCGACCGAACCGGAGGTATCCCGTGTACGACCGAATCGAGCGCCCGTGCGGCTGTCTCCACCGCCGTCCCCCGTGGCGGGCGCCACGCACGGGCCGGACAGGTCATCGTCCGGCCGCCCGCCACGTCTGCCCTGACTCCAGGGCGGCCGGACGCACGATACGCAGCGATTCCGAGCGGGGGGACCGGTGAGCGTCCTCCGAGTGATCCGTCGGCAGCGCCAGAACGCCGACGACCGGCCGTTCATCGTGATCTGGGAGGCGACCCGGGCCTGCCCGCTCGCCTGCCTGCACTGCCGGGCCGAGGCAGTGCCCGACCGTGACCCGCGGGAGCTCGACACTGCTGCCGCCAAGGAGCTGCTGCACCAAGTGGCCGCCTTCGGGGCCCCGGCACCGCTGTTCGTGATCACGGGCGGCGATCCCTTCCAGCGCCCCGACCTGCTGGAGCTGATCGCCTACGGTGAAACGGCGGGTGTGCGCGTCGCTGTCTCTCCCTCCGGCACGCCCACGCTCACCCCGGACCGGCTGCGCGCCGTGCACGACGCGGGTGCGGTCGGGCTGTCGCTGAGCCTCGACGGCTCCACCGCCGACCTGCACGACGGATTCCGTGGTGTGCCCGGGGTGTACCGCTGGACCCTGGACGCCTGGGACACCGCCCGCGCGCTCGGCATGAAGGTGCAGATCAACACCACGGTCGCCCGGCACAACCTCCAGGACCTGCCGGACATCGTCCGTCTCGTCGTCGAGCACGGCGCGATGCTGTGGAGCGCCTTCTTCCTGGTGCCGACCGGCCGTGGCCGACAGCTCGGCGTGCTCACCCCGGCCGAGACGGAAGACGTCCTCAACTTCGTGTACGACGTGGGCCTGACCGTCCCCGCCAAGACGACCGAAGCCCATCACTTCCGCCGCGTCGCACTCCAGCGGAAGGTGCTGGCGGACGCCTGCGAGGACCATGTCAGGGTGCTCGGGCTCGGCCCGCTCTATCAGGAACTTCGCGACCGCGCCTCCGCGTTGGGCCTGAGCGCCGGAGGCCGCCGAGCACGACGGCCGCCGCTGGACGTCAACGCGGGCCGCGGCTTCGTCTTCGTCTCACACACAGGCACCGTGCACCCGAGTGGATTCCTGCCCCTGGGCGCGGGCAACGTGCGCGAGACACCGCTGCCCGAGATCTACCGCACCTCCGAGCTGTTCACCGGCCTGCGCGACCCGGACCGGCTCGGCGGGCGCTGCGGAGCGTGCGAGTTCCGCCGGGTCTGCGGCGGCTCCCGCTCCCGCGCCTACGGCGTCACGGGCGATCCGTACGCCGAGGAGCCGTGGTGCGTATACCGGCCCGGGTCCTTCCCCCACCAGCGGGAACTGGCGGCGCTGCTGGCGGACTCGCCTGGTACGGCGGGCCTCGGTGCCTCACCGGAGCCGGTTCGTCATCCGTCGCCCGAACGCCATACGCAGCAACAGGAAGTCACGTGACCACCGAGCTCGAACGTCCCGAATCCACCGGCGGCCGGTATCCCAGCAGGTTCAAGCAGTCGGGGCTGAAGGCCCGTCACCTGCGTGCCCACATCGTCGTCGTGGTGTGGGCGGCCCTGGCGCTGCTGGCAGCCACCGCACAGCAGTCGCTGCCCATCGCCCGCTGGCTGGCGATCCACCTGTTCCTGCTCGGCGCCGCCACCACCGCCATCGTGGTCTGGAGCGAGCACTTCACCGTCGCTCTGCTGCACGCCCGCCGCCCCGACGAACGGTGGAGTGACGCTCGGCTGGCCGGGGTCAACCTCGCCGTGGTGGGTGTCCTCGTCGGCGTGTGGATGGACCGGCCGCTTCTGATCGGTGCCGCAGCCGCCCTGCTGGTGGTCGCGGTCGCCGCGCACCTGGTGGTGCTGGTGCGTATGGGCCGGGGCGCACTGGGCGGGCGGCTCGCTCCCATCGTCGACTTCTATCGGGTGGCCGCAGGGGTGCTGATCGTCGGCGTGGTCCTGGGCGGGCTGCTCGCCACCGGACGGGCCGGTGCTCAGCACTACGCCGAACTGAGGCTCGCCCACATCCATGTCACCCTGCTCGGCTGGATCGGACTTCCCGTGCTGGGCACCCTGTTCATGCTCTGGCCCACCGTGCTGGGCGTCCGCATGGCCGAACGCACCACTCGGGTGGCGCGCTGGGTGCTGGGGCTGACCGGCGGCGGACTGCTGACCACTGTCGTCGGGCTGGCCGCCGGGTGGCGCCCGCCGGCCGTGATCGGTGTCGTGGCATACGCCGTCGGCCTGGCCTTGGCGGTGGAACTGTTCGCCCGCACGGTACGCGGGCGACGCCCGGTCTCGGCGGCGGCCGCATGGACGTTCGGAGCAGCTGTCGTATGGCTGTGCATCGGCGTGACCACGGATGCGGTGATCCTGACCATCCGGCCCCTCGCCCAGGCAGGGGAGGAGGTCGGCGCCCTGGTCCCGGTGCTGCTCATCGGTGTCGTCGCACAGGTCCTCGTCGGCGCCCTGACCTACCTGTTGCCGATCGTGCTCGGCAGCGGACCGAAGGAGCGGGCCGCGGTCCGGGCGGTACTGGAACGAGGCTGGTTGGCCCGGTTGGTGACCCTCAATGGGGGCGTCGCACTGGTGGCACTGCCGCTGCCCGGTCCCTCCGGCGCGGCGGGCATGCTGCTGGCCGCGACGGCCGGAACTGTGTTCATCGCCCTCACTGTCTCCGCTCTCGTCCGAGCGGGGCGCCGTACCGGAGAGAGCCGTTCGGCGCGCGGGCCGGTCCTGGTGGGCAGTGCGGCCGGTGCTGTCCTGATCGCGCTGGCCGTGCTGCTCGCCAACAGCGGCGGCGACACCCACCGCCCCGCCGTCGCCGCCGGGGCGGGCAGCGGCGCCGCCACCGCCACGCGCACCGTCGACGTCACCCTGACCGACATGCGCATCCGGCCCAGCCGGATCGAGGTCACCGCAGGCACCGCGCTGAAGCTGAAGGTCACCAACAAGGACGCCCAGCGGCACGACCTCAAGCTCGACGGAGGCCCCTCCACCCCCCTCCTCTCCCACGGGCAGAGCCGCACCCTCGACCTCGGGCCGCTCACCAAGGACCGCACCGCATGGTGCACGCTGCCCGGCCACCGCGCCGCCGGAATGACGATGGCCCTCGTTGTGAAGAACGCCACGGACACGGCCACCAGCCCACATGACGGGCATACGACCATCCTCGACAGCACGGGGCTTGACCTCTCCGCCGACTTCTCCCGTGGATGGAAGCCCCGTGATCCCGATCTGGCTCCCGTGCCCGCCGGCAGAGTGCACCGGATCGAACTGCACGCCGCCTCCAGGACCATCGAGGTCGCCCCGGGCGTCAAGCAGCAGATGTGGACCTTCGGCGGCACCGCCCCCGGCCCCACCCTCCACGGGAACGTCGGCGACGTCTTCGAGATCACCCTCGTCAACGACGACACGACCATGGGCCACGGCATCGACTTCCACGCCGGTTCGCTGTCCCCGGACACGTCGATGCGTACCCTCCAGCCCGGTCAGCGCCTGGTCTACCGCTTCCGCGCCGACAAGGCGGGTGCATGGCTGTACCACTGCAGCAGCGCGCCGATGCTCCAGCACATGGGCAACGGCATGTACGGGGCGGTCATCATCGACCCGCCCGGCCTGAAGAAGGTGGACCACGAGTACGTGCTGGTCTCCTCCGAGCTGTACCTCGGCACGCCCGGCAGCGCGGCCCAGGTGGCGAAGATGCGTCAGGACACTCCGGACACCTGGGTGTTCAACGGCGCCGCCGCGCAGTACGCCAAGGCCCCGCTGAAGGCGCAGGCCGGCGAGCGGGCTCGCTTCTGGGTGGTGGCCGCCGGACCGAGCGACGGCATCGCCTTCCACGTCGTCGGCACCGTCTTCGACACCGTGTACAAGGAGGGCGCCTACCTGCTCAGGCCCGGTGAGCCAGGAGGCTCCCAGGCGCTCGATCTCGCCCCCGCCCAGGGAGGGTTCGTGGAGACCAGGTTCCCCGCGGCCGGTCACTACTCCTTCGTCGACCACGACATGCGCCACGCCGAAGCCGGGGCCATGGGCATGGTGGAGGTGAGCGAGTAGTGGGCACGGTGGGTCTGTGGTCCGTGGTGCGGTTCCTCCATGTCACCGGTGCAGTGCTGTGGGTCGGCGGGCAGTTGGCCCTGACCCTCGTGGTCCTTCCGCTGGCTCGTCGCATGCTCGCGCCGGAGGCCAGGGACCGCTTCGCCGCCGAGGCGGGCCGCCGCTTCGGGCTGCTGACCGGGGTGGTGTTCCTGCCGGTACAGCTGGGCACCGGGTGGGCCATGGCCTGGCACAAGGGCGTTACCTGGGCATCGCTCGCCGAGCCCGGATACGGCCGCACCTTGGCGGCCAAACTCGGGCTGTTCGTGGTGGTGATGCTCGCCGCGGCAGGACACGGCATCGCGCACGCCCGGAACCGCCCCGACCTTGCCCGGGGCCTGGCGGTCGTCTCCCTCGTCGGCTCCCTGGGCGTCGTACTGCTCGCCACCGCCCTGCCCGCGACATGAGCGGCGATCACTCCGTCCATGACGGGCTGCCTGGTCCGTCGAACACGGGAGAGCACGGCGAAGACATGCACCACTGCACCTCTCGGGCGGGCGGAGGGCGGCCGGTGGCCTCGGACGAGAAAGGAAGCACGGTGCCCATTCCCGACCTGGACGCTGCTGCCCTGGAGACGCTGCTCGCGGCGGCCGTGGCAGCTCCGTCCATCCACAACACGCAACCCTGGCGCTTCCGCCTGAACCCCGCCAACCAGCTGCTGGAGGTCCGGGCGGCGCCGGAGCGGTCACTGCCGCTGGCCGACCCCGATGGCCGCGCACAGCATCTGTCCGTGGGGGCCGCCGTGTTCAACATCAGGCTCGCCGCCGTACGCCTTGGCTGGCACCCAGGCGTACGACTGCTGCCCGATCCCGGGGAGCCGGAACTGCTGGCCGCCATCGAGCTCACCCATCCTCCGCGCCCGGAGGACAGCCGACTGGCGGAACCGGACCTGTACGCCGCCATCGCGCGACGCCACACCAGCCGGATGCCGTTCACGGGCCGCCCCGTACCCGATCCGATCGTCGCGGAGCTGGCGGTGGCCGCGCACGCCGAGGGCGCACGGCTGCACATGCCCGACTTCGTCGGAATCCGGAGGCTGCTGCGCCTGACCGCCATGGCCGAGGCGCGCAACCACGCCAGCCCGGCACGCACCGCCGAGACCCGTAGCTGGATCACCCGGCCGGGAACGGACACCCCCTACGGCATCCCCGTCACCGCGCTCGGCCCGACAGACGCCGCCGGGCGGATACCAATGCGGGACTTCACCGGCCCGCTGCCCGCCCTGAACCTGCCCGCCCTACGCTTCGAACGCCACGCCCAGGCAGCCCTGTTGTGGACCTCCCACGACCGACCGGAGGACTGGCTACGCGCGGGCCAGGCGCTGCAGCACGTGCTGCTCACGGCAACCATGCACGGAGTGCGCACCTCGCTCCTGCACCAGGCCATGGAATGGCCGGACCTGCGAGCGGCCAGCAGCCTTCCGCAGCAGCGGTGCCATCCGCAGGTACTGATCCGCTTCGGCTACGGCCCCGACGGCGGCCGGACCCCACGCGCTTCCGTGCAGACCACGCCCCGTTCCGCGGAGGCGACCGATTCGACACGCTCGGCCAGGGACACCAGGCCGACGACCTGAGTCCCCCTGGGCTCTGAAGGCCCTGTCCGGGCCCGGCCGCGGCGAACCGTTATCGGAGCTGCGCCGACCCGGTCATCCCCTGCTGTGTACCAGTCAGTTCCCGGCCGGTGACCATCTCGGACTCGATGCGTACGAAGACCCCGTCGCTCGTGACGACCCACGAGCGTGGCCCGGTCCGTGACAGCCGTTCGTGTTCGGCGGGGTCCGTCACCACTGTGGCGCGGCCGGTGACGACCACGCTCCAGCCGGACCGGGAGGCGGCGTCGAACTCGTCGGCTTCGAAGGCGACCACGACTCCGTCGATCGCGCGCACAAGGTCCGAACTCGCCGAGGTACGCAGCAGCACCGAGGAGTCCGTGTCCAGGGAGAAGTTCAACGGGAGCACGGCGGGCAGCGCCTGCCGGGTGTATACGACACGACCGACCGGCGCTTTGGCCAACAGGCGCAGGCACTCCTGCCGGTCGAGTGTGCGAAAGCCGTCGTTGTGGGACATCAGTCCATGGTGCCTCGGTAGACCGGTGCGGCATTAGGGCCGGACGGCCCTCGATCCTGACCTCCAGAGTTTCAGCCAAGGTCTGCCGGCAACCTCGGACGAGGGGGCCCTGGCCCGACCCCATCGGGCGGGAAACCGGGGACGGCCGGGCCGGGTGATGAGGCCGGATGGCCCACCCCCTGGGGGAGTCCGCACGCGGATATTGGCAGCAGGTCACCGGCCCGCGTCGTGCGGTCGGCGGGCTGGCGGTCCCGGACCGATCACCGGGGCCGCACCACTGCGAGGACGAAGGGACGGGCGGCAATGCTGCAGCCGTCGAGGAAGCAGGAAGCGGGACCGGCAACGGCTGCGGCCGTATCCGGTCGGGCGTGGCTGATGCTGGCGCTGGCCACGGTTGGCTTCGCCGTCAACTTCTGGGCGTGGGCGCTGCTGAGCCCGCTCGGCCCGCGGTTCAAGGACAGCCTGGACCTGAGCTCCTTCCAGCAGTCGCTGCTGGTGGCGGTGCCGGTGGTCGTCGGCTCGCTGGGCCGGATCCCGGTGGGCGCGCTCACCGATCGGTATGGCGGGCGCGTGATGTTCCCGCTGGTCTCGGCGGCCACCATCGTGCCGGTGCTCTACCTCGGCTTGGCCGGGCACTCGTCGCTCACCGAACTGCTGGTGGGAGGGTTCTTCCTCGGTATCGGCGGTACCGCGTTCGCCGTCGGCGTGCCCTTCGTCAATGCCTGGTTCCCGCCGGAGCGGCGCGGCCTGGCCATCGGGATCTTCGGCGCCGGCATGGGCGGCACTGCCATCAGCGCGCTGACCACGGTCAAGCTGGTGAAGGCACACGGTATGGCCAACCCCTTCCTGATCACCGCCGCCGTCCTGGCGGTCTACGCGGTGATCGCCGCCCTGCTGCTGCGCGACGCACCCGGCCGTACGATGCCCACCGAGCCGATGGGCCGCCGCCTGGCCGCCACCCTGAAGCTCGGGATCACCTGGCAGGCGTCCGCCCTGTACGCGGTGGCCTTCGGCGGCTACGTCGCCTTCTCCGTCTACCTGCCCACCTACCTGAAGACCGGCTACGGCCTGACCCAGGCGGACGCGGCGAACCGCATGGCCGGGTTCGTCCTGCTGGCGGTGGCCATGCGGCCGGTCGGCGGCTGGCTGTCGGACCGCATCGGCCCGGTGCGGGTGCTGGCCGGCGTCCTGACGGTCGTCCTCGCCGGAGCCTTCGTGCAGGCGTTCACACCGTCCCTGGCGCCGGTGGGCACGATCGCCTTCCTGGCCATGGCCGCCGCGCTCGGCGCGGGCAGCGGCGCCGTCTTCGCCCTGGTGGCGCTCCTGGCCCCGGCGAACAAGGTCGGCTCGATCACCGGCGTCGTCGGCGCCGCAGGCGGCCTCGGCGGCTTCCTCCCGCCGCTGGTGATGGGCTCGCTGTACGGCACCTACGGCTCCTACGCGGCCGGCCTGGCCCTGCTCGGTGTCGTGGCCGCGGCGGCACTGGCCTTCACCGGGACGGGTGTGCGCCACGCGGTCATGCGGCGCCTGCCCGCGGCCCAGACGCACTGATCGGGAGAGGACGGACAGGACGATGTGTGAATACTGCGGCTGCCAGGCGCTGGAGTCCATCGACCAACTGACCCTGGAGCACGAGACCGTGGTGAACCTCATCAGCCAGGTACGCGACGCCCACCGCGACGGCAAGATCGCGTACATGGCGGAGCTGGTCCGGGAGATCGCCGCCGTACTGGAGCCGCACACCCAGGTGGAGGAGCACGGCCTGTTCCCGGCGATGGCCGCCGACTTCCCCGAGAAGATTGCCGCGCTGGAGGACGAGCACCGCCGCATCGAGGCCGTGCTGGCCGAGGCGAACGGACCGTACCTGGCCGACCCCACCTGGCCGGGACGGCTGATCGAGACCCTCGACCTGCTGCGCGACCACATCCTCAAGGAGCAGGACGGCGTCTTCCCGGCCGCGCTGGCGTTCCTGAGCACCGAGCAGTGGGAGACCGTCGAGGCGGTACGTGCCCGGGTCGGCACCCGCATGCCGGAGCCGTCCGCCTGAATCGAAGCCCCCTGCTCAGCCCCTGTCCGCCCGGCGCAGCCTCTGCCGCCGGGCGGACTGCTGCGCGTCCGGGCACGGCAGAAATCCCGGGGCCGGAGGTGTCGGTGTCGGTCATTGTGGCAAGGCGAGGAATGGCGTTCCCTGAAGGGACCGAAGCGAGCATCCGAGGGGCCGTGAGGCCCGGGAAGAGGCGGCGCGATGGCCACGGAGACCGAGCCGACACCGGACAGGAAGCGCAGGCGCTCAGAAAGGGCCGGGCTGGACGGCGAGGTGGCGGAGGCACTGGTCCGCTCCCGCCGCTTCTTCACCCGGGCCGAGGTCTCCGCCGACCTGCGCACCCTCCACAAGACGGGCGGCCGCCAGGCCGACGAGTTCTACCGGGACCGCTGGTCGCACGACAAGGTGGTCCGCTCCACCCACGGCGTGAACTGCACCGGCTCGTGCTCCTGGAAGGTGTACGTCAAGGACGGCATCATCACCTGGGAGGCGCAGCAGACCGACTACCCCTCCGTCGGCCCCGACCGCCCCGAGTACGAGCCCCGCGGCTGCCCCCGCGGGGCCGCCTTCTCCTGGTACACCTACTCGCCGACCCGCGTGCGGTACCCGTACGTGCGCGGGGTGCTGCTGCAGATGTACCGCGAGGCCAAGTCGCGGCTGGGCGACCCGGTGGCTGCCTGGGCGGACATCGTCTCCGACCCGGAGCGCGCCCGACGTTACAAGTCCGTGCGCGGCAAAGGCGGCCTGGTGCGCGCGAGCTGGGACGAGGCGATCGAGATGGTCGCCGCCGCCCACGTGCACACCATCAAGACCCACGGCCCCGACCGGCTGGCCGGCTTCTCCCCGATCCCGGCGATGTCGATGGTCTCGCACGCGGCCGGCGCGCGCTTCTACTCGCTGCTGGGCGGGGTGATGCTCTCCTTCTACGACTGGTACGCGGACCTGCCGGTCGCCTCCCCGCAAGTCTTCGGCGACCAGACCGACGTACCGGAGTCGGGGGACTGGTGGGACGCCGGATACCTGATCATGTGGGGCTCCAATCTCCCGGTCACCCGCACCCCGGACGCCCACTGGATGGCCGAGGCCCGCTACCGCGGCCAGAAGGTGGTGGCGGTCTCCCCGGACTACGCGGACAACGTGAAGTTCGCCGACGAGTGGCTCGCTGCCCAGCCGGGCACCGACGGGGCCCTGGCCATGGCGATGGGCCATGTGATCCTCAAGGAATTCTTCGTCGACCGGCGCACCCCGTACTTCGAGGACTACGTCAAGCGTTTCACCGACCTGCCCTTCGTAGTCACCCTGGAGGAACGGGAGCCGGGGACGTACGCCCCAGGGAAGTTCCTGACCGCTGCCGATCTCGGCGGCGAGCAGGCGGCAGCGGAACACGCGGAGTTCCGGACCGTGCTGCTGGACGCGGCCACCGGGCAGCCCGTGGTCCCGGGCGGCACACTCGGCGACCGCTTCGGCGAGGCGGGCGCCGGGAAGTGGAACCTCGACCTGGGTGGCATCGACCCGCTGCTGTCCGTCGACGGCTCGGACGAGGCGCCCGTGATGGTGGAGCTGCCGCGCTTCGACGCTCCCAACGGGAGTGCGGGCCTGCTGCGGCGGGGCGTTCCCGTGCGCCGGGTGGGCGGACAACTGGTGACCACCGTCTTCGACCTGCTGCTGGCGCAGTACGGGGTGGCCAGGGACGGACTGCCGGGCCAGTGGCCGACGTCGTACGAGGACGCGGACCAGCCGTACACACCGGCCTGGCAGACCGCGATCACCGGCGTGGACGCGGAGAAGGCCACGCGGATCGCGAGGGAGTTCGCGGCCAACGCCGAGGAGTCCCGCGGCCGTTCAATGATCATCATGGGAGCGGGGACGAACCACTGGTTCCACTCCGACACCATCTACCGGGCGTTCCTGACTCTCACCACGCTCACCGGCTGTCAGGGCGTCAACGGCGGCGGCTGGGCCCACTACGTCGGCCAGGAGAAGGTCCGCCCCATCACCGGCTACTCCGCGATCGCCACCGCCTCCGACTGGAACCGCCCCGCCCGGCAGATGATCCAGACCGCGTACTGGTACCTCCACAGCGACCAGTTCCGTTACGACCCGTTCTCGGCCGACACCCTGTCGGCGGCCGGGGTGGCTGGTGGTCGGTTCGCCGGGAAGACCACCGCCGACGTCATCGCTGCCTCCGCGCGGATGGGCTGGATGCCTTCATACCCGACCTTCGACCGCAACCCGCTGGACCTCGCCGACGAGGCCGAGGCGGCCGGGCGCGCGGTGGGGGAGCACGTGGTGGAGGAGCTGAAGGCGGGGCGGCTGCGGTTCGCGGGCGAGGACCCGGACGCCCCCGAGAACTTCCCCCGTGTGCTCACCGTCTGGCGGGCCAACCTGCTCGGCTCCTCGGCCAAGGGCAACGAGTACTTCCTCAAGCACCTGCTGGGCGCCGACTCCTCGGTCCGCGCGTCCGAGGCGCCGCCGGAGGGCCGCCCCCGGGACGTGACGTGGCGGGAGGAGGCTCCGACCGGCAAGCTCGACCTGCTGCTGACCCTGGACTTCCGCATGACCAGCACCACCCTCTACTCGGACGTGGTGCTGCCGGCCGCCACCTGGTACGAGAAGCACGACCTGTCCAGCACGGACATGCACCCGTTCGTGCACGCGTTCAACCCGGCGATCGCCCCGCCCTGGCAGACCCGCACCGACTGGGACGCGTTCCAGACCCTCGCGAAGGAGTTCAGCCGACAGGCCGCCGAGCATCTGGGCGTCCGCAAGGATGTGGTGGCGGCCCCACTGCTGCACGACACCCCGGACGCCCTGGCGACCCCGCACGGCCGGGTCCGCGACTGGAAGGCCGGTGAGTGCGAGCCGGTTCCCGGCCGCACCATGCCCAAGCTCGTCACCGTCGAGCGCGACTACGGTGCCGTCGCCGCGAAGATGGCCGCGCTCGGCCCGCTGCTGGACTCCCTCGGCGCCACCACCAAGGGGATCACCTTCAAGGTCGCCCGGGAGCTGGAGTACCTGCGGCACAAGAACGGCACCGTGCGCGGGGGAGCGGCCGACGGCCGCCCGTTGCTGGCCCGGGACGTGCATGCCTGCGAGGCGATCCTGGCGCTGTCCGGCACCACCAACGGCCACCTGGCCACGCAGGGCTTCCACACCCTGGAGCAGCGCACTGGCACCAGGCTGGCGGACCTTGCCGCCGAACACGAGGGCAAGCAGATCACCTTCGCCGACACCCAGGCCGCCCCCGTCCCCGTCATCACCTCGCCCGAGTGGTCCGGCTCGGAGACCGGCGGGCGCCGCTACTCCCCGTTCACGGTCAACGTCGAACGCCTCAAGCCCTGGCACACCCTCACCGGCCGCCAGCACTTCTACCTCGACCACGACTGGATGACCGCACTCGGCGAACAACTCCCGGTGTATCGGCCACCGTTGAACATGGACGCCTTGTTCGGCGAACCCCACCTCGGTGAGGTGGGCGAGCTGGGCGTGACGGTGCGCTACCTGACCCCGCACAACAAGTGGTCCATCCACTCCGAGTACCAGGACAACCTGTTCATGCTCTCCCTCTCCCGGGGCGGGCCCACGATCTGGATGTCCACCGCCGACGCGGCGAAGATCGGCGTGCAGGACAACGACTGGATCGAAGCGGTCAACCGCAACGGCGTCGTCGCCGCCCGCGCGATTGTCTCGCACCGCATGCCTGAGGGCACCGTCTACATGCACCACGCCCAGGACCGGCTCATCGATGTGCCCCGCACCGAGACCACCGGTCGCCGGGGCGGAATCCACAACTCGCTGACTCGCCTGCTGATCAAGCCCAGCCACCTGATCGGCGGCTACGCCCAGCTGTCGTACGCCTTCAACTACCTCGGTCCGACCGGCAACCAGCGCGACGAGGTCACCGTCATCCGCCGCCGCAGCAACCAGGAGGTGACGTACTGACATGCGCGTCATGGCCCAGATGGCGATGGTGATGAACCTCGACAAGTGCATCGGCTGCCACACCTGCTCGGTCACCTGCAAGCAGGCGTGGACCAACCGCACCGGCGTCGAGTACGTGTGGTTCAACAACGTCGAGACCCGTCCCGGTCAGGGCTACCCCCGCCGCTACGAGGACCAGGACACCTGGCAGGGCGGCTGGGAACTGAACAAGCGCGGTCGGCTCACGCTCAAGGCCGGTGGCCGGTTCAAGAAGCTGATCCAGATCTTCTCCAACCCCAAACTGCCCACGCTCGACGACTACTACGAGCCCTGGACGTACGACTACGCGACGCTGACCAACGCGCCCCTGCAGGAGTACACCCCGGTCGCCCGTCCCAAGTCCCTGATCACCGGCAAGGACATGAAGATCTCCTGGTCGGCGAACTGGGACGACGACCTCGGCAACTCCGCCGCTACCGGCGAAAAGGACGTCCTCCTGGCCGAGGTCTCCGAGAAGATCAAGCTCGAGTTCGAGCAGACCTTCATGTTCTACCTGCCGCGCATCTGCGAGCACTGCCTCAACCCGTCCTGCGCTGCCTCCTGCCCCTCCGGAGCGATCTACAAGCGCACCGAGGACGGCATCGTCCTGGTCGATCAGGACCGCTGCCGTGGCTGGCGGATGTGCGTGACTGGATGCCCGTACAAGAAGGTCTACTTCAACCACCGCACCGGCAAGGCCGAGAAGTGCACCTTCTGCTTCCCGCGCGTCGAGGTCGGACTGCCCACCGTGTGCTCCGAGACCTGCGTCGGCCGGCTTCGCTACATCGGCCTGGTCCTCTACGACGCCGACAAGGTTCTCGAGGCCGCGTCCACGCCCGATGAGACCGGCCTGTACGAGGCCCAGCGCCAGGTATTCCTCGATCCGACCGACCCGGACGTGGTACGCGAGGCGGAGAAGGCAGGCATCCCGCGGGACTGGATCGAGGCCGCCCAACGTTCCCCGATCCACGCCTTGATCAACACGTACAAGGTGGCGCTGCCGCTGCACCCGGAGTACCGCACCCTGCCCATGGTCTGGTACATCCCGCCGCTGTCCCCAGTGGTCGACGCGGTCCGTGACACCGGGCACGACGCCGAGGACCATCGCAACCTCTTCGCCGCTGTCGATGCCCTTCGCATCCCGGTCGACTACCTCGCCCAGCTGTTCACCGCGGGCGACCCCGCCCCCGTCGACGCGGTGCTGCGACGCCTGGCGGCCATGCGCTCCTACATGCGCGACATCAACCTCGGCCGCGAGCCCAACGCCGCCATTCCCAAGGAAGTCGGCATGGGCGAGGAGCAGATGTACGACATGTACCGGCTGCTGGCGCTGGCTAAGTACGACGAGCGGTACGTCATCCCACCCGCCCACGCCGAACAGGCCCACAAGCTGGAGGAACTGGCCACCGAGTGCAGCCTGGACTACGAGGGCGGCCCCGGTATGGGAGGCTCCGGCCCGTTCGGCGAGGCCTCCGGCGGTGCCGCACCCATCGCGGTGGAGAACTTCCACGCCCTGCGGGACCGGCAGACCTCCGACACCCCCGCAGCTCCTACCGACAAGGCCACTCGCGTCAACCTCCTCAACTGGGACGGCAAGGGCTCCCCACCCGGCCTCTTTCCGGCCAGAGCGGCAACCGGCGACGACGGGACGACAGCCACCGGCGGCGGTGGGGAGGTCGAGCCGAAGCCATGAAGAGGAAGACCACGCGCACAGCCCGCACCGAGCCCTTGCACCCCTACGCCTGGCAGGCCCAGTCCCTGCTTCTCGCCTACCCCGACGAGCAGTTCGAGCAGCGCCTGTCCCTGGCGGGCAGGGTCGCCACCACCTTGCCGGAACCGGTCGCCCGCCCCTTGCTCCGCTTCACCACCCATGCCGAGCAGACGACCACATCCGACTTGGCCACGGCCTACGTCGCCACCTTCGACCACCGCAAACGCTGCTGCCCGTACCTGACGTACTACGCCCACGGTGACACCCGGAAGCGCGGCATCGCCCTGCTGCGGCTGAAACAGACCTACGCCGCGAGCGGGTGGCGTCTGGGCGACGACGAACTGCCCGACCACCTCGCCGTCGTTCTCGAGTTCGCCGCCACCGACCCTCCCACCGGCCGCCGCCTGCTCACCGAACACCGCGCCGGCCTGGAGCTGCTGCGCCTGGCCCTGAACGACGACAATTCGCCCTGGGCCCACGTGCTGAACTCCGTCTCGGCCACCCTCCCCGCCCTCGCAGGCGACGAACGCGAAGCCGTCCTCCGGCTTGCTGCGGACGGCCCGCCCGAGGAAGAGGTCGGCCTCGACCCATACGCATCCCCGGTGTTCCTGCCCACCCCCGTCGTAGGAGGCCCCCGATGACGACACCCGCGCAGTCCCACATCCTGGCGGCGCAGGTCGGCACCGGCGGCATCCTGCTGTGGATCGTCCTGCCGTACATCGCTCTCGCGATCTTCGTCCTCGGCCACGTCTGGCGCTATCGCTACGACAAGTTCGGCTGGACCACCCGCTCCTCCCAGCTCTACGAACGGCGTCTGCTGCGCATCGGCAGCCCGCTGTTCCACTTCGGCATCCTGGTGGTCCTGCTGGGCCACATCGGTGGCCTGGTCATTCCTAAGAGCTGGACCGAAGCGGCCGGCATCAGCGAGAACGCCTACCACATGGGCGCGGTCGTCCTGGGCACAATCGCGGGCGTCGCCACGCTCGGCGGGCTGGCCATCCTGATCTACCGGCGGCGCACCGTCGGCCCGGTCTTCTCCGCCACCACCCGCAACGACAAGGCGATGTACGTCTCCCTGACGCTGACGATCGCGCTCGGACTGTCCGCCACGGTCGCGGCCAACCTCCTTGGCGGCGGCTACGACTACCGGGAGACCATCTCCATCTGGTTCCGCTCTATTTTCTACCTCCAGCCCAAGCCCGACCGGATGACCGGGGCCCCCGTCCTCTTCCAGCTCCATGCGATCAGCGCGATGCTGCTCTTCGCGGCCTGGCCCTTCACCCGCCTCGTCCACATGCTCACCGCGCCGATCGGCTACCTCACCCGCCCCTACATCGTCTACCGCAGCCGCGACACCCAGCTCGGTGCACGCCCTCCCCGCCGCGGCTGGGAGCGTGTGGGCTGACCAATGCCGTGCAGGCATTCCGCTGAAGGCTTGTGACCTCAGCGCCTGTCAGGGACCGAGTTCCGCTCCAGCACTTCCTTCATCCGCTGGCGGCGGGCGAAGTCACGACCCAGCGGCGGCCTGTGGATGCGTTGCACGAGGATGGACCAGATAGCGGCCCCCACCCCGACGACGACCGGTATCAACAGCCAGACCAGTGCTCCCACGGGTACGCCTCCTTCGGGTCGTGTGCGGACGCCTTTCCGACCTCCGGTGGGATAAACGGGATGAGTCCTGGCCTGCTGGCCCAGCGGGGCGTGTTCGTGACGAACCCCCGGCTCGGCTCCCTTCGACACATGCTCCGTTTGGTTCTGCGCGGCAGGTGTGGCCCGAACGGCCCTGTCGGGTACCCGGCGCGGCGGCAGAGGGTAGGGCGTGCAGACCGGCATGCACGGCACCCGGAGCCCTGCCCCGACTCGGAAAGGATCCTCGATGTCCGTCGACACGCAGCAGAGGCCCGTCCAGCTGGAGGAGGATGAGCTGAGGTCGCTGGACGCCCACTGGCGCGCCGCGAACTATCTGTCCGTCGGCCAGATCTACCTCATGGCAAACCCACTGCTCACCGAGCCTCTGCGCCCCGAGCACGTCAAACCGCGGCTGCTGGGCCACTGGGGCACGTCGCCTGGCCTGAACCTGGTGCACACCCACCTCAACCGCGTCATCAAGGCCCGCGGCCTGGACGCCCTGTGTATCTGGGGGCCGGGTCACGGTGGTCCGGCCGTGCTGGCCAACTCCTGGCTGGAGGGCTCGTACACCGAGACGTACCCGGACGTCACCCGGGACGCGGCGGGCATGGCGTGGCTGTTCAGGCAGTTCTCCTTCCCCGGCGGGGTGCCCAGCCACGTCGCACCGGAGACGCCCGGCTCGATCCACGAGGGCGGCGAACTCGGCTACTCGCTCTCCCACGCCTACGGGGCCGCCCTGGACAACCCGAACCTGCTGGTCGCCTGCGTGATCGGCGACGGCGAGGCCGAGACCGGGCCGCTGGCCGCCTCCTGGCACTCCAACAAGTTCCTCGACCCCGTCCACGACGGCGCTGTCCTGCCGATCCTGCACCTCAACGGCTACAAGATCGCCAACCCCACCGTGCTGTCCCGCCTGCCCGAGCACGAACTCGACGACCTGCTGCGCGGCTACGGACACGCCCCCATCCACGTCACCGGCGACGACCCGATGACCGTCCACCGGGCGATGGCCGCCGCGATGGACGACGCGCTGGAACGCATCGCGGCCATCCAGAGCAGTGCCCGTGAGGACGGCGTAGTGGAGCGGCCGCACTGGCCAGTGATCGTGCTGCGCACCCCCAAAGGCTGGACCGGCCCTGCCGAGGTCGACGGCCTGCCCGTGGAGGGAACCTGGCGCGCCCACCAGGTACCGCTCGCCGCCGTACGGGACAACCCCGAGCACCTGCGGCAACTGGAGCAGTGGCTGCGCTCCTACCGGCCGGAGGAGCTGTTCGACGAGCACGGCGCCCCGCGCCCCGAGGTACTCGCCTGTATCCCCGAGGGCAGGCGCCGGCTGGGTGCCAACCCCCACGCCAACGGTGGCCTGCTGCTGCGCGAGCTGCCCCTGCCGCCCCTGGAGAAGTACGCCGTCGAGGTCGACAAGCCCGGCGCCACCCTGCACGAACCCACCCGTGTTCTCGGCGACATGCTCCAGGACGTCATGCACGCCACGAGCGGGCGGCGCGACTTCCGCCTCGTCGGCCCCGACGAGACCGCCTCCAACCGGCTCCAGGCGGTCTACGCGGCCAGCGGCAAGGCCTGGCAGGCCCAGGTGCTCCAAGTGGACGAGCACCTCGAGCGTCACGGCCGGGTGATGGAAATCCTGTCCGAACACACCTGTCAGGGCTGGCTGGAGGGCTACCTCCTCACCGGCCGGCACGGACTGTTCTCCTGCTACGAGGCGTTCGTCCACATCGTCGACTCGATGGTCAACCAGCACATCAAGTGGCTCCGCACCACCCGACGCCTGCCCTGGCGCGCCCCCATCG